>CAVSHB010000004.1:0-376588 GCA_963727775.1 uncultured Nitrospiraceae bacterium | reverse complement strand
GACCATTTATGTGAAAAAATCTTCCAGTTTTTATCCTTTGCATAATTTATCCTGCTTCCTATAAAGCTCCTGCTTCCGGATGATTCTTAAATGAATACATCACCGGCAATAAGGTTCCTGTATCCTTCTAATTCTGCCCTCAAGCAGTAATCCTGATCCTCATAACCGCCTGTACCAAAACGTTCATCTATAAGATCGATACTTTCCACTAGTTTGCGTCTGAACATCATACAAAAACCAACCAACCTTGCCGAAGGAATGCGGCGATATCTATATCTCTCCCTGAATGATTTAGCGTAATCATCAAAATGGTCTACAGAAACATAGCCGCTGTTTTCGATCTTTTGTAGCCCGGTCACATTGTTTGTCATCGGTCCCACAATGCCGGTCTCAGTAGAGCTGTTCAGGCATTCAAGCATACCTGAAAGCCATCCATCTGTAACGACCACGTCATTATTAAGGAGCAGGATATATTCGCCTGAAGATTCCAAAATGCCTTGATTGCAGCCTTTTGCAAAACCGAGATTTCTCTCGTTTTCGATTAGCTTGTAATTTGAGTTCTCCTGGACAAGATTTCTCAGCCATCTCACCGTACCGTCCCTGGAGCCATTATCCACAAAGATGATCTCGTGAGCGATGGGAGTGTGTTTTTGTATGCTCCTTATACATTTCTTTGTGTAACTGAGTTCATTGTAGGTAAGGATGACGATGGAGGTAAGCCCTTTTTGAAGCAACGAACGAAATGATGGGACTTCTGTTTCCCCTGACTCCGATGTATCGGGAGTGGAAAACGGTTGAATATCGCCTTCGTTTCCCAATAACTCGGAGTACAATCTATGATAATCCACGACATTTTCATTCAAGGTTTTTATTTTTATATTCTTCAGCCCTTCTATTATTGGTTGTAATGAATTTGGATCATTCGCTAATTCACGAAGCCTCATTTCAAGAGCATTAGAATCACCTGGAGGAATAAGAAAGCCTGTTTTACCATCAATAATTCGTTCTCTTAATGCACCAATATCTGATACTATCAGGGGGACACCAAGAGCCTGTGCCTCACTTAACGTCAGGCAAAATGTCTCCGCCCAGACAGAAATAATCAAAACTAAGTCTACCTGCTCTAAAAGGGAAGAAGATTTTTTGCTGAGTAAGTGCCGCGAATTTTGAGGTTTAATGATTCCGCATAAGACCTGAAACGTTCTTCGATCGTTCGAACATTTTCGAAGTGGAATGGCCTATCCCGAAGTCTATGAATAGTTTCAAGAAGTACCACTGCTCCTTTTCTATCGTTATATTTCCGCGAAAATCCCACCTTGAAAACATTTGATCTTTGAGGTCTTCTGCAATGGCCTGTCACATTGACACCATGAGGAATCACTTGCATTTTTTCTCTTACTGATTCTCCAAAGGCTTTAATGAAATGTTCAGTCACCGTTACGGAGGGAGCAACTATTACATCAGCAATTTGCATTATATCTTTAATTATTTCAAAGCGATCAGACAGATAATCTTTCAAATTCTTAACATTATTGTAATTTAAGACATGCCTTTTCTGCGAAAGACAGAGAAGACATGTTTCATCTTGCCAATTTGCTCGTATTTTTCCGCAGCGAATAATTTGAGGAAGAACAAGATTATGTTCAGGACATAAAAAGAAATAATCGTGAATGGAAATAACGACTTTCTTATCCAGGGATTTCGCGATGAAAGGTAAATATAGCGTAGCCCATCTGCCTAAATGCTGAAAATGAATAATATCATAATCACTTCCGGCAAGTAGACGCCTAAAATTTTCTTCTATGATCTCGTTCCTCAGCTCAGCGGGGAAACAATTAAAGAACTCATTGATTTCTGCATTTTCCTGAGCAATTGTAAAATTCGAATATTATTTTTTGTACGCTCTTCAGACATGTCACTCCAAAGCTCTGGCTGGCGAAGTGGGGAAATTACCGTTGAGCGGTATCGAGATGCTAGGCCATCTATAATATTGCCGGTATGTAGATCGGTTCCACCTGGAACATTGAATTTGAAATCGTGTATCACGTGTAATATATGAGGGCGCTTTTCTGAAGGATTCAAATGTCTATGAAGCGCAGCAGCAATCCTTTCTTGAATTATCCTAAGAGGATTTTTTCTACAAAAGCCAAAAACCTCCTCTTGATAACTTGGCCAGCGCCGTCCTAACAGCTCAAAGTTCTTTTGCCGTCTTTGATGGATATCGTCTATTTTCCCGAAAGATGCTTCTCCATAATGATGAACATATGCATCGTCACAACAAACTACTCTAATTCCTAATTGTAACGCTCGCAAACAATAGTCATTTTCCTCCCCATAACCCAAGCCATAAGAAATGTCAAATGGACCTATCTTATCTAATGTCTTGCGAGCGATCAACATACAAAAACCTACAGCTGTAGGGATGTCTGGATATTCTTTTTGGGAACAACTAGATATTATCTCCGCAAAAATCTCAGGCGTGACACTTTCAGGCAGTTTATTATTAGTATTCATTATCGGAACGGACAAAATTGTAGCGTTATTGGATAAAGGCGAGATTATACCGATTGATGAATCACTTCTCAGACACTGATCCAATCTCTCCAGCCAATGGGGCGTTACTACGGTATCTGAGTTGAGAATAATAACATTATTATGCGACAAAAAAAGACCTCGATTTATATTTTTCACAAAACCGATATTTTTTTTGCTTTCATAAAACTTAACATGCTCGTAACTTTTCTCAAATGATAATAACAAGGGACGGATTTGTGGGTCTGTGCTCGCATCATCAAGAAGAATAACAGAATGAATTGGCGGCGTATATTTTAGAACACTCTCTATGCATTGTTTCACATATTCATAGGCATTATGGATTGGAATTAAAATATCATAGGTATTATTGGTCTTTCTCGATGGTTCGTTCTCAGAGTGGTCACGCTCTCTAATAAGACCAGCAGAAAAATTATTATCTGGTGCTCTATTCTCTAATCTCATTGTTTTCTCCTTTATGCTGCTTAGGTCCTATTTCTGGGCCACAATGAGCAATGACAGAGTTTGCTCTATTTCTATTATTAATGTTCCAAATTCATTCTAGCTGGGGAATACGCACGAGCAAGCCATTAGAATTATGAAGAGACTAATAGCTTTTATATTTTTCATCTCAAGCAAGTTTCATTAGATGAAAAAGTAGTTTCAAGAAGAAAATTGAAGTCAAGCGGATGACTTAGAACAACCATCTCTTGCAGCCGCTTCTCCAGCATAATTAATTCCAATAATCTTTCTTGTTCAATATTCATATCCACATGCCCCAAACACCGGTTAATAAATTCGTAGAATTTGTAATTGCCTTTCATTAGTGTTTGATCGATCCAATATTTATAATTCAACCAAAATCCTAACAAGCCCCTTAAAATAACCCAATCTAAAGGAACAGGTTCACTCCAACGCCATTCAACATCTATATATTTAAGTCTACCCTTCTCGTCCATCAGTAGGTTGTCTGGTATGCAATCGAGATAATCTGCTGGAAGTCTATTGTCGCATCTTTTGGTTTTTTTCTTCAAAAAATTGATCCATAGCTCAATAACTTTCAAAAAAGAGTCCTCGGCATCAGAAACTTGCCTAAGAGCTCTCAACATTAGATATGACAAGGAGATTCTACCTAATAAATATTTACTCTCTGGCGTAATTAAATGTTTGAGCAAAGATAAGTCCGACAGTTGATTATCATTTAAGCGTCTTTTCCGTATTATCACTTTACTATTATTTTTTTCTAAAACAGTGCTTGTCTGGTACTCTGCACGTCGCATAGTATTAAATTTTTGGGCTATCCACCTTACTTTCGCGACAGAGCTTTTCATCGGGGTATAATTCTTCCAGGCTATAACGAGGAATGAATTGGCAAAGTTTGTGAATAGGTTGCTGGTGGCAAAATTGGCAAGCGCGAGATGCTCATTAAAAAGGTAGTAACGCTCTTTGCTGTAATCTTGAGACGTTTGCCGGCACCAATCGATCAGATTATACTTTAGGAAACTACTATGTGAAGTATATTCACTGTTTATTACGGTAGAAACAATTTTATAATCGGGGAAAGGGAGCAAAAATTGGGAATGTCTGAACCCAGCTTTACGAATCATGGCTTCAAGCTCATATTTACTAAACGTCATCACTGTATTGTTATCTGGATAGCCTTCAATTCCAACAAACAAATGATTTAGATGATCTTCTCTGCAACCTGAAAAATATTTGATACCAAATTTATTTTCTATAGAAAGTATCAAGACTCCATTTTCTGATAGCATGTCAAACGACTTTAGCAAAAGTTGTTCATATGGGTTACCATTACCACGCCAAAATAGAGTTGCATATTCCAAAACACCTACTAGTGTCACAACATCAAAGGTATTTGCAAATGACACAGCATCAATATTGGATACAATCACATCTACATTATGCAAATCTTTGCAACGTAATTGTGTCAATTTGGCGCGTATCGGACTTCCTTCAATTGCGGTCACATGGGCATAGTTTTCAGCAAGATACCGAGTTAAAGCACCGCAACCGCTGCCTAATTCCAGAATGTTAGCTTCTTTGACAATCTGCAGACCTCTCAGTAGATTAGCTCTTTCCGACGAAAGATGATACAAGGATGGCCAATCCCTGATAGCAAGAACTAATTCTGGTGAACAACTACTCAAATCCTTGGCATCATGCAAAACTTGGGAAAGATAAGTCTCTGTGTCGTCGCCGTCGGTATAATGGATTAGGTTCGCCTCCCCCTGTGGATGCCAAAGTCCATTTCGCAAACTAAAATCCTCGTAGAAACGATTTATTTTTTTTTGATCATTTAACAGTTCCATGCGTAAATTCAGTCCTTAAGCAGTTAAAAAGATTAACAGCTCACTTCTAATATTCTTCAAAAAGCTATCATAATAAGACTTTCTAACCATTGAGGCTTTGGTTCAGTATCGTTGTTTAAAATACAACATATTCTCCATTGATGTCATTTTTCAGCTTTTTCGATTATAATTTATACCACTCAAATAATAAAGAGATTTCCTTCATGAAGAGTTTTAATGTTAAAGCTACACTATCCCAGAATAAAGGGAATAGTTAACCCCTGATATGTCACGATACCACATTATCTATAGTCTGTTGATACGCCATTCCCATTTTCATGATCATCCTTATCTTCTTTTTGTAAAAGGATGTTCAGAGATGATTTAATTGAAATTATTAAAGCAGTCTTTGGAAAATAATAGAGAATAGAAGTGGACCCCATTGGTTGGACAGTGTTGGGGCTGACTTAAGGTGGAACCCACCATCCATCATGCCACCAGTTTTATCGGATAACCTGCTTTTGGCAGGTTCCAGTATGTCTCATGCGGCGTTTTATCGTCAAGAGAAGAATGAGGACGCTCTTCGTTGTAACGCCTGATCCACTTATCGATGCCTTTCCTTGTCTCGCCGCCTGTCTTAAATGCATGCAAATAGATACACTCGTACTTCAGTGAGCACCATAGCCGCTCGACCATAATGTTGTCCCGCCACCGTCCTTTGCCGTCCATAGAGATTCACATTGGCGTCATTGAGTATCTGAGTAAACTCAAGGCTCGTGAACTGGCTACCCTAGCCGTGTTGAAGATTGCTGGGTTACCGTATTTTGCCAGAGCTTCCTTGAGGGCTTCTACGCAGAAATCAACATCAAGGGTGTTGCTGAGTCTCCAACTCAGGACCTTCCGACTGCACCAGTCCATGACAGCTCCTCCATTTCTTAAGTCGGCTCTCCATGTGGCCGCTCGTGACGATGTTCTTTAGTGTTGGGCATATTCAAGTTCACGATAGTCCAGTTTCTTTATTTCTTTGTAAAGAGCCGCTCTCACTATCTGCTCTGCTGTCAGGCTATCTTGCCGTCCTATCTCGCTGTCCTTCCCTATCCCGATTATATCCCTTCACTATCTCCAATAGCTCCGGGTGCTGCTCTAACACTGTGTCTATCAATGCCAACTCCGGGTCTAATGTCCAGTTCGTCTTTTCAAGTTTCAGCTTCAGGTCGTTCAGTATCTTCTTCATCTCTTCCCTTTCGCCTTATTTTGATTTTTATCGTTAAACGATGTAACCTATTGTAGTATAAGCGGTTGACTTTATAAACAGACTCTATTTAGACTGCTTTTAAAAAATGTCGCACAGGAGGAGATTATGCGTTTTAATAATATTTTTGTGATATTTGTATGTGCTTTATTCATATTTTCTCTTCATATTGGGTGTTCGAAAAAGCAAGAACCAAATAAATTATATGAAAAAGTTCTTAAAGATAAAGAAAAATATGGCAAATCAAAAAAATATAGTGGAGATGATGAAGCCCATAGGGAGAGACAAATAGCTATTGCAGATGCGTGTTCTGAAAAATTCAATTCATGTTTGGCAAAATGTGGAGACAGTTCTTGTGAAAATCAATGTATGGATGCTTTATCGTCTTGCGAGAAGGATTTGCCTTCTGATTTGAAAACACTTAAAAAGTAGAATGGAAATACAGGATATTGCCAAGTTCCGGACGTAAGAATAAACCCTCTGCTCTGGTTTTCTTGGGACTTGTTTTACTCATCTTTATAAAAAAACGAAGCTCAACAACTAACCCTGTTCCTCATGATATTTTTTTATCTAATAAAGTATTACTTTTGCAGGATATATTTTCTCGAAGCTTTGGGAAATAGATGACACCTTTACCCCTAATACAATTTATGATGCTGTAGTTGTGCTTGCTGGGGTTACCGATGGTGATAGGCACATTGACCGTAAGAAAAGCGAGGGATTAACTCACTCTTACGTATTCAGCTCAATTATTCTAACGATCCTTGCATAGTCATTTCCATCAGGATCTTCAAATGGCGCAAAGAGAACCTTGTCGCCGGACTGCAATTCAAGTAGTGTTCTGACCAATTCACGGGAGTCGATGTTGTAAACAGCATTATCCCGCAGGGATTTGATTTTGCCGGTCTTGGATTCTGAATCGAATTCGAGGACGATGCCTTCTTCCTTAAGATACACATCATCCCAGACTTCTTCTCTCTCCTCTTTATTCATCGAGATAATAGGCTGGTCTTTTTTATCTTTTTTTTTGCCATAATTCTTCGAAGGCGGTGGGAGGTTTAACCCCACTTTTTCACTACCGTCCTGCAAGTTTGAATCCCTCCCCATATTTTTATGAGATTTTCACTACTATACACCGCAAAGCAAGCAATATCAACCCTTCAGCAGAAATCTTGGGCCGGTAATGGGCCGGTTGTGGGCCAATTGGCCTAAAGGGGTTAGAAAAATAATATTTCAATGGTACTGTCAATCGCTTGTCTAATAACGATTTGCGAGCTATGATCTCTGTAGAATGGCTTAAAATCAAATAAAAAAGGGCTTGCATCTCTGCAAACCCTTGATATCATTGGTGGCGGGGAGAGGATTTGAACCTCTGACCTTCGGGTTATGAGCCCGACGAGCTACCAGGCTGCTCCACCCCGCGATAGGTATCATTAACAATACCTGATCAATATTTTATTTGTCAAATTATCTTTATCATTGAGACGACATCACTGTTGTTAATTCCAAAGCCGCCTATTGTTTGAAGCTCCTGTATGTTATGATATTAAGCACAGCGCTTAATGGAACTACTGAAACAGATAAGATGGCAGGATATCGTAGACATTATCTTAATGTCGATTATACTCTACCGTCTTCTTCTTATTATAAAGGGTACAAAAGCAGCGCATATGCTTATGGGTCTTGGAGTGCTGCTCCTGGCGTCACTGCTTTCAAGGTATTTCGAGCTGTATACTGTAGACTGGCTGATACAGAGCTTTTGGGCGCAGATAGTCATCGCGGTAATTATCCTTTTCCAGCCTGAGATAAGAAGGGCATTGGCCCAGATGGGAGAGACGCAGTTTCTTCGGACACTCACCTCCGCGGAAGAACTCAAGTCGCTTGAAGAGATTGTCAGGGCCACCGTTGCCCTTGCGAACAGGAAGATAGGCGGATTGATTGCTATTGAAAGAGATACAAGCCTGAAAGATTTTGTTGAGATCGGAACACCCCTGGACGCAAAGGTTTCTAAAGAAGTCCTCCTCAGCATATTTCATCCGACATCGCCGATACATGACGGGGCTGTCGTTATAAAAGGTAACAGGATTGTGGCCGCGGGTTGCTTCCTGCCGATAACGATGAGTCCTGATGTTAATAAGGCGCTGGGGACAAGGCATCGCGCAGGGCTGGGGCTCTCGGAAGAAACGGACGCCGTAATCATTATCGTTTCAGAGGAGACAGGTACCATATCTATGGCCATCAACGGAAAGCTCGATACGCATCTCGATATGGGGACGCTCAGGGATATTCTTACGGATTTGTTTACTGCAAAGGCGAAGAAATGAGAAAATTCTTTTTTGATAACCTCGGGCTTAAGATAGCGGCTGTTTTGTTGTCTATGGTGTTATGGATATTCGTAACTTCCCGCGGACAGTCGGAAATGTCGATTGACGTCCCTTTGGAGTTTAAGAATATTCCCTCCGGATTCGAGATGGTCAATCACAGCGCCAATACAGTTGCCCTCAGTATAAAAGGACAGGAAAGGCTTATTAAGAATATCAAGCCGTCCGATGTCAGGGTACTTGTCGATCTCAGTAAAGCAAAAAGAGGGGAGGGGATTTATTACATAAACCGGGAAGACATAAAGCTCCCTCATGCGATTACTATTACAAATGTTGATCCTGCCAGTGTAAAAGTCGTAACCGAAGAAACTGTAACGAAAACCGTCAGGGTATTGCCTGTCATTACCGGTGAACCTGAAAAAGGATTTTATTTGAAATCTGTCGAGCCCGTGCCCCAGTACGTGGTGATCGAAGGCACGAGGTCTGAGGTATTCAAAATAAATACGATAAAAACAGAGCAGCTCGACATAACAGGATATAATGAGTCGTTGTCTCAGGACATGAAAATAGACTTAACAGGAAAGAATATAAGATCGAAGGTAAATGAAGTTACTGTTAAAGTTATAATCGGAGCGAGGAAAAGATGAGACTTTTCGGCACAGACGGGATAAGGGGCACTGTGAACAGGCATCCCATGACGCCAGAGACCGTTTTAAAAGTAGGGATGGCCATTGCATTCTTATTAAGGGAAAAACACGGCAGGAATATGATCTTAATCGGAAAGGACACGAGGCTGTCCGGCTATTTGATTGAGAGCGCGCTCACCTCCGGGATATGTTCAATGGGCATGAATGTCACACTTGTAGGACCTCTCCCTACCCCCGGGATCGCATTCCTTACCCGGACATTGCGGCTGGATGCAGGTATCGCAATATCCGCTTCACACAACCCGTTTGAAGATAACGGTATCAAGTTCTTTTCTTCCGAGGGATTTAAGCTGCCCGATGAAATCGAAAGAAGGATTGAAGCGCTTGTTCTTGATGAAAGGCTTTTGGAAAACAGGCCGCAGGGTTCGGATATCGGTAAGGCCTTTCGCCTTGATGATGCGACCGGGCGGTACATTGAATATATAAAATCAACGATACCGAAGGGAGTGACGTTTGAAGGCCTGCGGATCGTCGTTGATTGCGCGAACGGAGCTGCATACAGGACCACCCCCTTGCTTTTGCGTGAACTGGGCGCGGATGTGATCTCGATCAATGACAACCCCGACGGAATAAATATCAATGAAAAATCCGGTTCTTTATATGTCGAAGAACTGCAGAATACCGTAAAGCTCCATAAAGCGGATATCGGCATTGCGCACGATGGGGACGCCGACAGGACAATATGCTGTGATGAAAAGGGCAGGATTGTCGACGGCGATAAGGTCATGGGTATGTGGGCTGCAGAGATGAAAAGGACGGGAATGCTCAGAAAGAATACCGTAGTATCAACGGTAATGAGCAACCTCGGTCTTGAAAAGTATCTTGAAATGAATGATATAAAACTTGTGAGGACGAAGGTGGGAGACAGATTTGTTGTGGAAAGAATGCTCGATGGTGGTTACAACCTCGGAGGCGAGCAGTCAGGGCATATTATTTTTCTCGATAACAATACAACCGGGGACGGTCCTCTCACGGCAATCCAGATATTGTATCTAATGAAAAGAAGAGATGTTTCTTTATCGAAACTTGCTCAGGATATTAAACTTTATCCCCAAATCCTGACAAACGTTAAGGTAGAACATAGGCAGGATATTAATGCAATTCCCGAGATCGTGGATGCAATAAAGGCCGCAGAAAAAAGACTTGCCGGAAAGGGGAGAGTTTTGGTCAGGGCTTCTGGGACGGAGCCGAAGGTCAGGGTGATGATCGAGGGCGAAAGCCTGAAGCTTATCACAAAAATCGGGAATGACATTGCACAGGTTATCAAAGAAAAAATGATTTGAACGGCATAATGAAGATATTGTTTAAACGTATTTTTCTAATTGTACTTTTAAGTTAATGCTTTTCTTCATTCCTTTCCTTGCAGGAGTTGTCCTTTTTTATTCGTTCAACTATTTTCCTTTTACAGCTGTTATTGTTTTTTTGCTTGCCTCTATCTATCTCTGTATGCAAAGAAGATTTCTATTGATTAAATTATATACCCCGCTGTCTCTGCGGGGGGGAAACCGTGAAGCCCCTTTTGAAAAGGGGGTTTGGGGGATTATAATGCTGTTACAATGGAACTGGGAAAGAGGCCTCATGCGGTCTATAAGATTCGATACCATTTGGTGACTGCTGTAAAGTACCGTAAGGTTTTGTTGAATGAGGAAGTTGAGAAATGTATCAGAGAGACAATGAGGGGAATTACTGAACGGTACAATATTGTAATCGATGAAATTGGATTTGATGAGGATCATATACATATCTTCTGCGGTGCTCAACCGCAATATAGCCCGAGTCAGGTGCTGAACGTAATTAAGTCGATAACGGCGAAACGAGTATTCGAAGAATTTCCGAAGATGAAGAAAGTAGAATTGTGGGGTGGAGAATTCTGGAGTGACGGCAAGGACATAGGAACGGTCGGGGATGCAACAAATGAAGAAGTGATTAAGCGATACATAAGGAATCAGACTTTGGATAAGTCTGAAATAGAGCGGCGCACAGGTCAGCTAAAACTGTTCAAAATTTAAAGATGCCATCGCTGGTGAGAGTTTTCCGAGATACCCCGCCGTCTCTGCGGCCGGGAGGTTTATGTGCGCCCGGCATGACGCACGCGCCGTCCTTCTGGCAGGAATGCCGGAAGTAAAAGTTCACCGTTACCGGACGGAAGGACAACGCCAACAAGGCAAGGGCATTGCCAGAAACGGGATGTCCGGAGGAAGCATGAGGCAGAAACCATGTAGTGCAGTCGACAAAGATGTATCTCTTACTGGTGGAAGACCAGTTCCGGCAATTGACCAGTCAGCCGGATAGCATACCTGACTGCCAAGGAGGTAACGAATTGGCAGGAAGCTCAGGTGTAGAAGTCTCCAGGTGCTGCGTATAGCGGTGCCGAACGGTCAGGGAGGCGAGCAAACCGGAGGGCTGTAACATAAAGGAATGCCTGCCGTGGCGAAATCTGCCCTCACATGAAACCGTTTTGTGAGGTTGTTGCGGGAAGCCGAGCCTGTACATGGAGGTGAAGGCCGTAGTCATCAGGGAAGAACTGGTTATGAGCACCTGGTGACCCGCCGACATAGGGGGCATGGCACTTCGGGAAAGAGAAACAGCATAAAGTCGAGAAGGTGCTGATTGGCAGCCGTGGATGGCAGCAAGCGGAAAGGGCACTCCTTATAAGGATAAAACCGAAGTAGGAGTGAGAGCCAACAGGATTGGCGCATGGGCTTGTAGTAGCGATGAAGCGGATATAATGTCTGCAGAGCAAAGGAGCCCTGGGCGGATGCGCCTTATGTTCAAGGTAGCAATGGACGACACAGAGCGTCCGTGAACTGTACTGCCTAATATAGGGTGAGCCATACAGCAAACCCGTACATGGCAAGTGTATGTGTGCCATCACTTAAGCTTGCAGGTGTATGAGGGAAGGCTGGTGGGATAGTGTCCGTTTCAAACCGGATCGGGGAAAACCCGCTGTCCGGGATTATAGTGGGGGATGTAGGAAACGGGAGCATGGTCTGAGGTTCTTTGGCACCCGCAGACGAAAGGGCGGGAAACAGAAAGTCCTTGGCCTAAACCTACTGCACCTGTGTCCTACCCGACCGTAGCGAACAGCGATCCGGCTATATGGCGTTGGGGAGAAGGTCGAGCTGGCGTGAATAGGCGAGGCCTGATATCCGGAAGAATCGAACCGACGTGAAGCCGGACGGGATATGGTGAGGTGGTGCGTCTTACCCGGGGAAGCCCTACTGCGCTGGCGTTAGAAGCTGTCATTAACGCTATAAAACCGTACCGAATAGGAGAACCCGAAGCGGGAAGGGTGCAGAGGGTGGCAGATCCACAGGTAGTACTTATAACTCAGGGCCGATGAAGCCTGGTAACAGAGTGGAGGATAAAACCCTGACGATCAGGAAGTTGCAGGTAGCTGCATCATGCCTGGATATCCCGAAGTTGTGATTGGGATATGGGAAGCTGTGGACGAAAGGTGTTAGTGACACCGGTAAAGAGCCGAATTAGTGTTGAGGTAAAGAAGGAACCAGAAAACCAAGTGGGGATACTCGAATCTTTCGAAGATACCGACTGGATAAATCCAAGAGGTCAGCAGAGGTCCGGTTCTCGGCGGAAAGCCACCCACAACCCGGCAATCTTTAACGAAGCGAGAAGTCACGGAGGAAACTCTGGAACAAATGTTCAACACCGATCGAAGAGCGGCTTACCTGGCCGGTACGAGCCGTTCTGTTGGGAGGGGGTGGCCACTATGACCACCTCCTCCCAGATTATTTTCATCCTTTCGGGGGTACTATACGCCCTTTTGCGTTATGAACCTTCGCACGATGTCCCACATATCAAAGATAATGTCGAGGTAAAGGGTATTTGCAGTTCATATCCGGTAAAGACCGAAGCAGGTACTGTCAGGCAACCCTTTTCCGTAGAGTCGGCAGTGAATTCCGTGGCAGGCGAGAAGATCGATGCGCTGGACGGAAAAGAAATCATGTTGTTTTCGGATAAAAAGCTGGATGCGGGGACTGAGTATGATTTTATTGTCAAATTATTAAGAAGCAGGCAAAGACTTAATCCGGGGCAGCAGGTAAGGGACGATATTTATGCGAACCTTTTAGAGGTGCGTAATTCAGGAAATCAAAGGTTGTCTTTGCATTCGATGATCGAAAAAAACAGATACAGAGTCAATTCATTCATCGAAGAGAATTTAGGGAAGGATTCGGGAGCATTTGTTGAATCGATAACAACAGGCGAGACGGCAAATATCAGCGAAGAACCGAAAGATGCTTTTAGTATAACGGGGTTGACGCATATCCTCAGCATTTCAGGCAGCCATTTCGGTATCTTCTCGGTGCTGTTGTTCGGGGTGTTCAGATTTTTCATTAACGCAATGCCGTACAGGGTCCTTCAGAGGATAACAGTTTTTCTAACTCCTTCTCAGATCGCCGCCGTGTTCTGCCTACCGTTTATGCTTGCATATCTCGGACTTTCAGGCGCGAGCATTCCGGCGGTCAGGTCATTTATTATGATAAGCATAGTCCTCCTGGGACTTCTTATAGGCAGGAAAGGCTTCTGGCTTAATTCACTGGTTTTTGCCGCATTTGTAATAGTTGTATGGGACCCGGAATCCTTGTTCAGCCCTTCATTAAAATTGTGTGGCGGACACCCTGTAGTCTCTGCTACAGGGAGGAGCCATCCTCCTATTTGTTTTAGACTTGCTCATGGATAAAAAATATCCTATACTAAACACATGAAACTTACGATTAAGGTTAAGCTTCTTCCAAATGCGAACCAGTATCAATCGCTCAAAAAGACCATGGCAACTTTTAATGATGCCTGCAACTATATATCGAAGGTCGCTTTTGAAAATAACAAGTTCAGCCAAGTTCCGCTCCACCATCTTGTCTATAGAGAGGTTCGTGACAAATTTCCTCTTTCTTCTCAGCTCTGTGTGCGCGCGATCGATAAAGTATCTCAGTCCTATCGCACTGATAAGAAAGTGCTGCATAAGTTCAAGAAATACTCTGCAGTTGTTTATGACCAACGGCTTCTGTCTTTCAAGAATCTTGAGGTTGCCTCCATGCTTTCCGTGGATGGTAGACTGAAAGTCCCTATTGTCTTTTGGGGACCTTATGCTTCCCTCGATAAAAACAGGATGAGAGGACAGGCCGACCTTACCCTTGAGAACGGCAAGTTCTTCTTGAACGTAGTTATAGAAATGCCTGACGGCACCCCGTTCACTCCAATAGGGATACTTGGTGTCGATAAGGGCATCGTTAGCATAGCCCACACTTCGGATAACGAGACATTTTCCGGTAAACAGGTCGATGCTGTCAGAGAACGCATGTCCAAGATTAGAAGGGACCTCCAGAAGTGTGGTTCTAAGTCCGCTAAGAGACATCTTAAAAAGATTGCCAAGAAAGAAGCGCGATTCAGAAAACATGTGAATCACTGCATCAGTAAGAAGATCGTTGCTATGGCCAAAGACACGGAGAGAGCCATCGCCCTTGAAGATTTGAAGGGCATAAGCTTTCGGACACGGTTTCGTAAGGCAGATAGGCAACGGCTTGGCAGTTGGTCTTTCCTCCAGTTGGACAGTTTTATCGGATACAAAGCCAAGATAGCGGGTATTCCGGTTATCACGGTTGATCCCCGCAGTACATCCCGGACCTGTTCCGCATGCGGCTTTATCTCTAAGTCCAACCGGAAGTCTCAATCCGTTTTTTCCTGTCTTTCCTGTGGTTTTACCGTAAACGCTGATCTTAACGCCAGCATTAATATTGCCTTAAAGGGTTCGGTAAACAAACCTATCGCAGTCCATGCTCCTACTGCTATTACTCCTTATCTTGGAACTGCAAACTCTGCCGCCCGCATCCGTTCTTTTGAACGCCCTGCGGTCTCTGCCGCAGGGTAGTTTACTCCAGCTTTCTTTCCTTGCGGTGTTATTCATCGGTTTTTCGGTTCGGTCCGGCGAAGACGATAAAAAAGAAGAAAGGAAAATCGTCGGATACATAAAAGACGCTTCATTGATGACCTTTTCGGCGTCAATCGGCACCGCGCCTTTGGTGGCGTATTATTTCCACTATTTCTCGATAATCTCTCCCGTATCGAATCTCCTCATAGCCCCATTGATAGGCTTCATACTTATACCTCTGTCCGTGATCTCATCTTTTATGTTCCTAATTACAGGCCACTTCATAACTACTCCCGTAGTGTCCGTGGTTTCCGATGCAAGTATTTTTCTCGTGAGATTGTTTTCCGGGATACCGTTCGCCGACATAAAGATACCGGCTTTCCCGCCGATAATAATCGTGTTTTTTTATGCCGGATTTCTATTCTATTTCCTGTTCGACAAAAGAAAACAATTACTGTTAATTCCTTTTATCCCTTTAGCAGTCTGTTTTTTATTGTCGATCTCCGATAAAAAAAGCCTCACTCCCACTTTCCTCGACGTCGGGCAGGGAGATTCATCGGTTGTTGAACTTCCTGACGGAAAAACCATAGTAATAGATACAGGAAAAACAGGCAGGGAAACGGCTTCATTCATTAAATATAGGGGGAAGAAGACTATTGATGCTCTGATCCTCTCCCATATTCACCCCGACCATACCGGCGGATCGGATTACCTTACAAAAAAATTCAAGGTGGAAGAACTCTGGGACAACGGCCGGATTATATTGCCTGACTTCCTGATTGATATCAAACACCGCTCATTGGGTAGAGGAGACGTAATCGAGGGATTCGGATATAAAATGCATGTCCTGCACCCATACCCTGAATTCTATACAATGAACAAGAACGAATGTGTTTCGGAAAATAACGATTCGCTGGTACTGAAGATCGCGGGAAACCATACATCTTTTCTCTTTACCGGGGACATAGAGAAAGAGGCGCAAGAAGACATCATCCATCTGCGGGGATGGCTTAAATGCGATGTCATAAAGGTCCCTCATCATGGCGGGAGGACATCTGCCTGTGAATCCTTTCTTAAAGAGGTCCCTCCTGAGGCCGCGGTTATCAGCGTCGGCCGTGATAATTCATTCGGCCATCCGCATGAAGAAACATTGAACATGCTGCGGGATCTGCGCATATTCAGGACAGATATTGATGGGGCCGTCAAGATGAAAGAATCATTCAGCGGTCTTGAAATCAAGACATTCAGGAATTTTCAGTTTGAAAAAGCAAAGTCTTTCCGCGATGAAATGAAAAATATCAAAAGACTGTTACACGGTAATTGAAAAAGATGCGGCTATCAAGGGAGTGACTTTGCGAACCTGTACGAAAAATAATATTTTCATAAAATCCGCATTTTTCCAATTGTGATTTTGTTGGTTATATTATAGGGCAAAAAGCCGTTAATGGGTAAAAATGCCCTGTGTATTAGGTTCGAGTTTTGTCAAAGTATATAAAAAACAACAAGTTATAATTGGCATCCTTTTTGCGTTTATTCAAACGAAAAATAATGTGAATAGACATCGAGAGCGCAGGAGAGTCGCTTGAAAAGGCAAGCGGCAAAGATAAAAGGTAGCTTTTCATTAAAAAAGGAGGTGGAAATGAAAAAAGCGGCTTTAATAATTATGTCTCTCTCATTGCTTTTGCTTTTGGGATGTGCTTCAAGGGATTATGTTCGTCAGCAGGTGGAGCCTCTCGTAGAGCGGATCAGCAAACTTGAGGCTAAGGAATGCTGTGATAGGGCTGAGTCGGCTGCAAGGAGAGCTGAAAACGCAGCGAAGAAGTGTGAAAAATCTTTTGAATTGCAGCAGGAAAAATAAGCTAAATTTTGACCGGTTATTTTAAAACTTTTTAGAAAAGCATTTTTTGGTGATAAAGGAGGTGTAAATAATGAAAAAAACAGTTTCGATTTTATTGATGGTTCCTTTGTTATCGATATTTTTTTTGGGGTGCGCCTCAAAGGATTATGTGCGTCAGCAGATAGAACCATTGGTTGAAAGAATCAGCAAGCTTGAATCGAGAGTCTCTTCTATAGAATCGAGAGTAAGCGCGCTTGAGGGCAAGATTGCTGAGATTGACGAGGCCAAAAAAGACGCGCGTGAAGCGAAATCTCTGGCCCAGGAGGCGATGAAAATCGCGAAGGACTGTTGCGAGAAGGCAGAAGCCGCGGTAAGAAGGGCCGAAGCAGCGGCGAATAAGGCGGAAGCGGCAGCAAAAAGGGCAGAGGAAGCAGCAAGCAGGGCCGAGAACGCGGCAGGCAAAGCAGGGAAGGCGTTCGAATTAGAACAGAGGAAATAAGTTTAATAAATTTTAAGTCGTGATATATTTTACTGAAGGCAGGTCTATATGTAGAATTGGGACCTGCCTTTTAGCATGAAGCTTTTTATCTTGTTCCTGCTCGGTATCGGGCTGAACTTGTTTATCGACATCATCCCTCCGGTCAATATATAATCACATATGAGTTTATTAAACTGCTTCAGCATCGTTATCTGGCGGAAGGGATTAATTTTCCGTCGCCTGTGTTAAAGACGTATTTGAAAAATGAAGTTTCAGGGCTTGAGCAGAGGTGAACAAAATTCAACCAGGGAGGCAAAGATGAAAAAGAAGCAGCAAACAGTATCAGACCTTAAGGCTTTATTCGTATCATCTGTGGTCGTTGTTGTTTTGCTCGCCTGCATAGCGGCACCTGCAAGCGCAGCAGATTCCGATGAGGCGCAAGGTATTGTGGACAGGGCACGCGTCACTTTTAATAATCTCATGCGCGATCAGAATTATACCTGGCTTCACGAGCACCTCAAGGAAGTAAAAGGCTTATTGATCTTTCCCCAGGTACTCAAGGCGGGCTTTTTTCTGGGAGGCTCAGGCGGGACCGGCGTTCTCGTTGTGAAAGATGAAAAGACCGGAGACTGGAGCCAGCCAGCCTTCTATACAATCGGCTCAGTCACTTTCGGTCTGCAGATCGGAGGCGAAGCCGCGGAGGTGATCATGATGGCGATGAGCCGGAAGGCCATTGACTCACTCTTTGCCTCGTCATTCAAGCTCGGTGGAGATACATCAATTGCGCTCGGCCCTGTGGGGATAGGCGCTAAAGGAAACGTAACAGCCGATTTCATTTCCTTTGCAAAGTCCAAAGGTCTTTATGCGGGGCTTAATCTTGAAGGTTCTATGGTTGATATCCGTAACAGTATCAATAAAGCATACTACGGCAAGGATGTAAGACCTGTGGACATCGTTGTGAAAAAAGACGTCGTCAATGAAGGTTCTGCCGAGCTTCGGGAAACTCTTAAGAAGGCTTCAAAATAAGAATTATCGGGAACTATTATGATAAGGAAAATAATAGTCGCGGTTTTGATAGTCATAGCAATAGGCGGCGGCGCGTGGTATTACTTCAGCCGGGTCCAGCATGCCACGATTGAGAAGATACTCAGCAATCCGAAGGCATATGAAGGGAAAGAAGTCACTATTGAAGGAGAGGTCACGGACCGGACAGCTTTTTTCGTTGTTGTTAAATTCTTTAAGGTCAGAGACAAGACAGGCGAAATAATTGTAGTTACCAAAAAAACCTTGCCTGAAGCAAGATCGACCGTCGTTGTGAAGGGCAGGATAGATGAGGCATTCCCTATCGGCGATCGGAAATTGACGGTCTTTATGGAGGAATCTATTGAAGGGAAAGGGAAGTAATACAAGAACTGATAACGAAGACATGAGTGGAAAGGGGGAACCATGAAAAAGCAGGTGATCGGATTTGCATTGATTGTTTTGTTGGGTATGCCGTTGTCTTCCTATGCCGGTGTGCCTCTCGAAACAATTAGAGCGGAAATTAACAAAGTGCTTGATGTTTTGCGCGACCCGACTCTCAAGGGAGAATCAGGGAAGAATACCAAGAAGACCAAGATACGCTCCCTCGCAAGCAAAATGTTCGATTTTGCCGAGCTTTCGCGGAGGACACTCGGCCCGGATTGGAACAAGCTGAATGCAGGACAACAAAAAGAATTTACTGATCTCTATGCATCATTGCTTGAAGAAACTTATGCAGACAAAATTATGTCGTATACGAATGAACAGGTGCTCTACGGTAAAGAAAACTCTTTATCGGAAAAAACGGTTGAAGTCCGGACTACCATAGTGACAAAAAAGGCGGATATCCCGATTAATTACAGGGTGATCCAAAAAGGCAGCGAGTGGAAGGTGTATGATGTTGTCATCGAAGGGGTAAGCCTGATCAATAACTATCGATCGCAATTTAGAGAGATACTTGCAAATAAATCACCTGAGGCGCTACTCGATACCCTCAGGAAAAAGGTAGGGAAGAATTGAGACTTTTAAATATTTTTTGACATAATAAGTTCGAGATTTTATGCGTTCCCGTAATAAATTTATTGGCGTCGGAGATAAGTGAAAGAACTCAAAAGGCGAATTGCACTTTCTGCAGGATTAATAATACTCGTTATTTCCTTTGGGACCTCCGGATATATGGGGATAGAGGGATGGAATTTCCTGGATTCCCTTTATATGACAATTATCACCCTTACGACAGTCGGGTTTAGGGAGGTGCATGACCTATCGTCCGGCGGCAAATTATTTACGATTATCCTTATTATAGGCGGGGTGGGGACTGTACTGTATGCATTCAGTACGGGCGCAAAATTTGTAATAGAAGGCGAATTACAGGAAATGTTCGGGAGGAAGAGATTGGAAAAGAGGCTGAAGGAATTAAAAAAGCATTATATCATCTGCGGGTACGGCAGGATGGGCAAGATTATTGCCAGGGAGCTCGGGCATGAGAAATTAGACTTTGTTGTTATTGAAAAGAACGGCGCGGTCCTCGACGACAAAGAGGAAAACATCATTATTCAGGGAGACGCAACAAAGGATGAGCTTTTAAAGAAGGCCGGGATAAAGAGGGCAAGATGTCTGATATCGGTTCTGCCTACAGATGCGGAAAACCTTTACGTTGTTCTGAGCGCGCGCGGGCTCAACCCCGATCTTGTAATTGTTGCGAGGGCCGGTGAAGAAGGGTCGGATAAGAAACTGCTGAGGGCAGGCGCAGACAGGGTTGTTTCGCCATATCATATCGGCGGGTTAAGGATGGCCCATTCCGTATTAAAACCTGCGGTAGTCGACTTCATTGAGTTTGCCACAAAAAGCGGCAACATAGATTTGCAGATCGA
Source organism: uncultured Nitrospiraceae bacterium (assembly GCA_963727775.1). Classification (GTDB taxonomy): domain Bacteria; phylum Nitrospirota; class Thermodesulfovibrionia; order Thermodesulfovibrionales; family SM23-35; genus CAVSHB01. The sequence continues at coordinate 356,371 of CAVSHB010000004.1, read as the reverse complement.
GGAGATAATTATTCAGGAAGGCTCCGATCTTGTGGGGCAGACGTTAGACCAATGCGGTATCGGAAGGGAACTTGGAATTATTATTGTAGCTATAAAACAGCAGAACGGCGAAATGAAATTCAATCCGACATTCCGCACTGCCCTGGAAGCAGGGGATACATTGATAGCCGTCGGTGAAACATCAAAACTTGAAATGCTCGAGCGTATGGCGGCAAGCAGGAAGTAAGGAAATCTTAGGAGCCCGCATAAAGCTCGTATAAAGAATAATGCTTTGAGCAAAAGTTTAAAATTGGCTTACAATCATTATGCCTTAGTCCTTCTTTTCACGATTAACCTCCTGAATTACATCGATCGCCAGGTGCTTTTTGCTGTGTTCCCGTTGATTAAAGAAGACCTGCGCCTGTCCGATACCACTCTTGGGTTTCTCGGCAGCGCATTCATGTTGTCCTATATGATTTCCGCCCCGCTGCTCGGTTGGTTAGGAGACCGCCGGAGCCGAGTGAAACTTGCCTGTTGGGGACTATCACTCTGGAGCATTGCCACCGCTACTACAGGGTTGGCGGAAAAATATGCTACGCTCGCAATGAGCCGGGCAACAGTCGGGATAGGTGAGGCAAGCTTCGGAACGGTGTCCCCCGGGATCGTTTCAGACTATTTCCCGAAAAGCCAGCGCGGGAGGTCCCTTTCTTTTTTTTATCTTGCGATCCCTGTCGGCAGTGCTTTCGGATATGTCCTTGGCGGTATCCTGGGACAGACCTTTGGATGGCATGTTGTCTTCTTCGTTGCTGCTCTGCCTGGACTGATTCTGCTATTGCCTCTGCTTTACCTTCGCGAACCCCGATGCGGATGCATCGAAAAAACGGCTGCGGGACATGAGGGAACTCGGTTTAGAGATTACGTCTCACTGTTTAAAAACCGTTCTTTTGTCATAAACACATTGGCCATGTCTTCCATGACCTTTGCATTGGGCGGATTGGCACAGTGGATGCCGACCTTCCTCCATCGGCTGCACGGACAAAGTGTTGCGGCGGGGAACACGTTATTTGGGGCAATCACGGTGGTTGCAGGGATCACTGGCACCTTAACCGGCGGATGGCTGGGCGATATGTTGCAGCGAAAAAATAGTAAAGGATATTTACTGGTTTCAGGATGGGGTTTTCTGCTGGGAGCGCCTATCGCAGCGTATTCACTCATTACCAATTCACTTCCGGGCTGCATGACTGCAATCTTTTTTGCGGAATTCTTCCTTTTTTTCAACACCGGTCCTTTAAATACGATAGTTATCAATGTGACTAATCCCGCAGTGCGCGCCATGGCTTTTGCAGTTAACATCTTTTTTATTCATGCACTGGGAGATGCGGTTTCGCCTACCATCCTGGGCAGGCTCTCAGATATGTGGGGACTGAGATTTTCTCTCTTAATTACGCCTCTGGCCATTCTTTTAGCTGCGTTATTGTCATTTATTTGTACAAGATTTATTGAAGAAGACAGCAGAAAAGCCGATGCAATGACCGGCTAAATATTGTATTGATACCACAGAGCATTTTAGATTCTGGAGGGATATTGTGAAGCGACAGAATGTCGTGCTGTCAGATTATTTTTTCCCCCGCGACAGGATCGTCCATAATGCACATAGGATATCTTTGAAGGGAGAATCGATGAGAAAGCCCAAGTCAAACTTGACTCAATCCGGACAGTAAACGTATGATTTAAACGTCCAGCTTTGCTATACGAAAAAAGGTGTTCGAATGGACTGGATCAAATGTTTGAATAAAAAATTAAGAAAAATGGATAGATGAACTTAGGATGGGTGTAAAGATTAAGCCAGCCGAATAGTAATCCGGCCTTCCGCGCGCATAAATTTTTTTTGTGCGCATAGATGAGATTATCCAGTTGATCATGCTCTGCCATGCCGATTTTACCATCTCGATACATCACGGTTGAATTGACTTACCCGGAAGTTAGTCATTATAATTCTTAAACTGCAAAATTACTTGATGAATTATCGATTGAACTTTTTGTACGGCGCTCATGGAAGAAATAAACGAATTAATTGAACAGAGAATAAAAAAACTTGAGGAGTTGCGCGAATCGGGGTTCGAACCTTTCGGCGGAGCGTTTTACGCGGAAGACCATGCGTTGGAACTCCATGAAAAATTGGGTCCTGTTTCGAAAGAGACGCTTGAGGCGGAACCTGTCCTGTGCTCTTTAGCAGGCAGGATCGTCGCCATGAGGAATTTCGGCAAGGCCGCTTTTGCTCATGTTCAGGACAGCACCGGCAAGATGCAGATCTATCTTAAGAAAGATGTGCTCGGCGAGAAATATCTCCTCATGAAGAAACTTGATATAGGTGATATTGTCGGTTTGAAAGGCAGAGTTTTCAGGACCAAAACAAACGAACTTACCGTAGAAGTGACAGAGTTTGTTATCCTTACGAAGTCCATTAGACCGCTGCCCGAGAAATGGCACGGCTTAAAGGACATCGAGACAAGATACAGACAGAGATACGTGGACCTGATCGTCAATCCCGAGGTCAGACATACCTTTGTGCAAAGAAGCGTTATCATTAAATCGATGAGGGATTTTCTCGAATCGAAAGATTTCATAGAAGTTGAGACCCCCATGATGCAGCCGATTCCCGGAGGCGCAACGGCGCGGCCTTTCAAGACCTATCACAATGCGCTTGATGTTGATTTGTATCTCAGGATTGCGCCGGAGCTTTATTTAAAAAGGTTGTTGGTCGGCGGATACGAGCGGATATATGAACTCAACAGGAATTTCAGGAATGAAGGCATATCGACAAAGCACAATCCTGAATTTTCGATGCTCGAATTTTATATTGCCTACAGAGACTATAATTTTCTCATGTCTTTTACCGAAGAATTTTTTGCATATGTCGCGGAAAGAACACTCGGGACATTAAAGGTGCCGTATAGCGACTTGACGATAGACCTTACCCCTCCATGGCCGAGGCTGCCTATGCTCGATGCGCTAAAGCAGAAGGGAGTCCCGGGGGAAATATTAGATAACAGCGAAAAGGCTGGAGCATGGGCGGAAGCGAATGATATTCATATTGAAGCAGGTGCAACCCTTGGAAAGATTATTGATGAGATATTTAAAGAGAAGGTTGAGCCTGGACTTATTCAGCCTACTTTCATTATCGACCATCCCGTTGAACTTTCACCCCTGGCCAAGAGGAAGCCCGATAACCCGTCGTTGGTGGAAAGGTTTGAATTGTTTATATCAGCAAGGGAGATTGCAAACGCGTTCTCGGAACTCAATGACCCTATGGACCAAAGGCAGAGGTTTCTGAAACAGGTTGAGGCAAAAGAGATGGGCGATGAGGAAGCGCATAATATGGATGAGGATTTTGTCAGGGCGCTGGAATACGGCATGCCGCCTGCTGCAGGTGAAGGTATCGGCATAGATAGACTCGTGATGCTGCTGACCAACTCCCAATCTATCAGAGATGTAATACTGTTCCCGCAATTAAAGCCGGAACAATAGGTATTGAATATTGCAGACATTGTTTGAAAATCCAATATTCAATCTTCAAATAGAATGAACCTTCCCTATCAGTTGTTCATAGCCCTCAGATACCTTAAGACCAAAAAAAAGCATAAGGGAATTTCAGTAAATACCCTAATATCAACCGGTGGCGTTGCAGTCGGAGTCATGGCGCTGTTGGTTGTCCTGTCCGTGATGAGCGGATTTCATGAGGACCTCCAGAGGAAGATACTCGGGGTCAATGCCCATATGGTTGTCCTCAGTTACAGGGGCACAATGTCGGATTACAAAGATGTGATCGGGAGTTTGAAGGAGGACAAGGATGTATTATCGACCGCGCCTTTTGTAATGGGGCAGGTAATGGTGTCTTTCGGCAAAAGGGCGCACGGCGTTTTTTTAAGGGGCATAGACGCCGGCTTGGAGACGAAGACGACGGATTTGGGAAAGTACGTCAAAGAAGGCAGGCTTGATCAGCTTTCAGCGGAAGATAAAATGCCTGGCATCATCATAGGGAAGGAACTTGCGGGCAGTATAGGAGCTTTCAAGGGGGATATCATCAGTATTTTGTCTCCTGTCGGAAAGATAGGCCCTTTGGGAATGCTTCCGAAAATCAGACAGTTCAAAGTGGTCGGAATATTTGAAGTCGGGATGTTCGAGTATGACTCGAACCTGGTCATCACAGACATCCGTGCCGCGCAGGAATTTTTCGACATGAAGGCGGATGTCACCGGTATTCAACTCCGGCTTGCGGACATATATAAAGCGCCGGAAATCAGGGAGAGGATACAGAAGAAATTAGGGTTCCCTCTATATGCAAAGGACTGGATGCAGATGAACCGCAACCTGTTTTCCGCGCTGAAATTAGAAAAGTTTGCCATGTTTATTATATTAATTCTTATAATCCTTGTTGCGTCATTCAATATAGTGAGCACGTTGATAATGAACGTCATTGAGAAAAAAAGAGAGATCGCAATCTTAAAGGCGATGGGCGCAACCGACAAGGGCATAATGGCGATTTTCATGATGCAGGGTTTACTGATCGGGGTCTTAGGCACTATAATCGGAGTGACCGGCGGCTACCTGTTATGCTATATCCTTAATACTTATGAGATCATTAAACTTCCCGCCGATGTTTATTATCTGAGCCACTTGCCGGTTAAGACAAAGTTCTCTGATTTCCTGACTGTGTCTTTTTCTGCTATCACAATTAGTTTCCTTGCTACTATTTACCCCTCATGGCAGGCGGCAAAACTCAATCCGGTGGAGCCGCTGCGTTATGAGTAGGGTAGTGGAAGAATTAACAAACAATGTTCAGGCTTATTAGAAAATTAATCGGCCTTGCCGTCATTGCGGCAATTATTTTTCTCGTCCTTTCATTCTGGCAGGGAGGAAAGCCCTTCAGATGGCTGGGAAAGAAATCGGAACAGGCGGGAGAAGTCGCCAAAAAGAAGAGCGAAGAATTAGGTAAAGAGGCGGACAGGATAAAAGAGAAGACAGAAGACATAAAAGATACGACAACGAAAGTGAGCGAAGGCATCAGGAAGACCGGTGAAAAAATAAAGGATATTACCGGATCAAAAGAAAAGGAAGAGAAATCCCATTGATACAAATAACACAGCCGTCACAATACCTGCATTATTTCGAATGTATTTTTTAGGTTAAGGGATATGATTGAAATAAAAGACCTTAAGAAATTATTTCGTACCGACGCAGGTGATATCCATGTATTAAGGGGTATAGACCTATCGATAAAAGCAGGCGAAATGGTCGGAATAATAGGCGCGTCGGGGGTTGGGAAAAGCACGCTGCTGCATATACTCGGGGCGCTGGACAAACCAACGTCCGGCAATGTTTTCTACGGCGGCACAGACGTTTTTTCACTTGACAGAAATTCACTTGCTTCTTTCAGAAATACAACTATAGGTTTTGTGTTTCAGTTTCATCATCTTCTCCCCGAATTTTCCGCTTTGGAGAATGTTATGATGCCGGGACTCATCGGAATGGGTACAAAGGGGCAGGGGTCCAAAGGGCTGAGTTATGGGGAAATTAAGAATAAAGCGGAATATCTTCTCAACGGGATGGGGCTGTCCGAAAGGAAGAAACACAGGCCCGGCGAGCTTTCCGGCGGGGAACAGCAGCGCGTTGCGGTTGCAAGGGCGCTGATACTCGAACCGAAAGTAGTCCTTGCGGACGAACCTACAGGCAACCTGGATACAAAAACCGGAGAAGAACTTTTTAATATCTTTGTTGATCTGAATAGAGATAAACAAATCACATTTATCATTGTTACCCACAACGAATCTTTGTCGAACCGTTGTCACAGAAGCCTCAGGATGGTCGACGGCGGGATCTCTTAAGGGTTTTGGAAAACCTGGAAGGTTCTTTGATTGACCCATTCCGAGGTCTTCGGAGACTGGATTATTCGTTCTCATTTTCTTTATAATTCCCTTAGTTCCATGCGAGAACAAGAAATTCTCAACCTGATTCAATTGCTCGGTTTTCAACAGGAAAGCTCAAGGGACATTTTTGTCAGGGAATATAAAGAGCACGGTTGTGCTATCAGTGTCGATTTTCAAAAAAAGAAAATTCTTTATCCTCAGTCAATTCAAATAGGTGATGAAACTTCAACTCATTTTTCCCATCCTGAGAATTTTGTCGTTCTTGAATGTGTTGATCGCCTCCTAAAAAAAGGCTATCGACCAGAAGATCTGCACCTTGAAAAGAAATGGGCACTTGGCCGTACTCAAAAGGGTGGCAAAGCTGACATTACAATCAAAGGCAGTGACGGCAACACCATTTTAATTATTGAATGCAAGACGTGGGGACAGGAATACGAAAAGGGCAAAACCAGAATGCAGGCTAACGGAGGACAGCTTTTTAGCTATCTGCAGCAAGATCGTAATACTAAATATCTTTGTCTTTATTCCTCTGCAGTTCTGAACAACAGCATTAAATATGAGAACGCCATTTGCAAGGTTGTAGATGAGAGCAAGGAATCAAACGATGTTGTGGATTTCCAGTGGAAAGAGGGGATAGACAATTACGAAGACCTACAGGACCGCCTGCAAAAACTCTATCAAGTCGGCATGAGGGAATACCTCAAAGAGGAGATCATTTATTTCGAAAACGACTATGTAGAAAAGGCCTTCAGATATCACAAGAAGGCAATAGCCAAAGACAAGATGACAGCCATGCTGAAGGCGCTCAAGTTCTATACAAACAATGAATTTGCCTTCAAGGAAGTTCACAATGAAAAACTGTTCAAACAGAAACAGGCCGTTCGACGACCAGGCACAAGTCAGGATACGGCTTGAAACGATAGCTGCTTTTTCGATATTGCAGAGAGTTAAAGAAGGTGGTCTTCAGCTTCTTTGGTCATTTATGCTCGATTATGAAAACAGTCTCAATCCTAATACCGACATCCGGCAGGAAATTAAACAAGTAGCTGTCCTTGCCCATTATACAATAAGACCTGATGAGACCATTCTTGCTTCCGCGCAGGCTTTTGAAAAACAGGGCGTTAAACCACGTGATGCATTGCATCTTGTCTGCGCTCTAAAAGGTGGCGCTGACTATTTTTTGACTTGTGATGATAAACTAATAAAGAGAGCGAGAAATATAAATATCAAGGTGATTAACCCTGTTATGTTTGTCGAGGAAATGGAGGTATAGATAATATGGCTGAGATGGCAAGTGATATGGAAATCAAAAAAAAAGGGACTGGCAGCTCTCTTTAAGACCCTTGGAGAGGTGGACGCTATCCGCTTTCTTTCTCAGGTCGCCTATGAAAAGAGAGATTATGTGAAATTACAAGACGAACTTTTTGCCGGAATGACTGTCGAAGATATCTATAGAAAAGCCAAGGAATATTCTGAACGGCGGCAATAAAAAAAGAATTACAACATGAATATGAAAGAGGAAAATTAATTTATGCCTTCAGCACTTTTCCATTACCTTTGATCCCCTTGGTTGCGTTGCGGGTATCTACGACCAATAATGAATTTTTTACAATGAACTCATAGTCGTAGCAGGAATGATCAGTTGCAATAAGAACACAATCATAATCCCCGAGGGTTTTCTCAGTTAAGGGAACAGAGCTTTTCTTTAAATCATACATGCGCATTTTACGTGTTTTCGGTATATAAGGATCATTATAGTCAACGTGAGCGCCTTTTCCCGTAAGGAGTTCTATGAGCTTCAAAGACGGAGACTCTCTTATGTCATCGACGTCCTTTTTATAGGCAAGTCCCAAAACAAGAATCCTGGAAAAGTTTATCGCCTTTCCTTTTTTGTTAAGAGCTTCGGCGATCTTGTCTACCACATAATAGGGCATTGAGGTATTGATGTCCCCGGCCAGTTCGATGAATTTTGTATGAAAATCGTACTCATGCGCCTTCCATGCGAGGTAGAAAGGGTCTATTGGTATGCAGTGCCCGCCCAGACCGGGCCCGGGATAGAACGCCTGGAATCCGAAAGGCTTTGTCTTTGCCGCCTCAATTACCTCCCACACATCTATATCCATCCTGTCAAAAAGGATCTTCAGCTCATTTACCAATGCGATGTTTACAGCCCTGTATATGTTCTCGAGAAGTTTCGCCGCCTCTGCTGTTTTTGTAGACGATACAGGCACGGTTTTTTCAACTATGCCCCCATAGAGAGTCTCTGCGAGTTCCAGGCATTTTTTAGTATAACCTCCGACTATCTTGGGTATATTTGTTACGGAAAAATGTTTGTTATTGGGATCTTCTCTCTCTGGAGAATATGCGAGAAAGAAATCCCTTCCCGCCTTCATCTCTTTTGTTTCAAGGATCGCTTTCACATTTTCATCGGTGGTCCCTGGATATGTTGTAGATTCAAGAACGATGAGCTGGCCTTTCCTCAGATGTTTTGCGACGGTATCGGAAGTTTTCAATATAAAGGAAAGATCGGGTTCTCTATGTTTTGTCAGAGGAGTCGGAACGCAAATAATGATACAGTCCATATCTTCCAGCAAGGAAAAGTCGGTAGTCGCATGAAAATTATCATTTTCTTTCAGTGTCTTTATCCGTTCGGAAGAAATATGCTTTAAATACGATCCGCCGTTATTGAGCACCTTGACCTTCTCCTCATCGAGGTCAAACCCGGTTACACGAAACCCCGCGTTTCCGAACGCGATAACCAATGGCAACCCGACATAACCGAGGCCGATAACGCCCACCGAAGCACTGCGATGTTTGATTTTATTTATCAGATTCATGTCAATCCCTCCAGCTCTGCATTATTTGAGAGTACCGTTTTCTTTTACAGAAGTCAACCGGACAAAGCAGCGAAATGCGCCTGTTCATAGAGCCGTCCGGATAACAAAAGATATGCAGGAAAGGAAGAAGGTGTTTATGAAAAGGATGCTCAGTCAGTTTCTTTTATGGATTCGACGATGCGGTCTAACCTTGATTTTGCGGGCCTGCAGAAGACCTTCTTTAATTCCTCGTCTGAATAATTAGCTTTCAGAAACACGGTGATGTCAGTCCTCTCTTTCCAGCAGCCGATAATATTCCTGCAAGGCAGCCCTTCATTCATCGAAGTACAATAAGAAAATTCGATTAGCATCCCCAACTGGGGGCAGTAGATGTCCATGTTTATAGAATAGCACATATGATAAAATAAGAGAGTTCAGCAAATTATCGGCAGCTCCAGAGGTAGAAATGGAAATCAAGACTTTTATAATTGCGGTGGCAATTATGTTTTCAGTTTATATCATCATCAGGATATTGACTAAAAGGTAATAATATCTCCATCCTTCGGACCCTTTTTTTTCGCAAGGGAATGAGGAAATGAGGCCGCTCATGAATTCGCAAACAATGTTTTCGCAAGAGAGAAGGGTGAGATAAGGGGGGAATAAATCCCCCCTTATTGAGACTTTACGGTCTTGGGTATTTATCCAGGTCTTTTAAAAGCTTCTGTATTTCATCATCCGGCAGGACATAATCTTCAAGCTTGCCGGAGAAATATGCGTCATAGGCCGCAAGGTCTATGATACCGTGTCCGCTCCAGTTCATGAGAATTACTTTTTCCTTGCCTTCTTCTTTTGCTTTTTTTGCCTCTTCAATAACACACGCAATAGCATGGTTTGTTTCAGGGGCCGGGATGAAACCTTCCGTTCTCGCAAAGGTCACTCCAGCGGAAAAGGTTTCAAGCTGTGTATAAGCCTTTGCCTCTATCAGTTTGTCCATCAGTAGTCTTGATACGATTGGCGACATTCCATGATATCTGAGACCGCCGGCATGAATCGGCGCGGGGATGAACTTGTGTCCGAGGGTGCACATGGCCAGCAACGGCGTGGTCTCGGCTGTATCACCGAAATCATATATATAGGACCCCTTTGTCAAAGAAGGGCAGGATGACGGTTCAGCGGCAATGATCTTGATCTGTTTCCCGTGAATCTTGTCCCTCACAAAGGGAAGGGCGAGTCCTCCAAAGTTGCTGCCGCCGCCCGCGCATCCTATTACGATGTCAGGATATTCTCCAACAGACTCAAGCTGTTTGTGCGCTTCAAGGCCGAGTATTGTCTGATGGAGGAGCACATGATTTAAAACGCTTCCTAGAGAGTATCTTGAGTCCTTTGTTGTTACGGCGTCTTCTATGGCCTCGCTGATGGCTATGCCTAAACTTCCCGGATGCTCGGGGTCCTGTTCAAGAAATTTTCTGCCGGCATTGGTATCAGGACTCGGGCTCGGTACGCATTTTGAACCCCAGGTCTCCATCATGAGTCTCCTGTAAGGTTTTTGGTTGTAACTTATCCTGACCATATATACCTTCAGTTCCAGACCGAATTGTTGGCATGCAAAAGAGAGAGCGCTCCCCCATTGGCCCGCGCCTGTTTCAGTTGCGAGCCTCTTTATGCCGAAAGCTTTATTGTAATATGCCTGGGCTATCGCCGTATTCGGCTTATGGCTTCCCGGAGGGCTCACCCCTTCGTTTTTGAAATATATGTGGGCCGGTGTATCGAGAAATTTCTCCAGGAAATGCGCCCTGCACAGAGGGGTAGGTCTCCATATAAGATATTTCTCCAGTACCTTATCGGGGATGTCGATCCACCTTTCCGTACTCACTTCTTGCTCGATCAGGTTCATGGGAAAAACCGGTGCGAGCATATCAGGCGTTATAGGCTGCCCTGTCGCCGGGTTGAGAGGCGGCGGTACAGGATTCGGCAGATCGGCCTGGATATTGTACCACTGCTTTGGTATATCCTTTTCATTTAATATGATCTGTCTGTTCACATTCCCTCCTTATGTTTTTTATCAGGATTATAAAACAGTTGGTATTTTACTTGTAACGCAAAATTTTTTAAAGTGCCCGGATATGTTCTGACCAAAGACATGCTTGACAAGAGATGAACCAGCAATTAAAGTATGACCATGAGAAAACCTTTTATAGCAGCGAACTGGAAGATGAACAAGACGATACGTGAAACTCGGGAGTTTTTGTCGGCGTTTATTCCTGAAGTAAAAGACAAGTCTGATGTTACGATCGTTATCGCGCCGCCTTTCACTTCATTGGCATCCGCGGCAACGGAGCTTAAGGGCACCAATATCATTCTTTCCGCGCAGAATATGTTCTATGAAGAGAAAGGCGCGTATACAGGAGAGATTTCTCCTCTGATGCTCGTAGACATCGGATGTAAATTTGTCATTATAGGTCATTCCGAGAGAAGGCAATATTTCGATGAAACAGACGATCTTATGAACAGGAAAATCAGTGCCGCCCAAAAGGCCGGTCTCGGGGTCATCTTCTGCATCGGTGAATCGTCATCTGAGAGGGAGGCGGGCAAGGCTTTTGAGATATTGCAGAGGGAGATTGAAAAAGGGCTTGAAGGGCTCGACTGCCGGGACCTGGTAATCGCATATGAGCCGATATGGGCTATAGGTACAGGAAAGACCGCTACTACCGAACAGGCACAGGAAGCGCATGCATATATCAGAGAGAAACTGAGAGTTTTATATGGAAATAGGGCTGATGAATTGTGTATACTATATGGCGGCAGTGTGACGCCGGAGAATGTTGATTCACTTATGGCTTGCAAGGATGTAGACGGCGCATTGGTCGGAGGCGCAAGCCTGAAGGTTGATAGTTTTACAAAAATAGTTAAATTCAGGACGGGTAAATGACAATACTTATAACAATCGTTCATATCATTGTATCACTTTTTCTAATTGCTGTAGTGCTCCTGCAGAGCGGGAAGGGCGCGGAAATGGGCGCTGCCTTCGGAGGTTCGAGCCAGACACTTTTTGGGAGCCGTGGGGCCGCAACTTTTCTCAGCAAAATGACGACGTTCGCGGCAATCGGATTTATGTTGACCTCTCTCTTGCTGGCGGTCGTTACTACAAAAGGCGGTTCCGTTGTTAGAAGGGTCCCTGTAACGCAGGGACAGAAAGCAATGCCGATACCGTCCGGTCCTGTTCAGGGAACAGGCTCGCAGCCGCTGCAGCCTACTAAACAGCAGGCGCCTCAAAAACCATTACAGCAAGCGCCGCAAACGCAGCAAGCGCCACAGATACCGCAATAGACTCCTGCAAAATAGAACCCCATAATTTTTCGCGGGTTTATTGGAAAGGGGCTAATATTTTGGGAATGAAAAAAAACTTTCTACGGATATTTGAGTTGGAGCCTTTGGATAGCGGTAGACTTCCCTGACTTTTCATCTATCTCGATAACAACGGCAGAAAGACATGCCTCTCCACTTGCTGTTTCGAATCGCGTCGGTATATTTGTCAGAAATCTCTGGATGATCTGTTCTTTATCGATACCTATTACCGAATCGCTCGGGCCTGTCATCCCAACATCGGTTATATATGCGGTTCCCCCGGGCAATATCTTTTCATCGGCTGTCTGAACATGGGTGTGGGTCCCAATAACGGCGCTTGCCTTACCGTCAATAAAATACCCGAAAGCAATCTTCTCAGACGTAGCCTCTGCGTGAAAATCAATGATGATTATTTTAGTCTCTTTGAGCAGTCTTTCAACTTCATCTTTGCCGATTCTGAAAGGGCAGTCGCTGTTCGACATAAACACCCGCCCGGAAAGATTGATGACTGCCGCTTTAGTATTGTGCATAGGGTAAAGCAGGCTTCCATATCCCGGCACCCCCGGCGGATAGTTTAACGGCCTGAGGACCCTGTCTTCCTTTGATATCTGGGGTATAAACTCTTTCTTGTCCCATACGTGGTTCCCTGTAGTGATGATGTGCACCCCGTAGCCGAAGATTTCCGTGACTATTTTCTCGGTTATCCCAAAGCCGCCGGCTGCATTTTCACCGTTTGCTATGACGAGATCGATCTTGTACCTGTTTGCAACAGCCGGCAGTAACGCTTTTGTAGCGGTCCTGCCGAGCTTCCCGACTATGTCACCGATGAAAAGAACTTTCATGGATATTACTTTGCATACTCGACGTATCTTGATTCCCTTATAACAGTGACTTTTATCTGTCCGGGGTATGACATCTCCGCCTCAATTTTCCTAGCGAGTTCCCTTGAAATCATAGATGATATTTCATCACTCACATCCTCGGGCTTTACGATTATTCTTATTTCCCTGCCGGCTTGGATTGCATAGCATTTTTCGACGCCCTTGTAAGACAATGCCATCTGTTCAAGCTTCTCCAGCCGTTTCAGATAGTTCTCTATGCTTTCTTTCCTGACGCCCGGGCGCGCGGCCGAAAGGGCATCAGCGGCGCCTATAAGGGCGGCCTCAACGGTTACGGGATCTCCTTCTCCGTGATGTACCATAACGGCATTTACAACTTTGAAGTTTTCCCCGAACTTCTTTGCGATGTTTGCGCCTATCTCCTGGTGTGAACCTTCAATTTCATGGTCCACGGCTTTCCCGATATCGTGAAGCATGCCGGCCCTCTTTGCAAGTTTTATGTCAACTCTCAGTTCTCCGGCCATCATGCCCGCAAGGTATGCCACCTCTCTCGAATGCTGAAGAACGTTCTGACCGTAAGATGTCCTGTACTTTAATCTTCCTATAAGCTTTACCAGTTCGGGATGTATGCCGGAAAGTCCGAAGTCAAATACTGCTTTTTCACCTTCTTCCCTGATATATGTTTCAACTTCCTTTTTTACCTTCTCAACTATCTCCTCAATCCTCGTCGGATGAATTCTGCCGTCTGTTATCAGTCTTTCAAGGGAGAGTCTTGCAATTTCACGCCTGACGGGGTCAAACGCAGAGAGTGTTACGGTTTCAGGCGTATCATCCACAATAAGGTCTACGCCTGTTGCGGCCTCCAGTGCCCTTATGTTCCTGCCTTCCCTGCCGATAATCCTGCCTTTCATTTCGTCATTAGGCAGGCTTACAGAAGTTACGGTACTGTCGGCGACATAATCGCTCGCGTATCGTTGTATGGAAAAGCCGATGATTTCTTTTGCCTTTTTCTCTGCGATTTCTCTTGACTCATCCTCAATCTTTTTTGCGAGCTTAGCAGCTTCAAACCTTGATTCTTCTTCAATTTTCTTTAAGAGTTCGCTTCTTGCTTCTTCTGAACTCAGCTCGGATATCTTTTCAAGCAGCTCCGTCTGGTCTTTTATAAGCTTGTTGTAATGATTTTCCTTTTCAAGTATGCCCTTGTCCCTGGAAGAATACTCTTTCTCTTTTTTGGAAAGTTCCTGTTCCTTTTTTTCAATCTGCTCGAATTTTCTATCGATGTTTTCTTCTTTTTGCCTGAGTCTTTTATCAAGATGGTTCAACTCGGAACGCCGCTCGCGGATATCTTTTTCCACTTCGGCCTTGGACTGATACACAATATCCTTGGCTTCTACATGCGCCTCTTTTTTTATGCTATCGGATTCTCTCCTGGCCTCGTCAATGACCTTTGTCCTTTCCTGTTCAATGGCCTCCTTCTTGCTTTTAAGTTTTGCCTGGGATATAAGAACTAAGACTAAGCCGGCGATAAGACCTGCAAAGACACCTGCCAATATATATATGGTCATTTATGGTAAACCCCCTTCCTCAATCTCCCTTTGTCAAAGGGTTACCCCGTACTTGATTCGGGGAACATCATAATGTATCTAAAAGAATAGACCTATAGACACTCTGCATTTCATGCAGAACCGCGTTGAGTTAAGGCTGGGGTTATGACGCCGACAAGATTTTTGGAGGCGGGAATTCCTTAATTTTGAAAACAAATTTCCATCTGCTCTCTATCATATAATTTTTATGTATAATCCTCCAAAAAAATATCGTCATAAGAACCAGCCTATAAAAATAAACCCACCCTGCCGTGTAAAGCGAAATTAGATCCGCCTGTTTTATAGGTGGGTGCTCTGAAAGAGTCTTTAGGCTTTCTCCTCGAGGGAGACATGCACACCAACTCTTTACCCGAACTCCCAAAAGATCTAACTTGCCGGATCAACAAGTTCACCCTATCACGAACAGGGTAGGCGATTGCACGATAATCGTGGCAATAACCTCCTTAGTTTTATATATTTTTTCCATATCCTAAGATAAAATAAAAATGTATCTTATAGCAAGCTAAAAATTTTCAAATTTAATTAATTAATGTGTGAGGTTTATAAAAAATTAAGACAAAGATAAGGAAAATAACAGAAATTTACTTTTTGTAATAATTTAATTATTCCTTGGTAATATGAGGTTAATGTAAAGTAAATCTTTTAGTTTTGTCTGGAACTGTTTTTGGGTATGCTGTATGTGCAGGATGGGTTGCCGTCGATTATGCACTGCTCACGGTTCACTTCTTTCCCGAGGAGCTCCCTGAATATCTGCAGGTCGTATTGACATGCATCTTTGTAGTCTATAGCTATTTTGCAAATGGGGCAGTTGAACAGTCTCAAATTATAGGAATCGGTTGCAGTAGATATTTCCGCAAGATATCCCTCTGATTCGAGGAAATCCTTTAATCCATAAACCCTATCCTGCAGCGTCTTTTTGTCGGAAAGGGCTTCCCTGGCATCCTTGGAAAGTCTGGTTTTGCGCCACTTGAAAATTTCTTCTATCTTGTTCGGGCCGTCATGTTTTTCAATGTCTTTTAATAAATGCAGGATAAACTTGTCATATGTTTTCGGAAAGAGACAGTCCGCTTTTTCAGTCAGTTTATAGAGAAAAGCCGGTCTGCCGATACCCTGTCTTTTTATCATATAATCGATGAGGCCTTTCCTTTCCAGGGAAAGGAGGTGTTGTCGTATACCCATTGAGGTTATATTCAATTCTTTGCTTAGCGCATCGATGGAGAGAGGTCCGCTCTTCTTCAGGAGTAACAGTATCTTTTCCCTCGACGGGTTTTCGTTAAGCGGTGCCCACATGTTAACAAAATAACATAATTTGCACTTTTTGTAAATAAATTTTAATAAAAAGTATAATTAAAGTAATATCCGGAGATTTTATTACATGGATTAAGCGGTTGTTTCAATCCTGTTGCGTCCCTTTGATTTTGCTTCATAAAGAGCAAGGTCAGAGGCGTGAATAAATTTTTCAATTGTGTCTATAGAAGGCTCGGGGATGCTGGCTACCCCTATGCTGACGGTGATGCGTCTGCCGATATCTTGAAATTCATGGTCGGCAACCGATGTTAATATTCTCGAAGCAGCATGCAAGGCATTTTCTTTTGATGTTCCGGGAAGCAAAACAATAAACTCTTCCCCTCCCCATCTCGCTACAGTATCTATTTTTCTCATGCAACTTTTTATTATGCCTGCTATCTCTTTCAGAACAAGGTCACCTGTGCGGTGTCCGTATTCATCGTTAATATCCTTAAAATGGTCGACGTCTACCATTATGCAGGCTGCAGCGGACTTGAATCTTTGGGTCCTGCTGAACTCCTGATCAATGACGGTCTCAAAATATCTCCTGTTAAAGAGCTTCGTTAAGTGATCGGTTACCGAGAGGAGTTCAAGCTTTGACAGAGCATCCTCCAACTCACGGTTTTTCTCTCTCAATTTGTCCTGTAATGCCTTTGTTCTCAAGCTGGCATAAATCCTTGCGTTGAGTTCGATCTCATTGTACGGCTTGGGTAGATAGTCATCAGCTCCTGCCTTCAGGCCTTCGACCTTCTCCATCGTGGAACTCTTGACAGTCAGCATGATTATCGGTATGCTCTTTGTATCATCGTTCATTTTCAGCCACCTGCAGACCTCATTGCCGCTAATATCCGGGAGAACAAGGTCAAGTACGATTATGTCTACCTTTTGTGTCTTTACCGTTTTGATTGCGGATTTTCCGTCTTCAGCCAGAACAACCTCATAACCGGATGACTCTAAATAATCTCTTGTGATCTTTGCCTGGAGTTTGTCGTCTTCGACAACAAGGATTCTTGCCTGGGTCATTTTTTCTCCGAATTCAAATTTCGGGTATTTTATCAAATTTTTATCGGGATTTATATACCTAATCATTTTGTTGTGTCTATATGCGACTATTTGATAAACTTCTCTATGGCAAACGATGACATTACAGGCAGGCTTCCTTTAGAAAGAAAGTTGTACCAGCTGATTATCGGCAGGATTGACGGTAAGGATATACAACTGCCGTCTTATCGCGAAAAAATCCTTTCTCTCGTAAAAAGGGGCATATGCGGATTTATTATTTTTGGCGGTGGAAAAGATGAGGTAAGGAAATTTATCGGCATACTGCAGTCGAACGCGGAGATACCGCTCTTTATTGCATCGGACATTGAACGCGGAGTCGGTCAGCAAATACTGGGGTATACCCTGTTTCCATGCCAGATGGCTATGGCAGCAGCCATCGATAAGAATAAACCTATGGAGGTCTCAATCCTTAGAAGTGCGATAAAGGCCATCGCTGCAGAAGCGATTGAGACCGGAATAAACATGCCCCTTATGCCTGTGCTTGATATTAACAGTAACCCCGATAACCCGATTATCTGCACAAGGGCATTCTCTGATGAGCCGGACGAAGTTGCATGGTTCGGCTCAGAATACATAAAGGCATTGGAAGGAACAGGACTCATAAGCTGCGCCAAACACTTTCCGGGACATGGCGACACATCCACAGACTCGCATATACTGCTGCCGGTTATTAATAAATCGTATGCAGGACTGATGGACGTTGAAGTGGCGCCGTTTATAAAGGCCATTGATATCGGAATAAGTTCCATTATGATCGGGCATTTAAGTATTCCCTCCATTGATGATAAACCTGCGAGTCTGTCAAAAAATATCATCAGCCGCCTCTTAAAGGAAGAGCTTGGTTTTAATGGTCTTGTTCTTACTGATGCCCTGAATATGCACGCCCTGAAAGATATTGAAAATGTACCTGCACAGTGCATAAACGCCGGGGCCGACGTATTGCTGCACCCGCTTGATCCTGTTTCATCGGCGCAAGAACTCATGTCGGCAGTTGAATCAAAAAAGATTAGTGAAAAAAGGATAGATGAAGCACTGGACCGTATCCTGAAGGCAAAGAAAAAACTTCAGCACATTGAAAGGCCATGGATAAACCATCAGAAGCACCAAGTACTCTCATTGCAAATTATCGAAATGTCCATAACTCTACTAAAAAATACACCGGGTATATTACCGGTTTCAGATAAAAAGAATATCGAGTTGATACTTGCGGGAGACAGTGAGTTTTTTCGAACTTCTCCTTTAAGGGACCATTTCAATAATTGTTCATTGATCAGCGACAGTATAGAAATGAAAGATAAAACGTCTCTGTTCGCTTTGTTTACGAAAGTCGCCGCATGGAAGGGCAGCTCGGGAATCGATGAGAATGACAAAGCCCGGATTCAGGAACTGATAAGAAAAGCCGGCCATTCGATTGTCGTATCCTTCGGCAGTCCCTATGTATTGAGACATTTTCAGGGTGCCGATATTCTCATAGCGGCTTACGAACCGACTGAGCAGGCACAGAATGCCGTCCTGAAGTGTTTGGAGGGACAATTGATTTTTAAAGGGCGGTTGCCTGTGAGAATAAATTGGTAATCCGGGAAAAATCGTTGGGCAGTAAAATGTATGAAATTAGATTTAGTATCGAATCCGGGAGATCTTAATAAACCGGCTGTCGTCTTTATCCACGGCCTCGGCATGGATAAGGACATTTGGGTAAACCCATACAATTCCCGCATCCTCGGCGGCATGTTTCCTTTAAGGACCCTTCTGGCCCGGAAAATATCCGAACAAAAAGCCGGAACGTTTCAGACACTGTTTGAGGATCTTAAGCTAAAGGACTACAGTGTAATCACATGGAGCCAGAGAAGACCCGCGGGTCCGATTGATTCTGTTGTCAAAGAGTTGCAGGAGATTGTCGCCGCTGCAAAAGATATTACACAGGCGGGTATCATAATTGTCGGTCACAGCAGGGGCGGTCTTGCAGGAAGAAAGTATCTCTCGATGAACAGCGAAGCTGTGAAAGCACTTATCACAATTTCAACTCCGCATAAGGGCAGTTCCGTGGCCCGGCTTGCCAAATATGTGTCTCCATTGGCGTCACTACTGAGCCCGCTTTTTTCAGGCGGAGATAAGGGGACAATGTCCTTCGCGATTAAAAAGGTTTTGGAGTTTCTCAGGAGCCGGGCGATTAGAGAGTTATTGCCCGAATCGAACTTTTTCAGGCATCTTAAAGGCGGTCCTCTGGAAGGCATTTATTATGCATCAGTTGGGGGTATTGATCCTACGCTTTTCAGTATCAATAACTTTTCTTTCCCGGACTTTTTTGGGAGGATTATGCCCCGAGATCTTTTCCCTGATGAGCTGAAGCAGGGCAGGGGCGACGGTCTTGTATCAGCAGAGAGCTCAAAACTGGATTGGGGCCACGAGCACCACAATTATGCGTGCAACCACGCCGAGATACTGTTTGATGAAGATGTGAGAGAAGCTCTGGTTAAGATGATAGAAAGGATTTCCTGATTAACTCAGTCCACTGGTTATCGTCGGGAGTAAGAGGCGGAATCTGTAAGCCTGAAGTTTATCGGTATTAAAATTTCACCGTTCATTGAAGGCAACGGGGCCGATCTTTTCAATATTGAAATAGTCGCTGAATCAAGGATCTCATGTCCCGAACTTTTTTTGATTTTAATATTCTCAGGATATCCTCTGCTATTGATTGTGAATTCTGTCACAACAGTGCCTTCAATCCTCTTTTTTCTTGCCAACAGAGGATAAATCTTTGCTTTTTCAATGGCGGCCCTGATCAATGCATAAATGTCCGAAGTTTGACCGTCGGAGACTTTGCCGGCAGATTCGATAGTGACTTGTGTGTTCCCTGATGCCTGTCCTTCATGAGGCACTATATGTCCTGTCATTGGAGATGAAGTTGTGGCTTCGCGGTGACCGGGAGCAAGGGCTGTTTCGGCCTTGCTTTGAGTATCCGTTGATATATATTTTTCTCTGTTGTCTTTAATATCATCGGCAGCGGATTCCGCGTTATTTGAAAGAACAGGTTTAAGTGACACAGTCTCTTTTCCATGCGCAGCTTCTTTCTCCGGATGAATGGATCTGCGGACGGGTGGTCCAGTTGAAACCATTTCCGTCATCGCTGAAAGCAGAGAGACGATCATCAGATCGGACGGTGCATGTCTTTCAACGCTTCTGCAAAAGCCTGCGGAAAGCGCAAGTATGACCATTGAGTGGAGAATAGCGGAAAAAAGAATTGTGCGATTCAGTCCCATAGAATTGTTTCGGGTTTGTATTATTTCTCTCCTTCGCAACTAATTTGTGACCGACAGATACAGTATTTAAGCGGCTTTAAATTCTTTCGAAGAAAGAATTTACCTCGGAGGCCCAATCCGTAACGGGCCGAGAATGAGCGCAAATACTGTATCTGTCGGCTATTATATGAATAGTGCAGACTAAGGAATTTCTACAAAGTCGAAATTCTAACTCCTCCGAACACTGAAAAACCCGGAGTACCGTAACTCCCGATCTCTTCATACCGCGCGTCAAAAAGGTTGTCGATTCGCGCGAAGAGGGTCATCCATTTGCTTACCTTGTAACTGCCGCTTAAATTGACGAGCGAATAGGATGAAAGGTCCCTTTGCACTGAAGAATCGAATCTTTTTCCGACAAAAATATAATTGGCTACAAAAGAGAAATCCTTTACTGAAAAATCCGCCGACATACCGAGCTTGTCTTTAGGTCTCCGGGTCAGCTGCTGCCCCGTGGACTCGTCCTTTGTATTAAGGTAGGTGTATCCCGCCTTTATGTTTAGGTTGTCCGTCATCTTTAAAACAGCGGCTGTCTCAACGCCTTTTATTTCCGCCTTTGATATGTTGGCTGCGGTAAATGTCAACGGGTCGGTCTGTATAAGGTTTTTGTAATCCTGGTCGAAGTATGTCAGAGACAAGGAAACCTTATTACGAATGAGGCCCTTTTCAAGGCCGATTTCCCATGATGTGCTTTCTTCAGGCTTTAAATTGGTATTCCCGAAAAAAGGAAAAAAAAGCTCATTGAAAGTAGGCGCCCTGAAGCCGGTGCCGTAGCTGCCCCTGATCCTTAAGTCGATTGCTTTGATGTTATACATCGCGCCGGCTCTGCATGTAACTTTATCTCCGAACGTCTCATGATCATCATATCGCAGACCTGCATTGAATACAAGGTCATCCTGCAGGAGCTTTAGCTTGTTATTGAGATAGAGCGCCTTGTTATACAAAGACTTGTCGAAGTTCCCGATGTTTTCTGCCTTTTCTGTTCTGTATTCAGCTCCGGCAGTCATTATGTAATGGTCCGAGAGATACAGGTTGTTCTGCCAATCGACGGTTTCCATGCGGGTACTCAGTTGATAGTTGTTGTATATGATGCTCGGATCTCTAAACTGCAGGAAGTCTCCCGTTGATGAAAGCGTTATTATCTGTTCCCAGATATTGAAAAGATAGACTTTACCTTTGCCTGAAACCAAATAGTGAGTGCCTCGCTGGACAAAATCATTATCGTCGACTGCCTGGAGTTTAGCAAAATCAAAACCGTCCAGGTCTGTTCTGTCGTAATAGTATTTTCCTGTTACTTCAAATTCAAGATTTTGCGAAGGTTTTACTCCGAATTTACCTGATACGGCAGAGTTCCGGTATCCGTCTCTCTCGGTTCCGCTCCGTGCCGCGGATATGCCGTCCGTCCCAAAATAGGAACCGTTGATCCTGTAATCTGCGGTTTTATATTTTCCGGAGACCGAAATCGAAGGGTTGTAGGTTCCGAATGACCCTCCCTCAAAGGACAAATCAGCTCTCGGCCCGCCTTCACCCTTTTTTGTTATGATGTTTATAACACCGGCCATTGCCTCGGAACCATATATTGTGCTCTGAGGACCTTTAACTATCTCTATTCTTTCTATATCGTCAACAGTAAGGCCTGAAAAATCATAGGACCCTGTAGTAGGGCTGTTGACCCGCACGCCGTCAATCATAACAAGGGTATGAGTCGAGTCACCGCCGCGCAGGAGGACCGTGGCGACTTTTCCGGCGCCGCCATTCTGGGCAAGATTAAGGTCAGGTATTGTCCTGAGAACATCCGTCACAAACTGTACGTTCATCTTTTTTATATCTTCGCCTTTGATGACAGTGACGCTGCTCGTGGTTTCTTCAACAGATTCATCTATCTTGTCGGCGGTGACAACTATCCCTTCCAAAGGCATAACAGGCAAGCTTGCTGCCGATACCAAAGAAGCCGCTGAAAAAAAACGGGCGGTTAATAATAAGAGACAAAAGGCGGACCTTAAACAATGGATACGACAAGCTGAAAATAAAAGAATCTTCGTCATTTCTTCCTCCCTCGGGAAACATTGTTTTGGAATATATTATTTTGGTCTGGACAGGTCTTCCGGCTTAGGGCTCTTACATTAAGTTGTAACCTACTTGCCTGCCTTCCCATCCCGATATGTTTCGGGACAGTGGCTTATTTCAGGCTTTCGTTCCCTTCACGGCTGCGGGGCAGCGGGAGAATCGCCTAAGGGGCTCACTCCTCTTCCCTGGCTTCCAGCCAGCGAAACTGAAAACTGAACCTTAAACTAAAACCTCCTTTCTTAAAAATATCCATTTTATATCATATTTCATTTGATATTTTCAATGATGTCTTCCGAAAGACTTGGCAGGCAGATTCCGAGCCAATCCTGCCACCTGTTCCGGAGCAAACCTGCAACTCTGGCAGAGGAAGTCTCGACTTCTATCCGAAACATGCACGGCGATATCCGAACCGCTAATCAGCAGCTTAAGCGAGGCAAACTCGATTTGACATGAGCGACAGGGGATCAAGGTTTAGCAGACTCCCCGGTGCCACTATTGGCTTAGCCGTTTATCTGATTCTCATTTTGTTCTCTATCTATCCTCATCTACCTGTTTCCGTCACCTACGGGTAGACTCGGCATCGGGGTTAATTCATCTCTTTTCATTGATCCTGAGAAGTTCGGAGAAAAACGTCGCTATATTGTTCTACTCTTTTGTTCAAAGCAAAAAACTGCGCTCTCGTCTTGGCTTCATTGGATAATTTTTTCCTCAGCTCATCATTCGTTAGTACATATAAAATTGCCTGCGCTAACGCTCTTTCGTCTTTTAGCGGAACCAAGAGTCCATTCTTTCCATGCTCTATTATTTCAGAAGGGCCTGAGGGACAGTCTGTGGCGATAACTGGTAATCCCAACGCCATACCTTCCACTATGACGTTGCCAAAACCTTCATAGAGAGATGACAAAACAAAAAGCGATGACCTTGCCATATATTTGAAAGGGTTTCTTTGAAAGCCTAAAAATTCCACGTCATTTTTCAGGCCCAGTGCATTTACCATGTTCATGAGATTTTCTTCTTCTTCTTCTCCCGTGCCAACGATGAACAACCTACATGGAAGAGACTGCCTTACTATAGAAAAAACCTTTATTAAATGGGAATGGCCCTTTTGATATGTGAGTCGTCCAACTGAAATAATTATTGGCAGACCATCGTTAAACCACGGATGACTTAGCTCTTCTGCTGAAAGTGTTTCAATCTCCTTTATGTCCACGGGGTTGTAAATAACCTCTATTTTTTCTGCGGAAAGATTAAAGTTTTTAATTAAATCCTCTTTAATCCCCTGAGATATTGCTATTATCTTTTCTGCCTTTGGATAAAATCTTTTCATAAGAAGTTTTGTGGTTCCACCATACAGTTCGTTCTTGAGACTTAGGGAGGGATGGTTTCTCTCGCTTACTATTACTTTACTATGCACCCCCGATAGTGATCTTGCTAAAATTGCGACGACATTCGTACCACTCAAAAGACTAAAAATAATATCAGGTTTGTTCTTTTTTATTAAACGGGAAAACGAGATAATTTTCAAAATAAAGCCTCTTGTTGTCTTTAAAATATTTCTGCTTGACGGTATATCTAATGTGATAACCTCAACGTCTTCTGGAAGAAGATAATCAAATGTACCCTCATATAATAAGAGTGACATGGAGAAGTCTCTTCTACTTAAGCCCTTCAGCAAGTTTACGACCACCCTTTCTGCACCGCCTCCCTTCAGGCTATGGATGACTATCATTATTTTAATCATTAGTATTAATTAAATTATAAACCCCGCTGTCTCTGCGGGGGGGAAACCGTGAACCCCCTTTTGAAAAGGGGGTTTGGGGGATTATAATGCTGTTACAATGGAACTGGGAAAGAGGCCTCATGCGGTCTATAAGATTCGATACCATTTGGTGACTGCTGTAAAGTACCGTAAGGTTTTGTTGAATGAGGAAGTTGAGAAATGTATCAGAGAGACAATGAGGGGAATTACTGAACGGTACAATATTGTAATCGATGAAATTGGATTTGATGAGGATCATATACATATCTTCTGCGGTGCTCAACCGCAATATAGCCCGAGTCAGGTGCTGAACGTAATTAAGTCGATAACGGCGAAACGAGTATTCGAAGAATTTCCGAAGATGAAGAAAGTAGAATTGTGGGGTGGAGAATTCTGGAGTGACGGCAAGGACATAGGAACGGTCGGGGATGCAACAAATGAAGAAGTGATTAAGCGATACATAAGGAATCAGACTTTGGATAAGTCTGAAATAGAGCGGCGCACAGGTCAGCTAAAACTGTTCAAAATTTAAAGATGCCATCGCTGGTGAGAGTTTTCCGAGATACCCCGCCGTCTCTGCGGCGGGGAGGTTCATTGCTCATTGGAAAATACAATTTTATCCAGTATATCATAAGGTGTACTTAACGAAGTTGTCTTTGTAATGCAATGGCGTTGTTTCCCATTTACCAGCGGAATGAGTGGCATGTTTCACCGGGATATGCACGGCGGGCATAGTTAATAGAAAATTATTTTCTGAACAAAAATGTCAGCCAAGTTGTCGGTAATTTGACAATCCGTCGTAGCCTGTGGGTGACTCTGTAAATAGTGAACGGAGCTCCGAGGTGGGACCGGACTATTATGTCCTGTCCCCTGTCAGTCTGTCGGCCAGTTTATTTTCGTATTCAGGGAAATCTTCGAAGGTAAGAGGTTTTTTCCGGTTCAGATTTAGTTTTAAGAGCATGAAATTCAGTTGCCTGATTTTCTTGAGCCGCTCCTTGTCATCATCGATGGTATTCATCAATGAGAACATATTTATCACTTCATTCCTCTCCTCAAGCTCGGGAGGAATACAGCCCGCATTCTTTAAGAACTTGTAAGCAATTCTCAGATCTTCCGGTATCCAGGTCTCATCGTCCAGCACCAGAGGCTTTCCCTTTCCTTCAAGGTCATCGAACTCGCCGTTTTGTATGGCTTCCGCAATCCTTCTTTCCGCGATCCTGTAGAAAAAATCCACGATTTCTTGGTCCCTTACTTTATCTCGAGCATTCTGTCCAATGCCTTCTTTGCAGGAATTCTTATTTCCTCGGGCACTTTAATAACATAAGTTTTTTCCTCCAGGGACCTGAGTACGCTTTCGAGTGTAGTCTTTTTCATGTTCGGACATATCATGTCTTTCCTCAGCGGATAGAAAAGTTTATCAGGGTTTTCTTTTCTTAACCGGTACAGTAGCCCTGTCTCTGTCCCTACAATAAACTTTGTCTCAGGGGATGCCTTTGCGAATCTGAGCATACCGGAAGTGCTCGTTACATGATCCGCCATCTCGAGCACCTCAAGCCTGCATTCCGGATGGGCCATGACCAATGCGCCGGGATGTTCTTTCCTCGCCTTTTCCACATCTTCAGGTTGTACTCTTTCATGCACATGGCAAAATCCGTCCCAGGCAATGACCTTTTTCTTCGTGTTCTTTTGCGCCCACAGAGACAGGTTTTTGTCCGGTATTGAAATAACAGTATCCTCTGGCAATGACTCGAGGACTTTCACTATGTTTGCAGATGTGCAACATATATCGCTTTCAGCCTTAACATCAGCGGTGGTATTCACATAGGCGACGACAGGGACGCCGGGATACTGCTCCTTTATATCTTTTAAAGTGAATTCTTTCGGGTATATATATGGCGGAGGGTTCTTAAAACCTGGAAAGCTTTTTCTTTCCCATCTCGGGGCATCGACGTGTATCATGTCCGCCATAGGACACCCTGCATCGATTTCTGTAAGGAGGACGGTCTTGTCCGGGCACAAAATTGAAGCGCTTTCCGCCATGAAATTGACTCCGGCAAAAACGATGACTTCACAATCTATTGTGGAAGCAGTCCTGGAAAGTTCGAGTGAATCGCCCGTAAAATCGGCGATTTCCTGGACCTCGTCCCGCTGGTAATTATGAGCAATGATTATGGCATGCCTTTTCTCTTTCAGCTCAAGAATCTTTGCCCGGAGGAGGGTCTTATCAGACTGCATTTAGAACCTGGCGGTATTTTTCGAGAAAAGGGAAGAATTAGTGAACATCACAGAGCCGTCATCCAAAACTATTTTATAAATCGGCTCTCTTTTGTTCGCATTCGTTGATGGGTCACTTACCGAAGGAACGTATATCGACCTTCCATCATAATGAGAAAGGACTTTTTTAACATATTGGATCGTCTCTGTGATCGGCGGGACATAACCGAACTTTTCAACGGTTTTCGGACCTGCATTATATGCAGCAAGCGCCAAAGTAAGATCGCCGTTGAACTTGCCGAGAAGGTATTTCAGGTACTTTGTTCCACCTTCAATGTTTTCTTCCGGATCGAACGGGTTTCTGACGTTCATATCATTCGCTGTAGAAGGCATGAGTTGCATCAGCCCCATAGCGCCTTTCCTTGATACGGCCCTGTCGTTCCAGTTGGATTCAGTCTTTATTACGGCCTTAATAAGTGAGGGGTCTACATCATAGGTCGCAGCCTTTTCAAATACGATATCATGATAATCCGTATTTTTTTTGGTTTCCGCTCTGGAATGTTTCTGTTGTATGGCCGGAGAATTAGAATTTTCTTTGTGTATCTTATGGGCCTTTTTATTCAATGGGGCATCGGTATAGCAAACCACACCGTTTTCATCAACGTATTTATAGATGTCCGCAAATGCAGTGGTAGAGATAAACAGGATGCTCAAAAATAAAACAGCTATACATCTCATATAAAAATCTTATCATGTAATATGAAGACTGTCAACAGTTTAATGTATTTCTGTCAGTTACGAATTAAAAGTGAACCGTTATAATCGAATTTATGAATTAAAAGTGAACACCTGAGAAAGTGTAATATGAGCATCAAAAAAGGAGGCTCGTATTTTGACACAGTTACACAGGAAGTTCACCGATGAACAAGTCAAGGAACTGATCGAGAAATATCTAAGGGAAGAGGTAGGGAGAAAATATCTCCAAGAGATTCTTGGGATTAACAAAACAAGGTTCTTTGCTTTAGTAAAAGCATATCGTTATAATCCTTCCGCATTCACGATACAGTATGTACGGAAAGGCAAAACCCGAGCGATACCCGAAGCGGTAGAATTCAATATTTTAAAAGAATTAGTAATTGAGAAGAAGTTGATAGAGGACAAAGATGTACCCGTCCGCTCTTACAACTACAGCTATATCAAAGATCGTCTGGAAAGGCAATATAAGCAGACGGTGGCTCTATCTACGATCATTGACAGAGCCAAGAAGAACGACTTTTATCTGAGGAAGCCAAAAAGAACCGTTCATGACCGGGAAGTATTGACCAACTATGCCGGGGAATTGATCCAGCATGATTCCTCCTATCACCTTTGGGCACCGAACGCGCAAGAGAAATGGTATTTGATCACTTCTCTGGATGATTACAGCCGTTATATCCTCTACGCAAAATTGCTGAAGAAGGAAACCTCGTGGGCACATATCCTCGCTCTGGAAAGCCTGATCCTTACACACGGCTTACCCTTCTCCTATTATGTTGATTCACACTCTATCTTCCGGTTTGTGCAGGGCAGAGACTCTTTCTGGCGCAAGCATCATAAGATAACTGATGAAGCAGACCCTCAATGGAAGCAGGTTCTATATGACTGCAACGTAAAAATCATCTATGCATTATCTCTCCAAGCAAAAGGGAAGATTGAACGGCCTTATCAATGGCTCCAAGATAGACTTGTCAGAACATGTGTCAGAGAAGATGTGGCTGATATAAGTCGAGCGCAAACTATACTCAATCAGGAAATCCACAGATATAATTACCGTCAGGTACATTCCACAATTCAGGAAGTCCCATATTTCAGATTCCAAAAAGCATTAAAAGAAGGTACGTCCCTTTTTAGACGGTTCAAAGTTATCCCTCCCTATCAATCCCCCAAAGATATATTTTGTCTAAGGCTTAACAGAACTGTTGATTCTCACCGTAGAATATCCATCAATAACCTGGTCCTGAAAATTAATCATGTTACCCCAGGTGAAAAGGTGAATATCCGCATTTATCCCATGAACAAGATTCTCTCTGAAGTCAGATTCTGGTGCAACGGCCACCTCGTTGACGTCCAACGAGCTAAAAATAAGGATTTGAATTTGCCGATATGGTAAAGCAAAAATGAACGAAGTGAAAAACGCACTCTTTCACTTCGTTCATTTCCTTCCTATTCCGTCCTTTAACAAGGGTTCACTTTTAATTCTTAAAGAGTTCACTTTTAAAAAATTGCTAACACAGTTTAATGTATTTCATGTCTTATCATGCCCCTGCAAGGCCTTTTATCAGTCCCTCCGGAGTTGATGCGATTTTCATGGCGCGAATGCCGAGCGCATCTCCCACATCGCTTAAACTGATATCATCCAGGAACCTGTCTTCCTCATTAAGGACGACATCAGGAACAAGTATCGTTTCATGTCCTTCTGTCCTGTCCAGTACGGTTTTTATTACGTCTCTTCCCGTGAGAAGACCCGCGACAGTAATGGGGGACCCGAAAAATTTGTTCTCGACAGGTACCAAATCGACAGCAGGGGTTTCTTTGTCGGAAAGCCTTTCAATAAATTTTATCAGAAATGGATAAAACGATAAGCCGGTAAAGGTGAGAGCTCTCATTTTCCCCGAGGACATCTTTAAAGACTTTATTTTTTTTGCCTGGCTCATGAAAAGCGGGACCATGCCGACTCCATTTTCTATCTGGTGGAGTTCTCCATATGCCTTCAAAGGAGGCAAGGGAAGCTCTGCCTTCAGATAGAGTTCATCCGCCCCATATACAATCGGATTCCCGTGCTTCTTTATGAATCTTTTCTGGAATGATTCTATAATGCGAATTGCGCTTTCAGCGTCCGCTTTCTCAACGGACCGGACGGTATTTTTCCTGTATATTGTAAGGCCGACAGGCACGACCGCGATGGACAAAACATAGGGATGAAACCTGTAAAGATTGCTGATGGTCTGTTGTAATTCCTTCCCGTCGTTGTAACCGGGACAAAGGACGACCTGGGCATTAAACCTTACCTTATTATCCGTCAGGAACTTAAGTTCCTTCAGGATGTCAGGTCCTTTTGCATTTCCAAGGAGCTTGTTCCTTAATGTCCTGTTTGTCGAATGGACCGAAATATAGAGCGGGCTTAACCTCTGTTCGACGATACGTTTCTTGTCTTCCCTGCTCAGGTTCGACAATGTAATGTAGTTTCCGTACAGGAAGGACAATCTGTAGTCCTCGTCTTTTACATACAGCGTTTTTCTTAACCCTTTCGGAAGCTGCTTTACAAAACAGAATATGCAATTGTTTTTACAGGTCATAACCTTAACCGGTTTAAATTCAATTCCCAATTTTTTCCTGTTTGTCCCCGGTATCTGGACAGTAAAAATGTTTTCAGCGCGCTTTACCTTCAAAGAAAGCTCATCATCGGCGCTGTAAAAAAAGAAGTCAAGAACGTCACGCAGTTTATGAGCGTTTATGGAGAGGAGTATATCCCCGGGGATAAGGCCGGATTTTTCAGCGGGACTTCCCTGATGAATAATGTCTATCTTTAACCCGTGTTCAGTCTGCATGCGTTAGGTTCAACCCCTTGTATATGTAATGAAGCCCGGACAATATAGTAATTCCCGCTGTTGCCGATAGAAAAATACGCGGGATAACGGGCAAAAAGTTATTTATATTTAAAAGGACATAGGCGATGAGTAAGCTCTGCATTAAGATGGCAATCTTGCCGAGAGCTGACGGTTCGACCTTGGACCTGCCGTAAATGAGATAAAGGAGAAACCAGCCAATGATGACGATGATATCCCTGCTTATAACCATTATGGTGAGCCATTTGGGTATCCAACCGTTAATGGACAATATAATAAATCCCGTAACAAGCAGGAATTTATCCGCCAAAGGGTCGAGAAATGTTCCCAGTGCAGTCTTCTGATTTTTGAGGCGCGCAAAAAGACCGTCGAACATATCCGTTAACGCGGCGGTTATGAACAGATATAGCGAATAGTCATAGCGTCTGTAGAGTATCGAAGTAACGAATACGGGAATGATGACTATCCTTGTTAGCGTGAGTGTGTTGGGTATATTCAATACCCCCACAGTTAATCCCCCCAATTTTTAATAGAACTCAGACCGCAATATCCAAATCCAAAACGCTTATCAGTGAGTTGTTTAGAATTCAGTATTGAGAAATTTATCTTCACTGCAAATTATCCAAAAAGTATTACGGGATATTCAAGGGCAATTCCTGAAAAGAGAGTTTTAGCCCAAGCCGATTATAACATGTATTATCAAATTCTCCGCTGATAGAAGATATGAGTGTTTTTGCAAAGCATTTCTCCACTGCGAAATTATATTCGTTCAACCCTGTTTGTGCGGTGGAAAGATGCCTCTGCGCAACGGCCTTCCTGCCTTTGATCAGGGCAATTTCTCCGAGCCCGAGTCTGCAATAAATCACGCCCCTCGGATCTTTTGTCATTTTAAAGAGTGCCATTGCCTTCAGAAGGTGATCATGAGAAACTTCTAATTTGCCTACCATTTTATATGCCGTACTCAGGCCCCATAGAGTATATGCGAAACTTACTTTATCTCCAATTTTCTTATATATCCTGATAGCCTTTGCGAAGTGGTCAAAGGCATTCCTGAAATCCCGGAGCATCCTGTAAGCATTTCCGATCCCGCAATATGAGTAGGCCGTCCCGAAAGTGTCCCCCGTTTTAGAGAAGAGCCTGTTCGCGGAGAGATAATATTTAAGGGAATCTTTAAAAAGGCCTGCGATGCGGGATGCTCCGCCGAGACCGCAGAGACAATAACCGACCCCCTGATTGTCTTTCAAGTTTTTAAATATCTCATAGGATTGTTTGTATGTAGTGATTGCTCCTGGAATGTCTCCTTTTATTCTCAGCGCCCCTGCTTCAGCCCATAGAGTGAAAGCAACGCCCTGCATGTCCTGTTTTTTCCTGTAAATATTTTTTGACTGCCGGATAAGCTTTAAAGCTTCTTTCCATTTGCCCTGCGCCCTGAGTGAAAGTCCCAACCCGACTTTGGCGTCGGCAGCCTTAACTGCAGACTTGAATGCGCCTGCAATGTCTATAGCTTCCGTATAGCTTTGCACGGCAAGATCAAAACTGCCCACCATCCGGTAAGTGTCTCCAAGTGAAAGCAGGCAGTTGTATACGCCTTCATGATTATGGATTGAGGCATATCCCTGCAGAGCCTTTCTGAAAAGTCTGAGGGCCTGTAGATAAAATGACTTTTCTCTAAGCTTTTCAGCGCGGTGAAAGGCGCTATCTATTTCCGGCAATTTTTCTGAAGTCTTTAACGAGTGTTGCATAATTTTTAGAATTAAAGAAGGCGGACCCCATCACAAGTATCTCCGCCCCGGCGGAAATAATGTCCGCTGCATTATTGAGTTTTACTCCGCCGTCAACCTCAATGACGGTTGAAAATCCTTTCTCTCCGATGAGTTTTTTCAAAATCTTTATTTTCTCCAAAGACTGAGTGATAAATTGCTGCCCTCCAAATCCCGGGTTTACAGACATCAGAAGAACTGTGTCGGTGTCCTGCAAAATATCTTCGAGACTCCATAAAGGGGTCGCAGGATTCAGAGAAACACCGGCCTTTGCGCCGTTTTCCTTTATACACTGTACAGTCCTGTGCAGATGGACTGTTGCCTCATAATGCACTGTAAGGTAGTCGGCCCCCGCGCTTATAAAGTCTGCGAGATATTTATCCGGGTCCTCGATCATAAGATGAACATCCAGAGGTAAAGAGGTCGCCTTGCGGATGGACTCCACTATGAAGGGGCCGATGGTCAGATTGGGCACGAAATGCCCATCCATAATATCGATATGGAGCATATCGGCCCCTGCAGCCTCGGCTGCTTTTATTTCCTCACCGAGCTTTAAAAAATTTGCAGAAAGTATTGAAGGTGCTATTTTTACCATGGTGTAAGTATTATTGTACAGAATACATATAATAAAAATAAATTCAGGAAAGCTTCAAGTGGATTTTGTCTCCGGTCTTTATCTGTTTTCCCGGGTCCGGTTTTTGACTTTCTACTTTTTCTCCTGAGCCCTCCATTTCGAGTTCCATTCCCATTTTCTTGATGAGAACGGTCGCCTCATCCAAAGGCATTCCCTTGAAGTCAGGACAGAAATAGACTTTATCATAAGGTCCTCTGCTGACGAGCACCGTGATAGTGTCGCTCACCTGTTCGTCGGGTCCGGGTTTTTGGGCGATAATTTTGTCCTTTTCAACCGCGTCTGAATGCACTGTTATGACTTTTGTCATTTTCAGTCCTTGCTGTAGCAATAAGGATTCCGCGTTTGTAAGTGTTTCATTGACAAGCATGGGGACCGATTTTACCCTTGGACCTTTGCTGATTACGACTTTTATGCCCCTGTGCTCCTTGACTTTATTTCCGGCAGGGATGTCCTGTCTGAGTATTATGCCGGGCGGAACAGCAGGATCATAATCTTCTCCTTCAATCTTAAGATACAGACTGTTATTTGCAAGGAGTTTGTTCGACTCAAGAAGACTTTTTCCGTGGAGGTCCGGCACCTCAACTGTTCGTGTGAAACTCAGGCCCATGAACGTTAGATACCCGAAGATCAACCCCAACAGCAAAAACGCAAATATATAGAGCGGGAACTTTATGAAGCCGCTCAATTCTTTATGCACATTTCCACGTTGGTTGATCATTTTTTTATTAAGGGTTCTTCAAAATCATACTTGAGATTTATCAATCTTACCAAAAAATTCTATTGCTTTTCTTACTTTGGATAAGTCAACTCTGGTGTTAACGCATGGCCCGAAGGGTCGGTCGTTTATTATCCCCAGTATCGGTAAAGGATATGTATCGACGATCCCGCCGCTCAGGTCATTTTCGCAGGCCACCGCGACCACTGCCTCCGGCTTTACATCACTGATGATCCTCCGTGCAAGAGAACCTCCTGTTGCGACAAAAAGGGTTATATGGTTTTCTTCCGTAATCTGGATTAAGTCCCTGATCCCGCATTTCCCGCATCTTTTACAATTATTTATGTTATAAGTAAGCCTGATATCGCAGTCATTTATCTGAATGCAGTGCGGCAGGAGAAGGAGTATCTTTTTTACATCAGGCTTCTCTCTTTTGACCAGCTTATTATTGAGGTCAATGATAAACCTCTGGTAAGTCTCTTTCTTGTTTTTCCGTAAAGATCCTACAGACATTAGAAAGGGATATAGTATTTTAAGGGTAATACCCCTGATCCACTTACGGCCCATCGAAAAAAATGCCCTTTTGCAATCTTTTTCCACGGAGGAAGTCTCTGGCGGACATCAGCTTTTTACCTTCAGGCTGAAGCTCAAGCACAGAGATTAATTTTTCGCCGGTACCCACGATAAGTTCCTCTCCGGCTTCCTCAATCCTGCCGGCTTTGCCAGTACCTTCAAGCATTTTAACCCTGATAATTTTAATCCTTTCTCCATTTAAATAACAATGTGCGCAGGGCCAGGGATACATCCCCCGCACAAAATTAATAATATCTTCGGCAGTATGTGTCCAGTCGATTCTTCCGTCCTTTGTCTTAAGGGGAGGGGCGTAGCTCGGGACCCCGGTCTGAGGCGCCGGGTTCAGAGATCCGTCTTCAATTTTTTCTATCGTCTTAATAAGCAGGGAAGCGCCTATCTCCGAGACTCTTTTACTCAGGGTGTCCGCGTTATCGTCATCGAATATGTCCGTCATCGCCTGCAGCAGGATATCGCCGGTGTCAAGGCCTTCATCCATGAGCATTGTGGTTATGCCTGTCGTTTTTTCTCCGTGAATAAGCGCCCACTGTATCGGGGCCGCCCCTCTATATTTCGGCAAGAGAGATGCATGGACATTTACGCATCCGCGCGGAGGAAGTTTCAGTATTTGCGGAGGCAGTATCTTTCCATATGCCACAACGATGATCATTTCCGGCCCTATTAAGGAAAGTTCCTGGATGAATGCAGGGTCTTTCATATTAGCCGGCTGGAGGACCTTAATGCCTTTTAACATAGCGAGTCCTTTGACGGGAGAAGGGGACGG
The DNA here is from genome assembly GCA_963727775.1 of uncultured Nitrospiraceae bacterium. Lineage (GTDB taxonomy): Bacteria > Nitrospirota > Thermodesulfovibrionia > Thermodesulfovibrionales > SM23-35 > CAVSHB01. The sequence goes on along the minus strand of CAVSHB010000004.1, from coordinate 322,108 downwards.
CATGCGGTCTCTTCCTTTCCGTTTATCAGGCTGTGTGACAACTGCGATGACCTTTTCATCTGATTGGAGGAGTGCACTAAAGGTCGGAACAGCAAATAGAGGCGTGCCGAAAAATACTATACGCATTTTATTAAATTATGATAATTGTATTGTAAGGAAATTTTATTTTTTGATTCATCGTTATATTGTTAACTATTTTGAGACTTTTTTTCCTGCAGAAACTTTTTGTATCGCCTTTTGAAAAACTCTCTTCTTATCGGACTCATCCTGTCGATAAAAAGAAGCCCGTTAAGGTGGTCTATTTCATGCTGCAGTGCCCTGGCAAGCAGACCAGTGCCTTCTATTTCGATGTCCTTGCCCTCTCTATTGATACCCTTTACCAAAACCTTCTCCGGCCTCTTAATGGATGTCAGATAACCTGGTATACTCAGGCATCCTTCATCGGCTTCAACCAATCCTTCTTTTTCAGCAATAACGGGGTTGATCAATACTATCAACGGGACTTTGTCTTCTCTGGCGCCGAGATCGATCACGCATAACTTTTTTGAGACACCGACCTGGTTTGCGGCGAGCCCTACTCCACACGCAAATTTCATGGTCTCAATCATATCATCTATCAACTGCTGGACCGGCGAATTAATATCGACGATATCCTCAGTTTTTGCCTTTAAGACTTTTTCCGGATATTTCTTAATCTCAAGCAAAGCCATGTTTTATTATAAAACATTTACATAAATATATACCGAAGAAGGCCGAATTTTCTTGACTGGCTGGATAGTGACGATGTAAAATTTTATGCTCTTGTTACCTTTTTGCAGGTCGTATAAAAGGTATAAGGCAAAAGGATTTTGAAATATAGAAATGAAATGTGTAATATAAGTGGTCAAGTGGTGAGAATATCCCACGTAATTTTTCCCCGGAGGTTTTTGAATTAAGGGTATCAGTTTTCATTCCAAGGAAGACAGAGAGACTTACCGTCACAGCACATCCCACATAATGGCCCATGCTGTGAAGATGCTCTTTCCCGAAGCGAAGCTTGCCATCGGCCCCGCGATAGAAGAAGGGTTCTATTATGATTTTGAAATAGGCCAACCCTTCACGCCTGAAGATCTTATTATAATCGAGAAAAAAATGTCGGAAATAATAGCGCGGAATAATAATTTTGTGCGCAAGATTGTTCCGCGAAAAGAAGCCGTCGAGATGTTCAGAAAAATGGGCGAGATTTATAAGGTAGAACTTCTGGAAGAGATAACCGACGATAAAGTTTCTTTATATGAAGAAGGCGATTTTACAGACCTTTGCAGAGGCCCGCACCTCGGCTCTACGGGACAGGTCTCCGCATTCAAGCTTTTGAGTATAGCAGGCGCATACTGGCGGGGCAATGAAAAGAATAAGATGCTCCAGAGGATATACGGCACGTCCTTCACTGAAAAGAAGGACCTGAAACAATACCTTGATTTCCTCGAAGAAGTGAAAAAGAGGGACCACAGGAAGCTCGGCAAAGAACTCGATCTCTTCAGTGTCAATGATGAAATAGGGGCGGGACTTATCATCTGGCATCCGAACGGCGCCTTAATAAGGAGGACGATAGAAGATTTCTGGCTGAAAGAGCACTATAAGTCAGGATACAAAATTCTGTATTCTCCTCATATAGCCAAGCTTAATCTTTGGCAGAGGAGCGGCCACCTCGATTTTTACAGAGAGAATATGTATTCGCCGATGGAGATAGAAGGGGTGGATTATGAGCTTAAGCCGATGAATTGTCCCTTCCATATCCAGGTATTTAAGAATTCTTTGAGGAGTTACAAGGAACTGCCGATACGATATGCAGAACTGGGGACTGTATACAGATATGAAAGGTCGGGCGTATTGCACGGCCTGTTGCGGGTAAGAGGTTTTACGCAGGATGACGCACATATATTCTGCAGGGAAGAACAGATAGAAGACGAAATACTGAGTGTCCTCGATTTTACGATCCTTGTCCTGAAGACCTTTGGTTTCGATAATTATGATATCTACCTTTCGACGCAGCCTGAGAAATATGTCGGGACCCCTGAAAATTGGGAGAGGTCTACTAATGCCCTTAAAAGGGCACTCGAAATGAAAAAGCTTTCATATGAAATAGATCCCGGAGAAGGAGTTTTCTATGGCCCTAAAATTGATATTAAGGTCAAAGATTCCCTGAACAGGGCATGGCAATGCAGCACCATACAGGTCGATTTCAATAATCCCGAAAGGTTTGATATGCAATATCGGGGGAGCGACGGGAAAGAGCACAGACCGATAATGATACACAGGGCGTTGATGGGTTCGCTGGAGAGATTTTTCGGGGTACTGATAGAGCATTATTCCGGGATTTTCCCTTTGTGGCTGGCGCCCGTGCAGGTCGAGGTCCTCACAATTGCCGAGAGGCACCAGGATTATGCGCTGTCCATATCGGAGAAGTTAAAGTCTGAAGGAATAAGGGCCGAGATAAATATTGAAAATGAAAAGATCGGATATAAGATTAGAAACGCAACTGTTATGAAGGTGCCTTATTTGGTTATAATAGGCGACAAAGAAATATCGGAAAACGGGATTACCGTGAGGAAGCGCTCAGGAGAAAACATGGGACCCTTTACAGTAGATGAATTTATTGGGATAATCAGAAACAAGATAAACGACAAGAGTCTTGAGTTCTAATATCAGGAGGTGAGAGTATAACAAAAGATATCAGAGTCAACGAACAGATAAGGGCCAGGGAAGTAAGAGTGGTAGATGCGAATGGAGATCAGCTGGGGGTCCTGCCTACCAGTGAGGCGCTGAAGATAGCTGATCAAAGGGAACTCGACCTTGTAGAAGTTGCTCCGAATGTCGTTCCGCCGGTCTGCAAGATACTTGATTTCGGCAAATACAGGTATCAGTTAACCAAGAAACAGGCACAGAAAAAGACGATGAGCGTTAAGGAGATTAAGATCAGGCCTCAAATAACAGAGCACGACCTCGGTCTTAAGGTAAAGAACATAAGACGTTTTCTTGATGACGGCAATAAGGCCAAAGTGACAATGTTTTTCAGGGGCAGGGAAGTCGTACGGCCGGAACTCGGGCTTAAGGTATTCACTAAGCTGACACAATCACTTACCGGAAAGTTTAATGTAGAACAGTCACCGAAGTTGGAAGGTAATCATGTGACGATGGTTATTGCTCCGAAAGCATAAAAATCTAAATTCGAATATAAATTTCCAAATAAATTCCGGGTAATTTTTTTTATAATCGGTTATAATACAAAGCTTGATTTCGTAGTTAGTCTGATATTAGATGCCGCAATTTTGATTACTAAGGTTAAGGAGGACAAGATGCCGAAGCTTAAAACCCATAGAGGGGCTGCGAAGAGATTTAAGATTACCGGTACCGGGAAGATAAAAAGGTGGAGCGGTTATAAGAGCCATCTTCTCACGGGTAAGCCGGCCAAAAGAACGAGAAGCCTGAGAAAAGCTTCTTTAGTTTCCGATAGCGAATATGCTAATATAAAAAGGCTTTTACCGTATTTATAAAAAAGCTGAGAGCTAAAAAGTTGTGAGAGTTAGGAGGAATAGATGCCAAGGGCAAAGGGTGGATTTAAAACAAGAAGAAGAAGAAAAAAGATATTAGATAAGGCTAAAGGCTATTATGGCGCCAAAAGCCGTCTTTACAGGATTGCAACTGAAGCGGTCGATAAAGCTATGCAATACGCATACAGGGACCGGAAAAACAAAAAGCGCGAGTTCAGGGCACTGTGGAACATAAGGATTAACGCTGCTGTTCGCTCTTTCGGACTGACTTACAGCCAATTCATATCGGGATTGAAGAAAGCGAACATTGCATTGAACAGGAAGTCTTTGGCCGACATGGCTTACAATGACCCGTCCGCGTTCAACCAGCTTGTGGAAAAAGTAAGAAGCTAAGCAAGAAGTGGAGGACATCCTTTCTCTAAAAGATTCATTTAAGAATGAATTACGAGAAGCAAACTCCCCGCCTGAACTTCAACAACTGAAAGTAAAATACTTAGGAAAAAAGGGTCTTGTCACTTCAAAGCTCAAGGCCCTTTCCTCAATCCCTCCTGATCTGAGACCTGCCTACGGTAAGGAAATAAACGAAGTCAAAAGGCATATCGAAGAAATGATCGACCATACGGAAGCGTTGCTGACGAGGGAAGAACATAAGAAACGCGTCCTGGCGGAGGCCATAGATATAACCCTGCCCGGAAAATTTACACCTTTCGGCAGGGAACATCCTATTAATAAAGCACTTTCAGAAATTACGCGTATCTTTATCTCCATGGGATTTGAGATTGAAGAGGGCCCCGAGGTGGAGCTCGACTATTATAATTTTGAAGCGTTAAACATGCCTAAAAACCATCCTGCAAGAGACATGCAGGATACATTCTATATCTCGGAAGATGTTGTGATGAGGACCCATACCTCGCCCGTCCAGATAAGAGTTATGGAACAAAGAAGGCCCCCTTTGAAGATCATCGCGCCGGGAAAGGTTTACCGGTGCGATGCTGATGTGTCCCACACCCCCATGTTTCATCAGGTAGAAGGGTTCATGGTCGATACGGATATATGCTTCAGCGACCTGAAAGGAGTGCTGGAGTTATTTATCCACAGCATTTTCAGCTCCGAAACTCCCGTAAGATTCAGGCCGAGTTTTTTCCCTTTCACTGAACCGAGCGCCGAGGTTGATATAGGCTGCATATTCTGTTCCGGCAAGGGATGCCGGGTATGCAAGAACACCGGATGGCTTGAAATATTGGGCGCCGGAATGATAAATCCCCGGGTATTTGAAATGGTTGGATATGATCCCGAGATCTATTCGGGATTCGCATTCGGGATGGGAGTTGAGCGAATAACCATGCTTAAATATTCGATAGATGATATAAGGCTGTTCTTCGAAAATGATATGCGTTTTCTGAGACAATTCTGACGCTATTCAATAGATATTTTTATTGATCAAGCACTTCTCTTATTTTTGTCAAAAGCTCTCCCGGCGAAACGGGTTTGGAGATAAAGTGCAAGCCTTCTTCCAGTATCCTTTTCTTGTGGATTATATCCGCACTGTACCCGCTGACAAATATGGTCTTGATCCCGGGTGTATTCATGCATATCTCGTCATATACTTCCTTGCCGTTTTTCTTAGGCATGATGACGTCGAGAATCAGAAGCTGTATCCTGTCCTTGTGCTCATGATAGACCCTGAGTGAATCATCTCCATCGACTGCCTCCATAATCTCATATCCGGCTTTCAGCAGCACGTCTTTCATGAGGTTTCTTGCCTGTGTATCGTCCTCGCCTAACAAGATGGTCTCATGGCCGGTGGGCATGCTGGAGAAGTCCCCGTGCTTTGCTTCTTCCGCTTTTTTTGCGATTACGGGCAGATAGACCCTGAATGTGGTGCCCCTGCCGGACTCGCTGTATACATTGATATAACCGCCGTGCTGCTTGACTATGCCGTATACCATTGAAAGCCCGAGACCTGTGCCTTTGCCGACCGCCTTGGTGGTGAAGAAAGGTTCGAATATCCTTTCCCTGGTTTTTTCATCCATTCCCGTTCCTGAATCCTCAAACGAAAGAACGGCATACGAACCAGGCCTGCCGTATCCATGTGCTTTTATGAACTCACTGTCCAATTCTATAACATCGGTGCCGATGACTACATTTCCGCCGTCGGGCATAGCGTCCCTTGCGTTTGCAACAAGGTTCATTAAGACCTGTTCTATCTGCGGCGAGTCTGCCATAATCATTAAGTCCTTATCGGTGAGAGCAGTCGAAATTTCTATATCTTCACCGATAATCCTGGATATCAGGGTCCTTACCTCCCTAATGATCTCATTCAGATTAACGGGCTTGGGGTTGATGATCTGTTTTCTGCTGAAAGTGAGCAGGTCATTGGTAAGAAGCGCGGCCCTTTCTCCCGCATTCAATATCTGAGTGATGTATGAATTCAAAAGTGTGTCTTTACTCACCTCGGTTTTCAGAAGACTTCCATAGCCTATGATTGCAGTCAGCAGATTGTTGAAGTCGTGCGCTATACCGCCGGCAAGCTGGCCGACCGCCTCCATCTTCTGTGCTTGGAAGAGTTGTTCTTCAAGGCGCTTGTGCTCCGTCATATCGCGGAATATACCATAACAGGCGACGGGTTTCCCGTCTATTATCCTTGTGCTCACATTCCCTTCGATATTGATCTGCCTGCCGTCTTTTGACAGGAATACAACTTCTATATTATCTAAAGATTCTCCCGACATCGCCTTTTGAAAAAGTTCAGTGCAGTGGGAGCTGAAGCCGGGGTGAAGGACGTCAAAGATAGTGAGTTCCTGAAGTTCTTCCCATATATACCCCATCGTTTTTAACCATGCCGGGTTCACGTATATGAAATGACCGTCCGGCGAAATACTCTGGATCATATCGTGAGCATTTTCGAAGAGGTTCCTGTAGCGTGCTTCACTTTCTTTCATTATCTGCTCGGCGCGCTTGCGTCTGGTTATGTCACGCGCGCTGCTCAGCACAACGTGGTTACCGGAAAAATCGACAAGACGGTTATTCACCTCAACCGGAATGGTTGCGCCGTCTTTCCTTACATATGCAGACTCGAAAACGATATGCCTCTGCTGAAGCAGCATCTTTAATCTTTCAGGCATAAGAGCAATATTCCTGGGCGTGTTTATATCCTTAAGCGTCATCTTCAATAATTCTTCCAGGCTGTAACCGAAACGCTCACAAAAAAACCGGTTACACTCAAGAAAGCGCCCTTCAATATCATGTATAAATACGGCAGCGCCAACGTTATCAAAAAGGGTTTTGAATCTTTTCTCGGATTGCCGCAATGCTTCCCGTGCGTGTCCGTATTCAACTTCCGATATTACCAGCCCGGAAATCCTTTTACGCAATTCAGCCAATTCGAGCAAAAGCTGCTCTTTTGTTTTCTTGAGGTCATTCATTCTATGCAATTTGCGACACAACCATTAATTAAATTATAACAAATATTCTTCTGCAGGAACGAGCGGAAATCAAGCTTGTCATTCCTTGTCCGGCGGGGCTATAATACACACCATGCGCGTACCGTACGAATGGATAAAAGAACTGTTAAACATCCATGCTGCACCTGCAGCAATGGCTGAAAAGCTAACTATGATAGGGCTCGAAGTGGAGGGCGCAGAGGAAATTAAAGACGATATTGTTTTCGAAGTGAACGTGACCCCGAACAGGCCTGATTGCCTCAGCATGATCGGAATTGCAAGGGAATTGTCTGCGGCCTTTAAAGCACCGATGAAAATTCCGCCGCACCACATCACAGAAGAACAACATATTTCCGAATTTTTCATTGAGATCCGGGACCCTGATCTCTGCTGCAGATATGCCGGAAGGCTGATTAAAAGCGTCAGGGTCGGGGATTCACCTGAGTGGATAAAGGCGAGGCTTGAAAAATGCGGTATTCGGTCTATAAACAATATCGTTGATATTACCAACTATGTCCTTTTAGAGTTTGGCCATCCACTGCACGCTTTTGACGCCGACACAATCAGCGGTAAAAAAATAATAGTCGGCACGCCAAGAACTATAACAGGAAATGGAGAGCCTGCTAAAATGAGGACCCTCGACGGCGCACAGCGTGAGGTGGCAGAGGACTCGCTTTTGATATGGGATTCGAAAAAACCTATAGCGGTTGCAGGTGTGATGGGCGGTGCGGAAACGGAGGTTTCCGAGAAGACAAGGAATATTTTCCTTGAGAGCGCTTATTTCGAGCCTTCTTCAATCAGGAGGACATCGAAGATATTGAATCTTACGAGCGAATCGTCATACAGATTTGAGAGGGGCACTGATATAGAGTTGTTGGAAAATGCGCTCAATAGGGCTGCGCTCTTGATAAGTGAAATTGCCGGAGGGACAGTCCATGAAATAATCGACATCTATCCTGTTCGGTATATGCCCGAACCTGTCCGGGTAAGATATGAAAAGATAAATAAAGTTTTAGGGATAAACCTTTCTAATGGGAATATGCTTGATATCCTGGAGCGGCTCGGTATCCGGGCGGAAGCAAAGGGAGATGTTTTTATTGTATTCCCACCGGCCCACAGGCGTGACATCATGAGGGAAAGTGATGTAGCTGAAGAGATAGCAAGGATTTACGGATACAACGGCATCCCTGTAACGATTCCGAGAAGTCCACTTGCTTCGGGCCGCTTGAATAATAAAAACGCACTTATCAGCAGGATTCGTGATGCTATGCGGAAGGCCGGTTTTACAGAAGTAATTAATTACAGCTTCATCGGTAAATCAAATCTCGATCTGATTTCAATTCCGGAGAACGACAGACGGAGGAGAGTAATTACAATAAATAACCCCCTCAGTCAGGAGGGGTCTTTATTGAGAACGACACTGATTCCTTCGTTGATCGCTAACCTGCAATTCAATATGGACAGAGGAGGTAAGGACATACGTTTTTTTGAGATATCGAAGATATTCCAGGTCGCCGGCGAGACTCTGCCGCTGGAAGAACTTAGACTTGGAGGAATATATTATAAAGACAAATATCCTTCTCTCTGGAAAGAAGATGCGGAGGGGTTTTTCATGGCTAAAGGAACTCTGGAATCAATGTTCGATGAGCTTAAGATCCGTGACTATTCGTTCTCGCAGTCTTCAGAACCGTTTCTGCATATGGGAAAGGCGTCTGATATTTATATTGAAAACATCTACGCTGGGTATCTCGGGGTCATGGGCCCGGATATCATCGAAAAACTTGACTTGAAAAAGCAGAAGCCGGAAGTTGTTCTTTTCGAGCTGAATCTCGATTTGCTTTTTAGTCATATCCCATCTTCGCTACAGTACACGCAGATTACCAAATATCCTTCGGTCGAGCGAGATGTCGCTATTGTGGTTGATGAGACTATCCCTTCTGCAAGGATTATGGAGATAATCAGGGAGTTTCCGACAGAACTCATCGGGGATGTTTCAGTTTTTGATTCTTACAAGGGAGGCGCCATCCCTTCCGGTAAGAAGAGCCTTGCGTTTAATATCATATTCAGATCAAAGGAAAGGACTCTCAGAGACGATGAAGTTGAAGAGCTTCACGCCTCTCTCGTGAGTCATATCATTCATAAGACGGGCGGAGAGTTACGATGAAATTTCATTCAGGGCTTTTAAAATATCTGTCCCGCCGGTATAGGTTTTCCTGTTCTTGTCCTTTACAATAACCACAGAAGGGGTGGAGTTGATCTTGTCCCCTTTCATTAACGGATTATAATAATTGCGGAAAATTTCTATTGCGCCTTCCTTGTCAACTTTGAACGGAACTCCTTTTGATTTCAGTATATTCAGGGTACCGTTCTGGTCGGTTTTTGCGGCGGCGGCCTGAAATAAGATTTCCCTGACCTTAATTGCCGTTTCAAGGTTGTTCCCGGATTCAAACCATGTATAGAGAAATACTTCGGAATATTCGAGAGAACCGGCATGGATCGGTACATCCACAAAACGGATTTTTGCGACATTCTTCAATTTTCTTACGGCGTTATTTATCTTTTCATCCGCTTTCCTGCAGGCAGGGCACAGATAATCCGAATAAACGATGATTTCGATTTGAGATTTCTCGTTGCCGAAGCCTGGATATTGGGCTTCTTTTGCATATGACGGGACGATGGAGCCGTTGAAGGCAAATGAAGTAAAGACAGCGCCGAAAAGTATCAGGAGGATGATGACCCATTTTTTAAGGAACCGGGCGACTAAAAAAAACATTGTTAAGAAAAAGAAGCCTGAAATAAGACATTTCGGGCAATAAGTATTGTTCTGGACCTGGAATTTTATAAATATGAACTCAGCCCCAACTCCCATCGATACTATGGCGGCTATCCCCCTCATTATCCAGTCTCTCGGATATATTCTTTTATAAAAAAGGGCGGACAGGAAAAGCATGGAATAGAAAATTATTCCGAAGGTCTCCAGGTCGAGGCCAAGGATATCGCCGTGCAGGAACGCGCAGCTTGTCTTGCATATCTGACCGATTATTATCGTTATTAGTGCCAGTGCCGGAAATATCCATACCCTGCTCTGAAAACTTAGAATGAAATTCCGCATCTCTGTTGTTGTTCCTCCTATATCCTGCGTTCTCTGAAATTAGTTAACGATCAACTGTTATTGTCGAAATGATGGATAGAAAAAACAAGCCTGTATTTTGAATGCCTGCTCTTATTTTTCCTTGTTTGTCTCCTCTTCGTTTTTAGGCATACTTTTCTTGGATGTCTCTGTTTCGTTAAGTTCGGACATGCCTTTCTTAAAGTTTCTGATGGCCTGTCCTACGCCGCTGCCGAGTTGAGGAAGCTTTGTGGCGCCGAACAATACAACAACGATTATCCCGATAAGAATTATGTCCTGAGTCCCAAACATTTTTTCCTCCGTTTTTTAAATGTTATAAACCGATAACTATAACAGCACACTTATGTTGGTTTATTTTAATCTATTTAGCGTTGATTTTGAAACATTTGTGACCCTGGCGCCGGGGAGTCTATCCATAAAAAGCTTGACAAAGGATTGACATAATTTAAAGGTTTCTGCTATGGTTAATTGAGTAGCGAGCCACGAAGGCTTCAAGAATGGCCAGAAGGTCAAAAAAGCTTTCGCGGCTTTTTTTATTGCCGCGGGGAAGGACCTAAATGAATTTCCAAAGTTCAGCAGCAGGTTTGAAGTTTCGCGGTTTTGGTAAGTATCCTTTTTTCTTATCCTCGATGTTTGTATCAATCTTTCTTTTTGCAGGAATCTCATATGCAGCCCATCCTCTCATTACAGATGACGCCGGGACGCAGGGCAAGGGTAAGTTCCAGTTGGAAGTAAATGGAGGCTATGGCCATGATAAAGATGATGATGGGGTCACTAACAAGATTACCGAGATAGCGGCAACGCTTTCTTATGGGATATCAGATCCTATAGACATCATCCTCGGTTTTCCTTATCAGCATGCACGGATAGAGGATTCGGGTACAGTGATAAAAGGAGACGGGACATCGGATATGTCACTTGAAATGAAATGGCGTTTTTATGAAAGGGATGGGTTGAGTTTTGCCTTGAAACCCGGTGTAACTTTTCCGACCGGAGATGAGGAAAAGGGATTGGGTTCCGGAAGGCTTACCTATCACTTCTTTTTTATCGGGACAAAAGAGATAAAGCCGTGGGCGTTCCATCTCAATCTCGGCTATATCAGGAATGAAAATAATGTGGATGAAAAGAAGAACCTGTGGCATGCATCTTTTGCTTCGTCGGTCGAAGTCGTTAGAGGTCTTAGTTTAGTGGGGGATATCGGCGCTGAGACAGGTACCGCTGGAAATCTGAATACACCGGCCGCATTTATTCTATGCGGTGTAATTTATTCTCTGGTCGAAAATTTTGATATAGATTTCGGTATTAAGGGTGGACTATCAAAGCCTGAGGCTGACTATTCTCTACTCGCCGGCATTACATGGAGGTTTTAGATGCACATACCCGATGGTTATTTGAGTCCACAAACATTTATCCCATTGTATGGGATATCATTTGTTTTCTGGTCGATTGCCCTGAAAAAATTAAAAAAGGAGCTTTCCGCCAGATATGTCCCGTATCTTGCAATGGCGGCAGCTTTTTCTTTTCTCATCATGATGTTTAACATCCCTATTCCGGGAGGCACTACAGGCCACGCGGTCGGTGGTGGTATTATTGCCATTTTGTTGGGGCCATGGGCAGCGGTTTTGGCGGTATCGGTTGTTTTAATAATCCAGGCCGTTGTTTTCGGAGATGGGGGAATTACTGCGATCGGCGCCAATTGTTTTAACATGGCAGTGGTAATGCCTTTTGTTTCTTATTGGGTATTTAAGTTAATAAAAGGCGATACAAATAGTGGAGCAAGATTTTACATGGCAGCTTTTCTTGCCGGATATGTCGGCCTTTCAGTTGCTGCTATGTTGACCGGCTTTGAATTTGGAATCCAACCCATAATCGCATCTGCTCCCGACGGTAAACCTTTATATGCCCCTTATCCGCTGTCAATTGCTGTTCCTGCAATGGCGTTAGAGCATATGCTTGTGTTCGGGCTTATCGAAGGTCTGGTCACTGCAATGATACTGAAATATTTCGTAAAACATGAAAGTGATTTAGTATATGCGATGAAGGAGGCTTGATATGTCAAGATTTCAGAAGAAAATCTGGATCGGGCTGCTTATAATGGCCTTTTTAACTCCACTCGGTATTTATCTTCCCGCAAAATTCAAAGCAGGCGGGGCATGGGGTGAGTGGAGCACGGAAGAACTTGAAAAGCTTCTCGGGTATGTGCCGGCGGGAATCAAGAAGTTTGCTGAATTCTGGAAAGCACCGGTATCTGATTATAACTTCGGCGGAGAAAATGCAGCTTTCAGCACGCAGGTATTTTCATATATTATATCCGCTATGATCGGGATCGCGGTGGCTGCTGTATTGATATATGCGATAACAAAGTTTTTGTTTAAACATGAAAAATGATATCCCTTCTTTTTTACTAAGCACCGATTTCTTACTCCCTCACAACAAAGAAGGGGGTAAGCTAAAGACGTCGTATATCGATAAAGGCATCGAAAAGTTTGCCGGTGTTATTAAGGAGAGCTACATTCAGTGGGAACTGGCATCGAAAAAGGGTTTTTTTCATGAGTTGGATACCAGGATTAAAGTAATTTTCTGGCTTTTTCTCATTATAATAATCAGTTTTAAAAAAGAGATATTGCCTGAATCAGGAATTTTTCTTGCCGTATTTGTTCTTCTATTATTGTCCCGCGTAAACATCATTATTTTTTACAAAAAAGTTTTCTTGTTGGGATTTGTTTTCGGTTTCCTCATTTCCTTTCCTTCGTCTCTGAATGTTATAACACATGGGGAAGTGGTTTTCCCGATTATCACATTGCCGAAGGCATATGATTTTTGGCATTATCATATCCCTTCGGTAATAGGCTTTACCATGGAAGGTTTCTCGGTTGTTGCGCTGCTGACTTTAAGGGTCCTGAATTCATTGGCCATATCATTTCTCATATTGTATACGACGCCGTTTGCCGAGATTATAAAGGCATTAAAGGTCTTTAAAATCCCCGATGCTTTTCTTATGATCATTTCTTTAACCTATAAGTATATTTTTATTTTTGCACGCGTTGTTGCCGACATGCATCTTGCGAAAAAGAGCAGGCTTGTCGGGGCCGTGAACAGGGAAGAAGCAAGGGAATGGATCGCGGGAAGGATAGCTTTTATCTTTAAAAAAACACAGTTGAAATGTGACGATGTCTTTAAAGCGATGACGGGCAGGGGCTTTTCCGGCGAGATTAAACTTTACCGTTACCGGAAAATCACGGGAAGGGATTGGATAGTCGGTTTTTTTCTCTTCGGTTTAGGATCAATAATCTTATGGATTTAGGGGACGATTATGGAAATCATCAGCGTTGAAGGAGTTAACTACAATTATTACAATAAGTTCCCGGCCCTAATTGACATAAGTCTGAAGATCGGTCAGGGAGAAAAGTTTGCAGTCATAGGTTCAAACGGCAGCGGGAAATCAACGCTGCTTCAGATATTGAGCGGATTGCTGTTCCCTTCGAAGGGCAGTATCTTTTTCCACGGCCGTGAATTGTCAGAAAAATCCCTCAGAGAGAAAGATTTTTTAAGGTTTTTCCGGTCGAAGGTCGGCTTTATTTTCCAGGACTCTGATATCCAGTTATTCTGTCCGACTGTTCTGGACGAACTGCTTTTCGGTCCACTGCAATTGGGGTTGGAAAAGAATGAAGCGTTTGAAAGGGCGAATGAAATCATGAAAATGCTCAAGATAGAGAACCTCAAAGACCGGCCCTCTTATATGCTCTCAGGCGGTGAAAAGAAGAGGGTGGCAATAGGTTCTGTCCTGACGATGAACCCGGAGATGCTGTTGCTCGATGAGCCTACGAGCGGCCTCGATCCTAAGACGCAAGTTTTTCTGCTGGAACTGATTCTGGCATTAAATGAAGCCGGGAAGACCATTGTTATCGCAACGCACGATCTTTCTTTAGTCGACGAGCTTCAGTCAAGTGTAGCGGTGCTTTCCGAAGAACACCGCATAGAAAAAACAGGAAGCGCGGAAGAAATTCTCAAAGATGAAGATTTGCTGCTGAAAGTTAACCTTATACATGAGCACGTCCATTATCATGGGCAGACCGCCCACAAGCATATACATTCCCATTATCTTTTCCACAAACATTAATTGGAGGCTGTCTATACAGCCTTTTTAATGTATATTTCTTTTGCGATCTCAGGATCAATTGCTACTGTTGTCTCGTCTATCTGGATGACATAGGAAGGATTTCTTTGCAGGAGTCTTATGATGCTCCCCGCGGTTATCCCGAGAGAGTTCAATTTGCTGAGCCTCGAAGGTTTTGCCGGCACGATGAAGGTAATCCTGCCCTTTGAGCCGACCTCGAATTCGGACAACCTTGTGACAACGGGTTCGACCTCAACCTTATATTTCTTGCAGCATTCTCCCCTCGGGATCGGAGAACCGTGAGGACACGTCTGGGGGTGGCCGAGGAAAGTGCACACGCTGTCGGTAAGCTCTTCGCTTAATATATGTTCCATCTTGCACGCGTCGGCTATAACGGTATCGCCGCGCATCTCGAAGACGTCCGTGAAAAGCCGCTCTGCAAGGCGCAGTCTCCGGATTAGGGCTTTAGCTTTTTCGCGTCCTTTTTCGGTAAAGTTGATGCTCTCGCCGGAAACGACCACCAATCCTTCTGCCTTTAAGACGTTAATGAGTGCGTCAACCTCATCATCTTCCGAGCTTAGCCTGAAGCGGTTGAGCCCGTTATGATCTTCTTCGTTGAGAAGCCACAGCAATTCCAACGCTTCATCTATCCGTTCTTTGTCCATGGATTAAATTAAACTATTAGCGGCCAAAAGTCAAAACGGCAATTCGAGTGTCATGACCCTGAAAAAACTTTTTCTGTGAATGGGACACGGGCCGTAGAGTTGTAACATTTCAAGATGTTCTTTCGTGGAGTAGCCTTTATGTTTTTCGAAATCGTAACTCGGGTATCTGCGGTGGTAATCGAGCATTATTCTGTCCCTTGTAACTTTAGCAATTATTGATGCAGCAGCAACCGAGGCGCTTAGGCTCTCCGCCTTTATCGGGGAAAGCTGTTTTATAGGGATAGCGGGCAGGGAAAGGGCGTCAATGATAAGCATGTCCGGTTGCGCGGAAAGGTTTTCAACAGCATGCTGCATCGCAAGTCTGGTCGCCCTCAGAATATTCAACCTGTCTATATCTTCAGGTCCTACAATGCCGACGCCTATATCCAATGCAAAACTTTGGATCTCGGGGAAAAGCTTTTCTCTTTCCTTCTCCGGGACCTTTTTAGAATCCCTGAGCCCTTTAATCCTTGCACCTTCCTTCAGAACGACTGCGGCGGCAACAACAGGACCTGCCAAAGGACCCCTGCCTGCCTCATCGATACCGGCTATCCGCAGGAATCCCTTTTCTCTATGAGATTCATCATACTGGTAAATGTCCATTCTGATACCAGTGAATAAAAAAAGTTAAAATAATAAAGCAGATATCTGTTTTATATTAAAACCGTGTTATTCCGCTGGCCGGCTTTCGACGGCTTTTGGTTCAAAGAACCTTTCTTTTTCCTTGACTTTTGCCGCTTTACCCTTCTTGCCTCTCAGATAATACAGCTTTGCCCTTCTCACGCTACCCTGCTTTAAAACTTCTATCTTGTCAATAGAAGGGGAATAGAGAGGGAATATCCTTTCTACGCCGATACCGAATGACATTTTCCGTACGGTGAACATTTCTTTTGAACTGCCTCCACTCCTTGCAATCACAACACCGTCATATGGCTGGATCCTTTCTTTGTCCCCTTCAACAACCTTTACTGAAACTCTTACGGTATCTCCGACATTGAAGGCTGTAATGTCTTTCTTAAAGCTTTCCTCAACGGCTCCCATCAAACTCATTGTATTTCCTCCTTTATTTCGTTCATTAATATACAGTCTTTATCGCTCTGCCCGTGTTTTTCAAGGAGATCGGGTCTCCCCAGCAAAGTACGCCGCAGCGCTTCTTTGCGCCTCCATCTTAAAATATCTCCGTGGTTTCCGGAGAGCAAAATATCAGGTACTGCCAGACCCCTGAATACCGGGGGCCTCGTATAATGGGGATAGTCGAGTATTCCCCATGAAAATGACTCTTCCTCGGCAGAATGCTCGTCGCCGAGCACGCCGGGGATTAATCTCGTAACGGCGTCTATTATAACCAAAGCGGGCAGTTCTCCGCCAGTCAATATGTAATCTCCGGCAGATACCTCGTCATCGGCCAATGCTGTTCTTACCCTGTCATCGATAGCTTCGTATCGTCCGCATAGAAGAATAAGCTGTCTTTTGTCCTGAGAAAGTTCCATTGCCATGTCCTGGTCAAATCTCTTGCCCGCAGGGCTGAGCATGATCACTCTCCTTCGTGTGTTATCAGGCTGCAGTGTCTCGACAGCTTCAAAAAAAGGTTCAGGCTTCATGACCATTCCTGAACCGCCGCCATACGGGTAATCATCAACAGTCCTGTGTTTGTCTTTTGTATGATCCCGCAGATTATGGACATTTATCTCGACCGATCCTTTCTGCAGTGCCCTTCTGAGTATCCCTTCGCCTAAATAAGCATGGAATATTTCGGGGAAGATCGTGATTATTTCGAATTTCATTTTCGGGTCTTACTGTAGATAATCTGTTGAACTGAAAAGATTAAGGGGTAAGATGAAATGTTACTTTCGTTCCTACCCCTTTTTTATTAAATTCTACTTTACCCGGGATGCGAGAAACAACTGATACATCCCGATAAGGAGCATATTTATTCGAGTATTTCAAGCACGCAGCGCTTGCCTATTTTTGTCCCGGAGGCGCTGAGTATCGTCCTCATTGCGCGCGCTGTTTTCCCTTGTTTTCCGATGACCTTTCCGAGATCAGTCTGTGCAACTCTGAGTTCAAAGACTGTGGTTTTTTCTCCGTCAACTTCCGTAACATTAACCTCTTCAGGCCTGTCTACCAGGGCCTTCGCCATCTTTTCTACTAAGTCTTTCATATTCCACCTCCATACGAGTTATGGGCCGCCTATAAGCCGGCCCTATGCATAAGCTTTTTAACGCTATCGGTAGGTTGTGCTCCCTGCTGCATCCAAAGTTTGGCCTTTTCCAGGTCAATCTTTATCTCTGAAGGTTCTTTCAAGGGATCGTACGTCCCGAGAATCTCAATAAATGGGCCATCCCTTCTTGCTCTGGAATCGGCTACTATAACCCTGTAGAAAGGTCTTTTGTGTGCGCCTAATCTTGTAAGTCTTATCTTAACCAAAACATCACCTCCTTAAAAGTCTTAAATTTTAATATATTTATATATATAAAGTAAACCAGATAATGCAAGTATATGCGAGCATTCAGCAGAGGGGAGACATTCCATTGCCGACGCAGCGTTTCTCGGAATGGGCACAATCTGTTTGATTTTTCAATGTATTTTCCGTTATCATCACACACATGGACATCAAAAAATGCTTCGAAGAATCAAGCCGCTATATTATGAATACGTACGGCAGATACCCTGTTGTCCTCAGAAAAGGAAGGGGTATGAAGGTATGGAGCTCCGACGGCAGGGAGTATCTCGATTTTGTAGGCGGGGTTGCGGTAAATATCCTCGGACACTGTCATCCGCGTGTTGTTGTTGCAATCCAGAAACAGTCGCAGAGGCTGCTGCATGTCTCGAATTATTACTACATAGAGCCGCAGATAAAGCTCGCGAAACTGCTTATCGAGAACTCCTTCGCGGATAAGGTATTTTTCTGCAATTCAGGGGCTGAGGCGGTTGAAGCGGCGATAAAACTCGCGAGGAAATATTCAAAAGAAAAGAACGGTCCTGAACATTTTGAGATAGTGACTGCAAAAAATTCATTTCATGGAAGGACGCTCGCAGCGCTCACGGCGACCGGACAGGAGAAATTCCAGAAGGGATTCGAACCTCTGGTGCCGGGTTTTAAATATGTTCCCTTCAATGATATCGATGCACTCGGCAAGATCATAACAGAAAATACATGTGCCGTTTTATTGGAGCCGATACAGGGTGAAGGCGGTGTCAGACTGCCTGACATGGACTATCTGAAAAAGGTAAGAGGACTATGTGACGAAAAAAATTTATTGCTCATATTTGATGAGGTCCAAACCGGTATGGGCAGGACTGGAAAACTTTTTGCGTATGAGCACTTCGGTGTCACTCCGGACATAATGACTATCGCGAAGGGGCTCGGCGGCGGTGTCCCAATTGGAGCCATGCTTGCAACGGACAGGGTTGCTTCTGCTTTTCAGCCGGGCAACCATGCATCGACTTTCGGCGGGAACCCGCTCGTCTGCGCAGCCGCGGTGGCGACGATCGAAACGCTCCTTGAAGATGGCTTTATCCTGGACCAGTGTAACAGGATGAGCGCGTATTTTATGGAAAGACTCGAAGAGCTTAAGGAAGCGTTCCCGAAACTTATTAAGGAAGTAAGGGGGAAAGGATTGCTCATTGGAATGGAATTGACAAAAGAAGGTGATTCTATAGTGAAGGCATGTCTCGAACAGGGGATGCTGATAAACTGTACGGCAGGAAATATTTTACGCTTTATCCCGCCTCTGATTATACAACGTAAAGATATCGACCAGCTCATGAATGTTCTGAAGGAAGTCTTTTCAGGATTATCATAAAACTTGATGGTTGAGAGAAGGTTCGCGCGCACATGAAAAGAGATTTTTTGACATTGCGGGATTTGACATCTAAAGAGATAAAGCGTCTCCTCAAAAAGGCGATTGAACTGAAATCCGGGAAAGACCGGGGTAAATGCCCTCTGATAGGACAAAGCATCGGCCTCCTGTTTGAAAAGTCTTCCACAAGAACGCGGGTATCACTGGAAGCGGGTATTTATCAGCTCGGCGCACAGGCCATTTATATGAACCCGAAGGAGATTCAGATCGGCAGGGGAGAAACTCTCCATGATACGGCCAAAGTGCTTTCACGGTATCTTGACGCAATTGTTATAAGGACTTACAGCCATGCTGCCCTTACGGAATTTGCATCTTATGCTTCTGTTCCGGTGATCAACGGTCTCAGTGACTTGCATCACCCATGCCAGGCACTTGGAGACTTAATGACGGTCGTTGAAAAGAAAGGACGGCTGAAAGGTATCCGCTTTGCTTATGTGGGAGACGGGAATAATGTGGCAAATTCTTTAATCGAGGCGGCCTCTTTAATGGGCATGAATTTTGTCATAGCCTGCCCTAAAGGCTATGAGCCGGACCGCGATGTTTTGATGAAGTCGATGGAATCTGCAAAAGGCAGTGTCCGCGTTGTTAACGACCCCAAAGAAGCAGTCTCGGACGCGGATGTTGTCTATACGGATGTATGGGTCAGCATGGGACAGGAGAAGGAAGCTTCGTTGAAAAAGCGGAAATTTAACAATTACCAGATAAACAGTGGACTCCTTTCGTATGCGGATAAAGATGTGATCGTGCTTCACTGTATGCCTGCTCACAGGGGCGAAGAGATAACCGATGAAGTTTTCGACGGTCCCCGCAGCTTTGTTTTCGATCAGGCGGAAAACAGACTCCATACCCAGAAGGCGCTGTTAGAGTTTCTTTTAACGTAATCTTCATCAAGCGCAAAGATTCATGTGATTGGGAAATGAAACTCATAAAAAAGATATACTCGGACCCTTTGCAAAAGAATACCCGAACTTTTTTGATTGTTGTATCTCTAATAGTAACCACAATTTTTATTCTTTCACACCATGCATATGCGAGAACATTGCGGGTGGAGGTTTTTCCAACAAAGGTCATGCCCGGAGACGTATTCCTCATTAAGGTAACCGGGTCAAAAACTGCAAGTGTGCCGTCCGCTTCCTTAGAAAACACAAAGTTCAGTTTCAACAGTTGCGGGGCGGACTGTTATGTTGCCGTCGGAGCGGTTGATATAAAAACAAAACCTGCGGTATACGCGGTAGAAGTGATAATCGGTGAAAAGAAGAAGAATCTGAAATTACGTGTTAAGAAAGCGCATTTCCGGCAGATAAAAATCACTCTGCCCGAGGATAAAGTGGTTTTAAAACCCGAAGATCTTATGAGGTCTAAAAAAGAAGATGAAAAATTGAGCGCAATTTTTTCGACAGTATCCGAAAAGCTCTGGGACGGCGGTTTTATGCTCCCGCTTGAAAACTGTTTATTGACCCCGTTCGGTACGGAGAGGATAATGAACGGTAAATGGACAAGCGTGCACAAAGGGGTGGACATAAAGGGCGCCGACGGTGAGGAAATAAAGGCGTCAAACAGGGGCAAGGTTGTTTTGGCCGAAAATCTTTTTTTCGGAGGAAATACAATCATCATCGACCATGGACAGGGAATATATTCTATTTATATGCACTTGTCTAAAATGAATATCCGCACGGAAGATGTCGTCTTAAAAGGGGATGTGATAGGTTTGGTCGGGTCAACAGGCAGGGCGACCGGGCCCCATCTCCATTTCGGGGTCAAGGTGCTTAATATAAATGTAAACCCAGTTTCGTTAACGAAACTGAATCTGTAATATTTGATCCAATGAAGGACAGGCTTTTGCATTATCTTTCCATGTTGCCCGTAAAAATATATAAGCGCGTTTCCGTTCCGGCTGAAGAAACAAAGGAGATTGTTGTAAAATTCTGCGTGTTTCTCCAGGACCGGCCCGGTTCTCTCGCCGACCTTGCCTTATTAATAGCCGGCTCCGGAGGCAATATCAGTTTTTTCCATTATGACAGGTCTGTTCACAGCAACCGTGTTGTAGTTGAAGTCCTGATGCCGGCGCAGAACGATCTTGAAGCACTTTTAAGTTCTTTGGCAATGAACTGGTATATCTTTGAAGAAACCTGCGTGGAGAAAGACGATGTTCAGATTACGAGCCTTAAGAACATTCTTCAGATAAAAGTGCGTCTTGTGAATAAACCGGGTACCCTTGCCGCGTTTGCGGACCTTCTCAAAGCACATGACGCGAATGTCATCTATATGCTCTACGACGAAGATATCGATCCGGAGTCCGCGGTTATCGCGCTGGCTACAAAGGACCTTGAAGAAATCGACAGGGTATTGGATGCGGTCAATAAAGCCGGTTATTACTATCGGGTTTTATATAAGGGGGCTGATGAAAAAGAAGTAGAACACATTATCGGACTGAAGCTGGTCGAAAAGTTTTTCCTGAGACTGCGCAGACTTCTGGCAGACAGAGACTTCAATGAATTAAAGTCGATAGTCGACTCTTCTCAGGAGTTGTATGCCGACCTTATCAAGTTTTACGAGGAGGCGGGAAACTCCCTCGATGCAGGGGATGTATTTGAAAAGATACTGGCCCTGGCGTCTAAATCGAGGAGTAAGGCCGGTGACAGGTTTTCAGTAATCGAGATGCCTTTGATTCGGATAGATGAAAGGGTCGTGCTTTACAGCTTTCGCCTTCCGACAACCGAAAATATCTACCTGTTCCTGCATGATGATGAGATGACCATGATTGATTCCGGGTACGGGGTATATTATGAGGACATTAAAAAGCTGATGAGAAAGAAATCACTGGACCCTTCGAAGGTCAGGAGGATATTCCTTACACATCCGGATGCCGACCATGCGGGTACAACAGGGTATTTTGCGGAAGAATTCGGCGCCGATGTATTTATGCACCCCGACGGCAGAGGTGTTATAGAACATAATAACAGGGCATACGGAGCGTCCGGCAGATTGTCCAACCTTAATAAATATTACACGAGACTTATTAACAAATTTACCGACTGTAGGTTTCCTGAAAAAGCCCGTTATTTTTCCCAGGTAAGCATCGGTAAAGAAAGGGAATTTAAAATCATTGATGTCTTTAAAATAGGCAATATTAAATTCCAGGTCCTCGAAAGTCACGGCGGCCATATCCCCGGACATGTATTTTTCCTGAGCAGGGAACACGGACTTGTCTTTACGTCCGACTTCCTGATCAATATTCATAGGTTGTCTCCTGAAGACCGTGACATCCTTAGTGTATACAGGTACCTCCTGACGAATCCCAACAGCGACAGCCGGCTTTTCAGGAAAGAATCGGATGCCCTCAGAGATGTTATAATGGCTCTGGATAGTAACTTGAAGGGAGATGGGAAGTATGCAATCATTTTCCCAGGGCATGGTGAGTATTACCGGGCTGATTCGGTTGACGATTCCATGAAACAAAAGAAGAGCGGATAAGATAGAATTCTTAAAAAACAGCAAATAAAATTATTAAAGGAGATGGCATGCTGAAGGCAAAGAACATAATGACAACAAAGGTAATAACGGTTAAACCGGCCACCACTTTAGAGGAGCTTGCCCGGATACTTATGAAACATCAAATCAGCGGCGCGCCTGTGGTTGACCATAATGGAAATTTAATAGGTATAGTTACTGAAAATGATCTGATAAGCAAAAACAGCAGGCTCCATATCCCTACCATATTAAGGCTTTTTGACGCTTATATCCCTTTGGGCACGAGCAAACTGGAGAGTGATATCAAAAGGATGGCTGCATCGGATGTGGACGAAATTTGTTCGAAAGAAGTGATTACCGTAGATGAAGAAGCAACCGTTGACTATATTGCTACGATAATGGCAGAGAAGAAGATCCATCTCCTGCCGGTCACAAAGGAAGGGAAACTTACCGGAATTATCGGCAAGAAAGATATGCTAAGGAGTATCGCAGGCGAGGTGGCCGAACAATAGTGGATAAAAGAAATTATCTTATTTTAAGGGGGCCGGGAAATTGGAAAGGCTTTCAAGGGCACAAGTAAAAAAAATAGCCTATGAAATTGGTGATGTTTCGGACCATGATCTTTCCGGGCTTGATCTGAGTAACCTTGATCTGATCTCCGTACGGTTTACGGGTTCCAATTTACAGGGTGCAAACTTAAGCAGTTCTAATGTTTGCATGTCGAATTTCGACAATGCGGATTTATCTAATTGCAACATGAGCAGTTCCAATTTCATCGGTGCGAGCTTTAGACACGCTAACCTTGAGAACTCCGACTTAACCTTTGCTTCATTTATAGGCGCTGACTTTTTCGAGGCGAATCTTAGGAAAGCGAACTTTACCAATTCAAAAATGTCTTCCGCCCATTTTGAGAAAGCCGATCTTTCAGATGCTAATCTCCAAATGACGGAAGCTGTTTTAATAAATGCGGTAAAGTCTGTACTCCGGAATGTTTATGCCTTTGGTTCAAGCATGATAGGCGCTGATCTTTCCGGGGCCGATCTCCGTGGGGCAAGGTTGCACGGAACGGACCTAAACGGCGCAAATGTCTCATCAGCGGACCTCAGAGATACCGAAATCCTCGAAGTGAGCTTTATGGCAGCAGACCTCGAAGGCGCTGACTTAAGAGGCGCTCGACTCAAAGCCGCGGATATGGTACGTACAAAACTTGACGGCGCCCGATTTGATGATGCAGTGGATAAATAATTATTTTCTATAATTTTCGGAAATCGTTTCAAAAAGCAACGGTTAGCCGATTCTTCACATTCTTTCATATTTTCTTCATTATTTCTTCATATTATTAACTTATATTAAAAATAAATAAGTGAAAAAAAGAATAGACGTAAATTGACCAAGAAAAATTAACAAATTTATTTTAAGGAGTCTCATGGAAAAAGAGGATATTTTTGAAGAGATTATTGATATGGGCAAGAGTCATGGAAGGCTCACCTATGCGGAAATAAATGATATTGCCGCAGAGTATTTGTCCATAGATGAGCTGAAAGAACTTATGGACCTTCTCCATGATGCTGGAGTTGACGTCATAGATGATCAGGATATCGATTTTATTACAGGTGAGGAAGAAGCGCCTTTAGAAAAAGAAGATAAGCCTGAAAAAATGGAGGACATTGTCCAGACATATTTCCATTCGATGGGAAATATTTCAGTGCTTAAGAGGGACGAAGAAAGAGAGCTTGCCAAAAAGCTGGTTGAAGGGAAGAAGATCATCAAAGAGATAGTTACAGCACTGCCTTTATATGAGAAACTGGAAGCGGATCTGGATGAAAAAGGCGAAGAGGACTTGAATGATACTAAGGAAGAAAAAGCAGAGAAAGTCGTTAAAATGAGCCTGAAGTTACTCGACAATCTCATGTTTGAAATAGAGATAACGGACAGAAAGATTGCAAGATACAGTACTTTAAAGAATTTAAAAAAGATAATAAAAGGGAAAAAGAGACAGGACAGCAATTATCAACAACTCAATGCCGTTGCCAAAGAAGTCCAGGACAAGTACAAACGGATCGAATCAGAGGTTGGAATCAAGATAGATGAATTGAAGGCCAAATGGGACAGGATAACCAAGGCAAGGACTCTTATAAGTGAAGCAAAAAATGAATTAATAACCCACAACCTGAGACTGGTGATTAATATTTCCAAAAGTTACGTGGGAAGGGGATTGGCCCTGCTTGATCTCATCCAGGAAGGGAATATCGGTCTCATGAGGGCCGTAGACAAGTTTAAGTATGAAATGGGGTTTAAGTTCAGTACATATGCGACGTGGTGGATAAGACAGGCGATAACAAGGGCGCTGATCGATCAAACAAAGACCATCAGAGTCCCGGTGCATGCAGTGGAATTTTATAATAAAGCCACTAAAGCATCCAGGGAACTAAGACAACTGCTTGGGCGGGAACCGAGTAAGGAAGAGATCGCCAAAAGATTGGAAGTATCAGCAGAAAAAATCGAAGAAGTATTCACAGCGATACAAGACCCCATAGCTCTTGAAACTCCGGTAGGAGATGATGAATCAAAACTCGAGGATTTTGTTAGTGATGCGGACAGTCCGACTCCGTATTCCAATACGGAAAGGAATAATGTGACGGAGCATGTACTGAAGGTGCTCAATACTCTGTCACAGAGGGAAGCCGAGATTATAAGGATGAGGTTCGGCATAGGGTTTGAGAAAGACTACACCCTTGAAGAGATAGGCGGACATTTTTCGATAACGCGTGAAAGGGTCAGGCAGATAGAGGCAAAGGCTCTTAGAAAACTGAAACATCCGCACAGACGAGGCGCATTGAGGGTATTGGTCGAGTAATTTATGAACCCTTGTCTATGCCGGCCAAAGACGCGGAACATGAGTAAATGCTTTTTCAGATGCGTATCTTTAAATAGTATATAATACTAAAAACGGAGGTAACATAAAATGTTTGGAACTCAGGATATACTCCTTATCGGGATAATCGTTGTTGTATTGTTCGGTGCGACTAAACTGCCTCAGTTAGGCAGCGGCGTGGGACAGGCAATCAGGAATTTCAAAAAAGGCATGTCCGAGCTTGATGAAATAGAGCCATCCCAAAAGGATGGGAATAAAAAAGAAGACCGTTAGAATCTGCTTCATAATAAATCTTTTTCTGCAGCAGTAAAGAACCAGGGGGAATGGTTAGCGGATGTTTGATTTCGGTATAGGAGAATTAATAGTAATATTTGCTGTCGCACTAATTGTTGTTGGTCCGGACAAGCTTCCTCAAATAGCCAAGACGCTCGGCAAAGGTCTTGGTGAGCTGAAAAAAATCAATGGATAATATAAAAGGACAGGTCCACGAAGAGTTCAGCGAGATTAAAGATGCGTTCGGAATTAAAGACGCATTATAGATGGCGGAATTGAATTAAGGAAGTCGTTGCAGGACATTAAGGAACAGGTCAAGACGGACTTCGCAAAGGCCGTTGACACGATTACAGAATTACCCGGAGGCGGCGCAACTGACAATACTGCGGAAGCCGCAGAGGGTAAGAAGGGAAACAAAGTCTCGCAGTAATCCCACCGTTTGAATCTATTCTAAGCAGAGTTAGATAACTTCAGAGCAGCGTGAAGGCAGGGATGCCAATGGTTCCCGGTTATCAGGAATTATAAAAATACTTCATTATTCCTCCGTATATCAGCGCGTCATCAATTTCGGTGTCTAACGAATGTTCAACAATTCCTCTGCCGGCAAGAAACTCATATTCCTCATCGGAGGCGATATGCGCCTTCATGCCGAATCGGGGATTGGATTTAAAATAGTTGCGTATCTCATATGGCTCAAAGGCTTCCCTGATCAACGCTGTAAATTTGAATAACAGTTTCTCGGTCTCTGTGATGATCGCAATTTCTTTTTTATAAATCTCGTGCAGGTTGGTCACAAGTTTACGGCTTCTGTATAATGTCACGCCTACCGGATTATAATCCGGATTCTTCATTTCTTCATCAATAGTCCTGATTAATTCTTTGCAGGAACGGAGAGGGGAAACAATACTATAGAATTTTTCTCCTATGAGGTATCCCAAAGCCCTATCTATGCCGAAATCTTCCTTGATCCTTCCGGCCGCTTCAACCCATTCTCTTAATTGGGTTTCATTTATAAGAATTTTCCACATAGCTTTATCAAGTATTCGAAATTTAAACTTTACATCATCAAATGCTGGAAGTTATAAATTTTTAAAAAAATAAATGCAATAAAGATGCCAAAATGTAAGGTATAGATTTATTTTGATTTTTAAGAAAATAATAGTACTCATTACGGGCAATCTGTCCTGTAAAAGGAAATATTCCCATGAAACTTGGAAATATTTTCAAATCTCCTTTACCCGGCCTCAGAAATTATTCAGTCAGGTTTGTTTTGCTTTATTAAGTATATTATGATAATATACAATCGTGATAGACCTCGATAAATTAGAGGGATTTGATTGGGATACTGGCAATGCTCGAAAGAATGAGAAGCATGGTGTCACGCAGGCGGAGGCCGAACAGGTCTTCTTTAATGAGCCGCTCTTCATTACACCGGATGAGAAGCACGGCGAATCCGAACGGAGATATCTGGCTCTCGGGGAAACGGCAGACGGCCGGCGCGTGATGGTCATTTTCACATTGAGACAAGCCGGTGCGCTGGTACGAGTCATCTCCGTCCGTAATATGAATTCTAAAGAAAGGAAGTTATATGAGCAAGAAATTAAAAGCAACCCCGAAGTTTAAGTCAGAGGTTGAAGAACGCCGCTTTTGGGAGACACACGACACGTCCGAGTATTTTGATTCCACTAAGACGGTACTCGCCCGTTTTCCGAATCTGAAGCCTTCAACTCAATCCATTTCTTTACGGCTGCCGCTTTCGCTCCTTGAGGCAATACGCATTGAGGCGAATAAACGGGATGTGCCTTATCAGTCGCTCATAAAGGTATGGCTCTCAGAACGACTGAAGCAACAGTCCACAAGATTGAAATCAGAAGGATGTTGATACTTTAGAATTCGGGGGATAGCTTCCGTCTGATCACCGGATCGCTACGAGGGAAGCATTTCCACTCTCACTCGATTCTTGCCACAGTCACAACTTAGTCAGATTTGACGGGGAAGACGTTTGACCGAATGTCAAAGAATCCTTTAAAATCATGCATGCGAGAGTGGCGGAACTGGCAGACGCGCTGGACTTAGGATAGTGTGATCTTTCTTTATTTATAGCCATTCTACAAAGCCCCTGCTTGCATTTTGCTTGCATTCTCAACATTCTAATAAGGTAATTTCCGCATTGCTTCTTTTAGGTCTGTTTGGTCAAGGTGAGCATAAATCATGGTGGTAGATAACGATTTGTGACCTAATAATTCCTTTATCCTGTCAATGCTAACTCCCGCCTTCCTGAGATGCGATGCAAACGTATGCCTAAGATCATGAGTTCTTATATAACCTACTTCCGCTTTTCTGAGATAATATTTCATTCTGTGAGTGATTTGATCTAAAGAAATGTCAAACAGAAAACCGACTCCTCTGTCATATTCAGCCAAAATATTCTTAAGGCTATCACAAATAGGGATTGTTCTTGCCTGGTAGTTTTTCGTTTCTCTAAAATGTATCCCCTCATTTTTTATATCAGACCATTGCAACTTCTTTATTTCTTCTCTTCGGCCTCCCGTATAAATGAATAAGGCAAACATAAGTCGATAGCCTCGATTACTACCGATAACATCAAATACTCTCTTGATCTGATCCAGTTCAAGCCATAAGGGCAATCTCTTATGGAATTTGATCTGAGCATACCCCTTGAAAGGATTCGCCTTTAAATATTCCCATTTGACCGCCTGAGTCAGTATCCCCTTTATTGTTCTTCTTTCGATATCGAGGGTGGGCGGTTTATTCCCTTTCATCCGGCAGTAATCAAGAAATGTATCCATGTCTTTTGATTTAAGCGATACGAGATCTCTACTGCCGCCTAATGCCACGACGAATTTCTTAATCGTATATGTAGCTCTTTCATGCGTGGTCCTGGATCTGTTATTCTCAGCCCATTTTAGGTATTCATCAAAAAATTCTTGAATAGTTATCGTAGATTGTTTATCAAGAAGAAGGAGTTTGCCTTTCAATGCCTCTCTGGCGATACTCTTAAATCTGGTTTTTGCTTCCCGCTCATCTTTTGTTTTAAGTGATCGCCAGACACCCCTCTTTAACTCTGCATAATAAACACCGTTTGCTCGTCGAAAAAGGCGCATATTCAGATTGTAGTTGTCCCTATTAGAAAGAGTCAAGGTTATTTCATCCCTTTCACGAAAGCTCGTGTTATCATTGCATCTTGATTAATAAAATTGTCTAACGACTCTTTAGGGATTAAATATCTTTTCCCAATCCTTATGGCTCTAATTTCGCCTTCATTAATTAACTTTTTCAGGCTATTCCAGCAAACGCCCATATATCCGCACGCCTCGGAAGCGTTGAAAACGGTCTTATTTTCTGGCGGTAGAATCTTTCTTATCATATATCCACAACCTTGATCTTAAAGCATGCATTCATTCAGTCACTTCCCCTCACGTTTCAACGCTGCCGGCAATTCACCATCGTAAGGCTCGAAATCTGGTCTCCGAGACAATGCAAGTGTCCAGATAAAAATTCCACCGCGATTAGGCTCGTTCCATTTTCTGAGATACTTTGGAGGGTAATAGGGTTCGAGTTCTGCCTTTATCTCCTCCTTGATCTTATCGTTGCGGTAAAAGATTTGCCCTGTGGGGACATGTCGGTAATATTTCGGTTCTACCGGTGCTTTTGTGTTCTCCGTCGCGATGTTAAGTTTTGTTAAGTTTTCTTCCTCGCTCACTGATGGCGAAACCTCGTCCTCTCTTAGGTTACCGGGCTGCTTACCATCAAGCAGTGCTTTAATGACTTCCGAACCTTCTCGTTTATTAGCCTCGGTTATTGCGGGGTTTAGTGGGACTTCAGGTTTTCTCAGGTTACCAGTGCCTTCTGCATTGCTTGTTTGGCTCATATCACCGGTAACCTTCGCGGCCCTCAAATATCGCTTTCTCACGGCAACATGAGAGATACCGATGAGGCGGCCTATCTCACGGAAGGACTTCCCTTCGTTGTGGAATCTAATTATTTCGGGATCAGCGCCCTTTTTCACATTTTCCTCCTTATCAAAGTGGTTGGCGTGCCAACATTTGCAAACATCCTATTTTTATTAATATATGAGGGTTTGGTCAGCTTATCATTCATGGTTAACCGTCCTATCAGAGACCTCGTTTGAAAATCTAATGTTTGAATCAAAGGCAATGCTATTGAAGAATGCAGTCTTACGTGAGAGATGGGACGTTCGCATTCGTATGCTCTGGTTACTATAGTAATACCTCCAGAAAGTGAAATAACTTTCACGTTGTTGTACCCCTTACAGTTCCATTTTGTGAAATAATCCGTTCTATCCTCTGCTAATATTTCCATTTTTGGAATTGTTTGTTTCACGTTTTGGAACTGAAAAACGCTTTTCTATGTCTTCAGGCTGACAAAAGACACGGGCTTCCTCCATGGTCCTGACGCGAGGTTTTCTTATCTTGTAATGTCCCCAGTCGATTTTTACAAACGCTGGTTTCCCGTATTCCTTCCATCGTGGCGATAGCCTAAATTTACTGAACCCCAACCCCTGACTTTTCATGCCTCCCCGATGAACTGGATCAATAAAACCTTTATTTATGAGTTCTTCGATAATCGTTTCAAACGTCGAATTTGCAAAGCCATTTTTCCGGGCCTCGTAAAAAGGAAATTTGAATTCGATTTCATAATACTGAGGAGAGCCATATTCAATGCAGGATTTCCTACCGAACTTGACCTTACCTAAAAAGAAAGGGAGGGCTTTAGCCGCTGAAGGTTTTAAATCTCGATATGCAGTGCTTGTTGTATTGTTCAAGATATCCCACGGTATAAATACCCCGCCTCCGGGAATTCTATATTTGGTGTTTGTATAACCCACGTCTATTTTCCTTATCCCTTATCGTGGCAATAGATCCATTCATTTAAGAAGGTCGTCGTGGGCAGAAACGAATCAGGTGAAAGATTGGATCTAAAATAATTGATGTATTGTTTCCGCCAACTATCGCCTCAAATTCTGTAAAAAGGTTTCGCTGATACTTATCCTTCCTTTCCCTAATTGCCATATTTTTTCCCTTTTTTACCTTCTCATTGAATGTATTTGGCTTTTTAGAGTCTTTATCGCAAATGCGAACCTCGACGCCTCCACGACCGCTCCAGTGTTATAATCGGCAAGAGCCTGTAACAGTTCGTCGGACAAATCGAAAACAAAAACAATCTTTCCGTTTTGATCAATAAGTTTTGAATGAAATCTTCTGAGAGTTAAGAAGCCGGCCTGGTAGGCATCGAGGGTGGTATAAAATCTTTCTCGAAGATCGTTGTTCTTTCTCATGGTATCTAATTTTTACATGAATAATGAGGATATGAAAATGAAAAGTATTTTTTAACAGGAGTTTAAGGGGTAACCTCTAAAAAGTCTCACAGATCTAACAATGACAAGGCTTTAGCTGGTTTTGGGGTGTAAGACCCCACTGGCATTTACTGAGAAACCAAAAGCCGATAGGACTTCGGCTTGGGTCTTCGTCGGTATCTCTATCTGGCGGCCAGCCTTTCTTCCGCCTTCCTTTAAAAGCAGTACAGAATGTAGATTCCGCATGTCCTCCATGACGTCTTCCGCTGTGCGATGAATACCTGTGGCATTAAGTTTCAACTCAATCCGCCGCAAATATGTCATAGCGACAACACAACTGAACAGGTGACAGCGTATCTTGCTGTCGGTCCAGTGTCTTATGGGCCGCATGGCAACCAGATCGTCTTCTTTGCTAAGCCGGAAGCGGCTCTCCACTTGCCATCGGTCGAGGCTGGCTTTTACTATAGCCGTTGTGGTCCAATCCACGTTGTCGGTGATAATGATGTTCTTGCCGAGCATTATGCGCTTTCGCTCGATGGCCGTCCCATCTCTCCGGAAACTCATACCCAAACCTTCTGCCGTCTGAGAGAACTCCAGGGCGTAGAAATCGCTCGGCACGTGAAAACGCTCACAGAGACGCAGATATCTTTCTCGGATCGCTTCCTGTTTGCGCCAATGAGGTTCTTTATTACGAACCTTTGACCTCATGGCAAGGAGTTCCTGTCGGATCGCATCCAGTTTACTGTCAAGCGTGTAGGTTTGCTTTCTTGCCGTTATCGGATTATACGTTACCACTACCGCCCGTTGCTTGCCCCAGTATTCGCCCTTTGTTCGGTACACGAGCATGCGGTCCTCCTTCTTCCCCTTCTGTAGCAGTAGCCGATTCTTCTCCGTGTCCGCCGGCTCAAAGACATCCAAAGACGTCATGGCCAGTTCCTCGGCGAAGTAGGTTGAATACGTCGTCACAAAATGTATGCGGGAGTGCTCGTCTATCCAAGCGAAATTGCCCTCGGAGTTCATCCCTTTGTCTATCACGACGGTAAGTTTTTGTTTCGTCTTGTTCAGTCCGCATACGACTCCGAACATCTCATCCATGACCGCCTCAAACTGACGACTGTCATGGAGATTGCCCGGATAGGCGCAATAGTACAACGGCAGCCGGCTATCGCGCGATACCAGAAGCCCTAATCCGATCTGCCGGAGATTATGTCGTCCTTCCTTGTTCTTCCCCCGGCGAGCAAGCTCAGAGGGCGTATCACTCGCCATAAAGGTGTAGTAGTTCGTGGTATCGAACAGCAGACAGTCGGCATTAGGGGATTCAAGCTCCCAGATGCTCTCAAAGAATCGCCGGGCAATTGTCTTGAGTGCAGCTTCCGATACCCTGTCCCACTTTTCCCAGTAGCGTTGACTGGTGAACTCATCAATATCAACAGGACGAATCTGCTGGACAGCCGTTCGCCCATACCATTGGGCAAGCTTGTTCTTGCTGGTGCTCTCGCACATCCGATTCCATATGCAGTACAAAAAATACTCTCCTACGGACGGACCTTCCTCCTGAGTACCCCTCTGGATCTCCTTGTCTACAATGCCCACAAGGTCAACATCTTGGCTAACTTGATGGGCCAGCCACAATGCTCCGAACTCTTCCACTTTGAGCCTGACTGCCGCCTCTGCAGAGCCTGCCACGAGACCAGCCACCCGTTCAGGAGAGCCGATGTATATTTGGGAGACTACCTTAGGCTTCCCTCCAACGCGGGCAATCTCGCGCACATAGAGGTAGGGTCTTCCCTTTTTCGTCTTGATATGGAAATGTGCCATGTCAAATACTACCATGGTAGGGTCTTACATGTCAAGCATAAAATGCATTTAAAACGCACAAATAATGGGTTTGTTATACAATAATGTAGGGTCTTACAGTAAGTCGTCGGAAAAAGCTAGTAATTTCCAGCGGTTGGAGAGTTCAAATGCAGTTACCCCTTAAACTCCTGTTTAATAATTACGCGTGAGGAAGGGAAAATACTGAATTGGTCCTATGCACTCTTCGATTCAAGAGTCTTTAGTAATACGTTGTGTTTGGATTTGATAATGTTTGAAATCACAGCAATATTTCCTCGCCAGATGGATGGATACAATATCTTAAGGAGGCGGGCTACTACTCGGTAGGCTTTAACATGATCGACAGTGCATCTCCTCGGGTCGCAGTCAGCGTCATGGCAATATTCATTAAGCTTATGTATTGCACCGGCAACAGCATATTTCCAAAAAGTATGTTTCTGCGGTGATTTATATTTACTTTTCTCTATCCCAAAATGCTTAAAGTACATGTCTGGGATTTTCTTGCCCAATTGTACTATCTTGCGGCACACGGCCAAATAATACTTACATTTAATGTGATCGAACTCTACAGTAGGCAATATGTCAGTATATGGGAATTCAATCTCATTCAATTGTTTTGCTAAAGGTGAAAGCCTTTTTATTACCCCGTTTATTTCAGCGCATGTTGAATGAACAAATGATTCAAGTTTAGGATATCCCTCTGTGAACTGATTGGTAAATGGCCAGGGTTTCAGTATGAAAACAATAAATTCAAGATCTTTCTCTTTAATCTTTAGGCCTGAGAAGCAGGCTCCTATTTTGGGCCAATTTAACAGACCTCGCACTATTGCAAAACTTTCAGTGTATCGGCTTGGGTAATGGCAAAAACAGGCAGGGAATAGCATTCCCTGCGTAATGAATTGTTTATAAGGAGTATGGAAATGATGTGTTGTCGGTGTGAAGCTTACTGTGTCTCCGGCCCCCATCCAAAGTTGATTTCTCTCCAAAAGATGTATCCAGAAGTATTCTGCTTCTGTTTCAAAATCTCTCGATCGATCCTGTAGAGAGAGGAGTGGATCATCAAATGGGGGGAATACTGCCATAAGTCTATCGAATATTGACCCTGGAGGATTCTCCGGTAATGTTGCCGCTCTTTCGAATATTGACAGTAGAGGATTCTCTTGCTTTTTCATTTTCCAGTGCTTTAATCGAGGAACATTTCGCTCGCATCGACAGTGTTTCACTCTCGGCTTGCCGGTACCGTCCCTTAACTGAGTTTATTTTAGCTCATAACAGGGAACATTGAGAAGATAGTATGTGAAGCACTTTCAATGTTTGCATGCAGAGCCTTGGATCACTTCTCCGCTCAAGCATCTGTCCATAAAACCCTCGCAAATTTCCGACCTGGATTACTTGATAAGGGCGGGTTTCATGCGTGACAATTCAGTGTCCGCAAGTCACATGATTTATGGACGCTCGACATTTTGCTCACATCATAACTCGGTTATCCCTTAAGCCTGCGATACGCAGGGGATGTTTATTTGAACTTCATCTGATAACTGAGACACCAGCCTTTTCAGCGAGACCGTTGGCTTCCGAAAATAACTGTCACACGAGAGGATCTGTTATGCCTATCGATGCTTTCCTGAAGACAACAGTAGTCACAAAGAGATGAGCACTATGGTTTTCGTCTGGCAATCACCGCAGACAACTTTCCAACAACCGACCTTGTAATTAGTCCCTATTGCCAAGAAATGGGGGTAAGACTAGAGTCAGCTTATTGATCTCACACAGTTTCCCTTTTTCTAAACGCTGCGACTGTGGTATAGTTTCCTCGTAAAGCCTTAAATTATGGGGCATGTATAATCATTGTTGGGTTAAAAGAAGATGAGGAAAGAATCATACCAAAATGAGCTTGACCAATTCAGGGATTACCTGCTCAATCCTGGCGGTGAGAAAGCCAAAGACTATTTGACATTCCCTCTGTTCAAAAAATTGTTCGGCATTAAGTTCAAAAAAGAATCGAATGCTGAAGGTGCCGACATCTATGTTGAAGGAAAATTGCTCGTCGAACTGAAATCCGGGCTCGACGATTGGCGGAAAGGATTCTATCAAGCACTCCATTATGCGAAAAAAGGGCTGAGCTTCTCTGCGGTCTGCGTTGTCGCTCAGAAGTTCGTTGCGATCTGGAAGGTGAACAGTATCCCAGATTATGCGAAGCGCCTATCGGCAGAAGCGGATGCATCGGCGGCTCCGAATGACATCGGAGTCCAAAATGCAAGACGGACTACAAAGGCACAAGCCACAGAAATCCTCAATACAACATATTTCAGGTTACTTCCTCAAGACCTTGAGGGATTATTTAAGAGGGATTTCGATACGGCACTCCCGGAGTTCGTTCAAGCGCTGAAGAACTTGGAAGCGGAACGCATTCAGATCAACACGCACAACTTCATAGACCATATTGCACAGCTGGAAAAATTCTTCGTGGATCCGTTGGATGCTGTTCACTGCTTCTACGCCATTGTCGGTTTTTGGGATGTTACGTCAAAAGTTGCATTCGATGAACACTCCGACAAAGTTCGCGTGTTCGGAAAGAAAGGAACACGATACAGCGAGGAACTGAAAATCAAGCCCCGCTTCCATGAAGAGTTCAAAAAGTTCGTAGAAAATCGATTTGTCTTCACTAACGAGGGATCTGGTCTGACGGTTGATTACTACTTCAGCCGATTCGACGAAGTTATCACCCGCCTCAAGCCAGAATATGCCAAGCAACATGGCATTTTTTTCACGGACAACAATCTCAGCAAATTTGCCCTTTGGTTCGTCCATGAGTTCTTTGAGAATAAGCTGAGCGACAAGTATATTGTTCTTGATCCGGCTGGCGGCTCTGGCAATTTAGTAACAAGTTGGAGAGGACACCTTAAACACAAGATTATTTCCGAGTTGCAGCCTGACCTGCTCAAAACCATTGAGCGGCGAATGAAGCTTGATCCTGATCAGATCGACGGTGGCTTTACCATCATTCCGAAGACGAGCACAAACGAAGGCCTGAATTTCTTGGACAAATCGGCTGAGAATTATGTGAACTGCCTGATGACGGAACTGAAGGAACAAAATTTCAAGTTCGACAAGCCGATTGCGTTTCTGCTCAATCCGCCCTACAAAAACACTGACGAAAAGGAAGAAGTTCGCGATGCAGTAGAGGCAGCTTATCAGATTCATCCTTCGATTCTTGACTTGACAGGCAACGATGCCGGTAAAGAACGATAATTGGCTTTCCTTGGGCAAATCATAAATATCTCTCGTGTCCAAATGGGTGATATGTCATTAATGGAGTTGAATTTTGAGAACATCCATCTTCCCGCGCCGTTAGACACAAAGAAAGTAGAGACGCCCTTGATTTTGATCTTCACACCGACATCGTGGCTAATTCCACGGCCAACGTATGGCGAGTTCAGAAGACTTTTTGACACCTATTTCAAATACGAGATGGGCTTTATCATCTTGGGGAACGAGTTCTTCAAGATCAAAGGCCGTTTTCCGATTGCGTTCACTATCTGGAGTTACCAACACAATGAAAAGGGCAACAAGAACAAGGTGGTTGTGCGGGACTTAACATTTCTTACCAAGGACAGTCTCCAGATCAATTGGAACCTTCCTCTCGAAATGATTTCTAATACATTGCAATCCCTGATTCGCAAAGCCAAAATAGTTCAATTTACGCAAAAACCTGACATCAGAGAATTGCTTCCGGACATGATTTATATCGGCACTAACGAATCTGTGCAGCAAGCAAGGTTTAACCTCTATCGTAACAAAACTAAGGAAGAAGGAAATCGAGACATCATCAGCGGATTCCCCAAAAAAGATGTTCGCCACCAAAAGATTAAAGACCCACATGGTTTTGTTGATGGTCAGTTTATTGGATTCATGGATGACAACACTCCCGTCCGAACTAGGAGTCTGTCGGACTTTCAACATTTCTGAAAAGTTTACTTCTTGAAGGACACGGCAGTCTCTTAAGAACCTTTATTGCAAACTGGGCAGCAGAAATCTTTTCGGCCTGTAATTATCTAAGTCCGACAGACCTGCATGGGCGTTCCTTATGGCATAATAGACAAGCGGCATAAGAATGAACAACAGGAGATCAGCATAATGTTCAAACAATGTGACAGAGAGACGATATATTTATTTCCGCCGTCGGTGCAGGAATGGTTGCCCGAGGGTCACTTGGCGAGATTTGTCGTAGAGATAGTGGATCAGCTTAATCTTGACCGGTTGAAAAATGATTATGCAGGACGAGGCAGTGAGGCATACAGCCCTGAGATGCTGGTGGCATTATTATTTTACGGATATGCGACGGGAGTCTTTTCGAGCAGGCAATTAGAGCGTAGCACGTACGACTCTGTAGCATTCCGGTATGTGGCAGCCAACAGTCACCCTGACCATGACACAATAGCAACCTTTCGACGTCGGTTTTTGCCTAAGCTGAAAGAACTGTTTGTGCAGATACTAATGATAGCAGCAGAAACCGGGGTATTGAAGTTAGGCACGGTCAGCTTGGATGGGACCAAAATGAAAGCCAATGCCTCAAAGCACAAGGCGTTGAGCTACGGGCATGCATGCAAAATAGAGAATAAGTTGAAAGTGGAAGTGGCGGAACTGATGAAGAAAGCTGAGGCTGCTGACAAAGCTGACATTCCTGACGGCATGAACATCCCGGAAGAGCTGGAGCGGCGAGAGAAGCGGCTGAAAATGATAGCTGAAGCAAAAGCTGAGATAGAGCGCCGTGCGGCAGAGCGGCATGCAATGGAACAAGCCGACAGTGAAAAGAAACAGGCAGAGCGTGTAGCCAAACAAAAGCAGAGCGGCAAGAAACCCCGAGGCAAAGGACCCAAGCCGCCTGCAGCCGGGCCAACTGACAAAGATCAGGTCAATCTGACCGATGAAGAATCTCGCATAATGCCGGCATCGGGTGGAGGATTCAAGCAGGCTTATAATGCTCAAGCAGCCGTGGATACAGAAACAATGCTTATTGTCGCAACGCATGTAACACAACAATCCAATGACAAACAGCAGATGAAACCAGCGCTTGAAGCGCTTACATATCTGCCCGAACAACTTGGCAAAGTAAAAACTATAATAGCCGACAGCGGGTATTACAGCGAAGCAAATGTGCAAGAATGTGAGAGCAAAGGAATAGAGCCATATATAGCAGTAGATCGGCAGAGTCATAATCAGCCTTTATGGGAGCGATTCGTCGAACCGCCTCCATTGCCGGTTGATGCTGATGCAGTGACAAGAATGAAACATCGGTTGAAGACAGTTGCCGGTAAGGCAATTTATGCGATACGCAAGAGTACTGTGGAGCCGGCGTTTGGGGTAATCAAGGCAGCTATGGGATTTGACCGATTCCTGTTGCGTGGTTTTACTGCAGTCAATGGCGAGTGGGATATGATCTGCATTGCATGGAACATCAAAAGGCTGCATGCATTGAGGAACAGCCAGGTAGGCGCCTGAAAATGGCGATGGCATAATGTATCCAACAAAACACCGGCAGGAAAGAACCGATGACAGACGATCAAATCATGAAAAATAACTACAATCGACTCTCTCGGATTCCAACCGCTGTCAAAAACAGCAATTCAAGTCCGACAGACTCCTAGGTCCGTTCCATGTGGCAGCACTTTGGCCCGTCACACACACGTTCCCGCTACCGTCTACCGCTATGCCATTGCCGGAATCACCGCCCGAGCCGTAGAAGGTATGCCACTGATATGCCCCGCTCGTGTCGAGTTTCAGCACAAATATCTGTCCGCTGTAAGCGTTTAGAGGGATCTGTCCGCTAGGTCCGTTCCATGTGGCAGCACTTTGGCCCGTCACACACACGTTCCCGCTACCGTCTACCGCTATGCCATTGCCGGAATCACCGCCCGAGCCGTAGAAGGTATGCCACTGATATGTCCCGCTTGTGTTGAGTTTCAGCACAAATATGTAGTGTCTTCGCCGCCGCTATGAGCGTTTAGAGGAGCAGTCGCTCCGGGGCCATTCCATGTGGCATTACTGTATCCCGTCACATACACGTTGCCGCTGCCGTCTACCGCTATGCCATTGCCATAATCATTACCCGCTACCGACCCGAAGAAGGTATGCCACTGATATGTCGGGTCTATGATAAGGTCCCGATTTCTGTCGTATTCGGCCACTCTAAAACCAATCTGCCCGTTCTCAATCCTGAAGGCGGCTTCTACCGGTATCCTTTGGACACCTATCTCCTGCCATGCCAACGGTTTGCTCTCCATCATCCAGCCCCGATCCGTCGGAAGCTTTATCCTCAACGAGCCATCCTTCTGAAGCTCTGTCTCCGCACTGTATTTGAGTCTTATATTCCCTGCGTCTGCGCCCGGCTTTATTCTATATGTGCTCTCCGCTATGCCCCCTCCTCCAACCCCTTCATAGCTCAGGGTAATCCCTTCCCATAGGTCTTGATACTCTACCTTGCCGAGTTGCTCCAGTCCCTGCGCCTTGCCTGCCGATGCCTTCGGCATTACTCCATTGGTCCCCATGAACTCCACGCTCAAAAAACCTGCCGTGTTGACAAGATACACCCTGTTAGGCTTAAAGCCCATGATATGGCTGCCCGCCTTGAATTGCATGACTTCGTTTCCTAAAGATTTATGGGGCACGGAATTCAAAGGTCTGATGTTAGTTAAGTTGACAGGGTGTATAGCCGAAAAGGCGCCGTTCCCCGGACTGACAGATGGAGAGATATTATCCTGCCCTCTACTGCCTATTGCGGCAGATGTTGCAAACGGTACAAAGATTAACGCATAACAGAGCAATAAGACCGATACCTTTTTCATTACTTCGCTCTCCTAAAAAGTGTTTTTCTTAAAGGTGATTCTTCTTTAATTCTCTCCCCATCTTTATATTTCTTTCTGCCCCGTTCTTCTTGAAGAAGACATGTCGCTCCACAGCTTAAGCGATATCTCCTTTGCGTTGTCAGCAACAGACGATTCTGCCACGTGCTCTTCATTCCTTGCTATGGCGTTTTGTCTCGGCAGCAGTATTTGTCGAAGTTAAGGGTGTAGACGGTACAGATTCCCAACCGCTGCCCAAGGCTTTGTATAGGGCGATAAGATCGGTGGCAATGCTGCGTTCGCTCTGGACCAATGCGTCTTCGGAGGCGTAAAGCGAACGCTGGGCATTGAGCACGTTGAGAAAATCGGTCTGGCCCTCGGTGTAAAGCTGCACTGACAAGTCCACGGCTTTACGGTTGGCGACCACGGCGTCATTAAGCGCCTTACGGTGCTGTTGTTCCTTGGCAAATGCAATCAACGCATTCT
This sequence comes from uncultured Nitrospiraceae bacterium, assembly GCA_963727775.1. Taxonomy (GTDB): domain Bacteria; phylum Nitrospirota; class Thermodesulfovibrionia; order Thermodesulfovibrionales; family SM23-35; genus CAVSHB01. Next base: position 282,200 of record CAVSHB010000004.1, on the reverse strand, counting down.
CCACATCCTGAAACGCCGCCAGGACCGTTTTCTGGTACGTTATGAACGCCTGGTCGCGCAGCGCCTCCTGTAAACGTACATTCGACGCAATTGCTCCACCTTGGAAAATCGGCCAAGTCACCGATGGTCCCACGACAGACGATAGGCTGGATTCGTTCCACCACGTATGCAGAAGGTTACTGTTCCAGTTCAACGCGCCGGTCAGTGAAAACCTCGGAAAAAAGTCCGCGACAGCGACGCCGATTTGGGCGGTGGCGGCATGCAGTTGCGCCTCAGCTACGCGGATATCGGGCCGATGGCGCAGTAAGTCCGATGGTAAACCGGCGGGGACTTTAGCTGGCACAGTAGGCAAGGTGCCCGTCGGAGCCAACTGTTCCAACAAATCCGCCGGCGGTCGGGCCAGTAGCACACTTAACGAGTAGATGGCCTGCTGCGCGGCGCTCTCAAAAACCGGGATTTGAGACTCGGTCATTGCGACATCAGAGTCAGCATTGGCGGCGTCGAGCGCACTGGCAAAGCCCACGTTCAATCGTTTATGCGTAATCTCGGCTGTGTGCTTTTGGGCTTTCAGGTTGTTCTGCGCAATCACGATTTCCTGCTGGTAACCGCGAAGCTGGATGTAATTGAGCGCCACTTCGGCAATAAGGCTGACCTGAGCATCGCGGACACCTTCGACCGCGGCCTGGACGGTGGCGTCGGCCGATTCGACACTGCGACGCTGGCTGCCGAAAAAGTCGAATTCCCATGCGGCGTCCAAACCTGCTTGATAAAGATCTTGTTGATCGTCCGGTGTGCCGCTACCCTTCTTTATTCGCTGATAGCTGCCTGAGGCAGTAACCGAAGGCCATAAGCCTCCGGCGACAACACCCCGCACGGCGCGGGCCTGTCGCAAACGCGCCTCAGCGATTCGTAGATCCAGGTTAGTTTTAATCGCTTCCTCGACCAGTGCGGTCAAGGTCGGGTCATTGAACGGCCGCCACCACTGCGTGAGGTCGGCTGGCTGCCCGGTGGCCACGGATGATTGGATAGTTGCCGCCTTGGTTACTCCGACCCACTCAGTGGGGACTGTAGACTGCGGTAGAATAAAATTCGGGCCTACCATGCACCCACTTACCATCAACACGCCTAACCCGACCACTGCGATAAAGACCAAAAAGGAGGGCTTTTTTTCGTTCGCGTTCGTCATTGCCGCCTCACTCATACCGAAGCGCCTCGATGGGATTGAGCCGGGAGGCCTTCCACGCTGGATAGAAACCGAATATAACGCCCACGCTCACTGCCACGATCACTGCGGCAAAGATTGCGCCGACCGAAGCAGCCGTCGGCCAGTGCAAGACCGAAGAGATGATATACGAGCTGGTGCGACCCAGGATGATACCCATAGTCCCTCCGAGCAGGCAGATTACTACTGCTTCGGTCAAAAACTGTCGAAGGATGTCGCCCGGTTCAGCGCCCACGGCCATGCGCAGGCCGATCTCACGGGTCCTCTCGGTCACTGAGACGAGCATGATGTTCATGATGCCGACACCGCCGACTACCAGGGAAATCATCGCCACGCACAATAGCAGCTTCGTTATCATATCAGTAGTCGAACTCATCGCCTTTGTGATTTCAGTCATGTCCCGGACATTGAAGTCATTCGGGCCGGAGGCTTTGAGGTGGTGACGTTCGCGCAGCAACATGGTGATCTGCTGAATGGCGGAAGGAATGCTGTCGCTTGACCGCGCAGCGGTCAGTATCTGGTCTACGTTGGCAAACCGGATCGGTTGCGGCGTGCTGGCCTGTTCAGTAGCCGACGGAACTGCGTACAGAGATACTGAAACATTTTCGTACGGATTATTTGACGACGAAATAGTCGCAGCGCTCTCGCTCTGAGAGGAGCTGCCGAGAGAGGTAGCCACCACGCGGTATTTGATCGTCGTCCACGGGGCCAGCAGGATATCGTCCTGGTCCATGCCCATCATGTTTGCGCCTTTCATCTTCAATACCCCGACAATTTTGAAAGCGACGTTCCGGATGCGAACCTCTTTGCCGAGGGGCGAACGTCCGCCGAACAGTTCTCTTACGATTGTCTGACCGACGAGACACACCCGGTTGGAGTTACGCACGTCGTGCTCGTCAAAGGATTCTCCCTGTTCCAAGTCGGTCCACTCGCGTACTTCCAGAAACGAAGGCGTTGTGCCATAGATATACATCGGCGACCAGTTGCGGTTTCCGTACACTATCTGAGTCCGGGCGCGCACGATCGGCGCTACGCTGGCAAGGGCAGGGCACTCTTTGACGATCGCATCTGCATCTTGCGGGGTAAGCGTCATGAGGCTGCCGGCTCCGTAGTTGATGCCGCCGGTACTCGCGGCTCCCGGAATGACTACCAGTGTATTGGCGCCTATGCTGGCCATGGTTTTCCGGATGGCAATGGTCGCACCGTTGCCGATCTCCATCATCGTGATTACGGCTCCGACCCCGATAACGATGCCCAGGGTAGTGAGCAGCGTGCGAAGGACATTACGTCGGAGCGCATGCAAAGCAGTTTTCATGGTGATAAATAGCTTCAAGCGGCACTTCCCGCTTCGACCGGCTCACTGCTGCCTTCAAGGAGGCCGTCCTTGATGCGAATGATCCGTTGGGCGTATTGAGCTACGACGGGATCGTGGGTGACGAGGATGATGGTGATGCCGTCTGCTTGGTTCAACTGCCGGAACATTTGGAGCAGTTCTGCGCTGGTACGTGAGTCGAGATTGCCCGTCGGCTCGTCGGCCAGGAGTATCCGTGGATGGTTGACGAGCGACCGTGCGATCGCCACACGTTGCTGCTCGCCGCCGGAAAGTTGAGACTGTTGGTGGTCAATGCGGTCCGCCAGACCCACTTTGCGCAGAAGGTCGGCGGCGCGCCGTTTCTTTTGCTGCTCGCTGAGGTTTTCCCTGGAGTAGGTCAGCGGCATCATAACGTTCTCCAGCGCTGTCGTACGCGGCAGCAGGTTGAAGCTCTGGAAGACGAAGCCAATTGTTCGATTTCGCAGCCGAGCATACTCCTTGGCGGTGAGCTTGGAAATCTCCTGGCCGTCCAGCCAGTACTCGCCGGAACTCGCATGGTCCAGGCAACCCAGGAGGTTCATCAGCGTACTTTTGCCGGAACCGCTTGCTCCCATCAGCGCTACGAGCTCACCGCGGGCGACGTTTAGTGTTATCCCTCGGAGCACCGGAACTGCGACCTCGCCGAGGTAGTAGGTCTTGTGAACGTCTTTCAGCTCGATCAGCTCCATAGTCTATTTCGGCGCTCCGTTGCGCTCACGCGCTGCGCCGGGACTGTCAGGACCGTCAGACTTAGTTTGACTTTGTTGCTGTCCACGTCCGAATGGTTGCGGCATAAGTGGGCTGCGTGCTGTAGCCGTACCAGCTTTATCGCCTTTTGTCGTTTCTCCAATGACCACGACCATGCCGTCAGTCACGTCTTTGCCGGTGACCTCGGTAAATGCGCCGTCTGTCAATCCGACGTTTACGTGGATAGGGCGGACAAAGTTGCCTTGTTCGACCCAGATATTCCCCTGAGTCTGCCTTGAGCCGGCAGATTCTGAGTCGCCGTGTTTCTTTCGTTTAGAGCCCTCCGCCGCGTTGTGTTTTTTGCGAGCATCCGGCGCGATCTGGTCCGGTTGTGGTACCCATCGTAGCGCCGCATTCGGGACAAGCAGCACGTTCTCCCTGCGGCCAGTGATGAACTTGGCGTTGGCTGTCAGATAAGGCAGGAGTTTACCGTCGTCGTTGTTGGTATTCACCTCGGCGGTGTATGTGACTACGTTCTGTGTCATCGTTGCGTTGAGGCGAATCTTTCCGACCTCCCCTTTGAATTCACGGTTGGGAAAGGCATCGACGGTAAACGTAACCGGCTGGCCAGGATATATGCTGCCGACGTCGGCTTCGTTGACTGAAATCCAAACTGTAATGCGTTTGAGGTCCTTTGCCAGGAGGAACAAACTCGGCGCACTCAGGCTGGCTACGACGGTCTGGCCAATGTTCACTTGTCGGTCGATAATAACACCTTTGACCGGCGCCTTGATGGTACAGTACCCAAGATTTATCTGTGCAGTGTTCAAAGCAGCCCTGGCTTGCGCCATTGATGCTTTCGCCTGTTCCACGGCAGCCTCGGCCGTTGCCAGGTTCGCCTTTGCGACCTCGTAATTGGCATAATACTGATCGTAAGCGCTTTGCGCCAATGCGTCCGAAGGGCCAAGTTTTTTCGCCCGGTCCCAATTCTGTTGGGCAAGCAGCAGATTCGCTTTCATCTGGAGCACGTTGGCATCGGCGCTGGTCTTATTGGCTGTAGCCTGCTCTAATTGGGCTTTGGCAGCGTCCCGAGTTGCGACATATAGTGAATCATCGATATTTGCCAGTACGGTGCCCTCCTCAACGAGCGAGGCGTAGTCAACGGGTTTGCCGTATTTATCCTTGCCAAAGCTTTTAATTAACCCGTTAACCTGCGCGCCCACGACCACTACGGCCGTTGGCTCGACCGTGCCCGTTGCGCTGATAGTTGCCACCAGATCGCCTCGTTTCACCGGCGCCGTGCGGAACGTCGGCCCCTTGTTCCCTTTGGACTGGAACCACCAGACGCTACCGCCGGCGATCATGGCCAGCCCGACTACTATGAGCAAAGTGATTCCAACCATTCGACGCATATTTACCCCTCCAGTTTATAGGTTTGATGCCTTCTGCCGTGGCGACTCCGACGGTAGCTGATTGGACGCAAGAGTGCCCAAATGTGTTTCCAATGAACCATTTCCCACTGTAAGAATAGACGATTAAGAAAGGTATTCGGTTACAATTCCTTCAAGCTATAAAGTTCCGGACATCGCAGCTTGGAAGAGATCGTATTGAGAAGAAGGGGGCTGCCTGACGTTTCTTGGCGTATTTTCTTTTATGAAAACACCCATAAATGCTTATATTACAATAGATTACCGTGTATTTGGCTTTCAAATGTAGCCATATAATATAGCATTTTATAGTTGACATAGTGGTAATCATATCCTATAATAGTAGCCATGCCATTTAAAAAGAAGCCACGCCCCCATCTCGAAATACAGACTTCCGGCAATAAGCACTACGGCGTTATTCGCACTACCTTCCGTGAGAAGGGCGAAATCAGGCACACGACACATGGGACCATTAAGGATATGAGTCTTGAACAACTAAAGCTCATACAGGCCGCCTTCAGGGGCGATGTGCTGGTAAAGGGTTCAGCCGACGCTCACAAAATCGCGGAATCGAAAGAGTACGGCGCTTCCTATGCGGTATTGCAGTTGGCGAAGGAATTAGAGTTGGACAAGATGATTTATTCGAGATATTCCGAGCAGTGGGTTAAAGACTGTCTTGCCATGATAATCGGCCGTTTAGTATATAGCGGCAGCAAGCTGGCTTTATCGCACAGATGGGAGGACACGGCATTATGGGAACTCTGCGGGATAGAAGGGCCGGTTGACGTAGATAAGCATTGTTATGAGCCTATGGATCGTCTTTTACAGAGGCAGGATGCCATCCAAAGTACATTGGCGAAAAAGCATCTCCGAAACGGCGCGCTTGTGCTTTACGATATAACCAGCAGTTATTTTGAGGGCGAGTATGAAGACAGTGAGATCGTTAAATTCGGATATAACCGGGACGGCAAGCGGGGGCATGAACAGATGGTGATAGGGCTGCTTTGCAGTCCCGAGGGGTGCCCTGTGGGTGTGGAAGTTTTCCCTGGGAATACTCAGGATGCTCAAACGGTACCCGATAAAATAGCTGAGGTGCAGAAAAAATATGGGATCCAGGAGATAATCTTTGTAGGTGATCGTGGAATGGTTACTCATGCCAATTACGAAAAGGTTAAGGATGTAAAAGGGCTCAATATAATATCGGCATTAACACACCACCAGATAAAAGAGCTACTGGAACGCAAGGTGATTCAGATCGATATGTTTGATGAAAAGGAGATTATTGAAGTAGTGGATCCTGAGGCGATAGGACGGCGATACTGCTTATGCCGCAATCCAAAGACCGCTACAAGGGAAGCTGTGACACGCAAAGGCTTGATTGAGGTCACCAGAAAGGCATTGGATAGCATAGCCCAATCAAAACGGAAGTCGTCAAACGAGAAGATAGCGGCAAGGGTGGGGAAGGTTCTGGGAAAGTGGAAGACAGGTAAATTTGTAGAGTGGTCAGTACAGGATGGACGTCTCACATGGAAATTAAAAACAGAGAAGATCGAGACTGAGGAATTGATTGACGGCTGTTACATCATTGCCTCCGATGTTCCTGCCGGGCTGATGGCAAAGCAGGCAATAGTGGCATCATATAAAAAGCTTGCTCTTGTAGAACAGGCGTTTCGGAACTTAAAGAGCGTACAGCTTGAGGTGCGGCCCGTTTATCACAAGACCGACGACCGAATCCGCTGTCATGTGTTTCTTTGCATGCTTGCCTACTACTTGCAGTGGCATATGAATCAGAGACTAAAGCCTCTGTTTCAGTCTGACGGAAAAAATAAACACCGCAGATGGACATTTGAGTATGTGATTGAGAGATTAAACCTAAAAAAAGCAGTTAGAGATCATGCCACACCAGTTTGAGGGAGCAATTTCCCTGAATTTATGTTCAAAGGGCCGATGATTTTTCTAAAAGCATGCATTGCTACAATCCTCATCCGCTCAGCGATATTCAACTGCTCCGCAGTGGTCCTAATATCCCCGAGGAACAGTGATAGTCGTAACAATGCTCCCCGCACCTTTTCAGCCTTTGCATGAGGACTGGTAATAGTCAGAAAAGTCTGTCCCCCATGTTTTGTCTGTTTCGCAACTGCGTGTAACAGCAACGGTCTGCTCGTTATTGCCTCATGATGTTTATTTGGATTGGCCAGGCGCACAAACAGCGACCACCAGTTATATACAAGAGCTACCATGCGACTAATCATGCGGCATCGCTTCAAATCCTTTGTCGTATATCCGCCCCAGCCCCACTGATTCTTTAACTCGTCAAAGATATTTTCACTGTCTGCACGATCCCGGTAATGCTGTGCAATACTTGATACCTCATCAGAAAGAGAAGTCACCAGCACCGTGTACTCATACTTAGCCACTCCCCCTTGTGTCTCGATGAAACTCATCTCCATTTGATCTTTCCCTTTTTTCTGCAAAAGAATATCCCCAGGTATAGGTCGGCGCAGCACGATCACCCGGCGACTACGGCTCCACCCAAATAACTTCAGCTCTGACTCCATTCCATAGTATCCGGCACCGGCTTTTACCCATTCTTCCATCTCAAACATTCTCTCGATCAATCTTTTTACATTCTTCGTAATCCTCAGCTTTGTGACATAATGTATACTACGTTTTTCTGCCTCTGATAACACTCCCTCTACTCCAAACGCTATATCTCCACGGATGAAGGCCGGCCGATTATCCCGGGGAATACTCTCTACCAATTCCCATAATCCAGCCGTGCTGTGACTCGATGCGGTCTCATTGCCCGCCTTCACTTCTACCTTTAACGCTAATCGTGTGTTTGCCATAAAATAACTGTGGTAACTGTGTGAGGGCCGCCCAGGTTTCTTAGGATTATATCCCACAACTGCCCCCTCTTGTTTGCCATACAGACACTTTACCGTCGTGTCCGTATCAAGTATCCAGGAGGGGCCTGATACTGCCGATAATACAGGCATCGTGCAGCGTGCAAGCTCTGATTCAAGCCATTGTATCCCAGTCCCTTCTTCTATCTGCAATAAGGCCCGACGCGCCGCATCTTCACTGATTATCTTATCCATCCCCAATAACTCGGGATTCACTCCATCACTTCGTATCGCTGCGATATGTGCATATCGCTTATGTCCCGCAAGTATCGAAAGCATGAGAGTGCCTAACACGTTTCTCTTCTTCGGCGCATTCGGGCTGCTATAGGAGAGGGGACACTCTTTTACAAAGGAATCAAACAACCCGCTGACTTTCAGAAATTCTATGAAAAATGGCAACTGCCCCAATGGGGTAACAGCTGCATCAGGGTCCCATTCTACGTGTATCTTCCCCGCATATGTATCAATTCCTACTGAGTTGCTCCTTGCTATCGCACGCCGTTTTGCCTCACCCATTAGGTGAACCCTCCTGCCACTCTTTTTCCGTTTATTATTGCATGCTTCGCCCCTTATGTGTATCCCGTACCGCTTTTTTTAGGTTAAAGAGCCTGAGAAGGCAGAGACTTCAAGTGCAGGGCTCTTCGTGCCGAATTGTTTGCACCCCGGATAACAGTCAGCAAAAGATTCTTGATCTGCTCAAGGTAAAATTGTAGCCATTTTCTTGAAATTAGAAATCGCCTTCAAATCATTGCAGCATATGGAGTTCCTCGTAGTTTTTAAAAAGAAAATACGTCTTGGGAGGGGACGACAGGCAGCACGGGTAAATCAACTAAATTTGAGATATTGAATATGAAGAGAATATGAATGATTACAAGAACAGTTTTTCGGTAGCTCCCTCATGTTTCAACTTCCGGGACCTATCGGTTAGCGGGGACAGTTAATTTCCGTGAAGAACTCTTGAGGCGAAAAAATCTTTATTCTTATCTTGCCGGACCAACTGACGTATGTTCAACCTTTTTCCACGTCTTGTCAGGGTCATACTTTATCATCGCCTTTGCAATCTCTTTCGTCCTGGACCCGAGATCCTTCTCATACACAATCCCCTGTTGGTTCACCACGAAGGTCATGATCCCGGACACTCCGTATTCCGCAGGGTATGCCAACAGGCCGAAACCGCCCACCATCTTGCGGGCGACTATATAATCGAGTTCGCCACCTGGGGCATTGCTGCCCTGACTTTTCAGGATTTTGAAATAATACCCGTGGTATGGAACAGGCTTCTCGTCTTTCCTGAAAGCGTATCCTTCTTCAGAGGCACGGGCAAGCAGCGGCCCCAAGGGACTGGTCTCTTCTTCGGGTGTGGCCTCCCAGTACAGACCATCCTTCTTGCCCTTCCGGCTAAGAAAATGCTGGGCGTATTGTATCCCGTTACCATTACGGTCCTTGCCGGCATACTCACGTTGTGCGGCCACATAAGTCAGAGAAACCTGAATAGAATTCAATTCGTTCCTACCTATCCTCCGATTGATGATCTCTTCCTTTCCCTCTTCAGTGGAAAAAACCCATTCAGGCCCTGTTTTCACCAGAGGGATGGGAAAGCACCACTCGTCTTTTCCGATAACTGCCAACGTTGTCTTGTCGTCCAACTTTCTAAACTTAATGGCCTCACCAGCGGCCTTCACGAAACGTTTCCGGGATCCTGTATCGGCAACTGAGTCGCCGGAGGATATGATTTCTTTGCCATCCGGTCCAAAGATGGCCAGTAATCCCTTGGTGTCATTGGTCTTCGCGGCCTCCACAAGTGCATTGAATGCGTCTTCCGGGGACTTGAACTTCTTTTGTTTTGTATCTTGCGCTGAGGCAAGAAAACTGAAAACCGTCACTGCGAAGATAGTCAATATAAACACCATTAAACCATATCGGTGAAGGTTTCCTGACTTCATCGTATTTCTAAGCATCGCTCTTTCCTCCATGCATCGGGAAGCTCATGCTGTCTTGTGCATGCCAATCTGGTGCAAAGACATACACTGAGAGATATATTGTCCTTCTAGTGACGCACTCCACCGGTAGATCCTCCGCCGCTACCATGGAATCCTCCTACACTGCCACCACCTCGGGCACTGCCGTTGCGTGAGCCTCCTCCGCTGGCCCCCTTGCCGGGTATCTGACCGGCGCTGGAGCGGCTTTGGAACCCACGGTCGCTCGCATTTCGTTCAAAGCTGCTGTTGTTTGAACGCTCAAAAGTGCTTGAGCGAGTTCCGGTGGAAGGTCCTGAGGCGCCATAACCTCGAAATTCTCCCGGTGCCCTTGTAATTGCACGCTCCTGACTCGGACCAGGCACTGCTGCTGCCCCGCTCGGTGCCGAAGGGCTGAACTGTCTCGCGCCTCCTATTTCTTCAAGAGCTCCACCGTGGGACCTCTTCATGGGATCGATGCGGAAGGTCTTGTCTGTCTTCGAATCGTGCAAGTAATTGCTGATATATTCTCCATGCCCACCTTCGGGACCATGCACCCAGACATTAAACCTTTTTTTGACGAAGAACCCGGGGAACCGTGAGCCCCGCCACCAAAAAGGATAAGATACCCAAGAATAAAGGTATGCATAATCAGGAGGCGGAGCATAATAGGTAACCACAGGAGGTCCTTCATCGCTATAATAATCACTTACCCCCGTAGAGTCAGGATAATCAGGGGCAGATGTTTCACCTGTACCCTGTCCTGAGGTATCAGTCTTCGCGGACAAGTTATAATCAGATAAGACATCCTGCAATGTTTGCAGCGCAGCTTCCTTACCTACGGCTAATTTGCCCGATTCTGCTGCTTCGCTAATGGCAACCTGTAGTTCGCCGATTATATCAGGGGTAACGGGGTAATCGGCGATCCAGCCGTTGCGGGGTGTGATATCGACAGAGGCCAGCACACTCTCGGCCTCGGTTTCGCTCTCCGCTGAACCAAGGTTAAGCGCCTCTAAGAGTCTGACAGCCAAATCTCCTTCTCGAACAAGAGGCTCTGCCAACGTCGGACTCCCCGGTGTTATCTGCGCTGACTGCGCGAGTACCACCCCATGCATCAGGAGAAAGCCGCTTATGATGAAAATGAATGCTGTCAATCGTACCATTGTCCGGTTACCTCTTCTCTTGCTTTAATTATATCACCGAAATTATACAACCGATACTTGGCTTGGAGAAACCATGTTGCCTAAGACGCGATGGCAAAGCTGTCAAAGCGCTGGAAGAAATATCGCAAAGGAAAGTCTCACGCTTAGTCCTTGTGATTAATCTATTGATCTCGTCAAAGATCCATGTGATATACGAAACTTTTCACAATGGTTTTCCCTTTAATATAACTCCCTTCCCCTCGTATATTGGACGGACCATTTCCTGCAATGCAGGAAGTCTGCTTAAGAAAATAGCAGCACCTATAAGGCAAGAGACTCCGCTTATGAAAACGGTATCCCTTACACCTAACCGACTTGCCAGCCATCCCGCTATCAGACTTCCGAAGGGCGTCATGCCCATAAAGGCTACGGTGTAAAAACTCATCACCCTACCGCGCTTGGCGTCATCCGCGATAGTCTGTAAAACCGTATTGCTTGCCGCCATCTGGACCATCATCCCGAATCCGGTAAAAACCATTAACAGGAGAGAAATCCACAGGATTTTGGAAAGCGAGAAGGCGACGAGTCCGATCCCAAAGACACAGGCTGCTATGGCAATGACCCCTCCCAGTCCTGCAACTGTCTTTCTGGAAGCAAGATATATTGCCCCTATTAAAGCCCCTATTCCGGTGGCGCCCATTAAAAATCCGAACGTATGAGAGCTGCCATGCAGGACATCCCTGGCAAAAACCGGCATGAGAGTAACATATGGCATCCCCATCAGGCTGACGAGGGCAAGAAGTAATAGGATGTCCCGAATAGGGGCAGAGCCAAAGGTGTAAGAAAAACCTTCCTTGAGGGTGTGCAGAAAATTGGACCCGTCTCTACTCGTTTGTCTTCTGGTGATCCTCATAGCGAACAGGGCGACGATGACCGCGATGTAGCTTAAGCCGTTGATGAGAAAACACATGCCCTCACCCACAGCTGCTATAAGCACACCCGCCACAGAAGGACCAAGCAGCCTTGCGCCATTGACCAGTGAAGAATTCAGGGCAATGGCATTACCGAGGTCCTCATCTTTTTCAAGCATATCCACCACAAAGGACTGACGTATGGGAATGTCAAAAGAATTAACACAGCCCAAGAATAGGCCAAGCAGTATTATGTGCCATACCGTAACCTTGCCCGTTAATACAAGGAATGCCAGGACAAATGCCTGCACCATGGCCAGTGATTGAACTATTATCACTAGATGGTGACGATTCCACCTGTCGGCTAAGACTCCTGCAAAGGGCGCAAGGAGAAAAGTGGGAATCCTGCTCGCAAACCCGACTATGCCGAGGAGAAAAACGGAATTGCTGATTCTATATACAAGCCAGCTTAATGCTATCTGTTGCATCCATGTGCCAATTAGAGAGATGCCCTGGCCGACGAAAAAAAGGCGGTAGTTTCTATGCTGCAATGAACGCAGTGTATGCGTTAATCTATTCATTTTCTTAATTTCTATAGGGCCTTTTCAATCATATTGAAAGGAGATCCAATTATGCCGTTCTTACAACTGTTCTGAGGTCTTACGAGTCTACCAGGGTTTTCTCTTTTGCATCCCGCCAGCCGCCGCCCAAAGCGACGAAGAGGGCAACAGTGTCCTGAAGACGCTGGGCCAGTAACTGTAAATAACCGATCTTTGCCTGATAGTACTGACTATCCGCGATAAGAACTTGAAGATAGTTGACAACGCCTGCCTGGTAATTTGCCTGTATCAACCGCAGAGCTTCTTGGGCCGCACTGACTGCCTGCGACTGCGCATATATGCTTCCAGCGTCATTTTCCAAGGCCCGCAGGACATCGGCAACCTGGGCAAAAGAGTTGAGCACGGTCTGACGATAGTCCGCCAGGGACTGATTGTATGCCTCAACAGCAGCCTGCTGTTTGGCCCGCAGTGTACCCCCATGGAACAGGGGAGCGGCGATGTTCGCGCCAAGACTCCAGAAACTGCTGTTGTTTTTGAATAGATTATCGAGAGAAGTGCTGTTTTGACCGTAGTCGCCGCTCAAGGTAAAACTTGGGTATAAAGCAGCCGTGGCCACCCCGACTTCGGCGCTGGCGCTGTGCATTTGGGCCTCGGAAGCAAGGATATCCGGACGCTGCCGTACCAGATCAGAAGGAAGACTTATGGGCAAGTTACCGGGAAGGGTGAGGTCTCCCAGGTCGAGTTGGGGCGGCGTCCATTCAGCAGGTGTTCTACCCGACAATGTCGCAAGCAGGTGCTCGGTCTGACTAAGCTTTTGCCGGAGCGGAGGGAGCAATGCTTCTGTAGCTGCAAGCTGACTCCGAAGGCTGAGCACATTCGAGTAAGGGACGGTTCCCGCCTCTGCTTGTGTTTCGGTAAGTCCGACCTGTTCCTTTTGTAAAGTGATCATTTGTTCAGTAGCCTTAATCTGTTCACTGTAAGCTGCACGGGCAATAACAGTGTTTACGATATTACCCGATAAGGTAAGGTAAGTGGCTAGTACCGTATAGCGCTGAACGTCCACCTGGGCCTGCAGACTTTCTACTGCGCGGCGTTCGCCTCCGAAGATGTCCAGGACATAGCTGACAGTGCCTGTCAGCGTATAAAGATTAAATATATTACTTGCAGAGTTCCCACCAAAGCGTGCTTGGGAGAATTTTTGACGCGATGCGCCAACACCCGCGTCTGCCTGGGGATAGAAAACTCCGTAGCCTGCCCGCAGGTTCTCCTGACTCTGGCGCAAACTCGCCTGCGCCGACTGCAGGGTCTGATTATTGGCGATCGCTTCTTTTATTACAGTCTCCAGTTTGGTGGAATTAAAAAGGCGCCACCAGTCTGTTGCGATCTTTGCGCCAGGTTCAAACTGCTGGGCCTTGCCGTCCGCAACGATTGTTTTCGCAGGATCTCCTTCACGGGTGTAGCGATCAACCTTCGGCGCATCGCGTCGGACAAAATCAGGACCCACTGCACAGCCGGTTACAGAGGAAAGGGATAAAAGTGCGATCAGCGCATATACTTTCATCTTATCTGTACATGCCATATTATTTCTCTTCAATATATACATCTACCAATTGTCCGGGATAAATATTAAGTTTCTTTGGCTTCTCGAATCTGAAAAGCACCGGCAATACCCTCACATCCACCCTCTCTGTCCTTTGGTTTGACAACTCGATTTTTGGTGTCACATACGGCTGCACCCGCACATATTCCAGAGGGATGCTGATATTCGTGCCTCTGATAGACATCTTTGCTTTTGTCTGTGATGCCTGAGGCAATCTGTGCACAAGTATCTCATCAATATAGCATCTTACTCCAAGGTAGTTTTCCGAACTACCCATGACTATGACAGGGTCTAACCCTTCTGTATAAGTGTCATACGTCCCTTGAGACGACATATAGCTGCCCACCGCAGCATTTACGGATAGAATCACTCCGTTCACCGGCGCTTTTATAACGTACTTTGCAAGCAAGGCGTCCGAAGACTGGTAAGCCTTTGACAGGGCTTCATATTGGTTTTCCTGGTTCCTTATATCGTAAACCCAGGCCCCGGCTTTAGTGAGTTCGTACTGCTTCTGGACGACCGCGAGGTTTGCTCTTGCCACTTTGACCGCATTTTCTGCGTTATCCAAATCGTTTTTACTTACCGATTTCGGATCCAGTTCGTAAGACTTTCTTAGCTTGTCCATCTGGTCCTGCGCGCTTTTGAGGCTTGTGCCCGCGTACTCTACCTGGGCTTTTGCGATATCCAGATTTTCTTTCCTCGGCTGGGCCCGGAGTTCTTCAAGGAGAGCCAGAGCAGCTTCGGCTTGAGACTTCTGCTGCTGTACGGTGGCCCTTTGAACGGAATCGTCCATCATAAGCATAGTAGTCCCCTTATGCACGATTTGTCCTTCAGCGACCAGGATTTTTGTAATAGTACCCGATACTTCAGGGTATATATTGATATTCTCTCCATTTGTCTGGTAGCTTTCAATGATGCCGTTTGCATAGACGCCTTTTGAGTAAGGGTTCGAAGCCGGATTAAATACTGGAGGCTGCGGCTTTTTTTCAATGCCGTATATATAGGCGCTCACCAAGCCAACGAATATGCCTATAATCGAAAGGGAGAACAATATCTTATTCCTCATTTGAACCTCCTTTTGTAATACCCATGATCTTTCCATCCTCCATCCTCATTATTCTGTCTGCGTATTCAAATATCCTGCTGTCATGGGTAACGATGACAATACAACGTTTCTCATTGAGTATATTCTTTTTTACAAAATCGACGATTCTTCTTCCTGTATCGCCGTCCAATGAGGCGGTGGGCTCGTCGAATATCATGATATCGGGACTGCCGGCGATAGCCCTTGCTATTGCCACCCGCTGCTGCTCCCCTCCGCTCAGTTTGACGGGAGTGAGGTGTGCCCTGTCTTTGAGACCGACTATTTCCAGATATTTCATGGACTCGTTCATGGATTCATTCCAGTCGAGTTTTTTCAGGATCAGGGGGATCGCCACATTTTCGACTGTTGTCAACCGAGGGAAGAGGTGATAGTCCTGAAACACGAACCCTACCGTATGCAATCTGAAATCGGCGATCTCATCGCTCGTCAAACTCCATATATCTTTGTTGTCAACCACCACTCTGCCGGAATTCGGTCTGAGAATCCCCGAGATCATGCTCAGCAATGTCGTCTTGCCGCTCCCGGAAGGGCCTTCGATGAAGAGCATTTCTCCGAAGTATGCATCGAAGCTCACTTCTCTCACCGCCAACGTCCTGGCTTCTCCTTCTCCAAACCATTTGCTTAGTTCGTTTGCCTGCACCGCCAGATCTGCCATCTCAGCCTCTGAAAATATCGAAAGGCTCTATCCTGATCACCTTTCTGATCCCGATATAACTTGAAATACCGGCTATTATCAGTACCATGACAAAAGCAAAGCCGAGATTTGTATAGGTTATAATAGCGGCATAGCTTGGCAACCTGAGTTTCGCCAGGATTATTATGAGGGAGGCTAAGCCGATACCCATGCCATAGCCGGTGAGGGCCGTAAAAGTCGCCTGGAATAATATCATATAGATGAGTTCCTTCCCCTTTGCTCCTATCGCTTTTAACGCCCCGAATTTATCAAGGTTCTCCAATATGAAAGTATAAAAGGTCTGCCCCGAAATTGATAACCCTACGATAAAACTTATTACCGTCATCAATAACACATTAGTGCCGAGACCTGTTTGGTATTTATAATAACTAGAAATTTTCCGGATGAATTCATCCTTTGTAAGGGCTTCATACCCGAGCGATTTTATCTGCTGTTTAATGTAGGGCAGGGCTTCGATGTTCTTGGGTTCTATAAGGACATACGAGATGGTAAACCTCGTCGAAGGAATATACTGAATGGCTCTATTGTATGTGGTATATAAGGTAGGAGTTCCGAACAGCGAGCCGACAGTAACCTGGGCGATACCGACAATAACCCCCCTATTGTCGTTTATTTCAAATTCTGTACCGAGCTTGGGGTTTCCAAGTTTGGGGTATTCCGAATCCTTGACCACAATAAATGAGTTTTCGGCATAGATGTCCTCAATGTGTCCCTGAAGGAGATTAGGCCTTCCGAACAGGCTGGCATCGTCAAGCCCTATCACAGTTACCGCCTGATAGACACCGCTACTGAGTTTTGCAAGGGCCGCACCGGAATACAAAGGCACTGCGTATTTGACACCGTTTATGCTTCGCACAGCGTCCAAAATGTAATCCGGCATCGGGATGCTGCTCGCCGGCGTATTTACCGCAGGATCCATTACCCACACTTTGGCCCCTACATTTCCGACGGTGGAAGATGCTCTCTGCAGGATACCGGCAAACATCGATGTCATCATGACCATCAAAAAGACCGCAAAGGTTATCCCGACAAGCAAAGCAGCGAATTTGCCTTTGTCGTTTACTAATAGTTTATATGCTATTTTCAGGATTCCACTCACAGCCGGCCTCTTTTTTAATCCTCGTATTTCCTCGTGTCAGGCGGTTGCCCTCATAATTTTCCTTGAGGAATATCACGCCTAACCTTCATAATAATACCAAAAAACAGAATAATCACAACTCGTTTAAAAGAAGACTGTACTTAATTCCTTGTATTTCTTGTCCTTTTTTCTGTTTTTATTGCTTTCTTCACCGATTTCTTTTTTTTGACGGCAATAGGCAATCCGTGTTCAAGTTTTTCTTGTTCTGCATGCAATGACATCACGACTCTCTCCGCTTCGAGCCAATTGTCGAGTTCGCGGCCATCCATTCTCCCGGTTTTCTCATAAAGGTCATATGCTATCCTTGCTATTTCGTCATATAATTTCAACTTGACCCTCCTTTTAAGAAAATATTAGCATAACCATCAATAACCACAAACTTCTTATGGCCAATAGTTCCCCCGGCCTACTGAAACTTCTTTCTTTTTTTCTTGTCCGATTGTATCTTTAGAAAACCATCTTCCCGAAGGAGAATAATTTATATGGTATTTTCTGTATGGGATGGTGAAATAGAATACAGACCCTTTTCCAGGCTCGGACTCGACCCATATCCTTCCGCCGTGACATTCTACGATCCTCTTGCAAAGCGCTAATCCTATACCTGTCCCCTCATATTCTTCCGCAGCGTGGAGGCGCTGAAAAATAACAAATATTTTTTCCCTATTCATTGGATCTATTCCAATAAACTCATTGGCTTCTTCATCGAGTTTTTCTTTATAACGTTTTGCCAGCAGATTGGCAAATCCGGCAGTTACGCGCAAAGGCGACTGTAAGTCGTGAGACGCAGCAAGGGCAAATTGTTGCAGATCAGTATTTGACCTTCTCAATTCATCCGTCAATTTCATTAATTTTTTGTCGGACCGTTTCCGGTCGGTAATATCATATACGGTGGCACGGCTCATCAGGAAACTACCGTCAACGTCTTTCACTGCGGTTGCACTCAGAAGTACGGGCAGAAGTCTGCCGTCTTTGCATATCATCTCGAACTCGAGATCCTTCATCAATCCCTGCTTCTTGAATTTTTGATGATTCTCTTTAAAACTTTCCGAACTCTTAGGGGTTACAATATCAGTAAGCTTCTTCCCGATGATTTCATTTCGCGAGTATCCGAGCCATCTGAGTTCAGTGTCATTTATGCGCACAAATACGCCATCCTTATCCAATGAGTGATACCCGCAGGGGGCGTTATTGTATAGATCCTGTATCTCGGCGTTGGACGTTTGAAGATACTCTTCAGCCCTTTTGAGTTCGGTAACGTGTAAACTCATCGGCTTTACTATAAAAAAATAAAAAAATGAGAATGTTACGGCAGACAAGAATAACGCATCAAGCAATGCCCCCTGAACTTTTGTGAGGTGCGGCAAAATTGGAAATATTTCAAGAAAAAGCACAATAATTGCTTCTGTCAAGAATATCAATGTAATAACAAGGAATAAGAGTTCGATGGGATTGGCAGAGGGTTTTATCGATTTCCGATCCGATTGTTGTTTCATATGGGTGCGAAACGACAATGACGAAATTTTATTCATACTCGCCTCCCAGATTGCTGACAATTCTGTTTTTAAAAATTTTTATAGAGCTGTGTTTACTTCTATTTCCCGATAGCATTATGGATTAAAGCGTATCCTTTATCCGTCTGAACCCAAGGCCTGCTTTATATTCAACAGAACCTTATCCTTATAAAGAGGTTTTTCGAGGTACATGCATTCTCCCCTTTCCACTGCTTCCTTTACTGCAATTATGTCACCGACAGCAGACACGATAATTACTGCCGGAACATGCATTTTGGATCTAAGCTTCTTCATAAGTTCTATCCCATCCATATTATCCATCCAAAGATCTGTCAAGACGATGTCAGGCTTTAATGTCTTTGCAACTCTCAATGTTTCTTCACCTGATGACATAGCATGCGTCTCGTATCCTTCATCAGACAGGATCACTTTTAATATATTTCTCTGTAAGGGGTCGTCATCCACAACAAGTATAACTGCCATGATAGACCTCTCCTTGAACCGATAGGTTCAATCTGCATCACTTGTTATCCCGCTTCGTCTTCACAAGACTTACAAACACGACCTTTTGGAGGTGGCAGCCAGTCGATAGGGGGGAGACTGGCTGCCCGGAAAATAAGGCAGACTATTTATTTTAGTTTGTGCCGCCGTACCAGTTCGCTGAACGCCTCATCGTCGCCGGATATGGTCGCTTCGATGAGACGTTCATCTGTTATCACCTCCATGGGAGCATTCATTTCGTAGCCATTCTAACCGTATTTACTGTTTCTCAAGATGCCGTGTGTATTCAAACAGGAGACGACTGGTCTTAGCATCTAACCTTTTCTGAAACTCCGCTGTCAGCTGAGCCTGAAGCTGCTGCAAATGAGCCGGTGTAAGTGCTGCAGATAACGCACTATTCAATTGTGTACGTGCAGCTTTTAGCTGGGCCTTTGCGCCGGCAACTGTAGCAGCATCAGCAGAGAGTTTAGAGCCGTCCGGTGTTGTTGCCTTAAGATCCATATTCAGCTGCTTCTTAGCTGCATGGAAATTCTGCATTGCTGTTTTGACAGCGGGTCCATAAGTAGACACAGCAGTCTTCAGAGCTGTCTGCTCCGTATCATCGAGAGCAAGCGAGGACATTAGTTTTAGATCAGCGCCGGATCTGTGACCAAAATGAGCAGCCTCTGAGTTGGAGACTCCAACGGCAACCATTACAGCCAATAAAACTGCCAGGACCGTAAGGGCTATGATACCTTTCTTCCTGATTTAACCTCCTTCTTTGCTTTTATAAATTTAAGACGACGAAAAGGAGCAGGAGGTTACAACCAAACATATATGTATCTCCCAATCTCAAGCACATGTTCCGCCGTATGAAGATCGTACCTAACGGAACCAATAAAATTTTCAGTATACTTTCGCATAGTCTAATAGTACCCAAATCCAGCGGTATCAACTGGGGAGTGTCTGATATGCTTTTTGTGCATAAAGCATATCAGACACCGTCAGCTTAGTGGATAAGGGATTTATCTCCTCTGGTCGCGGTCGACAGAACCTGGCTTGCCACCAGAAGGTTTACCGGATGACCTGCCACCTGATGAAGGTCTGGGTGAACCGCCGCCCGATGGCGCATTGAACGATCTGCCTACTGAAGGAGTTCCGAGAGACCTCCCACTTGAAGGCGGGCTAATCCTGTTACGATTAAAAATAGATCTGGATCCGTTTTTGACTCCGGAAGAAATGAAATTTCCTTTCCTTGGAGCGCCTATGCCTGCAAGAGTCCTTCCATGGAACCGGTCTAAAGGATCTATTCTAAAAACCCTGTGATGTCCGGCATCGTTGAAATGATTGGAGATGAACTCGGTTCTATTGCGAAAGTGTACAACTCTGTGGAAGTCATTCAGAATGAAATATCCGGGGAACCAGAAATCATACCACCAGAATGGATAGGGGACCCACGAATACAGGTAATAGTAATCCGGCGGAGGAGCGAAGTATGTGACTACCGGAGGCCCCTGGTTGTAGTAATAGTTGTTTATCACCGTATTGTCAGGATAGTTCGAACTCGGGTTCAGTTCATGTGTTTCACCGGATGCATAAGGTCTCATGTCCAGCCCGACATCTGCTTTCGCTTGCTGGTATCTCTTTGCAGCCTCATCCCGATTCATTGACAGCTTTTTCGAATCCACAGCGGTACTTATTGAATCCCAAATCTCACCAACGATATCGGGTGTAACCGGGTAATCGGCAATCCATCCGTTTCGTGGCGTAATTCCATTTGCACTTAAGAGATTCTCTGCTTCAACGTCATCGGCAGTAGTGCCTAAAGCAAATGAGAAGACAAGTTCTACCGCAAAGTCACCTTCACGGACAAGGGGCTGTTCTACCGGAGGGGTGTTTGCTGCTGTCTGCTCAGATTGTGCATAAATCAGCGCCGGCATCAAAAGGAAACCAATGACAACAGGTATGATCTTTCTGTACAGTGACCTTTTCATGTTTTCCATACTCCTTTCTTTCTCCTTTTATAATGATCTTTTTAGATCGGTGAACATTATAAGGCATAGGGTTCCAATCGCCTCATTTAAGCATCTATTCGAAAAGAAACAAACAGCACTATCGCTTTCATCAGGGCACATCACATTTGATTTACCCGGAACCGCAACGAATTAGCACAATGCCTCCTCCCTCAGTACTCGTTGGTATTTGGAAGAAGAATACAAAATTCATTACTGCCTTAGCATCCATCACGGAACATTGATATTACCGGCAGGCTGATGCACAGTTTCTTTGCTGCCGGTGTCAATGGTCGAAAGTATGGCGGATTCGTTCCAGCCGCCGCCGAGAGCTTTTATGAGAAGGGTACTGGCGGCCATTCGGCGGCCCGAAATGTCGACCGCCGTCCTCTCATTGTTCAGTTTCGTGGTCTGCGCGACTATCACGTTCAGATAGCTGACAGTCCCAGCCTTATATTGGTTCAGCGTGACCTCTAACGATTTCTGAGAGGCATTCACCGCTTCCTCCTGGACCCGGGCTTCTTCCTCAAGTATACGAAGAGCGGCAAGATTATCTTCCACCTCCTGGAACGCGGTAAGTACAGTTTGACGATAGGACGCCACAGTGGCATCATAGGCTGCACGTGCCTCATCTGTCATTGCCCTTCTCAACCCGGCGTCAAACAAGGTCTCCGCGATTGCGGACCCGATCGACCACAAGCGGTTCGGCCATGACAGCCAATTTGACAGGCGAGATCCTTCAAAGCCGCCGGATGCCGTCAGCGTCAGCGTTGGATAATATGCGGCCTCCGCTACCCCGATCTGGGCATTGGCAGACGCTACGAGACGCTCGACTGCCGCAATATCCGGTCTTCTCTCCAACAGCTCAGAGGGAACCCCGACCGGTATCGGCGGCGGCGCTGAATTAAGCGGAGCAACTGTACTCGAAAAAGTCGACGCAGGTTTCCCAATAAGAAGGGCGATTGCATGTTCCGTTTGTGAACGCTGTACCCCTACATCGATCGCCTGTGCCTGGCTAGTCTTGAGTTGCGTTTCTGCCTGGAGCACATCTGCCCTTGAAGCGACGCCGCCAGCGTAAAGGTTCTTCGTCAATTCCAGAGTTTTTTGGTAGGCGGCGACCGTCTCAGCGAGAAGCCGTTTCTGCGCATCCAAGGTACGGAGCTGAAAATAATCCTGCGCCAGAGTCGCCTGCATACTGAGGCGGACCGCTTCGAGATTGGCCGCGCTTGCCTGCGCTCCCATTTCGCCTGCCTCAACCGTACGGCGTATCTTTCCCCAGAGGTCAGGTTCCCAAGCAGCGCCGCCGGTCAACAGGAAGTCAGACGTCGTGCCCCCGGATATTGATGTGCCGCCTGCTCCTATGGGCTGACGCGACCGGGTAAAGGAGGCATCCGCAGTTACTGTCGGAAAATAACCGGATCGTGCAGCCCGGACCGCAGCGAGGGCCTGGCGAAACTGCGCTTCAGCCGCTGCCACATTCTGGTTAGAGATGTTGACCTTGTCCTCAAGTGCGTTCAGCTCAGAATCATTAAAGATCTCCCACCACTTTCCCTTGATAATGTTATCGCCCGGCTGAGCCTTTTTCCAGCCTTCCGTTTCCTTGTAGGTGTCGGGAGTTTCGGTCTCCGGCCTCACATAATTCGGGACGACCGTACACGCGGTCAAGAGCATAAGCGCGCCTGTAACCAACGGGAGAGCAAGACTGCGCGACTTCCGGCATACTCTACAAACTTTCCTCAGGAAAAAAAACATATATTATCCTTTCCGTTTTTTATCGGTAGTTGTGTATTGTTCAACGTCACATTCCCCTCGGTCCGGAAGCAATGTCACGTACGGCCCATCGTATGTTTCTTCTCTTGCTTTCCAGCCAAAGCCTGAACCTGTCAAGGTAGAGGTATACCACCGGGGTCGTGTAGAGAGTGAGCATCTGGCTGAAGATCAGCCCACCGACAATAGCGATACCGAGCGGACGCCGAAGCTCTCCCCCGACGCCAAACCCCACAGCCAGAGGCACGGCCCCCAGCAGGGCCGACATTGTCGTCATCATGATCGGACGAAATCTCAAGAGGCAGGCCTGATAGATCGCGTCAACGGAATTCTTTCCCTCTCTGCGTTCCGCATCCAGGGCGAAGTCGACCATCATAATGCCGTTCTTTTTGACGATACCGATAAGGAGAATAATCCCGATCATCGCAATAACGCTCAGCTCTGTGCGGGAGATCAACAGCGCGAGAATCGCGCCAACACCGGCCGAGGGCAGCGTGGACAAGATAGTAATAGGATGGATGTAGCTTTCATATAACACGCCGAGCACGATATAGACCGAGATCAGGGCCGCCAGAATCAACAGCGGTTCGCTCGCAAGGGAAGCCTGGAAGACCTGGGCTGTGCCCTGGAAACTGCCCCCGATACTTGCAGGCAGACCCATCTGCCGGGTGGTCGTCTCGATCTTCTTCACCGCGTCCCCTAGCGCCGCTCCCGGCGCCAGATTGAACGACAAGGTCACCGATGGAAACTGTCCCTGATGGCCTATCGCAAGCGCGGTAGTGGTCGGCTCGTAACGGGTGAATGTGCTCAGCGGGACCAGCGCTCCGCTCGAAGAATGTGCGTAAATATCCCTGAGAGTTTCGGGACGCTGCCAGAACCGGGGCTCCACCTCCATAACCACATGGTACTGGTTCAACAATGTATACATGATCGAGACCTGGCTCTGGCCGAAGGCGCTGTACAGGGTATTATCGATCATCTGTGAGGTTATGCCCAGCCGTGATGCGGTGCCCCGATCGACCACTACTGTTGACTGCATCCCCTTGTCCTGCTGATCGCTGTTCACATCGACTACGCCGGGCAAGGCGCGCAATTTCTGTTCGACCTGCGGCGCCCACGTCATCAGCTCTCTCAGGTTGTCTCCCTGAAGCGTATACTGATATTGCGCCGCGCTTATTCTCCCTCCTACGCGCACATCCTGCACAGCCTGAAGAAAGGCCGGCGCACCCGGTACGCTGACGAGTTTCTTGCGCAGTCGGGCAATCACCTGGTCTGCGCTGAGCTTCCGTTCTTCCAGCGGCTTGAGCGCGATGAACATGCGGGCGCTGTTCCTTGTTACACCGCCTCCGCCTCCGCCGGTGAACCCTATCACGTTGTCCACGGCAGGATCGTCTTTAATAATGTCCACAATCGCCGCCAGTTTCTCCTTCATGGCCTGAAAAGATATATCTTGAGCAGCCTGGATAGACCCTGTCAGACGTCCGGTGTCCTGCTGAGGGAAAAATCCCTTCGGCACGACGATAAACAGGAAAATGTTGATCACTATGGTTATCAATGTCAGGGTGAGCATGAATCGGGGGTGACGCAGGGCCCATGACAGACTTTTCTCGTAACTGCAGTGCATCCAGTCGAATACCCTTTCCGCCGCCCTATACAGCCGACCGTGGGAACGGGCTGTCTCAGGCTTCAGGAGCGCCGCGCACATCATGGGCGTTGTGGTAAGCGATACCACAAGTGAGATCAGGATTGCCGCTGAAAGGGTCACAGCGAACTCCCTGAACAGGCGGCCCAGCATCCCGCCCATCATCAATATGGGTATGAAAACCGCCACGAGCGAAATGCTGATCGAGAGCACGGTAAAGCCGATCTCCCGCGCGCCCAGGAAGGCAGCCTGCCGGGCAGGAACGCCCTGTTCAAGATGACGGGTGATGTTTTCAAGGACAACGATGGCGTCATCGACGACAAAGCCTGTCGCGATAGTCAGCGCCATGAGGGACAGGTTATCGAGGCTGTACCTGAAGAGGTACATCACCCCGAAGGTGCTGATAAGCGATACGGGAACTGCAACAGCAGGGATGAGCGTAGCCCGTATATTTCGGAGAAAAACGAAGACCACCAAAATCACGAGTATGCCCGCGACAACAAGCGTATACTCCACGTGTTTCAGTGAGGCCCGGATAGTTGTGGTCCGGTCCAGAACGACCGAAAGTCTGACAGCGCCCGGGATAGACGCCTCCAACTGAGGGAGCAGGCCCGTGATACGGTCGACAGTCTCTATGATATTTGCTCCGGGCTGCCGGAAGAGAATCAAGAGCACGGATGGTCGGCCGTTAACGAGTCCTGCATTGCGAATGTCCTCCACCGAATCCTGTACGTCAGCAACGTCCGAAAGTCGGACCGCCGCCCCGGACCGGTAGGCGACAATAACGGGCTTATACTCTTCGGCCTTGTACATTTGATCGTTAGTCGTAATCTCCCATGTCCTGGTCCCGTCCGCTAATTGTCCCTTGGGTCGGTTTGCATTAGTGCTGCTTAAGGCGGTACTCACATCATCAAGACCGAGGCCGTATTTGTTCAGCGCCGTAGGATTCAGCTCCACGCGGACTGCAGGCAGCGAGCTGCCGCCCACTATCACCTGGCCGACGCCGTCGATCTGCGAAAGCTTCTGCTGAAGGATTGTCGAGGCGGCATCGTACATCCGCGCTTTGCTCACCGTGTCTGAGGTGAGAGCTAAAATGAGAATCGGGGCATCAGCAGGATTGACTTTTCGGTATGTCGGATTGCTCGGAAGGGCAGCCGGCAAATAATCTCGCGCTGCATTGATTGCCGCCTGGACATCTCGGGCAGCGCCGTCGATATTGCGGCTCAATTCGAACTGCAGGGTGATGGAAGTTGCTCCAAGGCTGCTCGTTGACGTCATTTCGGTCACACCTGCAATGTGGGCAAACTGGCGTTCAAGCGGAGCCGCAACGGATGTCGCCATGGTCTCGGGGCTCGCTCCCGGCAGCGTCGCGGATACAGAGATTGTCGGAAAGTCGACCTGAGGCAGCGGAGCTACGGGCAGTAAGCGGACGGCAACGATCCCGGCGAGGACCATTCCGACAGTCAGGAGGGTTGTGGCGACAGGCCTCTTAATGAAGGGCGCCGAGATATTCATTAAGAGCCTGCCTGCCCATCGCGATCACCTGAAACGTCATCGGAATTTTCGGAGCGTACCTTGCCGAGTCGTCTCGCCAACCGGTCGAACCAAAGATAAATGACGGGCGTTGTATAGAGTGTAAGCATCTGGCTGAAGATCAACCCGCCGATGATAGAGATACCAAGCGGCCTACGCAACTCTGAACCCATCCCTGTGCCCAAGGCCAAAGGAAGCGCCGCCAGGAGAGCGGACATCGTGGTCATCATGATCGGCCGGAACCTCAAAAGACACGCCTGATAGATTGCATCAACCGGGCTTTTCCTTTCCCTGCGTTCTGCATCGAGGGCAAAGTCGACTATCATAATGCCGTTCTTTTTCACAATGCCGATCAGAAGAATGATGCCGATCAATGCAATAACGCTGAATTCCGTGCGACATATCAACAGCGCGAGAAGCGCACCGACGCCGGCCGACGGCAACGTTGACAGGATAGTAATAGGATGAATGTAACTTTCGTACAGCACCCCGAGCACAATATAAACGGTGATCAGCGCAGCCAGTATCAGCAGATACTCGTTGCCCAGCGAGGACTGAAACGCCTTGGCTGTGCCCTGAAAACTGCTGCGGATACTTGCGGGCATCCCCATCTTCTGCGTGGTCGAATCGATCTCCTTTATCGCCTTGCCGAGCGACTCCCCCGGCGCCAGATTGAACGATATATTCGTTGCCGGAAACTGCCCCTGATGGCTTATGATAAGCGGTCCAGTGGTCTCTGCTGTGCGTGTGACAGCGCCCAACGGCACCTGTCCCCCGCCTGAGCTGCGGATGTAGATATCTTTCAGTTTGCCGGGGTTCTGCTTGAATTCAGGTTTTACCTCCAAAATGAGGCGGTACTGGTTCAACTGCGTGAACATAGTAGAAACCTGACGCTGCCCGAAGGCGTCGTAAAGGGTGTCGTCAATGAGTTGGGGAGTGATCCCTAATCGTGATGCCGTGGTCCGGTCGATAACCACTGAAGCACGCAGGCCCTGGTCCTGCTGGTCGCTGCTCACATCACGAAGCTCCGGAAGCCTGCGCAGGGCGTCGACAACCCTGGGGGTCCAGCCATTCAGCTCGCTGAGGTCCGGGTCTTCGAGGCTGTACTGGTATTGGGTCTTGCTCACCCGACTCTCGACCGTAAGGTCCTGCACCGGCTGCATGTAAAGCGTGATCCCTCTGAGTTTCGCAACTGCCGGCTGGATCCGGCGTATGATATCGCTCGCGCTCATTTTTCGTTCTTCGATCGGCTTCAGGTTAATGAGTACCCGTCCGCTGTTGAGGGTTGTGTTCGTGCCGTCCACTCCGATAAATGTGGATAGACTCTTGACCGCAGGGTCTTTCAGGATCACTCTGCTGAGCGCCTGCTGTTGCTCCGCCATTGCGGTAAACGACGTCCATTGCGGCGCTTCGGAAATCCCCATGATAAGCCCTGTATCCTGAACAGGGAAGAAACCTTTGGGCACTACCATGTAGAGAAATACCGTGAGGATCAGAGTTCCCACAGCGACCAGCAACGTGGAAGTCTGATGCTGAAGCACCCATTTCAGCGTCTTTCCATATAACTCAATGGCCCGGTCAAAAAGCCGCTGCGATATTCGAAAGAGCTTTTTCTGCTGCTCTTCAGGCTTGTGTTTCAGAAGCCTTGCGCACATCATCGGAGTAAGAGTAAGCGACACTACCGCCGAGATGACAATCGTGACCCCGAGGGTTATTGCAAATTCGCGGAACAGCCGTCCCACCACGTCTGCCATAAAGAGCAGCGGAATGAGCACCGCCACGAGAGAGACGGTCAGGGACATGATGGTAAAGGCTATCTGCTCCGAACCTTTGAGCGCGGCCTGAAGAGGGGGGTCTCCCTGTTCTATGTATCGTGCGATATTTTCGATCATAACAATCGCGTCATCGACCACAAAGCCCGTCGCGATCGTAAGCGCCATCAGCGAGAGGTTATTCAGGCTGAACCCCACAAGATACATTATTCCGAAAGTGCCGATGAGGGACAAGGGGACTGCGATACTGGGGATAGATGTTGCCGCCAATGTTCGAAGAAACAAAAAGATTACCATCACGACCAGCGCCACCGCCACCATCAACTCAAACTCTACGTCTTTGACCGACGCCCGAATGGTTGTGGTCCGGTCCGTAAGAATGGATACCTGTACTGCGGAAGGCAACGAGCTCTGCAACTGAGGCAGCAGCCTCTTAACGCGGTCTACGACTTCTATGACATTGGTGCCGGGCTGCCGCTGTATGTTCACTATGACCGCAGGGGCATCGTTCATCCAGGCCGCCTGCTTCACGTTTTCCGCATCATCAATGACAGTAGCCACATCAGACAACAATACCGGTGCGTTATTGCGATATGCGACAACCAGAGGCCTGTATTCTTTGCTCGAAAGGAGCTGATCGTTTGCCCCGATGATGGAGGACTGTCGGGAACCGTCGAAACCGCCCTTGGCCTGATTAACGTTTGCCGCCGAGAGGGCCGTGCGCATGTCTTCAAGTGTAAGTCCATAGGCAGCAAGGACCGTGGGGTTTGCTTGTACCCTGACCGCCGGTCTCTGCCCGCCGCTGATACTGACAAGCCCCACGCCGGAAAGCTGGGATATCTTCTGCGCGAGCCTTGTGTCCGATAGGTCTTCTATCTGAGGCAAGGGCAAAGTGTCTGAAGTCAGCGCCAGGGTCAGAATCGGCGCATCTGCGGGGTTAACCTTGCTGTAGACGGGAGGGTTCGGCAGGTCCCGAGGAAGAAATGTGGTTGCGGCATTGATGGCTGCCTGCACTTCCTGTTCTGCGACATCGAGGCTTAGGTCGAGACTGAATTGCAGAGTGATTACCGAACTTCCGCCGGAACTTGTGGATGTCATCTGTCTTAGTCCCGGCATCTGCCCGAACTGGCGCTCCAGCGGCGCAGTGATGGACGAGGCGGCGACGTCCGGGCTTGCGCCCGGATAAAAAGTCACGACCTGGATCGTCGGGTAATCCACCTGCGGTAAGGCCGAGACAGGCAACAGTCGGTATGCCACGGCGCCGGCCAGAAGAATGGCGGCCATCAGCAGCGTGGTTGCCACCGGCCGCACTATGAAGGTACGCGAAGGATTCATCTGTCTGTATTCATCTACTTGGCTTTGCGGGGTTTGTTTTGCGCCTGACTTTGAAGTTCGACCTTGCTGCCCTCTCGCAGTCTGTCCGCGCCTTCCACAACGACCATTTCACCGGGCGACAGCCCTTTGTCTATGGAGATATCGTCTCCCTCAGATGGTCCCACACCGACCGGCCGCACCTCCGCTGTCTGATCGGACTTCACTACATACACGAATGCCCCCTTTGGGCTCCGCTGTATTGCGGCTTGCGGCACAATAGTGGTTCCATGTTTCGTGTCCAGAAGAAGAAGGGCGTTGACGAATTGGTTAGGGAAAAGTTCATTCTCCTTATTTGGAAACATTGCCTTGAGACGGACCGTACCGGTTGTCGGATCGATCTGATTGTCGATTGTAAGCAAGTATCCGGAAGCGATTTTTTGATTTTGCTCACGATTAAAAGCCTCCACCGGTATGCGCTGGCTTGCCTTAAGCTTGCGTAACACCTCTGTCAGGTTGTCCTCGGGAATCGAAAAAATTATCGTGATAGGTTGGAGTTGCGTGATCACAATCAACCCGTTTGTATCGGTTGCGTGAATGATATTGCCGGGGTCCACCAAGCGCAGCCCCACTCGTCCACTAATCGGTGCGGTGATACCACAGTAAACGATCTGCAGCTTGGCATTATCGATTTGTCCCTGGTCCACTTTAACGGCTCCTTCATACTGACGCACCAGCGCCTCTTGCGTATCCAACTGCTGCTTAGAGATCGAATCCTGCTCAGATAACACCTGATAGCGTTTCAGATCGAGCACCGCGTTTTTCAGCAGCGCCTGGTCGCGGGCCATTTGTCCCTCAGCCTGGGCCAACTGCACCTCAAAGGGCCGAGGGTCTATTTCGGCCAGCAGATCTCCGGAGTTGACGATCTGACCCTCACGGAAAAGGACCTTCATCAGTTGTCCGTCAACTCTGCTCTTGACTGTGACGGTATTAAGCGGCGTTACCGAGCCGAGCCCGCTTAGATAGATTCTGATATCGCCCTTTTTCGCTGGAACCGTTACTACAGGGACGGTGCGAACGTTTGGACCTTGCTTGGCGGAGCGAGCCGGCGCTTTAGCGAAATAAAAATAGAACCCGACGGCGACAAGACAAACAACCGTCAGCCAGATCCACCAGAGCTTACGCGAGGCCGCGAGACGGGGCTTTCGCTCTACTTCGTTTTCTTTAAGTTCTTCAGTAGCCATTTTGGTCATCCTCTCACTAAGAATACTATAGGTCTTGAATTCTCGCCGAAATCTCTAAAGCCTTCCTTCACGTAGAGTGTCGGTTTACGGAAGCGATGCTTTTATATCATAAGTATACAAATAATTCCTGCGGAGTCAACTTTCCCGAAGAAGAATGATTTAGGTAGTACTATCTGTTGGGATTGTGAAGTAAAATGTTGCTCCCTTTCCAGTTTCAGACTCAACCCAAATACGACCGCCGTGCCGTTCCACAATTTTTTTGCAGATCGCGAGGCCTATGCCAGTACCGTCATATTCCTCTCTTGTATGAAGACGCTGGAAAATGACAAATATTCTACCAAAATGATCGCGATCTATTCCGATACCATTGTCCCGAACAGAAAAGATCCATTCATTATCTCTTTGTTCGGATGAAATATGAATTTTTAGTGCCTCCTTACCGCGAAACTTGATGGCATTCCCGATCAGGTTCTGGAATAATCTCGTCAATTGTGAGGCGTCAGCCATTACCTTGGGGAGAGGGTCATAGGTGACTTCTGCGCCACTTTCCTCGATAGCTGTCTGGAGATTTAGAAGGTCCTGTTCGATAACAAGTGTGCTGTCAGTTGGTTCCAAATCCTCGATTTTTGTTCCAACCAGCGAATATTCCAACAGGTCTTTGATCATCAACTGCATCCTTTTAACACCGTCAACGGTATATTCTATGAAATTGTCAGCATCGGAAGACAGGTTGCCTTTATAGCGCTTCGCCAACAATTTTACAAACCCATCAATGACACGCAAAGGCTCTTTCAGATCGTGTGAAATGGCATAAGCAAATTCCTTTAAATCATCATTGGACCTTGCCAACTCCTGTGCCTTTTGCTCCAAGTCTTTTTTGGCGAGGTCGAGTTCTGAAAGCGCATTATCGAGTTTATCTATGAGGTTTACTTTCGCTTTATATTCCGTCCTCATTGTTAACAAAACAAGAACATATGTGAGAAAGAAGCTAAGTAACATCATACTGTTCCAGAAGGCAATAAGATAATGAGAATAAGTTCGTCCTGCAGCAGAATTGGCCACAAACTCGATTGCCGCGCTTATAACGCACATCAATATACTCGTTTTCCTGTTTGCAGACCAAGCAATAAGAGATATTGGAAGCAGGTAGAATGACCTCGGATGTCAATAGTGGACACCAAACCTTTCATGCTGCCAGCTCTCGTGCATAGAATTGATACTCATAAGCAACTGGGGATAGATATCCAAGTCTTGCCTGTCGGCGCTGCCTGTTGTAGAAGATCTCGATATATTCCGTGATATCCTGCACTGCCTCTTGTCTGTTCCTGTAGCGTCTGTGATGGACAAGCTCCTGCTTCAGCGTGCCCCAGAAACTCTCCATCGGGGCATTGTCGTAGCAATTCCCTTTTCTACTCATTGATGCCGTCATGCCGAACTGATTAAGAAGCTTCCGATAATCATGAGCACAATATTGGCTCCCGCGATCCGAGTGATGAATCAGCCCCTTCCCTGGACGCTTCGCTGCAACGGCACGGAATAAAGACTGACTTACAAGGCTCTTCGTTATCCGTTCTCCCATTGCGTATCCGACTATCTCACCGTTAAAAAGATCCTTGTGCGCGGCAAGGTACAGCCATCCTTCATCGGTCCAAACATATGTTATATCGCTCAACCATGCCATGTTCGGCCTGGATACTTCAAACTGCTGGTCCAGTAGGTTCTCAGCCACCGGAAGCGTATGTTTTGAGTCAGTTGTAGTTTTGAATTTCTTCGTCTGCTTACAGCGTATACCGAGCTTCTTCCTGAGTCGCTTGATCCGGCAAACACCCACTGCAATACCGTTGTCTGCCAAATCCTTCTGTAATCTCTCAGCGCCGCATACCCGCCGTGTCCTCTTATGTGCAGCCTTAATCTCAACCTCCAAGCGGGCGTCTTCCTGCCCCCGCTTAGAAAGCGGCCTTGTCACGTGTGCATAGTATCCGCTTGCCGATACGTTATATATCCGGCACATCAGCGGCACTGAATATTGAAGTCGCATTTCTTTCATTAGCGCGTACCGGGCAGCGACTCCTTCGCAAAGTACGCGGCAGCTTTTTTTAGCAGATCACGCTCCATTCTCGTCTCTACCAGCTCTTTCTTTACCCTTGCCAGTTCCATCTCTAGCTCCGTCAGTGGCTTCTGTGTCTTGCCTATATCTTCCAGCTTGCCAGCTTTATGCGCCTTGACCCAGTTCCCTAACGTCGAGGGCGGCAATGACAGCCGGTGAGCTGCCTCCAGCAACGATATACCCCCGGCTAACACCATCTTCACTGCCTCCCCACGAAACTCCTTCGTGTAACGTCCCTGCGGAATCCCTTTCATTCTGACACCTCCGTCTTTCATTTATTTTATCTGACTTTGGTGTCCACTTTTTCCATCCTACATCAGAATACTACAACGCTTAGCTCACTACCCGTGACATAATCGACAGCTCCCACAATGAGTACAGATATGAAGCCATATGCAAATAATAATGCTTTTGACTGTCTATTAAGGTATTCGTTGAAACCGGCAAATAAATTGTTTTCCACCTCAAGTTCAATCCTTTCAACGTTTTAGACGTGACATTTTGCAAAAACCTCTAATAAATCTCGCTAAAGCCCGTTCTGCTTCTTCGAGTGAATCACCTTAAGATGGTTCACTTGCTTATCTTATTGCCTCAAATGCAACCAGCTGAACATAGAGACAGAATGAACAATCCAATCAAAAAAATGCTGTCTGCCATTTTTTCACACGATTCCACCCATCTGTTGGATCGCATGGATACATAAGAGAAAAAGCTGGAAGTAAAAAATAAAACTATTGCCACTGCTACCAGCTCATCGATAACGGTCTCATTTCCCAACTTTAGAACTTTTATAAAAGTGAGAATTACAAAACATAATCCTAATAAATTTGCAGATGTCGGCAAAATATGCCTTGAAATATTTTTCTTATTATTCGCCGTTTCAGTCATTAATAATCCTCCCGTATCTTCTGTCGTTGACACACATAGTATAGACAACTTGTGAAAAAAGAATGAGTAAAACATGAAAAGATAATTAAGGTTAATTTTGAGCAAATTGTATAAATTTGCAGTCTACCATTAGCCGGATCTGTGACCAAAATAAGCAGCCTCTGAGTTGGAGACTCCAACAGCAACTATTACAGCCAATAAAACTGCGAAGACCGTAAGAGCTATGATACCTTTCTTCATGATTTAACCTCCTTCTTTGCTTTTGTAAATTTAAGACGATGAAAAGGAGCAGAAGGTTACAACCAAACATATATGTATCTCCCAATCTCAAGCACATGTTCCGCTGTATGAAGATCGTACCTAACGGAACCAATAAAATTTTCAGTATACTTTCGCATAGTCTAATAGTACCCAAATCCAGCGGTATCGACCGGATAAAATATTCATAACAAGCCTCAAGCCAGCCATAGACAAGGTGTTCCTTACGATATAAACTATCTTCATGACGATCACCGGGAGGTTTCCATGAAACGGTTTGCATGGATAGAGCCATTATTGCTCCTCATAATCATGAGTGGGGTCTTTCTCTTGTTCCATCGGCTGGGGGCATGGCAGTTTTTTACAAGTAAAGAACGCATCTTTCGATTCCTTGATTCTATGGGAGTGTGGGATGAAGCAGGATTTGTTTTCTTAGAGGCTGTGCAGGTTATTATCCCCGCAATCCCAGGTATGTTTTTAAACATGCTTGGAGGCTATATCTATGGCACAGTTAACGGAGTTATTTTGTCAACAATAGGAACGACAATAGGCGGGTACATCGTCTTTTTGCTTTCTCGTAGATTTGAAAGGGTGTTTATTAACAAGTTATTCAATAAAAACTTAATGCTCCGTTTCAAGAATATTTCCCACAATAAAGGAAGGTTTACAATATTTCTACTTTTTCTTATTCCAGGGTTTCCTAAAGATTACTTATGTTACACCCTCGGTTATCTCTCCACGATTGAATTTCTCGCAATTACCAGTATTGGCAGGTTACTGGGCACGGTTCTGGAAACTTTGGGAGGGGATTATATAAGACGTAAGCAGTATCAAGAATTATTTATCCTTGCGGGAATTGCTCTCACCATTATTTTTCTTGTCCTTGTATTTAAAAACAGGCTTGAAAAGTTGCTAAGAAAGATCCATATCATAGGATACAGAAAGAAAAAAGCAAAACTGAAAAAAAAGAAAATACGTAATCCGCATGGAGGTAACGATGAACAACAAACCAAAACCACTGTCTTATGAAGAACTAAGAAAACTGCAGAAACCGACAAAAAATATTAACGTCGAGCACCTTTCCCTGCCTTTGTAATTAATAAAAAAATGGCGAAAGCTCTTTATGGGATACTATTCTAAAACAGTTCTTATTTGTCAATTAATTCCTGTATGATCTTATTTTTCCCGCTATTTTTTGCAGAGTACATAAGATTGTCTGCCTTCTTTAGCATATTATCAACCGTATCGGGTGGATTGATATATGTAACTGCACCAATACTTAATGTTATGGGCCATCTGTTTTTCTGCATAGCTTCCATGATTCGCTCTTGAAGCTTTCTAAAAACTACTTGTGCGGATTCAATTCCTGTTTCCGGCAAAAGAATAATGAACTCATCGCCTCCGAGTCGAGCAACTATATCAACTACCCGAGTATTTTTTTTAATTGTCTCTGCAACTAACTGCAAAAGAACATCCCCTACACTATGACCCAACTGATCATTAACCATTTTAAAATTGTCCAGATCAATGAATGCAACAGTAAAAGGGCGCTTAAATCTGCTGGCTTTATCTATCTCTGTCTGTGCCGAATCATTAAAAGATCTTGGATTCAAGAGTCCAGTTAATGGATCTATCCTGGCTAACAGTTTTTCCTGCATAAGTGAATTTTTCAGCCTTGATAAAGTATACGAAACTATAAGGAAAAAGGCCAATCGTTCAAAAGCATTCCAATACGGGATGATAAAATGTGGATATACATGACCTGTCATAAAATCTGAGAAAAACCATACTATTGCAGCAACAAAACAAAACAAGATTCCAATCCATCTGCCTGCGCGCCAAGTTGCAAGTGACACAGGGAGTAAATAGAATACAGATAAACTTAATTCCTCCCAGGTCATATAATCAATAATTCCTATAAGAAAAAGAATTACAAGGCATAATGCTATGCAAATTGGCTTAGACTGATTGCTAATGTATTCAGTAGTTTTCATGGGCAGATTTTCTATATATTATATTCAATCGAATATCTGTAACAGAAATAACAAAATTTCCTTATTGTTTGATGATTTGCGGTTGAACTTCACAATTTTACAAAGTATATCACAGGATAAAGCCTAACCGTGATCTTAAGAATGACAAGACGTTAACACAAGTCGCTTATTTTTATTTCTGAGGGTAACACGGACTACCCAAGGATTTTGGCCAAAAAAGCCATAAGTCCGACGGGCTCATATGGGTGGGAATACACTCCTCATTATATTTATCGGAATAAGTTGTAACCTTTTTATTTTTCCAGCGTCATACTTGATAGAGAATACTATTAAAAATAACGGAAGGAGATTGTGAGATACAACCGGAAGGTCTGTCAGACATTAGAAATCCATTGAAGTCGGCGATGCAGAGGTATTGTTTTCGAACGGAAAGTTGTCCTGCATACAGGCCCTTTATAATTGCAAAGTTTCGCAGGTTGGCCTTGAGAATGCGAGGCTGAAGCAAAGCAAACAGATGAAACCGCAGAAGGGATAGTCAATGCGGATGTTAGTAATACTGTTGTTACGGACTTTAAGGTGCCGATATTCTTTAGCTTTGCTGCTTATAGTTTCGATTTAACTTTTGAATCTAAACCCTATTAAAGTTTTTTTAAAATCATTATATATATGAGGTTATTATGAAAGATTCGGCGATTCAGTTAATCCTGCAGGCAGGTATTATAGTAAAGATTGTTTTAATCATCCTTCTGTTTTTTTCGGTGGTATCGTGGGCGATCATATTCTTCAAACAGAGATATTTTTCAAAGGCGAATAAAGAGTCTCAGGAATTCTTAAGGGCCTACAGATCGAACAGGGACTCTAAAGGCTTGTTCCAGGCAACAAGGAATTTGATGATGAGCCCTATTGCAAATCTGTTCAGATCAGTATATACCGATGAAATACATAAGGATAAGAGCGAGTCTAAGAGACTTCTCAGAAGATATGGCGCCCTCGAATCCGCGAAACTTGAGAAGTACCTTAATTTTCTTGCGACAACGGGCTCGACAACCCCGTTTATCGGATTATTCGGGACAGTCTGGGGGATCATGAATTCCTTCAGGAATATCGGTACAGCCGGCGCTGCCTCACTCGCGGTTGTCGCCCCCGGAATCGCCGAATCCCTTATAGCCACTGCCGCGGGACTTGTCGCAGCTATACCTGCCGTAATCGCGTACAATTACTATCTCAGCATGGCCCGGCGGATGATTATTGAGATGGAGGACTTTTCAGAAGAACTCCTCGATTTTTTTACAAGGGATAATGCATGAAGTTGAATAAAGAGAGAACTGTCCTCTCTGAAATAAATGTGACCCCTTTTGTCGATGTAATGCTTGTGCTCCTTGTGATCTTTATGGTAACAGCGCCTTTACTTCAGCAGGGGATTGATATAAACCTTCCGAAAGCCAAGGGAAAAGACCTGCCCCCTGAAGAAAGAATAACCCTCATAGTAAAAAAGGACGGGATGGTTTATCTGAACGATAATCCTGTTACGGTGGCGGAAATGCGGCATAAACTCGAAGCGATAAGCAAATTGAACCCCAATGTGTTTCTGAAAGCGGATAAAGATGTGCCTTACGGGTTTGTTGTCGAGGTCATGGGTGAGATAAAGGAGGCAGGCATAGAAAAGCTTGGCATGATTACCGAGCCGAAAATAAGCCTGAAATGAGAGGCATATCCTTGCGCAGGCGGCCCGAGGTTCAGGCTGCATCTTTACGACTGTGGCTTAGGCATGACAGCAACAGAGAATGCCTCAGAAATTACATAAGACTTTTCGGGGAATATTTGCATTGACACTGAAAAGATTTTTTATATATTCCGTTGCAGTTCACGCTATTGTCATTGCTGCGATTATATTCATTATTCCTCCTGCAAAAAACAAGAACGCAGGGAAAGAATTTTATGCGGACATCGTTTCGCCGGAAGAACTTCTTCCGAAGAAGTCTCGTATATTGCCAGTGCCTAAAGTAAGGCAATCGCCGCCTTCGAGGCCAAGAGTTGTAGCTCCTGCGCCTGCAATACGCGGAGGGAAACCAACGCCAGAGAAAGAGAATTCTCAAGCTGTTTCAAAAAGTTCATCCGGTGAAATCAAGAGCAGTAGCCTCGGCTTCTTGCCGCCCGTTGGTAAAGTAGCTCCGGAGGGTATTTCCGGAGAAAGTAATACGAGACCTTCAGGCGGAAACATAGGTAAGCCGAAAAATCTGGAACCGAATCTATTCGATAAAAACGTTATAGGAGACATTGCGAAAAGAAATATCGAGAAAGAAGAAAAAAGAATAAACAGAGATAAGCCTATTACATTAGATACAAAAGAATATAAATTCTGGAATTACAACCAAAGGTTAAAAGAGCGCATAGAGAGCGTCTGGCACTATCCTGATGAAGCTGCACAAAAGGGCATCTATGGAGACTTGGTTATCAAATTTACCATAAATAGAACCGGACAACTGGGATCCGCTGAAATCGTGAGGGGATCGGGCTATCCCATTCTTGATAAAGCTGCTTTGCAGGCATTGAATGAAGCTTCCCCCTACTGGCCATTGCCAGAAGCATGGGGTATGGATGCATATACAATAGAAGGGAACTTTGTTTATTCTATTTACAGATCCTTCATAAGGTAAGACAATGCCTGTACCCGGAATCGGCGGCGGGATTCGGCATCAACAATAGAAGGCAAGGGTTTTACTCCCTTCCTTTGCTTGACCTTGGCATATGAGAAAACAAAAGGGCGCCGCAATAACGAAACGACGCCCCCTCATAAAAAATGAGAATATAAATTACTTCTTTTCTTTCTCCTTAGACTCCTTCTTCAGCTCCTTCATCTCTTCCTTCGTCATGACTTTCCATACCACCATCTTGCCGTCTTTCTCTGAGTACTTGGCGGTCAACTTGTCGCCAACTTTTACGTCAGCGAGGGTCTTCCCTTTGGCAAACTTGGTCTTGTCAGTAGTAGTGAGCAAAACTTCGCCCTCCTTACCTTTTATGGTAAGGGTCTTTGCAGTTGCATCAACTGCTGTCACCTCACCGGTAACATGCAGCGCCTTCTTTGCATGTTTCTTCTCTTCTGCAGAAGAGAGTCCCACGACACTGAGAACAAAGAGAAGTGATACGATAATAGCTAATGCCTTCTTCATGAAATCACCTCCTTCCATAAGGAATATTGTTGCATTGAATACATTCTAAGCAAGTAATGTACCGGGGCGGGAAGGATTAAGCGTTCATCAAAAAATGAAACACTCCAAAGAGGACAAAACACTGGCCTGAAGATATGGATGGCTGATTCAAAAACCGTGGCAAATAGGGAAACTTGTCAACTATATTGACCGCTTCCGACCAAGCCTGAAAGGAGGCGAATTCGTCTTTCCCGGAGTGTTATTTTGAATTCTATCGCCACAGAGGATCCTGTCGACACGAGGGAGGAGGGGGGTAGTTTTCAATAATTCCACCCGCTTTTCCTCCTTATTTGGGGTGTACCTTCCCGATTTAGGGACAACATGATTCTATTATTTAAGATATTTTCTGCCATTTAAGACCTTTTAGGATATTCTTGGTTACAATTTGGTTACAATTTTTATATCACAATAACTTCCTCTTCAAAAGTTAGATTTATAAAAACATGATATACTTCTACTCATATTTAGTATTTGTAGAAGGTAAAAAAGATGATAGATCAAGATAAGACAAAAGAGCAACTGAAAAAATTGAGGAGTTAACAAAATCGGTAGAAAACTATCATAATGTTTTCGAAAATGCCGGCACAGCTACAATAGTTTTCGAAGAAAACATGACTATTTCCATGATAAATAGAAAGCTGAAAAACTCTCTGGTTACTCTAAGGAAGAAGTTGTAGGTAAAAAGAAATGGATAGATTTCGTTTTTGAAAATGATCTTGATCGAATGAAGGAGTATCATCGTTTGAGAAATCTTGAACCTGATATAGCCCCCAAGAGTTATGAGTTTCGTTTCAAAGATAGAGATGGAAATGTTAAAGATATCCTTTTAACAGTTGATATGGTTCCTGGAGGTAAAAAAGGACCGCCACCCTTTTAGACATGACGGCACGCAAACAAGCAGTGGAAGCGTTACACAAAAGTGAAGAAGAACTCAAGAAGAAGGTGAAAGATCTTGAAGAGTTGTATGGTATGGTTTGTTGAAAGAAACTTAAATGCCGGAACAGACATTTTAATGGATACCCCCAACAGATAGTGTTTAAGTTGCTCGAAAGCATAGTGTTGGTTGAGCAGGCGGTTTGGGAAACAAGTCCAGTCCGCCGCAATGAAAATAAATGGCGGTTCTATAATGGGAGCGATTGCGAAAACCACAAGCCATTCGTTTAACTTTCTCAATCTTGCCGTTGATTGCCTCGCCCAAGGCGTTGGTAATGCGATGCCGTGCGTAAGTAACGATATTGTCTATATGGGACTTAACCGTCTTAGCCGCTTTCTTAATAGGCTCAAGTCGAGAATGAGTCGCCCAAAAATACCAGCGCTTGAAATAGTTTCTCATATGGGCCTCATACCGATACTCCCACAGATGCCGAAGGTTCTCTTTTATAGCCCACGCCCGGCATATCTGCAAGTCTTTGGCTCGCAATGCCTCAAACTCTCCACGTCGCCACGATGGAATATTCTCCTCGCTCCACAACCACAGATATCTGGTTCCCTTCAAAGTTTGCTCTCCGCACTCCGAAAGTTCACGATGTTCGCTCTTTCTGACCTCATCCACCGCAGCCAGAACATGCTTCATCACATGAAAACGATCAAAGACGATTTTCCTTTCCGCACCAGGTACATAAGCTTTTGTAGCCGCAATATACGGGTCCCACATGTCCATTGCCACAGCTTTAACGTCAGACAGTTCTTCCTTGCTAAACTGTCGGTAATAGCTTTCAAGACTTTCCTGGCCACGATCATCCCATACAAACTCAACAGTCCCTGCATCAAGATCGTAAACCAGAGACTCGTATTTGTGTCCCTTCGCAATGGACTTCTCATCCACTCCGATACGGCTTGGGATGCGATGCACCTTGCGTCCGCGACCACGATTAACCGCTCGCTCCAGAGCATTCCATCCTTTATCCCAACTCAATCCACAAAGCCGGGCCGTACCCTCGATGCTGCACTCTTGAGCAACACGAATGACCAGACTCTCAAAGGCATGACTCATATCCGAGCCGTTCTCACCAACCGCCGATTCTATCTGCTTAACTCCATGCGTAGGGCAGTTTACTCGCGGTGGCCGAACATGAATGTAGGTTTCCATTTGGCAGGTGTTCAAATGACGATAAACGCGCTCAGGTGCGTGATCGTACATGCCGTAAAACGCACCACATTCCGGACACCTGACGCGTATATCTTTCTCATGCTCCATATAAATGTCGATTCGCTGAGTTGCTTCGTCCATAATAACCTGTTTTACAAACCAAGGCAGCTTGATTCCCAATATCTTTGTATAAAACACTTTTTCATCCATGAACATAGGATACTCAAACCACTATATATTGCATAGACCCATGAAGAACCCAGATGCGCCACTTAAATAGAAGTTTAAAAAAGAAAATGAGGAATTTAGAGAAGAAGTCCACACTGACAAGAGTTCTATCCTCTGCTCATTATGAAGGGAAAGTAAAACATTAAAAGGCCTGGATAAACTGCATATATATTTTCTGAATATATATATAATTGGTACAATAATATCTAAAACAAATTCCTGAGATAGATAGGTAATTTTACCTATCTTCCCAACAATTTTATTCAAAAAATACAAACAGAATATTACAAAATGCATGAAAGATAAAAAAAACAAATCCCAACTACTAAGTGAGTTATCAGAATTACAGAATCATCTTCAAAGACTCGGATCAATAAAAGATAAATTCAAAAAGACGAACGAATCTCTCCGTTTCTTTAAGAAGGCATTAGAAACCATGCAGCTCGGTGTTACCGTTACTGACCTGCAGGGAAATGTTCTGTATACCAATCCGGCAGACGCAGACATGCATGGGTATAAGGTGAAAGAATTGATCGGCAAAAACGTAAAAATGTTTGCTCCTTCCAAACTCTGGCATCCGATTACAAAAGACAATTTCACAGCGATAAATAGGTGGAAACGGGAAAGCATCAACAAGCGGAAAGATAACAGTCTCTTTTCTGTAAGACTAATGTCTGATGTAGTCAAGAACACCAAGGGACAGCCTATAGGCATTGTTACAACATGTGAAGATATCACTTACCATAAAAAATCAGAAGAAAAAATTGTCCATCTGGCATACCATGACACATTGACCAAGCTTCCCAACCGTTATTTATTGAAAGACCGCGTGACACAGGCAATTGAATCTGCAAAGAAATATAACCGGCAAATGGCCGTACTGTTTCTTGACCTTGACCAGTTTAAACGCATTAATGATACGCTCGGTCATGATATCGGAGATAAACTACTGCAGCAAATCGCAAAGCGATTGTTGCAATATGTGCGGAAGAGTGATACCGTCGCACGTGTAAAGGAGAGTGATATAAGAAATACTGTAGCTCGTTTAGGAGGAGATGAGTTTACAATACTGCTGACGGAGATCAGACACATACGAGATACAAGCATAGTGGCACAACGTATCCTTGAATTATTTTCTGAATCCTTTAAAGTGCAAGGCCATGAAATGTTTGTGAGTTTCAGTATTGGGATTGCTGTGTTTCCCCATAACGGTGAGAATGCGACCTCCCTTCTAAAGAATGCTGATACTGCGATGTATCATGCCAAAAGAAATGGAAGAAATAATTTCCAATTTTATACAGAATCCATGAACGCCATAACTGTCGAAAGGTTCTCTATTGAGCATCAATTGCGCAAAGCATCTGATAACAGAGAGTTACAGCTATATTATCAGCCCCAACTTAATATCAAAAAAAGGGAAATTGTCGGAGTAGAAGCGCTCTTACGCTGGAATCATCCTGAGAAGGGGTTACTTTCAGCGGCATCTTTCATTCCATTAGCTGAAGAGACAGGTTATATTCTTCCTATCGGAGAATGGGTTTTGCAGACTGCCTGTCAACAAAACAAATCCTGGCAAGAAGCAGGGCATAAAAAAATACGTGTGACAGTGAATATCTCTGGCCTTCAGTTCAAACAGAAAAGCTTTGTGAAAACCGTACAGCACGCCCTCAATAGCACCGATTTGGATCCGCACTGCCTTGAGTTAGAGCTCACAGAAAGCATCTTAATGGATACAACTGATCAGGCAATAACACGTTTGAAGGAACTCAAATCCATGGGGGTTCAAATCTCAATCGATGATTTTGGGACAGGGTACTCTTCATTGAATTATCTAAACCGTTTTCCTATCGATATACTGAAAATCGACAAATCTTTCATAAGGGATATTTCTATCGACCCTGCTGATAATGCCATTATAAACGCGATAATCTCCCTGGCGCATAATCTGAATTTACAGGTTATTGCTGAAGGTGTTGAGACTGTGAAACAACTCTTGTTTTTGTACCAGCAGGGAAACACCCTGATGCAGGGAGACCTATTGAGTCCTCCATTACCTGCTGATTCACTCACTCAGTTGTTAAAGAAAGAAGATAAGGCCTTTGAATACTTATGGGAAACATTGTGAAAATCCCATGTGTCTAAATATTAGATATTCCTAATAGTTTACTTTACAGACTGTTGATCGGCTTCGAAGTTTGACCCACGTTGCCGTGAATCCATGCGGCAAATCAACATGTTAGAGACGTTGGGGGAGTTCACGCTTAGCACCGATGTGAGTCACAATTGAAAGCCGATCCGCATTTGTACAACCCTAAATATTTTTTAGGGTGAGAGGCAAGCTATTTTAAGCTATATGTTTGTTGGATAAGAGTTCTTTTATTAGTTTTTGGCTATAAAACTTTTGACAATACGAGCAACGTTATTGGGAACAGTGGGAATGATATTCATCTCTTGGAGTTTGGAAATATAAATACCGCACATTTCAAAATGTCTGCTGATGCAGTTATCGGGATCGATATCCTCGATATTTCTTACGAATGTGACTGCAGCCTGGCATATTGAACCTTCAGGACTTCCAGCCAGGTAAGGACATGTTGTCAAAATTCTTTCCAGGTGCATAATTAAACTCCTTTTTTTATAGAGTAACACGGCTTCTATTACAGGAATATTACAAAAAGATGAATTTTATGTTACCTGCGTCGCCACTTTTCTTAATACTTTTGACAAGAATATGGGGCAGTTGTCGAAGTTGTCCGTTCCGCAGTAATTTTCCCTTTTCCGGTTATCGATTTGCATTGATGAGAATGAGGCCATACACACATTAATGCCGTTGTACGGACATCCCATCTCATTGCTGCCGAGTCTTGCTTGCTCTTTATAGCCTGCGTAGATATTCATTATTCACCTCCTTTGGTAAAAGATTTTATCAATGGGATATTACAAATTTATGAAAGAAAGGTTA
The DNA here is from genome assembly GCA_963727775.1 of uncultured Nitrospiraceae bacterium. Lineage (GTDB taxonomy): Bacteria > Nitrospirota > Thermodesulfovibrionia > Thermodesulfovibrionales > SM23-35 > CAVSHB01. The sequence goes on along the minus strand of CAVSHB010000004.1, from coordinate 238,495 downwards.
AATTTAACAATATGGTAGATATTATTTCCCGATTCTTCTGTCTCTTACGATGGATGAGCCTTTCTGCATCTTTGCTCCTTTCTTGACTTCTGTTGCAATAGAGGCAAGCTCAGCATATGACTCTATTTTGTACAGTTCCGTGCTTACAATTCCTATGGAAAGTGACAGTAAGTCAAAATTTTCCAGTTTACCGGCTCTGTTCTTTGACTTGTAGAATCCGTTTCGATAATCTTCCGCGTTGTGAAATTCTATAAGGCGGTCTTTGAATTTTGATATTATCTTTTCACATGAAGGAATTGAAATCTGCGGACGCGCTATGATAATGAAATCATCGCCGCCTATGTGCCCCACAAAATTAAACTTATCTGCGCTGATCGATTCTATCGCTTCAGTTATGATCCCTGCCAAAGTAGTGATAACAAAATCGCCCCTTTCAAAGCCGTAATGGTCATTGTAGGGTTTGAAATTATCTATATCGATATAACAGACGTCGAAATACATATTTTGCGACAGTCTTTTGCTGACTTCCCTCTGTATGAATTCATTACCCGGAAGCCCTGTGAGGGGGTTGGCCCCCTTGGCAAGGATAAGGTTTCTTTCGGTCAGGGCGTCAAGGAGCAGCCTGAGCGCAACTGTTCCGTGGTACTTTCCGTTCTTTGTAACGCATATATCGTCATAAATAAAAGCGGATTTTCGTGACTGGATCCTTTGCGCAACTTCTTCCAGGGGAGTATTGGCCTCTACAAGCAGGCACTGGTGTTCCATACGATGGGCAACGGTTTTGTATGTGTTCAACGCGAAGCCGAAGCCGTATTTGCCGATCACCTGGTTTTCCAGGAACCTGTTCCTGTGCAGGATTCCGACAATCCGCTCTCCTTCGACAACAGGCAATAATTTGAGTTCAGGATCGGCAGTAAACCTCTTGAATGCAGCAATAACAGGTTCTGAAGGCTGAATAGGCTCTACTCTGCCGGAGATATCGCTTATCAGATAATATTCTCTATCGGCATTCTTGCTCTGCACAACTATCCCGGGAATTGTCGAATTCACGCTGTTCAGCACCGGTTCAGGAACAGCGAGATAATATCCCTGGAGAAGATCTATCCCCAGGTTCAGGACTGTATCTAATTCTTCCTGCCGTTCTATCCCTTCAGCGATCACCTTTATACCGATCCTGTTACAGGCAATGACGACAGAATCGACGAGATTGTACTTTATCGTGGATAGATTGATATTGGATATAAAATGCCGGTCTATTTTTATAAAGTCGGGTTCGATAATCGAAAGCATTTTTAATCCCCCGCAACCGGACCCGAAATCATCGATTGCTATCCTGTATCCTCTGCTTTTGCAATAAGATACGGTATCCTTGAAAAAATCATAGTTGTGTACAGCACCTTCTTCTGTTATTTCAAGAACAATCTTCTCTTTCGGGATGTGCCATTTTTCGGCGATCTCTTCCATAATGCTCATGCTGTGGGCCGGGTCGGTGAGAGTCTCGGGACATATATTAATGAACAAATTGACATTCTTTTTGTTTATACCGAGAATCGAAGCTTCTTTGATGGTATTTTCACGACAAAGGGAATCGAGAGATGACAATGTCCCTGCCAGCTTGGCTTTTGCGAACAAGTCGCTTACATCTTTAAATGTATGTTCCCCTTGAATCCTTGTTAATGCCTCATATCCGTATACCGATCCTGATTTTGATGAAAAAATGGGCTGAAAATGGACGGTCAAAGAATTATTATCGAGAAGTTCAAGAATTTCATCCCTTTCAATCTCGCTGGACGTATTATGTTTCAAGAAAGAAACGGGCCTACCGTTATCCATGTCCCACCGCTGACTGGCTATCATTTTCCGTCTCTGCAGGTATCCGAAGGCCGGCCTATATATAAATCAACCTTTTTCTTCAATTCGAATATGTCCCCCTTGCAGATATAGCCTCTCGCGCCATACTCCGATACGGTTCTTCTGAGACTGTCCTCATCATTCGATGAATAGAACACGATGGGCATGTCTTTGGTTTCATAGTTGGAAAGGAGTATCCTGGAAAACCTCTCTCCGGAAAGCCCCGGCATATTAATATCAAGCAATACAAGATCAGGTTTGTTTTGTTTGATGAAATTTGTTGCACCGAATGCAAGCTGATGTGTCACAACGTCATATCCTTCTTCTTCGAGCAACTCTTTCGCGGTTGTGAGAAGTTTTTCGTCATCGTCGATGATCACTACTTTTTTCTTTGTTTCTTCCATAAATTTTCTCCTTATAATTTGATGTTATTTGATTAGTCAAAAATCATATTTGCGTAAGCTGAAAAAATCAGAACAGTATCTGACATCTCTTGCCGTCTTCATTTTCACTCTTAATAAACAGGAGCTTTTTGTTTAACCTGTCGCACCATGTCCGGATGTCCCTCTCAAAAGCCTGATTGGTCCCGACCACTTCCAGGATGTTGCCCGACTGCATAGAAACCGCCTTTGACGCAAGTTTGAACATCGCAAGTGTCCAGGCAATACCGTTCGTGTTTAATATTTCTTTTGCCATGATTTAAAAAACTCCTTTCTGATTGAGAAAAGTTTTTGCAGGTTCAAATACTGCTAAACTTTTTTGGGCCATTCTGCCCAGTTATATCGGAACAGAAGGGTGGACTTCCTTTTCCCGGATGGCTTCCCAACTTTGGTTAAGAGGGAACCATACCTCAAAATTACTGCCCATCCCGAATGAACTCGAAGCCGAAATCTTTCCGTCATTCTGTTAATTTCACTCCGTTGAAAAGTTTCAGGATTTTATTAGTTGTAAAAAAGTATATAGTTCCAAAGTTACAGCATTATGAAGAACAGATGAAATTACTTTGAAGTTTAAGGAGGAATGATTTTTGTTAGAACTAACTTGCGGGAGGCGATATTCTAACCATGCTCAGTCCACCTTCTACTGGTTTATTATTGTCAAGAACTTTTTACGGAGTAACTCCCCTCTGATAGAGACAAGCCACTACTAAGGTTTCCTGGCTTCAATGGTTTCTGCTTCGTTCTTTGCCCCCAGATCCCTTGTCTCATTACGTAATCCATTCTGCATGTTTGAGAGCCAATTCTGAAAAAGCGGCTTCGTAGAAAGCTATAGGATCGATTATCTCAGCATGACCCATATTACGGTATCCCCTGGATTCGGCGTTTCTCTTTTTTATGCCTCCTCTTGGCTCCTTTCACTTAACCTTATATCAACCTTCTCACTTCCATCTCCATTAGGAGGAAGTCACTTTAGTCTTTGGTGTAGCACCTTGCCTGACACTGGTAATTCGAGGGTCTCAACAGAGCCCTGACCTTGCTTAATCGAGACTAAGGTGCAAGCGGGGAGTTACAAGCTCCGCATGAAGGTCGGCTCAGCCGCCTTAGGTATCAGGTCGGTAATCTCCCCGCTTACACGCCAATACTATAAGTTATGCAGCCTCCTGGTATTGAAGTGAGACTATAGAGAAATCTTTTTTGTATACACTTTGGTCACGCACAACAGCAAATATGATTCCAAGAAGTTTTCTTGCTACGGCGATCAGCGCCTTGGTCTTAGGCATGCCCCGCTCAAGGTACTTTTGATATTGATCGTGCATTATTCCACCTCTGCGGACTGTGTTGAGCGAGGCAAAGTACAAAAGTTTACGCAGCAGGTGACGGCCTCGCTTAGATATGCGTCGCTTCCCCTTGTATTGGCCAGAACTGATCTCATAAAGGTCCAGCCCTGCGAGCTTTAGGATCTCGGAGAGGGTTTGAAACTTCCGAAAATCACCCACTTCACCGATAAGACCGGCAGTGGTAACCTCTTTAATCCCCTTTATCGAGAGGATCGAGCCACTGTAGGGAATCTGCTTCAGATAATACCCCATTTCCTTTTCCAGATCCCCGGTAAAGGACTCAGCAGCGTCCATGGCGATAAGAAGTTCTCTTATCTCACGTATAATGCTCGTCATGCCTTCGGTTACACCTATAGAAGCTGTTGCAGCCTCATAGAGGGCCTTGGCGCGATCTTCCTTCAGCTTTCCGCGGCTGACCTTATTGATCGTTGCACTCAAATTATCAAGACCGTACGCGACAATATCCTTGGGTGCTGGGCACTGCGCAAGGAGATATCGGGCAGTCAACGTCTTTACATCCTTCATTACCTGCAAAAACTCAGGAAAGATAATCGCAAGCAAGCTCTGGAGCTGGTTCACCAGGGATACATAACGCTCGTTGCTCCTTTCCCTGGCCTGAGTGAGCCTCCTGAGTTCGGCCGCTGGACCTTCCGGGATCACTACAGTCAGGGCGTGGCCAAGTGCCATAATATCAGCGATAACCTTTGGGTCTTTCTGGTCGGTCTTGTTCGGCGAATTACCCTGAAGCTCCTTAAGCCTCTTAGTGTGCATAGGGCTTACTTGTACCATGTGTACGCCTCTCGCACGCATGAAATGAACAAGAGGTTCGGCATACGGCCCGGTGGACTCGTATCCAAAAACAATATCTTCGATGTTATGGAGCTTTTTGGCATAAGATACACGATCCCAGAACTCTTGGAAACCCCTGCCGTTGTTCCAGAAGGCAAAGGGCTTCACATCGCTTCCGTCCGGACAGCGCCAGTATCCAAAATGTCTATCCTTTCCCATATCAGCTGTCACAATCATCGTTCTACCATTGACTACTTTAAACTTTTTTGTTTTACTCTTCTTCATGGCTATACTCCTTTCTTTGGTTTGGATTTAACCAACTCGCACATTGGTCTGAATCAAGAAAGAGTATAGCCTTCTTTAACAAGGCCTAACTCTACAACAATATAGCAAGCTCCGCATTGCTGACATCTCGCAAGCACTATCGCTTTTCAAAAGAAACCCTCTTTACCAAGCGTGCCTGTGGGGACAAGAGATCTCTCTCCTAAACTAACAATATCTAAATCTGTTAAAATGCATAAAGGCTTTGTATAATTAACAGTCCCAAGGAATAAAAGACAACTCAGAAATCCAAAGGTAAAACTTAAGAGAGAAGACTTGTTATGCCTATAACAGCAACACAAAGAGCGGCAGCAGAGCAACAACAATGGGTGGCAGCAAGAGACAGCGCACGTCAGATACGACTGGTCGCTGGGCCAGGCACTGGTAAAACTTATACAATCGAAAAAAGGGTAGCTGACTTACTTAATAACGGTGCAAATTCTGACAATGTTTATGTAATTTCCTTTACCCGTGCCGCATGCGCTGAACTCCGTTCAAGAATACAGACTTTCTGCAGCAACCAACTATGTGCCACAACTGCACTTCAAGTTCACGTATCGACAATGCATGCTCTTGTTCTTCGGATTTTACGGCTTGGCAACCTGCTGACTTCGTATCCAAGTGGTACTCCTATTATGCTGGATGACTGGGAACATCGAAACATTTATGACAGAGAGCTTGCCAGTACCATTGGTTGTACCCCAACAAGAGCCGCAGCAATTCGTCTTGCCCATGACGCACGCTGGCAAACATTAAATACACAGCATATTGACCAGGCACAAGTGACTCCCGCTGAAAATTGAATATTAACAGATCAAATATGCAACAAAATGGAAGATATTTTTTGTTAAAGATCATTGATAACTTAATTGAGCTTTTCTTGTACTACTGCAACAAGAAAATCCTCAAGGGCAGTAATACAGGTTTTATCTCGATAAACAAGATGCTTCTTTGCAGCAACTTTTTCAGATATCTGTTTGCGCCATTCTTTATCCAGACCCAAACGGACTGCCTTTTCAACATATTCATCAAGTTCAGAGGCAACGGTATCTGATATCCCCATCATTTTAAGAATTGCTGAGCTATGCCTTCCGCGCATTAATTTACCGGGCAGAGTCAGGATTGGTAAATTATGGGCAATAGCTTCCAAGGTGGTGTTACATCCTGACCAGCCAATACTGTCCAGGTATATATCAGAAAGACGATTGACAGCATAATATTGTTCCTGATCAAGACGTGGGAGAAATACTATATAATCATCGGCGTTGAGATTATACATTTTGAATACTTTTTCGAGCCTCAAACGAAATTTCTCGGTCACCCAATTGCTGAGATGGCAGGAAATAAAAAGGAATTGACAATCTTCAATCTGTTGGGCGATACGCGGATATATATCATCATATTGAGGTAAATATTTATAAAGTGCTTGACAGCAAAGATAAAGGATCGAATTTGGACGTAGTCCAAGTTTTTCTCGATTTGTTTCATCTGGAATAACATCTGTTGGAGTGTAGCATATTGAAAGATTGGGTAAACGGACCAGTTGTTCAGTATAATGATGCTCAGCATAAGGGGGCTCCATCAGATCACTGCTAAGAAAATAATCAATAGTCGGGAGACCTGATGTATTAGGATGTCCCCATGATGTACATTGCACAGGTGATAGTCTTAAAGATGCAAGCCTTACTGTTATTGGGTCCATTCCTATTTCAGGATAAATAAGAACATGAAGATTATTCTCGTAAATAATCTGGCAAAGATTTTCAAAAGAGTCTATATCCTCATAAAAGTGAGTAAAACAATGTCTCGCGTCCTCTGTTTCCTTATCTTTGCATTTGCCCGTATAATATCCATATAATTCAAAATGCTTTTTATTTAAATTCTTAACCCATCCTTTGATTGGAATCTTCCAATTGGAATGATCCCAAAAAAAGGCTGATACTATGCCAACCCTTAAAAGCCCTTCAGACGAAACTGGAGGCATATTGGGTCGATAAGCCCATTGAGGAAATCTTGTTTTCATAATTCTAGAAACTAAATCACCATATAGTTGCTGCAGATCACGATCATTTAACCCTTGGTATGCTAAAAAGAAAGGTTGCTGAGTGCCAATAGCTTGAGATGCTTCTTCAATATCCTGCTCGGTTTCTAAAGAAAGAATCTTATGTAGTGTATTAAGTTCTTCAAGATATCTGATACGTGAAATCTGAATGCTCGATTGATCAGGATAAATGGCTGGAAGTTGAGACATGCATCGCAAATAGTATGCTTTAAAAAAATTGGGCCTTATTTTCAAAACTTGGTCGTAAATATTTATTGCTTCATCGTTTCTCCCTTGATAACTTAAAATCAACCCTAATCGAAGATAGGGACAGTGTCAAGTCTTTTCTGTAAATTCTCTTCAGGGCTTTATTCTCAAGGGTTTTCATTGATACGATTATGCCGCAACCCTTTGCATCCTTGATGCCCGGATCCTCGTAAGGATTGCCTTTGCCTCCTTGGTCATGCTTACACCGTTCCATCTAAGTTCGTGGAGCTGCCAGTAAACCATGGTGAGCGCACGCTCCTCCTTCTGAAACCGGCCTGCTACCTTTACCCTTCGCTTCACCTCCTTGAAGCTCCTCTCCACTATATTGGTCGTCCGAATTCTAAGCCAGTGCTGGTAAGGATATTTGTAATAGGTCAGACAGTCTTCTATATTTTCAGTCAGGCATTCCACTGCCGAAGGATATTTCATGCGCCACTTCTTCTTGAACATTTCCACGGCCTCCTTTGCGTGCTCATAGGTCGAGGCGTAAAACACCTTCCTTACTGACTCTTTTACTGATGCCTTGTCCTGTTCCAGTACTTTATCCAGCACGTTTTCAGTCCTGTGCTTCGTGCAGCGCTGTTTGTCTGATTCAGGGAAGACTTCATCCACCGCCTTGATAAGGCCGGGACAGCCATCGATAACCGTGAGCATTGGTTCACTTATGCCCCGTTTCGTGAGATCCTCCAGAAAACCTTTCCACGCATTGTACGATTCACTGTTGCCAAGGGACACGCCCACGAGCTCCCGGCTGCCGTCCTCCAGAAACGCCCAGGCCACCAGCACCGCCTCTTTCTCCTTGGTCCCGGCCCTTACTCCCATCCGTACGCCGTCCAGAACAAGATACACCACCTGCAGCATCGATAAGTCCCGCTTCTTCCATGCATTGAACTCATCGACGATCCTGCCGCTGATCCTTATGACATTCTGATGGCTCAGGCCTTTCTTGCCTATGAGTTTACCCACAGCTTTCTTTACCTTCCTGCTGGACAGGCCGTTCATATACAAAAGAGGGATGATTTCCTGTATTTCATCCATCTGGGTCATCCGTGGCGGCAATATCCGGGAATGAAATGGGCCACCGGCATTCCTTACCTGCGGCATCTTTAGCCCTATATCACCGCTACCGATCTTCACGGTTCTGGGCTTCGATCCACTCCGGCTTCCTTTAGCGCAGGCATTCCTCTCATAATAGTCTCTCTGAAGATATGCCGTCACTTCTTCTTCCATCGCCGACTCTAACATCATCCTCGCTCCGATCCTCGTCAACTCCGCTAACGGGGGCATCGCCATAAACTCCTGCACTCCATCCTCAATGACTTTTTTCGCCTTCTTTGATAAAATTCTTCTCATGGGTATAATTCTCCTTTCTCTCTTTGAGAGATTGCTTTTTCCATTGAGAATTATACCCTGATTCATATTTGCAGAATTGATCTTACGCTATCAAGATAGGCCGGGATGTAATCTGAATTATTGGAGATTGTTTTTTTATAACATTTTACAGCATCATCAAGCTTGCTAAGATTAAAATATACATCACCAAGATTAAAATATACATCAGTAAAAGTGGGATCAATTTGTATAACTTTTATAAAAGAATGTAGAGCTTTATCGAATTGTTTTTTCCTAAAAAAGATAATACCTATATTATAATAAGCAACAGCATAATAAGGATTTTTTTTTATTGCTCTTTCATAGTACATTATAGCTTCATCAAGTTGTCCTTTTTCCTGAAAAACAAGTCCTATATTGTTATTAACAATATCGTTATTCCCATCTATCCGCAAAGCTTTTTGATAGGTAGCTATAGCTTCGTCAAGTTGCCCTTTGTCATGATAAATAATCCCAATGTTGTTGTATGCGTTAATATAGACAGGATTTAACTGTAGCACTTTTTGATAATAGGTTAAAGCTTCATCAAGTTGGTTTTTTTCTTGAAAAACATTGCCAATATCATAATATAAATCTTCATTTTTCGGCATAGAAACAAGTGCATCTGTTAAATAATCCATAGCCAAATCATAGTTTCCACGCTCATAATATATTAAACCTAAAAGGTGAAGGATTTGACCATTATCTGACTGAATTTCCAATATTTTTTTACATGCTAATTCTGCTTGTAAAAAATCTCCTGCTTGATAATGTTCAAAAGCTAATTTTATTGTCTCCTCGAGATTCATTGTCAATCTTTTTATCCGATTAATTATAAGTATAATATACAATATTATTAAAAAATTAGCGCTTGATGACTACAAGGAAGCAGTGTTATACAGATAAAGGCTTATTGTGCTGATAAATATTACACCCCAGAGTAATACGCACATTAAACCGGTAAAATATTTTGAAGTCACAGGATATTTTTGTAGTTATTGTCTATAATTAAATATGACATTATCCCCCATTAATCCGACCGACGACCCAGATAAACGTGAAGCGATATACCATGATTTACACAGTGTTCAACTCGAATCTGAAGAGCAGCAGAACCGCATTTCTGCTGAAAAAATATTTCATTTACTATTCAAACTTTACAAGCCTATTTCCATTCTTGATGTTGGCTGTGGTATTGGTACCTGGTTGGCTGTGGCAAGGGAACTTGGCGTTGTAAATGTTTATGGTATTGAGGGTCCTTGGATAAACCCAAAGCAACTTCGTATTGAACCAGAATATTTTACCGTTCAGGACCTTGAACATCCTTTTAATCTTCACCGCTCATTTGACCTTGTAATTTCCCTTGAGGTTGCTGAACACCTATCGCCAACTGTCGCCAGCACATTTATTGCATCTTTAGTATGCCACGGGGATATTGTTTTGTTTTCGGCAGCTATTCCGTACCAAGGCGGACATAATCATATGAATGAACAATTTCCGTCCTATTGGGCTGATTTGTTTGCTAAGTTTGATTTTATCCCATTGGATTTTATTAGAAGTCAAATTTGGGATGATAAGAATATTCATTGGTGGCTCCGTCAAAATATTTTATTGTTTATTCGTCGCGAAGTTGCTACTAAAACCTCGGCCTTTTTAAGATATATAGATAGCTTCACGCCACTTTCAATTGTCCATCCTGATGTGTTTATAAGTCGCTTAGAGATGTATGAGCAGATTATTCAGGCTTATAAGCAAATGTCGGAAATCTTTTCTAAAGAAGGCGTATATATTGTGGAATCGCGAAATGGTCAATTAATAATAACTGACTCAAAAAAGTAGAACATGAGGCTACATCAAGCTCGTGTAAAATTGCCATGGAATAAACAAGCGATAACTTTCCGAACGGATGAACTTAATTATCTATCCTATCCCTTCTTCCGCCACCTTTTCAAGAAAGGCCTCAAGAGCCGTAATGCACGTTTTATCTTGATATACGCACCCTTTGCTCCGTGCAATTTTATCTGATATCTGTTTCCTCCACACTGAATCCGCTCCCAAACGTACAGCGATCTCAACATATTCATCGATTGAAGAAGCAATTGTCTCCTGTATATTCATCATAGTCAGAATCGCTGCACTGTGCCGTCCACGCATTAATTCACCAGGGAGAGTCAATATTGGTAAATTATGAGCTATAGCCTCGAAAGTGGAGTTGCATCCTGACCAACCTATGCTGTCAAGGTAGACATCAGAAAGATAGTTAATTGCACCATATCTACTATCATCAAGTCGCGGCAGAAAGACAACATGATCATCGGCTTTCAGACCAAAGTCTTCAAACGATTTATTGATACGCAATCTGAATTGTTCAGTAGCACAGCTGCTTTTATTAGAAATAAACAAGAACTGACAATCTTTGATTTCTTTTGCAATGCGCGGATATATCTCATCATACTGGGGCAGATACTTGAATAGTGACTGACAGCAAAGATAAAGAATAGACTTTTGGCGCAAACCTAAGGTTTCACGATTAACAGTGGCAAGGGGGAAATCTAACGGAGTGTAATAGATGGACAAGTTGGGTAAGCGAATAAGCTTTTCAGTGTAATGCTCTTCAGCACCGGAGGGTTCCATGAGATCGCTGCTAAGAAAGTAGTCGATACTTGGAAGACCTGAGGTATCAGGATGCCCCCATGAAGTACATTGAATCGTAGCCAGTCTAAGAGAGGCAAGCCTTACAGTCATTGGGTCCATACCGACTTCAGGATAAATCAATATATGAAGATTATCTTCCCTGATGGTCTTGCACAATTCTTCGAAGGACTGCACGTCCTCAACAAAACAGGCAAAAGATTTCCTAGCATCTTCAGTCGCTATATCTTTCTTTTTTCCCGTGTAGTAGCCATAAAGCCTGAACCGTTGTTTGTTTATGTTCTCGATCCAACCTTTAATTGGGATTTTCCAATTGGAATGCAGATTAAAAAAACCAGAAACAAAACCAACACGCAAAGGTTCACCGGACAAATGCCGAGGCATGCCAGGACGGTCAGCAAACTCGGGATAACGCAAAGACATAATTCGACATACCAAGGCACCGTAAATATGTTGTAACTCGCGATCATTAAACCCCTGGTATGCTAAATAGAAAGGTTGATGACTTCCAACTGCTTCAGCTGCTGCTTGGATATATTGTGGTTCTTCGAATGAAATTGCATCTCTTAATTTTGTGAGTTCTTCGTAGTAGCGATTACGGCAGATTTTTATATTTCCCGGGACTGGATAAATTATCGGAATCTGCGAGAAACACTTTGCAAGCCGTGCCATAAAATTATTAGGGGCAACCAGGAGGGCTCTATCATATACCACAATAGCTTCATCTTCTTTGCACTGTTCTTTTAGAGCATTTCCAAGATTAACATATGCGTTAGTAAAATCTGGCTTAAGGTCTATCGCTTTTTGATAGTTATCAATAGCTTCGTCAAGTTGTCCTTTTTCTTTAAGTGCATTTCCAAGATTATTATATGCATCGGAGAAATCTGGGTTAAGCTTTAGAGCTTTCTGATAACAAGTGATAGCTTCGTCTAATTTACCCTTCTTCTCTAAAGCAAATCCGAGATTGTTATATAATCCAAAAATATTTAAATTTAGTTCCAAAGCATTTTGATAACAAATTATAGCCTCATCTATTTTTTCTGTATCTTGGAGAGCAATCCCCAAATTATAATGAGTTTTAGCAAGCGTTGGATTAATGTTTAGAGCTTTTCGGTAACAAGATATGGCTTCATTAAGTTCTTTTTTCTCCTGAAAAATGTTTCCTAGATTGTTATATGCATCCGCAAAGTTCGGGTCTATTTCTAAAGCCTTCTTGATACTCTTTATGGCAAGATCATAATATCCACGTTGGTAACATATTACACCCAGAAAGTGAAGGGCATCAACATTGTTTGGGTGTTTTTTTAAAATCTTTCTGCAAATATGTTCTGCTTGCTGTAAAGTTCCAGATTGATAATGTTCAAGAGCTAATTGAAGTTTTGCATTAATATCCATTTATATATTATTGAACATTTTCTTGTTGTTTATCAGTAGAAATATGCTCATTTGTGATTCTATTTGAGTCTATCACTGACCACTTTCTCAAGAAAGTTCTCAAGGGCGGCAATACAAGCTTTGTCTCGATAAACCAAATGTTTGTTTTTTGCAATTTTGTCTGATGCCTGCTTTCGCCATTCTAAATTTTTCCCAAGGCGGACTGCTACTGTAATATATTCAGCAACAGATGAAGCAATATTTTCTATCATGCCCATCATGCTAAGGATAGCTGCTGTATGTCTGCCACGCATTAATTCACCAGAGAGAGTTATAACGGGCAGATTGCATGCAATTGCTTCAAACGTAGTATTGCACCCTGACCAAGCAATGCTGTCGAGGTAGATATCCGAGAGACAATTAATAGCGTTATACTGTCTTGGATCCAGTTGGGGCAAAAATACTATGTAGTCTTCAGCTACAAGATTAAACCGGCTAAACACTCGGCTAATGCGCGAACGAAAGGTTTCTGTAACCAGATTGTTTCGGTTGGAAATAAACAGAAACTGGCAATCCCCGACTTGCTGTGCGATGCGAGGATATATTTCATCATATTGTGGTAAGTATTTAAACAATGATTGGCAGCAAAGATAAATCACTGATTTTGGCCGCATACCAAACCCGTTACGACTGACATTCACATCAGGAATTTTCAGTGGAGTATAGCAGATAGATAGATTGGGTAGACGAATTAATTGTTCGGTATAATGATTCTCAGAATTAGGTGGTTCCATTAAATCACTACTGATATAATAATCAATAGTAGGAAGCCCTGTAGTTTGCGGATGACCCCATGAAGCGCACTGGACAGGCGCAAGTCTTAATGATGCAAGTTTAAGTGTCGTTGAATCCATCCCAATTTCCGGATATATCAATACATGAAGATTATCCTCTAAAATTATGCGGCAAAAATCCTCAAAAGAATGCACACTCGTCATAAAGTGCTTGAAATACTTCTTAGCAACTTCGGTCTCATTATCTTTTTCTTTCCCAGTATAGTATCCATAGAGACTAATCTTTCGATCGTCAATGTTTTCTACCCAACCCTTAATTGGGATCTTCCAGTTAGAATGATCATAAAAGAAGCCAGACACTATCCCAACCCGTAATGACTTTCCAGAAGAGTGCGAGGGCATGTGTAGTGGATTAATCCATTGTGGGTATCTCATTGACATAATTCTACATACAATTTCCCCATAGACCTTTTGTAATTCTCTATCATTGAGACAGTGTCAAGTCTTTTCTGTAAATTCTCTTCAGGGCTTTATTCTCAAGGGTTTTCATTGATACGATTATGCCGCAACCCTTTGCATCCTTGATGCCCGGATCCTCGTAAGGATTGCCTTTGCCTCCTTGGTCATGCTTACACCGTTCCATCTAAGTTCGTGGAGCTGCCAGTAAACCATGGTGAGCGCACGCTCCTCCTTCTGAAACCGGCCTGCTACCTTTACCCTTCGCTTCACCTCCTTGAAGCTCCTCTCCACTATATTGGTCGTCCGAATTCTAAGCCAGTGCTGGTAAGGATATTTGTAATAGGTCAGACAGTCTTCTATATTTTCAGTCAGGCATTCCACTGCCGAAGGATATTTCATGCGCCACTTCTTCTTGAACATTTCCACGGCCTCCTTTGCGTGCTCATAGGTCGAGGCGTAAAACACCTTCCTTACTGACTCTTTTACTGATGCCTTGTCCTGTTCCAGTACTTTATCCAGCACGTTTTCAGTCCTGTGCTTCGTGCAGCGCTGTTTGTCTGATTCAGGGAAGACTTCATCCACCGCCTTGATAAGGCCGGGACAGCCATCGATAACCGTGAGCATTGGTTCACTTATGCCCCGTTTCGTGAGATCCTCCAGAAAACCTTTCCACGCATTGTACGATTCACTGTTGCCAAGGGACACGCCCACGAGCTCCCGGCTGCCGTCCTCCAGAAACGCCCAGGCCACCAGCACCGCCTCTTTCTCCTTGGTCCCGGCCCTTACTCCCATCCGTACGCCGTCCAGAACAAGATACACCACCTGCAGCATCGATAAGTCCCGCTTCTTCCATGCATTGAACTCATCGACGATCCTGCCGCTGATCCTTATGACATTCTGATGGCTCAGGCCTTTCTTGCCTATGAGTTTACCCACAGCTTTCTTTACCTTCCTGCTGGACAGGCCGTTCATATACAAAAGAGGGATGATTTCCTGTATTTCATCCATCTGGGTCATCCGTGGCGGCAATATCCGGGAATGAAATGGGCCACCGGCATTCCTTACCTGCGGCATCTTTAGCCCTATATCACCGCTACCGATCTTCACGGTTCTGGGCTTCGATCCACTCCGGCTTCCTTTAGCGCAGGCATTCCTCTCATAATAGTCTCTCTGAAGATATGCCGTCACTTCTTCTTCCATCGCCGACTCTAACATCATCCTCGCTCCGATCCTCGTCAACTCCGCTAACGGGGGCATCGCCATAAACTCCTGCACTCCATCCTCAATGACTTTTTTCGCCTTCTTTGATAAAATTCTTCTCATGGGTATAATTCTCCTTTCTCTCTTTGAGAGATTGCTTTTTCCATTGAGAATTATACCCTGATTCATATTTGCAGAATTGATCTTACGCTATCATCATTGAAACCTTGATACGCCAGATAGAAAGGTGCCAGTTTACTGATTGCATCAACCAAAGTTTCGAGATCTTTCGACGATATCCCGAGAGATATGAGTTCTTTTATTTTTATAAGATCATCCTGATAGCGGTGACGAGAGATATGGATGCTCTTTTGGTCTGGATAAATGATAAACAGTTGTGACATGCACCGTGCCCACAAGGATAAAAGGTGGGCCGGATTGAGTTGAAGAGCTTTATCAAATACGGTTAACGCTTCATCTATTCTATCAAATGTGCTCAGTGCAACTCCTAAATTGCAGTATGCATCAACATGGTTTGGATTAAGATCAAGAGATTTCTGATAATAGGTTATTGCTTCATCAAGCTGTTTTTTATCATGAAAAATAACTCCAAGATTATAATAAGCATCCGGAATAGCTGGATTGAGAATTAGTGCTTTTTTAATATGTGCTATGGCAGAATCATTATTCCCAAGTTGATAATAGATAATTCCGAGAAAATGCAAGATATCAGCATTGCCTGGTTGAATTTCTAATATTTCTCTGCAGGAAGATTCGGCCTTTAATAAATTCCCTGCTTGATAATATCCAAGAGCCGTCTGAAATGTATTGTTAATATATTCATTATTGATCATTGAGTTCACAAACATGGGGATATTGTTTGAAATATGGAATCTTAAGTGTCCTACTATCCATTCAATAATCTATTTTGAAGTTCAACTATAATCTTGGATATTACTGATTTCCAATCTCCATTTGACGGTTGACGAAAAAGTCTCATAGTTGCGTACCAAGGACTATATCCTCTGTTTAACATCCACCTCCAGTCAGGAGCAAAGGGCAATAACGTCCAAACGGATTTTCCGAGTGCGCCAGCTAAATGGGCAACCGCCGTATCGATACTGATAATTAGATCAAGATTATCAAGTAATGCGGCGGTATCAGAAAAGTCATTTAATTCTTCTGTATAATCGATAAGTTTCAAATCATAAGGAGAATTTTTTGCCTGTTTTGCAGCTTCCCCTTTTTGCAGGCTGTAAAAACAAATATTTCCAATCTCTAAAAGCGGTAAAAAAAACTCAAGTGAAAAGGAACGCTGCTCTCTACCAGCCCACACTAACCCAACTTTCAGTTTAGGGTCGGCATCCTTAATTCTGTTTTTCCATTTCTGAACTAAAATTCGATCAGCGTTAATATATGGTGTTTCCCCAGGAACATTCTCAAGAGTTGTACCGAAAAACAAAGGGAGACTAAGCAATGGACAGTAGAAGTCGAAGTCAGGAAGTTGTTTATCATAATCTATAACCATAGCTATGCCTTTAACCCCTTGTAATAATGACGCCAATTCTTTTTGACAGCGAACGATAACTTCTGCTCCACGTTGTGCAACCAAAGGAGCATAACGGATGAATTGAATGGTGTCTCCAAAGCCTTGTTCGGCATGGAGTAAAATAGTACGACCTTCCATATCAGATTCGTTCGAAATGGGACAACAAAAATCAGGATGATAAAAATCTTTTACTTTCAGCCGCCATTCATACTCCTTCCAACCTTCTTTGAAATTGCCGGACAACAACAAAACGAGAGACAAGTTCCAGTGTGTAACGACATCATTTGAATTAATCTGCAGGGCATCTTTAAAACAATTGATGGCTTTATCAAGTTGCCCATTTTCTTTGAAAGCAATTCCTAAATTGTTATATGCGTCAATATAACCCGGGTAAAACTGTATGGCTTTCATATAGTTATCAATAGCTTCATCAACGGAACCTTTTTCTTTAAGAACGATGCCTAAGTTATAATAGACATCTGCACGATCAGGAGTCATTTGTAAGGCCTTTGTGTAACAAGTCACCGCTTCATCAAATAATCCTTTTTCTTTTAGCGAATTCCCGAGGTTGTTATGTGCGTCGGAAAGGTTCGGGTCAAGCTGGATAGCTCTCTTATAGTTGGTTATTGCTTCATCAAATTGTTTTCTCTCATGAAGGGCAATTCCCAGATTATTATAGGTTTTAGCATTATCTGGCTTAATTCGAAGTGCTTTTTCAAAACAAGCTATAGCATCATCGATTTGACCCTTCTTCTGAAGAACAACTCCAAGATTATTGTATGAAGCGGCGTCGTTAGGGGCAATTTGTATAGCTTTCCCATAGCAGGTTACAGCTTCATCAATTTGACCTTTTCCTTCAAAAATAATAGCTAAATTATAGTATGCATCACTGAGATTTGGATTGATTTCGAGTGCTTTTTTATAGTTAGTTATCGCTTCATCAATTTTTTTCTCATCCCTGAAAGTATTTGCGAGATTAAAATATGCAATAGCCTCATTTGGCTTCAAATACAATGACTTTTCAATATATTTTTCAGCGGAATCATAGTTTCTAAAGTAATAATGTATTATTCCAAGAAAATGTAGAGCAGCGGCATTTTCAGGTTCAAGATTTACTATTTCACCAAGGATATTTTCGGCTTGTTTTAATTTTCCTTCTTGATAGTACTCAATAGCTAATTGAAATTTGTCATTAATAGTCATTGCTTAAGCTTTTCTTTGACAATACGTTCGAGAAAGTCCTCAAGAGCTGTAATACATTTTTTATCTCGATACACACGATGCTTATTTGTGGCAATTTTATCAGATATCTGTTTGCGGCATTCTGAATCTAACCCCAAACGAACTGCCAGTTCTATATATTCATCTTGTGTAGAAGCAATCGTTTCCGTCACACCCATCATGGCAAGAATTGCTGAACTGTGCCGTCCACGCATCAATTCACCGGGAAGAGTCAATATTGGTAAATTATGGGCAATAGCCTCGAAAGTAGAGTTGCATCCCGACCACCCAATGCTGTCAAGGTAGACATCAGACAAAGAATTAATTGCATTATATCGACCTGCGTCAAGTTGAGGCAGAAAAACAATATAATCATCAGCAGTCAGGCCAAACTTATTAAACGATTGAGAGATACGATATCGGAATCGTTCTGTAATATAGTTGCTTTTATGAGAAATAAATAAAAACTGACAGTCGCCAACCTCATTGGCAATACGTGGATATATCTCATCATATTGCGGTAGATATTTAAACAAGGACTGACAAGAAAGATAAAGGATGGACTTTTGACGAAGACCAAAGGTTTCACGATTAACCTCTGTAATAGTAAAATCTAAGGGTGTGTAATATATGGATAAATTTGATAAGCGAATAAGCTTTTCAGTATAATGATCGTCAGCATCAGGAGGTTCCATGAGATCGCTACTGAGGAAGTAGTCGACAGTCGGAAAGCCCGAAGTATTAGGATGCCCCCATGAAAGACACTGAATAGGAGCGAGGCGTAATGCTGCAAGCCTTACGATCATTGGATCCATGCCAACTTCTGGATAGATCAATACATGAAGATTATCTTTTCTGATGGTCTTACACAATTCTTCAAAAGAATAGATGTCCTCAATGAAGTGAGTAAATGAGTGCTTTGCATCGTCAGTCGCTTTGTCCTTAATTTTTCCAGTATGGTATCCATAAAGATCAAAACGCTTTTTATCAATGTTCTCGATCCAACCTTTGATAGGAATTTTCCAATTTGAATGGAGATAAAAAAAGCCAGATGCAATTCCAATCCTTAATGATTCTCCAGATAAGGGAGGTGGGATATTAGGTGGATTTGCATAGTCTGGATATCTCGCGGCCATTATTTTACAGACTAATTCACCATAAAGTCGTTGCAGTTCTTTATCATTTAAGCCCTGGTAGGGCAAATTATAAGGCTGTATATTACAAACAACTTCTGCGGCATCTTCAATATCTTGCTTAATACTAAGGTTTATCGTTTGTCGTAATTTTATCAAGTCATTATAATAATGATTACGAGAAGTTGAGATTTCCGATTGTGCTATATAAATTATTGGGATATGTGATATGCATTTTGCCCATAGAGCTTTGATATAATCAGGTTTATGGTAAAGAGACATATCAAAAGCAGCTATTGCTTCTTCCAACTTTCCATGCTCAATTAATGCCAAACCTAAATTGTAATATGCATCAGTAAAGCCTGGGTTAATCTGTAAAGCTTTCTGTAAATATTTTATAGCATCATCAAGTTGTCCTTTGTCTCTAAGTGTGGCTCCTAGATTGCAATATGCTTCAACAAGGTTTGGGTTGAGCTGTAGTGCTTTTTGATAAAACATTATAGCATCATCAAGTTGTCCTTTGTCTTGGTAAACTGTACCTAAATTGTAATATGCAGCTGCAAGGTTTGGGTTGAACGTTAGTGCTTTTGAATAAGAAATTATAGCGTCATCGAGTCGTCCTTTGTCTTGGCAAACTGTACCTAAATTGTAATATGCTTCAACAAGGCTTGGGTTGAGCTGTATTGCCTTTTGATAAAACATTACAGCGTCATCGAGTTGTCCTTTGGCCTGGTAAGATTTCCCAAGATTGTAATATAGATCGGCATTTGTGGGAGCACATCGAAGTGCTTCTCTGTAATAATCTATTGAAGAATCATAATTTTTGAGTTGATAATTTATAACTCCAAGAAAATTGAGAACAGCACAGTTTTTTGACTGAACTTTTAGTATTTTCTTAAAGAGAATTTCTGCTTGTTGTAAATTACCTGCATGAAAATTTTCTAAAGCTGATTTGATTGCATTATTAAGATTCATCGGTTATCTTTTTCTATAAATAATAATTTTAAAAAAAGTTGTGGTTTATTAGTTATCATTAGAAATATACAATATTCTTGACAAATTATCATATGTTGACTGCGGGAACTACACACAAAAAAGGGTGAGATGTTGAACCTCGACTTCTATAAGTTAGATTAATTCATATACCCTGCAGTCTCTGCTGCGGGCACCTTATGTCACAAGCAATGCTTCGTTAAAGAGACCTTTCTCCTGTAAGTCAAGCCCTCTTCCATACAAATATTCAGCTTCCTCAAATCGAACTCCCTCGACAGTTGTTTGTGTTTTGTTTTCTACTTTGCTCTTCTTTATCTTTTTTAATTTTCTTAATAATGATTCCGCCGGATGCGTAAACGCTTTCTTGTCCCCAGAGGTGTAACACGCAAAAGCCAAAATTTGTTAAAATATTATATGTTTTGGCTGGTAATCGACATTACTTTTCTTCATTTGCATCATTTGAACTAATGGATATCAATAAGGCAATCCAATCCGCTTTAGAGCATCATCAAGCAGGAAACTTACAACAAGCAGAATCTCTATACAGAAAAATATTAAAGAAACAACCTCAAAATAGTGAAGTCTTACATATGCTTCTGATAGAAAAGAGTAGTTTATGAAAACTAAGATACAAAGAAGTTTTGTTATTCCCGTTCTGGACTTCTCTCCGCACAGTCCATATAATATAAGGACATTGCTCGAAGACCTTAAGCATGTATCAGGTGAAGTCATCTGCATTTTCAACAGTCACGAGGTTTACCAGGAACTTTACTCACACGAGCGGATAGATAAATACTGCTATAACAATCTCAATGCGGGAGTGAGCAGGTCATGGAATATCGGTCTTAATTTGGCTGAAGGTAAGGCTGTATTTATTCTCAATGCCGATCTCCACGTGCTGCCAAAAGCGATTACAGAAATCGAATCCTATCTTTTCTCTTTGGACAGGGCCGCAATTGTAGGCCCGCAAGGGGCGCACATTGATTTTCAAAATCTATGTGATTTGAGGTATTTTAATAAAGGTACTTTTGATCAGCCGATAGAGTGCCATGCCGTTTCGGGATTCTTTTTCGCTGTCCATCTTGACCGATTTTTGGAACATAATCTGATGTTTGACGTTCGCTTCAGCCCATGTTTTTTTGAGGAGTGGGACATAGGGCTGCAGCTGATGCAAAATGGGCTTGCTTGTTATGCAGTTCCAGTAGTAGAGTTTGAACATCATTGGGGAATCTCCGCAAACCCGGATTTAACAATTAACTATTTTGGAAAAGAGGTTCATCGAAATGATATATATTCGGAAAACAGAAGAAAATTTATAGCAAAATGGCATCCGATTATCTCGCAAAATAGCATGAAGAAATCGATTGAGAAAAGTCTAAGTGGGAATCGGTTGGCACCTGATGCACAGGCAGAAGGCATTAAACGGCTTTCAGATTTCATAAGAAAAATTCAAGGGCAAGCTTATCCGGAGGTTCCAAGCATCTTGCATTCGCAAATAACCCAACAAATGCTTGAAAATTTTTCAAGCAAGCATTACATCTCGGAAGATGCAAAAATACTCGATGTCGGATGCGGACAGGACCCCGCTTTAGACTTATTTAAGGCAAAGGGATATGAAGCAGTCGGGATAACTATAAGTGATGACGACGTTCAAGCATGTAAGGGAAAAGGGCATGAAGTTTATAACATGGACCAGTCGTTTTTGGATTTTTCTGATGAATCTTTCAATTTCATCTGGGCGCGACACTGCATCGAACACAGCATCTTCCCATTCTTCACCTTGTCTGAATTTTATCGTGTATTAAAGGGCGGTTCTTATCTTTATATTGAAGTTCCGGCACCAAATACTGCCTGTCATCATGAGACAAATGTGAATCATTACAGCGTTCTAACGGAAGAGATGTGGGGATAGCTAATTTCGAGGACGGGATTCGAAATAGTTGATCAAATAAAAATGAAGTTTCAAGTTATGGCAGGGCCGGATGAATACTGGGCTTTTATCTGCAAGAAGTCGCTTCCTCTTTCTATCGGACATGAACAATAGGGTATTGCCGGATGAATATTTCTTCTTTTTTGGCAGATTGAATAAAATTTTTGGATAGAGCCTATAAAATGAAACCTTACTATTCGCCTTTAAAAGAACATCCCGGCGATTACGGTGATAATCCTCGCAGCGAGCTTCTTGAATTCATTGAAAAGGCACCTAAGAAAGTACTCGAAATTGGTTGTGGTAGAGGTGCCTTTGGCGAGCTCGTCAAGAAAAAATATCCAAGTACGCATTACATCGGCGTGGAATCAGACAAAAGTGCGGTCACTGTTGCTGATACTCGCCTTGACCGAGTTGTGCTATGTGACATTGAAAAGGTTGAGCTCGCACAACTAACTGGACCTGCAACGTAAATTTATTGATTTAATTGTTTGCGCTGATGTGTTAGAGCATCTTTATGATCCCTGGAAAATGCTATATACTAAAACCTGAAGGCAAAATACTTTCAAGTATTCCCAATACACAAAATATTTCACTTATTCTGCAATTGATAAACGGAAATTGGTGCTATACCAAATATGGACTCATGGACTCTACTCACATTCGTTTTTTTACATGGAATGAGATATTCAAACTCTTTTCCGGAACGGGCTATAGAATAGTTGACTGACCTCGGATGTCAATAGTGGACACCAAACCTTTCATGCTGCCAGCTCTCGTGCATAGAATTGATACTCATAAGCAACTGGGGATAGATATCCAAGTCTTGCCTGTCGGCGCTGCCTGTTGTAGAAGATCTCGATATATTCCGTGATATCCTGCACTGCCTCTTGTCTGTTCCTGTAGCGTCTGTGATGGACAAGCTCCTGCTTCAGCGTGCCCCAGAAACTCTCCATCGGGGCATTGTCGTAGCAATTCCCTTTTCTACTCATTGATGCCGTCATGCCGAACTGATTAAGAAGCTTCCGATAATCATGAGCACAATATTGGCTCCCGCGATCCGAGTGATGAATCAGCCCCTTCCCTGGACGCTTCGCTGCAACGGCACGGAATAAAGACTGACTTACAAGGCTCTTCGTTATCCGTTCTCCCATTGCGTATCCGACTATCTCACCGTTAAAAAGATCCTTGTGCGCGGCAAGGTACAGCCATCCTTCATCGGTCCAAACATATGTTATATCGCTCAACCATGCCATGTTCGGCCTGGATACTTCAAACTGCTGGTCCAGTAGGTTCTCAGCCACCGGAAGCGTATGTTTTGAGTCAGTTGTAGTTTTGAATTTCTTCGTCTGCTTACAGCGTATACCGAGCTTCTTCCTGAGTCGCTTGATCCGGCAAACACCCACTGCAATACCGTTGTCTGCCAAATCCTTCTGTAATCTCTCAGCGCCGCATACCCGCCGTGTCCTCTTATGTGCAGCCTTAATCTCAACCTCCAAGCGGGCGTCTTCCTGCCCCCGCTTAGAAAGCGGCCTTGTCACGTGTGCATAGTATCCGCTTGCCGATACGTTATATATCCGGCACATCAGCGGCACTGAATATTGAAGTCGCATTTCTTTCATTAGCGCGTACCGGGCAGCGACTCCTTCGCAAAGTACGCGGCAGCTTTTTTTAGCAGATCACGCTCCATTCTCGTCTCTACCAGCTCTTTCTTTACCCTTGCCAGTTCCATCTCTAGCTCCGTCAGTGGCTTCTGTGTCTTGCCTATATCTTCCAGCTTGCCAGCTTTATGCGCCTTGACCCAGTTCCCTAACGTCGAGGGCGGCAATGACAGCCGGTGAGCTGCCTCCAGCAACGATATACCCCCGGCTAACACCATCTTCACTGCCTCCCCACGAAACTCCTTCGTGTAACGTCCCTGCGGAATCCCTTTCATTCTGACACCTCCGTCTTTCATTTATTTTATCTGACTTTGGTGTCCACTTTTTCCATCCTACATCATACTGTGCAAGTATCTTGCAGAGTGAAGTGGAACAAGACGGTTGGCCAAGAGATTTAGACTTTGGAAAACTTGTGCTGAAACAGGTGTCAAAAGAAGAAGCATCTATATTTTATACTTTTCAGTATATACATAGTTGCGAAAAAAGTTTGAGCGAAGCTCACGGAAGGACTACCTATATCGCCGGGCAAGACATTTTAGAGCGTTAACAGGGCTCAACCAAGAGAGCAGTGTCTTTCTTATATTCTACGATTTTTGGGCTATATTACTATTTTTTATTGATTTCCAAGTGTAATGTTATGTAGAGATGGGCGCCGAATTACCACAATTTAAGAAGGCAGTCATTATGACTGCAGACTTAATATTAGTCCAGAAATGGATAGATAAGGTTCATCATGATAATTCTAAACTAAGAATAGGGTTAGTCTGGGGTACTGGTGAGGGAGCGTTAAAAAAATAAAATCTTTTCTACTTGATGTCTTCTCCTTTTTTGGTACCGTAGAAAAAAAGACGAATTAAAGAACAATTTGAGTTGCTTAAAAACTTAAAGGTGAACTAAACTAAAAATTAATATGAGATGGATTTTACTTGTCGCATTTGGTTTCTCCGGCGCTGCCGCCCTTATCTATGAAGTCGTATGGACCCGGGCACTGTCAATAATTCTGGGATCTACGACTTATGCGTTATCTACACTCCTTTCGACATTTATGGCCGGTTTAGCGTTAGGTGGGTTCATAGGCGGAAAGCTTGCAGACAGGGGCAAGAATCTCTTGCTGATTTTTGGACTTCTTGAACTCGGCATCGGCATCTTCGGTCTTGTCACGATTCCTCTCATTCATCTACTCCCGCCACTTTACTTTAAGATTTATAAAGCATTCCATCTTACACCATCCATCTACTTTTTCTTTCAGTTTTTACTATGCGCTATTGTCATGATTATCCCAACCACTTTGATGGGTGCAACTTTTCCCGTAGTTAGCAAGAAGGTAACCACATCTATCGATGAGGTGGGCAGGGGAGTTGGCAATGCATATTCCTTCAATACATTCGGCGCAATTATTGGATCCTTTTGCGCCGGGTTTATTCTTATGCCTGTTTTCGGCACAAGAATGGCCGCAGTTACGGCGGCATGCATCAATATTTTCGTCGCTTTGACCATGACCGGCTTGTCAAGAGCCAGGTTGAAAGGCGCTTTGATTGTAGGGTTAATAATCCTTGTGGCTGCGCCTTTGTCGGCTGCGCTTATTTCCCGGGAAGACAAGTGGACTATGACATACTATATAGCTCAGCGATATCAAGATTACAAACAGTTGGAAGAAGAACGCGCAGGATCGACTGTTCTCATGGACAAAGACTTCATGGAGGGCAGGGTTAAGCTATGGAGAAATGAAGGCGGATTTCTTGTATTGCAGGTGGGAGGGAAGATCGAAGGAACTTCCTTAATCGACATGGTCAATACCCTTTTACTTGCGTATCTTCCGATTGCATCCCACCGGGGACCCGAGTCATTTCTCACGATCGGATTGGGGGCCGGCGTAACGCTGAATGCGGCTAAGCAACATGTGAAAGACACATATTTGGTTGAAATCAATCGCGGAGTTCTTGAGGCCGTCGGAAGATTTGGTCCACCTGGAATTCTCGATAACGTTCAGATTTCAGTCAATGACGCCCGTAATTTTCTGCTCCTTACAGATAAGAAATTCGATATCATATCCTCGGAACCTTCCTACCCTACGGAATCGTCCGTCGGCAACCTTTTCACAAAAGACTTTTACGAGCTGGCCTCCTCAAAGCTGAATCCCGGCGGCGTCTATTGCCAGTGGCTGCCCTATTATCAGCTTAGAGACGCCGACGTAAGCATGATGGTAAAGACCTTCGGTACGGCATTCAAATATGTATATGTCTGGGCGGTAAAGCATTCTCTGGATATTCTTCTGGTCGGATCCAATAATCCTTTTGCATATAATTCCGAAGAGATTATTCGGCGCGTTGAAGTGCTTAACAATAGCGGTTTTCCTCTGGACTTTGTTTTATCAAAAGACCCGGATCAAACGCGGGATTTCTTAAGAAATCTGACTGGTATACCACTCAACACCGATGACAAGCCGCTTCTTGAATTTCGTGTAGCAAGGAATCTGCTTACAGGTGTTTTACAGTGAAGTGCTCTTCCAAATATTCAAGGAGTCCGTAAAATCTTACCAGACCAGTTCTGTCTGTATGGTACGCCGAAAATAAGCCGGGTTACCTCAGGTTACGAGGATATTATAATTCAGAGCTTTCCGAGTACAAGAGGAATCAAAAAAATCGAATCGGTTCGTGAGTGTTTATTCCAACAAAGGCAACCGTATCCTGAATGTCGTTCCTTTTTCGTTGCTTTCAACGGTAATGCTGCCGCCGTGGGACACGATAATCTTGTGAACTATTGCAAGTCCGAGGCCGGTTCCTTTTTCCTTTGTGGTAAAGAAAGGCAGGAATATCTTATCTTGCATATTTTCTGAAACGCCATGCCCCGTATCAGAAATGAATATATCCAGGAAATCGCCTCTAATTGCCTTTATAGTTAGAACGCCGCCCTGTGGCATGGCTTCGATCGAATTCTGCATAAGATTTATAAACGCCTGCCGCAGCAATACCTCATCACCTTTTATTGAGGGCAGGGTGTCAATCTCTAGTTTCAGGACGATATCTTTCCTGTCTCCCGTAACTGATGAAGCGCAGCTTTCGATCATGGTTTTCAGGTCGATATTGAAGATACTGAGCTCGGCGGGTTTTGCAAATGAAAGAAAGTCGGAGATGATCCTGTCCATTACGATGATCTCTTTTGATATGGCATCAACAGAGGGTTTTAACGATGTATCCGCTTTTTTTGATAAAATCTTTGTATAGCCGGCTATCACTGCCATGGGGTTTCTTAACTCATGCGCGATCCCGGCGGATATCTCGCCGAGACTAGACAGCTTGTCCCTCAGCGCTATCTGAGACTCGATTGCCTTGAGATGTGTAAGATCCGTAAAAATCAGTATCCGGCCTATAGTTGAGCCCTCACTGTTTTTTAACGGAGAGAGGGTAAGCCCCAGCCATATACGTTTGCCGGACGATGTTGTATAAACGGTCTCGCCCCTTTCGATGGTTTTCTTTTCCGTAAGGAAATCGGTTATGGGCTTGTTTAATATGTCGGTATAATGTTTCCCAATGACCTTATCAATGTTAACCTCAAGTATTTTCTCCGCGGACATGTTCATTTTTGTAATTCTCATTTCATCATCGAAACTGATTACGCCGCTTGGTACACTCTGCAGAATATTTTCATTGTACCCTTCGATTGCTATAGCCCTGTCTTCAGCTTTTTTTTTGAGGATTTCAAGCTCTCTCTCTTTGTCTTTAAGCTGGGACACGAGATCATGAAAGGTGTCAACGACAAAGCCGACCTGGGACACATCCTTCTTCTCCTCGTTTTTCTTTGTCCTGTAAAGCCTGAGAAACAGTCTGAGGAAGTAAAGAAAAATTATGCCAGCGATAAGGAGTATGGAAGAATATAAAAGTATCTCTGCATTCACCTGAATTCTTACCTGTTTAAATACCAGTAAAGTATTTCCTGCCCGTAGAAAAGCGTAACAAGCGCACCGAAGGCAAGAAACGGACCGAACGGGATCTTTGTCTTTCTCCCTTTGCCCTTAAAGACCATAAGGGATACTCCGAGAACAGCCCCCGTAAGGCTGCCGAGAAACGTTGTCAGGAGCACCGATTTCCAGCCCATCAAAGAGCCGACCATTGCCATCATCTTGATGTCTCCGCCTCCCATGCCGCCTCTGCTCAAAACAGCAACAGCATAGAATAGACCGCCTCCTATTAAAAACCCGATAATTGAGGCCTTGTATCCAAGCAGAGAATATCTCATAAACGGATCAGGCAAAAGAAAAGACCCGGCTATAAGTCCTATCGGGATACCCGGTAAGGTAATTCTGTCGGGTATGATCTGAAAATCAAGATCTATGAAGGTTATCACGATAAGGGCCGAACAGAATACAAAGTACACAGCGGTATGCAGGCCGAACGCGAATCTCCACAGCACTAAAACATATAATGCCGCGTTCAGGAACTCAACCAGAGGGTATCTGAACGGTATGCCGGCCTTGCATACCCTGCACCTGCCTCCCAGGAACAGAAAGCTCAATAATGGGATATTATCATAGGGCTTGATGGGCATGTTGCAGGAAGGACACATAGATGACGGTAAGATTATCGACAGTTTTCTCGGCATTCTGTATATGCATACATTAAGGAATGAGCCGACAACAGAACCGAATAGAAAGACAATGATATATAAAAATGTATTATGCATTATTACGAACTATAGAGAGTGAATAACCCTTGAGAATGAGCTAACGGATTATTCCCTGTTTATGGTTGCCCCTCTATGTTACTGATTTCCGATGCCTTCTTTTTTGTTGCTTCTATGTCATTACTTATTTTTTCGATTTCGCTGAAGGTATCCATGATGACCCTGTCTTTCAGTATGAGCCTGTCAGTATGCTCCTTTAGTTCATAGACACGCCGGCCGATTGTTTTCATTAATTCGTCCCTTTTCTTCTCCATCTGCTCTGATTGGAAAAGCAGTTTCATCACCGAAATTTCGATCTTCAACCTGTCCGAAAACAGTGATGAAAACCATTTTATCTTCTCGATGCCATTGTCAAAATTATTTTTCAGTTTTCTAAACATAATATCCTTCAGCCGGTCTTATTAAAGTTCAATCTTTTTACCAAAGTCTTCCCTTGCTTCGGCATTGTAAGATTCGTGCGCCGACTCGCGATGGCGGATTGCATTTTGCATGAACAAATTATATCACAAGGCGGTTATTAAAGGACGTGGGGGAACTGTTATGAAAATGTCCTCACTTTGGAAATCAGCCGGTCTTATAAAGCTCAATCTTTCCTCTCCAGAAATCCTCAAGGGATTTCTTCAGCGAGGGATGACCCTTCAATTCCGGGTCTCTGTCGATTATGTCAAAGGCCTCTTTCCTCGCTTCATTAAGTAGAATTGCATCCCTGACAATATCGGCTATCTTCAGGTCCGGGATGCCTGACTGACGGGTTCCAAAGAATTCACCCGGTCCCCTTATCGCCAGGTCTTCTTCTGCTATCCTGAAACCGTCACTGCTTTTTACCATTATATTGAGTCTTCGCCTTGCTTCATGACTGTAGGGCTCATACGCAAGCAATATACAATATGATTGGTGCGGACCTCTGCCGATCCTTCCTCTTAACTGATGGAGCTGCGAGAGTCCGAACCTCTCAGCATGTATTATAATCATCAACGCAGCGTTTGGCACGTCTACGCCCACTTCTATGACGGTCGTGCTTACCAGTAGGTCTAAATCCCCCTGTTTAAAGGAAGCCATTATCTGTTCCCGTTCCTGCGCCTTCATCCTACCGTGAATCAGCCCGACCCTGAATTCAGGGAAAAACTTCTCAAAGGCATTTTTACCTATTGTTGCCGACCTGAGGTCGGTTTTTTCAGACTCTTCGATGAGCGGATAAACAACATATACCTGTCTTCCCTTTTTTATTTCTTCCCTGATAAGTTCGTATACAGAGTCCTTCTGTTTGGGGTGAAACAGGAGGGTAGTCACAGGCCTCCTGTCAGGGGGCAGTTCATCAATCACAGAGTAATCAAGGTCGCCGTATAGGGTGAGCGCCAAAGTCCTTGGTATCGGGGTGGCTGTCATGACCAGTACATCCGGGTTGATCGCCTTTTTGCGGAGTAGCGCCCTCTGCATTACACCGAACCTGTGCTGCTCGTCTATTACCGCGAGTCCAAGGTTTTTGAATACTACGCCTTCCTGGATGAGCGCATGGGTACCTACAACCATATCGATCTCTCCTGCGGCAATCTCGTGGAGAGGCCGTTCCTTCTTGCTCGCGGTCAAAAGGCATACCTTCAGCCCGATATCTTCCATGATACGGCGGATGTTTATATAATGCTGCTCGGCTAGGATTTCGGTCGGCGCCATCAGTGCTGATTGAAATCCGCTTTCTGCTGCGACTATCATCGCCATGAGCGCTATGACCGTTTTGCCGCATCCGACATCGCCCTGTATGAGCCTGTTCATAGGGTAATGCCTTTTCATGTCGCCGGATATGTCATCGAATACTCTTTCCTGCGCTTTTGTCAGTTTAAATGAAAGCATATTTATAAACTTTTTCAGGAGTCTCCCTTCAGGGTTAAAGGACATCCCTTTTTCGAGCGCGCTCCCTTTCTTTATTACTGCAAGTCCGAGTTCAAGCATAAAAAGCTCATCGAAAGAGAGCCTTTCATGGAAAGTGCTTACGCCGCTGTTCAAAAGTCCGATGTCGGTTTTTGCATCCGGGAAGTGTATGTTCGAGAGACTTTCAGACAGGCTGGGCATGGCATTCCTCTTTAGGATTTCTTCGGGGACCGCATCGCTTACTTCCTTGATGTATATGGTAATAATATTGAACATGATGGAGCGCATCTGTCTTACGGTCAATCCGCTGGTCACTCTGTATACAGGCACAATCCTGTTCATATGGATAAACGAATCCTCATCGTCACGCATGATCTCATAATCGGGGTTGTCCATCTCGCAGCCGATGCCGCTGTATGCATTTTTTTTGACGACCCCACAAAGGAGGACCTCCTGCCCGACCTTAAAGTTTCTTTTCATGAAAGGCTGATTGAACCATTTGCCCTTTAAGAGTCCGCTGCCGTCATTGATTGTGAGTTCGAATAATTTCAGGTTTTTCCCGCGGAGTTTTATTACTTCGGCAGAGACTACTTTCCCTGCAGCAATCTCTGTATTTCCGTAAATGAGATCGCTTATTTTTTTGATGCTTCTTCTGTCTTCGTATCTATAAGGGAGGTAAAATAAGGAGTCTTTGACTGTTTTGATTCCGAGGCGGTTGAGCAATCCTGCTCTGTGGGGACCTACACCTTTAATATATTGGATCTGAAGGTCTGATAGGTCTTTAACCATCAGAAGAAGGAGGAGGAGAGAATGTCTTCTCTGCTTCTTCTACTCTGATCTTGGAATATTCGGTTTCACTCAGTATGTCAATGTCCCAGCCTGTGAGTTTCATCGCAAGCCTGACATTCTGGCCTCTTTTGCCGATAGCAAGAGAGAGCTGCTGGTCGTTTACAACTACCATGGCTGTTTTTGATTCTTCATTGATTCCGATCCTGTCGACTGTAGCAGGGCTTAATGCCCTCGCGACAAGCTGCCTTGGATCGTCACTCCAGGGTATGATGTCTATTCTCTCGCCCCTGAGCTCGCGAACGATTGACTGTACCCTTGTCCCTTTCATCCCTACGCACGCGCCGACCGGGTCAATAGCCGGATTTTTGGAAAACACCGCGAGTTTTGTCCTTTCTCCCGGTTCTCTTACAATATCTTTAACAATAACAAGCCCGTCGTTGATCTCAGGGACTTCCATTTTGAACAGGGCGGCAACAAAATTAGGGCTGGATCTTGTCACCATAATCGCAGGCCCTTTGGGCGTAATTCTTACGTCTTCTATATATGCCCTTACAGTGTCTCCTCTTTTAAGATTCTCATTAGGAAGTGTTTCCTTTATAGAAAGTATCGCCTCTGTCTTGCCGAGGTTAAGGAAGTATACCCCTTTTTCTTTTCTCATGACCACTCCGCTCACAATCAGGCCGATCTTGTCTTTAAATTCATTAAAAATAACATCACGTTCGGCTTCTCTTACCCTCTGAAAGATAACCTGTTTTGCTGTCTGTGCGGCAATCCTGCTGAAATCGTGAAGGTCCAATGGCATATCCAGAGTCCCGCCCTCAACTGCATCAGGGGAAATCTTCGCGGCTTCATCGATAGATATTTCTTCATCTTTGTTCGATACCGCCGAGACAATTTGTTTTGTTTCAAAGACTGAGATGTCGCACGTCTTCAGATCAATCTTGAGATCTATGTTTGTCCGTCCCCCGAATTTCTTTCTTGTTGCAGAAAGCAATGCCGAGCGCAGGGTTTCGATCAATACTTCTCTCGGAATCCCCTTTTCTCTACTTATCTGGTCTACGACATAGCAGAGTTCTTTTGCCATTAAAGCTCTATCTCCAGTCTTGCTTTGCTAATTTTATCAAAAGGTATATTTATTTCAAGTTCTTTTATCATAAGTCTGACGGAATCATCACTGACTTCCGTTATCCTGCCGATAAGAAAATTCTGGTTCTCAATTTTTTCGGCGGTTGTTATGCGTGCGAGTTTGCCGATGTTCTTTTCAAAATCCTTTAATTTCCTCAGCGGCCTGTCAAGTCCCGGCGAAGAAACCTCAAGGTTATATGAGCGTGGCAAAGGGTTTTCAACGTCAAGCGCAGCCCCGAAGGCTTTACTGAACCTTTCACAGTCATCGAGAGTAACCCCGCTTTCTCTGTCAATAATAACCCTGAGCAATATCCTGCCCCTTCCTAATAATTCGATGTCAAAGATTTGCAGACCTTGTCCTTCAGCGACATCGTTCGCCAAATCCAAAACCTTCTGTTTAATATCACCGTTCATAATCTATGCTAAGACAACTCCATTAAGGCTTTACCTTAAAGGTAGCGCACTTTATCGTGCATAAAAAAACCCCATAAAACAAAAGAGTGGGACTACCCACTCTTCGAATTAAAACTACAGGATTGTTCAAGAAAATATACCAGTTACCGACCGCAAAAAGCAAATTCAGGGGATAAGTTACATGAACCTATCCCCTGAAAATATAAAATCCTACTTGCTCGCCGGTTTCTCTGGCGCTGGTGCCTGTGCCGGAGCTTCAGCTGGTTTCTCTGGTGCCGGTGCTGGGGCCGGAGCTTCAGCAGCCGGTTTTGGCGCCTCTGGCTTTGGTGTTTCAGCCGGTTTGCAGCCAACGGTAAATGCCACCAATAACATTAATGATAATACTAACGCTAAAATCTTCTTCATTAAATTCTCACCTCCCTCCCTTAGTAAATCTTTACTAATCTTAAAAAGATAGTATAACGCGAAAACTTTGTCAACCTTAATTAACGAAAATTTTATACCTTATATTTCTAAAAATCAAGTGTTTTTTGAGCAAGGCAACAATTAAAAATTTTAGCATTTGATTTAGAATAATCTTTACCTGAAAAATAAATTTATGTTATTGTTTTCAATAATCATATTCCTATGGGCGAAAATCTCAGGGGAAAAGGCGGTCGCTTTTATCATAATAATATAATAGCGGGGCGATTCTGAAAATTATAAAACGAATCGCCCTTTATAGTCAGAAAGGAGTTATAAGCGAATGTTAATTATCGGTGAAAAGCTGAGCATAATAGCAAAGAGGGTCAGAGAAGCGATGATGAAAAAGGACAAAGGCCCTGTGCAGGAAATCGCAGTTGCCCAATGGAAAGCAGGCGCAGGAATGATAGACGCCAATATCGGACCTGCGGAGGATGGCGGTGAGGACCTAATGCAATGGATGGTAACATCGATACAGGAGGTGGTCCCCTTGCCTGTATGCCTTGATACAACAAACTACAGCGCAATTGAGGCGGGCCTCAAAGTCCATAACAACCAATGGGGAAGACCTTTGATAAATTCTACATCAAATGATCCCGACAGATTTGCAATTCTTGAGCTTGCGGCAAAATATAATTCTCAGATAATCGGTCTTACAGTCGGTAGGGGGGGATTGCCAGCAGACGCCGAAGAAAGGGCGGCCATTGCGGCGGAGATTATGGCAAGGGCTGGGGAATCCGGAGTCCCGCTGGAAGACTTATATCTTGATCCATTGGTCCTTCAGGTAGCCACTTCTCAAGACCATGCGTTAAAGGTCATAAAGGCAGTGAAGATGTTCCAGGAACTGAATGATCCGCCAATGAAGACCGTTGTGGGCCTCAGCAATATATCGAACGGATGTCCGAAGCAGTTGAGACCAGTACTGAACAATTATTATCTTTCTCTGTTGATATATGAGGGGTTGACTGCGGCTATAGCGGATCCGCATGAAGTTGTGCCGACTGTCAAGACTATTGATGTGATAATGGGTAGAACACTTTATGCGCATTCATATATGGAACTGTGAAATTTAGGGTTCAAGGCCTTTCGGACCCTTTTACAGCAAGGAGGATAAGACATGGCATTTGTACCGCCGAAAGAGACGTATCCGGGTAAGATTTATTCTGTAAGCATCGGCACCGGCGCCAAAGAAGTTACCTTTGGAGGCGAAAACGTACTTCCTTTTCATGCCTTTGAAGGAGCGTCACAGAACAAGCCGGTAATAGCTTATGAAATACAGGATGTTCCGCCTAATGATTGGCCCGAAGAAGTACAGAAACCCTATAATGATGTCTCGAATGATCCGGTAACGTGGGCAAAGTTCTGCAAGGATACCTTAAAGGCTGAGGCGATTGCTCTCAGGCTTATGGGTACTCATCCTGACAGGGAAAACCGCTCCCCTGAAGAGGCTGCAAAGATTGTCAAAGATGTTCTTTCTTCGATAGATGTGCCTTTAATCATACTCGGCAGCAACCATACCGAGAAGGACGCATCTGTCCTGGTCGCTGCTGCTGAAGCCGCGAAAGACCGGAATTGTATAATCGGCAAGGCGCAGGAGGCCAATTACAAGACCATTGCGGCAGCCGCAATGGCGAATAACCATAAACTGATTGCAATGTCGGAGCTTGATATCAATCTCTCGAAGCAGTTGAACATTCTCATCTCCCAGATGGGCTTTGAGAAGGAGAGGATCATTACAGACCCTATGTGTTCCGCCCTCGGGTATGGTCTTGAATATACTTATTCCGTCATGGAGAGGATAAGACTTGCCGCGCTTGCCCAGAATGATGCCACGATGCAGCAGCCTCTGTTGGGAGATGTAGGGATGTATGTATGGAAAGTTAAGGAGACGCAGGCCAAAGAGACTGATGTTCCGCAATGGGGCGGTGTAGAGTGAAAGAAGCGTTGCCTGGGAGGCTGTTACTGCCATCTCCCTCCTGATTGCCGGTGCTGAGATTCTTATCATGAGACATCCGAAGGCTATTGAGGCAGTAGGGAAAGTGATTGAGGAATTAACATAGCAAGGATAAAGTTCCAGGTAAAGGTTTAGACACGAAATAGTTTTTCTTTGCCTTTGCCTTTGAAGTTTATCTAATATTGTCTGGAGGGTTACTATGGCTTTAACCGGTGTTGAGATTTTTAAGCTTCTGCCGAAAACAAATTGTAAAAAATGCGGTTTCCCAACATGCCTTGCCTTTGCAATGAAACTTGCGCAGAGACAGGCTTCCCTGGAATCATGTCCGGACGTTTCAGAGGACGCGAAACAGAAACTGGGTGCGGCATCCGCTCCGCCCGTGAGACCTATTACGATCGGCACGGGCGAAAAAGCCGTCAAGATGGGAGAAGAGACGGTGCTTTTCCGGCATGACAAAAGGTTTGTTAATCCGTGCGTTTTTGCAATGGAGATTAAGGATACTTTGTCGGAGCCTGATATAAAGGACAAGGTCGAAGAAATTCTTAACTCTGAGATAGACAGGGTAGGTCAAAAGCTCAGGATTGATTCAATAGCATTGGTCAATGCTTCGGGTGACGCCGGCAAGTTCGAATCAGCCGCCGGGATTATTTCATCAAATGCGCCTGGAGTGCCGGTGATCATCTGTACCGATAATCCTCAGGCTGCCGAGGCCGCGGTAAAATTGTTTTCTGAAAAGAAGCCGGTTATTTACGGAGCGAATACGGCGAATATAGACCTTATGGGCAACCTTGCAAAAACATACAAAGCGACACTCGGCGTTACAGCGAACGGCCTCGACGAACTTGTTAATCTTACGGAAAAGGTAAAGTCCCTCGGGGTAGAAGATATGGTCATAGACTCCGGAGCAAGAAAGGCAAAGGAAATCCTGGAGCATAACACATTAATCAGAAGGTCTGCGGTAAAGAAGAACTTTAAGCCGCTCGGCTATCCGGTGATAACTTTTGCGCAGAGGGAAGACAGCCTTGTGGAAACACTCGTGGCGTCAGTCGCAGTGGCAAAATATTCTTCCATAGTTGTTTTGAGCAGCATCGAAAAATGGAAGAACCTTGCCCTTTTCACGCTAAGGCAGAACATCTACACTGACCCGCAGGTACCGATGCAGGTCGAGCAAAAGGTCTACAAAGTCGGCGAGCCGACATCCGATTCTCCGTTGTTCATTACGACAAATTTCTCGCTCACGTATTTTATCGTATCCGGCGAGCTCGAAAACAGCAGAGTGCCGGGTTATCTCGCTGTGATGGATTGCGAAGGTCTCTCGGTGCTTACGGCATGGGCGGCGGGTAAATTCACGGCATCAAAAATCGCGCAGTTCATCAAAGAAAGCGGAGTAGAGGGCAACATAAAACACAGGGAGCTTATTATTCCCGGCTATGTAGCGATACTAAGCGGCGCGATAGAGGACAAACTCGAAGGCTGGAAGATTACCGTCGGGCCGCGAGAGGCAAACGGTCTGCCCGCATTCTTAAAATCACGGACGGCATAAATGGATAGTTAAAGCAAGTTATTATGTTAAATATATTATAATATATAGAAAAATATTATCTGGAATAAAGAGGAGGTAGGAATGTCCAAGTTAATAGCCTCAGCAGCCATCAAAGGGGCGCACAAACTGGTAAATCATGCCGAGGAGACGCTTGAAAAGGCTATTACTGAGAGAGGCGGAGATTTTAATTTCGAGTTTCCCGATACTGCGTATTATCTCCCCATGATATATGCCATGACCGGCTTTTCCGTGAAGACCCTCTCGGATATGAAGGTTGCGCTGGGGATGGCAAAGGAATTGCTTCATGCGGAGCCTGAGGAGCACCTATGGAAACCTTATTTAGGCGAAGCGCTTGATTCCGGTATGGCAACGATGTTTGCTGAAGAGATAATCATGGCCGTAAGATACATCAACGGCCTTGAGCCTGCAGTGGACCTGGAAACAGGGTATGTATATAATGGTTTTATTACCGACACCATCCAAAGAAGTTTGGGAATACAGCTGGTTGACGGGACAATGCCCGGTTTTGCTGCAATCATTGGTGCAGCCCCTGACGATGATACCGCAGTAAAGATTGTGCGGGAGCTTCAGGAAAAGAACATCCTTACCTTCCTTTCGGGCCATACGAACGGCAACAGCGTTACGAAACAGCTTCTCAGAAAAGGGATCGAACTCGGCTGGGACACGAGGATAGTCCCCGTGGGACCCGACACGGAACACACCATATACCCATTGGGCTGGTCTGTGAGGGCATCTTTGATCTTTGGAGGAAAAAAGCCCGGCGATTTCAATGCCCATCTCAAATACACGAAGGACAGGGTCTTTGCCTTCGCACTTGTGCTCGGCGAGTTGGATGAGATCAAGTGGACTACCGGAGCGGGCGCAATAAATATGGGGTACCCCGCGATCTGTGATACTGATATCCCTGTTATTCATCCTTCCGGCGTTTGTATCTATGAAGAGGTTGAAAAAGAGTTCGACCATAATAAGATTGTTCAGAAAGCGATCGAAGTAAGGGGGTTAAAGATTACTGTCGAAAAGCCTCCAATCCCCGTTTCATACGGTCCCGCGTTTGAGGGCGAGAGAATCCGGAAAGAAGATATGTTTATCGAGTTCGGCGGGGCGCGCACTCCTTCATTTGAATGGGTGAGGATGAGGGAAATGGAAGAGATAGAAGACGGCAAGATAAGTATTGTCGGAAATAACTGGCAGGAAAAATATGAGCAGGGCGGAAAGATGCCGCTCGCCATTGTTATAGACGTGGCAGGCAGAAAGATGCAGAAGGATTTTGAGTCTGTTATAGAAAGAAAAATCCATCACAATATTAATGAGGCCCAGGGTATATGGCACATGGGCCAGCGTGATATCAACTGGATAAGGATCAACCACAATGCAAAGAAAGAAGGGTTTACACTTGAGCATCTCGGGATAATCAACGCTACTATGACCCACCACAGGTTCAAGTCTATTGTGGATAAAGTACAGGTGACGATTTATACAGAAGAGGAAGATGTATTAAGGGTCCAGGAAGAAGCGAGGAGCTCATACAAAGAGCGTGACCAGAGACTCGGTGGATTGGTTGATGAAGCAGTGGACACCTTCTATTCATGCCTTCTCTGTCAGTCTTTTGCTCCTTCCCATGTCTGTGTCATCAGCCCTGAAAGGCTCGGTCTCTGCGGAGCGTACAACTGGCTTGACTGCAAAGCCGCATTCGAGATAGACCCGACAGGCGGAAACCAGCCTATTCCAAAGGGAGACCTTATTGATGCAAGATTCGGCAGATATACCGGCATCGATGATTATCTGAAGAAGGCGTCGGGCGGAGCCGTCGAGACGTCTGAATCTTTACACTATTATGGAAAACCCCATGACTTCCTGCGGATGCTTCGAGTGTATAGTTGCGATCATTCCCGAGGCGAACGGCATCATGATCGTCCAGCGCGGACATACCGGTATGACGCCGATAGGGATGAAATTCTCCTCGTTGGCAGGGACCGTCGGCGGCGGCACGCAGAACCCCGGCTTCATGGGGATCGGCAGGAATTTCATAATCAGCAAAAAATTTCTTGCCGGGGACGGTGGGATTAAGCGGATTGTCTGGATGACTAAAAACCTGAAAGAGAGTCTGAAAGAGACTTTAGCACAGAGGTCGGCGGAGGAAGGTATTCCCGATCTCTTTGACAAGATAGCGGATGAAACTATCTGTGAAGATTCCGAGAAATTACTCGAGTTCCTTGCAGGTGTCGGACATCCGGCGCTTGAGATGGAGCCGATACTATAGATGTAGCCGCACCCTTTAGGGTGCGATGAGTTGAACGCAGGCTAAAGCCTGCGGCTACAGTGCAAACGAAGTATGGAGGATACATGGAAAAAGTAGTAAAGAGTGCAAATAAGTCCGCAGAGCAGATTATAGAATGGGGCGAGGCCCAAAAGATAGAGACGTGCTTTGATAGGGCGGAGAAGATGAAGCCGTGTCCCGTCGGTGTCTCCGGCGCGTGCTGCAAGGTCTGCCATATGGGGCC
Organism: uncultured Nitrospiraceae bacterium; assembly: GCA_963727775.1. Taxonomy (GTDB): domain Bacteria; phylum Nitrospirota; class Thermodesulfovibrionia; order Thermodesulfovibrionales; family SM23-35; genus CAVSHB01. Next base: position 199,760 of record CAVSHB010000004.1, on the reverse strand, counting down.
TTGCCGTTTTGTCGGCCAGAACGCGGAGGAAGATGCGAGAGGAGTATGCGGGGCAACATTGCCCACAGTAGCTTCGAGGAACCTGCTCAGGATGGCGGTTGCCGGAACAGCTGCCCATTCAGACCATGCAAGGGACATGGCTTTTTTACTGCTCGCAGTAGCAAATGGTGAAACAAGTGACTTCAAGATAACGGATGTGAAAAAACTATATAAGGTCGCCGGCATCCTTGAAATAGAATTTGAAGGTCGTCCGGTGAATGATGTTGCCAGGGATGTGGCGACAAAACTTATAGAGGACTTTGGTCGCCAGAAAGGCGAACTGAATTATATCAAAAGGGCGCCGAAGAAGACTCAGGAGAGATGGAGAAAGTGGGGGATAGTCCCCAGAGGCGTGGACAGGGAAATAACTGAGGCCATGCACCGCACCCATATGGGTGTGGATCATGAACCGGATAATCTTCTTCTGAGTGTTCTTAAGGTCTCTCTCGCCGACGGATGGGGAGGCTGTATGATCTCCACCGACATCACCGATATCCTCTTCGGTACACCCAGGCCCGTGAAGGCAGAGGCAAGCTTCGGCATCTTTAAAGAGGACGAAGTCAACCTTGTTGTGCACGGACATGAGCCGTCACTCGCGGAGATGATCGTGGATGTGGTGAATGAGCCCGAGCTGATAGAATATGCAAAGTCAAAGGGCGCGAAGGGCATAAACCTCGGCGGAATGTGTTGTACCGCCAATGAGGTACTGATGAGACACGGCATTCCTACCGCAGGTGGTTTTACAAATCAGGAGCTTGCGATCATGACCGGGCTTGTTGATGCGATAACCGTGGATGTACAGTGTATCATGCCCGCGTTGACCGAGCTTTCGAAGAAGTTTCACACAAAGGTGATCACTACTTCCTATAAAGCCAAGATTCAGGGCGCCATCCATATAGAATATGACGAACACAGGGCAAAGGATATAGCGAGACAGATCGTAAGGACCGCTATCGATAATTATTCCAACAGGAAAAAAGAGGGAAGTTACATTACTGATAAAGTCCCGGTCATCGCCGGGTTTTCCCAGGAATACATAGAATATATGCAGGGCGGGAGATGGAGGGCGTCCTTCAGACCCCTTAACGATGCAATAATTGCAGGCAGGATTCGGGGTGTGGTCGGCCTTGCGGGATGCGATAACCCGAGGGTGCCATCCCAGGGACTTCATCGTTTTCTTGCGACTGAGCTGATTAGGAATGACGTGCTCATCGTGTCGACAGGCTGCGGATCAGCCGCATGCGGTACCGCGGGCTTTCTGACGCCCGAGATGGCACTTGAAAATGCAGGACCAGGTTTAAGGGAGGTATGTGAGGCCATAGGGATACCGCCGATCTTGCACGTCGGTTCTTGTGTGGATAATTCGAGGATATTGACGATAGCGACTGCGATGGCCGAAGAAGGAGGCCTCTCCGATGAGATAGGCGGCATGCCTGCCGTAGGTATCGCGCCCGAGTGGATGTCCGAAAAAGCAGTTGCGATAGGGTGTTATTTCGCGGCCTCGGGGTTTCCCGTAATCTTCGGGGGAGAATCACCCGTAGGGGCGAGCAAGGAAGTGACGAAGATAATGACCGACGTATGGTTCGAGAGATTCAGGGGCTCGCTGCATTTTGAACCGGACCCCGAGAAGATATTGGCGCTTGCCCTTGATTTTATAGATAAAGCAAGGGAGGCGTTGAAACTGAGAAAATATGAACCCGGCAAGTTCGGCGCGGAGAGGGTATTGATGGATATGGCCGCAAGGCGGGATATTGAGCGGGTGGCAAAACCGCATATAGGGATTTATTAGTGTAGCGGCGGCTATTAGGTGCGCTGAATTATTGCGTGCCGACCCCGAAAAAGTTCGTGTCGCAGCTACTTATGGAGGGTCTATGAAATTGGATGAGATCGACATTGCTGAGCAGATAGGCGAAGTTGGAGGAATTATCGGCGAGCAGGACAGGAAGAGAGGGATACTTATTCATGTACTCCACCGGATCCAGGAAGATAACGGGTATCTGCCGGAAGACGTATTGAGAAAGCTCTCTCAAAACCTGAGTATCCCCTTATCTGAAATATACAGTGTTGCAAGTTTTTACAAAATGTTCCACTTTAAACCTCGCGGAAAGAAGGTTGTGAAGGTATGTCTCGGCACAGCCTGTTATGTCAGGGGGTCTAAGAAGGTCCTTAATGCGCTCGAAACCGAGTTTGGAATACGCATGGGAGAGACGACAGCCGATCGCGCTATGACGCTTGAGACGGTAGGGTGCGTGGGGTGCTGCGGCCTTGCGCCTGTCGCAACGGTCAACGATGAGGTTGTCGGGGAAATAATAGGCGAAAAAAAGTTGGAGGTATTAATCAGATCGATCAAAGAAGATTAATATCGTTATATGAAAAGCAGCTAAAAGGGATGCAGCATTTATGAATAGATTAGACAATATAAAGGCGCTAAGCGGCCTCAGAGAACTCCTTGGCGGGGAGATGTTCAGGACCGGTAGAAATGCTTTGAAGGTCTGCTGCGGCCTGCCGTGCAGCACTCTGGGCTCTCAAAAAGTCGTTCAGGCGCTGGAAGAAGAGGCTTCAAATTCCAATGCGCAGGTATATATTGTGAAGACCGGTTGTCAGGGGCTGTGTCAGAAGGGGCCCATTATACAGATTGAGCCGTATGGATTTTTCTATCAAAAGGTCCAAGCTGAAAAAGCACATGAGATTATTTCTTCCACTTACTCAACCGGACAGCCGTTGAGAGAACTGATATACAGAGATTCCATACTTGAAGCGCCGAAGGCCTTACTGGAAGAAGTTCCTTTTTATGCAAAGCAGGTGAAGATCGCGCTCAGGAATACCGGGAACATCGACCCTTTCGACATCCGTCATTATATAGCGGCCGGCGGGTATAAAGCTGTTGAAAAAATGTTTTCATCCATGATGCCCGAGCAGGTCCTTGAAGAGGTAAGAAATGCCAACCTGAGAGGGAGAGGGGGCGCCGGATTCCCGGCAGGCGTAAAATGGGCGCATACCAGAAAAGCGCCCGGAGACATCAAAATAGTTATTGCAAATGGAGACGAAGGCGACCCCGGCGCATTTATGGACAGGTCGATAATGGAAGGCGACCCCCACAGCCTTCTTGAGGGAATGCTTATCTGCGCATACGCAGTGGATGCACACTATGGGTTTATCTACGTCAGACATGAATATCCGTTGGCCATCAAAACATTGAAAAACGCCATTAAACAGGCAGAAGAAATCGGGTTATTGGGAGAAAACATCCTCGGCACCGGATTTGATTTTACGGTTAATATCAAAGAAGGGGCAGGCGCTTTTGTATGCGGAGAGGCCACGGCCTTGGTTGCCTCAATCGAAGGCAGAAGGGGTTTCCCTCACGCAAGACCGCCGAGGGTTTCGGAACCCGGCGGGGGACCGTGGGGATATCCTGCGAATCTGAATAACGTCGAGACCTATGCGTGTGTTCCCCCGATTATCGAGAAAGGCGCGGATTGGTTCCTCGGCATCGGCACTCCCGGGTCATCCGGGACAAAGGTTTTTTCTCTGGCAGGTAAAGTCAACAACACGGGACTTGTTGAAGTCCCAATGGGGATAACCCTGCGGGAGATAGTGTTCGATATCGGCGGCGGTATCATAGGCGGTAAGAAAATCAAGGCGGTCCAGACCGGGGGTCCATCGGGGGGGTGTATCCCCGAGAAATATCTTGATCTGCCCGTTGATTTTGACTCTCTGACAAAGGTGGGGTCTATCATGGGTTCCGGCGGAATGGTTGTCATGGACGAAGACAACTGCATGGTCGACATCGCCAAGTTTTTTCTGTCATTTACGCAGGCCGAGTCATGTGGGAAATGTCCTCCGTGCAGGATCGGGACATACCAGATGCTGCAGATACTTGAGAAGATAGCGACCGGCAACGGAGAGGAAGGGGACATAGAGAAGCTTGAGCGTCTCGGCAAGCTTGTAAAAGCGGGCTCTCTCTGCGGGCTCGGCCAGAGCGCGCCTAACCCCGTGCTTACAACGATCAAATATTTCCGTGAAGAATATGAAGAACATATTTATGATAAATACTGCAGGGCGAAGGCATGCAACCTCGGTATACTTGTAATAGTCCAGGATGAGTGCATACTCTGCGGCCTGTGCAAGCAGGCCTGCGCCTTTGATGCTGTGAAGGAGACGAGAAGGAGTTTCTTTATCGACAGGGATTATTGCACAAAATGCAAGGCATGTTATTATGCCTGCCCTGTAAATGCGGTAAAGATAATAAGGAAGATGTATGAGAGGCTTGAAGAGGAGCTGAAGATACCTTCGGAACAGCTGGAAGTCATTGAAATGAGGCGGAGGACGGCTTTAAGAGATATTCTTGAATCGAGACCTCATGATGTAGTTTCTGTCAGTAAAGATAATACTATTGCTGACGCGGTGCATATCATGACAGAGAAGAATATCAGCGGGGTCTTCGTGGTTGATGAAAACAATAAATTAATGAGGCTTTTTACCGAGAGAGACATTGTGCGTTGTGTGTTTAACGGAACGTCTTTTGACGAAAAATTGGAAAATATACCGATGCGGGACATCACATCCTTCGACCCTTCTACAGAAATAAGCTCTGCAATCGCAATAGCCTCAAGGGAAAAAATCAGGCATCTTCCTGTTGTTGAAGGAGACAGGATAATCGGCATGATTACATATAGGGACCTGGTTGCATATCTGCTTCCGGAAATCTGTTATATGGCGGAAAATACGTATTAATTGATTATTAAGATGACAACATTTGGCGATGGGGATTAAATGTTAGAAATAAACACCATACAAAAGCTTAAAAGTATTGATGATCTTATTGCCTTTCGTGAACTTCTCGCCAGGGAAGGTGTTTTAGCTCCCGGCAAGAAAAGGATAAGCGTTTGTTGCGGCACAGGGTGCCGTGCAAATGAATCTCTTAAATTGGTGGAACAGTTAAAAAAGGAAGCCCGCAGGAACGAGATAGAGATTGAAGTGGTTGAAACAGGTTGTCAGGGTCTATGCCAGAAAGGTCCTGTTATGAAGATAGAGCCATACGGGTATTTTTACCAGAGAGTGAAACAGGAGAATGTAAATGAGATCCTTTCCACCACATATTTGGCGGACAGCCCCGTAAGAAATCTCCTCTATAAGGGCACTTTTCTTGATAAGCCTGTTGAGATGATGGAGGAAGTGCCCTTTTATAAAAAACAAATGAGGATTGCGCTCAGGAATAACGGAACAATCGACCCAACGAATATATGCCATTATATTACAGTCGGCGGGTACAGGGCTGCGGAAAAGATATTTTCCTCAATGGGCCCTGAGCAGGTGATAGAGGAGATAAAGAAGTCTAATCTCCGGGGCAGGGGAGGCGCCGGATTCCCGGCGGGCGTGAAATGGGCGCATACCAGAAAAGCGCCCGGAGACATCAAAATAGTTATTGCAAATGGAGACGAAGGCGACCCCGGCGCATTTATGGACAGGTCGATAATGGAAGGCGACCCCCACAGCCTTCTTGAAGGAATGCTTATCTGCGCATACGCAGTGGACGCACACTATGGATTTATCTACGTCAGACATGAATATCCCCTCGCAGTAAGAAATTTAAGGACAGCTATTAAACAGGCAGAGGAAATCGGGCTATTGGGAGAAAACATCCTCGGCACCGGATTTGATTTTACGGTTAGTATCAGGGAAGGCGCGGGGGCGTTTATTTGTGGAGAGGCCACGGCCTTGGTTGCCTCAATCGAAGGCAGAAGGGGTTTCCCTCACGCAAGACCGCCGAGGGTTTCGGAACCCGGCGGGGGACCGTGGGGATATCCTGCGAATCTGAATAACGTCGAGACCTATGCGTGTGTTCCCCCGATTATCGAGAAAGGCGCGGATTGGTTCCTCGGCATCGGCACTGAAAACTCTCCCGGCACTAAAGTATTCGCGCTGACAGGTAAAGTCAAGAACACGGGACTTGTTGAAGTCCCAATGGGGATAACCCTGCGGGAGATAGTGTTCGATATCGGCGGCGGTATCATGGGCGGTAAGAAAATCAAGGCGGTCCAGACCGGGGGTCCATCGGGGGGGTGTATCCCCGAGAAATATCTTGATCTGCCCGTTGATTTTGACTCTCTGACAAAGGTGGGGTCTATCATGGGTTCCGGCGGAATGGTTGTCATGGACGAAGACAACTGCATGGTCGACATCGCCAAGTTTTTTCTGTCATTTACGCAGGCCGAGTCATGTGGGAAATGTCCTCCGTGCAGGATCGGGACATACCAGATGCTGCAGATACTTGAGAAGATAGCGACCGGCAACGGAGAGGAAGGGGACATAGAGAAGCTTGAGCGTCTCGGCAAGCTTGTAAAAGCGGGCTCTCTCTGCGGGCTCGGCCAGAGCGCGCCTAACCCCGTGCTTACAACGATCAAATATTTCCGTGAAGAATATGAAGAACATATTTATGATAAATACTGCAGGGCAAAGGCATGCAACCTCGGTATACTTGTAATAGTCCAGGATGAGTGCATACTCTGCGGCCTGTGCAAGCAGGCCTGTGCCTTTGATGCGGTAAAGGAGACGAGAAGGAGTTTCATTATCGACAGGGACTATTGCACAAAATGCAAGGCATGTTATTATGCCTGCCCTGTAAATGCGGTAAAGATAATAAGGAAGATGTATGAGAGGCTTGAAGAGGAGCTGAAGATACCCTCAGAGCAGTTGGAGGTCATTGAAAGGAGGCGCAAAATGACATTAAAGGATATCCTGGAATCAAGGCCTTATGAAATAGTATCCATTAACAAAGGGAGCACAATTTCGGATGCGGTCAAACTTATGAGTGAGAAGAACGTAAGCGGATTATTTGTAGTCGATGAAAATAACAAGTTAGTGAGCATATTTACTGAAAGAGATATTGTAAGGTGCGTTTTTAATAATACCCCGACCATTGAGATCATTGACCATCTCGCAATGCGTGATATCGCAACCTTTGATCCATCGACTGAAGTCAGCTCAGCGATTTCAATCGCATCCAGGAAGAAGATAAGGCACCTGCCCGTTGTTGAAGGGGACAAGATAATCGGGATGGTTACGTTTAGAGACCTGGTCTCATATCTGCTTCCGGAAATTTGTTATATGGCAGAAACAATGTATTGATATGGGCAATCGAAATATAAACAGATATTTGACTCACCATCTAAGCCACTGACAATGTCAGTGGTGGGGTGTGGGGGCGGAGGCCCAACACCTTTAGCGAACCGACGAGGTCGGTGAGCCATACATACGGACAAAAATTACATCCTTATGTAGGCAAGGCGAAGGACATTGTCCGTAGTCTTGCCGCAAAACAAGCCACCGACAAGGTCGGTGGTAGTTGACTCCTGAATGCGCCTGGAGGAGATATGCGTGAAGAAGGTCTACAAGATGGAAAAGAGAGAAAACTCGAAGATATAAGAAAAGACGCTGAAGAGAAGGACTGTCCCGTTCAAAGGGTGCTCTATTTTATCAAAGAGTTCATTACAGGACCGATGTGTGGTAAGTGTTATCCGTGTTCACTTGGGACAGGGGAGGCGGACATCAGATTAATGAAGATCAGCGGATATTCAAGGAATGCTGATGAGTCTGATATTGATGCGGTGAGAAGAATAGGTCTATCCATGATGGAGGGTTCATTCTGCAAGAAAGGAAAAGATACAGGCAAGTTCATCGTCGATATATTGGCCGCTTCGGAGGAAGAATTCAGACAACATTTGTCCGGCATATGCTCTAAAAAGGAATGTATCAGTCTTGTAGAATATACAATCAACCCCGGACTCTGCTCAATGTGCGGCAAATGTTCGGAGGTATGTAAATACGGCGCAATAATAGGTGAAAAGAAACAACTCTATCTTTCCGGGTATTTGCCCTTCGAGATCAGGCAAAGGAGATGTACAAAATGCGGGGAGTGCCTTAAGGTCTGTCCTGAAGGGGCGATAGAGGTCATAAGGAAACATAAAGAAGAATTGGTAGGCAAAGAATAACTTCAGAATATATAGGAGGCTTTGGATGGAGGAATTGGTTGAACTTAAAATAGACGGAAAAGAGATTGAGGTCCCGGCCGGTACGAATCTTATAGACGCCGCAGAGCTTGCCGGTGTTCATATCCCTAACCTCTGTTATCTCAAAGGCATGAAAGGCGTTGGGGCATGCAGACTTTGCCTTGTTGAAATCCAGGGACTGAAGGCACCTGTAATAGCATGCAATACGAAAGTTAAAGACGGCATGAACGTCAACACGAAGACTGAGAAGTTGCAGGAAGTCAGAAAGTTCGTCATAGACCTTATCCTGTCCATGCACCCGCTTGACTGTATGACATGCACAAAGGCCGGAATGTGCAACCTCCAGCAATACGCGTACGATTTCGGGCTTAAGGAATCAACCTTTACAAGGAAGCAGTTTGGTTACCCGACCGATGAGGCGAACCCTTTTATAAAGAGGGATCCTGAATACTGCATCCTGTGCGGACGGTGTGTGAGGGTCTGCAAGGAACAGGGCACGAATGTACTTGAATTCATGGGAAGGGGGATTGAATCAAAGGTCCTGACTGCAAACGACAAACCTCTCCAGGAATCCGGATGTACGTTCTGCGGGAGCTGCGTCGATGCATGTCCTGTAAACGCATTGCTTGAGTCGGACAGGTACCGCAAGGGCCGTGAATGGGAGTACGAGAAAACAAAATCGGTCTGTCTTTTGTGCGGAAACGGCTGTGACATTACCGTGAGCACAAAAGATGGCAGGATACAAAAGATCAATTCGGGGGCGGATGCGGGCTCGGCTGAGAAGTATCTTTGCGCTTACGGCAGATTCGGTTTTGACTGCATTGAGGCGGAGGCGCGTCTTACGTCTCCGATGAAAAGAACAGACGGCGGACTCAAAGAAACGACCTGGGAAGACGCGCTCGGCATAATTGCCGATAGGCTTAAGCAGGCCGGCAAGAACGCAGGTTTTATAAGTGTCGCGGGAATAGAGAATGAGGATGCATTGGCTCTGAAAAAGCTTGCAAGGGATATTGTAAAAACGGAAAATTATGATACGACCGCGAGCCTCTATTCAGACGCGCATTCATTAAAGAACTCTCAGAAAGCGGAGATCGATAAGGCCGACCTGTTTGTCCTTGTTGATCTGAATCCGTCACAGTGGGAGAGGGTCTTGCCAGCCCTCGACGCCGCTATAAGAAGAAGGGTGAACAGGGGGGCCAAGCTTATTGTCATAAACATTGCTGATACAAAGATTGCGGATGTTGCAGCTTTAAATCTTAAAGGTGATGAGATATCGATTCTTAAACAAATTGCCAAGGCTTTGATATCAAAAGGGCTTAAGGCTGAAAGTAAAATTGCCGCTGCCGTAAAAGACGTCGAGATCGCTGAAGAAAGCGAAAAGGCAGCTACCATCATTGCCGGCGCCAAAGAAGCGCTCTTTTTCACTTCTCCTTCATTGTTTGACGCGTCAGCCAATATAGCATTAATTAAGGGGAAAGTAATATCCGTCGGGCTTGAAAGCAATGCGAGGGGTGTTTCCTTAATGGGGCTGACAACGGAAGGGAAAACTTATCTGGAGATGACCGGCTCTGCCTTGAGTAAAGGGCAAAGCGTACCGGGCGCTGTAAAGCTTCTGTATGCCGTTGGTGAGGTTCCGTTAAAGAAAAGACCGGCTGGAGTTGAATTTCTGATAGTGCAGAATTCACATCTTACAGAGCTCGCAAAACAGGCGGATGTTGTCCTGCCTTCGGCAACCTTCCTTGAGTCCGCCGGCACGATAATAGATTATGCCGGAAGGCTGAAATATCTTCCGAAAGTTATTGAACCTCAGGGAGAATCAAAGAGCCACAGGGATATTTTCATCGCATTGGCAAAGGCCATGGGAGCTGTTATAAAAAGACCTACGGAATCTGAAATCAATAAGGCGGCAAAGGCAAAGACAAAATTGTCATTCAGCCCGTTTGTTGAAAAAGAGAAGTTTCACATATCTCCCAACGAATTGATTGAATCCGTCAATGCCTCAGTAATCAACGGGTCAAGGATTTTGTGGCTAAAAGAGACGGAAAAGGCAGTTTCGGCATAAATTTGGGGCGCTGAAAATATATCGAATCCCTCATCAAGTTTGCACATCGGACATGCTTTGAGAGGTGCGGTGTACCTTCAGAAATTCTCGAAATTGTGTGATTGTAGCTTAAGACCTTCCATTGCAGTCAATATTGGCTGCCCAACTGGCAATATATCCTTTTCTTGAATGCAATGCTATAAATAGATATTTTCTATATATCATAGGGCATCGATAGAAAAGAAATATTGGACATCAAAGCGACTGAAAGCCCAAAGTAAAAAAAGAAAATGCGTCTCTTCAAGAAAAGAACTCTTACAGGACTCTCCCGGACATGCGGCTGAGCAGCTAAAATAGGTCCGTCAGATCTGGCGGAAGCACTCAAGGCACTAAGCGCTTCTAACGATCCGAACCTGCTTGTCGGGTTCAATACTTGTGACGATGCGGCAGTGTACCGCCTATCAGACGAGATGGCCTTTATCAGTACCGTCGATTTTATTACACCGCCGGTGGATGATCCGTATTGGTTTGGACAAATCGCTGCAGCGAATTCTCTCTCGGACATCTATGCCATGGGGGGCAAACCTCTCACTGCCTTGAACCTCGTCATGTTTCCCCCCAAGAAACTTGACAAGAGTGTTTTGAAAGAAATACTCCGTGGCGGGAATGACAAAGTCAACGAAGCCGGTGCTTCTATGGCCGGCGGACATTCTGTAGATGACAATGAGCCCAAGTACGGCCTTGCGGTTACGGGAGTCGTTCATCCCGATAAAATACTGACAAACTGCGCAGTTCAGGAAGGGGATGTCTTGGTCCTCACAAAACCTTTGGGCACCGGTGTATTGTTTAATGCGTGTAGATCGGGGAAACTATCCTTCAAAGAACTGGAAGTTATCCTGCCTCGCGTAGCAGCCCTTAATAAAAAGGCTCTTGATACAGCACTGAGTTTCGACATCCATGCATGTACCGATATAACGGGGTTCGGCATTGTTGGACATTCATTGGAGATGGCAACGGGAAGTGGAGTACAAATAGATCTTTTCTATAATGAACTGCCGTTTTATCCTCATTCTCTTGAGATGTATCGTAAAGGTGAAACCACCGGCAGCAATAAGGCAAACAGGAAATTATCAGAAGGACGTCTGGAAATAATTACAAAGTTGTCAGAGAAAGAGGCGGAATTACTCTTTGATCCACAGACATCGGGGGGTCTTCTCCTGTCGGTTCCTGAATCCCAGGCGGACCAATTAGTTAATGAATTGAAAACTGCAGGGATGGAAACTGCCTCAATAATTGGGAACGCGATATCAAATCCAACTCCCTGTATCAGGATTTTGTAGAAAGTTCTTCGAGATATTAATTGATTTCTTCGATGACGGGTAGGCCATCTGACGATTAAGCGATGACGGTACCTTACCAACTGAACTAACCTTTTCAAATTGTCTTTCCTTTTTGAGCAGAAATTACAACAAACAATCCCTCTCCATATCCCTCTCTTATCGGCTCTAAGACAATTATTTCTTCCGGTTTCTTAAAGATTGTTTGGAGAACATGAATATGATTGTATCCTGATATCTTAAGCCAGTTCAAGACACGGTTGACCGAATAAAAATTGGCATACTGATAAAACTTGCTGTTCTTCTTTTTAGAGAGAGACTCCTTTCCAGGAGGACTATCTTTGTCAAGCATACCGATGATGAGCTTTCCCGAAGGACAAAGAATCCTTCTGATTTCCTTTATTGCTTGCAACGGATCTTCAAGAAAGCAGATTGTTGTGACCATTAATACAAAATCAAATGTATTATCATCAAATGGTAGATTCTCTGCTTTTGAATCATATACCGTCATTCCTCTGCTTCTTGCAATTTCGGCCATTGCTCTTGAAGGTTCAACGCCGAGTGTTATTCCCAATGGAACTGAAAACCTTCCTGTACCAGCTCCTATTTCAACCCCCTGGCCATTTTGAGGCAGCAGCATTCTCACTGCCCGCACTTCTGATTGATACACCAATGAATTCGTATCAAACCATCTATCATATTCTTCGGCATATTTATCAAATATAGTTATCTTATCCATCATCTTGATAGTTTCCCCATATTGGGTCTTTTCCAAATTGTTTTGCCCAAAGTTCTTCAGGAGATACATATTTTTCAACTTCTTCCCTGGAGAACGAAAATCTATATTGCTCACAATAATCCATTATTGTTCTGTGCGCATTGATGATCTCAATAGTTCTTTCTTTTCTAATATGTTCATTTTCCTTACATAAGTCAGGGTGCCATTCTTTGAGCAATTCCCGATACTTGTTCTTGATTTCCTTTACTGTTGCGGATTCATATAATCCGAGGATTTGTAGCGCGTCTGTTATTTCTTCATACCTTCCCATGGATGCCCTCAGGAAATATTTCCGGCATCGCCAGCGGTCTTCTTCATCCTGGAACGGTATAAAGCCACCAGTTTCTTTACCGCTATGGGAAATATGCCGATGAGTGCAAATGAAATGATCAGGCCTGGAGAGGAAATTCCCTTGAGAGAATCAATCTTTGCAAGTTCCTTTCCGGCGTTAACAAAAACCATAGTTCCGGGAAGCATTCCTATCTGTGATACCCAATAGAATTTAATAAGGGACATTTTTGTCAGACCCATAGTGAGGTTGATCATCCAGAAAGGGAATACCGGAATCAACCGCAGGGTGAATAAATAGAACGCGCCTTCTTTTTCGATACCTTCGTTGATCTTTGCAATCTTGTCACCGAATTTACTTTGTATCCAGTCCCTTAGTAGATAGCGGGAAACTAAACATGCCAGTGTGGCGCCGATAGAGCTTGCGAAAGAGACCACGATTGTCGCTGTCCAGAAACCGAACAGCGCTCCTCCAGCGATACCTAACGGAGAAGCTCCGGGCAAGGAAATAGAGGTTGTAAGAACGTAAATGACAAAATAGCCTGCAATGACCAGCACCCTGTGGTTTTCATAGAGGGCTTTCAGCTTATCCAATGATCCCTTCAGATATGAAAGAGTGAGGAACTGGTCGAGGTGAAATACCTTAACTGCCACGATTAAGGCGGAAATAACGATCAAGACGACTATTTTTTTTAGTTTCATTACTCGGTTATTCTCCTAATGCCTTTTTCATTCTCGGCAAAAATTCATTACCGGGGATGTAGTCCACAATCTCCAATTCCTTTATTTCCTGACCGCGAGGATCAAGGAATATAACCGTCGGCACACCCTTGACATCATATTTTTTCAACAGTTGCAGAACATCGGGATTAGCTTCCTTCGTCAGATCAACTTTGATCATGCTGAATTTAGCGGATTCCTTAACAACTTCCTTGTCATGAAATGTTTTTTTGTCCAACTGACCGCACGGTGTACACCAATCCGCATAGAAGTCAATGATTATCGGTTTATTTGAAGCCATCGCTTTTGAGAACGTGTCTTGAGAATATGGCCGCCAGGATACCCCTGGTCCCCGTAAGAGGACGGAGCCTGCAAGAAAGATAGATAATCCTATCACAAGAATACCTATGCTTCTTTTGATAATAGTGAAAGTTCTCAAATTTTTACCTGTCTTACTAACGAAGCCCAGATGAACTCCTGAAGCCAAAGCAATTAATGCCAGCATGTAAGTTCCGGCATCATGCCACGGTAACAATGGTTTTACAAAATATACAGCCATGGCAAGCATGATCCATCCGAAAAGATTCCTGATCCATATCAACCATTCACCTGATCGGGGGAGCTTGCTTACATTTCCGGCAAATATCGATAGAATAAATAGCGGTAATCCGAGGCCGATGCTCAGAGTAAAGAATATGAGAAAACCGTACCAGGGATCACCCCTCTGGGCAACCATGGTCAGAAGCCCTATAATAAACGGACCGATACAGGGAGCAGCAATTATACCGAGTGTCAGTCCCATGAAGAGTGACTGGACATAACCGGTGTGGGATTTTGATACAACGGAACTCAGGAAGCTTGGCAGCCGGAGTTCCCATAAGCCAAAGAAGTTAAGCGCCATTAGGAGCAATACAGATGAGACAAAAATAAGCACAGCAGGATGCTGAAGAAATGAGCCCATGAGCCTGCCAGTGAATGCTGCTGAAACTCCAATGGCAGAATTCATGACAGATAGCCCGAGAATATAGAGAAGGCCGTGGAGAAGAAGATATCCCTGACGTTCACCTGTTTCACTCCTACCGCCAAAATAGGAAGCTGTAATTGGGATCAGAGGATAAACACAGGGAGTAAGATTAAGGGCTATTCCCCCTATAAATACTCCGAGAAGTGTCAGGATCAAGCCCGTGCCAATAACAGTCGAAATACCTTTCTGTCCTCCGGACGCTCCATAAGATGCGCGACCCGCCTCAAGAGGCAATCCCATCTCTTTCCATGTCGGAAGGCCCTCAGCGAAACGGTATATATTCTTATATCCAAGTTTTACAGCCAAACTGGCCGCACCGTGACTTCGCACTCACGTTAAACCGTCTCAATAAAAGACAATTTTCTTATTTTTTTCAGTACCGAGAAGGGCTTTCATCTCCGACCGCATCATAGGTGAGTATTGATTCCACCAGGTCGGAGCAAAGTCAATATGTAAGGACCCCTTGATATGCTGCATCTGATACGACCACTCCTGCCTTGTATCTACAAGAAGAAACGCGGATGAATCTTTTAGATATTCCTTTTTGAGTTCCTCAGGTGTGATGAGCTGATATCCTCCCTTTTTTGCCTCAGCGACAATCTGGCCCCGAACGCGGTCTGCATTTTGGATTTCTGCCTGCGCCAGAGAGACACAACTCACAAAGACTAAAAACAGGACTCCCGCATATATTATTCTTTTCATAACATCCGCACCTCCATCGTCTTCTCTAAGACAGTTTTCCCATAACAGCTTTTTCAATGTCTTCAAAAGTGGCTTCGCCTCCAAGTATTGTGTCGTCAACGGCTATGTTAGGGGGCTTGACGGCATCTCCTTTATGACCAAGACCAAGGAAACCGGAATAGACCGTTTCCACTTCTACATCTTTGGGATATTTTTCTTTGACTTTCCCGGCCAAAGCACAGAGATTGGTTCACCGCTTTCCGGCGGGTCGATTGGAATAGATTGTTATTTTTACCAAAATAATTCACCTCCCTTTCTCAGAGCTGACATTCCAATGACATCTCAGAAGCAGACAAGCTTGTCGCTCGTGGTGACCATTTCGTACAGATCTTTCTGACTGCCCTTACGGCAGATATCATTATCTTCTAATCCCCTGAAGCCCAAACATTTGCCGCATGCGAGCAATTTTCCGTCACTCAGGACAAACATTTTTGCAAGCTCTTTGATGTTGAACTTCTCAGAGTTGCAGCTTTCGTATTCGACTGCCTTTGCATGCATAAAAATCGACACTTCGTTGGTCACGTCTGTGTTCAGACAGAGGTTCGCAAAACGGAAGGCATTCCAGACCGTCTCTGCGTCACCTGTTGAAATAAGAATCCCAATTTTCATCTTTTGCCTCCTTGTATCCTTTAAATCTTGAAACTATCTTGCTGATATTATTATCTTGCCCTGTTCCCCGGATACACGCCCTTCTTGGTTATTGGACAACACGCAGGACGCGGAAGTGATTCGCGGTAATCCTTTCTGAGCAGTTCGAGAAGATCAGGTATGATCGGGTTAATAAGAAAATAGCACCTAAGCCTTCCGTCCATATAGTAATCCACTATGCCGTAATGTCTCAGAAGCGAAAGATGCTGCGATACATTAGGTTGTCTTATGTCAAGGAACTCCTCGAAATCGCTCACGCATTTGACACCCTTTGAAAGTTCTTCAAGGATACGGATTCTCACGGGATGAGCAATAATTTTCAAGAGTTCTATTCTTTGACCCATAGAAAGCATGTCATTCCTCCTATTGAAATACATTCTTACTTTCGAATATAAGCATATTTTATAATTTTGTCAAGGCGCTGCAATCATATTCGGAATACTGTCTTTGGATCGCCGCCGGATCCATCCTTTGATGTATAATAACGGAACAGATGGAAGATATTATAAATATAAAGGTTCCTGTATTTGAGGGGCCGTTTGATCTTCTACTGCATCTTATTAGGGACAATAAGGTTGATATCTACGACATCCCTATTGCCGAGATTACGGGCCGGTACCTTCAATATATCGAAATGATGAAGGAACTCAACCTTGAGATAGCCGGCGAATTCATCGTTATGGCCGCGACCTTGATCCATATCAAATCAAGGATGTTGATCCCGCCTGATGAAGAGGCGCCTTCAGAGGAACAGGAAGACCCGAGGCTTGAACTCGTCCAGAGGCTGCTCGAATATCAGAGGTTTAAGGAAGCGGCAGGCGACTTCAGAAATAGAGAGGAGAACTGGATGAATGTATTCCGCCGGGAACCTTTCTCACCGGATGAAGACGATGCAGAGCTTTCCCTTTTTGACATCAGCCTGTTTGACCTTATTGACGCGTTCAAAAAAATTCTCGATAAGGCGCCTCCTGAAATTGCTTCAATAACAAAAGAAACCCTGACGGTGAAGGACAGGATGTCCGTGATAATGGAAATAATCGAAGGGCAGGAGACTGTCAGGTTTGAAGATCTTTTCAGAGACGGTATAACAAAAATGCAGTTAGTCGTTACGTTTGTCGCCCTGCTTGAACTCATCAGGCTCGGGCTTGCCAGGGCGTATCAGGACAAAGAGTTCGGGAATATTTGGGTGATAAATCCCGCCAAACAGTCCGCGGCTTTGCCTCAAGCCTGAGAGCGAACCTGTGGCTGATTGGGGCGATATTCCCTGTCGGTGAGGCATTGTTCCCGTTGGGGTGAGGATATAGGGTCCCCCGACTTATCTGCTGTTCAAACATTACGTCATGTCTATGATATAATTCTTAAAGCTTTCTCATGGACACTATCGAAAAATTAAAATTGCTTTCCGAAGATTCCCAGTATGATCTGGCCTGTGCATGCGGTACCCGAAAGGAAGAACATCGCAAGAGAGGACCTGACGGAAAATGGCTTTATCCGGTTGCCCTTCCGCAGGGAGGCTATACCGTACTTCTTAAGACGTTGCTCTCCAACGCCTGTGCAAACGACTGCAAATATTGTCCACTCCGCTCCGAAACGAATGTGCGGCGCTGTACACTGCAACCTGAGGAGGTCGCCCGTATTTTCATGGAATATCAGAGAAGGAAAAAGGTATTTGGCCTGTTCCTGAGTTCCGCTGTGATCAATAATGCTGATTACACCATGAACAAGATCAATACGGCTGCCCGTATTCTCAGATACAAACATAATTTTAGGGGGTACATACACTTGAAGATCATCCCCGGTGCGTCGGATGCAGCTGTAGAAGATGCTATGTCTCTGGCTACAGCGGTGTCTCTCAATATCGAAACGCCGGGCAAAGAACATTTCTCCGTCCTTTCAAGGGAAAAGGATTACGATAAAGATATTTTGCATCCGCTGAAACTGATCGGCAGACTCACAGGGAAAGGCATGAGGTTTTCCAGGGTCAAATGCACTACCCAATTTATTGTCGGAGCATCCGACGAGAAAGACTCCGAGATTATACATTACATGTTCGGACTTTATAAGCGCCTGAATTTTAAAAGGGTCTATTTTTCTGCTTATCAGAAAGGCCTCGGACATCCTGACATCCCGGGTGAGAGGCGCTTTCTTTCAAATCATGCCGGACCTTTCATGCGTGAACACCGCCTGTACCAGGTAGATTTTCTTATCCGAAAATACGGCTTTAACAGTGAAGATATTCCGCTTGAGGCAACAGGTAATCTGAGGCTGGACAAAGACCCCAAAGAAATATGGGCTGACAGCCATCCGGAATATTTTCCGGTCAGAATCAACACATCGGACTCAAAGGTGTTATTAAGAGTGCCCGGTCTCGGTCTGGATACGGCAAGCAGAATTTTGAAACTGCGAAAAGAAAAGAGGATCGCGCGTCTTGAAGAACTCGGCATAAAGGGGCAAAGACTCGGTAAGATTAAGGACTACGTGATTTTTGAATAAAAGGAAAAATGGTTAAGAAAGCAGTTTTTTTTATTTTGGTGTCATTAGCGCTAGGGCAGGCGATTGCCGTTGGATCTGTACAACAGCAGAAACTGACTCCCTCAGACGGAGGTTCATTTGACCGTTCAGGATGGTCTGTATCAATCAGCGGCGCCGGGAATACTTCATTGGTTGGAACGCCTTATGGCGATATAAACGGCAATATCGACCAAGGTTCGGCAGATGTATTTGTGAGGAAAAATGGAGAATGGACTCAGCAGCAAAAGCTGACTTCTTCAGACGGAGCCTCATTTGATCGGTTCGGATGGTCTGTTTCATCCAGCGACGATGGCAGTACCTTAGTAATTGGATCACCTTACTCTAAAATCAACAACAGGACCGAACAGGGTTCGGCATATGTGTTTGAAAGGAGCGATGGGAAATGGGTCCAGCAGCAGAAACTTGTCGCTTCGGACGGCGCAACGATTGATCACTTCGGATGGTCCGCCTCAATCAGCAAAGACGGAAACACTATAGTTGTCGGGGCGCCTAACTCTAAAATCAACAACAGGACCGAACAGGGTTCAGCATATGTATTTTCAAGAAGCAACGGGAAATGGGCTCAACAGCGGAAACTGGTCGCTTCGGGGGGCAGGACATTTGACCGTTTAGGGTGGTCTGTTTCAATCAGCAAGGTTGGAAAAACGTTCTTGGTTGGGTTGCCTGAAAGCAACATAGGTAAAAATATCAGCAAGGGTTCGGCATATATATTTTTTGCAAGCATAGTACCTGATCTGACAATAACGGAATGGGTCATAATAATTGTTGTACTGCTTGCAGCGCTTGGGTCTGGTTATCATTTAAAGAGAAAGAAAAGAACTAATCATCAGGAAGTTCATAAATAACACTGCTTTATATTAATATCACAGCTTAACTGCAGGGTGCAGATTCCGATCCAATCCTGCCACCTGTTCCGAAACAAACCTGCCACTCTGCAGGGGAAAGTCTCGACTTCGATCCTAAACATGCACGGAGATGTACTCCCTGTAATCAACGCGAGTTTCACTTCTTGATATCTGAGGAGTATAGCCATTCCTAACAAACGGATTCGAGAATTTAAAAGTGGCGTTTAGTTCTCCCTATACTTGATATACTAAACAGATCACCTGAAATGCTTCATGCACCTCTCAAGAAACAAACTCTTGTAGCAGCAGATGTCGATTATATTTCAACAGTCCTTTCTCCCGCTGGCATGAGAACGAAACCCATGGCGGCAGCTTTTTTGTTCAAGTTATAGACTACACGCTGCCGATATCGTTCTTCGTAGTACTTGTGCACGCCAAGAGTTAATGATACCGAAATGAGAAAAAATTGGGTAACACTTTTCCATTAATCGTAATCGTAATAAAGCCTTTCATGTTCAGCCATGCCTCCACGGCGATGCGCCAAGCCGCCTGGGGCTGAACCCCTTCACTGCAAAGTATATCACTCTGCAAGGTCGTTATCCAAACATAGGCATCCCTCCTTTCCCATTTGGAAAAAGCTCTTTTTCCGATGAAGTACACCCTGCAGGCGTTGTTACCGTTCAAGCACGGACGAGGTTGGTGATTAAGATCATGCTCAACCGTCGAGGCGTATGCCTCTATGTGTTCTCGTGGGCAAAAGGGCCTGTACGAGAGCTTAGCGGCAAGCCCATTTTTCAGCTCGGTTTGCGCCTCTTCGATCGCACCGTTATAAGGCGGATAATGGACCGGGCTATTCACCGGTAGGACAAAATAATCGGCAAGCACGTCATTGACAGCTGCATGATTGAGGTTACCTCCATTGTCCCGTTTTAGGAACAGGGGTGCTCCAAACCGATTGAAGGTTGCCGCAAGATAGCCGGATATCTCTTCGCCGCAGGGAACTTCTCCCGTCATGGGATTAAACTTATAGCGTGACGCGAGATCTTGCATCTGGTTCAGGTATACCTTTGCACCAGTTGCGTCACGCTGTTCGTATTCGCAGGGGTCCATGGACCAGGCGACGTTCGGCACGTTCCAGCGGATGCGCCGCAGATTCTGACGATGGTAGGTATTGAGATCGTGCCGCGCCATTGCTACCATTGTATGCAGCTTCCGCCTTGATACGGTGGATCCGTAGCGAACATATAACGCCCCGGTTCCCTGCGTGCGATTGTGCCCGTGAGATAACTGTGCTATATCCTGCTCAATCTTGCCAAAATCCGGTGGCTTGACCTTGGGAGGACCAGGTTGCCGCACCAAGGGCGTATCTTTTTTGCGCCGTATGCGCCACCGCATAAAACTCGGGTAGGGCAGTCTTACGGCATAGCAGATCGCTCTGTAGGGCATCCCGGTCCTCTCCCTGATCTGGTCAATCATGGCAAGCATACGAGTTATCGTTTCTTCCTTTGCTTTCGTTTTTTTTCCTCCCGATTTGTCGGGACGCTTTTCTTATCACCGGCATTCTGCAACTCATACGCATGCAACATATCCCGCACTTCTACCGTCTTTTCAGCGACAAACAACTTCTTCCGGAGTTCGGTAACCTCCTCCTGTAAACGCTGCTTCTCCTCGTCCTGCGGCATGTTCGGTCTGCCGGCAGATTTGTTTTCCATGGCTTCTGTCATCGCCTGTAATGCCCGGCTTTCCCATTCGTAGTAGGTCTTGCGGGACACGCCCAGTCGGCGCGCACCCTCCTCGGCTGTTATCTGGCCGCTGCGCACGGCAAACACCACCGCTGCTCTTTGGCGGGCACGCTCCTTATCCTTTGAGTCGCTCATAGCACACTCCCTTTAACAACTAAAAATCTTCGGATTGAGAGAAAATCGCCTTCCTCAGAAGCCCTACAATCGATTTTCTCAACTCGGTCCATATTTAACCATCACCCGTTTTCTGCCTTGCCCCATTATTAGGATGTCTCTACGCTACGGTTTCTCAGTTTTCCGCAAGGCTTCGCCGGAGGGTTTTATCTCCTTCGACTGAGGCGTCTCCGCTTTCCTTGCTTCCTGTGCCTTTGATAGCGTCCTTTCCAGTCTGCCCTGCACTGTGCTCGTCAAGAGCGTCAGACGCTTCTTCTCCAGCAACGCCTGCAAGCGGGGAGAAAGCGCTGGCCCCCTGTCCAGGCTCACCCTCGGCTCCAGCGCCTGGAGCATCCCCTCCATCGCCCGCCTCTGCCAGTGCGCAAGCGCCATCCAGGGGATCGACAGCTCCCGGCATATCTCCGCCGGTCTGCGCCTCTCCGTCCATACAGACAGTACCGCCTTGCACTTTTCCATTGCCCCGTAGTTCATCGGCTGCCGCTTCTTCTCGCTCTTTATCTTCTCCGTCTTCTCCATTGTCATGTCCTTTCTCATTTAGATTGTAAACTACTTCCTGCGTAATGTCGTCGTTTTCGGCGTCAACCGACAACCTCAGCCTGCCCTTTTCCGCACGCAGCACCACCGACTGCCCCTCCATCCGGCCCACCATGTAAAACGGCAGGCGCGGCTTGCCCCTTAGCGCCATCTCAAGGAGGTTGTCCTGGATGCCCTGCTCGATGGTCTTTCTAAGCTCGCTCTGGATCTCAAAATACCGGTCTGCGGGACACAAGCCGCCGATACCCTGATGCGGCCTTTTATGGTTGTAATACTTCACCCACTGACGTATCCGCTCAACCGCATCTTCAAAGCTACCGAACTGGGCTCGGCTTAGGAACTCCAGAAAAATCGTCTTCCAGAATCGCTCTATCTTCCCTAATGTCATCGGGTGGTGAGGCTGCGATTTGATGTGGTGGATTTTGTCTTTCTTTAACTCCAGTTCGAAGCGGCTGTTGCCGCGCCAGCTCGTATACTGCCGCCCATTATCCGTAAGCATCTCTTTGGGCGGGTTGTACTCGGAGGCCGCCCGACGGTATACCTCTATAACATTCTGCGCCGTTTGGCTGCGGAAAAGCTCAAGCCCCGTTATGTAGCGGGAATAATCGTCTATATAGCCGATCAGAAACGCATAGCGGCCCCCAAGTCGAAACGTAAAGATATCCGTCTGCCAAAGCTGGTTCGGTGTTGATCGCTCGAAAAACCGGGGACGGGTAATATTACGCTGCCGCTTCTTGGGTGGGGCCGTCATGAGGGATGATTCATGCAGTGTCTTACGGACCGTCTCAGGGCTGGCGGAAAGGAAAAACACTCTCTTTAATAGTTGCGAAATGCGCTTGATACCGAAAAGCGGGTTGCCTTCTTTGATTTCGACGATCTTCTCTTTCACTGGAGTGGGAAGGCTGCGTCCCTTACCGGTGTACCTCATCGATAGTCCGGCTTCGCCCTCACGACGATAGGCACGTACCCAGCGTCTTACCGAATTACTGCTCACTCCGCATTCCTGCCGGATCACCGGAACGGGAACGCTCTCCTCAACGTACTTCTTGACTATTTGAAGCTTGAAATCGGGCCCGTAACGATTGCTTCGCTTCGGAAACTTCCTCTTTGTACTGCTCTTTTGTACACCCTCTGCTGGTTCCATCTATGACACTCCTTTCGTTAACCTAAACTTGGAGTGTCACCCTATTTCCTCAAATCTTTGGTATCATTATCTGGTCGTTAGCACAAAACGTCTTCTAAATTCAGCTTCAGAGCTTCTCTAATCCGCAGGCCGGATACCCACAAAAGCGAAATCAATGTGCTATAGGTGTGGGGGCGCAATGAACCACGAGGATTAAGCATTCTTGCCAACCTGATCAATTTCATTGCCTCTTCAGTCGTATAGATATGGGGCGGTCTGATAGTTGGCCCTCGTTTAATCAATCTTGATTCTGGAACGTAATTATCCGGGTTGAGCTGAAATAGGAACCGGCAGAACTGGCGCAAATGTATAAACCGAAGATATAAGGTAGATGCATGCAGGTGTTTGGCCGCTTGAAGGTAGCTGACTATCATTGGCTTCGTCACAGTTTTCGCATCTGGAAAGTATCGGGCTAAATAGAAATTGAATTTATTCAGGGTGTACTCGGCGTCTTTAAGAATACGGCCAAGTGACCGGCGCAGCTGCAGATATTGGTTAATAAAAATACTGAATGGTCCGTTTGATAGTTTTTTCATGACAAAACCTCCAGCCATTCACACGCCACAAGACGAAGGTGTTTGAGATCGACTTTTGTATAGATGAAGGTGGTGTTTATAGATTTATGCCCCAACAAATCAGCTATCGTCTTGATAGGGGTTTCATGTTCCATCAGTCGTGTCGCAAAGGCATGCCGTATGGCATGTGCACTCGCAGCGATACCTGCACTACGGAAAAATCTCTGCATTAAGACCGAAAGAGCAACGGCCCTCAGAGGCATAAGGTTATCAATAGTAAGAAACACTTCTGGATAGGTAGCCTTACCACGTGTTTCCCGTATATAGGCAAGCAGCGCATCTGCAACCTTTGGGTAAAGAGGGAAAGTTAAAGGGTTACCGCCCTTGCTCGGCTGAATATGGATTAAGCCTTTACGCCAGTTTATGTCCTGCAACAGGAGTTTTACTACCTGACCTATTCGCACCCCATATGTCGCCAATAGTTGTAATACTGCATAAGTCCTTCTGCCACGATGAGTTTCACGATCGGTACTATCAAGAAGTTTTTCGACAGACTCCCATGGGATACTGCGAGGAACTCTCCCTAATTTGGGGGTTACAATAACTGGGACAGCGTCTGTAAGGTTTTGATGGACATATCCTTTGAAATGGCAAAACTTTAAGAAGCTTCGAATTGATGTAACAACATGTTTTTGACTTGGACGGTTCATGTGTTTAGCCGTCTTGATAACGTAATCGTGAATCTCCTTTCCTGATATCTTCCCGATATCTTCCGAATCATTTTGTAGTCTCAGTGATCTCAGAAAAGGCCCAACATCATTCCTTCGAAAACGGATGGTCTTTTCTGAAATGCCCCGATGCTTGAACAAGAAATCCAGATACTCACTGAGCAGCTTCGATTGGTACGCCCCAACGCAGATACATTCCTTTTGCTCTTGAGACACAACCATATGCACCTCCTCATTAATTTAGATATTTCAGTGAGGAGTATATCTATTATCAACTTATTATTATGTGGAGTAAATTTTGGCAGAATACTTATTTAATGAGGAGTTAAGGTTACTACTTCACATAACGGGGAACTCTACATAATGGCTGAAACAAATGTCCTCAGGTTTTTCCAACGGGCTTAATTTCCGAACGTACTCTTCATGGAATTGCAATGTTTTGAAAGTGCGGATAAGTAGATGATATCCACAAACGAGCTGTGCGTATTACGGGGCGGACCAAACATAATTCGCGGTGTCAAGATATCCCCGGCCTCTATGCAGGCTCTCGTCGGAAATGGTGGCAGATTTCCCGGAATAGGTGGCAGGTTTCACCGGAATATGCACAGGGTGCAGGACATGCAGGAAGTCTTATATCAGGCGGGGATCAAATCACAATAGAAAAAACGGTTGTCCCTCAAAATAACATCCCCCTTTTTATGTGATATCCTTTGATGAAATAAAGGTCCGTCATATACAAATGAATGAAATTCTCCATTTTCACCGCAGGGATCTGTTGGTGAAGGGAGTTCGGCTAAAAATTGCTCGTTAAATTCCCTGCCGACAAAATTCTTTCCAAGGACATTCGAATCAACACAGGTAATAACAGCTTTAAATCCTAAACCTATGAATGTCCGGGCAAGTTCAGCGGTGTCCCTTTTCCAAACAGGAAAAAGTGGCTTCATCCCCGACTTCAAAAGATTGTTCTCACGATACCTTCTTAAATCTTCTAAAAAGATGTCGCCAAAAACCACGGAGGATACCCCAAGCGCCAGATATTTTCCAAGGACAACTTCTATTTTATTCTCAAATTCTTCATTAGAAGCGTTTCTCGAGATAAAAACTTTCTCAAGAGGGATTCCTAAAGATTCCGCCTGCTGTTCCAGTAAAACCCGACGCACACCGTGCATGCTGACTCTGTCATAATCCTCTGTTATTGTTGTCAATAATGCTGCTATCTCATAGCCATGACTTATCTGCAGGTCATGCAGGGCCATAGTACTGTCTTTGCCGCCGCTCCACGTAAAAAGCGCTTTTTCAGTTTTAAGTCCGGTCATTGTTTGCCTCTCCCACTATGTAATTTAAAATATTCAATCTGAAAGTATATCATAAGTGCGGATGCCAGGAATGCAACTTGACAGAATACAAAATGACCTTGAAATAACCAGAAAAAGTTATTTATAATAAATCATAAAATTATTGAATAAATTAAGAGGTAGACCATGACACATAAGTTCAGAGAGAAAATCCCGTCGGGTTTCTTGTGCATAAAATATGAATGCAAATTCAATAACCCGGATTTCTGCAAGAAAAGGGCTGAAAACAATATTGATGAAATCTGCCTGGCGTGCACTGGAATCGACCCCGTTGAAAAGTCCAAATCATCAAAACTCGAGTTCAGCACCAGAGGCATGAATAAAAAGAGAGCGGCTTAGCAGACCTGAAAAAACTCAGACAGGGGATCTTTCATAAACTCTTTTCATAAATCCGGTATTTCTTGTATAGCTTTCCGCCGATCATCTCAACGAGCCTCTGGGTCGGGATATTGTCTTCGAGTATCCAGGAGAATTCGACCCGTTTGTATCCCCCTTTTTTCACTTTATAGAACCCTTCACGGAAGAGTAGGGCGTCAACGCCTTTGTTTCTGTATTCGGCTTTAATGCCGAGAAGGAGGAGTCTGAGGTCTTTTATACTTTTTGAATAGTAAAGCGCTTTAATCAAACTTAAAGGGTTTATCTTACCGTTCATGTGTTTCAGAACGAAGTTGAAATCAGGCAATAATCCGAGGAAGCCTACGGGGGTACCGTCTTTTTCCGCAATCCATGTCAGCTCCGGGACTATAACGGGCTTTAAGTTTTTGCCCATATAGGCGAGTTCGTCGTTATCCAGCGGTATAAAACCCCAGTTTTTTCCCCAAGCCGAATTATATACCGCCTGAAATACTTTCATGTCGGAATCGAAATTCTTCTTGTCGAGCGGTCTGGCGCTTATCCCGGTTTTTTCTGCTATTCCCGCGACCCTGAGGATTTTTTTCGGGGGTTCTTCAGGCATGTCAAGGATATATGCATATAGGTCTTTTGCCTTCTCCATCCCGCATCTTTCCATAAGGGTATTGTAATAGATAGGATTATAGGGCATCATGAGCATGGGAGGACTATCAGAACCTTCTATCAGAAAACCACACTCCTCGTTTGTAGAGAAATTCATAGGTCCCCGCATGATATCCATACCTTCTTCTCTGAGCGCTTTAGAAGCCGTGTCAAGAAGGGCTGAGGCGATTTCATAATCATTTGACGTTTCGAAGAAGCCGAAGAACCCGGCCTTTTCCTTATGAAACTCGATATGCTGTTGATTGACTATCGATACGATTCTTCCCTCGATCTTGCCGCCTTTTTTTGCGAGGAAATATCTTACCTTTGAGTGGTGAAAGAAGGGGTTCTCATCTGAAAAGTGTTTGCGCAGCTCTTTTATGAGAGGAGGTACGTAGAACCTGTCCTTTGCATAGAGAGAGAAGGGCACTTTAATAAAGGCTTCGAGGTCTTTACGGGTTTTAACCTCAACAACCTCAATCATCCGATGATGCCCAGTCTCCTCCCGATCTTCTCGAATGCGCTGAGCACGATATCGAGATGTTCATCAGTATGGGTAGCCATATAACTCGTCCTTATGAGGGCCATGCCGGTAGGCACTGCGGGGGTGACCGTTGCATTGGCAAATACTCCCTCGTCCTGAAGCATTATGGCCATAACAAAAGCCTTCTCATCTTCACCTACGATAACGGGAATGATCGGGGTCTCACTGTGGCCGGTCTGAAAGCCTAGTGCCTTAAAGCCGTTCAGCATCTTTGTAGTGTTTTTCCACAGTTGCTCTCTTCTTTCCGGTTCATTCTCGATGATGTCTAAGGCGGCGCTTACAGAAGCGACGGATGCCGGAGGAGGGCTTGCGCTGAATATCAAGGGCCTTGCGGTATGTTTTATATAATGGATAACATCCGCGGATCCGGAAATAAAACCTCCGATGGAAGCGAGGGATTTGCTGTACGTACCCATTATCAGATCTACCTCGTCTTCAAGCCCGAAATGCTCCGCCGTGCCCCTCCCTGTGTTTCCGAGGACCCCTATGCCGTGAGCGTCATCGACCATCAACCGCGCTCCGTATTTTTTGGAAAGGGTGATTATCTCCGGCAGGGGAGCGATGTCGCCTTCCATACTGAAAACGCCGTCGACGACTACCAGTTTGTCTTTGTCTTCGTATTCACTCAGAAGTCTTTCGAGGTCTCCCATGTCGTTGTGCCGGTATTTCTTGATATCGCCGAAGGACAGCCTGCAGCCATCGATAATACTCGCATGGTCCATCTTGTCGATTACGGCAATGTCGTCTTTGCCGATAATGGAAGATATGACGCCCAGGTTGACCTGGAAGCCGGTGGAAAAGATAAGCGCGGCTTCTTTGCGCATAAAGCGGGCGAGCTTTTCTTCAAGCTGCACGTGTATGTCGAGTGTGCCGTTGAGAAACCTGGAACCGGCGCAGCCGGTACCGTATTTTTTTATTGCCTCAATCGCGGCCTCTTTGACTTTCGGATGACTCGTAAGTCCTAGGTAATTGTTCGATCCGACCATAATCATTTTGCGCCCGTTCATGACTATCTCCGGGTCCTGGGCGCTTTCGATAGTCCTGAAATAAGGATACAAACCATGGGAAATAAGGTCCTTAGCCTTATGGAATTTTAAACACTTATCAAATAAGTCTGTTGATTTGTTTACAGCCATCTGTGAATCCTGTACCAATCTGCCGTCCATTTTATCCCTTCCTTTAGTCCAACTTTTGGAATAAAGCCGATTTCCTCTCTCACCTTTTGGGGATCGCATATCCAGCGCGAGTGTCTAAAATCTTTAATCCTGTCTCTGTTGATAATCCCCTTTTTGTTGATTATTTCTCCTATAAACGCAAAAAAGGGCATAGCGAATTTAGGAACCTTCAGCGGCAGCGCTTTTACATCAAGCGCGGAGCATATTTCCATCGCTATCTGCTCTCCTGTATAAAATTTGGCGTCCGATAAAAAGTATACCTTACCTTCGGCCTTCTTGTTTTCTGCACACAATATTATACCCTGAATGAGGTCATCAACATAAAGCAATGAATAATAACATTTCCCCAGATCAAAGAAAACCCCTTTTTTGATCATCCTGAACATGACAAGCATGTCCCTGTCTCTCGGCCCGTATACAGCCGGGGGTCTGAGTATGGTCACGGGGATCGAATTCTTAAAACTCAAGACCGCTTTTTCACCTTCCAGTTTGCTGTTGCCGTAGCTCGATACCGGAGCGGGGTTTGTGTCCTCACGTATGGGTGATCCGTCTCTGCTGGGTCCTGCTGCGGCGAGACTGCTCAAGTAGACAAACCTTTTCAGTCCCGGATTTCTGTCGGAGACGGCCTTAACCAGGTTCTCCGTGCCCTTTGCATTGATGCAGAAAAAATCATGCTCTGAAGTCGCCTTTGTAAGTCCGGCGAGGTGGAAGATGTAATCGGCGTCCTCGACTGCGCTGAGCAACGAATTACTATCGGTGCAGTCGCCTTTGCATAACCTGACATCGAGGTTTTCGATCCATTTGAGGTTGGAGGTAGTTCTGGACAGACAGGTAACCTTGTAACCTCTCTGAATGAGTGCTTCGCATAGATGGCTTCCTATAAAGCCTGTAGCTCCTGTTACCAGAGCATTCATGGGATGGCAATATTTTGAGGAATGAGTGTAATTAGAGTCAAGTCCAAATTAATCTGCTCCGGTCTGATTAAAGGCTCATGGACTCGAGCCTTGATATCCTTTCCTCAATCGGCGGGTGTGTGCTGAAGAGTTTCAATATGCCTCCCCCTGATAATGGGTTAACGATAAACATATGCGAAGTTGCCGGGTTTGCGTCCATAGGAATTTTCTGCGACGCCAATTGGAGTTTTCTGAGCGCCCCGGCAAGGTACCTCGGGTTGCCGGTAATGCGGGCTCCGCCCTGATCCGCGGAATATTCCCGTGACCTTGATATTGCCATCTGAATAATCATTGCAGCGATCGGTCCGACGATCATCATCACGATGGCGGCAACAGGACTCCCTCCTTCATCGTCGTCCCCCCTGTGACCGCCGAATATCATTGCCCATTGCGCCATCTGCGCAAGGTAACTGATCGCGCCTGCAATAGTCGCGGCGATGGTGCTGATCAGAATGTCTCTGTGTTTGACATGCGCAAGCTCGTGGCCGATAACGCCCTGCAGCTCTTCGGGGCTTAGAAGCCGCAGAATACCGGTAGTTACGGCAACTGCAGCATGCTCAGGGTTTCTACCCGTTGCAAACGCGTTAGGTTGTTCCTCATCTATCATGTAAACCTTCGGCATGGGAAGTTCCGCTTTTTGGGCCAGCCTCCGTATAATGCCGTAAAGCTGCGGTGCTTCAGACTCACTGATTTCCTTGGCGCCATACATCCTGAGGACTATCTTATCGCTGAACCAGTATGCGAAAAAGTTCATCCCAAGCGCAAATATCAAGGCTATTGTCATCCCTTGTTTGCCGCCTAAAGCAGCCCCTGCCCAGACAAGAACAAGAGTTAATGTCACGAGCAGAACAAGTGTTTTTACATTATTCATAGGATTATTTTTTCCTCCGTATGTTGTTCAGTTCTTATTGTTTCTAATCTTATTTCTAAAAAAAACCGGTTTCATGACTTTACTGCGAACCATATGCGTGCAGACCCGAGAGCAGTAGGTTGACGCCAAGATAAGTGAATATCACCGCCATGAAACCTATTACGGCGACCATCGCCACCTTTTTTCCTCTCCATCCCCTCATCATCCGACTGTGAAGATAGAAGGCATAAATGAACCATGTTATCAGCGACCATGTCTCTTTCGGGTCCCAGCTCCAGTAAACGCCCCAGGCCTGATTGGCCCAGATAGCACCGAAGATCAGGCCGCCGAGGGTGAAGATGGGAAACCCTATGGCAATACTCTTATAAGTGATTTCATCCAACATATCGGCAGTGACGTTAAATTTTTCTATCACGGTCTTCAGTATATGTCCATACCGCCAGATGATAAATAGGGCGATGAATGCCGCTGTCCAGCTCAGGATTTTGATACCTGCGGACGGGTTCAGGAACGAGGTCTTAAACAGGTAGCTTTTAATGAATACTTCAGGTCTCACCGCGACTTTGAAAGAAAGAAAATCGATCCCCATCGTGACGAAAAGTATTACAAAGACACCGAAGGTGATTGTCCAAAACAAATATGACAACTCGTTCCTTTGTTCCGATTTCATGATAAGGTACATAAGGCCTGTGCTGAAAGATACGGAAAAGGCCGCGTAAGCTATAAAACTCATCGTCACATGGGCCAGTAGCCAATTGCTTTTCAAAGCAGGGACTAAGGGTTGAATCTCTTTCGACACCCCTGTCAAATCGATGAATGCCAATACAAGACCTGCGATAGGAGTGATAAATGCTCCGAAGGACCGGTTTTTGAATCTAAACTCGATGATCAGATAGCCCAATATCAGACACCATACAAAGAATATGAGGGATTCATAAAGATTTGTAAGGGGGACCGACCTTAAAAACCCCATGCCGCTCAAGTTGGAGAATTCCTTCCATCTCATGAAAATTGCGAATGTCTGGGATACAAACCCCATGATTGTTATTGTCGTAGCCATTATGCCGACCTGGTTTTTTCTAAAGGCTATATATGTAATGTAGGTTATCATGGCGAGGATGTAAGCCATTGTTGATAAACCGAAGAAAAATGAACTGTTCATTTATTTTACCCTTCCTGTTTTTTATTGAGGACGAAGACTATTTTGTCTATAGTTCTTTCAAAAGCTGCCCTGTTTTTATTGGATGTCGCTCCGATAATTACCCTCGTATTGTTTTTTTCTTCGACCATTTTTACCCATATCCTTCGATGACTCATGAAGAAAGCGATAAAAAGGCCTATGCTCATGGCAATACATCCGAAGTATACAACCCATACACCAGGGTCTTTTCTAACCTGCAATCCGGTATATTGAATTCCCCAAGTATCAATAAATTCGACTCTCTGCCCGCCGGGCAGTTGCCAAGTCTCCGGATGTCTTTTCAATATCCATCCTGAAACCTTATGCGCGCCCGACGCTGAAAGATCAATAAAGACCGCGGGATTGGTCATTTGATTCGAATAAGTAGAAGCCTGTCCGTTTTCGTCTATTCTTAAGGCCGGGCTGAAATCCAGGACCTTTCCGGAGATATTCGTATCCGGTATCTGAAAGGTGTCTCCCAACTTAAGATTAAGAGTCGCCTTATTCCCGCCGGCTGAAATTACATTAAATTTAAATACTGCTCTGGTTGCGGCATCCGGCATCATACCAAAGCTTGCCTGATAAAATGTAATGCCTTCATAGGTCAAAGGATCGTTCACTACTATCGATTTTGTCAGGACTTCCCTGCCGTTTTTTAGTATGGTAAGCCTGCTCCTGTATTCCTTAGGCATATCGGAACCGCCGTAAAAATCAACGTTAAAATTATCGCACCTTATGTCAAAGCCCAGGGGTATTTCTTTATCTAAGTTCGAAATAAAGGCATTTGATACGTCGCCTTCCGGCAGGTTCAGGAAACCTTTAAATCCAAGGCGGACTCCTATAATCGCACCTATCAGTATTATAAGTATGCTGAAATGGGTCAAATATACGCCGATCCTGCTGTAATTGCCTTTCTGGGAATAGAACTGATATCCCTTCTCTTCCCGTGCCTCAGAATAATCGAATCGTGCAGTTTTTATTGCACCTGTAACGGTGTTTTTGACTGCGTCAGGTTTCCCTTTCAGGACAATCTCCCGATTAATGGAAAATTTCTTAAGTCTTTCTTCAGACATGGGTACCATCGGGTCTTTGATGAGCTTCCATATCTTCGGCAGCCTCTCTAAAGAGCAAACGATAAGATTGACTGAAAAAAGGATCAGTAGAGCCGTGAACCACCATGAATTGTACATATCCATAAACCCGAGGTTATCGAATACGGTATACAAGCTTGGGGCCAGAGATTCGCTGAATAGTCTGCTTAATACCTGAATATTTTTAGCCGGTTCAGCCCTTTGTTCTATAATTGTTCCGACAATCGATGTAAGGGAAATTAATGCAAAGATAATAATAGCGAGTCTTACGGACGCTAAAAAGTCCCAGAGTTTATCTGCATATGTCTTGTTTTTCTCCTGCTCCAATTTATATCTCCTCGTTAATCTAATATTATTCTAATATTTTCCTGACGATAAGACAAGGTTCAGGGTTATTGTAAGGGTAAATAGTCTGCAGGCATGAATCAGGTTTAAACAGGAAATTAATTGACGGAACTTAAGTATTGAAATATCCGGTCCTACGCGCCTTTTGTAAGTTCTTTGTAAAATTGTTTGTTTTCCGAATAAAGAAGACCGGCTTCGAAATTAATCAGGCCTGATAAATAGAGCTTTGCCAGTGATGCTTCCAGGGAGGTGAAATCCTCTGAACCGCTCAACATCTGCGATTTAATCTGAAAGGTTTTACCCTCTCTGATAAGATTCTTTATGCTGTGGCTGTTTATGATCTTCTCATAGGCAAGTAGCCTTCCTTCGCCGCTCTTCATAGGTATCAGCCTCTGCGCAAAGACAAATAGCAGGCTGTCCGCAATCCGTGTCCTGATCAGCCCTTGCTGATGAGGAGGAAACATATTAATTATCCTCTCTATCGTTGAAGCCGAAGTGCTTGCATGCACAGTAGTTATCACAAGATGTCCGGTGTCCGCAGCCTGCAGGGCAATAGCGCAGCTGTCGGCATCCCTCATCTCCCCAATCACGATTACATCTGGGTCCTGTCTGAAAATGTGCTTCAGCCCTTCATAGAAGGACTCTGTATCTATCCCGATGTCCCTTTGGTTCACATTGCTTTTTTTATGCTTGTGCAGGTATTCGATCGGGTCTTCGAGGGTTATAACATTGCATTTCTTATTGGAGTTTATAATGTCGACCATGGCAGCAAGGGTTGTAGTTTTTCCATGACCAGCGGGTCCGGAAACAATGATAAGTCCCTGCGGCGACAACACAAGTTCTCCTATCCATTCAGGCAGGTTGAGTTCTTCCAAAGACGGCAGTATATCCTGAATATGACGTATCGTGATCGAAACTGAATTTCGCTGCCTGTACAGATTCACCCTAAACCGGCCGAATTCGGGATATGTTACCGCAAAATCATAGTCGCCTTTTTTTATAAATATTTCCCAGTCCTTTTCGGAAACCAGCTCCCGCGCATATCTTTCGCAATCAAAAGGTGTCAGAGTGTTCATGGAAGCCCTTTTAATATCATTGCTCAGCTTTATTGAAGGCGCTACCCCTGCGGTAAGCAGCATATCCGTAGCAGGAGAGGTTATCAGATATTTCAGTAAGGACATTAAAGGAGGCGCTTTTGTCGGTTCAACTTTATGCGCCTCCTTTTCAACATTTTCTCCTGTAAGACCGATTTCAGGGTTTGATAGGAGGCTTTGAATGGCAGCGTCCATCTGTGAGGCGGGGACCACAACCGGCTTTACTTTTTTTCCGAGAGAAAACTCAATATCCCTGATCGAAAGCATATCCTTCGGGTTTACCATTGCCAGGGTGACTGTGCTTTCGTCGATGCTGACAGGGATAACTTTCATTGCCTTAATCTTCTCTATGGGCAAAAGCTTCAGGATATCCGGTTCTATATTCAGTTTGAAGAGATTTGTTGCGGGGATTCCGAGCTGTTGGCTGAGAAAAATCAATAGGTCCTCATTGGTGATAATTCCCATTTCAACCAGGATAGACCCTAACTGTCCGCCAACCTGGGCCTGTCTTTTCAGCGCTTCTTTCAGTTGGTTCGTATTTATCAGGCCGTGTTCAACAAGAAGTTCACCGAGACGCTGCTTCTTTTTACCAATAACCGGCATGCTATTATCTAACACGTTTTTTTGTTTTTGTCAAACATCTTAAGGCGAATAACCTGTAATCTTATAAGCAAAATATGAATAATTATTAAAGCGATGCTATAATTTTATTATGGTTATTTTTTCATATGACGGATTATGCGGTGCTTGACTTTTAAGCATGTGGGTGCTGTCTTAGTCCCACGTAGTTTGTAACCCGGAGGTTGAGAAAGGCGTGAAGGTCGTTACTGCTGCCGAGATGCAGGAGATTGATAAGAGGACTATCGAGGAATTCGGTATCTCCGGCCTTGTACTAATGGAGAGGGCCGGGCTTGCAGTTGTTTCTAAGATAAAAGAAGTGTTCGGTCGTAAGAAAATCATTGTTGTATCCAGTACCGGAAATAACGGCGGGGACGGTCTGGTTATTGCAAGGAATCTCCACAATGAAGGCTGGGAAGTCAAAGTGTTTTTGGCCGCAAACCCTGAAAAACTTAAAGGAGATGCCTTATCTGAATATAATACTGCCGTAAAATCCGGGGTGCAGATAAAACCGATAGAAGAACTTTTTGTCCACCGGACATCAGGCTTCGGCAGGCATTCTCTTATTGTAGACGCTATTTTCGGTACCGGCCTGAACACAGAGATTTCGGGGAGGCTTTCAGAGATCGTTACCTTGCTTAATAATTCAAGATTACCGATAGTATCGGTAGACATCCCATCCGGCATTTCTTCTGACAATGGGCAGGTAATGGGAACTGCCGTAAGGGCGGATTATACCATTACTTTCGGCTTGCCCAAAAAGGGGCACCTTTTGTTCCCCGGAGCAGGATTTTGCGGAAAACTTTTTATCGAAGATATCGGGTTCCCTCCTGATTTGATGGGCTCTGAAAAAATAAAGGTTGAACTTCTTGATAAGAGTTATGTTTCCGCTTTAATACCGGGGAGGCCCAGGTATTCGCATAAAGGCAATTACGGCCACGTGCTTATTGTTGCAGGGTCAAGGGGAAAAACAGGCGCTGCATTCATGGCCGCAAAAGCTTGCCTGAGATCAGGGGCGGGTCTTGTTACTTTAGGTGTTCCCGAATCCCTGGCCGGCATATTTCAGTCACGCGTGACCGAGGAGATGACCTTAATCCTGCCGGATAAAGGAGACGGCACCCTATCGGGGAAAGCTTCAGACATGATACTTGACTTTTTACATGAAAAGGCCGATCTTCTCGCTGTCGGCCCTGGCTTGGGTGTAACCGCTGATATTAAAAAACTCTTAAGAAATCTCATCAAGCATTCAACAAAGCCGCTGCTTATTGATGCGGATGGAATAAATTCAATCAATGGAGATACAGGTATATTTGCAAAGTCGAAGTCGCCTGTAGTCCTTACGCCGCATCCCGGCGAAATGGCGGGATTATGCATGGATAAAGGATTAACTGTCAAGGATATCGAAAAAGATAGGATCCATGCGGCTCTGCGCTTTGCAGAAGAAACAGGGACCTTTCTGGCGCTGAAGGGTGTTCCGAGTGTCATCGCAGCGCCTGATGGAAGGGCTTTTATCAATCCCACAGGAAATCCGGGAATGGCTACTGGCGGAACAGGGGACGTGCTTACCGGAATTATTTCAGGATTGCTGGGACAGAATCGCAATCCGCTTGATGCGAGTATACTGGGAGTATATCTGCACGGCCTTGCAGGGGATATCGCAAAAACCGAAAAAGGGGAACATGGGCTGATCGCAACGGATATAATCGACAAGATACCGGCTGCTTTCCATTATTTGCAACAGGACGATAAAGACATTGTTTGAAAATTTATTTGACGCGCTCCTATGTAATGGCGGACACAGTATTTTCGCTCATTCTCGGGCTATCGCCCTCCGAGGTAAATTCTGTTTCGATAAATCTTCACAGAATTTAAATCCGCGAAAATACTGTGTCCGCCATTACATAACCTAAGCATCGTGAGTGGATGGATAAACTGATTTATCCCGGAATATTTAACAATGATGTGACGGCCTTTTTTACCGGGAAGACCTTAGGCGCGGAGATTGAGAAGATCTGCGCCATGTTATCTATTCGGAGGGAGAACATCTATCTCCCGATACAGAGACATACGGACAATGTCCTGATACTCGATTCGGATCGCGGTCCGAAAATAGCTGATGCTGTTGTTACAAAAAGAAAGGGGATAGTAATCGGCGTCCAGGTTGCTGATTGTGTCCCGGTGCTGCTTTATGATAAACAAAAAGGCGTTCTTGGCGCCGTGCATGCGGGATGGCGGGGCACTGCGGCAAAGATAGTAAAAAAAACCATTAAAATAATGATGGAACATTTTAATTCATTGCCGGGAGACATACTGATGGCCCAGGGGCCGAGTATTAAGGGGGACTGCTATTACGTTGACGACGAAGTTAAGGAGGCTGTGCTCAGGGCTACAGGCGATGGAGATTATTATTATGCATTGAAAAATGGGAAGTACTGCATAGACCTTCCTTCCGCAAATATGCTTCAGGCGCTGTCTTTGGGTGTCTCTGCAAAGAACATATGGAGTTCAACGGAATGTACACATTGTAATCCGCATGCGTATCATTCGTACAGGTATCATAAGGACCACGCAGGCAGGCAGGGAGGGTTTATCGGAATATTAAAATGATAAAATATATAAGTAACGGACCTGACGAAACCAAGGATATAGGCTTCAGGCTGGGAAAACTTTTAAAACCGGGAAATGTCGTCGGACTGTACGGCGAATTAGGCGCCGGGAAAACTACCCTGGTAAAAGGGATTGCGGGTGCATTCGGGATTGCTGAGAGAGATGTTGTAAGCGCCAGTTTTACGATCATTTCAGGTTATAATACAACACCTCCTTTTGTCCATATAGATTTATACAGGATTGAAAATGATGCCGAGCTTGCCGAACTCGGACTATGGGACCAGACAGAAAACGACAATATTTCGGTTATTGAATGGGCTGAAAAGGCGGAAGGAGAATTCCCGGACGGCGCGATTAAGGTCAAGATAAAACCTGTCGATGAAAATAGAAGAGAAATAAATATAGAGGGTATTGATGAAAAAAATAGGGATAATCAGTAAGACTGGGAAACCTGAACCCGCTGAATTGGCTAAAGGGCTATTACCCTGGTTGAAGCGAAAAGGTTGCGAGGTTTATGTTGACAAGGAAACTGCCTCATTGCTGAGTATAGAAGGTTCTCCGCGTTCACAGATACCTTCCTTAGTGGAGATTATACTTGTGCTTGGCGGAGATGGTACAATGCTCAGCGTATCAAGGCTTGTGGGAGATAAGGAAATTCCGATACTCGGGGTGAACATCGGTGGCCTCGGATTTCTGACTGCTGTCCATAAGGATGAGATTTATGAAGTTCTTGAAAAAGTGCTTACCGGAAAGTGTCCCGTGGAAGAGCGGATTATGCTTTCAGCATGTGTATTCAGGCATAGTGAATGTATTTCAGAGTATTCTGTTGTGAACGATGTTGTAGTGAACAAAGGAGCTTTAGCGAGAATAATAGACCTTGAAACGTATATAGACCGCAGTTACGTTGCAACTTTTAAAGCGGACGGGCTGATTGTGTCCACTCCCACAGGTTCCACGGCGTATGCCTTGTCTGCAGGCGGCCCGATTCTTTATCCGACCTTAAACAACATCGTGCTTGCCCCGATATGTCCTCACACACTTACAAACAGACCGATTGTATTGCCTGACAGCGTCCTGGTGGAAATCGTCTTGAAATCGGAGAATGAAGACGTTTTTCTTACAATCGACGGTCAGGTCGGTTTTTCTTTAAAACAGAATGACATCGTCGAAGTTAAAAAAGCCGGCTTTAAGGCTAAATTTTTCACCCCGTGTGAAAGAGACTATTTCGAGATCCTCAGGACAAAATTGAAATGGGGAGAACGATAATTATAAATTAAAAATAAATATGAAAAGATAAAATGGCAAATATTGTAGAGGACATAAAAAATGCTCTCGAGTTCTACCGGGCACTTGGGTTTGAAAGGCTCCCGATAAAATTAAAAAGTCGGAGCCGGCACGCAGTCAGGGGGAAAAGTTCCGGCAGGAAATCCAATAGGGTCCAGGCATTAAGACTTGTGAGCGATCGCACGGCACAAGAA
Source organism: uncultured Nitrospiraceae bacterium (assembly GCA_963727775.1). GTDB lineage: Bacteria > Nitrospirota > Thermodesulfovibrionia > Thermodesulfovibrionales > SM23-35 > CAVSHB01. The sequence continues at coordinate 161,578 of CAVSHB010000004.1, read as the reverse complement.
AAGGACGAAGCATTAAAGGCTTTGAGAGCAGATATCGGAGATTGCAGAAGATGTAAACTTTGGGGCAAAAGAACCAATATTGTGTTTGGCGAGGGAAATCCGGATGCCCGGCTTATGTTCATTGGTGAAGCCCCCGGTAGGGAGGAGGACCTGAAGGCAAGGCCGTTTGTGGGAGACGCTGGTATTCTCCTTACAAAGCTTATAGAAAAAATGGGTTTTAAAAGAGAGGATGTTTATATCGCCAATATAGTGAAGTGCAGACCCCCGATGAACCGTGATCCTGAGATTGATGAGATAGAAAAATGCAGGGGGTTTGTGGAGAAACAGATCGAGATCATAAATCCGGATGTGATAATGTCCTTGGGTAGGATTTCCACTTTCACGCTCATAGAGGACACAACAAAAAAAATAACCGCAATACGAGGCAAGCTCTTTGATTACAGAGGTATTCATCTGGTGCCTACGTTTCATCCTGCCTATTTGATAAGGAACCCTAAAGACAAATGGCTGACATGGAGTGACGCACAGAAGGCGCTGGAACTCCTCGGAAATAAGGACAGACCCTCATAGTTCGGTATGCATCCTCCTTGACTATCTGTATCATTTATACGGTACACTAAAATACATACCATGAAACAGGCTTTAAAGCTTTTTGTCTTCATAACTTTCCTGCTTTCAACCGGCATATCCCACGGACGCACTATGGACCGGATTCTTGCAACCGTTGGTGATGAAGTAATTACTTTTGCAGATTATCGGCAGTTTGTAAAAGTTGCTGCCGATGAGGGTGAAAACAGTGAGACGGTTAATGAGAAACTACTGAAAAGGTTAATCGAGAGCAGAATAATTTTTCAGGAGGCCAAAAGAAAGGGCATAGAGGCGAGCGCCGCAGAAGTTGACAAAAAGATCGATGAGTTCAAAGAAAAAAACAGGGTGTCGCAGGAGGATGTCGAAAGGCTCCTCAAAGAAGAGGGTATGGACATCAAGAATTACAGAGCGAGAATAAAAGATGAAGTAATATCGTCAAAACTTGTGGATGAAAATATTGATTCAAAGGTTGTTGTGATCGATAAAGAAATCAGTGATTATTACAAGGCGAACCAAAAGGAATTCCTGAGCAGTCCGGAAAAGTTGGAACTGAAAGCCATTTTCATCAGATTACGCGAAGAAGCCTCGTTAACTGAAATAACGGACCTCAAGTTAAGAGCTTTGAAAATGGCCGCTCAATTGCATGAGGTCGATAATTTCGACATCCTCGCAGAAGAAATTTCAGATGAGCCGTTGAGAAGCCACGGAGGGTTATTGGGCAGCTTTGCGAAAGGGGCTCTGGTGCCGACCCTGGATAATAAAGCTTTTTCGATGAAAGAAGGCGAGATAAGCGAACCTGTTTGGGTGAGCGAAGGGGTCTATATTCTTAAGCGCATCGGCAGAAGCCCCGAGATTATTAAGCCGTTTGATGAAGTGCGGGGTGAGATAAAAAGTAATTTATATACCCGGAAAAGAGAAAAAATGTTCAATGAATGGATGAAAGTACTATGGGAAAGGGCTTCCGTAACAATAAAACAGGACTGAGAATAGTCATAGTTCTCTCCGTTTTGCTGTTTGCTGTCTTTGATTCTCAAGCTTCCAGTAGGGAATTTCAACTCTTTGATGAGGCTTATAAATATTATCTTTCCTATCAGCCTGAAAAGGCCGTAGAAGAGTTCAGAATATTCCTTAAAGAATTCCCGGACAGCTCCGCAAAAGATGCTGTACTGTTCTGGCTTGGGAAATCCTTAGTGCAGATAAAGTCTGTTGAAGAGGCAAAAAAGATTTTTTCGGAGATCAAACAGCAGTTTCCGGAGAGTCCTTTCATAACATATGCGAAGAAGGAAGCCGAGATGATAAATGCGAAGAGCGATTTGTATAAAACCGAGAGCGGCCGTATCGGCGAGACGAAGGCGGTTGATAATGTCGTCGGGAATCAGGCAGGGGTGTTCAATGAAGAAAAGATTCAAGAAATAGAACCGCAAAAGACAGTGGAGGATAAAAGACAGACAACGCCGTCGACAGACGGAGAGCTGCGAAATACGGTCGGAACAAATGAAACAGCAGACAGTTTTGTTGACAGGGATAAGCCTGAAAACTCATTACGGGCTGTATCTTTATCAAAAAAGAAGGTTAAGTATTCGGTGCAGATAGGAGTTTTCAAGAAACAGAATAGCGCGAATGAATTGAGGCTACAATTCAAAAGGGCAGGGTATCCGGTTCAGGTTACAAAAATGATATCCAGAGGAGTATATCTCTATAAAGTGATGATAGGAGAGTTTGCATCCAGAAAAGAAGCTGAGTCACTGGCTCTTAAGGTTGAGAGAACACACAAACTGAAAACGATAGTGACTATGTTTGAGACAATTGAGAAAGCGGAAGCACCGGAGAAGACGGCAGAGGTACAGGCACCGGAGAAGACGGCAGAGGTACAGGCACCGGAGAAGACGGCAGAGGTACAGGCACCGGAGAAGACGGCAGAGGTACAGGCACCGGAGAAGACGGCAGAGGTACAGGCACCGGAGAAGACGGCAGAGGTACAGGTACCGGAGAAGATAGCAGAGGTACAGGTACCAGAGAAGATAGCAGAGGTACAAACACCGGTGAAGGAACCAGAAAAGCAGTCTATGGAAAAGGCTGCTGAAGAGGTACTGTTTCCTGTAAAGAACCTCGGAAACAAAAAGGAAAGATATGAGGGGTTTGACATAAAGGTAAAAAACAGGATGTACTTATTAACTGAGGTGACCGAATATATAATGAATTCGCAATCCTTAATGAATAAATTGGGGATTAAGGAAGCTTTGTGGAGGACAGGAAATATTTATGAGGATTTTATTAATGAGCAAATCCTGTTTGATGAGACAACTAAACTGAGTAAAGTTTTCGACGTCTACCCGTACAAGGAAGTTATTGAGAAATACGGACTGACGAGAGAAGAGACAGATTTCCTGTACAGATATTTTTCTATTTGTGATTTTATTGTTATGAAACTGAAGGACATGCCCGAAGAAAAAGTAGTCGAGTCTCTGACCATCATATATAGTGACGGTGATAAGTATAAAAAAACAGTGTTGTCAACTGAGATTCAAACGTATGCAAAAAATGGGATGTCTTTCGAAGATATTAATAAATTATATCCCGATATTGCAAAGTTTTCTGTAACGGGAATTCAGGAACTCCAGGAATGGGTAAGGGAAAAGGTCGAAATTTTACGGGATAACGAAGTAGGCGTAGTATGGTCTGGGAACGGATATATGGTTTTGAAGCCAATATCAAAGAAATTTTCATGTAAAACATCCGGCGACATGTCGCCGGAGACAAGAAACAAAATAAAGGCGCAGATAAGCATACTGTTAAATGAACTAAAGACTGAGACGAAATAAAAGCGGACAACCAAAATAGCCAGTTGTCCGCTTTTTAAGCGTTAGGATGGAAATTTATTTTTTTAGTTCCTTTTCGATTTCTTCATTAACCTTCTTTAGTGATTTCCATGCTCCTTCTTGGGTAGTTTTAGTCTTTATTTTGACAGCAGGTTTAGGCATGTTGGAAATGGGACAGTAGTAATTAATTTTCTGAAGTGCAGTCTCAGCGGCCTTGACGAGCTTATAGTATCTTTTTATTGATATTTTTTTATCTCTTGCCTTTGTCCACAGATCATAAATGTCCTTATTATATCGGCAAGCAATTTTTCTTTCTTCTTTACCGGGACAACAATCTTTCAGTTCAATTTCAACCGGTGCTTTAATCGAAGCAGCAGTCATCTTTTTAATATTTCCTCCAGTAGCTTCTGGAGTTACTTTGATGCTCTGCACACAAGTGCAACCTCCGAGAAATGTACAGATTGTGAGAATAAATACCGATACAATGAAGCTTTTCATATTGGACCCCTCCTAAAGTAATTTTTATAAAAATATACTTTTCCCGTGTTATCTGTCAAGACTATTTACAATCTATAATCGTCATCTGCCCATACATTTCCCACTTGAACCATTACAAAAATTACTTGTTTTGATGTAAAATCATTTTCAGATGAAATCATTTGAAGATGTTGTAGATTTCCACGGCCATATATGCCCGGGGCTTGCCCTGGGATACAGGGTTGCCGTTTATGTTATGAAAGTACTTGGAGAAAGGGCAGCTGATGAGGAGCTTATTGCAATTGTTGAGAATAACTCCTGCGCTGTTGATGCGGTTCAGGTAATTACCGGGTGTACGTTCGGGAAGGGCAATCTGATTTTTAAGGATTACGGCAAGCAGGTCTATACGTTTATAAAGAGAAATTCTGAGGGCCGGGCTGCGACAACCGGCACTGGTATAAGGATTTCAGTTGACTGGAACTCTCCGGTAGAGACTCAGGAAGAAAAAAATGCCTGGGACCGGTATATAAAAGGAGACCATTCCGAAGAAGTCTTAAAAACTGTCCATGACAGAAAAGCAAAGAAGCTTGATACGATAATGAACGCCGGAGATGCAGAACTTTTAAAGGTTAAGAAAGTAAAAATGGATCTGCCGGCAGTGGCGAAGATTTATCCGAGTCTGAGCTGTACGTTTTGCTCAGAAAAGATGATGGAGCCGAGAGCAAGGGTCAAAGATGGAGAGATTGTGTGTATTCCGTGTTTCGAGAGCGGTATCGAAAAATAATTTTTTCACAATCCCGGTATTCATCGGGACATTTTTCTAATTGCAGTTCTTGGATTAATATAAAATAGTCAAATGGGGACGAATATGAAAGACATAATTACAAAAGCCGAGATACTGATCGAGGCTCTCCCTTATATCAGGAATTTTTACGGGAAGACGTTTGTTATAAAATATGGCGGCGCTGCGCAGGTGAAGGAGGAGCTTAAAGGCTCGTTTGCGAAAGACATAATTATGCTTAACTTCATCGGTATAAGGACCGCAATCGTTCACGGCGGGGGTCCTAAGATATCTGCTACTATGGAGAAGATGGGTAAGAAACCTCAATTTGTTCAGGGTCAGCGTGTTACCGATAAGGAGACAATGGATATTGTTGAGATGGTCCTTGGCGGGCTTGTAAATAAAGAGATTGTATCTCTGATCAATAACCACGGCGGAAAGGCAGTTGGGTTGAGCGGTAAAGACGGCGGACTAATAAAGGCAAAGAAGAAAATGTTAAATAAACACGCTGAAACAGGTGTCGACGAGATAATAGATATCGGTCTTGTCGGTGAAGTTACATCCATCGATCCGCACATAATAATCAGTCTCGAAAAAGAAGGGTTTATCCCCGTTATATCACCCATCGGCGTCGGTCCCAACGGCGAGACATTGAATATTAATGCCGATTATGTAGCTGCGTCCGTCGCGTCAGCTCTGAAGGCTGAAAAGCTTATACTCCTTACCGATGTGCTGGGAATTATGCATAAGAATAATAAAATAATCTCAGCGCTCAAGAAAGAGCAGATAAAAAAACTGACTAAGGACGGGACAATCACGGGCGGGATGTTGCCGAAGGTCCAGGCATGTCTTAAGGCGATTGAGGGCGGCGTTTCCAAGACTCATATCATAGACGGCAGGGTGCCTCACTGCCTGCTTCTCGAGATATTCACAAAAGAGGGAATTGGCACGGAGATCCAGGCATAGGTCCCTTTGGATCTCTGCGTTCCTAATTCTGTCGGGCATGCTGGTGCTCTATCTGTTTTTATTCCCTGATGTTTCAAAACTAAAAAAAGAAAACCCGAAGAAAACCTCTTTTATGGAGTACCGCGAAAGAGAGTGGCAACGGGAGGGCAAGAAATACAGGATCCGGCAGAAATGGGTGCCGTTGTCCAGGGTGTCTCCTTATCTCATTAAAGCTGTGCTTATTGCTGAAGACGATAAGTTCTGGAAACATGAAGGTTTTGATTACGAAGCAATGCAGAAGGCCATTGAAAAGGACATTAAGGCGAAACAGTTTAAATTGGGTGGAAGTACAATAAGCCAGCAGGTTGCAAAAAACCTCTACCTTTCACCTTCCAAAAATCCTCTGAGAAAAATCAGGGAGGCGATAATAACATGGAGGATGGAGAGGGTTTTGACAAAAAAACGGATTCTTGAACTCTACCTAAATATCGCTGAGTGGGGTGAGGGCGGCATATTCGGTATCGAGACGGCTGCAAGGCGGTATTATGGGAAATCAGCCGCTGAAATCAGCCCTGAAGAAGCTGCAAGGCTCGCCTCCGTTCTGCCGAATCCGAGAAAATTCAACCCGCTTGGGAACAGCAGATACGTAACGCACAGGTCTAATCTTATCTATAGCATCATGGTCAGGAGAGGTATTGTTGTGCCTGAGTATGAAGAGGTGATAGAAGAAGGCAATAAAGAGGATAAATCGATACAGAGACCGTCTGAGGGACTACCTATTGTTTCCCCTCAAACGCAGGCGCCTCAAAATCAGTAAACGATACTATTGCTCAAGGACAACACATGCAACTCCATAATCACGTTCATGGCTAAGACTCACATGAGCTTTTCTTATGAGTTTCTCTTGAAAAAAATCCTCAAGTTTTCCTTTAACATTAAGAAAAGGTTTCCCGTTATGTCTGCTTATTATTTCAATGTCAGTGAAAGCCACAGGGATTTCAGAGGCTATCGCTTTTATCAATGCCTCCTTTGCCGCGAAACGGACTGCCAGTGACAGATGCGGCATTTTTTTCGTATAACAGTAGGAAATCTCATTATCGGTAAATATTTTCTTGAGAAACCTCTGCCCCCATTTCTCTACAACCGTTTGAATCCGATCTATCCTGACGATGTCTATCCCGACTCCATAAATCATATAATTAGAAACAAATTATATCATGAAGCGGCCCAAGAAATTTCAGTTATTACAATATCTTTTGACAAAAAATACAAAGTCAGATAATATATTAAACTAAAATCTTCTTGACAACTATCTATGTCCTTAATATAATTTAAAAAAATTGAGATAGGGGTATTATGACAAAGGCAGACTTAGTAGAAAGAATATTTGAGAAGATAGGACTTTCAAAAAAAGAGGCACAGGAAATTATCGAGATATTATTTGATACTATGAAACAGACGTTTGTCGAAGGCGAATCAGTGAAGATATCGGGGTTCGGGACTTTTAATGTCAGACAAAAAACAGCGAGGAGAGGCCGCAATCCCAAGACAGGAGATGATCTTGAGATAACGCCGAGAAAGGTAATCACATTCAGGGCCAGCAATCAATTGAAGGGAGTACTGGAGAAACAGGATGTATAAATCCGCGCCTGAAAGACTTGTGCCATATGCGTCTTTCCCTGATAAACTTTTTTACAAAATAGGAGAAGTGAGCAGGATTGTGGGGGTTGAACCTTATGTCCTCAGGTATTGGGAGACGGAATTTTCTTTTCTGAAGCCGAGGAAAAATAAATCCGGACAGCGCGTTTATATAAAGAAGGATGTGGAGCTTCTCCTTAATATCAAGAAGCTTTTATATCAGGAGAGATTTACCATAGAAGGTGTCAGAAAAAAACTCGGAGTCGGTATAGCCAATGCTGAACCGAGAACTGAGCAGGATTTACAGAAAAAAGAAATCCGTCAATCTGCCCGGGCCATTGAGCATATCAAGAAAAGGCTCAGGGAAATACTGAGTCAACTTCATTAAAAAACTAAAATTCGGGGCGTAGCGCAGCCTGGTAGCGCACTCGCTTGGGGTGCGAGTGGTCGACAGTTCAAATCTGTTCGCCCCGACCAATAAAATCACGGACTTAGTGCTTTTTAGCTTTAGGTCCTTTTTTGTTTATGTGGCGAAAATGTAGCGAAATGTTCTTCGAGTTTATGAGACAAACTATAGAAAAGGGCCAAAGCGCGTTGGATGATAAGATGAAACTCCTCTGCTCAAAAAGGCCGAGGAAATTATAGTTGCCGATGCCCCATGGGTTTTTTTATGGCACAGAACGGATTTTACTATAAGACAACCGTGGATAAAAAACTATAAAATATATCCTATCTATATATGGACAAAGGGACAGATATATTTTTCAGTGCCGGGAAAGGACTTACAGGAATCCTGTAAGTCCTTTTTTATTTTGGATTTGCAGACTTGCTGCAGGGATTTATCTTCTCTGGTGTCCGCCGCCGGAAGAACCCGATGATCTACCACCTGAAGGCTGACTAAACGACTTGCCACCCGAAGGCGCTCTGAATGATCTACCGCCTGAAGGTTGACTGAACGACTTGCCACCTGAAGGCGTTTTGAATGACCTACCGCCTGAATGCGGCGGACTGATCGACCTGCTGCCTGAAGGGGATCTGAAAGTTTTACCACCCGAAGGCGGACTGATCCTGTTACGATTAAAAATAGATGTAGCTCCGTTTCTGATTCCATGGGAAATAAAACGTCCTGTTCTCGGCGCGCCTATACCTGCAAATGTTTTTCCATGGAACCGATCTACAGGGTCGATTCTGAAAACCCTGTGATGTCTGAAATCGTTGAAATGATTCGAGATGAAGAAATTCCTGTTGTGAAAGTGAAAAGGTCTGTGGAAGTCATTCAGGATAAAAAATCCGGGGAACCAAAAATCATACCACCAGAACGGAGACGGGACCCATGAATAAAGATAATAATAGTCCGGAGGAGGAGCGTAGTAAGTAACTATCGGCGGTCCCTGATTATAATAATAATTATTTATAACGGAAGTTTCGGGATAGGTTGAATCCGGATTAACTTCATGGGGTTCACCGGATGCATAAGGCTTAATTTGTAACCCGACATCAGCCTTAGCTTCCTGGAACCTCTGCAAAGCCTCATCTTCATTCATTGATAACTTTTTAGAATTCACCGCATCAATTACTGATTGCCGTATCTCACCCATTATATCCGGAGTAACAGGGTAATCGGCAATCCATCCATTTCGTGGCGTGATGCCGGCATCGCTTAACAGATTTTCCGCCTCAACTTCGTCTTCAGTCGTTACCAAAGACAATGAGGAGACAAGTTTGACCGCAAAGCTGCCTTCACGGACAAGTGGTTGCTCTATCGGAGGGGCTTTTGTTGTCGTCTGCTGAGACTGGGCATAAATCATTTCAGGCATTAAAACCAGACCGATAACGAATGTCATGATTATTGAATAAAGTGACCGTTTCATAGCTTACTTTCTCCTTTCTTCATCCCTTTCAAAATTATCATATTTATCTAACTAAATCCCTTGCAACTTTTATATTCTATTTATATCAAGCACAATCAATGCCAGAGATAAGTTATTAATTTTATATTATATATTAAAATAAAATATACGGAATCATCGGCAAAATACCTTTTTGAGCGGACATTTTGCCCGAAGAAAATTCAACCGGTCTACGTCTGAAAAGTTAGTGAATGGAAGCCGCATTTTTCAGGATGCAGTCATTGCGTTTTTTAAAAGGAATTAAACAGCCTGCATCAAATGTGAAACGATATAAAAACATGAATAGTTTTCAAAGATCACCAATTATAAGGTACAATAGGCAAGCATGAATAAATTTATTACAACAACTGAGTACGGTATTATTTAAAGAAATGCATGCTTTTTTGAACTGGCTTGTTGAGGCAGTCGGCACTATGGGTTATCCAGGTATTTTGGTCCTGATGTTTATCGAAAGCACGTTCATCCCTTTGCCTTCTGAACTTGTAATACCGCCGGCAGGATATCTCATCGCACAGAACCAGATGAACTGGGCAGGCGTTTTAATATCCGGCACAGCCGGCAGCGTTCTCGGCGCGTTATTTAATTACGCTATTGCAGTATTTTTAGGGAGACCGTTTATCCTCAGATACGGAAAATATTTTGGCGTTTCACATAACCATTTCATAAAAGGAGAGGAATTTTTCCGTATACATGGGAATATCAGCACCTTCATCGGAAGGCTTATATTGGGAGTAAGACATTATATATCTTTTCCTGCAGGCCTCTGCAGAATGAACCTCGGGAAATTCTGCTTCTATACCGCGTTCGGCGCCGGTATATGGGTTGTAGTCCTTGCTTTTATCGGTTATTTTGTGGGTCACAACAAAGAAAAAATTATGGCGGTAAGCAGACAGTGGAGTATATACGTTATTGTCGGTTGTGCATTATTGGTCACCGTATACATAATTTTGCACAAGAGAAAACAGAATGCTTCGTTACGATAGGTCTTTGGTCAAAGATCGTCCAGTCTTGATTGCGTATCCAAAAGGTTCATAAGAGTCCATAAAGCTTATGCGCTTTATCGCAGACCTGCATATCCATTCAAAATATTCCAGGGCGACGAGCAGAGACATGTCCCTGGAAAGCCTTTGGAGATGGGCTCAATTAAAGGGAATCAGTGTCATCGGCACAGGAGATTTTACCCATCCAAAATGGTTTCATGAACTGAAAGAAAAACTTCATGTTGATAATGGTAACACATTAAGTTTAAAATATAAATACCAAGATAATAATGTGCCTTTATCATGCAGGTCGGAAGTCCGTTTCATACTCACTTCCGAAATAAGCTGCATCTATTCAAAGAATGGAAAAACGAGGAAGGTACACAGTCTCGTTTTTGTACCTGATTTTCAGGCTGCTTTAAAAATTATCAATGCCTTATCAAAAATAGGGAACCTTTCATCTGATGGAAGGCCGATACTCGGACTTGATGCAAAGACATTATTGAAAATTGTTCTCGATGTTACAGAGGAGGCCATGTTCGTGCCCGCTCATGTATGGACGCCACACTTCTCCGTCCTTGGCGCAAACTCCGGATTTGATTCAATCGAAGAATGTTTTGAAGAGTTAACGCCTTATATCCATGCAATTGAAACAGGACTATCATCTGATCCAGCCATGAACTGGAGGCTTTCGGCTCTCGACAAAATAACTCTTATTTCAAACTCAGATGCCCACTCCCCCTTAAAACTCGGACGTGAAGCAAATATTTTTGATTTTGATAAAAGGCCCTCTTATGAAAATATTATGGAATCGATCAAAACAAAGAAAGGCTTTCTCGGGACAATCGAATTTTTCCCTCAGGAAGGGAAATATTATTATGACGGACACAGAACATGCGGCGTAAACCTTTCTCCACAGGAAACGATAAAGCATAATTATCTCTGCCCGGTCTGCGGACAAAGAGTCACAGTCGGCGTAATGCACAGGGTTGAAAAACTCGCCGACCGTGAAAATGGGTTCAGGCCGAAAGATGCGCTGCCTTTTTATTCCATGATTCCTCTCCCGGAGATTCTTGCTGATACCATGAAAATCGGCGTTAACAGTAAAGCGGTCTCAGGTGCCTATATGAATCTTCTTGAAAAACTCGGTCCAGAGTTCAGAATTCTTCTTGACGCCCCATTGAGTGAGATAGAAAAGACCGGCTTCCCATTGCCGGCGGAAGCCATACAGAGGATGCGATCAGGAGATGTCGGCATTGTGCCCGGATATGACGGCGAATACGGAAAGGTGCGCATTTTTGAGAAAATGGAAAAAACAGAGATTAAGGGACAGACAATGCTTTTTTAATCCAGTTCCGTACCGTCCTTGAGTTCATCATAAAATTGTCTGAGGTTAGGCAAAGTCTTTTGCGCCATTATCTTCATTGCGCTTCTCGGGTGCTCATTCAATACGCCCGTTATTAAATATGGGATGTGGTATCCCCATTCTATATCCGCTTTCATCGGAACAAATATCTCCTGGATTACCTCTATTAAGGGTCTGATATCGAATTTCGGATTCTTCAGGAAAGACAGAAGGAGTTCCAGCGGACAGTTGCCGGCTCCTCTCCCCATGCCGTAAAGAGTGGCGTCCAGACGGTTTACTCCCGCGATAATAGCCTCTATCGTGTTTGCGAAAGCCAGCTGCTGGTTATTGTGGGTGTGAATGCCGAGTTCTTTGCCCGGCAATGCTTCAAAATACTTCTTTGCCAGGAAATGGATCTGTTCGGAGTATAATGATCCGAAACTGTCCACAAGATATATCACGGGAACTCTGCTTTTCGAAAGATCATCGAGGGCTTCGTCAAGATCTTTTTCTAGGACCTTCGATACAGCCATAAGGTTGATGGTCGCTTCGTAGCCCTTGTCCAGACACTCATGCGCCAGGGCTATTGCCTTATCAGTTTCTTTAGCATAACAGGCTACCCTGATCATATCGAGAATGCTGTCCTTTTTTGGAGGAATATCTTCATAATCTATCCTGCCGATGTCGGCCATGGCCGATAATTTCATGTTCGTATCGGTATCACCGACGATTCGTTTTATGTCCTCCTCGGTGCAGAATTTCCAGGCGCCGTGCTCTGCCCTGGAAAAATATTTCTCGGAGGATTTATATCCTATTTCCATATAGTCGACGCCGGAAGCCGACAATGCATGGAAAACCTTGCGTACAATTTCATCGCTGAACTGCCATTTGTTGATCAGCCCGCCGTCGCGGATAGTGCAATCGAGAACTTTGATCTGTGGACGAAACATATAATTTTACCTCCGATAGATTTACTTAGGGAAAAAGCATTTTCAAAATAAGTTTTATTATACAAAAATTATCACTTTTTATGCGGGCTCTTCACGATTGCAAGGAGAAATAATTGAGCACCACCGGTTAGGATTTGCTTAAGCGAAGATTAGAAAGGATTTAATGTCGTGTTATCATAATTATGGAATGTAAGAAATTTTTCGAGGAGACTTCAATGGAAGAAAACAAAATAGAGATTGATAGAGATCTTTGCATCGGTTGCGGTTTATGCGTTACTGTTTGCCCGACGGAAACCCTCTCAATTGTGGAAGGGAAGGCCATAGCCTCGGGAGAGGATTCAATCTCCTGCGGACATTGTGAAGCAGTCTGTCCGCAAAAGGCGATACGTGTCACCACGCTTGACGAAGGAATGTCGGAATTTAAGACTTTCACGGCAGAGAAACAGTGGCTTCCTCCCGGAAAGTTTAATACATATCTATTAGTGCAGCTGATGGCCTCGCGCCGCTCCTGCCGGCACTTTTCCGATAGGCCACTGGAAAGGGACGTGCTCGAAGACCTCATGAAGATCGGTGTTACCGCACCGTCAGGAACTAACTGTCAATCCTGGACCTTTACCATTCTGCCGACGAGGAAGGCGGTCGTATCTTTGGCCGGACATGTTGCCTCCTTTTTTGAAAGACTGAACGCTACTGCAGAAAAGACCCTGCTCCGTTCTTTTCTCAAGCTGATCGGTAAGGGAGAAGTCGATGCCTATTATCGCGGTTATTACCGGAGGGTGAAGGATGGGCTTAAAGAATGGCGTGCATCGGGTAAAGACCGTCTTTTTCATGGTGGTACGGCTGCTATCCTTGTTGGATCCAGGCCGGGAGCGAGCTGCCCTGCCGAGGATGCCTTACTCGCGACACAAAATATCCTACTCGCCGCCCACAGTATGGGGCTCGGCTCTTGTCTCATCGGATTTGCTGTTCAAGCAATGAAGAGAGATCCTTCGATCCGGCGGGCTATCGGAATTCCGGCGGAAGAGGAGGTTTACGCGGTTATCTCTCTTGGATACACTGACGAAGTCTATCAGAGAATAACAGGCCGTAAGAAAGTAACGCCAAGATATTTCGAGGGGTGAAGCGAATACTATAATGTCTTTAAGTTCCCATTTTTGCAGGAGACCGTATATGAATCCGCCGTGAAACACGTCGCCCGCGCCGGTAGTATCTATAGTTTCAACCGTGAATGCCGGAACGCGCAGAGTCCCTTTATCGGAAACGCTGATACTTCCCCGTTCGCCGAGCGTCACCGTCAGAACTCTACATCCCAGTTCTTCCCTCCTTTTTTCCAGTGATACAGCAGTCAGTCTCCATTTGAGATCACAGACAAATTCTTCAGAAGCCACAAAATAGTCAGAAAGTGCAGCTATCTCCAGCATTCCCTGTCTGAGGAGTCCACGGTGATGAAATACGCTCAGGGCATAACAGAGATAAGGTTGGCCATGGAGTCCACAGGGTGCTATCACATAAATCTCTTTTCATTTGTCTCTTCAGAGGGAGTTGCCTGTGTGGTAGTTAACCCTCTATTGATTACTAATTTTGCGCGACTGTCTCTGCGCAAGACAAAAAAAGACAAGAAGGATGCCTTGATAATAAAAAAGGCGAGGTATTAACTCGCCCTCTGCTGTATTAAAATTACTCAACCTTCATCCATGTGTGTATGAAACTAAATCAACTCTAACATTTGTTACCCCTGGAAAGCTCTTTACGATTTCCTCTATTTTATGAATCAATTGTTCATCCTCAAACTGCGAGGTTGTAGCTTTTATTACAATAGTCCCATTTGAAATAAACACTTCAGCATCGGGTTTCACATCCATTAATGCAAGCTTAACTCTTGCGCAAAGCAACAGGCTCTCCAGGGCTTTTTGTGATTCCGGAGTTGCTTTGAATTGATTCACCCCAACAGCATGACAAATAATATCTGCCGCATCATCTACCGTAATTTTCTTAATATGGATAACTAAATCATAAAGACTGGGATCCCATTTATCAATTCCATAAATATATTTGCACCATTTGCGTCTTTCTTTGTCATCATTTGTAAGAATACGCAAAGCTTCTCTTTTTGAAATTCCCTCACGTTCCATCTCGAGTTTCACACGGTCCTCCATATCAGCGATGATTCTTATCTTAAGTACATGAGAGATATTCTTTACGAAGAAATGGCCTGCGAGACCATGGTAGACTTGATTATCCTTTTGAAAATGCTCCAACATGGAAACATGCAAATAGGCCAGATATTTTTCCTTTGTATAGTTGAACCTTTCCAGAATAGAAGGGGCGTCATGAATGGCACGAATTAGTTTGATTTCAGGAATATTAAATTCTTTTGATGCGTTAAGAATGGCATCTCTTGCAATACACTCATAGCCTAATTTTCGTGCTACCTTCTCTGCTACCTCTTTTCCTTTGCTGTAAGAACCTCGCGAAATTGTAATAATGGACATTATAAAATTCTCCTCTAAGATAGATATTTTCTATACATATATTATATATGAAACTTGCCTGCGAAGAAACGATGAAAAGGATATGAAGACAATCATTTAAAAATTATGCGTATTATTCCTGTAAAAACAGAAGGACAATCCCCGCCTCTCTCTGCTCAATTATTGTTTGTACTCTTCACTATTTTAGCAGAGAAGGCAGATAAATGTTTGAGGAAGAAGGCAAGAAGCTGTTGAATGAAGTCCGTTAAACCCCTCATGGGCTTCCACTTATAACTTATGCGCGCATGATATCAAAGGCAGCTTTTAGAATTAATCGAACCGTGATAAAGTTGAAGACATGAAGATCAGGGAGATAAAGGCAAAAAGTATCCTCTCTTGTCCTGAGGGACATGGAGACTCTTAAGAGATCAAAGGATGCCGAGGTCGGATTCACCATAACCACGGCGGATGAGAAGATAAGGAGGATATTTGAACCAAAAGCGACGCCAATAAAGAAAAGGATTGAGGCCTTGGCGAAGCTTCACTCGGAAGGGATTAAAACCTTTGCCATGATAGCGCCGATTCTTCCGGGGGCCGAGGGGCTGGTTAGTGCGCTTACGGGTAAAGTGGAGTACGTGATCCTTGACAGGCTGAACTATCATTATGCGGACTGGGCATACGAAAGATACGGGATGCAGTGGGCCATGGAAGACAGCTTCTTCTCGCAAAAAGGAGAGGAGTTAAAGAGGGCATTTGAAAGGGAAGGGATTTCCTGTCAGGTAGTATTTTAAAATTGCATCTAATAATATTTGATGCAAGTCTGATATGATGAAAACCGGAGAAAAGGTCGATTCTAATCTATTGGTGTAATAATCCGGAAGGATAAAAAAGGAGATTCACAATGGCTGAATTATTTGAACATACGTCCTTAGGCAGCATGAGTCTGCCGAACCGCTTCGTGCGTTCTGCGACGTGGGAGGGATTGGCTGGAAAGGATGGCTCAGTCACCAGCAGGCTTATAGAGATGATGATCGAGTTGGCTAAGGGAGAGGTGGGGTTGATCATCAGCAGTTATGCTTTCGTCAGCCCCGAGGGACAGTCCAGTCCGAGCCAGCTGGCTGTCTACGACGACCGCTTGCTGCCGGGGCTTCGGGACATGACACATGCGGTACATTCGGCTGGGGGGAAGATGGCTTTGCAATTGGTCCACGGTGGATGCAGCTCGAATCCCGAGCTGAGCAGCCTGGAGTCTGTCGGGCCTTCCGTCCTGTTAAAGTGCCGTCAGGCCGGCAGGGAGGATATCTCGGCCATAATATCCGCCTTCGCCCGCGCCGCCGGTAGAGCGAAGCAAGCCGACTTTGACGCCGTGCAGATCCACGCTGCCCATGGCTTTCTACTCAGTCAGTTCCTGTCGCCCGCATTTAACAAGAGGAAGGATGAATATGGCGGCGAACTCGAGAACCGTGCGCGGCTCGTACTTGAGGTGGTAAGGAGCGTCCGGGAGACAGTCGGTCCGGAGTATCCGGTTCTCATCAAGCTAAACTCCGAGGATTTTCTGGAGGGCGGCATGACGCGCGAGGAGGCTGTTCGGGTTGCCGGTATGCTTGGGAATGCTTCCGTCAATGCTATTGAGTTGTCAGGCGGAACGGTTACCTCACCTGAAAAGTTCACGCCTGTACGCCCGGGCAAGCTGAAGACTCCGGAACAAGAGGTTTATTACCGGGAAGCTGCGATGCTCTACAAACAGAAGGTCACGATCCCGTTGATGCTGGTGGGTGGCATTCGCTCTTATGGCGTTGCAGAGGCACTGGTCCGAAATGGAATAGCCGACTATATTTCAATGAGTCGGCCGCTGATTTGTGAACCATCGCTAATCAAGCGCTGGCGGAAGGGCGACCGCCGCGCAGCTGAATGTGTCTCAGACAACGCATGTTTTGCACCCGCGTCCGATGGCAAGGGCGTCTACTGCGTAACCATGGCCAAGAAACGGAGCAAAGCACGTCAGTAGAGCCTGACGACAGAACATTCTTTTCTATCGTGTATCTTTACCTGAGTTTCAAAGCAGGGTCGCCGAGGAGGTTATAGATATCCATCATGAAGTCCTGGCCGCCTGCTTTGTTAAAGCCGTTAAGCGCCTTAAGGATAACGTCGCCGAGCACCGCTTTTTTGGCTTTGAACCCCGCCTTGAAGAACTCTTCATCGAGTATCAGGGCCTCTGAGTCGAATGACATCCCCGTGGGAGACCAGACAGCCGCCGCCCCGCCGCCGTTTTGCAGCACCAGCACTTCGCTCAGTGAGTTATAACCCGGTATGCCATACTCTCCCACAACACACGTCATGGCCGCCATTACAGGCAGTTTCGTGCTGTTGGTCATGTGGAAAACAACATCGTCTTCTGTGAGAACGGGTTGCATGGCAAGGTGGTCCACCCCTCCGTGCCCTATGTAGTTTAAGAACACGATCCCCTTATTATTTATCCAGTCCATGAGCGTGTCGTGAGCTGTACCGACAGGCTGTTCGGCCAGGTAGATTGTCTCTGCGCTGTAGCTTTTAGGTAATAGAGCTAACACAGCATTGCTGTCCTTCGTGAAAGCCCCCGCGTCATCGGGCACATCGGCCAGCATGATGACCTTATTGCCGGTAGCGCCCTCGTATACGGCGATCTTGTTGATTACATTTGTCAGGTCCGAGGCTGTCAGCACAGGCAGCCTGCCTATGGCGATCCTCGGGACATGATCGTTTTCCACCTCTGCAAAGAGGTTGTCCGAAGGATAAACTCCAGATGGTGTGGAGGTCATAAGCGTCGGGATCAGGTTATCATTCTTGCCAAGGTTGTTTTTGTAGTCAAATGTGCCGTTGCCTGCGAGAACTACGTAACCGGGCGCTTTTTTCCAGCTATGATAGGCGTAGCTGAGAAAGTCTCTGATCGCCTCCGGACTGTATATGCCGTAATTGAATTCATTGAGGATCTCTTCAAGCAATACGGTTTGAACGGTAAGCCCCTGGTTGCTCCGGTAGGCGGCCAGTGTATTTGCCGCGTCACTGAGCTCGGCCGTGGTAATGATGATATAGTCTGCCTTGTTTTTATTGTCTTTGAGCCAGGGAACTGTGCCAGCCCTGACATTTGCCGTCGGAATAGGAATAACAGCGTCCTGCTTTAAGGCCAGATAAACGGCACCAGACGATGCGGGATTGAAGCTTAGGGCATAACCGCCGCCTGTAGAGGTTATCTTCGCGGCTGTTACGTTCCTGGGGTTCAGAGGGTCTGTGATATCGAAAAGCGATAAGTCAGGTCCTGTGAACCCGGTAATGGTCACCACCGGGTTTGTATTGTCGTGGCAGACCAGACTGTTGTTTGTGGCATGGTAAAGCCTCTGGTATGTCAGGTCGAATGAGTTTAAATAGAAGATGCTGTAATCCGTGTCCGGATTATCCAGCAAGCCTGTGATTTCAACTGTATTGCTGCCTTCATAAAGCTGGCCGGGACTGTAATTAATGGTGATTGTTTTGGGGTTCGGGCCGTACCATACTTTATCTGCTGTATCGGCTATCTGTGTGCCGTTGAGTTTGAATGAAGCATGGTGTTTGGTATTGGTGAACCCCTGCAGGTTTATACTCAGGCTGCCTGAGGCATTGGCCACACCGTTTGCCTGGATTGTGAAGGTCTTGACGCCATCGTCAGGGTCTCCGGCTACAATATAGTCCCAGAACCAGTAGTCTGATTCAGGGTCAGTGGTTATGACCGGCACGATGATGTTGTCCTGCTCCACATGGATAGTCTCTGTAAAGGTGTTATTTCCGGCAACGGGCTGGGGTCCTTTGCCTTTTATATTGACCATCTGAACTCCGTTACCCACGGCTAACCAGTAGATGTTTTCGTCTGTATAGTTATCATTGCTTATGCCTGTGCCGTAAAACAGTATGCCCGCGTTTCCTGTGTCGGGCATATAGGCCACTCCCTGGTCTTTGTTCGTTAGCTGTAATCCATTGTTTTTTATCAGCTGTATTATTTTTTGCTCTGATATCCCCAATAGTGTTGCTATGGTCGAGGACGACAGAGAATAAAGACCATTTGTGCTTACGGGTATCTTTATCGATGTCCCGGTCTGTATCGAAGCGCTTCCGGTGCTTGCCGCTAAAGCTCTTATATGCACTGCCTGGGTTGCTTTGGGGACTGTGTTCTCTTTGGCCTTCCTTACATAGTTGGAATAAAGGTCCTGACCTGAATCGACGGTTGTTTTGTACGGGTCGTTACGGACGCTTATGTTGGAACTTCCGTCTGAGGCAAAAGACCTGACTACTGTGTTTGTAGATACCTTCGGAGGATTAAGCAGCAGCTCGGGGGTTATCGTATTAGAAAGCCCAAAATTGTTTATTGCGGTACCTGTTGTGCTAACAGTGAACGGTCCGTGTATGTTCTTTGCGCCGCCGGCTTCTACTTCCATGAGTAAGTAGGTGTAGCTTTGACCCGGTGAGGCGCCCTTGTCGATAAGGCTGTAGGTGCCTCCCTGTAACGATGTAAGCAATGCAGGCAAAAGCCTCCGGTTTATGCGCTGGTACCCTCCGGTTGAGGCGTCCTTCCTGAATAGATAAAACCCTGCCGTGCCCGCCTCTGAGGAGGTTGTCCATTCGATTACCATGCTGCCTTTGTCTTCGTGTGCGCGAAAGTCGGATAAAGTGATAAGGGTCGGTATGATCGTGGTCGAATCTGACGCGTTATTGTTATTGGGGTTTGATTCGGTCTGGCCTGTAAGACTCACAGTTGCGCTGTTGGTCAAGGCATAGGGAGCACTCATTGAAATACTGACCGTCAACGTGATAGGGTTGCCTGCGCTGGGGTTGCCTGCGATGCTTGCTGCAATGGCGGTGCTCGATGTGCAGGTCACTACTTGCCCGGCAGCACCGCAACTCCAACCCATTCCGATGCCAGAGACAAAGGTCAAACCTGTCGGCAAGGTGTCGGTTACCGTAATTGTCCCGGTTGTAGCTGCCGTACCTGCGTTACTGACCGTGATCGTATAATACGCATCGGGCTGCCCCAGATAGAAGATTATATTATTATGAGTTTTTGTTATTGTCAGGTCAGGCTGGTTTATGACTGTCGAGTCTGTTGCCATATCATTGCTTGTGTTGACTTCCCCGCCTCCGCTAACGGTTACACTATTAACCAGCGGAGATGTGGCTGTTGCTAATACGTTGACGGTCAGCGTAATAGGGTTACTGGCTGCCCCCGCGTTTATGCTTTGCCCAGTGACCTGTGTGCAGGTCACTACCTGCCCCGCAGCAGTGCAGGTGTTCCAACCTGCGCCAGTGCCGGACACAAAGGTTAATCCTGTCGGTAGGTTATCGGTCACAGTTGCTACTGCGGTCGTATTTGCTGTGCCTATGTTTTGGACCGTGATCGTATACGTGCCAGTTCCATTCTGAGTAAAGTTGCCCGTATGACTTTTTGTTACCGTAAGGTCGGGTTGAGTTACGATTGTCGTATCCGTTGCCGCATTATTTAACGCATTGTTATCACCGGTAACGCTAACTGTAACATTATTGACCAATGGACTCGTAGCTGTTGCTGACACGGTGACAGTTAGATATAAGAGTTGGGCGGTACCACCTGCTCCTATCGCAGTATTGGAGGTGCAGGTCACTACCTGACCGACAGCATTACAGGTCCAGTTAGTGCCTGTGCGGGACGCATAGGTTACGCCTGTCGGCAACGTATCTGTTACTGTTATCGTATTGGCTGTTGTTGCTGTCCCTACGTTTTTGACAGTGATTGTATATGTGCCAGTTCCACCTAGAGTCCATGGCCCGTTGTCAGTCTTCGTTATCATCAGGTCAGGCTGGTTTACTACTGTCGAATCGGTTGCTGTATCGTTAGCCGTATTCGTTTCATTGCCACCGCTAACTGTGACATTATTGACCAATGGACTCGTAGCTGTTGCTGACACGGTGACAGTTAGATATAAGAGTTGGGCGGTGCCGCCTGCCGCTATCGTGTAAGTGCCACCGCGATTGTAAGTGCAGGTTACCACCGGCGCAGCGTATGTGCAGGTCCATTGATTTCCAGTGCGGCTTGTATAGGTTACACCTGTCGGCAGGGTATCGGTTACCGCTATTGTCCCGGATGTCGTTGCCGTACCTATATTGTTAACTGTGATTGTATACTGGGCTGTGGTCTGCCCTTGAGTCCATGACCCGTTGTCGGTCTTCGCTACTGTAAGGTCAGCCCCGTTTACTGCCGTTGAATCTGTTCCTGTATTATTGGACGAATTGTTATCACCGGCAACACTGACGGTGACATTATTTACCAGCGGACCTGTGGCTGTTGCTGTTAGATTGACGTTTAGTAATAACAGTTGGGCGGTACCACCTGCTCCTATCGCAGTATTGGAGGTGCAGGTCACTACCTGACCGACAGCATTACAGGTCCAGTTAGTGCCTGTGCGGGACGCATAGGTTACGCCTGTCGGCAACGTATCTGTTACTGTTATCGTATTGGCTGTCGTTGCTGTACCTACGTTTTTGACAGTAATCGTATATGTTCCGGTACCACTGCGAGTCCATGGCCCGTTGTCGGTCTTCGTTACCGTCAGGTCAGGCTGGTTTACTACTGTTGAATCTGTTGCTGTATCGTTGCTTGTGTTTGTTTCTCCTCCTCCGCTGACTGTGACAGTATTGACCAGCGGACTCGTAGCTGTTGCCGACACGTTGACGTTAAGCGTTATTGTGCTGGTTCCGTTCGGTAGTATGGTTGCATTTGATGTACAGTTTACCAACTGCCCCACAGCACTACAGGTCCAACCTGTACCTGTGCCGGACACATAGGTTAACCCCGTCGGCAACGTATCGGTAATTGTTATTGTTGCCCCGTTTGTTTGTGCTGTCCCTACGTTTTTGACCGTGATTGTATATGCCCCAGTGCCACCTTGAGTCCATGGCCCGTTGTCGGTCTTTGTTACCGTCAGGTCTTGCAACGCATTTACTACTGTTATATCAGAGGCTGTATTATTTGTCGTGTTGACATCCCCACCGCCGCTCACACTGACGTTATTGACCAGCGGACTCGTAGCCGTTGCTAACACGTTAACGATCAGTGTTATCGTGTTGCCTGCGCTGTTTGCCGGTATCGCTGTAATAGATGTGCAAGTCACTACCTGTCCTACGGCACCACAACTCCATCCCGTACCGGTGGTGCCCGACGAATAGGTCAACCCTGTCGGCAATGTATCGGTGACCGTTATCGTACCGGTTGATGGTAAATTGCCTATATTACTGACCGTGATCGTATACTGCCCAGTTCCCCCTGGGGTAAAGGGTCCGTTGTCGGTCTTCGCTACTGTGAGATCCGGCCCTACATATGTCTTATCGCTGGAGATATTATTGGCCGAATTGGGATCTGTCGAGGTGGTGGTGATGGCAGAAGTGGCTGGTATAACACCTGACGCCGGTGCGGTATAACTGAAACCGATGTTAAAAGTTTCCGAGCTTCCAAGGGTAGAAGGTAACCCGGTAAATGTAATCACTCCGGTTGTATTGTCATAGATCGGGGTCACCCCTGTGGGAATACTGGTAAAGGTAATCAACGTCGGATAATAACTGCCATTTCCTATGGTTGCCGTATAGGTTACTCCAGCTGCAGCACTTGTCCCGTTATTGGTAAACTGGATATTGCCGGTAACTGTACCGTATGGCTCAGCTTCTTGCAGTACGTTTATAGTCGTCTGCACATCGACTGCACCGACGTATGTGGTAATGGACGCGCTATTATTTGTAAGATAGCCGTCCGTGTCCGTAGTTGCAATGGTAGTATTGACTGTTACCGGGCCGCTCGCTGGAGCCGTATAACTGTATGTCATTGGCGCAGTCGTGGTAGCGCCAAGCACTGCCTGCCCTGCGGTAAGCGTTGTCGGCAAGGCTGTGCCCGCAAAGGTTACAATGCCAGTAGCAGCGCTATAGGTGGCTGTCGTTCCCACGGGCAGATTGCCAAAAGTTACATTAGTGAGTCCGGCAGACAGTGTCATGGTATAGGTTACGCCATGGGCGATTGCAGTCCCGTTGTTGGCAAAGGTGAAAGTCCCTTGTACGGTACTGGCTGCAATTGCTGTGTCCGGCCCATTCACTGAAGTTGCCACATCCACAGGCAATGATATGACATTCAAGGTTTGAAGAGTAGGGGTAGAAGAATAATAAGTCCAGAGATTAACTGCTTTTGCATCACCCCATGCATTGGTAGAAGTACAATCGAAGTTTGTGTTACTGGTCCCGGTGTTTACACCCCAGGTCCGGTAGGCGGTCGACGAATCAATGCCGGTAAGACTGTATGCAGGTACAGGCTGCGCCGGGGTTGCGGTAGGGCAAAGGTATCCGTTGAGAGTCCCGACGGTGATGCCGGTGCTCAGAACATAACCCCTGTCGTCATAATAGACCGCAGTAGACGGCGCACCAACGCCGTTGAGCCGGATAATTTCCGGACCGCCGTAATAATTATTCTCAGCATCGATAATTGGGAAATGGATTTCCCCGTTACGACCGTAAACTTGGTAGTAATACGGTCCCCCTGACGGGAAGTTGACGTTGGAATTGTTCATGCCGTTCCAGATAATGGTGTTACTGCCGCTTGGAGCAAGCCCTGTC
Organism: uncultured Nitrospiraceae bacterium; assembly: GCA_963727775.1. Classification (GTDB taxonomy): domain Bacteria; phylum Nitrospirota; class Thermodesulfovibrionia; order Thermodesulfovibrionales; family SM23-35; genus CAVSHB01. The sequence goes on along the minus strand of CAVSHB010000004.1, from coordinate 138,040 downwards.
AGCGTAGCGTTGTTCGCATTCGAGGGATCATAATTGATCCCGTCGAGGCTGACGACAATCTGGTACGTAATGGTATTAGTCGTATCAAATGAAAACGTCCCACCTGTTCCTAAGTACGAGGTCGATCCGGATACAGTGCCGGTAAATTGAACGTTGGAGACTGTCGCTGCAGTAGGCGCGATCGGGATATTGAGTGCTGTAAGAACGCGGTTAATCTCGGTAGCATTGTAGCCTGACGGGCTCACGTCGCTGAAAAAAGTCGGATATTGAGCCGTTTGAGTTGTAACACCCAAAGGCAGTGTGGTCACCAATGCCTCATTGCCGCGCAGGTCTTTATATAACGGTTGCCCATTGTCCATGAATCCGAGAGAATTCGCATATAGCGCATACCCGTTACCATCCAGTCCGTTAAGGAACTGGGAATAACGATAGCCGTCCTGAGTAATGTAATAGAGATTGGTATAGACGGGGAGTTGGTTGCCGCCGGTATAACCGATAAAGGCATAGGTAAAGACTCGTCCGTTGGTATCGGTGATAGAGGTACTGGTGGGGCGTACGGTCACGTCCCATGCAGAAACGCCTAGATTTTCGACAATGGGAGTGGCAATACTGCCATCGGGATTGGCTGCGCCATTGGTAGACGGGTAAAATAGCACCCCATAGATACCGGTTGATTGCGCATAATAGGCACAAGGCCGATATCCGTTCGTTACTTGTATAGAATTATCAGCGCTATTTGGTCCGGCTAACTCCTGGGCACGAGTTGCTATCAGTCCGTAAACTGTCCCCCCTGTGTCGTAGTAGCTGGATGGAGTTCCTCCCGGAGGAGCAGTATGAAGCCCTCCCGAACAGGTGAAATCAGGGGTGCCAGGAGTGGCAGCATTGAAATTTTCAGCTCCGGGAATGCCGAAGTTCTGTGTAGGATTATAAACAGCAATGTTGCCGTTAGTGGCACTTTGATAAACGCGGTTTCTCGATCCAAGCACAATATATTCGCCTTGCTGTGCATAAACATATATAAAGCCGCTGCGTGTCACCTTCCCAACATACTGATTTAGCGCGCCAACGGCACCGGGCTCAAGATCAAGGTCCGCTCGGGAACCCAGCGGATATAACGTCAGATAATTTGAAGGATAAAGAGATCGACTGCCCTCAGCATAGGCGTGCCCGGTCCAACCAAATACGCCAAATAAGATAACGAGCAACAGCATGTATATAAGCCTGACGCGGGCGGATCGGCAATGCAGAGGCAACCCATCAGTATTTTTCATATTCGTCACCTTCATAAATTCTCCCTTCTTTCATCTATATATTAGGTGAAAGATATATTATATATTATATATTATATATTATATATAATTTAAATTCTTAATGCTATACATCATTATTATATGATGCAATTATTATGCCCCAAATCTGGATAGATCACGCCGGATGCCGGTATTTTTCTTGTCTGTTGAGGTAAGTAAATTCAATTTTAAGCGTAAATCTGAAAAACATATTTAAATCAATTAGTTGTGAACAAAAAACAGATGCTCAAATCCTATTGCCTTTATTATTCATCGGCTTGACGATTTTTTTTATGACACCGCTACGATAAGTTTGTTAATTATTATGACTTCTTTTGTTACTCATATTACATATTTTGTTACTTATTTTACATATATAAAACATTTGCTATCGCTGGATTTGGCCTCAGTCCATTTATTTACAGAAGCCGAAAGCAAGAACCCCCTAAGATTTATTTCCTTGGGGGGTTCTGAGGATAAAGAAAGGCTTGCTTATAACTTTACATATTTATACCACTAACCGCACCGGGTGAATCCGCAGTTATGGCATACCGCGCATCCGCCTTCCTGCTCGACTGCGCCGCCGCATTCAGGGCATGCGCCCATGATCATGGTGACTTTATGGCTGTCTCCGTTGCCTTTGACACCTTTTGTGTGATATTTTTCGAGTGCCCTTGCGATGGCATCGGAGCAGGATAGAATTCTTCCGCCCTCATGCCATATGGGTGAGTGGCATGAGATGCCCTTTAGTTGTTTTATAACTTCTTCGGGTTCTACATTCGACCTGAATGCCAAAGACGCGAGCCTCCCGATCGCCTCTGACTGGCTTGCCGCGCATCCGCCCGCCTTTCCCATGGAAGTGAAGAGTTCAAAGAGATGTCCCTGTTCATCCTCATTGATAGTAACGTAGAGTCTGCCGCAGCCGGTTATCATAAGTCTTGTTGTCCCCTTTATGACATCAGGTCTTTTCTTAGGCACGATCTTCTGCCTCGCATCAGAAGGCTGTTGCTTTTCGGTCTTTGTGCCTCTCGTAAGTACCTGCTGTTCCCTCGATCCGTCCCTGTAAACGGTAACTCCCTTGCATCCGAGTTTGTATGCGAGAAGATAGACATCCTCTACATCTTTCGGCGTTGCCCTGTGAGGGAAATTCACGGTCTTAGAGACTGCGTTGTCAATGAATTTCTGGAACGCGGCCTGCATGGTTATATGCTCTGCGGGGGTAATATCGTGGGCTGTTACAAATACGGCTTTAATATCGGAAGGGATTTCATCGAAGTCCTGCACAGATCCCCTGTCCGCGATCCTCTCCATGAGTTCCCTGGACCAGAACCCGCGTTCTTTTGCGACCTTTTCAAAATAAGGGTTTATCTCTATAAGTTTTGTGCCTTCCATTACGGTTCTTACAAAAGATACCGCAAAGAGAGGTTCTATCCCCGATGAACAGCCCGCTATGATCGAGAGGGTGCCTGTAGGTGCGATAGTCGTGATGGTCGCGTTCCTCAGAGGTGTCTTCCCGTCATAGATGCTCCCTGCATAATTCCGGAAGACACCGCGTTCTCCGGCAAGTGCGGACGAGGCTTCTTTCCCCTCCTTCTGGATGAACCCCATTACATCTTCCGCGAGGTTCACCGCCTTTTCGGAATTGTAGGGGATTCCGAGCTGGATGAGCATATCCGCCCATCCCATCACACCCAGGCCGATCTTTCTGTTTGACTTTGTCATTTCCTCTATTTTAGGCAAAGGGTATTTATTGATGTCTATGACATTATCGAGAAAATGCACTGCTTTCCGCGTCGTGTCTTTGAGCTTTTCCCAATCAATTTCTTTTGTTTCGGTCTTCACCATCCTTGCGAGATTGATCGAACCGAGGTTGCAGGATTCATAGGGCAGCAAAGGCTGTTCACCGCACGGGTTGGTTGATTCTATCTTTCCGATTTTAGGGGTAGGGTTTGAGGCATTGACCCTGTCGATAAAGACGATTCCAGGTTCGCCGTTTCTCCAGGCGTGCTCCACAATAAGGTGAAAGACGTCCTTTGCCTTTAAGGTTTGTGTCACCTTCTTCGTCCTCGGGTTGATAAGGTCATAGGACTTGTCTTCTTCGACCGCCTGCATAAACTCGTCGGTGAGCGCAACAGAGATATTAAAGTTGTTGAATTTCGTGTTATCGTCCTTGCATGTAATGAAATTGAGGATGTCGGGGTGGTCAACCCTCAGCATTCCCATATTAGCGCCTCTTCTCGTGCCGCCCTGTTTAACGGCTTCCGTGGCTGTGTCAAAGACGGTCATGAAAGATACGGGTCCCGATGAGATGCCCTTTGTCGAACCTACGATATCCCCGTTAGGTCTCAGCCTGGAAAAACTGAACCCCGTTCCACCGCCGGATTTATGGATGATCGCGGTATATTTTACCGCGTCGAATATGGACTCCATGGAATCATCTACCGGAAGGACGAAGCAGGCGCTCAACTGCCCGAGTCTCCTTCCCGCATTCATGATAGTGGGGCTATTAGGAAGAAATGCCAGAGAGGTCAGCATCCGGTTAAAATCTTTCTCCAATGTCCCGACTTCTTCAAGAGATTTTCCGTATTGCAGATCTGCAGCGGCGACGCTTCTTGCTACTCTTGTGAAGAGATCCTCGGGCCTCTCGACCACCTTGCCTTCCTCGTCCTTTTTTAGATATCTCTTTTCAAGGACCTTTAAGGCATTCGATGATAGGCTAAAACTACTTATTGCTTCCATGTCTCCCCCTTTTTTAATTTTTGTAAAATTACGTTTCTTGTCTATTTAAATTTTAAATGTATTTATTCCTTTTTCTGTTTTGTTGAGCATAAAGAATGAATGCGCAGTTGTCTTTGCATTTTTTCAATAACATCTTCTCCTTCTATGGGGCAGGTTTTTGTGCATAACTTCGGACATTTAAGACATTCAAGCCAGTCATCAAAGCCCTTGCACTGTTCCATAAAAAATATTCTCCTTTTTCCTGCTCTATTGTAACAATAAGTAGTATTTACCATGAAATTAAACCACAATATATTGTGTATGTCAAGGAAAAACTGAGATTATTTTAAGTGGTTGATTTAGAAAGATTTTTCCAGTGAAAAGGGTGTTAGGAGATTGTTAGCGCTTTCTTTATGAAGTCCCTTAATGCCGCCTGAGCATCATTCTTGATTTCTTTGAACGCGATTCCCATGCCGGCCCGATGATCGACAGGACGTTGAATATTCATGACGACGCCTTTCATATGGATATCCCCTACCGTTTCCAGCAGCAGCCTTATTCCTACTTCAGCACCAACGGGGAAAGGGGTTGTTGTTTTGATATACATCCCTCCTTCCGAGAGGTTACCGGTGTATAGTTCATGAGTGTTACCCTTATAGGTTACGTATACTTTGTTTGATAAGACAACTCTCGCGTATCTTCTTCTGGTACCTGACGGTGAGGAGATGTTTGCAATCTCTGCATTGAGGATATCAAATACCTTTTTTGACAGATCTTCATCGATGAATAAGGCAATCCTTTTGTTGACCTTATCGGCAGCGGATAACAAACTCTCTTTACTCTCAGCTGCTTCGTTTATGATCTCCAAAGTCCTATTTATGAAAATAGTGCTGGCATTCTCGCCCAATCGTTCACTAATAATCTTTTTTAAATGGTCTTTGGCGTTCATAATACATGAGTTACAGTCCTACTTCTTTTATTATCTTATAAAAGAGATTGAGAACTTTCACGATGAAGATCGCCCCTGCCAATGAAATAATTCCGACGATAAGGTTTCTCGATGTTTCCGGCAAATCGGGAAATAACGGTATGGTGAGATATCCTACCGCTAAAAGACCTATAAGGTAATAAAGAAGTGTCCAGGATTTCCTGACAAGTCCTCCGGGAATTTTTTTTCTCAAAGTTAAAGCTTTATAGAACGCAAAGAAAATTACGAAGATCGCAGAGAGCCAAATTAGAATAATCAGTAATTGCATAGTTGTCCTTCGGAAAAAGTCTAAACTGTTCAGAGTAAAATTGTCAATCCTGAAGGAAGAACGGTAGTTCCCCCATTTCCTTGGTTCTTTGTATGTCATTCCCGCGCAGGCGGGTATCCAATTTACTCACATCCTCAACGTTTCTTGAATTATCAGGGATACTTATGTATTATTAACTTAATTAAATGAAATGATAGTATGGGAAAAGTAATCAGAAAAGCCATATTGCCTGCCGGGGGTCTCGGTACAAGGTTTCTTCCGGCTACAAAGGCGTCTCCGAAGGAGATGCTCCCTATCGTCGACAAGCCGATGATTCAGTATGCTGTCGAAGAGGCGCATGAGTGCGGGATAGATGAATTTATCATAATCACCGGAAAAAACAAGAGGGCGATAGAAGACCATTTCGATTCCGCTTTCAAACTCGAGGAAAGTCTGAAAAAGTCAGGCAAGAAATTGCTTCTCGAAGAGATCAACAGGCTGAACAAACTGAATTTTGCCTATATCAGGCAGAGAGAAGCTTTGGGTCTCGGCCATGCAATATATTGCGCCAAGCCGTTTGTAAAAGACGAGCCTTTTGCGGTCCTTCTGAGTGATGATATTATCGACCCGGATACTTCATTGCTCAGGGAAATGATCAGCCTTTATAAGGAATTGAATACACCTATCCTTGCACTGGAAAAGGTTCCTATGGAAGATGTGCATAAATACGGTGTGATCGACGGGACCAAAGAAAAGGACAATGTTTACAGGATCAACGATCTTGTGGAAAAGCCTTCACAGGAAAGCGCGCCATCGGATATGGCGATAATAGGCAGGTATATTTTAACACCTGACATCTTTGAGGCGCTTGAAGGTGTCGGGCCCGGCAAAGGCGGGGAGATACAGTTGACGGACGCGCTGAGAGGGTTGCTGAAAAAGCGTCAGATATATGGGTATCTTTTTACGGGTAAAAGGTATGACGCCGGAGATAAATTGGGTTATCTCAAGGCAACCGTGGATTTGGCATTGAAGAACCCGAAGGTTTCACCTCAGTTTAAAGAATATATTATTGAAGTTGCAAAAAAAATCAAAAATTAAAATAGGGGAGTCAAGATGGTTGATGTAATGGATGCAGAGCAGAAAATCGATAAGGAAATAGAAATACCCGATAACTTGCCCGTACTGCCGGTGAGGGACATTGTCGTATTCCCTTACATGATATTGCCTTTGTTTGTAGGAAGGGAGGTTTCTATAAAAGCTATCGAGTATTCCCTCAGTTCGAACCGCATGGTCCTGCTTCTTACACAAAAGGACCTGAATGTCGAAAATCCAACTCCTGCGGATCTTTTTTCTGTCGGCACGGTTGCTTTGGTAATGAGGATGCTGAAACTGCCTGACGGAAGGGTAAAGATACTTGTACAGGGTTTAAGTAAGGCAAAAGCATTGGATTACTCTCAGACCGAGCCGTTTTTTAAAGCGAATATAGAAAAGATAGAGGACAAAAAACACGAAAAGCTCACTATAGAGGATGAGGCACAGGTTAGGACTACTAAGGGACAAATGGAAAAAGTTGTTTCTCTCGGCAAGTCTATCCTGCCGGACATAATGGGGGTCATAGAAAATATTGAAGAGCCTGGAAGGCTGGCTGACCTTATAGCCTCAAATATCGGGCTAAAAGCAGAACAGTCTCAGGAAATGCTTGAAATAGCAGAACCTATGCGGAGACTGAAGAGGGTCAGTGAGATATTATCAAGAGAGATTGAACTCCTGACTGTTCAGCAGAAGATACAATCTGAGGCCAGAGGTGAGATCGACAAGACCCAGCGTGAATATTTCCTGAGAGAACAGCTCAAGGCAATACAGAAAGAGCTCGGCGACATCGATGAAAGGGCGGAAGAGATAAAGGAATTCAGGAAAAAGATTGAAGATGCAAAGATGCCCGAGAAGGTCTTGAAAGAGGCTGAGAAGCAGCTTAAACGACTCGAAAAGATGCATCCTGACAGTGCGGAAGCAGGAACTGTACGCACATATCTCGACTGGCTGGTTGAACTGCCGTGGTCTAACTCTACAGTTGATAATCTCGATATTAAGGCCGGTGAAAAAGTATTGAATGAAGATCACTATGACCTGGAAAAGGTCAAGGAGCGGATTTTAGAGTATCTCAGCGTCCGCAAGTTAAAAGAAAAAATGAAAGGCCCCATACTTTGTTTTATTGGCCCCCCGGGTGTGGGAAAGACTTCGCTTGGAAAATCCATTGCGCGGGCCTTGGGAAGAGAATTTATCCGCATGTCTTTAGGAGGGGTCAGGGATGAGGCGGAGATCAGGGGGCATAGAAGGACATATGTCGGCTCGCTGCCCGGAAGGATAATCCAGGGTATAAAAACAGCCGGCACAAATAACCCGGTATTCATGCTTGATGAGATAGATAAGATAGGAATGGATTTCAGGGGAGATCCGTCATCGGCATTGCTTGAGGTCCTTGATCCTGAACAGAACAATACCTTTGCCGACCACTATCTTGCGGTACCTTTTGACCTGTCAAAGGTCATGTTTATTACCACAGGCAATCTTGTCGATACGATTCCGGGACCCCTCAGGGACAGGATGGAGATCCTATATTTATCCGGTTATACAACGGAAGAAAAACTCGGGATTGCAAAGAACTACCTGATACCAAAGCAGTTGGATGAGCACGGCATCAACGGTAAGGTATTGAAAATTACGGACCCGGGACTTTTTACTCTTATTTCTCAATACACAAGAGAAGCCGGGGTAAGAAACCTTGAAAGGGAGATAGCCCACCTTTGCAGGAAAGTTGCAAGAAAGATTGCCGAAGGCAAAGAAAAAATATTTGTTGTGAATACGCAGAATATTAACAGATATCTCGGAGTCCCGAAATACCTTCCTGAAGAAGAAATAGAAAAAGACGAGATCGGTGTTTCTACCGGACTTGCATGGACGGAGACCGGAGGAGACATCATCTATATAGAGACAACGACGATGAAAGGCAAGGGCCATCTTACGCTTACGGGACAGCTTGGAGATGTGATGAAGGAATCTGCCCAGGCGGCATTAAGCTATGTGAGGTCAAGATCAAGTCTACTCGGAATAAATGATGAAATATTTTCAAAGTCGGACATCCATATCCATGTCCCTGCAGGCGCTATCCCAAAGGATGGACCGTCAGCAGGCATTACAATGGCAACTTCCATTGCATCGGCCCTTACGGGAATGCCTGTTAACAAGAATATTGCTATGACCGGTGAGGTCACCCTGAGAGGCAGGGTGCTCCCGATAGGGGGACTGAAGGAAAAGACCTTAGCGGCGAAGAGGATGGGAATTAATAAAATCATCCTCCCGAAGAGGAACAAAAAAGACCTTGAGGACATTCCGAAATACATCAAGAAAGATATGGAATTTGTGTTTGCGGAAACGATGGATGATGTTTTGAAAGTCGCCTTAAAGAAGGTCGGCAATAACAAACCAAAGAAGAAAATCGAACATCACGGGCAGGCCGGCAAGAAAAGAAAGAGATGAGGCGGATGCCCATCTGCTCATGACTGAAAAGAAGCTCTCCCGGATAGGCGAACTTTCCCTCCTGGATAAGATAAGACGGGACTTTCCAACAAGATCCGGAAAGATCCTCGTCGGCATAGGAGACGATGCTGCGGTAATCAGACCTGAGCCCGGCAACCTCCTGCTGACTACCGACATGATGGTCGCAGAGGTTCATTTTGATCTTAGCTTTACCACTCCTTATCAGCTTGGATTTAAATTAGTCTCTGTTAATGTCAGCGACATCTACGCGATGGGCGGTACCCCCTCATACATCCTGCTGAATATGGCCCTCCCGGAAGATACGAACATGAAATTTGTTGAAATGTTCTTTCTCGGTATTAAGGAGGCAATGAGTTTCTATAAAATAAAACTCATAGGAGGAGACATATCATCTGCACATAAAAGCATGTCTTTATCGGCAACGCTTGTGGGATATGCAAGCAAGCCTGTAAGACGCAGCGGGGCGAAAGCAGGCGATCGTATTTATGTGACCGGTAATCTTGGCGATTCGGCTTGCGGCCTTGAATTACTGAGAAAGATTAAAAAGCCCGTCCCTATACAAAATAAAACGAAGAATAAAGCGCAGGGAGCACAAAGTAATGACCACATGCGATATGTGCCTTTGAAGGGCTTATTATGGACAGCAGTCGAACCCCTACTAAGGCGGCATCTTATGCCTGTAGCAAGAAACCCGAAAGGGTTTGCTCATAAAGCAACATCAATGATCGATATCAGCGACGGTCTTTTGTTAGACCTGACGAGACTTTGTAATGAAAGTAATGTGGGCGCGAGAGTGTATATCGAAAATATACCGCTTTCTAATGAATTGAAGAAAGCCGCTTCGCATATCGGTATTCCACCTGTCAGAATGGCTTTATCGGGGGGGGAGGATTATGAGCTCTTGTTTACCGCGCAGGCTGGAAAAAAGGTCAAGGGGATTTATATCGGAGAGATAACGAAATCTGAAAGGGTTCTGGTAGATAAAGCCGGGAGGGAGAAGCCCTTTACTGCGGAAGGGTATCAGCATTTTCGCGGTTCGAAATAGTATAATTAGTAAGTTCTGTTCCGACAGTAAAAAGATATATGAATAAATATCAGAAAATCGCCCTATTGATAGGGATCGTAGTGCTCATGTTTTTTTTTGGAAAGACGATTACAAGAATCGGGTTAAGTGCGATTGGTTTTTTATGGAAGGGGATAGCCATTGTAGTGGCAACCCTGCTATTTGTCTCTTTTCTAAAGAAATCTGTTAAGAAATAATAGCTTTATTAAGGGTCTCTGCCTAACAATCTAACAAGCCTCTACAAGCATCAACGTCAATGGATACCGAAACGCCTATTTGTTTGATATTTTCTATAACCGCGTGAGCATATATAATATCATGCATAAAGGCGCTTTCCGTAATCTCAAGAGTAAGGAGTGAAGGATCCGACTTCTCTGATCGCCCTCTCTATCATGCCGGTTTATATGGTATAATTCTTTGCTATGGACATTAAGAAATTCGTCAGGCCGAATATTTATTCATTATCGGCGTATGAAGCAAAAGAAATACCTTGCAAAGTAAAACTCGATGCTAATGAAAGCCCTTATGGATTATCTTCAGAGACATTAATAAAATTAGTCTCTTCGGAAAACCGGAAACTTTTTGCAACATTGAACAGATATCCCGACCCTGAGGCAAAGGCATTGAAAAAGCTTATATCGGAGGAATGGGGCTTAGGGGCGAAGAACATATTACAGGGTAACGGCTCCGATGAGTTAATTTACTATCTAATTACGACATTCGGCGGTCCGGTCCTTTACCCAGTTCCTACTTTTTCGATGTACGGTATTATTGCGAGGGCTATCGGAGAGCGAAATATCGAGGTACCTCTTGATGAAGATTTTGACATCGAAATGGTACGGACACTTTTAGAAATACGTCGGGAAAAACCCGGGATAATCTTCCTGAGCTCGCCTAACAACCCGACCGGAAACTGTTTTTCCGCGGAAAAGATATTGAAAATAATCGAGATGACCTCGTCGAAATCCATAGTTGTAGTAGATGAGGCTTATCAGCCCTTTGCAAGTGATAAGGGTTTTGTCCCCATGCTTAAGGATTATGGGAATCTCGTTATTATGAGGACTTTGAGCAAAATAGGTCTTGCCGGCTTAAGGGTAGGGTTCATGATAGCGAATGAAGACATAATCGGGCAGATCAATAAAATCAGGCTGCCCTTTAATCTGAATTCCCTTTCCCAGAGAATAGCCTTGGATGTAATGAAGAACAGGAAGATGGTGAAGCTGAATATTAAATCCATTGTTTCGGAAAGAGAAAAACTGTTCAATGAGCTCTCAAAAATACAAGGCATACGTCCATATCCGTCTGAAGCGAATTTTATATTATTCAGGGTTGAAAGTTCCGATAAGGTTTTCAAGGGGCTTCTCAGCGGAGGGGTGCTTGTCCGAAACATGAAAGGTGTTGTGGATAACTGTCTGAGGGTGACAGTGGGTACGCCGGCGGAGAATAAAATATTTATTAATGTTTTGAAAAAAGTTTTGAGAGGCTAACCCGGATAATGCAGACAGTTTTAAAAAAAATATTTAACCCTGTGAAGTAATTTATCAATAAGGCAAAAGGATGAAAATGAGGACAGCTAAAGTAGAGAGGAAGACAAAAGAGACGGATGTTAAGGCGGAAATCAATCTCGACGGTGGGGGAAGTTCCGCAATACATACTTCCATACCGTTCCTTGATCACATGCTTTCACTGATGAGCAAACACGGTCTTCTTGATATGAAGATAAAGGCAAAAGGAGATATAGACGTCGATTATCATCATACCGTCGAAGATGTCGGCATAGTGCTTGGAAAGGCGGTAAAGCAGGCACTCGGGGACATGAAAGGGATAACAAGATACGGCCATGCATCCGTGCCTATGGACGAAGCTATTGCAGTGGTCAGTCTCGATATCAGCGGTAGGCCGTATTTGGTCTATAAGGTCGAATTCCCCAGGAAAAGCAGGATAAAGAATTTTGATGCGGACCTTATAGAAGATTTTCTTCAGGCCTTTGTGGGCAACAGCAGTATAACCCTGCATGTAGAATCCCCGTATGGCAGGAATATACATCACATTATAGAAGCGATATTCAAGGCCCTGGGCAGAGCGCTCAGGCAGGCGGTAACGATTGATCCGAGGGTGAAGGGTGTGCCGTCGACCAAGAAAGTTTTGTGACAATAAGAAGAATTCATGGGGCAGGACTCAAGTGAAAAAAGATAATGGAAGAACTACTTGGACCTTGATCTTAACGGCTCGAATCCTTGAAACCTGTATGTTATGAAGATTGCAATAACAGGAAAAGGCGGAGTAGGTAAGACAACTTTGGCGTCCCTATTGGTCTATCTATATGCCGAAGAGGGTAAAAGAGTTATTGCCGTCGATGCAGACCCTGATGCAAATCTGGCTTCGGCCCTGGGCGTCCCGGTCGAAGAAGCCTTGAAGATAAGACCGATAGCGGACATGTCTGACCTTATAGAAGAGCGGACAGGAGTCAGACCTGGAAGTATCGGCGGGATGTTCAAGCTTAATCCGAAGGTCGATGACCTTCCTGAGGGTATAGGATACCGTATGGAGGGTATTATCCTGCTCACTATGGGAAAGATGAAGGACGCGGCTTCAGGCTGCTATTGCCCTGAGAACGTGCTATTACGCAGTCTTCTCAAGCATCTCATAGTTGGAAGAAGCGAAGTTGTGATCGTAGACATGGAGGCGGGTATCGAGCATCTTACAAGGGGCACCTCTGAGTATGTAGATGCTTTTATCGTTGTGGTAGAACCGGGGCAGAGAAGCATGCAGACCGCAAGGACCGTTCATGCAATGGCAAAAGTGCTCGGTGTCAAAAAAGTCTTTGTCGTCGCAAATAAAGTGAGAGGACCGGAGGACCTTCAATTCATCAAAGAGCATATCGGAAAAATGGACGTCATCGGATCGATCACATCAAGCCATGCCGTCATGGAGGCCGATATAAAGGGTTCATCCCCGTATACATATGCACCTGATACGGTCCGGGAGGTGAAAGAATTAAAGAAGAGGATCGAAGAAGCGTTGGCCTATGAAGGCTGAAAAAGTTCTTGCGTGTGTTGACCCTGGACCTGACGTCGTTATAAAATCTTCTCCCTGCCCGTTTTTTACATTAATACATTAATGACTGGTGAGGTTCTCTTTCTTCTTATAGGCATTTTGTTGATATTAATTTCCTCTGAAGGGTTTACGAATGGTATAGAAAAGTTCGGCCAAAGGTTTAAGCTTTCCCAGGCCGTTGTGGGAAGCCTCCTTGCCGCGGTGGGCACCGCTCTGCCCGAGACCATACTACCTATCGTCGCGATATTATTTTATACCGGGGGATCGGCCAAGGATATTGGGGTCGGAGCGATACTCGGCGCCCCGTTCATGCTCTCAACTCTGGCATTTTTTTTAGTCGGAGTGACGGTAATCGTATCGTCTATTAAGAAAAGACGAAGATTTCAAATTAATATCGAGGCCCATTCTACTAAAAGAGATCTCTTCTTTTTTTTAGTTATGTACTCTGCCGCGATTTTGACGCCGGTCGTGGGTGGAAAGTCGTTCGCCATACCGCTCTCCATCATCCTTATCGGCGGGTATATATTCTATGTCTATCGGACCTTCAGGGATGAAAGCGCCGATATAGAATATCCTGGGGAGATGTATCTATCGAAAATTATCAGGAAAACGGGCTTGATACATTCTGAGGAGCCTCACGTTCTTTTAATTGCGACGCAGGTCGCCGGCTCCCTGTTCATAATGATATTCGGCGCACATACATTTGTTGCAGGCCTTGAGCACGTGGCTTTGCGGTTCGGCATGGACCCTTTACTTTTTGCACTGATACTTGCGCCTGTTGCGACAGAACTTCCGGAGAAGGTCAACAGCATTACATGGACATGGAAGGGCAGAGATACGCTTGCTATAGGAAATATAACAGGAGCAATGGTTTTTCAATCCACCTTTCCCGTCACTGTCGGGTTATTGTTTACCGAGTGGCAACTGACCGGCATGGCGAAATTATCCGCTGTGATCGCGCTTACTTCTGCATTTATCGCTCTTATGGAATTGACCTTCATAAAACGGCTGTCGCCGTTCACGCTGCTTTTCGGCGGGGGGCTTTACCTTATATACGCCGTTGTGCTGTATATCGGCATCCGTTAAAAATCGTTATGCTGCTCATAATTCCGGCTTTTTATGCTGATTCTTTTCATAAAACTGAGCGCGGAGAGTTCATCCAGCAATGCCTTAATCGAACCTTGGTTGTAAAAGGTAACGGAAAAGTGAAACACTGTCTTTTTACTGTCAATAGCCTTTTCATAATCTATATTTTTTATAGACAAGCCGTACTTCTGAATAATAGAGACAATTTCCTGTTCGCTTGCGTTCTCGTCTCCGGTCAGGACCAGAAATCTGGAAGATAGCCTGGGCATCTTTCTTTCAGCAATTCTTAAAAAGGAAAGGGTGGTAATTGTTATCAGGAAAGTAACGATACCCGCGAGATAAAGGCCGCTGCCGACTGCAAGCCCTATTGCAGATACAACCCAGATACATGCGGCAGTGGTCAATCCCTGGATTGTAAAGCCTGTTTTTAATACGACTCCCGCTCCGAGAAACCCTACGCCGGTTATTGCGCCCGCTGCAATTCTTCCGGGGTCAACCCTTGCGTATGAAGGATCTAATATGCTGAGATAATGGTAGTATTCGGAGACGAGCATTAACAGGACAGAAGCGATGCAGACAAGTATATGGGTCCTGAACCCGGCGGGCCTGCCGTGGATCTGTCTTTCATACCCTATTATCCCGCCGATGAGCGCGCCGAGCAATAGCCTGAGGATTATTTCGGTTGATGAGACCATAATGTAATTATATAATTTTTATGGAATTTAAGTGTTACTTGTGCTCGGGAAGAAGTTGAGCATGAGGCTTGGGTAAAATACGGGCAGAAGCATTGCGGTTGAATCCGGATAAATGTGCTGTTGACAGATCGCAATAAATATTTTAATGTATATACAAAACTACATACGAGGTAATTTATGAAATTTGCAAATGTGAAAGAACTCCAGAAAGATGCTTCCGGCATTATCAGGCTTGTTGAAAAGGGGGAGGATGTAATCATCACCAAACGAGGCAAACCTGCTGCCGTTATATATCCACTCAGCGAAGATACGATTGAGGATTATATGATTCAGCATAGCCCCGGTATCCGAAAAAAAATTGAAGAAGGGCTGAGAGACAGCAGAGAGGGAAAAATTATACCCTTGAGAAATATCATAAAAGCAAGAAAGCGTGCCTGAATTCAGGGTCGTCTTTACTGAAAAGGCACAGAAGGACTTATATGATCTATCTGAAGACGAGATAGCCCAAATCCTTTCATCATGTTTGAGACTCGAAACAAATCCTCATCCGGATGGTAAGCATATCAAGAAACTCAAAGGATATAAAGATATATATCGCTTGAGGATAGGGGATTACAGGGTAGTCTTTGAATGGAAAAGTAATACTGTTACAGTCGTTAGACTGTTGACCAGGCAGGATTTCGGTAAAAAATATTAATGAATCAATATCTTCCTCTTCTAAGGAAGAAGTCAAGTTTTTTTCTTGTCTTTCTCTGTTAAAGCTGAAATGGTTGTGGTGTTACTTCAACCTTTTACCTTTTCACCTAACCTCTTTTGTTCTACGAGCCTTATAGCTCAACTTACCTTATTCAGGTCGAAAGGATGGTGGAAGTTGACCAAGCTGAATCCTACAAGCCTTCTTTTTAGCTTACGAAGAAGCACGGTCCTTCTTCCACCACAACCACTGTTTACTCCCATATACTAAGCAGCAATTGTTACCGTATCCTGAAATCTCCGTTTGTCTCTTAAGAGTGCAAAGATTAGCTTGATCAGCTTTATTGCTACTGCGCACAGGATCTCTTTCTTCCTCGGCAGTTGACCAAACCGGTTCTTTGTCTGCAATTTTCGTTGATAATATTCTTGAAAATAGTTGGTGAGGACTACCACCCTCATGCTCATAAAGAAAAGACACTTCCTTAAGAGCCAGCGTCCCTTTTTGGATATGAACTTGCGGCTTATCCTATAACCGGAATCGCTCTCCTGTGGATCATATCCTGCATATTTGACGATCTGACGGGCGTTTTGAAAATACGCCGGGTCTCCTAACTCTCCTAAGAAGATAGCGGCTGAAAGGGGGCCTATACCTGGGATGCTCAATAAATACTCCGAATAGGGGATCTCCTTTAGTGTGCTTTTCATCTGTCGGTCAATATCCTTGAGCATCAGTACGGTCCGTTTCACTTCTTCCAGACATATCTTTACCCTGTAGCGATCCGTACTGCCGATTCGTTTTACTCCAATGCTCTTTATTGCTGCCTGCTGGAGAGCTTTTGCTTTTTCGGCTGCTCCCGCCTTCTTCCTTGAGCTGTGGGCGATCAGTTCCTTGATAACTGCGTGTTTCATCGATACCACATCCTCGGGAAACGGACACAAATCAAGGATTGCCCATAAACTCCGGGAATTCATTGACCAAAATATCTCATGCAGCTCAGGGAAATAGTCATCCAGTGCAGCATGAAGCGCATTTTTCGCTCCCACGCTATATCTCAAGAGTCTCTCCCTTACTTTCGACAATGTCCTTAGCTGTCTTACCACCCCGTCTTCAATTACGGTATCGATATATTTACCCTCTCTGGTGATATTCGTTATGGTCAATGCATCTCTTTTATCGCTCTTTGCAGAGGAACTCTCGTCAAGTTCCCGATGATGCTTCAGGGCCGTAGTCCGTACAAACCGAACTTCATAACCCTTCTCTTTTCCAAAGTAGGCAAGCTTCCTCCAGTAGTGCCCTGTCGGTTCCATCCCAATGAGCACGCCGTTCATGCCATACTTTGCTTTAAAACCCTCTGTCATCTTTACAAACTGCTCAAATCCTTCACGGTTGTTGTACAGTTTGGCGCAACTCCCCAACACGTTGCCCTCTTTGTTCATGAACCCCACCGCATTCCATGCATTCCCTACGTCCACTCCTATGACCAGGGTCTCCCTACTAATCCTTTCACGCTTTGCTACCTGCTTGTTATAATCTTTCTCAGACATGGTGATCTCTCCTTTCTGTTATGTTGTTTGGATATTCAACTTTAACAGTTCGAGATTGCCATGTCTTTCCCTCTTCCTTATAGTAAGCTGAACTCAACACGCCTGAACCCTGATATAATTATGCATGGTACAGTGCGCCGCAGGCGCACAAGAAGGTTCTCATGTAAGAACCAAATTGTGCATAAGCTGCACAAGAGATGGAGGAAGGCCCTCCAGAGCCGGTCTACAGGGACAGGCTTTAAACAGCCATGGGGTGCTTTGGTAAAGAGCCAAGGTACTGAGCGTCATGGGAAAAGGCGCAATATAATGCGTCATGTGTGAATCAGAAAGGCGAATGAAAGTAAACCATCGATGACGTGTCGAAAGCACGGGGATGACATCAAAACCAGGGTCTTGTACTTATCTTGGGATAAATCCATCGGGAACCTGTTTACTGGATGGATGGTGTCCGGCATATAGGTGGCGCGAGTCTGATTCAGGCTTTTGTGTGGAACTGTGGGAACCTGTCGCTCCGATGTAAAGGGAGAAATCCAAGGGGCAGACCCCCAAGGATGAGAGTACTGATGCGGAGAACAGGGGCGGGGCAACTCGTAGTAGCGAAGAGGTCCCTGTAATGGGGATGGAGCGAAGGGGTTGAGTTATTCAGTTTTATTTGACTGACAACCAGAGATGGGAGGATTTATCGAATAAAACAAAGCCGCTAAGGTTAGCGACAGAATAATGGGAGCCGTATGAGTCGAGAGGCTCACGTCCGGTTCTGCGAGGGGCTGGCGGGGAAGTTCCGCTGGTCTACTCTCCAACGGCATTCCCCATATTCACTATTCAATACAAAGGAGGTAGGGATGGCTAATTATAAAATCAGATGTGAAGCTGTTGATGTCCGCAGTGAATCCGGAACTTGCCCAGGTTCAGCCAAATGCCGAAAGGGAGAAACTTATATCCTGACAGCTCGAACACCTGAACCCGGAGGGATGTGCGGTCGGGCATTTGCTTCCATACATCCAATGGCATTTGCCATGCGGTGGTCAGAGAAGATGGAGTGGGAGAAGGCTGATTACGTTAATATAGTTTGTCCGGACGGCTTCGTGACCTACAGACTTTCGAGAATAAAAGAATAAACTAACAAGCGCTTCTTCCTCTTCAACACAGTAGCGTTCTTATTACAGACGCAAGGTTTCTCGCGAAAATAAATGTGGGGGGGAGGAGGGGGCAATCAAAGTTACGTGTAATAGCAATATTCCTCCTGCAGTACCTATTGTGCGGCGGATATTTGATATACTCTATGCATTAACCGCTGAGATCGGGCGGTATGAAAAGGAGGTTGAATAGAAGGTATGGCTTTTA
Source organism: uncultured Nitrospiraceae bacterium (assembly GCA_963727775.1). Classification (GTDB taxonomy): domain Bacteria; phylum Nitrospirota; class Thermodesulfovibrionia; order Thermodesulfovibrionales; family SM23-35; genus CAVSHB01. The sequence continues at coordinate 119,757 of CAVSHB010000004.1, read as the reverse complement.
AAGTTAGTGAAGAAATTCTCAAGCAAACTACAAAATGTGCATTTGATTTCAAATGTTTAAATGAGGAAACAAGGGATGTCTGTAACGTTGACAGATGTATTGGAGGGTTATGCGTTCTGGAAACAATAAAATCAGGGTTTTGTTCTTATAAACTTTCATTTGGAGATTCCTATGCTTGTTTGTGTCCAACAAGAGCGGAACTTTATAGGAATTGTAGAATATAGGTGAAGTTGATGAACACTGATAACCTGTGCTTCAACAATCAGCTTACCGATCATATCCTTTATAAAATACCCACAGGTGTCATTGTCTTTGATGAGAAACTGGATATTGTCTACAGTAATAGGCAAGCGAGATATTTTCTCAACAGACAGAAACTTCCAGATGAGATAACAACTCTAAACAGAAGAATTTTTTATGCCATAAAAGCATCTAAAATTAATGAACTATTTCCAGGAGAAGTCCATTTTACAAAAAAGTTTGATGGCTCTCCGAGCAATTGGAGGTTTAGTGTTTTGATATGTGAACCCCCAAACCCGCTTGTTGTAATATTCATTATGGAAGAAAAGATTTCAAATAAATTGGAAATGAATGAAATAAGACGGCAATACAGATTGACAAGAAAGGAAACAGATATTCTTAGACGTGTCCTCGATGGCTTAAAAAACACTGAAATTGCAGAGGATGTTGAAATAACAGAACAGACTGTAAAAGACCATCTGAGCAACATTTATGTGAAAATAGGTGTTGAAAACAGAATGGCACTTATGCGAACCCTCATATATTCTTCCGAGCAGCAAAATCCAGACCAAATACTTAAAAAATAAAAAAATATCTCCCCCTACCCAGGTAGGATTGCTTCTCTTGTTGAAAACTCTAAAATATAAGCTGAATCTCTCCGATATGCCAACAATGTCTTAGATAAATGATATGGAAGATAAGAGAAAATATAAGAGGCACAAAATAAATGACCTTGAAATCAATGTCAAAATAGCTTTGGCCGATGAGGTGATAATTAATAATTTAAGTATGGGAGGAACCTCATTGAAAGCCGATAGGCGATTGAATATTGGGAAAGAGTATCTACTCCAGATGGAAACTAAAGAGATTGACATACGGATAAAAGTGGTTGTCGTATGGTCTTTATTGACTGAATCCAAAGCCGATCATAAAGGCAATATTATTCCCATATTTACAGCTGGCTTGAAATTCACAGATGATTCACAGGAAAAGATAAAGGGACTTATAGATTTATTGGATGAACATGAAAAAAGCCGGTATAGAACAGATGTCGATCCCCAACTCGGTGAATTTGTGAATCTCTCTGAAGAATTTAAAGAAGTATTTGAATTATTTGCCAATTGAATTGATCAAATACATATCAAGGGAATTATTATGACTAAACAAAATTCAATAGAAATATTGAAAAGTGTTGGTGACTACGGAGACATATGGGCATGGATGAGAGGTGAAGGAAGAAATGTTTTGGGGGATCAGATTTTCTCTTACAAACTTTTGTCGAGAAAAAAGCGAGGGGTGAAATGTGTAAAAAGAGCAAAGTGAGATTATTGTTCAGTGTTTTGTTATTAGTAACGGTTTCCATCGGAGCAACTCTGGCTTATGCAGATTCATCAGTCTCCGCAGTTTCGGGAAGACTAGGAGCAATATATGACAACGGAACAGGGAATGTTACCGCAATGGTGGCAGGATATGCCGAAGGCAAAGCAGTTACTTTGGGGCCAGTAACATGGACTGTAGCTCAAGGGCAATTTTCTAACCTAAAAGCAGAAGACGTTGCAAAATTAGTTTGCGGAAAAGATTTCACTCTCAAGAAAGTAACGAAGTCAGCAAATAATGGCAAGGAGCTTGTTGCTGATGTCGTGGTTATGAAATCAAATTAATTAAGAACGATTTTTTCCTTCACCTCAAAATTTTCTTGTATGTGGTTTATAACGAGTCTGAGTCTGAACATTGGTGACGGCAACAAAAATAACCTCTATCCTGGATGTGGAGGCTTAAGATTGAAATGGAATAGTAGACTCGATGGTATTTCCACGCTTTTTAAGGATATGTTATCTTGAAATCAAAAAAACCTGATCCCTTCAACGGGAAAAGAAAAATCACTCCGATAAAACCATCAGGAAAAAAGCTAAGTTTTGAAGAAATGGTTGAGAAGTTTGATCAATATGTGCATGACCCTGAACAGTTCAGCAAAATACTTTCTGAGTTGGGGTTTAGTTACGTTGATGACAGCTGCGATGGGTATTGCTATGCCTGTGAGAAGAAACAAGTCTGCACGGTTTATACCAGTACAAAAGAATGGGATTCCCCTAAAAGCAAGAAAAGCAGAAAGAAGGTCATTCCTTTAAAACGTAAGTAATTCCGTAGTGATGGTTTTCACAATACTGTCTATCTCGGTTTATTATGTGTATTACAATCGATAATCTTCATTATTTCTGATTGGTTAAATGCATTGGCTTGTAGGTGACAGTCGCAAACATGGACGCCATATTACGGAGTGAAACATACCACCCTGATTTAGCCCAAAGTTGTATTGAACTGTAATGTAAAATACTTCCCAAAACTGTCAATTAAAAGTAAACTTAAATATACATAAAATCCAAGTTCCATTAAAACTGTTTCAAGATGAAAAAAGCGATAAGAAGAGAAGTGTTAAGAAAAAGGGATGAGATCCCGCCTGACCTGAAAGCGCAAAAGGACTCTCTCATAAAGAAAAGGCTTTATTCAACGCCTGAATTCACTAATGCACAAACAATTTTTTTTTACGCTTCATTCAGGTCCGAAGTGAACACCTTGAGCATGATGCAAGAGTCGCTCGGCATGGGCAAACGTGTTTTGCTTCCTAAGGTAGCTGCGGATAGGCACGTCTTGGTTTTGTATGAAATAAAAGACGTGACTGAATTAACCTCCGGTTATATGGGCATCCCTGAACCGCCTGCGCAAGGTGAAAGGCTTGCTGAACTTGAAGAGATAGATATTATTATTGTCCCCGGCGCGGGATTTGACTTGTCAGGGAACAGGCTCGGATACGGGGCGGGATATTATGATATCCTGTTGTCGAATAAAAAGAAGGATGTCGCTGTTATCGCGCTTGCGTATGAAGAACAGATTGTTGACTCTATCCCCTCAGAGGAACACGATGTGAAAGTGGACATGCTTGTTACTGATAAAAGGGTGCTCCGGATTCCATGAAGAATGAATTCATTGCTGTTACTGTTCAGGCTGCGAGGCTTGCCGGAAAAGTCATCCTCGACAATCTCGGAAAGATATCAGCGGAAGACATTACGCTCAAGCAGACATCGGATTTTGTTACGCGCGTCGACAGGGAATCCGAAGATGTCATCATAAAAACTATTAGGAAAAATTTTCCTCACCATCTTTTTTTGATGGAGGAATCCGTAAAAGAAACCGGGACAGGCAGATATCGATGGATCATAGACCCATTGGACGGCACTACTAACTATATACACGGGTTTCCTTTTTTTTCAGTATCAATAGCCCTTGAATACCAAAAAGATATAATTTTGGGTGTTGTTTTTGACCCGTTAAGGAACGAGCTTTTTACCGCAGAAAAGGGCAAGGGTGCTTTTTTGAATGAACGCCGGATAAGGGTGTCTTCAGCTAAAGATCTGAAAGACAGTTTAATTACTACAGGATTTCCTTTTCGTAAAAAAGAATTTGTTGATCCGTATTTGAAGCTTTTTAAGAATATCTTTATGAAGGTCAGCGACCTGAGAAGGGCCGGCTCTGCAGCACTTGATCTTGCTTACCTCGCCTGCGGCAGATGTGAAGGTTTTTTTGAGTTAGGTCTCAGCCCATGGGATATCGCTGCAGGAGAGATCCTGATCAAAGAAGCGGGCGGGGTTGTTACGGATTTTGGAGGCAGTGGAGATCATTTATCAACAGGAAACATCATTGCCGGCGTGCCTTTGATACATAAGGAATTGTTAAATGAGATAAGAAAGGTTTTTGGGGGGACCATCAGTAAATGATTCCCAATTTAATCATTAAGCAAAAGATTATTATTTTTTGACAGGGAATAATAACTAATGCTAAAATGCGAAGAAATTCGCTGTTAGGCGGCAGGAGAAATGGATCTTAAAAAAATAGAAAAAGGCGTAAGGATGATTCTCGAAGGGATCGGTGAAGACCCGGAAAGGTCCGGTATCAAAGAGACTCCTGAACGTGTTGCAAGGATGTACCAGGAGATATTCGCCGGCCTTGAGACCCCCACTGAAGAATTACTGAAAGCTATTGAGGGCGAAACCCACGACGAGATGGTGCTCCTTAAAGATATCCCGTTTTATTCCGTCTGCGAGCATCATATGCTTCCATTCATAGGGAAGGTGCATGTTGCGTATATCCCTTCCGGCGGAAAGATTGTAGGACTAAGCGAGCTTGTCAAATCTGTCGAGGTCCTGGCAAAGAGGCTGCAGGTGCAGGAGCGTTTAACAACGCAACTTGCCGATTTAATAATGAATAAACTGAAGCCAAAGGGCGCGATGGTTATTATTGATGCGGAGCATTTGTGCATAAGTATGAGAGGGGTAAAGAAGTCAGGTTCGCGTACGGTCACATCGGCTGTCAGAGGGATATTCAGGACCAAACAGTCTACAAGAGAAGAATTATTGGAGCTTATCAAGAAAAGGGATTAGTCTGTTCTTTAATTGGAATAATGCAGATATTGTTCATAAATTTATTTAACTCGATGGATTATTGGTATTATCTCTATTTGTTCTATCGAATAGATATTCCGGGAATCATCGATTGAAGGTACGATTTTGTATCGAAAAATAAATTTAATCACAACATCTGCATTATCAAAAATTCCTGTAAATACGGAGGGAAAATGTCAGCGCAAATAATCGATGGTAAAAAGGTAGCGGCAGACATTCAGGAGGACCTGAAAAAGAAGATCGCAGATCTGAAGGCAAGGGGTATCGATCCATGTCTCGCCGTTGTTCTCGTGGGAGAAAACCCCGCGTCTAAAAAATATGTCGCCTCAAAGGAAAAAACGTGCGTTCAGCTCGGGATAACGAGCATAGCGCATAAAATACCGGAGACAACTACACAGGAAGAACTCATGAAGCTGGTAGACGCGCTGAATAGCGATAAAAAAGTCCACGGGATTCTCATCCAGCTCCCTTTGCCGAAAGGTCTTGATGAAAAAGAGGTCATGAACAGGATCGCGCCTGAGAAGGATGTGGACGGATTCGGGCCGCAGTCTCTCGGCAGGCTGGTCCTTGATGAAGCAGGATATCTTCCGTGCACTCCACACGGCGCCATGAAGATGCTCGAAGCCTACGGCATTGACCCGTCCGGAAAACACGCGGTTGTCCTGGGGAGAAGTGTGATTGTCGGAAAGCCGCTGGCATTGCTTCTGCTGAGGAAAAATGCGACTGTCACGATCTGCCACAGCAGGACTGCGGACCTCAAGGCAGAATGTCTCAGGGCGGACATCCTGTGTGTTGCGATCGGAAAGCCGAAATTTGTAAAAGGTGACTGGATAAAAGAAGGGGCCGCGATAATAGATATAGGCATAAATGTTAATGAAGAAGGCAAGATCGTAGGCGACGTAGATTTTGAAGCCGCCAAGGAGCTCGCGGCTTTTATCACGCCTGTTCCGGGCGGCGCGGGCCCAATGACAATAGCGATGCTCATGTACAATACCGTACAGGCCGCGAACGCTGCAGGCTAAAGTGGAAGCTGCAGAATGCAGGGAGATAAGCCACTATATGTAATGCCCGCGAGGGAGGTAAGGGTACTGCGTTTACTGTTTTGTGTCGATGAGGTAAAGTATTCATATAGGGGTGCCGAAGGCACAAAGTATTTTTTAGGAAGTTTAGCCGGAGGAATGAACAAATGAGTGAAAAAGCCATACCCCCTTGCCAGGCAGCATGTCCGATAAAAACCGATGTCCGCGGTTATGTTTCCGCTATTGCCCAAAATAATGTAGAAAAAGCAATTCATATTATCCGCCAGGTAAACCCGTTACCATCTGTTTGCGGAAGGATCTGCACCCGGCTATGTGAAAAGGCCTGCAGGCGCGCACAGGTGGACAAGCCTGTTTCGATAAGGGCTTTGAAACGCTTTGCGGTTGATCAGACAAAAAAACTGGACCTCCTGGAAAAACCCCGAAATTCATACGCCGAAAAGATAGCCGTAATCGGGGGCGGACCGGCCGGTCTTATAGCGGCCCACGACCTCGCATTGCTCGGTTACAAAGTCACTATATATGAAGCGCGGAATGTGCTCGGCGGATTATTGAGCGAAGGAATTCCGGAATATAGACTCCCGAAAGAGCTCGTAAAACAAGAAATAGATAATATCTTATCCTTGGGTATTGAAGCGGAGACCGGCCTTTCTCTCGGCAAAGATTTTACCCTCGAAGGACTTCTTAAAGATTATCATGCGGTTTTTTTGGCTGTAGGCAGCCAGAAGAGCATATTGCCGAAGTGCGACGGGAACGATCTGTCCGGAATAATCTCCGGTTTTGAATTTCTTAAATCGGTATGCAGGGGACAGGTTCCGGATTTGGGACAAAGGGTATTGGTTATCGGGGGAGGGCATACCGCTATCGACGCGGCGCGGACCTCCGTCCGCCTTGGATGTCCGGACGTTACCATTATTTATCGCCGGACACTGGATGAGATACCTGCCGGCAAAGAAGAGGTGGAGGAGGCTGAAAAGGAAGGGGTCAAGATGCTGTACCTGACTTCTCCGGTCGGGTTCGTAGGTGAAGGTAAGGTCCGGAGTGTAAAGCTTGTGAAGATGGAGCTCGGAGCGCCAGATGCTTCGGGAAGAAGAAGGCCGGAGCCGATAGAAAACAGCGAGTTTGAATTGAAAGTTGATACAGTAATATCTGCGATCGGGTATATCCCTGACGCGGAAGCCCTTACTCACAATGGCTTAACTATAAACCGGAAGGGTACCGTGATCGTTCAGGACGAGACGGGCATTACCAACATAAAGGGCGTTTTTGCCGCGGGCGATGTCGTGACGGGTCCCATGAGTGTCATCGAAGCAATGGCAGCTGGAAGAAGAGCTGCTGAAGCAATACACCGTTATTTTCGCAATGAACCGGATAAAGGACATCATGTCGCTGAGCCTTTGCGGGCCTTAGATGAGAATGTGGTTAATTTGTTAAATAAATCTGAGAGACAGAAGATGCCGACTTTGCCGTTTGAAGAACGCATCGATAATTTTGCAGAAGTGGATTTGGGCTATACCCAGGAGCAGGCATGCAGGGAAGCCATGCGATGCCTGAACTGCGGCGCAGGGGCATCGGTTACAGAGACCTGTGCGGCATGTCTCAATTGTGTCCGTATATGTCCCTTCGGCGTGCCGGTCCCGGGAAGGGAGATAGCGGAAATAGATATCAGTCAATGTCAGTCCTGCGGAATCTGCGCATCTGAATGCCCGGCAGCTGCGATAGATATTGAAAGAATAGGAAAAGAAGACCTGCATACGGAATTGGATCAGCTTGTGGATTCCGCAAGAGAAGAGGAGCCGGAAATCCTCGTAATCGGTTTCTATTGCAGATATGATTCTCCTTTGAGCCCCCCTGTTGAGAGGGACGATATATACTGGCTCGGAAGATACTGCACCGGCAATCTGAAAGAATCGGAGATACTTTATCCTTTTGAACTTGGCGTTGAAGGTGTTGCTGTACACATGTGCACCATTGACGCATGCCGTTTCAGGGATGGCGCTCGATGGATGGAGGAACATATAAAAAGGGCCAAAAAGATTTTAAATGAAATAGGCCTGGGAGAAGATAGACTGGCCATCATTTCTGGAGATGAGGATTTCGAGCATTTCCGGGAGAGGCTTGATGCCATGGGTGTAAATCCCTTACGTACGGGAAAGAAGGTAGTGCCATGATTGTCGCTGAACTCAAACCTTTCGACGAGATAAAGGAGATGCTGAAGGACTGCAAGAAAGTTATGGTCCTCGGCTGCGGCACCTGTGTCACCGTCTGCATGAGCGGTGGTGAGCGGCAGGTTGAACTGCTGGCTTCTTCTATCAGGATGGCAAAGAAACTGGAAGGCAAAGAGATTGTTGCAGGAGAAAAGACGATATTACGGCAGTGCGATCCGGAATTCATCGATCAGATAAAAGAAGAGGCTTCTCAGTACGATGCAGTCCTGTCTATGGCTTGCGGGGCCGGTGTGCAGGGTATCGCCGAGAGACTGAAAGGGGTCACTGTTTTGCCTGCGATGAATACTACTTTCCTCGGACTTTCAGGCGGACAGGGTACATGGGTTGAGGTTTGTGCGGCGTGCGGAGACTGCATACTCCATAAAACAGGCGGAATATGCCCTGTGGCGCGTTGTGCTAAAAAGTTGATCAACGGTCCTTGCGGCGGGGCAAAGGCCGGCATGTGCGAGGTTTCGAAGGACAACCCATGCGCGTGGCAGCTCATATACGCGCAACTCGGGAAAACAAAAATGGCTGATGTCCTGAGCGGGATGACCAAGCCGAAGACAAGACCTGTAAGCCCCCGGAGGATGGTGAGAGAAGATTTGAGGCTGAAGAAGGGGCCTGCAAAAGGATCAAAATGAGATGGGATTGAGGGAGGCTTTAGATTCCGGCAAGTTCCTTATCACGGCTGAGATAGGTCCGGCTAAAGGAACAGATACAGACGTATTACTGGAAGACGCGGAACTCCTTAAAGGGAAAGTGGATGCGATCAATGTCACCGACCTGCAGAGCTCTGTTATGCGATTGGGTTCGATGGCGGTTAGCCACCTCCTTACGGACCACGGTATCGATCCTATCTTCCAAATGACATGCAGGGACAGAAACCGGCTGGCGCTCCAATCCGATCTGTTAAGCGCCTGGGTCCTGGGTATCAGAAATGTGCTGGCCCTAACCGGAGACCATCCGTCACTCGGCGATCACCCTGAGGCGATGCCTGTTTTCGATCTGGATTCCGTCGGCCTGTTAAGGGTGATAAGTAAACTCAATGAAGGTTTTGACATGATGGGTAACCAGCTTAAGGGCGCTACGCAATTATTTCCCGGAGCGGTGGTAAACCCCGGGGCCGATAATGAAGCCGCATTGGAGATGCAGATTATTAAGATGGAGAAGAAGATCGAAGCCGGCGCAAGATTCTTTCAGACCCAGGGCATATTCGATTTAGACCTCTTCGAAAAATTTATGAAACGGGTAGAAGGTTTTAAGGTCCCGGTAATGGGCGGGATCATCCTTCTCAAATCAGCCGGTATGGCCAAGTTCATGAATAAAAATGTGGCCGGCGTGTCCGTTCCCGATCCTTTCATTAAAGAGATGGAAGAGACAAAGGACAAGACAAAAACCAGCGTCAAGATAGCCGCGCAACTTATTAAGGGCATGAAAGACCTCTGCCAGGGTGTCCACATCATGGCTATCGGCTGGGAGAAGAAGGTCCCTATGGTTCTGGAAGAAGCCGGACTATAATCTTTTAGTCAGACCCGTCACACATACGCGTTTTTTAGTCTTTACGAAAGTGGCTCAGGACGTCGGAGATATGGGCATCAAAACCTTGAGGATGCAGAATTTGTGTTTTCTCGATGTTGTTGCGCGTAACATTAAAACCGCAGGTCCAATTTGATATCTTGCCGCCCACAAAGGTGCTGCCCTCAAGCTTTTGCTGCCCATATCTCCTCCGTATTAATTAACCCGATTAATTCATAAAATTTGCTACTATCGACAAATACAGTATTTGCGCTCATTCTCGGCCCGGTACAAATCGGGCCTCCGAGGTAAATTCTTTCTTCGAAAGCATTTAAAACCGCTTAAATACTGCATCTGTCGGCAATCTTATGAATTATGAATAATGTATGTTAATAGTAAATATAGAGACACAGAGCCTGTCTGAAAACTATAGACTCCTATATAAGTAAATGTTCTCATAACGTCTCCCTGTCTGTCACTCCCGCTTGTCGGGAGTCCTTCCGGAAGAAAGATTCTGGACAAGCCAGAATGACAAATTCGCAACAGGGATAGGACATTACTTTTGCATCCATCAATAACAGATCCGCATATAGAATTATTAGTCACCTATCAGCGGTTTTCCGGTAAATTTTATTGACAATCAACTTGGGAAATTATAATCTTTTAAGCAAATATATAATATGCGTAAAAGTAAATGTTAAATGGAAAGAGATTAGAGGCATAAAATAATGGTTCTCCAGATTGCTGCAATTGTAATCGCCATATTCTCTCTGTTTGTCGCAGGGCTTACTGCGTGGCTTACTCTTCTCAGAAAGGGCACAATAAAGATGACGCAACCCACGATGATCTTCTTCGGGCGAGACCCCGAAGGAATGTCGAAGGTCTTTTTGCGAACCCTTCTCTATAGTACGTCAAGAAGGAATCAGATAGTGGAGAGCATGTTTGTCAAAGTAAAGCGAGGAGAGACCTTGCAGACGTTCAACCTGTGGGTTTACGGAGACACGTTTCTTGCCCGTGGCTCGGGAATTACTGTCGGGATTGACGGCCTAGTCTGTAACCATCATTTCTTAACACCGAAAGATGGAACTACTTACGATTTTCTTTCGGGCGGCTATACTATCGAGGTTTATGCTTCCTTGGTAAGCAGACGATCTCCGCTTCTCCTTTCGATCATAAACTTGTCCTTGAGTGACGAGCATGCGACTGCCATGAGGAATAAGGATGTCGGGGTTTTCTTCGACTGGGGTCCCGATTCACAGAATTACCATGCGTACGTAGACGAGAGACCCAAAGAGAAGATGGAACAGACCATTTAACACTTATAAGGCCCTGCCCTGTCAAGAGAAAAAACGATCCTGATCGGAAATAAAATAAAATTCTATTTCTTTTTTTTAAAAGACCATCGCCAGCTCTGACTTGGTTTCAAATGCGGCGTTAGATCAATGTCTGCACCAAACACTTATCGAGGTTCAATAGCCATGAGAAAGAGAACTGTTTTCACAATCTCTATCCCCGGCGACAGTGGAGAGAGCAATCGCCCTTGTTCTCCACGACCTAGAAACAATTTAGTACCCTTGTACCGTCCTATTCAAAGGTCTGGTTCAGGTCAGTGGCCTCATCCAGTTAGTATCAGGCTCGGGTAAGGGACAGAACCTTAACAATCTTTATATGTTATGAGGGACCGGATGTCCTAATCAAAGCGTATTTGCGCCGGGCATAATATTCCAGGATGATCGAAGGGCAGTCGAAGCTGCAAACATATGATGTTTACGAGCATCTATCGGACTTCACCCTAATGGCGCCAGTTAGACGAACAGGCTCACCCGGTCCCAGCTTTATTTCGCAAAGAATACTTTAGGATTAAACACCTCCTTTTTCTTGAGGATATTATAGACAGCCCTTGCAAGCTTATGAGCAAGGATGGTCAGAGACTTTGCCTTGCCGTGCTTTCGCTCCAGCTTTGCGCGGTATTTTACGGCTTCTGGGTTTCTCCTGAGGAAAAGCACAGCAACTTCGGAAAAGGCCCATTTCAGATGGGCATTGCCGATCTTCTTGCCGGATGCCCCGATTATTTTCCCAGCCGACTCCTTGGCGGATTTCACCAGTCTGCAGTATGAGACAAAATCCTGTACGCGAGGGAAGCGGTTGATATCATGTATCTCATAGAGGATGGTGAGGCCGAGGATCCTTCCGACGCCTGGAATAGAGCGGAGGCGGAAATAGGAATCGGCATCATGCACTTTCGCAATAAGAGAGAGTTCATGTTCGAGATGGTTTAGGAGTTTATCGTAATGCTCGATAAGGGTGATATCGAGCTCTATGCTTTTTTGTACGCTGGGATCGGTGAAGCGGTCGGCAACGCCTACTTTGATTCTGTCGCATTTCCTTGCGATCCTTCCCATATCGGCGAAGTTATACTGGTGATTGGTGTTTTGGATATGGGCAATGAGTTCAGCCCTTTTTCTTGCGAGGTGAGTGCGCCGCCTGAGCAGATCTCTGGTGGAGCGCATATCGGAAGGATAAACATAGGCCATGGGCATCATGCCGCCCCGAAGCAGGGCTGCTATCTTATATGCGTCTATTTTGTCGTTCTTGGCTTTGCCGCCATGGATGGCTTTCATATAGAGAGCATGGCCAAGGACGAAGGAAATATTCTCTTTACAGCAGAGATCGGCGAGCCAGTACCAGGTGAAGATGCACTCAACGGCAACTACGATGTCCTCACGATATGGCGCGATCGTCTTGAGAAAGATGTCGGGGTCTGTCTTGATGTCCCTATGCAGGACGATCTTTCCTTCCTGGTTGAGGATGCAAAGGTACATAGTCCTTGCGTGAAGATCGATACCGCAGTAAAATTTGTGCTGCTTGATGTAAAATCTCATTTGAGGCCTCCTTTTGGTAAATGATTTCGGTTCCTGAATCATACCTGATTCGGGTATGGTTCAGGGGGGCCTTAATGAGTATCAATCGGCTGCACCTGATCGCCGAAAAAGCTGGCTCCAGGTGAGCCGCATGTTCGACACCTAAATAAAGGAGAAAACCATGATTCAAAGTCTGTGGCCATTGGTTGCCATTCTGATCGTCTTTGGAATTGGACAGTGTAAACTTGACTGTGTGAAATTCAAACGAGGGGAAAAATAAGGGCGCACCTCCTATAAAATATTTTGTTAGACCAATAACAAAAATCAAAAGGAGGAGCACCCATGGAAATTAAGATTAGCGTACCAGAAGTCGTAAATTTAATCAAAGAATTGCAGGAGAATCCGTCGAGGATATTTGAGATGGCCACGCTGAATGTGCAAAAGGACGTAGGCAACTATTTGACGAACCTGATGAAGGCAGAACTGACGCATGTTTTAGGGCGTGGAAGATATGAGCGTGGCAAGGGGGAGGCCAACCATCGCAACGGGAGCTATCCCCGGGACTTCTGTATTAAGGGGATTGGAGAAGTAGCAGTAAAGGTACCTAGAGATCGGAAGGGCGAATATCAGACACAGGTATTGCCTCGTGGGAAGCGATATGAAACCAGGATCGCGGAGGATTTGTCGATGATGTATCTGACGGGGATAAGCACGCGGACGCTCTCGATGTTAAGCAAGAGACTTATAGGGCGTGAGATATCTCATGAAGAAGTGAGCAAGGCGAGCAAGGAATTGACGGCAGGGGTAGAGAATTGGCGCAACCGTGATTTATCCCAGGAGCCAATAAAATACATCTTTGTAGACGGCGTGATCTTCAAGATGAGATTGAAGTATAGTGTGGAGAATGTCCCCGTACTTGCAGCAATAGGGGTAACAGGGGATGGAACGAAATTAGTGCTCGGTCTGCAGAGCGGCGACAAGGAATCGGCTACGAACTGGAGGGAGTTTTTTAAGGATTTAAAAAGCAGAGGGCTCGACGGGTCATCGGTGAGGCTGGGAATCATGGATGGGCTTTCTGGGCTGGAGAAAGTATTTGAAGAAGAGTTTCCCAATGCAAAAGTGCAGAGGTGCCAGGTGCATGTGGCCCGTAATGTACTGGCGAAGGTACCTCATAAATTGAAAAAGGAAGTAGCAGATGATCTGAGGTCTATATTCTATGCCTCTTCAAAAGGAAAGGCAGATGAATTCTACAGGAGCTTTTACACGAAGTGGAGCAAAGAACTCCCCTCAGCCGTGAAATCATTAGGCCAGTCAATAGACGCCTGTTTGACATTCTTCAAGTTCCCGGAAGAAGAATGGATATCATTACGGACGTCGAACATTATTGAGCGCCTGAACAAGGAATTCAAGAGAAGAACGAAGACTATGGAGATAGTAGCCGGAGAGGATGCCTGTTATAGGCTTCTTGCTTTTATATCGTTAAAGATGGAGTTGAGTTGGAGATCAAATCCAATAGGAAAGGTGCGACCCAATTTGCCCCTTTATCAAATTTACACAAAATAGTTGACACTACCTGGAATTGCCGCAACAGTATTAAAGACATTTCTCAGAGGAAAAAGCGGCGATACAGAAGATTATCCATACGAAAAAGAGCAGACACTTTTTACGCCAGCGGAGCGGTCATTTTTCGGTGTGCTTGAGCAAGCCGTTGACGGAAAAGTGCGAATTATGGGTAAAGTTCGTCTTGCCGATGTGGTCAAAGTAAAAAAAGGAAATAATAAGAGCACATGGCAGAAAGCGTTCAATCGGATTCAAAGCAAGCACCTTGATTTTGTTGCATGTGACTCCACGTCTCTCGGCGTGAAATTTGTAATAGAATTAGACGCAAGAGCCATAATCAATCCAAAAGACAATACCGCGACCAATTCATAGACAAAGTTCTTGCGGCTGCTGATATCCCTGTTTTTCACTTTGCTGCGAAACAGCAATATTCAATACAGGAACTCCAGAATTCCCTTTTCAGCAACAAATCTGAAATAGCAAATAAGCAATGAAAAAGAATGTCGAATACCTGCGTCAAACCTGACCGGCAATAAGAGCAAGCCGGTAGTTTAGCGTGTTGATAAGTAGCCATTCCTATTGCTAATGTAACCAGTTTTATTGTATATTGTAACCATAATATGTACTAAGGAGGTTAATATGATTTCTGTGGGAATAAAAGAATTGAAGACGAAACTCAGCAGTTATGTTGATAGAGTGCGCCAAGGCGAAGAAGTCGTCATAACTGAACACGGCAAGGAAGTTGCCTTGTTTGTCCCAATATCCAGAGAGAGGAAAGCTCTGAAGTCACTTATTGATTCAGGCAGGGCTAAGTGGTCAGGAGGAAAGCCCGAGGGGCTCGATAATATCAAAATTAAAGGCAAGTCTCTTTCTAAAACTGTTCTTGAGGAACGTCGATGATTGTGTATTTTGATACTAGTAGTTTTGTGAAGTTATACGTTCAGGAAGCCCACACGGCTTTAGTTAAGAAATGGGTTCAAGAAGCTGAAATAGTTGCCACCTGCCGCATAGCGTATCCTGAAACGATGTCGGCAATAGGTAGACGCTTCAGACAAGGTGATTTAACTGAAAAGCAATACGATTCCCTGATCGCTAAGTTTTCCAGTGAATGGGTACGGTTCGCGGCATTAGACTTTGATGAACTGGAGGCCGGGCGGCTGGTGAACCTATATGGTTTGCGAGGTTTCGATGCTGTTCATCTCTCTGCTGCAACGCTGCTGAAGGCAAATCAGGACAATGTTTCGCTGTTATTTTCATCATTTGATGATAAACTGAATGATGCCGCATCTACCGAAGGTTTTAAGATTCTTTCTCCGGAATAATCCGGTCCCGCGAATATTTACAACTTCAGTAACTTAGGACTTAAAGGTATAATAGAAGCAAAAAGAGGCGATATGACACAAAAACTGACGGCAATCATAGAAAAAGAAAATGATGGATATGTTTCTCTATGTCCAGAGCTCTATATAGCAAGCCAGGGGGATACCATCGAGCAAGCACGTGATAACCTCAAGGAGGCATTAGAATTATTTTTTGAAGCCGCCTCTCCTGAAGAGATAAAACAGCGGCTTCATGGCGAGATATTTGTTACACAAGTCGAGGTTGCTGTTGGGTAAGCTCCCTGTCCTTTCGGGCAAAGACGTTTGTGCAACTCCGGCACAGCATGGCTTCACCGAACGTCAAGAAAGAGGAGAAGTGTTATGGATAATTTATTGGAGCAATACCGTTCTTTTTTAAAAGACACAGTACGTCAGACGATTGATTTCAGTCAGACAGATCAAAGAAAAGGGCTATCACCTCCTCCGATTGAAAAGCCTTATGACGTGAAAGGTAACCGGATTGAACTGGTGACAAAAGATAACTTGCATAGCATTGCTAATATAGATCTTATTTCCGCAATACAAAATAGAGAAAGTCATAGACATTTTAAGGAAGAGCCGTTGTCCCTGGAAGAATTATCATTCTTGCTTTGGGCGACTCAGGGCATAAGAAAGCGGGAAGATGAAGCCACAGCTTTTCGGACCGTACCTTCAGCCGGTTGTCGCCATGCGCTTGAGACTTATATATGTCTTTTGAATGTTACAGGAGCAGCGATGGGGATTTACCGTTATCTGCCGATTGAACATCAGCTTCTCGTCGTATCAATAAATGAAAACTTATCAGAGGACATCGTAACGGCGACGTTTTATCAATCTTTTATCGGCAAAGCCCCTGCAATATTTATATGGACGACCATACCTTATCGAATGGAATGGCGGTACCATATTGCGGCCCATAAGGTTATTGCGCTCGATGCTGGACATGTGTGCCAGAATCTGTATTTAGCCAGTGCAGCAATTGGCGGGGGGACATGCGCTGTTGCCGCTTATCACCAGGAGTTGATGGACAAGCTTTTGGATGTTGACGGTAAAAACGAATTTGCAATTTACCTTGCAGTAGTGGGAAAGATTTGATTTTTAACATGCATTAATTCCTGAAAAGCAATACGAGGTACGTTATCTTTTTAACTTCTGTTTTGATACAATACATCCGTTATGCAAGAGCTGAATCAGATCACTGAAGATTCCATTGTCAATAATCCCATCGAAAAAAAGGAGCGTGTCTGGGGAATGCTCTGTCATCTGACGGCACTTTTCGGACTTTCGGGCATACCATCCGTTAATGTAAACATAATTTGCCTTTTACGCACGCTTTCAACTAGTGTAGTGTCCCACTAACGGCTTTACAATGAACGACCTTTTCCAAGATGGCATCGACCTTTTTCGTCCAGACAAACGGCTTGGGACTCTCGTTGTTGATCTGGATGAAGTCTTCTATTGCCGCAACAAGTTCCGAAACACTGCGAAAAACTCCACAGCGAATGCGTTTCCGTGTGATCTCTCCGAACCATCTCTCCACCAGATTCAACCATGAGGAACTGGTCGGCGTGAAATGAAGGTGAAATCGGGGATGTTTTTTCAGCCATGCTTTAACCTTGGGATGGTTGTGCGTACCATAATTATCCAGAATCATATGGACGCCCAATTCCGAGGGTACGGTGGCGTCGATCTGTCGCAGGAATTTCCGAAATTCGATGTTGCGATGCCTCGGATAACAGGAGCCAATAACTTTTCCCTCCAGCACATTCAACGCCGCGAACAGACACGTAGTGCCATTGCGCTTATAGTCATGGGTCATGGTTCGGCAGCGCCCTTTCTTCATCGGCAAGCCGGGTTGTGTCCGATCCAACGCTTGAACTTGGCTCTTCTCGTCAACACACAGCACCACCGCCTTGTCCGGCGGATTCAAGTACACTCCCACCACGTCCGTCAGTTTTTCAACAAACCGCTTGTCCTTGGATAACTTGAATGTCTCAACGCGATGAGGCTGAAGACCGTGCGCGTCCCATATACGTTGCACCGTGGACTTGCCGACTCCCTGAGCCCTTGCCATCGAACGCACCGACCACTGCGTGGCATCGCGAGGTGTCGTGTGGAGAGTCGCTTCGACAATGGCCTTCACCCGGTCCGGCGGAAGAGCCTGTGGACTCGGGCCATGGGGTGCGTCCTCGGCCAATCCCATCGGTCCATGCTCTTCGAAACGTTTGCGCCATTGGATTACTGTCGGGCGGGAGGTGGACAGTTGGGCCGCGATAGCGTTGTTCGACAAGCCATCCGCCGCCAAAAGACAAATACTCGCTCGCAGTACTGCTCGCTGAGGGCTGGTCTTAGCCCGTTTCCAAGCTTCCAATGTCCTGCGCTGCTCTTTTGTCATCTCCAGAACTTCTGCTTTTTCCCACATGCCATATAGCTTACCATGACAACTAATCATTGTCCAGCTTTTAGTGGGACAGTACACTAGCTCCGATATCGCGTCGACAAAACCCTTCCGGCCAATGTATTCTTTTGACAACTGCGTAAGCTTTGGCGCGGGCCTGGTCAATAGTTGGGGCATGTGCCACAATATTTAATACTCGACCGCCATCAGCGACTATATTGTCGCCGTCAAATTTGGTAGCAGCATGTAAAATTTGCACATCAGGGTCACTGGAAGCCGCTTCCGCAAGGCCAGATATAATACTTCCTTTCTTGGGCGCTTCAGGATATCCTTCGGCAGCCAACACAACACATATAGAAAAATCTTGATCCCATGAAAGTTCGAAGTCTGCTAGTTTGCCCTCATGAGTAGCAATCAGAATCGGTAATAAATCGTTATCCATGCGAATCAAAAGCGCCTGACATTCCGGGTCACCAAACCGCACATTATACTCAATCAGCTTGGGCCCGGCCTCGGTAAGCATCATTCCTGCATACAAAATTCCTTTAAAAGGGCTGCCAATTTTTTTCATTCCTTCCACAGTAGGCAGGATTACAGTCTTCATCATCTCTTGCTCTATACCTTCCGGTAGTCCTAAGGCAGGGGACAAAGCCCCCATCCCACCGGTATTCGGTCCCAAATCCCCGTCACCAACACGTTTATAATCCTGGGCGGTTGCAAGTGGCATAACGCTTGAGCCGTCTACAAAAGCGAAAAACGAAAATTCTTTTCCGGTAAGACATTCTTCAATTACAATTTCCCGACCCGCCTCCCCAAACTTATTACCGATCAGTGCGGCATCTACGGCTGCTGAAGCCTCTTCAAAATTCTGAGCTACGGTTACGCCTTTTCCTGCGGCCAAACCATTGGCTTTAATGACAATCGGGGTTCCCTGCGATCTAATGTAAGATTTTGCACCAGCGGCACCTGTAAACCTGGCAAAAGCAGCTGTTGGAATATTGTATGCGACACAGAACTCCTTTGTAAAACTCTTTGAGCCTTCGAGCTGCGCTGCCATTTTAGATGGTCCAAAAACCGGAATGCCATTGCTCTCAAGGACGTCAGCAAGTCCTGCAACTAATGGATTTTCCGGTCCAATAACTACAAAATCAATCGTGGCCTGTTTGCAAAAATCAACCAGCCCTACTGTATTTTCAGAGGATACAGGAATACATTTAGCAACTTCATTTATACCAGCATTTCCGGGAGCGCAGAAGAGTTCTTCACACAAAGGAGACTTGGCTATCTTTACACACAGGGCATGTTCACGCCCACCTTGCCCAACCATTAATACGCGCATTTTTTTGGTTTCCTTTCCCTAAGAATTCAAAACTTGCATATTATATCATTTTTCAAATAAGTCTCATTCTTTGTAAGCCATTTACCTTCTAAGTGCCACTCTGAGTGTGGTACAATAACGGGGGGCAGGTCAGTGTAAAAGGGGCTGGTACCCGACGGCGCAGGGTCCTGCATGTAGTCGGCAAAGGCAGTACTTTATCGGCTGCAAGGGATGTCGCCTACCGGAATATAGAGAAAATCCATTTTGAAGGCATACGTTTTAGAAAAGATATCGGAAAGGAATGAGAAAATATGAAAAAGAAAAGCTTTGAAGATGCCCGAAAATGGAACAGGTATCAGTTTTTCGGCAGCGCAACTGTTACGGTTCTCAAAGAGAAAAAAGTTGTTGAAGCAACCATAGCTAATATATCATTTTCAGGGATAGGGCTATATTCATCCCGGTCTATAGGAAGAGGCAGGATGGTGAGTATCAATGTCTCATTTGTCGGTAGGGCCGGAAAAACGCGGGAGGACACAATATCAGGCAAAGTCGACTGGCAGAAAAAGTTTAAAGATATGTATCTCGTGGGCGTTCTTTTCGATGAGGAGCCGAACATTACCAACCAGCCGAACCTGCTTGAGCATCTTATATGGCTGATTGATACCCACCAATGGCCCCAGCCGTACAAAGACAAACGAATAGCGATGCTGTAAAATTTGGGATTTGTTCATTTCCCGGACCATTTCGGCCTTTGATTCTGATTCATTCCGGCCAGCTGTTCCGTTTGTTCCGACCGCCCGTTCCGGAGCAAAGTTGCCACCCCTTGAGGAGGAAATCTCGACTTTAATCCGAAACGTGTCCCGCGACTAACTTCCTCTTCTGAAATATGTTATTTTCATAAAATTTAAAATAGTGTAAGTTATTATCGGAATTAAACTATATGAGAAAGTCAGATTTTGTACGACTAACATTACAAATCCGATATTATCCGGATGACTAATATGAGATTTCGGATATTAGTCGCAGCAACTGGACAGATAACATTACAAAAAGAGTATTCTCGATAAACTAGCTAATGGCTGGTTATACCGAAGAGGGACATGATCCATGATAAAAGTCTTCATATCGATTATTTCATTGTTGCTATGCATTACCGGACAGTCCGAGGCCGCGTCGTCGCGAGATGAATATCTCGATACACGTGATGGATTTATCCATCAATTTTCCACAGCGAGCGCCCCAGAGGCTAATTCAGATGAAAAAGCCCTCTCAAAATTAGAGAAGCAACTTCAGTTGATAATAGGCCCCGTTGATGTCGCACATTTTCCAAAACGAGGAAAGATTAATTTAGAAACCCTTTACCAGGATGGCGGTTTTGGCCAAGTCGATGGATTGCGGTTCGATTCCAAGCACGAGCTATTATTCGTGACAACCACGGATTTGCTGAATAGTTATTTGCAACAGCACAAAAAACTGCCCACAGAATTGGGCAAGCTTGCAAAAGCTGAAGAATTTTATAGCTTGGTTTTTAATTGGGATGTAGCTGTTACCCATTTTGCAGATGTACCGGTACGGACTACCAATAATAAATCGTTTGCCTATACATTCCTTGGATTATGGGCACAGGATATCGGGCTATTCTTACCAAAACATCTTTTTGTCTTTTTCTCAAATGACGATCGTGTATTTATGGTATCTGCCGAGGTGCAAAGCAACATTAATCAAATCGCGGAATGCAAAGACGTGTGGGATAAATTCAAGAAGAAATCGGATGCTGCATTCGCCACTTATCGAGCATCGAAACTTAAAGATCAGAAAGCTATCGACGACACGCATAGATACGAAGATGAGGGTTTTAAAGCATATTGCCGGTGCTTCGAACAAAAAGCGAAAATGGAACCCTTTTTCAAACAACTAACGAAGCAGGCTCAAACTCTAGTCGATAACATTCAGAAGCAATTACCGCAGTAGGTTATAACGAGTCGTTCGAGCCGCCAATGGCGGCTCAACTCGTCGTTGGTTTTGAATAAAGATGAGACAAGAGATTACTATCAATAACAAGAAGATTGATATTTTCCCTAAGCATCAGATGGTTCTGACGAGTTGGGCATTGTATCGTCAGGAACGAGATGCACCACCCATACTACTCAGCTTAGACCACCATACTGATACTCATAATGCTTTTTCAGCAGCAACATTTGACACCAATAGCTTCCAGTGTAATGATGATTTAGCGCAAAAACTAATCTCTGACATTAAATTTTCTGACATTAATTCGGTCAAGAAGGCGGTAGCTTGTCTGAGAAACGACGAACATATTGATGCCGCAATTAAAGCAGGCATTATTTCAAAGGCATTTATTATAAGCTATGATGCAGCGTTCGATGAGCCTTCATCCTATGAAGAGGCAGCCATACAGAGATAACGTCATTGGCATGCTCCCTCGCCCTGAGCGCCCTCAAAGGCCATTCACATACCCCGACGCTGAAATCTATTTAAACATACCGTCATAACAATTGTCGCATGAAGTGGCATGAATTATAGGGTTGCATTGTAATTATGCGGCAAAAATTATGTCGCCATGTTTAGTAGAGAATTTGTGTTATATAGGTTGTCCCCGTCAATCTCATAATGATGACTGTACGATCCCTCATTATAATCAAGCCATTGAATCAGCGCTTTTGATGAAAAAGCTGTCTATAATGAAGGAAATGTACCCTTCTTTCTTTACAGACAATTTTTTTAATGTTCCTTATATCATAGATATCGATTTAGACTATTTTCATACATGTAAAGCTGTTCTACCTGAAGATACAAACGCATTTTATGAGCTCATTAGAGGGGCGGGGCTGATTACCATCGCAACAGAAAGAAGCTTCATTGACGAGTGGAGAGAGTTAGATAGCAACCTTAATGTTGAATTTCTTCTCGAACAACTACGTGTTCATATCAAAGCTGCAACTAATGAGTCAAAATAAGGAAACGGTGAGTGGACCCCCTTTACTGGGCAAGGATGGCTAATTCCACCCAGCCGTTCAAGCGGTGGCACCTGCTTAACTTGATGTTACCGCGACAAAAATGAATAATATTAATCTTAAAAGGAGCGCAAAACAATGAGCCTTTCTGTGTTTTGGCATAAACCGCTTTCGCTCGAAGACGGATCAAAGAAGAATCTAATTTACAACATAAGGGACTTGTCTAAATTTGAAGGGGTACCAGGAATTTATATGTTCTGTCGGCTATATGGTGAAAATCTGACCCCGCTTTACATTGGCAAAGCTGGAGACCTTGCATATCGCATACGTTCACAATTTAATACAACAAACTTGATGAAGGCAATTGAAAACTCACAAAATGGCACAAAGGTTCTTGTCATCGGCGAATATATATGCAAGCCGGGGCAGAGTTCAAATAAATGTATAAGCATAATTGAAAAAGCTCTCATAGAACATGCATTAGCCGAAGGATACGAATTAATTAATCAAAAAGGGACAAAAACTCCATACGACGAGATAGACTTCACTGGCAATTTTGTTGCCAAAGAATTCACTGGGTCTTATATTTACAGGAAAAAGAGTTGAGGCTAACTCAGTAAGCTGTATGAAACCAAATCTTGAAGAACTTGAAAGAACGAGTCATCATGTTTCTGGTGCTTGCTCCGGCGTGTACTTTTTGTTCCTTAATAGCGAACTGGTTTATGTAGGGCAGGGCTGGAATTGCTTTTTGCGTGTGGCCGAGCATACGCGAAAAGACTCTGACAAAATATTTACGAGCTGGAATTTCGTACCGATTTCGGATGAACAAGAACGTAAGGCGCTTGAGCAAGATCTTCGAAAAGTTTTAAAACCGAAATATAACAAAATATAAAACGGTAACAAGCCCATCGAGGCAGACCGGAAATAAAGCTGGTTGGTTTTGAGCAGATGTCTGTGGCCCGGTTGCTCATGGGTGTCGTTAAATAATTCTTCTGCAAATCATCATTTTTTGGCTTCCGTCATTTCCGTTGCTTGCAGGTGTTACAAACAAAGGCGGACGGAATAAAACGGAATGGGCGGACGATTGACCGGAACAAGGGGCCGAATTCGTTGGGATCTCCATTTTGTGCTATGCCGCAAAAAACTATAGCCCTAAAGCTTTGTAAAGTTCTTCTGCTTTGCCCCGCATCTTTCTTTCTGCATACCGGTTTTTTTCATGATCATGTCCGATGAGATGGAGAAGTCCGTGTATCAGGAGCCTTTTCAATTCTTCATTAAAGGAGACCCCATTCTCCTCTGCCTGTCTTTGTGCCCTATGAAGATTGATGACAATGTCACCGAGGGGCAAGCTATAGTCTGAAGCCTGAAGTTTTAAAGTTCGAAGCACGGAAGATTTGCAATTGTTTTCCGGGCATTTGCTCCCGAGTTCTTCAATGCTCAGCTGGGGAAATGACAGGACGTCCGTGGTCTTATCCAGCCCACGATATTGAAGGTTCAGCCTACTCATCCTCCTGTCATTGACAAGGAGTATGCTGAGTTCAGCCTCGCGGAGACCGAGCAGTCGAAGGGCCTTCCGGAGAAGGTATACTATCCTCTGCTGGTTTATCCTTATAAGTTTTTGTTGGTTCTTTATGTAGACTTTCATCTGTAAAATCAAACCCGGGATAATCTATCCTTTTATGGAATATGCCGGTAAGGATAAACGTGAAACGCCTTTTTATCTCATGTATATCTTTCAGAGTAAGCTCGCATTCATCAAGTTGGCCTTCGAGGAATATATGGTTTATGATCCTG
Organism: uncultured Nitrospiraceae bacterium; assembly: GCA_963727775.1. Lineage (GTDB taxonomy): Bacteria > Nitrospirota > Thermodesulfovibrionia > Thermodesulfovibrionales > SM23-35 > CAVSHB01. The sequence continues at coordinate 96,034 of CAVSHB010000004.1, read as the reverse complement.
TCCACCAGCGATGATATTCTCGCAGGGGTAGGGTCTGTGAGGACCTTTGACGCTGCTTCCACCGCGTCGGCCATCATTACCAATGCGGCAACGCGTGTCTGCGGTTTCGGGCCGTGGTATTTGTAATCTTCCTCCGTAGGCAGGGCAATATCTCCCTTCTGCTTTGCTTTCTGGTAGAAATAGCTGATTACCATAGTGCCGTGGTGCTGCTCAATTATGTCGATGATAGGTTCGGGAAGCTTGTGCTGCCTGGCAAGTTCGACTCCTTCCTTAACGTGGTTCGTGATTATCATACTGCTCATATGGGGCGTCAATTTCTCATGCCTGCTGATCGAACCGCTCTGATTCTCCACAAAATAATCGGGCATCTTTACTTTGCCTATGTCGTGGTAATACGCGCTCACCCTTGCAAGCAAGGGGTTTACGCCGACCGCTTCCGCAGCGGATTCCACCAGATTACCGACGATGACGCTGTGATGATATGTCCCGGGCGCGCTGATCATGAGGCTTTTCATTATCGGCTGGTTGAGATCAAGAAGTTCGAGCAGGCTTATATCGGTGGTTACCTTAAACAGATACTCGATGACGGGGAGCAGGATCGAAACAATAGCGGTAACGCTTATGCCTCCGAGCGCGGCGAACAGCATTGAAGGCGGCGCTTTAACGGTGAAAAGCTCGCCCTTAAAAAGGAGTATTATTATGACGGTCATAATGTTTGCCGCAATAACGTATCCGCCTCCTTTCAGGAGCGCGGACCTTTTCTTGCACCGTATAACGCCGAAGGCCGCCGTAATGCTTCCGACAAATGCGTAGATAGTATATGAGGCGTCATGAAGCCATAGGCCTGTGAGCAGGCTGACAATGAATGAAAATATTATTGCGGTATGAAAATCAAAAAGGAGAGAAACGAACATCGCCCCGACTGGTATGGGAACGCCGAATAGGGCGCTGTCCAGGTATTTGTACTCAAGTCCTTTTGAAAGGTTTTGAAAGAGATAGCCGAAGAGCCTGCCTATAAGTATTGTCCCGATGATCAACAGGCCGAGAAGGAGGAGCATATTATATTTTTTAATGTAGGCAGGTTTGTACCTCATGATGTCTCTGTAGAAAATAAACAACAGCAGACAAGAGATGAAAAAACCGCCGAGCAACTGTTCTATGCCGAGTGTTTTCTGTATAGAGAGTGAGGCTATAAGCCCGCACAGTATGATGAAATATAACCTTGGAAATTTATTCTGCCCTGCGGATTGAACGGGCGCGCCGTTTGTCTTTGGCGCCTGCCCGTTCACAAAGGTCCTTAAATGGTCCGTAACGTTCTGTATCTTAGTCTTCTGCTGACCGTTTTTCATAACGTTCGTATGCCTTTACAATTTCCTGGACGAGCTTATGTCTTACCACATCCTTCTCGGAAAAATATATGAATTTGATGCCTTCGACGCCGTTCAGTATCTTCTCTGCCTCTATAAGGCCGGATGATTTTCCGTGGGGCAGGTCTATCTGCGTGATATCGCCTGTGATGACCGTCTTTGAGTTAAAACCGAGCCTTGTAAGATACATCTTCATCTGCTCGGAAGTAGTGTTCTGCGCCTCATCGAGGATTATGAACGAGTCGTTTAAGGTCCGGCCTCTCATAAATGCCAACGGCGCTATCTCGATGATCCCCCTGTCCACCAGTTTTCCTGCCTTCTCCGCCTCCATCATATCAAATAATGCGTCATACAAGGGTCTGAGGTAAGGATTTACCTTCTCATATAAATCTCCGGGCAGGAACCCGAGTTTTTCTCCGGCTTCCACAGCCGGCCTCGCAAGGACTATCCTGCTTACCTGTTTTTTAAGAAACGCATTAATGGCCATCGCCATCGCAAGATATGTTTTTCCAGTGCCGGCAGGTCCGATGCCTATAACGATGTCATAATTTTTTATCGCTTCAATATACTGTCTCTGGGTCTCTGTTTTAGGTATGATAAACCGTTTTTTTGAAGACACGGGGATATTGTTCAGGAACAGGTCCTTGACTGATGTATATCCGTCTTCCGACAATGCGGACCTCAGCGCGTAACGGATATCTTCAGGATTGAGATTGTAGCCTTCCGAGTTTATCGACCGGATGTCCCGGATGATTTTCCCGGCTTTTTCCACGGACTTATCAGCCCCCTGTAAAAATATTTTGTTACCGCGTTGAGAGGCAATGACGCCGAGGGTCTCCTCGATTACCTTAAGGTTTTTATCAAGCCTGCCGAATAGAAGTCCGGATTCTTTTTCGCTGTCGAGTTCGATCTCTAATGTTAACGTAAAGCCCCTCTAATTTGTTTTCAAGGTTACGAAGGGATGCAGCCCCTCGCTTTTTTTCATCTTAACTGCGAGCAATTCAGCTTCTTTCCTGATGTTGAATTCGCCGACCAACACTTTATAGAGTTTTTCGTGGTTCTTTGATTTTGTCGTTGTCACGGATATCTTATACCCTTTTTTTTGGAGTTTCGACTTAAGGGCATTCGCCTCAGAGGCGTTTTTAAAGGCGCCTGCCTGGAGCGTGTATTTTTTTGCCTTCGATGTCTTTGAGGTTTTCCGGGGTTCCAGGTTCTCATCGGATTCTTTATCATCCTGCTTTAATTTAGGTTTTTCCGTTGCCTTAGGCTGAATGGTTTGTTGCGGGTCTTTGTTTTGTATTGTTTCAGCACGTTGTACTTCCTGGGATTGTTTCGTATCCTGAGGCGCAACTAACTGATTGGTCTCCTGGTCCTGAACTGTTGTATGGACGGGGGGCAATGCCTTTGCCACTTCAGCCGCTTTCTCTTTTTGCACCGCGCTATCCTGTAAAGAAACGGTCGGGATATAATTCTCTGCGGAAGGGTGGGACGTTTTGCCTACAAAAAAACCGAGCACAAAACTTACGGAAGAAATAGTGATTATTGACAGGATAATAATCCCTTTTCCGAGGAAAATTACGGACGATTTTTTCTTTAAATCGGTCTGTTTCATAAGATAAGCATAGCATCACCATATGAGAGAAATCTATACTCGGAATGGATCGCTTCCTTGTAAGCTTTTGCCAGATATTTCCAGCCGCAAAAGGCGGAGGCCAGCATCAAAGGGGTTGACCTGGGAAGGTGAAAATTTGTTACGAGCGAATCGATGACCTTAAAGGAATATCCGGGATATATGAAAATATCGGTTGTGCCTTTTAATCTCACATTTTCAGATATGATGGAAGACTTGCCGCTCATATATCCTTCCAACGCCCTTGTTGTGGTTGTCCCGACAGACACCACCCTTTTACCTGAAGCCTTCGTATCTTTAATTTCAGAAATGAGGTCTTTGTCCATCTCAAAATACTCGGAGTCCATTGAATGTTCTTCGATATCTTCTGTCCTGATAGGCTTGAATGTGCCGATGCCAACGTGAAGGGTAAGTTCTTTGATCAGTATCCCTTTAGAAGCTATCTGGGTAAGGAGTGCGTCTGTAAAGTGAAGTCCCGCTGTAGGGGCGGCTATGGACCCTTCATTTTTTGCGAAAATCGTCTGGTAACTTTCCCTGTCCGATTCATCAGGCATCCGCCGGATATATGGCGGCAGAGGCATATTCCCCTGCTTCCAGATGATATCCCTAAAGTTTCCGGAATATATAAAGCGTGCGGTTGTTCCTTTATAAAGCTCTGCCGTCAGATCATCAGAGATCTTCAGCGTACCGGTAAAATTACCTTTGGTCATAACTTCCCAAACTCCGTCAGCACTCTCTTTTACAAGAAGGATCTCCAGCCTGGATCCATCTTTTTTCGATCCTGTAAGCCTCGCAGGGAAAACTTTTGTGTTATTTATTAGGAGAATATCGCCTTTGTCAAGATATGAAGGCAGGTCGGAGAACCTTTTGTGTTCTATAAAACAGTCCCTGTGAAGCACGAGCAGTCTTGAAACGGAGCGCTCCTTCAGGGGTGTTTTTGCTATCAGGTTTTCAGGCAATGAATAATCGAAATCAGAGACTTTCATTAAGTTGTATTATCGTTCCCGGATAAAAAAAGGACAGTATTTCTTTGTAAGTTTTCCCGTCGCGCGCCATCTTCAGCGCACTCCACTGACAAAGGCCGACGCCGTGGCCGTATCCCTTCCCCTCAAATAAGATTGAGTCTCCGTCATTTGACAGAGTAAAATTTGTGCTCGGCAGGCGGCTCCATCCCAAGGTCTTTCTTAAATCGGTCGCGTTGATCGCCGACGTACCGGAACTGCTTGTTACGGCAAGCTGTTTTACCCTGCCTGTTGAAGTATAGGATTTAATCGATATTTTTTTAATCCCGGTAAGGCGCAATGCCTTTTCAATTTCCGTCAGCGGTATTTTCCTGTCCCATGTCCGGTAAGGTGATAGATCACAGTCTGATTCCACGGACTTTAGATAAGGCAGACTTTTTCCGAAGACATCCTGTGGGTTTTCGGTCTTTCCGCCGCAGGTTGAATGGTAAAAGGCCTCTATGGGTTCGCCGTTGTATGTGAGTATTTCGCCTTTGGTTTCCGTAACGGCATATGCTATCCTGGCGTCGGCGCTGTTCCCTTTATATACCTGGTTAAGGACCGACGACGCAATATGATATATTGAATTGCCGTTCGCCGAATTTTTTTGGTATACGGCATATGTCCTTGATACGACGGCTTGGGCCTTAAGCGCTTCCATGTCCCAGCTTTGTCCGACTTCAGCCGCAACTACATCTTTGACATAATCCTCCAACGGCAATTCATTGACTACGTAAAGGCCGTTGTCGCCTCTCCATACGTCGATATTACCGGTGTACCGCGTCCCCATGAGGAGGAGGTCTCCCTTCATACTTCCGAGTCTTTCCATTTTTTCGTTCTTCTCAGGGACCTTTGAACAAATATCATTCAGAATGAGCACCTTAATGCTGTCTTTGGAATAGGCGTTTGCCGCCATGATAACGATGGCCATAATCGTGAACAAAGATACGGTTATTTTTTTCATGTTTTTATTTATGCCTGAGGAGCCAAAAGATTAAGGTCAACAGCAAGCTCAACAATAAACTTGTCGCCAATGGAAAATAAAAAGTGAAATTCTTCTTTTGAATAAGTAAGTCCCCCGGAAGCCTGCCTAGCCAAGGGACCTTGCCTGACAAAAGGAGTAACCCTCCGACTGCAATTACAATGACCCCGAGAGCGATAAGAAATTTACCCATATATTGTAACCCGTCAGTCATAACTTGTTTTTTTCTTATCCTCATTCCGGTCTGGTGCTCTCTTAAGGTATCGCTCCATCTCCGAATAAACGCAACCGCAATACTTTTGCCTGTATAGTCCAAGCTCTTTTGACAAGCCAATGCCCTTTGTCCAACCGGGCCTGAAATCTTCACCATAAAACCGGATGGAATATCTCCGCTCCATTTCCCTGCCGATATCGACTATCATATCAAATTTCTGGTAAGGACTTACAAGCAGAGAGGTCGTAAAACCGTCGAGTCCCATTTCCCTTGCGGTCCTTGCCGTCTCTTCAAGCCTCATGTAATAGCAAAAGCTGCATCTGTTTTCTTCATTATTTACGACTGCCCTTAGAAACTTTTTCAGTCCATATCCATCGATATATTCGATATCGAGGTCCCATTCTTTCTGCAATTTTTGCAGGGAATCGAGGCGCAATTTATATTCGGTATAGGGATGGATATTCGGGTTGAGCCAAAACCCTTTTATCTCAATGCCTTTTGAAAACAGACTTTGCAATGGATATAAACAGCAGTTCGCGCAACAGATATGCATCAAGAGCTTCATCTTGTTTAATTATATAACTTTCGGACTTTAATATGAACGGTCTGTTAGCGGCCTATAAATGCTGTTTACTCTTATTCCCTTCGAATAGCCCCAGCTCTTTCTTAAAGGAAATATTTAGATGGCTGTAAGCCTTTTCCGTGGCCTTTCTTCCGTGGGATGTTCTTATGATGAAGCCTATTTTCAATAAATAAGGTTCAACTACATCCAGCAGGACGTCCGTTTCAAGCTGGAGGGTTGAGGCCAAAGCTTCAATACCGACCGGACCGCCTTTGTAATTATAGATAATAGTTTTTAATAATTTCCTGTCCGTTTCTCCAAGGCCGGACCCATCGATCCCTTCCAGTGCCAATGCTTCCATGGCAACATCTTTAGTTATTTTCCCCTCGGCCCTGACTTGCGCATAATCGCGCACGCGCTTCAATAGCCTGTTTGCTACCCTCGGAGTGCCTCTTGCCCTGAGGGCTATTTCATAAGACCCGTCTTTTTCTATCGGTATATCTAGTATGGATGCGGAGCGGTTTACGATAAGTACCAGATCCTTTTCATTATAGAAATCCAGGTCTCTTGTGATACCGAACCTTTCCCTCAAAGGAGAAGACAGGAGTCCCGCCCTGGTAGTTGCGCCGATTAATGTAAATGGTTCAAGCCTGTACCGGTGGGTCCTTGCGTGCACGCCTTTGTCGAATATAAAATCCACCGCATAATCTTCCATTGCAGGATAAAGGAATTCCTCAACGATTTTAGGGATCCTGTGTATTTCATCAATGAAAAGGATGTCGCCTTTTTCAAGGTGGGTCAGTATCCCCATCAAATCCCCGCCTTTTTCCAATGCGGGACCGGAGGACGTAACAATTTTAGTGCCCATCTCATTGGCGATGATATGCGCCAATGTTGTTTTTCCGAGACCGGGCGGGCCGTTGAAGAGTATATGGTCCAGAGATTCTTTTCTTTGCAAAGCCGCCTCTATGGCGATCTTCAGCGTTTCTACTATTTTGTCCTGTCCTATGTATTCGGAAAGACGATCAGGCCGCAGTGAAAAGGTGTTTTCATCATCAAGGGGACTGCTTTCTTTCAAGATATCCGGGATATTTTCCGCTTCTTCGTGGATCACTTCTTCTGGCCCCTGTATACCTCTTCAAATAATTCTTCCGACGAGTTGATGCCGGGGTCTCTCTTTAAAGCATCTTCGATCATCTGTTGCGCTTCAAAATGCTTATGCCCTAATTGGGTTATGAGAACCTCTTCAACTTCCTTCCTGAAATCTTCCGCAAGTTCGGTCACCACTTCCACTTCAGGCATTAATGCGTATTTTGCCGTTTTACCTTTGAGAGTGGCGATTATCTTTTCCGCTTTTCTATCGCCGATGCCCTTTAACTGTTTTAACGCCTTTGTATCTTTCCCTTCGATAGAACGCGCTATTTCTCTTACGGGTTTTGTCAAAGCCCTAATAGCGGCGGTAGGACCGATATCTTCAACGGATATGAAAAGTTCAAAGAATTCTTTGTCCAGGGGTGATTGAAACCCGACAAGCACGGGTTTCGGCTGCCTCTCAGTCTGGTTGAAAGAGACATGCAGTTCCAGTTCATCTCCGTCCGCATTTTCTTTTTTAAGCCTGTTCATGAAATATGCGGGGATCAATACATCGTAACCTATCCCGTTTACTATTAAGGTTATCCTGTCGTCGTATGCCCTGTTGATTCTCAGCGTCCCTTTTAAATAGGATATCACCGGTTCCCCTTTGGCAGCTTTCGATAAAATGCGGTCAAAGCAACAGCCAGAGCATCGGATGCATGCAGAGATTTGATATCGGAGATCTTAAGCAAATCTTTTATGACAGCCTTCATTTGATATTTATCAGCGCCTCCGAATCCCGACAGTGAATTCTTTATTTCCTTTGGCGTAATCTCGACCATAGACACATTATTTTGAAAAACGGACAAGTATATAATACCTAAAACACTTCCTAATAATATACCGGCTTTCGGATATCTGACCAATGAAAAGACGTTTTCCACAGCTATTAAATCAGGGTGCAATGAATGGATCAGACTGTTCAAGTCCGCATGGATATTGGACAGTCTGATTGATATATGCTCCGAGGGCGATGTTTTAATATACCCGCATTTCAAAACGGCCGGCACAGCCCTGTCACAGTGGATTGCGCCGAAGCCGGTCGTTGCTAAGCCGGGATCAATGCCGAGTATTATCATACGCCTGCTGTTCTGAAGCTATTTCTTCCTCGGCACTTCAAAGAGTATCTCTTCCACCATCTGGCATAAGACATGGCCGAGCGTTATGTGCGTTTCCTGAATCCTCGGAGTGCTGTCGGAAGGAACTACGAAAGCATATGTGGCTTTGGAGGCGAACTTCTCTCCTTTCAGACCGGTCAGAGCGATAGTTGTCAGCTTCTTCTTTTTAGCCACATCCATCGCCTTCATGATATTGGGAGAATTTCCGCTTGTGCTGATCGCAATGACAATATCTCCTTCTTCGGAAATGGCTTTAAGTTGTTTTGAATATATCTCGGAAAAGTCATAATCATTGGCAATGGATGTAATGACTGCCATGTCTGAATTGAGCGATATGGCAGGAAGGCCCGGACGCTCCCTTTTAAACCTATTGATAAATTCCGCTGCTATATGAGATGCATCGGTCGAGCTTCCGCCGTTTCCGAACAGGATCAATTTTTTGCCGTCATTGAAGGCATTGGCAATCGTCCTTGCAACCTCGATTATTCTGTCGATATTTTTGTCTTCAATGAATTTTTCTTTAACGCGTATACTCTCTTCAAAGGCTTTAAGTATTTTGTCTTTCATAGACCGGATTAACCTGTTTCCATTTTTAGTTTAGAGTAAACAAATCCGAGTCTTATGTCAACAATTTGCAATCTTGACCTTTTCGCGATTGCTGTGCAATACTATCGGCGAAGTTTCGGAAGTATTGTTGTATATAGCTTCAAGGACTTTGGACTTTGCAGCTTCTATACCATTATTCCGTAATCTTCGATTTTTAATTATCAAGGAGGTGTCGCAATATGGTAAAAGGGACCGTTAAATGGTTCAACGAGTCCAAAGGGTTTGGATTCGTTACCAAAGAAGATGGAGGGGATGTCTTTGTTCATTACTCTGCCATTCAGGGCAACGGATTTAAGACATTGGCTGAAGGGCAAGCAGTAAGCTTTGAGGTTGTCGATGGCCCCAAGGGACCCAAAGCCGAAAACGTAACGAAAATTTAACTGAAAAAAATTGCAGGTCCCGATTTTGTCGGGACCTGCATCCTAAAAACCTTTCTTTCAAAATCTCTATAAATATTCAATCCCTGTATTCATCAAAACAACGGTTTGTTGTAAAATAAAACATCATGGATGCGGACGAGCATTTAGATGTTGTAAATTATAAGGGTGAAGTAATCGGCTCAGCCCTGAGGTCACAGGTCCACGGCAATCCGTCGTTAATTCACAGGGTGGTGCATATACTGGTCTTTAACAAAAAAGGCGACCTTCTATTGCAGAAGCGGTCACTGAGCAAGGACGTTGCCCCGGGCAGGTGGGACACATCGGTTGGCGGGCATGTGGGGATAGGAGAAGAGCTGTCCGTATCTTCAAAAAGGGAGATGCATGAAGAACTCGGCATCTCGGTGTGTGAACCCGAATATCTTTATTCGTATATCCATACTAATTCATACGAGACAGAACTTGTTGCCACTTATTTCTGCGTGCATGAGGGAGATATATCCTTCAACAAAGAAGAGATTGATGAGGTAAAGTTCTGGAGTTTGGATGAGATCACAAAGGCCATGGGTACAAAGATATTAAGTGACAATTTTGAACACGAATTTACAAACTATATGGGTCGTCTCGGCGCGGAACCGAAACAATTGTTTTGACAGAGCCCGGACTTACCTTGGTTTTATAAACACTACTCCTGATATTTCAGCGGGAGGTCCCTCTCTGGAAGGTCCTACGGCAGTTACCTTGTAATTCCTTTGTGTCAAAGGATTGTCTTTATCGACAAACAAAGGCGTAATGGGTTTCCCTATTAATTTATATCCTTCTTCTTTAGTCATTTCCCTGTATACTCTGTAACCGGTTACCCATGTCTCGGGAGGTTCTTTCCAGGAGAGATATATCTTATCTTCTGTGGCCACCGACGTCAACGCCTCTGGAGCGGACGGAGTGAATTCTTCAGGGTCCACCTTAATCTCCACTGATGCACGGCCTTCATCCCTAATAGCGCTTCCTTTCAGGCTCCTTACGGTATAGTAAACGGGTTTATTGACAGTAAAACTGTCCCTGTATAAAGTTTCCTTCACAGGCTCTTTATTAACAGGCATTAACGAATATTCGCCGCTTTTAATGCTTCTATAGATATTGTATACGGTTCCTTCTCCCGCGCTTTTCCATGCCAGCGTCAGTGAATCATGCTCGACCTTAAAAGAAAGATTTTCCGGAGGAGCCGGAAGTTCCGCCGGTTTTACAGCGAGTATATTCGAATCGTTGCTTAAAATGTTCTTCAAACTCTGAGAGATGATTTTATATTTATATTCGATACCCAGCCTGAAATTTGTATCTGAATAGCTACGCCGATCGCTTTCGAGGAAAACGATCTTTTCAAAATCCCCGCCGGCTGACCTCATAATATGAAAACCTTTGATTGTCGGTTCTTTATCTTTAGGAAATTCCCATAATAAGATAATCTCCGATTCTCTGTGGACGGCCTTAAGTCCTGAAGGCTGGACGGGCTTTTCATAAGATTTCAGGGTAGGGCTGCCTTTTTTGCCGCAGGAAGCAAAGACACAGCAGACAGCAAACAATAAGCAGCAAAAGATAATAAATCCCGCTGCAACTTCCGATTTTATTGTCTTGCTGCCGTTGTCTTCCCTCCTGCTTCTATTAATCATATCGTTTATATTTCCATGTCTATTGTTTATTATCTACTGTCTTCCTGAGTCTGCTTATCTGTTTTATGACCTCATTAACAGATGTCCCGCCTGTGGATTTTTTATTCATGACAGATGCATCGGCCTTAATAAAAGAAAAGATATCATCGGAGATCCGATCGGAAAAGGTGTTTAATTCTTTCAATGTAAGGGCTTCGAGCTTTTTCTTTTTATTGATGCAATATAGGACCACCTTTCCAGTGATTTCATGCGCCTTTCGGAAAGGGACCTCTTTTCTTACAAGATATTCAGCGAGATCGGTTGCAGTGGAATATCCGTCTCCGGCAGTGCCGCGCAATCTTTGTGTGTCAAATCTGATGCCGGGAAACATCCCGATCATTACGGCAAGGCAGGATTTAATCGTATCGGCGCTGTCAAATACGGGCAATTTATCTTCCTGCATGTCCCTGTTATAGGACAGGGGCAGACCTTTCATTGTTGTGAGCAAAGACAAAAGGTTTCCGTAAACCCTTCCTGTTTTTCCCCTCGTGAGTTCGGCAACGTCCGGGTTCTTTTTCTGGGGCATAATGCTTGAACCTGTAGTAAAAGCCTCAGGCAATGCGATGAACTTGAATTCTTCTGTGGACCATAATATAAGCTCCTCGGCCAGTCTCGATAGATGCATAATAAGTATGGCGGAATTTGACAGGAACTCTATTGCGAAGTCCCTGTCGGACACCGAATCGATACTGTTCCCAATGACGCCTTCAAACCCGAGAAGTTTTGCGGTATATTCCCTGTCAATGGGAAGGGTTGTGCCTGCAAGGGCGCATGACCCCAGGGGGAGCAGATTTGTTCTTTGCAGCGAATCCCTGAATCTCCCTGCATCTCTCTGCAACATCTCGACATAAGCAATGAGATGGTGTGACAAAAGCACCGGTTGTGCCCTTTGCAAGTGTGTATATCCGGGCATTAAAGAATTTAAATGCTTTGTCGCGGTATTCAGGAGGACCTTCTGGAATTTCCCGATCAAAGACAATATCATTGTTATCTCAGCTCTGACATATAACCTGAGATCAAGCGCAACCTGGTCGTTTCTTGACCTTGCCGTATGGAGCTTTCCGCCTGCATCGCCTATCTTCTTAATTAAGGCGGCCTCAATGTTCATATGGATATCCTCAAGCCCCTCCCTGAAGACAAACTTGCCGGTCTCCAATTCTTTCGCTATATCTTCAAGCCCCCGGATTATCCCGGCAGAATCTTCTTTTGATATAATGCGTTGTTTGCCGAGCATCTTCGCGTGCGCGATGCTGCCTTCAATGTCGTATCTCCAGAGGCGGTGGTCAAATGAGATGGATTCCGTGAAAGATTCCACGATCTTTGAAGTCTTTTCCCTGAACCTTCCCGCCCATGGTTTTTTCATGACTTTTTTATTAGACTATTTTCTTTATTATTGATGTGTTTAATAAACGTGAATAAATTTACACTAATAATAAGGTCAAAAAAGGAGACTGTCAAGAGAAAGTACGATTGGCCGGGACCATGTTTAGACTGGTTGGCGCTTTATTCGGGAATATCTTGCCGGTGCTTTTTCCTTAACTTCTCTAACTCGGCGAGCTGATATTTCTTTACAAAAAGAAACTTTATGGCCGACCTGATAAGCTCCGGCCGTGTCTTGTCCTCATCATAGGCAATCCTGTCCATCATCTCAAGCGTAAAGGAATCAAACCTCATCGTGAAAGATGCACTATACCGTACCCCCTTCTTCTTCCTCGACTTTTTCTTGGTCTCTTCCATGTCTTTATATAAATAACAAGTGAATTAATATCATATATTTGTTTGACATATGTATAACAAAAGTCAAAATATTTTGTCAAGAAAAAATAATTCAGTGTGAAATAATAATTCTGCAGGAGCCGGTTTTTGTGAGAAATGGCTGCCGTCACTTGAGATGAACGTCCAAATGCGATAGATTAAGTATATGTCGAATGAATATCTCAATATCCTGCAGCAGAGGATAGAATCTGTTGTTAGGGGAAAGAGTAACGCTGTTAAGATGGCGATTGTGGCTTTGCTGGGGAGGGGACACCTACTCATCGAAGATGTGCCGGGCGTAGGAAAGACAACGCTTGCGTTTACTATTGCAAAGGCGACGAGCTGTTCATTCCAGCGCATACAATTCACGAGTGACCTTTTACCGACGGACATCATTGGCGTAAATATTTATAACCCCGATACGCGGGAGTTTGAATTCAGGGAAGGCCCGATATTTACGAACATCGTGCTCGCCGACGAGATAAACAGGACAAATCCGAAGACCCAATCAGCGCTCCTTGAGGCCATGAATGAGAGAAGAGTTTCCGTTGAGAGAAAAACGTATACGTTGCCTGAACCGTTTATGGTCATAGCGACGCAGAACCCGATAGAATATCACGGCACTTTTCCCCTGCCCGAGAGCCAGCTCGACAGGTTTATGATGCATATTAAACTCGGTTATCCGTCTCCCGATTATGAAAAACAGGTTGTACTTGATCAATTAAGTTTCGATGCTATTGAGTCCCTGTCCCCGGTTGTCTCGGCAGAAGAGATTGTCAGGATGCAGAAAGAGGTTGATAAAGTGAAGGTTGACGCCAGCCTGGCCGATTATCTTCTGTCCATCATAACCGCTACCCGGTCGAACGAAAGAATACGTCTCGGCGCAAGCCCGAGAGGAGGACAGTTTCTGCTCAAGGTCGCTAAAGCAAGCGCATACTATGAAGGCAGGGCTTATGTCGTTCCTGAGGACATAAAGGGACCTGCGCCTCTGGTCCTCGGCCACAGGATTATACTGAAAACGAGGACTTACATTTCAGACGCTGAAAAAGTTATCGGAGAGATCCTCGAAAAAATTCCTGTGCCTGTATGAAACCAAGCAGGGAAGGCAAAAGGTTCTTCCTCGCTACATTTCTTATTGCCGTCGCAGCATTCAATACCGGCAATAATCTCATATATCTCATCTTGTCGATGATGCTTTCAATACTTGTGCTTTCGATTGCTGTCCTGAAGTTCAATATGAGGGGATTGGTCCTTAAGGTATCTAAAAACCGGCCCATATTTGCAAACAGCCAGTCGGATATCGATATAGCTTTGACGAACAACAAGAAGAAAGCGCATTCCTATTCAATAAATGTAACAATGGCCCAGGTAAAGGGCGCGGTGTATTTCCCCGAGATTTCGGGTTCATCATATGCATTAAGGACTGCTGCCGTCCTATATAACAAAAGAGGAGTTTACGGATACGGCGATTTTTTTATCGTATCAGGTTTCCCGTTTATTTTTTTGACGAAAAAGATCTTATGCAGTATTGACGATAAAGTAATTGTATATCCCGAGATAAAGAACATAGATGAAATTGTCCCAGAGTTTACAGACGAAGTTTTTGCCTTATTGCGTCAGAATGTCATAAAAGGCGATGAACCGGCCGTGATGAGGGAGTTCAGATACGGCGATGACCGGCGCAAGATCCACTGGAAGGCGTCCGCAAAAACGGCAAAGTTGATGGTAATGGAATCCGCCGCCGAAGAACCGAGAAAGCTTACCGTAATGCTCGATAACCTCATGTCTCATAACGAATATTTTGAAAAGGCCGTTTCATTTGCCGCCTCCTTGGCAGATAAATTTTTGACAAAGGGATTTTTTGTGAGACTGCTTACCTGTAAAAAGGTGGTGCCTTTCGGCAGCGGGGAAGAACATCTTTTTAAGATACTCGACGTGCTTGCCGTGATAGAGTCCGAGGACTCATGGGAATGCCCTTCCTCCGCCGAATTCGGTACTGAAGGACTTACGGTCCTGATACTCAATGCTGAAGATTCCCCGCTCGGCAGATTTCTTCATGACAGCGATATGGTGATATATGCCTCAACTATATAAGGCCCTGACTTTTATCCTGTCTTTTACCGGATGCATGAGCCTCATTATCTCCGGTGAAGTAAATTATTTGATGTCGTTGACCGGCATCGGGCTTTTCCCCGGATATTACAGGTTTTTGAAAGGCATGCCGCAGGCGTCGAAATGGACCATCGGCGGGTTGTCGCTTTTGACCCTTGTGGTATTCTTTGTCGATTCCTTAATTATTTCAAATGACTATTTCCTGGGAGTCGCGCATCTTACTATCGCTTTTCAGGCGATAAAGAGCTTTGACCTGAAAGAGCCCTGGGACCACCTGCAGGTATATTTTGTTGCATTGCTTCAGTTGATAGTCGCCTCCGAGCTCACAAACTCCATTGTATTTGGAGTTATATTCATTCTGTTTGTTATCGCCTTTGTCGCCGCGATAGTATTAGCACATTTTATAAAGGAAAGGACAACAATCATTTCCGGAATGAAGAGACCCGTGGCCTATATATCTTCCCTGGCGCTTTTGCTTACCGGCGTATTTTTTATCTCGATACCGAGGATACCGGTAGGGTTGTGGGGAAAGGTCCATACGAAAAGTATCAGGACAGTGGGGTTTTCAGACAAAGTATATTTCGGTTCTTTCGGCGATATCAAGACGGACCCGACAGTCGTCATGAGAATCGAAATAAAAGGAAAATCGGACCCTCCTTATTACTGGAGAGGGATGTCATTGAATTATTTCGACGGCATATCATGGAAGGACACCTTTGGCGAAAAAGAAAGAGTTTACAAAAAAGATGACCGTTTTATCATAATGCCTTTTCAAAAGGAGAGCATGGTAGTCCAAAAGATTTTTCTTGAGCCGATGGATACGGACGTAATCTTCGGCCTGAGAGACATTGCCGCCATAGATGCAGCAGGCTGGACGCTTTTTAAGGATTACGCCGGATCATTGTTTCTCCCCGCCAAGAAAGGCAAAAGGTTCAATTATATGGTTTACAGCATTCAGGAACCCGAACGGCTTCGTGGAAATGTCGCTGATTACCTTCAGCTGCCGGCTGGAAGTGACAGGGTCTCGAAACTTGCACACGAAATTGTCGGCAGGAAAGATAAAGACCTGGATAAAGCTTTGAAAATAGAAAGATACCTTACAAAGAATTATACCTATTCACTTTCAACCTCAAAGCCTCCGGAAGGGACCGGACCGGTCGAAGATTTTTTGTTCAACTCCAGGAAGGGATATTGTGAGCATTATGCAACTGCAATGGTCCTGATGCTTAGAACCTTGAATATACCGGCAAGGATTGTTACTGGTTTCTTCGGCGGTGAGCTGAACGAATACGGC
Organism: uncultured Nitrospiraceae bacterium; assembly: GCA_963727775.1. Classification (GTDB taxonomy): domain Bacteria; phylum Nitrospirota; class Thermodesulfovibrionia; order Thermodesulfovibrionales; family SM23-35; genus CAVSHB01. Next base: position 80,176 of record CAVSHB010000004.1, on the reverse strand, counting down.
GGTTATATAATTGTGAGACAGAGTAACGCCCATTCATGGGTGGAAGCCGTGATTGACGGCAGTTGGAGAATATTTGACCCTACGCCGGCTGTTCCGGCTGAGCGGCCGTCAACCTTCGCGCTTTATATAGATATGCTGAAAATGAAGTGGTCGAGATATGTTGTGGCGTTCAGTTCTGCAGACCAGAAAAGTATTGTGAAAGGATTTTCAAGGCCTCTTAGCCTGCCGCAAATGCCGGGCTTCAGGCCTGAGATATCCTCGGCGGTTGTCTATGGAATAGCGGCCCTGACGGTTGTTCTGACGGTTTTATTGTTTATTAAAAAAACAAGTTCGCGGAGATATGGTATTGCATCCGCTCAGTATATTAAATTGAGAACTTTGATAAAGAAAAAAGGCGCAAAAATATTACCGTCATCCACGCCCGCAGAAGTGAAAAAAGAGCTGATGCGTTTCGGTAAAAATAACAAAGCAGCAGAGTTCATTAGTCTTTATGAGGAATACAGGTTCGGAGGCAGAGAAATAAAGGGGGAGGATAGGGCGAGGTTGCAGAGGTTGATGCGAGAAATTGCAAAGCAGATCCGTGCATAACCTTCAGTGTGACTTAACCGACTTAATTCATAAAATTTGCGGGTGACAACAGATATAGTATTTGCGCTCATTCTCGGCCCGGTACAAATCGGGCCTCCGAGGTAAATTCTTTCTTCGAAAGAATTTAAATCCGCTTAAATACTATATCTGTCGATTTTATTAACCACAAAACTGCAATTAGAAAAATGCAGGTGTTGTGAAATAAATTATTTTTCGATACCTTAGTGTACCTTTAACTGATGCTCCGAGGAATATTTTTATGATTACCGACATAACGATATTTTTAATAAATTCATCGAGTTAAATAATTTTTTGAACAATGGCTGCATTTTTCGGATTAATAATGCGGGTTAATCTTTTACGTCCCAGGCGTATTTACCTATTAAAGGGACAAAGACACAGGGAGTGTGATATTCTTCGAGAAGCCTGCCTTCAGATTTTTTGATCTTGATAAGTTGCTGCGAGAAGCGGTCTCCGACAGGGGCAATTATTATCCCGCCTTCGGACAACTGGCCTGCCAAAGGCCCAGGGATTGACGGAGTGCCGGCTGTAATAATAATCCTGTCAAACGGAGCTTCTTCAGGCCATCCTATAGTGCCGTCGCCGGTTCTAATGCGGATGTTGCCGTATCCGAGAGAGCTGAATCTTTCTTCTGCAAGGGCCGCAAGCGCTGCAATCCGTTCGACTGTAAAAACTTCCCGGGCAAGCTCTGCAAGGATCGACGCCTGATATCCGGAACCTGTGCCTATTTCCAATACCTTCTCATTCCCTTTCAGATCAAGGAGCTCCGTCATAACAGCCACCATGTATGGTTGTGAAATGGTCTGGCCTTCTCCGATGGAAAGGGCCATATCATCATAGGCCTTATATTGCATGGATTCATCGACAAAAAAATGCCTCGGGACTTTTTTCATAGCGCTGAGAACACGCTCGTCTTTAATACCTCTCGGAATAAGCTGGGTATTTACCATAAATTCTCTTGATTCTTTGAAGTCGGTCAACAAAGCCTCCGCGCTATCTCCCTTGCGGCTATTACCCCTGAAACGGACGCCTGTATAATTCCCCGGCTGACTCCTGCGCCGTCACCGACTGCGAAAAGGTCGCTTATCTCTGTCTCAAGTGATTCCGTGAGCCTGGGAAACATCGAGTAAAACTTCACTTCAATCCCATAGAGCAGCGTGTGTTCCGAGTTTATACCGGGGGCAATTTTGTCCATTACCTCAAGCATTTCTATAATATCGGAGAGATGCCGGTACGGCAGAGCAAAACTCAGATCGCCGGGTGTTGCGTCCTTCAACGTCGGTCTTATTGCGCCGTTGGATATTCTCTCATGAGTTGAACGCCTGCCGTTGAGCAGATCTCCCAAACGCTGCACGATAACGCCTTTACCGAGCAGGTTCGCAAGCCCCGCGATGTAACTCCCGTATAGAATAGGCTCATCAAAGGGCTCCGTAAAGAATGTACTGACCAACAACGCAAAATTTGTATTGGCTGTTTTACTGTTAGCATAACTGTGACCGTTTACAGTCCAGATACCCTTCAGGTATTCTTTTACAATTTCTCCATAGGGATTTACGCAAAAGGTCCTCACCTTGTCGTTGAATTTTTTTGAATGGAAAATCAATTTCGGTTCATAAGTAATTTTTGTGATGGGCTCCAGAACAGAGGCGGGGATTTCGACCCTTACCCCTATATCGACGGGATTTTTCAGAATCGTGAGTCGGAGCCGCTTTGTTTCTCTATCGAGCCATCTCGAACCTTCGCGGCCGGGAGCAAGTATTACAAAATCGGAACGGAGTCTGGTACCGTCCTTTAGCCTGACGCCTGCAGCCTTTCTTTTTTCCGTAATTACCCTATCAACCTCCGAGTTGAACATAATTTCAATTTTTGTATTCAGTGATTGCCTGATATTGTTAAGCACGATGCCGCACCTGTCGGTGCCTATGTGCCTTATTCTTGAAGGTATAAAGAGAAGGTCATTTTCCGACGCAAGGCGGGCAATCGCATTCATCTCTTTTTCGTTCTCTCCATAAAGTCTTTCCGGTGCCCCGTAACTTAACCAGCTTTCATCCACATAAGTTATCAGGGATTGCAAGGAATTAATGTCGATATATCTCGAGAGAAAGCCGCCGATTTCGGGAGAAAGATTCAGTTTGCCGTCACTGAAAGCGCCGGCGCCGCCCCAGCCGCTGAGGAGCGCGCATTCCGGGCAGGCTGCGCATGATATCTCCTTAACTTTCATCGGGCATATCCTTTTATGGATGTCCCTGCCCTTTTCGATGATAAGGACCTTTGCGTCCTGCCGCTGCCTGAGCAGTTCGAGGGCGGAGAATATGCCGGCCGGGCCTGCTCCGACTATTATTACATCATAGTGTTTCATCGCTGAATACGAAAGGACAATCTGTCTTTCAAGAATTTCAAAGCTTCATAATTTGTGAGGTCAAGGTGGATGGGTGTGATGGAAACGCAGTTATCCTCAACGGCCTGAATGTCCGTGTCTTCACCACGCTCCCAATAGGGTTTTCCGCCTCCGATCCAGTAATGTTTTTTACCATTAGGATCAAAAGTCTCCTGGATAGAGTCGTCATAAATGCGCTTGCCCTGTCTCGTCAGTTTTATCTCCCTGATATCATGAATCGGCACATCCGGGACATTCACATTTAAAAGTGTATCATAGGGCAAGGAATTTTCCAGGACGTATTTCCCGATCTTAAGGGCGATATTTGCCGCGGTATCAAAATGAAAAGGCGCCTTTCGAACAGACAAAGACACGGCAAAGGACGGAATGCCTATTATCGTGCTTTCCATCGCGGCTGAAACAGTGCCGGAATAGGTCAGATCATCTCCGAGGTTTGCTCCTTTGTTAATTCCCGAGACGACAAATGCCGGTTTTTCAGGAAGGATTTTGTTGACGCCTATGGCCACGCAGTCAGTCGGCATGCCGTTAACGCTGTATACATGTTTCCTTATCTCTTCAACCTTAAGGGGCCTGTGAAGCGTCAAGGCATGGCCGACGGCGCTCCTTTCCCTGTCAGGCGCAACTATGTATGTATCTCCGAGCTCCTGCATAGCAGCATAAAGGGAAAGCAGGCCAGGCGAATGTACACCGTCGTCGTTTGTAACAAGGATGACAGACATAAAAATATTCTATCAGAATATGAGCATTGTGTTAATCCAAAACTATTTATTATGTATACTTCAGTGACAAAGTGGTATTTACAATGCCTCCATTTCCCGGCTACAGGCTGCCACAGGCTGGCAGGAGAGAGCATCAATTCACGCAGTGCTGCGCATTTTTGAAAAGTTGTTCCCCATGTTGAATAGTGTTTCCACCACACAGGTTTTATTTTCAAGAAAAAGTTACAACAATATTTACGTTTTGTGGTAAGATGCTGACAACGCCGTAAGTTAAGGAGATAGCTTGGCTGATTCTTCTATTTAATACAAGCAATTTCAATTTCGACTCACCGCCTTAGAACCCCTTATTCTTCCCAGCTATAAAGGTTCTACTCTAAGAGGCGGCTTCGGATATGCCTTCAAACGTGTCGTATGCGCCGTCAGAGATAAAGACTGCCCCGATTGTATCCTGAAAGAGAAATGCATTTATTCTTATGTCTTCGAGACCCCTCCGCCCTCGGATACCAGAATGATGCGCAAATACAAAGCGGCCCCGCATCCCTTCATTATCGAACCATCCGCCGAAAAGAGGAGAGGCTACAAGCCAGGGGATGAGATTAATTTCGGTCTCACGCTGATCGGAAGGGCTATAGACTACCTCCCATATTTCATTTACACCTTCGATGAACTCGGAAAGACAGGGCTCGGCAAAGGCAAAGCAAAATACGAGCTAAGCACCGTGAGTTGCGATGGAAAACTGATTTATGATTCCACAAGCAAAACCCTCAAGTCCTTTGAAGCTGCCTCTTTAGATGTGGGAGTCCCCACTTTGGCAAAGGGAGGAGAGGGGGGATTTTCAGGGGGACTGTCCCAAGATTTACCGACCGAGCGAAGTAAGGTGGTAGAATCGGGACTGTCCCCAAGCTTGCAACTTTCATTTTTGACCCCCACAAGAATTCTCTATAGCGGCAGCCTCACCCTCGACCTTGAGTTCCACATGCTCATTAGAAACCTTTTGAGAAGACTGTCCCTGCTTTATTATTTCCACTGCAGCGGCGACCCATCTGAATGGGACTTTAATGGGCTTATCGAAAAGGCTAAAGAAGTGAAGGTGAAAGAGAAAAAGTTAAGGTGGTATGACTGGTCGAGGTATTCAGGCAGACAGGAGACGAGGATCAATATGGGAGGGTTTGTAGGCGAGATAACTTTTGAGGGAGATATGGAACCCTTTATGCCGTTGATCATAGCAGGAGAGATTTTGCATGTGGGCAAAGGGACGGGGTTTGGATTAGGAAAGTATGAGATTATTATGGATAGACCGTGAGCCCAAGACTTTTGAAGTCTCTATCGAATGACAGACAAGGGACATCGTTGAGAATATGAATAACCACAACATAAGAAATGGCGTCACAAAAGGAAAGACGCTTGTCCTTCGAGAGTTTCTTGAATATCTCCTCAGCCGCTTTTCTTATAGAAGCGTCATAACTCACAATCAACAGGGAAGGCTTGATACTTTCGAGAAACTGAACAGCCAGCTGATAGCTTGCGCGGTACCTCAACAGAGTAATAGTTTCGCTGATAACGTCCCATGTGGTGTAAAGCATGACAGCATTGTCTCTGCAGTGTTCAAGTATTTCACCGGCCCTGTCGTAATTGGAGTCGTCGGGAGCTAACGATGCGAAAAAAAACGACGTGTCACAGAAGACCTTGCTTCCCGATGGGATCAACGGTTGTCCTCGGCAACGTAAAGATGGTCCTTGATGTTTTCCGATACCGGCTTCTTATATCTCTTCTTTCCGGCGCCGGACCTCTTCCTAATTTCGAGAAGCTTCGCAGCCGCCTCCCCCGGTTTTATCTTCGGCGTAGTCCTGATCTCTGCAACGACTTCATCATGGACCGTTATCCGGTAAACCATGTCGGGAGAATTCTTAAGAGATTTGATAATTCCCGGCAGCCGTCGCCGGGCTTCGGTTATGGAAATAACGTTTTTCATTCAAATGACCTCACTTGGAGTTGTATCATATGTACATTATTGTACATAAAAGGACAGGAGAGGTAAAGGAAAAAAGAACACAATTTATGATGGTATGACTGGTCAAGGTATTCGGGAAGACAGGAGACGAGGATCAAAATGGGTTGATTTGTCGTAGAGATAAGCTTTGAAGGGGATATGGACCCCTTTATGCCTTTGATAAAAGCCGGTGAGATTTTGCATGTCGGGAGGGGGACGGGGTTTGGGTTGGGAAAGTATGAGGTAACAATTTAATAAACGTGTTTCCGATGTTTCACGGTGAGGACAAATACAATATGTCTTGCAGCATCAAGCTCATAAACGATTCTGTAGTTGCCGACTCTGAGAGAGAACTCTCCTTTATGATTGCCGACGAGTAGTTTTCCGCTCCTTGGGTTTTCAGAAAGAGATTCGATTTTAGAAAGGATTCTCATGAAGAGTTTCCGGTCGGATTTCTGGAGAGACTCAAGATCGGATTCAGCCTCCTTTGCAAGCTCGATATGGCAGGTCATCTAAGCTTGAGCCGTGACTTAAAATCCTTGAGGGAAACCGTTTTGCCTTTCCTGACCTGTTCTTTTGCCCTTGCTATGGCCTCTTTCTCTTCCTTGTGGGAAAGAATGTCGAGTGTTTCCAGGAGACCTTCGAATTCATCCGAACTCAGGATGACGGCTTTTTCAACTCCGTTCTTGGTTATTGTAAAACGGTCATATTTATCGTCAACGTCTTTTATGATCGCGGAGAGGCTTTTCTTGGCCTCCGCAAGCGGAATCGTCTTCGTCACTGCAATCCTCCGTATTTCTGTCATTCCGCACTTGATGCGGAATCTAGTCTTTTTTGTATTGACTATAATTATAGTCTATTTTATAAATGTGAATCAAATAACTAAAAGAGGGATATCTCATGAATAGTTTTGATCAGAGAGCATACCAGACATTTATCCTCGCCGCATTGTTGCATGATATTGGAAAGTTTTATCAGAGGGCATGCAGAGAAAAAGGTGACCATCAGCATCTTGGTGATCAATGTTTTGAAGAATACTTCGCTGAGAGATTATCAAAATTGCTCTCCTTTGAAGAAATAGATATTATTAGAAATGCTATCAACAACCATCATGGAAATGCTGAATACATAACTCTTGCAGACGGTCTTTCAGCGGGTATGGACAGGCTTGCTCTTGAGGATTATGAAACGGGAGACTCTGCAAACGAGCGGCTGCAATCGATATTTCAAAAGGTATCTCTTGGTGCGCATATCCCTACAGAAAATTACCAATATCGCCTCAAACCGCTTTCACTCAGCAGAGTCGATATATTTCCTATGAATATTACAGCGGATACTATGCTTACCGATGAGTACAGCACTCTATGGGATGGCTTCAAAAACGAGATGTCAAGACTTCAAATTCATAATCTGGCTTCCTGCGTTAATTCCATTTATCATCTTCTATGGAAATACACGTGGTGTGTGCCAGGCGCAGTTTATAAAAGTGAACCAGATATATCGCTTTTTGACCACTGAAGAAATAGATATTATTAGAAATGCTATCAACAACCATCATGGAAATGCTGAATACATAACTCTTGCAGACGGTCTTTCAGCGGGTATGGACAGGCTTGCTCTTGAGGATTATGAAACGGGAGACTCTGCAAACGAGCGGCTGCAATCGATATTTCAAAAGGTATCTCTTGGTGCGCATATCCCTACAGAAAATTACCAATATCGCCTCAAACCGCTTTCACTCAGCAGAGTCGATATATTTCCTATGAATATTACAGCGGATACTATGCTTACCGATGAGTACAGCACTCTATGGGATGGCTTCAAAAACGAGATGTCAAGACTTCAAATTCATAATCTGGCTTCCTGCGTTAATTCCATTTATCATCTTCTATGGAAATACACGTGGTGTGTGCCAGGCGCAGTTTATAAAAGTGAACCAGATATATCGCTTTTTGACCACGTTAAAACAACGGCCGCAATAGCTGGATGTCTCTTTGCTAAAAAGAAGAGCGGAGAACAGGACGATGAAGGATTTTTGCTTTTTGGAGGCGATATATCAGGAATACAGAAGTTTATCTATAAAATAACCAATGTTCAGGGAGTCAAAGGCGTTTCAAAAAGACTAAGGGGGCGCTCGTTTTATTTGTCGCTGATGCAGGAACTGATAGCCTTACGTTTTCTTAACAGGCTATTACTGTCAATTCCTCATCAGCTTTTCTGTGGTGGTGGCAGGTTTGAACTGTTATTGCCTAATACAGCGGCTAACAGAAGCGAGCTAAAAAATGCCCAGTCTGAAATAAATAAATGGCTGTTGCAAGAATATGAAGGAGAATTAGGACTTGTGACAGCGTCTGTCGAGGCTGATAAAAATGCCCTTAAGAATTATTCTGACTTATTAAGAGACCTTGATAATGCTTTATCCAGCGAGAAAAAAAGAAAGTTTAAAGAGTTTTTTGAGTGGGAATCATTCTGGATTGAAGAACAAAAAAGAAAGGGAGAACTAAGGGTATGCAAGTCATGCGGCACGTCAATTGTTAATAAGGGAATTAATGACGAAATTTGTAACCTTTGCGAAAAGCATAAAGAGATAGGCGAAAAGCTGCCCAAAACCGAATATATTGCCTATTGGACAAAGATAGACAAGTCAATGAAGGGCGTTGAAATACCATTTGGAGGATGCGGCGTTGTATATCTCCTTTCTTCAAGCGAATATGATGAAAGGCTGCCCGAACTGCAGGAAGCGATGACTATTCAAAAAGTGAACTCAATGGATAAGACTTTTAGATTAATTGGCAATACGGCGCCTATTGCTAAAGAAGATTTTGAGCAGGAAACGGAAGAAGAGGACCAAGACGCCAGAAAAATCGCAAAACAAGGAAGAGTTTTAACCTTTGAAACAATAGCTGATACGAGCATAGGAGATAAAAGGCTTGGAGTCCTGAAGATGGACGTTGACTTTCTTGGTCTTATTTTCGCCATCGGGCTCGAAGGTCAGGACAAATCAAAGAAATCAATCTCACGAATTGCTGCCATGAGCAGAGAAATAGATTGGTTTTTTGGCGGATATCTTAATGAAATTTGCAAGTCGGTTTTTGAAGAATGGAAGTGTCATGCCCATAAGGCAGGATGGGAGGATAAGGCAGAAAAATTAGGAAACATATTTTATATCGTTTATTCGGGTGGTGACGATCTTTTAATTATCGGACCTTGGAGCGAAATGCCGAAATTGGCAAAAACTATAAGGGATGAGTTCAGGCAATATACATGCAATAATGACGATATAAGTCTGTCTGCGGGCATTTATCTCTGCAAGCCGAAGTTTCCCATAAGCATCTTTTCAAAAGCAACCGGCGAAGAACTGGAAAAATCAAAAGACAGGGGCAGAAAAAGGATAACTATCTTCGGTGATACGGTACGGTGGGCGGGGAATGATAACGAATGCGGCTTTGACAGACTGCTTGATTTTGGAGAGACTCTTTATGAAGCTGTCTCCGCAAAAGAGATCAATAATAATCTTCCGAGAAGCTTCGTTCACTCATTATTGGAAAAAAACAAGCAGTTTGAAGAAGGGAAAGATAAAAACTTTATTCCGGCAATTGTTTGTGAAGAACCCTGCGGCAGAGACCGCAGGGCGTCAAAGTCAAAATTCAAACAGCCTGACCTGCTCAAGGTCTTTGCCTCTTCCTTGATTTCTTATGTATTTCTCAATTACTTGTTTATTCCCTTTGCCGCTGATCGTTGCGATATAGTACCTATCTGTCCAAAACTCTCCTCCCCATAGATCTTTTTTCACCTCAGGATTTTCTTCAAATACTTTCTTCCCGCTTATACTCTTTATTATCTTGATTACCTGACCTCCTGAATATTTCGGTAAATATCGACACAGTATATGCATATGGTTTTGATCAAATCCAATTGTACTGATCTCTATCGCATACCTCTCTTTTAATCCTTTCAGAGCTTCTACTATCGCTCCTTCTACTTTCTTTTCGCTGGTTGCCGAATCGAAAGAGGCTTTCTAAATGTGTTATAGTATGTGTATGAGGAGGTGTATGAAAATGAGGACCAACATAGTATTGGACGAAGACATAGTGGAAAGGGCTTTCCGGTATTCAAAGGCAAAAACAAAAAAAGAACTGATACATGAAGCTCTTCAAGAATTTATTCATGTTAAACAGAGGCTGGACTTAAGGGAATTAAGGGGGAAGATAGAGTTTCGGTCGGGCTATGATTATAAAAAGTTGAGAAAGGGCAATTGATTTGGTTCTTGTTGATACATCGGTAATGATTGATTATTTGCGGGGGAATGAAAACGACGCGGTACTCAGATTTCAGTATGCCCTTGATAACGGTATCCCCTTTGGAATAACTCCTCTCATTTATCAGGAAGTTTTGCAAGGGATAAAGACTGAAAGAGAATTTGATAGGGTAAAAAGGTATCTTGATACCCAGCGATTTTATGTATTGAAGGACGAAAGGGAATCTTATGCCTCAGCAGCCAAGATTTATTTTAAATGCAGGAAGAAAGGCATAACGATCAGCAGCACTATAGATTGTCTTATTGCCCAGGCAGCCATGGAGAATAATCTCCTTCTCCTGCATAACGATTCAGATTTTGACAGGATCTCAAAAGTCGTTGCTTTAAAGATATTCACCGTTTAATAACTTATGACTCGGGACTTATGACGAATGACTGTCTTATGACTGATTACTTGGGACTCATGACTTATTAAAATGGCTAATCTATATCTTACCGAACAGGGGTCTGTCTTATGTAAAACCGGGGACAGGCTTATCGTCCAAAAGGATAAAGAAGTGTTGCTCGACATACAATGCAATAAGATTGACGCTGTTCTGGTCTTTGGGAACGTGCAGATTACGACACAGGCCGTGCATGAACTATTCAAGTTCGGGATCGAACTCGCCCTTCTGACGCGGACGGGCAGGCTGATAGGACAGCTCACCTCTCCGGCAACAAAGAACATCGAACTGAGGGTGATGCAATTTAAGCAGTACGGCGATGACGCATTCAAACTGGAGCTTTCAAAGAGAATAGTGAGCGGCAAGCTAACCAATTGTCTCACCCTACTTAAGGATTTCTCTCACAATCACCCGAACATTGATTTTAATGTCGAGATAACGAGCATCGAAACATCCATGAAGAATGTTGCCACGACGGAATCATTGAATTCATTGCGAGGCGTTGAAGGAAGTGCTGCACAGACCTATTTCAAAGGGTTCGGGAAGATGATTCTCGGCGGCTTCACTTTTGAAGGCAGGCGCAAACATCCTTCCACCGACCCTGTGAATGCCCTCCTTTCCTTCGGGTATACTTGATCTTCAACGAGATCTCATCCCTGCTCGACGGCCTGGGCTTCGATCCGTATTTGGGATATTTTCATCAGGTGGACTATGGGCGGGCTTCACTTGCGTCAGATCTTCAGGAGGAATTCCGCGCCTCCGTCGACAGGTTTACCCTCTATCTTATGAACAATAAGATCCTGAGCCAGGAAGATTTCTACAGAAATGAGAAGGATGGAAGCGTATATCTTAAAAGGGAGGCGATGAAGAGATATTTTGCGGAATATGAAGCTTATCTGGGCCGCGAATTCAAACATCCTTATACCGGGGAGAATACAACACTGAGAAAGTGTTTCAGGATACAGGCGGAGAAGTTGGCGGGGTGCCTGAAGGACGGCGCAGGATATACGCCATTTTTGAGTCAAATATAGAAGGAAAAATCATTGCCACAGAGGACACAGAGGGCCCAGAGAAAAAAGACAATTTCTAAGGAGTTCATCATTGATAATTGATACACCCTGCGGTCTCTGCCGCAGGATCCGATGTATGTAGAGTAAATGGAGGGAAAGACCTGTAGACTGATAGAATAAAGAGACGATGGTAACTCTTGACGACGATATATGGCGATGGTATCACAATATATCGGAGTGTTACTATCACATTCAAATAACGGTGAAATACCGCAAGTCACTTTTGAGTAAAGAAGTAGAAGGGGCTATAGTTGGAGCGCTGAAAGGATTGAAAGAAAGGTATGCGATAGAGATCAATACAGTTGGATTTGATCGAAACCATGTGCATATTCTGTGTCGATATTTATCGAAGTATTCTGGGGGGGAGGTGATCAAGATAATAAAGAGTATAAGTGGGAAAAGAGTATATGAAGAGGCCCCCGAGGTAAAAAAAGAACTTTGGGGTGGTGAGTTCTGGACAGATGGGTACTACATAGCAACGATCAGCGGTAAAGGGAATAAAGGAGTGATTGAGAAATACATAAAGAACCAAGGCAGAGAGAAGGATGTTGGGCAGTTGAGGTTGTTTGACTTCTGACGCCCTGCGGTCTCTGCCGCAGGGTTCTTCACTTAGGTAACGCCCCCCAACCCCCTCTTAAGGTAAGAGGGGGCGAGGGGGGAGTTATGAGCACTTGATTGCTTACTGATGAACCTATTAGTAACCCTGTGAACTCTGTGTGCTCTGTGGCTAAAAGGACTTCTTTTTGAAAAGCTGTGAACTCTGTGGCAGCATATGTGAATGTCTGACAAATTGACTGAACAGATTATAGCAGCGGCAATAGAGGTGCATCGGCTTCTCGGGCCGGGGTTGCTCGAATCCATTTATGAAGAAGCGCTTTGCCATGAGTTTTCGTTACGCAGCATTGAATATCAACGGCAAAAAGAGATGGATGTGTTTTATAAGGATAAAGCTATCAAAGGACAACGGCTCGATTTGATTGTGAACGATGAAGTCGTTGTTGAAGTAAAGTCGGTACGAAAAATAGAAGATGTTTTCACTGCTCAAGTGCTGTCATATCTGAAGAGCACGGGGCTGAAGCGTGGACTGCTCATCAATTTTGGTGAGAGACGACTTGTTGACGGGGTAAGGAGATTTTCTTTATAAATAAGTAAGCTCAGCCACAGAGTTCACAGAGAACACAGAGTTTTTTGTTTCAAAGACGTTCTTTCTCTGAGCCCTCTGTGATCTCTGTGGCAGAGTGAGGTTAGGTTGTTCTATATTGTCTCTTACGACATTCCGGACGACCGGAAGCGGAATAAGGTAGCGAAGACGCTCCTTAATTTCGGTTCCAGGGTCCAATATAGTGTTTTTGAATGTATACTTGATGAAAAGCAGCTCGAAAAGATGAGGTCTAAACTCCAGAAGATGGTGTCGGACCAGGACAGTATCAGAATTTACTCTCTTTGCGCCAAGTGTCAAGGGGTAGTAAGCGTGCTCGGCAAGGGAGAGGTCACAAAAGACGAGAATGTCTTTATTTTATAAGGGGTTGCACAAACTTTTTGAGAACTCTACAAATAGAGGTAGGTTATCGGAACTGAGATAACCCCTTGGATAGTCGAGTATTTTTGATCTTTGACAACATCAAAATGACATCTTCTGAGAGAAGAAGAATGTTAGTAAGTCGCGGTTACCCAAAAACTGCTAATAACCTATTGATTCCATTGTTGAAAAACAGTATGCTGTGAGAACCTAAGCCTTGATGAATAAAGGATTGAGACGTATGGAAGCTTGCCAGGCGCATTGCAACACACAACGTGAGAACCTAAGCCTTGATGAATAAAGGATTGAGACCTATAAGTTATTTGTGCTCTCCATTCTCTAGGAGTCTGTCGGACTTGAATTGCTGTTTTTGACAGCGGTTGGAATCCGAGAGAGTCGATTGTAGTTATTTTTCATGATTTGATCGTCTGTCATCGGTTCTTTCCTGCCGGTGTTTTGTTGGATACATTATGCCATCGCCATTTTCAGGCGCCTACCTGGCTGTTCCTCAATGCATGCAGCCTTTTGATGTTCCATGCAATGCAGATCATATCCCACTCGCCATTGACTGCAGTAAAACCACGCAACAGGAATCGGTCAAATCCCATAGCTGCCTTGATTACCCCAAACGCCGGCTCCACAGTACTCTTGCGTATCGCATAAATTGCCTTACCGGCAACTGTCTTCAACCGATGTTTCATTCTTGTCACTGCATCAGCATCAACCGGCAATGGAGGCGGTTCGACGAATCGCTCCCATAAAGGCTGATTATGACTCTGCCGATCTACTGCTATATATGGCTCTATTCCTTTGCTCTCACATTCTTGCACATTTGCTTCGCTGTAATACCCGCTGTCGGCTATTATAGTTTTTACTTTGCCAAGTTGTTCGGGCAGATATGTAAGCGCTTCAAGCGCTGGTTTCATCTGCTGTTTGTCATTGGATTGTTGTGTTACATGCGTTGCGACAATAAGCATTGTTTCTGTATCCACGGCTGCTTGAGCATTATAAGCCTGCTTGAATCCTCCACCCGATGCCGGCATTATGCGAGATTCTTCATCGGTCAGATTGACCTGATCTTTGTCAGTTGGCCCGGCTGCAGGCGGCTTGGGTCCTTTGCCTCGGGGTTTCTTGCCGCTCTGCTTTTGTTTGGCTACACGCTCTGCCTGTTTCTTTTCACTGTCGGCTTGTTCCATTGCATGCCGCTCTGCCGCACGGCGCTCTATCTCAGCTTTTGCTTCAGCTATCATTTTCAGCCGCTTCTCTCGCCGCTCCAGCTCTTCCGGGATGTTCATGCCGTCAGGAATGTCAGCTTTGTCAGCAGCCTCAGCTTTCTTCATCAGTTCCGCCACTTCCACTTTCAACTTATTCTCTATTTTGCATGCATGCCCGTAGCTCAACGCCTTGTGCTTTGAGGCATTGGCTTTCATTTTGGTCCCATCCAAGCTGACCGTGCCTAACTTCAATACCCCGGTTTCTGCTGCTATCATTAGTATCTGCACAAACAGTTCTTTCAGCTTAGGCAAAAACCGACGTCGAAAGGTTGCTATTGTGTCATGGTCAGGGTGACTGTTGGCTGCCACATACCGGAATGCTACAGAGTCGTACGTGCTACGCTCTAATTGCCTGCTCGAAAAGACTCCCGTCGCATATCCGTAAAATAATAATGCCACCAGCATCTCAGGGCTGTATGCCTCACTGCCTCGTCCTGCATAATCATTTTTCAACGTATTTTCTTTTATGAAAACACCCATAAATGCTTATATTACAATAGATTACCGTGTATTTGGCTTTCAAATGTAGCCATATAATATAGCATTTTATAGTTGACATAGTGGTAATCATATCCTATAATAGTAGCCATGCCATTTAAAAAGAAGCCACGCCCCCATCTCGAAATACAGACTTCCGGCAATAAGCACTACGGCGTTATTCGCACTACCTTCCGTGAGAAGGGCGAAATCAGGCACACGACACATGGGACCATTAAGGATATGAGTCTTGAACAACTAAAGCTCATACAGGCCGCCTTCAGGGGCGATGTGCTGGTAAAGGGTTCAGCCGACGCTCACAAAATCGCGGAATCGAAAGAGTACGGCGCTTCCTATGCGGTATTGCAGTTGGCGAAGGAATTAGAGTTGGACAAGATGATTTATTCGAGATATTCCGAGCAGTGGGTTAAAGACTGTCTTGCCATGATAATCGGCCGTTTAGTATATAGCGGCAGCAAGCTGGCTTTATCGCACAGATGGGAGGACACGGCATTATGGGAACTCTGCGGGATAGAAGGGCCGGTTGACGTAGATAAGCATTGTTATGAGCCTATGGATCGTCTTTTACAGAGGCAGGATGCCATCCAAAGTACATTGGCGAAAAAGCATCTCCGAAACGGCGCGCTTGTGCTTTACGATATAACCAGCAGTTATTTTGAGGGCGAGTATGAAGACAGTGAGATCGTTAAATTCGGATATAACCGGGACGGCAAGCGGGGGCATGAACAGATGGTGATAGGGCTGCTTTGCAGTCCCGAGGGGTGCCCTGTGGGTGTGGAAGTTTTCCCTGGGAATACTCAGGATGCTCAAACGGTACCCGATAAAATAGCTGAGGTGCAGAAAAAATATGGGATCCAGGAGATAATCTTTGTAGGTGATCGTGGAATGGTTACTCATGCCAATTACGAAAAGGTTAAGGATGTAAAAGGGCTCAATATAATATCGGCATTAACACACCACCAGATAAAAGAGCTACTGGAACGCAAGGTGATTCAGATCGATATGTTTGATGAAAAGGAGATTATTGAAGTAGTGGATCCTGAGGCGATAGGACGGCGATACTGCTTATGCCGCAATCCAAAGACCGCTACAAGGGAAGCTGTGACACGCAAAGGCTTGATTGAGGTCACCAGAAAGGCATTGGATAGCATAGCCCAATCAAAACGGAAGTCGTCAAACGAGAAGATAGCGGCAAGGGTGGGGAAGGTTCTGGGAAAGTGGAAGACAGGTAAATTTGTAGAGTGGTCAGTACAGGATGGACGTCTCACATGGAAATTAAAAACAGAGAAGATCGAGACTGAGGAATTGATTGACGGCTGTTACATCATTGCCTCCGATGTTCCTGCCGGGCTGATGGCAAAGCAGGCAATAGTGGCATCATATAAAAAGCTTGCTCTTGTAGAACAGGCGTTTCGGAACTTAAAGAGCGTACAGCTTGAGGTGCGGCCCGTTTATCACAAGACCGACGACCGAATCCGCTGTCATGTGTTTCTTTGCATGCTTGCCTACTACTTGCAGTGGCATATGAATCAGAGACTAAAGCCTCTGTTTCAGTCTGACGGAAAAAATAAACACCGCAGATGGACATTTGAGTATGTGATTGAGAGATTAAAGAGCCTGAGAAGGCAGAGACTTCAAGTGCAGGGCTCTTCGTGCCGAATTGTTTGCACCCCGGATAACAGTCAGCAAAAGATTCTTGATCTGCTCAAGGTAAAATTGTAGCCATTTTCTTGAAATTAGAAATCGCCTTCAAATCATTGCAGCATATGGAGTTCCTCGTAGTTTTTAAAAAGAAAATACGTTTCAACCGGTCAAGATTAAGCTGATCCACTATCTCTACGACAAATCTCGCCAAGTGACCCTCGGGCAACCATTCCTGCACCGACGGCGGAAATAAATATATCGTCTCTCTGTCACATTGTTTGAACATTATGCTGATCTCCTGTTGTTCATTCTTATGCCGCTTGTCTATTATGCCATAAGGAACGCCCATGCAGGTCTGTCGGACTTAGATAATTACAGGCCGAAAAGATTTCTGCTGCCCAGTTTGCAATAAAGGTTCTTAAGAGACTGCCGTGTCCTTCAAGAAGTAAACTTTTCAGAAATGTTGAAAGTCCGACAGACTCCTAGCTTCCTTGTCGTGAGAACCTAAGCCTTGATGAATAAAGGATTGAGACATTGATTTGAACACAATAAGCCATGGCGAGCCATGTAATCCTTTAGGTGAGAACCTAAGCCTTGATGAATAAAGGATTGAGACCTGTAAAAATCCGCATCGGCAATCCCCGCCTTTGATGGTGAGAACCTAAGCCTTGATGAATAAAGGATTGAGACGTATATCCACCGGGGTACATCTGGAAATGCTCGCTTCGTGAGAACCTAAGCCTTGATGAATAAAGGATTGAGACGCTAAATCAATAAGTTACGATTATGAAATCACCTGCTTTGGGGTGAGAACCTAAGCCTTGATGAATAAAGGATTGAGACTGAATATACTGAAATCAAAAGGAGTTCCGTTCAAGTGAGAACCTAAGCCTTGATGAATAAAGGATTGAGACCCCGATATGCAACTCCCTTGAGCGCGATCGGGATAAGTGAGAACCTAAGCCTTGATGAATAAAGGATTGAGACTTAAATAAAGACCAGGTAGTCTGTGATCTTATCTATGTGAGAACCTAAGCCTTGATGAATAAAGGATTGAGACCGAAACGGAAGCCCGCATGGCGATCCAGGTTGATTTTTTTCGTGAGAAGCTAAGCCTTGATGAATAAAGGTTTACGGTGTGGCTTTGCATGCGCCAAATGATGAGAGTGCGGATTTTTAGGTCTAATCAGCGCTCAGTGAATAATAGCCGGTGTGCTTATTTGATGAAGAAAGTTTGAATTGTTAAGCCGTTCCATTCTTAATACATTCCCGCCACTTGTTCCTTAACAATATAGTGATATAATCTATATTAAGTACCGATGTGAAGGAGGACAAAATTGTTATGAAAATAAAATTGATTAGAGCATTTTTTGTCATTGCAGGCAGTCTGTTTCTGATGGCAGGTCTTGCAATGGCACAGTCGGAGCAGACAACAGCCGGGAACCCTCCTTTGGAACAGCCGCTTATTCGTGAAGGCGACCTGGCTTTAAAACTGGCTGAAGCGCTTAAGCTTGGGACAGCGGAGAGCGAAACCGAGGCGGAGAGTGCATTGGCCGCTGTCGATATCACACCCGGCAACGGCTGGATTGCCGATTACCCGGTCACGCCGGACATTGCTGAAGAATTGCAGAGTGCTATTAGTGATGCGGCAGAGGCAGGCAAGATAGCAGTGAACAAAGAAGCGGCCCTGAAAATATTTCAGGGTGCAATGAATGAGTATAATCTGTCTGTGAAAGCGGATAGTTCAGGCAGAGGAGACGGCGAGGCGGCCGGCCCGGATTATCCTGACTCTACGGTTGAAAATAATTATTATTACGAGGAGGGACCTCCTGTGGTCACCTACTATACCCCGCCTCCTGATTATGCATACTTGTATAGCTGGGTACCTTATCCGTTTTGGGGGTGGGATGTATGGTTTCCCGGTTTCTTTGTCCTGGTAGATTTTGATGTTGATGTAGACAGGCATAGACATGGTCATCATCGTGACCATGGGAAACGCGTCAGCAATCACTTCGCTGATCCCAAGACAGGAAGGGTATCTCGTATCGACCCGGCGAACAGATTTCATGGCGGAACGTTTCCTGATAGGGCAGGCGCAGTAGGGGCCGGACCCTCCGCGAAAAACGGGGCACGAGCAATCCTCAATAAGAGCCAGGGACGTGCCGCTACAGGAGCATACAGAGAATATCGAGGCTATGGTGCGTCAGGACCTCCGACTGAGACGCGCTCAAGTGCTTTTGATCGCTCCCCTAACAGCCAGTTTGAAAGGAATTCGAGCGACCGTGGGTTCCAGAGCCGCTCCAAAGCCGGTATGACGCCCGGTGCAGGACGTGGCAGCGCAGGAGGTTCTCATGGCGGTGGCGGTGGAGGCGCAGGATTCCATGGTGGCGGCGGTGGTGGAGGTGGAGTAACAAGACACTAAGAGAATGTGTTGTGCTTCAACGGAGACCAACTATGTTAGGTCAGAAATCAAACAAGGGACCAATCAGATTACTGATATGGAGGACAAAGCCGATGCTTAGATATAAAACAAAAGCTGTTTTCATTGTGACTATGATTGTAATAACATTTATCAGTTTTCTCACCTATGCTCAAGATACGAAGCAGAAAAGGTTCAAGTCCCCGGAAGACGCATTTAAAGCGCTTGTGGAGGCGACCAAGAACAATGACGTTGAAGAATTATCGGCTATCTTCGGACCCGAAGGCAAAGACATAGTATCCTCAGGGGATGCGGTTGCCGATAGGCGCGCCCGTGAGCGCTTTGTCAAGACAGCAGGGGACGCGGTCAAGTTTTCGAAGTTGGACGACAAGACAATGCTGCCTGTCATTGGAAAAGACGAGTGCCCTTTCCCTATCCCCATTGTGAAATCGGAGCAGGGATGGATCTTCTCCACTGAAGAGGGAAAGCAGGAGATCTTAAACCGTAGGATAGGCAGAAACGAATTAAATACCATTCAGGTTGCTCTGGCTTATGTAGATGCGCAACGCGAATATGCCCGGAAGGACCGTAATGGTGATGGAGTGCTCCAATACGCTCGACATTTTGTGAGTAACAAGGGCAAGAAGGATGGTCTGTACTGGGAGGTCGGACCGGGAGAGGACAGGAGTCCCCTCGGTCCCCTGGTTGCCCGTGCTACGGAAGAAGGATACACTGTCGGTAAAAAAGGCGAAAAGCATAAGCCATATTACGGGTATTATTTCAAGATCCTGAAAAGCCGGGGCAGTAATGCCCCCGGGGGTAAACAGGAATACGTGACCAACGGCAAAATGACAGCCGGATTTGGATTAGTGGCATACCCTGCGCAATACGGGGTGTCCGGGATCATGACATTTATTGTGAACCAGGAGGGCATTGTGTATGAAAAGAATCTCGGGCTGAAGACGGAAGAGATTGCGAAGGCAATGAAAAAGTATGACCCTGATAAAACGTGGAAGCAGGTAGAACAGACATCAAATGCCTTGACAAGATAGCTCCGGATTATACGAAATTTTCTTGTATATTGAATTATGCGGGATAAGGATTATAAGATAAACAATACCTAATAGAAAGAACTTAAAAAGATGAGAAAAAGCGCATTAATAATATTTCTTGCCTTACCCTTAATTTTTGTAGCGGCTTTAGTAAATGCTGCGAATTGGCAATATTTGGGTCCAGGCAAGAATGACATTATTTTCTATTTCGATAATGAAAATATTATAAAGTCCGAGGGTACCCTGAAAGTTAAACAGAAGGAAGTTTACAGTGAGCAGATCTTTACAAGGCTAAAAGATAGGCTTGGAGAAAAATACGCGGATTTGACGGACATTGTGAACCTTATTGAAATAGACTGTCCGGGTAAACGATCAAGAATCCGGTCTATCACTTATTATGACTCAGCCGGAAAAGCCATTGACAGTCTGAACAGGAGAGATCCGGAGTGGCTTTTCATACCACAAGAATCGGCAGTGAACATATTGCATGAACTATACTGTTCCGTTGAATGGGAATATATTGTTTCTACAAAGGACGATGACTATTTTTTAAATACCGGAGGAATGGCCGTAAACAATTTGAACGTAACTTTCTGGATGAAGGCCGTAAATAAAAATACAAAAAAAGAGTCGGAAAGAGATAAATTTACCATAAAATGCAATAACGGAAATTTTTCGCTCAGATACCGTATTAAATATAAGCCTGATGGGTCCCTCTCAAAGGTGAATTCATATGACGATTATATAGAATGGTCACAGATTTCTCCTAATACGATTATTGACTCATTCAATAAACTGTTATGTGCCGATGGCCAGCCGAGAAAAGACGTAAAAGGTTATTTAATAAATACGTTAAAGAGTAATGATAAAAAATGAAAGATAAAGGTATTACAGGAAAACAAATCTGGACTGAATTAGCAGAACTGAGTAGACGTACTGCCGAAGCTGAGGAATCTCAGAGTGGGTACAGGGGAGCGCTGGATATACTAAGGTTGTTGAAAGAGGCCATTGAGACACTGCCTATCGGTATTACCATCAGTGATACAGAAGGAAAAATTATATATACAAATCCGGCCGAAGCGGTAACCCACGGTTATACAGTTGAAGAGCTGGTCGGAAAGGAAGCAAGAATATTTGCTCCTTCTGAATTATGGAAGCCTCTGACATTTGAGGAGTTATTTGAAATGGGGGTTCGGAACAGGGACAGCATAAACATTCGTAAAAACGGTGAACTGTTTCCCGTGCATTTGACATCTATTGCAGTTAAAAATGCAAAAGGGGCGCCTGTCGGCATTGTGACGGCATGTGAAGACCTCACAGGCCGCAAGCATGCAGAGGAACTGCTCCGGGAGACCGAGTCGTTACGCAATGCAAAAATGGAACTTGAGAAGTCACAATCCATATATATGGAAAGTGAAGAAAGATTCCGTACTATAGCACAAACGGCGGTAGATGCAATTATTTTGGCCGACAGCAACGGAAAGATTGTCTTCTGGAACGAAAGTTCTCAAAACATATTCGGATATGCGGAAGATGAAATATTGGGAAAGCCTTTAACGGTTTTGATGCCTGAGCAGTACAGAGAGGCTCATCAACAGGGGATAGAACGTCTAAAAGCGACAAGTAAATCAAAATATATCGGCAGGGTAAATGAAATGCAGGGACTGAGAAAGGACGGGCATAATTTCCCTATAGAACTTGCCGTTTCCATGTGGAACGTCAAAGGAGAGACCTTCTATTCCGGCATTGTGCGTAATATCACAAGACGAAAACAATTGGAGAAAGAACTTGAAAGACTTGCTACAACGGACAAATTGACACAGGCGTTTAACAGGACGAAATTTTATGAGGTAATCAAAAAGGAGATGGAGAGAGCGAAAAGGTACTTTCATCCCCTGTCCATTGTTATGTTTGATATAGACCACTTTAAAAAGATAAATGACACCTTCGGTCACGCTGTCGGCGATTCCGTGCTCCGGACTCTAACCAAAATTGTCAGGAAGAATCTCAGGGAGACCGATTATCTTGTGAGATGGGGCGGAGAGGAGTTTATCCTGATCGCACCTGATACGGATTTGGAAAAAGCCATAGTGTTGGTAGAGAGGATTCGAAAAGAAATTGAGAGCTATAAATTTAACCATGCCGGCCCGGTCACTGTAAGCTTCGGCATAGCCGAGTATAAACCGGACGATACGGAGGATGCCCTTATCAAAAGGGCGGATGACGCGATGTATGATGCCAAGAGAAAAGGCAGGAACCGGGTAGAAGTGAGCGCGTAAATTTATGCGGTGACTCCCTGCCGCCTGTTAAGGATAGTCCATAGTCATAGAAGCTGAATCGTATCTGACATCCGGTTAGTGCGTACCCCAAAGTGACACGTCTTCAGCTTTTAGATTCACCTCTAAATGACCATGTTCGAGAAGTTGCAACGTTGTTCATTAGTCCCTATACTGCGCATTCGAGACTACGTCATCCGAAAGTTCGATATTAAGAACTCTTTATCCTACTGTTGCTCGTACTTGCCACTTTGTATATGAGAACGACAGGTTTCCCATCTCCGGGAAGAATATTTGCATTTCCCTTAAAGTGTGAATTGGGATTCAAGAATCTCTTTATCGGTCCCGTCTGCGGATAATTTGCATTGCTTGAAATGGATATCCAGCAGCTTTCAAGGCAGGTGATGCATCCTGTCTTCTGTTCTTCCGAGGCCTTTCTGTTTCCGCCGAATTTAATGGTAAAAGGCTTACCTTTTTCATCAACAAAGATATCGTTGAGGGAAAGTTCTTTTCCAAGACCCGGCCATGTTGCTTTTACATCCAGAGTATCTCCCTGAACAAATTGACCGACGGTATCTTTTGACAGAGTATTCCCGGGTTTTGCACCTATTTTCACCAGGGCATCATGGAAATCCAACTGGTTTGCATACGCCCTTAAGATTCCTCTGTCCTGAAATTTGCCGTCTTTAAACACAACTCCCCAGTGGACATTCGACTGATGGACATTCATCTCATGCACTTCCGTGTAAATGAGCACCCTTTTGCCTTTTTCATCAATGAGGATCGGGTTTCCTTTTGTAGGGAAAACCAGTGAATCACCTGATCCGGATTTTGCTGCTGTTTTAGGAGCACCTTTTTCTGCTGCATCGGCGAATAGTCTTAATCCGTTTACAGATAGAAGACCTAAACTACAGGAACCAACAAATACTGTCTTAAGAAAACTGTTTCTGCTCATACCTTCCTTGTTCATATTTCCTCCGTGTTTTTGTTATAAAGGATCGTTTAATCCATTTTTCAATTTATAGCGGTTGTAAAATAGGGGTATCAATGATACAGCAACAATGAGACCCAACCCTACCAAAAATGCCGGTGATATTTCCCCTTTGATCACATCGAGAAGACTACTTGAAAAGACGATAAATGCGATACATGCGGGAAGCATGCAGATGAAGGTTGTTATCGCATAGTGAAGGAAATTAATCTTTGTAAGACCAAAGGCGTAATTCAGGAGATTGAAAGGGAACAGCGGTACTAATCGGGTAAAAGCAACAATCTTCCATCCATGCCGTTCAACTCCCTGGTCGAGTTTGCGCCATCTGGGACTTTTCAATTTTCCTTCTATAAAATCTCTGGTAATATAGCGTGATATAAGAAATGCTACACAGGCCCCTATGGTTGCACTCGTTATGGTATAGACAACACCCCAGAAAGGGCCAAAAAGAATTCCCCCTGCAATGGTTAAGGGGAGTCCGGGCAGAAGGAGTACAGGAGCTACCGCATACGCCAGCATATAAATCAATGGCGCCAATGTTCCGTACCCCTGGATTAACCCCTTGAGGGCATTCTGTTCTATATAACGTGAAGCGCCGGTAAGACGTATGGCGAGGATAACAGCAATGATAACTGACAGGAACAGGATACGTTTCAGCATATTGCCTTTTTTGTTCTCTTCATCGAAGGTAAATGTTCTCTCACGGGTTATACCATTATTTACCATATGCTTCATCTGTTTTTTCAGTTTCAAGCGGTTGAGGTATGTCTTAGGGGCTTTGGAAACTTTAACATTTCCGTTCATGGTTGCCTGTGGTTCAAACATGATATCGAGGATGTGGCTGATAGGGACTAATGAACTTAAAAAGTTTGCGCAGCCGGCACAGTAGGTAATAATCCTGTCTCCGTTTGTATCCCCCTTTCTGAGAATACCCCAGTTTTTTGCCAGATCAGGTGATAAACAGCCGACAGAACCTCCTTCGCCACAGCATAGTGCCTTAACCCCGCTATGGGGCATTTCTTCAATCGATAATCCTTTCTTTATGGCCAAATCTCTTACGGCGGAATGGACAGATTCTTCAAATCTGAGTGCACAGGGGTCATGTACAGTAATAGTTCCTGCGATGCTCCCAGTATCAGGGATACCATATTGCGACAAATACTCATACACGGTGCTGACAGAGAGTTCTCCCCCATATTTCCTGAAGATTTTATGACAACTAGGACAGGCAACAATAACCTTCCGTACACCATTCTTAACAAGGTAGTCTTTCATCTCATTGAACATTGCGTCAAAGTAATCTTCTCTCCCCAGGTCATGGGAAGGTTTTGTACAGCAGTCAAGGACAATCCCGAGTGAGGGAATAGTTTTCTTCATGTGTCCTGTGCACGCCAAGAGTTAATGATACCGAAATGAGAAAAAATTGGGTAACACTTTTCCATTAATCGTAATCGTAATAAAGCCTTTCATGTTCAGCCATGCCTCCACGGCGATGCGCCAAGCCGCCTGGGGCTGAACCCCTTCACTGCAAAGTATATCACTCTGCAAGGTCGTTATCCAAACATAGGCATCCCTCCTTTCCCATTTGGAAAAAGCTCTTTTTCCGATGAAGTACACCCTGCAGGCGTTGTTACCGTTCAAGCACGGACGAGGTTGGTGATTAAGATCATGCTCAACCGTCGAGGCGTATGCCTCTATGTGTTCTCGTGGGCAAAAGGGCCTGTACGAGAGCTTAGCGGCAAGCCCATTTTTCAGCTCGGTTTGCGCCTCTTCGATCGCACCGTTATAAGGCGGATAATGGACCGGGCTATTCACCGGTAGGACAAAATAATCGGCAAGCACGTCATTGACAGCTGCATGATTGAGGTTACCTCCATTGTCCCGTTTTAGGAACAGGGGTGCTCCAAACCGATTGAAGGTTGCCGCAAGATAGCCGGATATCTCTTCGCCGCAGGGAACTTCTCCCGTCATGGGATTAAACTTATAGCGTGACGCGAGATCTTGCATCTGGTTCAGGTATACCTTTGCACCAGTTGCGTCACGCTGTTCGTATTCGCAGGGGTCCATGGACCAGGCGACGTTCGGCACGTTCCAGCGGATGCGCCGCAGATTCTGACGATGGTAGGTATTGAGATCGTGCCGCGCCATTGCTACCATTGTATGCAGCTTCCGCCTTGATACGGTGGATCCGTAGCGAACATATAACGCCCCGGTTCCCTGCGTGCGATTGTGCCCGTGAGATAACTGTGCTATATCCTGCTCAATCTTGCCAAAATCCGGTGGCTTGACCTTGGGAGGACCAGGTTGCCGCACCAAGGGCGTATCTTTTTTGCGCCGTATGCGCCACCGCATAAAACTCGGGTAGGGCAGTCTTACGGCATAGCAGATCGCTCTGTAGGGCATCCCGGTCCTCTCCCTGATCTGGTCAATCATGGCAAGCATACGAGTTATCGTTTCTTCCTTTGCTTTCGTTTTTTTTCCTCCCGATTTGTCGGGACGCTTTTCTTATCACCGGCATTCTGCAACTCATACGCATGCAACATATCCCGCACTTCTACCGTCTTTTCAGCGACAAACAACTTCTTCCGGAGTTCGGTAACCTCCTCCTGTAAACGCTGCTTCTCCTCGTCCTGCGGCATGTTCGGTCTGCCGGCAGATTTGTTTTCCATGGCTTCTGTCATCGCCTGTAATGCCCGGCTTTCCCATTCGTAGTAGGTCTTGCGGGACACGCCCAGTCGGCGCGCACCCTCCTCGGCTGTTATCTGGCCGCTGCGCACGGCAAACACCACCGCTGCTCTTTGGCGGGCACGCTCCTTATCCTTTGAGTCGCTCATAGCACACTCCCTTTAACAACTAAAAATCTTCGGATTGAGAGAAAATCGCCTTCCTCAGAAGCCCTACAATCGATTTTCTCAACTCGGTCCATATTTAACCATCACCCGTTTTCTGCCTTGCCCCATTATTAGGATGTCTCTACGCTACGGTTTCTCAGTTTTCCGCAAGGCTTCGCCGGAGGGTTTTATCTCCTTCGACTGAGGCGTCTCCGCTTTCCTTGCTTCCTGTGCCTTTGATAGCGTCCTTTCCAGTCTGCCCTGCACTGTGCTCGTCAAGAGCGTCAGACGCTTCTTCTCCAGCAACGCCTGCAAGCGGGGAGAAAGCGCTGGCCCCCTGTCCAGGCTCACCCTCGGCTCCAGCGCCTGGAGCATCCCCTCCATTGCCCGCCTCTGCCAGTGCGCAAGCGCCATCCAGGGGATCGACAGCTCCCGGCATATCTCCGCCGGTCTGCGCCTCTCCGTCCATACAGACAGTACCGCCTTGCACTTTTCCATTGCCCCGTAGTTCATCGGCTGCCGCTTCTTCTCGCTCTTTATCTTCTCCGTCTTCTCCATTGTCATGTCCTTTCTCATTTAGATTGTAAACTACTTCCTGCGTAATGTCGTCGTTTTCGGCGTCAACCGACAACCTCAGCCTGCCCTTTTCCGCACGCAGCACCACCGACTGCCCCTCCATCCGGCCCACCATGTAAAACGGCAGGCGCGGCTTGCCCCTTAGCGCCATCTCAAGGAGGTTGTCCTGGATGCCCTGCTCGATGGTCTTTCTAAGCTCGCTCTGGATCTCAAAATACCGGTCTGCGGGACACAAGCCGCCGATACCCTGATGCGGCCTTTTATGGTTGTAATACTTCACCCACTGACGTATCCGCTCAACCGCATCTTCAAAGCTACCGAACTGGGCTCGGCTTAGGAACTCCAGAAAAATCGTCTTCCAGAATCGCTCTATCTTCCCTAATGTCATCGGGTGGTGAGGCTGCGATTTGATGTGGTGGATTTTGTCTTTCTTTAACTCCAGTTCGAAGCGGCTGTTGCCGCGCCAGCTCGTATACTGCCGCCCATTATCCGTAAGCATCTCTTTGGGCGGGTTGTACTCGGAGGCCGCCCGACGGTATACCTCTATAACATTCTGCGCCGTTTGGCTGCGGAAAAGCTCAAGCCCCGTTATGTAGCGGGAATAATCGTCTATATAGCCGATCAGAAACGCATAGCGGCCCCCAAGTCGAAACGTAAAGATATCCGTCTGCCAAAGCTGGTTCGGTGTTGATCGCTCGAAAAACCGGGGACGGGTAATATTACGCTGCCGCTTCTTGGGTGGGGCCGTCATGAGGGATGATTCATGCAGTGTCTTACGGACCGTCTCAGGGCTGGCGGAAAGGAAAAACACTCTCTTTAATAGTTGCGAAATGCGCTTGATACCGAAAAGCGGGTTGCCTTCTTTGATTTCGACGATCTTCTCTTTCACTGGAGTGGGAAGGCTGCGTCCCTTACCGGTGTACCTCATCGATAGTCCGGCTTCGCCCTCACGACGATAGGCACGTACCCAGCGTCTTACCGAATTACTGCTCACTCCGCATTCCTGCCGGATCACCGGAACGGGAACGCTCTCCTCAACGTACTTCTTGACTATTTGAAGCTTGAAATCGGGCCCGTAACGATTGCTTCGCTTCGGAAACTTCCTCTTTGTACTGCTCTTTTGTACACCCTCTGCTGGTTCCATCTATGACACTCCTTTCGTTAACCTAAACTTGGAGTGTCACCCTATTTCCTCAAATCTTTGGTATCATTATCTGGTCGTTAGCACATAATCCGGGCGCGAATTTCTGCCGCCACAGAGCAATGTCCCAGTCTCGCTAAAAAGAAAGTTGGCCCCCATACGTTCCGCCACACAACGGCTATGCATTTGCTCCAGTCGGGGGTTGATCTCACTGTAATCAAAAACTGGCTCGGCCATGTCAATCTCGATACTACCCATGCATATGTGGAAATCGATCTTGAGATGAAACGTAAGGCCCTTTCGACTTGTGCGCCAGCATGCAAGGTCGAGAACCTGCAGCATCTTATCAAACACAACAATGATATCATAGGCTGGCTTGAATCACTGTAAGCCTACCCGTTATGTGAAGTAGATTGAGCGATAATTATTGTGATTCATATACTTGCAAGGTTTACTTCACATAACGGGGAACTCCACATAATGGCTGTACTTCGCGTGACGGACCAGTTGAGACGCGTTAGGCAGCAGACAAATTCTGCACTGCAGCATTGGTGAGCTTTTGCTATCCGAGGTTATTCAGGGCTTCTGTTATAAGCTCCGACAGCGAGGGAAAAACGTGCATGCTGTTTGTGATCTGCCGGGCCGTGTTCCCGATTGCAACGGCATTGGCGATTTCCTGAATGATATGTGTGGCATATGGTCCTATAATGTGGAACCCGAGGACTTTATCAGTCTTTTTTTCGACAATCGCTTTTGCAAACCCGTCTGTTTCGGCCATTGTATCACCGGCCACAATGTCCGAGTACTTTGCTTTCCCCACTAAAATATCATGATTTATTCTTGCCTCTGCTTCCGTCAAACCGACTGCTGCAATCTGGGGATGTGTGAAAACCGCGTACGGAACAGCAGAAAAATCCATTTTTATTTTTTTATTATGAGTAGCGTTATGCCACGCGATCTCGGCTTCTTTGTCGCCGGCGTGAGTGAACATCTGTTTCCCGACGGCATCGCCGAAGGCCCAAATATGTTTTTTGTTTGTTTCGAGCCGGTCGTTTACTTTTATGTAATGAAAATGGTTCGTTTCGATGCCTGCTTTTTCAGCCTTTAATGAATCGGCATTGGACTTTCTTCCTGTTGCAACCATTATTCTTTCAGCACTTATCACCGTTTCTTTTTTGGTGGATATGTCCACTGCAAGAACACTGCATCCATATCTGTTTTTCCTGACTTCCACTGCCGCAGTGCGGGTACGGATATCCATGCGCTTCGACAGTTCTTTTTTTAAGAGGTCCGATATTTCCGGTTCTTCAGCTGACAGTAATCTCTCTCCGATCTCCAGTATTGTTACCCTGGTCCCAATAGCCGCGAAGAAATGGGCATATTCAACCGCTATATACCCTCCGCCTATAACGATGATGCTGTCCGGTTTCTTTTTAAGCTCCAGAACACTCTCATTAGTTAAATAGTCAATAGTGTCCAGCCCTTTAATTGGAGGGATTAAGGGACGGGAACCTGACGCGATGAAAATTTGCTTTCCCCTGATGGTTTCGTTCTTTGTCTTCAATGTATGCCCATCGACAAAATGAAATTCCTTGTTATAAAAATCAAGATTTGCCGTCTCTCTTATCGCTTTTGTCAGATATTTCCGGCCAAGCCGGACGGTCTTTCTCATTCGCCCCATAATGGAACTGAAATCGATGCCGGTTATCTTCGCGTGTATCCCGAGCTTCCCGGATTCCTTTATCTCGGCTATTCTATCGGCAGGATATATAAGCATCTTGGAAGGGACGCATCCTACATTAAGGCATGTGCCGCCTGGATTTCCCTTATCGATCAGCGCGACCTTTTTCCCGCCTGATAATGCCTTAAATACAACGATCATCCCCACACCGGCCCCGATTACTATGACATCATAATCTTTCATAAGACCTCCTTATCAATCAGCACAAATAATGCAGACATTGTTCAAAAATTATATCTCGATGAATATATTTAAAATATCTTTATCGCGGCATTCATAAAATAATCCTCAAATAATTTCTTAAGGTACACTAAGGTATCGAAAAATAATTTTTTCACAACATCTGCACTATTTTATTTGTTTTAGGATTATGGAAGGCATTTATATATGCCGCCCAGGATAAATAAAATTAAAATAATTGCCGGCACTACTATAAAGAAAAACCGTTTCGGCGGCATTCCGGGATTAACTATCTCTGCGCGATCAATATTGTTTAAAGCCAGGATATAGGCCTCGACGTTTGATATCTGCTGCTGGGTGAGAGAATTGGTGTCTCCGAATGCCGGCATCCGGCGCTGCGGTCCGGTCCCTTCCGGTATCGAGCCGTGCTGAATAAACTTGTCGATATTTCCCGCGAATTCCTTAGGGTCTTTGCTGAATAATTCCTTATCAATCGGATTGAGCGCAGGAACGTATGCCTCAGCCGAGCCAGGATTGGGAACTTTATCCGTTCCGGCAGGACCATGACATGCCGCACACTCCATCCCAAATAGCATGGCCCCCCTTTCAGCGCTGCCGATAATGTCGGCTGCAGGCCCCGGTTGTCCCTGAGAGGGCGATGCAGTCGGGTTCGTTTGAGGAAAGACATCCGTAGCAGGTTGCGACGATGATTGTTCGGAAGTCGACGGCTTGCCGGTAATATCCGGCGTTTGAGGCGAAGGCTTGCCCGGCGCGCCTTTAAGGCCGAGCAGATAAGCAACAAGAGTATCTACATCCTTATTGCTCAGAGCGGCAAAGAACGGCATGATGGTATTAGGATTATGTTCCTTTGGATTTCTGATTTGAGTGATGAGCCACTCTTTTGTCCTGCCCTTGAGCCCTTCTCCTGACAACTCGGGGCCGACTGTTCCGCCAGCGTTATTTACACGATGGCATGCAACGCAGCCCTGCAATTGAAACAACTGAGCTCCGCTCTGAGATGCCGCTGAAGAAGCGATTGTCCGGGGCACCAGTGAAGGAGGCGCAGGGGCTTCTCCCATTGCCGGTTTACTGTAATAACCGGCAATGGTCAACGACACTATAATTAACCAGAATATTATTCCGCACGCCAAAATCAAGGGACGCTTCAGAGGGTTGCGTTCAGGCCCTCGGTCAAGAAAAGGGAGCAGTATCAATAAAAAAACCAGCGCCTGGGGGAAGACCACCGCGCCTAAAGGTTCGAGCTTTCCCGGAAAGAATTTGAGTGCCTCATAAAGGAAGAGGAAGTTCCATTCGGGCTTTGGAATGAATAAGGAATCCAAAGGATCTGCTGCGCCGTTAAAGGGTTTCGGAGCGAATACAACCAATGTGATGAGTGAAAGAATTATGAGCGCTGAAATGAGCGCATCTTTGAAGACCTGATCAGGCCAGAACGGTCCGTTAAATTTCCTTTGGGTCTCGTCCCATGGTCCGACATTGCCGAAACGGCGCAAGGCAATGAGATGGGCTGCGATTAATGCAACCAGGGTCGCAGGCAGAACCGCTGTGTGGACGATAAAAAGGCGCGATAGGGTCAACTGGCCCATCTCGTCCCCACCGCGCATTATTCGTTTGATAGCGTCGCCCACAACGGGAATAGAACCTGGAATACTTGTACCGACCTCTGCTTCCCAATAGGCTCTTTGGTCCCAGGACAGAGGCCCTCCTGTGAAGCTTAAGGCCATAACGATAAGCAAAAGGCTTACGCCGAACAGCCATGTCAGCTCACGTGGCCTTTGGTATGCGCCCCATACAAAGACGCGCGAGATATGGAGCGCTATTATAATGATCATGGCATTGGCCCCCCAATAATGCAGACCGTTGATCATCCAGCCAAAAGGGATTTGGGTCCTCAAAAAACTGATACTGTCATAGGCATGGTCTACAGCGGGAACGTAATAGAAAAGCTGAAGAATCCCTGTTATTGCCTGAAGCAGGAAAACAGTGATAAGGGCGCTGCCAAGGGTATATGTGAGGCGGCTGCCGCCTGGGATCTCTTCGTCGAGCGCGAGATGGACGAGTTCAGAGAACGGCCATCTTTCATTCAACCAAATCCGGATTCGTGTAAGCATAAGACCCCCTATACCCGCACCTTTTCAGGTATTCCGACCTTGAACTGCTCCCATGCAACGAACAAAGCCCCATTATCTATTCTTGAAAGCAGTGTATCAAGGGGACGCGGCGCAGGGCCGCCAAGTACTTTCCCATCTACTGAAAATATACTTCCATGGCATGGACATTCGAAGTGTCCGGTCCCGGCATTCCATTTGTAATAACAGCCGAGATGTGTGCATATCGGAGAGTATACCGTTATATCCGACTCTGAGTGTTTTACAGCCCAGACTGAATGCATCGCGGCTTCATGCCTGTAGGCGTCTTCGACGCGAGCAAAAAAGTTCAACTTTATCGGCCGGCCTTCAGGCAGTGAATTAATTTCAGCCACCCTGTGCCAAACCTGTTTGGCTTCGCTGGACTTTGATACAATAAGGGACCTAACGAAAGGTATTCCCAATATCAGTGAGGTAAAAAAAGTTATCACCATGATAAGCATCTTGAGAAAAGCGCGACGTGTAGCGCCGGGCTTATCAGACATGCCGGCTTGGATATTTCCTTCCATAATATATTCCTCCGTTATTCCCCTATGTAATATTGCCGCTGATAATTATGCGGATCATATCAATAAAAAAGGCCGGATATACGCCCAGCCATATAAGTAATATCGAAAGTGCCGCGAGCGCAATACCGCTTGACCAGGAAATACCTGAAACAGCAGCATCTTTCTCGTCACTCCTTTTGTATAAGGCAACAATAATCCTCAGGTAATAGAATAGTCCGATGGCGCTGTTTATCACGAGGGTTATCACGAGCAGCCATAGAGACGAGCCGACCCCCGCTGCCATAATATAAAATTTCCCCATGAAACCCGCAGTCAGTGGAATGCCTGCCAGCGAGAGCAGCATTAAGGTAAAAACGCCGCCCAATAACGGCCTTCTCCATGCCATACCGATATAATCATCGATATCATCCGCTTCCCTGTGTCCCTCGTATAATACGGAGACGACGCCGAAAGCCCCCAGGGTAGTTATAAAATAGGCGGTAAGGTAGAAGGCCACGGCTGTCACAGCATATGTTTTGACCGCAAGGAAAGCCACAAGCAAGTAGCCCATATGCGAGATCGACGAATAAGCAAGGATACGCTTGACATTGTTCTGCGTCAGAGCGAGCAGGTTTCCTATGAACATTGAAGCAGCCGCCATGAGCGCGAATATCAGGAACAACGAATCATAGAGGTGGATATCCATCAGGGTAAAATATCTCAGCAAAAGGGCAAACACGGCACCCTTTGATACTGTCGCTATAAAAGCGGTGACAGGCGCGGGAGCGCCTTCATATACATCAGGGGTCCACATATGAAAAGGCGCCAGTGCCAGTTTAAATCCCACTCCTGTGATTATCATTGCGGTACCCGTGAGAAAAAATATATTATGAACTCCCGCAAGGGAAATTCCAGCCGCAATCCGGGCGAAATCCATTGTCCCCAATTCCGCATAAATGAGAGCCATGCCGAATAGCAGGAATGCCGCAGAAACTGAAGCGAGGATGAGATATTTAATCCCGGCCTCTATGCTGCGTTCGCAGGCGCAAAGATAGGCAATAAGGGCATAGAGGCTTACGCTCAGGGTTTCAATCCCCAGGAAGAAGGAAGCGAAGTGGCTGCCGGAAATAAGGACCATCGCGCCAAGTATTGACAGGAGAAGGAGGATGTAGAATTCCTCACGGTTTCTCTCTTGCATTTTAAGATAAGCATATGACAAAACAGTTACAAATAAACTTGCGATGAGTATCAGCCCTGAGAAGAAGATTGCATAATGGTCAAAGACAAAAAGCAAAGTTACCCGGCGCGGCAATAATGTGGAGGACTTTGCGAGTGATGCTAAAGATCCTGCAATTCCGGTGGATGTCAGTATGGCGCTGAGTATATGACTGCGGTGGAAAGCGATTGCAAGCATGACGACCAATGCGGTTGCGGCTATCACAATTAAAGGCAACAGAACAAATATATCATTTATTGTCATCGGTCACCTTTGACAAAAAAGCGGCAACGTTATTATTAATGTCTCCCTTCAAGGATTGTCCGGCTTGAGCGGGTGATTTTTCAGAGCGCATTTCTTCGACGGTTTTTTGCATGACGCCAAGGGATTGTCCTGTTGTGTTTAATAAAGGTTGCGGATAAATGCCGAGCCAGAGCAGGGTCATAATCATTACAAACATAACAGCCGTTTCCCGTACTGAGAAATCAGGGACCTTCCATCCTTCCTTATTTACTCCGAAGAAGGTCGCCTGTATCATCCACAATGCATATATTGTTGCGATAACAAGTCCGGTCGTTGCAAATACTGTCAGAGCGATATTTATCCTATAGGACCCTAAAAGCACGAGAAACTCGGCAATGAAATTGCCCATTCCGGGCAGCCCTAAAGATGCAAGTGCAAGGCAAAGTCCGGTCGCGCCCATGCGCGGCGCGGTTGACCAGAGTCCGCCCATGCGGTTTATATCCCTGGTATGTATTCTCTCCTGCAAAGCTCCTGCGATAATAAAAAGCGCTCCGGTGCTTATGCCGTGACATACCATCTGCAGGACCGCGCCCTGCAATGAAAGCATGTTCCATGCAAATATTCCGAGGAGCACAAACCCCATGTGGCTTACGCTTGTATATGCGATAAGACGCTTGAGGTCTGTCTGCGCAAAAGCCATAAAGGCGCCGTAAAGGATCCCGATGACGGCAAGCGTCATGGCTACAGGACTGAAAGCAGCTGCTGCTTCGGGGAACAACGGGATTACAAAGCGGAGTAATCCGTAAGCCCCGGTTTTAAGCAAAAGCCCGGCGAGGATCACACTCCCGGCAGTCGGCGCTTCTGTATGGGCATCAGGCAGCCAGTTATGCACAGGAACAACGGGAAGTTTAACTGCAAAGGCAATGAAGAAACCGAGCATAAGCCACATCGCCGTGGATGCAGGCATGGACGTCCCGAGCAACTGCATATAATCGAATGTATATATGCCGGTATTGTTTCCGTGGACAAAATATAGTCCGAGAATAGCAGCAAACATAAGCAGTCCGCTGAGCTGTGTAAAGAGGAAAAACTTGATGGACGCATAAATTCGGTTTTCATGGCCCCAAGCAGCAATGAGGAAATACATAGGCACCAGCATGAGTTCCCAGAAAAAATAGAAGAGGAACAGATCCATAGCAAGGAAAACCCCGATAATTCCTGCTAACACGAACATCAGGTTGAAATGAAAGAACCCGATCTTTTCTTTTATCTCTGTCGGTGAAGACGCAACGGCCATAATGCCGAGGAAAGCCGTGAGCGTGACAAGGACAAGACTGAGGCTGTCCATGGCCAGGTGAAAACCGATTCCCAATTGGGGAATCCATTTACAGTTCAATTCGATCAGCCATCTCCCGCGACTTTCAAGAGCTATGTTTTGATAATATGCAAACCACAAAAAAAGTGTGATGAAAAGGTCCGACGTCATGGCGATCAATGAAATCCGGAATGGTAGCCTGGGATTTCGGCGGCCAAGGACCCACGACAACAGGCCACCTGTCAGAGGGATAAGAATAAGATATAGTAATATCATAAAATCTCCACGATACCTATGATAATGACTGCGCCGACAGCGATACCCATTGCGTACCACCGAATTTTCCCGGACTGAGTGAAACTGAGGGCGCGATTACCTGCACGGCAAAGCAGCGCTATCCCGAGTGATATGCCATCTATGAAATCATTTCTGTTGATACGCGCAGTCCATAAAAAAGGCTGCACAAACACTTTGTCATACATCAGATCAAAGTTCCAGCCCTGAAATAAGAAGCAGTGTATAGCATAGACGATCGGATTACGGATAATCTTCTCTCTGCGGCCCGTGTGTTGGGGGCTATGGAGAAAATATCTGTACGCAAATATAATTCCTATGAGAACAATCAGAGAGGCAACGAACCGCAAATTTCCTTCGGCGCTCAAGTCCTTTGTGGCTATGGTCACTGGAGGCAGAACAGTGTGAAGGAATCCGGGTAGGTCAATAAAACCTGCTGTCAACGATAGCGCAGCCAGAATAATTAAGGGCAGGGTCATTAATACACCGGGTTTACGACTCACCTGGGTCGCAGCGTCTCCGGAGAAGGTCAAAAACAGCATGCGGAAGGTGTAAATCGAAGTAATGAATGCGCCTGACAATCCTGCTATATAAAACCAGACATTCCCTGAACTTGAAGCCCAGACATTCCAAAGGATCAGGTCCTTGCTGTAAAATCCGGCTGTAATTATAGGCAACGCCGACAAAGATGCCGAACCGATAAGAAAGGTCCAGAACGTGACAGGCAACTGTTTTCTGAGTCCTCCCATCTTCAGCATATCATGTTCCTGGTCCAACGCAAGGATAACAACACCTGCGCCGAGGAAAAGGAGGGCCTTAAAAAAAGCGTGGGTCACGAAATGGAAAATAGCTGCAGACCATGCTCCGACACCGAGTGCAAGGAACATGTATCCAATCTGGCTCATAGTCGAATAGGCGAGGGCGCGCTTGATGTCGCGCTGTGTGAGGGCGCTGAAGCCTGCAAGGAGCAAGGTCGCCGCTCCGATTATGGCCGTTGCAGTCTGGACAACAGGCGCAAGCGCAAAAAGCACGTGCGTGCGGGCAAGAAGGTAAACACCGGCGGTCACCATTGTTGCGGCATGGATAAGGGCGCTCACGGGAGTAGGGCCTGCCATTGCATCCGGAAGCCATGTCTGGAGAGGGAGCTGCGCGGATTTGCCTACGGCCCCTCCGAGCAGCAGTGCGGCAGACGCCACGGCAAGCCCTGATCCGACAGGCAATTTCTGTGGGGCGATGTGCATCAGCTGCTGTATCTGCAATGTTCCGAGGTTAGTAAAAAGCAGGAACAGACCTATGGCCAGTGAAGCGTCACCAATTCGGGTAACAATGAACGCTTTAAGGGCTGCGCGGCCGTTTGCCGGGTCACGATACCAAAAGCCAATGAGGAGATAGCTGCATAGTCCCACCCCTTCCCATCCGAGGTAAAGAAGAAGCAGGTCATCGGCCAAGACCAGTGTGAGCATGGAGCCGACGAACAGATTCATATAAGCAAAGAAACGGCTATACCCTTCATCGCCCTTCATAAATTCGATCGAATAAAGATGGATAAGAAAACCGACAAATGTTACTACTACAATCATTACCAGTGACAGCGCATCAAGACGCAGTGATACCATGGGGGCAAACCCATCGACTTGTACCCAGTTCCAGAGAGTCTGTGTATATGCATTGCCCGGCGGGGTAGCAAAAATGAAACTTGCTCCTGCCAGGAGCGCCAATATCGCGGAAATACCCACGAAGATTACCCCGATGAACGCCGCAACTTTTTCAGAAAACCTGCGTCCGGACAGCGCCAGCATAAGGAAAGCGGCAAAAGGCAGGGCAGGTATCAGCCATAATAGTTGAAGCATTATCCCCTCATTTTATTTGCGGAATCCGCATCGAGCGTCTTGATTTGATGATAGATCTGAAGAACGAGCGCCAGACCCACAGACACTTCAGCTGCCGCTGTAGCCAGGATAAAGATGAACATGATCTGTCCGTCCGCATCTCCCCATCGCGCCCCCGCAACGATAAACGCGAGCCCCGAGGCGTTCAGCATGATCTCGACGGAAAGCAGGATAAATATGATATTTCTGCGCACGAGAACACCGGTCAACCCGAGCACAAAAAGGATTCCGGACAGGATGATACCATAGTGTTCAGGAATCGACATCATGATATTGTCCCACCCGTTTTCGCTGAATCATCACGCCGGCCAAGGTGATAGGCGCCT
The DNA here is from genome assembly GCA_963727775.1 of uncultured Nitrospiraceae bacterium. Taxonomy (GTDB): domain Bacteria; phylum Nitrospirota; class Thermodesulfovibrionia; order Thermodesulfovibrionales; family SM23-35; genus CAVSHB01. Next base: position 42,611 of record CAVSHB010000004.1, on the reverse strand, counting down.
GTAAGTCCGGCCAACAAGAGCATCGAGGCCATCTCAACTCCCAGTATATAAGGACCGAAAAGGGCGACGCCTAACTGTTTCGGACTGATGATATTTGTAAAAGCCGGATGATCGGCATGACGTGAGAGCATATAAATCAGCTCGGTAAAGAGAATCAATGTAAGGACAGCCGGACCGGTCCACATTTTCAGATTGAGCCATTGTCGTTCTTGCTGAATGGCCTGAGGACCGAGATTAAGCATCATGATTACGAAAACGAAAAGCACCATAATGGCCCCTGCATAAATGATTACTTCAAGGGCAGCAGCAAATGGGGCCCCGAGTGTAAAGAAGACCAATGATACCGACAGCAGAGATACGATGAGATAAAGGAGCGCGTGCACTACGTTCAACCGTGTTATGACCATCACGGTCGATATGATCGCCACTGCGGCGGAAATTAAAAATACCTCATCCATAATTCCTCTTTACGGCATTAAGCTTTTTGGGTCCACAGGCGGCTCTTCATTCTCCGCTTCCCCTTTACCTTTTCCGGCGACAGCCAATCCCGCAACCTTGTAAAAATTATACCCCGGATATTTTCCGGTACCGCTGATTAAGAGGTCTTTTTTTTCATATACAAGATTCTGCCGGACGTATTCGCTCATCTCAAAATCGGTTGTAAGCTGTATGGCATAAGTCGGACAAGCCTCTTCGCAGAAGCCGCAGAAAATACAGCGCGAAAAGTTTATTCGGAAAAACTCGGGGTAGCGTCTTCCGCTTTTATCTTCAGTCGCCTGCAAAGATATGCAATCCACCGGACATGCAACAGCGCACAGGTAACAGGCAACGCATCTTTCGCCTCCGTCGGGATCGCGCGAAAGGACAATGCGGCCCCTCCATCTCGGCGGTATATAAGGCTTTTCCTCGGGATACAGAATGGTTTCCCGCTTGCGAAACATATGCAGGAACACCCTCCAGATACTTCTCAATAAACTCAGCATTGAATCACCTTAGCCCCGAGAGGTAATTATGATTATAATAAAGAAGGTATAAGGGCAGGAAAAGCTTTATTATCGCCACCTTTGTAAGACGATTGCTTTCCAAATAAAGCTTTATGCTTTTCTCTGTAACGCATTGGCTCCGAAATATCGGATTGCGATTGGTAAAGGTTTTCCTGTCCTTATACCTATCATTAATTTTCTTTTTAATGTCCCGTCGCAAGTAAAAGCCCTCCTGTTACTAAAAGGTTCAGCAGCGACAGCGGAAGGAGAATTTTCCATCCGTATGACATGAGCTGGTCGAACCTAGGTCTCGGCAGAGAAGCCCTGAGCAGTATGAACATACAGATGAAAAAAAGTGTTTTAAGGCAAAACCACAGCAGCGGCGGAAGGACCGGCCCGAGCCAGCCGCCGAAGAAGAGAGTTACGATCATGGCGGAGACGAGCGTAATGCCGATGTACTCTCCTACAAAAAACATGCCGAATTTCATGCCTGAATATTCCGAATGAAACCCGGCCACCAGTTCGCTTTCAGCTTCGGGCAGGTCAAACGGCAGTCTGCGCGTTTCGGCAATACCGGCTATCAAAAAGATCAAAAGACCGGGTAACTGCGGGACACAGTACCACAAGCTTTTCTGGGCCTCAACAATGTTACTCAGATCAAATGAACCCGCGAGTATGACAACACCCATAAGCGACAGTCCCATGAAAATCTCGTAGCTGATCATCTGCGCTGAAGCCCGAAGGCCGCCGATCAAAGAATATTTATTGTTCGAGGCCCATCCTGCCAAAGCAACACTATACACGCCCATGGACGACATTGCCAGAAAGAAAAGCACGCCGATGTTGAGGTTTACCACTTTTATGTATGGCGTAAAAGGGACAATGATAAAGGAAAGCAAAACAGTGACCATGATGATAGCAGGAGCAATGACAAAGACGGGCTTGTCCGCAAAAGGCGGTATCCAGTCTTCCTTTGCGAAGAGCTTTATCATGTCGGTAACTACCTGGAGCAACCCGAAAGTACCGACGCGGTTCGGACCGTATCTGTCCTGCCAGACTGCGAGTAGTCTGCGTTCCAGCCATATGAGCCCTGCGGCAACGGATAGGACTGCGGTGAGAACTCCAAAGACAATTATGAGTGAAAGAATTGTTTCACCCATTTGGGCCCTCCGTATGTTTTGTGATATGAATTTTAACCGATGCCGGTAAAACGGGACCGATTAAACCTGGGAGACCAACCGGTACCCCGGCTGTTCCCTGAGATAAACTTATTATGCATTTAACAGGGAGCTGTAATTCAGCGCCATTTAAGGTACACCTTATTATTGCGCCTTCATTTATATTCAACTTTTTTATATCATCAGGATTAAGTCCGAAATAAGGCTTTGGCGCCAGTTCAGCTATGCCGGGAGACAGGGCGCTGAATTCCTCCGATCCGAAAATGTGATACAGGGGAACAATTAAGTACTCATCAGGCAGCGTATGAAAAGCAGAAGGCACTTCATTGAAAAATAAAATATCTTTGGCGGTTTCCGGCTCAATCAATCGCCTGCCGGGGTCGCCATCGAGTAAGCGGCCTCCGATTTCATTCTGGAATTTATTGACTGCCTGAACGGAATTCCAGCCGGGTGCCCAGAAGCGTGTAATAAGTGAAGAAGGCGGAACGCCTTCATATCCCTCCATGGAAAAAGAGAGAGGCGAATCCGGGTCTTCCGGCGGTTTTGATTCATGCACGCTGATATCTGCATGCATTGCGGTACGCCCGCTGTACCTGTGAGGCTGGCGCGGTATCTTCATCCCAACTATACGAAATCCGGCGGGAGGGACGCCCGCTGCGGCCGGTTTAAAGACGGGAATAGTCTCAGCCATTGCCGATGTAATATCTTCGAATAAGCGCCACTTATATGCTTCCGGCCTCTCGGCGACAGTCATCATATCGAGGACCCACCTCCAGCTTTCCTCTATGTCATCAAGGGGTTGTAAGACCTTGATGAAGCGCTGGGCCCGGCCTTCACTATTTACAATGGTGCCGTCCGTCTCTGCAAAGGCGCTTGCGGGCAACACGATCTCCGCCTTTGAAGTTGTTTGTGTCTCAATACTGTCTATAGCAATAGTGTGTTTGCAATTCTTGAAAAAATCATCCGCAGTTTTTTTGTCTGTTCGCCGGTACAGGTCGTTTTCGAGAATTATGGCTGTATCCGCTCCACCGTTCTGCACTATTTTAAAAGCCGTATTCAGGCTGTTTCCAGACATGAGGCCAAGGCCTGTAGTGTTGCATTCATGAACAATAAAAGATAGTCCGGACCGGACGCCTTTGCCGCAGAGAGCCCATGCTATATTGGCGGCAGACCGGATTAAGGATTCACTGTTGCAGCTGACGCCTGAAATAATCAAAGGCCTCTCTGATTCCCTCAATGCATGAGCAATGGTCCGGGCCATATCCTGTATGTCCGGCGCAAGGTCTGATATCTGCGGGGCTTTGCCATCCAGCTCATGGGCAACTGCAAACCCAAGACGGGCAATGTCATCAGGCGGCGCGTGGTATGTTTTCGTGGCTATGGCGTCAAGTTTGGTGCCCGCCGGTGTGACGGTGAACAAAGGACCTTTATCATCCTGAATTGCATCACGCACTGCGTAATCATGCCAGCGGGGTATCCCGAGGTTGTCCGCGTGTCTCATAGGCTTTTGACGGACCGACTGGCGAATTGCGAGGTCCAGCATCGGTGCTACGTTTGTAATATCTTCACCCAGAACAAGCACCGCGTCATGCATCTCAATCTCATGTAATGACGGAGACTGCGCAGGACCTTTCTGCATAATTTCTGTAATGAGAGCCACCATGCGGTATTCCGTTTCGGATATACCGGCATAGAAATGATCAGGCCCGACTAATGTGCGCAGAGCAAAATTTGCTTCGATTGAAGCCCTCGGCGAGCCGATTCCTATGACCTTTGCGCCGAAATAAAGGATATCGGAAAGATGCCTGAGTATCATATCTTTGCCGACAGGATTTGCTGAATGTTCCATATTAACGGAATCTTCTTTCAAATGGGCCAATAAAAGTTTATGGATTCTCTGCTCGCTGTTCACAAACTCATACCCATAACGGCCGCGGTCACAGAGGAAATAACCGTTGACCTTACTGTTGTAACGGTTGTGTACTCTCCTTAGTTTTCCATAACGTTCTCCGGGTATAGTGTTGCATCCCAAACCGCAATGGACACAGACGGACGGCGCTGTTTGCAGGTCCCATTTCCTGGTGTAATGCTTCTTCAATGTCTTGTCGGTGAATACCCCTGTAGGACAGACCTCAACAAGGTTACCGCTGAACTCACTCTCAAAAACGCCTTCCTCATGCCGTCCGAAATAAACATGATGGTGGGCGCCGAATACATTCAAGTCGCGTCCGCCGGCATAATCACGATAGAACCTGACACAACGGTAGCACTGAATGCAGCGGTTCATCTCATGGTTGATAAAAGGACCGAGATATTGGTTGCTATAAGTGCGTTTTTTAAACCGGGACCTGCGGTAAACATGCCCGGTCATGACTGTCATGTCCTGGAGGTGGCACTCCCCTCCTTCATCGCAGACGGGACAGTCGTGCGGATGGTTAAGCATCAGCCATTCGATGACGCTCCTGCGGAATTTCAACGCGTCAGGATCGTCTATCGATATCCTTGTGCCGTCTGCAGCCGGTGTCATGCACGACATGACAATTCGGCCATGAGTATCTTTTTCATCTTTGAACTGCTTGACTGCACATTGCCTGCAGGCGCCCACGGAATGCATGGCCGGATGCCAGCAAAAATAAGGCAGGTTGAAGCCGAGTGAAAGGCACGCCTGAAGGAGGTTCTGCCCGTCTTTGACTTCGTAGGGTTTGTTGTCTATATAAATCGTTGCCATAAGTTTATCTCCACGGGCAGCGTTTCTCTTTAATATGCCGTTCGAAATCTTCTCTGAAATATTTCAACGCGCTCTCCAAAGGCTCCATTGCTCCCGGCGCAAGGGCGCAGAATGTATGGCCGGGTCCCATGAACCGAACCTGCTCATGCAATATCTCGATGTCTTCAGGCCGTCCCCTGCCGGCCTCCATGTCCTTCAGTATTTTTTCTATCCACGGCAGACCCTCGCGGCAGGGCGTGCACCATCCGCAGGACTCACGGGCGAAAAAACGTTCGAGGTTCAGTACCATGCCGACAGGGCATATCTTATCGTCGAGAATAATCATGGTCCCGGTACCCAGACGGCTGCCCGCCTTATGTAACGAATCAAAATCCATCTTAACATCGAGATGTTCTTCAATAAGAAAGTCGGTCGAAGCGCCGCCGGGGATAACGCCTTTGAATTTTAGGCCGACCTTCATCCCGCCCGCATGCTCTTCAATGAGCTCTCTTATTGTAGTCCCCATTGGCAGTTCCCAGAGCCCCGGTTTATTTACTCTGCCGCTCACTCCGAAGATCTTGGTCCCGCTGTCTTGAGAGCGGCTGAGACTTCTGAACCACGCGGCGCCGTTATTTACAATGTGAGGTACGTTGCACAGGGTCTCTGTATTGTCAATGACCGTGGGCTTCCCCCATAAACCGGAGGTAGTCGCATAAGGTGGCTTTGCGCGCGGTACCGCGCGTTTTCCTTCGAGGGCATTTAATAATGCGGTCTCCTCACCGCAAATATAACGGCCTGCGCTCATATGGAGATGCAATTCCAGATTATATCCCGATCCGAAGATATTTTGACCGAGATAATTACCCGTGTAAGCCTCGGCAATCGCCTTCTTCAGCCTCTCGGCAGCAAGAATATAAGCGAGACGAATAAAAATATAAGCAACATCGACCTGCAGCGCATAAGAACTGATGATCATGCCCTCGATCAGTTGATGCGGATCACCCTCAAGGAGCAGACGGTCTTTAAATGTCCCCGGCTCCATCTCATCGGTATTGGCAATAAGATACCTTGGAAGGCGCATATCTTTATCTGAAGACGGCATGAGACTCCATTTTAATCCCGTGGGAAAACCTGCTCCGCCCCGGCCCCGCAGATTGGAATCCTTAACTGCGGAAATTATTTCCTCCGGCGTCATATTCAGGAGTGCCTTACGGGCAGCCTGATAGCCGCCTGCTTTCTCATATTCCCGGAGATCAAAAGGCCCTTCGCCCGGTCTTATATTCTTAGTCAAAGGCCGTTCCATTAAAGATATCCCTTATTCATATCTCGAAAGGATCTCATAGATTTTGTCCTCGTCGAGATCTCCATAAACAATGTTATCGATAATCATTGCAGGGGCCTGTTCGCATGCGCCGATGCATGCGACGGGCAACAAAGTAAACCTGCCGTCCGAGGTTGTTCCACCAAGCTCGATTCCCAGTCTGGTTTTAATATGCTCAATAATCCTTTCATATCCGGTAATCCAGCAGCTTACGCTGTCGCAGATCAGGATGATATGCCTGCCGACAGGTCTTCTGAAGATAAGGCTGTAAAACGTTGAAACACTATCGAGTTCTGCAGAGGTCATGTCCAATAATTCTGAAATATCTTTTATGTCCTCATCTGATATCCAGCCACGGCTGCGTTGTATAATTTTCAATGCCTCGACACATGCGGCCTGTTTATACTTGTATCCTTTGCGGACAGAATCAATTTCCCGTCTCTCTGCTTCAGACAGCATTAATGCTCTCCTTTAATCAAAAAAATATAGGGGTTGTGTTCAGTCATCTGTCTACATCGGCAAGCACATAGTCCACGCTCCCCAGGATGGCCAATAAATCAGCTACAGTCCGGCTACAGCATACCATAGGTACCATCTGAAGATGAGGAAAGGAAGGTGTGCGAATGCGTGTCCTGTAAGACGTTGTGCCGCCGTCGCTGATCAGGTAATAACCATTGCCGCCTTTCGTGGCCTCAATGTTGAAAAATGCCTCCCCTGAAGGAATGACGGGTCCCCAGCTCACGTTGAGAAAATGCGTGATCAAAGTCTCGATGTCATACATGGTCCGTTCTTTAAGAGGAGGTGTTGCCGACGGATGCACTGCCTTGTACGGCCCAGCGGGCATGTTTTTCAGGCACTGTTCAATGATCCGCAGGCTTTGGCGCATCTCTTCCACGCGGACAATGGCCCTATCGTAACAATCGCCGTGTACGGCAGTCGGAATATCAAACTCAAACTGATCATATCCCGAGTAAGGCATTCTTTTTCGGAAATCCCAATCAAAGCCGCACGCGCGCAGACCCGGTCCGGTAATACTCCACTCTATGGCTTCATCCAGCGTATAACTGCCTATGCCCCGGGTACGCGCCTTAAAGATGCTGTTCTGCATGACCATCTTGTCATACTCTGCAAGCCGTCCGGGGAGATACGCGAGAAAATTTCGGATAGGCCCGTCCCAGCCTTTAGGCAGGTCTTGCGCTACCCCGCCGATACGGAACCAACTCGGGTGCATTCGGCCACCACATATGGCCTCGATAATATCGAAAATGCGTTCTCTGTCGCTGAACATATAGAACACAGGCGATAACGCGCCTAGGTCCTGAGCGAACGTGCCATACCAGACCAAATGGCTCGCAATGCGAAAGAGTTCGCAGAGCATGACACGAATGACCTTTGCTTTTTCAGGCACCTCTATCCCGGCGAGCTGTTCAACAGCGAGCACATACGCGAGGTTATTCATTACGCCGCCGAGATAATCAACCCGGTCAGTATAAGGGATGTACGTATGCCAGGACTGCCGCTCCCCCATCTTTTCCGCTCCCCTGTGATGGAACCCTATATCAAGTACAGCGCCCTTTATTTCCTCGCCGTCTAATTCGAGAATTACGCGCAGGAGTCCGTGTGTACCGGGATGCTGCGGCCCGAGATTAAGGAAGAGAAAGTCTGTGTCTTCGTCGCCGGAACGCATTCCCCAGTCTTCAGGACGGAACCTGAGAGCTTCCTGCTCTTCTTCCTCTTTTTTTTCAGGAAGGGTAAAAGGCCCCATGTCAGTGGCGCGCGCAGGGTGCTCTTTCCTTAGAGGATGTCCTTGCCACGTCGGGGGCAGAAGAATTCTTGTGAGATGAGGGTGTCCTTCAAAAGTGATCCCGAACATGTCCCATACCTCTCTCTCGTACCAGTTGGCTGAAGGCCAAATATCTGTAATCGTTGATAAGGACGGGGAATCGCCTTTGAGGGGAGCTTTAAGGCGGATGTATTCATTCCGGTCATAAGATAAGAGTTGATAGATAAGCGTGAAATCGCTCTCAGGCTGGTTCTGCCTGTTTGAACGGACACGCTCATCAATCGCCGTGATATCGTAGAGCATTCGATAAGGTTTTGTCGCCTCATTTTTAAGATACCTCAAAATGTCGCGTATGCCTTCTTCTTTTACCCACAGAGTAAGAATGTTATCGCGCGTTTCCTGTTCTGAAAGGATATGTCCGGCAAATTTGTGCTGCAATTCTTCCGATATGTTCGGGTCGGTATTAAGCATAAATGACATTACATTTCCTTGTATTCATTTAAACCTCATCAGGTGAACGGAGTTCTGTGGCCTTTATTCTCTCCGCACTTTTCATGTCCCGCATCGATGGTCTGCGAGGCGTCTCAATACCTTGCGGACCCATGACCCAGCTCAAAGGCCTTCTTTCTTTGCCGACGGATTGACTGAGCAGCAGCAGCCCCTCCATAAATGCTTCGGGTCTGGGAGGACACCCGGGAATATAGACATCAACAGGGAGAAACTTGTCTACACCCTGAACTACGCTGTAAATGTCGTACATCCCTCCCGAATTTGCGCACGAACCCATCGAGATTACCCACCGTGGAAGCATCATCTGTTGATAAAGGCGCTCTATAACAGGGGCCATCTTTATGAAAACAGTTCCTGCAATTACCATTACATCAGCCTCACGGGGTGTGCCCCTAATTACTTCAGAGCCGAAACGCGCGATGTCATATCTGCTGGTTATGCTGGTTGCCATCTCGACAAAACAGCATGAAAGGCCGAAGTTGAACGGCCAGAGCGAATTTTTCCTGCCCCAGGCAAGAAGCTCTTGAAGACGCGCGAAAATCAGGGACCTGCCGACGGCGTTTTCAACGGATCCGTAGGCATGATCAGCCAGCACTGTGTTTGATGTTTTTTCCTCGTCCGGTTTCATAATTAAAAGTGTTACTCCCGTTTTGTCGTTTGAGGTTTTATTCTCGACGGGCCCCAGTCCAGCGCGCCGATCCTCAGTAAGTAAAACAGAGTCATGATAAGTATACCGATAAAAATGAGGATAGCATAATAACCGGGCCAGCCGAGCTCGCGGACCGAGACCGCCCATGCATAGACAAATACCGATTCGAGATCGAAGATAACAAAAAACATCGCCACCATATAGAACCTGACATCGAAACGGACCTGCGCGGACCCCGTTGAAACAATCCCCGATTCATATGGCTCGCCGGTGGCCCTGTCTTTATGTCGCTGTCCGAGGACATAGGATAGGACCATTATTCCGGCCACAATGAGAATAACGGCAAGGAAATAAACAACTGCGGGCCACAGAGTAACGTTATACATTTAATGAACCTGCCTCATTGTCCAGTACAAATAAGACGTTTCCCTGCACAGGCATAACCATCGAAGCCGGCAGTGAGACAAGCTTTTCCTTTAGGACTTTTCTTATCACATCCGCTTTTTTTCTGCCGGATGCAAGAAAGATGATATTTTTTGCGTTATTAATCACAGGCAGTGTAAGAGTTATCCTGTTATGTTGTATTGAGTCCATATATACGGCGCATGCAAGATGTCTCCTTTCTTTTAATACGTCGGTACCCGGGAAAAGCGAGGCTGTATGGCCGTCTTCCCCTATCCCGAGCACGATAAGGTCAAATACAGGCAGAAGGGAATTCCGCAGGCCGAAAAACATGATCATGTCCTTTTCGTATTTGTTTGCGGAGATATCCGGCGACAATGCATCCACAGGCACGGGATGACGGTTTTCCAGCGGCATATTCACCTTATCCAGAAGGAGACCGGTCAGCATTCCGTAGTTACTGTCAGGATCGGCAAAGGGCACAAAACGTTCGTCCGCAAGAAAAACATGTATCCTGTCCCATAGCGATTGTTCAGTAATGCCGGAAAGCTTTCGATAAAAGTCTCTCGGCGTATCCCCTCCTGAAAGGGCGACGACAAAGGAACCTTTCTCACGAACGGCTTGCATAGAGAGCTTTGTCCACTGTTCCGCCATAAAATCCGTCATTTCACCCGCATTATCGAATACAAGGATTTTGCGGCGATCTTCCATTGCCCTCAACTTGTTATCCAGCGGCGTCTGTCTTGATCAAGCAAGGTAAAGGAATCTTTCGGGCCCCATGTGCCTGCCGCGTAATTAGGGAAACCGGAAGGAGCGGTGCTTTCCCATCGGGCTATAATCGGATCAACAACTTCCCACATGGCCTCAACAGCGTCCTGTCTGACAAATAGTGTAAGATCTCCTTTCATACAGTCGATTAAGAGCCGTTCATAAGGGAAATGAGGTTTCATCCGGAAGGTTTCCCGATAGTTGAATACCATATTCACAGAGTAAAGCTGATTCTGGGAATATGGGTACTTTACTCCAAAACGCACTGATATCTGCTCGTCCGGCTGGACCGTGAGATTGAGTATATTCGGTTCAGGTATATCACATGCCCGGCCAAAAAGTCTGAGCGGCACCTGTTTGAGCTGGATACAGATTTCGGTTATTCTTTTCGTCATCCGCTTTCCGGTGCGCACATAGAAAGGCACTCCTGCCCAACGCCAGTTGTCGATGTATAATTTGGCGGCAAAGAAAGTAGGCGTTATCGAAGAGGGAGAAACATTCGGCTCTTCCCTGTATCCCGGCACATCAGTTCCACCTATCTTTCCGTTCCCGTACTGGCCCCTTACAATAAATTTATCGACATGCTCTGCGTCTATTGGTCTGATAGAGCGCAATATCTTTAACTTTTCATCCCTGATAAATTCCGGCTTAAACCCGACGGGAGGTTCCATTGCAACCAAACCCATGAGCTGCATAATATGGTTTTGCACGATATCTCTGACAACGCCTTCTTTTTCATAGAATTCACCCCTGTGTTCGATTCCCAATTCCTCTGCCACTGTTATCTGTACGTTATCTATATACCGGCGGTTCCAGAGCTGCTCAAATATCGTGTTTGAAAAACGGAAGAAAATAATATTCTGGACAGGTTCCTTGCTAAGATAGTGGTCAATACGGAATACCTGGTTTTCATTAAAAGAAGCATTGAGGATATTATTCAGCCTTACCGCTGATGAGCGGTCTCTGCCGAACGGTTTTTCGATAATGAGCTTCGTGCTGAATATACCTTTGCAGAGATTGTGACGTTCAAGTTTTTCGATAATGAGCTGGGTTACCTGGGGAGGGACCGCCATATAATAGATAACGTCTCTGGTTTCTTTTGATGTTGGGACGGAAACCTTTCCTATTTTTCTGATAAGCGTCGCAAAGTTTTCATCGTTTTCAAAAGTCCCCGACAGATAAAACAGATGCTCGCTGAACTCGTTCCATTCCTGCTCTTCAACCTGATCTTCAAACGGTTCTCTGAATTTTTGAAGCGCCTCTTTTATCATATTGCGGTACTGTTCTTCGCTCAGCACAGCCTTATCAAACCCGAGTATGGAGAACCCTCTGGAAAGTTCTTTTTCCCTGAAGAGATGGAAAATAGACGGAAGGAGTTTCCTCTGGCTCAGATCGCCGGCGGCGCCGAAGATGACCATAGTAAAGGGTTCAAGTTTTAGTTCTTCGCCGGGGATGTCGCATGTCTGTAAAAACTTGCTTTCGATCATCGTCTGATTAAAGAGTTCCAGTCGTCGGAGAACTTTTGCATCCCTTTTACGGTCAATTCGTGGCGGATATCGTACTCCTGCCATTCTTTTGCAAGGTCGATTTCCTTATACGGAATTGGGCTCAGACCTTTTGAGTTATAGACATAATCGTTACCCGGAACGGGAAGCCCTTTTGCCGCCCATTCTTTTAATGTCTGGAAGGGCGCGGTAATGATATCCGAATCGAGCTTGATTGCATACAGGAGGTGATCTATATTTCTAACGCTTGCGGTCAATACCATGACATGGCCGTCGCTTTTTTGATACATTTTCATGATATGGGAGATGAGGTCCATGCCGTTTTCTCCCCGGTCGTCAAGACGACCGATAAAGGGTGAAACAAAGACATCGCCTTTCTTTGCCCCGCGAGTAGCCGAATATACTGCTGCTGCTTGCTCCTGAGAAAAACACAATGTCATGTTTATCCTAAGGCCGACGAGTACTGCATAACCGGCTGCTTTTAATCCGTCAGCAGACGCCGGGAATTTAATATGTGCATTGGGGACCCAGGCGAACATCTCCTTGCCCTGCTTCAACATTTGTTCCGCCTTGGTTGTCGGATCAGAGTAGACTTCAACGGATATTGAACCTCGAGGGATGAGAGCGGAAATCTCTCCGACCACGTTGCGGTAAAAGTCGAGTATTTCTTTTTCAGTGAATTTTTCACCCCGCTCGATGCGGAGACGCGCATCGGGATTTTTTGAAATAAGCGTCGGGTTTGTTGTCTGGCCGTCAAGAAATCCCAGGAGATTTATAATTTCCGTGGTCTCGACCGGATCTCCCCCATCCAGGAATATCTTTGTCTTGAGGTTTTCGGGTCTCATGCGACCTCCTTTATTTTCCCTACTATGGCGTTTTTCGATATATCTTCATAGTCGAGAAGCTCATCGGGCTTTCCGCTTTTCGGCATTTTTCCGACTGCCAAAGAATGGACCGGTATCGGAAAAGCCTCAAGCGCGCTTTTGACCGCTTCTCCAAGGCCGCCTTCTGCAAAATGGTCTTCAACGGTTATAATTGTTTTGGTTTTACGCGCTGCTTCAATAAGGGTCTCTTTATCGATCGGCTTAATGCTGTAAAGATCGATTACACGGACAAGTATCCCTTCTTCCCTTAGCTCTTCATATGCTCTCAAGGCCTCATGCAAAGTTATCCCAGCCGCAATTATGGTGGCCCGATCTTCGTCGGATTTTCTTAGTACCTTACTCCCGCCGATTGGAAACTCTTCGTTATTATCATAAAGGACAGAGGTATCTTTTCTTGTTGTACGTATGTAAACAATTCCTCTATGTTTTGCCATTGCTTCAACTAATTTTTCAGTAGATACTGCATCGGAAGGATACAAAACAACACTGTTTAAAATCGCCCTGAACATCGCGATATCTTCAAGACCCATTTGCGAGGGACCGTCTTCACCGATCGATACCCCGGCATGGGAGCCCGAGAATTTTATGTTGGCTTTTGAATACTGGCTCATCCTTATCTGATCGAAGGCCCTAGTAAAAAACGCGGCGAATGTGGACACAAACGGGATCCTGCCCCGGCACTGAAGACCAAGGGCCGCGCCTACCATGTTTTGTTCTGCTATATACATCTCGAAAAATCGGTCAGGGTATGCTTTTTGAAATATCTCGGAGTAGGTTGAGTTACTGACCTCCGCGTCAAGAACTACCATATCGTGGAATTGAGGGAAAATCCGTTCCAGTGCATTTCCGTATGCCTTCCTTGTAGAGACCGGGTTGCCGGCGGTGTAGGCGACGTTACGGGCTTTCTGACAGGAGGGTCTATGGGGTTTCAGGTTTTTAGGTCTGGCTATCTCCCCACGGAGCGATTTGTCGAGCTCACCCAGTTCCGGCAAAGCCTGTTCAAACTGTTCTTTACTGAGCGCTTTGCCGTGCCATCCGTTTTTGTCTTCGATAAATGAAACACCTTTCCCCTTAATCGTTTTTGCTATTATCATTACCGGCTGGTCCTTTGACCGTAAGGCTTTGTGATAGGCCAAAAAGATTTCATCAAAATTATGGCCGTCGATTACGACTGTTTTCCACCCGAAAGAAGCGATCCTTTTTTTGTATGCGTTAAGGTCATGGCCGTACATAGTTTCTCCGCGCTGACCGAGGCGGTTTACATCTATGATCCCTATGAGGTTATCCAGTTTATAATGCGCGGCGAGTTGTATCGCCTCCCACTGTGACCCCTCGGCCATCTCACTGTCACCCAATAGCACAAATACCTTATAAGGGAGACGGTCAAGGTATTTGGCATTCAATGCCATTCCAAGGCCGATCGGCAATCCCTGTCCGAGAGAGCCTGTGGCAGCTTCAACATAAGGGAAATCAACTGTAGGATGTCCCTCCAGAGGACTGCCGAATTTTCTCATGCTCAGGAGCTCCTGCTCAGTCACTTTCCCCGCTGCCGCCCATAAGGAATAGAATAGGGGAGAAGCGTGCCCTTTGGAGAAAATCAGACGGTCATTGTTCGGATAATCAGGCTCTTCAGGATCATAACGGAAGAACCCTCCGAATAACAAAGCTGTCATCAAATCAGTTGCCGATAATGAGGACGTAGGATGACCTGAAACTGCTTCAGTAGTCGAAGCAAGAATAAAATAGCGAATCAGCGCTGCCAATTTTTTTAGTATTTCAATTTTGCCGGTCTCAGCCATTCTTTTTCTCCTGTCCTTTTTTATAGACTTCATGCCCTCCGAATTGATTTCGCAGGGCGGAAATGAGCCGGCCGGTATAACTCGGCTTACCCTGTGACTGGATCCTGAAATTGAGCGCCCCTTCAATAACGGGGACCGGAATCCCGGTCTCCTTGGCAGCCTCGACAGTCCAGAGTCCTTCCCCGCTTTGCGACACGGAACCCGCGATATCGGTCAGGTCTTCTCCATATTGCGCAAAGGCATCTTTGAGCCATCCTACAAGGCGTGACTCGATGACACTTTTGTGGTTATATAATTCCGCAATATTTAGTAAATCTAAATTGAATGGGGAAGCCCTTAAGACCGCGAAACCCTCTGCAAGGGACTGCATCATTCCATATTCGATTCCGTTATGTACCATCTTCACAAAATGGCCTGTACCGGATTTGCCCATGTATCCATAGCCCTTTTCTGCTGATAGATCTTTGAAGAGGTCCTCATATTTATCGAAAATGTCTTTCTTGCCGCCGACCATTATGCAGGCGCCGTTTCTCGCGCCGCCCGGGCCTCCGCTTACGCCTGCGTCT
The DNA here is from genome assembly GCA_963727775.1 of uncultured Nitrospiraceae bacterium. Classification (GTDB taxonomy): domain Bacteria; phylum Nitrospirota; class Thermodesulfovibrionia; order Thermodesulfovibrionales; family SM23-35; genus CAVSHB01. Next base: position 27,556 of record CAVSHB010000004.1, on the reverse strand, counting down.
AAAAAACCAATCCCTTTTTTCTCTAATTCCGCTGCCCTTCTCATTGAATCTTTATAAGGGGAATTACCTCCGTCTATTACCGTATCACCTTCCTGAAGCAGAGGGATTAGTCCCTGAAGCACCGTTTCTACAGCCTGATGCGGGACCATCAGCCATATTAGGCGGGGTTGGATAAGTTCTGAAATCAACGATTTCAATGAACTCGCCGGGTTTGCTCCACGTTTTAAAATATCCGTTACAGCACCTTTGTTTGCATCAAAAACAGTGACCTCGTATCTCCGTTCGAGAAGACGCTCCACCATATTGGATCCCATTTTACCTAAGCCGATGTACCCGAGTTTCATTATCTCAACCTCTGCTTAAGAACTCTTGCTCAATTTTTTCCACCCTCGAAAACATCAAATTATTTTTCTCTCTGTATGTTTCCACAGTATAATAAAAAAGTTATATAATCAGATAGCAAAAGAGATACCATGATATAACACTTTAATTTTTAAAGAAAAAAAGAGCTAACGGAAACCATTAAACGGGAAAATTGCCATATCTGAAGTCACAATGCCCGAAAGATTACCAAAGCTCTTCATCAGATTATACTGAAAAATTGATAAGTTGCAAATATATCTGATAGTGTAAAATTAAATAATTTAATTAATAGAGGCAAATTATGAATATAAAGACCGTTTCGGGCAATATTGTTGATGTCTTGAACTCCGAGATCTACCCGGGCAAATTGAAGATTATCGACGGCAGCATAGTGGATATTGTCAGGGATACAGGTCCGTATGACACTTATATTATTCCGGGTTTCATTGACTCGCACGCCCATATAGAGAGTTCGATGCTTGTCCCCTCGGAGTTTGCAAGGGCGGCAATAACTCATGGGACTGTGGCCGCGGTCGCTGATCCGCATGAGATAGCAAATGTCCTGGGAGTTGCGGGAGTAAAGTACATGATAGAAGATGCTAAGGCGTCTGCTATGAAAATTTATTTTGGAGCTCCATCCTGTGTGCCTGCGACCGGTTTTGAGACGAGCGGGGCGGTCATAGGTCCCGATCAAATTGATGAGCTCATGAAAATGAAAGAAATAAAGTATTTGGCTGAGGTAATGAATTTTCCGGGAGTGATAAACGGCGATGCGGAAATAATGAGAAAAATAGCCATCGCCAAAAAATATTCGAAAATGATCGACGGTCATGCGCCGGGATTGAGAGGTAGAGACCTTGAAAAATATGTTCAGGCCGGCATATCCACAGACCATGAATGTTTTACAAAAGAAGAGGCAATGGAGAAGATCGGACTTGGAATGAAGATCCAGATCAGAGAGGGATCTGCCGCCGGTATCCTGAATGAGCTTTGTCCCATTTTGGAAAAGCACTATAACAGCTGCATGTTTTGCAGCGATGACAAACATCCTGACGATCTCGTCAAAGGGCACATAAATGAGATGGTAAAAAAGGCCCTGGAACACGGCATCTACATAATGAAGGTACTGAGGGCCGCATGTGTTAACCCTGTCTTACATTACGGGTTGGATGTCGGATTGTTGCGCAAATCAGACAGGGCCGATTTTGTTGTTGTCGATAATTTAAAGGATTTTAATATATTGAAAACCTTTATCAATGGTGAAATTGTTGCAGAGGAAGGCAGGCCTTTAAGAGGCCGAAAAGCACCGGTGATTATGAACAATTTCAACGCGGTACAAAAAAACGCCGCCGATTTTTATCTTTCGTATAACAAAGGTAAGATACGCGTTATAGAAGCCGTAGACGGGAGTTTAATTACGAACAAGCTTGTCGCAACTCCAAAGGCAGTTGGTGGAAATGTTGTGTCCGATGCAGAGAGAGACATCCTGAAAATGACGGTGGTAACCCGGTATAACAATTCAAAACCGGCAATAGGTTTTGTAAAGAATTTCGGTCTGAAAAAAGGGGCCATAGCATCCAGCATCGCTCATGACTCGCACAACATTATTGCCGTGGGCGTTACAGACGATGACATTTGCCGCGCGGTCAATCTGGTCATTAGAGAAAAGGGAGGCGTCAGCGCCGTATACGGAGAGGAGGAAAAGATACTTCCATTGCCGGTTGCGGGAATTATGAGCGATAGAGAGTATTATAAGATTGCCGAAGACTATGCTTCTATTAATAACATATCCAAATCTTTGGGCTCTCTCCTGCATGCTCCATATATGACCTTATCATTCATGGCCTTACTTGTTATTCCCAGAATAAAAATGAGCGACAAAGGGTTATTTGACGGTGATACCTTCCAGTTTATAGATATTTTTGAATAGAATAGATGATGTCGAATGTTCTCTGTGTTTAAGTTTTGACAATATATGAAAAAAAGAAAAGAGGTTATCATGGAAAAAGAAAATTCTAAAGGCAGAAAAGTTGATCCGGGAAGGGTTCAGATACTTAAAATGTTGCCGCGTGAAATAAAGAAATCTCTCACTATTGAGGAGACAAACGCAATCCTTTATGAAGAGATTTGGCCGGATTCATTAGCGGAAAAGCTGAAGGATTTCCTCACAGAGGATTAATCAGAAGAATTTAAAGCCGCTCAAATTCTGCGTCCGCCATTATTTATCATGCCGGGGATCCTGATGCTCATTAAATATAATCTCAAATATCGGGGCAACCGTAATGAATACATCCAATATCTTCGGATCGAAATGCTCAGGCATTGTCCTGCCGTCCCCTTCCGTTATTATTCTGAAAACATCCTCATGGTCTAATGGCGGTTTATACGGTCTCGTGCTTCTTAGTGCGTCATATTGATCTGCGAGCATAACAATCCTTGCCTCAATAGGTATTGCCTCGCCTTTTAAGCCTCTCGGATACCCTTTGCCGTCCCATCTTTCGTGATGGTTCAGGGCAATAGACGCCGCCATTTGCATATCCACATATTCCGACCCGGAAAGCATCCTTTCCCCGATAGTAGTGTGTCCTTTTATTACTTCAAACTCTTCTTTCGTAAGACGACCCGGTTTTAAGAGGACGTTGTCGGGTATGCCGATCTTTCCAATATCATGTAATGAGCTTGCAAATGATATTGTTTCAATAAACGCGTGAGGCATATTAAGAGTCTTGGCAACTTTTTTTGCATAAAGACTCATACGGGAAATGTGCGCCCCGGTTTCGGTGTCCCTGAATTCAGCAATTGAAGTCAAACGTTCAATGATTTCCCTGCGTATATCTTTGACCATCCTTAAGGCGTCCGTTAACTCTTTTGTCCTCTCTCGCACGGTTTCTTCGAGAAGATATTTATAATTTCTCTCCATATTCAAGAGCCTGCAATATTTGAATGCCTTCTCAAGCGAGTACCTGAGATTGTCGGGTTTATAAGGTTTTATAATAAAATCAAATGCGCCCTTTCTCACGGCGTCAACCGCTACCTCTAATTCAGCGTATGCAGTCATAAGTATTACAGGCATTTCCGGATTTATAATATGGATCTTTTCAAGGAGCTCAATCCCTGAAACTTCCGGCATATTTATGTCGGTCAAAACCACATCAATTCCATTTTCCTGAAACCTGGCTATGGCATCTGCGGCATTTCCGCTGGTCAAGACTGAATATCCGAATTCCTCTATCAGGGAAGAAGCCGACCCAAGGATAAAAGGATCATCATCAACGATGAGAATTGTATTTTTTTTCCTGTTCATTAACGCTATTTATACCACGATACTATATTTTGTTCAACATAATGGCGCGTGGGAATAAACCGGTTATAAGTCCGTTGCCGGCTGAAGGACCCTCTTTGCCTTACCAATAAGCTATAATTAACAAATGAAAGACCATAAAACAATCAAGACCTTTGTCCAGAAGACGTTAGGGTGTGGTTGCCCTGAAGAAGTATTTCAATACATAGAATGCAGGTCTGATACGGCATTAGACGATTTTGTAGTGAGGAATTGGATAAATATCGGCAACAGGCTCCTGGTCTATGTTGTCGAGGCTGATAATTCTGGTTCCGTGAAACAAATGCTGCCTGTCCTTATTGCTGCCGGCAGGAAAGAGAGGGACGAAAAAGGGTTTAACAGACTGAGAATTGTACTGGCCGTAGATGATATCGACGAGGTGAAGCGCATTGCAACCGATATATTTAATAATGCCGATAAAGACGATAAGGTACATTTGCATATAATCCTTAAAAAGAATATTCCGCTCCCGGCTTGACCGCGATTGTTTTTTCCCCGGATACTATATTAGTATTTTAATAGACCTGAGAAGTCTTCCCATATGTATAAACAACATTTTGGATTTAAAGAACTTCCTTTTTCCATTGCGCCGAACCCGCGTTTCCTCTATATGAGTGAACAGCACAGTGAGGCGCTGGCCCATCTTATTTACGGGATCAACAGTGACGGCGGATTTGTGCTGTTGACCGGAGAGGTAGGAACTGGCAAGACGACGATATGCCGCTGCCTGCTGGAGCAGATCCCTCAAACTTCGTATATAGCGTTTATTCTCAACCCAAAGATGACGGTTGAGGAGCTGCTGGCCACCTTTTGTGATGAACTGGGCATAGGCTACCCGGATGGCAACAAGAGTATAAAAGTTTTTGTGGACCGTATAAATGAATATCTGCTCGATGCGCACGCGAGAGGGCGCAAGACAGTGCTTATTATAGAAGAGGCACAGAATCTTTCCGCCGACGTCTTGGAGCAGGTCCGGTTACTTACCAATCTCGAAACAAACCGGCAAAAGTTACTCCAGGTAATCATGATAGGACAGCCTGAGCTAAAAGATATGCTGTTAAGGCCTGATCTTAGACAGTTGTCCCAACGTATAACCGCCCGCTATCATATGGGGGCTTTGACAAAAGACGAAGCGGATGCATATATAAACCATCGTCTTGTTGTTGCAGGGGCAAACAATAAAATATTCCCAGATTCAACTATTGGTACCTTACATCGGCTGAGCAGGGGTATCCCGCGCCTGGTTAACGTTATATGTGACAGGGCACTGCTCGGGGCTTATGTCCAGGGAAAAGAGAAGGTTGACAGAAGGACTTTAATCAATGCTGCTCATGAGGTATTCGGACAAAAGGACATGCGGAAACGGCGTAAGAACCTACTGCGATGGGCGGTAAGCAGCGCTGCGATTGTTCTGTGCGGAGCGGCGCTGTCAGCTGCGTATTACAATTATAAAGCAGCAGTAAAGACTCCGGGCGTGCCCGTTCGGGAAGCGAAGCAGGCGTTATCCGTAAAGGTTGATACATTACAGTGGCCTGCAGGCAAATCGATTGAGCAGAGCAGAGATATGGCTTACGGAACATTGTTTAAACAGTGGGGTGTCACATATCTGCCGGAAGGCGGCAGCAGGGTATGCAGGCAGGCTGAAAACAATGGGTTGCGATGTTTCCAAAGACGTGGTAATATCGGCGAATTGGTCCGATTGAACAGGCCGGCTGTTCTTAAAATCTTTGACGGAGGCCATGAGTTTTATGTCGCGATAATGTCTATTCAGGATAGGACGGCATCTTTGGTAATCGGGGATGAAAACCAGACGGTAGATACGAAAGAGATCGATAAAAAATGGAACGGAGATTATGTTTTGCTTTGGAGACCCCCTGAAAACTATAATATTGCAATCCATCCGGGATACAGGGGGCCGGAGGTCCTGTGGCTGAAAGGGCGCTTGTCTCTGGTCCATGGTGTGAAGCTTCGAAACGATCAAAATAATAAGTACAGCGAGAAACTGGTAAATGAAGTGAAAAAATTTCAGCTTGCAATGGGTCTTGCTCCGGACGGTATTGTGGGCGCCCGGACGGTAATCCTTCTGAACAACGTGACGGCAAAGGACGAGCCTGTGCTGAAAAGGACTGGCGGATAAAGAATCATGTCTTATATTCTTGATGCTTTGAAAAAGTCGGAGAAAAAGCGCACTCAAGGCATGGTTTCCGACCTGCCGGGATCTAAGGACGCCATACTGAAGGGAACAGGAAAACGTCCTCTGTGGACTTATATGATCATGGGGGCTTTGATGATTAATGTTGTGGCGCTGGTACTGTGGTTTGAGCCGTGGCATTCAAGAAAGACAGTCCTGCCGGTTGCACAATTACCTGCCGATAAACAATCCCTAGCGATTGAAATGAAACCGGCTTATGCCACAGCCAAGATTGAAGGCAAAGAAGCCGGTGAGAAGCATGAAATCAAGACGAAGGCCGCTTTAGAGAAAACGGCGCAGGCAGATAGGATGAAAGTGGCACAGGAGATCGCCCCACCACTACCTCGGCATTCACAGGAAAGTCCTAATGTTCAGACTGAACTTAAGCCTGAAGTAAGCAATATCATTCCTAATCCTGCGCCGGATAAAATATATAATCTTAGTGAGCTGCCGTTGCCTCTGCAGCAGAAACTTCCAGCCTTTGTTATCTCTGCCTACATTTATTCCGATGAGCCGAATTCTAGGATGGTGAAGATCAACGGCAAGATAAGGAAAGAGGGGCAGGATATCCAGGAAGGCGTTAAGCTGGAAGAGATTAAGCCGGACGGGATCGTCTTAAACTATCTGAATTACCTTTTCCGCGTGGGGCTCAAATAAACATAATGTTTGTCGGTTTTCTTTACATCAATAAAATCGTCGTCGTATAATATTAATCCAGCCTTTAAGAATAGATAATAATTATCGTGAAAGGATTAGAAATAATGAATATCATTGTCTGTATTAAGCAGGTCCCGGATACAGCCGAAGTTAAGATCAATCCGGAAACAGGGACTCTGATAAGAGAAGGGGTCCCGAGTATTATCAACCCTTTTGATATGCATGCCATTGAAGCCGGAATTCATATCAAGGAAAAGGTCGGAGGAAAAGTTACCGTCTTAACCATGGGGCCCCCGCAGGCAGAGTCAGCCCTGAGAGACGCAATATCAATGGGCGCCGATGACGCCATACTTCTTTCGGACCGAACATTTGCAGGCTCCGACACATGGGCAACGTCATTTACCTTATCAAAGGCAATAGGCAAACTTGACGCCGGCATCATCATATGCGGCAAGCAGGCCATAGACGGCGATACGGCGCAGGTAGGACCTGAGACTGCGGAATTCCTGAATATCCCTCATATCTCATACGTGAGAAAAATTGAAGATGTTACGCAGAGCTCTGTAAGGGTTCAGAGGATGATGGACGAGGGCTATGACATTGTTGAATCCCCGTGCCCTGTGCTTCTGACGGTAGTAAGGGAATTGAATGAACCGAGGCTGCCGTCATTAAAAGGCAAGATGGCTGCCAAGAAGGCTGTAATAAAGAAATGGGGGCAGGCGGATATTATGGCTGATGAGAACGATCTTGGTCTTAAGGGATCGCCTACACAGGTTAAAAATATTTTTACACCCGAAGCAAGGTCCGATAAGAAAATGCTTGAAGGCACGCCTGAAGAACAGGTGTATGCCTTAATGCAGGAACTGAAGGAGATAAAATGCCTGTAATTGTCGATATAAATAAGTGCAAAGGCTGTGAAGAATGCCTTGCTTCGTGTCCGTTTGATGCGCTTGTCATGAAGGAGGGCAAAGCATTCGTAAATGAATACTGTGAGGCATGCATGACCTGCGTCAATGTCTGTCCCGAAGGCGCTATTATTGAAACTGAGAAAGAATCACCCGCAGGCGCTCATATCACGGGGTTCAAAGGCGTGTGGATTTTTGCAGAGCAACGAGGCGGCAAGGTTTCCCCTGTTGCCTATGAGCTTTTGGGTATCGGCAAAAAGCTTGCTGACGATATGAAAACAGAGCTTTCCGCAGTCCTTTTTGGACCATCCGACGATGCAGCAAAGGAGCTTATAAAATGGGGTGCGGATAAGGTATATATATCAAAAGATCCGATGGTGGAAAAATTTAATGATGAGCCTTATTCACAGCTGCTCACATCACTCATAAAAGAACATAAACCGGAGATAGTCCTCGCCGGTGCAACACCGATAGGCCGCTCTTTCATCCCGAGGGTAGCGGCAAGATTGAGGACCGGGCTGACCGCTGATTGTACGTCGCTTTCAGTAGATAAAGAGACCGGTAACTTGCTCCAGGTCCGGCCTGCATTCGGCGGGAACATAATGGCGACGATCCTCTGCCCGAATAACAGGCCGCAGATGGCCACCGTAAGACCGAGGGTAATGAAGCGGGGCCATTATGATGAGGGCAATAAAGGAGAGGTTATAGAAGTTAAGGCTGAAGGGTTGACCTGCAGAACGAAAGTTCTGGACACAATAAAGGAAGTCTCCGATATAACGGTCAATCTGCAGGAGGCCGATATTATTGTCTCCGGTGGAAGAGGCCTTGGAGACCCTAAGGGATTTAAACTCCTCCAGGAACTTGCCGAACTATTCGGAGGCGCTGTCGGATCTTCAAGGGCCGCGGTAGATTCGGGATGGATTCCCTACAGGCACCAGGTGGGTCAGACTGGAAAGACGGTATGTCCCAGGATATATTTTGCATGTGGGATTTCGGGCGCCGTCCAGCATTTGGTCGGCATGCAGTCATCGGACATTATCATCGCGATCAATAAAAATCCTGAAGCCCCAATATTTAATGTCGCATCATACGGTATTGTCGGAGACCTGTATGAAATCTTGCCGTTGCTGATACAGAAGATAAAGGAATCGAAAGGGATATAACAAAATGAAAATCGCCTTTGTATTCCCCGGCCAGGGTTCCCAACATGTCGGGATGGGTAAAGAAATATATGAAAAATTTCCTGAAGCGCAGGAAATATTCACAACGGCTTCCGATGCCCTGGGATATGATGTTGCGGCTTTATCTTTCAACGGTCCCGTGGAAGAGCTTAATAAAACGTTCAGAACACAACCCTGTATTCTTACAACGAGCATTGCTATTTATAGGGTACTGTTGTCAAAAGGTATAAAGCCCTCGGTTGTGGCAGGCCACAGCCTCGGTGAATACTCGGCATTAGTCGCTGCCGGGGGCTTGTCGTTTGCAGATGGGGTAAGACTTACTGAAAAAAGGGGACAGTTCATGCAGGAGGCCGTGCCTGAAGGGAAAGGGCTGATGGCGGCGATACTCGGACTGGAAAGAAATAAGGTCAACGAGATATGTTCATCGTTGCAAACAGGATATGCGGCCCCTGCCAATTATAATTGTCCCGGCCAGATAGTGATCGCAGGAGAGAAAATTGCCGTTGAAGAGGCCATAAAGCTATGTAAAGACGCGGGCGCAAAGCGCGCAATCGCTTTGTCGGTCAGCGTTCCGTCTCATTGTAAATTGATGTACGCCGCCTCACACAGGCTTTCCGGTATACTCGATGAAATCGAATTCAAAAAACCGGCTGTTCCTGTAGTAAACAATGCAGACGCCTTATTCCTCCGAAGCGTTGAAGAAATAAAGTCATCACTCATCCGCCAGCTCAATAGTCCGCTGTTATGGGAAGATTCTGTAAAGGCTATGGCGGGTTCGGGAATAAATACTTTTGTGGAAGTAGGACCCGGAAAAGTATTGTCGGGTCTTATAAAAAGAATAGTCCCGGAGGCAAGTATTCTGAACGTCGAAGATATAAAGAGTTTAGAGCATATAATTTCAGCGCTTTGAAAGTCTATTCATGATGAGCACAATCTGTTTGTGGCTTTAATGTTAGCCCACTTAATTAATAAAATATGTGGGTGCCGACAAATACAGTATTTACGCTCATTCTCGGCCCGGTACAAATCGGGCCTCCGAGGTAAATTCTTTCTTCGAAAGAATTTAAAGCCGCTTAAATACTGCATCTGTCGGCAATCTTACAAACAGTCTGGGTTAGATTTTTTACCAATAACAAGCAATTGTTCGCTGCAAAGGAATGCAGGATGACTCATCCATTTTCGTAAATCCTTTTCTCCTTCTCGAAATTGCTCAGAAGATTTTCTGTTAACACTGGTTTCCAAATACAAAGCTAACCGGAACAATGGATATAAAAGCATTAAATAAGAATGCTTTAACTTAAATAATGTAAAAGACAGGGTAGTGTCAACTATTTTGTGTAAATTTGATAAAGGGGCAAATTGGGTCGCACCTTTCCTATCGGATTTGATCTCCAAGTCAACTCCATCTTTAAAGATATAAAGGCGAGGAGCCTATAACAGGCATCCTCTCCCGCTACTATTTCCATAGACTTTGTTCGGCGTTTAAATTCCTTATTCAGCCGCTCAATAATATTCGACGTCCGCAATGATATCCATTCCTCCTGAGGGAACTTGAAGAAGGTCAAACATGACTCTATAGATTGAGTTAATGATTTCACAGCCGATGGGAGTTCTTTGTTCCATTTCTTATAAAAGCTCTTATAGAATTCATCCGCTTTTTTCTTGGAAGAGGCATAAAAGATGGATCTCAGGTCATCCGCTACTTCCTTTTTCAATTTACGGGGTACCTTCGCCAACACATTGCGGGCCACATGCACCTGGCACCTCTGTACCTTTGCATTTGGGAACTCTTCTTCAAATACCTGCTCCAGACCGGATAGCCCATCCATAATCCCCAGCCGCACCGATGCCCCATCGAGCCCTCTGCTCTTAAGATCCTTGAAAAACTCCCGCCAGTTCGTCGCCGATTCCTTGTCTCCACTCTGCATACCAAGCACTAACTTTGTTCCATCCTCCGTTACTCCTATCGCTACAAGGACGGGAACATTATCTATACTCCATTTCAATCTCATCTTGAATATTACGCCGTCTACAAATATGTACTTTATTTTCTCCTTGGATAAATCACGATTACGCCACTTCTCTACAGACCCCGTCAATTCCATGTTCGCCTTGCTCACTTCTTCGTGGGATATCTCTCGCCCTATAAGCCTTCTGCTTAACATCGATAGCGTCCGCGTGCTTATCCCCGTCAGATACATCATCGACAGATCCTCGGAGATCCTATTTTCGTAACGCTTGCCACGCGGCAATACCTGCGTCTGATATTCCCCGTTCCGATCTCTCGGCACCTTTACACCCACTTCCCCTATCCCTTTAATACAGAAGTCCCGGGGATAGCTCCCATTCCGATGATTGCTCTCCCCTTTGCCACGCTCATACTTCTCACGCCCCAATATGTGTGTCAGTTCTGCTTTCATCAGGTTCGTCAAATAGTTGCCTACATCTTTTTGCACATTCATCGTGGCCATCTCAAATATCCTCGATGGATTCTCCTGCAATTCTTTGATTAAACTTACGACTTCTGGTACGCTAATCTTAATTTCCATGGGTGCTCCTCCTTTTGATTTTTGTTATTGGTGGTAACAAAATATTTTATAGGAGGTGCGCCCTTATTTTTCCCCTCGTTTGAAGTTCACACAATCAAGTTTACCCTGTCAAAAGACAGCTTTCTAATTCTGATATTTGCCTGAAATAACAAAGTATGTAGTGTAGGAAAATCAAGAGGATTTATATGATATGCATAAAGGTCATCTCGTTTAAGGTCCCATCCAGCTCTGCGTCTAATCAGTTTATGGGTTCCTGTTAAAAAGAACTTGAGTCGTGAATGCAATCTATATATGTTCGGAGACGAAAAAATAAAATAACCTCCAGGTTTTAATATTCTTCCAACTTCCGGGATTATTATAAAATGTGTTGTTAAGTGTTCTAAGACTTCCGTACAAATGACTAAATCGTAAGTTTCATCATTAAATGGAAGCGTTTTATCTAAATTTATATCATTATGTATTTTTATATTCTTAGGAATCTTGTTTATTATATAATCATTAATTTTATAGTGTGTTCCCTCGACTATGCATCCCCTTTTAGCAAGTGTTTCAAGAATTTCTCCCTCTCCGCAACTGAGGTCTAATACCCTAAACTGCTCATAATTCGGCAAAGAGTATATTTCTTTTAAGACGGAATTTGTAATATGTTTTTGCGCCAAATTTGTTTCTTATTAACAATGAAATTGATATATGTATTTGTTCATTCGATAGCGTAAGATCAATTCTGCAAATATGAATCAGGGTATAATTCTCAATGGAAAAAGCAATCTCTCAAAGAGAGAAAGGAGAATTATACCCATGAGAAGAATTTTATCAAAGAAGGCGAAAAAAGTCATTGAGGATGGAGTGCAGGAGTTTATGGCGATGCCCCCGTTAGCGGAGTTGACGAGGATCGGAGCGAGGATGATGTTAGAGTCGGCGATGGAAGAAGAAGTGACGGCATATCTTCAGAGAGACTATTATGAGAGGAATGCCTGCGCTAAAGGAAGCCGGAGTGGATCGAAGCCCAGAACCGTGAAGATCGGTAGCGGTGATATAGGGCTAAAGATGCCGCAGGTAAGGAATGCCGGTGGCCCATTTCATTCCCGGATATTGCCGCCACGGATGACCCAGATGGATGAAATACAGGAAATCATCCCTCTTTTGTATATGAACGGCCTGTCCAGCAGGAAGGTAAAGAAAGCTGTGGGTAAACTCATAGGCAAGAAAGGCCTGAGCCATCAGAATGTCATAAGGATCAGCGGCAGGATCGTCGATGAGTTCAATGCATGGAAGAAGCGGGACTTATCGATGCTGCAGGTGGTGTATCTTGTTCTGGACGGCGTACGGATGGGAGTAAGGGCCGGGACCAAGGAGAAAGAGGCGGTGCTGGTGGCCTGGGCGTTTCTGGAGGACGGCAGCCGGGAGCTCGTGGGCGTGTCCCTTGGCAACAGTGAATCGTACAATGCGTGGAAAGGTTTTCTGGAGGATCTCACGAAACGGGGCATAAGTGAACCAATGCTCACGGTTATCGATGGCTGTCCCGGCCTTATCAAGGCGGTGGATGAAGTCTTCCCTGAATCAGACGAACAGCGCTGCACGAAGCACAGGACTGAAAACGTGCTGGATAAAGTACTGGAACAGGACAAGGCATCAGTAAAAGAGTCAGTAAGGAAGGTGTTTTACGCCTCGACCTATGAGCACGCAAAGGAGGCCGTGGAAATGTTCAAGAAGAAGTGGCGCATGAAATATCCTTCGGCAGTGGAATGCCTGACTGAAAATATAGAAGACTGTCTGACCTATTACAAATATCCTTACCAGCACTGGCTTAGAATTCGGACGACCAATATAGTGGAGAGGAGCTTCAAGGAGGTGAAGCGAAGGGTAAAGGTAGCAGGCCGGTTTCAGAAGGAGGAGCGTGCGCTCACCATGGTTTACTGGCAGCTCCACGAACTTAGATGGAACGGTGTAAGCATGACCAAGGAGGCAAAGGCAATCCTTACGAGGATCCGGGCATCAAGGATGCAAAGGGTTGCGGCATAATCGTATCAATGAAAACCCTTGAGAATAAAGCCCTGAAGAGAATTTACAGAAAAGACTTGACACTGTCGTTCATTCCGAGTTATTATAGCAAATTATCATGTGAAGACTTCCGGGAGCAGAACCGCTGCGCAATGGTTCGCAAAAAGTCAGCGCTTTGAAGGCGAGACAGTATGGGGCTCTATCTATGGAGAGGAACGAGCGTCAGGTGGATTTGTTGGTTCGGTTTCTGTTCTCATAACTGCGGTGCGAGGCTTTACTGAGTCAGTGCTTTGATCATAGGGGGAAGCAGAATTCCAATCAATAACAACGCCATGGCCGGGCGCAGTAAATTGACAGTTTTCATATTCCCCTCCATGATGGCTGTGGCGACGTGATTTGCAGCCGAGAAAGTAAAGAACATCAACATCGCTGTAACGATGGTGGCATCCGCATATCGCCCCCAATCCAGGACATAAACAAGCAAGGCCGTGATGGCGGTGGCCGCATTGGACAGACCCGATTGAATTTGATAAGCACGATGGGGTTCATAGCCAATTATCACAGAGGCCACTTCTCCCAATTTCAGAGATTCAAAGGCCACAGTGCCTGACATGAGCATGACTACGAATGGACCTAGAATATGAAATCGCGATATCGCATCATGGCCAAAATAGTAGGCGACAAAAATAACAACTCCTATGGCGGTAGGCCGAATCCACTCCATTATCATTGCCAGATTCTTCTTAGTCATTTCGCCTCGCTTTCCCGATCATGGTTACCCACTGAACGCTACTGCTGAGGCAGAGTTTTCGGTTGTTATGATCGTGAAAGAGTGCATCGGCCGCAAGGCCATGTCCCGGACGAAAAGTAAGGCTCTCAAAATACCATCCAGTTTTCGAATCAAACTCAATTTCTTCGTTCTCGTTTGTCATATTGTGAACCGAACGCCGGGCATGAGGGGCGCGGGAGCAACCACGCAAAGAATGAAAAAGAAAGATGGCTGTTCCCGCGTCCCTCTCGATGCCTTTGATACTCATTAAGGCCCCCCTGAACCATACCCGAATCAGGTATGATTCAGGAACCGAAATCATTTACCAAAAGGAGGCCTCAAATGAGATTTTACATCAAGCAGCACAAATTTTACTGCGGTATCGATCTTCACGCAAGGACTATGTACCTTTGCATCCTCAACCAGGAAGGAAAGATCGTCCTGCATAGGGACATCAAGACAGACCCCGACATCTTTCTCAAGACGATCGCGCCATATCGTGAGGACATCGTAGTTGCCGTTGAGTGCATCTTCACCTGGTACTGGCTCGCCGATCTCTGCTGTAAAGAGAATATTTCCTTCGTCCTTGGCCATGCTCTCTATATGAAAGCCATCCATGGCGGCAAAGCCAAGAACGACAAAATAGACGCATATAAGATAGCAGCCCTGCTTCGGGGCGGCATGATGCCCATGGCCTATGTTTATCCTTCCGATATGCGCTCCACCAGAGATCTGCTCAGGCGGCGCACTCACCTCGCAAGAAAAAGGGCTGAACTCATTGCCCATATCCAAAACACCAATCACCAGTATAACTTCGCCGATATGGGAAGGATCGCAAGGAAATGCGACAGAATCAAAGTAGGCGTTGCCGACCGCTTCACCGATCCCAGCGTACAAAAAAGCATAGAGCTCGATATCACCCTTATCGAGCATTACGATAAACTCCTAAACCATCTCGAACATGAACTCTCTCTTATTGCGAAAGTGCATGATGCCGATTCCTATTTCCGCCTCCGCTCTATTCCAGGCGTCGGAAGGATCCTCGGCCTCACCATCCTCTATGAGATACATGATATCAACCGCTTCCCTCGCGTACAGGATTTTGTCTCATACTGCAGACTGGTGAAATCCGCCAAGGAGTCGGCTGGGAAAATAATCGGGGCATCCGGCAAGAAGATCGGCAATGCCCATCTGAAATGGGCCTTTTCCGAAGTTGCTGTGCTTTTCCTCAGGAGAAACCCAGAAGCCGTAAAATACCGCGCAAAGCTGGAGCGAAAGCACGGCAAGGCAAAGTCTCTGACCATCCTTGCTCATAAGCTTGCAAGGGCTGTCTATAATATCCTCAAGAAAAAGGAGGTGTTTAATCCTAAAGTATTCTTTGCGAAATAAAGCTGGGACCGGGTGAGCCTGTTCGTCTAACTGGCGCCATTAGGGTGAAGTCCGATAGATGCTCGTAAACATCATATGTTTGCAGCTTCGACTGCCCTTCGATCATCCTGGAATATTATGCCCGGCGCAAATACGCTTTGATTAGGACATCCGGTCCCTCATAACATATAAAGATTGTTAAGGTTCTGCCCCTTACCCGAGCCTGATACTAACTGGATGAGGCCACTGACCTGAACCAGACCTTTGAATAGGACGGTACAAGGGTACTAAATTGTTTCTAGGTCGTGGAGAACAAGGGCAATTGCTCTCTCCACTGTCGCCGGGGATAGAGATTGTGAAAACAGTTCTCTTTCTCATGGCTATTGAACCTCGATAAGTGTTTGGTGCAGACATTGATCTAACGCCGCATTTGAAACCAAGTCAGAGCTGGCGATGGTCTTTTAAAAAAAAGAAATAGAATTTTATTTTATTTCCGATCAGGATCGTTTTTTCTCTTGACAGGGCAGGGCCTTATAAGTGTTTCTAGGTCGTGGAGAACAAGGGCAATTGCTCTCTCCACTGTCGCCGGGGATAGAGATTGTGAAAACAGTTCTCTTTCTCATGGCTATTGAACCTCGATAAGTGTTTGGTGCAGACATTGATCTAACGCCGCATTTGAAACCAAGTCAGAGCTGGCGATGGTCTTTTAAAAAAAAGAAATAGAATTTTATTTTATTTCCGATCAGGATCGTTTTTTCTCTTGACAGGGCAGGGCCTTATAAGTGTTAACCATGGTTTATTTTTTATTGTTTTCTTGCTTAAGCATCCATCTTGTCATCTGACCCGACTTATTGTCACCTGCAACTGCGCGGCCATCAGGCAAGAAGATTACAACACAAGAATCTGTCAAATATTTAATCACATCATTTTGATAATAAATTAGTCGTTTGTCACACAACGCCTTTATGATATCTATTACATTCGCTCCTTGACTATTTATATAATCAACAAAATCATCTTCATTGATATTTATTTCATGTTTCTTGCCAAGAGCAAACAATATAGATCCTTCTATCGCAGAAACTTCAACTGGCTCCCAAGGCTTACTCGTATTACCCTCAAGAAGTTTTTCTTCCGTGAGTTCATAATACTCATATGCCCATCCCTGTTTTTCTCCGTGCTGAACCACTTTCATCATCAATAACGGGTTGACTCCTTCGCTTTCCAAATCTTCGCCGAAGATATCTGATGATATTCCAAATTTATAGCTCAGACGAGTCCAAAGAACCTCAAGTAGGATATGGAGTGGGTCAATTCCGCGACTTCCCAAATAGAACCAATAATCTTTCTCTGTAATCGGACCTGGATAGGGCATGCCATTCAATTTGAAAATTGTTGAGTCTCTACAAATCATAACATCAGGAAGCGATCTGGGTCCGCCTAACTGTTGCTTCCCTGCTATGATAAGATCGTTTAGGTATTTGATTAGCCCTTTACGAAAACTGGTTTCGCTCACATATCCCTCATACCCGATAAATATTCTGACAGGTGTCGATGCCTCAACCACAAGAGTGTGGTATATCATTTCCAAGTAATATGGCAACGAAGAGATATCCTGCCGTTCAGGCAGTTCTTGCCCAGTGATGGTGCGCCACGCATCCCGCACCAAATTTATTTCTTGACTTGCCGGAGGCTCCCAAATTCGATTTTGAAAGTCTCGTGACCAGTCCATGACATCTTCTAATTCGCCGTATAAATTCTTCTTTACTTCAACGACTGCAATCACATCTGAAGCCGGAACAGACATTTTAATGGATACCCCCAACAGATAGTGTTTAAGTTGCTCGAAAGCATAGTGTTGGTTGAGCAGGCGGTTTGGGAAACAAGTCCAGTCCGCCGCAATGAAAATAAATGGCGGTTCTATAATGGGAGCGATTGCGAAAACCACAAGCCATTCGTTTAACTTTCTCAATCTTGCCGTTGATTGCCTCGCCCAAGGCGTTGGTAATGCGATGCCGTGCGTAAGTAACGATATTGTCTATATGGGACTTAACCGTCTTAGCCGCTTTCTTAATAGGCTCAAGTCGAGAATGAGTCGCCCAAAAATACCAGCGCTTGAAATAGTTTCTCATATGGGCCTCATACCGATACTCCCACAGATGCCGAAGGTTCTCTTTTATAGCCCACGCCCGGCATATCTGCAAGTCTTTGGCTCGCAATGCCTCAAACTCTCCACGTCGCCACGATGGAATATTCTCCTCGCTCCACAACCACAGATATCTGGTTCCCTTCAAAGTTTGCTCTCCGCACTCCGAAAGTTCACGATGTTCTCTCTTTCTGACCTCATCCACCGCAGCCAGAACATGCTTCATCACATGAAAACGATCAAAGACGATCTTCCTTTCCGCACCAGGTACATAAGCTTTTGTAGCCGCAATATACGGGTCCCACATGTCCATTGCCACAGCTTTAACGTCAGACAGTTCTTCCTTGCTAAACTGCCGGTAATAGCTTTCAAGACTTTCCTGGCCACGATCATCCCATACAAACTCAACAGTCCCTGCATCAAGATCGTAAACCAGAGACTCGTATTTGTGTCCCTTCGCAATGGACTTCTCATCCACTCCGATACGGCTTGGGATGCGATGCACCTTGCGTCCGCGACCACGATTAACCGCTCGCTCCAGAGCATTCCATCCTTTATCCCAACTCAATCCACAAAGCCGGGCCGTACCCTCGATGCTGCACTCTTGAGCAACACGAATGACCAGACTCTCAAAGGCATGACTCATATCCGAGCCGTTCTCACCAACCGCCGATTCTATCTGCTTAACTCCATGCGTAGGGCAGTTTACTCGCGGTGGCCGAACATGAATGTAGGTTTCCATTTGGCAGGTGTTCAAATGACGATAAACGCGCTCAGGTGCGTGATCGTACATGCCGTAAAACGCACCACATTCCGGACACCTGACGCGTATATCTTTCTCATGCTCCATATAAATGTCGATTCGCTGAGTTGCTTCGTCCATAATAACCTGTTTTACAAACCCAAGGCAGCTTGATTCCCAATATCTTTGTATAAAACACTTTTTCATCCATGAACATAGGATACTCAAACCACTATATATTGCATAGACCCATGAAGAACCCAGATGCGCCCATCTGAAACGTCATAAACGTAATTATCCGTATTGGGAATTTTTGTGCCCGTTCCAATGGCGACCATACAATCAATTTGCCTGCTTAGCTCATTCTTGCTGTTTCTGATAAAGCCATTACTGATTGTGAGATTCAAGCCATCAAAAAGTGCTTTATCGAGAAGAGTCCGTGTTGCACCCTCATACATTGCACCAATAGTAGGCGCGTGAGGTATAGGCATGAAAGAGGCTATGCGCTGTTCCTCGATCTTCTTCAGTCCTTGGAGTAAATCACTGATAGTTTTGATCATGCCACTTGCCTTTTATTAATTTTCATGCTGGTTAACGACGCGGGTCACGCGCCGCCTTCTGGCGCGTCGCTGTGAATCCGCCTTGTTAGAATCATCATTGAGTTTCACTAGCGACTCAATCTCGATTCAGAGTGACATGCCACGCGAAACAGCTTGCTAACCGATCAGAAATGCCAGGGGCATTTTTCAATACCCAGTCCTTGATCTTGCTCGTTTCGAAAACAAAGGCCACACCGCTCCATGCCGTTATGGGGCGTTTCGCCATTGCTGGGTTACCTGAATAGAAAAGGTAAGGTTCGTCTGAAATATAGGTATTTACGTACACAATGGTCCATCCATCGCTTTTGAACGATTGCAAGACATCCACACGTTCTAATCCCTCTTGTTTTAAAATTGCGGATGCGAGTTCTTTTTTGCTGGATTCACTCAGGCTGCGATCAACACCATTACAGGGTGTGGAGTTTAACCAAACCATTGCTTGTTGGTACTGGCGTTGTGTGATGGTCTTATCACTTAACACATCTTTGAGTACCCCAGCAACTCTCTTCTTCTCCTGTTCCGGTATCGGCTTCTCAGATGCCAGTTCTCCTGCATGAGCTGAGAAGGCAAATAACAAAAGAAGGCAAGATAGCAATTTATTCATTATTACTCCAATCTAACGATAAAGTTAAGGCGCAGGGGCACAGAGGCTTGAACGAAAACAAAAAACGTTTAATCCCTGTCGCCTTGAACGCTGGGTTAGGCGTGCTCGTGTGTCGTCTCAAATGTCCCGTCTGATTTTTCCAAGAAAATCTTTAACCAGTTCCGGTATTTCTTCAATCTTCATGTAGCCCACTGGTATTATTCCAACACCTAATAACATTTTTGTGACATAAGATTCACTATCATTGTTTCTTTTTTGAAATAAGAGTAATATATTTTCGTTCGGAAACAATTTATAATTTCTTGCCCTTTCAATTTCCATTAAGTGACCTGAATCAAATGTAACTTCAAAAATTGCACTCCCACAATTGTGTAAAAGTGACATGGCATCTGGATAGATAGATTTATCATGGGATACTTCGAAGTCTATTGGCAGCATCGGGCTGAAATCGCATTCACGAACGCTATCCCCAATATACCTAAGAATGGCAATATTCTTATAACTGCCACCTACGAAGACTCGTTTGTTTTTCTCTATTGTTGGTGAACCCAGTTCGTACCCTTTTTCAGGATAGTCGTTGAGATAACTTTCAGCATTTAAAATTAGCGGGTTGTTGTTATCTGTATCGACTTTTATTCTCTGTGCTAGATTATCGAGTTCTATTGCGCTGATTCTAAAATAATTATGCAAGTTAGAATAGGCCGGGAGATTTGCGAAATCGATGTCGCTAATGCAGTCTTCGATAAATGCATACTTGAAATAGTTCAAAGCATCCGCAGTTTTTTCCTGTAAGAACAAACAATATCCTATTTGATGATAAATACCTCCTTTGTGGTATCTTGTGGCTGCTCCTTGGGCCGCAAGGAACTCAGAAAGTAAAGTTCTATACTCTCGTTCTGCTGCGCTATAATCATTTTTATCGACGAACGATAGCGCATTTTGTTCGCGAGTCTTATAAAGACTTTGAAGTTTTGGTGGTAAATCTGTTTTCTTATTTTCGATCATATTCGTTATTCTTTTTGACGCCTAACGACCAGCATCAGCCGCCGGGCCATCAAGCTAAGACTGAAAACAAAAAAGCGTTATCCCCTGTCGGCTGGATGCTGTTGTTAACCCATCAGTTTATAATTGATACACCCTGCGGTCTCTGCCGCAGGATCCGATGTATGTAGAGTAAATGGAGGGAAAGACCTGTAGACTGATAGAATAAAGAGACGATGGTAACTCTTGACGACGATATATGGCGATGGTATCACAATATATCGGAGTGTTACTATCACATTCAAATAACGGTGAAATACCGCAAGTC
This sequence comes from uncultured Nitrospiraceae bacterium, assembly GCA_963727775.1. GTDB lineage: Bacteria > Nitrospirota > Thermodesulfovibrionia > Thermodesulfovibrionales > SM23-35 > CAVSHB01. Next base: position 6,832 of record CAVSHB010000004.1, on the reverse strand, counting down.
ACTTTTGAGTAAAGAAGTAGAAGGGGCTATAGTTGGAGCGCTGAAAGGATTGAAAGAAAGGTATGCGATAGAGATCAATACAGTTGGATTTGATCGAAACCATGTGCATATTCTGTGTCGATATTTATCGAAGTATTCTGGGGGGGAGGTGATCAAGATAATAAAGAGTATAAGTGGGAAAAGAGTATATGAAGAGGCCCCCGAGGTAAAAAAAGAACTTTGGGGTGGTGAGTTCTGGACAGACGGGTACTACATAGCAACGATCAGCGGTAAAGGGAATAAAGGAGTGATTGAGAAATACATAAAGAACCAAGGCAGAGAGAAGGATGTTGGGCAGTTGAGGTTGTTTGACTTCTGACGCCCTGCGGTCTCTGCCGCAGGGTTCTTCACTTGTATATCATGCAGAACAATGATTATACCGATACCTTATTTTTTGGTTTTATGGCGAAATTATAGCACATCTGAAAAGTAACAAAAAGTTAAGAATTTAATAATATCAACATGTTTTATCAGGCGGCATTCGGTATATTGTGGTAATAAGGACTAAAAACCGATTCGGTATAACATAGGATTTTTGTCAACTTCTCATTCTGAATCCTTACACAAGCGGTTACCCAATGCTTTCGTTATCGCCAACTCTGGCCCCTGTAGCGGCCATGCTCTCCATACTATTGTTCGCAAAGAACGTCCCGGACCGTTCCCTTGCTTCATCCATGCTGCTGCTTGACTGGATCTTGGTCGCCAAAGAGTGTCCGAATTTATAGTTCCGGGCGAAGTAGTGGGTAAATTCCTTCAGCCTGCCCAAGCGGTATATGGGGCGATAATCCGCGTTCAAAGCTTCGAGAAAGGCCGCGTAAACATCCGGCAGCGACACTACGCGCTCTGTGATATCGCCGCCAAATACACTTCTGGTAATTTCGGCGAAGAGCCAGGGTCTTATCACCGCCCCCCGTCCGAGCGTCAATCCGTCGGCGCCTGATACTCTCAGGCATCTTTCCGCGTCTTCTACCGAGAAAATTCCTCCATTGGCGATGACAGGTATTTTAATGCATTCCTTTATTTCGGCTATATATGCCCAGCGCGGATTTCTTGCAAAGGGCTCATGTTTGAACCGGGCGTGCACCGTAAGCATATCAACGCCCTCACCTTCGAGCATGGAGCAGAACGTCTTTAATTTCCCGCTGTCGGCGTCGCTGCCGAGACGAATTTTCGCACTCAGGGGCAAGGCGGTGCGCTTTCTGGCCTCGACCACGATGCGGCGAGCCTCATCCGGTCGTTCCATCAGCATGCCGCCCGCGCCGAACTTGCCGACCGCCCGCGCTGGGCAGCCCATGTTCAAATCAACAGCGTCAGCCTTAAATGCATGAAGCGCATCAATGGCCCGGCCTATCTCTTTGTCAGTGGAAGTCAGGAGCTGATAGGACAATGGGCTTTCCCTGTCGGTTCTGATCAGATATGGGGAGATGCGGGGATTTTCAGTTGGCAGTCTTTTTGCCGAGAGCATTTCGGTCGACAACAGGCCGACCCCGCCGAAGCCGATCATAATCCGCCGGAGGGCGCTGTGGGTAAGGCCCGCCATCGGCGCAAGCAGAAGCGGCGGATCGATCCTCAGATTGCGGATATGTATCGCTTGCGACTGTCTTTGCACGTTCGTTTCAGCTTTCATAGACATTAAAGGACACATTCCTTATCTCCCTCTCTCTTTCCTCGACCTTTTTCATATCCCCATCTCGATTAACGTTCGTACTCCGCACAATTTCTGTTTCTTTGGGAGGTCGTTACAGAGCAGGACGGAAACGCTGCTCTCGTAAAATATCCGGGAGATACTATGGAACCTATTTCCAGTTCTCTGCTGTTCCGGACTTAAATGCTAATATTCTGGGGAACAAACCTCTGCCAGATTTTGTCCGGCGACTTATCGAAAAGAATATCCGGGTCGCTTTTCAGAATAAGCCAGTCATTCCTTGCAATTTCGGATTCGAGTTGGCCAGGGCCCCATCCGGCATAACCGATGTAAAGACGGAACCTTTGATCAGGCTTTTGATTCTCTATTATTTGTTCCAGTAGGGTGATGCTCTTGCTAATGTATATATCATCGAATACCTTTTCGGAGTTCTCCGGCTTGCACTGAGATTGAATGATCATAGTTATCTGGTTAAAAGCAACGGGCCCGCCGAGATACAAATTGTCAGGCGCTTTTTCAATCCCTTTGACGTTCGGCAATACTTGAGAAAGTTTTGTCTCGGTAGGCCGGTTGATGATTAACCCGACAGTGCCTCGGAAGTCATAATTGACCAGTAAAATAACTGTATTCGCAAAACGCGGATCTCTTATTTTTTCACTTGCGACTAAGAATTTGCCTGCCGATAGACTTTGATCTTTATATCCATGAAAGTTTTTTAATGGTGGAGGTGTTTCATCAGTTGAATACGAAGCTGACATTGTACGCCCGGGAAACACAAGAGTGTTACCAGTTGATATGGCAAAAAATGCCGATAATAAAATCACGATTATCGATAGGCCGACGACCGCCCGAAGTTTATTAATGAAATCCAGATTTGCCGGTTTTTCCTGTCTGATTATCATTTCGTGCCAGTTGTACTGTATAAAATTATATCACAAAGACGGGTAGATCTTTGTTGAAATATGATAATATACGGCACGGAAAAGAGAGTTAGCTTACAAATATGCAGGTGCCGACAAATACTGCATCTGTCGGCAATCTTATGAATAGTGTGGGTTAGAGGTAATGCTTTGATTAGAGTCAAATTGTTTGATTTTCTGATACAAAATTTAAACACTATATTTGTCCAGCTTGCTGTCTCAGAAGGTTCAGTTGAAGAAAGAGCATCAAAAGGTTTTATTGCCGTTTTTGTTGTCATCCTCATTCCTGTTCTCATAGCCCTGTTCTTTTTGATCAGATTCATATATAGGCAAACCATCGGCAAGAAACTTAAAACTACTGTAATGCAGGACTTTAAGAAAGAAGCCGAAGTGCATGAAAAAGCTGGTGAATTTGTCTCGGCTGCACATATTTATGATGATACACTCAAAGATCACCGTAAGGCTGCAGTGCTGTATGAAAAAGGCGGCGATTATAAACAGGCTGCGATGCTGTATGACCTCCTGGGGATGAGCGATAAAGCTAAAGAAATGTATGAAAAGGCCGGAAATCTTGAGGACGCTGCAGAGGTTGCTCTAATGGAAGGCGAGTTTGATGAGGCAGCAACCCTCTATGATAAGGCTGGGAAGAAAATTGATGTGGCAAAAGTTATGCAGCAATCAGGAAAAACAATCTATGCAGTGAAGGCTTTAAGAGAAGCTGGAGAATATAAGAAAGCTACGGCATTGCTCAAGCAGAAAGGTATGCTGAAAGAGGCTGCGGAGATGTTCGGATTTTATCTTTATGATAAAAATCCGGAAAGCTCAAACCTTGAGGATTTTTACTCCTATGCCCTGATGCTTGAGAACACAGGACAAATTGAGAAGGCAGTCGAGGTTTTTAAGGAGATAAACAAGCTTAACCCTGTATTCAGAGATGTGAACGACAGACTTAAGGCCCTTATGATGCCACCTTCTCCGGAAGTGCAAATTCCTGAAGGGCAGACAACCCTCAGAAGCTTTATCCGGAAGGGCAGAATCGAGCCACGATACAGTTTGAAGCTCTGGGTACAGATCCTTAAAAGTTTGCAGAGAGCATATAAGGATGGCTGGCTTTTCGGTATCCTAAATCCGGACAATATAATTATTGATGCAAAGAATGACATATCATTTCTGAAAAGAACACAATCTCCGGATTATATCCCGCCGGAAATTTTGAAGGAAGTTGATCTGGATGAAAGGGCTGATATCTATTCAGCAGGTGTCATTCTCTATGAAATGCTGACCGGCAGCCTCAATGGTTTGGGCTCGATCAGTGTTATTGATACTGTGGAAGATGTTCCCGAGTGGCTCGATGATATCGTGATTCGGTGCCTGCGGAAAGTTAGAGAAGACAGATATCAGAGCATAAAAGATATATTCACGGACCTCGTAAGAGCGAAGCGGAGTCCAGCGGAGTAATTCGTTATTCAGGGGAGGAATCTCTATCTCTTAACCTCACGCTTTAGCTATTTTACCGATTGCTGCATCAGGTGTCTCCGCCTGCAATGTATTTACAAGTTCGAAACCATGCTCTTGTAAATTGGTCACACACCATCCGTTACAATTGATTCCAACAAAAATATAAACGCCAAACTCTAATAGAAGTACCATTACAGAGGTTTGTGTGTTATCAAAAAACAGTTCGATTAAAGCGAGCAGAATGATGATGGATATAAAGATAAGTGCATGCCCCCAAAGCTTCTTTATTAAGAGCCAAATGACAGAAAATAAGAACCCCGGCCATGAGAATCCAACCTTCACAGCTCGATAACCAAGGGCAGAATGCTTAAAAACTTTGAAAGTTTTCATTTCAACCTTTGCTTTTGCATAATCTCTTCTTTCATATACAGAACTTAATTATAGGTTAAAACATACATTTATTTTTAGGTCAATTCAATTGGGTTGGCAGCTTCAGAAAAACATCTCGTATTTTTTGCTTTGGAGGTTGGCAGCCAGTAGGAGGGGTACTGGCTGCCTAAAAAATGAAGAAAGTTATTTTCTATGTTTAAGTTTACAGAAAGAATATGAAGAACTGTCGAAGGAAATGTGAAAGAATTATGAATGCATAATTATTCAAAAATTGTGTGGATACCCCTACGAAAGGTTGCCTATCGTGAGTAAATAAAGGAACCTGCTTAGTATGCACCGTAACAAAGATGGTAGGTTTGTTAGAGCTGGCCGGGAAAAACTGGACAGAGACATAAGTGGTAAAACTGCTCTAAACTAAAACGCAGGGGTATCAGAGATCGAGACATTGTCTGATTGCCCCGTATAGGGCAAATGGCGAAGCCTATTTTGCCGTTTGACCCTGCAGAAAGGAAAAAGGAGCAGCTAAGATGGCAAAGAGACCGAGAAGGAACCACGGAGCGGCATTCAAGGCAAAGGTAGCACTGGAAGCAATCAAGGGAGAACAGACGATAGTTGAATTGGCGGAGCGCTTCGAAGTGCATCCTAACCAGATCACTGAGTGGAAGAAACAGCTTTTGGAGCGGGCAGCAGAAGTGTTTTCCAGGGATAAGAAGACGGAAGAAGGATCGAGTGTTAAGGAGCTCCACGCCAAGATAGGACAACTCGCCATGGAGAACGATTTTTTATCAATCGCGCTCGGGCGGATAGCCGAGCCGAGCGCAAGGAAATGATCGACCCTGAGCATACCTTACCGCTGACGCGGCAAAGCCGGATACTTGAGCTATCCCGATCGAGCCTGTACTACGAGGCGGTTCCGACCAGCAAGCGGGATGTGGAACTTATACTTCTGATCGATGAGATCCACCTGAAGTATCCGTTTTACGGCATTCGGCGGATACGCAATGAACTTCGGGACCTCGGACATGACGTAGGACGCAGCCATGTCAGCACCTTGATGAAGAAGATGGGCATCAGGGCCTTATACCCGAAACCCAGGCTGTCGAAACCGAATCCGGAGCACAAAATTTATCCCTATCTCCTGCGGGAGCTGGAGATTAACCGCGCCAACCACGTTTGGGCAACCGATATAAGTGTGCCGCAGAAAGCGGCATAAGAGATGAGGGTAGGTCCCTCGCAATCGGCTTGCAGGAGCAGGTTGCAAACCACCGTAAGCGGCTTGGGTCAAAAGCCTTGGTCGTGAGCGTTACGGAAAAGGTGCCATTAGGCATCAGGTGTGAACCAAAGAAGACGAACAACAGTGAACTGCCGTTCAAGTGTCGAAAGTGCTCAGATGACATCGAAACTGGAGGGGTTATGTTAATCCAGGATAAGCCTGTCCGATACCTGCTTACGGGGCGGGTGGTGTCCGGCATAGAGGCAGCGTCAGCTTGGTTTTGGCTCTTATGTTGAACTGCGGGAACCTTCGGCGGCGATGCAAAGGGAAAGGCACAAACGCAAATAGTGAGGCCGATAGTACCGATGAGCCGTCAAGGGGCGGAGCGACCTGTAGTAGCGGTGAAGTCCCTGTAATGGGGACGGAGCGAAGGGGTCGCGTTATTCAGTTATGTTTATCAGTCAACTGCTCAGGCAGGAGGAACCGATTAGCATGACAAAGGCGTATAGCATTCCCAAGACTCTTGTGTGGGAAGCGTATCAGTGTGTTAAGGCAAATGGTGGGGCAGCAGGCGTAGACTTGGAGTCGATCGAAGAATTTGAGAGTCGGCTTCGTGATAACCTGTATAAGCTCTGGAATCGGCTTTGTTCCGGCAGTTATTTTCCGCCGCCGGTCAAAGGGGTGCCGATTCCGAAGAAATCAGGAGGGGTACGCATGCTTGGTGTGCCCACGGTAGCTGACCGGATCGCTCAAACTGTGGTCAAACTTGTCTTGGAGCCGATGCTCGAACCCATGTTTCACCGAAACTCCTTCGGATACCGACCGGGGTATTCAGCCCTTGATGCGGTTGCTGTAGTAAGACGGAGAAGCTGGGAATACGACTGGGTTGTTGAGTTCGACATCAAGGGTCTCTTCGACAATATCGACCATGATCTCCTTATGCGAGCGGTTCGTAAACATTGTCAAATTTCATGGGTGCTGCTGTATATTGAGCGATGGCTCAAGGCCCCCATGCAAGATGAAGAGGGCCATCTTCTGGAACGGACTTGCGGAACTCCTCAAGGCGGATTATCCAAAGCTTTGGATAATCCGCCTTATCAAAAGTAAAATATTATCCAAAGTAAATGCTGTAAGCGCTTGATACAGTTAGGTTTGGGGTTCATTTAC
>CAVSHB010000003.1:37500-590001 GCA_963727775.1 uncultured Nitrospiraceae bacterium | reverse complement strand
ACCGAAAATATCTTTCCTTTTTTCGCTCCACCGCACCTGCAGATTGAAGCTTAACCGAAAACGCAACGCGAAGCTAACCGGCCGCCTGCTTTTTGGCGGCCCGTGTTGAGCGCTTGGTCAGGCGAGCGTTGGGAACCAACTTACTTCCAAGCCACAGCCGACGGCGCGCGCGTACTTTTTGAGCGTAGTCAGAGACGGAGCATGCTTGCCCGCAGCTTCTAAGCGCGATACCGCACTTTTTGTCGTCCCCATCAACTCTGCAACGGCTTCCTGAGTGAGACCGAACTTGGAACGAGCGGCAAGCATCTCTCGGGTAAGACGGTACTCTTCTTCCATATCCTCGTACGCTTTACTGAACTCTTTCCGTTTCAAGGCTTTTTTAGGAAAGCCTCATGATCATGCGAAACGGGTTTGTATTTTAAATCAGCCATTTCGTACCTCCTTCATTCTTATCCGGGCAAGGCGTAATTCTTTTCTCCGGATTCTCCTGCGTTTTCTTTACAAAAGCGTGAAGTATCAAAATGCGTTGACCGTCAATATAACAGTATAAAGCGCGTCCGATACCTTCACGGCTGCGTGGCCGCAGTTCAAAAGTACCTGATCCGCCCATAGCACGCGAATGCGGCATGCGCAGAGTCGGTCCGAACTCCATCAAAAGTTCCACCAACCGCGCATAATCAGCCAATATACCATCGGGCCAGCTCTCGATCTCGTCTTTGACGCGCGCATGGAAATACTCGATAGTATATTTCATGTTCTTAATGTTAGCAATTATGCTAACCTCTGTCAAGTGATATTATCAACTGAACAAGTATAAGAAAAGAGGGGCACACGCGGCACCCATTTTGGGAATCAGGACTCCTTTTCATCGAACTCAGCCGCTCAACAACGGCAGGCTGTGTTTGTTTCGGTTAAGCTTCAATCTGCTGTTGCGGTATAGCGAAAATAAAATATATTTCCAAAATACCGATAATGACTCCATCCTCAAGAAAGTCATCATTGATCACGCCGATCATCATAGAATACCAGGGTTACGTATGGTTGCATAACGGAGAACTTTACACTGGCAAGTTCTTTTGTGAAGAGAAATATGCCCACCCTGCTGAAAAAAAGCGCAGAGAGCAGACGGCAAAAACAAGAGTCCGGTCCGTTGCCTGGCAGTGAGTTACACGTCCAGGCCAGCCTTCAGATAAGAACCGATTTCATCCTCGGAAAATATTGTGTAACTGTACCCTTGTTCCGTGAGGAAGAGCTGTCTTTTCAGAGCGAACTCCTGTTCATCCGTGTCCCTCGACACAAGGGTATAAAACCTTGCTCCCCTTCCGTCTGATTTCGGTCTCAATATCCTTCCGAGTCTCTGTGCCTCTTCCTGACGTGATCCGAATCTACCCGATACTTGGACAGCGACTGACGCGTCAGGCAGGTCTATGGCGAAATTGGCGACCGAGGAGACCACAAGCGTGGACAGGTTGCCCTCCCTGAACCGATGATAAAGGGCTTCACGCTCGGCCTGTGGTGTTTTCCCGGTGATTATCGGTGCGCCAATACTTTCCGCAATTCCCTGCAACTGTTCGAGATATTGTCCTATTATCAATACCCGGTCGCCTTTATGCATTGAGATGAGCCTATGGATCACCGGGGTCTTCGCCGGATTCTCGGCCGCTATGCGAAACCGCTGTCTTTTTTCAGAGGATGCGTAATGGAATCTTGTGTCTCCTGTAATCCCTACCCTTATTTCAAAACATTCAGCCTCTGCGATCCATCCCTGTTTCTCTATCACTTTCCAGGGAACATCATAGCACTTCGGGCCGATCAGGGAGAAGACATTGCCCTCTCTACCGTCCTCTCTTACAAGGGTTGCGGTCAGGCCGAGCCTCCTTATCGCTTGCAAAGAAGCGGTAAACCGGAAAACCTGGGCTGGCAGAAGGTGTACTTCGTCATAGATCAATAACCCCCACGGATGATCATTTACAGCACGGAAATGTGTGAAATCATGCTCACGGCTTTTCCTGTGGGTCAATATCTGGTATGTTGTTAGAGTCACCGGGCGGATCTCTTTCACCTCGCCGCTATACTCACCAATGTCCTCAGGACTTATGCCTGTCTTATCGACAAGTTCCCTCTTCCACTGTCTGACCGCTGTGATTCCGGTGGTGAGTATCAGTGAATGAGATTTGATCATCTCCATAACAGTTATGCCCACGACCGTTTTTCCCGCCCCGCACGGCAGGACCACTACCCCGTTGCCGCCAAGGGCAGAACCGCCTTTGTAAAATGCGTCACGCGCCATGACTTGATATGGTCTGATTTTGAATAAGTCGTTTTCTCTCAGGGAAATGTCGAGGGGAAGACCCTCAGAATAACCGGCAATATCTACCGCCGGATAGCCTGCCTTGATCAATGCCTGTTTTATGAGGCCGCGATTGACGGAAGTAAAAACGGCAGACTCAGGGCCGATCCTTTCAAAAAGGAGATTTCTCACATGCTCCGTATGATAAAGCTGTTCCATCAGGAGCGGGTCTTCAGCGACGAGCTTAAGCATGGCTTCATCATGCCCTTCGATCCTTACCTTCCCGAACCTGCCCATTATATCCCTGATTTCAACAAGGAGGTTATGAGGGACCTCGTACCTGCTGTAACGGATGAGCCTTCCCCTGACGTCATCAGGGTTGACGCCTGAAGAAGCGGCATTCCAGAGGGATATAGGGTTGATGCGATACGTGTGGACGTGCTCGGGGCTTTTTATGATCTCTGCAAACGGGGCAATGGCGTCTCTCACCTCCTCATAAAGAGGCGAATCCACTTCGAGCAGCATGGTCATGTCGGACTGGATTATAAGGGGATTCCGAGGGTTATAGTTCATTGCTGTCTTTGCATTCAATCCTTCCCATAGGGACCGTCATCGAACATCGTACAATAAACCTCTTTTTCACTGATGCAGCGAGTAGGGCAGACTTCACAAGTGCCGAGTTGGTCGTCCCAAACTTCTGCAATAACATCCAGAACGGCATTTACCATTCTGTCACTGATCTTCGGGAAAAATGATTCAATCGTTTTATGGGAGAAATAAACAGTCTTAATTTTGCCGGAAAGCTTTTCGAGGATAATACTTTTCATCGATTTGGCAAAATAAATTGAAAAGTCGGTGATTGCCCTATCCCCAATATTAAACTTTGCAAACTTTTTCCCTACTTTTCTTGTAAGCGCATCGTACAATCCCAATGATAACTCGTAGCAAAACCAATTGAATTTTATCTTCTCCCCGGCATCAGAATAAAAATCTTCCGGCATTATCTCCACTTGATCATCGCTGTCTTCCATAGATTTCCTTTTCATCTTGTTTTCTCCGTTATCACAACATACCCTTTCTTCCTCAGCGCGGTTCTGAAGGCCGATTCGTTCTTTGAAGGGACAACCAGAGAACGGTCCCCGGCAGGCAGGCATAATTTCTTCAGATCAGGATCATTTGCCATAAGCATAGCGGTATCCGCGTCGGCGCATTCTATGATCCTTCCCATGCCACGGTCACTCAATTTTTCCGAACGTTCTTTAATGTCGTTCAGGAAGACCTCCACAGTCTGGGGGATTTCTCTTTCTCCGCTTCGGCTGAGAAGAAAATCCTTTATCACCCCGAATTTCGTATTAGCTTCCAGCGACTGAACGATCTTGCTTCGCGAGAGTTCCCATACCCTCTCCGATTTTCGTTCGGCTATCCGGTCAAGGAACAGCCTATCCGGGGCCGCCATGTGAGATGTCATCGCAATTTCGAGGTTTGGGAGGATGGTGAAGATGTGAATACTCTCAGACACAGCGGGCGAATAAGTATCGGCTTTGCCAAGTATCCACGTTCCCAGAGGAGTCAACCGCAGATACATAAGCCCGTCGTATCTGCTCAGGCAGGAGTATGCGTCGGCTCCCCAGAGATTCCCGATATCATCGGCCGCGCCCCAAGGGGGCACTAAGGCAACGTCGATAATACCCATTGTCGCGCCGTATTCAAGGAGAAATGCCCTGCCAAAACGTCCTTCGATGTGGTTCCAGGTAATATGGTTGTAACCGAGGCTACCATGCTCTCTATCGGAAATATAAAGTTTCCACGGGTCGCGGGCAACAGTGAACCTGAGCCCCCGGGCTATCAAGTAACGGAAAAATTCATCTGTCTCTATCCATTGGCCTATCGTAAGATAAGACAATGCAATCTCAAGCGCTTCTCTGCACTCTTCAGCCGCATACAGAGGATTTCCCTTGGATTTTTGACCTTTTATGATATCTATCCTGTTCATCTCGTGCAGGAGTTTATTGCTACGCCAGCTTTCCCATAATTCCTTTAATACCGTATGAGGCGCCTTGTTGAGGGCCTCATGTCCCTTTTTTGTGAGCCGCAGTTTGCCGCCCTCTACCTTTGCGAGCTTGCCCGCCTGCAGGATCATACACCATGCAAAGGGACGGATTCCCTGCTCCCCAATCTGCACATCATATTTATCCTCCGCCTCAGTACCTTCGGGATAATAATCTCCATGCAGCAGGACTTCACGGACTGTGGAGGCGCCTGCTCCTGTGATATATCCCGTTGCGCTGCTTGCGCTCAACCGGCTGTTTCCGGCAAGGTGAAGCAGTACGGAAAGATCATGGAGCGCAGCAGGCTCTGTAAGATGCCTGACAAGAGGTGTTTCCTCATCTCCAACAACTATTTTATCCTGCGGATTCTCCTCAAAAGACGGTTCTGCCATGGGAGGCTTCGGCACAAAATGTTTTAAGACTTCCTTCAGATCCGGCGGAATGATGCCTCCGTAGTAAATAAATAACGGCAGGAGGCTTCGCGATTCTTTCTCTTTTTTTGACATATAAGGACTCTTCCCGTATTTTGCCCTGAATACGGCGATGTCGAGTACCCCATGAATGTCCGAGACCGCCTCCTGCACCGCGGCCTTCTCCGGTTCGGCAAGATGATTGTATAGTGCCGCTGATGCTTCAGCGTGTTTCATGAGCTTGACGAGCATCGGCGCTAGGTCCGATTTCCTCTGCGATGATACCTGCTCGATATGCCCGCTGACCCAGAAGGGGCCCTTCTCCGTGGAAATAATATCTACTGCTAGTTTCGAAAACTTCCTTACCTCGTCAGCGGAATATGCTTCTACCGCGTCTGCCAAAAACGAAGGCTTATCATTATATTTCATTTACGACTCCTGTCTGCCTGTTTTCCTTCTTCTGCCAGCTCGGCAAAGATCCCGTGCTTTTTCAATATCCTGAGCACTTCGCCAGGAGACTGGGCGGAAATATAGAGATAGTCATCAGCTCCCTCCAGTCCTTCCGCCTTCAATCCCCGCATAGATAATATCTTTGACTTCAGCCCGAGCCCCTTGCAATGTATGAGGGTCGAAGATGGCATCACAACCGCCTCGCCCCGTTTGTTTAAGCACGTCTCGACAAAATTTTCAACGGTCTTGGGGACATCCTTTGAGGAAATCGACGAAAGGAAGGTGATAACCTTTTTTATATCCCATCCCAGATCCAGTCCTCGCATAAGACTTTTTTTCGACAAGGCAAAGTGGAGCATCTTGTCAAGCACGATCAGGTCGGAGAATTCGGAGAGCTTCTTGAGCGCCTTTATTTCCGTATTCATAGGTATCAGCAGCTCAAGGTTCGGCTGCACTATAAGCGGCCGGGAGTCTCCTTTAATTACCCCTATGGATTTGAAGTGAGGAGAGTCGAACATCTTTGACAACAAGGGCGCGACCTGCGCTCTCTTGCCGTCAGGGGAAATATCCAAAAGGCCGAGCATGCCGAGGTCTTTCAGCGCGGACTCGATAACGTTTTCAGAAAGTGATGCTGAAAAGCGGTAGAGGTCTCTATGATTGAGAAGATATTTAATGAGGCCATCCATATGCACCCATCCCTGAAAAGGCTGCAAAATGGGAAGGAGAGAAACGACATATTCGTACTTGAATAGATATGACTTGAGCAGATCAAAACTACTGTAGTTTATGATATTCATCCCGCTGGGGTGAAAACCTAACAACCTAAACAGATTTTCCACGTAACATTCAGCAGAATTCAACAGCCCGGCAATGTCGGATATCGAACGTTTCTTAAATTCGGGCTTGTTCTTCACAAATCCGACCAGACCGCATGCAGCAGCTATCTGGACCTTGATAAGGTCCTCTGCTACTCTGCCGGAATAGGAGACAAAAACATCGGGGGCCGCAGCGCGCATTGTTTTTCTTGCGACTTCCCTCTTTTCATCCATCTCCCTGAAAAAGTCCCCGGCCAGCAATGGGAATACCTCTTCAGGGATGAAATAATGCCATATGCTATCATAAGTCTCTCTGTATGAGACGCAGACTACCCCGGACAAGACAGGGTGCAACAACGCCTTTTCAAGGTCGGACAAATCTTCTTTTTTTCTTCTGTACGCTGTGCTCATATAATCAAGAAAGTAATCCCCTCCGTACCAACTCCTCTGGCCTCCGGATTCTTTCATACCGTTGGCCTTGGCCCATACATCGAGGTTTCCATTCGAAACAAAGCCGCCGCGCCTGAATATATGCCTGATGATCTTTTTCTGCAGATCGGTGAGCGACCCGATATACTGGGAGTAGTTTTCGATAATCCTTTTATAAACGACTGCGGCAAGCCTGATCTTATGCAGCTTGTTGTATTGGGGAATCCCCAGATGAGGCGCCATGAGCTTGATTATGTCAGAGGAATATCGGTTCATCGCCCTCATGAGTGAACGGTATTCCTCATTTTTATCAAATGGCAACCCGAGGCAGATTTCGAGCGGCACGGCAACCCCGCGACCGTCAGCGCCATCGCTCCTGAAGGCAAGCTTTTTTTCTACAAGGCCATCGACTGTGCTCTTTTCAGGGAAGTGTTTATCGCCAGGCCGCAGGAAACCGCCTTTCCTGATAATCTCCCTTAACGCCTTTAATTCATCCTTTGATATCTGATCCGGAATGCCTTTGATATATGAGGCAGAGGAAAATTTGTCTAAGAAGCTGTTCATCAGGTTATCTTCGTTTATCCGGTTTGTAAAAAGGTCGGCAGTAGCAAGATCGCCCTTGAAAAAGCCCCTCATAAAGGATAAAAGGGCGTCCTTATCCAATGTACACAATAAATCCCGATATGTTCTGGGAACAGGAAATTCCATGGCATCTATTTTACATTAAGAAACCCTCGTATCGCTAAATACATGCCCAATGCAATTAGTGCATCCATGATCCTTTGATTTAGGAAGGGACTTATGGCAGCCCGGCAAGGGCATTCTTGAAGCAATCGTGCGGGAACTTTGAAAAACCAGCCTGTCCCCTTTTACAGCTCGCTTGAGGGGATGAATGCCGTGTGACATCAACGGTGTCAATTGGTTAGAATAGAAATAAAAGATTCATTCGCAATAAAGTTGAAAAGAATCTATTAAGGTCATTATTAATATTTAATTTCGAATGGTTATGAGCACTGAAATTAGTAAAACCGCGTGGACTAAGGATTTGGGAACGACTAACATCCCAAGACTCCTTTAAGATGGATAAATACTGGGCAAAAAAGCCTGCAAAGCTTCTATTGATACGGTATTGCAAAAGCTTGCTCACAATTAGCCTTATAAAACAAGGCAATATATCGAATGTGTGTTTCATTTCAACTTAAATACGAAAGATGGAAATAAAATGGCTTCATCAACTACTCACAAATGGAATTTTGTAGCGCGGTTTCGTCGGAATGCCTTCGGATGGCGCTCGCAGCCGGCCCTGGCACGCGTAAAAGAGGCTGTGGCAGAGATAAAGAAAACAGTACGTAAAGAGTCGGTCCTGGCTGCTGAAGGCGCTGTGTTGTTTCTGGAAAGGTTATCCCCTGCATTGGCCCACGTCGATAGTTCATCGGGTGCGATAGGATCGGCTGTGAACAATGCCATTGAGATACTTGCGCCCATTATAGCCGGTGCTCCGGCAGATAGTTCTGTGCGAGACAGGTGGCTGGAGCGCCTCTGGCAGGCGGTCGAGGCAGACGATATCCCATATATCGAGCTGTTGCCCGAATATTGGGGAGAACTCTGTGCAACCGCTGACCGCGCGTCACAATGGGCGGATTCATTTATAAAAGTGGTCCGGATGGCATGGAATCCTTCTTCTGGGCATCATGGTTATTTCAAAGGTACGACCGCCTGTCTGAGCGCCCTCGTCAAGGCCGGGCGAAATGAGGAAACCCTCTCCCTTCTCGAACTTTTGCCGCACAAGAACTGGTATTACAGGAAGTGGGGTGTGAAGGCTCTGAGCGCTATGGGCAGAAATGCAGAGGCGATCCGTTACGCAGAGGATTCCCACGGAATCAACGAGCCCTCGAGCGCAATTGCACTGGCCTGTGAGGCAATTCTTCTTTCGAGTGGCATGTACGATGAAGCATATGCCCGGTATTCACTTGACGCTAATCGAGGCACATCGCATCTGGCGACCTTTCGGGCCATTACAAAGAAATATCCTCATAAGACTGCCAGTGAGATCCTGCACGATCTCGTTGAAAGCACACCCGGAGAAGAAGGTAAGTGGTTTGCTTCTGCGAAATCCGCTGGTCTGTATGCCGAGTCAATCGGACTGGCCAACAAGACGCCCTGTGACCCCAGGACGCTGACACGGGCCGCAAGGAAGGCGGCCGCTACGCATCCGGACTTTGCTGTCGAAGCCGGGGTAGCTGCGCTTAGATGGTTGTGTGAGGGGTATGGCTATGAAATTACTTCTGCGGATATCAGAGATGCCTACCTTTATACCATGGAAGCTGCCGCAAACGCCGGTAACGGGCGTGAGACATTCGAGCGCATACGCAAACTGGCTGCATCGCAGACCTCGGGTGATCGGTTCGTCGCTAAGGTGCTCAGCGGAGAGCTTGGTCTGGACGGCCCGCAAAAGAAATCGTAAACAGCAGATGCCACCGTTCAGAAATATCATTAAGAAAATGAAACAAAATAAGACAAATGGAGAATATTCCGAGTGAAATGTGCAGCTCCACATTTCAAGGGAGGAAATTGAGACCGTTGGAAAGACCCATTAACGGCAACGACGTCTTTCACCCGGTAATATATGAATTGGAGAATTGCGGACGCACCTTAAAAACGCTTCTAAGGATTTGAGGAGCTTTAGAATGCATAGGGATTATCAATGTTCTAAAAAGAATAATGCCTTTTTTATCGGTGTCGTTCACTGTGTCTTTCAAAATGCATGGTATGCAGATCAATCGTCACGTACGTAAAATCATCAAGCTGACCTGGTTGTATGCAGATTGTTCTACCAAGTTCTGCGAACCATTTGTTAGTCATTTGAGGGGACTCGTGAATATGTCCATGTAAAGCCATAAGAGGCTGATTCTTTCTGATAAAGTCATAAACGGCTGTCGATCCAGCTTCTACCCCGCTATAACATTTATCCAGCCCCAGTTTGGCGGGTGGCATGTGAATCACATATATAGCTTTATACATATTTTGGGGGCGCACCAGATTGATCAACTCATCATGGAGAGTAGGCAGTGATCTAGCGTAGGCAGGCCAGTCTTTAATCTCCTGAAATCCCTCTCGAGTTGACAGCAGGCCTGTCCCCAGTTGTTTTTGGAATACGTAGTCGTCGGTATCCACCCGGCATCTGTCCTTAAGCCGAAAAGGATAATCGACAACCCAGTTCATACCTATAAACTCGTAACCGCTGATGTCACATTTTTGCTGGGCAAGAGAGACAACAAAACGGTATTTCTCACAAACCTTTTCGAATAACTGGTCGAAGATCATAAGATCATCGTTTCCAAGATAGCAGAGGTAGTAGATTCCGGCATTATTAAACTTCTCAAAGAATAGGTCAAGAAATGAAGTGATAAAATCATCTTGTTGTAACAGAGCCCCTTCCTTGGGAAGCATATCGCCGGCATTGACAACGATCTGCACCCCTAACCCCGTTGCAACATCAAACAGTCGGTCATATTTCCACTGAGATCCATGCAAGTCGGTGACAAAGAGTATTTTCACTGTATGATTATATAACTTTTTGACTGCAGTCTTGTTTGATTAATGGAAAGTTTTTGGTTTATAGTGGCCAATGCCTATAGGAAATGCACTGCATAATGAGGATGCACTCACAATTCATTCATTTGATTGGAGGTCTTAATGTTTGAGGAATTTGAATTTTAACGAGACGAATTGTATGAATAGGTATGTTCAGTTTCTATGTCAACCTTGTCTAACAAATATTCCTTGTCAGATGTGGCCCAAAGCCGTATATCTGTCTTTCTTTTTAGACTTGAACATTCTTCTTACGTTTTTCTATTCATATTTTCGTTTAGATATATTCTTATCCCCAAATCTTTAGAAATTCATCGGCAAATTTTACGGCATCCATAAACATATGTAAATCATACGCCCACGCTAACCTGTAAAAATTCTTGTCATGCGGTCCGTTGGGCATACCCCCTTGCCAGTCGTCAAGTATATGGTTCTCAGCAATTGGCATAGCCGCTGTCCCAAATATTTTACCCACTGCTTTTATCCCCATTTTATGGTGCAGGATTACCCTATGGTCTCTACCAAAATATTTGTAGAATTGATCCATAAATAGGTGTATATTTTCTCCTGCACCACCTGTTGTTTTTAAATGGTCTATTAGGTTCATATTTGTTGGGGAGAAAGCCTTTGGCAACGTTCAACTTCCTCTAGGCACATCCGATTGACTCGCTGGTCAAGGGCTGTTTCCCGGCTCACCCCCCAACGCAGATCTACAGCTTGGAATCGGCATCCATGCTGCTCACACAATTCCCGCAGCTTTGGGGATACCCTTTCCTGAAGTGCGTTACACTTTCCCTTTAGATCACTGAAGGTGGAACTGACGAATACTCGAGATGTTCTTGATGTCTTCAATATTTACTCTGAATGCATTTAAATTACTGGGCATGATTCATATGATACATTGTTCTTAACAGGCTTTTCATTAATATACAACGATGTTCCGCAAACTGACATGTGACTTTAGCACAAGAGTAGTTGAAAATCTGCGTTGGCTGCAACACTACGCGGCTAATTTCTCTATCCCTCAGAACTTCATTCCTTCTTTTCAAAAGCCTTTCCCAACCTCATCGAGATTCGCTCCATCATAGCGTAATACTTGTCGATGCATTCCCTTAGCATTCCACTCTTTTGTGGGCATGACACACCAGCCCGCTTTTCTCCATCGAAGCCATCTGTACACATAAGGAGGCCAATCGTCAACCAGCACTGACCCGTAGACAAGTCCCTTGCCCATAGTGATCGTCAACTTGGTATCCGCATGTAGGTACTTTCTGCACCACTAAAGGTTCTCGCTCCAGGTAGTGACAGTCACCATGGTGTGTAGTTGCCGCCTTGAAAGGGCGAAGCGGGCAATTTTGACAGAAGGGCCACTGGCAACGATTTGGGTATAACGTATTGATTTCAAAGAAGACATTATCGTTCGGTATTTTCTGTCCTTTCGGCATTTTCTGCCTAAAGAGCTAAAATCTGCTACAATTCTGCGACAGTAATAAGAATGCGGCATACCAGCATACTATCAATTATCTCCTGCCCCCATCGTCACGGTGGTATAATATTTGGATATGATAACTCCAAAAATGGACTTAATATGGAATTGATAAGCAGCTTTATTGGAGCACCAAAGCAGAGTTTTTTTCTGCTTGGTCCGAGGGGCACCGGCAAGTGCACCTTCATCCGGTGGGCGTTTCCTGATGCCTTGTATCTGGACCTTTAACTGCCAGCCAAACGACCTACTGGCACACATCAAAGAGTAAAAGTAAATTAGTTATCATTGAGTAACTTTACTCAATGGATGAGTATTATTGACACGCGCTTTCTCTTGATGTTAAGCTTTCACTATGGAATTTGAACGGCCCATTGTAAAGTCACTTGCAGTTTCACTTAAGAAAAGACTTCCGGTTTTTCAGGTGCTTATCGGACCCAGACAGGTCGGCAAAACGACCATAGCCAGACAGGTGATGAAGAAGCTCCCCTATCCTTCTGTGTATGCTTCGGCGGACAGCCCTCTTCCTCCAGGCCCTGAATGGATCGAGACTCAATGGCGTCTCGCAGAGCTTCAACTGCTTAAAGCAAAAACGGTATTCCTTGTGCTTGATGAAATTCAGAAGGTGAGAGGGTGGAGCGAGAGCCTCAAGCTGCATTGGGACCGAACTCAACGCGAAGGGAAGGATATTCGATTGCTGGCGCTCGGATCGTCGGCATTACTGCTTCAGGAGGGGCTCACTGAAAGCCTGACTGGCCGTTTCTTCCTGACTCGGTGCCCTCATTGGTCATTTAATGAGTGTTCCTCCGCTTTCGGTTGGGACTTGAAAACATGGCTTTACTTCGGCGGATATCCGGGGGCCGTCGTATTTGTTCATGATGAACAGCAATGGAAACAGTATATCACCGATTCCCTGATCGAAACGGTACTTGCGCGGGACGTGCTGCAGATGCAAAAGATCACTAAACCTGCGCTGCTGCGGCATCTGTTTGCCCTATCTGCAACATTCCCGGCCAGGATATTTTCCTATAACAAGATGCTCGGACAACTTCAGGATGCCGGCAACACCACAACGTTGGCCCATTATCTCAGACTGCTTGAGTCTGCTTTTCTGGTAAGCGGACTAGAGCTTTTTTCTCAGGGCCAGGTAAGAAAACGAGGGAGCAGCCCCAAGCTTATTCTTTGGAACAATGCACTAATCAATGCGCTATCTTCAAAAACATTCAAGGAGGCCGTCGGTGATGCGTCATTATGGGGACGGCTTGTAGAGAACGCCGTGGGAGCGCATTTCTGCAATGGTCTTTCCGGAACAGCATATGGGCTTACCTACTGGAGAGACGGCGACAAAGAAGTGGACTTTGTTATCACAAGGGGTTCGAATGTGTGGGCAGTGGAGGTCAAGAGCGGCAGGAGTGGGAAGACGCCCGGCATGCAAGTATTTCGCTCAAAATATCCCAAGGCAAAATCATTGATTGTCGGCGAAGGCGGTGTCCCTCTTGAGAAGTTTTTCTCGGAATCAGCCCAAGCATGGCTGAAAGATTAAGGTATGTACGGTTGAGAGCCTGAGATTCATAAAACACTCCTTTTATGAACAGAGAAAACGACCATACTAAAACCCATCCCTATCAAGCTTTCCTGCCTTGAAAAGTGAAAGGGTTTTATGAACAGTACCCCACTTCTGTTTTGTCCTTTTTGCGATCCGCCTGTTTGATAGGCCAGGATTCTGTCCGTAAGTCTCGATGATCTTCTTTTGTTCCCTTGTCTATCGTGATAGACGCGGACTTCATCGAAGGAGCTGACACTGTTAAGTTCAGCGGGGAATAGGGTCCACATACACATCGCTGAAGGCTCGGTCTGACTCACCAACTTCGTCGAGTGAGACCGTATAACAACTAATGTGCATTTATTGTTGATTGTGAACAGGTAATAGCGGTAAATTGTAAGGTAAGACCCGTGTTATCCGAGAAGGGCGTTTAAAATTCTCGAATCGAAAGAAAAAAGTTCGGGCACGCTTATCTTTATCTTCAGGAAATCAGGATGCATAGGGTTTAGAAGATAAGCTCTTTCTTCCGGTATGATCGATGAGGGGACAGAAAGCACGGCGGACGTCGCCTCTCTCAGCCATTTGGTGCCTATATCTCTCGTAGCATCCGAATGTCGCGCTCCTCGCCAGCGAGAGGGCAGATCGCCCACTTCCACCCGAGCAATCATAGCCCCCTCTGGTATTGTAATTGTAAAAAGGGAAAAGCTAAACCTCTCGGTGCTTTCTCTTACCATGTTGATTATAATTTCAAGTGATGCCAGCGCCCGGCTTTCAGCGGCATAGACAACACGATAGCCCCGATGGTTCCATCGCCCGGGATGCTCCGCCGCACCTTCACCCGAAAAAGCTGTTGACTCGATTCTTTTTTGACGATCCTATAACACCTCGTCATGCAAGAACCCCATACTCAATTCGATAGAGAAGCTCCTCGACTTCCTTTGCTCCTTCTTCAGTCTTCATCACTTCTATCGGGATTTCTTCGCCAAGTCCATACTGGGGCTCGCGCAGCCACTGCCTGGCAAGATCATCGCCCCCCATTACATGACTTGCAAGGGCAAATATGCGGGCCATACGGTAAAGCCGGTCACTCTCCACCATTGAAAAAGGGGCCCTTTTCTTCCGCATTCTTTGCAGGGTCTTTTCGCTGGTCCCTATTGTTTCGGCAATCTCCTTATCCGAAAGTCCAAGCAGAGCCTTAACGTTAATTCCGGCCTGAAAAGGGAAGCCCTTCTTCACAAAAGTACGAATAGTGACAGTCACCCCGCTTCCCTTTGGAGCCGTCTTTGTGCTGATTACAGACAGAACCTTTTTCTTTAGTGTCTCTTCTCCGAACACAGCGCTTTTCATAATTGGACCTCCTCTAATACGGTCATTTGACTGTATTGTAGCACTCAATTGTCCACTTGTCAAACATGCAAATAATGAGAACCCATAGACAAATAGTTCGTCATCAAAATGTCACCAAAGGATGTGGAATACCTACCATGTCGCAGTTGCCGGGAATCAACAGAACGGGCGAGATCTTGATGTTGTGTAGAAGGTGGATGAGATATCTCACTCGGAAAAATCAGTCTGAGACGTCTGTGTTAAGCCGAGGCATAAAAAACGTCTTGCATTTTTTTATGGAGATGTAATAATAAATTACTTGGTATTACCACAATAAGTCTGACTAAGAGATCAGTCAGCAATCGAAATCGAACAAAGGTCGGGTGAGTTGAAAGCCGGCCTTTTTATTGGCCACAAAACCATGTCCCAGAGGCTAAGCCTCTTTCGCTTTACATTATAGGCTCCCTTTCTTTTCCTTCCCGCCTTTCTCGTTCGTGCGCGCCCGGCCGGTCGAAAAACATTTCTGTATATTCTCATTGCTACGTGTACGACATGAATTGGCTTTTTTTCTCCGGAAAAATGATTGTGAGCAGATTCTGTTCAATTATTGGACAAATACTGTATAATTACATATATGCAATTTGAATGGGATGAGGAAAAGGGCAGATCAAACAGCCTGAAGCATGGGATAGATTTCGAAATGGCTAAAGGGTTGTGGCTTGATGAGAATCGTATTGAAATTCATGCGCACCATCCGGTTGAAAACCGATGGATTATTATTGCAGAACTTAACGATAAAATATGGGCCGCAGTCTATACCGTAAGAAAGGGTAAAATCCGTATTATTTCCGTCAGAAGGGCGAGAAGGAAGGAGGAGATATTGTATGAAGAAGAAAAGACTGGCTGAAAGCGCGGAGGAGTTTGACCGCAGGTTCGACGCCGGCGAGGATATACATGGACTTATAGATATGTCAAAGGCGGAGATTAACCGTCATGGTAAAAAGGTGCGTATTACGATCGATATGTCGGAAGCTCTCGTCAGTGAGATAGACGATATAAGGCGAAAGATAGGCGTTGACCGGGGAGCACTGATCAAGGTATGGCTGCATGAACGGGTAAAGCAGGAAAAGGCGGTTACGGGAGGCACCCGGTAATACGTTCTATTTTCGGCATAAAAACGTATTGCTCTACGCCAAGTGAAATTAGAATACGTCTTTCTCTTCTTCAGAAATCAGCGCCTGAAGTCTTGTGAGGAAATGTTTGTCATTTTGCGATCCTGAGCGAAGCCCTGACGGCTATGCAGGTAGATAAGCTCATAGCTGCGACCAAGGTAAAACGAGTAGAGATTATTTAGTGACTTAAACAGGAGGTATATAGATGTCATTCAACAAAGTAATACTCATTGGCAACCTTACAAAGGATACGGAGCTCAGATACACCCCACAGGGAACGCCTGTTTGCACCTTGCGACTAGCAGTGAACTCAAAGTATAAGCAGGGGAACGAGATGAAAGAGGAGACCTTGTTTATAGATGCCGTTGTTTTTGGTAAGCAGGCGGAGTCGTGTAGTCAATACCTTAATAAAGGTAGTCAGGCGCTTGTAGAGGGACGGCTTCTGGAAAGAAGGTGGGAGAAAGACGGTCAGCAGAGGAGCAAGTTCGAGGTAGTTGCGCAGTCCGTCAGGTTCCTGTCGTCGCGTCGGGGAGAAGGAGAGGTAGCAGCCGCCGCGGCTGGTAATGTCGACCTCGACGATCGTGATACCACTGATTTAGAACCGTTTTAAGAAGAGCTTCAATGGCTCATTCATAATAGAATGAGAAACGACTCAAGGGTGTTCGTAACTCACAGAAGTCGACAGGTTTGAACGTTGCTATCTTTATGAGGGGTTCAAACGAAAATCTTTAGGTAGTTAAGGCTTCTATCAACCGTTGTCCCGAGTAAAATCTTTGTCCATTTTTGCCAAAGCAAGGAAGGCCCTTGATACAGAATCTATTTCCTTCTCGCTTAGCTTGGTAGCTTTTTTATTTTCCACAATGTACTTGTAAAGACCCTCATCTGTTATGCAATGGACATGTCCTGTTGTTCCCCATTTTGCTTCCACACGCGCGGAAGGAAATGCAAATACACCCTGAACATAAGGGTCCTTTTCGCAAAGCACTTTTATCTTTTCCTTAATGCTCATAATAGTACGAGTGAGGTTTTTGACCTCATGCTTATTTGTGGGCTCCCCGTTCCACAGGAGTTCTCCGTTACCGTCAGCGGTAACAACACCTCTCCAATTCTTCGTATCAACTACATAGGCGCCACGGGGTCCAACAACCACGTGATCAATATTTCCAAAGGGAGTGCTCAAATCATGGATTACACGATACTCGTCTGGAAAGGTTCCCAGTATATATCCGATCACGGCCTCACCAACTGCGCCTTTGCGGAAATTAATTCTCTCGGTCTCCAATTCGTCAATCGTTCTGTTGACACGTTTTATAATAAAAGGAACTACAATAACAAACATGACCGACAGAATTACTCCAAGTAATGTATTCTTCACACCTATTAAGTAACCGGTGGCAAAAGCCGTTCCAGAAATAACAAGAAAAATAAAGCTGAACACCTTCTGCAGTTTCTTGACTGACTGCTTCGTTACATATCGTGCTGTTTCTCCTAAGACCTTCGCCATTATTTCAGCACCTTAAGACATGTCAGGAACAGAGCCCTACTTTCCCGTGAGCGAGTTATCTGCATGCCATCCTCCTATAGTAGATATCGATAATAACTTACACTATTGGGAAGCTTTTGAAAAGTGCGGATTGTAAGGTGTTCGTCACAGAAATGACTTGCTCACTTGAAATCTCGAAGCACCTAGATTATTGTGAGGAGTACATGCTGAAATCATTAGTGAAGAAGTTGCGCTTTTTTGATCTATTCTCTTAACATCCTCCAACGGACACAGTCATTTAAGAAATAGGGCTGACAGACCGTGCGCGGAAATCGCTACTTCTTATTGACTGACGCTCAGCCACTCTTTATAATCTCCACAGACACGCAGATGTGCCTAGTCAACTACCACCGACCTTGTCGGTGGCTTGCAGTGCGGCGAGACTACGGACAATGTCCTCCGCCTCGCCTGATTAAGGAGTTGTCATTAATTCCATATTAGGCTCACCGACCTCGTCGGTTCGCCAAAGGTGTGGAGCCTTCGCCCCCACGCCCCACCACTGACATTGTCAGTGGTTTTGCTTATAAATAAATTTATGTTAATCTCGATATCGATAACAAAGGAGTGGTACTACACTCTTAACCGAAAGCTCGCTTGTTAAGGTATGATAAAGCAATGTAAAGAAAGCCATGGCGACGACTGAACATACAATCAATGATACTATAGCTGGGGTTCTAAGACAAACACGCCGCGCTTGGCGGGATTCTAATACTGTCAGCTCAGAAAATACAAGCATGTTGAAGGGCAGTCATGGTCAGCCCGATATCCTAGTCACGGAACCAAATGTTTCCCCTGTCGTCATCGAAACTGAAGTTTTACCAGCAACTACCGTCGAATCCGATGCGGTGTCGCGTCTTGGTTTACAGTTGCGTGATACGGGAAGGACTATCTTATCGTCTATAGCCGTTTGTTTGCCAGTGAGGCTGCGAACAAAGCAGGGGACTTTCTTGCATCGTGAACTGGCAAAAGCTAATGATATAAAAATGGCAGTCTATACTGGCAGCAAGCTATCTGATTATTCTCGCTGGCCACGTTCTGGTTGGATTTCTGGAAGCGTCGCCGACCTGTCGATTCTTATACAGTCAGCGTCAGTTCCACCCGAGATCGTTGACGAAGCTGCCAATCAACTAGTAAGCGGTGTTAGCGAGGCGGCAGGCTTGATAGAAGAAATGGCCAAGGCTCATCCGGGTGCGATTCACAAAATAAGTGAAGAGTTGCGTCAAGAAGACAGCGACCAGACACGTAGGATGGCTGCAACCATCCTAGCTGACGCATTCGTGTTCCAAGAGAGCCTAGCGGGTGGGCCAGGCGAACTCTCAAGCGTTAATTCGATCGAACAACTGCGAGGCTCAAGTGGTGGCCTTCGTAAGTCGACCATCCTCGCCGAATGGAGAAAGATACTTGAAGTTAACTATTGGCCCATATTTGACATTGCGCGTCGAATACTCGAAGCGATTCCAACAGCAGAGAGTAAGCCGCTTATCGAGGGGCTATGTGCAACTGCTGATAAGCTTTTACAGAATCGGTTGATGCGGTCTCATGATTTGACCGGTGCTGTTTTCCAGCGACTGATTGCTGATCGAAAGTTCCTTGCGGCCTACTATACAACTCCGGCATCAGCTGCTCTACTGGCTGGATTAGCGATTAACTCGGATGTGCCGCCAGGGGGCGGGTCGTGGTCAAGTTCGGAGAAAGTTAAGGCTCTTCGCATTGCGGACTTTGCATGTGGCACAGGAACTCTTCTTTCTACCGCCTACCAACGAGTGAGTCAGCTGCATGAGCTTGGTGGTGGGGATGCTGAAGCGATTCACCCTCAGATGATGGCTAACGCCTTGATTGGTTGCGATGTATTGCCAGCAGCAGCACACCTGACTGCATCGATGCTGGCAGGTGCGCATCCAACCGTAAAGTATGAGCAGAGCTCTATATTGACCATAGCTTACGGCAAGCAACCGGACGGTGGTATGGCTCTCGGCTCATTGGACTTATTGGATCCGCAGGGGCAACTCGATATTGTTGCCATTACTGCCAAGGCTGCCCATGGCATGGGTGAGGCGGAGAAGGAAACTTGGCGTTCACTTCCTCATGCATCCTTTGACCTTGTGATTATGAATCCGCCGTTTACTCGGGCCACTGGGCATGAGGGGAAAAAGATTGGCATTCCTAATCCAATGTTTGCTGCCTTCAGTTCAAGCGCTGAGGAACAGCAATTAATGGGTAAGGCTATGCGGCGGTTGACAGAAGGTACGAGTGCACACGGCAACGCTGGCGAGGCTTCCGTCTTTCTTGTTCTCGCCGATCGTAAGCTGAAACTGGACGGCGTGTTGGCTCTTGTCATGCCTCTAAGTCTTATGTCAGGTGAAGCTTGGGAGGATTCACGGACGCTCCTGGCCAAGAATTATAACAATCTTGTGCTAATCTCGATAGCAGGCGCAGGCAGCGAGGACATGTCGTTTTCAGCCGATACAGGTATGGCTGAGTGCCTAGTCGTAGGTCGCAAATCTAACGCGGGTAGCACTCGGGCCACGTTTGCGATTCTTAATGAGCGCCCTGCATTTCCGCTAGTCGGAGCAAGCATCGCGGAACAAATCCGTCGATTGACAAAAGTGAAGAATCTCCGCCGCCTTGAAGATGGGCCTGTGGGTGGCACACTACTTCATTTTGGCGATGAGAGGATCGGCCACGCATTGGATGCTCCCTTACCTGCCTCTGGCGGTTGGAACCTGGCTCGAATTGCTGATCTTTCTTTGGCACAGTCCGCATACCAACTTGCAAATGAAAAGCGCGTCTGGTTGCCGACTATGAATGCGTCGGAAGCGGTTGAAATCCCTATTACAACGGTTGAGGCAATCGGAGAGATCGGCCCCTACCACGCAGATATCAATGGTAATACATCGACCGGGGACATAAGAGGGCCGTTTGACATCGCGCCAGTAAAGCCGGATAGTGCATCTACTTATCCCGTGCTTTGGTCTCATAATGCGAAAAGTGAGCGGAACTTGGCATTTGATGCTGATTGTGAAGGCATCCCACGCCGCGGGTCAGCACCAAAAGAGCAGATATCTGTCGACCTCAAGGTGGCAAAAGTCTGGGCTACCGCTTCACATTGTCACTTTAACCGTGACTTTCAGTTCAATAGTCAGTCTACTGGCATGCAATTCACACCTCGCAGAACTATCGGTGGTCGCGCATGGTTATCAATTCGTCTTTTATCTGTTGCACAGGAAAAGGCGCTAGTTCTATGGGCAAACACGTCGCTGGGTCTGCTCCTGCATTGGTGGCACGCTAATAAGCAACAATCCGGAAGGGGTAATGTGGGCAAATTAGCACTACAATCTCTACCTGTCCTAGACGTAACAGCGCTTGAGCCCGGGAAACTTGCAGAAGCTGTGAAGTTGTTCGATGCTTTGAGCAGCCAGAAACTCTTGCCACTGCACGAAATCGATACTGATGCCGTGAGGCGGGAACTCGATGAGAAGTTCGCCAGAAACGTTCTGGAATTGGCAAAGCCAATTGTTATGGCTGGCGGGCCCCTTGAAGTACTCCGGATGAAGTTAAGTCGAGAACCTTCTGTACGTGGACAGAAGTAAACATTATGCCAAAACATTAAGACTCCTGCTTTTTAATCAAAATGGAGGGATAGACGAACTTGGGTTAGTACATCACCGGACCGCAAGCGCTTATGAGTTTAACTGTAGTCAATAGGAGAGATAATTGGACGTAAGGATTAACCCTAAAGTTCTCGAATGGGCGAGGCGAGAGGCTGGCTATACAATTGATGAGATTTCGAGGCGTCTTGATATAGAACCAGAAAGGTATGCAATATGGGAGACTACTTCCAGTAATGACATTCCTTGGGGAAAGCTGGAGGAGATTTCCAAGCAATACAAGCGACAACTCGCTGTGTTCTTTTTACCGAAGGCACCCCCTGCTACTCAAAAACCATCCGATTTTCGGAACTTGAGGTTATCCAGCGCCGGGCTTTCTAAGGAAACTCTTTTAGCCATACGGAGAGCGCGCAAATATCTTGATTTATCTACTGACATGATGGGCAAGGATTATTGGGAAAGCAAATACACTTGGATAAAAGAAGCCCATTCGCCAGAGCAACTTCGGTCTCGGCTTGCTATAACCGTTTCCGACCAACAGTCCTTTAAATATACGAGCGAGGCATTCAAGACATGGCGAAACAGCATTGAATCTATTTTTGGAATTCTCGTCTTCCAATTCAGTTTGCCACTTGAAGAAGTCCAAGCTTTCTGTATGGCCGATACGCTTCCATTCGGTATAGTTCTTAACTCAGGACACCCCTATACAGCTAGAATATTCTCGCTGTTCCACGAATTGGCCCACATTGCTCAGGAGCGCTCAGGCATTTGTTATCCTGATGACTTAGATGCAAATCAGTCTTTTGAGTTTTCTTGCAATAACTTTGCAGGAAAGTTTTTGATTCCAGATGATGCTGTTCCTCTGGCGACAACTATCGAAGAACTCACTTACCACGCCAACAAACTGAAAGTAAGCAGAGAGGTCATTCTCAGGCGAAACCTAGAGCGCTCCTTCATATCAAGAGATCGATTTTTTGATCTTCTCGCCGAAGTTAGGAAACTTCCAAAACTCAAGAAAGGTGGCGGCGCTGCATCAGCAGTGGAACGAGCACGAACTTCTCGAGGGCAATTGTTCTACGACATAGTCATACAGGCTGTAAAGGCCAACAAGCTCGACTACAATACGGCATCTGATGCTCTAGGGGTAAAACTCAATTATCTAATGTATGCTTGATAACATCCAGAATATTTACTGTATTGACTCAAGCGTGTTTATTACACTCAATCGTGTTTATTCTTTCGGTCTATTGCCAGACGAAATGTGGAAGGCGATTGATAACCTTTTCACAGCCCGCAGGATAATATCTCACGAGTTTGTATTCGTAGAGCTTTGTCCAAAAACGACTAAGCCAGATTTTTTGGCTCAGTGGATAAAGAATAAAAAATCCTATTTCTATCCAGTCACGGCTAGACAGACTCAACTGGTTGAAAAGATACTCGCAAAGTTCCCAGACCTTATTAGTCATGTTAAAGAAATCGACGAAGCTGATCCTTGGCTGATTTCTCTTGCAATCGAAAAACGAGAGTCCCCTGGTTTGGTAGAAGACTACTCCACGCTCACCGTTGTGAGCAATGAGAGTGGGAGGTCTGGGAGCAAGATTCCAGCTGTTTGCCGGGAATTTAATGTTCCCCATATGAATCTAAAGGAGTTTTTCGCTGACAATGGCTGGAAGATTACTTTGGAAAAATGATTTAAGCCTAAAAAAAGAGGCACCTGAAGCGAACACGTTGCAAATGATATGTCAAACCATTCGGGCTCTATTTGTAACGGAAACGTTGTCTGCTTATTTGTAATGAAATCCTTCAGCTTTCATCCCGTCCTGATTGTGTTGCCTTGCAGGTGTGTTGATCGGCTTCGAAGTTTAATCCGGTATCGGCGCTCAATTTGACCCACACTGTCTTGAATCATTACGGCAACCCAACCTGTTAAAGACGTTGGGGGAAGTCACGCGTGGGCACCGATGTGGTTACAATTGAAAGCCGATCCACAGCAATAACTGCATTGACTGGGAATCTGACAAACTGGCTGATTTTAGAAAAAGAATTGCTAACAGGATTGAGAGTGTGATTGGCCGAGGCACATATCAGAGAGAAACAGCATAAAATATTAAAGGCGGGTACAACAAAAGCATCCAGCCCGACGCCGAGTAGCCTTTTTTCTTTCAGTATTACTAATCGTCAGAGCCGGTGCCTATTTTCAGAAGAGTCGACATTATGGTATAGTTTTTTTAATTAATCTTTTGACCACGATGAGCAACATATTGCCAAGATATAGATCCGACCTTGAAAACTTAATAACTAACCAAGTTCAAGAAAACCTCAATTTAGATTACAAGCAAAGTGATGCCTTATCTAGGAATTCCCGTGCTATGAGTGAGCTTTCAAAAGATGTTTCTGCTTTTGCGAACTCTGACGGCGGCACTATAATTTATGGCATTGCAGAACAAGGCCATCTACCTTTAACAGTTGATCAGGGCGTCGCTGACATGGACATAACGCGCGAGTGGATCGAAAGTATTTTGCATGGCAATATAGCTCCTAAGATAGAAGGGGTACAAATAGTTCAAATCCCATTAAATGTGGGCAGGTCTGCATATGCCATATATATTCCTAAGAGCTTTAGAGGACCTCATCAGGATCGCCATTCCAAACGCTACTACAAGCGGTTTAACTTTGCATCTCATCCAATGGAAGACTATGAGATTTCTGATATCCAAGCTCGAACTCAAACAGTAAATCCGCTGTTAAACGTTGACTGTACGATTAAACATCACACTTTGCTCTTTCTTGTTATAGAGAACATAAGCACGGTCTCCGCGGAGGATGTTAAATTCGAGTTCACTCCGGAGTTGACTTGGAGAAAAGAGGCTCCTCCTGCAGTTATAAGTCAAGGGATCAAGTGCTTCGGACCTAGCAAAGTGTTTCACATTTTCTACGGCTCAGGACCGGATCTTTTTAATAATTCCTCCGCGGTAACCACGTTTGATGTAAGGGTGAGCTATAAACACTCGTTATTAGGAACTTTGTTGAGCGATACCTTCCACATTGATTTTCGCGAATTCTTGGGAACTTGGCCAATGAAGAGTGACACTGTTGAACAGGGGGATCAACTTAGAGATATGCTAAATAATGTAGTTAATATGCTTGGTCGTATAGAGAAGAGATTAGAACCTCTTTCTGTTCTTACTGGGCCTACGGGGCTAGACCTTTCTGTTACAACGATAAGAAATCTGCAAAATGTGTTTCAAGGTAAAGACTTACTCGAGCGGATCGACCCTGTTGGTTGTGACTCCGACGTATTTCTAGAAATCTTAGGCGTGAATCAGAGCACTGCTCATAAAATCCAGGACCACTTCTGGCGTTCTAGTAACATCTACGGGCTAGACAAAACGGAAGGAGTTGACGAAGTACTTATTGAAAAGATCAAAAAGCACTTTCACGTAGTCGAGATAGATGACAAAACAAGTGCACAAGGTGACTGAGATTGGATAACCCATAGGAAACAAGAGAGATCACACAGTTCTCTTGAAAATCTGACGCCAAAATGAGTTTAAACTGAAACAAGAAAACAAGCTGGCCTTTCCTAAGTCATAGTGGCACAATGAACGGGGATAGGTTCGAACAGAAAAATAATTACTTGTTAGAACGCAATGATTAGTGAAGCATCGCTCAAATCGGCAGAAGCCTTGGTTCCCCGGCTTGCTCAAAGAATTGAGGGTCTCGATATCTCCGCTACTGACCGAAATCGGATCTCTGCAGCTTGCTTTCATCAGGCTCTTGAGCATCATGAGGCCATCGTTCACTTGATTCGCCGCAATCTGTTCGGGTCAGCGATGGCTCTCGTCCGTCCTCTCTTCGAGATCTATGTCCGGGGAATTTGGTTAGGGAAGTGCGCGTCCGAGTCGGAACTGAAAGAATTTCAGAAGGGCAAGATTGATAAGACCTTTGCCGAACTGGTAGAAGATATTGAGGGTCACGAAGGGTACAACATTGGCGTGCTCGCTCAGGTCAAAAAGAACTCGTGGTCTGCGATGAATGATTTCACTCATGGTGGAGCGCTACAAATCATCCGGCGCATTACAGTTGATTCCATTACCCCGAACTACACGGCTGAGGAGATCGGCGAGACCATTACCTTTGCTGGCGCGATTGGGCTCCTATCAACAGCAGAGGTGGCCTTCATCGCGGGGCGAACAGATATCGCGTCCGAACTGCTGGAAGAAATGAAGAATTACAGTCAAGATTCCTCGAAATGAGAGAGTTGCGTTCTAACTTCGGTATGCATGGGACGCCGATCAGCGTGGTTCTGTTTTGCTGGTGGAGTGCTGGCGCCACTGATGCCAATCGTTCGCCGACTGTGGACTATAATGTTGGAGATAGCTTATGTTGAAATTTGATCCTTCATGGCGATTCGAACCACCACCGAACGGCAGATACAAGAATAAGGCAATTCCTCCCGAGGCCATCCGGGACTTCGATTCACTTATTCGGAAGGTCACGACCCAAGGGAATCGTTGGTATATGCTTGAGCATTTCAAAGGGGCCTTCTCCAGATCGGCGGGCCAGACCCACTTTAGAAGCTCAAGCGAAGGCTGGGCAGAGAGTGATCTGTCGTCCGCGATGTCACAGGCAGCAGAGAATGCACCTCTCTTTCTTGAGGCCTTCTACGATGCTTGCGAAGAACTCCGACAGAGAGACCTCTTTGCTCCGGATGTCGCAATGATCAACAGCGTTTGTCGGAAGCACGAGATAGGCTACGAGTTGAATCCACCAGTGCTGCTGCTTCGTGAGTCGACTTCAGCTATTACAACTACACCGGTGCCAGTCGTTGAGCGGCCTCCGACTATAGCCGAGCAGGCTCTCGAAATCTTTCAGCAGTCCCTTGAGCGTTCAGAGCGGTTACTGACAGAGGGCCGCCATCGTGAAGCCGTTCAGGAATCCCTTTGGGTGCTCGAATCATTGACGACCGCTTTCCGTGGCATCGAGCTGGATGGTGAAGCAGTAGGGGGCAAGTATTTCAACGACATCGTGAGAGACCTGAAGCGAGTGGCAAAAGGCTCCACCTTGGAGCGCGTTATTGAGTGGGTAACGAGTTTGCATGGATTCCTATCCTCCCCAACTGGTGGAGGCATTCGACACGGGATAGATCTGAACGAAGGAATTCCGATTGGACCGAGTGAAGCTCGCCTTTTCTGCAACCTCATTCGAAGCTACATAGGATATTTGTTGGCGGAGCATGAGCGTCTCAAGCTATGAAACGCCATTTTCAGTTCAAGCAAAGGGTTTGGGACTGTGGTAACAGTTATTTTCGGAACCCAACATATTTGGCACGATGTCCACGATGCGGGTTTTCAGGTGGAAGTGGTCATCGCACTGCGACCTCCTCAGAGTTGTCATCAGCGCATTGCATCCTGGCCTGTATGAGGGGTGCAAGCGGAAGTCATGACTGGGGCGAAAAAAGAACTACAGTTTTATAAAAAAGGACTTGATATGATAATATTCTGAAGATGAGCAAAATGATACATTTGTTGGCCCCGGGGCAGGCATGTCGCCGCAAGGTACTTCAGGCATCTTGGACTAAATAGCATATTTAAAATACTTGTCGACACCTGCGTTTGGCTCGACATCGCGAAGGATCAGAAGCAGATGCCGGTGCTCAGTGCTCTGGAGGAACTGGTCGAGCGCGGCATGGTCTCTCTTATTGTTCCTCATGACAAGTCGGTAAAGTTCACGGATATGAGCGAATTTAACCCTGTATTGAGAACAGTTACGTTATTAACTACTTAACTGTTCCAGGTAAGTAGTTGCCTTCTTTAAGGCTATTTCCATTTCTTCAATCGTAATCACTGCTGGATCATAATAAACAGTATTTATCTCTTTAAAGTTGCGAAAGCCTTTTTCAACTCTCTTCACTCCCTTCAGCCCTTCCAGGGCCTCCTTGCCAACGTCAAATCATTTCACATAGAACATAACCTCGGATGTTTTAGCATCTTGTGCGAGAGAAACCCCATAACCTGAAAAGAGAAACAGCATCAAAACAAAAAGAGTCAAAGACTGAGTTACTCGGTTCTTCATATCATTCTATCCCATCAATGCCCTGCAGCATTGCCCCACAGCTCCTTAAGTCTTTGGTCACGACCACATCTAAAACGGTAGTATTTGTATCGGATCGGGTTCTTCTTGTAATAGTGTTGGTGGTAATCCTCTGCCGGGTAGAACTCGGTGGCCTGAACAATCTCGGTTACGATTGGTTCTTTGAAGGGCTTGTTCTTTTCCAATAGTGCCTTCGACTGCAGAGCCTGCTCGTGCTGTTCCTCAGAATGATAAAAAATAGCACTTCGATACTGATGCCCGGAATCACAGAACTGCCGGTCCTTAGCGGTCGGGTCGATGTTGTGCCAAAAGACATTTAGGAGCTTCTCATAACTGACGCGTTCCGGGTCATAGACGACCTGGACCGACTCGGCGTGCCCCGTTCCTCCGGCCGAAACCTCTTCGTAGGTAGGGTTCTTTTTCTGCCCGCCAGTGTAGCCGGATGTTACCGAAACCACGCCGGGAATCTCATCGAAGGGGTGCTCCATACACCAGAAGCAACCTCCCGCAAAAGTTGCCTTTTTAAGATTAGGTGCAGCCATGACTGTGGTAGTTGCGATGAGGATGACTGAAAGTCCCAACATCGCTGTAATTAGCATTTTCATTATGCCTCCTCTCTGACAGATGAATCATTTCTTGGTTGCCACGAATTGCAGGGCAGCCGAATTCATGCAGTAGCGCAGCCCTGTCGGTTTGGGACCATCGTCAAAAACATGGCCGAGATGGCTGCCGCAGCGATGGCAAAGTACTTCTGTACGATGACTGAAAAGAGTATTGTCCGGTTTGGTGATAATGTTCTCCGCGGCGATAGGTGCCGTGAAGCTTGGCCATCCGGTACCGGACTCAAATTTGTCTTCCGACCTGAACAGGTCTAGCTCGCAGGCCGCGCAACGATAAATACCATGCTCGTGGAAGTCTGCGTATTTTCCGGAAAATGCCCGCTCGGTTCCCTTTTCCCGCAGGATGTGATACTGTTCGGGTGTCAGCAGTTTTTTCCATTCTTCATTGCTCTTATTATCAGTTTCGCTCATGACGTAGCCCCCTTTTTCTGCAGAATAGACCTTGATCGGACCCGGCGCTGATACGCTGTGAGCCCCATCCGACTTTCCTATGCAGCCTGAAAAGACGATACCACCGGTAATGAGTCCGGAAAGCAAGAGCGCTCGTAATAAGGTCGAGTATTTCATTTGATACCTCCTTTATTTTTCCTTTTGAGTGTCATAAGTAGTCAACTACCACCGACCTTGTCGGTGGCTTGCAGTGCGGCGAGACTACGGACAATGTCCTCCGCCTCGCCTGATTAAGGAGTTGTCATTAATTCCATATTAGGCTCACCGACCTCGTCGGTTCGCCAAAGGTGTGGAGCCTTCGCCCCCACGCCCCACCACTGACATTGTCAGTGGTTTTGCTTATAAATAAATGAAGATCAACATTCCTAATAATTAGCCCCTCATGATATAATTTTCTCATATAATTCAATTTAGTCAATATGGCCGGAATAATATTTGGAGGGGAGGACTTTGTCCAGTCTCTCCCTCTCCTGCTTTGAGTGAGTGGGGTTCGGGTACCCGAAATCAGAACCTGCTCTATTGAAATCTTTTAATATTTCTTCAGAGACTTAATCACGAGCTTATTTCATCTTTTGGGCTTTATCCATCATCTTCTGGCCTTGCTTCATCATCATCTCGCCTTGTTTCATCATCATGCCACCTTCTTTCATCATCATATTCTTATCCATCTTGCCTTCCTTCATCATAGTTCCGTCTTTCATCATCATGTCCCCGCTCTTCTTCATCATCTTTCCGTGCCGCTTCATTTTCTTGTTTTCCATCATCATGCCGCTTTCCTTCGTCATCATTTCGCCATCTTCCATCATCATTTCGCCTTGCTTCATCATCGCATCCTTATCCATCTTGCCGTCTTTCATCATACTGCCCTTGTCCATCATCATCTTGCCTTTGTCCATCATCATCTGTCCTTTTTCCATCATCATGTCTTTACCCATCATGCCATCTTTCATCATGCCGCCTTTTTCCATCATCTGGTCTGCGGCCTGGGCAAAGTTAATTGCTAACGAGAAAGTCAGGAACATGGTAATCGCAATCAATAAAAATGCTTTTTTCATACTAAATCTCCTTTGACTGAATAATTTAAGTTGTTTACAAGACCCTAAATGTTTGAATTTCAACCCACTCAAAGTTTTCTCAAAGCCAAACCTTTTTTACTGCTGCAGCAAGCGCTCCTTTGCACTTTTATCTACTTCTGATGCTAGATATCACTTAATTGATTCTCTCCCCATTGTCTCTATTCATCTTTAATAACTGCCTTCGCTTTAGCCCATACCTCCTTTGGAATCTCTTTCATCCCGTGTACATCCGCAGCATGTTTTGTTGCTAACTTAAAAGCTCATCGTCTGTTGCTGCACGACTGACCCAGTCGCATTTAACTCCCATGTCAGAGCAACGTAATATTCTTGCCATTTTTTCACCCCCCTTCGGCATTTCCAACAGCAAGAAGGGTACCAATATGTAACTTCTTGAAATTAATGGAAACCTCGGTAACAGAAAGCTTCACAAGCAAGGAAAGATGCCCTATCTAATGGAAATATGGCCAGCTGATGTCTAACAAGGGTTAATGAGGCAAGCTCTTTGTTAAGAGTGCGCATGGAACAAAATGGAAGTCACTATATTTATGCTATTATCTCGAAAATAATGTCAAAATAGTTTGGTTAACAGAACTATACTGTAGAAATGTGCTTTTCACAAATTATTATTAAAGTAATTTTACACATAGGGAAGTGTGCGCAAACAATCTAATGCGGCGAGGAAATGCAAACTGCAAGATATAATGTTTGACAGAAATTGTACTAAATGAAAAGAAGAGTTATAGAAGGTTCGATACTATTTATCAGCGTCAGCAAGTGGGTAATCCTGGCGTCGTGTATAGGGGTTATTGTTGGCTTATCAACAGCAATATTTCTGAAACTATTAGGTCTCGGTATAACATTTACGAGCGGCTATAAATTTTATTTTATCTTGCTTCCAGCAGCGTTATTCCTTAGCAGTCTAATTGTAAAATATCTTGCCCCCGAAGCAGAAGGACATGGTACGGAAAAAGTAATAGAAGCGGTACATAAACGTTCCGGGAAAATAAATCCGCTTGTTGTCCCGATAAAGCTTATAGCGACGATTATAACAATTGCACTTGGTGGGTCCGCAGGGAAGGAGGGTCCTTGTGCACAAATAGGCGCAGGGCTTGCATCGGCATTTGCTGACCTGTTCAGGTTTGGGAACAGAGACCGCAAGAAGCTGGTTATATGCGGCATCAGTGCGGGTTTTGCCACTGTATTCGGGACACCTATCGCAGGTGCCATTTTCGGCGTTGAAGTACTCTTTGTTGGCGGCTTGATGTACGAAGTGCTACTCCCAGCATTTGTTGCAGGTATTGTGGGCTATCAAGTTTCTTCCGGTTTGGGAATAACTTATTTCTACCACCAACTAAACTTTGTCCCTGTCTTTAGTAGCCTTTTCTTTATTAAGGTGTGCTTAAGCGGCATATTTTTCGGACTCTATTCTTTCCTGTTCATTGAAATTTTGAAGTATTCTATGAATCTGAGCAGGAGAATAAAAATATGGATGCCATATAAGGGAATATTGGGAGGTGGTGTCCTTGTATTGCTGACGTTTCTGCTGTCTCCACAATACTTAGGCCTTGGACTGGATACAATTAAAGGCGCCCTTGAAGGTCGAGAGGTTCCCGCGTTAGCCTTCCTCTATAAAATGGTATTTACTTCGATTACCCTTAATTTCGGCGGAAGCGGTGGCATAGTGACGCCTATCTTTTTTATAGGATCTACTTCCGGCAGCTTCTTTGGCAGGATCTTCGGGCTTGATCCAAACATATTTTCTGCAATAGGAATGGTCAGTCT
This sequence comes from uncultured Nitrospiraceae bacterium, assembly GCA_963727775.1. Classification (GTDB taxonomy): domain Bacteria; phylum Nitrospirota; class Thermodesulfovibrionia; order Thermodesulfovibrionales; family SM23-35; genus CAVSHB01. The sequence goes on along the minus strand of CAVSHB010000003.1, from coordinate 559,272 downwards.
CCTCGCAGGTGCAGCGAATACGCCGATTTCTGCAAGTTTAATGGCTGTGGAGCTTTTCGGAGCTCAGGTGGCTCCTTATGCGGCAATAGCGTGTGTCATAAGCTTTCTGATGACGGGACATAGAAGTGTCTATCCCAGCCAGGTATTGTCCATTGCAAAATCAGCCTCTTTCATCGTGGACAGAGACGGCGTCATGGAAGATATCGATGCGATAGAGGTTAAACTCAGGCCAAAAAGCCTTATCGGCGGAATAGCCAAACTGATAAGCAGAATGAGAGGGAAATGAGTCTTTTGTGTTGCGACTTTGGAAAGTCTGATGATCTTCAGTTTATCAATTTTGCAAAGAAACCCTCACACTCCGACGGGAGTTGGCGACTGCGTTCGATGAATAGGACACTCTGATTCCAGAAATTGCATGCTGCGTGTTTCGGGGAGAACTTTTCTATTTTTTTGTTTTCTCGCAGCTGCGGAGTTTCAGGTGGACTGAACAAAAAAAATTTCTCACAGTAACTGAGACTTCTGAAAAGACTTGCCAATCTGCGGAGTACAAACAAGAATTGACCGCGCCCCAATCTATGCGCATTCGTTACGATTCAAGAAACAGACTACTTATACCCACCAGGGCGTAACATCCGAACAACTCTTACCCCGACACCATTCTTTCGGTTACCTTACATTATTTATAGGAACTACAGATCTGAGAATATCTGTTGAATGTCGCCATCTGATGACGTTGAGGAAGATCGCAACGAAGTGTAGTCTTGTTCTTCATCCGATTGATCTTCGAGACGAGGATACTCTTCGATCAATTGAGCCAATTCATCCACTTCTGGGATTTCCTCATCATCTGGGAAAAGACCGGCGTAGTCCTCGCAATCATCGGGAATCGACTGATATTCATCATGCCATTGCTGCGAGTCGTTGTAATCAGAGGCAAGATCCAGTGATTCAGATTCACGGATCGCCTGTTTCACGGTCTCAACAAGATAAACCCTGCATGTCTCCCGCTCTCGCATATCCACGCACTGTTCAACAACAGTTGGCACAATTGCATGTGCTGCTGCTATCAGACCCCAAGAGTCTACAGACCCCTCATCCCTGCATCTCCTAAGAAGTTCTGGAACATACTCTGGGGTTATTGCGACAGATGCCAGCGGAAGTAGAGTGCGCAGAACTTCAAACAGTCTGCGCCAATAGCGGCTAAATACGACCTCCGCATTCCTCTGCCAGAACTGTCGGGAGCAGACAAAAGGGACAACAGAATCGAGAATCATCCAGAATATCTTTCCATAGTCAGGCGACTCCCTTACTGCTCTCCCTACGGTTGCTGCATTACCTTGGATCAGAGTGTTATGAAGGTCGGTGACAACAGCAAGAGCGTCCGAGAGCTCAGCCGTGGGCAGAAGTACTTCATGCAGGTGGTCTCGCAGTGCCTCAATATCGGCCATGTCAGTTATGGATATTCGATGCTCTTCTGATCCTCCAGAAGATGTATTACGCAAGGGCCGAGCAATTGCAGGCAACTCTTTGAGCGCCAGTTGCTTCAAGTACGCAATTCGAGTCGCTCTATCCGTTTGAATCAACTCACTGAGTAGATCACGCATACTGGGATGATAGAACTGAACAAGATCGTCTCCTGGTCGAAGGGCTCTTCGGCGCAAGAACGTTCCGTGAGCATTGGAAAAACTCGTGTCAAAGGAGTTATATGACCCCGGTGCACCAAGCACTGCATTCTCATACCTCTTCTGTAATTGAGACATTTGAATGGATCCCCCCGCAGCCATCACCTCAGTGCAAAGAAGTCGTTCGCCTGCTGTTGCAGCAAGATATGCCGCCTTCCATGCATCGCCGGGTGAGGAGAGAAATGCAGCGACTTGACTCGCGAGCGTTTTTTGGTCGCCACCGGAGGACTCAGAAAATGATACAAGACGACCTGTACACAACTGCCTGATCGATTCAGGCGAGTAGTTGGGATGATCCGTAATAGAGAGGCATGCTTTCCCGCGAAGGAATTCGCGTACATCTGAAGGAAGATTTGCCACCCGTGCATGGTTGTAAAGGATCATGGCCTTTTCCAATCGCGAGAGGCGATCGACGGCAACAGTCACTGTGTCTGTTCTCACGAGAGCTGGGCGCTCTTCCTTGAGACGTGATGATGAAAGAGCCTCCTTGAGTATATACTCACGTGCGGTCCACACCAGTTTATGGTCACGGTCAAGGCTTCCCAAGAGTCGAAGGAAGCCCCTTGTCCAATCGTCTCTTTGCGTTGATTGTAGGGCAATATCCCCGAAGACATCATCACATATGAACAGTTGCTTTGCGTTATCTTGATATGCGGCATAGAAGTCGCGCTGATTTCGTAAGTCATATACCTCATAGGACAGTGCCGCAAACGACGCTGCAAGAGCGTAAGCGGTGCATGTTTTTCCCATCTTGGGAGGACCTGACAATACACAGAAGTGCTGCTTGTGCAATAGATCAATCGCGCTGAGATACGGGTTTGTCGCAACAAATGTTGCTATCTCCGCCTGCGCCGCAAGCAGATACTCAAGTGAGCGACGGTGCAGACCCCATTCAACCAGTTCGCGTAATTGGCTCAGCCCAAGAATCTGCGGGAATGCAGACACGACGCGTGGATGACAATCGAGCAACTCCTGCAAGTCCGATTCACCCAGGACTGCAACGTTCTTCAGATCGTTATCAACAGCCCAAATCAGTTCTCGTATTTCGTCTTTGTCTTGAGCCGTGAGCGGGCAGTTGGTTATCGCTACATAGTTGTCGCAGTCATAGTCATGTTTCTCGATGATACGCGTAATTTCGGCAGGTAGAACCTTCTTGAGTTCTGCTCGGACTGCACTTGCCCCGCGGGTGCTGTATGTACGGTGCTTTACCTGAAATATCCACTCCCCATTCCAACAATCAGTCTCACTAGGATATGAAGTGGCTTTGCCAATGAATGTGGCATCGCGCCCTCCGTCGACTGACCCGCTGAAAGTTGACATTCCATTGCCAACTATTTGCCGCAACAGGGTGCAGACAAGCTGCTCAAAGTTGAACCATCCAAGCTGCTCTAAATTATATTTGCTCGTTCCCATAAGATTAAGCTGCCCAAATGATTGCAGAGTCTCCATTCATCTGCAGGAATATTATCATAATAAGCTAATGTTTTGCCGGGATTGTGATTTCAGCATGACATTCGTTACAGCCGAATTCGTAAGTATTGGTAACTCTAATTTAAAGCGAAGAATGAAGGTTTGAACCCGATATGCGTAGCGCAGAATTTGATCGGTTTATATTCATAAGAATTAGCCATCAACTTATCCTCATAGATCATCAACCTTCGCATTGATTCCGAAATATACTATGCATACTCTCGATAGGGCAGATCAGTCGCAAGAGCCTGCCCAGGACAGGCTAGCCATTGCCAAAGTTGACAACTTTACGTTGTAATGCTGTCTTATCCATCTTAGTACCGCTTCTCATTTTTCCATTACTTTTAAGGAAGCCATCTTATCTTAGGGAATGTTGACCAATCTACTGACGAGTATAATATATGTATCCCACAGCCTATTGTCCACAAGGTCATTATAGTACGAATACGGAATCCCATACTGAAAAAAAGTTTAATTATTTCACTTCGTGAAATATTATAGTGATTAACGCGGATACTAATCTTATCAGCAAAATAAAATAATAGAAATGTAATAATGCAACTACCGAATCTTGTTATATGCCAACTGTCGATTTCGTCTATGAGGAAAAAATATTTTATAAAAGATTTTCCTTGCCAGTTAGCGCTTATTTTTTCCCAATAAAAAGATGTCGTGAAGGGAATTATAGTTAGAAATATTATTACGAAAACTGCATAAAGACGTTTAATTCGCTCCACCTGAGATTTCATAATATCATCCAAAACTAATTTCAAATTATTGTCTTTAGACTTTCCGGTGCCAATGATCCAAATAAAAGGTAAATAAATCAGCGAAGTGGCTTTAAGTGAAAAACGGTAAATAAGAGCGGGAAAATATAGAAAACCGTAAAACAAAAAAGACACAAAAGATAATTGAATTGTTTCTCTTATAGCTGTTTCTCTGTTGTCAGGCGGACCCTTGAGGATTTCCTTGAATAACCCAGAAAACCATGGCCATGTTACAAAACGCAATTCAGCATCATCCCCATATCTATTAAGGCCCGGTAACAATTCAGGCGGATGTTTCATGTCCATAACCAGTGCTATGGTGAACCAATTTAAAGGAATAGAAGTGATACTTTCTACGGGATATTTCAGCAGAGTAACAATCGTTGCCACCACTCTAACAAACAAAGCAGATACAGCAGCCAAGATAAGTATTAAAAGAAATAGTATGATACCTGAAAATAAATTGGTGCCCTTTACAGGTATTTTATTGATTATTTTGTTCTCAAAAGAAAACATTTTTTTGAACCAAGAAACTCCTAACTTTGTAGACATGTCAGTTCTTAGTAGTAAAAAAGGAGCAATAGATATACCAAACACAATATGAGCCACGACTCTATACTTGATGGCAATAAAGATCGAAAATGACATTGCGAGAACTGTTTCAATCAGCGCGAGCACTGACATTTCCCGTTCTATAATCGACTCATCCGTTGAAAAATATCTCATGTTAAGGAGTTTTCTCCAATTCGTTCGAACTACCCTAACACACTCTGGACAGTACATTCAATTACCGAGTCCGGAGTAAATCTGCCATGATGATAAGCGAATCGCCTATGCGTGTTACGGAAGTTATTGAGCCGGTGACTTCTACCCGACAACACCGCAAAATCAAGCAAGGATCGCGACTGAAGATTTACGGCAGAACCAAACGCAATGTCTGAAAGATTACGGGAGAAATGTCTATTAAGCTCGGATGATCCGGCACCATGGTTTGCTCTCGCGCACACCTAATTCTTCCCTCATGGAGGCGAGAAGTTCAGATAGAGCTGCATCCATCGCTTCTTCGACCTTGCTGATAATCTCTTTCATTTCAAATTCGATTTTATCTTTTTTTAGATGAGCTCCTCGCTGTTTAATGTATTCGTCTAAATATTCATCCGGCATTTTACTTGTAACCTTGACATACCTCGCTAACGCTGCGTTCGTCTTCGGCCCAAAGAAGGTTCTCACTATTTCGACCTGACTCTTTATTTCCGGAAATATTTTGCTAGCTTCAAGATACGACGAATATACTTCTGGATATAAATCATTCATCTTTTTCTCAATCTGCAGCAGTTTCTCCGTATCTGTTTTAGGGATATCCTGAGTCATGACTTTGAATATAATTGCGTACCTGATCGCGCCTTCCCTCGCCTCTTGGTATTTTGAACATATAGACGCGGTTTCTTTAAGTAGCTCGTAGCGGTTTTCAAGGGACTTTTCGTTTAATTGCCATTGCCACTGGTCCTTCGAAATAAAATGAGTCACGACACCGGAGATAACCGCTACAGTAATCGCGATAAGAAGGGGCTGCCAGAGATTAAACCATTTATCTTTATCGGTCATTCGACTCTTTCTTTTACCGCAATTTACTCGGTATTGATTTCTGAATAACTAAACCTCGCTTTGCTCGGCACGACACCACGGGGTATTAGACCCCGTGGGTCGGCAAGGGTCTGCGCTTCGCTCCGACGCCCTGCACCCCGACGACGTAAGGTGCCCGCCGCAGAGACGGCGGGGTATGGAGATTAATGAAGTCTACATTATTTTAAGGGTTTCACCGTCAATTACAGGAAGATAGCGAGAAACGGACTGAACTCTAAAGGATGGTAGTTATTTTCGGAATTCAACACGTTCGGCGAGAAGTCCGCACTGAGGGATTTCAGGTGGAGGGCGCAATAATATTGCACGTATGAGAGCGTCGTAATCAAATAATCCTGGTCAATTCAGAACGCCCCTGTACGAGCGGCCCGTTTGAAACGACCCGACGGAATAACCGGAATACGCAAGAGTGCCAAAAGATCACTGGCTATTCGGATATGATGACCCGGAGAAATTTAGTTCCTTGACCTCTTGAAATCCCTTAGATCGTCGGGATTAAGCACTATACTCCTGCCTATCCTCCGCGACTTAAGGGATCCTTCCTTTACCCATCGTCTGACTGTGATTTCCGCAACGTCGAAATACTCAGCGGCCTCCTTTATCGTAAAGGGCTCATTGAGGTCTTCAAACACTTCTGCGTGAGTGTAAGTATCCTTCTCAAAGCCCTGCCGTGCAATTACTGTAAAAAGCCTCTCCCTTTCCTTTAAAGGCATTTCGAGGATTTCTTTGTAAACTTTCTCTGCTGTTATCATGTCTAATCCTCCTCCTTCAGATAGCTCTTCAGCTCCCTGTAAAAGTTCTCGTGAGTACCTATCATATAAAACACCACGTCTCGTGCCTCGATTGAATATGCCACAAGGTATTCCTGCCCATGAAATTTGAACTTATGAACTCTTAAGCCCGCCAGATCACCTTTCTTTTGCTCACCAGATCGGGGGGTCTTAATAACCTCATAAATCTCATCTTCAATGGCAAGTTGAAAAGCCCTCTTCTGTTTCTTCACAAATTTCCTGAACGCTAGCTTGTATAAAGCATTCATGATTATTACAATGATAACTTATATTATCATTGTAGTCAACGGGCGGGCAAAGACAATTCTTGTAAATAATGAAAGAAGTTTCATATCGAAGTCTACGAGTTCTCTAAACATAGTCCCCTCCCCGTGTGTGTTCGCGATAACGACGTACTTCGAGAAGACCCAGAAATCCTTCATCGCGAATAACCTGGACCGGAGACCTCGCACTGGCCGCTACAGTTGCCGATCTGACTACTTATCCGCAGACAATAAAGTCGCGACAAAGGGACAACCTAACCTGTTGATTTATATACTTCGAACAAAAAGCCCATGACGTCAAAGTTCTTACTTTTTGAGGGGAGCTGTCAGCCCGTGGATTGAATCTAAAGGTGAAGCTATTTTTCTTCTACTGCGGGATCAATAACCGAAAGCCCTTCTTTCTCAGCAGCTTGTCCGAGGTCGGCGTCGTTGCAAACAAAAAGAGGCGTTTCCTTCATATGTTGCCTGATACTGAGGGCGGTAGCCAAGTGGATTGCATCAGCAGACCGTAGACGGTGACGCGTTATCAGGCCTGCGGCTGAAGTTAAGATTTCATCGCTGATAGCCCACACACTGAATGCATCCCAGTCATCTTTGAGTGTGATAATCGCTTCATCGTAATCCCGGATCTCATGTTTCCGTCGGGTAAGTGCCGAAAGTGCTTCAATGTAAGTCAGGGCAGATGAGAATAGCTTATGGGGATTTGCTTTCAGAATTTTAAGAATCTTACCATGCCCCTTCTCATTTATGAAATATTTCTTTGCCAAAGCGCTTGTGTCAAAATATATCATCGGCGATCCTCAACGATAGTTTCAGAAATGGACTTCCCTTTTATCACTGTGCCCTTGAATTTCCTGATACCACCCGGTCTCATAGGGAGTCTCACCTTGCCGTCGGCAGCCAATGATGCAAGAACCTCGTCTTGCCCAGCGTTAACCTCGATGTTGGAAAGGTCATGCAGAATAGCCACGGGCTTCCCGCGGTCGGTGACGATTACCGTCCCACCTTTTTTGACTAGTTCGATATATTTAGGTAATTGATTTTTCAGATCACGAATTCCAGCTGTTATCATAATAAACCTCCTATGTAGCTATTGTAGTCACTAAGGAACATGTTTGTCAACATGTACATCCGCAAATGTTGAAACTTTATTGTCTAAGCGAAACTTTGTTGTTTCCGGATACTACTTCAATAACCTGTGTGACTCGGCATTTCCTCAAGCCGCCATACGAGGGCAATGAACTCTTCCTTATGCATCATCTTTCAGTACTGCCTTCAGGATGCCATAAACCCGGTTGTATATGCCATTCGCCCCGGATTCTCGTGATCCGGCGACATTCAGAACTGTCGGCTTTACTTTATCAAGCCACTCGGAGACATCTTTAATGGCGTCACCGTTTCTCATATTTTCAAGATTGATATGCAGATGTGGTTTATTGTGGTTCTTGGCCAATTCTACGGTAAGGGCAGACCCGGCTCCTATCTCAGTATAGGTAAATATAACCGTGGCATCGGAATCCACCACGTTTTTCTCCGTCCTTGCCGGGTAACTTGTGGTCTCCAGTTCTGTAATCTTATCGTACCTTTCAGGGAGTGTGCCGTCCTCGGTTCTTCTCCCTTTGGTAATTGACCCTCCATAATCTATCTCCAGGTCTATCGCCGCATCAAGGCCTGCTCTATCGGCACCGGTCTGACCGCCGGAGATGATTTTCCTCACACCATGGTTCACAAAAATATTCTACCAATCCGCATGCAAAAATATCCTGACTTTGTTTGGTTGAACCCATTAAAAGGTTATTTATATCCGCCTTATTACTGCTATCGATGTAGGCGATAACAGCACTGGCTTTTGCAACAGTTCTACCAACACAGTCGGCCATATGCTCGAGGTGAGGATTATCATGTGGACAGCGCAGAATCCCTTCTCACACAGAAATAATCGTGATTTTCAAAATAAAAACTCTAAATTGTGGCATTGACCAAAAAAGCAGATACGGTGTGCAGTAACGGGGTGGTAGAAAAAACGAAAACGGCGCGGCACTGTGCAGCAAAAAATAAGGGAGTCAATTCAGTTCAAGGCCGTTTGTAATATTTATATATATTTTGATACGAAAGGAGAGTCAAAAATGACGACTAAAAAAGTAGACGAAGACTTCAGCACGCGGGATTTTCTTGAGAATGCATCAAAGGACAATGGAGGAGTTGGTATTAAAGAGACTGTCAGAAAGGTGACCGACCCGACCAGTGACATTTTGTTCGAAATCGGCGCGAGTGACGAAGTTATAGCTTCCAGGATGGCGGAGCTAACTGACATCCCTGCTAAAAGGAAGAAGAAAAAAAAGAAAAGGATATTAACTTTTGCTACTTCCAGGGATATTGACATATTTCGCACGCTGGCGAGCGGGCCAGCGGCGCGGGACCAGATCAGGAATGATCTTAAGCAATTCCCATCACGGGAGGAAGGAACTTACGACGATAAAGAGACAGGCTACAGCAGAAATATGTCGGATGGCGCGCTGATAGGAAGACTCTCCAAACTGAAGAGAGGAGGCTATATCATATCCCGCATTTATCCACGCAGCAAAGACAACGGGATGGGAGCCCTGTACGTACTTGCTCCCCGTGCGATCCAAATACTCGCAGAAAAACACGGATTTAATCCCGAACACATAAGGAATGTTCTTCCCAGCAAGGACACTTTATCACATGAGTTACAGGTCGTTTCTATTGTAAAGACCATCAAGCGCGAGGCAGGAAGGCTAATCTATGAATACGATATGAAAGACAGAAATTACCTGATGGAAGAATCTCAAGGATCCAAAAACATGCATTACCCTGACCTATATGTGGGACTTACCTATAACGCGGGGAAAGAAGTGCGGATAAAAAATATGGCTGTTACACTGGACAACGGGCAAACGAAGCCACATATTGTTGCCGCAAAGGCGCGTGCGCTTTATGATTCAAACAAATGGCTTTCGATGATCATCTGTCCTGATTCGGCAAGGATTGACGTCCTGCGTGCCGGTTTCACCAAGTATATCGAGGCCCAAAAAGAAAAAGTTGACGATGCTGAAAGGAAAGAGGAAATACACAAGCTCTATTATAGAGTCTTTTTTACTACAACATATAATTTCTGTGAGAAAGGTTTTCTGGAAACCAAGTGGCTTATGGTAGAGGAAGGCGGGATTGCCACTGTTGTTCCATGAAACTGAAGCAAGGCTGTCTACTACAAAACTCTGGGATAATACGTACATAACTTCATTGCGACACCACAGGGCTTTGACCCTGTGGGTCGCTTTCAATGGACCTGCGACAGGGACCGCAGGGTGTATCACGTAGTAAAGGGATGTCTCTGCTGGTAGAAATATACCATTTTAGGAAAGTGATTGATAGCAGCGATATGCGGTTTTATCACTATGGGCCACATGTCATATTTTGGGAAATTGATCTTCTATTTCCACTGCTCGGATCGTCTCCCCGTCTCTTTCGTCGATAAGTCGCCGAAACACATTTTATTGGACTGTTACTCGTCGTAATACTGCCCGGCAATACGTGATAACACTACGAGTCCCAAAATACCTACCACTATAAATATGCAGGCGATTACTGTATCGTGCTTGCCGTCTGCGAGTCTTATACCGAACTTTATGAATGTTTCATTTATCTCATAAATGAGAGCCCACAATGCGGCGAGCAGGCACCAAAACTTGAACTTGAACACCATCCAACTATAGCCCGTGTCTTTCATGCCCTTACTTACGGCTCTAGTGTCTCGTCAACTCTCAAGCGTCGGATAGAGACGAGATAGTTTTATCCTGGCATCCTCGGCAGTGAATTGCCAATTAATCTTCGCATTTTTGTTGTTTCTGAATTTCTGCCATGCCACTGCCTCTTTACTAACAATTTTGATATCGTCGATTCTTCTGTTCAGGCACTGGCCCGTAAGCACGTTCAATTCTATCTCGGCCATATTCAACCAGCTTCCGTGCTTCGGGGTATACACAAACTCAAACCTGTCCCACAACGCCTTTGCCTTATCTGGCGCAAACACTTCATAGAGCGATCCAGGGTTGTGTGTGTTCAGGTTATCCATCACCAACGTTATCCTTTCTGCACTTTCGTATTGACCGGCGATCTCTTGTATAAAACAAGCCCAGTCCACCTTGGTTTTTCTTTCTGTGATTTTGACCATGCGTTTTCCTGCCAATGGCTCACAGGCAAGGAAAATATTGCATACGCCGCAACGCCTGTATTCATAGTCGTGTTTGGCCACCTCCCCTGGTGATGCAGGGATTGGGACCTTTGTCTCCGCGATCAACTGCTTTGGAGATTCGTCCATGCATACAACTGGATAAATTGGATCGATGGGACGCTTGTAAACGTCCAGCACCATTTCCATGTTCGCAACAAAGCTGCCGGTTTGCTCCGGTGGAATTACCCACCCCTTGTGTTGCCAAGGTTTGATTTCATTTTTTTTAAAATGCGGCGTACCGCCTCATGAGAGATGCTGCCTATGTAGTCAAGCTCGACAACCTTGTCGGCTAATAACCTCAGAGACCACCGCGCGAAACCCTCGGGTGGCTCACTGCAACTCAATGCAATCAAATGGGCTTCGAAATCTCCGTCTGCCTTTTTAGCATAGATGCGGCTTCCTTTTCTGCCATTAAGAGCAACATCAAGACCTTCCTCGACAAATCGCTTCTTGACACGGTCAATTTTTCTCATGCTTGTATTCAACACGCGCGCTATTTCTTCGTTAGTCGAACGTTTTGTCTGGAACCCGCCCTCATCGCACCCAAGCAGAATCAGCGCGTCGAGGATTTTTTGTGATTTGTGCTTGCCCTTGGAAGTGAGTTCACCAAGAGCTTCGCGTTCGTCTTCGGCAAGTGTCACGATGTATTTCTTCATAGCCAATCCTCCTATGTTGATTATGAAGAAAATATACCACATTCTGTACGACATTACAAGGTTGTCGTGACACTAGCCGCACTGGAGCTATTTCCCCCCGCTTTCCCGATCCACTCGCCGCAATGTTTGCACTTCCTGGCCGTTGCAAGTATTTCTTCCGCGCAATAGGGGCATCTGGTCCTTTCATCGGTCATTCTCACCTCCTTATATTGAGGCTTCTGCTTTTTCATAATCACTGCAAGCACAACGGATGCGATCACTCCCATCAGTACGCCGCGCTGTCCACCAAGCGCGGCGCCCGCACATATCAAGACTATACTCAGAACTATATAAAGGAAAAATCTATTAATCTTCATGATTACCTACCTTCTGATGGCTGCGTTCGGATCGATCGATGATCCTACTTATTCTTTTTAATATTTCCCAACAAAATTCCCATGTTCCACTCCCAAGCTCTATAATCCAACCCGAGATCAATAGGTGATCTGTCATATTCCTATCGAACTATAGTGAACAGAACGATAATGATGGCCAGTGCTACCGCGAATCTGGCCTTTTGTTTAAAGGTCAATCTTCTATTAAGGCGTTTCATTTTATGCCTCGACGGGTAGAACGGATATAAGTCAAGCGAAGAAGTTTGCTGTTCAAGAAGGCTTGCTTTTGATCTGTCGAATGCATCGCCGAGGTAGAACGGATAGTTTTCCGCTTTAATCCCGTATGATCTTGTCACACTCCGCATATTGCCGTCGGTACTGACGAGGATTAAATTGGACTGTGTCTCTTCTTTCAGTCTTATCGCCGTGCCCACTATCCTGTTGTCGGCATTGCTCGCAAGGTCATCGATAACCTGGTATTTGGTGCTTATTCTCACAGTGGATCCCGCATAGGTTTTAGCCCCGGTCGAGATATCCTGACTACTGCCGAGCCGGTCAAGCATTCTGGACACCTTTCTCGCAGCCTTTGCCCTTGGTTCCTCCGGGTCGGGGTTCCTTTTAAGTCCGTCTATCTCTTTGATGACCGCCGTCGGAATGACTATCTGACTGTCTCCGAGTTTGTAAAAGACATCCGGGTCATTAATTAAGACACTTGTATCGAGAACATATGTCTTGGTTTTCTTTGTCATGATACCTCCATAAAAAAGGTGTTAATATTAGTTCCCAAATTATCCCTATCCATTTTCCATTCTTCCTTTTAGTATGCGGACTCTCTCGGCAAAATCCTTCGTGCACAGGATTTGTCCTTTTTCGACGATTACTACTGCTTTGCTTCTTATCAGGCCAGACGATGGCTTCCGTTCGAGAAACCTTCCGTCTGATTCATAAAGGATATAAAGAGGCCCTATCCTCAGAGAAAGTTTCAATAATTCCTCTCTGTCCCTTTCGATCTCTAAGTCGCCGAACCATATCTTCTTGGCCTGATTATTGAATATGTTTGCATTGAATATGGTTGTGGGCTTCCTCATGCTCTTGCTCGTATAAAGCATCCTTCCTGCCATTCCCAAAAACTCTACCGCTGGTTTGGATATCTCGGTAATTTCCTCATCTATCCAGAAAGATCCCTGAACAGCTTTTCTACACGTCATCATATTGCTTTTCCTCCTTTGCCTTCTTACAGGCTTTTTTGATCATGGTTTTTATCATTACCTCCCTCGGTTCAATGCCCTGGACATAAAAAATCTCGTCACCTACGATCTTGATTTTGGAGATGTCCTCTTCGGTTCCTTTGCCATCTGCTCTAAAAAGGATAACCAGGAACCTTTTACGCTTTGCCTCATCAAGATTCTTGTAGGGGCTCTCAAGATAGTTAAAAGCTTGTTTTCTGTTAACATGTTCTCCTCCTTTCTTACCCCTTACCCATATATCTTTTGGGAGAACACGAATGTCAAGTCGCCTTCCATAATTTTTTAAATTTTTTTTTTCTTCGGATATAGAGACGCGTGTGGAGTCCCTCACAACTATCTCTTGTAAATAGAAGGGGGTAACATTTTGCAAAATGTTACCCCGCTGCTGGATATTAGCTATCGGGGGGAAAAAACATACACTGCGTGTGGGTTTGCATTGCTTTTAACTCATGTAAGATAGGCATCGAAAGCGGGTTTTCTATGGTAAAAGGAATAAAAGCCTATTTTTCGCAGACGGGCTGGTAAGCATGCCAGAAGATCTTGAAAAGTGATGAAGGAGTATCGCTTCGGCACGACACTCAATCCACAAAGTTAGCGAGGAGGCCGCACCGCAATCAGGTAGGCTTTGGCAAAACCTATGTTTAAGTGCGTAATAAATGCCCGGGTTGCTTGCAGAACTTGAGGATCTCAAGACCAAGAAAACTCTCCTCTGAAAAAAAAGATTTTTTCAGAAGTCTGCTAAACTCTTCAGAGCACTTTTTTTATTAATTTATAGGACAGTCTTTTTACCGGATCTTTCCATGATTCCCACTGCTTTTCTGAAAGTTCCTTCTCGATCAGCGCAGGTAAAGTTTTGCTCAAAGTTTCAGTTTCGCTCAACACCTTTGGAAGGAGCTTTCGCGTTTCTTTTTCCACTCTCTCATCAATCTTCAGCTTTGCATTTATCTGCTCATATAATGCCCTGTTTAGTTGCGTTGTACTCTCCTCCTTAAGGGTTGCCGACAAGACTTCAGTGGGAGGGATTAGCTTGCCCTTACCATACTGAACCATCTTATTGTTCAGCCATTGAAGAAATGTGGGGGTATCCATCGCATTAAGTTCTATTCTATAGTCCTGTAACCAATCATCCCAAGTGCTGCAGTAATAGTCGACTGGTGGAAGTACCTTGAACTCCTCCTTTATATATTGTGCCACGGGTTTTCTTTTTCTTTTATTGCCACGCGGTGTCTTATCCTCGACTCTTTCAACCTGCAATTCCATTTGAATGCCTTCCCACGGGTCTAGTCCAAGGTTCTCGACATAGACTTTGCGGCTCGCTCGAGTCTGCGTTTCCTCTCTAAGGGACTGGTGGATGGTAGTTCCATACGCATCCGCATCATGAACGCAAAAAAAGAGTATCTCCTCTTCGGTCTCACCTATCATGTCTAAGTAATCCTTAGCAGCTCTAGATGCAAAACCCTTTGAGGTGAGAAGAATACAATCGTGTTTTTCAGGCCATTTTTCAGCTATCAGTATTTCAAAAAAACCTTCCTTTTCGATGTATAAGGCTTTGTTGCAAAGATATTTTTGATGGATATGTTTTTCTAGCTTAAGGGTGCCCAAGGGAATGCGCTGCCCTATGTGCGGTATATAGATTGACCCTCTTTCATCCCTGTAAATGCCTGGCAAGTCATGACCGATTTCTTTTTCATGAGCGGCGATCACCTTCTTAAAGTAATTGAAGTCGGGGTCCTTGCTGACTTCCATCAACAAAGGTCTTAGCACATAGAATAATTGTCTTTCAGAATATCTATAATGTCCTTCATCGCTTGCCTTTGAAATGCCCGGGTCAAGATTACTAAGGATTACTTCTTTCTGATTCTTTTCCTTTTCAGAATCTGAGGCGTCTTTCTTCAGCCTTGATGCCTTCTTCGTTGCTTTCTGAGCTGTTGCTACTATGTCTTTGCGCATATTATTTAGATCTGGCTTCTTATTATCATCAGTGAGAGGCATATAAGGTGTTATAACGCTGATCAATAGAGTTGTTTCCCTTTTCCCCTCGACGGTAAAGTAAAGATTGCATCCATTCACTGTCAGTTTCTTCTCTTCCTGGTCGAAAAAGCAGTATGACTCAGATGAGGCAGCAACAGGCGTCCTGTTCACGAAAAAATGAACGTTAGAATCCTCACTTGGCTTCGCCCATACCTCCACAATATACGGTACGATTGAGTCTATTCCGTAATGCTGAGAAACCTTCCTATATAAGCCCGCTTTTTTTTCAGGGAGTGTATATCCGCCAATCTTGCCCACGTACCCAAGTCTTTTGGAATTGACTTGTTTGGAGACACTCCTTGCATTTAGGAGTAACTGTCTGGCCTCATCGTCGGTAAGAGATCTTGTTGGCTTAGATCTGAGGTTACCTGCGATTTGCCCCGCTTTCTTTCCTGAGCAACCGTCAAATCCCGCTATAAATTCTGCAACTTCCTTATCTTCTGGCGCAGAACGGAGCAATTCAATGAAGGATTCCAAACTGTACCAGTGTGCTGATGTATTACCTTTGTAATGCTCACCTCCTGCAAATGCAATCGCCCACTCCGCCCAGAGTAGACAATCCTCTGTATCGTATCCTGGCAGGGT
The DNA here is from genome assembly GCA_963727775.1 of uncultured Nitrospiraceae bacterium. Taxonomy (GTDB): domain Bacteria; phylum Nitrospirota; class Thermodesulfovibrionia; order Thermodesulfovibrionales; family SM23-35; genus CAVSHB01. Next base: position 543,510 of record CAVSHB010000003.1, on the reverse strand, counting down.
TACGTCAATTCTCGTCCCTTGACCATCAAACGAGCCTATCCTCTTGAAATCTGTAGAACCATCATATCTCGGCATAAGTTCTAAAGCTCTGCCACTTGTTGAGACCTTTAGGCTGCCCTTAGAACAGAAGACGGCTCCTGTCACGACCCTTAACCCGTTTCCTAGGGCGCCACGCGTCGGCAAGCGGAATTGCTTTGAAGACGTCATAGGTCTTTTCATAGAGAACAGGCGAGCAATACCTTCGTCGCTCTTTATTATGCCGGGTCCGTTATCCTCAATAAAAAAACCATTGTCAATGAGGCCTACTTGACATTTGCTACCCGGACCGGCTGAATCAAGGGCATTATCGGCAAGTTCTTTGGCAACAAGTTTTGGGATATAAAATGAGCGGACACCGGCTTTCTGCGGTAAGGTTTCGGGATTTCTGAACAGCGTCCAATCTTCCCTTTCGTAAAAATCATCATTTTTTTGCTTTTCATTCATCTTGAGTACTTCCCTCAAAATTTAAAGAATTTTTGTGAGATTTAGACATTTTAGCATATGCTACATCAAAGAAAAAAGTTAGCATTGACGAGCGGCACGCACCTATTCTTTGTGCACAGAGTTGGCTCACCGGTCCACTCAGGCACGACGCATGAACTCAATGTTCCTTCCAGTTTTATTAGTTGCATACCGGACTCAGAATCAATCCTTAAGTTCATGATGAGAAGCCTAAGCCGTTTCTGGCTTCGGTTGAAAATGCAATGTCGTCCCGTCCAAGGTCCAAAAGGTCGTCGCGAGGAGACCACCACGGATAAAATCATTTATTAGGCCAAAGAAGATCCCATCAGCAACCATCTTTTCTTTCCCAAGTAAGGCAATGTACGCTTTTAATAATTTGTTAATCCTGTAAGTCGTTGCGCTTAGTACGATGCCGGTGCCCGTCATGCGCATCATTTTACGTATCAATCTTTTGAAATCACTATATTCATCTATCTCAATTTTTAAATACGTAACCTGTGTTTTGCCGTCCGTACTAATTAGGTCGGTCGAGACAGTGAGATCCGCATAACATTTCTTTCTTTCTGTTGCACAAACATCAATTACCCAATATGGATAAAAATAACATCTTTTCAGAAACTGTGCTTTGTCTCGTCTTATTGCTGCTGCCACTTTTTTGACACGAGTTTCATGGCTCAGCTTCTTGTCCGCATTTATTTGCTGAATTCTCCTTTCCATTGCTTTCTCCTTTGATCTGAATATCTCTACCTTAGAAAGTTGGTATCACGGGCGACACACTCATACCCTCCTCTTCTGAAATTGCAGTATCCCACCCTATGCCTTCAGTAAGATATTACTCGTGCTCTTCTATCTGATCTTAAATCCAATTACCAAGGTCAAATACCACGCACCACTCATGTATCACGACATGATGTCGGAAAATCCAAGCCCGACGCCAGTCGTTTTTCTATCAATGCAATTTCAGGCGCATCGCTTCTCCGTTGATGTTCATGAGTCTGGTGTTCCCAAACCCTCCGTTATTGAAATCCTCTTGTAACACGAAATAAACAAGCTCTGGCTTGTAAATATAAGCTTCCCGGAGACCTTTAATGCGTGATTCCACTTTACACAGCACCAACACCAAATCGTCACCTGCAGACAATAGTCGAAGGCGGTTGCGCATTTTATGCAGCAGGATTGTCCCCATATCGATTTCCACGTTTACGGTTGTTTTCCTGCCATCCTTAAAGGAAAGTTCCAGATGCAAGTCGGGGATAAGATCTCCAGACCATTTTTGGCGCAACTGCTTTAAAACCGTGGAGTCTGTAGATACAAAGTTATAGAGACCTTGAGACGCCTCCATAGCTATTGTATGTAGAGTTTCTGTAATTGCAAGTTCATGCAACGCCATGATGTCTTCCGGTAAGCCATAGCGGATTCGCTCAACCGGGTGTCCTAAAGAAGTAAGAACTACTACTGCTTTTTTCGTCAGTGAATAGAGAGTTTTGTGACCATGCTGCTTTAGGCGCATGTATTTCCTGCTAATGATGTAGCCGTCTGCCCTGAGGAGCGACAACCGTTTTTCTATGGCATACCGGCTTATTTTGATTCCAAACAAATCAGGGAGAAGTGACATTATCATCTCCAGATTCGAAACGCCGAGGGCCATAACCCTAAACAACTTGATATCTCTCTTAGTTATCTCAGCCATCTATATAGATATTACAAAAGGCTCAGCGCTGCTAAGAGGAAAACAACAATATTAAGGAAGGTGATGATCAGGACAGCTAATAGGGGATGATGTTGGTAAGAGAAGATGAAAAGGAATGGATCATCAAGATATCGCCATTGATGTGTGTGACTCAATGCGAAAGCATGGCTTGGGAATGTGTTATTTGTCATTCGACTAAGAATTCAGAGACACAAGAATGAAGACCGGCAGAATACTGAAAAACATGCGCAAGAAAGGCGGTGGGGATGGCTGCGAGAATGAGAACTTGAGGATGTGAATTTATTTTCTAAAGATACATTACAGAACTTGGTATGTGGCTTTGGATGGCAATAACGCTTCGCTTTTTAATGATAAGACAAAATAGTATATAGTCGGGCTTTGCTGTCAGCTTGTAATACCTTGAATTATAAAGAACTTCCTCGTTTTTGAGTTGATAATGACCTTACGAGTATCCTGAGGGGCAACCTGAGGGTTGAAACCATATTTCCGACATAATGTTGTCTATGAAAAATGAGATCCCAAATGCTCTCAGACATCATGTCGCCGGGTCATTTTCGGCGGAACGGCACACCCCTGAATTTGCACCCGTCTTTTGCCTTGGAAGTCAGATCAGATATCAGACCGTTATAGATGACGACGTATCAGAATTACTCCAAAAAGCTCATTTCCGAGCCATAAGTAATATCTATTAAAGAACGAATAATTGAAGGGAGGATATGACGATGGGAAAAGGAATTAGGAACTTGTTTTCAAAACGGACTGATGAAACCTTGAAAAAGATTCTGGGGAATAATGGGAGCGGTCTCCAACAACCGGAGAAAGATATAGTACCATCTGAGAACGGGAAGACGGTGCTCATCCCTATTGAGCAGATAGCCCATAATCCATCGCAGCCCAGAAGGCTCTTCGCAGAGGAAAAGCTTAAAGCACTTGCCGAGTCCATTAGGATTAGAGGTATCCTGCAACCAGTTTTGGTCAGACGAGTTTCCGTATCTCCCCTAAGATACGAACTCATTGCAGGAGAAAGACGGCTTCGGGCTGCGAGAATTGCCGGGTTATCATCGATACCGGTTGTTGTAAAGGAAGCATCGGACAATGAAATGCGGATTCTTGCTCTGTTAGAGAATTTGCAGCGCGAAGATTTAAATGTCGTTGAGAAAACCCGAGCAATAGGAGAACTGTTTAATGAATTAAAAGACATTGAACGGGTTGCATCCGAACTGGGCCTTTGCCTGAGGATCGTTGAGCGGTATATGAGGATATACAGGGTACTCTACGCTTCTCCAGCCCTGGCTTCTATGTTTGAACTTCAGGCAGAGTTCATCGACTTCAAAACTGCTGAAATGATGGCTACTCTTTTTGAAAATATTGAGAACTCGGAATCCCGTGAAAAGTTCTTCGAGTTTGTCAACAACGAAGGGTTAAAGAGCGCCATCAAATATTTCATGCTACTCGCCGTAAATAGAACTCCCCGCAGAATAGACAATTCGTTCAGTATTAATGTCCGAAATGACGAACTTATATTCACTGCACGGCATGCCAAGAAAGAAAAAATCACAGCGGAGGGCAAGCGTGAAATCCAACGTGGACTCGAACAGTTCTTTGCAAAGCTTGAGGAAAGCGGAAAGTAATATCTATTAGAGGTTCCTATTAATATGAACGTGCTGATAGATCTGGGAAGGATGCTGATCGCAGAAGAAGTTGCCGACTGGCTGAATGTGGAACTCATAACCATTCGCAAATGGACTTCTGCCAAAAAGATTCCTTTCGTTAAGCTTTCAGGCAGAGCTGTCAGATATCCTGAACGTCTTCTAACAGAATGGATAAAAGACAAAACTTTCGGAGTAGATCAAAAGAAACCGGATATTCTCAGACAGAAAGGAGGGAAGAAACAAACCGATAGGCCTTCGCAAGTGGGCGAGGTCAATCTCATTATTAAACGTGCGAAAAGTTTAGTTCTAGGTAAACAAAGGGGCTAACGGGCTTGATTTCTTGTATAATTTAACATGGTGTTTTCAAGCCTTGTTGGTCCCTATGCCCCACGGAGGGCAGGAAAGGAGGATTATAGTTATGGGACTGTACAGGCGTAAAGACAGTAAGGTCTGGTGGATGCGTTTTGCTGTTAACGGTCAACAGTATCGCCGCTCCACTGAAACCACTGACGAAAAACTGGCGAGGAAAATTCTGGCCAAGGTCGAGACGCTGATAATCGAAGGAAAGTGGTTCGATATCGAAGAAGCCAGAAGGAGAACTTTTGATGAGATGATGGAGGTATATTTTTCTAAGATTGTGGACAAATCATCCACTCTGGAGCGCAAGAAAGATGCTCTTCCTCATCTTAATAGCTTTTTTTCGGGATTGCCGCTGAGCAGCATAACATCGGACTTAGTCGATGACTACAAAAAGAAGCGACTGGACGAGGGGGCAGCAGACTCGACCATCTTAAATGAGGTGAGATTGCTGAGCCACGCCTTTAACACCGTAAAGTGGTCAAGGACAAACCCGATTAAAGACGCAAAGAGAATCATGCTCAAAGCGGGCGAAATAGACAGGTGGTTAACAAGGGAAGAAGAGGAAAAGCTTCTCTGTTCAGCCCAAGGTAAACTCAACGATCAGCTTCCCGACATTATCGTGCTCGACCTTAATACTGGCCTCAGCCAGGAAGAGATTTTGAAGTTGGAATGGTCTCAAGTCGATCTTTTCGGTAAAACTCTTACTACTGGCAGGGAGAAGACGCGCAAGCAAAGGTCAAAAAGGTGCGGATCAAACGGGTCGGACGCCTCGAATATGAGGACAATCCCCCTTAACAAGACCGCCTATGACCTCCTGAAAAGGCGTGCTCAAGCAGGCAACATGTCAGGTTGTGTTTTTTGCGATGTGAACAGTGGCATGATCAAGGCCGATGCCCTTAAGAGGGCGTTTAGGAGGGCCGTTAAGGAGTCCGGAATCGCTCACTGTCGTTTTCACGATCTTAGGCATACCTTTGCTTCAAGACTGGCACAGGCTGGGGTTGATCTTCTCAAAATCTCAAAGCTTTTGGGCCATAAAGACATATCGACGACACAGAGATACGCACATCATTGCCCTGAATCGCTCAGGGATAGCGTGACGGTCTTGGATAAGAAAAAGGATAAAAGTAAGGCCAGACGGAATAGGGCATAGTGTCTGCCGGGTTATCACGTTTTTGTCACGTTTTGATGTATAATAACGTGTAAACCCGCGTGCCCCCTTAGCTCAGTAGGATAGAGCACAGGTTTCCTAAACCTGGTGTCGCAGGTTCAATTCCTGCAGGGGGTACCATATTTTTCAAGGACTTACAAGCTTTTTCTGTAGCGTCTTTTAACCAGGTGTCCATACAGGTGTCCATCCTTCCTTCCAGTTTTTTCACTTCCTCCTTTCTGAAAGATTGTGCTAAATGGCCATAATGCTTTATGGTCGTGTTTATGGATGCATGACCCATCCATTTTTGAACTGTAGCCAACGACACGCCTGCCATGACACAATTAGACCCGAATGTCCTCCTCAGGTCATGGATAACTACATCTTTCAATGTAGCCCTCGTAACGGCAGATTCAAAAGACCGTCTGAAGTTCTTAAAGGGTTTCCCCCCCTTATCACAAAAGACATATTCACGCCTTCTAGGTAATGACCTTAGAACGGTCAAAGCCTGGATTGTTAAGTCTATATAACGATCTTTGTTGTATTTGGCAATGTCGGCCCGTACATGTATCTGTTTATTCTCAAAATCCACGTCAGACCATTTCACATTTAAAAGTTCTTCTTTTCTCAGGCCGGTATATAAATCAAAAATAACCATGTTTTGCAGGTATGGAGCCTTCTTCTCTTGACCGCTTGCAATGATCAACGCCTCTTGCTCATGATGATCCAAAATCCTCTTTCTCTCTTTGATCCTGAACCGCTTAACCTTATGCACAGGATTTATTAGAGCCTTTCCCCATTCGATTGCCTTAGTAAAAATACCGCTTAAGGTGTTGAGTTCATTATTGACAGTATTGTCTGCACGCTTAACCATGCGCTCTTTTTTGTATATCTCCACCATACGGGAATTGATCTCATGCAGGAAATTATCACCAAAATAGTTTTTTAACTTTTTACAGATACCCTTAATATTGGCTTCATACTTAGAGCCCTTGGCATGGATCGGGAGATAGTCATTATCAACAAAATCTGTGAATTTAATTTTCGGTGTATATCTTTCAGGCAGCTTCTTTCTTTGTCCTACTTCATCTTTTCTTCTTGTTAAGAGTTCTTTTGCAAAGGTATGAGAACTCGACCTGGTGCATTCTCTTTGACGAATACCATTTTCATCGTAGTAGTCAATATAGTAGACTTCACGATTATCTGATTTATTCCATTTCTTGAAAATACCCATTTGTTTAAATTCCTTTTTGTTCCAGTTCAATAATGTATGATTCATGAAACCTGACAAGACTACCAAGCTTTACAGGCACAAGCTTTTTTTCATTACCCAATTACGAAGAGTATTTACAGGCAATTGCCATCTTTCAGCAACGTCTTTATATGTAAGTAACTTGTTAGCCATAACGGTAGACTATTTCTTTGTTTTCCCTTCTTCTCTTGCTTCACTCATTATTTGTTCAATGAGCGATCCACCCTTAACAATGGCCTCGATATCCACAGCTCTTCCCATCTGTCTAAAAGCGGCACTCCATACAGCCAAATTATTTCTAATACCCAGGCTTGACTTCTTAATATTGGGCAACACCTTATTCAGGTCGCTAATATAAGACCTGATAACATATCCGATGTTAAGATCAGGATCTCCATAATCGCTAAGAAACTTTCTAAGCTTTTCATATTCTTCTTCATCTAACCTAATTGAGTAATTCTTCAAAGCCATCCCAAACCTCCCGCATTAGATTCGTACTACATTTGTACTAATTAAAGCATACTATTTTTATTTTGTCAAGAAAAATTTTAAATTTGATAAAATAAAGTAAATATTTCCAGGAGGATAATTATGGCTGGATATAGATTCTCGGTAGTGATAGAAAAGGACGAAGAAGGATATTTTGCTTTTTGTCCTGAGCTTCAAGGCTGTTATACCCAGGGTGATACCTATGAAGAGGTTTTAAAAAACATCAGGGATGCTATACGTCTTCATATCGAAGATCGGATCGCATCCGGTGAAGAAATCCCCCAAGCCGAATCAGTGAGCCTAACTTCCTTAGAAGTTGCGGTATGAGTGAAAAGCTCCCGCGAGTAACTGCCACAGATATTATACGAGCATTAGAAAAGGCCGGGTTCTCTCTTAGCCGTCAAAGTGGAAGCCACAAAATTTATAAAAATAAATCTGGCAGGAGAGTAACGGTACCCTATCATTCCGGAGATATCCTTCATCCCAAAGTCTTGAAAAGTATATTAAAAGATGCTGACCTAAGAATAGAAGACCTTAAGCATCTTATCTAAACCTATTTGTATAGAAAAGTTTAATGATTTTATTATTATACGTTTGAAATGCTATCTGCTATAATTGTATTGTTTCCAACATTTGACATTGTTTAATTAATAAAATGTTCCACAAAATCATAATTTTGCTTATCCTATTTTCAACTCCTTGTTTCTCAGAAGATGGAATTTCCTCATATACCGATGAAAATGGAAATACTGTTTATTACGGTACAAACGAAAAGAAATCCCGGGCACGCGAAACTCCACGTCTTAATGTATACCGTGAACATACGAACCAGCCTTATAGCAATATTCAAAGAAAAGAATCGCTCATTAATAATCAAACGGAATCAAAAGCGGCAAATTCCTTAGTCAGTAATGAAGCTCAAGTTTCCGTCTCTAAGAAAATTCCCCTACCTCTAATACAACCCAAATTTTCAAAGTCATCTATCAATAGTCAATCAATAGCAAGATCATTTTTCCGCTCATTAGCATTTCTTTTAATTGTAGGTTTTTCACTTTTTCTCATCTGGTTTTCGGCATTAGTAGATATTCTCAGGAATGAATTTACCAACTCAAATAAAATAATATGGCTACTTTCAATTACCTTTTTACCCTTTATCGGTTCCGTTTTGTATTTGATAATTGGAAGGAAACAAAAAATAGTCTCTCGTTCTTTTAATAAGCCAAACGCTATGCCGTAAACTTTCAAATAAATCAGGAGGTCATTTGACCATGAAAATGTGGCAACAATTATTGCTTGTTCTGCCTTTATTGCTTTTCATTCAGAGCGAGTTATGCGCGGAAACACAACCAATCAGTTCATCGCGGGCAAACGCAGTCCGCGTTAACGTGCCTTCACTGAGTTCAGCGGGTACTGCTTTTTTCCTCGATGCAGAGCACGTTATTACAGCATTTCACGTGGTCGGCAAAGTGGATATTGACAAGAGCAAGGCTCCAATAGAAGCCCAAATTACTTTGGGGACAGATATCTCTGTTGTTCTTGCAACAGGAGAAGTGATTCTTGCTCAGATCATTGCTCCGATGGTAACAGAGAGGTCGATCAAGCTTGTCGATCCATTACCTCAATCACTCGTTCCCATTTCCGCAGATTTCGCAATACTCAAGCTTCTGCATAAGCCAAAATCCTCAATTATTCCCAATCCCCTGCTTCGAGGTAAGCCCCTTCCATCGGTTGGATCGGAAATTGTTTTCAGTGGATATCCTCTTGATGCGCCTACCATGCTTACTCACAAGGGAATGATCTCTGGAATCACTGACAACCAAAGCATCATTTGCATTGAAGCGCCGGTCAACAAGGGAAACTCAGGCGGAGCACTGTTGAACGAACAAGGTGAAGTTATTGGGATAATCACAAATCGCGAAGGTGGCATATCAAAAGGGTTAAAAGAACTCAGCGATTACATCATTGAGATGCGGAAGCACGGTAATATCGCTATAATGGGAGTAAATCCGTTAGAGGCAATACAAGAACTGATTAAGACTCTTGACATCTATATCAGCCCTGGAATCGGTTATGCCCGTACAATCAAACATGTTGTAGACTTTATAGACCACAATCCTGATATCTTAAAATGAAACAACATATCCAGCCAAACTAATCGTTCCATAGGAGGTGAACTCGACAAATATCTCTAACGCCGTTCCTTTAAGCCGCTACATTTAACGGTATCTGATAATACTTATTCTTCGACGACATCTCTAACGAAAAGTCAGAAGGAAAACCCCTACCGAATAAACCAGACTCCGTAGATTCCTTAAAGTTTTCATCGATCTTTACATCCGATACAATAATTGAGATATTACAATCTCTAAACGCCTTGCACGCATTGTAATATGTCGTCTTAGGAACCCGTCTCTTTACTTCAGCTTGCCCCAAAGTAACCAACTGCACATAAGTAGCAAAATAACTCCGCGCCGCACGCCTACCGTAAATAGATTCCAGTTTTTGCATTACGTCATCCGACCTCATAACCTTTGTTTCTTCGCCTATCAAAAACTTTTTCATAACCATCTCCATTTCCTTGCACCCGTCAATTATTTCCAGTGCATCGCAAAATTGAGGCCAATGCTTGAATTTTAGTATAAGCGTTTCATGTTTAAATTCCCATTGTGCTATCAAATAGCGCAATCGGTTTTTTAATTCTACCTCAAACCTTAAAATATTGTTTGCTCTTCTCTGCAGGAGCTTACCGTCAAGAGACAAAGCATTGTCAGTGGTATTTTTATTTTGAGAGAAGCGGCACAAATCGTGAGCCTTGAACTCAGGCCCTTTTGCATAAATCTTTAAGGTGTTATGCCTCGATGCAAAATACAAACCCTTATCTTTGTAAAGTGACGGAAGCCTACGGGGATAATCAAGACGCTGAAGATATCGAATATAGGCAGGAACCTCAGACAGAGAATTAAAAATATAGTTAGCACAGATATCCATTCGATATAGGAACCATTCACCGGGCCTTGGCAGAATAACGCCGGTCATTGCTTCAAACATATTCTGGACCATTAAACAAGCTTCAAGCATTGATTCCTGATCTATAGAATCAACGTTATGTCCAAGTAAAATCTTTGGCGCTGAGAATTCAAGCCTTAAATAAGGCTCTCCAGTTACTTGTATGCAACCCTTGCCCTTATCAGACGTTTCATAATGTTTGTTATCAATGCGCCACTGGACTTGATAATCGTACGAGTGAGATGTTTTAAAGTTCGTATAGCAAAATTCCAAAAAATCTGTTTTCATGTTTTGACGTGCCGTCATAGTGCCTTGACGGAGCAATTTCTTGTAATCAGCCTCGGTTATGCGAATGTAAAAACCCAAGGTATCAAACATGGGAAAATTCCCGTATATGGGACTTTCGTACAGTGTTACATAGCACTGTACGAATAAAAAGGCACCGTCTATAAGCACTTTCGTATCCAATCAATCGGGCTATAGAGAAACTTTTCTCTTTAAAGTATCTGTTCCCTGGTAACCACGGCGCTTGTGACTTTAATCCCTCTCTGTTTCTAACATGCTTCCTGGGTCTTGCATCAGCGCCGATAACTGTTTGTGAATCTTTCCTTGCATCAGTCCAACAAACGGGTTTTGCTTCTAATGGTGTAATTCTTTTTTGTTCTTCACATTGCTCAACTGGTCTACGCAAAGGGCAGCCGGAGGGCAGAGCTTCGCAAACTGCCCTTTCCGGCTGCTCCTTTGGCTCAATAGCATTTGTTCCATGCAACATGTCCTATTTTTTCATTAACCAATCGGGTGTCCATATAGGTGTCCATAGAAGATCAATTTCTGCTGATTTCCACGGATATGCGTCAACAGGGATCAACAAACCCTATTGAGATTTTCTTTTAATTACAACCGGTTAATTACTTTGACTTTTTGGAAGGATTAGACTGATTTCTACGTGATGAATTTCCTAAACCTGGTGTCGCAGGTTCAATTCCTGCAGGGGGTACCATATTTTTCAAGGACTTGCAGGATTCTTCAGTGAACGATTTTAACCAAGTGTCTATACAGATGTCTCAAGCGATTTTTTGAGTTGCTTCTTTTTATGCTCGGTTTTCTATAGAATAAATATAGATATTTGTAGAGGTTTGTAATATGGCTGGATATAGATTCTCGGTAGTGATAGAAAAAAAGGAAGAAGGATATTTTGCCTTTTGCCCTGAACTTCAAGGCTGTTATACCCAGGGTGATACCTATGAAGAGGTTTTAAAAAACGTCAGGGATGCTATACGTCTTCATATCGAAGATCGGATTGCATCCGGTGAAGAAATACCGCAAGCCGAATCAGTGAGCCTAACTTCCTTAGAAGTTGCGGTATGAGTGAAAAGCCCCGCGAATAACTCCCACAGATATTATAAGGGCTTTAGAAAAAGCCGGGTTCTTTCTTAGCCGTCAAAGTGAAAGCTCCAAAATTTATAAAAATAAATCTGGGAGGAGAGTAACGGTACCCTACCATTCCGGAGATATCCTTCATCCAAAAGTCTTGAAAAGCATTTTAAAAAATGCTGATCGACCTTAAGCGCGGCGTTAGCCAGTCCTTTGAAAAGCATATATGTCATGTCTTCTGGCCCTTTTTGCTGAAACTCAATTGTGGGAATGAAGTATTCCAGAATCAGATATGAACTGCCAGATAACGCAACACTAACCCACCACGGAAAGAGGGCCAACAGGTCGAGAATTGAATCATTTTTTTTTACCATTAATTTGTCTGTATTACCGAACTTAATCAGCAGAACGCAGACTGTATTTCTTTAAATCTTCAGGGGAAAGTTCCTCGGGCGGCACAAGCCTATAGTGCTTCTCTGAGACTATGACGATTCCGGCTTCGGAATCTTCCAGTTCAAAAATAGCTATGATGTTGTCTCGCATGAATTGTGCAGCAATTAACTTACATATCAGATTCGGAAATTTTGCGAGGCAGACTGCCAAGTCCTGTTCAAATTGCACAATTCCAAGCTTGTCTGTTCCGCCTTTAGCTTGAACCGGGAGAACGTAGTGTGCTCCTCTCTTATCGATTCCGATATAAATTTCATCTGTTTCCACCTGGCCGATCTGGGGTGCTGTTGTTCTTAGATGGTTCTGCACGGTTCTTCTTCAATCAGCCTCCCTATCCAGGCCAACGCAGGATAACAACCTCTTCTCTCAATTGAGATGAGGTTGCAGTAGCAAATCTCGTGCGGAACAACTCGATTTCTGCCAACTCATATCCCAACGATTGAGCGATCTCTGCTAACAGTTTACCGGTGCGAATCATTACCTTAAAATAAGAAGCCCGATCGCCTACAACGTAAGCCAAAAGCGCACCCTTCTTTAAGACATGGCGCAGATCGGCAAAATGTTTAGCCATTCCCCCGAAATACTGAACAGTAACCCGACTGTAGAGTTTCTCGAAACCGGAAGTTTTTTCCAGTTGAATTCTTTTTCTTTCGATCATTTCAGCGAGCCTTAAAACGCTTTCGTTGTTTTCACCCCATTTATCATCTTCATCGTCTTTATAGATTCCACGGGTATTTGAACGAATTAGGGTCTTTTTGAATTTTCTCAGCTCCTCCAAATTATTTATGAATCCTAATATGACTGATTCCAGCCTCGTTGTTCTGGTATAGTCCTTTTCATTTGGATAGGGCGGAGATGTTATCACAACATCAACACTGTTATGGTCAAGCAATTTGCTGATTTGGCGAGAATCACCCAAAATTGCTCTGCATGGCGAGTACGCGTTTCCTTCGATCGAGGCAACGTCTCTCGCGATTTTAGCGATTTCCCCTAACCAGGAGCTAATAACCGGATAATCCAATTTCGGTTTGCCAACTCCAACCTCCGGCCCAAATTTGAGGTTGCTTATTTTAAAAACCAGCGCATTTGCCAGCGCTAATAGCGCATGGTTAAAGCATGGATGATCTTTGTATCGTTTAAGAATGTTCAACAGTCTTAGTGTTTTATGCAATGGAAGGGGACTTATGGAGTTTGTGATGAGTAGTTTTTGTGCGTCTGTGTCAACCGTGTTCAGATTGAGTTCCGAGACATTACCTCCAAGAATAGGAGCTTCATGAATGCCTTCGCACTTGAGTTCCTCTACTGCTTCAGATGCAACCTCATGAGCCATTGCCTCAAGTTCTTCTCCCTTAATGCTCCAGTCGGTCTTTACAGAGGTTGCAAAATGTGCAAACGGATTTGCTTCAATGCCGATTGCAGGTATTCTATTGAGCTTTGACTCTACTATGGTCGTTCCGGTCCCGCAGAATGGGTCCAGTATTACTTTGCTTTTATCGATATTGAATTTGTGTATGTAATGCTGGACTAAATGGGGGGGAAAAGAAAGAACAAAACGATACCAATCATGAAACATGCTGTCATTAGGGTGTAGTTTGTTCTTCTTTCCGTTCCTGAATTTAGTATCGTCAAGTACTTTTATCCCAGGTAAATCAATTTGTAATTGCAATTCTCTCTTCTTTCTATGCGTTTAACTTTTTGTTAATACTGCTACATTTTTAGTGAAAAACAAAGCAGAAATTATGATTCCAATTTCCACCTTTTATTACTGTAGTAAATTTGCGTCGAGGGTTCTAAGGGGTATCCCTCGGGTGGTATAATACTGCGTAGGATTGCCAGTTCAACAACTCATAACATTAGACTTATGAAATCAAGAATTCTCATCATCAACTGTCCAAATGAACATTTCTTTTATGTCCCCATGGGGAGCTTCGGGCTTTGTGACTACTTGAGCAAAAAAAATATCCCGGCAAAAATAGTGAATCTGGCAGTCTACGAAGAAACCGAAATAGGTGAGATTTTAAAACATTATCTGGAATTGTTTCAACCGACACATGTCGGGGTCATCCTTCACTGGCAGGAGACTGCAGAAGATTTCCTCCGGGTTGGTGAACAGATTGAATCTTTCAATAAAGATATTAAAATCTTAAGCGGAGGATTCACAGCCGGATACTTTGGCGAGAACCTGCTCGAAAAGTGCCGGTTTCTGGATTTTGTTATAAAGGGCGATCCCGAAAAGCCAATTGAACTTTTATTGAAGGGCGTAGAACCTCCTGATGTTCCGAATTTGATTTATAGAAGTGCATCCGGTATCCGATCCAATGAGGTGAATTATTTTATTGATCAGGAAACTCTCTCTGACATTTCTTTCAGTGAATTAACTTATCTTTACGACCATCAATTATATCTTGATGCAATAGATAAGAAACTTGGGGTCCCCATATTCATCGGCAGGGGATGCGCTCATAGCTGCCGTTATTGCGGCGGTAGCTGTACAGCTTTCAGGTCGCACAGTGCGAGGGGTACCCCGGTGAACAGATCCGTCGATGCTGTTGTTGCAGACCTGAAGCGCCTTAAGGATTTTACGAGAAGGATTTATCTGTGCTATGAGAATGACAAGGACTATATAAAGACGCTTTTCAATGCTATGAAAGAAGAACAATCTTTGATAAAAACATTCCATTTGAATTATGGCGCATGGGAACTCCTTGACGGAGAATTCCTGGATTTATATGAAGAACTGTTTGTCTCATTGGGAGATATGAAGCCTGTTTTCGAAGTGTCGCCCGAGGTCATTGATGATGAGGGAAGAAAAAGCATAAAGAACGGAAGCGTCTATTATTCCATTAAAGAGATGAAGAAGAACATCAGACTTGTCAACAAACATCTCGGAGACGGTGTCAACATCTCTGTCTTTTTCAGCCGGTATCATGAGACGGCAGTTACCTATCAGGAGATGAAGAAGGAGATCGCGGGTATTTTCCGGTTGAAACACGATCTGTTCCGTGAGAATTTTGCAAACGTAAATATTTTCTATGATCATCTCTCCACCGATATCGCAAGCCGCTACTGGGAGGATTATATTGAGGACCGTAAAAATTTCGATACCCTTATAAAATCCATGAGAAACATTAATGAACTTGGGTTCCCCGTTGACAATCTTTGCGTCTATATGCCCCGGAGTCTCTCCGGAACTGAGATCCTGAAATGCGAATCGCTGATCTTTGTCTTAAAGGATCTTGAGAAATACTTCCATGAGATATTTCATATTATGTTCAAATGTCTTGATGTGCTGACAATAGATATTTTAGAAGAGATTATTTCTATCTATATAATGAAAGGTGTTCATCTCTTCAAATCCATGGATCATAAGGACTTGCTCGATACTATCAAAAGAACAATAATCAATAAATCTCTTACAGAAAAAATCCCGTTCATCGAGGACCTGACAGATCTCTGTATCAGGAAAATCCAGGTCCTGCGAAAATCATATGGTCCGGGAAGCTTCTCTGATGCAGGAAAGCAGAAATTAAATCACGATCTCATCTCAGTTTACGATCATGATTATCTTGATCTCGGCAATTTTCTTAAGAGGATAGATAAGGAAGGAGTCGGCAGCCTCAAACCCGAAAAAACCGTCTACATATTCCTTTCCACAGAAATTCTCGCTATGCCATATTAAACCTACGAGTTAACCCTGAAAGAATTCGAGAGGGGTATTTCTGTTGATGAATACTATAAGGCGATGGAGCAAAAAGGAATATTCACTCCCTCCTATCATAAGAATCTGATAGACAAGCTTTTCCAGAGCAGTGTCTTGTTTTAGTCGGGTTCAGGTTTGTAACAGTTTGCAACTCTCGCAGCGTGAGTTTTTTGTTTTTGATATGGGAGTAGCCTGCACTGAATAAAAAAAGTGGTACTTGCTTACTCTCATCTCTCAGCAGATTGTGCATCCTGAGACATACAGCTTAAGACTTTTACGTCTACAACTTACGTCCTAACGACTTTACAACCTTCTCGCTGAGTTCGAGAGTAGCAAGACCACCACTTTTGGTAAGCTCGCTCTTCTTAATTTATTTATACTCCCATTTAACCCGAAAAGTGCAGATAGAAAAGACATACCTGTAGATACAAGCCCATCAAGGCATTATCGGAATTAGCGTTAGCAAAGCTAATCTTTGCACTGTTTCTTGGCACATCTCCTTTTGAATTTTATTGTCATCTTCCAACTGCAGTGCAAATACCGATACCGGGCGGAAAGTATTGTCCTATGCGGTTAAAGAGGTATAACAGTTTTGATCGTACTTTCTGCGTAAAGACGGATATTCGCAATACAGGCTTCCTGCCATCCCATCCCAAATGAGCGGGGAGTACAAAATACTTATACCGCAAGGTCTTCAAGCGTTCTATCTTTTCTTGCTGCCCCAGTATCTGATGTCGAAACAGGACAAACAGATTGTAGATGAATACCCGGATAAGCATCGCCGCCTCTGTTGAATAGAAATACTTCATCGAGAACCCACCAAGCGCAAAATCCTCTTTCAGTTCCTTGATAGTGTTTTCATCGTTTGCCCTCGGCCTGCACTGCTTCCATACCTCATATGCAGGATCATGCGAATTGGTTATCCATACGCTATAACGATAGTTACCTGTATCAAACTCATCTCCAAAGAGAGACAGCTCCTTTCCCATCGCGTGCGGTCTCTTCTTTATATCCTGCCGAACTGCAATGAATCTCCTGTCGGTTATCCAATCCGCATGCTGAAAAAGAAACTCCGTGATCCATATTCCATCCTCTATCTGCTGCCAATTTTGTTGTGCATAAACCATTCTCTGCAAAGGATGGTACAGACGAGCGGCTATGATATAGATTAATTTTCTCCGCTCCAAAAGCTCGATAAATTCCCTGAGATAAAATCCGCTGTCCGCAATAACACCCTTAATATCAATATGCTCGCTGATCCTCTGCCATGTGGACTCGAAAAATCCAATGATATTATTCCATGACATCACATTGCCCGGACGATTCCACAGATGCACCACATATTTGCTCTTGTTCAGAAATGCCAGAAGCGGGCTGTGGCTACCACGGCCCTTCTTCTTCGGGTTATATCCCCTCTTTGCCCCCTCCTGTTTGCCGTATCTCTCAAGGACTGTAGAATCAAACGTCAACCAGTCCTCTTTGAGCTCCTCCCAGGGAATCAATTTCTTCAAGTATCCCCATAACCCCTCCGACATCTCTTCCACATCCTTCAGTTTCCTGATCTTCCTGAAAAGCCTGCCCAATGTCGTCGAGGCTAGAGGAAGCCTCTTCACTGCAAAAAGATCAGTGAAAATCTCCTGCCAGCCAAGATAAAGCAGATGAGAAAACCTGCTGCCTCCCGCATAGATCAGAAGTATGTACGCCAATACCTTGCTGTATATCCCCATTCCATTGGGCAAACTCTCATGGACCGGAATCACCTCTTGCAATATCCCTCTCAATTTGACCTTTTCAAAGAATGCCGCCAATAAACTGAAGCCCCCATATGCAGTCAGCTTCTTCTCCGTAAATCCAATCCTCACTTTATTTATTTCAATGTTTGTGCTACATTTTGACTGCATATTTCTATTCTCCTTTCGTTTAGAGTTGATGGTCGGTCAAACCTATTGATTCTAATACGAAAGGAGAATTTCTTTGGGGATATTATTTTAGGTCAACTGCATTTTTTGGGTTAAGGTGTTTGTCAAGGCACGGAAAGAACATAGCCAAAAATATTTTTATTAACAATATATTCAAAATATATTATAATTATAGTAGTTAATTTAAATATTCGAGTTCGCTTGCGGCTTACATGATACATTTGCAAAAAGAAGTTCAAGAAAAGATAGAAGATATCATCGATGGACTCAGATGCCCGAAGGGGTGTATATGTTATACATCCGGATTGACAGATATTTGCAAGGCCAAGAATATCGGATTAGACTCTTTTCTTGTGTGCTTGGAATGCATTCATTAGATTGCAAGTTCTCAATCTTCTTTGGAAAATTATATTTCTGCCAATGCCCGTTGCGCGTTTATATTTCCAAGAGATTAAAAAAATAATCTGAAAAGATATGAACGATATATCAAAGCCTTTGTCCCGCGAAGAACTTAAGAAACTGCGCAAGTCTATACTGAATGTCAATATTGAGCACAGAAAAAATCTAAGCCGCCTGGAAAGGGTCTTGAATGTATTATTAAAACACCCCTCTGTCGAGTGTCCTGTACTGTATTGCTTCAGAGACATGGTGAGGTAGGATATCTTCAGAGGCTTCGAGGTCTGCGATAGTTCTGGACAATTTCAATATCCTCGTATAGGCCCTGGCCGAAAGTCCCAGTTTTTGCATTGCCGTGTCCAGGAGTGCTTGTGCATCCGGGCTGGGATTACAGTACTTCTTGAGATGCCTCGGCTTCATCTGCCCGTTCGAATAGACCCGTCTGTCATTCTTGAAACGTTCAAGCTGGATATCCCGCGCAGCGACTACTCTTTGCCTTATGTCCTCTGATTTTTCGCCTGAGTATTCATTCGATAATTCCTTATACGGCACCGACGGCACTTCTATATGAATATCAATTCTATCGAGTAACGGACCTGAAACCCTATGCCTGTACCGATGTATTTGTCCCGGGCTGCACGTGCACTGATGGCGGATGTCCCCAAAATATCCGCATGGACAGGGGTTCATAGCGCTCACAAGCATGAACGATGCGGGATAAGTTATCGATGCGATTGCCCTCGACACTGTCACCTCACCGTTTTCGAGCGGCTGCCTTAAGACCTCGAGGACGTTTCTCTTGAATTCCGGCAGCTCGTCTAAGAAAAGGACCCCGTTATGAGCAAGACTGACCTCTCCGGGCTTCGGAAACTGGCCTCCCCCTATGAGCGCCACGTCCGAGATTGTATGATGCGGGCAGCGGAAAGCCCTCACTGCAAGCAAAGATTGGCCGTATTTGAGCAACCCGGCAACGCTGTGTATCCTTGTTGTCTCTAATGCCTCGTCAAAGGTCATCCCCGGAAGGACTGTCGGAAGCCTTCTGGCAAGCATAGTTTTACCGGACCCGGGAGGGCCGATCATCAGTATGTTGTGCCCCCCGGCAGCTGCAACCTCAAAGGCTCTCTTTGCGTGCTCCTGGCCTTTGACATCAACAAAGTCGTCCTCATAAATGGAGTTTTCTTTCATTGCATTATGGACATCTATATCAAAAGGTTTAAAGAGTTTCGGCTCTTTCAAAAAATCTATTACCTCTGGAAGACTCTTCAAGCCAAAGACGGCCACTCCTTTGACTACAGCGGCCTCAGGCGCGTTCTCCTCCGGAAGAATAATCCCCTTTAACCCCAACTCTCTCGTTTTCATCGCCATCGACAGAGCGCCCCTTATATTCTTTATCCCCCCGTCCAAAGAAAGCTCTCCAGTGAATAAATATCCGTCAATCAGCTCCGCTTCTATCACTCCCTCAGCCGCTACGATTCCGATTGCGATCGGGAGATCAAAGGAAGAGCCCTCTTTCTTCAGGTCACCCGGCGCGAGATTGACTGTAATTTGTTTCAATGGGAAGTGAAAACCAATATTCTTGAGGGCCGCCCTGACCCTGTCTCTGGACTCTTTGACAGCTGCGTCAGGCAGCCCTACCATTGAGAAATGGGGAAGGCCCCTGGAAGTTATGTCCACTTCAACATCGACAGGATGAGCTTCAATACCTATGATACTTGCGCTGAGGGCTTTCGATAGCATAAGCTTAATTATATTTTTAACCGCTCGAAAAAGCAATATGGTAAAATATACAGTGTTTTTCTTTTTATAAGGAGATTTGATGGCAAAAGTACCGGTAAGTATAGAAGAAGAAATGAAGGGCTCCTATCTTGATTACGCAATGAGCGTAATCATCGGCAGGGCACTCCCTGAGGTAAGAGATGGTCTTAAACCAGTTCAGAGAAGAATTTTATATGCGATGTTCAGGGAGGGCCTTCTCCCCAATAAGAAATATTCCAAATCTGCTGGTGTCGTTGGTGAGGTTTTAAAAAAATATCACCCCCATGGTGATTCGGCGGTTTATGATGCGCTCGTCAGGCTTGCCCAGGATTTCAATATGCGTTATCCGCTCGTCGACGGCCAGGGCAACTTCGGATCTGTTGACGGAGACCCCGCCGCTGCCTACAGGTACACTGAAGCAAAGCTCGCAGCGATTGCGGAGGAACTGCTCGCTGACATAGATAAGAACACCGTCGACTTTACCCCGAATTTTGATGAGACAACAGAGGAACCTTTGGTCCTTCCTTCGAGGGTCCCGAACCTCATCATAAACGGCTCATCGGGAATTGCTGTCGGCATGGCCACCAATGTTCCGCCACATAATCTCGGAGAGATAATCGACGGGCTTGTGCTCCTGGTTGACAACCCCAATACCACATTGAATGATCTGATGTCCCTGATAAAAGGCCCTGATTTTCCTACGGGCGGTATCATCCACGGCACTGACGGCATTGTTCAAGCTTACAACGAAGGGAAGGGTCTTATTAAAGTCAGGGCAAAGGCGAGGATAGAGCGTGAGTACAGGGGCGGCGAGAATATAATCATCACCGAACTGCCTTATCAAGTGAACAAAGCGCGGCTTATCAAGAACATTGCGGAGCTCGTGAGGGAAAAGACTATTGAAGGCATATCCGAGCTGAGAGATGAATCGGACAGGGACGGTATCAGGGTTGTAGTGGAACTCAAGAGAGGTGAGATTGCACAGGTCATCCTGAACAACCTCTATAAACACACTCAGATGGAAACGACCTTCGGGATCATTATGCTCGCCCTCGTAAACGGCCAGCCCCGTGTATTGAAGCTCAAAGAGCTCCTGAAATACTTTTTGCAGCACAGAAGGGATGTGGTCCTCAGGAGGACCCGCTTTGAACTAAAAAAGGCCGAAGAGCGTGCGCATATTCTGGAAGGTTTGAAGATCGCACTCGATTATCTCGACGAAATAATAGCACTCATTAGAAGATCAAGAAACCCTGAAGAGGCGAGGGTAGGCTTAATGAGCGGGTATCCGTTGTCGGAAATACAGGCGCAAGCGATCCTGGATATGAGACTCCAGAGACTGACCGGGCTGGAGAGGGAAAAGATCGTGCGGGAATATTCGGAGACGTTAAAAGAGATAGAAAGGCTACGGGCGATACTCGAAAACGATGCTCTTGTTTCACAGATCATTAAAGATGAACTCCTTGAGATCAGGAACAAGTATGCGGACGATAGAAAAACCGAGATCACTGCGGAGACTAAGGAGATAACTATCGAAGACCTGATTACGGACGAAGAGATGGTCATCACATTGTCCCATCAGGGATATATAAAAAGAAACCCCTTGAGTGCATACAGGAGCCAGCGCCGAGGCGGCAAAGGTTCTATTGGAATGGAAACGAAAGAAGAGGATTTTGTAAGGGAACTATTCATAGGCGCTACTCATGATTACATGCTTTTCTTTTCCAATCTCGGCCGGCTCTATTGGCTGAAGATTTACCAGATACCGGAGGCCGGCAGGGCTGCTAAGGGCAAGGCCTTGGTAAATGTGCTGGCTCTCACGGAAGGGGAAAGGATCACGACGGCACTGCCTGTCCGTGATTTCAAGGACGGCTATCTCGTAGTGTTTACAAAAAACGGCACGGTCAAAAAGACCGCTTTAGAAAAATACAGCAATCCCCGGGGCAAAGGTATCATCGCCATAACTCTCGAAGAAGGCGATGAACTCATCGCCGTGAAAAAGACCGGTGGCAAAAGCGATCTTATTATCGGCACAAGAAATGGCCTTTCCATAAGATTCAATGAGGAAGAAGTGCGTGAGACGGGGCGGACCGCAATGGGAGTCAGAGGCATCCGGCTTATGAAAGGAGACGAAATGGTCTCTGCCGAGGTGGCAGAGGAAAGGACCGTCCTCCTTACAGTTACGGAGAAAGGCCTCGGAAAACGCTCGAACATATCGGATTACCCTGTTCAGGGCCGTGGAGGTAAAGGCGTCATTTCGATAAAGATAACAGAGAAGGGCGGTAAGGCTGTCGGACTCATGCAGGTAAGAGATGAGGATGAGGTCGTCATGATAACCAGTTCCGGAAAACTCATAAGGACACTCGCAGGCAATATCTCCCTCCACGGAAGGAACACGCAGGGAGTAAAGCTCATGGATGTAGAAGGTGACGACAAGATCGTAAGTATCGGAAAGGTCGCCGAGAAGGATTAATCACTTGTACAAATCAAAACAGCCTTCAGGCACTGAATCCTGTAATATCTTTAATTGAGAACGTAACCTCTTTTCTCTGCTGTTTAAAAAAACCTGCAACAAAAAGTTAGTGGCAGAAGTGAAACTTCCGACACTAATAAGGGGGGAGCCCGAATTTTATGTTAAAACAGCACGCGCTCTGTTTCTTTGTGCAAATTGTCCTTTGGCAGCTCTAAATATATTAGCAAAGGCTAATTTAGGTTGGCAACAAAAAATAAGCGGGCGCTAATTAGAAAAATTTATTGTACCTATAAGAATTAATTTGAAGAAAAAAATGAGGGGAATTTTACAGTCGTTTAAGGCACTGGCTGACCCTGAAAAATTTAAGGGCCTCGCTGACATTTTCTTTTGCTGAAATAATCGGTTCCTGTTTTTCGTCCATCAGAATAATCATTGTATCTTTAAAAATAATCTTCCTTATTGAAAATCCTTCATGCAGATGGACTAAAACCGTGTCGCCACCATTAACTTTTTTATTCGGCTCAACCAGAATGAGATCACATGTCTCCAATCCACAACAAGATAGTAAGCCTTTGGGTGTTACATAAAACGCATTGGGGTCGTCTGTAGTAGCATATTCGAAAGTGTTAGCTACCAACGCGGGATAATCTAAATCTATACTTTCTACCCATGCGTCAATTTTGGACTCATCTAAAACCGGGATCTTCCTCGATATTAGCATCTTTTCAGAAACACCCGACTCAATCATCAGGAGAGTCTCAACTGGAACTTCTAAAGCTTTCGATAATTTCAATAAAGTTTCTCGTCCAGGTCTTCTTATTCCGGTTATCAACTGACTAACGTAAGCACAACTAACGCCCATTCTCTGAGCAAGTGTTATGGCTTTTATGCCCCTCGATTTCATAAGTCTTCTAAGTTTGGAACCGAACTCCATCATCGCTTTATATTATCATACATTTACGACATTTTATTAATAATTCCTCGCTTAAATTATGCTTAAATTGCTTAAATTGTGCAATTTTTTCCGATCGAAATTAAAGCATAGGATTATAATATCATGATGTTTAAAAGACGGTCCACTGCTGCGGCAGGAAAAGCATCTCATATGTCATAAGGGCAAAACTGTCTGTCATTCCGGCGATGAAGTCACAGACTTTACGATGCTTATTGAATTCTTCTTCTTCAGGTATTTCGATAAACACTTCTTCCAGATGTTCGAGGTAATAAGAATATAAATCGTGAAGGATTTTTTTGGCCTTTTTAAATTCTTTTAATATCTTTTCGCTTTCATACACACATTCAAAGAGGAAATCCCTGAGCATATAAGTTGCGTATGATATATCATCCCCCATAGAAAGACCTTCAAGTTCTGAATTGACAGAGGTATATATAAGGTCTTTTACCATTCTGTCTATCCTTTTTGAATGGGTCTCACCCAGGATTTTAAGAATCTTTTTAGGAATGTCCGTCTTTTTGATCACGCCGGCCCTCAGTGCGTCATCAAGATCATGGTTAACGTAGGCAATGATGTCCGAGACACGAACTACCTGACCCTCAAGTGTGCCTGCCCTGTCGGCCTTCGCCTCCGGTATTATTCTGCCCTTGCCTTTCGAATGTTTAAACACCCCATCCCTTACCTCATGAGTAAGGTTTAATCCTTTACCGCCTTTTTCAAGGATATCAATGACTCTGAGACTCTGCTTATAATGATCAAATCCTCCCGGGTGTATCTCTCTCAGGATAGCCTCGCCTGCATGGCCGAAAGGAGTATGACCTAAGTCATGCCCCAAAGCTATGGCTTCTGTTAGGTCTTCATTCAGCCTCAAAGCCCTTGCTATAGTCCTCGCAATTTGCGCCACCTCAAGCACATGGGTAAGACGTGTCCTGTAATGGTCCCCTTTTGGCGCAAAGAAAACCTGGGTTTTGTGTTTCAGCCTCCTAAATGCCTTTGAATGGATAATCCTGTCCCTGTCCCTCTGGAAGCATGTCCTTATCTCACCTTCTTTTTCCGGCCTTAATCTGCCTTTACTCTCCGAACTCAGGCATGCCTTCGGATGAAGGATTTTTCGCTCTATTTCTTCTGTCTGTTCACGAATGGTCATATTATTACGCAGATTCAAGAGCAACAATATACACGGGTCTCATTTTATCACTTCTATGCCCATATAAGGTCTTAGGACCTCCGGAACAACGACGCTTCCGTCCTTCTGCTGGTAGTTTTCAAGAATCGCCACCAATGCACGACCTATCGCAAGGCCTGAGCCGTTGAGTGTATGTACAAACTCTGTCCCTTTCTTGCCTTCCCGTTTGAACCTTATGTTAGCGCGCCTCGCCTGGAAGTCTATAAAATTTGAGCAGGAAGATATCTCTCTGTATTTTTGCTGTCCCGGAAGCCACACCTCAAGATCATATGTCTTTGAAGCAGAGAATCCCAAATCTCCTGTACAGAGCGCAACAACTCTGTATGCAAGCCCTAACTTTTCCAAGATATCCCCGGCATCTTTTGTTAAAGTTTCGAGTTCAAGGAAAGAATCTTCGGGTTTTACGAACTTAACAAGCTCTACTTTATTGAACTGATGCTGCCTGATAAGACCCCGCACGTCTTTCCCATACGAGCCTGCTTCGCGTCTGAAACATGGAGTATAAGCCGTATAATAAATTGGGAGGTCCTTTTCGCCCAGAATTTCATTCCTGTGGATATTTGTTACCGGCACTTCGGCAGTCGGTATAAGATAAAACTCTGGGTCATTAATCCTGAAAAGCTCCATCTCAAATTTCGGCAATTGTCCGGTTCCCCTCATACTATCCCTGTTTACAAGAATGGGAGGGAACACTTCTTTATATCCCTTAGACGTATTCAGGTCCAGCATAAAATTCATTAATGCCCTTTCGAGCCTTGCGCCCAGCCCCTTTGTCAGAGAAAACCTCGCCCCGGCTATCTTCGTCGCCCTCTCAAAATCAATAATATCATGCATCTCACCGATGTCCCAGTGGTTTAACGGCTCGAAATCAAATTGTCGCGGTTCACCCCACCTTTTTATCTCTACATTCTCTGTCTCATCTTTTCCGATGGGAACCGATTCGTGTGGTACATTGGGAATATTCAAAAGGAATTCGTTCGTATTATCCTCTAACACTTTAATTTTCTCGTCAAGCTCTTTGATATTGTCTGATACGCCTTTCATTTCCCCGATGAGCTTTGATGCATCCTGTTTATCCTTTTTCAGGTTTCCTACTTCTTCTGAAACAATGTTTCTTTTGTTTCTGAGTTCTTCCGATTCTTTGAGGACTAATCTTCTTTGCTCTTCCAAAGCCAAAAACTCATCAAGCCGGAGCGTATAGTTTCTGTGCCCAAGATATTTTTTTACAGCATCAATATTCTCTCTGACAAACCTTGCATCAAGCATTAATGCTTCTCCTTTCGAATAAACTGCTGCCGTTCTGCTAAGAGATTGAGTCTATTCCCTCAATCTCTACTACTTTATCTTTTGCAGAGTGTCCCTTGATGATCTTAACAGCGCTTTTCCTTACGTGAAATTCCTCTGAAAGAATCTCTATGAGTTCTTCATTGGCAGCGCCTCCAACCGGCGGAGAATTGACTCTAATCTTAAGGGCATCCCCGACGGTTCCCGATATCCCCTTCCGTGAAGACCTCGGGCCTACCCTCACTTTTAAAGTTATACCCTTTTTTGATCTGTTAAATGGTATCGCCATAAGGCTATTAATGTTAACATATTTAATAATACCACCAATCCCGCCTTTGTCATAGATAGTTATAATCCGTTTTTCGGTGTCGGGTTATTGATATTTTTGACAAAAATATATGAAGATATTCATTACTGATTTTTGCTTATGGCTTGCCTTGTAAGCTGATGCCTCAAAAAAAATAAAAACAACTTTGCAGGAGGTTTTATGAAGACGGGAACCTCATTAAGGACCAGATAAGGGAAGTCTGCGAAGGCGAGAAATTCGAGAGAAGATATTAAGGGTAAACTTTTCTTCTAATGAGTACGCAGAAAATCCTCCAATTCGCCAGGGCTATTAATGGGGGCATAGCATACATCCTTCATACATGGAATCACAATGCCTTTGTCTTCTCCATAAATAATACTCACGTAAGGACGAAATAATGACAGGGCAGTTTCAGCAAGACCGCTTGAAGGAGAAGTTTGGCATGTGAGTTGAACCATATTAAAATATGCGTCCGCCGCGCAAAAATAATATCCTGAATGAATACCCATGTCTTTTGCGGTAGATGAAAAAACCTTTAATGCCTTCTCTGCGCAATCATGATATTTTTCCTTTCCGGTCATGAAATGGAGTTTCAGTAAAAGCATAATGCCGAGTGAATTTGCCGACGGGTGCGGAATGTCTTCAATGTTCTTAAACCTTATTCCAAGCACTTCTCCGTCCGTATCAAAAAAACCTCCTCCGGTGTTATCCCAGAATTTGTCGATGCATACCTCCATGAAATTGTCTGCCTGATGAAGATATTTCAAGTCCCCGGTTGCCTCATATGCAGCGCTCAAGGCGTCAATTAAATTCATGTAGTCATCCAGTAACGCCTTTATACCTTCAGTATGTAAAAGCTCATTATCGATAAAATGGCTTGTCATTATTCTGTTGAGACTTTTAAGGGAAAAGGCTTTCAAACCCCCATACTTTAAGACCCTGAAAGCCTTTAAATAGGCTGAAATCAGCATTCCATTCACGGATGTGTATAATGTCCTGTCGATAAAAGGCGCTTCTCTTTTATTTCTTCCTTCCAGCAGCTTTTTCTTCCCCCGGTTTATTATTTGCAAAACTATCTGTCTGTTCATCCCTGTCTTTTCTGCAATTTCTTCTGCGCCCAGTGAAATAAACAATACTTTTTTTGATCTGTCATGGTGCATTGCGCCCTTCTCGCCGAGGAGGTGAAGTGACAAAACTCTGAATTCTTCGTCAGTTAAAACCTTTTCAAAATCCGCATCTGTCCACGTAAAATATCCTCCTTCATCATCAGGCGAAACATCAGCATCCTGGCTTGAATAAAAACCGCCGAAGGGATCGGAAAACACATCACCAATAAAATTGATTATGCCTTCAGCGACCTCTTTGAAGTATTCAAGCCCGAAGACAGCATATGCGTTGATATAATTTCTTAAATGCCATGCGTTATCATCCGCCATCTTCTCAAAATGCGGGACGCTCCATGCTTCATCAACAGAATACCTGTGAAAGCCGCCGCCGATTTGATCATGGAATCCGCCTTTTGCCATTGACTCCAGCGTCTTTTTTACCGCGAATCCGATGGATTCTTTTTTTGTAAAAAAAAATTTGTTTGTCAACAGTTCCAATGCTCCGGGCGCCGGGAACTTGGGAGAAGCGCCGAACCCGCCATTCTGCGGGTCAAAATGTGAAAGGATATCTGTTACCGCTTCTCCAATTAAAGATTCCTTTATTTCTTCATCCGGCAAAAGACCCTGTTTTATTGAACCCATAATCTTACGGCTGTATTCAAAAATATCTTCTTTCTTCGAAATATAAAAATCAGTTACAGCTTTTAAGACCCTTTGAAAACCGGGCCTGCCTAAACTATCTTCAAGCGGGAAATATGTACCGCCAAAGAATGGTTCCTTGTCCGGTGTCAAGAAAACGCTGAGGGGCCAGCCGCCACCAAACCCCATAACGGATACTGCCCGCTGGTATCTCCTGTCGATATCAGGTCTTTCATCCCTGTCGAGTTTTATATTTATAAAATGTTCGTTAAGGAACTTTATTATCTCCTCGCTTTCAAAACACTCCTTTGCCATCACATGGCACCAATGGCACCAAACAGCGCCGGAGCTTAGAAACACGGGCTTATTCTTCTGTTTCGCCGTCTCGAATGCTTCAGCACACCATGGATACCATTCAATCTTCTGGTTGGCCGCATGCCTGAGGTAGGGAGATTTCTCAGTGGATAGTCTATTCATAACAAAGAAAGGGTTAATAATAAACCCGGCTACTTTTTTCTAATCGTCTTTATCGTCTCCTTCATGAAAACAGGCAAATCGGAAGGCTGCCTTGATGTAATGAGATTGCCGTCAACAATCACCTCTTTATCTTCATAAAGAGCGCCTGCTTCTTTCATTTCCTGAGCTACAGACCGATAGCAAGTCGCATGCCTTTCTTTGAGCAACCCGGCGGTTATCAGCGTCTGAGGTCCGTGGCATATGGCCGAAACAGGCTTATTCTTCAGGAAAAAATCTTTAACTATCGAAATGGCATCTTTATCTTTTCTCACGGTTTCCGGGGCTTTCCCGCCGGGGAGAATCAGGATATCATAATCATCGGGATTAATTTCCTTGAGGATTTTATTTATTTCCACACTGTAACCGTGCATCCCTTTTATAGGGTCTTTCTTAATGGAAGCAATATCTATCTGAACTCCTTCCTCCTTTAATCGGTAATATGGATAGAGGAGTTCAGTATCTTTAAAATTATCCGCGCTGATAATTAATGCTTTCATATAACATTACCTCAATCTATTTGAACATTTGCAAAATTTTAAGATACACCTCCCCATCCTTTCAGACTCGAAATCACATGCCTTGACGGCTGCGGTAGTCCTGCAATTTTCCAGGCTATGGTGGGGTCCGGAAACTCCTCATATGCACAATCCTTCGGCTGGTGGACCCTCAGGCATACTCCCCAAGGTATTGGAACAGCCTCGAACTTTTGGTAGTAATCTCTCATGAACTTTAATATTTCCAACTTTTCTTTTGTAAGCGGGCATTTCTCGCTTATTCCTTCTTTGTCTGCCAGAATACAGGCAACCTTTTCATTCCAGTCACCGAAATTAATAAGATATCCTTCTTCATCCACCTCGATCTTTAATCCTTCAGTCTCGATTACCGGCATATTTCGCCTCCTTTATTTCAGCCTTGCCTCAACTGCCCGCCAATTAATGTTTTTAAAAAATGCGCCGACATAATCCGCCCTCTTAAGCCCATAATCAATCATGAATGCGTGCTCAAACACATCCATAATCAACAGCGGATTACACCCCGATGGATGTGACACATCGTGTTCGTTTATCCAGAAATTCATCAGCCTGCCATCCATAACGTCCTGATAGAGGACTACCCAGCCTATCCCCCTCATCGCGCCTGTCGCCTTAAAGTCCTTCTCCCATGCGTCATAACTTCCAAAATCTTTCACCATCATCTTTGCCATGCGCGCTCCCTTATCGAGTGGAGACTTGCCCCCTAGGTTCTCAAAATAGTATTCGTGAAGTCTCATCCCGTTGAATTCCCAACCGAGCCTCCTTTTCAGCTCTGCAAATTCAGGTGTCCCCGCTTTATCATCCTTAAGCATCTGGGCAAGAATATCCAATACCTTATTGGTATTTGTCACATACCCCTGGTAGAGTGTAAAGTGGTTCTTCAGAAGGGTCTCACTGAATCCCTCCATTCCGATCAGTTTTGAATAGTCCTTAGCTACGTAAGCCATAATTTTTCCTCCTTAATATTAAAGATGCCATTAATCGAATGCCCATTGACAAGAATAAAAATCTCCTGTATTCATTGCTCTATTTCCTTAAAACCCGACTGGACAAGTCTCATCCGTCTTGCCAGCTCCCTCAAGGCATCGGCAAGACTCATGCCCTCCTCCGTCAAACTTCTGACGACACCGGCCTTTGAAAGTTCGGTGATAATCTTATCACTATTCTCATCCGTCAGGCATATATTCTCGCCGGTCTCTATCTGTTGTGTAATACACCCTTCTATCTGTTCAGGGGTAAATCTTTTTGCAATCTCCTTTAACTCTTGTGACATAAAATTTGGCTTTCTATTCTTTTATAATAAGATCATAAAGTGCCTTACCGATAAAAAAATCTCCCCAGGCAATTCCTATATCGGGCAAAGTCGACTTCAGCAGCCAGGCACTTGGCGGGATTGATTTTGCATATATCTCCGCAATGCTGAAATGTGCCATAAATACAGTGCCGTATATCACCAGGATACCGTTCAGGAGATATCCATAGACGGCGGTCTTCCTCGAAGTAAAAAGCAAAGTGACCAGAAAAACATCCACTAAAGGAAAAATAAATGAAAGAAATCGTGTACCGTCAAAAACATACGTACCGGGGTTTAATTTGTCGGGGACCATAAAATTATGAATCCTGTAGTGCAGTAACAGACCGGCTACGGCCAGTAAAAAAAGTGCGGTTAAAAGTGTCTTTTTCGTCATCTTACTCCCTAAAAATTAAATTTCGCTATATGCCCGAGGTAGAAGGTAAGTCCTATCATGATAATATGCAGAATCCACCAGCCCGGCTTATATCTCATAAAATATTTGAGCATTTTACTTCCAGAGGAGATGACCGAGAGTATATACAGCAGCAATACCTAAAAAATGTATTAGCCACCAACCGGCCTTTAAGAAACTTATCTTCCGCGAAAAAATTCCGGGCTCCATGCCTATTCTCCTTTATGTGAAAAAATAATATTTACGCGCGAATAAAATTCAGACTCTGTATAAATTCTCAGTATATCACTCCCCGTGATAATGTCCAAAAACCTTCCTCGCTTAACTGAAAAGCAAGAGCGATACCAGCGCTATAACTCATTGATACTATTAATAAAAAATAAATATAGTTGTCCTTTTATCAGGCATATTTCCATGCTGCAGAGGCAATATGCCCGAAGGCAATATATTTTTCATGTTATAAGCTTTTAGGCTGAACTTTGATATAATGCTTGAATAGAATAATCTCAAGCTTCATTCTTAAATAGAAATTTATAATCTTTTATTGTATGACTGAAGAAAAAATATATGATTGCATTATCATCGGCGCAGGTCCCGGCGGCCTGCAGGCTTCCATATATTTGGGAAGGTTCAACAGGGATGTGCTATTAATAGATAGGGGTGGAGGGAGAACTTCTCATGCCAGACAGATCGAAAATTTTATTACTCAGAAGGTCATTTCAGGGAAGGAAATTATAGAAACCGGAATGTCACAGGCAATTGGGTTCAATGTTCAAATCGAAAAGGCGCGAGTCAATAAGGTATTGAAAAAAGATCATTTTGAAGTCGAAGCCGATAAGAATAAATTTTTTTCAAAATTTGCAATAGTTTCTTCGGGCGGCTACGATAACCTCCCTCCTATAGAAAACATTTATAAATTTCTGGGAACATATTTCTTTACATGCGCAGACTGTGATGGATTTAAAACCACCGGCAAAAAACTGGTAATCATCGGAAATTCAATAAGCACCGTGCGTCTTGCCTTTGCGATGAAAGAAATGTTCACAAAAGATATTATTCTCATAGTCTATTTTTATGACCCGCCTGAAGAATATAAAGAATTAATGAAAGAAGAAGGCATCCCGCTCGTTAAAGGACGGCCGGGTAAAATCATCGGAGATGAAAAAATCGAGGCGTTGGAACTTCAGGACGGAAGAAGGATCGAATGCGAGGTCGTCATGTCTGATTTCGGCTTTAAATTAAGCGATGACTTTATCGGGGCACTGCCCCTGAAAAAGGACAGCCGGGGGTTTAAATATATTGTTAATCATAACTTCGAGTCCTCCTTAGACGGGCTTTATATTGTGGGGCCTCTGAATACCGGTCATGATCAGGCTATTATCGCCGCCGGCGAGGGCGCTGTCGCGGCGATTGAGATAAATAAAAGACTTTTAAATATCTGACTGCCGTGATATGGAAGAATTAAAACTTCGGATTTTTGAACCAAAAGAGAAAATCGGTCTTATTGTCGTGATAACCGGACACGGGAAGGGGAAGACTACTTCTGCTTTGGGCATCGCGTTAAGGGCTGTAGGGCATGATATGAAGATTTGTATCATAGAGTTTATGAAAGGGGATATGTACTCGGGAGAAATTGACGGCATAAGAAGACTGTCCCCGAATGTCGAGTTCCATCTGACAGGGAAGGGCTTCTGCGGAATAATGGGAAACCCTTACCCCTTCGAGGAACATCGTGCTAATGCCCAGGATGCTATTAAACTTTCGAAGGAGAAAATGCTTTCAGGAAATTTCGACATTCTAATCCTCGACGAAATCAATAATGCAGTCAAATTAAAACTCGTTGATTTGCAGCAGGTAATAGAGTTGATAGAAATCAAACCGCCTCTCATGCATCTCGTTCTTACCGGAAGGGATGCCCCCCCGGACATCATAGCCAAAGCCCACACAGTTACCGAAACGAAAGAGATCAAACACGCCTACAGACAAGGCATAGAGCCGCAGAGGGGGATCGATTTCTAAAGCTTTATCCCTGCATTAGGCATAAGCCTGCCGAGTGCTCTTAACTGGTCCGTCAGGAGCAGGATACCGAAAATAATGAGGAGAAGGCCGCTCACTATCATGATTATCCGCATGGATTTTGCGATTTTCGGTGAGTAGCTTAAAAAGACGTTTATAGCAAGTGCCGAGATAAAAAAAGGCACTGCAAGACCGAGTGAATAGACTGAGAGCAATTGAAAACCGTACAGGGCAGAGCCCTTAGAGCCGGCGTAGACAAGGATCGTTCCGAGGATCGGACCTATGCATGGACTCCAGCCGGCAGCGAATGTCATACCGACAATGAACGTGCCGATGTATCCGGCGGGCTTTCCGCTCAGATATATCTTCTTGTCCTTCATGAGGAAATCGAGTTTCAGAAAACCGGATATAAAAAGACCGAAGATGATGACGAGTATCCCGCCTATTATCCTGATTAAATCCATATACTGAAACAAAAACTTTCCGATAGCCGAGGATGATATCCCGAGGGTAATGAATATTGTGGAAAAACCGGCAATAAAAGCCGCGGAGTTTGTCATTGTCAGGTATCGGACCCTTTTTTTGTCCAACCCGACGGTAAGGTCTTTAAAGGAAACCCCGGTAATAAAAGAGACATAAGAAGGCACCAAAGGAAGGACACAGGGGGAGAGAAACGACAATATACCGGCCAAAAAAGCTAAGGGGAATGAGATATCCTTCATAAAGATATTTTAATACAAATTACAGGAAGTAAAAATGAAAGGTTAGTTGATATTATTTTAACAACCAATTAATCTCTTTGGAAGTCCGAATTTTTTACCCGGACGCACATTCAGTTGGGTCCCCCTTTATTTTTTCGATCGCATGCGGGAGGGCATCCAAAATAACTGTGAGGTTTTCCTGTACTGCCTTTGGACTTCCCGGAAGATTAATAATGAGCGTCTTCCCTTTGACGCCAGCCACTGCCCGTGAAAGCATCGCCCGGTTTGTCTTTTTGAGACCTTCCATCCGCATCGCTTCCGCAATGCCGGGGACCTGCCTATCGATTATTTCAAGAGTTGCATCCGGTGTGACGTCTCTCGGCGAAAGCCCTGTTCCGCCGGTTGTTAATATCAAGTCAACTTCATTGCTGTATTGGATAAGCTTTTCTTTAACGGTTTCTTTTTCATCCGGCAGGATTTCATAGCGCTTAATCTCGGCATTTATGCCTTTCAAGATCTCTTGAATGAGCGGGCCGCTCAGATCTTTACGCTCACCTTTGGACCCCTTATCGCTTAAAGTCAATATTGCAACAGTAATCATTAAGCAGGCAGTAGGCAGAAGACGTAGACAACAGTAAAGTCCGGGGACCTGTTTGCTGCCTGCTACATTCCGACTACTATTTCATCTCCTTCTTTGATAGTACCACCTCTTAAGACTTTCACGAAGATTCCCTCTTTCGGCATGACACAATCTCCCGCCTGGCGATATATCTCGCAACGGGTATGACAGACCTTGCCTATCTGACTTACTTCAACCTCAATAATATTGCCTATCGTCATTTTTGTGCCCACCGGAAGTTGAAGGAGGTCTATCCCCTCTGTCGTTATATTCTCTGCAAAATCACCGGGGTTAACCTTAAGCCCCATTGCCTGCATCTTCTTGATACTCTCAAGCGCCAGAAGGCTGACCTGCCTGTGCCATTTCGAAGAAGCATGCGCATCGCCTTCTATACCAAAGTCTGTCTTTAGTATTGCTCCCTTAACTGGTTTTTTCCTGACACCCTTTTTATCGCTAATGTTGATAGAGACTATCTTGCCCTTCACATTACTCCAAAATACAATAAGATAATACAGATGTTGTTGAGCAATATTTGTATTATCGGGTTTATGTGCCCATCTCCCAGCTTTCCAAATATTTTTTCTGCTCCGCAGTCAATGTGTCAATTTTTGTTCCCATAGCTTTTAGTTTAAGAAACGCTATATCCCTGTCTATTTTTTCAGGAACACTATAGACTTTCTTCTGAAGTTTCTTGAAATTCTTTGCCATATATTCCGCGCATAAGGCCTGATTTGCAAAGCTCATATCCATAACAGCGGACGGATGCCCTTCAGCGGCAGCCAAATTAATAAGTCTTCCTTCCCCGAGGAGATATATCCTCCTGCCGTTCTTAAGAGTGAACTCCTCAACAAAATCTCTGATCATCCTTCGGGACTTTGACATCTTTTTAAGATCATCTATGGCTAGCTCCACATTAAAGTGGCCGGAATTTGAGAGTATCGCGCCGTCTTTCATCACGGAAAAACATTCCTTCGAAATAACATTAATGTCTCCGGTCGCCGTAACAAAGATATTCCCTATCTTTGATGCCTCCTTAATAGTCATTACTTCGAAGCCGTCCATAGTTGCTTCAAGAGCTCTCAGCGGGTTCACTTCTGTGACGATAACCTTTGCGCCCAGGCCCTTTGCCCTCATCGCAATGCCTTTGCCGCACCAGCCGTAACCGGAGACGACGAAAACAGAGCCTGCAATCAGCCGGTTTGTAGCTCTCATTATCCCGTCAATGGTGCTCTGTCCGGTGCCGTACCGGTTATCGAACAAATATTTTGTGTATGCATCATTTACAGCAATAATAGGATATTTCAAAACACCTTTTTCAGCCATTGCCCTGAGGCGTATTACCCCGGTAGTAGTCTCTTCAGTGCCGCCTATGATACCGGCAAGCAGATCCTTTTTCGTCTTATGGAGTGTTGAGACGAGATCTGCCCCGTCGTCCATTGTCATATGGGGCTTGAATGAAAGGGTGTCATTGATATGCCTGTAATAGATCTTATTATCTTCACCCTTTATTGCAAAAACGGGGATATTCGAAAACTTTACAAGGGAAGCCGCTACATCATCCTGCGTGCTGAGAGGATTCGATGCACAGAGCACAACTTCCGCGCCGCCCTCCTTCAGCGTTTCCATAAGATTCGCCGTCTCAGTCGTAACATGGAGACACGCAGCCAGCCTGAAACCTTTCAGCGGTTTCTCTTTTCTGAACCGTTCAGAGATGCTTCGCAGCACCGGCATTTCCTGTGCGGCCCATTCTATACGCAGCTTTCCCTTCTTAGCTAAATTAATGTCCTTTATGTCGTATTTCATCATCCCTCCAAATGTAAGTTAGATAAAGGTCAAGGTTGAGGCTGAGGTCAATAAAAATCTTACCCTAAACCTGAACCTTGACCTGGTTTTTACAGTCCTGCCTCTTTCTTTAATATCTCTGCCTTGTCTGTTTTCTCCCAGGTAAAATCAGGGTCGTTTCTTCCAAAATGACCGTAGGCAGCCGTTTTTTTGTAGATCGGCCTCCTGAGATTAAGGGTATCGATCATGCCTTGCGGCGTGAGATTGAAATTTTTCCTGATAATTTTCACTATTTCCCTTTGAGGTATCTTTCCGGTTCCGTATGTCTCAGCGAGCACAGATACAGGCTCCGGAACTCCAATTGCATACGCGAGCTGAATTTGTACTTTGTCGGCTATCCCTGATGCAACAACATTTTTTGCTACATACCGGGCCATATAAGAACCTGACCTATCGACCTTTGACGGGTCTTTTCCTGAAAAACAACCCCCGCCGTGACTTCCGACTCCGCCGTAACTGTCGACAATAATCTTTCTGCCCGTAAGCCCCGTATCGCCCATCGGACCTCCGATCACAAAACGGCCTGTCGGGTTAACAAAATATTTAATATGCTCCTCATCAAGGAGCTTGGGAGAAATCGTGGGCTTTATTACTTTCTCGATAACGTCTTCCTTTATCTCTTTCAGGGTAACATCCGGGCTGTGTTGTGTTGAAACGACAACGCTGTCTACCCTTAAGGGTTTGCCGTCTTTATATTCAACAGTAACCTGCGTCTTGCCATCGGGTCTTAGATAGCTGAGGATGTCCTTCTTGCGGAGTTCTGCCAGCCTCATGGCAAGCTTATGCGCAAGCAGGATCGGCAGCGGCATAAGTTCTTCAGTTTCATTGCACGCAAAACCGAACATGAGTCCCTGGTCTCCGGCGCCGCCGATATCAACCCCGAGGGCAATATCCGAGGACTGTGCGTGAATGGAGGTGATCACCGCGCACGTCTCATAATCAAACCCGTATTTTGCCCTTGTATAGCCGATATCTTTTATAGTTTCCCTGACAATGTCGGGGATTTCAACATAGCAACTTGTACTGATTTCACCTGCCACAAATGCCAACCCTGTAGTCACGAGCGCCTCACAGGCAACTCTGGAAACCGGATCTTTGGCAATTATTGCATCAAGCACAGAATCCGAGATCTGATCAGCAATCTTATCCGGATGGCCCTCTGTTACAGACTCTGAAGTAAAGAAATAGTTTTTCCCCAGCATACTTACCCCCTGATTACTCGCAATAATTCATATTTGATAGCCTGCCGGCAGCTAAGGCTAACTTTTCATACTAACACAATTTTTACATAATTTCACGTTAGCTGCCTTTATGATATTCCTGTATCGATTTTATATGGATATGTTCCTTCTTGAGCTTTTCTATTGCATTCACCACGGCGCTCGCACCGGATATCGTAGTCGTAAACGGAACCCTGTACTGAATGGCACTTTGCCGGATTGAAAATGAGTCTTTTTGGGCCTGCGCGCCGGTAACTGTATTGATTACAAAATGGATACCTTTATTTTTGATTAAATCAACAACATGCGGCCTTCCTTCCGTCACCTTATTAATAATCTCAACCTCAAGGCCGCGGTCTTTCAGATACTTTGCTGTGCCTCTGGTTGCAATGACTGAAAGGCCGAGTTCAAGAAGTTTTTGAACTATCGGGATAGAAGCCGGTTTATCTTTATCTTTCAGACTGATGAATATCTTTCCTGCCAAAGGAATTCTGTTGCCGCTTGATGCCTGGGACTTTCCAAAAGCAAGCCCGAAGTCCTCGTCTATTCCCATAACTTCTCCGGTTGATTTCATTTCAGGACCGAGTATCGCGTCGACTCCGTGGAATCTATCAAACGGGAAGACCGCCTCTTTAACTGCAATATGTTTTATATGCTTTTCTGATGTAAGCCCGAGTTCCCGCAATGTCTTTCCTGCCATAAGTTTTGCTGCTATCTTTGCCAATGGGACTCCGGTGGCCTTCCCCACAAAGGGCACGGTCCTCGAAGCCCTGGGGTTTACCTCCAGTATATAGATGTCCTGGTTCTTAACAGCAAATTGGACATTCATCAAACCGATGACATCAAGCTCCTTTGCAAGCGCCTTTGCCTGCTTTTTTATCTCTTCAACGATCTCGGGACTCAGCGAATGGGGAGGCAGCGAACAAGCAGAATCCCCTGAATGAATGCCCGCTTCCTCGATATGCTCCATTACCCCGCCGATGATCACGTCTGTCCCATCAGAAAGTGCATCAACATCAACCTCAATCGCGTCCTCCAGATACTTGTCCACAAGAACCGGATGTTCCGGCGAAGCTTTAACCGCGCGCTTCATATAATCCTTCAATGATTTTTCATCGTAGACTATCTCCATGGCCCTGCCGCCGAGCACGTAAGACGGTCTCACCATAACGGGAAACCCAATCTTCTCCGCAGCTGACAGCGCTTCTTCAACAGACATGGCCGTATCGCTTTCAGCTTGCATGAGATCGAGTTTATGCAGCAACTCTTTGAACCGTTTACGGTCCTCGGCGCGGTCTATAGAATCGGGAGATGTGCCGAGAATCCTCACACCTTCCTTCTCGAGAGGCACGGCAAGTTTCAAAGGTGTCTGTCCGCCGAACTGGACGATGACTCCTTCCGGTTTCTCTGTCTCGATGATATTCAATACATCCTCTATGGTCAACGGCTCAAAGTAGAGCCTGTCGGCTGTATCATAATCTGTACTGACAGTCTCGGGATTACAATTTACCATTATAGTTTCGAAGCCGAGTTCCTTAAGCGCAAATACCGCGTGCACGCAGCAATAATCAAATTCGATACCCTGTCCGATTCTATTCGGTCCTGAGCCGAGTATGATAATCTTCTTTCTGCTGCTCGGGTTCGCCTCATTTTCTATGACCTTTCCTTCAATCCCCCCCTTACCAAGGGGGGGCTGCGGGGGGGTCTGACTTTCACTTTTCACTTTTAACTTTTCACCTTCAACTTTATAAAATGGCACTTCATAGGTCGAATAAAGATATGGAGTGTATGCTACAAACTCAGCTGCGCAGGTGTCTACCATTTTATAAACTGCGCGGATATTATTCCTTTGCCTTATATGCCGTATATCTGCTTCCTGCACGCCAAGTAATTGTCCGATCCGCCTGTCGGAAAACCCGGCCTGCTTGGCCTCCTTCAGCATCTCTATCATCTCAGGATTTAAACTTTGAACTTTGAACTTCGAACTTATCGATTTTATCTTTTCTTCCATATCAACGATCTGTTTGATATTATGCAAAAACCAGGGGTCTATCCATGTCATTTCGTATATATCCTGAATGCTCATCCCTTCCCGCATCGCATGGGCTATATACCATATCCTTTCGGCATTCGGGGTCTTCAGTTTTGATTTGGTCAGAGTCATATCGGCATCGACATCCTCAAGCCCGCGAGTGCCGATCTCAAGGCTCCTGATCGCCTTCTGCAGGGATTCCTTAAAGGTCCTTCCTATCGACATCACTTCTCCAACAGACTTCATCTGTGTAGTCAATGTCGGGTCTGCTTCGGGAAATTTTTCAAATGCAAACCTCGGGAACTTAGTCACAACATAATCAATGGTCGGTTCAAACGATGCGGGGGTCTCTCTCGTGATGTCATTGGGAATCTCATCCAGACTCAGGCCGATTGCAAGCTTTGCTGCGATCTTTGCTATAGGAAATCCCGTTGCCTTTGAAGCAAGGGCCGAACTCCTTGATACCCTCGGGTTCATTTCGATTACCACCATTTTACCGTTATTCTGATTCAGGGCAAACTGGATATTCGAGCCGCCCGTATCAACGCCTATCTCGCGTATGATTGCGATAGACGCGTCACGCATCCTTTGATATTCTTTATCGCTTAAGGTCTGGGCAGGAGCAACAGTAATCGAGTCACCCGTATGGACCCCCATAGGGTCAAAGTTTTCTATGGAGCAGATGATAACGACATTGTCTTTCCCATCGCGCATAACCTCAAGCTCATACTCCTTCCACCCGATGGCGGATTCCTCGACAAGCACCTGCCTGACCGGGCTGAGTTTGAGGCCGTGTTCGAGCAATTCTTGATATTCCTCTAAATTGTATGCTATGCCTCCGCCGGTGCCGCCGAGAGTGAACGATGGTCTGAGTATCGCCGGAAATCCGATTTCATCAATTGCCTCCAGTCCTTCTTTCAGTGAACTCACATGTGAGGATTTAGGGACCTCGAGTCCTATCTTTTTCATGGCTTCCTTAAAGAGCTCCCGGTCCTCCGCCTTTTTTATTGCATGGAGTTTTGCGCCAATGAGCTCTATTCCAAATTTATCCAGGACCCCTTTCTCGGCGAGTTCAACAGCCAGGTTTAATGCGGTCTGACCGCCCATCGTCGGCAGAATGGCATCGGGCTTTTCTTTTTCTATGATCATCTCAAGAATGTCCGCGGTTAATGGCTCTATATAAGTCACATCAGCCGTCTCGGGATCCGTCATAATCGTTGCAGGATTAGAATTTACAAGAACAACCTTGTACCCTTCTTCCCTCAGAGCCTTGCACGCCTGTGTGCCTGAATAATCAAACTCGCACGCCTGGCCTATGATGATCGGACCGGAGCCTATAAGAAGGATTTTCCTGATATCAGTTCTTTTCGGCATAATCTATATCTTTCCATTACGAAACAATTCCTGAATCTCAATAGTCTTTCGCGGGAGGGAGTTTCTCATCTTGTTGGCAAAATAAAGCCACTTCAGCCGGCGTTCTATAGGCCATTTACGGTAGTCATCCAATTGTTCTTTGCTCACCGTATAACTAAA
The DNA here is from genome assembly GCA_963727775.1 of uncultured Nitrospiraceae bacterium. Classification (GTDB taxonomy): domain Bacteria; phylum Nitrospirota; class Thermodesulfovibrionia; order Thermodesulfovibrionales; family SM23-35; genus CAVSHB01. Next base: position 503,133 of record CAVSHB010000003.1, on the reverse strand, counting down.
TCCTTTTCTCTGATTTTCCATTATTTCTCCAAAATTATTTTAAGATATTCCATATCCGCAATATCTTGTTTCCGCCCTGCCTTCTGCTTAAGCTTTATAAGGTCATGGATTGAGACAGTCGGGATTCTTTCTCCTTCAATCTCAATCATAACTGCTCTGCTTTTTAATTCGCTATACGGAATCGGTGAATCAAAAACGATATCAATTTCTCCTATAGGCGATGTCTCACTGAAAAAGTTTACTGCCTTCATTCCTTTTTCTTTTATCCAGGAGTTTCTCTTTGCCTCATCGGCAAGTTCCATCGGATTAATGGGAGCTTTCGGACGGTACCCCCAAGCGGTAAGCTTTGAAACTAACTTACCGACATTTTTTTCTTCGAGTAATATCATAAAATCAATATCGTAAGTCATTCTCGGAACACCATGAAAGTTGACCGCAAGTCCTCCCACAACAAGGTAATCAATTTGCAGTTTATTAAGCTCCTTAAATATGTCCTGAAAATCTAAATCCATTTATTTATAGCTCTCTATCAATTCTCTGAATCTTTTGAACAGGTGGGCAGAATCGTTAGGACCAGGGCCGGCTTCAGGATGGTGCTGGACAGAGAATACGGGATATTCAACATGCCGCATGCCTTCTTCCGTCCCATCATAGAGATTCTTATGGGTCAACACAGCCTTGCCTTTGACACTTTCGATATCTACGCAGTAGTTATGGTTCTGTGAGGTTATTTCTATCCTGCCCGTAGATAAGTCCTTTACGGGATGATTGCCGCCGTGATGTCCGAATTTCAGTTTATATGTCCTCCCGCCCATTGCGAGACCGAGTATCTGATGGCCGAGACAGATGCCGAAGATCGGCTTCTTCCCCATAAGCTTATTTGCGTTTTCGATGCCATACGTTACGGTCTCGGGATCTCCCGGCCCGTTGCTCAGGATAATACCATCGGGCTCCATTTCGAGCACTGCTTCTGCGGGTGTCTGAGCAGGCACAACCGTAACTTCGAAGCCGGCTTCGACAAGGTTTCTTAAGATGTTGAATTTAACACCAAAATCATAAACCACCACCTTTAGTACAGCTTTGCCTTTTTCAACGACACACCATTTCCAGCAGCCTTCTTTCCATATATATTTTTCTCTGGCTGTCACATCTTTGACAAGATCAAAAGCAGAGATTCCGGGATGTTTTCTGACTTTTTCTAAAAGACTTTCAGGATTAAGATCAATCGCAGAGATTATTCCCGTCTGAGCCCCGTAATCTCTCAGGTGTCTTGTCAAAGCCCGCGTATCAATACCTTCTATGCAAACTATTTTATTGTCCTTGAGATATCGGCCAAGGGACAGAGAAGATCTCCAGTTACTTGGGAAATCGATATGTTCTTTAACCACAAATCCCTCTACCTTAGGACCACTTAAAGATTCAATGTCTTCCTCATTAATGCCGTAATTGCCTATCTGGGGGTATGTCATGGTAACTATCTGGCCTTTATATGAAGGATCGGTAAGTATTTCCTGGTATCCAGTCATCGACGTGTTGAATACGATCTCTCCGATGGTTTCGCCGTCAAAGCCGAATCCATGGCCCTCAAAAACCATCCCGTCGGAGAGTACTAATAAAGCTTTACCATTCATAAAGTTTTCCCCTGTATATCGTGAAAACAGGCATGCCTTCTAAAGGCCACCCTGCGAAGGGAGTGTTTCTCCCTTTTGAGATAAAACGTTCGGGATCAACCCTGAATTCCTTGTTCTCATCCACGATGACCACATCCGCATCGGAGCCGGGCCTGAAAGTCCCCCGGTCTATTCCTAAAATCTTTGCAGGATTCCAGGCCATCTTTTCGACCAACTGGACCGGTGTAAGAATGCCTTTCTTGACTAACATCAAACTTAAACCCAAGGCCGTATCGAGTCCTGATATACCGAAGGGCGCCATATCAAATTCTCTCAGTTTTTCATCCCTGTGATGAGGAGCGTGGTCAGTGACGATCACATCGATCGTGCAGTCTCTTAACCCCTCTTTTATCGCTTCTACATCTCGCGCGGTCCTTAGGGGGGGATTCACCTTGGCATTCGTATTATAACCTTGTACAGCCTCTTCGGTGAGGCTGAAATAGTGAGGGCATGTCTCTGCAGTAACATGGACCCCTCTTTTCTTTGCGTTCCTGATCAGATCCACCGAGCCTTCTGTTGAAACATGGGCGATATGCAATTTCCCGCCCGTCAGCTCCGCCAGCAAAATATCCCTGAAGATCATTATCTGTTCGGCCTCGACAGGGGTACCTTTCAGTCCGAGTGTTATGGACATAAGTCCTTCGTTCATTACTCCATCTTCGGAAAGGGTGAGGTCTTCGCAGTGAGAGATTACCGGCACATTGAATGCCTTCGAATATTCAAGCGCCCTTCTCATGATAAGGCTGCTCATGACCGGCTGTCCGTCATCGGAAAAAGCGATGCAACCTTCATTCCTCATGGTGCCTATCTCTGCAAGCTCTTTGCCTTTCTGGCCTTTCGTTATCGCGCCGATCGGCAGGACTGAACAACAACCTTCCTGCGAAGCCTTTCTTTTTATGAATTCCGTAACGCTCGCATTGTCGTTCACAGGGAAGGTGTTCGGCATGCAACAGACCGTGGTAAAGCCGCCTTTGATTGCGGCCATGGTCCCGGTCTTTATTGTTTCTTTGTATTCGAAGCCCGGCTCCCTCAGATGTACGTGCATATCGATAAGCCCGGGAAAAACCAACAATCCGCTCGCATCGATAGTCCGGAGATCCGAGTTCTGCAATCCGGGATTCTGAGCTTTACGCTCTGCGCTCTGCGCTCTGCCCTTGATCCGGACTTCCTTTATCTTGCCAGCCTCTATAAGGATATCCCCGATTCCATCAATTTCCTGAGACGGGTCTAAGATACTTCCATTTTTAATCAGTATGTTCATCTTTTCACTCCTGCGAGCAGATACATGACCGCCATTCTTACGGCAATCCCGTTTGTGACCTGTTCGAGAATTACTGATCTCGGACCGTCTGCGATCTCGGAAGCGATCTCTATCCCGCGGTTCATCGGACCCGGATGCATAACGATTACATCATCCTTTGCCAATGACAGCCTTGCCTCTGTCAATCCCCAGTTCTTCGAATATTCATCAGTGGAGGGGAAGAAGCCTTTGCCCTGTCTCTCCATCTGTATCCGGAGCATCATAAGAACATCCGCATCTTTCAGACCGTCTTCCATGTTATGGAAAATATCGATGCCCAAGCCCTTTATCTCCTCCGGTATCAGTGTCGGTGGGCCGATCAGCCTGACCTTTGCTCCAAGCTTGATCAGACTATAAATATTCGATTTTGCCACTCTGCTGTGGATGATGTCGCCAACAATCGCAATCTCAAGATCTCTGATCCGTCCTTTCTTTTCCAGTATCGTAAAAGCATCGAGGAGCGCCTGTGTGGGGTGTTCGTTCGTTCCGTCTCCTGCATTGATGACCGAGGATTTGAGGTTTTTCGCGAGGAGATGCGGCACCCCGGACGAAGAATGCCTGATGATTATAAAATCAGCGCCGAGGGCCTGGACGGCCAGGGCTGTATCGATCAGACTCTCCCCTTTGACTACGCTGCTTGTCGGGACAGAAAAGTTTATAACATCTGTGCTGAGCCTCTTCGCGGCGAGTTCAAAGGACGTTCTTGTGCGGGTAGAAGGTTCAAAAAAGAGGTTTACCGTGGTCTTGCCGCGCAAAGCAGGGACCTTCTTAATGTCCCTTCCGAGCACGTCCTTAAATCCGGCTGCCGTATCAAGGATTAGGTTTATCTCTTCGATGGAGAGTTCTTTTATCCCGAGCAAGTCTTTGCTATTCAGCACTTTTTCCTTCCTCAGTCCCTGCTTTTTCGAGCATAACCCTGTCTCCGAACCCTTCTTCTTCGAGTTGGACCTCGACCGTCTCGCTTAAGGCCGTGGGAATGTTTTTCCCCACATAATCAGCCTTTATCGGGAGCTGCCGGTGTCCTCTGTCTATCAGGACGGTAAGCTGGATTACCGCGGGCCTTCCAAGGTCCATAAGCGCATCCATAGCAGCCCTGATAGACCTGCCCGTAAAAAGGACATCGTCAACGAGTATTATTTTTAAATCTGTAATTTCAAAAGGGACCTCTGTTCTCCTCACCACAGGCTGCTGCTTTCTTATACTCAGGTCATCCCTGTAAAATGCTATGTCCAAAGACCCTACGGGGATTTCCTTTTTTTCTATCTCTTTGATCTTGGCAGCAAGCCTCTGGGCAAGGTATACCCCGCCCCGCTGTATGCCCACAAGACAGAGCTTGCCTGTGCCCTTGTTTTTTTCTATTATCTCATGGGCCATCCGCGTCAAAGCCCTGTCGATATCCTTTTTGTTCATTAATTCTTTAGACATAATATGGACCCTTTGACTCCAATTGAAGTAATGCAGATGTTAGAAAAAGGCATAAAAAAACCTTCCCTTTGATTCGGAAGGTTTATCTCTCTTCTGTGTGTTTCGCAGCTCACGCTGTCTCCTCTACTTTCTTGGCCTCGCAGGGCCATTCTTAAAAGTTATCTATTTAACCATAGAACCGGGGATACTGTCAAATGAGTGATGAATTATTGTCAGTTACGAATTAAAAGTGAACCGTTATAATCGAATTTATGAATTAAAAGTGAACACCTGAGAAAGTGTAATATGAGCATCAAAAAAGGAGGCTCGTATTTTGACACAGTTACACAGGAAGTTCACCGATGAACAAGTCAAGGAACTGATCGAGAAATATCTAAGGGAAGAGGTAGGGAGAAAATATCTCCAAGAGATTCTTGGGATTAACAAAACAAGGTTCTTTGCTTTAGTAAAAGCATATCGTTATAATCCTTCCGCATTCACGATACAGTATGTACGGAAAGGCAAAACCCGAGCGATACCCGAAGCGGTAGAATTCAATATTTTAAAAGAATTAGTAATTGAGAAGAAGTTGATAGAGGACAAAGATGTACCCGTCCGCTCTTACAACTACAGCTATATCAAAGATCGTCTGGAAAGGCAATATAAGCAGACGGTGGCTCTATCTACGATCATTGACAGAGCCAAGAAGAACGACTTTTATCTGAGGAAGCCAAAAAGAACCGTTCATGACCGGGAAGTATTGACCAACTATGCCGGGGAATTGATCCAGCATGATTCCTCCTATCACCTTTGGGCACCGAACGCGCAAGAGAAATGGTATTTGATCACTTCTCTGGATGATTACAGCCGTTATATCCTCTACGCAAAATTGCTGAAGAAGGAAACCTCGTGGGCACATATCCTCGCTCTGGAAAGCCTGATCCTTACACACGGCTTACCCTTCTCCTATTATGTTGATTCACACTCTATCTTCCGGTTTGTGCAGGGCAGAGACTCTTTCTGGCGCAAGCATCATAAGATAACTGATGAAGCAGACCCTCAATGGAAGCAGGTTCTATATGACTGCAACGTAAAAATCATCTATGCATTATCTCCCCAAGCAAAAGGGAAGATTGAACGGCCTTATCAATGGCTCCAAGATAGACTTGTCAGAACATGTGTCAGAGAAGATGTGGCTGATATAAGTCGAGCGCAAACTATACTCAATCAGGAAATCCACAGATATAATTACCGTCAGGTACATTCCACAATTCAGGAAGTCCCATATTTCAGATTCCAAAAAGCATTAAAAGAAGGTACGTCCCTTTTTAGACGGTTCAAAGTTATCCCTCCCTATCAATCCCCCAAAGATATATTTTGTCTAAGGCTTAACAGAACTGTTGATTCTCACCGTAGAATATCCATCAATAACCTGGTCCTGAAAATTAATCATGTTACCCCAGGTGAAAAGGTGAATATCCGCATTTATCCCATGAACAAGATTCTCTCTGAAGTCAGATTCTGGTGCAACGGCCACCTCGTTGACGTCCAACGAGCTAAAAATAAGGATTTGAATTTGCCGATATGGTAAAGCAAAAATGAACGAAGTGAAAAACGCACTCTTTCACTTCGTTCATTTCCTTCCTATTCCGTCCTTTAACAAGGGTTCACTTTTAATTCTTAAAGAGTTCACTTTTAAAAAATTGCTAACAATGAGTGATGAATTATGGGCGTAGAAGCATAACCCAAGGAGCGGAAAACCACTCGGCGGCAATCATAAAGGAGAGTTCTCTCTGAGACTCGGTAATTACCGCATTGTCTATGAGCTTGACGCTGCAAAACATATTGCATTTGTCCTCACCGTGAAACATCGGAAACACGTTTATTAACCGCTCCTCACTATCATTCATTAGTTTCTCGCTGCACTTGATTATCATTTCATAATTTTTAATTATCTCCTCCTCTTAGATTAAGGGGAGGTTGGGAGGGGTTACTTCATATTTCCCTAATCCAAACCCCGTTCCCATCCGCGATCATACTGCACGTCAGCGCTGTTTAAACGTGTTAAAATATCTGGATGTCCACTAAAGATCTGATCATTATCGGGGCCAGGCAGAATAACCTTAAGAACATTAATCTCACCTTGCCCCATAACAAGGTAATAGCGATCACAGGAGTATCAGGTTCGGGAAAATCCTCTCTGGCCTTTGATACTGTCTTCGCTGAGGGCCAGTGGAGATTCATTGAGTCGTTATCAACCTATGCAAGGCTGTTTCTCGAAAAACTCGACAGGCCCGATGTTGACGAAATTCATAACATCAGGCCGGCTATAGCCCTTGAACAGAAAAACCCGGTACGCGGCTCCCGGTCTACGGTCGGCACATTAACGGAACTGTATGACCTTTTCAGGCTCCTGTATTCGAAGATCGCCGCCCCTTTCTGTCCGGTCTGTGGAAAGGAGATTAGGATATGGGACCCCTCGCAGGTTGTTTCTGAACTTCTTGAGAACCATCCCGGTAAAAAAGTGATCATCGTCTTTGAGACCCATGAGCCGGTTGATGAATTGAAAAAAAGAGGTTTTTACCGGATATGGCATAATGGCGAAGTGCTCGACCTTTCATCCCTCACCCCTCAGCCTTCATCCCTCAATATCGTCCTTGACAGGCTTGTACTAAGAGATGATCCGAGATTATCAGACTCGATAGAGATGGCGTGGAGGGAAGGGAACGGAAAGGCAAAGGTCATTCTCATAGAAGACAGAGGGCACACGATCCTTTCTTTTTCATCAAGGAATGCCTGCGATGATTGCAACATAGAGTTGCAGAAGCCGTATCCTCTCCTTTTTTCTTTCAACCATCCTGTCGGCGCCTGTCCTGAATGCAAAGGGTTCGGCAACATCCTGAGGTATGATGAGGATTTGATTATCCCTGATAAAAGTCTTTCTTTGTCGGATGGCGCAGTAGATCCATGGAACAAACCTGCGTACAGGTGGTGGAAGAAGCAGCTTGTTAAAAGCGCCGGAAAAAAGGGGCTTGATATTGATAAACCTTATTCTGAGTTTGATGAAGAAGAGAAGGCCTTACTCTTTAAGGGACGTAAGGGCTTTTATGGAATTGACGATTTTTTTGAAGATATGGAAGGCAGGAGATATAAACTCCATGTAAGGGTATTTCTCAGCAGATACAGGAGGCCGGTAACCTGCCCTCAATGCGGCGGGCAAAGACTGAGCAAAGAATCTTTGGCTTACCGTCTTTCAGGATTAAACATTGCAGAGCTCTGTAATAAGCCGGTATCGGAAATAATAAAGTTTTTTCGTGATCTTGATGTCTCTCTTTTTCAACGAGATACGGCAAAAGAGGTCCTCAGGCAGATTGACCTTAAACTCGCTTTCCTGAAAAGAGTCGGACTTGATTATCTCAGTCTGAGCCGGGAAGGGAGAACACTTTCGGGTGGTGAGTATCAAAGGGTAAATCTCTCAAATCAGATCGCCTCATTCCTGACAGGGACTCTGTACGTCCTCGATGAGCCGACTGTCGGACTTCATGCCCGGGACACGGAAATCATAGCAGACATTATGGCAGAGCTTTCAAGACTGGGGAATACCGTCCTTGTTGTTGAACATGACCGAAGCATTATTGAGTCTGCTAACTGGATAGTTGAATTGGGACCCGGAGGCGGACACCAGGGAGGAGAGATTGTATTTTCAGGCCCGAAGGATGAGTTTTTGGAAACCGACACACTCACCTCGCGCTATATAAAAGGGATTGATACAATAGAGCCCCCATTAAAAACAGTAAGCGCTGAGCAGAGAATAAAGATGAACAAAAAGCTTACGCTTTACGGCGCTTCAGGAAACAACCTGAAATCTGTAGATATTGATATTCCTTTGCAGACATTGACAACAGTCACAGGGGTCTCCGGCTCGGGCAAGAGCAGCCTTATTGTAGAGACACTTTACAGGGCTTTGGCCAGAGAGTTTAAGACAGAACACGATTTCCCTCTGCCATATACGAAAATTGAAGGCTCGCAAAGTTTAAAAGGCGTTAAACTCATCTCCCAGTCCCCGATAGGCCGAAGCCCCAGATCAAATCCGGTAACCTATTTAAAGATATTTGATTTGATCAGAAAAATATTCTCCGAACAGACGGAAGCAAGAGCCCACCGGTATAAGCCCGGCTTCTTCTCTTTTAACGTCCCGGGCGGCAGGTGCGAAACATGCAAAGGCGCAGGGTATGAGAGGATGGAAATGTATTTTTTTGAAGACCTTTATGTAAAATGTGAAGAGTGTAATGGACAGAGATATAAACCGGAGGCCTTGAGGGTCAGCTATCGCGGCAAAAATATCGATGAGATTTTAAACATGACGATAGACGAAGCCTTTGAACTGTTTCACGACAGTCCCAAAATTAAAAATAAATTTTCATTAATGAGAGAGGTCGGCCTCGGCTATCTAAAGGTCGGTCAGCCTGCAACGACTTTGTCAGGGGGAGAGGCACAGAGGCTGAAGATATGCGCTGAGATGGCGAATCCTCCTTCATCCCCGGCGAGTAGGGGGAAGGCGGGAGCGAGCAATAAGGGTTTTTTGTATATTCTTGATGAGCCGACTATCGGCCTGCATTTTAGGGATATTAAGGCATTGCTTGATGTCCTTCAGCGATTGGTCGATGCAGGGAACACCGTCCTCATTATCGAGCACAATCTCGATGTTATAAGGGCTGCGGACTGGATCATCGATTTGGGTCCGGAAGGCGGGGACAGGGGCGGAGAAGTCATCTTCGCAGGCATGCCGGAAGAAATCATCAATATCGATAAGTCGTATACAGGGAAGTATTTGAAAAAAAATTTCGTTGGCGCTTATTAACTAATGAGAATTATTTGAAGTATTCTTAAAAATGAAAAACGTTTTTCTTTATATAATTAGTTTAATTGTCTTCTGCATTTCAGGATGTAAGAACCAGCCCGCAACAACTGTTCAAACCATGCTGGGAGGAGATAAGGAACCTGCGTACGGCGATGCACTGATAGAAGGGTCTATCGGGGAGCCAAGCGTTCTTATCCCGATGCTTGCAGGAGATCAGTCATCCCATGAGATTGCAGGACTTGTTTTTAATGGTCTCGTGAAGTATGACACCGACCTAAGCATTATTGGTGACCTCGCCGAATCCTGGGATATATCAAAAGACGGTCTTGTCATCACCTTCCACCTTAAAAAGGGGGTGAAATGGACTGACGGGGTCGAGTTTACGGCTGACGACGTGATGTTCGGCTATAAAACCATTATTGATGAAAAGACTCCTACTGCATACAGTGAAGATTTCAAACAGGTCAAAAAGGCAGAGGTTATTGACAGATATACTTTCAGAGTTACTTACGAAAAGACCTTTGCTCCTGCACTCTCTTCATGGGCTTCAAGCTTAGTCATTCTTCCAAAACATCTCCTTGAAGGCAAAGATATAACAAAGAGCGACCTTACAAGAAATCCCGTGGGAATGGGGCCTTATAAGCTCGACAAATGGGTCCCCGGCCAGGAACTGGTACTTAAATCAAACAAGGAGTATTTCGAGGGAAGACCTTATATCGATCAATTTATTTACAGGATTATCCCTGACCCTGCTACCATGTTCCTCGAACTCCGGACAGGCGGGATCGACATGATGGGATTGACACCTATCCAGTATACAAAACAGACAGAGAACGACTTTTTCAGAACAAACTTCCATAAATATCGTTATCCTCAATTCGCCTATACTTACATGGGCTTTAATCTAAAACATCCATTTTTTAAAGACAAGCGTGTAAGGCAGGCAATAGCTTACGCGATCGACAAAAGGGAGATCATAGATGTAGTTCTTTTCGGACTTGGGAATCCGGCCACAGGACCTTATGTCCCCAACACATGGCCTTACAATCCGAACGTAAAAAAATATGATTACGATGTTGAGAAAGCAAAACAGCTCCTTAAAGAGGCGGGGTGGGAGGATACCGACGGCGATGGCATACTGGACAAAGACGGAAGGCCATTCAGATTTACCATCCTCACAAATATGGGAAACAAACTCAGGATGAATACCGCAACCATCATCCAATGGAGGCTCGCACATATAGGAATAAAAGTCGAGATAAAGGCGCTTGAATGGTCCACGTTTATTAATGAATTTATAGATAAGCGGCGGTTTGAGGCTGTACTGCTCGGCTGGAGCATAGGCCTTGACCCTGACCAATATGACATCTGGCATTCAAGCAAGACAAGGGAAAAGGAATTCAATTTCGTTAGTTATAAGAACCCGGAAGTTGATGAGCTTCTTGAAAAAGGCCGGCGGACGTTCGATATTGGAGAAAGGAAAAAGGCATACTTCAGGATACAGGAAATACTCTCGGAAGATCTGCCTTATATCTTTTTATACGTGCCGGATGCAACACCGATCGTGCATGCAAGGTTCAGGGGTATCATTCCTTCACCTATAGGAATAACATATAATCTTCCAAAATGGTATGTGCCTGAGGGTTCACAGCGGCACAGATTGGAGCCTTAGATGCTGACCTATCTGTTCAAACGCCTTCTTGAAATAATCCCCACCCTATTCGGTATTACATTGATCTCGTTCTTTATCATACATCTCGCTCCCGGTAAACCAACCGACATATTCACGGAACTAAATCCAAAGATTACACCCGAAGCAAGGGAGAAACTCGAAAAATATTATGGGCTCGATAAACCGATAATTATCCAGTACGGCTTGTGGCTGAAAAGGGTTGTCAGGCTCGATTTTGGCGATTCCTTTTCTTCCGACAGAAGACCTGTTACCCAGAAGATATGGGATGAAAAAAGGCCTTTGATAGAAAGGAGGCTCTTTATCACCTTTATGATAAATCTGCTTTCTATGGTAGTCATTCTTGCCATTGCGATACCGCTCGGGATTTTTTCTGCAACCCACCGGAATTCTTTGTATGACAAGATAACGACTACAGGGGTATTCATCGGCTTTGCCACGCCGTCATTCTGGCTTGCATTGCTCCTTATGATTTTATTCGGGGTGCACTTGCACTTGCTGCCGATATCCCAGCTTAAGTCCATGAATTTCGATTCACTTACTTTGTCCGGTAAAATCTGGGACCTGATCAAACACCTGGTCCTTCCTATTTTTGTCTCTGCATTCACAGGGCTCGCCGCTGATTCGAGGTTCATGCGAGGCAGCATGCTTGAGGTTATCAGACAGGATTATGTTACTGTAGCCAGGGCAAAAGGCCTGCCGGAAAAAACGGTTATTTACAAACATGCGTTCAGAAACGCATTGCTTCCGATCATAACTCTGATGGGTCTCAGCATCGGGAGTCTGATAGGCGGAAGTGTGATCTTTGAGAACATCTTCGGGATACCGGGAATGGGGCAGCTGTTCTTCATGAGTGTTATGACAAGGGATTATCCGATGGTCATGTGCATCTTGACTATCGGCGCTGCCGCAACTTTGCTTGGAAACCTGATGGCGGATATAGGCTATATGATAGCGGACCCCAGGATAAGGGCAAAGTAGGTCATGAGAAATCACAATATCAGAAAACCTGTCTGGAAGCGGCTCAGAACGAATAAGCTTTCCGTAATCGGTGGAATCATCGTTCTGACACTATTTATCGTCGCGGTGAGTGCCCCTTTGATCTCTCCCTTCAATCCTGATGACATAGACAGGCACCATGTCCTTGAACCTCCGGGATTACATCATCTTATGGGTACGGACGATCTGGGCAGGGACGTCTTGAGTAGGATGATATGGGGCGCCAGGATATCCCTTGCAGTAGGTTTTGTTGCTATCGGAATTGCGACAATCATAGGTACGATCCTCGGAGCCATATCGGGATATTACGGCGGCTGGTTTGACAGGATAATCATGAGGTTCATAGACATAATGCTCTCCATCCCGACTTTTTTCCTTATCCTTGCAGTTATTGCCTTCATCGGACCGAGCATATGGAATATAATGATTGTAATAGGCCTTACTGCTTGGATGGGGGTTGCAAGGCTGGTAAGGGCTGAATTTTTATCCCTGAAAGAAAGAGAGTTTGTCCTTGCTGCGAAAGCCATTGGTGCAAGTGACTTTAGGATTATCTTTAAACATATAATGATAAACAGCATGTCACCGGTGCTTGTCTCCGCTGTCCTTGGCATAGCAGGCGCTGTGCTTGTTGAATCTGCATTGAGCTTTCTCGGTATAGGCGTTCAGCCTCCGACTCCAAGCTGGGGAAATATTCTGACCTTAGGCAAAGATAATATAGAAATCGCATGGTGGCTCTCTCTTTATCCGGGACTTGCAATACTGATAACAGTATTAAGCTATAACCTTTTCGGTGAGGGGTTGAGGGATGCAATAGATCCGCGTCTGTGGGGAGCAGAGGAAGAGGAGAGCTTTTAGAACAGATGGCATGATACATGCCTGTCTTTTATCTCTTTTAATTGAGGTACAATTTTATCGCACGGCTCGAATCTTTTGGGGCATCTCGGGTGGAAAGGACATCCAGGCGGAATATCTATAGGACTCGGCACATCACCTTTAAGGACCTCTCTCTTCTTACCGTCAGGTTTTATCTTGGGAGCGGAGGAGAGCAGCTCAATAGTGTAAGGATGCAAAGGGTTACTAAAGAGGTTATCCGTCTTTGCATGTTCGACTATCTTTCCGAGATACATGACTGCAACTTCATCACTGAAGTATTGGACCACTCTCAAATCATGGCTTATGAACAGGAATGAGATATCCGACTGTCTCTGGAGTCCCTGAAGAATATTCAATATCTGCGCCTGTATGGATACATCCAGCGCAGAGAGCGGCTCATCCGCTACAATCACTTTGGGGGAGACTGCAAGTGCCCTTGCAATACATATCCTCTGTCTCTGGCCTCCGCTGAATTCGTGAGGATAGCGGTTCAGTATATCCGCCTGAAGCCCTACGCTGCCAAGAAGGCTGATGACCTTGTCTTTAAGCTCGGACTTCTTAACAATCTTATGTATTTTTAATGGCTCCGATATCGTATCAAATACCGTCATCCTCGGGTTTAATGATGCAAATGGGTCCTGAAATATTATCTGCACTGATTTTCTGAAGTCCCTGAGCGATTCCTTTTTAAACGCCTGGATATCGGTATCCTGAAAGAGTATCTGCCCTGATGTGGGTGGGATTAATTTTAAAATCAGTCTGGCAACAGTCGATTTTCCGGAACCGCTTTCGCCGACCAGGGCAAATACTGCTCCGTCATTGATAGAAAAACTTACGCCGTCTACTGCCTTTAACCATTCATGCCCGGCAAATATTCCCTTTTTAACCGGAAAGTATTTTTTGAGATCTACTACTTCAATAATGCCCATCAATCTCCTCCGACCTTATGCACCGTGCAAATTGACCTTGTATAATTTCTCTTAGAAGAGGTTCTTCTTGCTGACATTCAGGAATCATATATCGGCATCTGTCGGAAAATTTGCAGCCGGGCGGGAGCCGGTCCGGCCTTGGCACATAGCCGGGAATAGGCTTTAACGGGATACCTTTTTGCTTCGGCAGGGATTCCAAAAGTCCCACGGTATAAGGGTGCTTCGGTGTCTCAAGAAGGTCCTTGACCTTTGATATTTCCATAATCCTTCCAGCATACATGACGGCAGCCTTATCCGCATTTTCGGCAATAACACCGATATCATGGGTTATTAATAAGATGGCCATATTGCTTTGCCTTTGAATACTGTTGAGAAGATCAAGTATCTGTGCCTGGATCGTAACATCGAGCGCTGTTGTAGGTTCATCGGCAATAAGCAATGAGGGGTTGCAGGCAATTGCCATGGCGATCATAATCCGCTGCCTCATGCCTCCCGACATCTGGTGCGGGTATTCCTTAATCCTGACTTCGGGTGAAGGTATTTTGACCGCTCTTAAGAGTTCAATGGTCTGTGCTATTGCATCTTTCTTTGAGAGCTTGAGGTGAGTAGTAAGGACCTCTGCTACCTGATACCCGACTGTAAGCACAGGATTCAATGAAGTCATAGGTTCCTGAAATATCATCGAGAGCTCTTTCCCCCTGAGTCTTCTCATAGATTCGTCATCAAACTTTAAAAGGTTATTCTCTTTGAAGATTATCTCACCCTCTGCGAAGGCATTGTGTGGAAGGATTCCCATAATGGAAAGCGCGGTAAGACTTTTCCCGCATCCGCTCTCACCGACAAGACCAAAAACCTGGGCTTTTGCTATTTCAAAATTAAGGTTTGCAACAACTTTTATCGGTTTGTTAGCTGATCTGAAAGATACGTTAAGGTCCCTTATTTGCAGGAGGGACACAGCAGACTACTTTGCCTCTTTTTTCAGAAGACTCAGATATGTTTTCGCTTCTTTTAAGCCTGGATTTTTTTTAAGAGCATTGTCCCATTCTTCAAAAGCAAGCCCTGTCAGCCCTTTCATGTAATAGCTCAGACCAAGCTGTACCCATGCAGGGCCGTAATCAGGATTGATTTCTTTTGCTTTTGTAAAATAGGCAATGGCGTCTTCGACTTGCCCTTTGTTTCTCAAAGCAATTCCGAGCTTTGTATGCACATCGGGAAGTCGCGGGAAAAGTTTAATAGCCTTTTTATATTCTTCTATTGCCTCGTCATTCATTCCAAAATCGAGATAAATATTCCCGATCTTATAATGTTCATTCGCAATCTTGCCCGCAATAAAGGGGTCGATAGCCGTAGGGGTTGGGTGGGCTATCTGAGCCGCGCGGGAAAACACTTCCTGCGCCTTCTTAAACTCACCCATATCATTGTAAGTAATGGCAAGGTTCAGTGACGCTTCTGTATAGTTAGGATTTAATTCAAGCGCCTTCTTAAAATACTCGGACGCCCTTCTAAGGTCGCCTTTAAAATTGTAGATTATGCCGAGTTTGTTATGGACATCAGCATACCTTGGGTTAGTGCTGATTATATTTTTTAATATTGTCTCAGCCTCGGTATATTTGCCTTCCTCGAAAAGCTGCATAGCAAGTTCATGGAGTTCATGCGCGCTCGTTTCCATTGTTTAAAAAGTATAGGTAGTAAAAGAATTGTTTGTCAAGGTACTCTAACCTGCACTATTCATAAGATTGCTGACAGATACAGTATTTAAGCGGCTTTAAATTCTTTCAAAGAAAGAATTTACCTCGGAGGCCCGATTTGTACCGGGCCGAGAATGAGCGCAAATACTGTGTCTGTCGGCACACGCAAATTTCATGAATTAAGTGGGCTAACCGGAAGCAATGGTTTTTAAAACAAAGCTATAGTCTGCATATTTATCGTAAATTATTATTATAGTTGTCAAAGTATCAAACTTTTTGTAATATTTGTTTAATGAACAGGCGACTTAAGTATCTGAAATTAGGCGGGTATCTTCTTGAAAAGAAACTTATACGCGAGCAGGATATCCTTAAGGCGAGATTTGTTCAGAAGAAGAACAACCTCAGGATTGGAGAACATGCGAAGGCCAAAAGCTGGATTAAAGAAGATGATATTCAAAGGATATTAATAATTCAAGAAGATACATTTGAAAAATTCGGGGAGATTGCCATCCGTGAAAATTATCTGACAAAAGAACAGGTGGAAGAACTTTTGAAAGAACAGGAAGACAAGTACATTTTTTTTGGAGAGGCGCTGGTCCAGATAGGGGCCATTTCAGAGGAACTATTGATTGAGCAGTTGAAAACGTTTAACAAACTTAAACTCGAAAACACCGGGACCTAAAAACTATCAACCTTTAGTTTAATCCCCCGGTGAATTGCCACGATTCCTACCTCCAATTTCCGGTAAGAGACCTCTCGCCATCCGGCAGCGGTTATCAGATTAGCAAGCTCCGGCGGTGGAGGGAAGTCCTTTATTGTATTACCTAAATATTCATATGCAACAGGATCTGAACCGAACATCCTGGAAATAAAGGGGACAAATTTTGTGAGATAAAAGGAATAAATCTTTGCAAAAACAAGGTTCGTCGGCTGACTGAATTCGAGACATACAAAGCATCCGCCCGGGCGTGTGACTCTATAAAATTCCTTTAGGGCCTTTAATCTATCATTAATGTTTCTTAATCCAAAAGTAATGGTGATCGCGTCAAACTGCTCATTTTCATAAGGAAGCTTCTCAGCGTTTCCTTCCTTAAGAGTTATTTTGTCACCCAGATTTGCCTTCTTGACCTTATTTTTGCCGACCTCAATGAGCCCGCGAGAGAAATCTAATCCATCGACATGGACCGAACCTTTCCAGAATCTGCAGAGTTCGATTGCCATATCTCCAGTGCCTGTACAGACATCGAGTATTCTCCGGCAATCTGTTTTGCCCGTTTCCTTTGCCACTTTTTTTCGCCACCCGATGTCGAACCCCAAGCTCAGGAGATGGTTCAGAAAGTCATAGCGCGTGGCGATCTTCGAAAACATCTCCTCGACCTTTTTTGCATCACGTTTTTTATGGTCAATAGCGTTCATTGTTTATTTCAGAAGCGTCTTTTTCCTCAGCTTCGAGCACTGACAAGTCTTCTTCTTTCTCCGATTTAATTGCCTTAGACTTTCGACGATTATTTCCCCCATGTTCAGGGCTTCCTTATAGAAAATCTCCTTTAATTCTTTATGGCGCCAATCCGGTCCGATACCCTCCGCCCTGTTCACGATCAGATAAATCCCCGCGTAACATGCCCCTATCTCCCTCGCCAGATATACCTCCGGGCACAAGGTCTGCCCTATGACGTCGCCGCCCAACGTTTTTATCATTCTTACTTCGGCCCGGCTTTCGAAATGTCTTCCGTCTGTCACTGCGTAAACCCCCCGTGCCACATGCCGTTCGGGCAACAGTTTTCTGCTTGTTTTACTAAGAATTTTTGAAAGGTCCGGACAGATCGGGTCGCGCATGACAAGCAAATACTTGTCCGAAAGATAGACGTCTTTTCTCATCGAGAGGTCGATGTAGTCATCGGGAATTATGAAGTGGCGAAGGGCAAGGTCCTCGCTGATCGACCCCGCGCCGCCTTCCGCCACTATCGTATCAACGCCTGCCTGTTCCAAGACCCAGAAGACCTGCTTCGACGCATCGGCTCTCTTTGTTTCCGCCCGCCACCCGTGCATCTTCATAGTAAGCACCGGGTCGCCGTCGATCCCCAATACTTTAAACTCAGGGCTCTCACCGAAGGGAGTCGAAAAAACTTTTTTCTCCAAAACTTTCACTCCGGGAAGATGGAGTTCTTCAGGGAAATCGATAGAGAAGGTGCTCGACCCGCCGATAAAGGCTTTGTTAGCTTTAGGGATTCTGTTTCCAAGTTTTTTCATAATTTAAAAAAATAATTTTTCTCTTACAAAGAAATATCTGTTCTGTATTCCCCCTCTTAAATTAAGAGGGGGCAAGGGGGAGTTATTCTCTGCGATGTTGCCAAATCCCTTTGGATTAACTCCCTCGGTCCCTCTTAATTTAAGAGGGAAGTTTAAGAAATTTTGGCACGCAGGCTGAAGCCTGCGGCTACAAGAAGTCTCATTTATAAACCTTTAACAGATTAAACTCCGTATCCCTCTGGGCTGGAGTCTTTCCGGCCTTTCTTATAAGATCGACCATTTCATCGACGGTAATCCGATGCGATACCCCGGCTGCCCGAACAACATTTTCCTCTATCATGATGCTGCCGAGATCATTGGCCCCGAAGGACAGGCAAAGCTGCCCGATATCTTTGCCCTGAGTGACCCACGAGCCCTGAACGTTCGGAAAATTATCGAGAAATAAACGGCTTAGAGAAAGGGTCCTCAGGAATTCGATGGACGAAATCGATTTTCCTCCGAGGGCGGTATTGCCCGGCTGAAATGTCCAGGGGATAAATGACATGAACCCTCCGGTCCCATCCTGAAGGTCTCTTATTTTCTGGAGGTGGGATATTCTCTCCTCGATCGTTTCGACAGTACCGATCATCATAGTTGCGGTGGTCTTGAGCCCAAGTTCATGGGCTGTTGCCATAACTTCCAGCCATTTTGCTGATGATATTTTGTGCGGACTTATCTCCTGTCTTACCCTATCAACGAGGACCTCCGCGCCCCCGCCCGGCAAAGAATCCAGGCCTGCCGTCATGAGTTCTTTTAAGGCGTCTCTGAGGGACATCCCGGATGTTTCCGCTATATGGACTATCTCGGGAGGAGACAAGCTGTGTATCCTGATTTTGAATTTCTTCTTTATCTCTCTGAACATATTTGTGTAGTAGTTAATCTTGAGATCAGGATTGATTCCTCCCTGGAGCATTACCTGCGTTCCGGAAAGCTCAATGGTCTCTTCAATTTTCTTCTCGATCATCTCCTGGCTCAACACATAAGCCTCGGGATCATCTTTCTCCCTGTAAAAGGCACAGAATGAACATTGGTTCCTACAGACATTTGTGTAATTGATATTGCGGTCTATCTGAAAAGTTGCAATGCCGTCGGGATGCTTTTTTTGACAGATAACGTCGGCGGCATGTGCAAGATCCAAAAGATCAGCCTCCTTAACAAGCGAGACGGCTTCATCAAAATCTAATCTTTTTCCTTCAACAATATCTCCAAGAATTTGCTTTGCTTTCATCTGTTCACCCCTGACCCGAGATTTATGAACTGCAGATCAGGGACTTGCTTAAGCTCTCCGATCTCGGATGCGAGCCTGTAAAAATGGAGGAGTCCTTCCTGGTAGTCCTTCCCAAAATCAAACCTCAGTGATCTGAAATAGCCTATGAGAAAGGAGGAACTGAAGGGTTCCCATTTCGCTGCGTACTCAGCGATCTCCGGCAGATGCTGCACGGAGTAATCCATTGATTTCTTGAAAATGTCAAACACGTATTCAGTTGTCTCCGCCTGTGTGCCGGCAAAATCACGGTTGACCGCCCAGACCGCATAAACCATTTTCTTGCCGGTGAGTTTTTTCCATTCGGCTCCCAGGTCGTAAAGATAGAAATCTTTTGGATCCACATAATATTTCAATGCTACATCGCCGATAAGCAAGGCTGCGTCGGCAGTTGATAGCATGCTGTCCAAATCAGGTCGGCATACAATATACTCCGGCTCCACGTTATATCCGTGTTTCAGGATCAGCTTCAATAACACATGTGATGTGGCGGAAGTGCTTGTGAGAGCAACCTTCTTCCCTTTCAGCTTTTCTATCGGGAGGCGACTGAGGAAAAGGATACTCTTCACTTCACCGTCGGAACTCACGGTGAAATCCGGGAAAAGAAGGAGAGATTCATAATGGCGTGCATACTCGATAGAAGATATAGGCGACATGTCAAGGCTACCGCTGATTAAGAGATTGTTCAGTTCTGTCGGGTTGCCCTTTATAAGTTCAACGTCAAGCAGGGCATGGCTCTTCACGAGGCCGAAGTAAAGAGGAAGGCAATTCAGAAACTGTATATGTCCGACCTTAGGTTTCAACGGCGTTACCCTGCCCATTCGGATCATATGTTTTGATGACGTTATATAACGTATCTCTTTCAACGGGAGTCCTGCCGGTAACGGAGATTATTTCCAATAGCTCATCCCTCGATATCGACTGGTCCGTCTGGGCGCCTGCTGCATGGGTTATCTTTTCTTCGACGACCGTGCCGTCGAGATCGTCCACACCGAATAGCAGCGAAAGCTGTGCGACCTTCAGCCCGAGCATTATCCAGAAAGCCTTGACATGGGGGAAATTATCGAGAACCAGCCTCGATACCGCAAGCATCTTCATATTCTCGAAAGCCGATGGCTTTTTGAAATTAGGAAGTTGGGTATTCTGCGGATGGAAAGGCAGCGGGATAAACGACTGAAAGCCGCCTGTCTCATCCTGCAATGCCCTTAATGTCAGCAAGTGATCGATCCTCTCCTGGATAGTTTCAATATGACCGAAAAGCATCGTGGCGTTCGATTTGATGCCGAGGTTATGGGCTTCTCTCATCACATTAAGCCATTCCCCGGAAGTGGCTTTTTTGGAACAGACCGCATCCCTCACCCTGTGATTCAGTATTTCCGCACCGCCGCCGGGGAGCGAACCTAGCCCTGCCTCTTTTAATTTAATTAAGACTTCCTTTGTCGAAAGGTTTGCAATCTTCGCAAAGTAAGCTATTTCTACCGCAGTGAAAGCCTGGATATGAACCTCCGGCATAAGGTCTTTGAGGCCCGCGATGACATCAACATAGTAGTCAAAAGGAAGATCTGGGTGAAGACCGCTGACTATATGAAATTCGGTTATACCGAGGTTACGCGCAGACCGCGCTGTATCAAGCACCTCATCCACTGTCATCGCATATGCATCCGCATCCGCTTTGTCCCGGCTGAAAGCGCAGAACTTGCAGCGCGATACGCAGATGTTCGTCAGGTTTATATGACGGTTCACGTTGAAATAGGCGTAATTGCCCGATTTTCTCTCTCTCACCTTATTCGCCATCTGACCGATGGAGATGAGGTCATTCGACTTCATAAGGGTTAAGGCATCGTCTCTCGAGAGCCTTTCACCTTTTTCCACCTTTTCTGCGATTTTACTCAGATCAATTCTTGACATTCTATTCAACACCTCATTTTTTAAATGACTGCAAAAGTCTCCGGCCATAAGAAGCAGGCGTTGAACAATGTCTGCTTCTTGTAATACGTTACTTACTCCTTCCTCCAACCCCTGAACAACTTGTGTTCTATCCTCAAGAGATTCAAAACTTTACCGACGACAAAATTCACCATGTCGTCGATCGTCTTCGGATGGTGGTAAAAGGCCGGCATAGCCGGCAAAATCTGCGCGCCTGCCCTTGAGACCTTTACCATATTTTCAAGATGAATAAGGCTAAATGGAGTTTCGCGAACGACCAATATCAGCTGTCTTTTCTCCTTAATCGCCACGTCACACGTCCTCTCAAGGAGATTTCCCGAAATGCCGTTTGCTATTGATGCCAGCTTTCCCATACTGCACGGGATAACGATCACAGCCTCTGGCGCATTAGAGCCGCTCATAAAGGGCGCTTCAAAATTATCGTTTCCCCAAATCTTTATGTTACTTTTGACTTTTGACAACCCCAGCTTGTCCATCTTCTCAAAGCCCGACACCCCGAGTTCTTCCTTCATCACCTGTCTGCCCGCAGAGGTCACAACGACGTGAACGGTATGCTTTCTCAGGGCAAGCTCCTGTATAAGCCTGACTCCATAAATACTTCCGCTGGCGCCTGTAACGCCTATCACATAATCAGACAACTTTGGACCTCCCGAATATTACTTCAATCGCAACAAAGCAAAACATTATTACACTTATAATACCGTTCATAGTAAAAAAAGCGACATTCAGTCTTGACTGATCGTCCGGCTTAATCAGGCTGTTTTCATAGGCCAGCAGTACCGCCGCGATTGTGACTCCTGCGAAATAGAATATACCCAAATGGAGCTTAAGACCCGTGAGAATCAATATACCGATAGATAGTGCGTGGAGAAATCTGGTTACCACGATGGATTTATTGATTCCGAATCTGGCGGGGACGGAAAACAGTCCGTGCTTTTTATCGAAATCTATATCCTGGATTGCGTATAAGACATCAAATCCGGCCACCCACAGGAGGACGGCTACCCCTAAAAGTAAGGGTTCCACACTATATGTGTTGGTCACTGCTATCCAGGCCCCTATCGGAGCCAGTCCCAGACAGAGACCGAGAACAAAATGGGACAGCCAGGTAAATCTTTTTGTGTAGGGATAAACCACAAAAGGGATAACGACAAATGGCCACAAATAACGGCATATGGGCGCAAGATTGTAGACCGCTAAAAGAAAGATACCAAGACTCACAATAGAAAAAAGGACCGTTTTGGAAACTGAGATCAGTCCCTTCGGCAGGGCCCTTTCAGCGGTCCGCGGATTACGCCTGTCGATTTCCATATCTATCCACCTGTTCAACGCCATGGCAAAGCTCCTCGCGCCGACCATCGCCACTGTTACCCATAAAAGCGTCGTTAAACCCGGCACTCTTTTTTGTGAAAGAAAGGCCCCGAGATAGGCAAACGGGAGCGCAAAAATGCTGTGCTCGAATTTGATCATCTCCAGATAGATTCTTATCTTATTCAATTCCGTAATCCTTCCACCTTCTATCGACGAGCTTCTTTATCTCATCTGACATATGTATTTCATCCGGCCATTCCCTATCGTATCCTTCCTCACGCCATTTCTTTGTGGCATCGATCCCCATCTTCGCGCCATAGATAGGTCGCGGTGAGGAATGGTCGAGGACATCGAGGGGGCCCTCGGATACGATGATATCGCGCGCGGGATCGACATTATTGAAAGCCTTCCACGCAGCCTCCGAAGTATTCTGCACATTCACCTCTTCGTCAAAGATAAAAACGAATTTCGTGAACATCATCTGGCCCAGTCCCCATATAGCGTTTATTATTTTACTCGCGTGCATGGGAAACGCTTTCTTGATCGAAATGAGGGCGCAATTGTGAAAGACCCCCTCTAAAGGAAGGTTCATGTCCACGACTTCAGGGAACTGCATCTTTATAAACGGCAGAAACATCCTTTCCGTCGCCTTTCCCATATAACAGTCTTCCATCGGCGGTTTGCCGACTATTGTGGCAGGATAAATAGGGTCTTTTCTCTGGGTTATACAGGTGACGTGGAAGATAGGATAGTTGGCAGCCGCGGAATAATAGCCGGTATGGTCGCCGAAGGGGCCTTCTATCCTCTCTTCACCGGGCTCAACATATCCTTCGAGGACGATCTCCGCCCTTGCCGGAACCATGAGATCGACGGTCTTTGCTTTTACGACCTCGACAGGCTTGCCCCTCAGAAATCCGGTGAAAAAAAGTTCTTCGATACCATAAGGCAATGGAGCTGTTGCCGAAAATATCGTGATCGGATCACCACCGAGAGCAACGGCAACCTCTGTTCTCTTGCCGAGCTTTACATTCTTTCTGAAGTTTACAGCTCCATCATGGTGAGTATGCCAGTGCATGCCTGTTGATTTTTCGTCATAGACCTGCATGCGGTACATGCCGAGATTCTGTTTTCCGGACTCGGGATCTTTTGTAATGACAAGCGGTAATGTAATAAAACGTCCGCCGTCATCGGGCCAGCACTTGAGCACAGGATAATCGAGCAACGAAAAATCCTTGTCCTTCACGATCTCCTGGCAAGGCGCCTTTTTCACTTCCTTCGGTTTCGAAGTACTGAGTTTGTATAGGTCGAACAACGCCTCTATCTTCTGACGCAATTTCAGTTCGAGGTCGACTTTTAATAACGACGAAAACTTTTGTCCGATGGCATTGAAATCTTCCAGACCGAGAGCCCAGGCCATCCTTTGATAAGAGCCGAAAAGATTGATGGCAACAGGCATTTGCGAACCTTTGACCTTTTCGAATAGCAGGGCAGGCCCGCCTTTCTTTGATATCCGGTCCGCAACCTCGGTGACTTCAAGGATTGGGTCAACCTCTGTCTTAATGCGGACAAGCTCTTTTTTCTCTTCCAGAAAGCCTATAAATTCCCTTAAATCATTAAATATCATTTTCTTTCTCCAACCAATCCTGATTTGAATATGTCCTTTAACGTTCTGGCAGCACGATAGAGAGAGAATCTGAAGGTCCGGTCCTTCACCGCCTTTGACTCGTTCAACACCCAGCTCAAGAGTATACCTTGTGCCGCCCCAAAGATCACCATCTTGGCGACACGGGCATCCAGGTCCTTGCGGTAAATCCCTTTTCTTTTTCCCTCCTCCAGAATCTCTTCGATGATGTTCAGAAATTCAACGATGCGGTTGATCGTATAGTTCGTCAGAAAAATGCTGCTTTGCTTCATATCGACCATAAAGAGGTCCGCAAGATGGCGGTTCTTCTTGAACATCATTACGACGAGGGAAAAGACGGCCTTCAATTTATCGTTCGGATCATCAAGACGGCTGATCTTCTTTTTGATTTCATCGATGATCCCTCCCCACTTTTCGTCAAAAAGCGCAAGGAGGAGTTCTTCTTTGCTCTGGAAATAATTATAGAGCGTACCTTCTGCCACACTTGCTTCAGAAGCGATCTCCGCGACCTTGGTATCGGTATATCCGCGTCTGGCAAATGTCCTGAGTGCGGCATCCAGAATGACGTTGCGCTTGTCGACGGATTTATTATTCGATTTACCTAACATTACTTTACTTATCGTTTCGAGGATTTCGGATGCGCGAGTTTATCTTAAATGTCTGCAATTCTCATCTCGTCGGCAGCCTAAATCCTGCATCGAAAACTGAGTGAGTGCTCACTCAATCTTAAAACAAAAGATTATTTCCTGTCAAATGGTATAATACTATTTTGTATTATTCAATTTGAGCAAGGAGAGAAAATGGGCGATTTAGAAAACATGGCTATGAAGATTTTTAACGCATATGAAGATTTCGCTCTTGACAAGGAAAAAAGTAAAATCTTTGAGGAACTTTTTGACAGATACTTAACTGCAGTTGACGAAGATGGAAAAACCGAACCGTACGACGCACTTGTTTCTCTTGGCCACCACCATCCTGAAGATTTTGAAAAGATGGTAATAACGCTCAAAGATCAGTCATTACTCCCTGACTGATTTTCCGTGTTCACAAATTTCTTCAGCTATCATCCTTTTCGAGGGAATATCTTTTCCGGGTTAAGGATATTCTTCGGGTCAAAAACTTTTTTTATGGACTCCATAATTTCAATCTCTTTTTCAGATAATTCCATCTCTATGTAGCCGGCTTTTGTAAGCCCGACTCCGTGTTCACCCGAGATTGTCCCGCCGAGGGAAAGAGTGTCTTGAAATACCCGTTCAACAAGACTTAATCCCTTTGCATACTCTTCCTTATTGGCCTTATCGACCATTATATTTACATGAATATTACCATCGCCCGCATGCCCGAAGTTTACAATCTTTATACCACTTTCCTCCGATAGCCGCCTTAGACGTTTCAGCATTTCTGTTACTTTACTTCTCGGGACAACAATATCTTCATTGATTTTGGAAGGTTTTATCTGATAAAGAGCAGGAGATATAGCACGCCTTGATACCCAAAGCTTACTTCTTGCGTCTTCATCCTCTGCCATCTTTATCTCTGCTCCGAAGTGCTCACAAATATCAGCTATTTTTTCGGCATCCAATTTTATAGAGGCCGGATAACCATCCAGTTCGATGAGCAATATTGCTTCCGCATCCTTGGGCAGCCCTACAGGTTTAAAGTTTTCAACAGCTTTTATAGTTTCATGATCCATAAATTCAAGTGTTCGCGGGATAATCTTTGAAGAAATAATCTTTGACACTGCTTCTCCGGATGCCTCAAGTCTATTAAAAATGGCAAGCAATGTAATAACCTCTTCAGGCATGGGCAGTATCTTTAACCTTGCTTTTGTGAATACAGATAAGGTTCCTTCCGAACCGACAAGGAGTCGCGTTACATCATATCCGACAACGCCTTTTGCTGTTCTGACGCCGGTGGTTATTAGGTCACCGTTTGGGAGTACCGCCTCAATCTCCATTACATAATCCCTTGTGACGCCGTATTTCAATGCCCTCGGACCACCCGCATTTTCAGCAATATTCCCGCCTATCGTGCAGAAGTCCATGCTTGCAGGATCAGGAGGATAGAAAAAGCCTGTTCTTTCAAGCTCATTCTGCAGTTTTCCATTGATTACACCCGGCTCGCACAAGACGGTAAGATTTTCAGTATCTATTTCAAGAATTTTTTTCATCTTCTCAAAGCTGAGGACTATTGCTCCTTTTGACGGCACTGCCCCGGCAGTCATACCCGTGCCGGCGCCCCGGGGAACAACAGGGATGTTAAGTTCGTAGGCATATTTCATTACTTTTACGACATCCTCTGTACATTGCGGCCAGACAACAGCAGAAGGGGACTTCTCAATGCCTGATGCATCGAAGCCATAGCAGATGAGGTCTTCCGGGGCCGTAGATATTTTTATACCTGGCAATTTGCCTATAATCTGTTTCATAATGGGACTCTTATAAGAGGGAATAAATTCAAAGGTTATTGTCTTTATTTGAGTTATAGCACACGTAACTGAAAAACTTCAAACGCCGACTAACCCAAAAACTGCAATTAGAAAAATGCGGGTGTTGTGAAAAAAATTATTTTTCGATACCTTACTGTACCTTTAACAGATGGTCCCGAGAATATTTTTTGATAACAAACATAACAATATTCTCAATAAATTCATCGAGTTAAATAATTTTTTGAACAATATCTGCATTTTTCGGATTAAGCTGCCTCGACAAGCTGCATGGAAATAACCTTGGATACACCCGCCTCTTCCATTGTTATTCCATATATGTAATCGGCAACACTCATTGTGCTTTTGTTGTGGGTTACAACGATAAACTGGGTGCCTTTTGAAAGTTCCTGCACTGTTTTGGCAAACCTGTCGGTATTCATATCATCCAAGGCCGAATCCGCTTCGTCCAAAATACATAGTGGGGTCGGTTTAATTAAAAAGCTTGCAAAAAGCAATGATAATGCGGTAAGAGCTTTTTCTCCTCCTGAAAGAAGGTTTATATTTTGAAATTTTTTCCCGGGAGGCTGAGCTATTATATCAATACCTGTCTCGAGGATATTGTTCTCATCAGTCATGATCAGTTCAGCCTTTCCTCCGCCGAATAACGTTATAAATACCTCCGAGAATTTTGTCTTCAGGGCCTCAAACGCTTCCCTGAGTTTTTTCCTTGTGGTAACATTGATTTTTGTTATCGCCTCTTCCAATTCCGCAATAGATTTATTCAGGTCTTCCTGCTGGTTCTTGAGAAACTCATAGCGGGACCGCAGTTCTTCATATTCTTCCAATGTCCCAAGATTTACCGGTCCAAGTTCCTGCATCTTTTCTTTGAGTTCGATCAGTCGGTTCTCGTCTTCTTCTGTTAATTGTTCTACTTCAACTACATCGAGCGCCAATCCGTAATTTTGGCTTATATTATCGGACAGGCTTTCCATTCTTAACTTATGTTCCGCCCTTTGAATATCGAGTTCGGACAGCCTTTGAGAGACAGTGTCTATTTGATTTCTGAGCAGCTTAAGCCCTTGTTCTGTTGTGATAAGTTCCTGATTTTCAGAGTCTATCACTTCCTTCTTCTCAGCTATTTCTGTTCTGAAATCATCTGCCACGGATACGAGTGACTTAACTTTCTCCTCGTTTTCTTCCATTTCTTTCTCGCGCTGGAAAATTCGTGCCGTTATCGACGATATTTCTTCGGATAAGAATTCTTTTTTCCGGGTATTTTCCGTTATCTCTCTAACAATGTTTTCTTTTTCCTTATTCACTGATTCAAGTCTCTCTTTAAGAGAGGTTATGGTAAGTCTGATATCCGTCACTTCCGTCCGATATTCTTCTAACCGTGACTTTTGCTGCGATATTGTTTCCTGCAGAGATGTGCCATATTGCTCCAGTTCCAACTTTTTTACGTCAATTAACCGGATTTCTGCTTCCTTCTCGCTTATCTGCCTTTCATTTGATGCCTTTTCCATTATTATCTGCTCTATTTCTAAAGCAAGATAAGCCAGTTTTTTGTTCCTTCGGTCTTTTTCGTCCCCATAGTTTTCAGATGTCAGTTTCAGCAATGAAACTTCCTTCTCCTTTTCTACAATCCCGGCTTCGATATTTTTCAGATCAGTTTCTTTTGCTTCGATCATCTGCTGGATTGCGCTCAATTCAGACTGAACGCGGTTTATTGCTCCCTTGTTATTCTCGATAGAAGCTTCGAGTTCTCTAATCTCTCTCTTCCTCCTGAATACACCCTTTACTTCTCCGGCGATAATCGTACCCGAAGGCTCAATGACCTCACCATCAAGTGTTACAAAAAATAAGTTTTTGCCGGTAGCGATAAGATTGAGAGCTGTCTTCAGATCCTTAACTATAAATATATTTTCGAAAAGATTCTTCGCGATCCCTGTAAATTCATCTTTAGTCTTAATAAAATTCAATGCCCTTCCTATGGCGCCTTCGGGCACCTCTATCTGTTCCCCATCAGAAGGCGGATTCAGAGGGACAAAGGCAGTCCTGCCGAGCCCCTTTTCTTTTAATGACGCGATGGCAATCTCGATATCATCGAATGACGGGAGAATGAATGAGTTAACCTTCTCCGACAATGCGCTCTCTATGGCCTTTTCGTATTCATCGTCGATTTCGACGGCATCAGAGATTGATGCAATAAGATTAAAGTTAAGGTCTCCTGATAAAAGCTCTTTTGTTGATTCGTCAAACAATATTTCTTTCAAAGAATCCGTCCGGGATATATTTGATGCAAGCTCCTCTTTAAGCCTTGAGAGGGTCTCTCTAAGATTGTCGATTTTCTTTTTACTTATCGACAGTTCGCTTACTATTATTCCTTTCTTCTCATTAAGAAGCAAAATATCATTATTTTTACCCAGAAGATTTGATTCTAAATCCTTTAACGAATCATCAATCTCCGATAATACCCTGTTCAAAGTTTCAGAATCTTTTATGGATGCGGCTTCTCTTTGTGTCAGACCATCAAGGGAAGACTGAAGCCTGCCCAATGAATTTTTAGAATTGCTGAGTTCCTCAGAGACCTTAAAGATATCTCTCCTTTGTGTTTCGAGCATATCTTCACTTTCAGTCAGCTCCTCTTCCATATTCCTTAAAATATCGGCCTTTTCCCTGAGAAATTCTTTCTGTATTTCTATTTCGGACATCAGATCTGCTTCAGTTTGATCTAATTCTTTTTGCCTATTTAATACGTCTGCTTTCTTATTATTGAATTCATTATCTTGCTGATAAAGCTTTTCGAGATATTCTTTATGGTTGTCCCTCTCAGTCCTTGCCACTGCGATACTCTTTTCGAACTCTGCAATCTCCTTCTCTAAGCTCTGAAACTTGTCCTGGACTTGTTCCAGCATTTTTTCTTTTTCAAGAAGTCTAATCCTTTTTGTTTCAGTCTCATTCTCTATTGTTGAGAGGTCTGCCTTCTTCAATGACTCATCTTCTTTTAACGTGTCATATTCTGAAATTATTTTCTCATATGATTCCTTGAGTAACTTATAATCACGTTTTGCTATCTTCAGTTCTATTGCATGCAGTTCGGAAGTAAGTTTTTTATATTTTTCAGCCTTTTTTGCCAGCCTGTCCAGAAAATTGATCTGTTTCTTTACCTCAATGATAATGTCATTTATTCTTTGGAGATTCGTCCTTGATGATTCGAGCTTGGATAGGGCTTCCTTTTTCCTGACATTATATTTCATTATGCCTGCAACTTCTTCTATTAAAATCCTTCTCTCCAAAGGTTTTGCATTAAGTATTTGAGCTATTCTATCCTGTTCGAGTATCGAAAAACTTTTCACTTCAAGACCTGTATCAAGAAATAGGTCCCTTATATCTTTTAACCTGCACTGACTTTTATTCATCATATATTCACTGTCACCGGATCTATAAAGCCTTCTCGTAACAGAAATAAAATCTGCCGAGCTTTCGCCATTGTCAGCTTCTTGATCAGATTGTTGTAAACTGTTCACTCCTGAAATAACTATTGTTACTTCAGCCATCCCCCTGGGTTTTTTGGATGTAGATCCGTTAAAAATAACTTCCTCCATTTTTTCGCCTCTAAGGCTTTTGGCACTTTGTTCTCCTAAAACCCACCGGAACGCATCAACGATATTGCTTTTGCCGCAACCATTTGGACCTACAACACAGGTAATGCCGGGGTGCAAGCTAAAAGTGGTCTTTTCTCCGAAGGATTTAAATCCTATCAGTTCGATCTTATCAATACGCATAGATTAAATAATATACCTTATACTAATGATGCTGACAAGAGATATTTGTTACTAATGTCTATAGAACAACCGATACGATTGTTCCACGTGGAACAATACGTTGACTATTCACATACCGGCTTATATATAATGTATCATGAAATGTTCCACGTGGAACATTAACCCGCAAAATACACTTGAAGGATGGGATGATCGTCAGACATATGGACATTAAAACCTTGATAATGCAGGACTTGAGTTTTTGAGGTGTTGCAGCGTAGAGAATAAAACATGCAGGCCCATGCCGATATCTTATCACCCACAAAGGTGCTGCCATCAAGCTTTTGCTGCCCATATGTCTTCTGTTTATTCAATAAATGCATTTTTCGGATAATAAATAAAAGGGGATATTTTCATGGAAGATAGAGAAAAAATGATAGAGGAAAAAATTAAAGAGGAGGATTTTTTCGATATGATGCAACTCAGAGGAGTGAAATTGGTAGTCTGGGAAAAACTCACAAAGGAAAAGGGATTCAATCCGAAAGAAATAGAAAATGATCCACAGATCGAGCTAACATTAAGTGATTGCAAAGTTACGGTCAGCATAGATTTTATTATTAATTTATCATCAACGAATTTTGCAGTTATTAAATGCACAAATTCTGGATTAGAATCATGGGAAAGATATCTTACTGCCTTTGCAAGGGCTGCAAAAGACTATCAGATACCCTATGCGATGGTAACAAACGGCGATGAAGCTCGGATAATCAACATTATTGCCGGGTCTAAAATAGGGGACTCTATGCAGGAATTTTTCACCTTGGAGGAAGCGCTAAATGTAATGAAAAAATTCAAGAAAATACCTTGTCCAATTAACAGGCTTGAAAAAGAAAAAAGAATAATTTATGCCTTTGAAGGCATAAAATGTCCGACCACTAACCCCCCGAATTCATAAAATATTCGGGTGCCGACAAATACAGTATTTACGCTCATTCTCGGTCCCGAAAGCTTTCGGGATCTCCGAGGGTTTCGCTTATCAGCGAAAAAAACCGCTTAAATACTGCCTCTGTCGGCAATCTTATGAATAATGTGGGCTAAAGATTAGTACATATTATTCATAAATCAGGAAAAAGCAACCGGAGGCAGAGTATTGGAGCGGATTTATTTACCGATAGTCAAAAAACGGTCTGTAAGGTGAAGAGGCAAATACCTCGCAGGTCGGAACGACCGAGAATGAGCTCCAATACTCTGTATCCGGTGTACTGATCAAGATCTTTTGTGAATAATGTGGGTTAGTTGTGCGTAATATTATCCTTATTTATCAACACATTACAACTCAAGATCATTCAGTGGTGAGATCAGCCTCTATATCCAGAGTAATTTGGGTGTCTTTTCCAATCATAAATCCACCACTCTCCAGTGGCATATTCCACAGTAATCCATAATCCTCACAATTGATATGTGCGGTCGCAAAAAACCCCAGGCTTGTTTCCCCAAAAGGACTTTTTTCAGGACCTGAATATTCCACATTAAGAATAACCTGTTTTGAGATTCCACGAATAGTCAGATTTCCAGTGACATTGAACCGGTTTTTTATGATATTTTCTATATTAGTGCTCTTAAAGGTTATCATTGGGTATTTTTCAATATCAAAAAAATCAGGACTACGGAGATGGTCGTCACGCTTTTTGATGCCTGTATAAATCCCGGAAACATCTATAGACGCTTCCACAGATGACTTAATTATGTCTGCTGGATCAAACTCAATTGTACCATTAAGCTTATTGAATTGGCCGCGAACATTTGCGACCATCATATGCTTTATGGAAAATGCCGCAACAGAATGATCGGGATCGATAACCCACTTTGCCATAAATTACCTCCCTGAATTTTATGAGACTGATAGATTGATAAAAAGTATAGCACGCCATAAATTTAATGCAAGATTAATTGGCAAGACAAGGGAAATGTACACAACCCCTTGAAAAAAATCGTCCTTTTCTTAAAAATCTACATAACTATCATAATTGACATAACTATCATAGTTGTTATATTCTTACATTAACAACAAGGAGGTATTTTATGGCAAAAGAGTTAACTGCTTTAAAAGTAAGAAAGAGTCTTGGGGAGATCCTTGAAGAGGTTTATTACCGGGGTGAAGAGTATATCATCAAAAGAGGTAATAAACCTATGGCTGTTTTGATACCAGTTATTGAGTTTGACAACTTCAAAAAACAAAGACTGAAAGATATGCAGGTTTTCGACAAGATCAGGGAAAGAGCAAAAGGAATTCCGTCAAAGGAAATCGAGGCAGATGTGCAGGAGGCAGTAAGGGCGGCCCGGAAACATGCATAGGGTTGTAATTGATACCAATGTTTTGGTAAGTGGTATCATTCAGAAAAAGGGATTCCCTTATAAAGTTGTCAAAGCCTGGGAAGATGACGATTTGATTCTTATAGCTTCTGAGTTTTTAATTAATGAGGTGGGTAAAGTTTTACACCATGAGAAAATCCGGGTTAGATATTCCTTAAAAGATGAAGAGATAAAACAAGTTCTTCTAAACCTTATGCGATATTCCATCTTTATCAATGATCCCCCCAAATTAAATGTTATAAAAGAGGACCCTGCAGATAACAATATCCTGGCTGCTGCGATAGAGGGCAAGGCAGATTATATTATTTCGGGGGACTCACATCTTTTGAATTTGGTGAGTTATAAGGGGATAAGAATTTTAACGCCGAAAGAGTTTTGCGGAATTGCCGAGTTATAGGAATAACGTTCAGACATTCAAGGATGAAGACAACAAAATAAGCATTTTATCTTGATCTAACCCACTTTATTCATAAAATTTGCGTATGCCGACAGATACAGTATTTGCGCTCATTCTCGTCCCGGTGCAAATCGGGCCTCCGAGGTAAATTCTTTCTTCGAAAGAATTTAAAGCCGCTTAAATACTGTATCTGTCGGCAATCTTATGAATAATGTGGGCTAAGCACTTTTTGCTTCATTTACGATCTTTCCATGGATCGGATTTAGAAAGTTCAGGCACAAAGAAACAGGCCAGGTCTGTTATTTGGAGGCGGGTAGGTATGGAAATTTCAAAAATACTCTTAAGAAGTTGGTTAATTATATCTACTACAATTTTAGGAAATTTTATGTCGCGCATGTTACGTTAACTGTGGCCGAAAACGTTGCTGAGGTTGATTTTAAGCACCTCCATCGAGTTTTACAGATGATTCATAAGCGGTTGACGCGTGAAGATTCTGATTTTAAATACGTGGCTGTTAAGGAATTGCAGGAGAGGGGAGCAATCCATTATCACATACTCTGTATTTATTCTAAACCTTACGTATTTCCAAGCGCGGAGGATATAGCTCATTCGTGGAGGCTGGGATTCGTAAAGATAAGTGCACCTAAATTGCGTCTGAAGATAAACTGATGTAGGATGGAAAAAGTGGACACCAAAGTCAGATAAAATAAATGAAAGACGGAGGTGTCAGAATGAAAGGGATTCCGCAGGGACGTTACACGAAGGAGTTTCGTGGGGAGGCAGTGAAGATGGTGTTAGCCGGGGGTATATCGTTGCTGGAGGCAGCTCACCGGCTGTCATTGCCGCCCTCGACGTTAGGGAACTGGGTCAAGGCGCATAAAGCTGGCAAGCTGGAAGATATAGGCAAGACACAGAAGCCACTGACGGAGCTAGAGATGGAACTGGCAAGGGTAAAGAAAGAGCTGGTAGAGACGAGAATGGAGCGTGATCTGCTAAAAAAAGCTGCCGCGTACTTTGCGAAGGAGTCGCTGCCCGGTACGCGCTAATGAAAGAAATGCGACTTCAATATTCAGTGCCGCTGATGTGCCGGATATATAACGTATCGGCAAGCGGATACTATGCACACGTGACAAGGCCGCTTTCTAAGCGGGGGCAGGAAGACGCCCGCTTGGAGGTTGAGATTAAGGCTGCACATAAGAGGACACGGCGGGTATGCGGCGCTGAGAGATTACAGAAGGATTTGGCAGACAACGGTATTGCAGTGGGTGTTTGCCGGATCAAGCGACTCAGGAAGAAGCTCGGTATACGCTGTAAGCAGACGAAGAAATTCAAAACTACAACTGACTCAAAACATACGCTTCCGGTGGCTGAGAACCTACTGGACCAGCAGTTTGAAGTATCCAGGCCGAACATGGCATGGTTGAGCGATATAACATATGTTTGGACCGATGAAGGATGGCTGTACCTTGCCGCGCACAAGGATCTTTTTAACGGTGAGATAGTCGGATACGCAATGGGAGAACGGATAACGAAGAGCCTTGTAAGTCAGTCTTTATTCCGTGCCGTTGCAGCGAAGCGTCCAGGGAAGGGGCTGATTCATCACTCGGATCGCGGGAGCCAATATTGTGCTCATGATTATCGGAAGCTTCTTAATCAGTTCGGCATGACGGCATCAATGAGTAGAAAAGGGAATTGCTACGACAATGCCCCGATGGAGAGTTTCTGGGGCACGCTGAAGCAGGAGCTTGTCCATCACAGACGCTACAGGAACAGACAAGAGGCAGTGCAGGATATCACGGAATATATCGAGATCTTCTACAACAGGCAGCGCCGACAGGCAAGACTTGGATATCTATCCCCAGTTGCTTATGAGTATCAATTCTATGCACGAGAGCTGGCAGCATGAAAGGGTTTGGTGTCCACTATTGACATCCGAGGTCATAGAGGCAATTAAGAGGTTAGGTGGCAACTATCGGGCAACTGGTGATTCAATTCTTAATGGGAATGGCTTACAACCCCTTGATAATAATGGTGAGCCGTGCAGGATTCGAACCTGCGACCCGCTGATTAAGAGTCCGAATTTGCACTTATTCGGATTCCTCATATTTTTCCCGCAGTTAACAACCCCTCGATTTAATTAACAAATTATTCCATAACATTTGTCTATGTTGATTTACATTCCTGTAAATTCGGGAAGAAATCGCAGACAGAATGACAGATGGGATTATTCCTGGAGTTAGATAAGTTATGAGTGCTAATAGCATAAGGAAATACATAAATCCCTACAAACTGTTCGTCGGAAGTTTCATTCCGAACTGGCTGTTAAAACGAAGCGAGGTCTCACAGGGTGCGAAACTCTGCTACGCACGTCTCGCGCAATATGCAGGCCAGGACGGCGAGTGTTTTCCCTCCCAGCCTACTCTCGCCGCAGAGATCGGAGCCGGTGAGCGCCAAGTCAGGAGATATATAAGCGAGCTTGAGGAACAAGGATTGATTGAGACTATCCATGCTGGATTGAACAAGCCAAATCGGTATCGTTTTCTCTGGCACTTGTGGATGGAAATGAAAGATGAAAAAGAAGTAAAGAAAGAACCGTCTGGAAAAAGTGAAAAAAGAAAAGATCAGCCGGACCGGACACATACGTCCGTTCCGGAGCGGACAGAGCCGTCCCATCAAGAGCGGTCACCCGCGTCCGCCAAAGAGAATCAGATAAGAGATTCATTTAAGACAACAACAAGAGGTGTTGTTGTAGATGAAGGACAAATCACAAGAATAAAAGAGGCGCTAGCGCCCATCTATCTGGAAATCCCGGACACTGTTATCGCAGATCTTATCGAGAAGAAAGGCATAGAACACGTCCTTTCAACCGCCCGTCAGACAGCTCACCAGCTTGAACATAAGTCTGAACCTCCGAAAAATCCCACTGGGCATTTTATAAACCTCACTCTCCGAGGCATGAATAGACCTCTTGGATATAAGTCTCCTGAGGAAAAAGCTCAGGAAGAAAAGGCCATATTGATGAAGGCTGCATTCCGTCGCAAGAAAAGCATACAGGATTGGAAAGAGAGGATTCCTCGTAAACAATTGAGAGAGTTTGTAGAACAATTGACGAGGGAAAGATGATGGAACAAAGAGATCTCTTTGGTAAGAAATTTTGCAATTATCTATTCAATTTGAGCGGATATTTGCGGAGAAGATGACAAATCAAAGGAGGCGATAAGTTGGGAACGACAAGCGCTATAACACTAAACAGCAGTGCACAGAATATTGGCGTAAAAAGGTCAGAGAAGGTTATAAAGATTGATGATGACAAAACTGCAAAGACTAAGATGTTAATCAGATCATCTGAAGCTGCAACGCTTGCCGACTTAAGGAGCTACTTGAGTTCATCTGTTTTTTACGACGTTGGACCGGTGACTGCAAGAAAGATAGTGAAGGTTTTTGGTGTCAAAACAGCTCAAGTCATAGAAACCACCCCAAATGAGCTTCTTACGGTAAAGGGCGTCGGCAAGAAACGTGCATCATCCATCAAGAATGGCTGGTCGCTTCAGCGCAGATTAATCGCAGAGTCAGCAGAGTTGGTTAAGCTGAAACTCGTGCAATAGTGGAAGGGTTATGGATCTCAGTAAAAAATGGGCATCTTCGGATCAGTCAGGAAGATTTCAGGTTGATGTCAGCTTGAGTTCAGGTAATGTTCAGATGAAAAATTGGGGATTTGCGGATATATCTTTAAAAAATAAGATGTTATGGCAAATACTGGCGTTCCGATTACCCTCTATTTCTACCATAACTTTGATTTTTATTGATACGACCGGAAAAGTGCCGGCAACTCAGCATGGTTTAACGGTCAATGCTCCGGTTACCACATTGCTAAAGGTAAGTTTCTTTTGAGTTCAAAAAATGATATCAGTCCCCGTGAGATGGAACTGGCCATATTCGATTTATTGGCAAGCGGATGTGCCACATACCTCGAAATTAAAGACTTTCTAACTGTCGAATTCGGAGACCGTACGAAAACTGATAATCCGGATGAAAAGCCCACGTCAAGGCTGAATGATGAGTCGCTGTTCAAATCGTTGTCTCAACTGAGAAAGAACAAACTCATCCAATCGGCCCGATACTTCGACAGAAAGACGCGTAAGAATTTTACTCTTTATGCAAACACAGAAGATTCGATAGAAGTGCTTACCAGGTCATCAGCTTACCGACGCAACCACATCCGAAGCCCTTATCTACCCGGCAGATTTGCCTTCGGGCATGACATGGATCTTACTAAAGTAGTACGGACCATCAAACGGGATGGTCCGATATATTCGTACCATTACGGATTCGACGACGAATTCGCTCTGCGACGTGCCGCCGAAAAAGCAAGAAAAGGAGATTTGTATCCCGATCTCAGACTAAGTCTTAGAGTCAGAACCGGGGATCAGTACTCGTTCCGCATAGAAGTACAGCGCAGCCGCGACAGGATAGAAGAGTTTGCCAAAAAGCTACATGAGACACGTAACAATCTGGTGCTATACAGAAACCGCGAGCTCATCAGAGATCTCGCGGACACTCGTATATATGTGGGAGATAACGCTCATTTTGGGCATGTCGACGATTTCATCGAAAATGGTTTGTTCAAAACCAAGTGGGTATGGTCGGATGGCCAACCTACCGGAGGGCTTAAATACAGCAAGGGATAACAAACGATGTCGATGACAGGTGTTTAAGTGAATTGCCATGCATGGTGCAGCGGCTTAGACAAACGTGAGGCACGATCAATGGACGGAGACATTTCAGCAAAAAGTAATATACAAAATAGAAAACTATTAAAGCCTCGTCCGGTGGCACCTCTCATAGACCCACCCTGTTTTGAGCGTGCCAAAGAACGATCCCATATAGGCATTGTCGCAGTGGCAATATAGAAACTGAGCGCAAGAGCAGACATTGACGATTCGATAATGCGCACAATTGCCGAAGTACGGCAAGAAAATTATAAAAAAGCTCCGTTGCGACTTGACAAACTGCCCGCCTCTTT
This sequence comes from uncultured Nitrospiraceae bacterium, assembly GCA_963727775.1. Classification (GTDB taxonomy): domain Bacteria; phylum Nitrospirota; class Thermodesulfovibrionia; order Thermodesulfovibrionales; family SM23-35; genus CAVSHB01. The sequence goes on along the minus strand of CAVSHB010000003.1, from coordinate 465,281 downwards.
TTACTTACATATAATGAAAGAAAGGAGAAGAGTGATAAAATGGCAACTAAAATATATGTTCTTGACACAACGGTTCTAATCGAAAACCCCGACTACATGTATCGGGGCGAAGGTATATTTGTTATTCCTACAGCCGTCATTAAGGAAATAGACGGCCTTAAGAACAACGATCAAGAGGATGCCGCCAAAGCGGCGAGAAAAGTGGCGAGGACTCTCGACAGACTCGGCAGTTACGGAGATCTCTCAGTCGGAGTCCGGCTTTCTACCGGTGGTGTGCTCAGGGTCTACACCAACTATGTAGAGATAGATGATCTTAACAGCAAGGGCGACAACAGGATAGTAGGCGCTGCCCTGGCATTAAAGAAGGAAACGGGTGGCGACGTAGAATTGGTTACAACTGATATCAACATGAGGACAGTGGCGAGGGTGTACGGAATTAAGCCGGAGAATCCTGATTGCGGCTCTGTGTTAAGAGAGGATACTGATATGGAAATGGTTAATAAAGCAAATAACCTTAAGAGGCGAATAAAGAGAGCGGGCGTAATAGCAATTACGTCAGGGATTAGTGCTCTTGTTATTATGCTACTTTATCTTGCTCATATTCCTCCTCGGCACAGTATCTTTGACCCACTATTAGTTATATCGCTTGGCAGTACATTTTGGTGGGGCGGCTACTATTTCTTTCTTAAGTCCCCTACCACAGGAGAGAATAAGCCAGAGTATGGGCTTCCCGATATAGGTCCCAAAGAGGTATTCGATCCGAGATACTCAGGCCTCGGCTGCAATATTCATAGAGATGAATAAAGACTTAGAGGAGAAGATTTGATAGATAAAGAAAAACCTTGGAAAACTTCTGTAGTAATTAATTCCCTGATCGGTTTTCCAGTTGTCCTGCTGTAATTCGGTTTCAACGGCACCGGGGGAAATGGCACACCATTCTCCCATGATGATAACTGGCAGCGGGCTTTTATGGTTATTTGTTAGAGAACATTATTTATATGATTCAACTCAATATATCAAAAGCAAGAGATCGCATCAAAGGAATTGTGCACCAGGTTTCAACAACTGATGAGCCAGTTGTAATTACAAGTGGGGACAGGCTGTCTGTTATTGTCGTGCCTTATGATATATATAAGGATCTGGTATTGAACCAGCCTGAGTATAGTGTTTATATGGCTATAATGTTTGCAAGAAAGTTTCTCTTTAATGCCCCCAGGCATATGATAAAATCCCAAATAAAGGAATTTGAAAAGCTCACACCACTACAGCTGTGTGCTTTTATTAAGATCGAATCACTGCCTATTTCCTCGAAAAAGAGAGAGGCACTTATTAAGCTAGTTGGCAAGTCCGTTGTGGAACGTCTTGAAAAAAGACAAGAGATCGCGGATTCAATCGTCAAAGCAAAAAGGGACGGGATCTACGAGTTAGAAGAACATAAAACCGGGGTGCAGGAGCTTTCATGAATATACCTGACCAAAAAAACGTTTCTAACACCTCTCAAGAAACAAACTCTTGGGGCCGCAGATGTCAATTATATTTCAATAGTCCTTTCTCCCGCTGGCCTGAGAACGAAACCCATGGCGGCAGCTTTTTTGTTCAAGTTATAGACTACACGCTGCCGATATCGTTCTTCGTAGTACTCCTGTCCCTTGTCTACATATTCTGTTCCCTTCGTGAGCATTGCGTAAATCAGTCGCGCCAATTTGTGAGCTACTGCAGTGATAGCTTTTGCCTTATCCAGACGGCCACATAGACGACGGTAGTAGGCTCCCAGTGCCGACTTGCTTGCCCGTAATGCCTGAGCGGCTAATCGTAATGCCTGCGCCGCACGGTTAGCCCCAGACCGGGATTTTCCCGATAATTTCTTTCCACCAGATATTTTGGTGCCAGGACATAACCCTAACCACGAGGTAAAATGCTTTACGGAAGGGAATCTGGACAAATCCGTCCCTACCTCAGAAATTACCTTTAATGCAGTGGTTACTTCTATTCCGTCGATGCGGGTCAAATCCACCCCGCACATCCCTACCAAATAAGACCGCAAATCAAACTGCGGAGCATTCTTATTGCTAGACCGTCGTTTTTTATCTGCAGCTTTCACTTCATGCCGCTTCAGTTTCCGAAGCATCTGCTCAAGTTGATGATCACATTGACGAAGCTGTTCTGCATAAGCATCAAACAATGCCACGGCCTGTTTAAGTGCAAACAGATGCTCTTGCCGCCAGTTACCATGAAGTGATTTCGCTATCTCTTCCTCGCTTGCTTTGATCCTGCCGTCTCTCATACTTGCAAGCTTCTGAGGGTCCCGCTCTCCAGCGATTATTGACCGCACTATCCTCTGCCCAGTATCGCCTACAACATCAGAAATAACATTGGCAAGCTGAATGTTCATCTGTGTAAGCGCTTTCTGCATGTGCTGCACGTGTTGAGATTGATACTTCAGAAGCATCTCTCTTTGCCTCGATACCGCTCTCAACGCGCATATTTCATCCGCTGGCCTAAATGCACCCGACAACAACCCATAACTCATCAGCTGCTGTAGCCATTGACAATCCAGTACGTCGGATTTACGGCCAGAAACATTCTTGACATGTCGGGCATTTACCAGATATACAGTAAAGCCCTTTGACTCCAAAAGCTCATACAACGGTATCCAGTAAACCCCTGTTGATTCCATTGCCACCGTGTCTACCCCACAAGAGGACAACCATTGCGCTATGCGGTGCAAATCTTCAGTGAAACTCCTGAACTCACGCACAGGTTCATCGTCCCGATCAGGCGGTACCGCAACAAAATGACTTTCTGAGCCTACATCGATACCGGCAGCATTGGGATGCGTCAAGCTCAGACCACCCTTGCTCTTCTTCATAACTTCCTCCAATCATCTCATCAGATTATCGCGCCGGTATGGGTACGTCATCTCTGATCATTCTCTCAAACGGGATGTGCGGCCATAGTCGCACTCACCAATGTCGCAGACGTGACCCAGGACCACGCTGATAAACGGGCAAGTGAGCACCATTGGTGAACTCGGTCTTGCCGGCGCGGTATTATAGCTTGCCACAAAAGCGCAGCACGCCGCATGTTTCTTTATACCGCAGTCCCGGTTCAGCCGGGTTGGGGGCGCTGATAACAAACACCCCTGCTATTTCAGCGGAACCGTTTGTTTCCGGAAATAACCGCCGAACAAGAGCGTCCCTGCTTCTCGCTAACTCTCTGTAAATCACGCCGAAGCAATGGGGGCAAAGACCATCGAATTCTATCGAAAATCGCCAGACAAATTTCCTATGTTATAAGAACTTCGCTTTCAGTCCTTATTAGTGCAAAAACGGCGAAAACAACAGTGCTAAAAGAAGAGGGCGTTGGATGGCATAACGGTTGTTGTGTTCTCGAAGCGCAACATTTGTAATATCATTGACATTTTGTCCATCAATGACATATCGTTTAGCTGTCATAATGCTTATTAGCCGCTATGATCAGAGCCATTTAAGAAGGGGGGAAATGGTTAAAAGGCATGTAACTCCAAAGGTTCAGGTTAATTCTATTCGCAAATGCCTTAGAATCCGCTATTTTACTGCACCTTCTCATATTTTAGGGCGACTAATAGAGTGAGCAGAGCATGGACAGGTTTATTATTAAGTTTGGTTGTAGTCTTTTTATACTCTGCAGCCTTCTTTATTGCCTCTAAATTTGGGGTCTCAAATACGGATTTACTAAAAAATTTGACAACTAGCGTACCATCTGCGCTGTCAGTAATTGTAGCAATTATCTCAATCATTCTATTAAGACCAAGACAGGTAATCGACGTGTACGCTGTTGCTACAGGTAGCGAGTGGAGAAGCCGAGTCCGCATTACTATTGTAAATTTATGCGCGCAGCCGCTACATGACATTACTATCGAGGCTCTTTTTTCACCATCGAGGATAATCCAGCCGCCTCCAGAGGCAATTGAGTCGCTAGCTAAGGCGACCACGGTTGTTGAACTCGGTACGGAAATGTCTCCTCCTAGCGTAGAAGAGCAACTTCCCTATGTGACTCCGCGCTTTCTTATGTTAAACCTCCGGTATCGGGATTCTGCTCGTTCTAAAATGAAAGAAAGGAGGATTCGTGTGCGCAATCCTTTATATATCCGATTTGCAAGCATTAAATACTATAAAAGGAGGTTGATAAAATGAATGCGGACACCGGTTTTCAAAGAATTCGTGTACTGGACGGTGTTAAGAAGAACATAGATGATTATTTAATCTATAACCCCTTATTTCATTCATATATTTCAGCTTTTGACAGTGCGTTTGATCGAGGTGTTGCTGCCGATCTTGACTATTATATCACTCGCGACCAATCGAGCGGCACTACCTATGAAGACGAGCTACTAGGAATTTTGACGGCTGAACATAGTAACTCTATTGGCAAGGTATATGTATTACATGGCTGTGTCGGATCAGGGAAGACAACACTTTGTAGATACCTCGCCGAAAAGCATCCTGCTTCATTTTCGGGAGACGTACTCATTATTCGAGCAGACATCTGGCCTCGCGAAGAAGTAGGTGGTGATCAAACCGTTCTGACCGATTTGCTGAAAGATGCCACCTTTGAGGCTGTTCAGAGATTTAAACTTTATGAGGACAAGGGTGCCTTTTACAAGACACTATTCTCTGCCTTGGGATTTCCTCCCGCAAGTAGTGAAGAAGCCTATCGAATGGCAAGAGATCTGAGTGCTGAACATCTGATTGAGGCTTTAATAAATCTTAAACGCTTCAAGTGTATAGTGATCATAATAGATAATATAGATGAACTATCGGATACAACAATTAGAGAAGCGATTCGGTTTGGGATTAGGATAGCACAACATGCGCGGGGATTTGCGAATATGCCTTTTACAGTGCTTCTTACTGTAAGAGAATACACTGTCAAGAGATTTATGGATCAGGATCATTTTGCTCACAAGGCACTTAGACCGCTATCAGCTGCGAGTGTTATGTGCTCGAAACTTGATCATGCTCGCGACGAAATTCCAAAAATTGCAAAAGAATATAGCCAGGAGGTAGATTACGTTCCTCGTGGCTATCGGCCACCACCACCATCTGATATGTCAAAAAGAATTACGATAACCAAGGACGGAGCCTGTGACTTCTTAAAAGCGCTTTCAATTTATATTACTTCTGAAAAAGAGCACGATTTTAGAGATTTAATAGTTGACTTGGCTGGTGGAAATTTGAAATTCTTAGTGGGCAACTTATACAATTTTATCCATAGTTGCAAATTACCTTTGACATCTCTATTCAGGGCGATCTTCACTCCAACAGATGGTAGTGTAAAGATTTCCGGGGTATTCGAACGAATTTCATCCAATTTAGCGTTAGAGTGTTTAATGTGCGTACATTACCCCTTCTATGATGTTTCAGGAAGTCATATCATCAATGTATTTAACTTAACTGGGTCACTGGCACCAAATAATTTTCGGAATACGCTCTCGATACTAAGACTTCTTGGTTTTGTCAATAATTCTGAAAATGTATCCTATTCTGAGATTTGCAATATTTTAGGAGAGTATGGTTATGAGAAGGAACTTATAGACAAAGCTATAAATAAATGCATTGAGTATGGGCTTGTGCAAAGCGAACATGGTCGCCATACGGGACATCTAACTGTTGATAGCCTTCTCTCCATATCATCGAGCGGAAAAATGTACTTTCGTATATTACCAAAACGTTACCTTCGATTTGTCTGCGAAGATACGCCTATGCCAGAGGAATTTATTGTGCCTCTTCAGGAAAAGTATATCCCAATCAGACCGTCATTGGAGGGTGCTGATGCTCAGAAGAACCGTGAAAAAAGTGCACAGAAATTTGTTGCTTTTCTGAAATATGAGGAGGAGCTAGAACGTACGTATATAGAAGATGATCTTGGAAGGGATTGGAACGGTTATATAAATCGGGTTGGCATTGATATTAGAGGGCAAAAAATGACTATTGCTAATTATTTAGACCATTACATTTCTGAGGAAGCAGATTAAGAATGTTTTCTGGCAATTCGCAGACTTTACATAACGCTGGGCTAGGGACGTTGATGAATCAATCAACTTGTCCAACCTATTCTAATCACATCTGAGCAAGAATTTCTGTTTGTATCCCTCAATATTCTCAGTCTCATCTTTCGCGAGGACTTCTGTGAGGACGTCAGTTCTGAGAAGGTTAGGATCTAGACATCTCCCAGTTTCTCAGTAATGCATCAACCCGCTCGCACGCGACCTTGGCATCTTCTACGGAAATGTGTGGCTTAATCTCGTTCATGCGTTTTGCACATGCTCTTTTTTTGTCAATTCGCTCCTCTTTTACAACGTACAGAGCTGTAGCAATCTTTTCCAATTCATAAACCTTGTTTCTTGATATGTTCTCTGCAACATAAGTTAGAGCTGGTTCATATTTTGCGATCGTTTTTGGGAACTGTTTCTTTAAATCATCCGCCAGTGAACCGAATGAAAAAGATGATCCATAGGGATACTGTGGTTGAAGAATAAGAAAACTATTTGATCGCATTTCTGAGAGTTCGTCTCTAAGATCAAAAGAGAAAGGTCCGTGCTTGTAAAGAATGAAATCATAACCCATTGGTATGCCAAGACCTTCCTGTAAGAAATAAGAACATTTCTGAACATGGGTTTCACCACACCAACTATTATTTTTATCCATCTTTTCAATAAGTGATAATAAGACAGCTTTTCTTTTCAAGCCCTCCATAGTACCCATAATTCATTCCTCCTCCTCTTCTCTTTCTTTGGCTTTCTTAAATATTGCTTCTCTATTTTTTGTGAGCCATTTTTGAGCTGCTTCTCTCTTGTAAGGATCGATAAAGACAAAGTCAATCATTGCATCAGGAATTCTTGATAATGCATCTGACGCAGAAAGAGATGATACAATCCTCCTGTCGTCGTAAAGGACGGGGAAATCAATTGCACCTGCTTCTTTTGAATATGTATCGTATCTCACAGCGTCCTCACCAAATTCAACTTTTGCTGCTTCATAAATGACGCGCCCTGGAGCAAAAACACGAAAGTGAGCATCAGCAGGATTTTTCTGATACATCACCTTAAAATGATTTCGATGAATAATTCTTTTTGCAAAGGTTCGGAGATTACCGGCCGGTCCTTCAGTTGCAGACATCATATCAGACATGAGTTGGTTATCAGAAAGATGAACGAAACTGTTAAGATCAGTACTAAATTTCCCCTCAGGCAAGTACTCACATAAAAAATCTTTCAGGTGAAGGTCATAAATTCTTCTCACAGGGTGAAGATACATTTGAGTAAACATGAAGTAGCGCGCAAACAGTAGGGCCTCAGCTGCATGAATACCACCATATTCTATTCCTAGGGTTGGCTCGAGAACGTCTTCACTTTTTGGAAGTATTCTTAAAGTTTCAATAAGACGATTGAGATCGAAGTTGCCATAAGAAACTCCAGCGTGGCGGGAATCTCTAAGTAAATAGTCCATGCGGTCAACTCCAAACGCATTTCCTATGATGATTTCAGATAGCAATGCCTCCCACGTGCTGAACTGCTCCTTCTTTATTTTCAGTATTTTAGGTCCCACGGCGAGCTTTGCCACATCTTCGGGCGCGATTTTCATCTTTTTCCAAATCTTCTGCATTTCATCGGAATAAATCAATTCTACAGTGAAGCGTTCATGGTCCCAACCTTTTGGAAGAAGATCCTCCGCAGCGTGCGAAAATGGGAGATGCCCCATGTCGTGACAAAGCCCAGCCATACGAATCACATCACGCCAATAGTCCTTCTTATGTTCAATTTCGGGCAGGATGTCTTTGATTTCTGGAAGAAGATTGTTAGGATGCGTTATCACATCGTAGACCTTACCTGCTAGTTCCATGACGCCTAATGAATGCTCAAATCGCTTGTGAGTTGCTCCCGGATATAAAAGATAGGTCATGCCAAGCTGGTGTATGTGTCGAAGTCTTTGAAATGGCTTAGAGTCTAAAACGTCACGCTCGTACGAGTCATATTTTATAAAAATATGGATAGGATCTCTTACCTCATGGTAATGTTTAGACATAAATTTGGTTCACGTTACAATATATCAAGAGCAATTTATAGAAGTCCAAGGTTTGTTAAACGGTATCTTACAGCATCTTCACTGACGTCTAGCTTGTCAGCCAAATCCTTTATTTTTTGGATACCGTGATTTATGCATTTGTAAATCAAGTCCTCTGGCATAAGTAGTTCAGCAGCAAAATGATTTGCTTCAATTTCGCTCAGATCTGAAATATTATCAGCGCGAAAATAGACCCTCTCTAAGTCATGCTTATTAACGTCGTAATGCAGAATTTCGCCGGAATGCAATATATAGTGTCCAATTTCATGAGCAATCGTAAATCTCTGTCTGTGAGAGTGATGACGTTCATTCACCCCTAAATAAAGTTGATCAGATTTCTTAAAGAACACACCGGAAACGTCGTCTGAAAAAGAATGTCGGATAATTTTGATTCTCAATGAATCGGCGATCTCTTCCACCTTGATAGACAAGTCGTTATTCTCGACGTCAATTTTGTCAACATTAAACCGAGACTGTTGGAGGAGCTTCTTGGCTTTCATCTTCGCATGCCTTTTACCTCTCATTTTGCAATGACCTCCATTAAGACTGTACTTTCTTTATAAAATCTTTTATTTCTTGTTTTTCGCTCGTTTTGAGATTCTTCGCCGTATCGAGTATCTTTTCAGGCAACGACTGAGACCTTATCTCTTGTAATGATGGCAAAAGTGAATGTACTTCAACTTTGAAAAAGTCGGCTACCCTATAAAGATCATCAATATAGATAGCTTGTTTTCCACTTTCATAGTTGGCAATTGATGCCCGGGAGACCTTAATGCCGGTTGCCAGATCTTCCTGGTTATATTCTGCTTTCTCACGTAGTGCCTTGATTTTCCTGCCTATGAGAATATAGATAAGATTCCCGAAGTTCTTGTCAATCATTTTGACGCCATCTTACACTGTTATTAACAAAATATCAAGAGCTACTTAAAGTAACATGCCCACTGACTATTTATATAATTATATAAAACAATTTCAGAAAAAGAAATGAACGCAATATAAGATGCTGATTTCGCAGCATTTAAATGTTAGTAAAAGAAGAACAGATATGATTGTAACTTATATTGACAAACAATATAGCGTTGCTTATAGTAGAAAGAGACCATGGCGGCTCAGAGGAGGTTTGCAAAAATGTCATTGGAAAGCATAGGTGGTGCAAGATCACCAGGAGACATTTCGAGTATCGACAGCCGGAAATCTGGCACAGACACGGGATCCGGATGGCTTCCACAGTTCTGTGACAAGCAATGGCGGAAAAGGAGGAAAGATGAAACGCATCTTTGTGAGTGATGTGCATATGGGAGCAGGGAAGAGTTTTCAACCGGGTTATGTCGGACATGTATATGATTGGCTCAGTGAAAGAGAAGCCTCTGCCTTTGCAGATTTCTTAAATTATTTGAACGACTCGGATGTCGATGAGATAATCTTACTTGGCGACATCATGGACAACTGGGTTTGCCCGGTCGATACGCCTCCTCCAACTTTTGAAGATATTATCGCCGCAGGCATCAACGGAAAAATCATCCGAAATCTAAGAAATCTTTCCGACAATAAGAAGACAATTTATGTTCCGGGAAATCACGATATGGCGCTTACGGAGACTTTCTTGCGGGCCACCTTCCCGCATATTGGTTTTCAAAACGAATACCGGCAAGATGATATTTTAGCCGCACATGGGAGCGAACATACAATGTTTTGCGCGGCGGATCCCATCAATGACGTGACAGATCGTTTGCCTATCGGATATTACATATCACGTGTTGCCGCTACAAATGCTACCCGAACGGGAAGTGATAACAGTCTAATGAGTTACCTGGGAACATTCATAAAAAATATTTCAGAGGGAACAGTCTTGGATGTCTTTGACACCGCTGCCCGTGAGGCCGGGTTGAATGTAAATACTGCTGTTGAAAAGACCATTTCCGATAGCATTACTATTGAAGATGTTAGGACAAGATATAGCAATCTCTATAGTCAGTGGAATGATGATCTAATTCCACGCAAATCGGCAGCTGAAGCGGAACTAAACAATCTTTGGCCTGTAGTATGGAATCTGAGGCAGCGGAATAGAATCATCATTTTCGGCCATACCCACAATAAGGATCTCAATAAATTGCGCGTTGATGAAATGAACGAAGAGAGCGAAGATATGTATATATATGCGAATACTGGAACATGGTGTGAGTATGATAAGGGAAAGGATTTTACTTTTGTCGAGACTGAAAAGAATGAGGACGATGCGAAGCATTATGTCAGAGTCAAAACTTGGGATCAGAACAACATGCAACCGGCAAGTATGCAGGAGGAATTCATACAACTATAAATACGAAAGGAAGTGGGAAAGCAGTATCACTACTTTGCAGTTAATGTTCTCAGGAAGACTTTTGATTCAATAGGAATTGTGGCATGCTGTTTAGAATGTACTCCTGGCGTTGATGGTAGATGATGCGAAGCATCTCTATCACTGCCGCGACAATTGTTTGATGACGTGAGACAAGATGTCACGAAGACAGATGCGCATTTATCAAACGAAAAAATAGGATGTATCGAAAAAATCAAGAGGAGAGAAACATGGAAACATTCGAGTTGTGGTCGTACGATGTCAAAGGGGATCTGGGAGAATATGCCCAGCATACTTACATTAGGTGTCCTGACAAGAATACCTATTTCAACTGCTGGGGGGATCATCAATCCTCTACGGAAACGCCCGGTACTCTGAGGTTTTCATGCGCAGCAATTTATGACGTTGCGGATTGCTACAGGAGGAATATCTTCAATATCAAGGACACAGCTGGTATCGGAGTATACGCTGTCAACGGAGTTTGCCACCAGACTGCGAATTTGTTCCTTTATTCATCTGGCCGGACGATAACCATCGACGATGGTGTCAAGGGTTACGGGTTGAGCAGCCTTGCCTACGGAACTTACGGGGACTTCAATCCCCTCGATACTCCCCTTCAACAGGCGTTTCTTGATCTATGGAAAACTACGGTATACAACAAGTGCTACGCAAAGTACTTAGAAGAAAATAGGGACTCCGGCAATGTGCTTTTTCAGGACATAAAGCAGCTGTATAAATCCGCCGTCAAAGAACTTAAAATTCCCAGTCATGAATTGATTCATGAGGAGGCGGCACTGTTGATAAGACATTCGCTCCTAAATATTGATCCTCAAAATATAAAGAATATCCACCTTGATTTTCTGAAGGAAAAGCATTCTATAATCAACGCGAGGCTGAAGGGAGCAGAGTTGGCCAATAAAATCAATGAGGCTGCCATACAGTTTCAGAATTCCCTGTCGGAAAGAATAGGAGCCGATGCGTTCAGCAAGTTGACCGGCCTAAGACCGGGCGAGACGATCAAGCTCGTTGATCCTAAAATTGCAGCCGTTGCATATCGATGAACGCCCGATGGGAAAGCGATCTGTCGCTTGGAGAACAACATTACATGCGTAAATGCGAGAAAAGGGTCAACGTTGTAGATTTATTGATGTCTTTTGAGGGAAAATAGATACACTTAATATGGCAGCAACAAAGATAAAGAGTAAATTCGTAGCACAATTACAATTGCCTGCCATTCCTTCTAATGACGGTTCGCCATCTGTCAAAGGTAATGGTTCCGGCTTTAGCGATCCCAATTTTGCCAGCAATAAAACGCTTCCTGTGCATAGGTGGGTTCCTTGGATCGCTGGCTTTTCAAGCGAATTTGTAAAAAGTGCTATAGAAGGACACCTTCATAAGAAGAAAGGGACGGTTCTCGATCCTTTTTGCGGTGTTGGTACAACGGTTGTTGAGTCAATTCTTAGCGGGCATAATGCTATAGGCTTTGAAATCAATCCTTATGCCTTCCTTGCAAGTCATACAAAGGCAAATGCACATAAGATTGATGTAGACACTTTTTCTTCCAGTGTAGATGATTTTCGCGAGTTCTTCAGGGAGAGAATGTTAGTGCATTATAAACCGCATAGCGAACCACCTAAAGGCTTTAAGACGAGGGCGAGTTTTTATAGTCCTAAGGTTCTTCATAGGGTTCTGGTTGCGCAAGACTTCATACAGAATATTGAAAAAAAGGAAATTCGAGAACTATTCCGGCTTGCATTTGCGTCAACCATGGTAAGTTATTCAAACTATTCTTATGAACCCAGCCTTGGTCGGCGAGTAAGTGCTGGCAGGGATGAAATCCTTGATTTTCCTGTGGCTAGAGCCATAACCAATAAGTTAATCGATATCGCAGAAGATATTTCATGGTTACAATCGCATATGGTTAGGCATAAACTTGATGCTAAAATTATCAATGATTCCTTTTTTGAATGTAAAAAACATATCCAGCCCGCATCTGTAGATCTCCTTATTACATCGCCGCCTTATTTGAATAACTACCATTACAACAGGAATACTCGCCCACAGCTTTATTGGCTTGGGCTTGCCGAGAAACCTGAGGATTTGAAGAAACTTGAAAATATGAATTTTGGTAAGTTCTGGCAGACTGTTCGGGATATGAAGAGGCTTGATTTGTCCTTTACCTTGCCTGAAACGGATATTCGTGATCGTCTTGAAGCACTCAGAAAATTGAATAAGGGGAAAGGGGTTTATGGTGGTAATGGTTGGGCTAACTATGCCGCTGCGTATTTTAACGATTGCCTAAAGTTTGCGGAGGGGATCCTTTATGTCTTAAAGCGTAATGGCACGGCTTTAGTCGTTATAGGGAATAGTATTTTGCAGGGCATGATGATTCCTACAGATGAATACTTCGGCAAGATCGCAGAATTCGCAGGCTTAGAATTGGTGAATATTGATATACCGCGAGCGACTCGTGTTGGCAATAGTATTATTCAATCCGAGGTAAGGGTTGGAAAAACTAAATCTTCAAACCAGCTTTATGAGGCAGTAGTAGTCCTTAGAAAACCGTAATTACTTCAAGGCTTCCTTTATCTTGGTTTTGATTTTTGTAAGATCCGGTGGTTGACCTTTCTGTCTCTTTATCCACGGTCTACCTGGGTGCAATACGTCCCACTCCGAGATCGCTTGATCGTATCTTCCTTTTCCCGGGTCGTGGTTGCCAAATCCATCAATAACAGTGTTCCATAGGGGCATATACCTTCGTATTAACTCGGCTTCAACAATTGTTATCATATTGCTTTCGTCGCCTTTCAAAATCATGAACCGGCAACGGAAGTCTTTAATCTCTAGTCCTTCCCCCTGTGTAATGTTATTTGCGTGCTGTCGTATTCTGCCGTATAGTGTAGAATCAGTATCACTTGCCACTCGTGCTGTCCTCCATCCTTTTGGGACAGCTTTACCCACATAGATCGGCTTTGTACATTCTTTGATGTTCTCGCAGGCAATTTTATTGTATATTTCAAGCCCGCCGAGATAATACAAGCAGTAAACTCCGGTCCCTATAAACGACTCTGGCGGAGGTAGTTCATGGGCAGGAGTATTATTTAAAAAGTCTATCGCCTCATTGATTATGGCTTTAACTTTTGGTGATTTAAAAATGTGTGCTGAGGCGTTAAATTCCATCTGGCGTTTATATTATTACAAGACAGACATCTGGTACAAGGGGACGGCCTTAATCCTGCTGAGGTGTTTTCCATGATCTTGGACCCTGCATGATAAATACCGATCGTACTCCTCATAGTAATCCGTATCCCCTAATATATCGGTTACTGTGAGGAACGATTTAGCCACCACCGCGCCATAATTCGATACTTTATCTTATAGATATTTTATAAGACAACAGACGCACCTACTATTCCCCCCCCCGAATTTCCCGGCGCCTGTCCGCTGCTGCAACACGAATATCAACTAACCTGTGCTACCTCAAAAAATTATTCCCTTGAAATCGAGTTTTCAAACCGAGAGATCCTTGGCCATTTCAATCAGAATCTGTCCATCCAAAATAAATTTTCATTCTTGAAAAAAATTGGGTGTAAGTAACTTGACAAATTGCCTGTCCGAATTTATATACAGTAAGGACTAATGGACATAGAAAAGATACACCATGAAGGCTCAGTTAAGAGGCAAATCTATCCAGGGATGCAGAGGGAAGAGAAAAAAGCCTTGATACCGTGCATAGCCCTCATAAGAAAAGAAAGGAGACTCTTGCAGGTGAATAGAAAGACATATGTGCTTGATACGTGCGTTTTGATCGATGATCCGGATATTTTTTACAAGCTCGGCAAAAGTCAGATTGTTATCCCCGGCGCGGTCATTAAGGAGCTTGACGGTCTAAAGAGAAGTTGGGATCCCGAAAGGGCGAAGCCCGCCAGACAGGTCATAAGGATTCTCGACAGGCTGAGCAGACGCCAGGACATTAAATTGGGGGCCATAACATCTGCAGGCTCTATTGTGAGAATATGCAACAGTCACGCAGCAATCGATGACCTTGCAAGTGTCGCCGACAACAGGATTGTGGGCACGGTAATCCTGTTAAAACAGGATACCGGGGATTATGTAATCCTTGCGACCAACGATGGGAATATGAGGAATATTGCAAGATCTTACGGAGTGGCGGCGGAGAGTTACCCTCTCAGTCTGGGCACCCTGATCAATAAATCAAAGAGGGCGGCTTAAAAGAATACCATGCGTGATCCTCATGGTAGTGGTGGTTTTACTTTTAGTCTTATCCCTGATGGGACGATGGATAGCATTATTGTCAGTATAGGGGATTACAATGGATATCGATAAAGATAACTAATAAATAAAGGAGGGAGAAGAATGAAACAGATGAAATCAGACCTTAAACCTAATGAGCAAGTCAATACTTTCTTTGCGCTTGAATCCGCCGAAACAAGGAAGACCAGAGATCAACGGTTCTTTCTCGTTCTGACCTTGTCTGACAAAAGCGGGCAGCTCAAGGGATACATCTGGAATGAGCCCGAAGAGAAGGCGGAATATCTGAGGGGCGTGGCATACGTACATGTTGAGGGAAAGACGAAAATGTATAACGAGGCATTGATATTGACTATAGAAGCGATAAGGTCCGTTCGCGAAAAGGAAATTGTTATGGCAGATTTCTTGGATGTGGTACCGGGTGGGGTGGATCTTTGGATGAACTCATTGCATGAGAAGATCGAGACGATCGAAGATATGAATTGCCGGTTGCTTCTGGAATCGCTCTTTTCAGATCAAAAATTCCTGGAAGACTTCAAAATCGCGCCGGCCGCGATGACCGTGCACCACAATTACGTGGGCGGGTTAGTGGAACATTCAGTGAACACCATGTCACATGCAGCATATATGTCTGATAAGTATCCCGCGCTGCTGGACAGGGACCTACTTCTGACAGGTTCCCTCCTGCATGACATCGGTAAAACAAGGGAGTTAACCCCGGGAATAACAAGGTCTTATACGACGGAAGGCAGGCTCCTGGGGCATATACCGCTGGGGATCATGATCCTTGATAATAAGCTGCGTCTTATTAAAAGATTCCCGGAGGATCTCGGGCTGCTCCTTAGGCATATGGTCCTTTCTCATCATGGAAGCCTTGAGTTCGGTAGCCCCGTCAGGCCGGCAACGCCGGAGGCTCTTGCACTTCATCATATTGAAAACACGGATGCTAAGATGAACCACCTTTTCTGCCATTTGAAGGACTCTGCCCCAGAAAGAGAATGGAGTTCCTATGACAAGTACCTCGCATCAGAAATCTATCAGAGGAAACCGAAAAAAGAAATAGCTGACCGGTTAAGGGAGGTAGGCGCATATGAGTAGTCGTGGCAGAGAGCAGGGTAAGGTGACAATGAGAAAGGTGAATGCGAAAGGTATGCTGGAAAATAGATCGGAAGTGATTTGGCGATTGAACATAGATCAGATCGACGAGATCAGTGGTAATGTGAGTTTTGCCATTGCTGTTCTGGATGCAATCAGTGTAATGGGTACCTTCTGTGGGAATCTTGAGATTAAAGGGCGAACTTTGCTGCGTCTTGCGTCTGAGGCAGAAAAAAGAATGGAGCGCGTCAAAGAAATCATGACTGCCAGTAAAATATGCTGAAAACACGGACGCCAAAATGAACCACCTATTCTGCCATTTGAAGGACTCCGACCCAAGAAGGGTATGGCGTACCTGCGAGAAATACCTTGCCTCGGAAATCTATCAGAGGAAACCGAAAAAAGAAATCTGTGGCCCGGGTCAGGGAGGCAGATGCGTGAGCAGTTGCGGAGGTGTTCTCAGAAAAGCTATTTACCGGGATAGACTGTCTATTCACAAGATCGTTGGCGATAATTGGCACGTTCTTCCCTATAACGATTGTCAGATTATAATCGAAATGGGATTGATGGAGGAGAGAACTTGAAAGTTGCTATTTACGGGAGAGTCAGCACTATAGACAAGGGGCAAGACCCTGAAATGCAAATGAAACCTCTTCGGGAATATCGTTTAGCACGGGGATGGGAACTTGAGGGGGAGTATGTTGATTATATTACCGGCGTCAAGGACCGCAGGCCCAAGCTCGACTTGCTCATGGACGCTGCAAGAAAGAGACAGATCGATGTTGTCCTTGTATGGAAACTGGACCGGTTTGGGAGATCTCTGAAGCATCTTATTGCATCCGTTGATGAGCTTAATAGCCTGGGAGTTGGATTTGTGTCCTACCAGGAGAACATTGACCTTACGACTCCTGTGGGCAAGCTTATGTTTCACATTATTGGTGCAATGGCCGAGTTTGAACGCGAATTAATCAGGGAAAGAGTTCGTGCAGGCATTGCAAACGCAAGGACAAAGGGAAAGCAGATCGGCAGGAAAGGAATCGCTCCGATAGAACGTCGCAAGATCATCGAGGTCCATGAGCAGAATCCAAAACTATCAGTTCGGCAGATTGCTAAGCAGACAAAGCAAAAGCCCAGCACTGTTCACAAAACCCTATCACTTTTTAGCGCAGGAAAGATAGACAGAGAAGGGTTTTAGCAGGAGCGTTCCTTCTGTTCATAAAAGAAATGTTTTATAGACAAAGAATAAACACTGAGTTAGCTTCATAGGATAAGGAGGACACATGAGAGAACGCTATCAAAATGAAGAATATGTCACTTGGCCTGAATTTATTGTCTTAGCGGTTTTCAATACCTTGGCCATGATTCCTAACAACCTCACCGGCATCATCATGTTTTCAATCATCGGCGGTATAGGCGGTTGGCTTTTAGGGCTATCACCCGTAGGAACGTGGATTGCAGGCGGACTTAAATTGATTCACGTGGAGGCGCAGGCAGTCGATATCTACAAGCTTGGTGCGCTGCTTGGCTTCACAAAAGGATTTTTGCTGAGAGAGCCTGGCACAAATGTGAAGCGGTATACGGTGGCAGGAACCAGAAAGCTGTGGTAAAAAGGTTATAGTGGATAATTTGTGAATCGGCATGCACCTGGTCGCCTTGAATTTTGAAGCCGTCGCTCAATATTCAGTGACTTCAAAACCCATCTGGTATGCCTCTTATGCCGTTCATTGGATCGAACGGCCATTTGTTAAATCTCTCAACCATTTTCTCATATGCCCCGGTCTTATTTCCGGAAATAAAGATTTTTTGGCGAGATAAAACATCCCACCCGCACTTTACAAAAAATACTATATTGACTAGTTTGTTTAAATTTAATATCATATAGCTAAAATAGCCATATTAGCTGAGAGGTGATTATAGTGAAAGAAGCAGCAGCAACAGAAGCGAAAAACAGATTTGGGCATCTGATAGAAATGGCGATGACTGAACCAGTAGCCATCGAAAAAAAAGGCAGACCTGTCGCAGTGCTTATGTCAGTTGCTGAATATCAAAGACTAACTGAGCTTGAAGACCGCTATTGGGGTGAAAGAGCCGCGAAGTCCCTGAAAGGTGGGTTCTTGACCCAAAAAGAAACAACTAAGTGGTTAAAAGGAAAGCTTAGTGCTGAAACTGCAGATAAGTAGGGAGGCACACAAGTTTCTCGATAACCTGCCCGCGAAGCAATTTCGTCAGATCGTCCACAAAATCTTTGATCTTCTCGATGACCCTCGGCCCCATGATTCAAAGGAATTGCGAGGCTATCCTTTCCTGAGGAACGACGTTGGAGAATACCGGATAATCTATGACATCCAAGTAGACACGTTAAGACTCATTCTTGTCGGTAAACGCAACGATGCCGAAGTATACAAGAAGTTAAAAGGATAAAGCAGATAAGGAAGATTTAATCCTTTATTGAGATTTGATGAGTACCGTTCCTACTCAACACTTTCGGAAAATGAGAGCGGATGTTCATTCCTCCCTATACTAAACTCCTGTCGGATTTTCCATTGAGCGCAACCTTTCACGTAGAAATCCTCCTCCGATAAATTCCTGCATATAAACATTTCGTTTCGAAACATAAGAAAAAGTTTCTTTATCGATTACAATGATTTCTTTTGGAACCTAGCAGATAAATATCTGTTTCTGTCAACGATGCGAAAGATTATCTCTTCTTGCTCCTTCGTAATAATTTTTTTAATGTCAAACTTCCCTTACAAAAAAAGTCAAACTCTCCCTACAGACAAGCCCTCAGAGTTCGTGCTATTCTTTGTCTTAATTTTGATCATTCAGAGCGGGAGTATGAATTTGAGGAGTGTGATTATTCTTGAGGATACTATGTCAATTGTCTTGAAACTTAAGCCGGTGCTCCTATGGACCTTCTCGTGGGGCAGTGAAAACCGGATATAACGAATCTGTGTAATGCTGAATCTTATTCATAAAACGGGAAACGCATCAAATTACTTAATGAATCAATAAATATTATAAATTGGTCATATGGGTGCATAACCCGTAAACTGACGACGATATTTAGCTAATGATAAAAACTGGAAAAACGAAATCCTCATCCCATTATTATTGAAATGTGGCGATTTACAGTTAAATATCAACGCCTGGAAAAGGTTATGAATTGTTGACATTCTGTTGCTGACAGCGTACAGGGAGATACCGCTTTCGTGTGGGGCGAGGAGTCTTCTTCAAGAAGAAGGGACTGTGTGGAAGTCCAAGGAGACAGCAGGAAAAACAGGGGATGAAAAGCAGGTTATCTGGTGAACTTGATGTACTATAGTCAAAAGCAGAACGTGGCTGGATCTCCCGATATGGCGGCGGCTTAGCCATTGTTTCGAGTTGTCTTTCAGGAGGGGCTAATTGATTTCAGGTATAACCGAACTTTTTAGAATCACGCCAGGACATCTCTTACGGCTAATGAGACTCTTTTTTTTACTTTTTATTCTGCTCTTTTCCTTGGTATCGTTAGTTCATGATGCGTACGCAGGAGATTGTGCGAAGGCTATGGATCCATCTTCCGGCTGTCTGAAGTCTCCTGATGCTCTTTCGGTACCTAAAAGGGACTTCTGAGGAGAATATATATGTATAAAAAGGATGAGAAAAGTGATCGGATTCGTGTGAAGTTCATTATCATCTTGTTTTTTTTCGTCATGCTTATCGGTTTTTTTCATGGGAGTTGTACGAAGGCTCATGCTGTGGGTTGGTGTGATATTGGTTGTCCTTGTGATTATCTAGGTAATTATAATGAGCCTGATTCTTGTCGTTCTGGGTTGTGTGGGCCAGGATATAGTCAGACATGTACTTGGGCGTCGGGTTATTTTGGGGATATTTGGGCCTCGTGTTGTCTTGAGTGTGAGTGTTTTCCTCCTCTTTGCCTAGGTAGCACCGACTCTTGTTGTGGTAGCGCAGATTCATGTTGCGGAAGCAATCAGCCGGCTAATTCTATGGTCAACGCAATAAGCGGCAACCTTTCCGACAGTGTCAACCTTTTCTCCATAAGTGGCACGGGGCTTATGCCGGGTATGACTTTGTATTACAGCAGTGCCGGTCCGATCACGGGCCCCCTTGGGAGAAATTGGAGCCATTCATATTATACATACCTTGTCAAAAATGGCGATGATTCAATAACGGTAACCGAAGGAACCGGCACGAAAAGGTTATATACCCGGGTCGGCAACCTTTACACCTCTCAGCCGGGAGACTACTCTACTCTCAGTACGAATGGAGTACAATATCAACTTACGGAGAAAGACGGGACAATCTATCTCTTCGATTCAACTTCGGGGAAACTTCTGAGTATCACCGACAGAAACGGCAACACGGTCACGCTCACTTATACGGCAGGCTTTCTTACATCCATCGCTGATCCTTATGGAAGAACCATTGGTCTGGCTTACGAAGATGGTAAGATCGTCGCAGTAGTGGATCCTGCCTCTAGGGTGACTGTAATAAGCTACGATCCAACAACAGGCAATCTCTCCTCGATAATTGACCCTGCGGGCAATGCCTGGAATTACGATGGGCTGATGCTAGCAAAGGCAGACCCGAAGGGGAATGTCACGTCATATAAATATGACACGGGCGCGAGACTTGCCGCATCCATCGGCCCTTACGGCACCAAAACCTATAGTTATTCTAACCCGGCATTGCAGACTAGCCAATTAACCATTACAGATAGCGAAGGCACATGGAAATACACGTATGACACCAATCTTGCCATACTGACTGATATATCAGGACCGAATGGTGCCGAGACAAAGTATGCCTACGACTATTACAAGAATGTTATCTCAAAGACAGATCCAGAGGGCAATACCACCAACTACGGCTACGACAATAACGGTAATATGATCACCATGATAGATCCTATGAACAATGCAACTTACTATACTTACAATACGTGGGGAAAGGCGACTAGCATAACCGACGCTGCGGGTAACGTGACCAGCCTTACCTATGACGCAAAAGGCAATCTCCTGAGCTTCTCAGACCCACTGGGAAACACTGCCACTTTCACTTACGACACCACTGGAAAGCTCTTAACCATAACCGACCCTAAAGGGAAAACCACCAGTTATATCTATGATTCCATGGGTAGACCAGCAACGGTTACTGATGCTCTCGGCGGCACCACCGCCTATACCTATACAATTGACGACCAGATCGCAACAGTGACCGACGCAAAACAGGACACCATACGGTATGATTATGATTATCTGGGAAGACCCGTGAAGATGACCGATCAACTGGGAAATATCGAATCCTATACTTATGACCAGTTCGGCAACCTCCATACCGTAACGGACAGGAAAGGACAGATGACCGCCTATACATACGATTCGCTGAACAGAGTGATAAATGCGGCCTATGCGGACGGAAGCTACACAACCTATACCTATGACATGCTGGGCAGATTGACTACCATCAACGACAGCGTATCCGGGGTGATAACCTACGCTTATACTATAACCGGCTGCGACACAGGATGTAGCGCAGGTACTACCGATAAAATAACCAGTGAGACAACACCCTTCGGAAGCGTCTCTTATGTTTATGACAGGGCGGGCAGAAGGGCAAGCATGACTGTAGCAGGACAGCCGACAGTCAACTACGGTTATGACGGAGACAGCCGTTTGACCGAGATAAACACCACAATCAGCGGAAATGCTCTGAACTTCATTCTTGGATATGACGCCCTCAGCAGACGTGCGACGCTGACACTGGCAAACGGAGTAATGACAACCTATAGCTACGATAACGGAAGTCGTCTCTTAAATCTTCAGCATCTTAATCCCGTTGAGGCTGTACTAGAGTCTATCAACTACTCCTATGATGCGAATGGAAACAGGACAACTACGGATAGGCTTTCAGTAAGTCCGCCTATACCTACTCTCCCCGTTTCAAATATTCTGTATAATGCTGCTAATCAAATGCTGACCTTTGATACAGATAATATTACCTATGATGCCAACGGCAATATGACCTCCCGGATAAACGGGTGCGGGACGACTACCTACGCATGGGATGCGAGGAATAGGTTAACTGGTATCAATGGGTTCAAGACAGATTGTTCGGCACTCACTGCGTCGTTCATATACGATGCGTTGGGCAGAAGGATACATAAAACTATTAATGGCAGTACTATCCAGTATGTCTATGATGGAAGAAATATCGTCCAGGAGATCGAGAATGGGCTTCCCACGGTTGATTACATCAGGACGCTTAATATTGATGAGCCGCTGGCAAGGATAGAATCGAACGGGCTGATAAGGTACAGGTTCTATCAGAGAGATGCATTAGGTTCGGTAATAGCGCTGACTGATGAAAATGGGGCAATTATGACACAGTATGTTTATGACCCCTTTGGAAAGGTCACTATAATAGGGGAGGTTTCTGACAATCCTTTTCAATACACAGGTAGAGAAAATGATGGGACAGGGCTTTATTACTACAGAGCTAGGTATTATAGCCCCGAGTTACAGAGATTCGTGAGCGAAGACCCAATAGGGTTGGCAGGAGGTTCGATTAACTTTTATTCGTATGCGGCAAATAGTCCCATAAACAGAATCGATCCTTTGGGGTTAGTCTTTATCGGCATTGACCCGGTTTTACTGGGAGAGACAAAATGGTTTAGACTCCGGCCAATAAGTCCAGATGACCCTGGCTGGAGCGAATGGAATCCTAGATGGGAGCCAGGAGTGAGCGATCCGCTTCGACCTCCACCTCAATGGTATGATAATCCGTGGTGGCCTTGGAATTGGTGGAGTCACCCGGAACCACCCCATCCTCATACGGAACCTCCTAATAAGAGGTGCGCAAGTTAAAGGTTCTAAAGCAAAAAGCCATCGGCTTATTTTTGGCGCTCAGAAATAAGCTATTACTGGTGATCTGCGGCGTCGATTTCCGGAGAGGTTTTTAGCGTTATGATTGTGGAAAGAATACTTGTTTTTTTAAGCATACTTGAAAGGATTTTTTCTATGTTTATGGCTGGTGAAAAAATCAGTGATATAAAATCGTTATGTTTTACTGATTATGCCTATTTCTTAAATGTCAAAAGAAAGAATTACAAAAAAGCAATAAGGTTTAATAATATGGCTATCAGATTGAAACCTGACAATCCTTATGCTTATACAGGTCTTGCGTCAGCGCAAATCAAAGAAGGATTATTTAGAGATGCCCTGGAATCCTGCAATAAAGCAATTTCAATTAAACCAAGTGGCCCACGGTTTATTCTTCAAAGCTTGATTTATAAGTTATTGTATGACGATTCCTTGTCGGGAAAGGCGATCCAAGAAGCACTTAGATTTTTTGATAACAATTTGCTGAGTGTTTATAATGAGCTTGCAAATCTATACCGCATGTTTAATTTGTATGACATGGCAGAGTATTATTGTAGAGAAATACTGAAAGAGTATCCAGATGCTGATGGTGCTCATTTTAATATGGCGTATGTTTATCTGGGCAAAGGACAGTTACAAGATGCAAGGGATGAATTTCAAAAAGGATTAAGACTAACAACAAATCAGCGAAATAAGAAATATGCCGAGAAGGAAATTAGAAAAATCGAGAAAAGTGGTGATAAACCACAAAAAGGACAAAATGTTTTATAAACCCACCATAAGTTTTTAAAACAGGAGACCATTTCATAACGGTGGTAAATTTAAATAGCCATAAGAGGGTCGGTCGGGATTCGTCTCCGAAGATGCAATTGGGTTTAACGGAGGTTCGGTTAACTTTTACGAGTACGTTGATATTGTCGAAAAACCTAATACCGGGGGTGGCTAGTGCAATTGAAAACAAATTGTAAGCTGGTAAGAAGCTTTTTGTTGGCCTTATCATTGGTTCTATCAATCATGCAGTTAACCGTCTCTATTTCCTCTGCCGACCCACTCATTTACACCTATGATGATGTGAATCGCCTCATACAGGTGAGCAGTAACGGGGCAGTTGTTAAATATATCTATGATGGAGTTGGCAATCTGATTCAGAAGGAGCTCTATACGGCATCGGCGACTCCCGCTTCTCATAATTTCGGAAATATCATTATCGGCACATCATCAACACAAACATTCACGGTCACCAATACTGGAACAGACACCTTGCAAGTTGGCACAACCGGTTTCAACGGCAATGATGTTATTGCATTTAACATAGCGAATGATAATTGTACGGGAACGTCACTTGCGCCGTCAACAAGCTGCACGCTGCAGGTCACAGTTTCCCCGGTAACGCTTGGTGGCAAGAGCGCAAATCTCTCTATCTCATTCAGTGATCCCAATACCCTCACGACCACAGTACCTTTAAGTGGCACAGGAATTGTGCAACCCGGTACAACGCCGCCGCCGACCTCGCAAATACTATCCTCGCAGATAACATCACCTGCAAATGGATACACCCAGCCGGCCGGTATTCCTATCTGGATATATGGCACTGCATCCGATACCGGCAGAGGGGTCATCACACAGGTCAATGTCTCGACCGATGGGGGAGCAACATGGCAGCCCGCAACAATGACAAATAGCTGGTTCTACTATTGGGTGCCGGCTCATGCGGGAGCCTATACTATTATGAGCCGGGCAGTGGACAATCTTGGTAACGTCGAAAGTCCCTCTGCGGGTATCACTGTAACTATTACTCCGCAGATCGAGGGTTGCCACGGGAGTTTAATGATAACACCGACAGGCGCGACAGTTCCTTTTTATGGGGGAGCCGGGAATTTCAATGTGACTGGCGGCCCGTCCTGCCCGTGGCTCGTCATGAGCAACGTGCCGTGGATAACGATATCTGCCAGCGGCGGTACAGGCGAAGCCACGGTAGGCTACATGGCCGCTGCCGGCCCGGATCTCGTTGGCACCGTGACGGCTGTAGGACGGTCATTTACAGTTAAGCGCACGGGCATGGGCAGTCTTGACACTACATTTAGTAATCCGGACGGATCTGCGACTTATAGTAACGGCGTCG
The DNA here is from genome assembly GCA_963727775.1 of uncultured Nitrospiraceae bacterium. Lineage (GTDB taxonomy): Bacteria > Nitrospirota > Thermodesulfovibrionia > Thermodesulfovibrionales > SM23-35 > CAVSHB01. The sequence continues at coordinate 440,468 of CAVSHB010000003.1, read as the reverse complement.
TGAATGGAAGCGATTCTGGTAACGCGGTGGCTGTTCAACCGGATGGAAAAATTATAGTTGCAGGCGTAACCTCGGTGGACGGCGCGACTCGCGATATGTTTGTGTTGCGAGACAATCCCGACGGGACTTTGGATGATACATTTGGGTCATCCGGTGTCGTTACGTATCATATTGCAGAAGGTAATTGGATCAGAGGTAACTCAGTTGCCATACAGCCGGACGGCAAGATCGTAATCGCAGCGAGCGATTATCATGCGGGAGTTGGCTTGGTTTTAAGATACAGCGGGCAGGGGGTCCTCGATAGTACGTTTGGTACCAACGGCGCGGTTACATATGAAGCAGGCTCTTCTTTTTCTTCTGTGGTTATACAACCAGACGGTAAAATCATAGTTGTGGGGGCATCAAACGCGGCTGCACTGGCTGTGAGGTACAACACTGATGGAACATTGGACAACGGCTTCGGCACGAGCGGCGCCATCACATTTGGAAGTGCGATGGGTGGTTGGGATGGCGCTTCTGCTAATGGAGTGGCTATTCAATCGGATGGCAAGATAGTAGTTGTGGCAACCGGAGGCGTATTGATCTTCAGATTCAACGCGGATGGAACCATAGACAGCTCTTTCGGTTCAAATGGTATTGTCGCCAATCTGATCCCTATGAATGGTGCAGCAGTTGCCCTTCAGTCGGATGGGAAGATAGTCGTGGCGGGTGCGGGCACCGGCCAAAACGGCCAGATAACAGCGGTTGCCAGATATAATGGTGACGGGACGCCCGATAGCACATTTGGCACCAATGGAGCAGCAAGTTCTATCAGCACTCCCGGCGGCGGTGACTATTTAAAAGCGGCCGTGATTCAACCGGACGGAAAAATAGTGGTTGCCGGAGGTACAGGATCCGAGGTGATAGTGTCCAGGTTTAACGGCGATGGATCAATGGACAATACCTTTGGCATGAGTGGTTCGATTACCTATAACGGAAGCCCGGGTGAGAATGCCACGGGGCTTTGGGCCGAGGGCGATGGCCTTGCCATCCAACCAGATGGAAAGGTAGTGGTTACCGGGCAGGCACAATGGGGCTCAACGTCTCATGTGATTCTCTTTAGACTGCAAAGTACGATACCGATTTTTCAGCTTGCGGTAACGAAGTCTGGCTCGGGAACGGGCTCAGTAAATAGCAACCTTACAGGTATAAGCTGCGGCACGACGTGCTCAACAATATATCCTCAGAATGAGCAAGTGACGTTGACGGCAGTGGCGGATGCAAATTCGATATTTACAGGCTGGTCTGGTGGCGGCTGCAGTGGAACAGGTAGCTGCACAGTAACAATAGATGCCAATACAGGCGTGACCGCCACATTTGCTCAAGCTCATACTTTAACTGTGGTCGAGTCTGGCGTCGGTGGTGGTAACGTAACGAGTTCTCCGTCCGGAATAGACTGCGGTTGCTTGTCGCCTCCCCAACAGCAAAACTATCGGATGATTCGGGCAGCTGTGACAGATGAGCCGCATAACAGGTCAGAGTCGTCAGGTGGGGACTGCACCACGACGTGCTCAACAATATATGCTCAGAATCAGCAGGTGACGCTGACAGCGGTGCCGGATGCGACTTCCGCCTTTGCGGGCTGGTCTGGTGGCGGCTGCAGTGGAACAGGTAGCTGCACAGTAACAATGAATGCTGATACAAGCGTGACCGCCATGTTTAATAAGGGGTATCCCCTAACAGTGACGAATACCGGCGTGGGGAGTGGAACTATAACGAGTTCTCCCGCTGGAATAAACTGCGGATCTATCTGCACATATTACCATGGATATAATACGCCCATAACTTTGACTGCAGCAACTGCGGATGCGTGCTCAACTTTTCTGGGCTGGTCGGGATGTGATGGCGTCGAGGGTGCTAACTGCACAGTATTAATGAATGCGGCCAGAACAGTAACTGCTAATTTTAGCTCTGCCGTTGCCTTGAATGCCGGTATTCAGTTATTTACATACAACGGTGGGACAGGGAGTATCACAGTAACGGCGCCAGCCGCATGTTCTTGGACAGCCGTAAGCTCCGGAAGCAATGTCCCTTGGCTAACGGTCGTTTCGGGTGCAAGCGGTATGGGCAACGGAGAGGTAGGATATACGGTACCGCTAAGTACAAACATAGTATCGCAGACAGGTATGATTACTGTTGGCGGGCGGGATGTTATGATCACTCAAAGTGCGTTTACTGGCATAGGCGGGCTCGATACTACATTCAATGCGCCGAGTGGCGTTGTTACGTATGACGGGGCGAATGGCGAAGATTGGGGTCAGGGAGTTGCTATACAACCGGATGGGAAGATTGTAGTTGTCGGTGAGACCTACAGCGGCAATTATTTGGAAATATTGGTTTTGCGATATAACACCGATGGAACTCTGGATAATACCTTTGGTTCTAACGGAGTCGTCACCTCTTATCAAGGGACGGGTGATAACGACGATGCAGTCGGCGGGGTGGCCATTCAAGCAGATGGGAAGATGTTGGTTGCAGGTTCGTATGGCAGTGAATCAGGTGGGAATGTGATGGTACTTAGATACAATGGAGATGGTTCACCAGACGATACCTTTGGATCTAATGGGGTTGTCACTTATCCCAATGGCGCTGCTCAAGCAGTGGCGATACAGCAGGACGGTAAGATTGTAATTGAGGGAATGACTAGCATAAATACTAATTCACATAATTACGATACTGCGCTGAGTTTAAGGTTTAATTCTGATGGGACGCTGGATACCTCCTTCGGCTCAAACGGGGTTGTGACCTATAATCCAATAGGCACACACCAGATTGTCATATACGCTGCAGCCATTCAGCAGGATGGTAAAATTGTGGTTGCAGGATATCAAGATTCAGTTAGCTTGATTCTAAGGTATAATCCCGATGGAACTTTGGACACCAATTTTGGTACTAATGGCGTACTCTTTGACAATGATGGGGGCATAGTCTCCGCTGCCAACGCGGCTTCGGCCGATGCGGTTGCTGTTCAGTCCGATGGAAAGATTATAGCCGCGGGTGGGGGCGCTAACGGTATACTGGTGTGGAGGTATAACACTGACGGGACCCCGGACAATACCTTTGGTGTAAACGGACTAATCAGCTTTAACGGCACTCCCGATAGAGGGGACCGTGCCGCCGCTTTAACCATACAGCCTGACGGTAAGATTGTAGTTGCCGGGAGTTCTTCTAATAGTGTGCTGGTTATGAGGTATAACGCCGATGGAACTTCCGACAGTCTTTTCGGGGTAAACGGAATCATAACCTATAATGACGCGGTATCTGGAGGAGATTCGGGTAAGGGGATGGCCCTGCAGCCTGACGGGAAAATAGTGGTTGTTGGCGAAAGGTCTAACGGGGATGCAGGCGATGTGCTGGTTTTAAGAATCAATGGAAACAGTACTAACGTGTCCACATCTAATCAAACTTATACCTTAACCTTAAACGAGCCCGGTCTCGGAACTGGAACCATAACAAGTAATCCGTCAGGAATAAATTGCGGCAGCACCTGCTCATCATTGTATCTTCAGGGTCAGCATGTGACACTGACAGCTGTGGCGGATTTGATATCCACCTTTGCAGGATGGTCGGGCGGGGGTTGCAGTGGTACGGATACATGCACAGTCACAATGAATGCTGATACAAGCCTCACCGCTACGTTTAATCAGAAAGTTCCTGTAACAGTGACGAAGTCCGGCTCAGGAAGTGGAACTATAACGAGTTCTCCCTCTGGCATGGACTGCGGATCTATCTGCACATATTACTATGGAAACAATATGACCGTAGCGCTGACGGCAACTCCAGATGCCGGGTCAGTATTCGTAGGATGGTCAGGAGGTGTGTGCAGCGGTTCAGGAACGTGTGCAATAACAATGAATAATGGCGCAAATGTTACCGCGGTATTTATGCCGATTCAGCCTCAAATATCAGTATCTCCCGCAAGCTTCAACTTTGGAAATGCACCGGTGGGAACTTCATTGCCTGTGACAATAGCTATTTCCAATAGTGGCGCGGCGAACTTGAACATCACAAGCATGACATTATCGGATAGTGTAAATTATGCCTTAAATATAAATGGCGGATCAAATCCATGCGGAAGCGCAACGGCTACTCTTTCGCCGAGCGCCAGTTGCACAGTAACCGTGACGTTCAGCCCTCAATCAACGGGTATCTTCAATTCAACATTTACGATAAGTTCAAATGATCCCGTTAACCCGACGACAAGTGTTCCACTGTCAAATTCTTCAGGTGCCCAGAGCACATGGGCAAAGACCTATGGCAGCGCGGCAGATAATGAGAGTGTCAGTGTCATCCAGCGGACGACGGACGGGGGATATATTGTGGCTGGAAATACCAATTCATTTGGTGCAGGGGGTTTGGATGCATGGGTAATGAAACTTGATTCAACTGGGTTTGTGCAGTGGCAGAAAACCTATGGCAGCCCTGGCGATGAGTGGTTCGATTCCATCCAGCAGACCACAGACGGAGGGTATATAGCATCCGGATATACCGATTCATTTGGTGCTGGCAATGGCAATGCGTGGGTAATAAAGCTCAATGCGGACGGGACTATTGCATGGCAGAATACCTATGGCGGCACGATTTATGACGAAGCGCAATCTATCCAGCAGACCACAGACGGGGGGTATATTGTAGGTGGTGGAACCAGTTCGTTTGGTGCAGGTAATGGCGATGTGTGGGTAATGAAACTCAATGCGGACGGGACTATCGTATGGCAGAAAACCTATGGCGGTGCAAATTATGATTGGGCCAATTCTATCCAACAGACGACGGACGGAGGATATATTGTAGCTGGTGGGACGAATTCATTTGGTGTAGGCAATTGCAATGCCTGGATAATTAAGCTCAATGCGGATGGGACTATCGCATGGCAGAAGACCTATGGCGGTGCAAATTGTGATTGGGCCAATTCCATCCAGCAGACGGCAGACGGGGGGTATATAACATCTGGATATACCGATTCATTTGGTGCAGGCAATACCACTGCCTGGGTAATTAAGCTCAATACTGACGGGACTATTGCATGGCAGAATACCTATGGCGGTGCAACTTATGATGCCGCGAATTCCATCCGTCAGACCACAGATGGTGGATACGTTGTTGCAATTGATACCGAGTCATTTGGCAACGGTGGTGATAACTTATTGCTCATGAAACTTGCCAGTAGCGGTAATGTCGGTCCGGGTTTCCCCGGCACTTGGCAGAATATCTATGGCGGGGCAGGTTATATATGGCCTATTTCTGCCCAGCTGACTGCCGATGGTGGATACATCGTCGCGGGGGATACCAATTCCTCGGCCCTAGGTTTTACGAATATAGATGTTTTAAAGGTTGACTTATATGGAAATATGTCCGGCTGTACGGCGGGGCTAATAGGGGGCACAAATATATCAGGGTTTGCTACGAATGCGACTGTAACTAATACCAGCGTGATAGGAGTTGACACCTCCGTTACTCCACAAGCAAGTAGCGCAGTTGCAGCAGGCACAAATGTTTCAGGTGGGGGTGTATGTACCGGTTCGCAGGAGTATATGCTGGCAGTTACAAATATGGGTACGGGTACAGGCGCGGTGACCAGTAACCCATCCGGCATAAATTGTGGCGCGGCATGTGTCGGGTCCTTTAATTCAAGCACACTGGTTACCCTAACGGCGGCACCTGGTGCTAATTCAGCTTTTGCTGGGTGGTCAGGTGGGGGATGCTCGGGGACAGGCACATGCACAGTAACAATAGATGCACCAAGTTATGTCATAGCCACGTTCAATATTAATACGATTTCTCCTAGTAAGACGGTGCCGGTATCTGATATAACGTCACCTCAAAGCGGGGCTACACTGCCGGTAAGCAGTCCATTGAGAATCACGGGCACTGCCGCAGATACAGGGGGGGGAGTCGTCACACAGGTTAAGGTGTCAACAGATGGAGGAATGACATGGCAGGCAGCAACAGGAACAACTAGCTGGTCTTACACCTGGACGCCGACGCAGACGGGGCCTTTTACCATCATGAGCAGCGCAGTGGATAACACTGGTAACGTAGAAAGTCCCTCGGCAGGTACCACTGTAAATATCGTAACCATGACGTCCGTCCTTGATCACATCGTAATCAGCCCCGCAATGGCCACGATTGGTCCAAGGGGCAGCCAGAGTTATACGGCAACGGGCTTTGATGTGTCCAACAACAGCCTGGGGGACGTGACCGGCTCGACGACCTTTACGATCAGTCCTGACGGTTCATGCACGGGTTCCACCTGTACGGCGACCATGGCAGGGGCACATACGGTTACAGGCACCTACAGTGGCAAGACGGCAACGGCAAGCCTCACCGTGAATGCGGGAGCTCTTAGCTCCATGACGATTAGCCCTGCGACTGCAACGATCTCTGCGGGAGCGAGCGAAAGCTATACCGCGCAGGGTTCTGATACATATAGAAACAGTCTGGGTGATGTAACCGCCTCAACGATTTTCACAATTAGCCCGGATGGTTCATGCACGGGTTCCACCTGCACGGCAACAGTGGCTGGGGCACACACGGTTACGGGTACCAATGGCGGCGTCACTGCTACAAGCAGTCTTACAATCAATCCCGGTGCTGTGGTTGCCTTTAGTTTAACTGCACCGGTCATAGCAACGGCGGGGAAAGCCTTCGATCTTACGGTAACGGCGAAAGATAACTACAATAACATAGTAGCCGACTACCTTGGGACGGTGCACTTTACGAGCACGGACTTGCACGCCGGTGTCGTGTTGCCCGGCGATTACGTCTTTCAGTCCAGTGACAATGGCAGCCATATCTTTGCCTCCGGTGTGGTTCTTGAGACATCTGGTACGCAGACAGTGACCGGGATAGACACGGTCATCTCTTCGGTTACCGGGACGAGCGGAAGCATTGCGGTAAGTCCCAATGTAGCTACGAAGTTCAGCGTGACGGCACCTGCCAGTGCAACAGCGGGGGTAGCCTTCGATATAACAGCTACCGCTAAGGACGCCTATGGCAATACCGTTACCGTTTATGGAGGCTCGGTGCAGTTCACGAGCACCGATGCGCAGGCGGTAGTGCCTGTGAACTATGTGTTCCAGCCTGTAGACAATGGCAGCCACACATTCAGCGCTGAGACGACGTTAAAGACGACAGGCAGTCAAACTGTAACCGCAACGGACAGTGCAATGCCGGCGATAAATGGCACGAGCGGAAGCATTGCGGTGCAACCCGGTGCTTTGGATCACATCTCGATTAGTCCTGCAACCGCAACGATAAATTCAGGAGGCACCCAGAGTTACACAGCCCAGGCATTCGATCAATACGGCAACAGCCTTGGGGACGTAACGGGTTCGACGGTTTTCTCGATCTCGCCGGATAGTTCATGCACGGGAGCCACCTGCACGGCGACCATGGCAGGGGCACACACAGTGACTGGCACGTACAGTGGCAAGACGGCAACGGCAAGCCTTACGGTCAATGCGTATGTCATCACCGCGTCTTCAGACGCAAACGGGAGTATCTCACCTTCGGGACCTGTGTCAGTTGTCTACGGTGCTAATCAGGCTTTTACGATTACACCGAATACCGGATATCATATTTCAAGCGTGCTCGTAGATGGCGCATCTGTGGGAGCGGTTGCGAATTACACTTTCAGCTATGTGACAGCGAATCACACCATCAGTGCAAGCTCTGCGATTAATACTTACACTGTTACGCCGTCTGCAGGGAGCAATGGGAGCATAAGTCCGAACACACCGCAGACTGTGAATTACAATGCTACCACAGCGTTTACAGTTACCCCGAACCTAGGCTACCAAATAGCGGCGGTAAGCGGATGTGGAGGAACGCTTTCCGGCAGCACCTACACGACGGGACCGATCACACTGGGCTGTACGGTATCAGCTTCATTTGTTACCGGCACCTACACAGTTACGGCTGCGGTTGGGGGTGATCCAACGGGCGGCACGGTGACCCCATCAAGCCAGTCCGTCAGTTACGGAGGGACGGCCACCTTTACGGTTACTACGAACACCGGCTATACGGCTAGCGTTTCTCAGGGCACCCTGTCGGGCAGCACTTGGACTATACCGAACATCACTGCTGCTCAAACCGTCACTGTGACCTTTACAAGAAACCCCAATGCGGTAACCGTTCAGCTTATGGATAGCCAGGGCAATCCGCTTAGCGGCGGCGTAGTACAGTATTACTCTGGGAGCTGGAAAGCCTTTGGAACGACGGACGCAACTGGTCGGGTTACTCAAGTGTTGTCGTCTCTCACTACCTACAGCTTCAGTATGACCTATGGGGGAGCGACCCAGCAGAAATCTCAGAACGTCTCCACTAATTCAACAGTCGTTTTCCAGACTACGAAGGTCACGGTGGAGCTTCTGAATAGCGCCAACAATCTGATGGATACCGGTACGGTCCAGTACTATGCCGGATCGTGGCTAAATATAGGCAGCACCTCGGGTGGCCTAGTTACAAAGGAGCTGTTGCCGCTCACTTACAGCTTCAGTATGACATATGGAGGAGCCATGCAGCAGGTGTCCCAGAACATCGCGACTAATTCAACAGTTGTCTTCCAGACGACGAAGGTAACGGTGGAACTCCTGAATAACGCCAACAATCTGATGGATACGGGTACGGCGCAGTACTATGCGGGATCGTGGATAAATATTGGTAGCACATCAGGCGGCGTGGTTACCAAGGAGCTGTTGCCGCAGACCTACAGCTTCAGCATGACCTATGGGGGAGCCACGCAGCAGGTATCTCAGAATATCGCCACTAATTCAACAGTCGTCTTCCAGACCACGAAAGTTACGGTAGAACTCCTGAATAGCGCCAACAATCTGATGGATACGGGCACGGTGCAGTACTATGCGGGATCGTGGCTAAATATCGGCAATACTTCAGGCGGTTTAGTTACAAAGGAGCTATTGCCGCTCACTTACAGCTTCAGCATGACCTATGGGGGAGCCACGCAGCAGGTATCTCAGAACGTCGCCACTAATTCAACGGTCGTCTTCCAGACGGGTGATGTTCATTCCGACAGTGGCAGTTGTATTCAATACTACGCGGGTTCTTGGCGAACATTCACTCAGGATATGCAACTTTTGCCTGTGAGTTACACTTTCCATTTTAACGATGCCACTCCAAACGCGTCGTACACGATAGTTACTGGTACCGTGAACCATATTCATTAATTATAATTGAACGGCTTCAGAGAGAAATTCAGACGCGAAACCCATCCTGCGGGATCTAATGCATCCATTGGTTTATTCTGACTCTGTGAGAGGCCATCAAGGTTGACTCCTTCGTCCGCTCTTACCGTAACAATCGTATCCCCCGCGCCTTCCTACACAATGTGGGGCAATTTAGCGCCCCAGTATCAGACCAGTACAGCATGCAATAAGGTTGAGCTTGGTGTTAGCGTTAAGTTCGGGGCTTCGGTCTCAGCGGCATTGTTACGGGCATTCGGTTCTATAAAGTCAATGTTGACAACCGGCACGCATAGCGCTCATTTATGGGATAGAAGTGGCAATCTTCTTGCGTCAGCTACATTCACCAATGAGACCTCAGGAGGATGGCAGCAGGTGGATTTCGCAACTCCTGTATCTGTCACTGCCAATACCACATACATTGCTTCTTACCACACGAACATATTTGTCTATACGGTAGGGTATTTCGCAACAGCTGTGAACAACGGAGCGCTTTGCTTCCTGGCTAATGGAGAGGACGGCAGCAATAGTGTCTATTTGTTCGGACCTGTCGGTTTCACGGTCAATACTTACCAATCCGCAAACTATTGGGTGAACGTGGCATTTGAGGCAGAATGACATAAGACGTTCGTTATATAATCGTTTCCATCGGTAATAACCAGATTCATCATGCCACGATGCTCACTCTTTGTATGCGGTACTTCGCATCTTCTGGAAAATATCGAGTGTGCGGAGTAGCAGGAAGAAATCTTGAATCCTCAAGTTGATCTATTTTTAACACTTTGTGGCTGTACTACACGCCCTCAGGTTTTTCCGATGGTGTTTTATTCCAATGCAATTATAAAGTTTCTGTTCCATGAGAGTGAGGGTTCGTCAGGTGAACTTCTGTGTTTAGGGCTAATTGTGATTCTCTGCCATGCCACAAGATAACTACGACATCTAAAACGGTCTTGGTAGTGTCCGAACTACTTCGGAATTTCCATATATCATTAGGAAGCGAAGGGCCTTCAGGGCACGGAGTTGGCTAATTCTCTGGAAGAGGGTCGATCTCAATGGTCTTATAAATTCCAACCCTGCTTTCGAAAAACATTTTGTCTCCCGGCAATTCTTTATAGTGCCTAAGATCATTCATGTCCTGATTATCTATGCGAGGTGCCTCGCTTAATTTCTTGATAGTGACGTATAACAATGGCAGAAGATCGGGCCTATTGCGGAGGATGTCTGTGATTAAATCTAAATATCGCTCCAGCCTATTCTTAGGAAGTATCTCAAAACCCAGATAGGTTCCTATTATAGGTGCAATGTAGTTACCTTCCAAGGGGGGAGACTCTTCCAAATCTAGGCATTTTTCATCTTTGATATAATTCAATAGCATTTTACCGGTGTTTTCATCTGTTTTCGATGCAGATAGTTTTCTATTGCCAATGGCCTCTTTAAGGATATTATCCGGCAGCGAATCCAAGAAAATTGCAATGTCCCTCGCAACAGGTCTTTCTTTGGCGAATATTCGTTCAATAGTCTCTTGACTTAACCAAGAAAAAAATTTCAGTATCCTATTCAAGAACTCGATTCTGAAATAGATATACATAGATCTATTGCCAAGGCTTTGAATATCGCCAATATGCTTAGCAATTGCTGACAATATATGCTCATGCGGTAGCACAACCTCATAGCTGTCCTGTACTCTTCCGATTACACTTTCAAAGGCATTTACTGTTTCAGGATCGAAAGCATGTATCTCAATAGTGTGGCACCCAAGTGCAGCTGGAATATTGCTGATGATATCAAAAGAAGGAAACAGCTTACCAGACTCAATCAAGCTTATTGTAGCCTTAGTCACACCTAATCTTTGAGCCACATTCTGCTGAGATAATTTCTTGTCTCTGCGAATACGTTTCAAGTTTCTCATTATGTTTTCATAGTTAATAACCATATCGATCTCGTCAATTCAGTTTAAGTTAACATGTTTTAATCCATAACTCAAGATTTATTATAGTGTTAAATTAAACTCGCTTGACATAGAGGGTTCAGCTATGTTAACTTAGATTAATTAAACACACTTAAGGAGTCTTTATGGATATTAGAACTGACACAAAAATAGTGGCCGCAAGTGAGCCTCACCTAACATACGGGGATCTTTCCCATAGATGGCAGATGCCAGTACATACCTTACGGGTTCATGTTATGAAAGGGAAACTAAAACCGCTCAAACTCGGCCGAATTGTGCGTTTTCCATTATCTTACGTTGTTGCGATTGAAGAAGCCGGCGGGTTCAATTAGTAAATGATAGTAGAGCGAAGAGACAAAAATGGGAAAAAGACAGGGATATTTGATGTGCGTTTGAGAAATGAGTTCGGTAAAATGCAGTATTTCACTTGCGGCACTACTCGTAAGACTCTTGCCCGCGAGTATGAGGCAAAACTCAAAGAGCAAATTCGCGAATGGAAAATATTCCCTGAACGAAAAATTAAGCAGGCCGCTTTTGGCGAATTCGTGAACGAGTACTACCTTCCAAAGCATGCTAAGTCATTGCGGGAAAAAACACAATTTGATTACAAAAGCATATGCAAAAAGCTTGTTGCCGAATTCGGTCAAATATCTATGGAAGCGGTTGAACGTCTGAATGTCGACAACTATTTGACTCGTCGATACGGCCAGGTTTCGGTATATATGGCAAATAGGGAGTTTGCAGTCCTCAAAGGCATTTTTACGAAAGCTGAGAGCTGGGGATTTCGCAGAAAAGGCTCGAATCCGTGCAAGGCTCAAAATAATGGAGAGAAAATGAAGCTGAAAAAAGAAGAGGCACGCTTACGCATTTTCACGACGGCCGAAATCGACAGACTTCTCAGCGAATGCAAGAGGGGCTCTGGAGAATTTCGAGAGGATGAATTTGAAGAAACATAGTATTGAAAAGATCTGTCAGGCTCTGTTGAGCGGTGGGTTTGGACCAGAGACTCATAGTACAAATACCATAGAGTGGCTGAATAACATCTTATTGGGAGTTCACCTATATGATAAAGTCATCAAAATGTACAGTGGCAAGGTAGAACCTACAAGACGCCTCAAAGCACTCAGAAAAAAATATGAAGAAACAGGGGAGAAGGTCGACTTGATAAGACTTAACCGCATCACGATAGAAGAATTTTACCCGGATGAAACGCCAAAGATCCCGAAAAAGGCCACCGGGCTGACCGAAACAGAGGCTATCGATTTGCAGGATAAGATCGAGATTACGTTGAACTGTGGGCCGAGGAAAAAAGAGCTTTTAAACATTCGAGTCGCAGATATCAATTTTGAAACTGGTATGCTGCGACTTTTGGGAAAGGGCGGCAAAACTAGGTTCGTGCCCGTGAACAAGAGGGCACGAGAAATTTTCGAAAGACGCGTGAAGGCGCGAACCGGGAAAGCAGGGTATATATTTGGTAAAGGTATGAAACCGCCCCGAGACTTTAAGCGGGCCTACAAGAGTGCGTGCAAGCGTGCTGGTATCGAAGACGCACGGATTCATGATTTGAGAAGGACGTTTGGAACAAGATGTGCTATGGCGGCGGTACCTCCCAAGACTCTTCAGAAATGGATGGGTCATAGCAATATTGAAACGACAATGAAATACTACGTGCAGATTCCCGAGGAGTTTGAAAAGGAGGCTATCGAGAGGTTGACCGATCTGGGGAAAAAAGACAGACAGGGTGACAGTTCACTTGAAAACGGGGGAAACACGTAATGCGTAACCCCTTGATTTTAAATGGTGAGCCGTGCAGGATTCGAACCTGCGACCCGCTGATTAAGAGTCAGCTGCTCTACCAACTGAGCTAACGGCCCACATGCTATGAAAGCGCGCCTGAGAGGATTCGAACCTCCGACCCTCGGCTCCGGAGGCCGATGCTCTAATCCACTGAGCTACAGGCGCATGTTACAAAAGTTAAAACTTGAAAATTAAGATTTAAGGACTTAATGATTATAATTTCATCCATTAATTTATAACTTTACTTAGCAACCTCTTAACTGCAAATTTCGCCAAGCAAAATTTATCTGGGGTGAGTGAGGGGACTCGAACCCCCAACCACTGGAGCCACAGTCCAGTGCTCTAACCATTGAGCTACACTCACCACTTTTTTCTCCAGCGCGCCTGACAGGATTCGAACCTGTGGCCTACTGCTTAGAAGGCAGTTGCTCTATCCAACTGAGCTACAGGCGCAAATAAAAACTTATCCAATTATGGATATTTCCGGAATTAGCTCGAATTGAAATTATATGAATTTAGAATAATCAATGTCAAGAATACCCAGAATATCTTTCATGCTGTCTACCATATAATCCGCACCTACAAGATATTTTTTTTCCCGGAAACCATAGGTAACAGCTACTGTTTTTACCCCTGCCTTTTTGCCTGCATCAATATCATAGTTGGTGTCGCCTACCATTATTGCTTCTTGTTCCCTAACCGCGAGTTTATCGAGTATATACATGATCGGCATAGCGGAGGGTTTTTTTTCAGCAGTAGTGTCTCCGCCGGCGACAATCTCAAAATATTTCAGGAGGTCCAGTTTATTGAGGAGATTCCTTGAAAGGTCCTCTCTTTTATTGGATATTACTGCTTTCCTGACCCCGCTGAGTATCTCCAGCGTCTCCTTCACATAAGGGTATACACTGGAATAGTCTGTCAGATGCGCCGAGTAATATTCAAGAAACGTCTTGATTACCTTTGCTTTGGCATGGATCTTCTCTTTTCCAAGAACTTTTTCTATAAGCCTTGTAACGCCTTCACCAACCATCCTTATTGTATCCCCTACAGTAACACTTTGAAGCCCGCTTGAATTCAATGCATAATTCAAAGCATTCGTTATATCCCTGCTCGTATCGACCAGGGTACCGTCAAGATCAAACATCACAAGCTTAATCGCCATAGAAAATTATATCACGACTTTGAAAAAGCCTTCATTTACAAACTATTAATATTGATGCTATGTTTATTTAAATGCACATACTACAGGGGAATAGGGAGGTCACTATGAAACTTTTACACAATAAGATATTGCGTTATGCTTTAACAGTCGTCCTATCCGCTACGGTTCTCATTTTGTCACTGCCTTATGCTTTCGCCTTTGAAAAACCGTTAAAGACAGAAGCCGCGAAAGCATCTGAGGTCACCGGTACCTTCACTCTAATACTTTATGGTGGAGGTTATTCAGATGACTTAGAAACTATTGCCTTTCTTGATTATGAAGGGGACCAGTATACATTTGAGCCTTTTGCACCCGATTTTGATTTCAGAATCATTAAGGGAGTACCTGCACAAGAAGCATTGAAACGGGCAGAGAAGTTCGTCAACTTTCATAATTCCTTCTGGAGGACGCAGCTTAGTAAGATCACTGATCATAAAGGAAATATAGTTGGTTATGAGGTCAGGCCCCTTTACCTGCCCACTACATATGCTGTCAGCGATGTGTTGGATGTTCATTACTGGCTTAAAGAGAAAGGTAAGGTTAAGATAACAATAAGGCTCGTTCCGGAACTTGAAAAAATGAAGATTCCCGGAGGCGACGCTGGAGCAGGCGGTGGACATTAACCGTCTAAACGAGAAGATAGCAGAACGCAAAACCCTTTCAAAAAGCGACGCCCTTTTTATTTCAAAAATATCAGGACCCGACATTTTTTCTCTCTTTGCATCTGCAAATAAAATACGAGAGCGTTACAGGGGAAATGCTGTAGGCTTATGTTCTATCGTCAACGCAAAATCAGGCGCCTGCCCGGAGGACTGTTCTTTTTGTGCCCAATCGTCACGGAGTAAGGCGGAGATAGATATTTATCCCTTGCTCGATAGAGAGGTTGTTATTCAAAAAGCAATTGATGCGAAACAATCAGGGATAAAAAGATTTTCCATTGTTACAAGCGGTAGAAAGGTTTCCGGAAAAACCTTGGCAGACATTGCCGATATGATATCAGAGATCAGAAAGATCGGCCTTGTCCCCTGCGCAAGCCTCGGATTGCTTAATGAAAATGAGCTCTCCATACTTAAGTCAGCAGGGCTTGAACGTTACCATCATAACCTTGAAACTTCTGAAGCTTTCTTCCGCAGGATATGTACAACACATAGTTATACCGACAAAATCAAAACTATAGAGGCAGCCAGGTCTGCAGGTCTATCAGTATGTTCCGGTGGAATCTTCGGCATGGGAGAGACATGGCAGGACAGAATTGATATGGCCTTTTCTCTGAAGGAACTCGATGTCGATTCTATCCCTGTAAATTTTCTTGTTCCGATCAAAGGCACACCCTTGGATATCAGAGGGGTACTACACCCTTTTGAAGGCTTGAACATTATCAGCCTCTACAGACACATCCTCCCACAGAAAGAAATCCGAGTCTGCGGCGGGAGGCTGCAGATTCTCGGTGATTTTCATTCTCTGGTATTTATGGCAGGGGCTGACGGCATGATCACCGGCAATTACCTGACCACTCTCGGCAGAAGTCCCGCAGACGACCTCCGTCTTATTGAAGCATGCGGCCTTACTGTTTAGAGGCTTTTATTTAGTATCGCTGTCGTGATACCCGGAGAGCTTGGCTATTAATTTCGGATATCCCACCGATTGTGCAAGGACAATTTTCTGATCCGGGCGCAGCTTCATCACCTTTGCTAAGGCTTGCCTGTCAATTGATGCGCGTACGACAGTTGCCAATCCTTCGGAAGCACAATACATATAAACATTCTCGCTAACAAAGCCCGTATCAGCAGCTGAATATAAATCTTTATCCTCCTTAGTTGCAGAACCCATCTTCGAATAATCCGCCACATAGATGAGGTTAACAGGCGCATCTTTCACAAAGTCCTGGCTGCCCGTCAAAGCCCGGATGTCTTCTGAGAGAATCGGAAGCAACGAATGGGTCTTCGCATCATATAAGTAAAGGCCCTCAGCCATGGCAACGTAGATATCGATTTCCTGCCGGTTCATCGCAGAAGGCGCAGTGCGCTTCCCTGTGTCTGTCCGGTTCATCCCGAAGGCTGCCCAGAGAAGATTTGAAAGTGCCTGCATAGAAAGTTTCTCTTTCCCGAATGAACGAGAAGAACTTCTGTCCTTTAAAACCTGCATTAAGGGTCTGCCGCCGTCTGTTTGCGGTTTCAAGAGCTGGATTGGCTTAAGCTCTGCAGCAAATGTTGAAGTGGCACAGGTCAGTAAAATGGACGACACCAGGGCTGCGGCCAGGGCTGTGGCTGTAAATGATATTTTCTTCATGACAATCCTCCTATAGTTTATGAGAATAAGCCCGGCTCAAGATAATTTCTATAAGCCGTACATCTGTCTTTCTTTTTACAGTTTTTCTCGCAAGCCTCTACGTAGTGAAACGCTTCCCTGTCGGGACACCATATCTTGTTGATATCGGTTTCTGGTTTATCTAATTTCCCGTTAGGTTTCTTAGACATAGTTGTTATATATACAATAAGTAATCTTCATCGATTAAGGAATATTAAAAAGTTTATCTCTGAAAAGCTACGATAATTTTAAGAACCCTTTCTCGATCATCATATTTTTTATTTTGGCAATATGAGTTTTTTCCTCCATCAGTAGTTGAAGAAATGCTTTGCTATCAGCAGCTGATAAATTAGCTATTAACTCGTTGGTAAAAGCTTCCACTTTGGTCTCTTCAATTTGAAAAGCCATATTTAACGCTTCTTCAAGCGAAACAGGATTATTCCCAATGTGGTTATTTATGTTCGCAATAAATTTTTCAGTCCTATCTAACAGAGGCATTGAAAATCCTAAATCTGCTGTATGCATTTCATCAAATCTTCCGCTATCAGCAGCTTCGATCAAAAAGGATATATGTCTTTTTTCATCTTTATAAAGGTCGCCCCAAAAATCCTTTTCTTGAGGAAATAAGTGCATGAGACTGCTGTAAATAGAGGCAACAGCGAGCTCGACAACGAGACATCCTTTTATTAATTGATATATCTCCATAATAAACCTGTAAATGTATACACATTATCACACAAATTGATAAGATTCAAAACAGAGAGTCATTAATTACGAGTAGGAGGGCCGCTGGAGAGTAATGGGGCTGAAGCAGAAATGCCTCTCTAATACGGCCTGCAACAGCGCTCGGAAGCAACACAATTTTCCTGCATATCCGGTTCACGTATCCTCACAAGAAATGCAGTTTGTGTCAAACGGCCATTGACTGCAGGAATAGCTTAGGTCTATGCTAAGTTATCGATTATAATCTCTTAAAAGGAGACCCCATGCTCAATTTTCTTATATTTCTTTTCATAGGCCTTATCTTCTTTCTACCCGCCTTACGCAACCTGAAGCAAAGGCGTTACAAGAAAGCCGGCACATTCGCACTGCTCGGAGTCGTAGTGCTTTCCGGCATCTACATCGGCAGTGAGGTCTACCTTACATCGCTCTGGTTTGACAATCTTGGATACGCAAGCCGCTACTGGAGCGTGCTGTTTCTCCAGGCGAAGCTCTTTCTGGCCGGCGGATTTGTCGCGATACCCTTCGGCCTGGCAAATGTCTTTTTCTGGTACCACGGTGTAAAAAAACAGACAGGGCCATGGCCCGTAAAAGATAACCGCTCCAGGTTCATACTCTTCGCCGGCCTTCTCATCCAGATACCATTGTTTATTGTTGCCGGCACGATCAGCTCCGCACACTGGGACGAGGCGCTCCTTTTCTTCAACGCGGTACCCTTCGGAAAAGAAGACCCTGTATTTTTCAAAGATATAGGGTTCTACATATTCAGGCTCCCCTTTTTGAAGTTCATTGTCGATTCGCTCGGCAGCCTCTTCTCCTTTTCTCTTTTTCTCGTCGGCGGCCTCTATGCAGTCGAGAATACCCTCCTTCGTACATTCCAGGGATTTAACCTGGACACCCTTGACCGGAACTCTTATATCCACCGTCTCGTCACACAGATCTCCGCAAATTTCTTCTTCGGCACCTTCGTCTTTATCGCCGGCACTTTTATCGCGCGCTATGAACTCCTCTATTCCCATCGCGGCGTTGTATTCGGGGCGGGCTGGACGGACCTGCACGCGCAGCTGCCTGCTTATACTGTTGCTCTCGCGGCTCTAACAGGGTGCCTCATTCTGTTCCTCTACGCATCGTTCACGAGTTCCACCAGACGGACCGTAGGGATCTATTTCGCAAGTGCGCTTCTGCTCGGAGGGATATGGATTATCGGTTTTAAGGTAATCCCCGAGATAATCCAGCACTTCAGGGTCGCGCCGAACGAGCTCCCGCTCGAAAAGCCATACCTCGAACGAAACATCAATTTCACAAAAGAAGCGTACGGACTCACGAACGTGACCGAGATAGATTATCCCATCAACCCGTCGCCCACCGGGGTCCTCGCCCAAAGCGATCTGGCTATCATCGGCGGCATACGACTATGGGCGCCGGATATCCTCAAATCGGTGAACGACCAGACGCAGTTCATACGCCTTTACTACAATTTCCCTGATGTGGACGTCGACCGCTACATAATCAACGGAAAACTGACCCAGCTCATGCTGTCCCTGCGCGAGCTGAATATCGGACGCCTCGCGGCCCAGTCAAGGACATTTCAGAATGAGACAATGATATATACACATGGCTATGGAGATGTCGCTGCTCCCGTAAACAAGTTCACTCATGAAGGGCTGCCCGAATACTACATCAAGGACATCCCGCCGGTCGCCTCTTATCCCGAACTTAAGATAGACCAGCCGCGCATCTACTTCGGCGAAGAGACATACAACCATGTCTACGTCAAGACCATGCTGAAAGAATTCGATTTTCCGAAAGGCGACACCAACGCGCAGAATACCTATGGAGGGAAAGCAGGCGTTAAGATCGACAACTTCCTGAAGAAACTCGCCGTCGCTATCCGTTTCGACGGACTGAGGCTCTTCACTACCCAGGAACTCACTTCCGAAAGCCGCATTCTTTTCACGCGGGACATCAATCGCAGGGTGCGAATGATCGCACCTTTTCTCTCCTTCGATAGCGATGTGTACCATGTAATAGCCGAAGGAAAGATCTATTTTATCTGGGACGCTTATACGACTGCAGCGACCTATCCTTATTCCCAACCTACCATGGGAAATGCAAACTATATACGAAACAGCGTGAAGGTAGTGGTGGATGCCTATGAAGGTTCGGTGGACTTCTACGTTGCCGATAAAACCGATCCGGTTATCCAGGCTTATGCAAAGGCCTTCCCGGCCATGTTTAAACCTTTTGACGCCATGCCTGAATCACTGAAGACGCACGTGAGATACCCCGAGGACCTGCTCACTATTCAGAGCCACATTTATGCGATCTATCACATGGCAGACCCCGGCGTTTTCTATAACCGCGAGGACGCCTGGGAAGTGTCTAAGGTCGCAAAAATGACGGAGGAAGCGCAGCCCATCACACCTTATTACCTGATTTCCAAACTGCCCGATTCCGACAAGGAGGAATTTGTCCTTACGCTCCCGTTCTCCCCTTACAGCACTGACAAGAATAGTCCGAGGAACAACATGGTATCCATGATCATGGCGCGGTGCGATGGCGATAAATACGGAAAGCTGATGCTCTTCAAATTCCCTAAAGACCGCCAGGTCTATGGCCCGCTCCAGATCGGCATCCGCATTAATCAGGACGAGACTATAAGCAAGGACCTCACTCTCTGGAACCAGCAAGGAAGCCAGGTAAGGTTCGGAAACCTCCTCGCAGTGCCATTGTCCGGATACCGCATCATGTACGTACAGCCTATTTATATCCAGGCAGCCGTAGGGAAAATGCCTGAATTGAGAAGGGTCGTGGTGGTGTTTGGCGACCAGCTTGCCTACGGCGCGTCCTTTGAAGAGGCCCTCGGCAAATTCTTCCCGCAGATAGCGGGTTCTGCAAGCTACACCACACCAAAACCATCAGCAACAAAAGAGGAAAAGAAAGCGGAAAGAAAAGACCTCGCTGCCGCTGCGGCAAAGGCCTTCGAAAACTACCGTAATCTCATGGGCAGAGGGAAGTACGAAGAAGCAGGAAAGGCCCTCGAAGAACTCGGCAGGACCCTTAATCAGATGAAATAGCTATTTCTCTATGAGAGGCTTTCCGTATTCCCTTTGGAAACTATAAATTGATGGAACTCATCACAGGTTCTTCGTTTCAGACATGATGTACTTCAGAAAAGTATCGTAGGCACGGGGCAAAGTCCTTTTCTTATGGGTCACTATGTAGAACCTTCTTTTCATCTGGATATCGGAAAGTTTTATCTCTTTAAGGATCTTGTGTTCCAACTCATCAGCCACAGAAAACTTCGACAGGATAGAAACCCCCAGACCGGCTTTTACTGCCTGTTTTACTGCATCAGTAGAACCGAAGATACCGGCAATCTTAATATTATCGAGGGAGATCCCTTTGCTTTCCAGGAATTTTTCGGCCACCTTCCGGGTACCCGAGCCTTCTTCACGTAAAACCATAGGCAATGTTATTAATTCTTTGAGCGTCATTATATTATTCTTTCCTAATCCCGGCGATGACACGGCAATGAGTTCATCCTCAACAAAGGGTATGTAGTTTAGCTGTTCATTGGTAAGTTTTGCGCCGACAATACCCAGAAGCAATTCGTGCTTTGATACGCTGTCAGTAATTCCCGTGGAGTCGGATATAAGAATCTGAAAGGAAAGCGAAGGATATTTTTTTTGGAATTCCGTCATAATACGGGGCATTAAATAAACTCCAGGGATTGTGCTTGCACCGATGACTATCTTCCCTGACAGGTCCTTTTTAAACTGCCCTATGGTCTCTCTTAAGGCATTGGCTTTTTCGATGAGTTCAATCGAATGGCTATATAAAACCTCGGCCTCTTTTGTTGGGATAATAGTCCTGCCGAGCCTGTCGAACAGCTTGCAATCAAACTCAGCTTCCAACGCCTTAATATGATTGCTTATGGTCGGCTGTGTAAGGTGAATCTCTTCAGAGGCCCTTGAAAAGCTTTTGTTCTTGAAAACCGAGACAAATACTTTAAGCTGATGGATATCCATTTCAAAATATTACCATACTTGTACTGTTTAAGCCATATCAAATGCAATGCTTATGGAGAATTAAGTGGCCCTCTTTTTTCTGAATAAATCGGTTGCAACCTTTTTTGTTTTTTTAAATCCTCTTTCTCTGAGCATCTGGATCATTTTTTCCGACGCAACAGCTTTTAAAAATTCTTCCCTTTGTCTTTTATCCAGAATTGTTTTGACTGCTTCGGAACGAATTGCCTTCAATGCTTTCAAATAATCTGAAAATTCAGGGCCAAAACTTTTTTCAAGCTCCTTGCGAATTGACCTCGAAAGGGCAGGGCTGACGCCGCTGGTTGATATGGCAATGGTCAGAGGACCTCTTTTTATAACGGACGGGACAATGAAATTGCATAAATGAGGGGTGTCCACTACATTAACAAGACAGGAAGCATCTTTTGATACTTTGTCATTGACACCTGGAGAATCAGTGGCGGCAATCGCAAGAAATGCGTTTTTCAGGTCGCCTTTCCTGTACCGTCTATGGATATGTTTTAGCCCGGCTCTCTGTTTCTCTTTCTCAATCTTTCGTGTAATTTCAGGGCTGATGACCGTTACATCCGCACCGGTCTTAAGTAAGGCAGCTATTTTTCTTTCCGCAACCTTACCGCCACCGATAACAATTACTTTTTTCCCTTTGAGATTAAGGAATGCAGGATAGTAGACGTTGGTTACTTCAGGGGCAAAGGATCTTTCCGGCATTTGATTTACTTTGGTTTAATAGAAGCAAGTTCTTTCCTGGCGTCTTTAGAGAATTTGTTATTGGGATACTTCTCAATGAGACGGGCAAGATACTCCGCGGCCTTTTCCTTCTGCCCCAGTTTCTTATAAGAAACGCCGGTAAGAAAAAGGACATCGGCCTCTCCTTTGTATTCAGGATACTTTTTCAATAAACCCTCAAACCTTCCAATCGCCGCGCTATAGGAACCTTTTTTATAATAGAAACTGCCGACGAGGTATTCATATTCGGCCATCGTATTTTTACATTTTTCGATCCTGAGTTCCACAACATCCTTGTATGGATTCCTCGGGAACATCTTCTTCAGCTTCTCGAATTCTTCGAGGGCCTTAGCCGCCCCCCCATATCCCCTTTCAGGACCTTCTATCTGATTAAAATATACCATCGCGATCTGATACTGGGCATATGATGCATATTGATTGTCGGGATATGTTTCGAGGAACTTTTGATATTCGGAAACGGCATGCTCAAACTCTTCCTCTTTGACATAGGAATCCGCAATCTTTAGCTGGGCCAAAGGGGCTAATTTTTTCGATGTATCCCTGTTCTTAACCTCAAGAAAGCCTGCCCTTGCCTGGTCGTATTCTTTCTTATCCAACTGTTCATTGGCAGTCGCGAATTCTTTTTCAGGATCATATTTTTCTGAAGGTTTGATCGTCTGTTTCGTAGAACATGAAAGTATGAACAGAATTAAAAAAACTAAAAATATGTTGAAACTCTTCCTTTTTTCCATTGCCGTGTATTATAGCATGTTACAGGAATTCATTCATACCGGTGTGTTTGTTCGCTTTGATCAGGACACCCGGGATATCTCTGAAGAACAAAGCGGTATAATGCAGCAGGTCGCCTGTAATGCCTTGATAAATAACCATTTGAGATGGTATCCTTATTCTGTGAATCTATCTTCTTTACAAAAACCGAGCAGGTACATAAACAGAGAGATCAATTCCATTTACAAGGAAACTCCTGTGAAAGTTGCCCTTGCCTTCCCGGACATTTACGAAATCGGGATGTCCCATTTGGGACTCAAAATCCTTTACAAGATAATTAACGACCTTCCTTTCGCGTCTGCAGAAAGGGCGTTCTCTCCATGGGTCGATCTTGAAGCCGAGATGAAGGCGCGGGGAGCATTGCTCTCGTCTTTGGAATCAAATCTTCCATTAAGAGATTTTGATATTGTCGGCTTCAGCCTGCAGTATGAACTTTCATATACAACGGTCCTTAACATGCTGGATCTCGGCGGAATCCCCATTAAGTCTGAAGACAGGGACAATTCGGTATCCGGTCGCCGTTATCCTCTGGTCATTGCCGGGGGCCCTTGCACTGTGAATCCTGCGCCTATGTCCCCTTTTATTGATGCATTCCTGATTGGTGACGGCGAGGAAGTCATAAGAGAGATATTGGACATATTCCAAGCGTGGAAATCCGACGGAGATGGAAAACGTGGTTCGCTCCTCCGCGCACTTTCTGAGATTGAAGGGATGTATGTCCCTCTGGTCCACAATTCATCCGGGAACTTCAAACTCCATGCCCCAGGTTCCAGGCCGGTCCAACGGCGCTTCATCAAATCTCTGGACGACGCCCCTTATCCGGATAACCCGATTGTTCCTTATACAGCAATCGTCCATGACAGGATAAACATTGAGGTATCAAGGGGATGCTCTATGGGCTGCAGATTTTGTCAGGCCGGCATGATATACAGACCGGTCCGCGAAAGAAGCGCCGGAAAGGCCTTAGAGCTTGCGGAAAAAGCTCTGAGAAATACGGGCTACGAAGAGATCGCTTTCACCTCACTGAGCGCCGGGGACTACAGCTGCCTGTTACAGGTGGTAAAGGGAGTTAATAGACGATTTTCCAAAGATAAAATCGGGCTTTCACTGCCGTCTTTAAGAGTCGCGTCGATAAACGCCGATCTCCTCAAAGAGATACGCTCTGTGCGCAAAACCGGCTTCACTATCGCGCCTGAAGCAGGTACCGAAAGACTTAGAAAAGTTATTAATAAAAACTTCTCCGGAGAGGATTATGAACGATCACTCAAGATATTATTCGAAGAAGGATGGCTTAATCTCAAGCTTTATTTCATGATTGGTTTGCCGACCGAAACCGGGGAGGACATAGAGGCAATCCCAGGAATGGCTTTAAAAGCTCTCAAAACCGCAAAACAGTATACAAAGAGGTTTGTTAATATCAATGTGGGCGTTTCTCCTTTTGTACCCAAAGCGCATACACCATTTCAATGGTATGGGCAAAACCCTTCCGACGAGCTGAAAAGAAAGAAGAAGTATCTCAGGGATGTGCTGATAAAAAGGGGCTTTAATATTAAGGGTCATAGTGTGGAAATGAGCCTTTTGGAGGCCGCCTTCGCCCGTGGTGATGAGGGGCTTTCCTTGTTGATTGAGAAGGCCTGGTCTCTCGGGTGCAGGCTCGACGGATGGTCGGAAGTGTTTGATTTCGAGAAATGGACCGCTGCGATGAATCTCACGGGAATAGATTCAGCGGATACGGCGACAAAGGCCTTTGGATTTTCAGACCCCCTACCGTGGGATA
This sequence comes from uncultured Nitrospiraceae bacterium, assembly GCA_963727775.1. Taxonomy (GTDB): domain Bacteria; phylum Nitrospirota; class Thermodesulfovibrionia; order Thermodesulfovibrionales; family SM23-35; genus CAVSHB01. The sequence continues at coordinate 415,915 of CAVSHB010000003.1, read as the reverse complement.
TTATAGACATTGGAGTGAGGAAAGAATTTCTATGGGAAGAATATCAGAAATCATTATCTGCAGAGATCACGCCTGATTGCAGAAAAATCTGCCGCTCGTGCGGGCTTGAATGCTCAAAAGAAACGCGCGAGGGAATAAGCAGTGCAAAGGTGGAAACAGCGGGATATGATAATCCGGATCTATCTCCGGGACTCAGGGTTTCCGGGTCCTCGGTTCCTTTTCCGGTACCCTTCAAACCTGTCAGGATAAGGGTCGAATTTTCAAAGACAGGCAGATTAAAATATCTTTCTCATCTTGAACTTGTTACAATGTTACAGAGGGCATTGCGGCGGGCAGGGTTTCCTTTAGAATATTCAAAAGGTTTTCATCCGTCTCCGAAGATGTCTTTCGGTCCTCCTCTCGGCGTGGGAGTTGCGGGGTTGAGTGAATATTTTGATATGGAAGTGACCCCTCCCTTTGATTTGATTAACAACAAGACAAAGCTGAACAGTATGCTGCCCGAGGGAATTCTGATAAAAGATATGTCCGCGGTAAACGCAAAGGCGGAATCCCTGAACAGTTTTATTACCAGGTACGAGTATGAAGTAAAATGCGACGACGCTGCCGTCATTAATGTTTTTTTGTCGGAAAAAGAAATACCTGTGCAAAGAGAAAAAGGTACTGTAAATATAAGAAAAATGGTGGAAGACGCAAAGATAGCGAGTGAAAATACCGTCAGCTTACTATTGGCAGACCAGGCAGAAAGCAAGGTCAGGCTGAGTGAACTATTGCCTGTTCTATTCCACACCACTTTGGAAAAACTTGATATTACAAGGGTAGCTCTCTATGGATGGAACGGTGGATGGGTCAAACCCCTTGAGCGGAGTTTACAATGGACAGCGAAATATTAATTAACGCAACGCGTGATGAGATCAGGGTAGGCCTGCTTGAAGGGGGCCAGGTGGTTGAATTCTATGTCGAGAGGAAGCGCGATGCAAGCCTGGTCGGAAACATTTATAAAAGCAAGGTCGTAAAAATCCTTCCCGGCATGCAATCGGCATTTGTCGATATAGGGCTTGAAAAAGCAGCGTTCCTGTATGTCACGGACATTCATGCAGGGCTGGAAGAATTCGCGCCCTTTTTTGAAGAAGAAGAAAACGTCGACTCGGTTGATCTGGCTTCAAAGAAGGGAAGACCCGACTTCACGATAGAAGAGCTGTTGCAGGAAGGACAGGAAATCCTTGTTCAGGTTTCAAAAGATCCGATCGGGAGCAAGGGAGCAAGGGTAACGTCATATGTAACAATACCCGGGAGGTACCTCGTTCTCATGCCTAATGTAGAACATGTAGGCATCTCCAGGAGGATCTCAGACGAGACCGAAAGAACAAGACTCAGGACTATTGTCGAACAGATAAAACCAAAGGGATACGGACTTATCATAAGGACTGCAAGCGAGGGTTCGGGCGAAGAAGACCTTTTAAAGGACCTCGATTTCCTTCATATTTTATGGGAAACCGTCCAGAAGAAAAAAGAACGGGTGTCCGCCCCTACAATGCTTTACAGCGACCTTGACCTTGTCTTCAGAAGCGTGCGGGACCTCATGGTGCAGGATGTTAAAAGGCTTATCGTAGATTCACCGGAAGAGTATGAACGGATTAAAGATTTTGTCAGGACATATTTTGAGAAGCTCCTGGGCAAGATAGAGCTGTATGAAGGCACTGAGCCCATATTCGATGCATATGGGATTGAGTTTGACATCTCCAGGGCGTTGGGGAGAAAGGTCTGGCTGAAATCCGGCGGATATATAGTAATTGACCAGACAGAGGCAATGACGGTTATCGATGTTAATACCGGCAAATTTGTCGGAAAAGAGGAACTGGAAGATACGATACTAAAGACAAACCTCGAAGCTGTGAAGGAGATAGCATACCAAATAAGACTCAGGAACCTCGGCGGAATCATAATAGTAGACTTCATAGATATGGAAAAATATGAAAACAGAGACAGGGTATTCAATGCATTTATCGACGCGATGAAAAAGGACCGCGCAAAAAATACCATATCTCATATCTCCGAACTCGGGCTTATTCAAATGACCAGAAAGAGGGTCAGGGAAAGTCTCGGCAGGACCCTATGCGAATCATGTCCTTACTGTGAAGGAAAGGGCTTTGTCAAGTCACCGCGAACACTCTGTTATGAAATATTCAGGAAGGTGACAAGGCTTGCAAAACACGGCGGAGAAGGGATTATCGTCACCGCACATCCCTCTGTCGCAGACCTCTTATCCGATGAAGAACGCTCGGGGATTGAGGATATAGAAAATAAATATAACGTTAAGATTACTATTAGGGAAAACCGTAACTTGCACCAAGAAAACTATGAAGTCACCGTTCTATAAGAAACAATAATTCCAATATCCGGATCCCTAACAAATGCTTACTAAGAAGTTCATAATCATCGAGAGACTTTAACCTGCATAATGATTGAAGACAATAAATTAACAGACCTCATTAATATACTTAAGAATATGGAGAGCGCTCTCCTTGCCTATTCCGGAGGAGTAGACAGCACTCTGTTGCTTAAGTCAATGCAACTCTCCGGCATAAGGATTCTCGCTGTAACGGCAGTCTCAGAGACAACGCCTCAAAATGATATACTCGCCACGGCAGAGATGACAAAAGAACTCGGGATTGAGCACAGGACAATAAAAACAGAAGAACTCAAGATTGAAGAATTTATCAGCAATACCCCTGAGAGATGTTTTTTCTGCAAGGATGAGCTTTTTAAGAAACTTGCGTCTATTGCCTTATCAGAGGGATACAGGTCTGTCCTTGATGGAAGTAATACCGACGATATAACGGACTTCAGGCCCGGGAAAAGGGCCGCACTCAAGTATTCTGTAAGAAGTCCTTTAATAGAAGCAGGATTCTCAAAAAAAGAAATCAGGGAATTTTCAAGACAGCTTGGTCTCTCAACGTGGGACAAACCATCTTCCGCATGTCTTGCCTCACGAATTCCATACGGACACAGGATAACGCCGCTTGCGCTAAAGAGAGTGGAAAAAGCTGAGGACTTCCTCAGGTCCATCGGCTTGAGTGAAGTAAGGGTAAGAGACCACGGAGATGTTGTGAGGATTGAAGTCAGAGAAGAAGAAATCGGACTTATGCTTGTCCCTGAAAAAAGAAGGACCATTTCTGAAACATTAAAATCCCTTGGCTATCACTTTATATCGCTCGATCTCGACGGATATCAAAGCGGCAGCATGAACAGGGTTTTGACCGACCATCATCGTTTATGGAAAGCGCTCGATACCTGAGTGAAATCTCAAAATGTGTCCGTTGTGGAGTCTGCAAGGCTATATGCCCGACTTACGATGAAGATTCCACGGAGGCCATGGGTGCCAGGGGAAGGATCGCGCTCCTGCGTGCCTTGTCCTCCGGACAGATTGCAGCATCCGGCGTTTTAAATGACCGCATCTTCAGTTGTACGTTATGCGGCGCCTGCTCCGGATTGTGCCCCCCCCGTGTTGATATAAAGGAGGTCTTCTATCACGGCAGAAGCCTTCTGAAAAAGACCGACAAGAAAAGAAGGTATCTGCGTTTTTTTACAAGCTTCTGTACGAAACGTCCTAAACTGAGTTTCAAGCTGCTGCGCGTCACTCAACACATCCTTTTCCCCTACCTGTCAAAAAAAGGGCTGCTCCCTTTCCAGCCTGAGCTTCCTTTGCCTGAACGTCGTTTGGAAGACAACATGCGGGTTTTTACTGTTTCTAAAAAGAAAGGCCGCGTTGCAATCTTTACGGGATGTATTGTGAATTTTCTTTACCCTCATTTACAAGATGCGCTCATCAATGTGTTGTATAAACTTGGGTACGAGGTTGTCCTGCCCGCAAACGAAGTATGCTGCGGGGTACCTTTAAGGACTCTCGGCCTTGAAAAGGAAGCTGTAGAACTCGCAAAAAAAAATCTCGCCATATTCGGCAAGCTGAATGTCGAAGCTGTATTAAGTCTCTGTCCGACTTGTACGCTTGCAATCAGGGATGATTATCAAAAATTGGCAGGTGAAGGAATAGATAAGGCAATGGACATATCGAGTTTTTTAATTGAAAAGCTAGACCCTTCCCAATTCTCACAACCCTTTACCGATTTCAAAAGCGCAATCTACCATGACCCCTGTCATCTTAAATACGGTCTCGGCGTAGTGAAGGAGCCCAGAGAGATTATAAAAAATATCGGGTTGGATGTTTTAAAGACCGAGGGGGAAAGATGCTGCGGTTTTGCAGGTATTTTCTGTTTCACTAATAAAGAACTCTCCCAGGGACTTCTCAACAAATGCATCAAGGACTATGCCGGGTCAGGAGCGGATACGATTATTACGTCCTGCCCTGGTTGCATGCTCCAAATAATGAAAGATGTCAAGAATAAGCCGGTAGTACATCTCATTGAAGTTATCGAGGCTGCGCTGTTTCAGTAGAGCCAAATAAGTTTTTTCTTGTTAATGCAGTTAGTGTTTAAACTTCTCCGTATCTGTGATAATTAATGATACTCTCATGAGCTACAACTTTTATAAAAGCAACAATCGGCACAGACAACAACATCCCGAGTATACCGAACACCTTGCCCCCAATAAGCACTGACAGCAGAACTGTCAGCGGATGCATATGAACGCTTTTTGCGACAACTGTGGGCTGAATAATGAAATCATCAATGAACTTGATCACCGTGAATGCAACGATGACATACAACGCCATATGGAAGCTTCCTGTCTGCAATATTGATACAAGAACAGCGAGCGCTGCCCCTATAATCGGACCGAAATACGGGATGAGATTCGCCAGTCCGGCAAATACCCCGATAATAAAAAAATATTTAACCCCAAGCAGCCATAATGCAAAAACAGAGAGTATACCCACTATCGCTGCGTCAATCAGTTGGCCCCGCAGATAGTTCCCTATCTGTGTGTTCAATTTATAAATTAAATAGAGAGTGAATTCGAAATACCGGTTGGGCATAATGCCGACAAAAGCCTTTTTAAATTCGCGCCCGTCTCTCATAAGGAAAAAAACGATAAAAGGGATTAGAATCATACTGGTGATTACAGAAGCAGCATCCAGAAAATGAGTAAAAATCCAGTCTCCTGCCTTCGCCATGTCATTCTGTATCCTGCTTAAAAGGTGTAAATCCTTTACACCAAGAAAAGCGAGGTTCGTAATAAGAAAGTTTTCGAGACGGGAGATCATCACCCCTGCCTGTTCAGGATTAAACCCCCTCTGAAGAGCCGTTATTTCTTCGGATAGCAACGGCAAAAAAACGACATATGAAATACCGGCAAATGCAAAAATGAATAAAAAAATGGTAACCGTTGCAGATGTTCGGCTCATTCCATGGGATTCAAAGAACTTTGCGACAGGGTCTAAAACATATGCCAGAAGTGCAGAGATTATTACCAATTTTACGATAGTGGAGACAGCAGCAAGAATTGATAGGCTTAGGAGAGCAAAAATCGAAAAAAGTGATATTTTGATGAAGTATCCTCTTCTGTTTTTCATTATTTTTCTTTTACTATCTGTTGGTCTTGTTGGGTTAAGCTGCTCAATTCCTTTATTTGCTCGTTAGTGGTCTTTAAACGTTCTCCGATCGTCCAGGCCAGCCGAAATAATACTTTTGATCCAAGTTTAGGGTTACGGTCAATAAGATCAAGGAGTTCAGGTTTGAAAAAACATAACATTGTACAGGGCGTTTCCGTAACTGCAGATGCGCTTCTCGGAGCGTCATCCAGGAGGGCTAATTCTCCGAAAAAATCTCCGTCACTTAATTTTGCCAGCAGTTGACTTTCCGGTTCAGCTACAATGTTGACCGTGCCTTTTTCAATAATATACATCCCAAGTCCGACATCACCCTGATTAAAGATTACCTCATGCTTGTTGTATTCCCGTCGATGCAGGATATCTTTAATCTGTCTCAGTTCACGGTGGTTCAAATCGTGAAATATAGGTATTTTTAAGAGGATTTTATCTATTTCATGAACTTTTTTTTGACGGAACTTAAAGATATTTTCCCAGAACGTGCTCATCCAAGCATCCTTTTATTTCAGTCGGAAACTGTTGCTCATTATTCTACGTTAACTGATATATAATCACAACTATTGATATATCTCAATCCGGCCTGAATTTTCTTAAGGCCGATAAAGCGGCCTCTTTCAAATATGGATCATAATCGGTATCTGCAACCCGTTTTATAAAAGGTTTTGCCCGTGCATCGCCTATGTTTTCGAGGGCCTTAATCGCACTGAATTTTATGGCAAAGCTCCGGTTATCCAACTCAGGAATTAAAAATGGTACGGCTTTTGAGTCACCGATTTTCCCAAGCGACTGTATAGCAGCTTCCCTGACAAGAATATCACTATCATCTAATGCATCTATCAAAGACTCTACCGCCCGTGACCCCTTATTAAATTCTTTCCCAAGGGCAAGTGCGGTATTTCGCCTTATCGCAGGACATGTTTCGTTAATAAAGGGGTTGTTAAAAACCGTAACGAGTCTGTCCGCTATTACCGGATCATCAATCTCGCCGAGCAAAAGGATTGCCTTGATTTTTAGTTTCCAATCCTCTGCCCTTGTAAAAACAAACCTTATAAGTTCATCGACGCTTTTGCCGTCCCTCATCCTGCCTAATTCTTCTATTGCCGATTGCTGTGTCTGCAGGTCTTTGCTTTTAAGGTCCACTATCAATTCATCGATAGTAGCCGCATGCGAATTCTTTGCCGGGGGTGCAGATAATACAAAAAAAATTATCATGAACATCAACCCCAAAATCTTTCTGCTGCATTCCATCAGCCCGATCTTCTCCTTTTCATTTCAATATATGTTTTTATAGTATAATGGAACTTCTGAAAACTTTATAATTTATTAAGGGGGACACATGAAATTTTTTATCGATACCGCGAACACCGAAGAGATTAAGAAGGCCTGGGAGCTTGGTGTAATAGATGGAGTAACAACAAACCCTTCCCTCATTTCAAAGGAAGCCAAAGACCCCGTTTCATTGCTGAAGGAAATCTGCAGTATAGTCAACGGTCCTGTGAGTGCCGAGGCAGTGAGTATGACCGCGGATCAAATGGCCGAGGAAGCTGAAGTCCTTTCGAAAATCCACGAGAATATTGTGATAAAAATACCGATGATCGAAGAAGGGCTTAAGGCCGTCAAAAAATTATCCGGGATGGGGATTAAGACGAATGTGACCCTCGTTTTTTCTCCGAACCAGGCCCTGCTTGCTGCAAAAGCGGGAGCAACATACGTAAGCCCTTTTGTCGGAAGACTCGACGACATCAGCCACAATGGGATGGATATAGTGAGTGATATTTTAGAGATATACGAAAATTATATGTTCGACACAGAGGTGATTGTAGCCAGCGTGAGGAACCCGTTGCATGTTATGGAGGCTGCCAGGATGGGCGCTCATATCGCGACAATACCCTATTCTGTTATAATACAACTTATAAAGCACCCCTTAACGGACATAGGAATAGCGCGGTTCCTGAAGGACTGGGAGAAGGTGCCGAAAAAGTAAAAGATCAAGGGTAAGGCTGATATTAAAAGAGCAATTTGTCACTCTCAACCTAAACCTTAATCTCAACATAAAGGAGATATTCTAATGCCGATTTATGAATATAAGTGTGACAAATGCGGTGAAGATTTCGAGAAGCTTGTTTTCTGCGACCAGGAAGTAAACTGCCCTAAATGCAAGGCAACAAAGGTGACGAAGAAGTTTTCCGTCTTCTGTTCCGCCGGGACGGAAAGACCCCTCGCCGGCACAGCTGCTTCAACCGGGTGCAGGTCCTGCAGCAAAACTTCTTGCAGTTCCTGCGGGTAAGGTCTCATCGAGAAAAATTATCTGTTATTTATTATATTACTCAGGCTGCCGGAACGGGTTCGCTCTCTGTATCTGGACAAGTTTTAAGGGGCTGCCCTCAAGCACGAAGATTGCAATGCCTCTATCTTCAGTCGTCTTACCGGTGACCATCCATGTGCCTTTCCATGAAACAGTAAGTTTAACCGTTGAATCCTGTATTTCTACCCATGTCGGGGTCAAAGTCAATTCAGCGCTGCTAAAATTCTTTATACCCCCGATAAGCTCTTTATAGCCTTCCTGCGTAGAATTTTTCTCAAGAGTTGCCCGGTCGTTCTTCAGATATGCGGCTTTAAAGGTCTCTGCAAATTCGAAGGCCTCCTGCACTAACTTTGACTCCGGAGATACTTTTTTAACTTCCTTTCCCCCACAGGCGACCAGGAATAACACTGACATAAGAACTATTAATGCACGCTTCATATTTATGTCCTTCTTTCCACTCTGCAACTTTATTTATTACCAAAATTTGTTCTGCAATTATATCACTTTCATTATAGAAATATCACTCTCTCCGATCAGCTTATTGTTGGATAGGCTGATTTCTTATACCCCATAAGGCAATATGCAACGGGAAACAGCAAATTGCCCGATTGAATTACTTGCGTTTTTCGTAAAAGTCAATTAAATCAATATATTCTGCGTTGGCATTCCTTTTGCTCTATATCTATGACATACTCGTGCCCTTTTAGGCATAAATCATTTTACCGACAGCTTTACGTAAGGGAGACATCTTATGAAAAATTATTTTGACAGGTTTGACGGCTATGATAAGGATGCGGATACTCTATGTTTTGAGGCAGACGTGAATGAAGAGTCACCGAAAGACAAAGCTGTGGCAACACCTTACATCGAAGGCGAAAAAGATCTTGTTCGTATATATCTGAGGGAAATACGAGGTGTGCCGCTGCTTACCAAAGAAGGCGAAGTTGAGATTGCAAAGAAAATAGAAGCCGGAAACGAGAAGGTTTACGGGATAATATTTTCAATGCCTTTTGTCCTTAAAAGACTTGCGGCTCTGGGCAAAATGGTTATAAACGAAGAAATATCGCTTGCCGAGATCATCCAGAATAACGAAGACCTTAATGAAACGGGTATGCATTTGGAAAAAGAAAGTTTTTATAAGCTTACAACAAAGATAAATCTATTGAATCAGAAAAGGAAGGTTTATCTTAAAACACTAAATATAGCTGAGCCTATGCTTGCTCCGGTAAGTTCTTTACACCGCATACCGATAAAAAGTGCCAAAAACTACCGACACTTACATAATTCACTCGAAGAAAACAGAAAACAGATACTTGAAAAGGTAAACGCTCTCAGATTAAAAGAGGATGTCATAACAGCGTTTTCTGAAGAACTTAAAAATTCGGTCGCTGAAGTAACCGATCTGCAGCAGAGGGCCGCAGGTGTACTCAAAAAGGCAAGGAATTCAAAAACAGACAAAGAAAAAGAATGTCTTATGTACAGAAAAAGAATAGAGCAGATAGAGGACCTTTTCGGCATGACTTCTGCCGAGATGCAACAGGCATTAAGAGCGCTCATGCAGGGAGAAGAAGAGGTATGTGACGCGAAAAAATCCTTAATTGAAGCGAATCTCCGTCTAGTCATAAATATTGCGAAGCGCTATATGGGGAGAGGACTGAGCCTCTCGGATCTCATACAAGAGGGAAACAGAGGACTCATAAGAGCTGTTGACAAGTTCGAATACAAGCGCGGATACAAATTCAGCACATATGCTACGTGGTGGATCAGACAGGCGATAGCAAGGTCCCTCGCGGACCAATCAAGAACAATAAGAATTCCTGTTCATATGGTCGAAACGATCAATAAGATAATAAAAGTATCAAGGGAACTCGTACAGGAGATAGGTAAGGAGCCGACACCTGGTGAAATCACCGAGAGATCAAAAATTCCTACTGAAAAGGTAAACGAGATACTGAAGATATCAAAAGAACCTATCTCTCTGGAAACGCCAATCGGAGACGAAGATAGCTTTCTTAAAGACTTTATAGAAGATAAGGCTTCATTGTCCCCGCTTGATTCCGTACTTCAGAATGACATGAAAGAAAAGTTGGAAATAATTTTGAGCTCATTGCCGCCAAGGGAAGAAACGATCATCAGAAAAAGGTACGGGATTGGTGAAGACGCCCCTCATACCCTTGAAGAGGTGGGGATGCAGTTTGATGTCACACGTGAAAGAATACGGCAGATCGAGGTAAACGCAATAAAAAAATTAAAATACCTCTCATTGCAAATGGCTTAGAAATTAATTTAACAACTTGATGGCAAAAAATAACGTCGGAAACCGGTATATACAACTTTTATTGCGACAAACCGTTTCATCCCTTCTTTGGCATGAAAGGGCAGATTGAAGTACTTCAAAGGTAGTACCCCTCAATTCAATAAAAATGAACAAGGATCGCCGAGAAGATAATTTGGAACCGGTTGAACTGCCGATTGACGGGACTTTGGATCTGCACACCTTTCATCCCCGCGAGGTAAAAGACCTCCTGCCGGAATATCTCACATTATGCCGGGAAAAAGGAATCCTTGAAGTTCGTATTATCCATGGAAAAGGAACTGGCGCTCTCCGGGAGACCGTTCATTCCATTCTTAAGCGTCTGCCTGAGGTTGTTTCATTCGGCTTGGCGGGAGAGACCAGTGGCAGTTGGGGTGCTACAATCGTAATCTTGAAACAATAAGATACACATTTTGCAGTCGCTGCTAACCTTTATTATTCATGGATTTTTCGCGATAGAAGAGCAGATGCAGCATTGGAGCGGCTTTACAGAGTGTACACTCTGTACCTCGGAGGGCCGCTGAAAGCGGACCGAGAAATGAGCGCCAATACTGCATCTGCTTTTGCATCATGCGTTTACGAATTATTCGGGCCAAGCACCTCTAATTCTCCGGCGGCTCTGTATCCGGGTAATAGCCCGGGCCTGGTGGCGGAGGAGGTGGGGCAATCCTACGAGGTGAACGGCGTGTCCGCGTCACCACCCCTGGAATCTCATTCCCTTTGGCATACATGCACTGTGTATACGCAATATCGTACCGATGCTGCGCTTCCCGTCCGTAAAATTGACCGGCGTTGGCGCCTGAGGCAGTTCCAACCAAAAGTCCGCTGCCTGCGCCGATAGCTGCACCGGTACCTGCATGCCCTGAAGCAGCACCTATAGCTGCGCCGAGCCCTGCGCCAATGGCCGTGCCGACAACAGCCCCTGTGGCAGTATTCTGATTGATAGTCTCCTGAGGGGACAGCCCGATCTGCTGTGCCGCCCACTGCCTGCAATTGATGTCATCAGCCTGAAATTGTTCAAAGGTCTTTCCGGAGCCCGGCAGGGCCATGACACTCGGCCCCCTGGGAACAGTCGCACATCCGGCAACCGTCACCAGAACCAGAGATAAAAAAATGCTTATGTTGATTCTGTTGCGCTTCACCATGTCTTCACTCCTCCTCGTCCTGTGGAGTTGGCGGAACTACCTTAAGCCATCCACCAGGACACTTCTTCACGTAAGGATAGTATCCCTCAGGTTTTCGGCAGAAATACCAGTAATACTGTTCCTCCGGCTGCGGTCTCGGCTCGACATATGCCGGAGGCTGCTGCTGGATGACCACGGGTGGTTCAGGATAGTAGTACGGATAGTATGGAGGGCCCCACCACCACGGATCCCATCCGCCCCATCCTGGCCCGATCCAGATACCCCCACCATGAAAGTGTCCGCCGCCATAAAAGTGACCACCATCACGTGCATAGCCAGGGATGGTGATTGCAAAGAGCAGTAACAAAACGCCAACGACAACACAAACTGCCTTTTTCATTTCCATCTCCTTTTGTGCAGAGGCTTTTTTATTCTCTCCTCCACAATTAAGAAATTTCTTATCCATCTCTTTTTATTATAATAGACTTTGAAAACAATCAAAAGGTTACAAAGTCCGGGAAGGATTCATTACTCCGCCCTTTAGAAAGATATTTACTATCTCAGTCTTAGTTTTTTCTTTTGCATTATTGGTCATGTTTACGGTGTCTGCCGAGGAAAAGACGGCACAGCAGGACATGAAACCGACCGAGGGTTGGACCCTCCACATTAATGCAAAAAAGCATATTCCCAAGATGCCCGACATGATCGCTCACCACTATTGCAAGCAAGTATCAGGCGGACTCTTTGAATGCCAGCTTTATGACAGCGACAAGCCGGATGCAAGGCTCATAGGTGTTGAGGTGGTTGTGGACAAAGAGACATGGAAAAAATTCCCGAAGAAAGAAAAGGCGCTCTGGCACTACCATAAGATCGAGCTTAAGAAAGTAGAGCCGACTCTCCCTGACCTTTCTCCTGAAGAAGGGGCAAAGACGCTGAAAGGCATGGAAGAAACCTACGGCAAAGTTTATATCCTTTGGGACCCTGCAAAAAACGATCCGAGCGGAAGGCCGGCAGTGTCGATATTGCATTAAAATAGAACGTGGCGGGGCAGGCTTTGTATAATTATATTGGTCTTAAAGGGCAACGGCCGGGATTACCAATGCTGCATATAAAAATTAGAGAAAAACATTTATAAAAAAGAAAAGCTTAATATGCACAAAATAAATAGAGCCAATTTAAGGGTTCAACTTGATTGGACAACCTCTCTGCGCCGGCAATTTCAACTTCTGCCTTTGCCTCGGCAGAATGACCAAACACCCTTTTATGGCTCCAGCATAACTTGCGATCTCAGTTCCGGGATACCTTGAGCTCTTTCGTCTAAGTGGGTGCTTCGGTAGATGCCTTTAGGTTTCCTCCTCGCTGCTGGAGGCTTACTCACCGGCATCTAACTCCTGCTTCCCCTTCTACGGTTGATCCTCAGGTTTAATCCCGCCCTGAGTATCGCAATTTCTTTTACTTGCGAACTCAGATCCGGAAAACCTTGAGCTTTCTAAGGGGCTTCGGCAGATGCTTCTTTCCTCCTTTACTGCTGGTACTGCCGGAGGCTGATCACCGCATCCAACTCCCGCTCCCTTTACTGCTTATAATCTCAGGTTTAATCCGTCCTGAGTATCGCAATTTCTTCTCTTGATTATAAGTTTACTCTTTTTTTGAGATATATCAAGAGCTGATTAAATGATAAAAACAATGCTTGAAGTTAATCTAATTCGGATAATAATTGTTATTGATTAATATCCCTCACTATCATTAGTTATTAACTCTTTAAGGCTTATATTGAGAATCAGTTGAACCTTTTTCAACTGTATAAAATAATGCCCCCCGGTGAAGCGGTTACACGCCGTGCGATTCTTGCCATGCGATTATACTATGGTGTCCCCGGGGACCCGTTGCCTCAAATAGAAATCGATACGAAATGATATGTGGTCCTTTTAAAAATTTGCGCTGATTTAGTATGCTAATTATAAATGACCGCGTGTTAATAACTTTTCGGCGTGATGTCATCTATCAGCCGGAGGAGGAGGTCTCATTATGAAACGACGCGATTTTCTCAAGGTGGCGGCTCTCACCGCAGCCGCTGTGGCAGTTCCTCCGCTTCATGCGGAAACAGTTGCCGGCATACCTTCTGTCAAAAGTTATCGTGAAATCGGAAAGACCGGGTTGAAGATGAGTGATATTTCCTTCGGCGCCGGAAAACTTTCAGCCGCCTCGATGGTCCTCAGGGCTATCGACAGCGGCATCAACTATTTTGACACCGCCCCGGATTACGGCCAATCTGAAAAGACGATCGGCGAAGCCATGGGCAAGATCCGGAGGGACAAGGTCATCATTACCTCGAAATTCTGTAACCCCCAGCCGTATCCCGGTCATCTCCCTCTGGGTTCGAAGAAGAAAGATTACATTGCCTCGGTCGAGGGAAGCCTGTCGAGGATGAAGACCGATTACCTCGATTTCTGTTTTGTGCACGCCATAGGTGAGATGAACAAAGACCTGGAAGCCGAGAAAAAAAGGCTCCTAGATGATGAGATGTTCGAGGCCGTGGCTGAACTGAAAAAGGCGGGAAAGGTCCGTTTTCTCGGCACCTCTTCTCACGGACCCAACAATATGGAAGAACTCCTGATGATTGCGGTTAAATCAGGCCGCTTCGATCTGATCCAGCCGTCCTTCAACTTCATGAAGTTTCCGAAGTTGCCCGAGGTCATGAAGGAAGCCCACAGAAAAGGGGTGGGCGTGATCGCCATGAAGACCCTCGCCGGCGCAAAGGATATGAATGTAGAAGGCAAAGGAGGGGAGTTCTCCCATGCGGCGTTCAAGTGGGTGTTGAAGCAGCCGGAGGTGAGCGGCCTCATCATCACAATGAAGACAGCTTCTGATATCGAGCTCTATCTTAAGGCCTCGGGCGGAAAATTCACCGCCGCCGATCAGGATGTCCTCGATCGTTATGCCCGTTTGTATGGCAGCGAATACTGCAGAACAGGCTGTGGAGAGTGCGAGAGATCGTGCGCCCTGGGAGTTGAGATCGCCTCGGTCATGAGATACCGGATGTATTTCAGGGACTACGGCATGGAAAAGAGGGCGATGGAATCCTATGCCCTATTGAAAAAGAACGCATCAGCCTGCTCCGGCTGTGTTGATCCGGGTTGTATCGGCAGCTGTCCCCATGGTCTTCCTGTGAAAGACATGCTCTGCGATGCCCATGAGTCGATGTCGTTCATTGTCTGATGCGGGTCTGATGAACTCGGTCCCGCTTAAATACCGCCTTCTTCTGATTGGGCTGCTGCCGCTTATCGCCGGGGTCGTATATTTCAGAGGCCAGAAGTATGATCCCGCCCTGATAGACTTCAAGACAACGGCTCGGCAGGAAGTCCCTGGTCCTGCAGCTTCACCTCAGGCTGTACAAGAGTCGCAGCCTCTCCCTGTCGTTAAGGACATCGCGGGCTTCCGGAAGTTAGGTGAGGCCCATCGTTACACAAAGGAAAATCTTTATGAACATGTAGACGGCCATGCGGAATATTTTATCAGTGCCGGGTTTCAAGGGCTGACGGTGACTGAGTACACTGCAGCGGGGTCAAAGGCGACACAGGCGGAGATCCAGGCTGAGGTCTTTGACATGGGTAAAAGCATCCAGGCCTTCGGGGTCCTGGCGGATGAGTCTGGAGAAAACCCTCCTCCGGTCTCAGTGGGAACGATAGGATACAAGACCTCAGGCGGCGTGAACTACATCAAGGGCAGGTATTACGTCAAGATATCGGCCTTCAGCCCGAAGACGCCGGTAATCAAATTCGCGAAGGGGTTCGCTGACACTCTTCCCGCAGGACAGGATTCCTTCGAGGTCTTCTCGAAGTTCCCTGATCTCGGAAAGGTCGAGAACACGAGGTTTGCAAAAGAGGGGTATCGCGGTCTCGATTTTCTCCATAATGTGATCGAGCGCGAATACTCCACAGGCAGCGGAAAGATCAAGGTGGCACTCATGGCAGGCAGTGAACGTGAAATGCGGTCACTGCTGTCCTCCTTTCTTGACTACTTTAGAAAATCCGGGATGCGGTACGAAAAGACCGAAAGGGGCGGCAAAGAAGTGTACAAGGTGATGGACAGATATGAGGGCAACTGGTTTCTCATCCGGTCTCGCGATGCGGTTTTCGGTGTGTTCGGGACGGATGACGAAGAAATCTTGAATTTCTTTATGAAGGAGAAGGGGTAAAAACCCTTGAGGTGGTCCTATGCCATCGAAGAATAACAAAAGGGAACCGGGCATTAGCAGGAGACAATTTCTCGTGAGGACCGCCGCCACGTGCGGTCTCGCAGCAACCGCAGGCGTGTGGGGATATGTCTTTTACAGTAAAGAGCCGGTTCGCAGGAGCGACGGCAGGATCCTCACCTTCAAGGACTTCCGCACCGAAGAGAAACCGGTCTATCCTAAGCTTGCGGTGGTCCACGGCCGGGACGTGGAGAAGATGGTCCGGGCCGCTATCGAAAAGATCGGCGGCATGGGCCGGTTTGTGAACCCCGGCGAAAAGATCTTGCTAAAGCCGAATGCCGCATGGGACAGACAGCCGGAGCAGGCGGCCAACACCAATCCCGCGGTGGTTGCTGCAGTCGTCAAGCTTTGTCTGGAGGCGCGGGCATCGGAGGTCTGGGCAACAGATGTTTCGGTCAACGATCCCTACAGATGTTTCGCCCGTTCCGGAATCGAGGATGCGGTGAAGAGAGCGGGCGGAAAGATCAGATTGACTACCGAAAACGACTTTGTCCTCACCGACCTGAAGGGCGAATCTCTCAAGGTGTGGCCGGTAAGCGCATTCTACCACCAGGCCGATAAGCTTATCAATTTGCCGGTCGTGAAACACCACTCTCTGAGCAAGTGCACAATGGCCATGAAAAACCTTTACGGCTCCCTCGGAGGACAGAGGAACCGCCTGCATCAGGACATAAATACCGCAATCGCCGACCTCGCCTGCGCGATCAGACCGACACTCACTGTCATGGATGCCACGAGGGTACTCAAGAGAAACGGTCCGACCGGCGGCAACCTTTCGGACGTATCCATAGAGAACACGCTTATCGCTGGAGTGGACCTGGTAGCAATCGAGTCTTATGGACTGAGGTTTCTTGATCTGAAGGTTGAGGATATTCCCTTTATCCTAATGGCGGAACAAAGAGGCCTCGGGATTTCCGATTTGAAATCGCTCAACGTTGCCGAAATAAACGTATGATCCGAAAGCTCCTGACCCTGAGAAATATCAGGAGAACTTACGCAGCCTTTTTCATAGTGCTTTTCATACTTCTTCTTTGGCTGACGAGTTTCAGGCGCATGAAGGGCTACGAGACCCCGCTCTTTCTGGAGTTCGACCCCCTCACTGCTATTGCCACTTTTCTCACCAGTTGGACAGTCTATAAGGGACTCGCCCTTTCGCTCTTTATCATTAGCGGGACACTCTTTTTCGGCCGCTTCTTCTGTTCGTGGGTGTGTCCGATGGGCATCATCAACCAGATTGCGGGAAGCATCTTTACCAGGCTGAGGGCGGTAGATACCGTTGCACTGAATTCCTATCGCACTCTCTACCGTCTCAAATACTATTTCCTTGCTCTATTCCTCGCCCTTGCCGCTTTTGGTTCGCTCCAGACCGGATTGCTCGATCCGATTCCATTTATCACGCGGTCCTTCGCTATCTCGGTATTCCCGGCGATTAATCACAGCCAGGGTTGGCTCTATCTGAAGCAGCCCCTTTTTAATGGCGGAACTTTGCTGGGTCTTATCTTCCTCGCGGTGATCTTTGCGAATAGGTTTCTGCCGCGATTCTGGTGCCGTGCGGTCTGTCCCTTGGGCGCGCTACTCGGATTACTTTCTTTCCGGCCTCTCTTCAGGATATGGCGCGACGTCGACCTTTGCACCGACTGCAAAAAATGCCTCGGCCACTGTCATGGCGGATGTGATCCCCACTCGGCCCTTCGGGTCACCGAATGTCATCTTTGTATGAACTGCATCGAAGACTGCCCAGAGGGCGCGATCCATTACGGCCTGCCAAAACCCTCAAGCTCTGCCCAGATGCCTCTCGACGTAAACCGTCGCAGGCTGATCGAGAGCGCCCTCGCAGGGGCGGTCCTCTTTCCCCTAATGCGAAGCACCATCACCTCCAAAACGTCACCGCAGTATCGCGTGATCAGGCCTCCCGGTTCCCTCTCCGAAGAGGACTTCCTCCGGCGGTGCATCAAGTGCGGGGAGTGCATGAAAGTCTGTCCGACCAACGCGATCCAGCCTGCATTACTGGAGGCGGGGTTCGAGGGGATCTGGACACCGATACTGATCAATAGGATCGGTTACTGCGAGTACAACTGTGTGCTCTGCAGTCGAGTATGCCCTACCGGCGCCGTCGGCCCTCTCACTCTTGATAAAAAACTTGGAAAGGGCGCCGGGCAGAAGCCGCTCAAGATCGGCACTGCCTTTTACGACCGGGGAAGGTGCCTGCCCTGGGCGATGAATATCGACTGCATAGTCTGCGAAGAGGTCTGCCCCACATCCCCGAAGGCGATCTGGTTCGAGACTGTTGAGGTAGCGCTTCGCGACGGAACGAAAAAAATGCTGAAGCGCCCTTATGTAGACCCGAATCTCTGTATCGGTTGCGGGATTTGTGAAAACAAGTGTCCCATCCGCGATCAAGCCGCCGTCCGCGTGACCTCTATAGGAGAAACGCGCTCATCAACGAACCAGATGATACTCAAGTCCTGACAGGTCCGATCACTGTTCACAAAACACATGTTTTTGAACATCCCGCTTTCATAGACATAGCGGTTTTACAGAATCATTATTCTATTCATTAGTTACACGCTACTTCGGCTGCCCGATTCGTCTGGGAATAAGGATGTATTGCTTTGACCTCTTTACTATACCTCCTTTCAGCTTCTTCAATATCATACAGCGATTGCAGGTTCATCCAGAACTCGGGGCCAGTATTCAGGAAGAGCCCGATTTTAACAGCAGTTTCAGCTGTAATGCCACGGGTACCTCTAATGATCTGCCCGAGCCGTGTCGGGGACAGGCCCGTTTCCTTGGCGATCCGGTAAACAGATATCCCCATCGGCACCAGGAACTCTTCCTGTAAAACCTCTCCTGGGTGAATGTTCTTTAAGTGTCTCATCTTTGCTCTCCTTTAATGATAATCGGTTATCTCAACGTTATGGGCGCTTCCGTTTTGCCATTCAAAGCAAATACGCCACCGGTCATTAATGCGAATGCTCCATTGCCCTTTCTTATCTCCCTTTAAAGCTTCGAGCTTGTTGTTTGGAGGCACTCTCAACGTTTCAAGTGTCACCGCAGCCGCAATCATTCTAAGTTTTCGTCTTGCCGGGTTGTGAAGATTTGTGGGGAGCTTGATCTTCTTTGAAAATTTCCCACGCCATATTAAGTCCGTTTCGTCGTCCCTGAAAGACAATATCATATAACGATATTATCACTAATCGATAATAAATGAAAATAGATGGAATTTAGTGGGGTCGGATAAGAGGGCGTCGTTGAATTGATCAGAGTTTCGATAAGCTGAGCAGTACTTAATATTAATCTATCGTTCACAAAAATGCATCAATTGTTCTAAAAAGTGATTTTTCTATTGACAAAATCAAATCTATCATATATGAATAATATAAGCGGAAAGTTATTCTTATCGCTGTAAAGGTAAAGGAAGGAGGTGAAGAAAGAATGCCGGCAAAGAAAGCTCCAGCAAAAAAGACTCTAAAGAAGACCGCAAAAAAGAAATAAGTTTTTTAACGTGCACACACACATTTTTTAGGCTGGAGAAGAAATTCTTCAGCCTTTCTTTTTGCGGTCTTCCTTATAAAAGAAACCCTATCGGAAAAGCGTTTTGCGAAAGCTCACCGGCTTAATTTGGCGGCGACAAGACGATTCAGGCTTACTCCAGTTTCAGCCGATTGGATAGCAAGACATCTGTGTGTTTCAGAAGTAACGCGAACTACAAATTTTCCGCTGTAGCGGCGAGTAGCTATCGGTTCCGGGATGGACTCTCCTGTCTTCTTCATATCTTCTACCACCTCGGCAACAACTTTGCGGATACCTTTCAACGCCGCATCGGGTGTTTTTGCCAACCAGCTTAAACCTGGAAATTCGGCACAAAGTCCGACATACTCGTTGTCTTCTGCCGACCAAGTTACCCTATACGTGTAATGATCATTTTTCAGTTCCATAATTCACCTCCAAAATCTCGATAGCTTTGAGAATCACATCATAAGGGTCAGGTCTACACAATTAACAAGCCAGGAGCTTCTGCAATTTTCCAACCCTCTTCCTCAGCCTCCGGTCTGTAGCAAGCATCGTTTCAAATCTGCGACTCGCTTGCGATACTGCCGATTCACTTATGCTAAACAGCTGTCCGATTTCTTTAAGTGTTACTCCGCTGAATCTGTGGCTCAAATAGATTCCCACCTTTTTCTCCAAATCGGGGTCATCCCTGAACTCCAGCCGGACCTTCCCGGTTATGTCCTTCGGGGAAATCCTTGTCAATGCCGCAAGTGCAGGCAGGTTTCGATCCTTTTTCCTGCCAGAAAGGTATCTCTCCCTAATATCGTCTATGAATTCTTCGCTACCAAGTACAGAGGACGCCACCGCAGCACCGAGCGGGCTTTCTTTGGCAACACCGCTCCTTGCTTCCACAAATTCACGGTATGCGTTTACGGAATCGGAAAGTCTCTTTCCAAAATACCGGAGCAACCAGTCGGTTTTCAGCCAGTCGGAGGCTTTCCTCCTGTCGATGTAAGACAAATAACTCGACCAGATATAGTTCTCTGGACGATCGACAAGTCCGGCTCTAACTGGATTAAGATGAATGTACCGCGAAAGCTCTCCTGCATATTCGTCGGCTTCAACAAGGATTGCCTTGTATCTGCCTTGGAAAAGATGTCCGACCCTTTTGTGCCTCTTATTGAAATAGACGGTGTATGCGCCGTTAATATGCCGTAGGATTTGCGACAGATTGCCCGCGGGTGTGGATATTAGAAGATGATAATGGTTACTCATGAGACAATAGGCATGAATAACGGCTTTGTACCGCACAACAGCGCTTTCCAGATACGCAAGAAACCGCTCTTTATCCTTATCGTCACGATATATCGTTCCCTGCTCATTCCCGCGTGCGGTTACGTGATAAAAGGCGTCCCTGTATTCAATTCTAAGCGGTCGTGCCATTTCGAGCAATCATTTTATCCTAACTCTGCATCCTGTGTCAACTGTGTAGACCTGACCCTAATTGCTTCTTCGACCGGGCAGAAGCAACGGCTCTTTACCGAGGGAAAGTATCAGGCTCAGAGCTGGGCGACAGAACGTCGGGTAATCATGAAGGCGGAATGGCTGCCACAGGGACCCAACAGCCGTTTTGTTGTGACCAACCTCTCTCATGAATCAAAAGAACTCTACGAGTTCTACACTGAGCGTGGCGGTACATGTGAAGTACGGATTGACGAGTTCAAGAATGGTCTCAAAGCAGATCGATTAAGTTGCCACCGCTTTGTTGCGAATCAGTTCAGGCTCTTCCTTCATATGGCGGCGTACTGGCTTGTTCTGAGACTCAGAGAAGCTCTCCAGAAAACAGAGTTTGCTTCGATGCAGATCCAGCAGTTGAGGTTGAGACTTCTGAAGATTGGAGCCCAGGTAATCCAGACAGCCCGGCGGGTGTGGTTTCGCTTGGCCAGTGGCTATCCCTGGAAGAAGATCTTTGCGTTAGTATATCGTCGGCTTGCTGCTTATACGACTTGAACATTTTCTTACGGAAAAACTTCAACAGGAAATATCCTCAATGGTGAAGTGCGCTTAAAAACTGCCATGAAGCCCTTCTCCGACTGATTTTACGAGATCAGATCGTGACTCGTCTATAAAACTGCTCCGTATTGGTCTTCTATTGTCTTCACTTGACTCAAAAAGCCACCAAAAATCTCATGTGTCAAAAATTTATGAATTATGTGGGTTAGGAGTTGGGGATACAAGATCAATTTTGCTATCGAAAAGATCGTTAAAATTCTTTCGCCCAGAGAAAATAGCGTAACAGTTAAGTAATGCATCCAATGCATAGTCCTCATTCAATTTGTTCAGATTAGTAATTTTGCGATATTTATAAAATGAATTAGTATTCAACCTATAAACAGCAGCTAAGAACCCACCTATCGCAGTAACCTTGTGATAATATTCATGGAAGCGTAAAAAACACAGCAAGGGAGGGATCACCTGATGGGTGAAGCAAAGCGACGGGCATTGGCAAGGGAAAATAACCGCGCAGGGCTCGACACATATGCGGGAAAGATTCACGTTGAATGGGACAGACAAGCAGCAGTAACACCATTAGGGCAACTTCCATTTTTCATAGAGTTTCTGAAAGTCAGCGGGTTGTTCGATAGCTTTGTAGATGATTGTCCGCTTGAGTACAGCAGTCCTAATGCGCCTGCTAAGCGGGATATATTGGGAACCTTGATGCTTTCCATACTTGCCGGGCACAAGCGGTATGCGCATATATCGGCAATTCGTTGTGATGGCGTCAATCCTGAGCTATTGGGGATGAAGAAAATCATCAGCGAAGATGCAGCGCGACGGGCCTTATTGAATATAGAGGAAAAAGATGGAATACAGTGGCTTGAAACTCAGTTTGCCCGCTGTACAATGCCGGTATTATCCGTAGTAGCAGGTCCTTCTTGGATACTTGATACAGATACGACAGTGAAGTGTTTGTATGGAAAACAGGAGGGAGCAGTTGTCGGATACAATCCGAAAAAACGGGGTCGGCCCTCACACTGCTACCATAGTTATTTCATGGCAAATACCAGATTGGCGTTGAAAGTTGAAGTGAAGCCCGGGAATGAGACGGCATCAAATCACAATACTGCTGGACTGTGGCAACTGCTTGAAAGCATACCCAAAGGGAATTGGCCGGCATTTATACGGGGAGATGTTGCTTTTGGAGTAGAGGGGGTACTGTCAGGAGCAGAAGCAAGGAGAATTCATTACCTTACCAAGCTCAGGCTCACAAAGAACGTCAAACGTCTCATTGAGAGGCTTTTTGAAATTGATGACTGGGCAGATGCCGGACAAGGATACAAGGGGACAGAATCATCATTGAAACTGAGTGGATGGAGCCGTAGTCGTCGTGTAATAGTTCTGCGTCGCCTTATTACAGGAGATATACTGCTTAAGCAGAAGACGGCGAAGGATCAGTTGGATATGGCATTTATAGAAACGGAAGGGCGGATTGGGAAATATGAATACGCAGTGCTTGTAACATCACTGCCTGATGATATTTTATCCATAGCCCAGCATTACCGGGATCGTGCAGACAGTGAAAACTGCTTCGATGAATTGAAAAACCAGTGGGGCTGGGGTGGTTACACGACGAAAGATTTGAAGCGGTGCCGTTTTGTCAGCCGTATGGTTGCCCTCATATACAATTGGTGGTCTCTATTTGTACGTCTTGCAAATCCTAACAAACATCACGAGGCCATCACAAGCCGCCCATTGCTTTTACATGCAGTGGCCAAAAAAACAAGCCATGGCGGACAGACTTTCTTGACTATTACAAATCAGCATGCAAAGGCAGCGAAGGTAGAAAGCGCATTGCGAAATCTGTCGCGCTTTCTCGGGCGCGTTAAAGTTACTGCGGAGCAGTTGAATCTCTCTGAACGCGTAAGGTTCATTGCATTGTACGCATTTAGAAAATTGATCGGCCCATTAAGGATAAAACCTGCCTGGATACTCCCTAACTTGTGCCATTTATGATGTCAACTGCCGTTTTTAGGTTCAAGTGTTAGCCTTCTGAAGGTTCGTTATTTCCATGATACGTTTTCTGATACAGACCTGGCAATAGGGGCAGTCAACTACCACCGACCTTGTCGGTTCGCCAAAGGTATGGGGCCTTCGCCCCCATACCCCACCACTGACATTGTCAGTGGCTTAGATGGTGAGTTAATCTCTGCAATTATTATTTAAATCTCAAACTTGTAACAGGTTCAACAGACTTTTATCTAGTAGCGAAGGTAAGGACTTAAAATGAGTCCAGTAGGGTCAAACCTTCATTCTTCATTTTCACAGGTTTCAACTCGAAATCATCTCTTCTGAAGTAGATACTTTAGTGCAGGTAGGAGGTGAAGACGATACCGATCACCTTTTATGAGAGAGCTAACACGACAGGCACAAAACTTTACTGCACAAAAATGCAAAACTTTATTTCACAATTCTAAAACTTTTCTGCGATCTGATAGCATCCTACACAATTATTAAATATCTATATTTCTTGCTTCTAACGCATGGGTCGTAATGAATTCTTTGCGGGGCTCTACCTGATCTCCCATCAGCACAGTGAAAATATTATCCGCTTCGACCGAGTCCTGAACGGTGACCTGCAGAAGCGTTCTTTTCTCGGGGTCCATCGTCGTCTCCCATAGCTGGGTCGGGTTCATCTCTCCGAGTCCCTTATAGCGCTGTATGTTCAGGCCTTTCTTTGCAGTCGCCAGCACAAACTCGAGCAGCTCTTTACTCGACCCGATTTCCTTAATGCCGTCTTTCACCTGAACTTTATAAGGCAGTTCGCCGAGGTCCCTTATAATCGCGTAGAGATTATCGATTTCCCGGAACTCCGGAGAGGTAATAAAATTGAAATCCAGGGTGAGTTTGTAGTTCTGCTTCCTGATCACCACCCCATAGGTCTGATGTTCTTCGTCGAACTCGATCTCTCCAAAACTTATGGCCGGATCTGTTTCTCTCACTTTTTGCAGCAACTCTTCCACCTTCTCCCTGTCTTTCAACGTCTCTTTATTCGCACCCGAGGAAAGGATACTGTGCAGTAGACGGGGGTCTTTTCTTCTCCTCTCGAACCATTCTATCAACCGCTCGAACCGGTACAGCCTCTTGAGATGCGTGATGAGGGCTTTATTCTTTATAAACTGCCCTTTAATAGAGATCTCAAGTTCCTCCGAAGCGAGCTCGAACAACATGTTCAGCATTTCAATTTCATTCTGTATATATTTATCGGTCCTGCCCTTCTTCACCTTGAAGAGCGGCGGCTGGGCTATGTAGAGATATCCCTGCTCTATGACCTGGGGCATCTGCCTATAAAAAAAGGTGAGAAGCAGTGTCCTTATGTGGGCGCCGTCAACATCGGCATCCGTCATAAGTATTACCTTGTGGTATCTTATTTTCGCTACATCAAAATCTTCGGACCCTATGCCCGTTCCCAAGGCCGTGATAAGAATCCTTATTTCCTCCGAACTGAGCATCTTGTCAAATCTTGCTTTCTCGACATTCAGTATCTTTCCCCTGAGAGGGAGTATCGCCATAATGCGCCTGTCCCGTCCCTGTTTCGCGGAACCGCCTGCCGAATCTCCCTCAACAATATACAATTCGCTCAATGCGGGGTCTTTCTCGGAACAATCTGCAAGTTTCCCCGGGAGACCGGTGTCCTCGAGCGCTCCTTTCCTTCTTGTCAGCTCCCTTGCCTTGCGTGCAGCCTCTCTCGCCCGCGCGGCCTGGAGGGATTTTTCTATGATCTTTCTCGCAACAGCGGGGTTCTCTTCAAAATAGATACCGAGGGTTTCGTTGACTATAGACTCCACGATACCCTTTACTTCGCTGTTTCCAAGCTTCATCTTTGTCTGCCCCTCGAACTGCGGGTTCATGAGCTTGACACTGATGACCGCGGTTAGCCCCTCCCTGATGTCGTCGCCGGTAAGGGCCTCTTTGCTGTCCTTCAGCAGCCCTGAGGAGGACGCGTAGCTGTTCACCGTTCTTGTGAGGGCTGATTTGAACCCGATGAGATGCGTTCCCCCCTCTTTCGTATTGATATTATTTGCATAAGTATAGAGCGTCTCTGAATAGCCGTCATTATACTGGAGGGCCAATTCAACGATAATATCACCTTTTTCTCCGGATATATAGACAGGCTTGGGATGGATGGAGATCTTGTTCTTATTGAGATGTTCGACAAAGGATACAATGCCTCCCGTATAATGGAATATCTGGTTTCTTTCCGTCCTTTCGTCCGTCAGGGATATCCTGAGTCCCTTGTTAAGAAATGCAAGTTCTCTCAGCCTCTGGGATAAAATGTCCCATATAAATTCAAGGACTTCAAATATCTCGGAGTCGGGTTTGAAAGTGATTTTGGTACCTCTTGCCTTTGTCTTTCCTACGATCGCGAGCGCTGAGGCCGGGACGCCCCTTTCATAATGCTGCTGAAAGACCTGCCCGTTCTGTTTTATCTCAAGATCAAGCCACTCCGACAGGGCATTCACAACCGATACGCCGACCCCATGCAGACCGCCCGATATCCGGTACGCTTTTGATTCGAATTTGCCTCCTGCATGAAGCTCGGTAAGGACCACTTCAGCGGCTGAGCGTCCTTCATCAGTATGGATGTCCGTCGGGATCCCTCTCCCGTCGTCTATTACCGTACAGCTGCCGTCGAGGTGGACGATCACATCGATGTTCGTGCAATATCCCGCGAGGCTTTCGTCAACACTGTTGTCGACAACCTCATAGACGAGATGGTGAAGGCCTTCAATCCCGGTCGATCCGATATACATGGCAGGCCTCTTCTTGACGGCATCCAGGCCCTTGAGCACCTTGATATCTTCAGCGGTGTAAGTCTCTTTATTATTAATCTGTTCTTCCATTTTTATTAAGCCTAATATTCTAACATTAAATAACGGAAATATCTTGCTCGATCAGAGCAGATACTGTGTCAGAGCGGCTTTATCCCGATTTGATCGGGATACCTCGGAGGTCCGCAAAAGCGGACCGAGAATGAGCGATGAGACTGCATCTGTTCTGATTGCCCATACACTATGAATAATCTGCTCTAGATCCTCATAGGCATAATCACACACTTATACTCCTCGGAGCCGTCCTCTTTTACAAGCACCGGACTTAATGGGTCCTGGAGCTCAAGGAGGACCTTATCCGAGGTCATTGCCCCCAGAACATCCAGCATATACCGCGCATTAAAACCGAGAGAGACTTTGTCCCCCTTATAATCAACTAAAACCTCTTCTTTTGCCTCGCCGAGGTCGGGGCTCGATGATGAAACAGTCAGCTTGTCCTCTTCA
Source organism: uncultured Nitrospiraceae bacterium (assembly GCA_963727775.1). Lineage (GTDB taxonomy): Bacteria > Nitrospirota > Thermodesulfovibrionia > Thermodesulfovibrionales > SM23-35 > CAVSHB01. The sequence continues at coordinate 389,528 of CAVSHB010000003.1, read as the reverse complement.
AGGTCAAACCTGACGGCGCTTGCTCTTTCTTTAGACATTACAGACACCCTTCGCAGCACTTTTGAAAAGGTATCTGTCCCGATGGACATCTTTTTTTCATTCGCTTGAGGGATGACATTTTCATAATTGGGATATGCCCCGTCTATCAGTCTCGTAAGAAACTGTATGTTGTCAATACTGAAAAGAAGGTGCTTTTCCCCGATCGAAATCCTGGTCTTTTTTGTCTCTTCGCCTTCGCCGGAATCAGTGAGAAACCGCCTCAGCTCGGAAACCGCCTTACGAGGCACCACTATCCTCTTTTCGTTCTTTATCTCGTCGTCCATTTGCCTGATTATTAATGCAAGCCTGTGTCCGTCAGTGCCTACTACAGTGAGGGACTTGTCCCCGGGCTTTGCGTGGAAGAGCAGGCCGTTCAGCGTATATCTTGTATCGCTCTCTCCCGCGGAGTAGATAGTCTTTTCGATCATTTCCTGCAATACCGGGGCATTTATGGTGACTTCTTCAACATCACCCGTCGAAGGCCAGGTTGGAAAGTCACCATGGGGCAAGCACGCAAGTCTGAAATCGCTCGCACCCGACCGGACCTTGAGCCATTGCTCGTCAACTACTTCGAATGACAAATCCCCGTCCACTTCCCTGACAATCTCAAACAGTTTTCTTGCCGGTATACAGATTTTTCCTTCTTTCTCGATATTGGCATCGAGAGGCTCTTTTAAGGCTGTCTCGATATCCGTAGCAATTATGTATGAACCCTTTTTACCCGCGCTAAGAAGGAAATGGCTTAATATAGGCATCGTATTCTTTTTTTCAACAATGTTCTGAATATGCGCAAGCTTTTCCTGCATCTCAATTTTTGACACACTTAGTTTCATATTCCCTCCTCCATAATTCGGCTATCTCCGTGGATCGCAGACAGTTTATTGAACAGGCCACACTTCATCCTTTTGCCTTCCGTAAAAGGCCCTCGATCATCCGGTTGAATGCTTCGTCCTTTGCCCTTTTTTCTTCAATCTGTTTATTAGAATATATAACAGTCGCATGGTCTTTCCCGCCAAAGCTCTTTCCTATATCACCGAGAGAAAGACTGGTCAGCTGTTTGCACAAGTACATTGCTATCTGTCGTGGTAAAGCAATCTCCTTTGTCCTTTTCTTTGCCTTTATATCGGACAATTTGAGTGCAAAATGATCACAGACTATTTTCTGGATTTGGTCCGTTGTAATGGGTTTTTCGTCCTCTTCGATGAGGTCCTGCAGGATATTCTTCGCCATATCTTTGTTAATGGGTCTTCCCGTCAGAGAAGCCTGCGCGCCCAACCGGATAAGACAACCCTCAAGTTCCCGGACGTTTGATTTTACTTTTGATGCCAGGTAATACGCAACATCGTCGGGAATGGGTATTTTTTCCATTTCAGCCTTTTTTTGTATAATAGCAATCTTTGTCTCCAACTCGGGCGGTTGGATATCGGCTATGAGCCCCATACTGAACCTTGACCTGAGCCTGTCGGTAACAGCGCCTATTTCCTTGGGCGGCCTGTCACTCGAAATGACTATCTGTTTCTGTCTCTCGTATATTGCATTAAATGTATGAAAAAACTCCTCCTGGGTTTGTGTCTTGTTAGCGATAAAATGTATGTCATCGAGCAGCAGCAGGTCGACGTTTCGGTATTTCTCCTTCAGCTCGCCCATCTTCTCGTGCCTGATTGCCGATACTACTTCATTTGTAAATTGTTCTGCGGAAACGTAAATCACAGCTATCTCCGGACTTTTATCAATAACGGCATTCCCTATGGCGGTTATCAGGTGGGTCTTGCCGAGGCCAACGCCCCCATATATAAAAAACGGGTTGTAAGCCTTGCCGGGTGTCTCTGCAACGGCCTTTGCAGCTGCGTGCGCAAACTGGTTGCTCGGCCCTATAATAAAATTTTCAAATGTATATTTCGGATTGAGATAGATTCCCCTGCTCGCAAGCTTCTGCCTCCGGCTTTCTATCCGTCTATCCATCTTTTTTACATCGGGATCTATTTTCTCGGCTATCCTGTAACGGACAGTAACCGGGTAATTCAACAGACCCCCGATTGATTCGGCTATTATTTCCGGATAATTGTCCTCGATCCAGTCTTTAAAGAACCTGTTAGGTATCTCTACTGTAACTTGTTGTTCTTTTACCTGGGAGAGTTTGATCGGACGGAACCATAGATCGAGAATACTGTTGCCGACTTTATCTTCTATCCTGGAAAGACTATTATTCCAAATATCTTCTAATGTCATAGAATTAATATAATAATTAACATTTTACTAACACATGTTAATAATTTTTGCGGGAGGTGTAAACATTATAGCCGAATACTAACAGGAAGACAAGAAAATCTGTTATAAAATTGTTTAATATGTTGTTTAACTCCCTTATCTTAAAATATGTTGAAAACTATTCGCAATCCGTAAAACTTTTCTTAACATCACAACTCGTTGTTTTATCCTGTTTAATTCCGGCTTTTTAACATGCAAACACCGCCTACTACGATTACTATTTTCTTTTAGTTCTTAAAAAACTAATAGTAGGAAAAAAGTTTTTCATAAGCATCTAAGTCTTTTTTCTCAGATACGCTTTGACAAATTCATCTATATCTCCGTCGAGTACGGCATCAACATTGCCTGTTTCGATGTCCGTTCTGTGGTCTTTAATAATCCTGTAAGGCTGAAGGATATAAGATCTTATCTGACTACCCCATGCTATACCTTTCTTGTCTCCTGCAAAACCTTCCATCCTTTTTTCCTGCTCTTTCAGTTTCAGGTCATAAAGGCGCGCCTTTAGTATCTTCATGGCAATGGACCTGTTTTTATGTTGTGACCGCTCATTCTGGCAACAGACAATAATACCGGTAGGCATATGGGTGAGCCTTACGGCAGAGGAAGTCTTATTTACATGCTGTCCTCCTGCCCCCGAGGCCCTGAAGGTATCCATTTTTACATCGTCTTCTTTTAAATCTATATCAATATCTTCTTCAACCTCCGGATAAACAAGGACTGCCGCGAATGATGTGTGCCTTCTTTTCCCCGCGTCGAAAGGAGATATCCTGACGAGCCTGTGAACACCCACCTCGCCTTTCAGGTAGCCATACGCGTAAGGACCGGCTACGGTAACAGTCGCGTTTTTAATGCCCGCCTCTTCTCCCATCTGCAGGTCGACAACCTGTGTGCTGAACTTATGTCTTTCAGCCCATCGCAGATACATTCTCATGAGCATTTGTGCCCAATCCTGGCTTTCTATGCCGCCTGCGCCCGGATGGAAGATGAGTATGGCATTATTCTTGTCCATCTCACCGGAGAGAAGGCATTGGATCTCAAGCGCTTCTATCTCATCCTTTATGTCCTTAATTTCCCTGTGCAGATCATTAAGGAAGAGGTCTCCGCTTTCTTCTTCGAGTATTCCTATCGATTCTTCCAGATAAGCTAATTTATCGGACAATGAATCAAAATGTGATATGACGTCCTCAAGCTTTGACTTTCTCCTTAGCAGATCACGCGTAAACTGGGGAGACGACCACACATCTTCAGGGGTCAAGTCCTTTTTGATTTTTTCAATTTCTTCTTTTAGGCCGGGTACATCAAAGATAACCTCTTAAGGATTCCATTTTTTCCCTGAGGGTCAATAACTCTTCTTTTAACTCATTTTGTAAAAGCATGCTGCCTCCTTAAAGAATTCTGGTCTTGCCGAACAAGTTTGCCAGCAATATTATAGAAAAAATAATCCACACATATGAAAAAAGATCGCCATACTTCGAATAGAAACTCCTTTTTAGATCGGTCTTTATTACTTCCGTGAGTATGGCCCGCTGAAATAAGCCGGTCTTCGAAATTATCCTGCCGCTACTGTCGATAAAGCCGGAGATGCCCGTGTTGGCGGACCTTATGACGGGTTTTCTGTTTTCGACCGCGCGGAAAACCGCCATGCTGAAATGCTGATAAGGGCCTGTCGTCTTTCCGAACCATGCATCATTTGTAATATTCACCATAAAATCTCCGCCGTTTGAGAAAAATTTTCTTACAAGCCCGGGGAATATTATTTCATAGCATATCAAAGTGCCAAAATCTCCATATGGGGTCATTGCCTTAATATAATGGGTGCCGCGAGTATAATCCCCGATACCGATAACAAGTTTATTTATGAAGAAGAGGATTTTTTGCAGCGGAACGTATTCTCCAAACGGAACTAAATGTATTTTATCATAGATATAAGATGCCTTTCCAGTGTCGTCCAGTAAGACAGCGCTATTTGAGAGCGTGTATCTGTTGTCTATTTTGTCTTTGATCAGGACGCTTCCGAATAAGAGGTAGGTGTTCAGCTTTTTTTGAAAATCAACAAGCTCTTCCGAATTTTTTTTGTCCGTCTTAAAAAAGAACGGCACTGCTGTCTCAGGCCAGACGATCATGGACGGCTCAGAAGCAGCAGCTTTAAGTGAAAGATCCTTATAGATTTCCAGAACATCATTTTGGTACGAGGGCTCCCACTTTTTGTCCTGCTCTATGTTTCCCTGTACGATGCTTACCCTGAATTGTTTCCCCGGCCTTTCTTCTCTCAATCTTATCTGGCCGTATATGACAGTAGAAATGAGAAATACGACGAGAACGGAGAAGCCGATAACAGTATACGAAAGCGGAAACAACGGCATGTCTTTCGTCCGATGTTTTATAAGAAAAATATCCGCTAAAGCCCCATTAACGGCGACAACAAGAAAAGATATTCCATAGACGCCGGTTATATCGGCAAACTGGATGACGGTAAGAAACTTATACTGGGAATATCCTATGCTTGACCAGGGGAATCCGGTAAATACATAGGAGCGAAGAAACTCGAGCACTACCCAAAACACAGGCGCAATTAACAGGGCCGGCAGTTTTGTAAGCCTGATCGTTGTCGAGAACAAGAAAGCGAAGATACCTATATAGAGACTGAGATAGAGACAGAGCAAAATAACGATAACAAAGCTTGTTATTAACGATATACCGCCGTAATGATTTATCGAATGGTATATCCAGTACAGGGTGCCGAAAAAATAAGGGATACCCAAAACTATGCCGGTCTTAAATGCCTGTTTCGGTTTTTTATCATAGAGTGACAGGAGGAATGGGATCAGAGCGATCCATGCGACCGGAAAAAGATCTATCGTAGGGTAACAAAGCACGAGGAGCAGCCCCGATATGAAAGCCGGTCCGTATGTTATTAAATGTTTTATAAATATAGGGCTCATAATTTGGTATCTATTTTACTCCATACACTTTAAACTTTGCTGAAATAGTTATTCCCGTTTCTTGCGGCTATGCGGTTTTTCAGACGTACAAAGCAGACGCCCGCCGTATGCCTTGACAGTAGAAAAGTCAAAAGTGTAAAGTTAAACGGCGTGGGCAGTTAGCTCAGTCGGTAGAGCAGAGGCCTGAAAAGCCTCGTGTCCGCAGTTCGATTCTGCGACTGCCCACCATCAAATAATCTCCCTAACTCATTTTTTCCCCTTGACAAAATAGTCTCTTTAAGCTAAAAATTGATAGTATGCCTAAATCCAGATTTTTAATACTGTTTTTTATCGGTTTATTCTTTGTATTACCCGCTTACGCATCCGAGATTGATCAGGATACGCATGTTAACCAACCGGTGATATCCGCTTTGCCGGAAGAAGCGCTCAAGCTCAGTCCCAAAATAGTCGAAGACTACAGTTATAACGAGCTTGCAGTGGGTGCGGTCAAAAGAAATATTACCCTCTTTACCGAAAAAATAAAAGAGAGGTTTTCCATATGGCTCAGTAGGTCGGGGCAATATATTGATCTCATGAAAGGGATACTTAAAGAGAAAGATGTCCCTGAAGAAATAGTCTTTCTTCCTTTAATCGAAAGCGGCTTCAACCCCTATGCTTATTCCCCCGCGCGGGCGGCGGGTTACTGGCAGTTTATTGCCTCCACAGCTAAGAGATACGGCCTGGAGATAAACTGGTGGAAGGATGAGAGGAGAGACCCTATTAAGTCCACGGTTGCTGCGGCAAGTTACCTTAAAGACCTCTATGAAATGTTCGGCTCATGGAACCTGGCAATGGCTGCTTACAACGCCGGTGAAGGGAAGATTCTCAGAGCGCTGAATAAGTCAAAGGCCGATGATTACTGGGCGCTTTTAACCACAAAGCATATCAAGCCTGAAACAAAAGACTATGTCCCTAAGTTCATTGCAGCGAGCATGATTGCAAACAGTCCGGGCAATTACGGGTTTGACGACCTTGAATATCATGCGCCTTTGAATTATGATACGGTAATATTAAAAGCTCCTGTTGATCTTGAAGTTATTGCCGAGTGTACGGGAACCTCTGTTGAGGCGATTAAGGAATTAAACCCTGAATTGAGGAGGTGGTGTACTCCTCCCGATTTACATGAATATACTCTGCGTATCCCTCAAGGCAAGAAGGAGAGATTCCTTGAGAACCTTTCGCAGATACCTGAGGAAAAGCGGTTCACCGTAGATACTTACACAGTTAAGAAAGGCGATACCTTTAAAACAATCTCAAAGAAGACGGGCGTGCCTGTGCAGGTTTTACTCGATCTCAATGATATGGAAAAGATTATGCCTCTGACAGCCGGAGCACAAATCTTCCTTCCTCCAAAAGAAAAATTTGTGTTGGACAAGGACGACCGTGCAACAGTAAAAAAGGCATCCTATAAGCAAAAGAAAATGCTCGGTAAGCACAAGAGATCCGATACGGGGAAATCCGTAAAGAAGGTTTCGCTTAAAGTAAAGAGAAAAGCTCTCAAGGGCAAAAAGATTTAGCCTGCCTTCTTTTCAGCCAGCTTTGCTTTTGCCTCATCCTTGAACGGTGAATTTGGGAATTTTGTAACGAGTTCATTATATTTTTTCTTTGCCTCGTCTGACTTCCCTGTTTTTTCAAGCAGCTTGCCGTATTCCATAAGTGCGAAATCTTTGTAAATGTCCGTTTTCAGGTTATAAAGGGCGTCAAGTGTTTTCTTCGCCTCGTTTACGTCACCTTTCTTAATATAAATAATCGCCGTTTTTTGGTATGCCAAAGGGGCGTATTTATCGTCGCTTGAATATCTCTGCACGAAATCTTTCAGCGTCTTTAGCGCGTCATCGTAATTGCCGATCTCATAATAGCAGGCTGCGATATAGAAGAGCGAGGCAGGGGATTTCTTTGTATCGTAGGCTTTCTTGAATATCTCAAGTGCCTTTTTATACTGGTCCTCTTTATTTACGGCCTGTGCCTGGTTGTTATTGTAATAGATATTGTACGCTTCGTGTTCCAACTCCTTTGCCTTTTTCTGGGAAGAGTAGGAATAAACCAGCAGGCCGACAATGGCTATGAATATAATAATAGCTGCCGCACCAAACTTTAAAGCGGTGTCCCGTTTCTGTTTTATTGTATCTTTAATACTGAAAAGCTTTTCCTTTACCTCTGTTTCTGTATCCGTTGTCTTCTTCGGCAACCTTTTCTTTATCAGCTTCGGCATTAATCCCTCCTGTGAATTTTTTCAACAATGTCTTTTGAATTTTTCAATACGGATTCAATACGGTTTTCGTCTATTCCTGAAGCAAGGAGTATCCTGACTGCAAAATCTTTGGTTATTAAGTCTGAAGGACTATGGGCGTCGGTGTTAATACAAAGCGGAACACCGAACCTCATGGCCCTTGTTGCAACATACCCATTCGACAGGCAATGACCTTTTCGTGCGGTTATTTCAAGTGTCACGTTTTTCTCCTTTGCGAGGAGAAGGTCCTCCTCCGAAATTATCCCAGGATGGGCCAGGATATCCGTATTCGCTTCAATGGCCGCCCTGTTCGTTCCCGGTGCAACAGGCTCCACCAGAGTCTCGCCGTGCACTACCACTATTTTCGCGCCCAGGTGTCTTGCCTCCTTCACGAGTTCGGGTATAAGCTGGGGCGGGACATGGGTGATCTCGGCGCCGGGGATTACTTCTATAGAGATAAAACTCCTTATTTTTTTGATTGCGCTTACTATCCTTGGAACTACAAGATCGATATTCGATGAATCGACATGGTCGGTTATTGCAATGGCCTTATATCCAATAGCAACGGCCCTTCTGATCAACTCCGAAGGAACAAGCTCGCCGTCACTGAAAAAAGTATGTGTATGTAAATCTATCATTGTTTAATAAACGGTAAAAGGTATCCGCTTATTTTATCAAATATTTTCTTAAATAACCACTGAATCTTCGCCATATGGGGTTCTTGTTTTCGCCTCGTTTTTCTTACCGTTTATTGTGCTCAATACTATTAATAATATAATCGAAAAAGCATATTGTTATAAAATCACGACTTTTTATGTCATGCTTTTATATAATTACAATGAAATGTTCGGATTGGAATAACCCTTAAGAATAGATAGAAAATTCCGTTTCAATTCCAGAAGTGATAAAGGGGAAATGAATGGTTACTGCACTGAAGCGTATCTTCCTCCTGGGAGTGTGCGAAGCGTAAGGAAGAGATAAATGAAAAATATCATTTCTGCGAAAGTCATTAAACCATTGCGCATTCTTTATCTTGAAGACGACAAGAATGATGTCGAACTTGTTCAGGCTAAACTGGAAAAGGAAGATTTTATTAGTAATCTGACTCATGTCGAAACTCAAGCCGATTTCGTTGCAGCCCTCGACAGAGGTGGATTCGACATCATCATCGCAGACTACAAGCTTCCTTCCTTTGACGGACTTTCAGCACTCGCTATAGCCCGGGAAAAGACTCCTGAGGTACCATTTATCTTTGTCTCAGGAACAATGGGCGAAGAGCTCGCTATCGAAACACTCAAGAATGGAGCAACCGACTATATTCTTAAGCAGCGTTTATCACGGCTTGGACCTGCAATACGGAGGGCTCTGGAGGAAGTGGAGGAACATCTTGAGCGCAAGGAAGCACAAAAGGAAAATGAAAAACTGAGCCGTCAAAATGAATTAATCTTGAACTCCGCCAGTGAAGGGATTTTCGGGTTAGATTTAAATGGCAGCCATACCTTTGTTAACTCCGCTGCTGCGCAGATGCTTGGTTACAGGGTCAGAGAACTCATCGGCAAAGATAGTCACGAAATCTGGCATCATTCAAAGGCAGACGGCAGTCCGTATCCGGAAGAAGAGTGTCCGATTTATTCGGTCTGTAAAGATGGAATCATTCGACGTGTGAAGGATGAAGTCTTCTGGAGAAAGGATGGTACAAGTTTTCCTGTCGCTTATGCAAGTACTCCTATCTTGGAGGGCGGCAAACTCATTGGAGCTGTCGTGACTTTCACGGATATTACCAAACGCAAGCGGGAAGAAGAAGAGTTAAGGAAGCACCGTCAACACCTTAAAGAACTTGTAAAAGAACGAACAGCGGAACTCAGTGCCGCGAATGGAAAACTCCAAAACGAAATCAATGAACATAAACAAACTGAAATTGCCCTGCGGCAAAGTGAGAAAGAATTGAAACATCTGGCGGATGAACTGGCACGTTCCAATGCTGATTTGCAGCAGTTCGCCTATGTTGCGTCTCACGATCTCCAAGAACCTTTGCGTGTAATCTCAGGTTTTGTAAAGCTGCTGGCAAAGCATTACGGGGACAAGTTAGACGATAAAGCCGAGGAGTTCATTGCCCACACGATAGACGGAGTTCAAAGGATGGAAATGCTCATTAGAGATCTGCTGGAGTACTCGAAGGTTCAACTACAGGGTATGGTCCTCAACCCTACAGACTGCAATTTGCTGGTAGAAAAGTCTCTTAAGAACCTGGGTTCAGCTATCGAAGAGAGCGGTGCAACGGTAACACACGGTTCTCTGCCGACGGTAATGGCTGATGCCTCACAGCTGAGCAGGGTCTTCCAGAACCTGATCGGTAATGCTCTCAAGTTTCGTGGTGAGGACGTGCCAAAAGTGCATATCTCGGTTGAGAAAAAAGAGAATGAATGGTTTTTTTCAGTCCGGGATAACGGTATGGGGATAAATCCTAACCAGGCAGAAAGAATATTTGTTATTTTTCAGCGCCTTCATACCAAAGAAGAATATCCCGGGACCGGATTGGGTCTATCAATCTGTAAGAGAATTGTTGAATGTCATGGTGGAAGAATTTGGGTAGAGTCGGAACCCGGAAAGGGTTCAACCTTTTATTTCACTTTGCCGATGAAATCAGGATAATAATCCCCTACCGGGTAAGGTTAACAGCAATGGTTGCACTACGTCATTCCTGCCCTTGCAAGAACAAGCACGAATACCTCTCTTGCGCCTGCCTTCATCAATGTTTTTGAACATTCTGTTACGGTCGCACCGGTTGTCATCACGTCATCAACGAGCAAAAGGCTCAGGTCCTCTATATTACCTTTAGTCTCAAACGCATTTTTGAGGTTCAACAACCGTTCCTTCGCAGAAAGTCCTATTTGAGGATGCGTCTCCTTTTTTTTGAAAAGAACGTCTATTAACAATGGTGTCCTCATCTCTTTTGATAAGGACTTCGCTATGAGCAAAGACTGATTGAAGCCTCTCGCCCTCAGTCCCTTTATTGTTAAGGGAACCGGCACAATGCCGTCTACCTCGGGAAAATCCAGACTGAGCATTAATCTTCCCAAAGGTTTGGAGAGCCTTTTAAGGCCATGAAATTTAATCTGGTTGATAGCTTCTGCGAGGACCCCTTCATAAAGACCGTATCCCATGACCTTTGAGAAGGGAGGGGTTTTTTCAGGCACTGCCCGCATACCGTGGAATATTCCGATGAAAAGGGCATTGCGCATATTTTGCAAGACGGCCCGTTATATCTTTTTATCTGAGACCAGCACGGACTACAGATTGGTGAAAGACCCAAAACGTCAGGTGATTTCCCGCATATCGGACATTGGGAAGGATAGAGAGTATTGAAGAATCTCGCAATCAGGCCTTGTCGATGACTAAAGAAGTTCCGCATTTGCCGCATTTAGGCCCGAGATTAAGCTTCTCACTGCGGATCTTATTTTTTATTCCGCAATGGGGACAGGCGATAATTTGAAATTCCGGCATGGCGGCATTTTCTTTTCCGTTTACTCCGGTATCGTTCCCGGCTTCTTCCATGAATGATTTCATGTAATCCGTGAAGACAGAATCTTTTTCAGTAAGTTCAACACCCATGCCGTTTTTCATTAATGATAAAGGTGTCTTGGTCGTTCTTTTTACGATACCTTTGAGTAAAGATACCTTATTGTCCGGCATCATGATTTCGATGTCAATAGCGGTTCCAGGTGTAAATCCCCGGTTGGTCCTTATAAATAAACCATTTGAGGAAATATTGCTGAGGATCCCCCTAAAACTTAGGTCGCCGGAACTGAATGCGGCTTCAAGCCTTTTTGTAAACCTCGGATACCTTTGATATCCCCGTTTTCTTTCCATCAGAACCGTTCTTTAATCAGAATTGCTCTTTAATCCGGATAAGCTCATCTCTTCTCTGGCCTGTTGAGATCATTTGTACCTCAACACCGAACATCGTCTCGATCTTTTTGATATAAGCCTTTGCCATTGCCGGGAGTTTCCTGAAATCTTTGATCCCCGAGGTGCTTGTTTTCCAGCCCTCTACCTCTTCATAGACAGGTTCGCACTCATTAAAAATATTCATCTCTTTTGGAAACTCATCATATATCTTCCCTTTATATTTGTAAGCAGTACACATCTTAATTGTATCAAGTCCGTCGAGGATATCAAGTTTTGTTATTGTGACCCCTGTGATACCGTTAATTCTTGCAGAATGACGGAGCACAACCATGTCCAGCCATCCGCATCTTCTCGGCCTCCCGGTTGTTGCGCCGTATTCTCCGCCTTTCTCCCGGAGTTTATCCCCAAAGGAATCCTTTAGCTCGGTCGGAAAAGGCCCGCTGCCGACCCTTGTTGTATAAGCCTTAACTACACCGACAACCTTTGTAATTTTTGTCGGACCAACACCAAGGCCGGTGCATGCGCCTCCTGCAATAGCGTTTGAAGATGTTACATAGGGGTATGTACCGTGATCTATATCGAGGAGAGCGCCCTGAGCGCCTTCGCACAGCACATTTCTGTTTTTGGAGATCATATCATTTATGATAATGTCCGTGTCGGCAATGTATGCAATGAGCTTCTCAGCGTATTCCATATATTCCCTGTAGATAGTCTCCAGATCAAGCCGAGAAACTTTATAGCGATTTTCGAGCAGGAAATTAACGTGATCAAGGTTTGCTTTCAATTTTTCTTTGAACACAGCGGGCTGAAGAAGGTCTACAACCCTAATCCCCCCTCTGCCGACTTTGTCGCAATAAGTAGGGCCGATACCACGACCCGTTGTCCCGATATTATTTGAGCCCCTGAGTTTTTCGTTTTCTTGGTCTATGACAACATGATACGGCATGATGAGATGGGCATTCTTGCTCAGAAGGAGGTTCTTTTCCACTTCAATCCCTTTGTGCTTAAGGCTGATGATTTCTTCGATCAATGCTGCTGGGTCAACAACAACACCATTGCCTATGAGGCACATTTTATCCTTATAAAGTATGCCCGAAGGAATTAAATGGAGAATGAATTTTTCATTATTGATTACGACGGTATGACCCGCGTTGTGGCCTCCCTGAAATCTTGCGACAACATCCGCTTTTTCAGAAAGGAAGTCAACAATTTTCCCCTTCCCTTCGTCCCCCCACTGTAAACCTACCACCACAACAACATTAGCCATGTTCATCCCTCGCTTGAAAGGCTTATTTGTTTAACCAATAGAATATTCGGTTGCTTCTTTATCTCGTCTATCACCTTGGATGAAACATGGGTATCTATGCTGACAACCGAGATTGCCTTTCCTCCAGGCGTCTCTCTTCCGAAATGCATCCTGGCGATGTTGATCTTGTTTTTGCCGAGGAGTGTTCCGATATTGCCGATAACACCGGGCTTATCCTTGTTATACATAAAAAGAAGTTCACCCTCGGGAACTATTTCGACCTTAAAGTCGTCGATGAAGACAATGCGGGGGTCTTTTTTGCTGAACAGCGTACCCGCAAAATAACTCTCCTTGTCCTTTGCCCTTAGCCTGAGCGCAACCAGACTTTGATAATCGCCTTCATCCGTGCTCTTAATTTCTTTAACCTCTATGCCCCGTTCCTTTGCAATCACGGGCGCGTTTACAAAATTTACTGTTTCCTCCAGAATAGGCGCAAGAAAGCCCTTTATGGCAGCTATGGTAACTGGGGCGGTATTAATTTTAGATGCGTCTCCCTGGTATTCAATTATTATTTCGGTGACGCCCCCTTCGAACATCTGTGAGGCAAATCCGCCGAGCTTTTCGGCAAGGGTAATATAAGGCTGAAGCCGCACCACCTGGTCTGACGGAATAGAGGGGAAGTTTACAGCGTTTCTGATTGTCCCGTGGACAAGATAATCTACAATCTGTTCGGCAACGGCAACGGCGACATTTTCCTGCGCTTCTTTCGTTGATGCGCCGAGATGAGGTGTACAAATAACATTGTCGAGGGCGATGAGAGGATTATTCTCAGGCGGTTCTTTTTCAAATACGTCAAGAGCAGCGCCGGCAACCTTGCCTTCTATAATGGAGTCATAAAGGTCTTTTTCATTGATAATACCGCCCCGTGCGCAGTTGATTATCCGCACGCCGGGTTTCATCAACTTGATAGAATCCTTATTTATTAAATTCTTTGTCTCGGGCGTCAGAGGTGTATGGACCGTTATAAAATCTGAATGCCTGAATAAATTCTGAAGATCAACCTTCTCAACACCCATGATTTTTGCTTTATCTTCGCTTAAAAAAGGATCAAATGTTATGATGTTCATGGAAAAGGCCTTCATCCTTTGCGCAACCTGGCCGCCTATATTGCCGATGCCTATAATGCCGAGAGTCTTGTTAAAGAGCTCCACTCCCATGAACTTCTTTTTTTCCCACTTCCCCGCCTTCATAGACATGGTTGCCTGGGGTATCTGTCTCGCGAGTGAGACCATATGGGCGATGGTGTGTTCTGCCGTGGTGATCGTGTTGCCGCCGGGGGTATTCATTACAACAATGCCTTTTTTTGTGGCGGCTGTTTTATCGACATTATCAAGCCCCGAGCCTGCGCGGCCTATGACCTTCAGGTTTTCAGCGGCTTCTATGATCTCTGAAGTGACCTTTGTTGCGGACCTTATTACCAAACCATGGTAGCCACCTATGCATGCCTTTAGTTCCTCGGGCTTCAACCCGACCTTTATATCAACTTCGAGTCCTGCATTTTTTAGGATATCGATACATTTTGATGAGATATTATCGCTGATCAGTACCTTCATTTATCCTCCCTAAACCATTAAAAGTTCCTGCGCAACGGCCACACCCGCGCCGAGCTTTACCGGATATCCCATTCCTTTTAATACCATCTCGATCCCTGCAACCGCTGTTATGACATCGAAGCGGTCTGAATAACCCAAGTGTGCAATTCTAAATACTTTCCCCTTTATCCTGTCCTGCCCTCCCGCTGTTGTGATCCCGTATTTCTCGCGGAGATTTTTATATACTGCCTGACCGTCTATCCCGGCAGGCGCCACGATAGCCGTCACAGCATTTGAGGGAGACTCCTTAGGAAAAAGCTCTAACCCTATGGCCAGAACGGCCTTTCTCATCGCGTTCGCAAGGGTTTCGTGTCTTTTAAAAACCTTCTCCAGACCTTCAGTCTGCAGCATCTTCAGGCTTTCATTGAGCCCGATAATCAGCGTAACCGGAGAAGTGAAGTTGGTCTGGTTTTTGGCAAGATTATCGCGTTCTTTCTTAAAATTGAAGTAAAACTTGGGTAATTTTGAGGTCTCCGCCTTTGCCCATGCCTTTTCACTAACACTTACAAAGGCAATGCCTGGGGGCAGCATAACGCCTTTTTGTGACCCGCCCACCATAATATCGATACCCCATTCATCCGTCCTCAGGTCATGCGCGACAAGGGCGCTGATAGCATCGACGATGAAAAGCGTATCTTTATAGTTCTTAACAATTGACGCCAGCGTTTTTATATCGTGGTAAACGCCGGTTGATGTTTCAGAGGCCTGGACAAAGACCCCTTTTATGTTCTTGTCCTTTTTAAGCTTCTCCGCAACTACTGCAGGCTTAACCGGATAACCCCATTCAACGGAAATCTCTTCAACCTCAAGGCCATAAGCTTGGCATATCTTTGTCCATCTTTCTCCGAATTTCCCGCCATTTACGACAATAACACGGTCTCCCTGATTGAAAAAATTATTGACCGCCCCTACCATTCCACCGGTACCCGTTGAACTCAATATAAGCACATCATTCTTGGTCTGATATAACCACTGAAGACCTTTCTTTGCCGACTCGAGCACAGGCAAAAAATCAGGCGAACGGTGGTGTATAATCGGGGCCGCCATAGAAAGCAATACTTCTGATGGAACCGGCGTTGGGCCAGGCGCCAATAAATAACGTTTTAACATTAAAACCTCCTGAAAGACCTCATTATTTATTAATTTTATAGATTAGCCAGACTTTGGAAATTAGCACAATAATGGGTATTTGGTCAAGGGCAACTACTTTACAATATAAAATGCCACTATTATAATTAATTATAGTGAAGAAGAAAATACTTATCAGCATCTCCATTCTCCTCATCGGGTTTCTCCTGGGGGGGATCACATTTTACGCACTCGGTAAATTTACAGGCCAATACAAGTATATGCCGCGTACTGTTGCCCCAAATGTTTCCCGCCAGATTATGGAAACTGGCAGGGCATTTTCGGAGATAGTCACCGCCGTCTCTCCTTCTGTTGTGAATATATCTACAACGAAGGTTATGAAACGGGATACAGGTCCATTTTTTGAAGATCCCTTTTTTGATTTTTTCAGCCCTTTCCATGAGTTTGGAATGCCGAAGAAATGGAAGGAACGCAGTCTCGGCTCCGGCGTCATCGTCTCTCCTGACGGTTACATAATTACCAATAACCATGTTGTTGAAAAGTCGGACGAGATAAAAGTGACCCTGCTTGACAGGAGGACCTTCAAGGGGCGTATAGTAGGCGCCGACCCCAAGACAGACGTTGCGATAATAAGAATCGACGCAAACAATCTTCCAACATTGTCATGGGGAGATTCGGATAAGCTGCAGGTCGGTGAATTTGTTCTTGCGATAGGAAGCCCTTATGGTCTGAGCAATACCGTAACTATGGGGATAATAAGCGCGGTTGGAAGGGCCAATGTTGGAATTGCGGATTATGAAGACTTTATCCAGACAGACGCCGCGATAAATCCCGGGAATTCAGGCGGGCCGCTGGTGAACATAAAAGGAGAGCTTATCGGGATAAACACAGCCATATTTTCAAGGACAGGGGGTTATCAGGGGATAGGGTTTGCGGTACCCAGCAATATGGTGCGTCTTGTCATGGACCAGCTTGTTCAGAAGGGAAAAGTTACGCGTGGGTGGATCGGGGTTACTATCCAGGAACTTACTCCCGAGCTTGCCCAGGAGTTCGGGCTTAAGAGATCAAAGGGGGCCCTCGTCAGCGATGTCGCAAAAGACAGCCCTGCGGCAAGAGCGGGGATTATAAGAGGCGATGTAATTCTTGAATTCAACGGCAAGGAAGTAAAAGATGTAAGCAGTCTTCGAAATATGGTTGCACAGAGTAAAACAGGGAATGAAATAACAATGAGGATACTCCGGGCGGGTAAAGAATTTACGGTTAAGGTAGGGATTGTTGAATTGCCGAGGGAAGTTGCGGAAGTCGTGCCGAACCATTTACCGGATGATTCAGATGCAAAGGTACTTACGGGCCTCACAGTTATGAATCTGACCAAAGAGATTGTAAGGCAACTCGGGTTTAACAGAGACGAGAAAGGAGTTGTTGTTGCAAGGGTAGAGCCGGGAAGTCCGGCTGATGAAGCCGAGGTTAAAAAGGGCGATATAATAAAGGAGATAAATAAAAAAGAAATAGGTACCGTCGAGGATTTTAACAGGATTGCCGCAACCTTAAGAAGTAGTGAGCCGGTCCTTCTTTTTGTCAACAGGAGCGGTAAAAAATTTTATGTTATTCTCAAGGCATCTTAAAGACAAATCAATGTATTAGGTTCGGTTGTCCCTCTAATCTTCAGCGATCATCATACCCGCTCTTATTACTCTTGAAAATTATAGGAAAGGAGGTGTTGAAAAATGTTTATTGTTTACAGGCTTATTGTTTTAATCCTTTTTGCTTTTTCAGGTTATATGATCGGCATTAAATATAATTACATGATATACGGTGTTTTGGCCGGCGCGGCTTTGGGTCTTATTGCGATCGCTGCAGAAATAAAATTTAAGAAGATAGAACTCGGTACAATCATCGGCGGGTTATTGGGAATTTCCTGCGGGCTTTTATTTGCATACCTTCTTATGCTCCCCTTATGGCTATATCTTGGTGAAGACGTTAAAGCAGTATCTTTCGGATTAATGGCGGTATTCGGCTACGGCGGGTTATTGCTCGGCCTGGGCAGGGGCAAATCATTATCTGTTGCCGGCATTTTCAGGCTCTTTCAAGGTCAGGGGATGGAAGAGCATCTTAAAATTCTCGATACAAGCGTAATCATAGACGGACGGATCGCGGATGTTTGTGAGACCGGATTCCTCGAAGGGGTTTTTATTCTTCCCCAGTTTATCCTTCAGGAGTTGCAGCACATTGCAGATGCCGCCGATTCGATGAAACGGGCAAGAGGGAGACGGGGGCTTGATATCCTTCATAAGATTCAGAAGATGTCCCGCATAACAGTGAGGATTGTTGATGAGGATTTTCCAAAGATAAAAGAGGTCGATGCAAAACTTGTTGCATTGGCAAAACTCATGAACGCAAAAGTTGTTACGAATGATTTTAACCTGAATAAGGTCGCAGAACTTCAGGGTGTATCGGTCCTTAATATAAATGAGCTGGCTAATTCCCTGAAGCCTGTTGTACTCCCCGGTGAGGCAATGAAGGTTTTTGTACTGAAGGAAGGAAAAGAGTACAATCAGGGGATTGCGTACCTTGATGACGGGACTATGGTCGTTGTAGAAAATGCAAGGAGATTCATAGGAAAAAATACGGATGTGACTGTTACAAGCGTGCTGCAGACAACCGCAGGCAGGATGATATTCTCGAAGCTCAAAGAAGATTATGACAGGGACGAGTTGAAGGCGGCAAAGTAAATGAAACAGCTCCGGAAAAAAGTGAAGGTCATTGCGATCTTACCGGCTGCCGGGCTGGGCAAGAGATTTGGCCCGGGAACCAACAAACCGTTTCAAACACTTGGCGGTAAACCTCTTATTACATTATCTTTGCAGGCATTGCAGGGTGTTTCTGAAATAACGGAAATAATTCCTGTTCTTAAACCGGAAGATATGGAGCCGGGGCAGAAGATTATTGAAGAGTTCGGGCTTTCCAAGATACAAAGGATAGCACCCGGCGGCAGAGAACGCCAGGATTCAGTATATAACGGGCTTAAGCTTATAGAGGACAAAAATTGTCTGGTGCTTATACATGATGGAGTGAGACCTCTTATTGAGAAAGTTCTTATTGAAAATGCGATAAAAGAAATGCTGTCCCCCCATGCCTTGTCTTCAGACACGGATATTGAGGGAAAGTTAAACAGGGTCGACGGGGTGGTCCTTGCAGTCCCGGTGAAAGATACGATAAAAGAGACGGAAGACGGAATTATAAAAAGGACCCTTAAAAGAAGTTCTCTCTGGGCTATCCAGACACCGCAGGTTTTCCTGTACGGGAGTATTGCCGCGGCATATGATAAGGCGATGAATGAAGGGTTTTACTCAACAGATGATGCGGCGCTTATAGAAAGATATGGCGGGAAGATAAAGGTTGTGATGGGTTCATACTTGAATCTCAAGATCACAACTCCCGAAGATATTTGTATTGCCGAAGCATTGTTAAAGCTATGCGTATAGGCATTGGTTATGATTCTCATAAGCTTGCTTCGGGTAGGAAGCTGATAATCGGCGGGGTAAACATCCCGTTTGAAAAGGGGCTCCTCGGTCATTCTGATGCGGATGTCTTATGCCACGCGATTATAGACTCTATTATCGGTGCGCTCGGAATCGGCGATATCGGCGTCCATTTCCCCGACACAGACCCGAAATGGAAGGACGCATCAAGTGTTGAACTCCTGAAATATATTGTCGGACTTGCAGGGGCAAGCGGGTATGAGGTGTCATGGATAGACGCAACCATCATAGCCGAGGAGCCTAAGCTGTCTCCGTACATAGAATCCATGAAGGAGGCGCTATCACAATGGGGAATTTTTTCCGGAAAGATCAATATAAAAACAAAGACAAACGAAGGGATGGGATTTATAGGCCGCGGCGAAGGCATTGCGGCTCAAGCAGTGTGTTTGCTGAAGCGTATTGAATAGCTTACTTCAGCAGGAACTTTCTTACATCTCCCACTCTCATAGTAATCTTATTCGAGTCCAGGTATTCGAGAAAGGGCAGGGCATACTTCCTTGAAGTGCCGAGGACGTTCCTGAACTCTGCAACGGTCATTTCGGGTTTTTTACTGAAAAAGTTCTTCAGGTTATCGATTATCATTTTATATGTGGAAGCTGTTATGTGCGTCGAGTCGCTGATCCTTACAAGACTACCTTCTTTGGACATCAGTTTCAGGATATCCGAAAAACGCTTTACATCCATGTTTAAAGACTGTGCCAGTTCTTCTTTTGTCGGGGGCTGAAATCCGCTTTTTTCAAGGAGCTCGAGGATTCTTGTCTTTACTGTCTCATCCACCTGTGACAAAGCTATTCTAAAAGATGAAAGACGGACAAGCTCCTTTTCGATGACAATATCTTTCAGTGAAGTTATCAGATTACCGAAAAGCCGCGGGTCAATTTTGAAATTGGCCCTTAGCTCCTCTTTAGACATTCCGGGCTTCAGAGGGTTTTTTTTATGAAAATCATTCATAATGTTTTTAACGGTCTCCTGAAAAGAAATTAATGCGCTGTTATGAATGAGGACATCTTCGAATTGTGCGAGTATGCTTTTTTCTTTCAGGCTTTTTATTGAATCTTTTATCGAGGTAAGCTCTGCCTTCATCCATCCCTCAATCAATGAGATTTTAATCCCCTGTATTCCGGATTTTTGCACCTTCATGGCTATCTTTTCAGGTGGAGTGCCCGCTTCAAATATACTTAAATCAGACGTGCCTTCTTTAAAACTCCTTCTGAACGACAATGGATCGAGCACCTCTCCGCCGCCTATGGTCACAACCGGGGAAAACCTTCTTATGATATATCTGTCCCCTGCCATGGCAATAACCGGCTCCTTAAGCCTGAACTGGCAGTAGCAATGCTCACCGGCCTTGATCTCGTTCCGTCCGTAAAGGATTATCCGGGCCACGGTCTCGGATGTGCCGAGGTGAAAATGGACAAGACTTTTACTTTTAAGAACCGGCGTATCCTCAAGCATTTCTATGTTGGCGTCGATCTTTTTTGTCGGTGTTAACTTTTCAGGTACGACAACGGAATCTCCTCGGTTTAATTCATCTTTATCTATCCCCTGAAGGTTTATCGCAACCCTCTGGCCTGCATATGCCGTCTGTATCGGTTTGCCGTGGCTGTGGAGACCGCGGACCTTACTTTTTATGTTGCTCGGGAGGATTTCCACGTCGTCGTCAATGGATATGCTCCCCGAAATTGCAGTCCCCGTGACTACGGTCCCAAACCCTTTTAAAGTAAAAACCCTGTCGATAGGAAGTCTGAAAAGCCCTTTCGTCGGTTTTGGTTCTACGTTTAAAGCCGCTTCTCTGATCTTTTCTTTCAGGAGGTCGATATTAAGCATTGTTTTTGATGATACCGGGACAATGGCAGTCCTTTCAAGGAAACTGCCTTTGACAAAATTTTTTACATCATCTTCAACAAGCTGAAGCCATTCCCCGTCAACAAGATCTGCCTTTGTGATTGCTATAAGACCGGATTTAATCTTGAGAAGGTTGCAGATATGAAGATGCTCACGGCTCTGCGGCATGATCCCTTCATCCGCCGCAATGACAAGGAGAACAAGATCGATCCCTCCGGCGCCCGCGAGCATGTTCTTAACAAGCCTTTCATGTCCGGGTACGTCAACTATACCCACAGTAAGACCCTCGGGATAATGAAGGTCTGCAAACCCGAGATCAATAGTGATGCCCCGCTCTTTCTCCTCTTTCAGTCTGTCGGGGTCTATGCCGGTCAGCGCTTTAACAAGCGCACTCTTGCCGTGATCGATGTGGCCTGCGGTTCCAAGGATTATATAACGCATATCAATAATTATTCCTTAAATGTCTGCACAATTTTACTAACAGAGCAATTTTCCGGTCTTCAGAATGTCTTTTCTGCTGCCGTCTTTATGGATCAAGGTTACCGTCGGTTTAAAAAATACAAAATCCTGATGAAAAGGGGTTTGGACCTTCCCTCCGAATGAACTGTTATCACCCAGGGCTACGTGGATTGTACCGAGTATTTTTTCCGATTCGAGGATATTGTCAGGCCTTTTTGCCGCGTTATTCGTTCCGATGCCAAGCTCGGCAATATTTCCATTTTCTTTTCTCTCCGCGAGTTTCATTCTTAGGGTTTCAGCGTACTCATCCTTCCCGGAGATATTCGCAACACTGCCATTTTTGATCGTTAGAGTTGCTGGAGAATCAAGGTGTCTCATCGGGGCCCATTCCAGAACAAGTCTCCCGTGGGCCGTACCTTCAACGGGTGCAAGGAAAACCTCGCCAGCAGGCAGATTGCTGAAAGATCCCGGTTTTGTCAGTAGACCCGTATCCGCTAAAGCCTTTCTCCCTTTCTTCGAGAAAGAAAGATGCGTGCCGTTAGGCGTTTTAATCTCAAAGCATTCAGCTTTGTTTATTATTCTTGCCATCGCCGTTGTCCTTTTAGCGAGGGCCTTCCAGTCAATGTTCATGGCGCCCTCAAGCATGGATATATCGAATAAAGGCATGCTCGCATATCTGCTCCCGCAAATCTTTGTCAGGAAATCCCTGAACCTTGTATGACTTGTGGAATAGTTTGAGAGTGCAATAACACAATCCACGGCATTTTTTTTATGTTTTTCAATTACGCCTTCCGCCCTATCGATATCCTCATCTTTTGTACTTTTTCTGAGAATAGGCATAAGAAGCCGCTCTGCCTTTAAAGTTTCTATTGCTTTTTCCCCGAATGCAAGCTTCCACAGTTCCACCGGAGGTTCCGCACCGTGAGAGCCGGTAGCCGGATATTCGAAATAAAGGATTTCTTTGCAGAGACTTCGACCTATTTCAGCCGCAAGCATGGCAACGCATCTGAGCTTGGTCCTTCTTTCTCTGTCGGTTTCATTTACATGCTCCCTTTGGGAAACCCTGTCACCAAACAGAAGGACTTTCTCATGTCTTTGTACTCCGAGGTTAATCGTGAAAATGTCTCTTAATGCGCAGGTCACCAAGTTTTTGATTTTTCTACCTGAACAAAAATTCCATCTGTTTGAGGTGCGCGCCCGGAAAGCTTATAGGATAGTTGCAATCAAAACAGGCGGTGCAGTAATTATGGGATTCCGGGACTATTTTTTTAAGACCTTCAAGGCTGAGATAAGACAGGGAATCGGCGGTGACATATTTCTTGATCTCGTCGATGAGATGAGTTGAGGCTATAAGTTCTCGCCTTGTAGGAGTGTCTATCCCGTAAAAGCAGGGACCGATGGTCGGCGGCGAGCTAATTTTTAAATGCACTTCCCTGGCGCCTCCACCTTCTCTCAGCATCTTGACGATCTTTTTGCTTGTTGTACCTCTGACAATCGAATCGTCTATTACAATCAGTCTTTTACCTTCAAGGAGCTTTCTTACGGGATTAAGTTTGATCTTGACGCCGAAATGTCTTATGCTGTGTTTCGGTTCTATAAAAGTCCTTCCGACGTAATGGTTCCTGATGAGGCCAAAATCAAAAGGGATCCCGCTTTCCTCCGAAAAACCTATCGCTGCCGGAACTCCGGAATCAGGAACAGGTATGACAAGATCGGCATCTGTAAAGGACTCCCGTGCGAGTTGCCTGCCGAATTCTTTCCTCATCTCATTGACATTCACCCCACCGAAGATGTTGCTGTCGGGCCTCGAAAAATAAATAAATTCGAATACACAGAATGCCTTCCTCTGGCTGTTGAATATCTTGAGAGATTCGAGCCCCTGCTCGTTTATGATAAGGACTTCACCCGGCTCCACGTCGCGTATATACGTGGCCCCGATGAGGTCGAACGAGCATGTCTCGGAAGCCACGACATATGCACCGTCTTTCATGCCGAGGCTGAGAGGCCTTACGCCGTAAGGGTCTCTAATTGCGATAAGTTCTTTTTCTCTCATTATAAGAAGGCTGAAGGAACCGCTTATCTGTGAGACCGCATGGGCCACTCTTTCACAGAATTCGTTACCTTTTGAATGGGCGATAAGATGCACTATAACTTCACTGTCCGATGAGGACTGGAATATTGCGCCTTCTTCTTCAAGTGAGGCCCTGAGATCTACTGCGCTGACGAGATTTCCGTTGTGCGCTATCGCAAGTGTGCCGAGAGCGAAATTCGCAACGAGGGGCTGAACGTTTTTCAACACACTGGTGCCGGCCGTGGAATATCTGTTGTGGCCTATGGCGATATAGCCCGGCAAACGTTTCAGCCTTTTTTCGCTGAAGACATCGGCAATAAGTCCCATGGATTTCTCAAGAAAGACCTGTCTCCCATCGGATGAACAGATGCCCGCGCCTTCCTGGCCCCTGTGCTGCAAGGCATAAAGCCCGAGATAGGTGAGGTTCGCCGCCTCGGGATGTCCATATATCCCGAATACGCCGCATTCTTCGTGGATGTCGTGGAACATGATTAAATTAGTTTAACATATATCTAATCTTCAATGATTCTATACTCCCGTGTATAATAATTAAGGATTACCGACAGATATAGTACTTGCGCTCATTCTCGTCCGCCGTGGCGGACTCCGAGGTAAATTCTTTCAAAGAAAGAATTTAAAACCGCGCAAATACTATATCTGCCGGTAATCACAATTGTGTGAATTAAGTGGGGTAGGAGAAAATGCATTGACCTTATTTTCATTCTGTGGTAGAAAAATAGATGGACGAAAAACAGAAACTGCTCTCTAATCTTCCCTCAGTCGATGAATTACTGAAGAGCCGGCGAGGCGCCGAATGGCTCAATACCTATCAAAGAAGGTATGTCATACAGGCCATAAGAGATGGGATCGACCGCAGGAGGAGAGAGATCCTCGAAGGTCTTTCCACCGATCTCTCAGAAGATATTATGATGGCCGATATCGAGCGTATAATTCAAAGACTTTCTTCTTACAGCCTGAAGCCTTTGATCAATGCGACAGGCGTCGTAATCCATACAAACCTTGGGCGGTCTATCCTCTCTGAACGGGCGCTCGAAAATATCAGACGGGTTTCAGAAAGTTATTCCAACCTTGAATACGACATTGACAAAGGGAAACGCGGGAAAAGATATACCCATATCAAGAGGATTCTAAGGGAAGTAACGAATGCTGAAGATGCGCTCGTTGTGAACAACAATGCTGCAGCAGTGCTGCTCTGCCTTAACACATTATCAAAGGGCAAAGAGGTCATTGTTTCAAGGGGTGAACTTGTTGAAATAGGAGGATCTTTCAGATTGCCCGATGTCATGGCGGCAAGCGGCGCCGTACTCCGCGAAGTAGGCACAACGAATAAGACACATCTGTACGACTATGAAAAAGCGATAAATGAAAACACCTCGCTTATTCTGAAGATCCATAAATCCAATTATAAGATTGTCGGATTTACCGACGAAGTATACACGCAGGACCTCGTTACACTCGGACAAAAACATCACCTGCCGGTGATGTTCGATCTCGGCAGCGGATGTCTTATTGATTTGAAGCCGTTCGGCATTCACAATGAACCGGTAGTAAAAGATATCGTGAATTCAGAGGTTGATCTGACAACCTTCAGCGGCGACAAACTCCTTGGAGGGCCGCAGGGAGGGGTTATCGTAGGGAAAAGAAAATACATCGAAAGGATCCAGAAAAACCCGATGACAAGAGCCATGAGAATAGACAAGCTGACACTCGCCGGTTTTGAAGCGACACTCATGGAATACATTGACGAAGAAAAGGCCGTTAAAAACATTCCGACGCTCCGGATGTTGTTGCAGAGGCCTGAAGAGATAAAAAAACAGGCGAACAGAATAGCGCGAAGGCTGAGAAAAGAGATAAAGAGTCTCGACGTTCATGTCATGGGGGATTCATCCAGGGCCGGCGGCGGGGCGTTGCCGGAAGAAGATCTGCCTACCTATGCGGTATCTATAGGGACTACAAAGATATCCGTTAATGAACTTGAGGAGAGATTAAGAAAGGGCAGTCCGCCTATTATCACGAGAATAAAAGAAGACTCCTTAATAATAGATGCAAGAACAGTGGGAGACAGCGATGTTGAGGTCCTTGTCAGGGGAATAAAAACAGCCTTATCAGCATCCGGTTAACGGAGAAGATTTGTATAATAATTCCTCCATCCGTTTCGAAAAATCTGCTGTTACGACCTTCATCCCGCCTATAGCCTATAGCCTATAGCCTGTTGCCTGAAAGATGAATAACATTCGTTCAGAAAAAATAATGATTGTTGATGACGAAATTGACGTCGTAACCCCTTTATCTGATTTCTTGACGGAATCGGGCTATGAGGTCATACGATTTATGTCGGCCAAAGACGCATTAGAGGCCTTAAGCAAGCAGGATTTTGACCTGCTCATTACCGATCTTATGATGCCCGAAATAGACGGCATCACTCTTTTTAGGACCGCCTTAAAGAAAGACCGGCATCTGGTATGCATTATCATAACCGGGCACGGTACAGTCCAGACCGCGGTTGAGGCGATGAAGATCGGCGCATTTGATTATATAACAAAACCGCTGGACTGGAAAATACTACGGCCTGTGGTGGCACGTGCGATAGAAATAAGGCATCTGCGGAAATCAGAAGAAAAATACCGCGCCATAGTTGAAGATCAGACTGAACTGATCTGCCGCTGGATGCCCGACGGAACAATTACCTATGTTAATGAAGTTTGTTGTCGTTATGTCGGGAAATCCTGCGAGGAACTTATAGGGCATTCCTCTATACCTTTTATGCCTGCAGAGGAGCTGAAGAAACGCATTCCTGTTTTGACCCGTGAGCAACCTGTTGCCCTAATGGAGCATCGTGCAATTATGCCCAATGGTGATATCCGGTGGCAGCAGTGGACCAACAGGGCCATATTCGACGAAAAAGGACAGATAGTGGAATTTCAGTCGGTAGGGCGCGACATCACTGACCTTAAGAACGCGGAAGAGGCGCTCATAAGGTCAAGAGATCAGCTCGAGTGCGCTTACCAAGCGACTCTCAAAGGCGGAAGAGACCGACCGTCAAAGATTTTCCAGGGAACTGCATGATCAGATCGGCCAGAACCTGACTGCGCTCGGCATTAATCTGAATATGCTGCGCAATAAATTATCCGGCTGCCTGACAGGCGAGATAGAGGCGCTTTTGACCGACATGTTGAGCATATTGGAAGAAACCATGAGGCGGGTCCGGGACTTAATGGCTGACTTGCGGCCTTCTGTTCTGGATGATTATGGGCTGCTTGCGGTATTACGATGGTATGGAGCACAGTTCTCGAGGCGAATGGGGCTGCAAATCAATATACAAGGTGAAGAATTGGTGCCTCGTCTGCCGTCAGAGGTAGAGACAACTTTATTCCGCATCGTTCAGGAGGTTTTGACCAATGTAGTTAAACATGCCGGTGCTACACAGGTTACCATAAGGCTGGATGAAAATAACGGTAAAGCGCATTTGACCGTCACTGATAATGGAGTGGGCTTTGACCCGGCGGCTGTTAACAGATTAAGTGAGCGCTCCGGATGGGGGCTGCTCAATATACAGGAGAGGACGAAGGCAATAGATGGGAAATTGATTATTAAGTCCGAGCCGGGAAAAGGGACGAGGCTCGAAATTGAGATAAAGAGATGAACCTATGGCTATAAGAGTTTTTCTTGCCGATGACCATGCGGTTGTGCGGGAAGGACTGCGATTACTGTTAGAGACCCAGAAGGACATTTCCGTTGTCGGCGAAGCAGCGGACGGACGCAAGGCTGTGCATGAGGTAAAACGCCTGTGCCCCGATGTAGTAATTATGGATATCGCAATGCCGGAACTCAACGGCATTGATGCAACCCGGCAGATCCGGGACCACTGCCATTCTACACGCACCATTATTCTCTCGATGTATGCGTCCAACGAGCATATCTTCCATGCGTTTAAGGCAGGGGCTAAGGGCTATTTGTTAAAAGAATCAGCCGGCGCTGAAGTAATCACCGCTGTCCGTACCGTATATGCAGGGCGTCGATATTTATCGCAATATATTACTGAAACTATAATCGACGATTACATATGTGAGCGTGAGCCCGCGGCGGGCCAGAGTCCCCTGGAACGGCTCACTTCAAGGGAAAGGGAGATATTGCAGCTTGTGGTTGAGGGGAAATCCAGCTCCGAGATTGCCGACGTCCTTTCCCTGTCCGTCAAGACTGTTGAGACATACAGGTGCCGCTTCATGGAAAAACTCAACATCAAAGATATTCCCGGTTTGGTCAAGTTTGCCCTCCAGCACGGTCTGACAACAATAAAATAAATCAAACAAACCTTACAAGAAAAGTCAAAGTTCCCTGACAGACATTTGGATAAAATGGAATTAAACTATCAGTTAAGGTTTATATCGGGAGGTTGAATCTTATCATGGGCGATGTCAGGGATATTTGCAAAATTACGAAGCCCGTTATCCTTATTATTGAAGATCATGATGCACTGCGGGAATCATTACAAAAGTGGCTTGGCGCCGTTTTCCGGGACAGTAGTGTTCTACAGTCAAAAAGCGCGGAAGAGGCCCTGGCCAAAGTCCTGGAAATGCAGCCCGACGTCGTCCTGATGGATATTATGTTACCCGGAATGAGCGGCATCGACGCAACCCGGCTCATTAGGGATGCTGTTCCGAAGGCACAGGTAGTAATGCTGAGCATATATGAAGATTCCACATACCGGGCCGGCGCTGCTGTAGCGGGGGCCAATGCCTATATACCAAAGAGGAAAATGGGTACCGAACTGATTCCTGTGTTGACAAAGTTATTGAATACCGCCCCTTATTATTCATGACGTATTTGTAAATAATGGCGGACACGGTATTTTCGCTCATTCTCGGGCTGTCGCCCTCCGAGGTAAATTCTGTTCCGATAAATCTTCACAGAATTTAAAACCGCTCAAATACCGTCTCCGCCATTATTTAGGGCTGATTATGCAGCTATATTATGATACTATATCATAGTGATTCGAAAGACAAAGACGCTCCCTGATGGATGTGTGCTCCTGTTTGTCAAACTCCCTGAAAAGGGAAAAGTAAAATCCCGGCTTTCAATAAATTTGGATGAAACTATCGTTCTTGCTCTCTACAAAAATTTTGTGCTCGACCTTGTGGATACGCTTAAAAAGGGCGGATATTCTTTTGAAATCTGTTTTACCCCGCCGGATTCAAAAGGAAAGTTCTCGGACTGGCTCGGGAAGGACTATCAATATATGCCCCAGAAGGGTCGGGATGTAGGTGAAAGAATGAAGAACGCCTTTACAGAGTCTTTTACAGAGGGATTTTCAAACATATTGATAATCGGCAGTGATGTGCCTGATTTGCCCAATACGTTATTGGATAAGGCGCTCGAGTTATGTAATGACCATGCGGTGATCGGCCCGGCCTTCGACGGAGGGTATTATCTGATAGGTTTTAACCATAACACTTTCCTTCCGGAAATATTTGATGGGATACCATGGAGTACGGACGAGGTATTCGGGAGGACAATGGAGATATTCAATAAATATAATCATGAAGTACATATCCTTCAGAAATGGAGGGATGTGGACAGTCTTGATGATTTAAGGGCATTGGCCGAGAGAAATAAACATACCGAATTTGCGGATTCAAGAACTATGCGGTTTATATCGGGCAATATGAAAAGGCTTTTTGCGTAGGTTTATTTGATAAAAAAATGTGTTCTTTTTCTATTATAATCCCCGTATTAAATGAACCATCAATAATCAACCAAACCGTTGAAAATGTTTATCTGACAGGTTCCGGGTTTGATTTTGAAGTGATAGTCGTTGATGGTGGACCGGGCGGAGCAACGATAAATGCAATACAAAAAAATGATGTAATAAAAGTTCTATCTTCAAAGGGCCGCGGTATGCAGATGAATAAAGGGGCCTCCGCGGCCAAAGGCGAAATTCTTTTATTTCTGCACACAGACACCGAACTTCCGGCAGATGCCTACAGCGCAATCCTTGCCGCAGTGGACAAAAATCAATGCGCGGGCGGGGCTTTTGATTTAGAAATAAAATCCGAAAGGATTGTTTTCAGGCTTATAGAAAAAATGGCCAACATCCGTTCTCATTTTACCGGAATTCCTTACGGTGATCAGGCCATATTCGTCAAAAAGAAGCTATTTGATGAGCTGAACGGATTTAAAGAAATTCCATTGATGGAAGATCTGGAGTTTATGATGCGCATGAAAAGAGCCGGACACAAGATCTGCATCATGCCGCAGAAGGTGAAGACATCCCCGAGGAGGTGGGAAAAAGAAGGGGTCCTTTACTGCACATTGAGGAACTGGATGTTAAGGGGCCTTTATCATTTAGGTGTCCGGCCCGACAAGCTGGTTAAATTTTATTACCGTGATTGGGAGCGATGAGGCCACGGGAATCAATCGAATAGTTCGGAAGGCATTATCTTCGAGGTCGGGTGCGGGTAACGAATATGCGTTAGTCCGCAACTGCCGCAGCGGACTGACGCTTATTCGAAAGTTTGCAAAGCCCTTATGTTTTACTAAATACGCTTGTTATGGCTATAATGGCTTTCAATGAAAAGGAGGGATTTTGAGGGTAATCTCCAATCCATGAAAAGTTTTCCCAACCATAACAAATGCGCAGCTATCAGTAGATACGAAGCTACCTAAAGGAGGGAGAATGCGAAGAAGATTCCGAGCACTAGTAATTTCTTGTTGATTTTAGGACGCAACTGACAGACCAAAGGGTCATAGCTCAGATGCATGTTTCAAGAAGTTATTGAGAAGGTAACATCTCCCTCAAAGTTAAAGGATAGAGGCGTGAGTGAATTACTAATTAACAACAGAAAACATTAAAGGGTAGCATTACTTTGGTGTACTGGTTCAGGCATTTCACCCCACATTCTGCCATCCAGCACTCTACCATTTTTCTTCTTATTAACTCCACCCCATTGTTTGAAAAAGAAAGGAACATTTCTCGATAGACAGTGTTCTCGTATATTTCTAACCCAGCTCTTCTGCATCGGCCTGCTTCTGGGTCCGGATTCCCCGCCTACAATAACCCAGTCCATTCCAGCAATAGGAAGTGCTGGAAAATCTGACAAGAGCGGCTCCATAGAAAGAAACTTGACCATACATGGCACCTTGCTGAGGTCATTTATTCTTTTTAAATACCTATCCGATTCAACAGTTACCCCCATCCAAATATTTGATGGCCAGTTGAGTTTAGAAGATAATTCAAGAAGTCTTTCAGACCGCTTGGTAACAATCTGAAAGGTATGCCAGTGAGCTTTTTCCATTGTGCGGAATATCTGATCAATAAAAGAAAAGGGCACATCTTTATGAAATAGATCACTCATGGAGTTTACGAAAATAAGCCGCGTTTTTTTCCACTTTAGCGGTATTTCAATAAGATCAGGATGCAAAGTAAGACGGAAGCCATTTTTATACCGTGGATTATCCATTGCATATAGACGATTTGCCATTCTCTCAGCATAGCAATTTAGGCAGCCTTCGCTGATTTTCGTACAACCAGTGACAGGGTTCCATGTTGTCTCAGTCCATTCTATCTTTGATGTCTGTGCCATTTGTTTTATTATAATCAAATAAAAGTCATTAAAAAAGCTCTCTTTGGTCTGAACTATATTTAAGAGCCTCTTTCCAGTACTTTATGCCTAAGGAATGTCTGCTGAAAAAAGCAAGATGGTAAAGAGGAAGATTTTTCTTGTCTGAGCGTATTAAAATTGTATTGCTTACTCCAGTAGAAATATACTCTAAGTTTTCCATGGATTTGCAAAACAACTCAGGTAAAAATACTCCAAAGTCCGTTCCTCTTTGTTTTTCAATGCCCCATAGCTCTTTCCAGTTTTTAACGCCCGTAAAATCCTCTACAGAAACGTGCGTATCTTCAGAATACTTGACCACATTTCTATGCGCGTCCATATAAGATGGAATAAGAATCAAAAAATCAACATATTTACATGAGAGCTTTTGTATTATCTGAAAATTAAAATTATCTATTTTATACGGATCTATAAAGCAGAATGAAAGAACCTTATGCGACGGACTGTGCTTTGACACCGCTGAGATAATTCTATCAATGTTTTCTGTTACATCGCCGTGGATATATATTGTATTTACATCAGAGTGCTTCAATCTTATTCTTTGCTTTAAGGCTTCAAGTTTAATAATTGATACACCCTGCGGTCTCTGCCGCAGGATCCGATGTATGTAGAGTAAATGGAGGGAAAGACCTGTAGACTGATAGAATAAAGAGACGATGGTAACTCTTGACGACGATATATGGCGATGGTATCACAATATATCGGAGTGTTACTATCACATTCAAATAACGGTGAAATACCGCAAGTCACTTTTGAGTAAAGAAGTAGAAGGGGCTATAGTTGGAGCGCTGAAAGGATTGAAAGAAAGGTATGCGATAGAGATCAATACAGTTGGATTTGATCGAAACCATGTGCATATTCTGTGTCGATATTTATCGAAGTATTCTGGGGGGGAGGTGATCAAGATAATAAAGAGTATAAGTGGGAAAAGAGTATATGAAGAGGCCCCCGAGGTAAAAAAAGAACTTTGGGGTGGTGAGTTCTGGACAGATGGGTACTACATAGCAACGATCAGCGGTAAAGGGAATAAAGGAGTGATTGAGAAATACATAAAGAACCAAGGCAGAGAGAAGGATGTTGGGCAGTTGAGGTTGTTTGACTTCTGACGCCCTGCGGTCTCTGCCGCAGGGTTCTTCACTTCCTCTTGCTCACAAAAAATATATTTATCAAATTTATCTGGGATATCAAGTGCAAGCAGTGGTGATGCAGGAACTATAATCGAACTCTCTCTAATTCTCGCAAAACCAGCGCCAGCATATAAATCAATGTATATTCGTTCATGCCATTTATTTTTCGTGCCTGTTGTAAACATTTTTGCATAGTTCCAAAGTATCCGATATTTACGCTCTGCCCAAGATCCAACTTCAGGGATCAATAGTCCATCATCATTCAACTGCGGAAGGTCTTCTAACATTATTGATCTTATGCTTTAATGCTTTACAATTCATGTTTGAGCATAACATATTTGCATATAGGACGAGCATTTCAGGGGAGCAGTGGAAATTTCATTTCAGAGCCCTAATGTTGAAAAACAAATAGCATGTAATTGACCTCAGCCGCCTGAGCGCTTTGGCGCGAAGCCCATCCCCTTCAATGCTGACATTACCATGTCCCGATGGTCACCCTGAATTTCGAGAGAGGGATACTTAATTGTACCACCCGTGCCGAGCTTCGCCTTCAGTTCCCTGAGCAGTTCCTCTATTTCCCTCCGCTGCATCTGGAGACCTTCGATGACTGTAACGGTCTTTCCGCCCCTGCCTTTCCTGTCAAGACGGACATAGACCTTCTGCCGGGAAGGTTGATTTGTTTCTTGAGGTGCTTCCTCTGCGGTATTCTTTTTGCGCGGAATTGCAGTATCAGTCGAATAAACAAGTCTCGTTTTTTCCTCACGCATAATTGAATTTTAGCATAAGGAATTGACGAAGGCGTATAAACATATTATTGTTTAATCAAGATCTAAAAGCGGCGGGAAAATTTGGAGGTATCCGTAATAATACATATTTTGGGGAGGACCTATGCCTGAAAGAGTGATTGCTGATTTTAGTGTGAAGCATTTGAGTATACTTGACGAGAAGGGCGGTATTGACGAGTTACTTATGCCGCCTCTGAAAGACGAACAGATAACAGAAATGTACCGGATGCTCCTCTTCACGAGGTTGTCGGACCAGTATGCCCTGAGCCTTCAAAGAGAAGGCCGTATCGGCACCTATCCGCCCGTGTTCGGGCAGGAAGCTGCACAGGTGGGAAGCGCCTTTGCGATAGGAAAGTCCGATTGGGTTTTCCCAACATACAGAGAACTCGGAGTGTATCTGGCAATGGGATATCCGCTGCACTTGCTCCTACAGTACTGGTCAGGAGACGAAAGAGGGCTCAAAATTCCGGATGATTTAAATATTTTCCCTTTCTGTATACCGGTCGGGACCCACGTGCCCCATGCAGCGGGCGCAGCCATGGGAGCTAAGCTGAAAAAGGAAGCAATCGCTGTTATCACCTATTTCGGCGACGGGGGCACTTCGAAGGGTGACTTCCATGAAGGTCTTAATATGGCGGGAGTTTTCAGGCTGCCGGTAGTCGCCATATGTGAGAACAACCAGTGGGCCATCTCGGTGCCCCGGGAAAGGCAGACGGCCTCGCAAACCCTTGCCCAGAAGGCCATTGCCTATGGCTTCGAAGGGATCCAGGTGGACGGAAACGATATTTTCGCGGTCTTCAAGAGCACGCAGGATGCCGTCAAAAAAGCAAAAGAAGGGAAAGGGCCGACTTTTATCGAGTGTTTTACCTATAGGATGACAGACCATACGACAGCCGACGACGCGGAGAGATACAGGCCGAAAGAGGAAGTGGAAAAATGGAAAGATAAGGACCCGATCCTGAGGATGAGACTTTTCATGGAAAGAAAAGGACTCTGGAACGAGCAGCTGCAGAGAGAAAC
This sequence comes from uncultured Nitrospiraceae bacterium, assembly GCA_963727775.1. Lineage (GTDB taxonomy): Bacteria > Nitrospirota > Thermodesulfovibrionia > Thermodesulfovibrionales > SM23-35 > CAVSHB01. Next base: position 355,628 of record CAVSHB010000003.1, on the reverse strand, counting down.
CGAAGAAAATTTAAAGAAGACTATCGAAGATGAAATAAAAAAGATGGAATCTGTAGAACCGGCTTCTCCGCGAGAGATATTCCTCTATACATACAAAACTCTTTCACAAAGGCAGCTTAAACAGATGGAGGGTTTTTAATATGGCGAAAATGAATATGGTCCAGGCGATAACCCTTGCCCTCAGGGAAGAGATGGAGCGTGACCGGAGTGTAGTCGTTCTCGGGGAGGATGTGGGCAAAGATGGCGGCGTATTCAGGACTACCGACGGACTGCTCGAAAAATTCGGTGAGGAACGTGTTGTCGATACCCCTTTATCGGAATCGGCGATCGTCGGCGCTGCCATCGGAATGGCCGTTTATGGACTGAGGCCTGTGGCGGAGATCCAGTTCATGGGCTTTATCTATCCTGCAATTGATCATATCTTCAGCCACGCGACAAAGATCCTTTCCCGATCACGCGGAAGATATACCTGCCCCTTAGTTATCAGAACGCCATACGGCGCGGGGGTGAAGGCATTGGAGCACCATTCGGACAGCACTGAGGCATTCTTTTGTCATATGCCGGGCCTGAAGGTGGTTGTGCCTCCCTCACCTTATTATGCGAAGGGACTGTTGACGGCATCGATCAGAGACCCCGGTCCCGTCATTTTTCTGGAACCGACAAGGCTTTACCGTCTGATAAAAGAGGAGGTCCCCGAGGGAGAGTATTTAATTGAGCTCGGTAAGGCCAGGGTGGTCCAGGAGGGAAAAGATGTGACCGTTATCGCCTGGGGAAGCATGCTCCACAGAGTTCTTGAGGCGGTGGGCCCTGAGTCGGAAATTATTGATCTTATGACTCTTCATCCCTTTGATGAAGAGACCATCTATAATTCCGTGAAAAAAACCGGAAGGGTGGTAATCGTGCATGAAGCTCCCAAGACATGCGGTCTGGGCGCGGAACTCGCCGCGTCACTCGCGGAGGAAACTATGCTCTATCTCAAAGCCCCGATCATGAGGGTCACCGGCTATGACATCGTGATGCCCCTTCCGAAGCTCGAAGACCACTATTTGCCGAACGTGGAAAGGATACAAAAAGCCGTCAATGAGGTATTGAAATATTAGATAAAGGAGTAAAAATATGCCCTATGAATTTGTATTGCCCGATTTAGGAGAAGGGATAGTCGAAGGCGAGATACGGGCCTGGCTTGTAAAGGAAGGCGACGCCGTGGAAGAACACCAGACGGTCCTTGAAGTTGAAACCGATAAGGCGGTTGTCGAAGTGCCGTCCCCCAAAAAAGGAACGGTCATTAAGATCGGGAAACAGGAAGGCGAGATCGCAAAGGTCGGAGAGACTCTGATGACAATCCTCGCAATGGGCGAAGCCGCGGAAGAAAAACCGAAAGCGGAGGAGCGTCCCAAGTCGGTGACCGTCATCGGCGTTCTGCCTGAAGCGGGAGAAGAAGTGCTCGCAACGCCTGCCGTGAGGGCCCTCGCAAAGGAGTCCGGCATAGACCTGAAGACAGTCGAGGGTTCCGGCCCTGGAGGAAGCATCACGACAACGGACGTGCTGAAAGTCTCTGAAAAACCGAGGAGTAAAGAGGCCCCGGACCAATACGGAGGAATTGAGAGAATTCCTATCAGGGGGATTAGAAGAACTATCGCAAAAAATCTCATCACCTCCCAGAGGACAACTGCCTTTGTTACCGCCATGGAAGAGGCCGATGTCACCGAGCTTTGGTCGGTAAGGGAGAGGGAGAAGAAATCGCTGCTTGAAAAAAACATCCATCTGACCTTCATGCCTTTCTTTATTAAGGCGGCCCAGCATGCATTGCGGGAGCATCAGCTTCTGAATGCTTCGGTGGATGAGGAAAAAGAGGAGATCGTAGTCAAGAAATACTTTAATTTCGGCATTGCAGTGGACACACCCGACGGCCTTATGGTGCCCGTTGTAACGAATGTCGACAAAAAATCTATCCTGGAACTGGCGGAGGAGATCCAGAATTTGAGCAAGAAGGCGAGGGAGAGAAAGATCAAGCTCGAAGAAATGAGAGGAAGCACATTCAGCATTACGAATTATGGCGCCTTCGGGGGAGGGTTTGCGACGCCGATAATCGACTACCCGGATGTTGCAATCCTCGGCACGGGAAAGATTTCCGAGAAACCCTGGGTGGTGGATGGAAAGATCGCCATCAGAAGAATCCTTCCGCTCTCGTTGACTTTTGACCACAGGGTGACCGACGGCGTCGATGCCACCAAGTTTATATCTAAAATAGTCAGGTATCTCGAAGATCCGGGACTGCTGTTTATAGAGAGCACATGAGTAACGCTTCAGTGAAACGCGACAGACAAAGTATTGTCGCTCATTCTCGGGCTATCGCCCTCCGAGGTAAATTCTGTTCCGATGAATCTGCACAGAATTTAAATCCGCGAAAATACTATACCCGCCGCATCGGCGACGCTCCGGCGAAGGATTACCGCACATGAGCCATCTGAACTTTCTTTTCAATCCGAAAACGGTGGCTTTGATAGGGGCTTCCCATGCCGAAGAGAAGCTGGGGGGAATAGTCCTCAAAAACCTGCTCAGATTCAAGGGGAAGGTCTATCCCGTAAATCCCAAATACAACAACTTAATGGGATTAAAGACGTATCCGTCCATTAAAGAAGTGCCGGAGTTTGTCGACCTCTCGTTGATTCTGAGGCCTGCTCCGGAAATAGTCGATCTCCTTAAGGAACACGAAGGCAGGGCAAAGGGTGTAGTGATTATGAGCTCGGGCTTTGCCGAGATCGGAGAGGGAGAACTGCAAGAGGAGATCAGACATCTGGGGACAAAGCTCGGTCTCAGAATGCTCGGTCCGAACTGCATGGGTATCTTCAACCCTTACAGGAGCTTTGATACATTCTTTCTTTCCCCCGACAGAGTGGCAAGACCTAAAAAAGGCAATGTGGCGATTGTGTCCCAAAGCGGGGCTATCATGCATTGTCTATTCGGGACCATGCGGGACTCCAATATGGGAGTCTCCAGCGCTGTCACATATGGGAATGCCATTGATATCGATGAGACGGACCTTTACGAATACTATATGAGCGATAGGAAGACGGACGTCGTCATCTCTTATATCGAGTCAGTGGGCAACGGCAGAGAATTTCTCAAGAAGGCGAAACAACTCTCAGAGAAGAAACACCTCGTTATTCTTAAAGCGGGAAAACGTTCCGGAGGCCGAATCGCAGCATATTCCCATACCGGCAGACTCGCGGGAAGGTATGAAGTTTTCAGGTCCATGCTTGAACAGTACGGGATCAAAGAAGCCCGTGACTTCGACGATCTTATCGATACGGTGAAGGCGCTTTCTTATCAAAAACCTGTCAGCGGCAATCGCGTCCTGATCGTGACGAACGGAGGCGGTTCAGGTGTCCTCGCAGCTGACGAGTGTCTCAGGCAGGGGCTGGAGATACCGCAGCTTCCCGAGCAAAAGAAGGTAAGGCTCAAGCAGGCTTTTCCCTACTTCTACGGCGTGAACAATCCTCTTGATCTCACGGCACAGGTGAAAGACGAGGATTATCTCACCGCGCTCGAGGAGTTGAAGGATGATTACGACGGCTTTCTTATCATAGCCCTGACAGGCGTTGTCGGGATCACGGCAAGAGTGGGCAAACTCCTGAGGAGTTTCAAAGAGAAGACCGACAAGCCGATGGTATTTCATACGTCGTGCAGCAGCGAATCAGGGAAACTGATCGGCATTGTTGAGAAGGCAAAAATACCTGCTTTCTCTTCGCCGGAGTGTGCGGCGAGGGGATTAAGAAGGTTGCTCAATCCAAATGTCGTGTGAGGAAGGAGGCAAACATGTTGACAAATCATGTAAATCGACAGGGTTTAATTCTGGTGCGCGTGACGGAAGACATAACCCCTCCTCCCCTCCCCTTAAGATAAGGGGAGGAAGGGTGGGGTTATGATGCCCGGCGTGATAGAGAAAGGTGCCGCCTTTGAAGCACTTAAAGAATTCCTTGGAAAGAATAAGGGGGAAGAATTCCTCGTCGAATACAAGGTGAAAGCTTTGCTGAAAGAACTTGGCCTTCCTATTCCCAAAGGAATAATTGTGCCGAGGGACCAGGCGGCAGGAATGCCTGATCTGCCGGATATTATTTACCCGCTTGTCGCTAAGGTATCCTCAGCAAAAATAGTATCAAAAAGTGACATAGGAGGAGTGAAGGTCGGCCTCCGTAGCAAGCATGAACTCAAGGATGCAATTATTGAACTGCTCCGGTTTGAGAACGCAGAGGGAGTTTACATAGAGGAGATGGCCCCTTCGGGACTTGAACTGATCGTTGGGGGTATGCTTGATGAGCAATTCGGACCTGTTGTGATGCTGGGGCTGGGCGGCCTTTTCGTCGAATTCTTTAGGGACGTTCTTTTTGCGCTCGCCCCTTTAACGAAGGAAGAAGCCCTGAGTTTCGTAAGACGTTTCAAGGCGTTTAAGCTTTTTGAGGGTTACAGGGGCAGGCCGGCGCTGGATCTTGATGTCCTATTGCGAATTATCGTTCTGGTTTCAGAATTGATGGCCAGCGGCCTGATAGCCGAGATAGATCTGAATCCGGTGGCGCTCTATCCTCGGGGTGCAATGATACTCGATGCAAAGATGCAGTTAATAAAACAAAGGGGCATCTCATGATTCATAATTTCTTGATGGCCGATAATTGGGGCCCGGAATATGTGCTGAGGGTCTATGATTCTATAGTCGGGATGGAGGGAATTCTGATTATCGATAATACTGTATCAGGCCCCGGCAAAGGTGGAATCAGAATGACACCGGATATTACGGAAGAGGAAGTTTTCCGCCTTGCAAGGGCAATGACGTGGAAGAATGTCCTGGTGGACATTCCCTTTGGCGGGGCAAAATCAGGCATAAGGTACGATCCCGGGAGCGGAAAAGATAAGAAGGAATTGATCCAGAGTTTTGCGAGGGCGATCAAGATGTTTACTCCTCTAAAATATGTTGCAGGCCCTGATGTCAACACCGGAGAGAAAGAGATGAAATGGTTTGCAGAAGCTGCGGGAAATTGGCAGAGCGCGACGGGTAAGCCGGCTGATCTGTGTATGAAAAGCTTCAGGCGTTCAGAGAAGAAGTGCGGCATACCTCATGAGTTCGGAAGCACGGGTCTCGGTGTTGCCCATGCGGTAAAAGCTGCAGCCGAGATATCGGGAGTGGATATCAAAAAAGCAAAAGTGGCGATAGAAGGATTCGGCAACGTGGGAAGCTTTGTTTTTAAATATCTGAGACAACTCGGCGCTCACATCGTTGCCGTGTCCGATATCAAAGGCACAGTTTATCACGAAAAAGGATTAGACGAGGGAAAGCTGACCGTATTAAGGGAAGAAGGCAAGTTTGTAACTTCCTATTCCGGTGGGGAAAAATTGAAGCATGATGACATTTTTGGTTTGCCCGTTGATATCCTGATACCCGCTTCAGTAACGGACGTTATAAATGATGGGAATAAAAACTCAATAAAGGCCGGGATCATTGTTGAAGGAGCGAATATACCGATGCGGGAAGAAATAGAAGAAGAACTTTTTAGGAGAGGAATCCTCGTTGTGCCTGATATCGTGGTAAATGCCGGCGGCGTACTCTCTTCTTACGCGGAATACATAGGTTACAACCCTCAAATGATGTTTGATCTCGTGAGAAGAAAAATTACGCACAATGTGAGAATGATTTTGAAAGATAGTCTGAAATGCAATTGTAATCCACGGAAAGTCGCGGTTGAATTGGCAATTGCAAAATTAAAGAAAAAAATGAGAGGGAGGAGAGTCAAAACAACTTTTCCGTAAAGCCTCTAATTCAGATTATTTGTTGCACAAGTGCTCGACAGAACGGTGGAAAAAAGAAAAGGGCAGTGGTTTTTCGACACTGCCCTTTTGGCCTATTATTCAGCCTCTACCGTTCCAAAGAGCCCATCGCTTTCGCCATTGGGGCCAGCCGTAAAAAACAGTGAGTTAATCGGTTGATTGTTGACACCGTTGCCGAAGGCTATTCCCCATAGTCCGTCTATCACAAGAGGTTGCCCGTTGCTCGGCCTCCTCAGCGTACCCCGGAAATTACCCGATCCGATGTCAAATGCATTGATACCGCCATCCCCAAAGTTACCGATCAGCAACGTATTGCTGAATTTGCCGAAATCTGCGGGAGCCACTGCAACCCCCCATGGTGCATTGAGCTGCCCACGCCTAATAACGCGCTGGATGAGGCAGCCGTTTGCATTATAAACATCGACGAACCCTAGGCCTCTGCCCGCAACGTCATCATGTTTTACTGCATTTTGTTTAGCATAAGTAACATACAGGTTGCCTCTGACATTGTGGATACCGAAGGGCGCAAAGCCGGCCGGTATTTTCGGATCGCTGAATGAACATGGCAGTGTAGCTGATTTAAAGTCTTTATCAAAAACATCAATCTTGTTGTTGTGGAAATCGGTAGCATAGAGAAAGCGGTCTGTTCCGTTGGCAGCTATGGCAATCCCCTTATAAACCGCGCCTGTCGAAGAATTGTCTACCGCGAGTATAGCGTTAGCAGCATCGACGGCTTGATTCCACCCCGATATAGTTCCGTCCTCCGTCGCAATAATGAAGGTGCTCAAACCGGAAATATTATTCTTGGTTACCGCGAAGTCTGAAAAACTGAAGACTATGCCGGTGGGTGCTGACGTTGTTCCCTGAGGACTCCCGGCCGGCGGCGGGACAGTTATTTCGGTCACCTTGTTTCCCAAGCCATCATAGGCTGTTGCCTTGCCCGTGCCATTGTCGGCAACCCACGCAACCCCGTTAGGATGAAAGGCAATTCCCCAGGCGTTGACGAGACTTAAATCGATATGATCTGCCACTCCAGTTTTATCAGATACCAGATTATCTTGGTGGTAGGAGTTGCCGGCGGCATAAACCGATAAGCCCGATAACAAAACCATTGTTAAAGCTAATGTAAGAGCACATAAGTTCCTGTACCAATTACTCTGAAATGTACTCATCATAAATACCTCCTTTTAATATTGGATTTTTTCTATTTTACCCCATCCTCGCAAAATAGATACCATTTTTGCAACTTGTTAATTTCTTGTGGTTTTTAATGAGGGCAGATCAGAGCCCTCAGTCAATTTGCCGCACCGGCAAGGAATATTGCCCGCAGGCTGTACCGGTTTCTGATAGCTATTTTTCAACGCAGGCATGGTATACTTTCTAACAATAAATATTAACGGAGGGTCTCTATGACAAAAGCAGAACTTGTAGAAAAAATGGCTAACGACTCAGGGGCGTCAAAGGCAGTAGCGGAAAAGGCTCTTAAATCATTTATTGATGCAGTTGCCAAGACGCTGAAGAAAGGGAACAAGGTAGCCCTTGTGGGCTTCGGGACTTTCTCGGTTTCAAAGAGGAAGGCACGGAAGGGGCGTAATCCTCAAACAGGTGCAATAATTAAGATTGCTGCTCGGAAAGCACCTAAATTTACAGCGGGGAAGGCTTTAAAGGACGCAGTAAAATAATTTATTGTAATTTAATAAGGTGCCTCTTCTAATAAGTGGAGGCACTTCTATTTAATTAGAATAGGTTCTCTCTTTTTTACCTACCCCTCTCAATAACTTCCTTAGAAGAGGAAGTACGCCACATTCAGCCCAGGAAACAACCCACCTAAATACTTATCAGGATTCCCTTTTATGCGCACCGTATGTAGGACATGCACTTACAGAAGAATGACATAAATACCGATAATAAAATCAGACAGATACCGACATCTTTTTTATGCATAAAGGACAATAATAAGTATATGAGTTCTTCGGATATTGCTAAGAACAAATATGGAAAAGCTAACTTACAAAAATAAGACAAAAGAAGTGATAACAATTTTGATGGATTCGCGTTTCTATTTGGCGGTCCCTTTAAGCGAGAGACATTTATTGATTAAAAAGATAATAGAAGAATATCACTTTTTATCGGAACAACAAGAATGAGGAGGTAGTGTTTAATTGGTAAGAGAGGTGGCTGCTTGAAAAATCTGAAGGAATCATTTAAAGATAAATTTAATAAAGAAATCTCTATTGAACTTGACCGAGATTGTCCTACCCATATACCAGTGGAAAAAATGATAGAGATTGTTTTTGAGGCTTCAAAAAAGGAAGGGATGGACAGCTACTTAGTATTAAAGCATTTCCAGTTTACTGAAGAGGAAATTAGAGACTATTTTGAAAAAAAGAACTTAAATCTAAACTGTAAAAAAGAGGCTTGAACTTACAAAAAAGATGGGAAATATGATCAAACATATTATTATTTCTACTTTTACTATCGACTATTTTAACAATAATTATAGTTTCGCTTTTATATGTTCTAACTGAGACAAAGATGGGAGACTGGATTGCAAACTTAGTTATACATCTGAAACTCACATAAAGACGAATTTATAAGGTGCAGCCCTCAAATATGCCCCGTTTAATTCAGGAGGAAATATTCAGCGATTAATGCCGGGCGACTTCCTTCCTCTTCTGAAGAAGTTGTGATTTGAAATTGAAACATTCAATGCAATATTTCAAACGAAAACATGAGATCTGATAAATACAGACATATGGAATATTTATTTTATTCTCTTATAGGAATAGTAAAGTCTTTTCCATAAGCAATGCTTAATAATTCAATACCTCTGATTTTAAGAGCAATTTCCTTGACCTTGTTGATCAACTGTATTGTTAATGTCTGATCTGAGAATTTTCCATCAAAAGCATAGTTTTCATCAACTGCAATGTGTAGAATAATTATCTTATTTAAAGTAGGACGATAGTATAGTATAAATCCAATGAGGTCAGCATCTTCAGTTTCACTATCAAAAGCAAATAAATTTTGGACATCATTAATTGAACCAGTCTTAATACGGAAAGTTTCTCCATCAGCAACTATCCTGGGGACGCCATATTCTTCAATACTTTTTTCAATATCTCTAATAAGAAATGCTTGTTTCTTGTTAAAAAATAGCAATTTCTCAAGAGCTTTATAATATTTGCTGCTTAACTTTGATGAAAAATGACATTCTCTCATAAGTTATAAATGGTTAGTTTATAAAAGTATACCTGATTATTCTTTATCCTCAAAGTACGGGATACCCCTTCTTCCTTATTTACACCGTAAGTCTGACGTGCGATATATTTGCAGGCGATTTATTATCGGTCGTTCAATGGATTAAAATACTGCATACTCGCAGCTATCAATATCGCCCGAGAGGGATGATTATGGGAAGGTAAATAGTCAACGTGACGGAGCCGGAGCAGGAAAATATACAAAACAGTCTGTGGATGTTTTATTGGAAGACGGCTTTGTGTCTGATTATTACCCTTATCCTAGCGCCATTTTATTTTCTGATATTGTTCATCTTCTACAGGTGGCGATATGGTGTCGGTCCGAAGCTTGTGCAGTTTTATTCAAAAATCTGCCTCTCAGTTTTTCGGGTCAAGATTGAATACGGAGCTGATTCACGAATTCCCCGGCAAAGAAAGGACCTTATAATAGTTTCAAACCACGTTAGCTTTCTCGATATTTTTGTTCTATCGGCTTTATTCGGCTCTGTGTTCGTAAGCAAAGCGGAAGTAAGGTATTATCCGATAATCGGACAGATCGCAGGACTGGCAGGCGTTATTTTTTTTGAACGCAGTTCTTCAAGGGAAAGACTCAGAGTGATTAATGCTATTGCCGGCGGTTGTTCAGGACGGATACTTGCTGTTTTCCCGCAGGGAACGACCAGCGGCATTCAGGAAAAGATATCTTTTAATAGAGGTATTTTTAAGGTAGTCGAACTCAACCCGAATATTTCTTTATTGCCGGTGACCCTCCATTATAAAGAAGAAAGGGAAATTGCGTGGAACAAGCCTCAATCTTTTAAAGAAAATGCGATTAGGGTCAGCTCTCAAAAAAAGATTCACGTCAGGGTGTTTTTACATGATCCTGTAACTATCGAAGAGTACCGGGAAAAGACAGCCTCTCAAATATGTAAAACAGTAGAACAAACCGTTTTGTCGCCGCTCCAAACTAATTATTAACCTACATTATTCATTAAGATTGCCGACAGATGCAGTATTTAAGCGGCTATATTCTTTCGAAGAAAGAATTTACCTCGGAAGCCCGATTTGTACCGGGCCGAGAATGAGCGCAAATACTGTATTTGTCGGCAGACGAAAATTTTATGAATCGGGTTAACAGCGAACTTATGGAGATTCCGACGAATCCGGCCACCTATTCCGGCGAGAGGTTGCCAGGTTCGGCCAAAGGAACAGACCGAAGCCTTTAACAAGGCGAGGCTCTATGTTTTTCTCCGTACCATGCACCATCCCTTTGTTGGTAACACCTACTACCTGACACCACGGTCGAATCAGGGCCCTCACACTTTTCAAAAGAAATCCTCACACCCGAGAAAAAATCATTGCGGCGCAGTACATCCAGAAAGAAACACAATCGGGTCCGATTTCAAAATCTCTCTTTCAGCCATTATGTGGAGTTCCCCGTTATGTGAAGTAGCAGCCTTAACTCCTTATCAAATAAGTATTCTGAAAAAATTTACTCCACATAATAATAAGTTGATAATAGATATACTCCTCACTGAAATATCTACATTAACGAGGAGGTGCATATGGTTGTGTCTCAAGAGCAAAAGGAATGTATCTGCGTTGGGGCGTACCAATCGAAGCTGCTCAGTGAGTATCTGGATTTTTTGTTCAAGCATCGGGGCATTTCAGAAAAGACCATCCGTTTTCGAAGGAATGATGTTGGGCCTTTTCTGAGATCACTGAGACTACAAAATGATTCGGAAGATATCGGGAAGATATCAGGAAAGGAGATTCACGATTACGTTATCAAGACGGCTAAACACATGAACCGTCCAAGTCAAAAACATGTTGTTACATCAATTCGAAGCTTCTTAAAGTTTTGCCATTTCAAAGGATATGTCCATCAAAACCTTACAGACGCTGTCCCAGTTATTGTAACCCCCAAATTAGGGAGAGTTCCTCGCAGTATCCCATGGGAGTCTGTCGAAAAACTTCTTGCTGGTACCGATCGTGAAACTCATCGTGGCAGAAGGACTTATGCAGTATTACAACTATTGGCGACATATGGGGTGCGAATAGGTCAGGTAGTAAAACTCCTGTTGCAGGACATAAACTGGCGTAAAGGCTTAATCCATATTCAGCCGAGCAAGGGCGGTAACCCTTTAACTTTCCCTCTTTACCCAAAGGTTGCAGATGCGCTGCTTGCCTATATACGGGAAACACGTGGTAAGGCTACCTATCCAGAAGTGTTTCTTACTATTGATAACCTTATGCCTCTGAGGGCCGTTGCTCTTTCGGTCTTAATGCAGAGATTTTTCCGTAGTGCAGGTATCGCTGCGAGTGCACATGCCATACGGCATGCCTTTGCGACACGACTGATGGAACATGAAACCCCTATCAAGACGATAGCTGATTTGTTGGGGCATAAATCTATAAACACCACCTTCATCTATACAAAAGTCGATCTCAAACACCTTCGTCTTGTGGCGTGTGAATGGCTGGAGGTTTTGTCATGAAAAAACTATCAAACGGACCATTCAGTATTTTTATTAACCAATATCTGCAGCTGCGCCGGTCACTTGGCCGTATTCTTAAAGACGCCGAGTACACCCTGAATAAATTCAATTTCTATTTAGCCCGATACTTTCCAGATGCGAAAACTGTGACGAAGCCAATGATAGTCAGCTACCTTCAAGCGGCCAAACACCTGCATGCATCTACCTTATATCTTCGGTTTATACATTTGCGCCAGTTCTGCCGGTTCCTATTTCAGCTCAACCCGGATAATTACGTTCCAGAATCAAGATTGATTAAACGAGGGCCAACTATCAGACTGCCCCATATCTATACGACTGAAGAGGCAATGAAATTGATCAGGTTGGCAAGAATGCTTAATCCTCGTGGTTCATTGCGCCCCCACACCTATAGCACATTGATTTCGCTTTTGTGGGTATCCGGCCTGCGGATTAGAGAAGCTCTGAAGCTGAATTTAGAAGACGTTGATACGGACAACGCTGTTTTGCATATCCGGGAAAGCAAATTCTTCAAGTCACGACTTGTCCCGTTGACACTATCTTCTGCCGCTGCTCTTGAAACATACAGACAACTTCGTGCAGAACACGGCTATGACCAAAGACCCGGTGCTCCCTTCTTTATAAATATACATTCAAAGAGATGCTCCTACAGTGGCGTCGAGTCCACGTTCATAGTTCTGATACGACAATCAGGCATCATAACTGCTCAAGGCAATACCCCTCGCCTGCACGATTTCAGGCATGCATTCGCTACCAGATATCTGAATGAAGTTTACCAGCAAGGAAAGGATCCTAACGCCTCTCTGCCTTTACTTGCAACATACCTTGGGCATGTCCATATCAGGGACACCCAGGTTTATTTGCATCCAGCGGCCGATCTTTTAGCAACCGCCGGGAAGAAGTTTTACGAACATGTCTATAAATCAGACAATCTTCTGAGAGGAGGTCGGCAATGAACAAATCTGAAATATTGATGCATTACGTCCAAAAGTTCTTCCAGGATTATCTCAAAGCCCATCGCGGACTCAGCAGTAATACCGTCTTGGCCTATAGGGATGCGATCAAACTTTTTCTGGCCTTTTTATCAAAGCATATCCAAAGCCGCACCTCAAAACTATCGCTTGATGATCTGAGTGCCGAAAACGTTCTTGCGTTCTTGATCCATATAGAGAAAACACGCCGGTGCACTGTAGCAACCAGAAATCTTCGGCTCAGCGCTTTGCGCACCTTTTTCGAATATCTTATAACGCAAGACACTCTGCATGCCAGCCAATATCAAAGAGTTATCTCGATCCCACTTAAACAATCTTCTCATCCAATGATGGAGTATCTTGAGATTAATGAAGTAAAGGCTGTCATAGACTGCATTGACCGCAAAAAAGCATCCGGCAGGCGAGACTATGCTCTGTTAAACTTCCTCTATAATACGGGAGCCCGCGTCCAGGAGGCTTGCGATCTTTGCATGGAGCATGTTCATTTCGAACCGCCGCCGCTCGCGATTATTACCGGCAAGGGTCGTAAAACCAGACAAGTTCCTCTGTGGCCTGAAACAGCAACGCTGTTAAAATCATATATTGCAGAGCGGGGACATTTTACAGTTGCTCTGAATAACGTCTTCATAAACTCCAGAGGATACCCGTTGACGCGGTTCGGAGTGCGCTATATAATCCGGGCGCGAATTTCTGCCGCCACAGAGCAATGTCCCAGTCTCGCTAAAAAGAAAGTTGGCCCCCATACGTTCCGCCACACAACGGCTATGCATTTGCTCCAGTCGGGGGTTGATCTCACTGTAATCAAAAACTGGCTCGGCCATGTCAATCTCGATACTACCCATGCATATGTGGAAATCGATCTTGAGATGAAACGTAAGGCCCTTTCGACTTGTGCGCCAGCATGCAAGGTCGAGAACCTGCAGCATCTTATCAAACACAACAATGATATCATAGGCTGGCTTGAATCACTGTAAGCCTACCCGTTATGTGAAGTAGATTGAGCGATAATTATTGTGATTCATATACTTGCAAGGTTTACTTCACATAACGGGGAACTCCACATAATGAATAGTGTTTTATCCGTAGTGCCGAAAGGCATTGCGGATAAAACAAATTGAGCTGAGCCGCCCGGGGGAGTGTGAACAAAGAGTATGGGGATTGTAAAGGATGAGAATTATTCTATGAAGCAGTATTTGGTGGCTATAAGGAATATTTTCGCTGAGGTTCTCGAACTTATAGACTGGATATCAGCTTTGACGCCACCGGGAATAGAGACTGTTTGCTGAAAAGTAGGCTGAGGAGACAGAACTTTTCGGTGACTTGTTCCAAAGCCTTTTCGGTTCTTCCGTTTCCGAGAGACAATATCCATAATCACGATGAGTCCTTGTAACCGCTATGGGAATAACGATATGATCTTCTTGAAGGATATGGCATTTCCATCACGGTGATCATGGTGCCTTCCCTGCAGCAGGGGCATCTGGTAATATCTATGCCCGTAAGCTCGATCATCAGTTCAGTTGCGGTTTTCTTTTCTCGTTCGGGACGTTGAGTGTTGTCGCCTATCAGTTCTCTGCAGAGCTGTATAGTCTCTTTCTTTTGCTTGTTGGCCAGAAAACCGAAATGCCGTATCTTCATGAACCCGGGAGGAAGCACATGAAGAAGAAACCGTCTGATGAATTCTCCTGAGTCTACTGTCGTCAATTTAAGGGTATTGTTATCTTTTCTGTCTCTGTAGGTAAAGGTGACCATACCGTTCTGAACACCCACTATGCGGTTATTCGATATGGCCACCCTGTGTGTATATCTGCCAATATACTCGAGAACCTGTTGAGGCCCCGCAAAGGGCTTTTTGGAAAATACGACCCAGTTCTTTGCCCTGAGGTCTTTTATCAACCCCGAAAACCCCTCAGGAGTTGCATACTTTGCAATGGTTCCCGGGAAATCCAGCTCACCCTTTGCGTAGGTCTTCTGCAGGTTTTCAATGAACTTTCCCCTGAATACCAGAGAGAGAGCTTCTACATTGAAGAGATAGTTTTCTGCCGAGGGTATCCACCTTGTTTTGTCCAGCGACAGGGCGCCTCCCGCTATTACACAATGCAGATGAATATGGCCCAGAAGTCTCTGGTCCCATGTGTGCAGTATGGCTGTAAAGCCAAGCGTGCCACCAAGATTGTTGATGCCGAATTGAAGAAGGGTTTCGGAGACTGCCTTGAACAGGATAGAGAAGATCGCTTTCCTGTTACTGAGGGCAATAGGATTCAATTCATGTGGCAGGGTAAAGACATTGTGGAAGTACGGCACCGGCAGAAGCTCAGCCTTGCGGTCTTCAAGCCATCGTGCTTTTGTCAGACACTGACACTTTGGGCAATGACGGTTGCGGCAGGAGTTGTATGCGTGTTGCTCGAATCCGCATTTGTTGCACTTCTCCACATGACCACCGAGATATGAGGTCCGGCATACGGCAATTGCCCGCATAACTTTACGCTGAGCATAAGGCACTGAGTTCTCACGCCTATAGACCTTTCCGAATTCCCGGAAGATATCGGCTACTTCCCACTTCTTTACTACCTCCGACAGCAGGGCTTCCGTGGACGACGACATGGAGATTACACTTCAGTCAATCTCCTTGTGTCAGGTATCTCTATAAGGTCCAGCGGGCTCTTTGTGGCGGACAGCTTCTTGCTGGTTATCCGCATATAGCGCGTCGTGGTCGTTATCGAGGAATGACCCATCAACAACTGGATGGTTCTCAAATCCACTCCAGCTTCAAGAAGATGCGATGCAAAGCAATGGCGCAGGCTATGAATACAACCCCCCTTAGTTATCCCTGCCCTCTCTTTTGCACTGTAGTATATTCTCTCTGGCGTAGCTCTGTTCATCGGCCTATCAGAGAATGCCCCGGGGAAAAGCCAGAAAAGGGGTTTGTACTTTCTCCAGTAAGCTCGCAGTTCCGTCAATAAACGGGGTGACAGAATCGTATAGCGGTCTTTGTTCCCCTTGCTCTGACATACCCTGATCATCATCCTGCCACTGTCTATGTCTTTAAGCTTCAGATTTACTACTTCACTTACGCGTAGCCCGGCCGCATATGTGGTCATCAATATCGCCCTGTGTTTAAGGTTTCGAGTGCATTGGAACAATCTTGTAAGCTCCTCGACACTAAGAACCTCGGGAAGCTTTGTCTGCGTTTTCATAGGCGGGATCCCCAGATGCATCGAGTCTATTCCCAGCGTTTGCGTGTAGAAAAACCTTAGCCCCGATACGACGACATTGCAGGTGCCCCATGAAAGTTTCCGTTTATCCAGGAGATGCAGAAGATATGCCTGTATCTTTTCCTTGTCAAGCAGGTCCGGTGACTGCTTATAGTACTTGGCCAGGCCTGCTACAGCCGACACGTACGCTTCCTGCGTACTCGGTGCAAACCTCCTTAGTTTCATGTCGTTGAGCATCTTGTGACGTAACGGTTTCATACAATACCTCCTCGTTTTGGGTTATAGGAATATTGTATGAATACCTGCTGGAGGAATAAATTGTGAGATTACTTATGGCGGAGGGCCTTATAGCTTTGACTGTTCATCCTGCCGCGTCAGCGGCTTAGTTCAATGGCTGTTATGTGAAGCTCCACATAACAGCCACAAATAAACGATCATGAGAGTCCAAATATTTTCATTACTACTTCATCAAGTCTGCATCTTGACTGATCAGTATTCAGTGCGCATTACACAACCGCAAACGAGTATATCATGCCTGTCCTTTTCCGAAAATTATTACTAATGGGATTTATAGGGTGGGAATTGTGAAGTAAAATGTTGCGCCCTTTCCGGTCTCTGACTTCACCCAAATTCTTCCACCGTGATACTCTACAATTTTTTTGCAGGTGGCAAGGCCTATGCCGGTGCCAGGATACTCATCTCTTGTGTGCAAACGCCGGAAAGCGGCAAAAATCTGTTCTTGAAATTGCGGGTCTATTCCGATACCATTATCACGGACCGAAAAAACCCATTCGTCCTCTTTTCTTTCAGCCGAAATATGAACGTTGGGAGCTTCATCGCCATGGAACTTTATGGCGTTACCTAAGAGATTCTGGAAAAGACTGGTCAATAGTGTGGAATCAACCATTACTGTAGGTAAACTGTCATGTGTCACTACGGCCTCGCTTTCCTGGATAGCAACCTGCAAATTGAAAATTGCCTTATTCAAAACGGCTAAACAATCTACAGGTTTGAATTCTTTGTCTTTAGCCCCGACTTGTGAATATTCCAAAATGTCTTTAATAAGCTCATCCATTCTTTTGGCACCATCGACGGTAAACTGGATATACTCCATCCCTTTATTATCGAGTTTGTCTTTATAACGCTTCTCCAGCAACGCCAAAAACCCTGTAATGACTCTTAAAGGTTCTTTTAGGTCATGTGAAACAATATGGGCAAACGCCTTAAGATCTGCATTTGAACGTGCTAACTCTACCGCTCTCACACTCTCCTTGTCATGTGCGTCTCTTAATAGGGATATCAGAGTGGCAACAACAATATATATTGCCATGAGAATCGCCATGTTCCAAAAATGAATCAGTGGATGAGAATAATAAAAACCTCCCCCTAAAATATTGACCGTCGTTTCCACAATAGCGCTTATTACAGCGGCAGAAATTCCTATGGGCCTGCTGAATTTCAACGCAACAAGTGTGACAGGCATTAAATAAAATGCAGACAGATAGAACTCATGTCCCGTTATATAATTGAGATATCCAATGAGGAATAGTGATATAAAAGCAAATATTGCAGATGTCTTTTTTGAAAATGCTAGAAGTTTTATACTCATATACCTTTACTTATACCATATTGCGTTAAAGTCTTATCATTCTTAAGGTCACGGTTATGCTTTATCGCCTCCGAGTATTTCTTCCAAAGTGATTTAAAGAATAATCATAATCTCCCGTATCTTCTTCATTCGTTTAGGTTCGGGAATATGTAATACTGTCCTTTTGAAACTCTTCAATAATTTCGTCTGTCAGAGAGGGTCGTATTTTGGGTAAAATTTGGATAAAGGTATCTGTGGTTACCTGATAATCTCGTCCGTTTGTATATTCCTGCTCAAAAGCAAATTGAGCCACCTGCTGAAAAAGATACTCTATATCTGCAGGAGTAAACCTTGATGTCATATTGATAATTAGATTCAGATCGATCTCTTCCGTATTGAGCTTGGACATGTAATGTTCCAAGATCGTTCTTCTTCCAGCTTCGTCCAGACCACCAACAGGTATAATGCAATCAAACCTTCCCGGTCGAAGCAGCGCGGCATCCAATTGTCGGATATAGTTGGTGGCACACACGAGTAAGACTTTGTTTCCCTGATTTTTGAGTAGAGGGACCTGTTTAAGAAATTCATTTGTAATTGACTTGTCAACACGTGTTGCTATATCCCGGCTGGCCGCAATCTCTTCAAACTCGTCAATAAAAATAACTACTTCTTCCAGATTTCGGGCCTTCTCCATTATTTTGTGTAAATTAACTCCAATCTTTTCGACACCATCCGCCATGAGCATGCTGGGCAAAATTTCGATATACCACCATGACAAAATACCTGCTATGGCCTTTACAAAATGGGTTTTTCCAGTGCCTGGAGGCCCAAAGAAAATGATGGTCTTTGGAGGAATTACACCATGCTTTTTAGAAAGGCCCTCTTCTTTTAAAGGTAGAATAATTCTCCGTTGAACCAATTGCTTCGGAGGCTGGGAATGGGATATAGTGTCCCATATTTCTCTGCTAACGATCTGAGCTCCCAACTCAGTTAAGATATCTTTTCTCTTATAGTCCATATATTCCTTAAGGGCCTGCTCCATGTTTTCGAGAAAGTCGATACAAGCAATCCGCACTCCCACATCACGGCCGAGTTTTTCAGACATGAGCCATTTATGCTGCAATATTTTTGACCAAAGATCAGCAGCAATATCCGGATCAAATTTTGTGCCGCTAATTTCAAAGACGGTACTCGCACATTCTTCCGGCGACGGTGTCTCCAGTACAGCTTTGTTCATGTCTTACCTCTTTTCGTTTTTCTTTTTTTCGTTCTAATTTTAGTCTCAAAATTATGAAGAAGTGATGAAGAAAATATGAAAATCTGAACATAGTTTTTATATTGATTAAATTATATACCCCGCTGTCTCTGCGGCGGGGAAACCGTGAACCCCCTTTTGAAAAGGGGGTTTGGGGGATTATAATGCTGTTACAATGGAACTGGGAAAGAGGCCTCATGCGGTCTATAAGATTCGATACCATTTGGTGACTGCTGTAAAGTACCGTAAGGTTTTGTTGAATGAGGAAGTTGAGAAATGTATCAGAGAGACAATGAGGGGAATTACTGAACGGTACAATATTGTAATCGATGAAATTGGATTTGATGAGGATCATATACATATCTTCTGCGGTGCTCAACCGCAATATAGCCCGAGTCAGGTGCTGAACGTAATTAAGTCGATAACGGCGAAACGAGTATTCGAAGAATTTCCGAAGATGAAGAAAGTAGAATTGTGGGGTGGAGAATTCTGGAGTGACGGCAAGGACATAGGAACGGTCGGGGATGCAACAAATGAAGAAGTGATTAACCCGAAAAGTGCAATTGGAAAAGACATGCCTATAGATCCAAGCCTATCAAGGCAATCCCGGAATTAGCATTAGCAAAGCTAATCTTTACACTGTTTCTTGATCCGCCTCCTTTTGAAGTTTATTGTCATCTTGCAACTGCAGTGCAGGTATCCAGACCTGGCGGAAAGTATTGTCCTATGCGGCTAAAGAGGTATAAAAGTTTTGATCGTACTTTCTGTGTAAAGACGGAGATCCTCAATACCAGCGTTCTGCCGTTTCCTCCCAATTGGGCGGGTAGTACAAAATACTTATACCGCAAGGTCTTCAAGCGTTCTATCTTTTCTTTCTGGCCCAGTATCTGATGTCGAAACAGGACAAACAGATTGTAGATGAATACCCGAATAAGCATTGCCGCCTCTGTTGAATAGAAATACTTCATCGAGAACCCTCCAAGCGCAAAATCCTCTTTCAGTTCCTTGATGGTATTCTCATCGTTTGCCCTCGGCCTGCACTGCTTCCATACATCATATGCGGGATCATGTGAATTGGTTATCCATACGCTGTAACGATAATTCCCTGTATCAAACTCATCTCTAAAAAGAGATAACTCCTTCCCCATCGCATGCGGCCTCTTCTTTATATCCTGCCGGACTGCAATGAATCTCCTGTCGGTTATCCAATCGACATGCTGGAAAAAGAACTCCGTGATCCATATCCCCTCTTCTATCCGCTTCCAGTTTTGTTGTGCATAAACCATCCTCTGCAAAGGACGGTATAGGCGAGCGGCTATGATATAGATTAATTTTCTCCGCTCCAAAAGTTCGATAAATTCTCTGAGATAAAATCCGCTGTCCGCAATAACGCCCTTAATATCGATATGCCCGCTAATCCTGTGCCATGTGGACTCGAAAAATCCAATGATATTATTCCATGACATCACATTGCCGGGACGGTTCCACAGATGTATCACATACTTGCTTCTGTTAAGAAATGCCAGAAGCGGGCTATGGCTCCCACGCCCTTTCTTCTTCGGGTTATATCCCCTCTTTGCCCCCTCCTGTTTGCCATATCGCTCAAGCACTGTAGAATCAAACGTCAGCCAGTCCTCTTTGATCTCCTCCCATGGAATCAATCTCTTCAAATATCCCCATAGCCCTTCCGACATCGTTTCCACTTCCTTCAGCTTCCTGATTTTCCTGAAAAGCCTGCCCAATGTCGTAGAGGCCAAAGGAAGCCTCTTCACTGCAAAAAGATCTGTGAAAATCTCCTGCCAACCAAGATAAAGTAAATGAGAAAACCTGCTGCCTCCCGCATAGATCAGAAGGATGTACGCCAATACCTTGCTGTATATCCCCATTCCATTGGGAGAACTCTCGTGGACCGGGATCACCTCTTGCAAAATTCCTCTCAATTTGATCTTTTCAAAAAATGCCGCCAATAAACTGAATCCCCCATATGCCGTCATCTTCTTCTCCGTAAATCCAATCCTTACTTTATTTATTTCGATGTTTGTGCTACATTTTGACTGCATATTTCTATTCTCCTTTCGTTTAGAGTTGATGGTCGCTCAAACCTATTGATTCTAATACGAAAGGAGAATTTCTTCGGGGATATTATTTTAGGTCAACTGCACTTTTTGGGTTAAGCGATACATAAGGAATCAGACTTTGGATAAGTCTGAAATAGAGCGGCGCACAGGTCAGCTAAAACTGTTCAAAATTTAAAGATGCCATCGCTGGTGAGAGTTTTCCGAGATACCCCGCCGTCTCTGCGGCGGGGAGGTTCATTATCAAATGAAAAAATGGATACGTGGATAAATATTAATAACTCATTTTGAGACAGCGCTTCCCCCGATTATTGGAGTATTGAGTTGTGAGTTTTTTCCAGTAATCAGCAGAGGTCTGAGTTTTAGACTTCTATGTGAAAGCGTGCCCTCTATCGGTACATTACAAGGCGTTTCCAAGCATATCAGTTGAGAAATACTAAGGGAGGGAGGGCAGCCAGTCTATAGGGGGGAGGACTGGCTGCCAGTCAAAAGGATTTACTAATGGATTTAGGATAAGAGAAAATTATGAAGAATCGATGAAGATAATGTTAAAAAATTGTGAAGATGTAAGATGGCGGCTAAAACACTAAGTGAAATTGTTTCCTTATGTGCGAATTATTGAAGTGCTACTGCATGATTCATAGCCTGATGATTTGACAAAGCTGAAAATGTCAGCCACTTCTAAGTTTGAGCCCCAAAGTCACAGCCATAGCCACATTTGACGTTCAATTCATCGTCAGTTGTCAGAATTCTTGTCTCTATTCGGAGAGCAAAAGGCGGCATGAGTCAGATCAAACTTTTTGGTGTATAATTCAAATATATGCCCGATGCAGGCGAAAAGAAACCTAAAAAGACCCATGTTTATTTCATCATTATTATAGCAGTCGCATCCCTTGCAACGCTGTTTAGCACTCTCATCATCTACCGGAATTCCGTTAGGGCAGCGGAAGAATCCCTTAAGCTTCAGGCACTGGGCATAGCGGCGAGCCTCGAACCTTCCGTGCAGGCGGCACAAGTAAAGGAAGGCATTTTCAAGGAGATTGTCACAGATTCGTCGTGGGAAGGGATTGCCTTTATTGCGCTCTATGACAAGAGCGGGTTGACCCTTCTTCACTCGAATGAAAATCTGGTCGGGCAACGCATTGATTCGCCGGATATCAAGAGATCAGCCGGCGACGGAAAGCCGGTATTTGGCCACATGATTCTTGGGACCGGCGAGGAGATCTTCATGCTCAATTATCCGATACATACGCCGGATTCCGTCAAGGTCCTGAGACTTGCCCTTCATCCCTATCCCGCACAGAACATTACGCGGCAGGCCAGGCTCCAGGCCATAAGTATCCTTATAACGATAGTCGTCCTGTGGGTCATGGGTTTTTTCTTTATCAAGGCAGTTAGACGGTCCGACGAACTCACTGTCTTGATGGCGGACAAAGAGAGACTTGCCGTTATCGGAGAAATGGCTGCGGTTCTTGCTCATGAAATCAGAAATCCTATAGGAAGTATCAAGGGGTTCGCCCAGTATCTTACGGAAAAAAGTGCGGAAGGCAAAGAAGAACTCGGTATTATTGTCGATGAAGCAAGAAGACTCGAACGTCTGACGGAGGATCTACTTTTGTATGCAAAACCTTCAGAAGCCAGGATAGAAGAATTCAGTCTGCGTGAGTTGGCTAATGAATCGGTGAAAGTATTACAAGAATCGGACCGGGTGAAGCAGACTGCGATAACGGTCAATACCGCAGTCCCCGGGGACATTATGATTGTATCGGATAGGGAAAAGCTAAATCAGATACTTTCCAACATACTCCAGAACGCTGCTGATGCTATTAATGAGGGGGGCATTATCGAACTAAGGGCACTGCAGGCGGGAGTGAAAATCATTATAATAATCAGCGATAACGGTTGCGGCATGGACGAAAAGACGAAGTCCATGGCTTTCGCCTCATTTTTTACTACTAAAGCGAAAGGGACCGGCCTGGGGCTTGCAATCGTCGACAAGCTTACAAAGGTTCTGGGAGGGCGGATAGAACTCGATAGCAAACCAGCCAATGGGACGGTCTTCAGGATAGAGCTTCCCGCGGCACTGAATAAGGGGCGATATGAATAAGGAGAATTTCAGGATACTTATCGTAGATGATGAAAAATCCTTTCTTCTTCTGATGACAAAAATTCTTGAAGGTGAGGGGTATACAGTCAAGGGACGCTCTGATCCCGAAGACGCACTGAAAGTCCTGGATTCCTTCGACCCCAATCTGATCATTTCTGATTTGAAAATGCCGAAGATGGACGGCATCCGGTTTATGGAAGAGGTTAAGAAAGGCAGCAAAGTCGATTTCATCATGGTTACTGCCTTTGCTACTGTCGAGACAGCGGTCATAGCCATGAAAAGAGGCGCTGTGGATTACATTACCAAGCCCCTCAAAGATCCGGACCAGCTTAGGATTGCGGTAGCCAAAGTCTTTGAGCATCAGGTTCTCCTCAGCGAGAATGCTCTCTTGAAATCAGCCCTTCTTGAAGACATTCCTTCCATCGAGATCGTGTTTGCCGGAATGGACAGCGTGTTAAGGGAGGTAAAGGATGTTGCTCCGACGGATACTACGGTTATGCTTTACGGCGAGACTGGAACAGGCAAGACGCTGGTGGCAAAGATTCTGCATCGCCTGAGCGGAAGGAAGGGGCCCTTTGTGAATATCAACTGCGCCGCCATTCCTGAAAATCTGCTCGAGTCGGAGCTCTTCGGTCACGAGAAGGGCGCATTCACAGGCGCACTGGCTCAGAAAAAGGGCAAATTTGAGCTCGCCAATGACGGCACTATACTGCTGGATGAATTATCGGAGATAAGCCTGACTCTGCAGGCCAAGCTCCTGAAGATCATCCAAGAAAGAACCTTTGAACGACTCGGAGGACTCATTACGATCAAAACAAATACACGGATTATCGCGGCTACGAATAGGGATCTAAAGCTGATGGTAAGAGAAGGAAAGTTCAGGGAAGACCTCTTTTATCGTCTGAATGTCTTCCCCATCTCAGTTCCACCACTGAGAGAACGCAGGGAGTATTTTGAAAAGATTACGCATTATCTTCTCGACATCATCTCAAGAAAGATTGGAAGGGAGCCGAAAACCATTCCTGACGCGGCCATGAAGGAGATGATGGAATATGCATGGCCAGGCAATATACGCGAACTGGAAAATGTTATCGAGCGTGCGATCATTGTGAGTAAAGGCCCGGAGTTGCATATCTCCGGCATGGGTTATATTTCCGAGCCGGCTCACGAGCGAATAATCAGCGGAGATTTGAAGGCCATCGAAAAGGAAGCGATAAGTAATACACTTTCCCGTACGGGTGGGAATAGGAGGAGGGCGGCTGAGATGCTCGGCATATCCCTAAGGTCTCTTCAGTACAAGATTAAGGAATATGACATCACATGATGTCGTGACGCAAATATTGCACTAATTTAGCGCAATATTTGCAGACAAACAGATGCTTTGTTGAAAAAAACTCAATAAATCAGTACGTTTTATTCCGGCATGATGATTGCTTTACTATGGTCAGGATGAAATTGACCACAGAAAGGGGTGATCAGCATGAAAAGAGGTCTTATTGCAGGGTTAGTAGTCGCAATAGTCGCAATAGTCGTCACCGCAGCCTTTGCTTTCGGCCCTGGCTATGGCCGGGGAATGGGCGCAGGTTACGGGACATGCCCAGGGGCGGCAGCGACCGTAACGCCTGAGCAGTCCCAGAAGTTCGCCAAGTTTCAAACAGACATCCTGCCGCTGAAGCAGAAGATGCTTCAACTCAGGACGGAACTGATGACTCTGCGAACGCAGACGCCGACTGATTGGAACGCAATTTCGGCCAAACGGAAGGAGATGGTTGACGTAAGGACCGAAATACAGAAAAGGGCGGCGACAAGCGGTTTTAGCGGTGGATGCGGTACTTGCGGATATGGCTCAGGACACATGGGCGGAATGGGCAGGATTTAGCAGGAACAAAGGGAGGACACAGAGAGTACACGCAATCTGTGTCCTCGCCATCTTCGCGTTAAAGAACAAAACGCAAGATCAAAATCAGGTATTATTAGGGAAAGCATGAACAGTTACACAAAAAGTGGTTTGCTGGCTTATTTTTTAATATTTTTTCTCTTTTCTGCTGCTTATGCGGAAAGCGAAGGCGGAGAAGGGTACGATGAAAATACCGAGGTAACTATAAAAGGGACAGTGCGAGAAGTTATGCGGGAGATGAGAGGTCCGGTGATTATAATTCTTAAATCCGGAGTTAAGGATTATAGAGTCGTCACCGCACCGCCGTGGTACATCGCCAGGGAAGGCATTGAGTTCAGATCCGGAATATCCTATGAAGTTACCGGATCGAAATATATCGCTCGTGATGGAAATCTATATATCGTCGCGAGCCGTCTCAAAAATCTTTCGACTGGGAAGATCACGCCTCTCAGGGATTCTTCCTGCATGCCTCTTTGGAAAGGACGCATGATGAGGAGAGGCTTCAGTTCAAAGCCTTAAGACCTCCTAAATGAAATTTATTCCAAAAATAATTCTCTTTTTTATTATTTTTTCTTTAGTATTCTGGTTGATGCGAACAATTGATCACGGAAGAATTCTATTATTGGATTTACGGGATTTAGGCGGGATACCCTAGCTCTACTCAGCCATATGTCTTATCTTCAGCATCCTTGCTGCCTTTACCATTCAGAAAGAGTGGGAAAACTGGAATCATCTCGTTGAATCTATCAAGGGAGAAGCAGATGCCATCCGCGAGTTATGGCTTTTTTCCCGGCATCTATCAACCTAAAAAAAGCAGTTAGAGATCATGCCACACCAGTTTGAGGGAGCAATTTCCCTGAATTTATGTTCAAAGGGCCGATGATTTTTCTAAAAGCATGCATTGCTACAATCCTCATCCGCTCAGCGATATTCAACTGCTCCGCAGTGGTCCTAATATCCCCGAGGAACAGTGATAGTCGTAACAATGCTCCCCGCACCTTTTCAGCCTTTGCATGAGGACTGGTAATAGTCAGAAAAGTCTGTCCCCCATGTTTTGTCTGTTTCGCAACTGCGTGTAACAGCAACGGTCTGCTCGTTATTGCCTCATGATGTTTATTTGGATTGGCCAGGCGCACAAACAGCGACCACCAGTTATATACAAGAGCTACCATGCGACTAATCATGCGGCATCGCTTCAAATCCTTTGTCGTATATCCGCCCCAGCCCCACTGATTCTTTAACTCGTCAAAGATATTTTCACTGTCTGCACGATCCCGGTAATGCTGTGCAATACTTGATACCTCATCAGAAAGAGAAGTCACCAGCACCGTGTACTCATACTTAGCCACTCCCCCTTGTGTCTCGATGAAACTCATCTCCATTTGATCTTTCCCTTTTTTCTGCAAAAGAATATCCCCAGGTATAGGTCGGCGCAGCACGATCACCCGGCGACTACGGCTCCACCCAAATAACTTCAGCTCTGACTCCATTCCATAGTATCCGGCACCGGCTTTTACCCATTCTTCCATCTCAAACATTCTCTCGATCAATCTTTTTACATTCTTCGTAATCCTCAGCTTTGTGACATAATGTATACTACGTTTTTCTGCCTCTGATAACACTCCCTCTACTCCAAACGCTATATCTCCACGGATGAAGGCCGGCCGATTATCCCGGGGAATACTCTCTACCAATTCCCATAATCCAGCCGTGCTGTGACTCGATGCGGTCTCATTGCCCGCCTTCACTTCTACCTTTAACGCTAATCGTGTGTTTGCCATAAAATAACTGTGGTAACTGTGTGAGGGCCGCCCAGGTTTCTTAGGATTATATCCCACAACTGCCCCCTCTTGTTTGCCATACAGACACTTTACCGTCGTGTCCGTATCAAGTATCCAGGAGGGGCCTGATACTGCCGATAATACAGGCATCGTGCAGCGTGCAAGCTCTGATTCAAGCCATTGTATCCCAGTCCCTTCTTCTATCTGCAATAAGGCCCGACGCGCCGCATCTTCACTGATTATCTTATCCATCCCCAATAACTCGGGATTCACTCCATCACTTCGTATCGCTGCGATATGTGCATATCGCTTATGTCCCGCAAGTATCGAAAGCATGAGAGTGCCTAACACGTTTCTCTTCTTCGGCGCATTCGGGCTGCTATAGGAGAGGGGACACTCTTTTACAAAGGAATCAAACAACCCGCTGACTTTCAGAAATTCTATGAAAAATGGCAACTGCCCCAATGGGGTAACAGCTGCATCAGGGTCCCATTCTACGTGTATCTTCCCCGCATATGTATCAATTCCTACTGAGTTGCTCCTTGCTATCGCACGCCGTTTTGCCTCACCCATTAGGTGAACCCTCCTGCCACTCTTTTTCCGTTTATTATTGCATGCTTCGCCCCTTATGTGTATCCCGTACCGCTTTTTTTAGGATTAAATGATATCCAGGGGAATATTCTTAAATGTATAAAGGACTATCTTTCCACTATTCAAGTAGGATGGCCTATAATGGAACAAGGGAAAAGAAGTGAGCCAGAGGAAATTATTTTAGACACTCTCCGAAATAAAATAGCACGGCTGACAGAAGAAAAAGGAAGAATGAAGTTTGCACCTCTTTTTTATGATATCGTAAAAAATCGCAATAGAAGACTTTACCAAAGTGCAATTCACATTCCTCACATCTTAAAAAATACTCTCATCTTCGCCGATGTGTTATTGATTCTTCTTTCCCTTTTCATCGGCGTAAATAATCCCTGGATCGATTATATTTTCACATTAAGCATCGGGGTATTAGCATATACGATCTACATTGTTATTGATGACCTTGATAATCCCTTCAGGCCAGGAGCCTGGCATTTGACACCGCAGGATTATAAGATGCTGCTTGATGACATAAATAAACATACGTAAGTTAAGCATTATAGTTAAAGCAATCAGATTAATTTTTATTTTTTAGATTGCCGGAACAAATCTCATGATGATCCTTGCACCGAATACTCCTAAAAAGGCTGAGGAAACTACTATAGGCAAAAGAATTACCCAGTGGATGTAACCCAGGGGAATTACATTGAAGAAGTTTCTTAAGAAAGGTGTATAGAGGACTATAAGTTGCAAACTGATACCTGCTGCCATTGCGAGGAGAAGCCATTTATTTGACCATATAGACAGTTTATCCATCTGCCGAACAATCATTATCCGGACAAATGAAAATAATATTACACTGGTAAAGACCATTGTCTGTGCCAATTTAATCCCTCCCATATGAAACCCGATATAAAAAATGATAAGAAGTACAATAACCTTTTTTATTCCACTGAATGCGATTAGCGTCTTTACACCCCTATTGAGTACCGGCTCTCCTGCCTTTCTGGGTTGTCTCCTGATAATGCCCGGGTTAGCTGGATCTACAGCAAGGGCACTTGCAGGCATGATATCTGTTACCATATTGACCCATAGGACCATAATACCTGTCAGCGGTATATAGCCAAAGAATGACAGAATCAATATAACAAAAACCTCTGACAGGTTGGCACTGAGAAGATAATTCACAAATTTCTTGATGTTATCGAATATCCTTCTTCCTTCTTCAACAGCATCTACTATTGTCTTGAAATTATCATCCAGCAGAATCATGTCTGAGGATTCTTTTGCCACGTCTGTTCCCCTCAATCCCATAGCTATCCCAACATCAGACTGCTTAATGGCCGAAGCATCGTTAACACCGTCTCCTGTCATTGCAACATAATGGCCGTTTTTCTGTAAGGCCTGCGTTATTTTGTATTTTGTCTGAGGGGTTGCCCGTGCTACGATGTCTATTGCCTCAACATCTCTTGATAATTCTTCGACAGCATGTTTATCAATATCCTCACCTTCCACTGCATTACTGCCGATCCCAACCTCTCCGGCTATAGCTTGTGCGGTCTTTTTATTATCACCGGTAATCATGACAATCTTTATTCCCGCTTCACGGGCTATCTGTATGGACTGCCTAACCTTTTTTCTTGGAGGGTCCATCATACCTTCAAGTCCCAGGAATACCATCCCTTTTTCAGCATCTTGCTCCGGTGCCTCTACAGATGACACTTCTTTGTAGGAGAATGCCAGGACCCTTAATGCCTCTCCTGCCATAGAATCTGCTGCCGCCATGATCTTGTCCCTATCACCTGAAGTTAATGGCATTGTATGATCGCCTTTCAGGATTTGATCACAGCCACTCAAAATAGCACTCACTGCACCTTTGGAATATGCTACAGTCTTTTCATCTATCTTGTGGATAGTAGTCATCCTCTTTGTCTCGGAAGAAAAGGGTATTTCACCTATCTTTGGATATTTCTTTCTCTCGGCCCGGGGATTAAGGCCTTTCTCACTTGCTAAAAGCAGAAGGCTTAGTTCTGTTGGATCACCGAGATAGGTTTCACGATCTTTTTCGTCTGTGTTAATCTTCGCCTCGTTACAAAGAACAGATGCCTTTAATAATAATGATACGGCCTGCGTGCCGAAACCTGTACCCTCATCCTCCGTCTTTGATATCCTGTCAAAAACATATATCTTCTGTACCGTCATCCTGTTTTCTGTCAGGGTCCCTGTCTTGTCAGTGCATATTACATCTACAGAACCGAGGCTTTCTACAACACTCAGATGTCTTACAAGTGCATTCTTCTCAAGCATCTTCCTTGTGCCCATAGCCAATGCAAATGTCATAACCACAGGGAGGCTTGCAGGTACAGCAGCTACCCCAAGACTGATAGAATTGATGAGCACATCATAGAAACTCAGGTGTTCAAAAAAATAATAGGTTACGGCTATGACTGCTACAATTGCAGCAATACTAATGGTAATCTGCTTGCCAAGCTTTGCAACCTCCAGTTGAAAAGATGTTGGTTGCTCTGTTATCTCATAGAGGTCAGTCGCGATTTTTCCTATCTCTGTTGACATCCCTGTTGCTGATACCGCAACCTTTGCATTTCCTCGTGTCACATATGTTCCGGAATAGACCATATCTGTTCTTTCAGCGAGTATAGCTTCTTGAGACACTTCCATATTACTCTTGTCTGCGCTGACGCTCTCACCAGTTAATACTGATTCATCCACCTTTAATCCAAATCCCTCCGTGATTCTTCCATCAGCAGGCACCTTATCTCCTTCAGAAAGAATAAGGATATCTCCAGGGATTATCTCGCTGGAATCAATCTCTGCTTCCTGTCCATCCCTCAAAACTCTTGCTTTTATTTTCATTACCTTATGGAGGGATTGAATACTCTGGGCGGCTTTATATTCTTCAAGAGAACTAATGATCGTGTTGAGGATTATAATCGCAAATATAAAAATTACTTCATGATATTTCGGAATATGTCCTGGAAGAAAACCCACTGATAGGGCAACAAAGGCTGAAAAGAAAAGGATGATATTAAAAAATCCTGTAAGTTCATCAATGAGTATTTTAAGGGCAGAGACCTTTTCAGGCTCTGCTATTTTATTGGGCCCATAGCGCTTAAGTCGCTCAGAAGCCGCAGACTGTAAAAGACCCTCCGGAGATGTGTTCAGGACTCTAAATACTTCATCAAGTTTTAAAGAGTGCCAGGGGTTGTTCATGATTTATATCCTTCTATGTAACTATTTAAATCCACAGACATATTGATTATATCATTCAACATACTTGTCTCCGAGAAATCGAGTTTGTTTCACTTCCTGCCTGATATACTTTTGCAGGGAATCAATTTCTTAATCATTCTTTTTTACTATCTCTGAAACACTTTCCATGCTCCTTAACCTATATCAGTTCTAACTTCACTTTGTCCTTTTTTATGCGATTACTACCATTAAAGATTGTCAACTTGTGTCTTGATCCAAAGTGAAGATTGCCATGTTATACCTCACAGGTCAATATCCTTCTTCCTACGACTTTATTATTTGATATAATTATTGTGAAAAGTAGAGTTCAATGCTTGTTCAATCAGGCACGGACAAAAAAACTTGAAGAAGCCATCAGAGGAGGAAACTATGAAAAAGGACATTTTGAATAGACTGACACTCATTATTCTTATATCACTTATTGCTGGTATATTTTGTGTCTTTGCAGGATGTAAGAAAAAGGATGGTTCAGAGGTTATCGGGTTTCCACAATCTTTTGCCGATCTTGCAGAAAAGGTAAAGCCTGCTGTTGTGAATATCAGTACCACAACAACGTTACGGATACCCGGAAGCCCGTTCAGACACTTTTTCGGGCCTGGTGAAGAAGGTCCTTTCGGGGACTTTTTCAAACAGTTTTTTGGTAATATTCCGGATAGGGCTTTAAAACAGCAGAGTCTGGGTTCCGGCTTCATCATTGATAAGGATGGCTACATTATCACCAATAATCATGTTGTAGAAGGTGCAGAAGAGATAAAAGTAAAATTAATAGACGGAAGGGAATTCAAAGCAAAGGTTGTAGGAAGAGACCCGAAGACTGACATTGCCTTAATAAAAATTTCTTCTTTGTTTAAAGACCTTCCAATCCTTTTGCTGGGTAATTCGGACAATATCAGGGTTGGAGACTGGGTGCTTGCCGTCGGGAACCCCTTTGGTCTGGAACATACGGTAACCCAGGGCATCATAAGTGCAAGTGGCAGAGCTCTTGGATCAGGGGCTTATGACAACTTCCTCCAGACGGATGCACCCATCAACCCGGGGAATAGTGGCGGGCCCTTGGTCAACCTGAAAGGCGAGGTAATCGGGATCAATAGCAGCATA
Source organism: uncultured Nitrospiraceae bacterium (assembly GCA_963727775.1). GTDB lineage: Bacteria > Nitrospirota > Thermodesulfovibrionia > Thermodesulfovibrionales > SM23-35 > CAVSHB01. The sequence goes on along the minus strand of CAVSHB010000003.1, from coordinate 324,193 downwards.
ATCGCGGGAGGCCAGGGAATCGGGTTCGCCATTCCGAGCAATATGGCAAAATCTGTAGTCTCACAGCTAAAAGACAAAGGCAAGGTAACCCGCGGCTGGATAGGTATATCCATACAATCTGTAACCCCTGAGATAGCGCAGGCTTTCGGGTTGAAAGATAGAAAAGGCGCCCTTATTGGTGATGTTGTCCCGGGCGGACCTGCTGATGCTGGAGGAATCAAAAGGGGGGATATTATTATTTCATTCGATGGAAAAGATATTCAGAACATGCCAGATCTTCCACGCAGGGTTGCTGAAACACCTATAGGGGAAAAAGTACCTGTTAAAGTGATAAGGGATGGAAAGGAGATAGTCTTGAATATTACTGTGGCAGAGATGTCAGAGGAACGTGTGGCATCTCAAATGAATATACCTGAGAAAAACCTCGGAATGACGGTTGACGACATAAAACCGCAGTGGAAGAATGCGTTCAGGCTTAAAGATAATGCCGGCATTGTTGTGATCGAGATTTCACCTGACAGCCCAGCAGCTGAGGCCGGTATACACGCAGGAGATATTATTAAAGAGGTAAACCGCAAACCCGTAAGAAATAAGAACGACTATGAATCCATTATGTTAAAAACAGAAAAAGGCAAACCCATAATTTTTTTGATGAAGAGGGGAATACAGACTTTTTATGTATCAATGAATTTATCATAAAGGTGAATAAAGACTTGCGAGCATAAGCTTCATTTATTATTGTTTTCAAATGTGCTTTTGATTATTCAAATAAGCAATTGGGCATGCATGTTTGGAGAGGTACACCTCACTCGACATCGGCCAGAAGAACGTTTGATTCCGGGGGAAACCTTGCGTCTGCACAAAAAAGCCACAGTGTTGGCTTCAACAAGGGAGAAAGCGATCTCTGAGTATTTCAGGATAAAGCTGTTTAAAAGTTCCGAGGTTCTCCGCTGGGAAGGTATTCAAGGATGATAGAAAATTCATTGGGTATGCTCAGCCAAACTCCTTTTTTAATCATGAAGCAATTTCCCACAATACTGACAAACTTTAGCTTCCCGTTTTATAAGTTCAGCACAATAAAAACATTTCTTCATTCCCGCTGACATCTGCTCTTGTCCTACCTCTTGATTGCCAGGTTTAATCCATAATGAATGAGGCAACGCCACGATAAAAAACATAGCACCATAAAACCACCATAAGAAAAAGTTTTTCCCTTTGTTTCGGGCTATAAAGGCAGGGATTAATCCAATAAGGAATGCTAATGGCAATATTTGTATTAGTTCTTTGTCCATATATTAAATAATAACCCAAAACAAATTATAATTGATGGTGTACCATTTAAAAAAATCAAACAATAAAATCTCATATGCTAAAAGGAGAAACGACCATGATGAAACGGATTGAAGTATTCAAAGAAAGTGGATTTAGTGATAAAGGCATGCAAAAGTTTCTAATTCATGATTCCCCATATTTCAGGGTAATAAACTTTAATTTCAAAAGTGGTCAGGAATTAGGAATTCATTCTCACGATGTAGAGGGACAGTTAAGCATTGCTGTTCTTGAAGGAGAGGGAGAATTCTTAGGCAAGGATGGATTAACACTGCCTGCTAATACCGGTGATGTTTTGATTTCAGATATACGTGAGCCACATGGCATTCTTGCAATAAATGATATGAGGGTAATAGTTACAATTGCTCCTCCTGTATAAAGCTAAGCAAAATAGCTTATCGAAATCGGGAGTGCCTCTGCTTACTATGTGGAGGCACTTTTTTCCAGTAGGTTAGTTTTTGAATATAAGGCAGGAATCAAAATCCCGACACCATTGCGGACTTTTCCACCTCCACTCAAGCTGCGACTTCTGAATAGTTGAGCAAGAAACACCTCTTTTTGATTACTTCACATAAAACAATTTATCGTTCACAAAAATGCATCAATTGTTCTAAAAAGTGATTTTCCCATTGACAAAATGAAATAGATGATATATGAATAATATAAGCGGAGAATTATTATCGTCGCTTTAAAGGTAAAGGAAGGAGGTGATTAAATAATGCCAGCAAAGAAAGCTCCAGCAAAAAAGGCAGCAAAGAAGACCGCAAAAAAGAAATAGTTTTTTTAACATGCACACACACATTTTTTAGGCTGGAGAAGAAATTCTTCAGCCTTTCTTTTTGCGGCCTTCCTTTATAAATGAAACTCGATTCTGCGGGAAAATGCAAGCATAAAATTATAACCTATTGATAATAAAAGAAAATAAAAAGACCATTTCGATTTAGCGACTAACATTAAAGATACTCGCTGATTGATGGGCTCCTAAGCCAGAGCAGCAGTCTCAGGTTTCAATGTTGCGGACTTCGAGAAGAAAACCTCAGTGCACATTTTGGGGCGAAGCCAAGGCTTCCCCTGATAGAGGTGAACAGTTTGCACCGGAATAGGTGGCCGGAATATACAATTTATTGGTTCCTGAAAAACCGAACTAATACCTTCTCGATATTTGCAGTGATGCTGTCCTTTGCATTTATAATAAACATTTTGTTCCATATTTGAAAAAGTTCTTTCTCCATTCGGACCGCTTTGGGGTGATCATCGTATCTTTTCCCGAGCTCTTCCTCAAACATCGGCACTATCTTGTCCTTCATCCTTAGTTCTGTGTCCATTAAAAAAACACTTATTTCAGGATGCAGGTCTGATACCCTGTCGAAAAAAGCCGAGATCTCGTTTTGGTATATCTGTTTCGGAGGGGAAGATTTAATCTCCATGTATAGTATCGAACCGTCTGTCTTGGCGATGAGGTCGTAGTCACCCCCGACCCGCGGCCTTTTGAACCGTATACCCCATATCGCCTCTGCCGCAAATTCAATTCTGAACAGCTCGGTTACAAACCATTCGAGTGTTTCACCGAAGCTCTTTATAGGGCTGATCGCAAGTCTGAAGCCGTCAGATTTTTTTTCAATAAGGCCGATGTCTTTAATATATTCAAGGTAGTCATGCGTAACGTCTGCCGTCGCATACCTGGCGACATCCTCAAGCCTGAAGAATTTCTGATGTTTGATAACATCGCGCAGAAACAGGCGGAAAGAATATTTTTTCATCATTTCATAAAAGCCGCCGATAAATTTTTCTTCCGGCAGGAGAAGATCGTCTGAAGGTTCTTTTTTGTAAATTCTGAAACCCCTGCGCCTTAAAAGTACTTCTAAGGGAGGAGTAAGCTCCGAGAGCGATTTCCTGAGTCTTTGTATCTCGTTACGGAGAGATTCAGTTTCACCGCCGGTTTCCGGCATCACTGTATGAATTTGATTGCTATTCTCCTGTGTCTTGGCCCGTCAAAATCGCAGAAAAATATCGATTGCCAGGTACCCAGGAGTAATTTGCCTTCGTCGATAATCACGTTGACGGACGTACCGACGAGGGTTGATTTTATATGGGCATCGGCATTGCCTTCTCTATGGGCATAGTTCAACTCATGTGGTATGATCCTGCTCAGTGTATTCTGTATGTCGCGCTGCACGCTCGGGTCTGCGCCTTCGTTAATTGTAATCCCGGCGGTTGTATGAGGAACATATAAATAGCAAACCCCTTTCTCGATTGCTGCCTCTTTTACAACATCCTGCACTATCTCGGTAATATCGATGAATTCGATCCGTGATCTGCTCCTGACATTTATATACCTGACCATAAAACCTCCACATTAGGAAAATTTCCCGGTTCAAGAGTTAAAGGCTTCATTATAAAATTCTTCATCGGCTGTAAATTCAATTGCCAGTGCGACAATATTCTGCGGCATTGCCAGTCCTTTGAGTCTCATTATATCTTTTTCTGTTGTAACAATCCACTCTGCCCCTTTGGTTTTTGCCTTGCCTGTTATCGCCTTAATATCACCGGCACTATATCGATAATGGTCTCTAAAATGCCTTAGTCCGGTTATCTTCACTCCCGCAGATGAGAGGGTATCCCTGAACGATTGGGGATTCCCTATGCCGCAGAACCCAAAGAAATTCTTATTGCGCGCCCATTCTATGGGGAATATATCGCCTTTCATCGTTATGAATGCTGAAGGTTTGTGAGCAGTAAAAAATATCGGGGCCCGTGCATTATACTTTTTTATTTCTTCAATCAAACCGTTACCCTTATTCATCCGCATGACTGCTTTGTCAGTTTTTGTTATTACGATAATGTCCGCTCTGTCTAAGGCGCCGAGGGGCTCTCTCAATGGGCCCAGAGGCAATAGCCTCCTGTTTCCAAACGGGCTTAGACTATCTATAAGCAGAATGTCCTTGTCTCTGTGAAGACTCCAATGCTGGAAGCCGTCATCGAGTATAAAAAGGTCGGGACGGAGGTCCGGGAGCAGGGAGCGGAGCGCGAACATGCCCGCTTCATAACGGTTTTTTCCCTTTACCACGGGAATTCCCTTTAATTTTTCCGCTAAAAGCAAGGCCTCATCTCCTGCCTGATATTCATCCAGCAACGGGCCTTCTCCCATGCTTACGAAACAGGGGCTCTTGGCTTTTCCCCTGTATCCCCTTGTTAAAACACACGGGCGAAAGCCCCTTTTCTTCGCTTCATTTGCCAGGGCTATTGCCGCAGGCGTCTTGCCGGTGCCGCCGCATGTTATATTCCCTATGCTTACAACTTTGTTCGGGAGTCTCTGCAGGTTCCCCGTTACATAGCGCTTTTTGATTGAATAGCCGAGATAATAGAGAAATTCAGGAGGTGTCATATTATCCTTGGTTAGTATCTTCCCTCAGATACCCTCCTGTTTTAAGCGCTGCCTTCTGTTGAGGAAACCTTTTACAAGAATATAAGAAAGTACGGATATAACAGTCCCGAGCGCAAGACTGCCCACGAGAATTGGCCTTAAATAGTGATTAATAAGAAAGCTTATCTCCCGTGAACCCTTGATCTCAAGAAAACTACCCTTCAGTATAAGATTTCCGACCTCAGCACTGACAAAAAGCTGAAAAGGGTAGGATAAGGGATTTGATATCTGTGTGCCGAGCAGGACAACCAATGTGTTGAGCCTCAGGATATATGCAAACCCAATAGCGATTATTGTGTGCGTCCCCATTACCGGAATACACCCGATGAAATTACCGAGTGCTATGCCGGCGGCAATCTCATGCGGGGACAGCCCCTTCTTGCTGAATCTGACTACAAAGTCCTTTATTTTTGTGAGATATTTCATAATCCGATAAGGTCGCTTTTAAACACATCTAAACTATAAAACTACTTTCTTGGCCCTTTCATTATACTTTTTTCCAGGAATAAATTTTACTCTCTGCCGGTTTTGCCATTACTCACATCGTCCTCTTCATTATCCACATATTCCCTTTTTTTCTTCAGCATCCTGAAGAAGCCGTAAACAGTGAGCAGCGCCGCGACTGAAAAAAGTATTTCATATAGGTTCCGGCTCAAATAAGAAAACCTTGTATATTTTGTTTTAAGAGAAGCCCGCCAATTTATTTCAAGCTCATAAGGAGAAACAGAGAGTACTTCCCTAAAGGATTCTTCCATTGAATGCCCTTCTTTCAAGAATTTGAGCAGCCGCAGCATTCCTGATTTCCCGTATTTTTCTACGATATATTCCACGAGGCTTTTACTCTCTTCATATGCAAGGAGGAGAGGCCATTGATCAGACGGAAATCTGCTGAGTTCATCGATGCTTATGAGCTTGCCGGATATAACGGCCTTTGAAAGCAGATCATCCCCGCTGTCCGTCATTATCTCGGCAATGCCTCCGCTCGCCCACTGGCAGACCCCTTCATCAAACCACCTTGGCAGGTCCTCATTCCTGATATTGCGGTGCAGAAGGAGATGACATACCTCATGTCGGAGAGCTGTCTTTAATGAAAAAGGCTTATCATACACCCGTGAGGTATCGAGAAGGATAAGATTGCGATCAGGGATTGCAAGAGCAACGGACAGATCATTGCCGGCTGTTCTTTTCATGGTGTCCCTGTCTTTGATGAGACGGATCTCAGGCCTGAAATCCACTTTCCACCCGAGTGTTGCAGCGAGGTCAGATTTGATACCCGGATATATCTCCAGAAGCATTGCGGCTGCGGTCCCGGCAGTATGGTCAAAGGATACTACCGCATCATTTGTCCGAATTTCTTCTAAGCGGGCATGAGCGGTATGCGGGAAAAAAACGGCATGCAGGAGTAAGGAAAGAATAATCAGGTATTTCATCAAATGCATTCTCCAGGTTAAGAAAATTCGCTACTGAGAGATGTATCTTCCGATGATCTCAATCGCCCTTTTGACAGCGCCGGAATTTTTCCCGTATAATTCCTTTGCCTTTGATCCCGCTTCTTTTGCTTTTTCAGGAGAAGCCAGAAGTTCTCTCAGTTTTGAATAAAGCTTTGCCTCATTTACTTCAAAGGCCGCGCCTGCATTATAGAAGTCCTTGATTACCGGGAAGTTCTCCATGTGCGGGCCGCACACAATGGTTTTTCCCCAATACGCCGGTTCCAACGGATTCTGACCTCCACGGCCCATAAAGCTTTTGCCGATGACTGTAATATCGGATATGCCATAAACAGCGGATAGCTCACCGATGGTATCGAGAAGAATTATTTCTCCGTTTACCCTTTTCACCCCGGCAGACTCTGCGCCGATGCCTGAACGTTTAATAAAAATCAGACCTTTCGACGAGAGCATATCTTCTACCGCTTTAAACCTCTCAGGATGTCTGGGGGCGATTATGAGATTCAGATCAGGAAAATCTTTTTTCAGTTCGGTGTATATTGAGGCCATTAATTCTTCCTCTCCTTCATGTGTGCTTCCTGCTGTGATAACAGGGCCTTTTATGTGTCCTGTCCATCCCGGTATCTGCGCGGTAGGTCTCGTATCAAATTTAAAATTTCCCAAATTCATGGTCCTATCTCCCCGGACACCAAGTTCTTTAATCCTTTCAGCATATTCTTCGCCCTGCATACCGAAAAAGTCTATATAGGAAAGAACCCTTTTCATAAAAAAAGATATTCTCTTATACCCGTTAAATGAATTTTCAGATATCCTTCCGTTCAGCAGTATTACAGGTATCGTGTTTTCTCTGAATACTTTTATCAAATTCGGCCATAATTCCGTCTCGATTATAATGAGAATTTCCGGCTTTGTTTTCCTAAGGACAGATTGAATGATTGGTGCAATATCAAATGGAAGGTAAACGATCTTTGTGCCTTCAGGCGCTCTGTCACTTGCCACCTTTTGTCCGGAGTCGGTGATCGTTGAAAAGACAATAGCTTTTGCCGGATACCGCTCCTTCAGATTTTTTAACAATGGCAGCGCTGCCGTCACTTCTCCGACCGACACGGCATGGACCCAGACGGAAGATGAATATCGGGGTGTAATCAGTGAATCGAGAAGCCCGAATTTTTCCCTCAGCCATCTTTTTCTGATCTCTTTTGGTCTTTTTAAATACTCGAACGGAAATATAAAAAGCAGCACGACTATATATATGAGGCTATAAAGAAAATACATTGTATAATTTACTCTTCTTTATTTCCGGACATTTCAATTACTATTTCTGCAACCCTGTCCGAAGCTTTTTTATTCAGGAAAGGTTCTTTGATCAACCTGTAATAAGCGAGCATTGTTTCACGGTATTCCGTATCAGCCATAATCCTATTCAGTTCTTTAATTATCCGTTCGGGATCAGCTTTTCCCTGGATCAGCTCTTTTACGACCTCTGTGCCGGAAAGGATATTGACCAATGATATATGTTTTACATCAAGGATCATTCTGCCGAGCAGATAGGTTATAGGGGAAAGCTTATAGACTACCACCATCGGAACTTCGAGGAAAGCGGTCTGGAGGGTTGCCGTGCCTGAAGCTACCACTGCCATATCAGATGCTGCCAATGCCCTTACGGATTCCCCTTTTTTAATGGAAACGCCGTCTTTTCTAAGGGCTTCAAGAGAGGAGCGGTACTTGTTTTCGTCGGTATTCGGGGACAACGGGACGCAAAATTGATAATCTGTAAATCTGCTTTTGAACAGCCTGACAACAGTCGTCATTAATGGCAATAACCTGCTCAATTCACTCGGCCTGCTTCCGGGGAGAAGGGACAGTAAAGGTTTCTCTGCATTGAAGCCGAGAATGGATTTAAAGTGAGATCGGAGTTCAGGCGTTATAGTAAGGGCAGGATCGGAAAAGGGTAATTTCCCGATTTCTGAGCGTAAGACGGACTCGATCTCTTCGAGTATAGGATGCCCTACAAATTCAGACGAAACACCCGCTTTTCTGTATATTTCCGCTTCGAAAGGCAGAATAACAGCCATCCTGTCTACAATACCCGCTATCTTCTTAACCCTGCCTTTGCGCCATGCCCATACCTGCGGGCTTACATAATATAAAATTTTTATGCCGAGGGATTTAGCCACCTCTGCAACCTTTAGATTAAAATCGGGATAATCGATAAGGACAAGGACATCCGGTATAAACTTCTTGATAGCTCCAACTGTTTTATCAAATGCGGTTTTTATCTTTTTGTACGCCGAAACAGCCTCCACAATGCCAAATGCATCCGATGTGCGCGAGACAAGCTCTACACCTGCCATTTGCATCCTGTCACCCCCGACACCCATGATGCGTACATCAGGCCATTTGATTTTCAGCGTTTTTGCAAGAAGCGAACCATACAATTCACCTGAGCTTTCACCCGAGACTATCATAATAGTAGCTATCTTGCTGGATTTCATCATTTTAATTGGGATCGGATTAACACAATTAGTATAATGCCGATAATACAGATGTTGTGAATTTCCGTTCCCGGTTTATCCCAAATAATGCGGACATTGTTCAATGCATTTTTTTGGTCATGAGACGGGCATATACGCAGAAAAAACTTTACTTCGCTACCGTTGTAAGACATCCGATTATCAACTACCTGTGTTTTTCACTAATAGCAATTAGATTTCATTAAATGCCGAATTGCGAATTGTGAAGTTTTTTCTGCGTGTATGCCTGTCTTTTCTGAATTCCAAATTAAACAATACCCTTAATAATCTTTGCTATCTTTATTATTGTCGGCTCTTCAAGCTCAGGATACATCGGCAGCGAAAGCACTTCCCTGGCAGCCTTCTCGGCAACCGGAAAATCCCCTTTTTTATAGCCTAAGAATTTCAGTGCCCCTTGCAGGTGGAGAGGAACCGGATAATAAACAACCGACGAAATGCCCTTTTCCCTGAGACTCTGCTGTATCTTATTCCTTTTCCTGCTCATGATTGTGTACTGGTGATAGACATGATATGCGCCTTTTTTTTCAGTGGGGCAAATTATCTTGTCTGAGAGAAGTGCATTGTAACGCGCCGCATTCCGTCTTCTTTGACTGTTATATTCGTCTATGTGCTTAAACTTTACAAGCAGGATGCCTGCCTGTATCTCGTCCAGCCGGCTGTTAAAGCCGACCCGTTTATGCCTGTATGCGCCACTCGAACCATGGTTTCTCAGCTCCCTGATCTTCTCGGCCACTTTCGGGTTGTTAAGGGTTATCATACCGCCGTCACCGTAGCCGCCAAGGTTTTTGCTCGGATAGAAACTGAAGCACCCGGCATCACCGAAACTACCGGCTTTTCTGCCGTTAAGCTCTGCTCCAAAAGATTGCGCGCAATCCTCTATCACTTTAAGCCTGTACTTCTTTGCTATCTCCAGAATCTTTTCCATATCCGCAGGATGGCCGAAGAGGTGTACGGGCAAGATTGACTTTGTCTTTTTCGTTATATGTGCTTCTATCTGTTTGACGTCTATATTCAATGTGTCCGGCTCAACATCAACAAATACCGGCACAGCGCCTGTATACAGAATTGCCTCAACCGTGGCAAAAAAAGTAAATGGTGAGGTGATGACCTCGTCGCCCTCTCCTATGTCCAATGCGTCAATCGACAGATGAAGCGCATCAGTGCCTGATGCGACGCCTATCGCATTATTTACGTAATGATAATCCGCTACTTTCTCCTCAAACTCCGAGACCTTAGAGCCGAGTATATAATGACTGCTTTCAAGGATTTCTGCCAGAACGCCGAATATTTCATCTTTAATTCCCTGAAATTGTTTTTTCAAATCAACCATAGGGACCATTTTTATCTCCTAAGAATATCTATCTTCTGTTGTTTATCGCCCGTTTTTTATACTGTTCGATATCTCCAGTACGACCTTGAGCGCATTCCTGCCTTCGTCCGCAGAGACCTTCGGTCTTCGCCTTCCTTTTATGCACCTGATGAAATCTTTCAATTCTTCTTTCAGAGGTTCTTTATTCTCCGGTTTAATGACATCATACGATATGCGTTCTCCTTCCCTGATGTGTCGTCTTATCTCGCAACTCTGATAATCTACGGAGATATAGGAATCCTTTTGGAAAATCTTAAGCCTCCTCTGTTTTTCGGGTGACAGGCGACTCACGGTAGCAAGGGCGGAGCAGCCATTTTCGAATTCAAGCCATGCCTTGGCAACATCAATTTTATCCGTTAAGACCTTTGCTCCGACTGCACGAATTTCCTTCACCGGCAATCCGGTAAGACTTAATATGATGTCTATGTCATGGATCATAAGATCAAGCGTAACATCCACATCGGTGCCTCTTCCGAGAAAAGGTGAAAGCCTTTCAGACTCGATGAATAAAGGTTCTTTTACCATTTCAGAAACGGCAAGCATAGCGGGGTTAAATCGTTCGAGATGCCCTACCTGGATAATACAATCCTTATTTTTTGACGCTGCTATGAGTTCATCGGCATCTTCGATGGTCACAGTTATCGGCTTCTCTATCAAGATGTCTTTTCCCGATTTCAGGCAAGCGAGGGCAACAGAATAGTGTGACGTTGTGGGTGTTACAATACTAAGCGCGTCAACTTTGCCGAGAATATCCCTATAGTCCGCAAATGACTCGCACCCGTACTTTGATGCAAAAGTATCGGCCTTTTTTTTGTCAATGTCAACAACACCGACAAGTTCTGCTTCATCAAGTTCAGAATAAATCCGTGCATGGTGTTGTCCTAAATATCCGACGCCGATAACTCCTACCTTAACCGCCAAAAATCCTCCTCTGATTTACAAAGAATTGCTGACGCGCTTCAGCGCTTCAAGCTTCCTCGATGCCCTTCCCGAATCTATCGAATCTGCAGCCATGCTGAACGCGGTTTTGAAATCCTCTGTCTTTCCTGCGGCCATAAGGGCAACTGCCGAGTTCATCAGGACTATTTCCCGCCTCGGCCCTTCTTCGCCTTTCAGTATCGAAAGGGTGATAGCTGCATTGTCTTCTTTATTGCCGCCCCGCAGATGTTCGATTTTGCTTTCCCAGATGCCGAAATCTTCCGGCTTAATATAAAAATTTTCTACCTTGCCATCTTTAAATCTCGAAACTTTTGTTCTGCCGGAGATGCTTATCTCATCGAGCCCGTCCTCGCCGTGAACAACCACCGCGTCAATAGCTCCAAGGTTGCCGAGGACCATTGCCAAAGCTTCTGTAAGTTTGTTCGCAAATACGCCGAGTATCTGTCTCTTTGCATCAGCAGGGTTTGTTAATGGTCCGAGGATATTAAATATGGTTCTTATCCCCATTTCGCGCCTCGGGCCGACGGCGTATTTCATGGCCGGGTGGAATAAGGGCGCAAATAGAAAGCCGAAGCCTGTTTCAAAAAGACACTTTTCGACCTTTTCGGGATGCAAATCTATTTTTACCCCGAGGGCTTCAAGCACATCCGCGCTGCCTGCCTGGCTCGAAACAGAACGGTTCCCGTGTTTTGCAACAGGAACACCGGCGCCTGCAACCACAAATGCCGTTGTTGTGGAGATATTGAACGTATGCGCCATATCGCCGCCCGTGCCGCAGGTATCGAGGACGTCCTCAGGCGCCTTAATGGTTGTTGCCTTTTCTTTCATAATCCGGGCCGCCCCGGTTATCTCCTCCACGGTCTCGCCCTTTATCCTCAGGGCCGCAAGAAATGCGCCGATCTGGGCATCTGTTGTCTTCCCTTCCATTATCTCTTTCATGCACTCAGCCATCTCAGTCTCTGAAAGGTTTATTTTTCCGACAAGCATGTTTATCGCTTCTTTTATCATGGGTATATTTTTATGAAACTCTTAATTTCAGGAAGTTTTTCAGAAGGTCTTTGCCGACTTTAGTAAGTATTGATTCGGGATGGAATTGTACCCCCTCGATAACAAACTCTTTATGCCTTACGCCCATTATCTCATCGTTATCCGTCCATGCAGTGATTTCCAGGCAATCGGGAAGGGTCTCCTTCTTTATCAAAAGGGAATGATACCGGGTCGCCTCGAACGGATTGGGAAGCCCCTCAAATATGGTTTTCCCGTCATGGCGCACCGAGGAGGTCTTGCCATGCATAAGCTTCGGCGCCCTTATAATGTCTCCGTCAAAGGCCGCGCCTATGGATTGATGACCAAGGCATACCCCGAGAATCGGTATCTTGCCGGAAAAATGCCGCACCGTTTCTATCGAAATGCCCGCCTCCTTAGGTGTGCAAGGGCCCGGAGAGATCACTATCCTGTCAGGGGCCATTTGTTCTATTTCCCGGACAGTAATTTTATTATTCCTGAATACCTTTATATCCTCGCCAAGCTCGCCGAGATATTGCACGAGGTTATAGGTAAAGGAATCGTAATTGTCGATCATTAAAAGCATCTACAACTCACCTCTTAAGATAGTTCCTTTTCCGCCATATCAACTGCTTTCATCATGCCCATCGCCTTATTTACTGTTTCCTCATATTCTTTTTGGGGAACCGAGTCGGCCACTATCCCGGCGCCTGCCTGGACATAAGCTTTGTCCGCCTTTATTATAAGCGTCCTGATGGTAATACAGGTATCCATGTTCCCAGAATAACTGAAATATCCTACAGCGCCCGCATACGGTCCTCTCCGTGTCGGCTCAAGCTCCTCTATTATCTCCATCGCCCTCACCTTAGGGGCGCCGGTGACTGTGCCGGCCGGAAAACATGATCCCAACACATCAAATGCATCAAGACCGGTCTGCAAAGTCCCTTCGACATTCGAGACTAAATGCATCACATGACTATACTTTTCGACATCCATAAGTTCTGTAACCTTTACGGAACCTGTCTCCGCGACCCTTCCTACATCGTTTCTTCCGAGGTCGACAAGCATAATATGTTCCGCTATTTCCTTTGGGTCTTTCTTCAGCTCTTCTTCAAGGGCTTTATCTTCTTCTTCCGTCTCTCCCCTTCTTCGTGTGCCCGCAATAGGCCTCAGGATTATCTTTTTGCCTTCAAGCCTGACCAATATTTCAGGTGACGAGCCCACAAGCTTTGCATCCCCTGTATCGATATAATACATATACGGCGAAGGGTTGATAACACGCAATGCCCTGTAAATATTGAACGGGTCAATCTCAATTTTACGATCAAACCTCTGGGACAATACAACCTGAACAACATCTCCTGCCATGACGTAATCTTTACTCCTGCGGACCGCGTCTTCAAATGCTCCCCTCGTATCGAAAGACGATTCATATCTGCGGAGTTCAGAGGTGTTTTCTCCATATTTTGATTCCCGGCTTTGGGCGCCTGGTTTTCTCCTGCCGGGTTTTGACTTCTTCAGTTTTTCAATAATATTTTCTATTTTTTCCTCTGCCTCTCTATATGCGTCTTCAGGAGATTTATTATTAATATGCGCATTCGAGACGACCTTTATCTTTCCTTTGAGGTTGTCGAATATCACTACTGTATCAGTGACCATGAGAAAGACATCGGGGAGTCGAAGTCCCGGTTTCCTGCTGTCGGGAATGCTTTCAAAAAACCTTACCATGTCATAGCCGATATAGCCGACAAGTCCGCCGTAAAATCTCGGCAGTCCCTGAACATCAACAGGATGATATGTTGTGACCTCTTTCTTTATGATTTCAAATGGGTTATCGGATTTAATTATCTGAGACCCGGCTGCTTTGTCCTTTATCTCGATTTTGTTGCCATATCCCTTTATGACCCTTGACGGCCTCGAACCGAGGAACGAGTATCTTGCCCATTTCTCCCCTCCGATCATACTCTCAAGCAGAAAAGAAGGCGACCCTCCAAGCTTTAGCATTGCAGAAACAGGGGTTTCCATATCGGCAAGGATTTCCCTGTAAACAGGGATGAGATTTCCCTTTGATGACAAAAACTTGAAACTTTCTAAGTCAGGATACGGCATATTGACAAAAAATTACCCTTTCTATTACTATTTTTATTGATAACGTTCATTATAGCTTATTATTTTATTATAAGTTAAGATTAAAAGTTATAAGCTGAAAGTCCCTTAGTAACTTTTAGCTTTTCTTTTTTTGACTCTTAACTGATCTAACGCGGGAATAGCTCAGTTGGTAGAGCACAACCTTGCCAAGGTTGGGGTCGCGGGTTCGAATCCCGTTTCCCGCTCCATCTTTCTAAAAAAAGTAGATAGTAGATAATAGACTGAAATCAGGTAATACTGATGCGGTTTTTTATATTTTCTACCTGCTATTTACTGTTGACTGTCTCAAAGGCGGCGTACCCAAGTGGCTAAGGGGGAGGTCTGCAAAACCTTTATGCAGCGGTTCAAATCCGCTCGCCGCCTCCAAGAACAAGTGAATCGAGGAGTGTCGGGTCAAGTTCCCTTTTTCCGAAATATTCCTTCTCGAGTGTCTCTATATAAAATCTGTCGAGCCCGCTGTTGTTAAGAAAGTCTTCCCTCAAAGTAATATCTTTTTGTTGTATTACCAGCGGCAAGAGATGGTTTAGATAAAACGATTCTTTTCTAAGGTCCAGGAAGACCTTATCAAACAGCTTTTTGGGCACGTCCCTCTGAACACCCTTCTCGGCAATTTCTCTTACTATATCTTCGCGGATTTTGTCCCGTCCTTTTTTTGTGTCAAGACCCGGGAAAAAGCTGCGCATCCTTTCTTTGAGGGCGGAATGCACCAGACTGTATAGCCTTCCCTCAACGGAAATCGTATTTATTTCCGCTACGACATCACGAAGGGTAGCGTCTCCTGCTGAAACCTTCTTTATGCCCTTTGCTATTGCGCTGATCTTTTTCCTGCCGTAATTCGTAATATATTTATTATTGAGCAGTACCTTTATGAATATCTCGTCAAAGAGTTTCGCATCCAGTGCGTCAAACTCCTTTTTATTGCCCATCAGGCTTCGCAGAGAATCTTCCGTAAACTCCACTTTTTCCATAAAAGCGATCTGGCTCAATAGGGTCGAGACATTGTCATATCTGTCAAAATATGTAACGATTGAAGTGAACTCTTCAAAAAGGTCAAAGTCATTCGTCTCCCGCACGATTTCGTCGCACGCCCTCACTGTGTCAAGGAGAATCTGTTCAAACCCCTTGTCCCCCTTTGAATCCGCCGTCTGTTTGGCCTTAATCAATCTCACGATATCTTCATTAATTATGTGCCGTTTCAGGGAGGGGTCCTTAAAGAACAAATTCTGAAGTATCGCCCTTGTCTCCCTGAGATACTCGGGCTCCTCTATTTCCTGTATCTTTCTGCCCTTTAACAGGAGGTCGTCAAGGGTATCGAAAAGGACGCTCGGTATATTGTTTCTTATCCCGAGTGTGCGCAATCTCCTGAGTCTTGCAAACTCTGTTTGCTGAAGGGCGTCCTTCATGCTTCCGCTGAGGAGTATGTCCCTGTATTCATCAACAACATGCTTATTATCGGGATGCCTGTACATTATATCTATCTTCATCCTCTCCTGTTGGTAGCGGTCAATGTCGCATTTCGATGCAAGGTCCTCGATATAAAGTTCTTCATCCTCCGACAGCAATCTTTCTCTGAAGTAATAATTTGTGAAGGCCTTGTAAAATTCCTGGTTCCCCCTGTGTATGAGCTTGAAGATGAATACCAACGAATCCCGTTCTTTAAGCCCGGAAATAAAGCTGTTGAGGAGTTCCGTATCATGGTTTTCGGCTATAAGATTTGTTCTCTTGAGAAACTTCCCGACTTCTCCGAGTATCTGTTTCTGTCTTTGCTTATAATCTCCCGAATAATCGGATGAAATAAAAAAGGAATAATTTTTTACGGCATGGCCCTGAAGAAAAAGACGGTAAAAAGCCTCCTTCCCTTCAGTGTCATTCGTGAATACAATCTTTTCATTTTCATCGAGAAACGCTCCGAACATGATAAGCCTGTTGGCAACGGTCCTTTTCATGAGGTCCTTGAAAGGTTTTTCCACTCCGAACATATATTCACAGAAGCTCCCGCCGTTACCTTTATAGTGGATGCCCTCTTCGGTAATTGTGAATTCATTGCCCCGTGAGAAGAACCTGATCTCTGTCGGACCTTCATCATAGAAATAGGAATTATAGACACTTGCCCCGCCGACAAAGGCAAAGTATTCTACGGGACCAATGCTCCCATGAAGCCTTAGATCATTAATCATTAAAGAAATATATCACAGAACAGGTAAATATTCTATCGAATTTGCTGTGCGGATTGTTATGGGCCCAACGTTCTTCTACTCATGTTCTATTGCCTAAAAAAACCATTTTGGCTATGATAATTTCATGAAGAGCGTTTTAGTCCTCATACTGTTTTTAACTTCATGTTTGCCGGTATACAGCAGTCAAATGGACGGCAAGGCTTATCTCAAAAAAGGCAAAAATGAACTCGAACACAAGAAATATGAAGCTGCCATAGCAAGCCTGTGTACAGCGGCAAAAGAATTTCCTCTATTGGGCGATTATGCCTTATTCTGGGTTTCCGATGCTTATCATGACAATGGAAATCATGAAGAGTCTCTCAATGCGGTCCGGTCACTCCTCAAAAAATATCCCCGTTCCCCTTTGTTAAAGAATTCCCGGATCAGAGAGATTAACGAAGCCGAAGAAGTCTCGGAGCAATCCGTTCAAAAGTTATACAGATCCTATATAAAAGATTATCCCGATGACACAGAGATAAGGTATTCATATGCCCGATGGCTCAAGAACCATGATCAGCCGGATAAAGCAAAATCAATCTTTAAGGATATCTATATAGAGGCCGGACCATTTTCAGCGGCGACACAGAGTGAGTTGAAATCCTCTGATTTAAGTGCGGAAGATTTAGTGAGAAGGGCCGCAAATCTGATTAAAGAAACGGATTTCAAAAGCGCCGAATCCGCGCTGAAATCTGCCGGAGCAAAAGATGACGGAAGCCTGAAAAAGCAAATCTTGCAGACCCTCGGCCTTTCTCTGTTCAGACAAAAAAAATACCATGAAGCCGCGGAAGTCTATAGAAAGGCCGATGAGAGATACTGGGAATTGCGGTCTTTGTATCGCGCGGGAGATAAGGGGCCGATCATAACCGCCGTTGATGAACTCTTAAAAAGCAGGGACAAAAGGATGGGTTCTCTCCTTATCGCTGTTGCTTCGGATAGAAGAAGGGAGGGAGATGCCGGTGAAGCCGTAAGTCTGTATCAGAATATTATGGATCGCTATCCTGCCGAGGGCGAAGAAGCCCTCTGGGGCATCGGCTGGACATACTTCCTCACAGGGGAATACAAAAAGGCATCGAATGTTTTTGCCAGGCTCCATAATTCTTATAACGATCCGAAATATCTTTACTGGAAGGCACGGAGTCTCGAAGCTGCAGGAGATGATCCGGTAAAGATCTATACCGCCATCATGGAAAAAGAACATAATTTTTACAGCACACTATCGTATCTGAGGGTGAAAAGGTTCGCCAAACAGTCCAACGGCAGTGAAGACTTCAAATTCATCAAGAGCATAACGCCTGTTAAAGCTGTTCCTGCGGTCCGTAAGAAAATTGACCGTGTCGAAGCCCTCCTTGATATTGGGTTATCCAAAGAGGCCTTAACAGAGATGATCTTTATTTCAAAAAATACGGATTCGATAGAAGATATTTTATATATCTGCTCAAAATTACAGGAACTTGGAGATTACAAAAACCTGGTCAAGTTGGCAGTGAAGGTGCCTTATAAGGAAGAACTTCACTCTTTTCTGTATCCTTTGGCCTACAGGGATACCGTTGAAGGTCTTGCAAAAAAATATGGTATCGATCCGCTCCTTGTGCTCTCGGTTGTAAGGGAAGAGAGCAGGTTTGATTCTGATGCGAGGTCTCCTGCAGGAGCACTCGGGCTTATGCAGCTCATGCCCAAGACTGCTTACCGGTTTGACACGAAGCTGAAGGTGGGGATAGACAATTCGCATGATATCCTTAATACCAAAAACAATCTTCACGTCGGGACATATTATCTGAGCCGTTTGGTCAAAGAATTCGGTTCTTACACTTCTGCGGTCGCTGCTTATAATGCAGGAGAGGAAATAGTGAAAGTGTGGCTGAAAAAAAGAAATTACAAATCTCCTGATGAATTTATTGAGGACATCCCATACAGCGAGACGAGGAACTATGTGAAGAGAGTTCTAAAGACTTTTTTTGAATACAAGCGGATTACTTCAACAGGGGACAGCTGTGCGGAAATACCTATTGAAAAGTTGTAGACTTTAACATAAATATTCTGTTATTTTAGGAACGATGGTTTTGAAGAAGACCCTCTTTGACGACGACCAACTTATGGAACAACCAAAAGACTTAAAAAAGGAGGCTATACCATTGGAAAAATTCAAGAGCCTTGAAGATAAAATCACCATAGCAATTGAGAGGGTCAAGACCCTTAAGGAAGAAAAGTCGGTTACTGAGAGACAGATAAAGGAGCTTGAAAGATTACTGGATGAAAAAAATCAGGAAGTCGAACAGCTCAGGACGGAAAAAAACGTGATAAAAAGCCAGCTTGAAACTCTCCTTAATGAGCTTGAAACCCTCGAATTAGATTAAAGATATGGGTATCACCGAGGTCTACATCCTTGGCCAGAAATATACGATAAAGGGAGAGGAACCCGAGGAGTATATAAGGGAGCTTGCCGCTTTTGTCGATAAAAAATTAAAAGAAGTCTACAATGCATCTCCGAATATCACCCCCGTAAAGGCAACTATTCTTGTTGCGCTGGATGTCGCAGACGAACTCTTCAAACTCCGGAGTGAACAGGATGAGCTGGCAAAACACATTGAGGAACAGACAGAGACATTGTCATCGTTGTTTGATTAATTTTTTTCTATTCTCGCAGCTTTTCTGTAGATCTATCACTCGTCAACGGCTATCTGTATCGCGATATCCACATTCTTCTAATTGAAGTTTTGGAGTATAATCACTCCTGTATGAAGAATTTATGGAGCATAAGGATGAGGGCATCGAAGACTGTCAGAAGTCAAAAAGAAATACATATTTCCGGCGCCGAGGGGCTTTATGAAGCGTCGGATATTCAGCGGACGGTCAAGAGTTATATTGAAAGGGCATTGCGCCACCCGAAAGGGAAAGCCGATATAATCATACTCACAATTGAAGATATAAAGCAAAGTCCTGAGGAAATCTCCGCCCTGCCCGTAAGTACAATCGATTGCCGGTCACCGTCTGAAGGGTTGGAAATAGCAAACACACTCCTTCAATCATTAGGTATATCGAAAAAAGCCGTCGGCACTGCCTTTGAGCTGATTAAGAAAGGCGCCATGAGAGGCGCAGCTATTATCACGGCGAAGAAAGGAAGACGTCTTGAGCCTGATAAGGAAAGAGGAGTAAGAGTGTCAAGGCTCGGTATCAAAAAAACCGCCTTAAGGTCTTTGTCATCGAAACTTTCACGGTCCGGGATCAATACTGATACCGTTAAAGAGGCCATTATCCTTGCATCAAAAGTCGCGGCTTATCCCGCAGTATCGGCTGAATTATGTATATCCGATGATCCGGACTACATAACCGGCTATGTGGCATCTAAAGAATTAGGATATCTGAGGATCCCGAATATCAAACGCCAAAAAAGCAAAAGTGGTGGAAGGGCATTTTTTGTTAAAGAAGGTACTGATGTTCAAGAGCTGATAAATTATCTTGAAAAGGTACCTGCAATAATCGGAAAAATTACACTGAGCAAAGGTTAATATCGGAGCTGATGAAATCCCTAATCGTCCTTATCAATAATCCCGTCGCAAAGCACGCGTCCGACAAAAGAACGGCCGTGGCTTCGTACTTCCTGCAATCAAAGGGATACAAAGTAGAAGTGCTTTTCACTGAGAAAAAGGGGGATGCAGAGAACCTCGCCAAAAATGCGATAAGCGGTTCTCCATATTTCATTGTCGCTGCCGGCGGAGACGGCACAATAAATGAAGTGATAAACGGTGTCGCCGGCACAGATACCCCGGTGGCAATACTGCCCATGGGCACCACAAATGTGCTCGCCAAAGAACTTGGTATTCCTGATGATGTACGGGGAGCAATGACCGTCGCGGTAAGGTCCGTTCCGAAAACAGTCTCTCTCGGAAAGATAACCCTGAGAGATGATCATAACCCCCGTTATTTTGTTCTTATGGCCGGGATTGGTTTTGACGGCGAGGCGGTCTTTGGGATAAATGAAGGTCTCAAAAAAATTTCAGGCAAGGGAGCATACATCTTCAGCGGAATAAAAACTCTCTGCCGGTTTAAGCCGGATGAGTTGACCTTCAATGTTGACGGCAAGCCCTATTCAGGATATTCTGCAATCATAGCGAATGCGGCAAAATACGGAGGAAATTTCATTATCACACCGGATGCAAAAATCACCGATCCGAACCTTTACGCCTGTATTTTTAAGGGCAGGAAAAGTCTCGATATCCTGCGATATGCCTTTGGCGTAACAATGGGAAGACATCTGGAGTATAAAGATGTCGTTTATATAAAAGCAGAGCATATGGAAATACTCGGCAGAGCACACATCCAGATAGATGGTGATTACCTTGGCATGACTCCGGCAACGGTAGAGATAGCGCGTGATGCGCTTAAAATGATTTTTTAATTGTCCCTCCGCCGATAACCAGGTCCCGGTCGTAAAACACAGCGCTCTGTCCGGGCGCAGGCGCCCACTGAGGCTCATCAAAAACCACATGGACACTTTCGTCTGGTAATTCCACCTCCTTTGCCTTAGCAGAATGGGGTAAGAAGGGATTTATCTGCAAGGATATAGCTGCTGGTTCGTCCCTCATTGTGGAACGTACCTTCACAGAGGCACTGAATGATTTAGAGGGAGGGGGCATAATCCAGTTTAGGTCCTCGACCAATAATTCTCTTTTTCTTGCCGACTTGCGATCTCCCGCACATATTGTATTCTTCAATATATCGATATCCGCAACATAAAGGGGTTCCGGAGATGATATGCCCATACCCTTTCTCTGGCCGATGGTATATCCGTAAATCCCTTTATGCTTTCCTATCGCCTTTCCGCTTGAATCAACAATCGGCCCCGGTTTCGCGGTAATACCGGAAAATTTCTCGATGAAGCCGGAATAATTTCTTTCCTCGATAAAACATATCTCCTGGCTTTCGGATCTGTTCGCCGCCGGAAGTCCGAGTTCCCTTGCCATTTTTCTGACGTCGTTCTTCCTGTAATCTCCCAGTGGCAATATAAGTCTTTTCAGCGCATCCTCTTTCAAAACATATAAGACATACGACTGGTCTTTTTTAGGATCGATACCTTTCTTTAAAAAAAACTTTGTGTCGATCTTTGCATAATGCCCTGTCGCAATATAATGAGCGCCTTCGCTTTCGGCCTTTGTCAGGAGAAAAGGAAACTTGATAAACTTATTGCACATGATACACGGATTGGGGGTCATGCCCGAAACATATGCGTTTACGAAAGGTTTCACGACTTTTTCCATAAACTCTTTCCGGACATCGATTACACTGTGGGGTATCCCAATATGACGGGCGGTATCCGCTACATCCTCTATCGCCCGGAGGGAACAACATGCTTCTGCGAATGGACCTGTTTGAGGTTCCCACATTATAAAGGAAAGCCCTTCGACTTCATATCCCTGTTTCTTCAGAAGATATGCCGTTACAGAAGAGTCCACCCCTCCGCTCATGCCTACCAAAACCTTTTTCATAATAACAATATAACAGATTGACCTATGCCCCTGTAAAAAAATACAATATCTTCAGCTATGAAGAATATTGTCCTTACAGGCTTTATGGGGGCCGGCAAGACCGCGGTCGGCAAAGAGCTTGCCCGACTCCTCGACATGAGGCTGATAGATCTGGACTCCGAGATAGAAAAAGCTGAGCAGACGACAATTAATGAGATATTCAAGCAGTCCGGCGAAAAAAAGTTCAGGGAAATAGAAACAGAAATGATAAAAAAGGTGACTAATAATGAGAACATTATAATTTCTACCGGCGGAGGCGCGGTAATGAAACAGGAAAATATCGGTCTCCTGAAGAAAACCGGCATAATTATATGTCTTATGGCGACACCCGAAACAATACTCCAAAGGACAGGCAATAACAGCGATAGGCCTTTGCTTCAGGTCGCAAACCCGTTGGCAAAGATAAACGAACTTTTGAATTTAAGAAAACCTTTTTATGAAAAAGCGGATATAATGATTGACACGGAAGACAAAACCCCTCTCCGGATAGCGAAGGAAATAGTAGAAAAAATTCGGAAGTCGGGATAAATTGGACTTCAGGATTTAGATATTAAAAATACAGATTTAAGGAAAAAATGGAAAAGATAAGGGTCGATCTTGCTGAGAGAAGCTACAATATTTCTATCGGAAACAATATCCTTGAAGGGATAGGGGAGAAGCTCAAACTGTTTGACCTGAGCCCCAGGATTGCGATCGTCAGTAACCCGACTGTTTTTTCACTGTATGGCGATCGTGTATCGGATTCTGTAAAAAAGGCAGGGTTTGAATTATCCACTATAACCATCCCGGATGGCGAGGAATACAAAGACCTTCTCTGGGTGCAGCATATATATGACGAACTTCTCAGGATTAAACTTGACAGGTCGTCAGCGCTGATCGCGCTGGGCGGAGGTGTTATAGGCGATATAACAGGATTCGCCGCGTCTACATATATGAGAGGGATCTCCTGTATTCAGATACCCACAACATTGCTCGCCCAAGTGGATAGTTCTGTCGGAGGCAAGACCGGCGTGAACCATAAACTGGGAAAGAACATGATAGGCACCTTCTGGCAGCCGCGACTTGTCTGGATCGACGTAGAGACTTTGAAAACCCTTCCGAAAAAGGAACTGTTGGCCGGGATTGCGGAAGTGATTAAATACGGAGTTATTTATGATGGAGAATTGTTTGATTTTATTGAAGCGGATAAAGATAAAATACTGGACCTCAATAGCTGGGCGATTACCTATATAATCAAACGGTCATGTGAGATAAAGGCGGACGTTGTTTCTAAAGATGAAAGGGAGTCGGGATTAAGGGCCATATTGAATTACGGGCATACAATTGGACATGCAGTTGAGACGGTTTCAGGCTATAAAAGATTTCTTCACGGAGAGGCCGTTGCAATAGGAATGTTCCTTGAGGCCAGGCTCTCTCAGATGCTCGGCCTTATTGATAAGGACCAGGTTTCCAGGATTAAGGCTGTAATCGACTCATACGGGCTCCCATCAGAAATACCTGCGGATATGGACGCGCAAAGTATTCTCCTCTCCATGCGGCTCGACAAAAAAGCGGTTGCCGGTGAGATGAAATTCATCTTTCCTGAAAAGATCGGGCAAGTGAGGATACACAAAGGAGTGACCGAAAATACTCTAAGAGATTTATTGCAGTCAAACCCTATCTAATAAACAGATGCAGCGCCTTGCAGATAACCCATGAGAGAATTACACATGCAGGAATCGTAAGGACCCATGCAACGACGATATTCCCTCCAATTCCCCATCTCACTGCTGAAAACCTTTTTGACGCGCCTACGCCCATTATTGTGGATGAGATTACATGGGTAGTCGACAGTGGAAGACCGATTCTTGAGGCAACCTCAATAACAGTAGCCGCCGCAGTCTCGGCAGCAAAACCGTGGATGGGCCGCAGCTGAACAAGCTTAACGCCGAGGGTCTTTATTATCCGCCAGCCCCCTACAGCTGTACCGCATGCCATTGCCGTAGCGCAAAGCAAGATGACCCACAGAGGGACATGGAAATCAGGAAGATGATAATAACTGATGAGGGCCATTGTTATTATACCCATGGTTTTCTGTGCGTCGTTGCTGCCATGGCTAAAGGCCATGTAAGCGGCTGATACGATCTGAAGCCGTCCAAAAAGACTACTGACCAGTGTCGGCGTAGATCGCCTGAATAACCACATTAGGAATGACATTAAAAAAATACTCAGGATAAATCCAATAAGAGGGGAAAGAACCAGCCCGAGGAAAACCTTATAAACCCCTTTTGAAATAATAACGCTAAATCCCGACGTGGCAATTGCGGCGCCTACTATCCCTGAAAGTACGGCATGGCTTGATGAGGTTGGAAGCCCGAAATACCATGTAATCAAATCCCAGACTATAGCGGCAAGCAGAGCGGAAATAACAGTCACCTGCGTTACCGACGCAGCCTGCACAAGTCCTGCCCCTACTGTTTTTGCTACTGCGGTGCCTGACAACGCGCCGACCATATTTAATATTGCAGCCATGAATACAGCCACTTTAGGCGTTAAAACCCTTGTTGATACAGAAGTGGCTATAGCGTTTGCCGTATCGTGAAAACCGTTTATAAAATCAAAGATCAGTGCGAGGACTATGACACAGAGGAGTAATAAAAAAGTCTCAGGCATTTTTGAGGACTATAGCTTCCAGTATATTGGCAACATCCTCACACTTGTCAGAGGCATTTTCGAGGTGTTCGTAAATTTCTTTCCATTTAATAATGAGGATAGGGTCTTTCATTTCTTCAAACAGATGTCCCAATGCGTCTCTGAACCCCCTGTCTATCCTGTTTTCGAGTTTATTGATCTCGATACAATATTCCTGGATATGGGGATAATTCTTTTCTCTCATTTTCTTTATTGCCTTCTCAACCAATTCCACAGTGGTCAGAAGGTCTTTTGACATTGTGATCGCCCATTTTGTAGATTCTTTCAATTTGAACACAATGAGCCTGTCGGCAGCGCCCCATATAAGATCCAGAATATCATCTAATGAAGAAGCGAGCGCATGAATATCTTCCCTGTCTATAGGAGTGACGAAAGTTTTGTTCAATTTTCTTATGATATCATGGGTAAATACATCACCTTCCTGTTCCAGTTCGTGTACTTCTTTGGCCCAGGCTTCCAAATTGGAAAAGTGCTCCATTATGCCCACCAGGAGAGTGGCCGCATGTGTGACATTTGCAGCAGCTTTATCGAAAATCAAAAAGAAGTCGGTTTCTTTTGGGAAAATCTTCATTATTGTTTTTAACCCCGAAAGTTAGGATATAAAAAAACAATCTTAATGTCAACAAATAAGAATTTATGAAAAGGGAAAGGGTTCTATCCGTTAGATAAATAAGCACAATATTGCTATATTGATACTATGCCATTGAAAATCAGTCCGTTTATCCTGCTCTGTACTTCAGGATTGTTTGCCATATTCAGCTCAACGATCTCAAAAAGTCCTGTTCTACCATTGTTCACTTCGTATCTCGGAGCAAGTCCCGCGTTGGTTGGATTAATAGCTGGAGTATCTGCTTTTACAGGTATCATTGCCAGCATCCCGGCGGGAATATTATCCGATAGGTTAGGACGCAAGAGAATTTTGGTATTCTCGGCCATTGTCTTTTCCACTGCCCCGTTTCTCTATCTCTTTGTGACTGCGTTGTGGCAACTCGCTCTGATAAGATTCTACCATGGCTTTGCAACAGCCATTTTCATACCCGTTGCTATGGCTTTGGTGGCTGATATCTTCCGGGAGCAAAGGGGAGAGAAGATGGGGTGGTTTTCGACATCGACCCTTGCCGGACGATTTATGGCGCCTATTATCGGCGGCGCCATCTTGGGAGCAATGGCATTCAATCCGTTTCTCAGCTTTAAAGTCGTCTATCTCGTCTGCGGGACTGCAGGTGTTCTGACTCTGCTGCTGGTAATCACCTTGCCGGATCCGGCTGAGGAAATGAGAAGCGAACCGAAAGACGAAAGAACAATCGCATCATTGAAAGCTGTTCTTTCTGATAAGAACATCCTGCTAACATGCATCGTTGAAGCATCGGTCCTTTTTGCGTACGGCATTTTTGAGACCTTTCTTCCACTCTATTCGATAAAGATCGGCTTGTCAGCTTATGAAATCGGTATATTTCTCTCATCGCAGATAATTACCCTCGCCCTCACAAAGCCCGTCATGGGAAAGTTTTCGGACAGGCACGGGAGAAAACCGCAGATATTTGCAGGCTCAATTATCGGTTCCGTCTGTATCGGCAGTTTCTTTCTCTTCAAAACATTTATGGCATTTCTCCTCCTAAGCGTATCTTTCGGTCTCTGCCTCTCGATAGTTACATCCGCCACTTCCGCGTTGATCGCGGATTTGAGCAGGCAGAGCACAAGGGGTTCGGCAATGGGGACTCTCGGCTCGATCATGGATGTCGGGCATACGACAGGTCCTATTGTTGCCGGAATCGTTGCTTCACAGTTCGGCATGGGATATTCTTTTATCGCGGCCTCTCTCGTACTTGTGTCAATGGCTTTTCTGTTTCTGACCGGAGTAATGTTGAGAAGCACAGAACAAACATAAAAAAGTCGCTGTTCTGGTTGCAGTGAAAAAGGATTTCAGTAAAAATAGAAGTATGTTTATTGAAGTGATAAGTCAGCAACAGATTAATAGTGTCGCAATGCTTGCCAGAGAAATCTGGACTGAACACTACACCCCGATCATCGGCCGAGATCAGGTTGAATACATGCTCGGCGAGTTTCAGTCGGACGAAGCGATAGCCGCTCAAATAAAGACTGAAGGGTATCGGTATTTTTTGGTGGAAGCAAAGGGAAAATACATCGGGTATATGGCGGTGCAACCAAGAGGAGAGGAATTGTTTCTGAGTAAAATTTATGTAGAAGCCTCCCGGCGCGGTAAAGGGTTCGGCAAAAAAGCGATACGGTTTCTTGAGAATCTTGCTTCTACGCTTCATCTCCGGAAAATTTCTCTCACCGTAAACAAAAACAATATGAAATCAATAAAAGCGTATGAGAAAATGGGATTCAAAAATATTGGCCCTGTTGTTCAGGATATAGGCAACGGTTTTATCATGGATGACTTTAAAATGGAAAAAATCGTCTCGTAGAGCGCTGACAACATAAATTGATTTTTCAGATTTTGTGACGCTGTTAAAAAAAAGCTTGACAACCACTCTAAATTGGAGTATAAATTAATCAAGAAGAGTGGGCTTACCAAAAGTGGTGGTCTTGCTCCTCTCAATTCGGCATTAAGGTTGTAAAGTCGCAGGACGTAAGGTGTTAGACGTAAGAGTCTTAAGCTGTATGTCACAAGATGCACAATCTGCCGAGATTTGAGGGGAAGCAACCGCCACTTTTTTATTTCAAATCGGCCAATGCGCTGCGCGACCTATCTTTGCCCATGCGAATATTTCCAGCAATTTATGACAATTCAGGATTTGTTATTAAAACCGCTCCGTCTTTCCGATAAGGACAGAGCATTCAGCAACGCTGAGGATGTATCTGGATATGCTGCCTACTATACCCCTAAAACCACCCATGCCCTTGCTGCCGACTACAATCATGTCTGCATTCAATTCATTTGCAGTCTGTAAGATCTCATCTGAAGGTTCACCAATTTTTGTTAGTTTGTCGATATTTGAGAATTTATTATTTAAATATTCAGAGGCTTGTGCAATAATTCTTTGGGATTCCTGTAATTCTAAAGAACTGTATCTTTTTAGATCTTCTCTGAAGCTCGTGTCTATTTTTGACATAAATTTATCAGGAACGTCGTAAAAAGCTGGAGTGATCACATGCAGAATTGTTATTTCCGTATCATCATGAAACGGCATTAAAGACAGGATTTCTCCTGCTTTCTTTGCATGATCAGATCCGTCAGTTGTAAAGAGTATTTTAATTTTATTTGATGATTCTCCCTGAGGAGGTTTGATAACAAGTACCGGTTTCGGAGACATGATAGACACAGACTTTGTTATACTTCCGACGATACGTGATTTAATGCCCTTTAGTCTTTTGGGGCCCATGGCGATTATGTCAGCATTAGAAGCAACCGCCGCCTCGACTATACATTTGTCCGGATAACCATTCATCAAAGCTGTATTCATTTTTGTAGGGAGCGATTTCAGAATATTCATAGTCAAGTCGAGTATTTTAGGTGCAATTGATTGTTTGATCTCTTTAATCTTTGCGTAATAATGATCCTTATCATCTTCAAAAGGGTCTTCGCTTATAACGTGAAGGATGATGATTTCGTCGTTACTCGACAAATTGAGTTTTTTGAGAAATTTTGCCGCAGTCTCAGAATATTCAGAGCCGTCTGTAGGTAGCAGTATCTTCATGTTAACACCCTGTCATAAATGGATTTTAAAATAAAAAGGTCAATGCACAATATAATACCAATTTTTATGCATATTTCTCTCAAATACATTTTTTTAGTCGGTTTAATCCCTTCGTCCTGACACGCTTGATCCCCCGGAGGTTTCCAGTATAATTTAATTACAAAGGTAAAGCTTTATTAGGTATATGGCTGTCCGGTGTTCATATTGCGGCAGAGATTATGATGTTACCCTTTTTGAATTTGGCAGGTCCTTGATGTGTGTCTGCGGAAATACAGTTACGTTTAAACATGAGCAAATGACGGATAAGGCGATTTTTGCGCGGAGATCTGAAGACAGGAAGGTCAGGGAGATAAGGGCCATGGCCGACCGGATCGCTTCCCTGATCGTTGGCAGTGACTATCCGATGATAGATATCGAAATAGAAAAGCAGAAACTCAAGGAAAGAATTTCAGAACTGTTCCCGGATAAAATTGACCTATACGAGCTCATTTACGAATCGAGATTCAGGAGGCTGAAGGAACAGTTTAGGGATTGAGATATTATGATAAATGCTTAAAAAGAAGGTCTTGAAAGATTACTGCTTTATCACAGCGTCCTTATTTCATGGTTCAAGCGCTGACCTCAGAAGTGAAATAGTAATGCCATGACCCTTAACAAATCACGATTCACGGAATATCTGGTCCGTGAGAATACTCTCCGGGTTAAAAGATGGGTATTTGAGCCCGGCATGTTATTTTTGTCCGAATCAAAATGGTGGGGAGACAAAGGACACCGTGGTCATCGGCACAACGGATTAGATTTAAGGTTATATGAAAATCACGATGGCATATTTGAAACGATTAGTGAAGGCACAAAAATCCCTATCATTTATGAAGGCAGGATAGTCAGGCTCATAGAAGATTTTCTCGGGTACACCATCTTTGCGGCGCATGAAATGTTCGACAACGACTTACAGTTATTTACCATCTACGGTCATGTAGAACCGGCAACAGATGTCCTAATCGATAGATTCTTGAGCGAGGATAAAGTGGTTGCAAATCTTGCCGGTACGAAAAACATGAAGGTCCCAGCTCATCTCCATTTATCATTAGCCTTCATTCCGAAGACGATTTGCATCGAAAGCCTAACGTGGCAGACTCTCGATGAATTCGAAAATATAATTTTTCTCGACCCGAGGGATATCATTTCTGGAGAGCTTCCCTCAGCCGTAAAACAACCCGGTACGCCGCCCTGAACTAATTTGTAACAAAACGGTGACGATTTAATCGGTCCACTTGAACCCATAGGAAGGGGAGACGTTGAATTGTCGGAAATGGGTTCCCGGACGGCGGATGAAAGAGAGCCTAAATGTACAAACGAAAGCCTGCCCTCAGCCTGTTCTCTGTATTTCCTTTTCTTAGTCAATCAATTTTTCCCTCTAACCAATTATTGCCCGCATATCCAGCCTTGATATTACCGGCATTTCATCCCACGTCCTTCCTTCAAGTAACCTCCCAGCCTTCTTTTTCCTTGTGCCTCCCCACTGTTTGAAGAAGAACGGAACAACGGCTTTATTACACTGAGCGCGGATATCGAAAACCCATTCCGGATCCATGGGTCGAGCACCAGGGCCTGATTCTCCGCCGACGATTAACCAGTCTATGCCTTCCATATTCATCTTCGGTAAAGGACCGAGAAGAGGCTCTATGGAAAGAAACTTTAGGTATGCACCGCTTTCGCGCAGATGATCTATACGGTAAGTATAATCTCTGTTTTCGACCGTAACACCCATCCAGATATTAGCAGCCCATGGCAGTTGAGAGCTAAGCTCTAAGAGTCTGCCAGACCTTTTGGTAAGAACCTGGAACGTATGCCAGTGGGCCTGATGCATGACATTGAATATTCTCATGAGGAATTTTTCGGGGATACCCTTCAGAAAAAGATCGCTCATGGAATTGACGAAAATGTTTTGAGGCTTCTTCCATCTTAACGGAAGATCGAGCACATGCTCATGTAACGCAAGCTTGAATCCAGCGGCATAGTTGGGTTGCCCCATGGCCTGAAGACGCTTTGCCATCCACTCTGCATAGCAGTTCAAACAACCATGACTGATCTTTACGCATCCGGTCACAGGATTCCAGGTCGATCCCGTCCACTCTATTGTTGATTTCTATCCCATCACATATTTCCCTTATTTCTGTATTTATCGAATATAGCACGTACAATACCTGCAGCGACAGGCTTTTGTGAAGCGAAGAAGAGGTAGTAAACCGTTGCACCCTTGTTATTTCTCATCGGTATCGGCTTAGGCACATAGTCAAACCCTGCGACCTTTTTCGGACGTTGTCTAAAGGCCTCTGCTACAGCCTCATTATCCCAAAAAGTGCAGTTGACCTAAAATAATATCCCCGAAGAAATTCTCCTTTCGTATTAGAATCAATAGGTTTACCCGACCATCAACTCTAAACGAAAGGAGAATAGAAATATGCAGTCAAAATGTAGCACAAAGATCGAAATAAATAAAGTAAGGATTGGATTTACGGAGAAGAAGATGACGGCATATGGGGGATTCAGTTTATTGGCTGCATTTTTTGAAAAGATCAAATTGAGAGGAATTTTGCAAGAGGTGATTCCGATCCATGAGAGTTCACCCAATGGAATGGGGATATACAGCAAGGTATTGGCATACATCCTTCTGATCTATGCGGGAGGCAGCAGGTTTTCTCATCTACTTTATCTTGGTTGGCAGGAGATTTTCACCGATCTTTTTGCAGTGAAGAGGCTTCCTATCGCCTCGACGACATTGGGCAGGCTTTTCAGGAAGATCAGAAAACTGAAGGAAGTGGAAGAGATGTCGGAGGGATTATGGGGATACTTGAAGAGATTGATCCCCTGGAAAGAGCTCAAAGAGGACTGGTTGACGTTCGATTCTACAGTCCTTGAGCGATACGGAAAACAGGAGGGAGTCAAGAGGGGATATAACCCGAAGAAGAAGGGCCGTGGTAGCCACAGCCCGCTTCTGGCATTTCTTAACAGAAACAAGTATGTGATAAATCTTTGGAACCGCCCCGGCAACGTGATGTCATGGAACAACATTATTGGATTTTTTGAATCCACATGGCAGAGGATCAACGGTCATATCGATATCAAGGGCATTATTGCAGACAGTGGATTTTATCTTAGGGAGTTCATCGAACTGCTTGAGAAGAGAGAATTAGTATATATCATAGCTGCTCGCCTATATCGTCCGCTGCAGAGGATAATCTACGCACAACAAAACTGGGCACAGGTAGAAGAAGGGATATGGATCACTGAGTTCTTCTTCCAGCATGTAGAGTGGATAATCGACAGGAGGTTTATTGCAGTGCGCCAGGATGTCAAGAAGAGACCGCACGCGATGGGAAAAGAGTTGTCTCTTTTCGGAGATGAGTTTGATACAGGGCATTATCGTTATAGCGTATGGATAACCAATTCACATGATTCTACATATGAGGTATGGAAGCAATGCAGGCATAGGGCGAACGATGAGAATACCATCAAGGAACTGAAAGAGGATTTTGCACTCGGCGGGTTCTCGATGAAGTATTTCTACTCAACGGAGGCGGCTATGCTTATTCGGGTATTCATCTACAATCTGTTTGTCCTGTTCAGGCATCAGATACTCGGTCAAAAAGAAAAGACAGAACGTTTGAAAACCTTACGGTACAAGTATCTTGTCCTTCCAGCCCAATTAGGATGGGATGGAAGGAAACCTGTATTGCGGATTTCTGTCTTTACGCAGAAAGTACGATCAAAACTGCGCTACCTCTTTAACCGCGTGGGACAATACTTTCCACCCAGTTTTGGTAATTGCACTGCATTTAGATAAAAAGAACATAATTTTCAGGAGGTGGAACAAGAAACAGCATCAGTATTAGCTTTTATATCGACAAATCAGCCAATGCCTTGATAGGCTTGACTCTATAGGTATGCCTATAGCAAACGCATTTTTCGGGTTATTGGCCTTTTCCTCAATTCCGAATAAATTATCCGTTGTGCTATAAGCAGCCTGTCGCCAAGAGTCATCACCCCAAAAAGCGGTCATACGTAAGGCCTGCTGAGGATCGACTTTTCCAGTGTCTTTCTTAAGCACATTCATATTCATATCCATAATTGGGAAATTCAAGAATATCTCAATGCTTTTCATCTGCTTTTGTGCCAAGATGAAAATGTCGCTGGATCAAGGAAGGTCTTGTTTCTTGACTTTCCTGCTGTCGCACATCTTCTCAATTCTCCGTCTCCCAGCCTTCCCGACAATCCGGCATCAAGACAGTGACGAGTGACGGGTTCATTACGAAGGTGGCTTTTCTCTCGTCATCTCCACTGGAATCGGACTGTCCTCTTGTCTCACAACTGGACCACGGCGACGTCGTCGATGCCTTTGAAATGCCTTTTGTCAAAGGTATGGATCTCGCTTGCTCCCTTTTCCTGAGCAAAGGCTGCGATCCAAGCATCAACAAGATCAACCCCCCTATTCCTGTATCGCTTCAGGGCGGAACGGACTATCGAATCATCCGAGACCGTAAGACCCGGCGTATTTAAGATGGAGTCTACAACTTCGGCGATCTCGGCGGTTTCCATGCTATAAAAACTCTCAAGCACCCAGACGAGTTCTGAAATTACAATGGACGGCATGAGGATTTGGATATCGCCTTTACCGGCCTTTTTCAGAAGTGTGTCGACAATCTGCGCTTTGCGACTATCATCGTTGATAAGGTATCTGATGAGCAGGTTCGTATCGATGACGATCCGCTTAGTCTTGTCCACTACCGGCTCCCTTTCTCCCGACGTATTCCTTTGCCTTTTTTCTCATCCCCTCAAACTCGGTCTTCTTCTGCCTGCCTTTCAGAATGCCCTTGAAATCCTGGAGCGTCTTCGCAGTCTTCACAATGAGCTTTTCATCTTCCTTCTCAAAGACCACGATGCTGCCGGTCTGGATATGGAGCAACTCCCTAACCTCTTTAGGTAGTGTGATCTGTCCCTTGGATGTAACCTTTGCAAGCGCGGTCATATTATCTCCTTACTAAACTAAATCTCCTTACATTTTATTATATGAAAGGATATATCGAAAAGCAAGCATTGAGAGTTTTGGGAAGGATTTATCAAGCTAATATACTGATATTAACGGAAAGTTTGGCGGGAGCGTGTGGGAATCGAACCCACCCTGCCCGTTTGTAACAGGCAACACCGGATTTGAAGTCCGGGAGGGACACCAGAACCCTATGCACTCCCACAATTGATTTTAAACGATTTTTCGACATTAAGGCAAATGTCCGAAGCCTCGACTGTAGCACAATTGTAGCACAGCCGGTCTAAGACCTCTACTCCGTGCCTTAATGACTCAGGGTAATGATGCGCATATCTCATGGTCATTGTTATTGTCTTATGTCCTAAAAGCTCTTTGACCACATAGATATCTATCCCATTCTGGACTAACCTTGTCGCAGATGTATGTCTGAGATCATGAAAGTGAAAATCATCTATACAGGCTTTTTTCACAGCCCTTTCAAAACCGTCTTTAAGAGCTGATACAGTAACTGGAAAGACCCGACCTGTTATGTCTCTTATCTTCAGGCTTCTGAGCAGTTCATTAACGGTCTTTGACATAGGGATACTTCTTTTTTCGCTGTTCTTGGATTTTTCAATCCTCATCAATCTCCCCGTATAATCGACATCCTTCCACAAAAGATTAAGTATCTCACCTCTTCTCATGCCGGTATGAAGCGCAAAGGTAATAAGGTTCTTAAGCCATTCAGGGCTTGCGCATTCCAATAGTAGTTTTTCTTCTTCAAGAGTTAGCCATCTATACCTTGCATTTGAATTGCCTACAGAGAAAGAGAGATCAGCCACAGGATTATCTCTGAGCCATTTCCATTCCTTACGGGCAACGTTGAACATGCGTCTCATTAAACTCAACTCTTGATAAACTGTAGCTGGTTTGACCTTTTTCAATCTTTCATCCCTATAATCAGACGCCATTTCAGTTGTGATCTCAGCAAGCGGCAAATGTCCGAATACCGGTAACAACTTTCTTACCGTTTGTTCATCTCTAATTCTGAAATATTTGCTTAAATATTTTTCGGTCATTTCCCTGAACGTTATCGAATGCGCCTTTTGCTTCTCAAACCATATACCTTCGATGATCTCATTAAAAGCCTTCGCATAAATCTTTTCCGCCAACTTCTTGTTTTCAGTTCCTGTTGATTCCTGAATCCTCTTTCCAGCGTGCTTTATGGTAAACCAGAAAACTTTACCTCTACGGTAGAGTCCCATATTTACTTGCCCCCTTTCCTGGGACTTCTGGTCTGGATAAAAGGATTATAACTTGCGACAACTTCTTTTTTACAGGACTTAATCCAAGTCATAATATTCTCTACATCGAATCTAAGGCAGCCATTCAATTTGTAACACGGTACTTGGCCTAACTCTGCCCATTGATAAAGCGTAGAAGGCTTTACGCTGAGAATTTCTGATGCTTCCTTGATACCTATCAGCTTCACAGAATACCTCTTGAGAAGAATATTCCGGCTTTTACCAAAAAAACGTAAAAACCGGCTTCGTGAAATGCGCTATAATCGATTTTCTCATATGTATCCATATCTACCTATACCCTAAAAAGGTTCTTTCTCAGTGAACCATTGAATGACATCAGATATATAAATCTCTTTTATCTTTTCCAACAGCTTCATATTCTGCAGTGCTTCCAATTGTTTTCTAAACTTTCTATTCACTTGCTTATACATGATCTGCATAACTCCGCAGGGATTACTGCAACCCATTTCAATAAAGTTGAGTCTGTCAAAATAGGACGCTAACCTTATGGGATTTTCTTTTAATTGTTTCAGATTTATTTTCGGTCTGCTTACGGCAACCTCGAATCTTGTCAAGTCCTTATAAGATTCAAGGAGTCTCTTTTCTCCTTCTATAACCTTCAGGTTCTTTTTAAGCCGGTATCTTATTTCAGCAAGTTTGTCATAAACCCTTACTTTCGGATTACGTCCTGCATAAATCGTGTCACCAATAATCCTAAAATTACGGATACCCTTGACGTGAAGCATTGCAATTATGGCCTTAACATTAATATTTGGAATATCGGCGGCAACATCAACTCTGGATGGATTTATATCCTCTAAACTCAAAGCAGGACTATTAATTATTGAAAAAATATAATTTTCCGTTTCATCATAACAGTCAAAATTCTTTGGATTGAGGACAATATTTGTAAAGGGCATTTTTGCGTTTGTAGAGTCTCCAAATTTATGCGGGCAAAAAAGTATCCTTGCCCTGTCCAGTTCGCACATATATTTATACAACTGTAACCTGAACGAATCCTCAGTAATCTTCCCGTGACATTCCATGTAATCCTTATCAGGTGGTAAATGAAGAGTTAGACTTAAGTAATCAATCATGTTAGTAACGTATTTGCTGGTGATTACTCATAACCAGCAAATACCCCTGCAAGCAGCTTGAAAGCTCACCGATGAAAAGCGGGGCGGCCATCCAAAGCAATAGCTTCTTGGATGGCCTTGCCCCGCCTTTCATTCCATTGAAGTTATAAGCTTTTCGAATCGTCATCTTTACCGATCCTCAGAGTCATCGAAGAGCTTTTTCTTTCTTAAGTAATCCTTCAAGACAACTTCCCGTATCGCCTTTTCTAAATCTGCCTTGGGCTTTGAAAGATTTTCTTCACAGTACGCTTGAAACTTCTTTAATTGATCTTTCACATCGGTAAACGGCCCAAGACATTCACCTCGTTGAGAGGGAAGAAGTAAACACTCCTTTTTCCTGAAACACGGGGAACACTTCTCTTTTATGGTTTTTTCATTCATCATGGCTTTAGCCTAAATGATGAATGTTGGGTTTCCTCTGGACAGACTTTTGAAAACTATGTCCGGTTAGGCGTACTTATTTAGGAAGGTAAGCTCGATGCCTTTGAAGAAATCTTATGAAGGATTCTACATTCTCATGAGTCCCAAGCTCACTACAGATGCTGTCGCTTATAAGCAGATCATGAAGCTCATAGTCACTAAGCCTATACAAACCATAGTTCCAGAAAAACTTTATTACGACAAATAACTTGTCAATCCTATCTTGTCTGCTATCATGTCTCAAGGGATCGGTTTTGATAGCGTTGCCAAGAGATTCAAAGAACTCGATATCTCCAGAATAAGCTGCTTTATTTGTTCGCGTTCTGACCCATTTATGATCAAAAAAGGTTTTATCAATTTGAATCAACTTGAATAGGGAGTCATCATCTCCGTCTTTTGCTTTCTTGTATAGCTCCTTCAATGAAGTGCCGTTAACCCAAAAAATGCAGTTGACCTAAAATAATATCCCCAAAGAAATTCTCCTTTCGTATTAGAATCAATAGGTTTGACCGACCATCAACTCTAAACGAAAGGAGAATAGAAATATGCAGTCAAAATGTAGCACAAACATTGAAATAAATAAAGTGAGGATTGGATTTACGGAGAAGAAGCTGACTGCATATGGGGGCTTCAGTTTATTGGCGGCATTCTTTGAAAAGGTCAAATTGAGAGGGATATTGCAAGAGGTGATTCCGGTCCATGAGAGTTCGCCCAATGGAATGGGGATATACAGCAAGGTATTGGCGTACATACTTCTGATCTATGCGGGAGGCAGCAGGTTTTCTCATCTGCTTTATCTTGGCTGGCAGGAGATTTTCACTGATCTTTTTGCAGTGAAGAGGCTTCCTCTAGCCTCGACGACATTGGGCAGGCTTTTCAGGAAGATCAGGAAACTGAAGGATGTGGAAGAGATGTCGGAGGGGTTATGGGGATACTTGAAGAAATTGATTCCCTGGGAGGAGCTCAAAGAGGACTGGTTGACGTTTGATTCTACAGTCCTTGAGAGATACGGCAAACAGGAGGGGGCAAAGAGGGGATATAACCCGAAGAAGAAGGGCCGTGGTAGCCACAGCCCGCTTCTGGCATTTCTGAACAAGAGCAAATATGTGGTGCATCTGTGGAATCGTCCGGGCAATGTGATGTCATGGAATAATATCATTGGATTTTTCGAGTCCACATGGCAGAGGATCAGCGAGCATATTGATATTAAGGGTGTTATTGCGGACAGCGGATTTTATCTCAGGGAATTTATCGAGCTTTTGGAGCGGAGAAAATTAATCTATATCATAGCCGCTCGTCTGTACCATCCTTTGCAGAGAATGGTTTATGCACAACAAAATTGGCAGCAGATAGAGGATGGAATATGGATCACGGAGTTTCTTTTTCAGCATGCGGATTGGATAACCGACAGGAGATTCATTGCAGTTCGGCAGGATATAAAGAAGAGACCGCACGCGATGGGAAAGGAGCTGTCTCTCTTTGGAGATGAGTTTGATACAGGTAACTATCGTTATAGCGTATGGATAACCAATTCGCATGATCCTGCATATGAGGTATGGAAGCAGTGCAGGCCGAGGGCAAACGATGAAAACACTATCAAGGAACTGAAAGAGGATTTTGCGCTTGGTGGGTTCTCGATGAAGTATTTCTATTCAACAGAGGCGGCGATGCTTATCCGGGTATTCATCTACAATCTGTTTGTCCTGTTTCGACATCAGATACTGGGGCAGCAAGAAAAGATAGAACGCTTGAAGACCTTGCGGTATAAGTATTTTGTACTCCCCGCTCATTTGGGATGGGATGGCAGGAAGCCTGTATTGCGAATATCCGTCTTTACGCAGAAAGTACGATCAAAACTGTTATACCTCTTTAACCGCATAGGACAATACTTTCCGCCCGGTATCGGTATTTGCACTGCAGTTGGAAGATGACAATAAAATTCAAAAGGAGATGTGCCAAGAAACAGTGCAAAGATTAGCTTTGCTAACGCTAATTCCGATAATGCCTTGATGGGCTTGTATCTACAGGTATGTCTTTTCTATCTGCACTTTTCGGGTTAACCATAATAGAAATTGCGTCCCACGTATAGAAAAGATTTCGCTTGATCATTCTCGTACTATATTTAAAATTTCTTAGCTGGACGCTCTTCCTGATTTCTTCTTTTATATTTTCTGAGGGAATAACCAACCAATTAAACCAGAATGAGATTGCATCACCCGCTGCTTTTTTTATTCTCTCTTTAACTTCGGTTTCTTCTCTTCCGGATGTATATTTA
Source organism: uncultured Nitrospiraceae bacterium (assembly GCA_963727775.1). Taxonomy (GTDB): domain Bacteria; phylum Nitrospirota; class Thermodesulfovibrionia; order Thermodesulfovibrionales; family SM23-35; genus CAVSHB01. The sequence continues at coordinate 285,742 of CAVSHB010000003.1, read as the reverse complement.
TTGTAGGTCTCTTCCGAAGAGAAAATTTCAAATGCCTTCAAATAGTACTTTTTACTTTCTTCCTGCATAATTTCTGCAAGCTCTATCATTAGTGAAAATATATTTTTTACCTTCTTGACTTCTTTCTTTATTTCCCTTAATTGTTCCTCTGTCAGTGGTTCATCCATAATGATACTTAAATCAACAAACGCTTCCCTAGCGTTATCATGTTCGTAAACTGATGCAAGACTCGGGAAGCCTTCAATTTCCAACGTCCTCAGATTCCTATCGTATAACGCGAGATAGCCTTTATTTCCGGGGAGCTGACTAATTGTGAGAAATTCTAAGTAGAATTTTATGAATTTATCAAAGGCAGGATCAACTTTTTCTTTCCAAGAAGGAGTATTAGATATCATGCAAAATTATATCAAATCTGAGATTATCAGCGAAGTGGACGGTTTGCGGAGTCCACCTACGAACAAACAGTTTTGTGATTATCAAAAGTCTGAGAAATATCAAAAGAATATTGTACCGCGGAGCTCAGCCGCCGATTTTAAGAGGATGGCTGCGACTTGTTCGGTCAAGGGACTGGAGGCGCAATTTCTGAGTTCTCGCTGTAATAGCCTACAGACATTTCTTTCCTAATTGCCGTCTTAAGTTCCCTGATTAGAACAGGTTTCTTTTCTTTGATCTGCTTTCGTTCCTCTCGAAGTGTTTCGTCTGAGTAATGGTCTATACGGCTTTGATGATCGATCACGTGTTGTATGGCGAGGAGTTTTAAGATTTCAGCAGTGATGCTCTCTACAGCGTCCGAGAGATAGACACTGTTGAGTAAATAGTAGTTGTTCGCATCGGTTCTCGCCTTATCCGCCTTTTGGAACTCAATCTCGGATAGATAATCGCGGATCTTTCTGATGCACTCATCGCGAGATGTTTCCCAGTCTTCCAGAAGTTGAGGTATGAAGCCTTCGACAATATGCTGACCAAGGAGATGCTTCTTCATGTCCTCGCGTGTATACTCGTCATATGAGGGTACTTGCCGGAACCCCAAAAGCCCTTCAAGGCTCCCGTCAGCTATTAGGACGAGTCTGTAAAGCTCCGCGTATGCTTCGTGTTTCTTTTGCGTGAATATGCCAAAATCCGTGATCCATCTCTGATAGTTGAATTTTTGTTGCTCGTTAATCGCATTAAGTTCGTGCTTGAAGGCTTCAATGGCTTTCTGGTACTTATGCTCAATCCGGGAGCTGATTAGCTTCATGATTCCAGACGTCAAACCTGCCGAGGTTAAGAATGAAATCAGAACCGTCAGCCAAGTATCCAAATTCACCTCCCGCTACACGGCGTCACATTCCTGCTTGTTTTCATCCGATTACGAAATATATTATCGAAATCACTATGCCGGATATCCTTCCCACGGCATGAGGAATATCGCGATAAGGAGCGAAAGAACTTAATTGAAATCGTGTGAATTGTTCAAGAATGTAGGGAACTACCAGAATGGCTAAGGTAATTAGCGTTAGTGGTACACTGAATCCGTGAAATATGAGAAATATGATACAGGCAAGCACGACACCCTCTACGCATCCTTGAGTAAGAAAGATCGTTCTGGACAACATTCCTCGATTAGTGACGAAGTGTTTAGATATGTTAGATAGAAAAACCAGAGAAAGCGCAGAACTTAATAAGCCAGAAAACAAGATAATTATGAAGCTAAATCCATATACAATAATAACCATCATGCTTCAAAGTATATATTTCTTTCTTTGTGAAATGCAATAAAACGCCGAGCGCTTCTCTCTGAAAACATATTTATTCCGAGATGTAATATCGCGTAAGTCAGCAGAATCTCAAAATCAACAGTAGGAGGAAGGAGTATTTATTTTTTACTGTAGCATAATTGTAGCAGAAGGTATCCTAATTTTACATAATATATTGAAAATGCTGGAACTTATGGAATGCAAAATTGTTATTTAAAAACAATAAATTACTTTGAAATCCAGACCAGAAGCCACATTGCTAAAAATGATGTTAAAAAAATTTGAAGTCCGGGAGGGACACCAGAACCCTATGCACTCCCACAATTGATTTTAAACGATTTTTCGACATTAAGGCAAATGTCTGTAAATCGGCCCTGATTTGATGGACACTACGAACTACTCCGCTTTTCGGAGCATCCCATCTATTGATAGAACCCTACTCTCTTTGCGTACACATGGTATTGTTAGAGCATTGTGGGGATGATATAATCAAATTACGTTTCGAACATTTGTGGGCTGAAGTGCAGTCTTGAGGATGCTGAAGTGAGGAGGTAATCCCCTTATGGAAACGATAATGATGTATGAGCCATATGGAGGAGGGATATGGCTGTTCCTCATCCTCCTTTTATGTATACTTATTGTTAGCGGCGTTATTTTGCTGATCGTGCGGATGCGGATTGTCAGAAAGCATGGGAAACATAGAGGCGGTCTCGACATCTTGAAGAAGCGACGTGCCAGGTGAGAGATTCAAAGGTATCAGGAAGAACATAACAAATCGAGATAAAACATTTCTACTTAGTCTCTATTGATTTTGTTTTGGTAATAATCTGTCAACAACAATTCTACTTAAATAATACCGCAAAGAGAACAGAGGCAAATAATGTCAATCTTTCATTATTCAATTGATTATTAAAACACCCCGTGGTCTCTGCCACGGGAACCTTGCGTCGTCGGGGTGCAGGGCGTCGGAGCGAAGCGAAGACCCTTGCCGACCCACAGGGTAAACGCCCTGTGGTGTCGTAACGAGCGACGCGCATGGTGCGGCGCGAGTTTATTTACTTTCGAGAGCTATAGACAGACGTTTCGAGTTATACATCACCACTTGATTCCGTGAGTGTGGATACCGACTCGGGTTTGAGGCAGTTCAGATTTTTCATAACTATTTCCGTTTCAAGCCGTCACGCCTTTACCGGTGCGGTTTTGAAGAGTATATGTCGAACTGTGCATCTGGCATTAGACAGGAAAAACATCTGGAAGGCTGAAAGTATCCCCTCAGGGGCCGAAGACAGGTACATAAAACAAAAGACCTGCCGCCGCCAAAAGGCGAGGGATTTTCTTTATAATTGATAAAACTTTTGGGAGAAGGTGCGTGGAATCTGTAATCAGCTTTGAGATAGCTAAACAGGTGCTGTTTTCGTTTGCCGTCATTCTCGCCGCCGGGACTATTTCCGGATTCCTGTCGCAAAAGATCAACATTCCAGACGTGGCGATATACCTGGTAGCCGGCATAATTCTCGGACCCGAAGTGACAGGGTTGTTGCGTATTCCTGCTGAAGCTACACTGAACCAAATCATACTCATCTTCGGCGCCTGCTACATCCTCTTTGACGGCGGAGCTTCGGTCAAGTTACAGGTCCTGAAAAAAATCTGGATCACACTGGCGGCCCTTTCCACCTTCGGAGTCCTCATCATGGCGTCACTCACGGGCCTCGCTTCGCATTATATCCTCGGCCTCCCCCTGATAACGTCGATGCTGCTTGGTGCGGCCATTGCTCCTACCGACCCTGCGACGATAATACCTATTTTCCGACGAGTCAGAATAAAAGAGAGGGTTTCCCAGACACTGATTAGCGAATCTGCGTTTAACGATGCAACGGGCTCCGTCATTACGCTTGCGGTCTTGTCCATTGCTATGGGCTCCGCGGACTTTTCCCTGACTACATCTCTGACAGATCTTTTAAAACAGTCTGTTGTAGGCATTATTATAGGGCTGGCAATGGGGTATCTCAGCTTGCTACTTATTGCCCATGAGAAGTACGACTTTCTGGCTAAATACGCTCCTGTCGTGACCCTAATGGCTGTCGCCGGAACCTATCTGGGTGCAGAAGACTTGCAGGCTAGCGGATTCACGGCGGTCTTTGTGTTCGGTATTATGATCGGCAACAAGAGGGCCTTCGGCTTTCAGGTGGAACGGAAAGAGAAGGAAAAACTGGAAGAATATGTTGCCAGAACAGCGATGATCATGAGGATGTTCATATTCATTCTTTTGGGATCACAGGTCGATTTCGGCCTAATAAGTAAATTCCTGTTTGGTGGAATCATCATAATTACATTGTTTATGCTCGTTGCGAGGCCGACTACCGTCTTTTTATGCTCCCTACCCGATAGGCGTGCCCGATGGAGCTTTAACGAGATGCTTTTTATGTGCTGGACAAGAGAGACCGGTGTGATCCCTGCAGCGCTTGCCGGACTGCTGCTTGGGAAGAAAGTGCCGGGAGCCCAAACGATTGCCGCCGTTACCTTCATCGCCATACTGATGACTATCTTCATTCAGGCCACTACAACGAAATGGCTGGGGGGTAAGCTGGGCCTGCTAGAAAAATGAAAGTGAACAGTTAAATGAACATGAGTATCTCACGACATATCCTTTGGCATTTTCAGCTGGCGAATTATATGGTATCAATTTAACCCCCGACCTACCCAACTTTTCAGATCCGGCGCGTGCAGACGAGAGGGGCGGGAAGGAGGAGAGAGGAAACCTGAAAAGTGAACAGAGGCTTAGCCTCTGGGAACCTGGGTTGCGGGCAAATAAAAAGGCCGGGGGTTTAGGAGTTTAAGGGGTAACCTCTAAAAAGTCTCACAGATCTAACAATGACAAGGCTTTAGCTGGTTTTGGGGTGTAAGACCCCACTGGCATTTACTGAGAAACCAAAAGCCGATAGGACTTCGGCTTGGGTCTTCGTCGGTATCTCTATCTGGCGGCCAGCCTTTCTTCCGCCTTCCTTTAAAAGCAGTACAGAATGTAGATTCCGCATGTCCTCCATGACGTCTTCCGCTGTGCGATGAATACCTGTGGCATTAAGTTTCAACTCAATCCGCCGCAAATATGTCATAGCGACAACACAACTGAACAGGTGACAGCGTATCTTGCTGTCGGTCCAGTGTCTTATGGGCCGCATGGCAACCAGATCGTCTTCTTTGCTAAGCCGGAAGCGGCTCTCCACTTGCCATCGGTCGAGGCTGGCTTTTACTATAGCCGTTGTGGTCCAATCCACGTTGTCGGTGATAATGATGTTCTTGCCGAGCATTATGCGCTTTCGCTCGATGGCCGTCCCATCTCTCCGGAAACTCATACCCAAACCTTCTGCCGTCTGAGAGAACTCCAGGGCGTAGAAATCGCTCGGCACGTGAAAACGCTCACAGAGACGCAGATATCTTTCTCGGATCGCTTCCTGTTTGCGCCAATGAGGTTCTTTATTACGAACCTTTGACCTCATGGCAAGGAGTTCCTGTCGGATCGCATCCAGTTTACTGTCAAGCGTGTAGGTTTGCTTTCTTGCCGTTATCGGATTATACGTTACCACTACCGCCCGTTGCTTGCCCCAGTATTCGCCCTTTGTTCGGTACACGAGCATGCGGTCCTCCTTCTTCCCCTTCTGTAGCAGTAGCCGATTCTTCTCCGTGTCCGCCGGCTCAAAGACATCCAAAGACGTCATGGCCAGTTCCTCGGCGAAGTAGGTTGAATACGTCGTCACAAAATGTATGCGGGAGTGCTCGTCTATCCAAGCGAAATTGCCCTCGGAGTTCATCCCTTTGTCTATCACGACGGTAAGTTTTTGTTTCGTCTTGTTCAGTCCGCATACGACTCCGAACATCTCATCCATGACCGCCTCAAACTGACGACTGTCATGGAGATTGCCCGGATAGGCGCAATAGTACAACGGCAGCCGGCTATCGCGCGATACCAGAAGCCCTAATCCGATCTGCCGGAGATTATGTCGTCCTTCCTTGTTCTTCCCCCGGCGAGCAAGCTCAGAGGGCGTATCACTCGCCATAAAGGTGTAGTAGTTCGTGGTATCGAACAGCAGACAGTCGGCATTAGGGGATTCAAGCTCCCAGATGCTCTCAAAGAATCGCCGGGCAATTGTCTTGAGTGCAGCTTCCGATACCCTGTCCCACTTTTCCCAGTAGCGTTGACTGGTGAACTCATCAATATCAACAGGACGAATCTGCTGGACAGCCGTTCGCCCATACCATTGGGCAAGCTTGTTCTTGCTGGTGCTCTCGCACATCCGATTCCATATGCAGTACAAAAAATACTCTCCTACGGACGGACCTTCCTCCTGAGTACCCCTCTGGATCTCCTTGTCTACAATGCCCACAAGGTCAACATCTTGGCTAACTTGATGGGCCAGCCACAATGCTCCGAACTCTTCCACTTTGAGCCTGACTGCCGCCTCTGCAGAGCCTGCCACGAGACCAGCCACCCGTTCAGGAGAGCCGATGTATATTTGGGAGACTACCTTAGGCTTCCCTCCAACGCGGGCAATCTCGCGCACATAGAGGTAGGGTCTTCCCTTTTTCGTCTTGATATGGAAATGTGCCATGTCAAATACTACCATGGTAGGGTCTTACATGTCAAGCATAAAATGCATTTAAAACGCACAAATAATGGGTTTGTTATACAATAATGTAGGGTCTTACAGTAAGTCGTCGGAAAAAGCTAGTAATTTCCAGCGGTTGGAGAGTTCAAATGCAGTTACCCCTTAAACTCCTGTTTGAGTCCCTGACCTTCGCTCGATTTCGCTTGCTGACTGGATCATCCAGTCAGGCTTATTATGGAAATACCGAGTTATTTATTATTACAGCTTCTGCCAATAAATGCTATGCATAGTTACATTCTTAGATGGCTTGACGGGGACGTTTCTTGTCCCCGGCTTAACAAACCGCACTGCCGCCGAGTCGTTAAATTATGCCCACTAGTTATTTTATGGCTATTTTAGATATTCCGTTGTCCAGACAGTTTTACGACCTACAGACTTTCGAGAATATAAATATAGGCTAAACGAGAGGAAAACTTCAGAGCCCTGACTACCTATCAAAGCACACCCTCTAAGGGGCTAAGGCACTTATTGAAAGCTTCGCACAGGTCAGCCAGGACCGGGTAAGGAGTAGTATTCTAACTGTTCAAAGAAAATAAGGTCTCCCCATATTTATCGATTATTATCTTCTCTTGGCAAAAAACCTTTACGCATGACAAATTGCCCGTAGTATTGACCCCTGTATTGCATAAATATAATAAAATCAATGTGATTAAAATCGGCATAGCTTTTGCTATATGGCAGATGAGAATTATTAAACTAAGCATAGGAGGAGGCAACAGATGCGGGAAAAAGAGGCTGTGCATATGGAAGGAATAAAAAAGATTTTGGTAACGGCAGTCACAATAGTTTTAAGCGGGCTCTTTCTCATGTGCGGAGGCCAAGCTATTGCTGAGATGAGTGGAATGCAAGACCATCATTTCGAGGGCATGCAAAAATTGTATGGCGGAAGTGAAAGTGAGGTTATTGCAAGCATTAAAACGGAACCGGGGCATATTACTGTGGGAACGCCCACAACTATCATGTTGTCATTCAAAGATCGCGAAGGAAAGCCGGTGAAGAACCTCACCATAATCCACGATCGACTTATACACGTCATAATTGCGAGTCAGGATTTCAGCGTGTTTGCTCACATCCATCCTCAAGATTTCGGACCGATAACGCCCGAGATGAAGGAAACCGCCCGATACCCTGTGCGGTTTACCTTTCCAAAAGCTGGACGCTATATCGTCGGAATCGACTTTGCAGTGAAGAATCAACCGCTTTCGAAACATTTTCTGATTGATGTTGTCGGTGAACCTAAGATGGGGCGTATAAAACAAGATTTCTCCAGGGGAAAAAGATTTGGGGATCTTGATGTTAAGTTTGCCACCACGCCTGAGCGCATAAGGTCAGGGAAAGAAGTGACACTTAGCTACATCTTCAGAAAGAATGGAAAACCTGTCACTGACCTAGAACCCTGGCTCTCTGCACCAATGCATCTTGCGATAATATCGGCGGATCTCACACAGTTCATTCACACTCATGGTGAGTTGCCCGGTACGCCGGCTATGGGGCACCATGAACATGAAATGCAGATGATGATGACAGTCCCAGAGAAGTTCGGGCCTAAAATTGAAGTTCATGTCGTTTTTCCGACAGCAGGCCTGTACAAGATTTTTGGTCAGGTTGGATACCGAGGCGAGGTGATCACCACAAGCTATATGATCCAGGTTGAATGACGCTTCAATAACAGGAGACATCATGCTATGGATTGGTAATCGGAATCAGAGGTCGGCCAGTTGGAGAGCTTTGTCAGACGATATCGATAGCGGTGTAGTAAAAAGGTATAGATGACCCAAAACTGTACTGAAGAGATTTCTTTAACCCAAAAAGTGCAGTTGACCTAAAATAATATCCCCGAAGAAATTCTCCTTTCGTATTAGAATCAATAGGTTTACCCGACCATCAACTCTAAACGAAAGGAGAATAGAAATATGCAGTCAAAATGTAGCACAAAGATCGAAATAAATAAAGTAAGGATTGGATTTACGGAGAAGAAGATGACGGCATATGGGGGATTCAGTTTATTGGCTGCATTTTTTGAAAAGATCAAATTGAGAGGAATTTTGCAAGAGGTGATTCCGATCCATGAGAGTTCACCCAATGGAATGGGGATATACAGCAAGGTATTGGCATACATCCTTCTGATCTATGCGGGAGGCAGCAGGTTTTCTCATCTACTTTATCTTGGTTGGCAGGAGATTTTCACCGATCTTTTTGCAGTGAAGAGGCTTCCTATCGCCTCGACGACATTGGGCAGGCTTTTCAGGAAGATCAGAAAACTGAAGGAAGTGGAAGAGATGTCGGAGGGATTATGGGGATACTTGAAGAGATTGATCCCCTGGAAAGAGCTCAAAGAGGACTGGTTGACGTTCGATTCTACAGTCCTTGAGCGATACGGAAAACAGGAGGGAGTCAAGAGGGGATATAACCCGAAGAAGAAGGGCCGTGGTAGCCACAGCCCGCTTCTGGCATTTCTTAACAGAAACAAGTATGTGATAAATCTTTGGAACCGCCCCGGCAACGTGATGTCATGGAACAACATTATTGGATTTTTTGAATCCACATGGCAGAGGATCAACGGTCATATCGATATCAAGGGCATTATTGCAGACAGTGGATTTTATCTTAGGGAGTTCATCGAACTGCTTGAGAAGAGAGAATTAGTATATATCATAGCTGCTCGCCTATATCGTCCGCTGCAGAGGATAATCTACGCACAACAAAACTGGGCACAGGTAGAAGAAGGGATATGGATCACTGAGTTCTTCTTCCAGCATGTAGAGTGGATAATCGACAGGAGGTTTATTGCAGTGCGCCAGGATGTCAAGAAGAGACCGCACGCGATGGGAAAAGAGTTGTCTCTTTTCGGAGATGAGTTTGATACAGGGCATTATCGTTATAGCGTATGGATAACCAATTCACATGATTCTACATATGAGGTATGGAAGCAATGCAGGCATAGGGCGAACGATGAGAATACCATCAAGGAACTGAAAGAGGATTTTGCACTCGGCGGGTTCTCGATGAAGTATTTCTACTCAACGGAGGCGGCTATGCTTATTCGGGTATTCATCTACAATCTGTTTGTCCTGTTCAGGCATCAGATACTCGGTCAAAAAGAAAAGACAGAACGTTTGAAAACCTTACGGTACAAGTATCTTGTCCTTCCAGCCCAATTAGGATGGGATGGAAGGAAACCTGTATTGCGGATTTCTGTCTTTACGCAGAAAGTACGATCAAAACTGCGCTACCTCTTTAACCGCGTGGGACAATACTTTCCCCCCAGTTTTGGTAATTGCACTGCATTTAGATAAAAAGAACATAATTTTCAGGAGGTGGAACAAGAAACAGCATCAGTATTAGCTTTTATATCGACAAATCAGCCAATGCCTTGATAGGCTTGACTCTATAGGTATGCCTATAGCAAACGCATTTTTCGGGTTAAAGGCTTTGGGCTGGGAAGCACTGGGCTGGTATTGAAATGGAGCAAAAATATTTATGGGGGGTGAACATAAGATGAAGAGGGGACACGCATGATCAAGCGCAAACTGGCTAGTATGGCAGTAGCGGAGGTTCTGTGTCGGGCTTCAGCGGCTCATGCCCATGGTACAGGTCCCGGACATATTTACGAAGGTCCCAGCCCTGGGACCGCGATAACCATAATTATAGTAGTTGCCTGGATCGTGATAGCACTGGGTATCGTTTTTCTTGTGCGCAGGCTGATACGACCAGCCGCCTCCCCAAAAAAGAGGAAGGACAAATGAGAAAGACATAAATATCTTCTTATCCGTCTCATCGTTTTCCATAAGGATGACAAGATGTAAATTATAGGAATTAAAAACAGTGATGTATGGAATAACCACTTAATTATGTTGATAAAAAGGATTGACTCGTCTACGAATTTCTTTTTCATTTAAAAATGTTTTTATCAGGCAGCATATTTTAAGTCATTAGAAGCAAAATATTTTACGCATATAATAACCATTACTCACAAGGTACGCGGAGGAAGGGGCGAGATGTCATCTTGCCCCACATAAAAGAGTCATTCAACATGCACGTGACTCTATTTTCTTTGACGTAATTCAAAGGCCTTCCCAGCTTTCTTTGCGGCAAGCTCAGCTTTTTCAGCTGCCGCCTCAGCCCTTTCGGCCGCTGCCGCGGCTTTCTTTTCTGCAGCTATAGCTCTCTTTTCTGCGGCCTCAGCCTTATTCTCGCAGTCTTTTGCAATTTTCATTGCCTCCTGGGCCAAAGTTCTAGCTTCCATGGCGTCTTTCTTGGCAACATCAACTTCTTTTACTTTGGCTTCCAGTGAATTAACTCTAGATTCAATGGATGTAACCTTTGCCTCAAGCTGGCTGATTCTATCAACCAGCGGGTCTACTTGCTCTTTTATATAATCTTTTGTGGCACATCCTAAGAATAGCAGCGATATCAACGGTATAATCAAAAGTCCTCTCCTCATCTTTTCACCTCCTCTCCCAAAATAGTTCAAAAGGTTTTTGCCGCATAATCAAAAAGCATTACTATTTTTGCTGGTACAAGCCGAAGGCTTTTTCGCATTTATTTGCTGCATTCTCAGCCCTCTCAGCCGCGGCTTCAGACCGTTTTACATATTCTCCGGTGCAGCATCCGAACAGTAGCAGTGATATCAAAGGTACGATCAAAAGTCCTTTTATCATACTTTCACCTCCTTTCACAAACCGCTTTGCGAGTCTGTTAGTGCAGAATCAAAGACTCTTCCTATTTTTGCTGATGTAATTCGAAGGCCTTTTCGCATTTCTTTGCCTCGCTCTCAGCTCTTTCGGCAGCGGCCTCAGACTTTTTTGCATCAGCCGCCACCTTGGTGCGACAATCATTTGCAGTTTTCATCGCTTCCTGAGCCAGCGATCTAGTTTCCTTTGCATCCTGTTCCAATTTGTTCATTCGCTCTACTATGGGTTCTAACTGGTGGTTTACGTACTCTGTGGAAGCGCATCCGAATAATAGCGATGACATTATAGGAAGAGCTAATAAAATTGACTTTTTCATCTATATACCTCCTTTCTCGACAAAAAGTTCTTTTAACAAAATTTGCAAACAAAATGCGCCATTCTGTTTTGTACCAAGAGTTTGATTGCTTTCCACACAGATTGGCGTTTCTCACTTCTTTCCTTGACAAGTTGCGAAGGGATTTCTCTGAAAAGGGTGTTCATAGAAATCCGTTAACAGAGAGCGTTTCTATTGCCTTAGCAAGTAGATCTTCTAAGAAGATACGAAAACCAACTGTGCAGTTTATACTGAAGGCGGGGAAGGACCGGAATGCATGGGAGGATAATCCTCTAACTGGCCTTGTCCACGAAACAGAATTGCTAATGTGGATAAGGGATATGAAACAGGAACAAGGTACCCTTCTGCTACATATAGATCTTCCGAATGCATGATTTCTATATTGATATCTTTTGGTAAGATTGCACGTGCTTTTCTGAAAAGTATTGTGATCGAATTGGAATTAGGAACCTCTCTTTTTGAAGCCAGTTTTGTACAGATAAGTTCCCAGAAAAAAATATCAATATCTTTTGAAACACAGGATGTTGTGTCTGGAGCACTAAAATTCCCAACTACCTTTTTTGCAGTATAAGAATAAGAAAGAGGAGACACTGCATACACAATAAAATAAAATAGGAACAGTGAACTGACAAAATCTCTCTTCTTATATGAATTCATATCATGCACTCTACTAATGACATTGACAAAAGATTCTATAACCTATCGAATATATCGTACCAAGTCATCCACTCGAATTGTCTCATCAAAAATCCATGCGAAATCGATTCGCCGCCTCATTTTCCTCTCATTCTGTTCATCAGTTTGACTATTCCGCCGATAAGGCTTTTTGGCCTGAGTTTAACCTCTATCTCGTCGATATCTTCCATGACGCCGCCTTTATCCACGATGAAAGAGGCTGCCTTTGCAATGGATAATACCTGACTGGGGTAAACACTTCTATGCCCCGTCATCAGAAAACTGATGACACAGGCTATTGCCGCATAAGGAGCCACCTGAGCACCGAAAAGCTCTACAGCCATTAAGCTCGCGGAAATCGGTGTGTTCGCTGCACCTGCAAGGAGACTGACCATTCCTATTGCAGAAAATATGTTCTGATCAAGCCCGAAAATCCTGCCAAAGAAGCTGCCGGAAGTAGATCCTATAAAGAAGATAGGAGTTACTATGCCGCCGCTTCCGCCGAAATTAAGGGTAATCGAAGTAAATACCATTTTATAGAAGAAAGCTAATGCCGGAACGTCTCTGCCTTCAAGGGCACCTTTAATTGTATCCAGTCCAAGGCCTAAATATTGAGGAGACAGCAGAAACGTAAGCAATACAAGGACAGCACCTCCAAATATCCCCTTATATGGCATCCACATTTTTATTCTCTTGCTCAGATTCATAGAATACTTCAAAATTTCAATGAACAGGAAAGAACAGAGTCCGAAAAATATGCCACTTAAGCACACCTTAATAAAAAAGAGGCTACTAAAGACAGGCACAAAGTTTAGTTGGTGGTAGAAATACGTTATTCCCAAACCGGAAGAAACTTGATAGCCCACAATGCCTGCAACAAAGGCAGGGAGAAGCACGTCGTACATCAGGCCGCCAACAAAAAGCACTTCAACACCAAAGATGGCACCTGCGATAGGTGTCCCGAATACAGTGGCAAACCCCGCACTGATGCCGCATATAACCAGCTTCTTGCGGTCTCTGTTCCTAAACCTAAACAGGTCAGCAAATGCAGACGCAAGCCCTCCGCCTATTTGTGCACAGGGACCTTCCTTCCCTGCGGACCCGCCGAGCGCAATTGTTATAATTGTCGCAATAAGCTTTATCGGGACAACCAGTGGATTTATTTTCCCGGAACGTTTATGTACCGCTTCTATTACTTTTTCTGTGCCATGTCCTTCTGCTTCCGGAGCAAGATATTTTACAATTAGACTGCTAAGGAATAGCGCTGCCGGAAGCAAAACAAAATAATATTTATAGCTGCTTGTAAATGTTATCCCAAGACCTAATAGTTTCAGGAATATTGCCGTTGATAAGCCAACAATAACCCCTATACACGACGCCAGGATCACCCATTTGCTGACGCTGATAAAGAGTATTGACCCTTCTATGACTCTTCTTTTCATTTAGTACAATCTCTGCTAAACATCATATCTTGCAGTTTGTATTTCCCCGCAACCTTCGATTATTAGAGCCTGTTACCATCTGTAAATATTGCTTGCAATAAACTGTAATAAGACACATCGCCACTTATATTCCCGTTAATCGAACTACGGTGACATCATTTTCGAGATAGTGGCATATATATAGTGACTTCTGTTCCTGTGCCAAGCTGACTCTTAATAACGATCTCGCCTCCGTGTTCATCAATAATCTTTTTGGCTATAGGAAGACCAAGTCCCGTCCCGGTTCTTTTTCCTGTGTAAAATAAAGTAAAGATATTTTCGAGTGTTTCTTTATCCATCCCCGACCCATTGTCCTTGATCTTTATGATTATGGAATCTTTCCCCAGATCAGCTCTGATTCTAATATCTTGGTCTTTACCAGAGGCATCGATAGCATTGCTTAGAAGATTTGAAATAGCTCTTTCCATGTGTAAACTATCAAACATGCCTTTTATTGGAGTTGAAGGAAGTTCCGTTGATAAGATCACGCTTTTCTCTTCAGCCTTAGTCCTGCAAACATCACATGAACGAGCAATAATGTTTCTCATGTCTTCTTCCAAAGCTAAATGAGAAGGCTTGGCAAAATCCAGCACTTCCAATGTAATCTTTCGCATATCTTGTGCTGAATCTATGATTGTTTGGATCGAAGAGGTTACATTCCCCTTGCCTTCCTGGATACGTTTTGCAAATCCTAAGATTGAAATGAGCGGATTTTTTAGATCGTGAACAATTCCGGCCGCGAATTGCCCTATGGCAGCAAGGTAACGGTCATGCTCCATCTGTTTACGTTGTTTTCTATCACGGTCGATAAGAAATCCAGCTAAGTAAGAAAATATTCCTGAGAATAAGAAGTAAAGCAATCGTTTTGTTTCAAACAATAAATCCCCGGACCAACTTTCAATGATATAGGGGGCGTATACGGCTGTTATAAACAGATAGGTCAATAATGCGCCTCTGAGACCAAATGCCATAGCTCCGATGAGAAGTGGTATGTAATAAAGCTCTCTGTAAATATCATGCAACGCATGGACTTTGGGGATGGTAGAATAGTGCAGATAGGTAATAAACAAAACAGAACTGGTGATTATAAATATATAAATACTTCTTTTTTTCTTCATTATTTTCTGTGCCACGATATTACGGCTATTATTTGACTCTCATCCCTTGTCATTTCCGCTTCGCTTTTTTCAATATCTTTTCTCCCGAAGGTGTGAAAGGTTGCTACAACACTCGTTTGATAAAAATCATCCACCCTGTCCCTAATTAATCTCATCCGTAGATTATGTGGCTTAGCAGAAGGACAAGACCTTCAGCCCCTCAGCGGCAGCGGCTTTGCAAAGGTTAGTATCAGCTGAGGAGAATAATAATGAGATATCAGGGCCCTCGCTTTTTAGAAGCCTTGCAGCGGAGAGGTGGATCGCATCAAATCGGGTCAGTCCATATTTTCTAACAAGGGCTCCTGCATCTCTTTCGTCAAAATCAACAACAGCAAATTTGAGCCAATCCTCTGAAAATCTTCTCACAATATGCTCGTAGTCACTTTTCGAGAGATCGTTTCGTTTCAGCCTAAGTTCAAGTGCGGATATCATTTCAGTGTAAGCCACTCGGCAAGTTGCCACTATTTCTGCCTCCTTGACCCATTCTCTGACCATGTCAGAACATCGTTCCTCCATATATAACTTTATGAGGCTGCTTGTGCCAAGATATAGGATCATCTGCGTTCTTCTATGACGGTCTCAGATAAAGGCTTCCCGTTAATCTTGATACCGGCAAGTCCTTTGGGTTTTCCTCCGCCCCAGTGCGCCTTACCCGCATCAATGAGAGACCTGATTGCCATTCTTTCCTTTGAGATAGGAGTAATAATCGCGACCTCTCTACCATGCTCGGTGATAATGACCTGCTCACCCTTTTGGACTTTATCCAGATACGCGCTTAGTTTTGCCTTAAGTTCCTTGACGCCGGCTGAAACCATAAAGTAACTCCTTTACAAGAATTAATGACTACATTATAATAGCGTAATAGTTACACTGTCAAGTTTATAGAAATAACTTTTCTATGCATTCTTGGGATATATTCAGAAAATGACCCGAACTGCAACACAAATGATCACTGAAATATTTAGTGCCGCTTCAGAAGCTGTTTCACCATACAAATCGGTACAAAAATACTGCCCGCACATTGCATCATTATGGGAGATCGAAAACTTTAAGAAACTAACTATTGTCGGATTCGGTAAAGCATCATGTCCGATGGCAAAGGCAATCGAGGATACTCTTAAGAATTTACTGATAATGTTGAAGCCGCGATCATAGTAAGCAGTTAAAGGCTCGGTAACCGCATACTCTATGAAGTTCAGCGCTGCCTTTTCCGTTAACCTGTCAGATGAATTGATCGGCACCTTGAATTGCCTGTGGGCGGCGGAGTAAAAGAACTGGTAACGGAGGAACCGAAAGCGTCGCTGATGGAGCCAGCCTGAAGATTGCAGTTAGAATTAATGAGTAGACTGAAGAACCCACCTTAGAGACCCACCTTTACATACAATGATACCTACAACAAAGTAGTTGGAGGTAATCATTGGTAAAGAGATGCATGCACTGTGGGCGGTATTTCACGCCTGATAAACGGATCGGAGCGAGGCAGAAAGTCTGTCAGCGAAAGCAATGCAAGCGGGCAAGAAAGAACCAGTCCCAGCAGCGGTGGCGCCAAAATAATCCTGAGTATTTCAATAACCTGTATCTCGACTATGTCAAACCCTGGCGGCAGCGACGCAAAGAGCTACATGTGTCTCCCTTGCCGCGACAAATGATAAAAGACGAGATACCCCCTTCAAAGCCTTTACAGGAACTGGTTTTGCTGATACCGGGTGGCATTAAAGGGATGATAAAAGACGAGATACGACTGCGAAGGCTTGATAGTCATACGTTTGCGGCCTATGGGCCATGATAAAAGACGAAATGGACTCGTAATCGGCGCTGAGGTAAACTGGATCATCACATCAGGGAAGGAGATGATCCATCAATGCAAGAATCGCTTCAAAACCGGGCGCGGCACCTATATCAGGTTGAAGGGTTGAGCCTGAATCAGGTAGCGACGAAGCTGGGCATATCGAGAAAAAAGGTTACCCGCCTCATTCGGCAAGACGACACCAGGAGAAGATCCTCCGGTAACATCCTGGCGCCCTATGCGCGGTTAATTCAGCAGTGGTACACGGAATATCCGTTTCTGCAGGCCATACAGGTAATGGAGCGGCTGAAGGGCTACGGGTATGAGGGAGGGTATACGGCGGTGAAGGATTACACGCTCCCATTAAGAAAGAAGCGGAAGGGCAACTCCTTCCATGCGCTGGAGTTTCTTCCAGGGGAAGAATCGCAGGTTGATTGGATGCAGAGGAGCATGCCTTTCGGGGTAGTCTACGGGTTCGGCTACATCCTGTCCTATTCGCGGTACCTTTACGCTCACTTCTATCTGAGGAGCTCTATGGAGTTTTTCCTGGACGGCCATATTGAGGCCTTCAAAGAAATAGGAGGTGTCGCCAACAGACATGCTTATGACAATCTCAAGTCCGTAGTCATAAAGAGAAAACCGGAGATAACTTACAATGCTCGTTTTTTGGACTTTGCACGGCACTATAATTTCTCTATCCGTGCCTGCAATCCTGGCAAGCCTAATGAGAAAGGCAGGGTTGAGCGGGTCATCAGAGACATTGAAAGCTTCCTCGTCATCAATACCTTCGCCGATATCGACGATCTTAATAAAAGATTCGGCCTCTGGCGCATACAGAGAAATGCCAGGATTCACCGATCCACGGGAATGCCTCCTGTTGAGGCGTTAAAGCAGGAGAGACTCATAGCTCTCCCCCAAATCCATTACCTGCCTTACAGACAGGAGCCGGCATCCATCAACAAGACGTGCTTTGTGGAGTTCGACACCAACCGCTACTCAGTGCCATCCCAGTACGGAGATATGCCCTGCGACATCTTTGGGTATCCTCAGCACATAGAAATAGCGGTGCATGGCAGAAAGATAGCGACGCACAAACGGGTATTCGACAGAAAACAAAAGATAGAACATCCTTCTCACCGCGAGAAACTTCTCAATATCACTCCCCACTATAAATACAAAAGGATGCACCAGCTTCTGAAGTCCATGGACAAAAACATCGAACACTTCCTCAACCGCGCTGAACAAGAGGGACAGGATCCTCTTGAGGTTGCTTACGAACTGTTCAAACTTCTTAAAGGCATAGCCAGGGAGACACTGATATCGGCGGTCAAGGCCGCCATAAGCATCGATACCTATAGAGTGACCTATATCCAGGGGCTTCTGGGTCCGGCGGGCAATCAGGACAATCCCGTGCATCCCCAGAACCCGGGGCTGTTACATATCTCATATGAAGGGAGGCAACTGAGCGATTATGATGAACTTATCTGAGCTGTGGAGGCACTTCAGGCTCCTTGCGGATCTTGAAGCTCTTTCAAAAGAACAAAAGGAGTTTATGTTGAAGTTCCTCACCGAGGAGTATCATCGAAAGGAGTTAAAAAGGATCCAGTACCTCATGAACATGTCCGGCATCAAGAGAACAAAGATCCTCGATGACTTCGACTGGAAATATAATCCAAAGATACCAAGGGACAAGATCATAGAATACATGAACACCCAGTGGCTTAAGAAACCCAGCAACCTTGTGCTCATAGGCCCGGCCGGTGTCGGTAAAACCCATGTCGCAACCGCACTGTGCCATGATGCCCTTACCAAAGGCTGTCAGACGGTCTTTCTTACCTTGTTTGACCTCACCGCCAAAATGGCGAAGGCCAAGAGCATCTACAGCTTCATCGAATACCACGCGCGGGCAGCCGTTTGGTGTCTGGATGAGATCGGCTATGTGATCCCGAGCAAAGAACAGGCAGACTGCATCTTCCAGATAATCTCAAAAAGGGCGGAAGTGGGCACGACCATCGTCACCACCAACCTTGTACCGTCAAACTGGGGGAAGGTGTTTGATACCGTGACTGCATCGGCGATTCTTGATCGGCTCAGCATGAACGGAAAGTTCATCACCTTCGAAGGAAGGTCCTATAGAAATAGGCAGTAAGCTGGGTAGAATAATAACGAAAGTTCCGAATCAGGGTTACAACTGATTAGAGATAACTCGCCTCGGCGCAGGGCGTTCCACGCTGGATTGCGCCCTGACCAGCTACAGCAGGCATCCGCCGCCGCCATATTCGGTTCCTTTCGAGCGGCGCCCACATTGCCCAAGCATAAGATTAAATGCGGGATGGACCCTACCTACCCAGTATGCGTTCTCGACAAATGGGGCGGCCCAGCCATCTCCACCGTGACGCGGAAGTCATTGTCTATGCCACCCGTATACATAGCCTCATGTCATAGCGGGCTCTCCGGAGATCAAAAGAAGACGGGCTCGGGGTATTTTTCCGGTAAATAGCCTCGTATCGACTTGCACCTGCCCACCTATTTGGAGTTTGAACTATTTGTCAGCTGTTTCAATAATTAAATGGTCCCTCCAATACACTGAGGTCTTTGCCTTCCCTTCTTTATTTAACTGAGCTTCTTCTTTCTGAACCTCTGTTGTTTCTTTCACGCTCTCAAACTTCTTGTCGCTTTCTTTCTGCTTCTTTCCCAAGTCCTGAATCCTGTGGAGCAGCTTCTGCACCTCGCCTTTCAACTCTTCCACATCCTGTGATGTGTCTGCCCCCCATGACTGGCAGAACCCATACGCTGAAAAGAAAAACGAAAGTCAACAACGAACCCCCTATCTTTTTCATACCGGTCCTCCTATGAACAACGAACTTTATTAAGTCCTCCTATCGCTTCTAAAAAGACAATCCAATACATAGCAGATGTTATATATACTTTGATAAAATTTGACGCATATTATTCCTCCTTCACTGTCACAGTGACAATAACTTGCATAGAAGAGGTTCCTCAGGTAGATGCATAGATCGTCAAGAAAAACAGCCACTGAACTGCTGCGGTTCAAGCGACTTCATAGAGGCGGCATTATTCCTGATTGCAAACATAATCATATAAATCGCGTTCATTAGCGCCCTGTTTTATGTAATGCCACAGGGTATATTCATATTTTTCTGTTTTCGCTGTACCGTCAATAAATCGAAAAGTTATTTGGCGATCATTATATCTCTCTTCGTCGCAATCCCATTGTCGGCAGATGAGAACCTCAATAATAGGTTTTTGGGAAGCATTGGACAACTTTGGCTTGATATACGAAGATTTCTGACAGGCTCTTACGACGTTATCAGAAACCTGTCTAATGCTATCATTGTCAATGGATACTGACATATTGCCGTCCTTACTTCTACCGACAAGTTTCCAGTTAGCCCCCTCTGATAGGTTTGACAGCCAGAGGAGGCCAATGGTTAAGAAAGTTATCATAGATAAACCTTTTTTCACTGTTCTTCAGATATGAAGGACTGTCTTATTCGAAAACAAAATGATCCCTTCTATTTTTCACCCAACATTTTTCATTGCTTCCTCTACATATCGGTTTTTCCTTGCCATAACTTATCGTATCCATCCTGCTGGATGGAATTCCGAGTGCCGAGAGATACTGCCTGGCAGCATTAGCCCTTCTGTCTCCGAGTGCGATATTGTATTCGGCAGTCCCCCTCTCATCGCAGTTTCCCTCGATAAGCACTTTTATTTTCTGATTCTTAAGGAGCACTGAAGATAGTTGATCGAGTACGGCTTGCGCATTATCACTTATAGAATAATTATCGTAATCAAAGTAGATGTCATGAAATTTTGTTTCCAAACCCCTAATCGTTTCTTGCCTCTCCGATATCTGTCCTTTAGAAAGCTCTCTTTCCGAAATGTCTTTTGATTTATTCATGTCCTTAAGTGGCTCTCGTTCTGTCCGTTTGCGCTCGGGTTGATTCTTCTCAACAGCAGCAGCTTCTTTCTTAGGGACTTCGTCAGTTTTCACAACATTTCTTTGCGCACATCCCATTATCATTACTCCTAATATCATTAAGACTGAGAATATTTTCTTCATTAGTTCTCCTTCAGTGTTTAAGAAGATATAGCAGTCACAAGAAATCCTATTGAGATCTTGTGACGGATATCGTAATGGTTTTGTTTAAAGAGATCCTCTCAAAAAGAAAAGAGAAGAAGCATACCCTATGAAGATTAAACCGCTGGAGGGGACAGGCCTGAATGTAACGGACGGTAGTCCTGTAACGGGCTTTGTCTGTCGACTGGAATCGCTAATCCCGACAGAGGATGTTCGAAAGGAATGAAAGTGCTTGTTGCTACAAATACACTTTCTAAATGCGCATTTTTAATATTGGTGTCCGGAGATAATATCGCTCTCGCTTTCCTGAACAGTATTCTGTCATTCGAATTTGAAGAAGAAGCAGTATTACCTGAGCCCAGCTTTGAACAGATGAGCTCCCATACAAATATATCGACACTTGTTGAAGAGCCGGGTGCGCCATCTTGACACCCCAAGCGATGCCAAAGAAAGGTTTTTGGCAATTGCTTAAACTTTTATCTCCCACTGGCAAAGTTGCTACTGCCTTGGCTTTATTCTTAACGATTGTCGGCACATATTATGCTTTCTCCCCAAAACTGTCCATAAACCCTTCAAATTCACTAGACCCGACAAGACCCTTTGCGACACCATTTGTTGTTAGAAATGACAGCTTGCTCCCCATAAACTCAATCGAGTTAAAATTGAAATTCGGCAAAATAGTTTTAGAAAATGGTGCTACCCTTTTTGGGGTAAAAGAAGCAGGTTTCATGACAGGCCTTCCTCCTATTCCTAAGCTTGACTCTGGTGAAGAGAGCACATTTCTTCTGCCGTATCCTCCTTTCTTGAGCCCACCAGTCAAATTTGCTGATGTCTCGGTGGAACTAACATATTCACCATCATTGCTACCTTTTAAAAAGAAATTATTGAAAAGATTTATGACGGTAAAAGCATCTGATGAAACTTTTCATTGGATATCCAGAGCTCTTTCGGAACCATGGTGATAGACCGGAGAATCCCGGCAATCCCAGAAGCTGTAATGCGTTTGTTTCTGTCGTAAATCTTCAGTTACGACCTTGGCTTGACTTTACGGAGTTGTAGGTGAAATTGAAATCCGGGCCTATCTTACTTTTTTATCTTTTAGCCCCGGAAAGCAACAGCATGGTTCGGGACGAAATCTGCGGCGACCAGATAATGACCCTCAGTTTATCAACTTTCCAAAGAAACACACACACGCCGGCGAGAGTCGGCGGCTGCGCCCGATGAATAGAAAACTCCGATTCCAAAAACTGCATGCCGCATGTTTCGCGGAGAACTTTTGTATAGTTTCATTTTTTCAACACTCTCGATTATCAGGTGGACAGCGTAGAGAACATTCTTTCATAGTGGAGGAAGAATCTCACAGTATGTTTCTTCATGGTTTTGAAAAGTATTTTCGCTTCAGGCTTGACAGTAAACAATCGTTCACTTTATACTTTGATCATGGCACGAGACCAGAAAGAAAACAAACTGCGCTCCAAGGTCAGGGATATATCCCATTTCTACCGGGAGAAAGGCAGGATGCCGAGCTTCTCAGAAATCGGCAATATAGTCGGTTTTCGATCAAAAAACGCAGTCTTCAAACTGGTCAATAAACTCGAACAACTTGAGTATATTGAGAGGGACGAAAAAGGAAGACTCATCCCACGTTCTATAGCTTCCCATCTAAGAATTCTCGGCACTGTCGAAGCAGGTTTCCCGAGTGCGGCTGAAGAAGCACTGGCGGACACCCTTTCCCTTGACGACCTTCTTATCCAAAACCCGGAGGCCACTTTTTTGCTTAAAGTATCCGGGGATTCAATGATAGAAGCAGGAATACTACCCGGAGACATGGTGCTTGTAGACAAAGGGCAGCCCCCGAAAAGCGGGGATATCGTCATTGCTGAAGTTGACGGAGAGTGGACAATGAAATACCTCAAAAAAAGGGGAGAGAATGTGGCCCTTATTCCCGCTAACCCTCTCTACAAACCGATCAAACCAAAAAAGGAACTCAAGATAGCAGGCGTAGTAACAGCAGTAATCAGAAAGTATAAATAACAACCTTCTTAAAAAGAATTATGGACAATCAACCTTTAACAATTCATTCGTGGCCAAGAGCAATCCTCCATATTGATGCCGACGCCTTTTTTGCATCCTGCGAACAGGCCGTCCACCCGGAACTAAGGGGTAAGCCCGTTATCGCCGGCAGAGAACGAGGGATAGTGGCAGCAGCAAGCTATGAGGCAAAGGCCATGGGAGTAAAGACAGGCATGAGCCTCATGGATGTAAAGAAGGTCTGCCCCGAGGCGATCATCGTGCCGTCGGACTACGAGACCTACAGCCTTTATTCCTTGCGGATGTTTGAGATACTCAGGCGCTTCTCTCCGGATATAGAAGAATACTCCATAGATGAAGCTTTCGTAGACCTAACCGGTTTAAGGAGAAGCTTTCACGGCCCCTATGGGATGATAGCGCAAAAGATGCAGGATACAATCGAAAGAGAGTTAGCGATTACCGTATCAGTCGGAGTCAGCCTCTCAAAGGTACTTGCAAAGATCGGCTCCAAACACAACAAACCCCATGGGCTCACAATCATACCCGGGAGAGATATCCATATCTATCTTCAAAAACTCCCTATAGAAAAAATATGGGGGATAGGACCGAATACAGCGGCTTTTCTCCGGAAGTTCGGAATAACAACCGCCCTTGAATTTGCCAAAAAAGACGAAAGCTTTATACAAAAACATCTCTCCAAACCTTATAAGGAGATCTGGCATGAGTTAAACGGCAGAAGTGTCTACCCTGTTGTAACCGAATCGAAAAGCAGCTATCAGTCCATAAGCAAAACAAAGACCTTTACCCCTGCGTCAAATGATGAGACATTCGTCTTTGCCCAGCTTTCCAAAAACCTGGAGAACGCATGTATTAAAGCGAGACGTTATAAGCTTGCGGCTACCAGACTTGTCATCTGCTTGAGGAAACGGGATTACACAAGTGCCGGCGTGGAGATCAAATTGAGCCGTCCCAGCGCCTATCCTGTTGCCCTCTTTGGCGCACTGAGGCAGGGGTTCAACCATATTTATCACAAAGACGGCTTCTACCGGCAGACAGGCGTCGTCCTTGCCGGCTTGGTCGCGGAGACGGGGATCCAGTACACCCTCTTTGATGACACTGCAATAATAGAGAAGATGGCCAGGGTATACAGTGCCGTCGATGAATTATCCCACAAATACGGCAAACATACTGTCCTCCATGCAACGAGCCTGCCTACAAAACTCCAGGCCCAGCACGAAGGAGAAAGAGGCGACGTACCTAATAGGATGTCAGACTTATTCAGAGGCGAAAATAAAAGACAGAGGCTGGGGTTACCCATGCTGAACATAAGAGTATGAGGCCGGGTTATGAAGAAAATATATAAAGGATTATTTTAAGATTAAAAATATGAGTGATGACTTAAAAAATACATTAAATCCCGCCCAGCTGTCCGCTGTGACAGCAATGGATGGGCCTGTTCTTGTAATCGCAGGCGCCGGATCAGGCAAGACAAGGGTCATCGAATATCGGGTATTGAACCTCATCCAGAATAAGGTCAGTCCCAATTCCATCCTGCTTCTAACCTTCACCCGAAAAGCAGCCCATGAAATGCTTTCTCGGGCCTCCAAGCACGACCTGCAATGCAAGAATGTAGAAGGCGGGACCTTCCATTCCTTCGCCTATAAAATGCTGAAGATATATTCAAAATCCCTTGGTTTCCCTGACGGGTTTGTTGTCCTGGATGAAAGCGATGCAGAAGAGGCAATACATAGGTGCGCTTCAAAACTGGGATTTTATGAAAAGAAAAAGAGATTCCCCAAGAAAGATACCCTGCGGGCCATCATCAGCATGTCCATAAATAAGAATAAGTCCATCGGAGAGGTCATAAAGAGAGAGTACCCTCACTTTGTAGAGTATCTATCCGAGATGGACAACCTGAGGGAAGAATACGCTGCGTACAAGTTAGACAAGAACTACCTCGATTACGATGACCTGCTCGTTTATTTAAGGATCCTGCTTGAAAACGAAGAGATAAGGGAAAAGCTTTCTCAGAGGTATAGATATGTCATGGTCGACGAATATCAGGACACCAATATCATACAGGGAGATATTGCTTACCTTCTGGCGGATAAACACAGGAACATCATGGTTGTCGGAGACGACGCCCAGAGCATTTACGGGTTCAGGGGAGCGTCGCATGAAAATATCATGGAATTCCCCAAACGTTTCCCGGAGTGCAGAGTTGTCACGCTTGAGCAAAACTATCGAAGTTCCCAATCCATCCTGGATGTTGCCAATGCGGTAATGGAAAACATGAAAAACAAATATTCCAAATGCCTCGTCGCAGCTAAAAAGCATACCGGACAGAAGAGCCGGCTGCTTTTCTTTAAGGATGCTTATGAAGAAGCCGAGTGGGTCGCGGATTTAATTAAACAGCAGTTGGACCAGGGCATATCATTGGGACACCAGTGTGTCTTATTCAGGTCCTCGTATCTGTCGATTCCACTCCAGTCCGAATTGGGCAAAAGGAATATACCCTATGAGACCTATGGCGGTCTTAAATTCTATGAGACAGCCCATGTTAAGGATATCCTCTCCCATCTGAAATTGCTTATAAACCCCAAAGACGAACTTGCTTGGAACAGGGTCTTAATGCTGATAGAAAGGATCGGACCTAAAACAGCCGGGGCTATTACCGATGAAGCCACCAGATGTTCCTCTTTTGACGAGATCCTGGATAGAGTGTTCTCCAAGTATGCAAAAGGACATCCTTACTCGGAGGGTCTAGGCAAACTGGAGAGAGCGGTCAAAGCTGTTTATGGAGAAAGAATAAATGTGGGGGAGACATACGAAGTACTCCTTGAGTACTACATCCCTCTCATGAAAGAAAAATATGACGACTGGCACATGAGACAGAACGACCTTGAAGCCCTGAGACAGATCACGATGAGATATGATTCGCTGGAAGACCTCCTTGAAGCTTTTGCCATCGAGCCTCCCGAAAGAGGGGTTTGGGGAATAGAGCCTGAGACTAAGGAAGAGGAAAAGCCGCTTGTGCTCTCGACAATACATTCGGCAAAGGGTCTGGAGTGGGATGCAGTCGTAATCATGGGCCTTATGGACGGCGTACTGCCGATAACATTTGCCTTGGACAGCGAAGATGAGATTGAAGAGGAGCAGAGGTTGTTCTATGTGGCGCTTACCAGGGCGAAAAAGAGATGTTTTATCACCTTGCATCATGAAGGCCTCAGAGGCGGCATCACACAGTTCAATAAGATGTCCAGATTTGTGGATATGCCGAATGTGCTATCCAAACTGGAGTTCAAGGATGTGGCCGGAAGGGGAATGAGAGAAATGCCTGAAAAAGAGAGGCCGGAAGTTTCTCCACTATATGACAAGAAACAACTGCTCGAAAAGCTTAAGAATATCTATAAGCGAAACAATTAGAGGCAGATGATTCGTGTCGGCACTTGTTCATGGACTGAAAAGACATTAATCCAGAGCGGTGAGTTCTATCCCAAAACCGTCAAAACTGCAGAAGAGAGGCTTAGATATTATGCAAGCTCCTTTGACACAGTCGAGGTAGACTCGACTTATTACGCCATCCCGGATAAGGGTAATACATATCTTTGGGTAGACAGAACACCGGAGAACTTCATTTTTCATATCAAGGCTTATGGTGCATTAACAGGGCATGGCATCGATCCCAGGACCCTGCCGAAAGACATATTCAATCTTCTTTCTGAGAAGGACAAGACGGAGAAACATATTTATGTAAAAGATCCGGATCTGCTTAGAGTCATTGCCTACAGATTTAAGGAAGCACTTTCACCACTTCAGAAGTTCAATAAACTGGGCTTGCTTGTCTTTCAGTTCCCGCCGTGGTTTCAGTATAAGTCTGCAAATCTAGACTACATACTCAAATGTAAAGAGCTTATGTCGGGCTTCCCGGTGGCTGCAGAGTTCAGACATGGAAGTTGGCTAACTGCAGACCATGTGGATGCTGTTCTTCAGCTTTTGAGAGAGAATCAGTTGACCTACGTTTCTGCCGATGAGACACAGTACGGCAACCTCGCGACGGTACCCTTTATTCCGAATGTCACGACGGAGATAGCCTATTTCCGTTTCCATGGGAGAAACAAGGAGAACTGGCTGAAGAAAGGAATAGAAACATCTCTGCGGTTTGCCTATTTCTATTCTGAGGAAGAGTTCAAAGCATTTGTGCCTTCTATTAAGGGCGCGGATAAGAAGGCGAAGATTACGTATTGTATGCATAACAACTGCCACGGAGGTTTTGCGATGAAGAACGCTCTCAGATTGAAGGAGCTTGTGGCGGAGAAGGCAACAGGTCATGTCAAAGAAACCTAAAGAGAAATCTGATAAACCGGAAACTGATGCCACAAAGATATGGTGTCCCGACAGGGAGGGGTTTCACTACGTAGACGCTTGTGAGAAGAACTGCAAGAAGAAAAACAAGTGTGCCGCTTTTAGAAAATATGTTGAGCCGGGACTATTCTCATGAACTATAGGGCTGTCCCAAAGAAATAGAGGGCAGCGCAGAATTATGTTCTCACAGTACACCACAGTAGTTGGCCTCCTCACAATCGTGTGAAGTACTAACCGAAATATAGTCTGCTCGGTGCTAATTACTTCCGTAACAAACATATTAGAAACTTTGTAAGCGCGTTTATTTCCTCTATAATTGAGAGGCTCACGACATCGTCTGAAATATTACCTTCAGCTATTTAGCACAACAAGCGCCGAGGTTCAGCTATTGAAGAGGTTTTGAATGGGATGAGAACAATATCGAACATATCTTCAGACATAATGCATTGCCGAAAATGTTTAATGGAAGTTGCATCGAACACCCGGAGGGTTTGCTTCTTTTGGGATTATAGGCTTTATGGCAGGTATGTTTGGTCTCGGAGCGGGGTAGGCAAACGTCCCTACTTTTAATCTCATTATGGGAGCACTTCTTAAGTTAGCGGTTGGTACAAGTAATTTTTCAGTATCCGTTGCCGATGCTTCGGCTGCATGGATTTATATAAATGAAGGTGCGGTTCTCCCTATAACTGTAGTTCCTTCAGTCATTGGAATGATGCTTGGGTAAATGATCGGCGTTAAGATATTTTGCAAGAACAAAACCAAGAAGTATTAAATGGTTTGTTATATTACTCCTTTTTTTGTAGGAAGCAGGATTCTCCTAAAGGGGCCGGGAATATGGAAATAAGATGGGAATATATTTGCAAAAACCGATAGAATACGTTTAAAAATAACTGTTAGGGTTTGAAAAGTCACGGCTTTCAGTCAAGGAGAAATCAGCATGGCAGGTTCAGGAGAGAATAATGTAGCGAGACTGCTCGTAGCGTGTTTGGAGAACGAAGAAGTTGAATACGCTTTTGGCATCCCCGGGGAGGAGAACATCCACTTGGTGGACGCCTTCAACAATTCATCGATTCGCTTTATCCTGGCCCGGTCCGAACAGGCTGCGTCCTTCATGGCCGACATGTACGGCCGGGTAACCGGCAAGGCGGGTGTTTGCATCGCCACACTTGGCCCAGGTGCTATCAACCTCCTCCTTGGTGTTGCAGACGCTCATATTGATAACACGCCGCTTGTCGCCATCACCGCGCAGGTGGGCTTAAACCGTATATATAAGGAGACCCATCAGTTTGTTGACTTGGTAAGCATGTTCAGATCTGTGACAAAGTGCTCTAACACTGTCCTCACTCCTGCAGCGACACCCGAAATGATCCGCAACGCTTTTAAGACAGCTCAAACGGAGAGGCCCGGTGCCGCTTTTCTAGCCATTCCGGAGGATATTTTGATTATGACTGTCCGGGCAGAAGCACAACCCTTGCCCGTTAATCGAGTCTATGCTGATGCGCCGTCTCCTTCCCAAATCAGCCGTGCTGCGACGGTACTGGAATCCGCGAAAACTCCTATTGTCCTAGCCGGACATGGTGCAGCGCGAAATCGTGCGCAAGAAGCCCTTATCCGCTTCTCTGAACGGCTGTGTATTCCGGTTGCCACAACATTCCACGGTAAAGGCGTATTGCCGGACGACCACCCCAACGCGCTCGGAGCGGTGGGATTTATGTTGCATGATTATACTAACTTCGGATTTGACCAGGCGGATGTTATTGTCAGTGTCGGTTATGAATTGCAGGAGTTCCCTCCGGCGCGAATCAACCCCAAGGGTGACAAGAAGATCATTCATCTACATCGCTTTCCTGCAGTGGTAGACAGCCATTACAACGTTTCGGTGGGCATCGAGGGGGATATCCCCGCGGCCCTTGATGCGCTGGCAGCAGAGACTTCTCCGAAGCTCGGGCTGAACGCCACGGACCTATCAATCCGCTCCATGCTTCACGCAGAACTAGAGCGGGGGCGGAGTGACTCGTCTTTTCCGGTGAAACCCCAGCGCCTGGTAGCGGATATTCGCACCGCTATGGGACGAGAAGACATCGTTCTCGCCGACACCGGCGCCATCAAGATGTGGATGGCTCGCCTCTACCCCACCTACAGTCCATATACCTGCTTGATCTCCAACGGGCTTGCAACCATGTCCTTTGCCTTACCCGGGGCGCTCGGGACAAAATTGGCCAGACCTGATCGGAAGGTACTCGGGGTTATGGGAGACGGCAGTTTTTTGATGAACTCACAGGAAATCGAAACAGCCCTGCGTGAGAAAATCCCGTTTGTGATCCTGGTGTGGGTTGATGGCAGCTATGGTCTGATCAAATGGAAAATGGAAATAGAGATTCATCGCCACTCTCATGTGGACTTCGGCAACCCTGATTTTGTTAAGTACGCTGAAAGCTTCGGGGCTAAGGGTTACTCTATCCAAGCGGCTGATGATTTATTGCCTACGCTCAAAAAGGCGCTGGCTGATAATACGGTATCTGTTATTGCCTGCCCTGTAGACTACTCGGAGAATACTATACTCACCGATAAGCTCGGGCACTTGACCCAGCCAATCTAAGGCAATGAATAATGAGAATCCAAATCTAATCGGGTAAGGTACGGTAATTAGCCATCCCTTTCCACCCCCCCCGCATGCGGGTCCGCACGGGGCGGTTCGCAGAAATCATCAGGGCTTTAGACGGATAGTGGACCTGCATCCACAATGTGCTGAAGGAAGTAAGCCCACGCTTTTGAAGAAACTCGTTGTACAAGCCGCAACGTAGAAAGCGTGTTATTATTTCGCAAATCAATAAAAACAGGAGCATTATTCTTATAATCTGCTTTAGTCAAAACTCCCTTTCGATAAGACAACTTGCCTGCTTTGATTTGTTTCTTCTGTCCTAAGATTCCATTAAATTCAATGGGTTGCCTCTTGGTACATATTGTGCTTTTCTAATCAATGACATAACACAAGGCAGGCACTCTTGTTGCCGGGAAGGAGGCAAGAATGCTTTGGACGACCTTTTGATACTCGTGGTGCTTAGTGTGTTTGGGGCTGGTGAGCGGTCACACGATTCGCGGATTCATTCATAATTTGCTCGTCATCGCGATCATCCGATAACAAGACGCCTCACTGTTTTGTTTTTTTGTAACTGTCCAGGAGAAATTTGAGGATGTATGAACCTAAAAAAAGCGGTACGGGATACACATAAGGGGCGAAGCATGCAATAATAAACGGAAAAAGAGTGGCAGGAGGGTTCACCTAATGGGTGAGGCAAAACGGCGTGCGATAGCAAGGAGCAACTCAGTAGGAATTGATACATATGCGGGGAAGATACACGTAGAATGGGACCCTGATGCAGCTGTTACCCCATTGGGGCAGTTGCCATTTTTCATAGAATTTCTGAAAGTCAGCGGGTTGTTTGATTCCTTTGTAAAAGAGTGTCCCCTCTCCTATAGCAGCCCGAATGCGCCGAAGAAGAGAAACGTGTTAGGCACTCTCATGCTTTCGATACTTGCGGGACATAAGCGATATGCACATATCGCAGCGATACGAAGTGATGGAGTGAATCCCGAGTTATTGGGGATGGATAAGATAATCAGTGAAGATGCGGCGCGTCGGGCCTTATTGCAGATAGAAGAAGGGACTGGGATACAATGGCTTGAATCAGAGCTTGCACGCTGCACGATGCCTGTATTATCGGCAGTATCAGGCCCCTCCTGGATACTTGATACGGACACGACGGTAAAGTGTCTGTATGGCAAACAAGAGGGGGCAGTTGTGGGATATAATCCTAAGAAACCTGGGCGGCCCTCACACAGTTACCACAGTTATTTTATGGCAAACACACGATTAGCGTTAAAGGTAGAAGTGAAGGCGGGCAATGAGACCGCATCGAGTCACAGCACGGCTGGATTATGGGAATTGGTAGAGAGTATTCCCCGGGATAATCGGCCGGCCTTCATCCGTGGAGATATAGCGTTTGGAGTAGAGGGAGTGTTATCAGAGGCAGAAAAACGTAGTATACATTATGTCACAAAGCTGAGGATTACGAAGAATGTAAAAAGATTGATCGAGAGAATGTTTGAGATGGAAGAATGGGTAAAAGCCGGTGCCGGATACTATGGAATGGAGTCAGAGCTGAAGTTATTTGGGTGGAGCCGTAGTCGCCGGGTGATCGTGCTGCGCCGACCTATACCTGGGGATATTCTTTTGCAGAAAAAAGGGAAAGATCAAATGGAGATGAGTTTCATCGAGACACAAGGGGGAGTGGCTAAGTATGAGTACACGGTGCTGGTGACTTCTCTTTCTGATGAGGTATCAAGTATTGCACAGCATTACCGGGATCGTGCAGACAGTGAAAATATCTTTGACGAGTTAAAGAATCAGTGGGGCTGGGGCGGATATACGACAAAGGATTTGAAGCGATGCCGCATGATTAGTCGCATGGTAGCTCTTGTATATAACTGGTGGTCGCTGTTTGTGCGCCTGGCCAATCCAAATAAACATCATGAGGCAATAACGAGCAGACCGTTGCTGTTACACGCAGTTGCGAAACAGACAAAACATGGGGGACAGACTTTTCTGACTATTACCAGTCCTCATGCAAAGGCTGAAAAGGTGCGGGGAGCATTGTTACGACTATCACTGTTCCTCGGGGATATTAGGACCACTGCGGAGCAGTTGAATATCGCTGAGCGGATGAGGATTGTAGCAATGCATGCTTTTAGAAAAATCATCGGCCCTTTGAACATAAATTCAGGGAAATTGCTCCCTCAAACTGGTGTGGCATGATCTCTAACTGCTTTTTTTAGGATGAAGAGAAGCATTGGTCCGATTAGTTTTTAATAAATCTCTTATTAATGAGGAGGTAAAGTATGGAAGATGTAAAACGAATACTTGTGGTGAGCAGTATGACGAAATCCAGCAGAAAGGCAATTCAATACGGAGTTTCACTATCTAAAAAATATGGTACGGAGCTTTATGTTCTTCATGTAGTTTATCACCCCTTCGGTTTCGATCTCGCGGGATGGAATTTGCCCATACCATCCCTGGAAGAAGAATACAAAAGGATTATTAAAGAAGCAAAAGAGGAACTGGATGCGGTGATAAATCAGGAGAAGAAGAAAGGTATGTCGATAAAAGAAATGCTCAGAGAGGGAGAGCCGATAAAGGAGATTCTGAAAGTTGTAAAGGAAGAGAAGATCGACCTGATTATTATGCTTGCCCATTCAGAATGGCGCCTGGAGCATTTCCTCTTCGGTCGCATTAAGGAAGAGATCATTCGAAAGACACCCTGTTCAATTCTACTCATTAAAGAAGAACCGGGGAAAGGTGAATATTGAGAGCATTTATCTGCGATACTCCTGATATAAAGGTGGATTGAGCATACGGTTTCTCTTGCTGCCTTTCGATCCTGGTGAGCGATGCTTAAATTGCATCGAGGAGATATGGCAATGAAAGTGAGTCCTTTTGCAGGAAAGCCGGCCGAACCATCGATGCTGGTTAACGTACCTAAACTGATCACTGCCTATTATACCGAGGTGCCTGACCCTTTGATGCCGGAGCAACGGGTTTCCTTCGGCACCTCAGGGCATCGCGGCTCGGCCTTCCAGAAAGCTTTCAACGAATGGCATATTCTCGCCATCAGTCAGGCCATTTGCCTGTACCGGGAGCAGCATAAGATCGATGGCCCACTGTTTCTCGGTATGGACACGCACGCGCTTTCGGTGCCAGCTCGTGCTAGTGCGCTGGAGGTGCTGGCGGCCAACGGGGTGGATATCATGATCGCGGAGAAAGATGAATATACACCAACGCCTGTTATCTCCCACGCGATTCTCACTTACAATCGCGGACGCAAAAAAGGACTCGCCGACGGCATCGTAATCACGCCCTCACACAATCCTCCAAATGACGGTGGTTTCAAGTACAACCCGCCCAACGGCGGACCGGCGGAACACGCCGTCACCGATTGGATCGAAGCGAAGGCAAACGAGTTTCTCGAGAACGGCCTTCTGGGTGTGAAAAAGATTCCTATCGAGAAGGCTTTTAGCGCCTCCACGACGCACCGGCATGACTACCTTAATGCCTATATTAGCGACCTCGGCAATATAATCGACATGGACGCTATTCGCGGCGCGAAGATCAGCCTGGGGGTGGATCCGCTCGGTGGAGCCGGAGTTCATTACTGGGCACCGATTGCCGAGTGCTACGGGTTGAACCTCACGGTTGTGAACGAGGCCGTCGACCCGACCTTTCGTTTTATGACTGTGGATTGGGACGGCCAGATCCGCATGGACCCATCCTCACCCTATGCGATGCAGAGGTTAATCGGCCTGAAGGATCGCTTCAAGATCGCATTCGCCTGCGATACCGACCACGACCGCCACGGGATTGTTACCCGGAGCGCAGGACTGCTGCCACCCAACCACTACCTTGCGGTCGCCATCTTCTATCTCTTCCAACACCGACCGAAATGGCGCATGGAAACGGCTGTTGGCAAGACAGTGGTAAGCAGCCAGATGATTGACCGCGTCACCGCGAAGTTGGGGCGGAAGCTCTACGAAGTGCCGGTCGGCTTCAAATGGTTTGTGGATGGCCTGCTCGACGGCTCGCTTGGCTTCGGCGGGGAAGAGAGTGCAGGCGCATCGTTTGTTCGTCTGGATGGCAGCGTTTGGACGACGGACAAAGACGGGATCGTCCCAGCTTTGCTCGCGGCGGAGATTACGGCCCGGATGGACCGAGATCCCGGAGAAATCTACCACGAACTCACCCGCGATCTCGGTGAGTCTGCCTACGACCGCGTTGAGGCGCCGGCCACTCCGGATCAAAAGGAACTATTGGCGAAACTCTCACCCCAGCAGGTTAAGTTCACCGAGCTGGCGGGCGAAAGAATCCAGGCTGTCCTCACTCACGCGCCGGGCAACGGCGCTCCCATCGGCGGGTTGAAAGTAATAGCGGAGAGCGGCTGGTTCGCAGCGCGTCCGTCAGGGACGGAAGACATCTACAAGATCTATGCGGAGAGCTTCCGTGGATCAGATCATCTGCGCCGCATCCTAGAGGAAGCGCAAACAATAGTCAACGATGCTTTGGCTGCGGCGCCACAGCGGTCAGGGCTTGCAAGCAATAAAAATGTGAAGGAGAACCTATGAGCAAAGAAACACTTATCAGCAAGCCGATCTACAGTATTTTACCTATGGACATCGAAGGATTCGATTCCCTCGCGGAGCTTGCCCTGGATATGCGCTGGTCATGGAACCATGCTACCGACGAAGTGTGGCGGCGGCTTGATCCCGAGCTTTGGGAGTTAACTCAAAACCCCTGGGTCGTCTTACAGACTGTCTCAAGGGAGAAACTCCAGCGCGTGTCAGCAGATCCAGCCTTCCGCAAGAAGGTCGATGCACTTGTGCGAGCTAGGCGTCAGGAGGCGAAAGCCCCTGCGTGGTTTCAGCAAAATCATCCCAAGTCACCTCTTACCCGTGTCGCGTATTTCAGCATGGAATTCATGCTGAGCGAGGCTCTGCCCATCTACTCAGGGGGGCTGGGCAATGTGGCCGGCGATCAGCTCAAAGCAGCCAGTGATCTGGGTGTGCCAGTGGTCGGTGTAGGACTGCTTTACCAACAAGGCTATTTCCGCCAGGTAATCGACAAAGATGGAGCGCAACAGGCCCTTTTTCCGTACAACGATCCCGGGCAATTGCCCATCACGCCGTTGCGCGAAGCGAACGGGGAGTGGTTGCGGCTGAAGCTCGATTTGCCCGGTTACCCGGTCTGGCTGCGTGCCTGGCAGGTCCAGGTTGGCAGAGTCCAGCTTTACCTGCTCGACAGCAATGACCCTGCGAACCTACCCGCTCACCGAGGCATTACTAGCGAGCTATACGGAGGCGGACCGGAGTTGCGGCTGAAACAAGAGATGATGCTTGGGATTGGCGGGTGGCGCTTGCTCTGCGCACTCGGTATGCAGCCGGAAGTCTGTCACCTGAATGAAGGACATGCCGCCTTCGCCATTTTGGAACGAGCACGGAGTTTCATGAATGATACAGGGCAGCCCTTCGAAGTCGCGCTGGCCGTGACACGAGCGGGTAACCTCTTCACCACGCACACAGCGGTGGCCGCCGGCTTTGACCGCTTTGCTCCCGCCCTCATCGAACAATACCTCGGTGCTTACGCAGAGCAGAAACTCGATATCACGCTCCACGATTTGCTGGCTCTGGGCCACCAGAACCCGAATGACTCGTCGGAAAGTTTCAACATGGCCAATCTGGCGATCCGCGGAAGCGGGGCGGTGAATGGCGTGAGTCGTTTGCATGGGAAGGTGAGCCGGCAACTCTTTGAGCCTCTTTTTCCGCACTGGCCGCAAGACGAAGTGCCAGTCGGACATGTGACCAACGGAGTTCACATGCCGAGCTGGGACTCTGCAGAATCTGACGATTTGTGGACGGAAGCCTGTGGTAAAGATCGCTGGCTGGGGACAACAGAAACCCTGGAGCAGGATATTTGCCGCATCGCTGATGCCAGGCTCTGGGAATTTCGCATTGCCACCTGCAAGTCTCTCGTTGAATACGCCCGCGAACGCTTGTCCGGGCAACTGGCCGCCTCCGGTGCTTCACCCGAGGCGGTTAACGGTGCGAAGCACCTGCTTGATCCCAATGCGTTGACGCTGGGTTTTGCGCGCCGCTTCGCAACCTACAAGAGACCAAATCTCTTATTGCACGATCCGGATCGACTGCTTCACTTGTTAACCAATCCAGAGCACCCGGTGCAACTTATCCTTGCCGGCAAGGCCCATCCGGCGGACCAGGCGGGGCAGGCCCTGATTCAGGAATGGACCCATTTTATCCGGCGGCCCGAGGCGCGCCCCCATGTGATTTTCCTCAGTGATTACGACATGCTTTTGACGGAGCATCTGGTGCAGGGGGTAGATGTCTGGATCAACACACCGCGACGGCCCTGGGAGGCCTGCGGTACCAGCGGGATGAAGGTTCTTGTCAACGGCGGCATCAATCTGTCGGAGTTGGATGGCTGGTGGGCGGAAGCCTACACGACTGAAGTAGGATGGGCAATGGGAGACGGCCAAGAACATGGCGACGATCCGGCCTGGGATGCTATCGAAGCAGAGGCACTCTATGACCTGCTCGAACGCAAGGTAATCCCCGAGTTCTATACTCGCGACAAGAAGGGCATCCCCACCGTCTGGGTGGCGCGAATGCGTGAAAGCATGGCACGATTGACACCGCGCTTCTCCGCCAACCGCGCGGTGCGCGAATACACTGAGCAACACTACCTCCCGGCTGCTATAGCCTATTGCAAACGGGCTGCAAGTAAAGGGGCCGTGGGGAGAGAGGTGGTTGAGTGGCGGCATATGGTGGAGCAAAAATGGGACGCACTCCACTTCGGCGAAGTGAAAATCAAGACTAACGGGAAGCAGCATGTATTTGAGGTTCAGAT
Source organism: uncultured Nitrospiraceae bacterium (assembly GCA_963727775.1). Lineage (GTDB taxonomy): Bacteria > Nitrospirota > Thermodesulfovibrionia > Thermodesulfovibrionales > SM23-35 > CAVSHB01. The sequence goes on along the minus strand of CAVSHB010000003.1, from coordinate 249,245 downwards.
CTATCTCAATGACCTCGACCCCAAGGCGGTGCGTGTAGAGCTTTATGCCGATGGCGTTAACGGTGGCGGTTCGGTGCGGCAGGAGCTGAAGCTCGCCCAACAACCGTCGGGCGCGTCGCGCGACTATGTTTATAGCGTGGCTGTGTCTGCAGCCCGCTCGGCGACAGACTATACGGTGCGAGCAATACCGCGCTGCGACGGTATCGCGGTTCCCCTGGAAGCTGCACGGATCCTGTGGCAGCGGTAATTGAATTTCGAATGGAGGATGTCGAATTGACAAGCAAGATTAGAAAAAACAAGTCTTGGGCATCAAATTCAGGTGCCTAAATTAGGGAGGTACTCGAATGGAGTTACAGCCAACATGGAGAACGTGTGGATTAGAGTTAGTGCCTTTGTTATCGCCATCGTTGTCTCTCTCGCAATTAAGGTTGCGGATCAGTTGGACAGGGTGGTGATATTGTGGTTAGGCAAGGTCTGTTCCCTGAAGGGGCCGAGACTGTTTTTCATTATCCCGGTCATCGGACATCTTCCGGTTTGCGATAGACATTGCCCAGGTGCCAACCCGGCAGGTAGTCTATATCGACAACACCCCGATGTTTGTCCAGATCGCGGAAGGTTTGGGCATTCGAAGCATTCTTCACGCGGATTACAAGTCTACGTGCGCGAAACTGGCTTCGTTCGGATTGCACAATGACGAAGGAGTCATCCATGAAATCAGCTAACCCACGCATCCTGACGATCAATGGCGGCTCGTCGAGCATCAAGTTCGCGCTGTTCGAGGCCGGTGACTCGCTCCGACGGATTCTGGAGGGTGGGATTGAGCGGATTGGACTGCCGGAGGCCACCTTGATAGTGAAGGGCTTAGACCAGGCGGACAACTTTTCGCGGTTAGTGACGGCGCCGGATCACACGGTGGCGGTAGGCACTCTAATGGATTGGATCGAGGAACGCAGCAGTCATGATGCATTGACCGCGGTGGGGCATCGCGTAGTGCATGGCGGACCGAGGTATAGCAAGCCGCAGCGAATCACTGCGGAAATGATTGAGGAACTGCACCGGCTCAGTCCATTTGATCCCGAGCATCTGCCAGAGGAGATCCTTTTGACCGAGGCGTTTCATCGCCGATTTCCTGACCTGCCGCAAGTGGCGTGTTTCGACACGGCGTTTCACCATGACCTGCCGCGTGTAGCCCAGCTGTTGCCGATACCGCGCCGCTACGAAGCGCAGGGGGTACGGCGGTATGGCTTTCACGGCTTGTCATACTCGTATCTGATGGAAGAACTGGCTCGCCTGGCCGGAACGGAAGCGGCACAAGGCCGGGTCATCCTCGCCCATCTCGGCAATGGCGCGAGCTTGGCGGCGGTGCGTGACGGCAAATCCGTGGACACAAGCATGAGTTTCACCCCAACGGCCGGGGTGCCGATGAGCACCCGCTCAGGCGATCTCGATCCCGGACTGCTTTGGTATCTGGCGCGCACCGAGGGCCTTGATGCAAAACGATTCAATGAGATGGTCAATTTCCAGTCCGGGCTGCTCGGCGTGTCGGAGACCAGTTCCGACATGCGTGACTTGCTCGACCGTGAAACGCATGACGTGCGGGCGGCTGAAGCGATCGCGCTGTTTTGCTACCAGGTCAAGAAATGGATCGGCGGCTTCGCGGCGGCGTTGGGCGGAATGGAAACACTTGTGTTCGCTGGTGGCATCGGAGAGAATGCGCCCACGGTCCGCGCCAGGATTTGCGATGGGCTGGGATTCCTTGGAATCGAAATCGAAGAAAAGCGAAACGCCGCGAATGAGGGCGTTATTTCGACGGAGGCCAGCCGGGCCGCGGTTCGCATCATTCGCACAGACGAGGAATGGATGATCGCCAACACGGTCTGCTGCGTCTTGGGTCTTACAATTAAAAAGGAACATAATCGCGAAAATAATAAAGGTGTCTGAAAGGAGCATTGTTATGAAGGTGAAAAAAGAGGGCAAGAAAAACGTCGCCGTGGATACGGAGAAAAAGAACAATACGGACAAGCCGTTACCGCCCGACCTGCTGCGAAAGATGAACGCGTATTGGCGCGCCGCTAACTACCTGTCGGTCGGCCAGATTTATCTCTACGACAATCCGCTATTGAAGCAGCCGCTGAAACTATCTCATGTGAAGCCGCTGGTGGTCGGACACTGGGGAACAACACCGGGGCAGAACTTCATCTACGTGCATTTGAACCGGGTCATTAAAAAGTATGACCTGGATATGTTCTACATCGCTGGTCCCGGTCACGGCGGCCCGGCGCTGGTGGCTCACATTTACCTCGAGGGCACCTACAGTGAGGTCTATCCGAACATCAGCCAGGATGAGGCCGGACTCAAGAAGCTGTTCACGCAGTTCTCGTTCCCGGGTGGGATTTCCAGTCATGTTGCGCCGACCACGCCTGGCTCGATTCACGAAGGTGGCGAACTGGGGTACTCGCTCAGCCATGCCTTCGGGGCCGCCTTCGACAATCCCGATCTGATCGTCGCCTGCGTCGTCGGCGATGGCGAAGCGGAAACAGGCCCCCTGGCGACTGCATGGCACTCCAATAAGTTTCTCAATCCAATTACCGACGGAGTTGTGCTGCCGATTCTGCACCTTAATGGATTCAAGATCAGCAACCCGACCGTACTGGCCCGCATCGAGCATGAGGAATTGGAGCAATTTCTGCGAGGCTGCGGCTGGACACCCTACTTTGTGGAAGGCGATGACCCGGAGAAGATGCATCAACTCATGGCCGCCATTTTGGAAAAGGCTATTGAGGAGATCCGGCAAATCCAAAGCAATGCGCGGAACAAGAAAGATGCCACCCGGCCGCGCTGGCCAATGATCGTCTTGAGGTCACCCAAGGGCTGGACGGGACCGAAAGTCGTCGATGGTCTGCAAGTTGAGGGCACGTTCCGGGCGCACCAGGTGCCGCTTCTGGTGGATTCCGAGCATCCCGATCATCTCAAGCAGCTTGAAAGCTGGATGAAGAGCTACAAGGCAGAAGAACTGTTCGATGAGGATGGCCGATTTATGTCGGAATTGGCAGAGCTGGCGCCGAAGGGCGATCGGCGCATGGGTGCCAATCCGCACACCAATGGCGGAATTCTACTGCGCGACCTGCGCATGCCCGACTTCCGTATCCATGCGGTGAAGGTGCCTTCGCCCGGCGCCGTTGACGGCCAAGATACCCTTGTGTTGGGTAATTTCCTGCGTGACGTGTCCAAGCTAAATCAAGATCAGCGCAATTTTCGGATCTTCGGTCCCGATGAGACACTCTCGAATCTCCTGGGCGCGGTCTTTGAAACAACCAATCGTCAGTGGAACGCTCGAACAGTAGAAAATGATGAATTCCTTGCGCCCGCTGGACGCGTGCTGGACTCGATGCTCAGCGAGCACCAGTCCGAAGGTTGGTTGGAAGGATATCTGCTGACCGGAAGGCACGGATTGTTTAACTGCTACGAAGCGTTTATTCACATCATTGATTCGATGTTCAACCAGCACGCCAAATGGCTGAAAGTCACCGCTGAATTGCCGTGGCGGCGGAAGATCGCCTCTTTGAACTATCTACTTGCCTCCCACGTCTGGCAGCAGGATCACAACGGGTTCACCCACCAGGATCCCGGTTTCCTAGACCACGTCATCAACAAGAAAGCCGATATCGTGCGCGTTTACCTTCCGCCCGATGCCAACTGCCTGTTGTCCGTCTTTGATCACTGCCTGCGCAGCCAACACTATGTAAACGTGGTAGTCGCGGGAAAGCACGCGCTGCCCCAATGGCTGACCATGGATGCCGCAGTCGTACATTGCACGGAAGGACTTGGCATCTGGCAATGGGCCAGCAACGACCAGGGCACCGAGCCGGATGTGGTAATGGCCTGTTGCGGAGATACGCCCACGCTGGAGATCTTGGCCGCTGTTTCTATTCTGCGTGAGCATCTGCCCGACCTGAAAATCCGAATGATCAATGTCGTCGATCTCATGAAGCTCCAGCCCAACACAGAGCACCCGCACGGGCTACCCGACACTGATTACGACTCGCTCTTCACGAAAGACAAGCACATCATCTTTGGCTTCCATGGATACCCTTGGCTGATCCACCGCCTGACCTACCGCCGGACCAACCGCAACCTGCATGTCCGAGGCTACAAGGAAGAGGGCACGATCACGACTGCCTTTGATGTAAGGGTGCAGAACGACCTGGACCGGTTCCACCTGGTTCAAGACGTGGTTGACCGGCTACCACAGTTGGGCGCTAAGGGGGCCTACCTAAAACAGCTGGTACAGGACAAGCTCATCGAGCACAAGCAATATATCAACAAGCACGGCCAAGACATGCCGGAAATCCGGAACTGGAAGTGGAGTCAGGGCAGAGTGTAGAAAGAGGAAACACTGAGCGAGGAGGAAAATAATGCGCATTGGTATAGCTGGAGACCATGGCGGGTTTGATTTGAAAGTGCAACTGACTGCGGCCCTAAAGGCCGCCGGTCATGAGGTGGCGGACTTTGGCGCCCTTGGGTTGGTTATAGGAGATGACTATCCGGACTTTGTGGTGCCCTTGGCAAGGGCGGTGGCAAGGGGTGAGGTCACCCGGGGCCTGGCCATCTGCGGCAGCGGGGTAGGTGCTTGCGTTGTAGCCAACAAGGTGCCCAGCGTGCGCGCGGCGTTGATTACAGATTCCTTTTCCGCACATCAGGGGGTAGAGGACGACGACATGAATGTTATGTGTCTGGGCGGCCGTGTCACCGGATATGCTCTATCCTGGGATTTGGTCCAGATATTCCTGAGCGCCCATTTCAATGGGGACGAGCGGTTCAAGCGCCGTCTTGCAAAAGTGGCCGCATTGGAAACAGAGAAGAAGTCTTAATAGGGGAAAATACTTTTGTATATATTCCAGAGACACTGCCAGATCATGATCCATTAATAATTGGAGGCATCAGAGATGCATTCACAAGAGCTAATAGCCACTGCGAGGACGCTGGTTGCCGGCGACAAGGGCCTGCTGGCGATGGATGAAAGTAATACAACCTGCAACAAACGATTTGCCAGGTTGGGCATACCCCAGACCGAGGAGGCCCGGCGCGCCTATCGGGAGTTGATTGTGACCACGCCTGGTCTCTACGAGTACATTAGTGGCGTGATCCTCTACGACGAGACGATCCGCCAGCAGAAGAAAGATGGCACTCCCTTTGTTAAAGTAATCACCGATGCGGGAATCATTCGCGGCATCAAAGTTGACACCGGTGCAAAGGACATGGCAGGTCATCCCGGAGAGAAAATAACCGAAGGTCTGGACGGATTGCGCGACCGTTTCAAGGAATATTTTCAAATGGGCGCCCGCTTTGCCAAGTGGCGCGCGGTGATTACCGTGGGCGCTGGCATTCCCAGCGGGGGGTGCATCGAGGCTAACGCACAGGCGTTGGCTCGCTATGCCGCGTTGTGCCAAGAAGCCGGACTTGTACCAGTCGTCGAGCCGGAAGTGCTCATGGACGGCGAGCATACCCTGGGGCGATGCCGCGAGGTAACGGAGAAAGTGCTGCGAACGGTTTTCAACCAGCTTTACACACAACGGGTGGTGCTGGAGGGTATAATCCTGAAGCCCAACATGGTGCTTCCGGGATTAACTTGCCCCAAGCAAGAAGAGGTGGACGAGGTGGCTGACGCCACGGTGACGTGTCTTTTGCGCACCGTTCCCGCTGCCGTTCCGGGGATTGCGTTCTTGTCGGGCGGGCAATCCGGCGAACTGGCCTCGGCCCGTTTGAATGCCATGAATGTCAGATTCAAGTCGCGACTGCCCTGGGCGTTGGCGTTTTCATTTGCCCGCGCTATCCAGCAACCGGCTTTGGAGATTTGGCAAGGCGAGGAGGCCTATGTGCTAGCGGCACAGCAAGCTTTGTATCATCGAGCCAAATGCAACCGGGCTGCGCGCCGTGGCGAATACAATGCTGCGATGGAAAGGACAAAAGCATGACAACAAGTATCCCGCAACTTGCGAAACTCGCGGCCTGGCAGGCCCTCGAAGCACATTACCCGAAAGTCCGGGAGTCGCATCTTCGTAAGCTCTTCGCGGACGATCCAAAGCGCGGAGAGCGCATGACAGCTGAGGCTGTCGGCATATACTTTGACTATTCGAAGCACCGCATCACCGACGAGACACTCAGGCTCCTTTTGCAATTGACGGAGGAGTCTGGCCTGCGGGCTCGCATCGATGCCATGTTCCGGGGTGAGAAGATCAACGTCACGGAGAAGCGGGCCGTCCTGCACGTGGCCCTGCGCGACCCCAAAGGGCAATCCATCGTCGTGGACGGCGAAGACGTCGTGCCTCAGGTCCACGCCGTGCTCGACAAAATGACTGACTTTTCCACCCGTGTGCGCAGCGGGGAATGGAAGGGCCACACCGGTAAGTCGATCCGCAACATCATCAATATTGGCATCGGTGGGTCTGACCTTGGGCCAGTGATGGTGTACGAGGCATTACGGCATTACAGCCAGCGCAACCTGACTTTCCGCTTCGTCTCCAACATCGACGGCACTGACTTCGCCGAGGCCACTCGCGACCTCGATGCGGAGGAGACGCTGTTTATCATCTCGTCCAAGACCTTTACGACCCTGGAGACGATGACCAATGCGCACACGGCCCGCGACTGGGTCCTCCAGACTTTAAAAGATCCCGCTGCTGTTGCCAGGCATTTCGTCGCGGTCTCGACCAACGTTGGGGCAGTGGCTAATTTCGGCATCGACACTGCAAATATGTTCGAGTTTTGGGATTGGGTCGGCGGACGATACTCAATGGATTCGGCGATTGGTCTTTCTACGATGATTGCCATTGGCCCCAAAGATTTCCGTGCGATGCTCGATGGTTTCCACCAGATGGACGAGCATTTCCGCACTGCCCCTTTCGAGCGCAACTTGCCGGTGCTCATGGAACTCCTAGGTATTTGGTATAACAACTTTTTTGATACACAGACCATTGCGGTTCTGCCGTATGAGCAGTACTTGAAGCGCTTCCCGGCTTACCTCCAGCAGTTGACAATGGAGAGCAATGGTAAGCACGTTACGCTTGATGGGGCGGAGGTCGCTTACCAAACCGGTTCGATCTACTGGGGAGAGCCGGGCACCAATGGCCAGCACTCCTTCTACCAATTAATTCATCAGGGGACTAAGCTCATCCCTTGTGACTTTATCGCGTTTATGCAACCTCTTAATCCTATTGGCCGTCACCACGACTTGCTCTTGGCTAATGTTTTTGCCCAGGCAGAGGCGCTGGCTTTTGGAAAAACGCCTCAGGAGCTCCGGGCTGAGAGTACACCAGAATGGCTTCTGCCGCACCGGATCTTTGAGGGTAATCGTCCATCCAGTACGATTTGTTTGGAGCGCTTGACACCGGAGGCGCTAGGTAAGCTTGTAGCACTATACGAACACAGCGTTTTCATTCAAGGCGCCATCTGGCAGATTGATTCGTTTGATCAGTGGGGGGTCGAACTGGGGAAGGCGCTTGCCGCACGCATCATTCCCGAACTTGAGACAGGAGCAAAGTGCCAACTCAAGCACGATAGCTCAACCAACAGCTTGATCCGGCGCTATAGAAGGTCCAAGAAACTGGTGCATAAGCGATAAAACCATGACCGAAAAACAACCACAACAACAGTATGCGATTGGAAAGGAAGAAAAGTATTTTACGCAAAGAATAGAGGTAGTTCCGTCAATACTATCGGCCGATTTTACAAATCTCGGCAAAGAGATCAAAAAAGTAGAAAGGGCTGGATGTTCGCGCCTGCATCTGGATGTAATGGACGGGCATTTTGTGCCGAACATCTCTATCGGCCCCGTAGTAATAAAAGCGATAAGAAAATATACCGACCTTTATCTTCAGACGCATCTCATGATTGATCATCCGAAACGATATGTGGCGGATTTTAAACGAGCCGGTTCTGATTGCATAATTATACATCAGGAAGCGTGCCGGAATTTCAGAAAGGCCGTGGAGATGATAAAGGGCCTGAAAATGAAAGCCGGGATATCACTACGGCCGAAAACGCCGCTCGATACCATTAAAGATATCATTGATAAGGTGAATATGATCTTGATCATGACCGTTGAACCGGGCTTCGGCGGACAGACATTTATAAGGGGGTCAGAAAAAAAAGTAGCGGCTGTTAAAACAATGTTATATCAAAAAGGCCTTGATATAAATGTAGGAGTGGATGGTGGAATAAATAATAATACTATACCGCTGGTCGTAAAGGCCGGAGCTACCCATCTTATAGCCGGAAGCGCTGTATTTAAGGGAGATGTTACGAAAAATATACGCGCTCTTCGCGAAAGAGCTAAGGAGGCCCACTATGAAGGAACACGTAAGCAAAAATAAACCCGAACCGAAGCCGGAATCTAAGCCCACCGCGAAGGACGATCTAAAATCCCTTCCTATGCCGGAACTGCAGACAAAGTTGGGGTCGTCGCCGGACGGCTTAAGTCAAGACGAGGCGCAGAAACGTCTGAGCCAATATGGGCCTAACGAGATTGAAGAAAAGAAGACCAATCTGTTGCTTAAATTTCTCACCTATTTTTGGGGTCCCATCCCGTGGATGATCGAAGTGGCCGTGATCCTTTCGGCGGTAGCCCGGCATTGGCCGGACTTTGCCATCATCCTTGTTCTGCTCCTGGCTAATGCCGTGGTTGGATTCTGGGAAGAACACCAGGCGGGCAACGCCATCGCCGCGCTGAAGGCCAAGCTGGCGATCAAGGCCCAAGTGAAACGTGATGGGAAGTGGACGACCCAGGAGGCGCGTGAGCTTGTGCCGGGCGACGTCATCCACATGCGTCTGGGCGACATCGTGCCGGCGGATGCGCGCTTGCTGGAGGGCGATCCTGTTGAGGTAGATCAGTCCGCGCTGACGGGAGAGTCGTTACCCGCCACGCGCAAACCTGGCGAGGCTGTGTTTTCCGGTTCGATCATCCGTCAGGGCGAAATCGACGCGCTCGTGTACGCCACGGGCCAGAACACTTACTTCGGCAAGACAGCGCAACTGGTGCAGGAGGCGCAGACACCGAGCCACTTTCAACGCGCAGTGTTGAAGATCGGCAATTACCTGATCATCCTCGCAGTGACCCTGGTGGTATTGATTCTGGGCGTCGCAATCTTCCGCGGTGACCCGATCCTTACCACGCTTCAGTTCGCATTGGTCTTGACCGTGGCCGCGATTCCCGTTGCGATGCCGACGGTGCTGTCCGTAACCATGGCGGTCGGCGCGCGCCTGCTGGCCAAAAAAAAGGCGATTGTGACCCGGTTGGCAGCCATCGAGGAATTGGCGGGCGTAGACATACTGTGCGCGGACAAGACCGGCACCCTGACGCAGAACAAGCTGACGCTGGGCGATCCGTTCAGCGTGAACGGCATCCCTGCCGATCAAGTCATTCTCAACGCCGCGCTGGCGTCGCGCACGGACAATAAGGACACCATTGACCTGGCCGTGCTGGGCGGCCTGAAAAATGATCAGGCCTTGAATGGCTACCAGGTGGTTCATTTCCAGCCGTTCGACCCGGTGCATAAGCGCACCGAAGCCACCGTCAAGGGCACGGACGGAAAGGAGTTCAAGGTGACCAAGGGCGCGCCGCAGGTGATCTTGGAATTGTCAGACAACGCCGGTGAGGTAAAGCCCGCCGTCGAGAAGGCCGTAAACGAATTTGCGGTGCGCGGATTCCGCTCGGTGGGTGTGGCGCGGACGGACGCGCAAGGCCAATGGCAGTTTCTAGGCGTGTTGCCCCTGTTCGATCCGCCACGGGAAGATGCCAAGACAACCATCGCTACTGCGCGCCAGATGGGCGTGAACGTTAAGATGGTTACGGGCGATGCACTGGCCATCGCACGGGAAACCGCTGGAAAATTGGGGATGGGTACAAATATCCTCGATGCCAGCGTCTTCGGCGACACGAAGCATCACGAGACGGCGCAGTTGGCGGAGTCCATCGAGAAAGCGGACGGCTTCGCCCAGGTGTTTCCCGAACATAAGTTCCACATTGTAGACGTCCTGCAGCAAAGCGGCCACATTGTCGGCATGACGGGCGACGGGGTGAATGACGCCCCCCCGCTGAAGAAGGCTGACTGTGGCATCGCCGTTTCGAGCGCGACGGACGCGGCGCGCGCGGCGGCGTCCATTGTGCTGATGACGCCTGGCCTGTCGGTGATCATAGACGCTATCAAGGAGAGCCGAAAAATCTTCCAGCGGATGAACAGCTATGCCATATACCGCATCGCCGAAACGCTGCGCGTGCTGTTGTTCATGACGCTGGCGATCCTGGTGTTTAACTTTTATCCGTTGACAGCAGTGATGATCGTGATGCTGGCGTTGCTCAACGACGGGGCGATTCTGTCCATTGCGTACGACAACGTTCAGTACAAGGACAAGCCCGAGGCATGGAATATGCGCATGGTGCTGGGGGTCGCCACGGTACTGGGCGTCATCGGGGTCGTCTCTGCCTTCGGCCTGTTTTATCTCGGTGAGCGTGTCTTTCACCTCGACCGTGCGCACATCCAGACGCTGATGTATTTGAAGCTGTCCGTGGCCGGACATCTGACGATCTTTCTAACGCGCACACGCGGCCCGTTCTGGTCTCATCGGCCAGCGCGGATTTTATGGGTGGCAGTGCTCGGGACGCAAATCCTAGCGACGTTGATAGCGGTTTATGGGCTGTTTATGACACCCCTCAGCTGGGGTTGGGCGCTGTCCGTTTGGGGCTATGCGCTGGTGTGGTTCCTCGTGAATGATCGGTTGAAACTGCTTGCGTATCGGGTGTTCGATCCAACTGCCGCGCCCCTATTGGCCAAGAAGCCGCTCGATCTTACACCGCAGCGCCATACGGGCCTATGAACTCTACTAGCAACGAGGCCGTCAGGACGGTCGAGCAGTTCAGGACTGGGATCAGGCGGAGCGGGATATTCGGAAAGATGAAAGATGGAGGGGTCAGCAGACAAATCCAGCTGCAGCGCACCAGGCTCTGTATCATCAAGCCAGGTTCAGCAGTGCTGCACACCTTGGCCAGTACAGAACCGAGGCGGAAAATAATGTGGACTCGCGGGCAAACCAAGCAAAGGTTGTTACCTGATTGGGTAGACGTCGTGCGATTAAAGCAAAGAGGAGGACTTAAATTATGAGTTTAATCATCTATTTTCTGCGACATGGGGAAACCACTGCCAGCCAAACAGGAGGTTACTGCGGGACTCTCGACCCAGACTTGACCCCGGCAGGTTATCAGATGGCAGAGGATTTTGCCGATGCTTATAAATCTCTTCCGTGGGTCGCTGTTTTTTCCAGTCCGCTACGCCGTGCCGTAGCCACGGCCAAACCTCTTTGCGAGGCGGCGGGAATACAAATGCACCTCAAAGAAGGGTTGAAAGAAATTGCTTTTGGTCAATGGGAGGGTAAGACTCCCGAAGATGTTAATCGCGAGTTTCATGATGACTATGTCCGCTGGTTAACTGATCCAGGATGGAATGCTCCCACCGGAGGACAAAAAGGCATTGATATCGCTCGGCGCAGTTCACTTTTGCTTGAGGAAATTGAGAAAACTTACTCTACAGGAAATGTCCTTGTCGTTTCTCATAAGGCCACGACCCGCATTATGTTGTGCTCACTATTAGGCATTGACGTGGGGCGTTTTCGCGATCGCATTAGCATGCCAGTGGCCTCTATCAGCATCGTGGAATTTGCGGCGCATGGCCCATTATTACACATAATGGGCGACCGGTCTTATATGCGAGATCACCTGCGCATACGAGGAGGAGAATAAGCACTTCGTATTCCCGAAAATAAGCTGCCAAAGTCTCGTGACGAACTCGAAATAGAGGCCTCGCAAGCGTCGAAGAAATAGCTGATTTTGTTGTTTGATGTCCGTCATAATAAATCTACCCCAATTATAAATGTACATATATCATGTCTTGGCTCTAAAATCTTTATCATGCCTGTACCTATAAAACTTATAAAACATGAATATGACAATCAGAAAGACTGAAAGCAAGATTGCGATATGCTCAACCTTTGTAATATCTTTTTTAATAACCTGCAAACTGTTGCCACCGACATATCCTGCTCCAACCATAAGAGTAATCGTAAAAAGTGAAGAAAAAGCATCTGTAAGTAGAAATTTCAAAGGATCCATTCTCATAACACCTGACACAATAAATATCTGAGCCCTGAGTCCGACAAGATGTCTCCCGAGCAGGATAAAAAGTATCTCTCCCTTATGAAATCTATTTTCCAGTTTTACGAGCCTCGCAGGAGATATAATTTTTTGGAAATATTTATGTTGGACAATATTATGGCCATATTTTTTCCCGATACTATAAAGCAAGAAATCCGTAGTCAACAGTCCTGAATAGACAACAAACAATGCGGGAAGGGGCTTCAAAACTTCAGTGGAGATTAAGAACCCGCACAGGATGAGAGTGGTGTCTTCAGGGAATGGTAAACCGATCGCTCCCAGGATAAGGAGGATAAAGAGTCCAACGTATGGAAAGTGTTCTACAACGGGCGTAATATTCAAAAGAAATGATAATGCTCAGAACCAGTGTGATATTTTATTTCATGTGTCACTTTCTTACTATAAGTACAGGGACCTTTGTCTCTTTATTTATAATCCCGAAGGTAATGCTTCCAAGAAGAGCCGCTTTCAAAGCGCTTTTGCCGTGTGCCCCGATTACAATTAAATCGACTTCTGATTTTATCGCCTCCTTGATAATTTCCTCCACCGGATGTCCAGACCTGATAATCTTCGTATGCTGAATTTCACTTTTTTGGCATAATCTTTCGGCCTCGTCGGTATAGGCTTCAGCAGTCTGCCTTAAATAATCCTCAATCGGTTCCAGAAGATGGGTTGGCGTTGCAACAGAAGGAATGATCTGAGGGATCAATAAACTATTCTCCACAACACTCATGAATATTATTGTCGCACCTAACTGCCTTGCAAGTTCTATCGCGTACTCGATGGCTTTATTCGCAGTCTCTGAACCGTCTGTAGGAACAAGAATCTTTTTAATCATACCCTCTCCTTTTCTCATCTTTCGTATTGCCATGTGCATACATCCATAGCAAGGCTGATGACTGTTTAGATTGATACACATAGTTTGTGGTTGGTTTGTTTTATTATATCAAATAGTATCCCATTGCCTAACAAATTGCATTAGAGCTTCAAGCTCTGGTCGTCGTGAACTGGTCCGTGAAGAGTATGGGATGAAACACGCTAACGATTTTAAACACATTTTACCGGAAACAAACACAATCGGAGAACTTGCCGCGGTGATGGTTATCAGTCAACTATTGGGCAGCCACCTCCTTTCTGAAGAGAGTCTTATTCGAAAGCATTGCGAAAATGACCCTGATGAGTTTATGTGCGGTTGCAAGGATAGCCTTTTTGGGAGGAAGGCCCTCTTGTTTCCTCCTGAGAAAATACTCTCTGAAGGTATTCTTGCTTCTTACGGCACAGAGTGTCATTAGAAAAATAACTCTTCTTAGATGGCGATTCCCACGCTTTGAGATCGTACTGTGTCCTTCATATTGTCCCGATTGATGGATTGAAGGATCCAATCCGGCAAACGCAATGACATGCTTGTATGAAGTGAAATTATTGATGTCTCCAAGTTCTGCAAGGAAAGTCGAGCCCGTGATATTATTGACGCCATCAACGGATCTGATGATATCCAGTTCCTCGATCCTCAATGATTCACAAGTCTCTATAAGTACGTCGGTCATCCTCTCCTTCTTACCCTGAAGATAGAGAAGTGTCGATACCTTCTCTGAAAGTATGAGTTCCTTAGCGGCACTGAGTGATGCAACAGAAGTCTTTGCGGCTGCAATCAGGTCGTCAACAGAAACCGCAACGCGTTTTCGTTTCTCATTGGGACAGATAAGTGCCTTCTCAATATCTCTCTTCTTCGCGGTCCGTACCAACCGCGCTGAAGGAAACCGGACGAGGAAATTCAACATAGTTTCCCCACACGGATCGCAGAGCTTTTCTAACTCGGGAAACGTGCCCTGGAGCAGCCGCTTGAGATCGTTCTTTATTCCGGCAATCAGTACTGTCAGAGATTCTCTTTCTCTCGCGAGGTCTTTAAGGTCTTGTGCATCCTGTGAGAATGCTATCGCGGAGAGGGACTTCTCGTTGGAAAGCAGAAATTGAGCGATTATCAAGGCATCCTTCTTGTCTGTTTTTGTCTTGCGCAGAGACAGCCCCGCAAAATTACTAATCAATAGAGGGTTAACTACCACACAGGCAACTCCCTCTGAAGAGAGAAATGAAAAGAGATTTATGTGATAACACCCTGTGGACTCCATGGCCACCCTTATCTCTGTAATGCACTGAGCGTGTTTCATCATCGCTTTTAACAGTTCAGAGAACCCTTCAGCGTTCATGGTAAATCTTAAGTAAAAGAGCTTCTTGCCATTGTTATCGAGACCTTGAGCGGTTGAGAATTCTTTGGATACATCTATACCTACATACTGTTTAAACAAGACGATACCTCCTTTTTATCTATAATGTGACGGCAGGAACGTCTCCCAACCAAACCTCCATTGTGACAAGGGCTCATAGGCCCAACCAACCTATCATGGCTTTGGGAGACAGGGAACACACTACAAAAAGGGTTCTCAGACCCAGGTGAAACTCACGTCCTCCTGCCTCTTCGATGAACAGGTAAAACCCATCCACTTAAACGTTATACCATATATGTTCAGTAGGAGGTGAAAAGTGGAGCCTTGCCTTGTTAACAGCCTCGATCTTTTTCCCTGCCGCCCCTGGCAACCTTTGGCTGCAATGAGCAGCAGGAATAGATCGGCGACCTCAAGCGATTTTCACTTCCAGTCTTTTTCCGAGGGCATGGGCCACCTTCTCGAGTGTGGACAACTTGATATCCTCTGCATGGTTCTCGATCCTTGAAATAGCGGTTTTCTTGGTCTTTATTCGATGGGCAAGCTCTTCCTGTGTCAGTCCCGCAATCTCACGGGCCTGCTTGAGTATTACGCCGATCTTCAGTTGTTCGTAACCCTCGTCATAACCTGCGGCAAATGCTTTGTCCTTCTTCTTCCTCTCCTGGATATATTTCTTCAGATCACTCATCTCTTTGTCCTCCTCTGCAAATAGTCTCTTCTGTAAGCCTCAGCCCGCTCAATCTCCCGCTGAGGTGTCTTTTGCGTCTTCTTGATAAATCCGTGGGTTAGCACAACAACGGAATTGCCGTCGAAGAAGCAGAATATCCGGTACGCAATCGAGCCAAATTGTATCCTGCATTCCCATATCTCCCCGGTGTTGACGAGTTTTTTGAAATATGTCGCCGGCACAACATCGAGATCCTCAATCAGGCTCAGCACCCATGCAACTTTCTGCGCTACCTTGCCGGACAGCGAATCGAGAAATTCTTGCACGAGGCATTTGCTGTCAGCCATTCTGTAAAATTTCATAGTCTTACCCACTCGCGATATGTTAACCCGCACGTTAACCTTTGTCAAGTGGAGCGCACCTCCGTAAAGTACGTCTGCGTTGGAAGTGATCTCTGCCGTTGCTCGGCATCAATTTTGAGCAGCATCAAGAAACCCGCGGCGTACAGAGTGAAATATATGCCATCGTTGCGTTGGTTTAATGAAGTGTTTATTCCTACCGAAACAGATCAATAACGAGCCTCTCTCTTGTGTAGAACATAGGCATAAGAGATGGGTTCTGAGTGCCTCCAACCGCATCAACATATCCCGAAGTACAAAAAATATTTAAAAAATTATAGATAGCGACTTGACATTCGTGTCATCCCAAAAGATATATGGGTAAGGGGTAAGAAAGGAGGAGGACATGTCTATCAAAAGCAAGACGTCAATCATCTTGAGAGCCTCTACATGAGGCTGGACGAGGCAAAGCGAAAAAGGTTCCCGAATGTTCTTCTTAAGGCAAGTAGCAAAAGAAGCGAAAAGGACATCTCCAAGATCAAGATCGTAGGTGATGAGATTTTTGATGTCCAGGGCATTGAATCGGGGGAGTTCATAACAAAACCATGATCAAAAAAGCCTGTAAGAAGGCAAAGGAGGAAAAGCAATATGATGACCTGTAGAAAAGCTGTTCAGGGATCTTTCTGGGTCGATGAGGAAATTACCGCGATATCCAACCCAGCGGTAGGGTTTCTGGGAATGGCAGGAAGGATGCTTTATACGAGCAAGAGCATGAGGAAGCCCACAACCATATTCAATGCAAACATATTCAATAGTCAGACCAAGAAAATATGGTTCGGCGACTTAGAGATCGAAAGGGACAGAGAGGCATTATTGAAACTTTCTCTGAGGATAGGGCCTCTTTATATCCTTTATGAATCAGACGGAAGGTTTCTCGAACAGAAGCCGTCGCCCTGGCTGATAAGAAGCAAGGCAATAGTAGTAGTTGAAAAAGGACAAATCCTCTGTATAAAGGATTTTGCCGAGAGAGTCCGCATATTAAAAGGAAGAATGGGCAATGGATAGAGATAATTTGGGAACTAATATTAACACTTTTTTTATGGAGGTATCATGAAAGACAAAACCAAGACATATGTACTCGATACAAGTGTCTTAATCAATGATCCGGATGTTTTTTACAAACTCGGCGACAATCAGATAATCATTCCGACTGCGGTGATCAAAGAGATAGACGGACTTAAAAGGAACCCCGACCCGGAAGAACCAAGGACAAAAGCTGCAAGAAAAGTATCCAGAATGCTTGACCGGCTGGGTAGCAGTCAGGATATATCGACAGGGGCTAAAACTTATGCCGGGTCCACTGTGAGAATAAGCACCAAATACAAGGTCATCGATTACCGTGTGACTGTTGCATATTCTCACAATAGAGCCTGCAGATGTTATGGCCCCCAATTTAATGTCCTGGCGTCTGCTCAGCCTGTCGAGAATCCTCGTAACCTGTCTGGCGGGCTTTGCCCTGTCGGGATCCCAACTTCTCTTTAGGCCGTCAAGCTCCTTGATGACTGCGCCGGGGATAATAATCTGACTTTTGCCGAGCTTGAAAAAGATATCAGGATCATCGATTAAGACGCACGTGTCAAGCACATATGTCTTTCTCTTCATCTATCAGAAGTTTCCTTTCTTTTCTTATGAGGGCTATGTGCGTTATCAGTCATTTTTCTGTTCAGCCCATTATGCATTATGGCCTCTTACCTGAGCCCTCATGGTTTCTCTTTTATATGTCCTTTTTTGTCCTTACTGTATATAAATTCGGACAGGCCGTTTGTCAAATTACTTACACCCACTTTTTTACAATAATAGCAATTCGCTGCGCAGTACTCCGTCAGCGCGAGCTACTCCGTAGCAGAAACTGCGGCGTAATAAGTTTAGGGAATAGGCGGCACTGGTTAGTCGATATTCGCGTTGCAACAGCGGACAGGCATGGAAATTCGCGGGAAATGGGAGGTGCGCCTGTCTTATAGAATATCTATAAGATAAAGAATGGAATTATGGCACGGTGGGGGTTCAATCACAGTAATCCTTGCGAGTTAAGATTTGCCGTATCTGAAGGTTACTCCCCGCAACATGACACTTGCTTCTGCATAAGGCGGCAAGATTTTCGATCAGACGGATGCCGACTCTCGAATTTCTTCCGCGTTAAATACCAGAAGAAACATGCATCAAAATCAGATAAATAGCTCGGAAGGCATTAACTGCGAGGTCGGTTTCGGCCTCCACCAAAGTTAAACTCCGCCGGTCCTCTTATCACAAAGGTCATTTTCTGTAATTCTATCTCGTAGAGCTTCACCGAAATCAATATTCATCAAGTTTAGTTTTGTCATAAGGCGCGCCTCAAATAGTTCCGCTTCAAACATCTGGGCAAACAAGGCTGAAGTTCTTCTAGCAGGGAAGAGAATGTTCAGACTTCTATGGAGATGGCGGGGACATTGCACAATCGTGTCGCAATGATCGGAAATTCTTTGAGTCTACTCCTTATGAGTCCGGTTCCACCATCCGCCACCCAGCGCCTGGAAAAGCGCTGCTGTATCGGCGAAGCGCGCGGCCTGTGCCTGGGATAGGCCTATCCGTGACTGCTGGTGCTGACGTTCAGCATTGAGTAGAGAGAGGTAGCTTACGCCGCCCAGTTGGAACTGCTTCTGGGTCAGCTCGAGCGTGTCGCGAGCGGTCAACTCGGCGTCGGCTTGCGCCTTAAGCGTATCAGCATCCGCATCCAGAGCGCGAAGCACATCGGCAACATTTTGAAATGCCTGTAAAACAGCGGCACGATATTGCGCTATTGCCTGATCATATGCGGCGATTGCAGCCCTGCGCGTGGCACTCAGCTGTCCACCATGAAAAACAGGTTGCAGCAGACCCGCGCCGAGACTCCACACATTCGATCCGCTTGAGAAAAGGTTCCCGCCTGAAGTTGCCACAGACCCGAAACTGCTGGTGAGGTTGATTTGCGGATATAGGTTAGCAGTTGCCACACCGACTTGTGCGCTCGCTGCGTGCAGCAATGCCTCTGAAGCCCGGATGTCGGGGCGTTGGCGAACCAGCGATGACGGGAGGCTCACGGGGAGTTCCTCCGGCAGATGGAGTTCGTCGAGTGTGAACTCGGGAAGGGCTGTCGCATCGCTGGGCAGCCGACCGGCAAGCACAGCCAAAAGATGCCGGGTCTGCGCAAGATCTCTATCTAGCGGCGGCTGACTCGCCTTCGTTTGGTCAAGCTGCGCCCGCTGCGCAAGCACGTCGGTGCGTGCTGCACCGCCGAGTCTGAACTGGAGCCGAACCAGATCTAGCTGCTTCTGCTGCTCCGCTACAATGTCCTGCAGCGCTCGGATCTGCGCACGCAGGGAAGCTTCCTTCACAGCCGTCGTGACGATGTTCGACGTGATAGTGAGATAGGCTCCTTCCAGCAGAAAGCGTTGAAAATCGACCTGAGACTCAAAGGCTTCGATTTCCCGCCTAGCTCCTCCGAAAAAATCTAGGGCATAGGAAACATTCACGGAGGTATTGAAAAGCGTGAAGGGGCTGATCTTGAGGTTCGTCAGCCCGATCTCGGCTCCCGATGCCTTCTCGCGCGTAACCGAGGCGCTTGCATCGATTTTCGGGTACAGCACCGAGCCGGCGAGGGCGCTCAGAGTTTCCTGGGCCTGGCGAAGGGTGGCTTGCGCCGCTGCGAGCGTCGGGTTGTCCGATAGCGCCTGTTTGATCAGCTGGTCCAGCGCCGGGGAATGAAACAGTGTCCACCACTGGGCCGGAATGTCCTCTCCCGGGGCAAAGCGCTGCGCCGCACCAGCCAGCCCCGGTGCAGACTGGGTCTCAGCCGGTAAGGCCGTCGCTGTATAGGATATCGTGCTGGGGGCTTCAGGCGCGCGATAATTGGGACCTACCGCACAGCTGATTAATGATAGATTAATGATCGTCGCAACGACCAGATCTACTAAACAAAAAATTCTGCTCATCCCGGACGCTCCATTCTTTGCTGAAAGACTATAAAAGTATAAATTGATTAATTGAAATTGTCAATTACATAATTGACATATTGTATGGACTGTGGTATTTTACGTTCATGTCTACTGGGACGGATAAGGGTTTGCATGTCAGGATGAAAAGAGAAATAAAAGTGACGAATCAGGAAATGAATTCCCGTGAAGATACAGTAGGCCGTATTTTGTCCACTGCAACGCGTCTTTTTGCGGATAAAGGGTATGATGGTACTTCTGTCAAGGACATCTGCGATGCAGCAGGCGTGAACATTGCCGCCATACATTATCATTTCGGTTCCAAGGAAAACCTGTACGTTCATATCATACAGCAGTTTGCAGCGGAAAGACTGGACTTCGCGAGAAGAACGCTCCAGGAACCACACAATATCGACGACTTCAAAGTGCGCCTGGAGATATTTCTGAGGCAGACAATCGAAACGATGATCCGGCAGAAAGATATTGTCCGTCTTATCCAGCGGGATGTTGAAATGTCGGGCTCAAGAAGCAAAGCAATGTATCTTAACACGCTTCAGAAACATGCCAGCAAATTGTTGGAGTTTTTTGACCAAGCTAAGAAAAAAGGGATAATGGCTGCTGATGTGAATCCACTCGCCGCGGCTGGATTTCTTATGAGCAATATTGTCCATCAGACGAGGAACGACAAGTTGGTGAAAAAGTTTACCGGTTATTCGCTTACAGACGAAAACTATCGCCATCAGTGGATTCAGCAGACGCTTCGCATCTTCATCGGCGGGATTATTGCGAAGTAAGTGGCGAAATATAATAAACCAGGAAGGGAGCCCAGTGATAAACGATAAAAAGAAGAGGCTTAAGATAATCCTTATCGCAGCAGCGATCGCGATCTCTGCTGTGATTGCGGCCAAATTGTTGTTCTTCCGCGGTGAGTTTTTGTATGCCGGGACACTTGAATCGACCAAGGTGGATTTATCCGCCCGCATATCTTCTGCCATCAGCGCAGTGACTGTCCAGGAAGGCGACCGCGTGACGGATACCCAGGAATTGATTGTTCTTGCCTGCGAAGACGTGAAGGTTGCATCGGAATTGGCCAATGAAAACTATCATCGGACCGTAGGCTTACATCGTGTGGGGACCGCATCTCAGGACACCTTGGATCAGGTCAGAAACAAGAAAGAGGATACGGACGTACGTCTAAGCTGGTGTTCCCTCAAGTCGCCGATCACAGGGACTGTCCTCAGCCGTTATCATGAGCCTGGCGAATGGGTGAACCCGGGTACCAAACTGCTGACGTTGGCAAACATCAGGGACATTTGGGCGTTCATATATGTTCCGCAGCCGGAGGTTTCACAGCTTGCGGTTGGTATGAAGCTGAAGGGATATTTGCCGGAGATGAAGAACCGGGAATTTGACGGGAAGATCATAAAGATTAATGACGAAGCGGAGTTCACACCTAAGAACGTGCAGACCCGGTCAGAACGCGAGCGTCTCGTGTTCGGTGTGAAAGTAAGTTTTCTGGGTTCGAACGAGCAAGAAATCCTTAAACCTGGGATGACCATCGAAGTTGCATTGCCCCGTCAGTAACCGATATGTCTGAAAAGCTTATCTCCATATCGGTTCAGGAAATACGAAAAGTTTTCGGTACAAACTTTGCGCTGGATAGAGTGTCTCTCGAGTTTTCATGCGGACTCATGCATGGCGTGATCGGCCCTGAGGGCGCAGGAAAGACCACCCTGATGCGTATTATCCTAGGCCTAATGAAGCCTACGGAAGGAATAGTGGAGTTTCGGGAGAACGGCAAGCCCGTCGACTTTGAAACGGTCCGGGCCGGCGTCGCATACATGCCGCAGCAGCAAAGTCTTTACCCGGATCTCTCCATCGGTGAGCATCTGGATTTCTTTCGTGAGCTTTATGGGATCCCCGACGATTTGTATCAACAAAAACGCAGCGAACTTCTTCATATTGCTCGACTGGCCGAATTTGTCGAGCGGCTGGCAGGTGAACTCTCAGGTGGGATGTATAAGAAGCTGGGCTTGATGTGCGCACTTCTGCGGTCTCCGAAAGTCATGCTCCTGGACGAACCCACGACTGGCGTAGATCCTATCAGCCGGCGAGAATTTTGGAAGCTACTGTACCGCCTTTTGGACCAAAGGATCCTGATTATCGTGACCACGGCGTACATGGATGAAGCGGAGCGATGCGGACGCGTTTATCTGTTGGAGCAAGGGCAGCTCGTTGTTGAAGGTGAACCCCGGGAACTGCTGGAGCGCGAGGGGGCTCGGAGCTTTGATGAACTTTTCCTCAAACGAAATACCCATGAGTGAAACCGCAGTGGACGTGAAGGAGCTTTCCGTGCGCTTCGGTGATTTCTATGCCGTGAATCGGATTTCCTTTTCGGTACGTCGCGGAGAAACATTCGGTTTTCTCGGAGCGAACGGCGCAGGGAAGACGACCACTATCCGGGTGCTGTGCGGCTTATTGCATCCGAGCGAAGGGTCTGTGAATGTGGCCGGCGTAGGTTTCCAGGATGGGGAGCGAGCGATCAAGTCCAAGGTTGGCTACATGTCTCAGAAATTTTCCCTTTATAATGACCTGACCGTTGAAGAGAATTTGAACTTCATTGCGTCTTTGCGAAAACTGGACAAGACCATCTATCTGGAGCGGCGTCAGTATCTGTTCGATTTCATTTCCTTTGACCGGTCGCTCGACACCATGGTCCAGGATCTGCCGGGAGGCACGAAACAACAGGTATCGCTCGCAGGAGCGCTTTTGCACGATCCGGAGATCATCTTTCTCGATGAACCTACGGCTGGCGTGACCCCGGCCGCACGTGCTCGTTTCTGGTCGTTGATCCGTAAATTGTCCGAAAGCGGAAAAACAGTCTTTGTGACGACCCATCATATGGACGAGGCTGAACAATGTGATCGTATCGCCTTGATGCGAGAAGGGAAAATCCTCGCACTGGATACGCCCGAAGGTCTGAAACGGGCTACCTTCCCGATGCCGATGCTTGAGTTCGACCCCAGGGAATCCATGAGCTTCGCGGAGGTTTCTGTGCTGGCCGAGCACGAGCTCTTTTCTTTTTTTGAACCATACGGCCTCAGGTTTCACGCAGTGCTTCGAAGCGAAGCGGATTGGGAAGAGGTTAGGGAGCAATTCGAAAAGAAATTCGCAATCCGAAAAATCGAACCTTCGCTTGAGGATGTTTTCATTCAAACGATAGAGGACAAGGGCAAATGACGCCATTGAGAACATTATTTGTCTGGCGTCGGGCAGCTGCCATTTCACGAAAGGAGATTTTTCACATCCTTCGCGATCCCACTACTCTGGCAGCTGCGCTCGGTTTGCCAGTCTTTATGGTCCTTATGTTCGGTTTCGCCATAGAGTTCAACGTAAAGAACGTAGCCCTTGCGGTGAGCGACTCCGATAAAACACAAAGCTCTCGGAGGCTGCTCGATACCTTCGGGAGTTCTGATTATTTCTTGCTGCATGGGGTCGCTTCGCCTCACGATGCGATCACGGACGTGGCAGCTGAACGTGCCCGTGCTGCTTTGATTATCCCGTCGCGTTTCGAAAAAGACTTGTGGGCGGGCAGGGCCGCCGAAGCGCAGATCCTGGTCGACGGGTCCGATAGCTCGACGGTCGGCCCGGTTCTCGGATACGTCGGCAGCATTCAAACCATTGCTTCAAGAAGGATTGGCGATTTTAATCCGCCGAACACCTATGAGCTTCGGACCCGGTTTTTATTCAATCCTGAACTAAATAGCCGTTGGTTCGTGGTTCCGGGCCTTACCGCCGTTGTTATGTCGATCCTGTCGGTTTTGCTGACTGCTCTCACGGTCGCGCGCGAGTGGGAAAACGGTTCGATGGAACTGTTGTTGTCAACTCCGGTGCAGCCGCTCGAGATCATCGTCGGGAAGCTCGCTCCCTACGGCGTTCTCGGAGTCATCGGCGTGATATTCGTCTATATCGTTGCAAGGATGGTGTTCCGTGTTCCATTCGTGGGTAACCTCGCGGTCTTTGGTTTGGGCTGTTTGCTCTTTCTGGTGACCTACCTGGCCCTCGGGCTGCTGATTTCCGTGGTCACACGAAAGCAGGTGATCGCCATGCAGGTTGCCCAAATGGTCGGAATGATGCCATCCACGTTGCTTTCCGGTTTTGTTTTTCCGATCGAAAGTATGCCAGTATTCTTTCAGTACTTTACGATGCTTCTGCCGGCGCGCTGGTTCATGCAGATCGCGCGGGACACCTTTCTGAAGGGATCGAGTTTTTTGGAGCTTGGCGGATCTTTTCTGGCCCTCTCAGTTATTTGTTTCGTGATGATCGTAATGGCCACGCGTCGTTTTAAGAGGGATATTGAACCATGAACCAAACGCTCATGGGATTCATTAGAAAAGAACTGACACAGACCCTCCGGGACCCGAGGATGAAGATACTTCTGTTTATTATGCCGGTCATCCAGCTTACGATCTTCGGCGTCGCCATTTCAAACGAAGTAAAGAACATCCGTCTAGCGGCCGTATTTGATTCCCGGGACACGGTTTTACGCGACATATACGAGAGAAGCATTGCTGGGAAGTGGTTTATTCCCGTTAGAAGCAGAGAACATGACCCCTATAAGATGATCGAAGCCGGCGATGCTGATGCCGTGCTGGTGCCACCTTCGGGCGGGTTCACACGCGCGCTTGGACGTGGAGACGCTCAATTGCAGCTTCTAGTGAATGCAACGAACGTGGTCAAGGCACAGTCGGTTGAAAACTATCTGCAAAACATCGTTCAACAGACGGTCCAAGACGACTTGAAGCTGACTGCCCCGAGTCTTCCCATTCAGATCCGTACACGCGTGCTGTTCAACCCTGCCCTGGAAACCTCGATATTCATGGTACCCGGAGTGATCTGCATGTTGATGATTATTTCCACGATGGTGATGTCTAATATCGCCATCGTGCGGGAGAAAGAGATGGGAACGTTCGAAATGCTGATCTCAGCTCCTGTCTCGCGGTCTGAAATCATTTATGGAAAAACAATCCCTTACGTTGTCCTCGGAATGTCCAATCTGCCTCTGATCCTGGCTGTTGCCGTGTTCGTTTTTCAAGTCCCGATGCGCGGTTCCCTGCTGGCTTTATTCGCCGCGGCTTTTGCCTTCGTCTGCACCGCCGTGGCTTTGGGGACACTGATCTCCACCTATTGCAAGAACCAGCAGCAGGCTAGCCTTGCCGCGTTTCTTTTCATTTTCCCGATGATCATGTTTTCGGGACTCATATATCCCCTAGAAAACATGCCCGCCGCACTTCGCTGGATAGCATACCTCGATCCTGTTGCACATTACATGGGGCTTCTGCGCAATATCATGCTGAAGGGCGGGGAAACGAACTATGTTGTTACTCATATCGCTTATCTCGTCGTCATGGCTGTCGTCACCGTGATCGCCAGCTTCCGCCGATTCCGTACAACACTGGAGTAGATGGAAGTCTAAAGATACTGCCAGCTATGCCTCCGACCATACGGGACGTCTCCAGGAAAGAAGGTAGTAGAAAGACGGTCAGCGGAGGAGCAAGTTCGAGGTAGTTGAGCAATCCGTCAGGTTCCTGTCGTCGCGCCGGGGAGAAGGAGATGAGGCCGCGGCAGGTGATGTTGCCCTCGGCGCTAATGATACCAATGATTTAGAGCCGTTTTAACCAGGGCTTCAATGTCTCACTCATAATAGAAGAACCGACTCAAGAGTGCGAATAAGCGTTCTCCACACGTTATTCCGCAACTTCGCAGCGGAATAACGCTTATTCGGAATGATTGACTCACCTCTGAGACATTCATACTAAACGCTCGGGAATCGAGGCACAGGGAGTCTTTCAAGCCGATATGAATAACCGTTATCTGGAGGCCGGTGTTTCTTTGTTTCGCAAACAAACAGACGATAGACTATTTTTAGTTGAAATATGAAAGAGTGGCTCGATTTTTATAGGCTGAATCTGAAGGGTACCGAGTATCACCTCTACCGCGTTCCCAAGAAGACGATGAATGCGTTAAATCCTTCATCAAATATGCACAGAACCTGAAGCTATCAGAATGCCACTTTTCTCTTGTACTAAACAAAATGGGAGCAGATCAAAGACGAGACTTTTCGTTACAAAGATGCAACTGATCACAGGCTTCAACTTTGAACGTGGGGCGAAGCATAAATGTGTCGTATGCGAATATTGAAAGTTTTGCTCTATTGGGAATCGTAAATGGTAGGAATGGACAACAAAAAGGGCTTAGAAAAAACCTCTAAGCCCTTGATTTCATTGGTAGCAAAGGAATACTTCGTATTTACTGGGTCATCTTCAAGGTGTTGTATCACAGAGGGGTGTATGCTCTTGATAGATCGGGCAACATAGATAGTATAGGCACAGAGTTACCATCACCTAAAAAGCCCCCCCTTGGGACAGGTGCTGTGAAGTGCATACACCTCCATGATACAAAAAGACTACATATTCAGCTTCGTCGTATAGGATACTTATTTCAGCGCCTTCAATTTCTCGAGTATTGTTTTTAATACCGACTCTTCAGCCTTCAGTCCCTCTTTAAAATCGTGTTTACCGCCCGAAGCAATCTCACCTCTGAGTTCTGGAATATAGTCATTAAGTACTTCTAAAAGCGCATTTTTTTCTTTGTCCGTTAGTTCTAAGTTCATGTCTATACCTCCTTCTTTTTTTTGAAATCACAACCTTTTTTCTATGAGCTAATATTTAATATTTTATACTACACCTCCTTTCTGTCTTTGGTGAATTCTTCGACACTCTCTTTCTCTGCCAATGCTCACGACACTTTTCTCTTCCAGTCATCCAAATTTTCGAGATATCCTTCATCATCCAGACTTATTTTTATATCTGAGTATTCTATTACAGACATTACAAGTCTCTTCTGTTTCTGTGGTTTTTAAATGTAGGCTGCATGGACGCATTCATCAGATTGCCCTATCCTTATTTAGTTATAAGTTATCATGAAAATTAAGACAAATCAAGGCAACAGGTTTCGGACTCCTCTTCCTTGATTTTCCTTGGCCGTAACCCGTCTACGAGTAATCTCTTGTAATCATCCCGCGAAGAGAATAAATGCGAATAGAGTCAAATTTTCATTGTTCAATAGGTTTCCTGGAGAAATAAATAGAATTATCAGGCTACACAGCAGTATGTGATAATTATTATGTGTACCAAACAACCTGCTTACTCCCCCACAACCTGCACAACAACCTTCCTATCCCTTCCCCGATTATCAAAATCCATAAAGACTATCTGCTGCCATGTACCCAGCGTTAGTTTTCCTTTGACAATAGGGACTGTAAGGGAAGGTTTCATAAGAGCTGCCCTCACATGAGAAAATCCATTACCGTCACCCCATCTTTTGTCATGTTCATAAGGGATATTTGACGGAACAATCTTTTCTATGGCTTTCTTTAAGTCGTTAATGACACCTGACTCAAATTCGATTGTGGTAATACCACCTGTAGAACCAGAACAGAAAACATTTACCAAGCCATTCTGAATGCCTGAATCTTCAACCATTCTTGCAACTTTATCGGTAATATCAAGAACATCGCTAAAGCCTTTTGTGCTTAAAGATATTCTGCCTGTTGATACCATATAGTCCTCCGCAAATAGAATTAGTAAAATTTCTAAAAGGATAGTCTATGCTTTAAACCTCGCATCCGCCTTAGCCTTTCTGAACCCCCTCGTCTTCTTGGAAAGCCACCCGACACTTGTTGCTTTAAATACATCAACAGCAGGTATATATGGCTTTATATCCAATAATGGAGTCCCGTCCACGATATCAACATCTTCAATATAAAGGATTTTACCTTCCACTTTCTTGAGCCTGACAACCGACATCCCTATGGAATTCGGACGCTTGGGTGCTCTTGTTGCAAATACTCCACGCAACTTATCATCTAAAAATGGCTTAACCACAAGAGAATACCCTTTCGACCGATGGAAATTATAAATCAATATAATGTGTGAGAACCCCTCGATATCTTTTAGTCCTTCAGCAAATGCGGGTTTAATTTTTATAGTTCCTTTGATGCCCTTTCCCCCTTTAGCTTGTATCGGCATTTCTTTTGTGTCCTTAAAGGGAGTGTGGATTATGCCGATTGGTTCATATGTTATTTTTTTCATGGTTTCCTCCGAGTGGTAAATTTAATCCCTGCCTTTATATTCCTCAGAATGCTTTCTATGCTTATTCCAATTATCAATATACTGTTTGGCAAGTTCCCTGTTTTTCAAAATTAATAAGTTCTCGGCATTCTTTTCCTCAGCAGCCTTTGTAAAATTGAAACTGCCTGTAATGATAGTCTCCTTGTCTATTATCATGATTTTGTTATGGGCAATGGCGTGTTCAGCATCAATGTAAGTAGGGATACCCATATTGCGAGTAAAATCAGCAGCGGAATATCTTTGAGACCTGTTGCTTTTATCGAGAATAATTTCTGCATGAACTCCTCTTTTATGGGCAGCCACAAGAGCCTTTGCGATTTCCTTGCCTGTGAAAGAGTATGCTTGGACTAAAATCTCAGACTTAGCCTTCCCTATTTCCTTTACAACCGCATCCGTAGCACCACCACTGGGGCTGAAATAGACTTGGGCAGGGGTATTATTGAGTGTAAGTTCTATGGCTTGTGTGTTTGAACAGGCAATAAAGACCAGCGATGGCAACAGACGCCCACAAAGCGAAGACCACTATCAACCCCGCTACCATACCAAACGTCTTGATCAGGCTGCTCATCTTTACATGCATATAAGGTCTCCTTTAAAAACTAAGGTGAGTTATTATTAGCAAAGGCCACTTTCTTTTGCAAGTAAAAATTACCGCCATACAAAGGCTGTAGGCGATACCTATGGATGTACGCCTGAAAAAGATAACGGCTGTTTGGGGCTGCGGATTCTCGTTCTGTTTTTACGTAATACACGGGGATGTTTTTCACAAAAAAAGGCGGGTTTTATTGATTACGAATAAGCGTTATTCCGCTGCGAAGTTGCGGAATAACGTGTGGAGAACATCCTATAGTGCCTCCTGTCAAGACAAAAAACATCTGGGAAATTTACTTAAATATCAATGATCGTTATCCGAGATCTTGCAAGAACAATAGTCTGCCGTACGTCCATCTGGACGATAGTATTTTTTCTCGACGCACTCTCTCACTACAATCGAACTTGATCTCTGATAGTTACGTTTATCCGACGTGTTCCGCATTGAGCGTACCGCCCATCATCCCTTATCCAGACTCTCAAGTTCAGTGATAGGCCCTATATTGTTCTCCACGAGGTCTTTCGCCTCAACTAAGCCAAGCTCGGGCTCTCTGCGTCTTGTTTTTGGGGCCTCCAGAACAGAAACGGCTTCACAGGAAGCCCTCAGTTAAGTTCTTTTGATGTGGCCTATATTTGGATATCCCCCTTATTGAGATATTTTGGATCGAATAGCTCCTTCTTTTTCATCAAGGTCCATGCGATAACCAAAAGCTTTGCGGCTATCTTTACACGCATCTTCGTACTAATTCCCTTTTCCCTCTGCCGACCTCTGAGCTTATTGGTGTAATAAATCGTAAAATCTTTGTTATGAAAGGAAGCGATTAGAGCAGCCTGATATAAGGCGTAGCGAAGATCGGCTTTCCCTTGTTTGGAGATTACCGGCGTTACGCTGTTTGAAGTCTTTCCGCTTCGCTCCGCGCAAAGGTCGAAACCAGCCATCTTCAGGACCTGCTTGTCGCTCGTAAAGCGAAAGGGATTACCTATCGCCCCGAGAACCTTTGATGAGACATCCGGCCCAAAGCCAGGGATACTCAAAAGGCATGGGTATTCCGGAAACTGTAGGCACATATCCTCTATTTTATCTTCCACCTCTTTGATCGTCTCTCGCACCTGATTAAGCATGGATACCATCACCTTCGCCTCGAACGGCACTGCGTCTCCTACATAACATCCAATGGAATCAGGGGCTATCTGCCAGATCGCCTGCAGCAGCTTTTGTTGGGCAATATTCATTCTGCTGAGGGCAACGTGCCTGCGGAATTCATCGAATTCCATCCCGGCGATCACCGAGGGATTAAGACAGCGTCCGACTACAGCCATGCTCACCGCTGGGCCGAAGTGGCGGTCCATTTCAGGGAAATACTGGGCCAGAAGCTGATTGCGGATGCGAACCCGGAGGCCATGTTCCTCTTTCTTGAGTCGTCTCTTTAAGGAAAGGAGATTCCTCAGATCCCGCATCTTCGGATCCGGATATTCATAGAATAGGAATTTCCCTTGGGAAATGAGGTCGGCTACGTTAGAGGAATCCTTGGTGTCGTGCTTATCCCATCTGCCATCCAGAAGCGTGCGGTTGTTTTTTACTGCCGTCCCCGCTACCAAAACAACCATATGCCCACACTTAATAAGATGCTCTCCCAGAGGCTTATGGTAATTGGCTGTGGGCTCAAGACCAAAGACCACCTTTGTAAGGTCATGCTGGACCTTAAGCGCTTCTGTCAGCGTCAGCAGTTTCTCGAATCCTTCAATCGTGTTGTCAAAGATCACTCCCTTGTGCAGCGTTTTGCCGTTAGCCGTGCCGAAAAAGGCATTGTGCTTCTCTTTAGCCACGTCGATGCCGATGATCAAATACTGATCGGAGCCACGTATCTCTTTCTTGACTTGTCGAAACTCCCTAAGTCTGATACCATCTACTTGTTCCATAGAAACCTCCTGTCAAAAGAATTTTGTTTCTCCATAAACTTATTCTTACAGGAGGTTTCTATTTTTTAATAGCTATAAAATTAGTCTCCCTTATGATTGAATGGGGAAGTTTGATCTTATGCCATTTCTATATATAACTAAGCCGGTGCGCCGGATATGGGGATTCGATTAATTCTCCCGGAACTTTTTCTATCGAAGAGGATATGGTTTATGGAGCATCTGTCTTATTTTGATCTGCATGAGATCATCCTGATACGAAAATTGAGGCTGAGATTGCGACCATTGCAGCTGGATAGTATCCCAAGGTCTGATTTCAGACAATAGGGGAGCATAGCGAAACAGGATGCTGTTTTCGCAGGTTGATAGAGCTATGATTTTTGAGCTATCGCCGGTGTGCATCAGTATCGATCCGGAGGGCTATTGCACCTGGAAGGGAGCAAATACTCAATCGTGACCATTGTGCCCTTCTTGCAAACCGGGCAGGTATTGATATCGATACCGTAGATTCTGAGCAACTGATCCTGCCAGGTCTCTGATTTTTCTTCTTCTTCTTCTTTTGTTTCGGTTTTACAACTGCCGATGAGCTTACGGCATAGCGCGATGTTGTCTTTACGCTTTCTGTTTGCGAGGAGTCCGAAGTGCCTGATTTATGTTATGTATTCACTTATGTTGTGAAGTCAGTCAATTTTCTTAATTTGCAATGATTATTTTTGATTTGACAACACATAAGTAATTGCCGTTATATGGCTGGAAAGTCTCTATTAGAGGAGGTCCGGTCATGTTTGAAAAGCTTTACACAAAACTCTCAATTCTATCCCGTCACAAGAAGGCCCCGTACAAAGAGGAGAGGGAGCGTTATCTTAAGCACTGCGAGCAAGAAGGATATTCTCTCTCGACTTTACAGAACATTGCGCGAGAACTTTTATGGGTCGCAAAGAAGCTACGTATTTCTTTTGAAAACGGAGTAACCCTGAATCAGGTCGAGCTGTTGCCCGAGGATGGACAGAACGGGAACGATATTGGGGAAAAGCGCTTAATCCGCACTGTACTCGCAGTCGCTTTGTCAATGCAGCAAGATCGTGGCTACGTTTTTTGGGCTGTTGGAGAGAAGATACTTCCATTCCGTTTGGTCATTTGCTTGAAGATTTCAGGACATGGATGAAGAACGAACGAGGGTTCACTTCTCAGACTATCCGAGGGAACTGCTCTTACGTTGAACGGTTTCTACGCTGGTATGGCACTCGGAGTTGTGATATCTCAGCCGTTTGCCTCAAAGATATTGACGCGTTTCTTACCCATTACGGTGACAAGGGCAATTGTCGCATATCGGTTAAACACATGGCGACCGCGCTGAAGGCCTTTTTCAAGTACGCGGCTTCACGGGGGTGGTGTTCGTCTTCAATTGCCCCCGATATACGTGGCCCTCGTATCTTTGCCCAAGAACAATTGCCGTCGGGACCATCTTGGGGAAACGTGAGACTCTTGATAGAGAGCATGGAGACAGATCAAGCCAGTGACATACGAGACAAACCCATCGTGATGCTTTTTGCGATCTATGGGTTGAGATCAACTGAGGTAGCAACTCTCAGGCTTGACGATATCGACTGGGAACAGAGACTTATGTCGGTACCCCGAGTTAAGCTGAGAGGAAGACAAACATACCCATTGATCCCAATAGTAGGCAACGCGATAATCCGCTATTTACAGGAAGTGCGTCCCCACTCTTCATATCGAGAGATATTTCTCACTCTCTTGCCCCCATATCGTCCTTTTTCATTAGGAGCACTTTATCCTGTGGTCAGTAACAGAATGGTGAAGCTCGGGATACGCACTCACCATCATGGGCCCCACTCATTGCGGCATGCGTGCGCCGCCCACCTGGTTGCCGAGGGCTTCTCCCTCAAGGAGGTCGGCGATCACCTAGGGCATCGAAGTTCTCTCTCCACGAGGATCTATGCCAAGGTGAATCTGTCAGGTCTTCGCGAGGTAGCTAAGTTTGATATGGGAGGGCTGGAATGAAACTCTCAGAACTTGTTACCGAGTATGTGTCGCTAAAACAGTCCATTGGTATGTGTTACCGGTCTGATGCTGTGGTACTCAGATCTTTTTGCAAAGCTATGGGCGATATAGAGATCGAAGAAGTTAATCCCGATACTGCAGCAGCATTCCTTGCAGGTGAAGGTCCGATCACTACCTTCTGGCACCGGAAGTATGAAGTCCTCTGTGGTTTCTATCGCTTTGCTCTGACCCATGGTCATATCGACAAGTCTCCGCTTCCAAAGATGGTACCTAAACGTCCGGCGACTCTGGAACCATATATTTACACCACCGAGGAACTGCACCGCCTCCTTTCCGCTACCAACTCGCTTAAATCCCCAATAAGTCCTCTTCAGGCAACCACCTTCCGAACCATTTTGCTTACCCTTTATGGAACAGGCCTTCGTATCAGCGAAGCGCTTTCTCTAACGATTGCTGATGTTAACGTTTCGGATAGCCTTATCACAGTGCGCAATACCAAATTCTATAAGACACGTCTCGTACCCATCGGCCCTCGGTTAACTGACCACCTTGACTCCTATCTGGGAAAAAGGCGACTGTTGCCCTGCCGACTTAAGGAAGATTCCGCCTTTTTTGCCACACGCACTGGCCACGCTTTATCCTATGGCCGCATGCAAAAAACTTTCAGTCGTTTGCGAAACCTATCCGGGATGCCTCGCCGGGACGGCACTCGATACTATCCCAGGATTCACGACCTTCGTCACACTTTTTCAGTTCACCGTCTTGAAGCCTGGTACCGGGAAGGCGCTGATGTCCAGCGCTTGCTGCCTCAATTATCAACCTATTTGGGCCATACTGATGTGGCGGAGACCCAATGCTATTTGAGCATGACTCCTGATCTTTTGCGGGAAGCAAATTTGCGTTTTGAACATTATGTTCTATCGGACGTGAATCATGTCTAACGTAACTTCTATCGGATATTGGGTGCGACGCTTCCTTATGGAATACTTGGTGGAAGAGCGTAATCTGTCGCTAAATACACAATCCAGTTATCGCGATGCTCTGGCCTTGATGCTCCCTTTCATCGCTGAGAAGGTCAGAAAACCTATAGACAAGCTGCTTGTAGAGCATATATCCCCTGAGGTAATTCGTCTTTTTCTGCTTTATATAGAGGAGCATCGATCCTGTTCTATAGCCACTCGCAACCAGCGCCTTGCCGCAATTCACGCCCTCGCCGGTTTTATCGGCGAACGATGTCCGGAACACATCATCTGGTGTGGACAGATCAGAGCTATCCCTTTCAAAAAAACTGCAAAGGCTGCGATGTCTTATCTCGACAAACAAGAAATGGATGCCCTGCTTAATGCTCCCGTTACTTCCACCAAACAAGGCTTTAGAGATTATGCCGTACTTCTTTTTCTTTACAATACTGGCGCCCGCGCCCATGAAGCTGCGAATATGACTGTAGACGATCTCGACCTGGATTATTCGCTTTCAGTCAAGATTAAAGGCAAGGGAGGCAAGACACGAATCTGTCCTTTATGGTCTTTAACAGCCAATACTTTACGCACTCTCATTGCCGATCGCCAGGATAGCGAACAGGTTTTCCTCAACTGTCGGGGGCAGACAATCACTCGCTTCGGCATTCATGCCCTCGTTAGGCGTTATGTTATCAAAGCAAGCAACAAAGTCCCCTCAATGAGAACGAAAAGAGTCAGTGCACATATAATTCGTCATACCTGCGCAGTTCACCTTCTTCGCGCAGGTGTGGATATTAATACAATCCGTGCATGGCTGGGGCATGTGTCGCTAGATACCACAAATGTCTATGCTGAGGTCGATCTCGAAATGAAGGCAAAGGCACTTGCCCACTGTGAGATATTTACTTCAGAGCAATCAAGACGGTGGAAAGATCAGCCGGGGTTGATGGCATTCTTAAAAGCACTTTAACCCGAAGAGGGATTTACTTATGTTGTGTCGTTAACGATGACATTGTGCAATAACAAGGCCTTTCACAAACGACGCAACATAAGTGAATATATAACATAAATCAGGTTATGTGCTTAAACACATAATCTTATGCGCACAAATCGATGCGGAAGCACATGAAGAAGGAACCTTCTTATGAACTCATCGGCCTTAAGAGTCATGATCTTTTGTTTATCACCATCGGCATAGTCCCGCCAGCGGAAGGAAACATTGCCGTCTTCAACGTTTAGGACACGATTATTACTGATAGCAATCCTGTGGGTATATCTGCCCAGATACTTAAAGACACCCTCGGCGCCGTCAAAAGGCGGCTTGCAATATACAACCCACTTCTTATGGTAGAACTGTCCTCTGAACACCTCAAAGGTTCCGGGGTCTTTAAGATGACGGATACCGCCAGGGAAGATAAGATCACCTGATTCAAACCTGTTTTTGAGATGGTCCAGGAACTTGCCCCTGAACAATGAGGACATAACCCTTACAGGCATGAAAAAACCTTTCCTGCACGATACCCAATGTTTTCCATCAGGTGACAATCCGCCGCCGGGTACGACACAGTGAATATGGGGATGATCCATAAGGTTTTGTCCCCAGGTGTGAAGGATGCCGATAAAGCCTGTATGTGCGCCGAGGTGTTTCGGATTATTGGAGAGCTCCATAAGTGTCTCGGATACCGAGCAGAATAATATGTTGTACATGACCCTCTGGTTCATAATGACCAGGGGATTTAACTCTGATGGTATGGTGAAGCCCACATTGGAAGTATTGAATGGGCAATAGGTCTTCTCACACCTGGCCTCTATCCACTTTTCCTTCTGCAGTGTCTGACACTTGGGACAGTGCCTGTTCCGGCAAGAGTTGTAAGATGTGTCTACATGGCCGCAAGTGTACTTATACCTATGTCCGCCAAGAATTGCAGTCCTGCACACCTCAATGGCGTGCATAGCACGCAGATGATTAATAGGCATCCGGTGGGATCTTGACCGTACTGACGGAAGATATCGGCCACCTCGACGCCCTGAGACGTCCGCATCGATGATACCGTTAAAAGCTTTAAAGCTCTTCGGGTATACTATCGAGGGGACTGGTGACCTGTGCGAGGTTCATCTTGCTGACATGAAGATAAACGGTTGTGGTTGTGGGAGACCTGTGGCCCAGGAGCAACTGGACATGGTGCAGGCTGGTCCCCGCCTCTATCAGATGAGTGGCAAAACTGTGCCTTAGGGTATGAGGGCTCGCCGGTTTTGTAATGCCAGCCCTCTTCATGGCTTCAACAAATATCTGCCGTATCGCCGTATAGCATATGTGGGTACCTTCTTTCTGTCCCTCGAATAACCATTCCTTTGGACGATACTGCCGCCAGTATTGCCTCAATAACTCGAGGGCGGTTTGCGACAGGATGCTATAGCGGTCCTTCCTACCCTTGCCCTGTTGCACACGTACCATCATCCGCTTGCTGTCTATATCGGTCACCTTCAGCTTTGCTGCTTCGCTGACTCTCAGTCCTGCGGAATAGGTAATCGTCAGCAGCGCCCTGTGCTTAAGATTCTCCATGACGGAAAGCAAAGTCTTGATTTCAGCAAGATCCAGCACTACGGGCAGCGTTTTTTTGGCCTTCGGATATTGGATCTTCTCTACCACCTCTTCACGATTTAAGGTTGTCTTATACAAAAACTTGATTCCTGCCACATAGCCTCTGTACGTACCTCTTGATAACTTCCTGGTATCCAGCATATGAACCAGATAATCCTTTACTTCTTTCTCCCTAAGTTCCTCAAGCGGTTTATCAAAATAATCCGCCTTCATGTTAACCTCTCTGAGATATTTATTCTGGGTCCTGGGGGTGATGCCTTTCAACTAAAGGTCTGTCAACATCTGTTCTCTCCACGTGCTCATATTACATCTCCTTTGAATCGATATGCGCCGACGAAGGCCGACGGGGAAACAAAGGAGATTGTAAAAAGACTTCGACTCTTCAACAAGGGGGGAGATAACGGGCTAACTTCTACAACTCAGAAAAAGGTCTATCTTTATCCAGAAAAGATCGACGCCTCGTTACCACCGCGCAGCGGTTTAGTTCTACGCATAGAAACTGAGACTTCTGAATATTCTGCCTAATCTCTGGAGTACAAGCGGAAACTGTTGTGATGGCAGACTCAACCTCCAGCTTTGACCGTAAGAAGAAAGACCCCGTTGCCCGCACCCTATAAGGATGACATTATTCCAGGTTCAATTGACTAATTTTGAAGAAAGCAGACATATATCCTATATTACGTTTCCTCTTTTGATATAATTATCACGATAGCGATAGGAATAGTGACCGAATTTGTAAGGAGGATGGAATGCGAACGAGATGGATTTTGATTCTGTTGTTGAGCTTGTTGTTTGTCGGCCAGACTGCTGTGGCCGTTGGGGCAGAGCTGCAGGTCAGCGTGAGCAAGCCGGGCGTTATCGTGACCATGGAGCATGTGATCGATGAAGGCAAGGTGCTCCTCTCTGTAAGTGACGCTGCGAAGAACCCAGTGTTCGGCTTAACCAGCAGCGACTTTGTTGTAACGACCAAAGGGAAAACCGCCAAAATTACCTCGGTGCGACCAATTGAGCAGACCTTGGAGGTGCCGCGCAATATCGTCATGGTTCTGGACAACTCATATTCCATGATCGAGCGCTACGCCGTGAAACCACTGCTCGCTGGAGTAGACGAACTGCTGAAGATTGTACGGCCGATCGACCATGTGCAGATCGTGGTTTTTACTGAGGAGGAGAAGATAAACATGGGAGGCCGCAGCCTGCATGTGCGGATATTCAAGTCTAACCAGCCCGTTGAGTTGAAAAGCTTCGTCGCGGATGTCTACCGTAACGGCACAACCTCAACGACCGTGTTGTACGAGGCGATGCTGGCCGGTCTCGACCTCATCCGCGCGATGCCGGAAAACGAGCCCAGGTTTATGGTGGTGTTCTCCGACGGGGAAGACATCAACAGCGTCTACAATCGAGATGCCGTGATCAGGTCCACGGAAGGACTGGCGCGTTTCGATGCCTATGCGATCGACTTCATGCCAGGTGCAACGATAGACTCGTTTCTAAAGTCCTTCGCTGAGGGGAATCACGGACAGATCTGGAAGGCGGAGTCTGAGACCAGCCTGGTGCCTATCTTCCAGAGCGTTGCTTCGAAGATGCAATACTACTATGTGGTCAGCTACCTGTTTCCGACTACCGGGAAACTGGCGGTTGCCCCTGCCAGTTTGAACATTGATGAGATCGAAGCCATTAGTGCCCCGCCGCAAGCGGGAACTGCTGCAGCAAAAGGCGCTTCCGTCATCAGCCGCATCGATACTTCCGAGTTGACGCTGCACCCGGTGGTGGACACGGTCTATAGCATCGCGCGCTGGAAATTGACACTTGCCAATACCGGCGGCACACTGGCAGACAAGGCCGGTGAAGGGAACCCTCCGGTGGAAATTGTGATTCCACTCAAAAAGGACGACCTTGGTCGGTTGGCCGTGGGGGGCGACATAAACGTCAGCATGGAGGTTTTGGACAGTAAAGGGCAGAACGTTGTTCTGACCGCTCCGCCGATCAAAGTCAACCACTTCAGAACCACGGGGAGCCTGGCTGTTGTACCCGCCAGTCTGACCATCGAGGAGATCAAGACCATAGATGCCTCGCCGATGCTCGGACACATATATTTCCCAAAGGGCGAGAGCGACTTGGCCGCGCAATATAAACGCCTCGCAGCGGCGGAAGAAAGAGCGGTATTTGATGAACATCGATTCCGCGACACTCTCGAAAAGTATTATCAGGTGCTGAACATAATCGGCAAGCGCCTGATTGACCACCCGCAGGCTACAATTACTCTGACGGGATGCAATGACAACATCGGTGTCGAGAAGGGGAACCTCAAGCTCTCGACAAAGCGGGCCGAGGCTGTCCGGGACTACCTGCAGACAGCATGGGGGATCGCCGACGAGCGAATCCGCATCGAAGCTCGCAACCTGCCGAAAATGCCGAGCACGAGTCGGTTGGAAGAGGGGAGGGCGGATAACCGCCGGGTCGAGATCTACTCTGAGGATCCTGCAATCCTCGACCTGATAAGAAGCACATATTTCACGACAAGGATCGACACCTCGGCGCTAAACCTTCATCCGGCCGTCACCGCGGCCCATGGGGTTGCGCAATGGACGGTGGATGTCTCCAACGGCAAGCAGAAACTGGCTGAAGTGGCCGGCGAGGGAACGCCCGGGGCGGAGATTAAAGTACCGTTGAACACCGGCAATCTCAATGAACTGGCCTCTGGCGGCGACATTACAATCGGTATGACAGTACATGACAGCAAGGGGCAGACACTGGCAATGACGGCCGGTCCGGTCAAGGTCAATTTCATTCAAACCAGCCAGCTGTTGGCGCAGAAGAAGGATTTCCATGTTCAGGAGAAATACGCACTGATCCTGTTCGACTTCGACAGCGATGCTATCGATGCCCGAAACCAGGCGATTGTTAGTACAATCGTCGAGCGAATTAAAGTGCTCCCGCAGGCGACGGTTGACATCGTCGGCCATACCGACAACATCGGCAAGGACGACTATAATATGAAGCTGTCCGAGCGCAGGGCTCTGGCGGTGTACAAGTTACTGACCGCAGCCTACGGGGAAGACTCCGGCGAACGTCTCCGTCACAGGGGCGTCGGTTCCAGTGAACCCTTGTATGATAATACGACATCGGAAAACCGGGCATTCAACCGGACGGTAACCATTACCTTGGATTATATGGCGGGTAATTAAAATTTTTTCATGGAAGCCCCGAGCCATAAGCAGTGCGATATTGCCGTTTGCCGGCTTCACGTTAAGAGAACCGGCAAACGGCAACTCATTTTCCTACAAGGGCTTAACGGACTAACGACAATGGGCCTCCCCTTTGTAGTCAACAGTGACAGGTCTTTCATGGGAAAAGGCTATCAGAAGCAGGCATATTATGAACAATTTGACCACCGCAGGAGGGATGACAGGAGCGTGGCAATGGGATCAGGCTTGTTTATTGCAGTTCGTACAAGAGGGCCAGGCTCCTATATAATACTTTAGCTTTAGTTTCTCTTGGAAATTCTCACCTAATGTGTCAAGCGATCAATATGGACTTTCAGGTGAACGGTGCGATGAGGCTGTTATCGGGAGGAAGCCCCGCCACGTCTGAAATCAAAATCTCTCTTTCAGCCACTAAGTAGTACCTCAGACGTAGCGTCAGTTCCTCTACTTGGAGAAGAATGTCCTGATCTTGGCTAAAGAATCTGCCAGGGGATTGACCAAGTCGGGTCCCGATGAGGCGTGAAAGTATCACAAGGGCACATATAAGGCGATTTTTGACCGACGGATGTTCCCGGCAGAACTGGTGCATCTCGCTCTGTGACTCCTGAAAACATGACATGCGTGCCAACATCAGTGATTTGTTATAGGCGATGTAATAATTGTCGAGGTGACTCTTTTTGCCGTAGTCTTCCTATAGGTCTTCGAGTTCCTCGATGCGATGGGGCATTCCTAAAGCCTTGAGTCGATCCTCGTGTTCTGCCACAAAGGTCCTCATAAAACGGGTGGCAGACATAAATCTCTGAACCGGATCGAAATTCAGCAGTATTGAGCGGGGGTGCCGTCGCCAAAAGCCCATGCAGATAGGCAGGGCAGCAAACCGACCTTCCACTGAGAGCCGCGTCCAGGTGGGATATGCCTGAAAGAGCCCTTCAGCCTCCACGAAACTGCCCATGTGGAGAAAATGGTGCGATGGTGCTAGTGGCAAGAAAACAGTATGGTAGGAGCAGGATCTTGAGGGCAGAGCCGACGGGGTCGTTTAATGCGATGCTCGGGTCCTCGGGAATCCCCATCGTGCCTATTTTCTTGCCCTGAGGATTGACAAGGGTGGATTCTCCGTAACTGAGGACCACATCTGGATCGTCCAGCGTTGGGATCTGGACGGCAAGCTTATACGCAGGCCAATAGTCATCGCTGTCAAGCATGGCCACCAGGTCAGCCGTGCACAAGGTTAGGGCCTTATTAAAGGTGCTGGACAGATGAGGGAAGCCAACATGGTCTTGGTAAGAGTAGTGAATCCTGCTGTCTTTAAAGCTATGGATTATTTCCGCGCTCCCGTCATCGGAACCGTCATCCAGGATTATCCATTCCCAGTCTTCATAGGTCTGATTCAGGACGCTCTGTATCGTATGTTCGATATAGGTGTGATTATATACGGGAGTAAGGATGCTGACAAGGGATCGGCTGCTCATTGAAAAGGCCTCAGGTATAAGCGTGGCTCGGATTGCTTAGTGAAACTCCCACGCGGCAAGCAGCGGGGCATCTATAGCACAGCATGAAGACGCTGTGCAGACCATGACAAGCCAATGGCCTTAGAGGATTAGGGAGCCTTCGCGTTTCCCTAATAACCCTCTGCGCAAGGCATGCATTCATCCCCGTGTCAAGACACGGGGCATCCTGCAAAGAGGGCTCGTAAACAAGAGTGGGGCACATTTATATACGGCAACCCTGACTCTTTGCCTCTTGTGTCTATCGCACAATTTCTTCAAAAGTGATTCCCAATCCCGAAACACGCGTGCCTTTGGATATATCTTCCTCGCATCGTTTCTTGTGAGATTTGGAGAGAGGAAAAGAATCCCGTCATTTTTCCCGAATGCCGAGTGTATTTTAGCACGTATATCCGATCGAGATAAAGCCCTCATCCTGCGAATAAAACCCGGGAGGCCCGGCTGCGATATCAGCGAAAGTCCGTGAAAGCCGAGGCCTTCAGGGCATGAAGCGATGACAACTTTCGAACCTCCTTCACGCACATAGTTTAGGGGCCATGTGCCTTTTGATATAAAATGAAGAGAGGTGTCGAAAGGATACGTGTTGGTGATCACAATGTCTGTGTCAGAGACCGGCTCCTCCGCATACAGGACCTCAGCCGTCTTAATCGCCTCCAGGTGCGCCGCGCGTTTGTCTCCGGAAAAGATACGGCCGATGCCCCTCGTTTCGTTCAAGAGCACATTTATCGAAAAATCGAGACCAACCTTCTCTGCAACCTCTTCAATATCCTTTCTAAAGGAATTGCCGGTGGAATCGTTGTACTTTTCGTTCGGAAGTTTGTGAAGGTGCCGCGCTGTTTCAATGCCGCATACTCCCGGGTGTACAAGCTTGGAACCTCCGCCGAACACGGCTCGTTCGTGAGGATAGACGCCGCCTATGGCGATCCTGAAGTCGGCTTCTGCTACCCAACGATTGACATGAATGGGGGTGCCCTGTGATGAGCTGCCCAGATTAACGAGGTCGTCCTTACAGTTGTGGGAAATGGTACGTACCATTTCCGTAATATCTTGCCCGACTTTCTTGGCGAAATCCTCGGTTTTAGCCGGGCGGTGGCACGCCGTAGCCATGACCAGAGATATCTTCTCAAGACCGATACCCCCACTTCTTAACTCTTTGATGACAAGAGGGACGACCATGTGAAGAGGGGTC
Organism: uncultured Nitrospiraceae bacterium; assembly: GCA_963727775.1. Classification (GTDB taxonomy): domain Bacteria; phylum Nitrospirota; class Thermodesulfovibrionia; order Thermodesulfovibrionales; family SM23-35; genus CAVSHB01. The sequence continues at coordinate 207,626 of CAVSHB010000003.1, read as the reverse complement.
GGTCTCTGTAGATCGTCTATGATAATAACGATCCTTTCTTTGCCTTTGACTGTCTTACACAACGGGTTGCATCCATAAGGATTCTTGATGTCTTCTTCTATTTCTTCTTCCTTCAGTGTACCGACGTTCTTAAGCCCTATGGACACCACATCCCAAGAAGATGGAAACGTCAGTGTTAGAGGACTGTCGCCGTACCAAGCCGAGGTCAACAATAAGGTGGAATTATTCATTCTAAAGTCTGTTCTCCCAGAATTAAAAAAAAGATGTCTATTGAAATGTTATCATTACTAGACAGAAAATTTCTCCTCGAACAAGACTTAGTCTTCAAAAGGTGAGTAATAATGAAAAATGTCGTTTTCTTCATCGGCTCCCTAACCCTTGGCGGCACAGAGGCCAAGATGGCAAGAAACTTTTTGCCCTTCTTAAAGCAAAGGGGCAGGATCAATCCAAAGCTCTTACTGCTTCAGGAGAGAGGCTTTTTTCTTGATGAGCTTCCAAATAATATCGAGAGGCTTAGCCTGAATGAGACACGCGATACCAGGATCACCTCTATCATCCCTAAATACAAAAAGGCTTTGCAGCACTTAAAGGCCGATGTAGTGGTCAGTTGCATGTGGTATCCCGCGATAATCAGCTATATTGCAAGAAAGCTCAGTTTATGCAACTTTATGCATATCGTGCATGACACGGTAAATATGACCGCCTATATCGAAGACAATTTCAGGACAGAGAGGTTCAAGGCCCTGTGGACCTTGCTTACAAAAATGGCCTACCAGGACGCCGAGTCTATGATCGTCGTATCCAATGGAGAGAAGGAAGACCTCTTGGAGAATTTTGGACTCAAGGATAAAAAGGTCGAGGTCGTTTATAACCCCTTGAACCATGCAATGATATCCGAGATGTCCAAAGATGACCCGGGCATCTCCATCGATGGCCCTGTTATCGTCACTGCGAGCAGGCTTGTCCATCAAAAGGGATTGGACATCCTCCTGAGGGCGTTCAGAATAGTCAGGTCTTCAGTGCCGAGCAAGCTCGTGATCATCGGTGACGGAGATAAGAGAGGGGAACTGATGAATCTCAGTAGATCATTGAAACTTGAAGAAGACGTGATTTTTTTAGGGGCGCAGCTCAATCCCTATAAATACATGAAAATGGCAACAGTCTTTTGTCTGGCTTCGAGATATGAAGGCTTCGGCAATGTTATCCCGGAGGCTATGATAACAGGGGCTCCGGTGGTTGTTACCGATTGCCCTTCGGGCCCTGCAGAGATTGTTGACAACGGTGAATACGGTCTCCTTGTCCCGCCAGAAGACCCTAATGCCATTGCAGATGCGCTGATAAAAGTTTTATCGGATAGCAAACTCAGAGACACCCTCTCAAACCTTTCTCTCAAGAGGGCGCAGGGCTTTGATCTTGAAACATCGATGGAACAATGGGAAAGCATTATTTTAGCACGATGACAAAACTTAGACTATGAAATTCTCATCTTCTATCGCAAAAGACCTTCATGGTCAAAAAGTGAAAGCCTTGTTTTTTATACCCTCTCTGGAAGGTGGCGGCGCTGAGAGGGTCATGGTAGAGATTATCAGTCATATCAATAGAGAGAGAATCAAACCTGTTCTCGTCCTGTTATACCCATATGAGAATTCACCTTACAGAGATTTTATCCCTAGAGGGCTGAAATTGATCGTTGTTCAAAGGAAATCAGACAGTTCTATTGATAAGCTGAGACAGTATGCAGGTTTTCTTCGGGCAGTATTCAGAGAAAAACCTCATGTCATCGTGAGCATGTTAACCCACAGTAATATCATGGCTATTTCCGCAGGACTACTCTTCAGGAAAAAAATCATCATCGGCGAGCACATAACTCTTAGTGAGGCAGCAAAGACAAAGGCGGGAAGACGAATGCTATGGTTTTCTACAACCCTTCTGGTCAAGATATTTTATAGATTTTCAGACAAAATCATCGCGGTGTCAGAAGGGGTTAAGGCAGATCTCGTTGGGGAATTTAATATCCTGCCCCCTAATGTGGAGGTTATTCATAACCCGACAGACCTGAAGTGTATCTCAGAATTATGCAATAACCCTGTAGCGCATGTTTTTTTCAGGGAGGGAGTTCCGGTTATCTTATCTGTCGGCAGATTAGTCGCCCAGAAAGGTTTTGAAATACTTCTTAAAGCTTTCAGCAACGTTATCAAAGAAATGGATGCGAGACTAATAATCTTGGGCGAAGGGCCGGAAAAGGAATCTCTGTCCAGGCTTGCTAATGAACTGGCAATAACAGAGAAGGTTTCTTTTTTAGGATTTCAGAATAATCCTTACAAGTTTATATCCAAGGCAGATGTCTTTGTTCTTTCGTCCCGTTACGAGGGGTTACCAATGGTTGTGCTAGAGGCGATGGCGTGTGATACGCCAGTTGTATCCACAGATTGCAAATCAGGGCCTCGTGAGATATTACAGGATGATAAATATGGGGTACTTGTTCCTACTGATGACATTGATGCCCTCTCAAGGGCAGTATTGAAATTACTCAAGGACAAGGTGCTAAGAGAAAGGTTTTCCAGATTGGGAAAAGAAAGGGTAAAAGATTTCGCCGTTGAGAAGATTACTTCAGAATATGAAGAGATGATAAATAGATTGATGTTGGCTTCGTGATAGGTGAGCCCCTTTTTGAGGAGAGTTCATTATGATAGCCCGGGACATCCTGTCTCTTTCTTATGTGTCCTTTAACTGGTAATCAACACTTAATTCAAACTATTGATTAAACTTTTGGATGTGGACTCGAACGCGAGTTATAGGGAGAAGGTGTGGTCGGCCGCTCCCTCTAAAATCTCCCTGTCAGGAGGGATGAATGGGTATCCAGAACTCCCAATATGAAAACGAATTGTTCTTGTATCAACCAGTTCATGATGGCACACGGTTACCACCGCGCAGCGGTTTAGTTCTTCTCTTCATAATCAACAGGAGTTAGTAATTTTCGAAATGCGTATTCCTATGTGGAGTATTCCTTCTGCGAAGCCCGTTCAGGCACGTTTAGTACAGGAAGGATTATTGATTTCGGATCACCAAATTTGGAGGGTCGAGAGAGAGGTACCTATCACAACCCGCCGTAGAGCTTCCCGAATGCCCGCGCGAGCATCACGGCCATCAAGAGTCCAGCCCCGGCCACAAGGACGTGCCGCCAGCGGCGCAGCTCAAAGGTTCCCACCTTGCAGATAAGCAAGTAGCCGATGATGAGGTTCGCAAAGCCCCAAAGCACGTTCACCAGCGCGGGCGACTGCCCTTCCCCGGGTGGATGCGCGAACGGGCTGGGGAACGAATGCCCAGACACTCCGCTTACGAAGTGGGGCACCGCGTTCGCAAGGAACGCCCCACCAAAGAAGTAGGCAATGTAGTGATACCAGTGCATGCGTCCTCCGTCGTAGATGTCTTTATTGTCCCAGTCGGTTTTGTTCATTTCTGGTTGTATACTCACAATTATATCACGGCTGATATGTGAGGTAGGAGGAAGACATTATTGTTTTTCTGGCCTGTCTGGGTTAGATCCCATTTGGAATTTTGGATGCCATCATTTTTTTTCGGGATAGTTTGCGCCCATCCATGATAAATGTACCGTCACCGACAGCGTGAACAGTTCGTTTCTCTTTGCGCGAGGTGTCAAAGTATGCCGCAACGCCTTCGAGAACGACAACGTTGTGTTTTTTGACGATGTCGGCGACTTTACACTCAATATTAGCGAGGCATTCTTTTATCAATGGCGCTTTTACTATTCTACCTTTTACGGGAGTGAGCTTGAATTTGGTAAATTTGTCTGTATCGGCACCGGAGCATGTTCCTATTCCAACGACTTTATCAAGCATGTCAACCGTGGGGATTGAAATAACGCACTCCTTTGTTTTCCGAAGAGCCGTAAAAGAATAATTCCATTCTCCAGTGGTTATGGCAAAGACTGGTGTGAAATCCAAAACCATTGTCCATGAAATCGTCATGATGTTGTCCTTCTTTCCGTCATTCGTTGTAATAAGGACAACCGGCCCCGATTCCATCAACATGAAGGCTTTGCTGATTTTCAATTGTTTCATGTGTGCACTTTATCTTTTTTGCTTAACCAGGGATTAGATAGTTTTTCTAATACCCTTTGTACTAAACGGAATTATAGCAGACTCTGATGGTGTTTAATACAGCTTACTATAAGGAAGAGGGAAAGACATGGCAATCTCGAACTGTTAAAGTTGAATATCCAAACAACATAACAGAAAGGAGAGATCACCATGTCTGAGAAAGATTATAACAAGCAGGTAGCAAAGCGTGAAAGGATTAGTAGGGAGACCCTGGTCATAGGAGTGGACGTAGGGAATGCATGGAATGCGGTGGGGTTCATGAACAAAGAGGGCAACGTGTTGGGGAGTTGCGCCAAACTGTACAACAACCGTGAAGGATTTGAGCAGTTTGTAAAGATGACAGAGGGTTTTAAAGCAAAGTATGGCATGAACAGCGTGCTCATTGGGATGGAACCGACAGGGCACTACTGGAGGAAGCTTGCCTACTTTGGAAAAGAGAAGGGTTATGAAGTTCGGTTTGTACGGACTACGGCCCTGAAGCATCATCGGGAACTTGACGAGAGTTCCTCTGCAAAGAGCGATAAAAGAGATGCATTGACCATAGCGAATATCACCAGAGAGGGTAAATATATCGATACCGTAATTGAAGACGGGGTGGTAAGACAGCTAAGGACATTGTCGAAAGTAAGGGAGAGACTCTTGAGATATAGCGTGGGAGCGAAAAATGCGCTTCATGCTGCACTGGATGACTATTTCCCTGAGCTGCATGAGATATTTTGGTCAATGAATTCCCGGAGTTTATGGGCAATCCTTGATTTGTGTCCGTTTCCCGAGGATGTGGTATCGATGAAACACGCAGTTATCAAGGAACTGATCGCCCACAGCTCAAGGAAGAAGGCGGGAGCAGCCGAAAAAGCAAAAGCTCTCCAGCAGGCAGCAATAAAGAGCATTGGAGTAAAACGAATCGGCAGTACGGATCGCTACAGGGTAAAGATATGTCTGGAAGAAGTGAAACGGACCGTACTGATGCTCAAGGATATTGACCGACAGATGAAAAGCACACTAAAGGAGATCCCCTATTCGGAGTATTTATTGAGCATCCCAGGTATAGGCCCCCTTTCAGCCGCTATCTTCTTAGGAGAGTTAGGAGACCTGGCGTATTTTCAAAACGCCCGTCAGATCGTCAAATATGCAGGATATGATCCACAGGAGAGCGATTCCGGTTATAGGATAAGCCGCAAGTTCATATCCAAAAAGGGACGCTGGCTCTTAAGGAAGTGTCTTTTCTTTATGAGCATGAGGGTGGTAGTCCTCACCAACTATTTTCAAGAATATTATCAACGAAAATTGCAGACAAAGAACCGGTTTGGTCAACTGCCGAGGAAGAAAGAGATCCTGTGCGCAGTAGCAATAAAGCTGATCAAGCTAATCTTTGCACTCTTAAGAGACAAACGGAGATTTCAGGATACGGTAACAATTGCTGCTTAGTATATGGGAGTAAACAGTGGTTGTGGTGGAAGAAGGACCGTGCTTCTTCGTAAGCTAAAAAGAAGGCTTGTAGGATTCAGCTTGGTCAACTTCCACCATCCTTTCGACCTGAATAAGGTAAGTTGAGCTATAAGGCTCGTAGAACAAAAGAGGTTAGGTGAAAAGGTAAAAGGTTGAAGTAACACCACAACCATTTCAGCTTTAACAGAGAAAGGCAAGAAAAAAACTTGACTTCTTCCTTAGAAGAGGAAGAAGTACAGGAAGGCTATCTTTATTTTGTTAAGAGAGATTGCATGATTGATGGTTCAAACAAGGAGTCTGCTATATCCGGATTCAGAATATATTTATTGATCATTGTCTGACCTATTTTTAGTCCTTCCGCATAATTGGTTATTTTGAAGGGCAATACCAACCCATGGATCTTCCTGAAATCCGAAAATTCAGAAGAAAGGTTCATCTTTTTACTTCCCTCGCTAAAATAACCGGTCACTTTTAGAATGAGAGAATTATGCTTTCCAATATATATATCCATGACAGTACCCTCTTTATCATTCAGTTTGAGAACGTCAACATCATGACCGTTTACCGAAGATACTCCTTCATGGCTTATAGTATAAATACTATTTGCGAGACCGCGAAGTATATCTATGTGCTTATATTGGTATACCATTGCAAAATATCGCGGGCCATGCACTTCTTCAAAGGGAAGGCCGTCATTGCTTCTGTATCCTTTTTCCCCATTTAATATCCTAAGTTCCGAGGTATGTTTATATCTGGTTTCAACGCGTAGCTTCCTTCTCTGTTTGAAATAAAACTCGTATGTACCTTGATCATGAAGCATGAAAGCTTCAATTTCTCCTTTTGCGTAAAGAGAACGCATGATTTCAATAATCTTCTTACCTCCAGAGGCTTCTATTACTTTATTAATTATCGACGCGATCTTTTGACCTTCGTCCGGCATCTGGCCAGCAATGAGACCTTCTGGTATTGTGATAAAAAGAATGCAGAGCAACGTGGTACATAAAATGTGCGATTTTAGGTCTTTCATTTACAAATCCTAATTATATAGATAATGATAATCCCTCAGAAATGTCAATCGGAAGGAATTTATATGGAATAGCCATATCAGTCGGAAATACTCTTCACTCCTACGTTGCGTGTATTGACGGTCGTACTCAGCAATATTATATCGGGTCTTTAAGGTGCGTTATAGCAGGAAGGACATAACTCTCCGTATTTCTATTAGAAGGTCTCATCACCGCAACCTGGAAGGTAGGATCAGAACACCGTACACTGCACAGCCTTTCCAATTACGTATCTATCTTCCGCATCTCTCCACGTCTGACAAAACACTGACTAAGAGAACCTCGATTTCTATCACTTCCCCTCCTCCAATAACTTCCTATTCACTTCCTCCAATTCCGGATGTTCCCTTCGAAATTTCGCATGCGCTTCCCGGGGTGGCATATCGTCGAGGCCCAAACGCTTTCTACGCTGTTCATAGGTCTCTACTGTTAGATTTCCATCAACCTTAACGTTTGTTTGCAAAAGTCCATGAAGTTTCAGCCCAGTCTCGACATATTTATGCCGAGCCGTGAAGAACCCTGCGGCAGAGACCGCAGGGCGTCAGAAGTCAAACAACCTCAACTGCCCAACATCCTTCTCTCTGCCTTGGTTCTTTATGTATTTCTCAATCACTCCTTTATTCCCTTTACCGCTGATCGTTGCTATGTAGTACCCATCTGTCCAGAACTCACCACCCCAAAGTTCTTTTTTTACCTCGGGGGCCTCTTCAAATACTCTTTTCCCACTTATCCTCTTTATTATCTTGATCACCTGCCCCCCAGAATACTTCGATAAATATCGACACAGAATATGCACATGGTTTCGATCAAATCCAACTGTATTGATCTCTATCGCATACCTTTCTTTCAATCCTTTCAGCGCTCCAACTATAGCCCCTTCTACTTCTTTACTCAAAAGTGACTTGCGGTATTTCACCGTTATTTGAATGTGATAGTAACACTCCGATATATTGTGATACCATCGCCATATATCGTCGTCAAGAATTACCATCGTCTCTTTATTCTATCAGTCTACAGGTCTTTCCCTCCATTTACTCTACATACATCGGATCCTGCGGCAGAGACCGCAGGGTGTATCAATTATAAAATCAGGGACATCAATGAAATCCTTAGTCATGCCATCGGCCTCTTTCATACCATCTCTTTCGTCCGCAGGATCGCCTTCGCTGCCGATAATCACATTAGCGGAGATGACTTTCGTCGCATCGAGACCTTCGTCGACCTTTCGAACTAATCTTTCCTTAGAAACTCCCAAATCATTCAGAATTTGCTCAATTCCACCACTTTTCTCAACAATATCGCTCACGATCTCTGCCGATTTTGACCTTGCTGTTGTCTCAGCATAACCTGCCAAACGACAGGCTTCAGTCTTCGATTTCCCATCGACAAATATCGCTTTCTTGATTTTTTGTTCTCGGATTGCCTTTTTAGCAGCTCTGGTTATGTTTTCCTTCTTTTTGGGAGTTGCTACAGTGAGGAAAAATTCTTTCGTGATGTCGGCCTTGCAGGAACTACAAATTATCTCTGGATCATAAACCTTCCAAAAACCTCTTTTCTTGTAGAATACTTCGGTAGGCTTGTTGCATTTAGGACAAATAAAGGATTGGCTTTCTTTCTTCTCTGCAGTCTCGTTTTTCGTACCTATGCTCACTGTTGAACGCTCCTTTTGTCGTCAAATTTTAAGCAATTTAGGTTCATAGCTCTACCCCTCCCATAAATATAGCAGATTTTATTAGATTTTTGCGGATTTCACTCGATTTTGGCAGCAATTCGGAAACGAAATTCGCAGTTATTTTACAAAGTGGTAACCTTGCACGGATTGCCGCTTGCGTAGCACTGAAATCTTTTTTCATTTCTTCGCTCTGGCCTATGCTTTGCAACACGGTTACATTATAGGTGAACGACAGTTCACTGTCAAGACGGGGAACTGTAAAGAGTCATTTCTCAAAGGGATTCCAGGGATAGTCCAGGGATAGTGATTATGTAAAATATATACTTATAACTCATTGAATTATAAGTATATTAATGGTGGAGGCGGCGGGAATTGAACCCGCGTCCGAAAGTACTACTCTCAGGCTTCTACATGTTTATCCTGCTTATTGATTCTCGAATCCCAGGCTGCCGGCAGGCGGGCGTCCTGAAACCCCATCCCCCTTTGTCTTACTCCGGAGTCAGGGGAAACTCCCCGGAGCCAGCCTGCTTAATGACGCTGTGACCTGAAACACAGGCAATTTCAGGGCAGCGGCTGCTTAGTTAATTAAGCAGCGAGTGCCAGTTCGTTATTGGCGTTTATGTTTGTTTCCACCTTTTTACGTGGTGATGGAGCCACGACATGCGACCTGATCCTCGTAACCCCCGTCGAGCCCTTTCGCCCCCGGGAACAGAAATCAGATAGAGACAGATAAACAGAGAGCAACATATTCAAATTTATCTCTGTTTGCAGCCCTATCTGAAATCCTGTCATCTGGATTTCATGGCCCTTTCGATCTCTCTTTTGGCCTCTCTTTCTTTTATTGTTTCCCTTTTTTCAAAGAGCTTTTTCCCCTTCGCAACTCCAACTTCAACCTTAGCAAAAGAATCTTTAAAATAAATCTTAAGCGGTATCAGCGTATATCCCTTTGTAGCGGCTTTCTCGCTCAGCTTATCAATTTCTTCCCTATGCATGAGGAGTTTTCTTGTCCTCAGAGGGTCATGGTTTAAAATATTTCCGTGACTGTAAGGATTAATATGACAGTTCAGAAGGAAGGCCTCTTTGTCCTTCATAAGGACATAGCTGTCTTTAAGATTAGCCTTACCTTCTCTCAGCGACTTCACCTCTGTTCCCAATAAGGAAATACCCGACTCTATCGTCTCCTCAATATGATAATCGTGGTATGCCTTTCTGTTCTGACATACAACCTTCACATATATATTTTACCATTTCTACGGCCTGCCTACACAATAGTACTGGAACCCTGCCTCTTTCATCCTTTGTGGATCGTAAATATTTCTCATGTCGAAGAAATAGGGCTCCTTGAGAAGTTTCTTGATCTTATCGAGTTGGAGGTTCCTGAATTCGTTCCATTCGGTCACGATGACAAGCGCATGGGCGCCTTTTACAGCATCGTAGGGGTCCTTGCAATACTTTACTTTAGGTAAAATCCTGTTTTCTTCCTTAGTACAGATAGGATCGTATGCCCTGATATTTACTCCCTCTCTCATGAGTTCATTAATAATATACAAAGAAGGGGCGTCCCTCGTATCGTCGGTGTTCGGCTTGAAAGAAAGGCCGAGGACCGAGACCGTTCTGCCTTTTAAATCACCCATGGCGTCCTTTATCTTCCGTACCATCAATCCCCGCTGCCGTTCATTCGCCCTAACCGCTGCGCCGATAATGCCGAGTTCAACGCCATGATCTTCCGCTATTTTGAGAAGCGCGTTCGTGTCCTTTGGAAGACAGGAACCGCCGTATCCGGGCCCCGGATGGAGAAATTTCGGGCCGATCCTCTGATCAAGCCCCATACCTTTTGCCACCATGTGTATGTCCGCTCCGACCCTATCACAGAGGTTGGCCATTTCATTGATAAAGGAGATCTTTGTCGCGAGAAAAGAGTTTGAAGCGTATTTGATTAATTCCGCTGTCTCGATATTCGTTATCACAAAGGGCGCCTCGATAAGGTACAGGGGTTTATAAAGGTCTTTCATGATCGCAATCGACTGGGGCTTATTGGCGCCTACAACTACCCTATTGGGCCTCATAAAATCCTCTATAGCAGAGCCTTCCCGCAAAAACTCCGGGTTTGAAACTATGTCAAAGTCGGTCTGCCCTTTAAGGTTCTTTGCGATGATCTCCCTTATTTTCTCACCTGTCCCTACGGGAACGGTGCTCTTTGTAACGATCACTTTGTATCCATCCATATGTTTTGCGATCTCACCCGCGACTTCCTCGACATACTTCAGATCAGCAGAGCCATCCCCCCTCCTCGGCGTTCCGACCGCTATAAAAATAACGAGGGACGACTCCACCGCCTTTCCGGTCTTTGTCGTAAATCTGAGCCTGCCCTGTTTCATATTTCTCTTGACAAGCTCGTCAAGTCCGGGTTCATAGAAAGGGATTAACCCTTTCTTGAGAAAACTTATCTTTTTTTCGTCTTTGTCGACGCACGTTACAGACAGACCGAATTCGGCAAAACAGGCGCCGGTCACAAGCCCCACATAACCCGTGCCGATAATTCCAATGTGCATAAACCCTCCTGTTATGAAAAAAACTTTCCCCTTTTCAGGGGAAAAGTCAGCGTAACATTCTTATCCGTTTTTTAAAGTATACTATATCATCAAAAATAATAAGCAACTTACAGAGACATGACCAAGGATAATTCATTTCATTCCAGAATACTCATCACCGGTCTGATATTGTTTGGGGTGACATTACCGGTATCAAAGAGCATAAGCAGTATACTGATGGGGCTTGTTTACGCTTATTGCATCTTCGCTGCTTCCTGTAACAAATATTTCAGGGAAACGCTTATGCAGGCCGTTAAGCAGCCATTAAATCTTCCAATAGGAATTTATCTTTCAACGGTTTTGTTCAGTCTGCTTTATTCCCAAAACCGGATGGAAGGCTTAAACAATCTTTTGCAGCTCTCGAACCTCATATTGGTTTATCTCATGGTATCCGTGCTTATTGATTCAGATCAGAATAAAACAACCGGAATCCGCAATGCCGAATATCTGTTGTTATCTTTTGTCGCCGGAGTTTTTGTTCTTGACCTGCTCGGACTTCTGACTTACCTTGGTCTTATAGGAAACAAAAAATTTTCTCTTCCCTTGAGTCCGTTGAATATGCATCATATCTGGGTCGGGAATCTCAATGCGGTCGGGTTATATGCAGCTATTTCGCTCCTTGTTTTCTCCGCGCGTTTCAAACGATTATCAATGACAATATTGCTCTGGTCCTTTATTCTGCTCGGCACACTCACCGTATTACTTTCGCTGGCGAGGACAGCATGGGTTGGAATGATATTCACAATTATAATCAGCATATATTTTCTACTTAGAAACAAGCGGACTTACCTGATAGTCGTACCTTCCATAATAATCGTTTGCGTTCTGATATATTTATTTAATGATCTTGTGCACAGCAGAATTGATATGGCTTTTCGTGATATTGCCCAATACTCTGCCGGCGTTGCCCCGACCTCACTCGGTGATCGCTTTTTTATGTGGAAAGCCGCCTCTGAAATTTTCCTCTCACATCCGATCTTCGGAGTAGGGATCGGCGATTACAGAATTGCTCTTGTCGGACTCGTAGCATCAGGCAGAATACCCGATTTTATACTGAAATATAATCAGCCGCACAATATGTATCTCTTTGCACTTGCAACCACCGGCCTGACGGGATTGTTCGCGCTGCTGTTTATCTTTTACAGGACTTTACAGCATACAGGCAGACTTCTTCGCAATAAAGAAGGACTCTTCGGATTTCTGTCCCTGACCGTATCGGTGCACTTCATAATAGCAGGTCTGACCGAGTCGCTCTTTAATATTCATGTGCTCATCTGTTCCTTTATGCTTATATCAGGCCTCTGTATACGCAGTCATATATTAAAGAAAAATGAGCCGGATTAAATAAATGAATCAGCATCCCAATTTAACAAGCGGTATCCATTTTTGCGGTATGCTAAATGTTTCTGTCCATAAATAATAATTTCTTGGTATTTTTGATTTTGACGATTCACTATGCTTATAATAGAGTATCTCGTTAAAACGTTACCATCTGAGCGTCTATCTGCTTGCTGTTCCCTGTTCCGTCAAGTTTTTTAGAGGATTTAGCAATATAGCGTTACAGATTCCGGGAACAAAGCTTCTAAGTGATCTAAAAGGAGGATTACAGTGGAGAAGAAACTTGTTGAGATGACCTTGGAAGAAAAAGAGAAATATAGCAGGGAAATTATACTAGAGACATATAAGAATTTCGGAAGCCGCGTTGCTGTTGCTTTCAGCGGCGGGAAAGACTCTACCACCTTACTTCATCTTGTACGGGCCGCCTTCGACGGCAAAATACCGTGGAAGGTTTTTACTCTGGATACAGGCGCTGAATTTAAGGAAATAAAGGAATTCATGGGAAAACTGTCAGAGGAATGGGGATTCGATCTCACAGTTCTCCGAAACAATGATATTCCGGACATGACCACACCTCCCGTGGATAAGGTCGAATGCTGTTATACGCGTAAGGTAGTCCCTCTAAACACGGCTATCGTTGATCACAATCTGAAAGCCCTTATGACGGCCGTGCGATGGGATGAGCAGTCGGCAAGGGTCAATGAACAATTTTTTATGCCCAAAGAAAAGCCGCCTCATGTCAGAGTGCAACCTGTCCTTCACTTCAAAGAACTTGATATCTGGTCATATATCAAAAAATATTCTATCCCCTATTGTGAGTTATACAAAAAAGGCTATCGCTCGATCGATTGCGAACCCTGCACAAATCCCTTCGGCAGGACCGGCATGGAACGCGGGGGAAGGGATCCGGACAAAGAGAAAGTCATGGAACGGCTAAGAGAAACCGGATACTTTTAACATATCATTATGGGCCATCATCGCCTGCCGAATATAATCCTGGTGGTATGTGACACACTTGGAGCAAAACATATGTCCCTTCACGGATATGAGAGACGGACGACCCCCTACCTTGAGAGAATGGTGGAAGATGACGTTTTTATGGTATATAACAGATGTTTCTCCCCTGCTTCATGGACTATACCATCGCATGTATCTTTTTTTACAGGACTTTACCCAAACGAGCATGGAGTCGGTGACGACCAAGTCTGCCTGCCTGACAACATATACTGTCTTACCGAAATCCTAAAATACCTGGAGTATGAAACATTCGGGGTGACAAGCAATGGTCTTGTATCCCACTTACTTAATTTTCACAAAGGGTTTGATGAATTCTTTGAGATGTGGCATTTCTTCAATTCAGGTGATTTCTTGAAGATAGAGCAGGTCTTCAGCAGGTCCAAGAAGGATGTTAAATGCGAGTTGGGAAGATTCCTTATGTTATTGCGATTAGTTTCGTCTCAACGAGCCTATACGTTCCCTTTGAAAAAATTAATCGATAGTACCTATAAAAAAATTTATGCGATCATCAAGAAATCGGTCCATGCCACCCAGAGAACAATTAAAACAGCAAAAAAAATTATAAATTCAAGAAATGTTCAGGTTCCGTTTTTTCTATTTATGAACATTATGGAAACTCATAACCAATACAATCCGCCTCACGAAATTACCGCTTTCGGGAAAATCAGTCCAAAAACAAGGGATGCTGCGCTCAAGAAATATGAGTGGCATCATTATGCCCGCTCTCCTTTCTCTGCGGACACCTTCGAGACACTGAACGTCCTCTACGACCGGGAAGTTCTGTTTCTCGATTCTATCCTGTGGGATTTCTATTCTTTCTTAAAGGACAAAAAGATACTCGACAATACCCTTCTCATTATAACGAGTGACCACGGAGAGCTCCTGGGAGAGCACGGTCAGGTTAATCATATTTTCACGCTCTACAACGAACTGTTGCATATACCTTTACTCATTAAATTTCCTAAGGATTTTGCGTTGAGAGGCCATAAGGATACACTAGTTCAGCTTCATGACATATTTTCCACCATTACGGATGTGACCGGTTCTCCTTTGCCGATACCGGACAGTTCACATTCACTGCTGTCTTCAACTCCGAGAAAAATCGCATATTCGCAACTGCCCAGTTGTGATCACACGCTTAATAAATTCCGGAGGGAGAGCCCTTCATTCGTCCTGCAAGACTTCATGCAGCCGCAGACGTCTTTAATTACAGACGAGATGATTAAAATCATCAAACGCGCTGACGGCCACGCAGAGATATACGACCTCAACAGGGATTTATATGAGACACAGGAGCTCAGTAATGACCCCTCATACACCGGGCAAAAGCGGAAGCTGTTGCAACTGCTCGGGGAAACCCGCTGACATGCGTACCGCAATAATTAAGAGCAATTATTCATTTTACGGAGGCGCCGAAAAATATACAACCCGGCTGATAAATGCATTTGTTGAAAACAATGTCGAAGTGGATGTGCTTACTTCAGAGCATGGCAGATGGGATGGTTTTCCCCAGGGTGTCAAGCCGGTGGCACTGAGACAATTCCGGTACAATAATCTCCTGAGACTCTTAACATTCAATTCCTCGGTCAACCGGCATCTAAAAAATGAGCGTTATGACTGTATCCTGGGGATGGATCGTACAGAGAATCAGACGCATTTATGGTTAGGAGGCGGCTGCCATAGGGCTTGGATCCAGAGGAGATGCAAAGAGTGTTCTCAATTAAAATGTTTTAGTTTTAAAATTAATCCCTTTCACAGGGCCACGGTAGAAATAGAGCGCCGGGCGCTTTTTTCCAATGCCCTCAAAAGAATTTTCTGCAATTCGAACCTTGTTAAAAATGAGATATTGCACTTTTATCCCCAAATAGAAAAAAAGATAACTGTTGTTCATAATAGCGCTGAATGGCATGAATTTTCAGAAACATTTGAAGAAGGACTTATAGAAAGGAATAATATACTAAAAAAGCTAAGTCTGGCACCTGACAAATTTTACTACCTGTTTTTAGGTAGCGGCTATGAAAGGAAAGGGCTCATAAAAGCTATTATGGCGCTTCCGTTGCTTCCCGAATATGCCGAATTAATAGTGGTCGGCAAAGACAAGCATGAAAAGCGATATAAAGCGTTTTGTGAAAAATCCGGACTTGCAGGAAGAGTCCATTTTTTCGGGCCCCAAAAGGAGGTCATTCCTTTTCTCCAGGTTTCCGATGCTTCTGTATTGCCTACACTCTATGACCCCTGTGCGGGTGCCTCCATTGAAGCGCTGGCAATGGGTTTATATACGGTTACGAGTGATGCAAACGGCTGTGCAGAAGTGATCGAGGACGGCGCCGGTTCGGTCATCAGGGATTTGAGAGAGATCGGTTCCGTAGCTGAAGCAATGGGGACGGCCTTAAGTGATCATCTTTCAAAACGAGAGATTAGAGAGACAATAAGATATCTCGATTTTGAAACACAGCTAAGAAAGATCGTGGATTTATGCATCGCAGATACGGATAATAGATGAAGAGGAGAAAAATGAAAATGATACTTATCGTTGGGGGCGCCGGTTATATAGGTTCTCACGTTAACAAATTTTTAAACAAGAACGGTTTCAAAACCGTTGTCTTTGATAATCTTGTCTATGGCAACCGGGATTTTGTCAAGTGGGGAGAGTTCATTCTGGGAGATCTTGCCGACAAAGACCAAATAAGACTCTGCTTTAAGAAATATCAGATCGATGCCGTAATGCATTTCAGCGCCTTTGCGTATGTGGGTGAATCGGTTGTCGATCCGGCCAGGTATTATCTGAATAATGTGTCGAATACCCTCAATCTGCTGGAGGTTATGAGGGAATCGAATACGCGATATTTTATTTTTTCTTCCACGTGTGCTACATATGGCATTCCCCGCGAGATCCCCATAATTGAAGACCATCCACAGAAGCCTGTAAACCCTTACGGCAGAAGCAAGCTGATGATAGAACAAATCCTGGAGGACTACGACAAGGCATATGGGATAAGACATGTTAATTTAAGATATTTCAATGCTGCGGGGGCGGACCCGGAAGGTGAAATAGGCGAAAGGCATGACCCGGAAACCCATCTTATTCCATTGGCGGTTTACGCCGCTTTAGGTATTAACGATGATATCAAAATATTCGGGACCGATTATCCCACGAAAGACGGCACGTGTATCAGGGATTACATCCATGTTACCGATTTATCGGATGCCCATGTCAAAGCGCTTCAATATTTAATGGATAAGGACACAAGCAATTCATTTAATTTAGGTAACGGGGTCGGTCACTCGGTGAGAGAAATTATTATTGCGGTGAAACGAATAAGCAAGAATAATTTCAGGGTTACTGAATCAGGGAGACGTGAAGGAGACCCGCCGGTTTTGATCAGCAACTACAAAAAGGCGATAGAAGTATTAGGCTGGACACCGCAATATGCGGATATTGATACTATTGTGGAAACGGCATACAGGTGGCATTTTAAAAATAGATAGATATCTCATTTATTTTTCCGGGACAATTCCCATAAGTGAATATATTTCCAGAACATCGAATATGTCGCGCCCATAGCCGCAATAAATCCGTGAAATCCATCCATAAAACCCTTTTTTATGAAGTAAGTTTCTATAAATTTCCATGATGCTTTTATCGGGATGATATACGGAGGAATCTTCTTCCCGGAATAAAATAACTCCTTCGCTGATATGCCTGAATACATGTTCTGCTTTGTTAAATATTGTGATATGGATTTATAGGTGTGATGGATAATCGGAAATTTTACCGTATTAACCTTGCCGTTCGTGATGACCACCTTGTCATGAGGGTTTATTCCGCCAAAGTGCCCCTTATCTCTTCTGAAAAACCTCAAAACATGGTCGGGATACCACCCTCCGTATTTGAGCCATTTGCCGAGAAAGTAATTTTGCCTTGGAAAGCGGTATCCGTCATGGGATGGATTTTCCAATTCCCGAATAATAAATTGTTTGATCTCCTCCGTGGCCCTTTCATCGGCATCTATGCTGAATATCCAAAGATGGGAAGCCTTATCGACGGCACATTGCTTTTGTTCCTTCATTCCGGTCCAGGAATTAAAAAAAACCTTATCCGTATATTCACGGCAAATCTCAGTGGTCCCGTCTGTACTCCCTGAATCAACCACGACTATTTCATCGGCCCATTTTACGCTGTCAAGACAGTCCCTTATATTGTCTTCCTCATTATGCGTTATAATGGTAACCGATATTTTTTCCCTGTCCAAAAATCGCCTCCGTTCAGAAATAACCCGAACAAGCTACAGTAAGACATTATAGAGTTCTCTGTATGTCAAATTCCTGGAAATAAGTTCTTCGTGCTTGCCCACATCTTCTATCTTTCCTTTTTCGATTATCAGTATCCTGTCGGCATACTTAATGGTCGAAAGCCTGTGTGCGATTACGATCGTTGTCCTTCCTTTCATCAATACATCGAGCGCATTCTGAACTAGAGCTTCCGAAACGGAATCAAGAGATGAGGTCGCCTCATCAAGGATCAATATGGGCGGGTTTTTCAGGATTGCGCGCGCAATAGCTATCCGCTGACGCTGCCCGCCTGACAGTTTCAGTCCCCTGTCTCCGATAACGGTGTCGTATTTTTCGGGCAGTTGTCGAATAAATTCATCGGCATACGCCATCCCGGCTGCCTCGATAATCTCAGCTTCCGAAGCCCCTTCTTTACCGAAGGCTATATTTTCCTTTACCGTGTCGTTAAAAAGAATGATGTCCTGACTTACAATGCCTATATGCTGTCTGAGAGAATGCAGTTCAATTTCACGAATATCGATCCCGTCTATGGTCAAAGTACCGCTCGAAGGGACATGGAATTTCGGGATCATATCAACAAGGGTCGATTTTCCTACCCCACTCCGTCCCACTATGGCAATGACTTCACCGCTTTTTATCTCCAGATTCACATCCGTCAGTACCGGCACATTGTTCCCGGGGAAACCGAAAGAGACATTTTCGAATTTTATGGCTTTGCTGAATCTATTTAACGGAATCCGGCCTTTTGTTTCCGGCTCCGCATTCTGCAACGTCTCTATTCTTTCAATTGATGCCCTCGATTCCTGCAAGATACTATAAGCCTCCCCAAGTTTTTTAATGGGAGAAAACATAAAATAAATAGCTGCGATCATCGATCCAAAATCGCCAGTGGTTATCGTTCCGCTTTTGATCATAAAACCTCCGTATGCTAAAACCGCAGCAAGCCCGGATCCCGTAACCAAATCGATGGCAAGTTTGGTAAATTCCCTCAATCTTATTACCCGCAAGAACTCCCTATAATATCTATGGTTTTCTTCTTTAAATTTTTCTTCCATTGTTGCTTCACGATTGAAGACTTTAATTATGCGCGCTCCGAAAATACTTTCGTTAATTCTATGTGTAAGAAAAGACAGTTTTCTCTGGGCCTCTTTCCTCTTGCTTTTTATTCCTTTACCGAATCTTCTTGTGCTGTAAGCAATTAAAGGCAATAAAATAAGACTCACTAACGTCAGGTCCCATTTCCTGTAAAAAGCGACACCGAGTAAGAAAATAACAGTCGGCGCTTCAACTATAAAAGTTTTGAAGACATCGGAAACGAGCACATTCAGCGCATCCGCGTCCAGCATGACCCTTGATACGATCACTCCGGACGACTCTCTGTTAAAATATCCGACCGGCAGAGAAAGGATATGGCTGTGCAACTCATTTCTCATATCCCGCACCAGCTTCATCCCGGCTGACCTCATAAGATATATCTGGAAGAAAGTTACACCGCCTTTTATCGAAAAGAGCAGGAAAACACCAATCGCGAGAAGCGGAAAGAATTCGTATTTTTTGCCGACTATTATCTCATCGATTGCCGGTTTTATGGACCAGGCAATAGCGGCGGTCAATCCGGAAACTATGAGGCTCAAAATGATTCCGCCGAAAATCCTCTGCCAATATGGCTTTGTAAGTTCTTTGAGCTTCTTCAGAACATGCATAGTTTAATAGTATAAACGATTGTATTGATTATAAAAAAGTGAACCGGGCTGCGCGATAGCTTAATAAACGGCCTGGACGAGTGTCGCGGTGACAGAGCCGACCGCTACCTTTGTCTGCAGCTTGACAGGGACATGTTTCAAATCATCGGTGAGCCAGATGCAGATTTCACCTTTCCTCGAAAATATGCCTTCTGATTTCATTAGCGGTTTGACCACGATCGTATTGAATGTACCTATGGGGAGTGTGACTTTTTCTTTTTTTAATACCTGCACCTCGACATTCCAGACTTTTTTGCTGTCGAAAATGGTTACATAAACGGATTCACCGACAACGAGCTTCATTAATCTTAGATAGTAAAAACTTGATATCGGGTCGAGAACGGAAACGGGAACATCAAACTCTCTTTTTTCGTTGCTGAGATAATCCACATATTTTGCCTTATTGTTATTACGGTCAAAGGCAACCTCTTTGTCCTTCCTGTGCCTGCCCTCTCTCACCCTAAGCCTGTATTTTACCGGCCTGCCAAGCTGCGACAAAGAAGAGTTTGTCGAAAGGACACTTTCCACTCTATCATCAACGGTATAAAAAAAAGAGACCCATTTTGCCGATCTTGCTGTTGAAATAATTTTAACCGCATTCCCGTCATTTATGAGTTCGAGTGATGCCGTTCCTGCCTTAATCCCCGTCCAGGTGAGATCATAAACAAATTTTTCAGGTATTTTAAAAGGCTCAGCAAGGGCTTCCGGTAAAGCCGCCAGGAAGAAACATAGGATGAGGCATATGTTTATCCATAAATGGGAGATTTTTACAATTTGACAACCGCATTTCTCCGGATGCCACCCTTCACTAAAGGGATAGGTGTTAAGGAAGATTGTTCTTATATTTTTGCTGCGTTTCATCCGCATCCGCTTTTCTTTATGTTATATTAATTTATGATCGTTATTCCAGCGATAGATTTAAAAGACGGCAATTGTGTGAGACTCGTTCAGGGGAAAAAAGACGCTGTAACAGTTTATTCGAATAACCCTGCGAATGCAGCCAAACAATGGGAATCCTACGGGGCAAAACTCCTTCATATCGTTGATCTCGACGGCGCGTTTACCGGCAGCCAGAAAAATCTTAATGCGATAATAAAGATCAGACAGTCCGTAAAGATTGCTTTGCAGGTGGGGGGCGGCATACGGAGCATAGGTAACATTATGAACCTGCTCTCTGCAGGCATTGACAGAATTATTATAGGGACCGCTGCAATAGAGGACCCTGAATTTTTAACGTCTTCATGCAGAAAATATCCCGGGAAAGTTTTAATCGGCATCGATGCCAAAGAAGGAATGGTCGCTATCAGGGGCTGGGCAAAGGTTACATCAATCAATGCAAAGGAATTGGCCCGCCGTTTAGAGATTATGGGTACGGCTGGTATCATTTATACCGATATAAACAGGGACGGCATGCTTTCAGGCCCGAATGTTGAGGCAACACGTGAAATGGTTGAAAGCGTTCACATACCTGTAATTGCCTCCGGAGGGGTCTCGGGCATAGAGGACATAAAGAATCTTATGAAGATAAAGAATCTCTGGGGAGTAATAACGGGGAAGGCGATTTATTCAGGAGTGCTTGATCTTAAAGAAGCACTGAAAATTGCAGCGGGAGAAAGATGTTATCCAAACGAATAATACCTTGCCTTGATGTCAAAGACGGCCGGGTTGTCAAGGGAGTGAGCTTTGTAAACCTGCGGGATGCGGGTGATCCTGTTGAAAACGCAAGGTTCTATGATGACCAGGGCGCCGACGAGCTTATATTCCTTGATATCACTGCTTCCCACGAAAAAAGAAAGATAATCCTGGATGTTGTTATGAGAACAGCAGAAGACGTATTTATGCCACTTACGGTCGGGGGGGGGATTAAGTCCCTTGAGGATATACGAGACCTTCTGAACGCCGGATGTGACAAGGTTTCGATCAATACTACCGCTGTAAAAGATCCCTATTTTATCAGTAGGGCCGCCGAAAGATTCGGCAGCCAGTGCATCGTTATCGCAATCGACGCTAAAAGAGTTCCCGTAGATATGTCCGGTGCGACCGATGAAGGCTGGTTTGATGACCGTTTGTTGAAGGATGTGTGTCTTCAAGTACCTGCTAATACATTGAGCTGGGCCATATCCAGTCATGGCGGCAGACAGATGAAGCTTATAGACGCCGTCCGGTGGGCAAAAAAAATGGAAGAATTCGGGGCTGGTGAGATTATGCTGACCAGCATGGATAAGGACGGAACAAAAGACGGCTACGATATTGAATTGACGCGTACCATATCCGAGGCTGTTACTATCCCGGTTATTGCTTCCGGAGGGGCGGGAACACTCGAACATCTTTATGAAGCATTATCAGAGGGAAAGGCAGACGCTGCTCTCGCGGCATCGATATTCCATTACAGGGAGTACACAGTTAAAGAAGCAAAACAATATCTGAGAGAAAAAGGCATTCCTATCAGGCTGTAGGAATCTTTTCAGCTTTTCTTCGCTCTATCCTTAAGGCTCCAATCACTTCATTGTCGGCAGGCGAGACCTTTAGTTTTAATGCAGGTCCACTGCGCATAACTACGGCTTCGACTTCAAAAGTATTTTTTGCATCCGAATAGCGCGCACATAGAGAGGCTGCGAGTTTTATCGCTTCATCGTTGATTTCACCTGTTACCAGTGTTACCGGGCTTCCGTATCCCTCGACCCTTAAGAGGCAATCTTTGTCTGCGACTAAGGATTCGATGATCTCATTTTCAGACTCATCCCTCCCTATGATGATCTTGCACAAAGGAGAAAATCTGAAGTGTCTTCCTACCCTCAATAGATCAATATCCCTCATAGATGGATCAGAATCAAAAGTCAGCAGGTCTTTAAGCCTGTGCGCATAAGTCGGTTCTGTAAGAAGACATCCTCCTGCCGGCGAAGGATAATCCGTTAATCCGAAATCCAGTGCCAATGCCATCTGCGGCTTCCGTGAACGCCCGCTAAAGCCGTAAAGCAGCTCCCTTCGGATATGCCCCTTCGCTTCGGGAACAGTAAAACGCAGGAACTTAGCGCTTAGGGGCCTCAAAACATAATCCGTAACCCCGGCTTCTTTGTCGATATGATAAAGCATATCCTTTTTCTGGCTCATCGGCCTCTGGCCGAGCACCTCGCCCGTTAAGATGAAGGCTGCTTCATTACTGTTCATAAACTCTTTTGCTTTCTTAAGCATCAGTATTCTGCAGTCAATACATGGGTTCATGTTTTTCCCATGACCATGTTTTGGATTTTTCACAATGGTAAGAAACTCCTCGCCAAGGTCATAAAATTCCGACTCAAAACAGCGCCCCTGCAAAGAAAAAATCTGATTTTTCAAAACAGACGATTTGCCGGTCATGTCACAATCAAAGGGCGTCCCGAATTTTATTGCTTTAACAACGATT
This sequence comes from uncultured Nitrospiraceae bacterium, assembly GCA_963727775.1. GTDB lineage: Bacteria > Nitrospirota > Thermodesulfovibrionia > Thermodesulfovibrionales > SM23-35 > CAVSHB01. The sequence goes on along the minus strand of CAVSHB010000003.1, from coordinate 184,936 downwards.
CCCTGTTTGAGGACGGTCAGAATTGCAAGCGAACTGTCAAGTCCACCTGAAAATAATGCGATAGCTTTGGTCATAGCAGAATGGATATGCTCAGGTAAAAAGGGATTCTCTTATTTTTAATCCGCTTTCCGTATTGAGCGATTTGAGCAATTGGTCTTGAGTTACGCTTGCGGTGCCGACTTCACCGACAACTATGCCTGCCGCATGATTTGCAATAATCGCCGACTTTGTCATCTCAGCTCCTGCGGCATATGCAACCGTAAAAGCAGCGATTACAGTGTCCCCTGCCCCTGTGACATCATAAACATTTTTTGCTGCAGTGGGAATGTGCACAGCCTTGTCCCTACTGAAGAGGGCCATGCCGTGCTCACCGCGGGTAATAAGCACCGCATCACATGACAACTTCCTTAAGAGGACTTTTCCGGCATTCAACAAAGAGTTCTCATCTTTAATGTCTATCCCCGAGGCCAATGACGCCTCCAAAGTATTTGGGGTAATAAGCGAGACATTTTTATAGCAGTGGAAATGGCTTACTTTCGGATCAACGGCAGTAAATATTTTCCTCGGCCTTGTCTGTTTCAGTACCGTTCTTATAAGTTCCGAGGAAACTATTCCCTTCTTATAATCGGAGATGATGACGGCGTCATGCTCCGGTATCCTGCTGCGTATAAAATTCAGGAGCCCGGCAAGAACTTTCCCATCAACCTTGTCCCTGCTCTCCCTGTCGAACCTTACGACCTGCTGGCTATGGGCGATCACCCGCGTCTTTACTGTTGTCGGCCTTGAACTCCAAAAAACACCTTCACATTGTATGCCTTTTTCCTCAAGCATCTTCCCGAGGATTTCACCGCCCCTGTCGTTTCCGGCAATCCCGACTATTGTCGCGTGTCCGCCAAGCGCGACTATATTGTTCGCCACATTTGAGGCGCCGCCCAGGAGATAATTCTCGTCTGTTACCTCAACAATGGGCACAGGCGCTTCCGGAGATATCCTGCTTACCCTGCCCCAGATATAGCGGTCAAGTATCAAATCTCCGACAACGAGTATCTTCTTTTTCTTGAATTCGCCCAGGATTTTTCTGTAAGTCATAGAAATAAATAATACTCAGAATGAATTTCTAAAAAGTAGACTAATTAAGTGTAACAAAAATAGGGGCTGAATGCCAAATAAAAAGGCGGCCCGAAGGCCGCCTTTTTAAAATCATATTCTTACTGATTTAGAATTCGAGTAACAACCCGTGGACTGCCATGGTAACAGTCTTTTTCTGGATAGGATCGAGCGGGCTATCACCATTAATTACACCCGCTATTTGAGATGTCGAATAGAAGGTACCGTCGCTATAGAACTTGCCGGGGAAGAACATGCCGGCTTCCACGAAATAGGAAAGGTTCTTCGCGATCTTATAGTTCAGCTTTCCGTCAACTTCCCATCCAAGGTTCTTTGATACATCGTCACCGAACATTCCGGTCTTTGTTGCCCTTAGGTAGTAGCCATCAAGAGATAAAGCGAGCTCTTTCATCGGGTTCACATCAAAGCCGAGGTTGTAATAAGTGGTATTGGCGATACCGGTCGTCCTGATATTACCGCCAGAGAAAGTTGTAAGCAATGCCTCTGCAGCAGCTGTCCTTACGAGGCGCTCATAAATAAGGGTGTAATGCGGTAACCTTGCGATAGCGCCGGTTGCATCTGTACCCTGAAGGGTCTGGAATTCCTTGATTTTGCTGGAGTCATCCCCGTTGTCACCGCTACCCATTGCAAATGCTGCCCTCAGGTTTACGGGATCGATCATGTAACCTAATTTTGCGAACACTCCCCAGCCGCCGAATTTTACATCGTCACCGCCCAGGAGCTCTTTTGCTGTACCGAACTGAAAATCAGCCTCAGCAGCGTAACTGAGTCCTGATACGTTCCCGTGTCCGTGCACACCGATATTGTGGAAATTAACTGTATCGACGGTAGCGACCCCAAGTCCTGCTGCAGTTTCTGCTAAAGACGGGATATTGGAATCGCTATGCGCCCAGGTCCAGTTGGCGCCGATGGTGTTGTCTTTGTCGAGCATATAAGTAAAAACTAATACATACCCGTCGAGATCTTGGGCATGGTCTATGTTGCCGATAGAGAGAGCAGAGCTCTCAACGAGCTTTGTTGTTCCGGCAACCAGGTGCATTTCTTTTGTCGGGTCAATCCATAAAAGGATAGCGTCATCGCCGAATCTCTCATTATTCAGGAACTGCTTTTCACCGAGTGTTATCGGCATATGACCGGCCTTAATACCCGCGGGAATTCCAAGAAGGCCCGAGCCGGTATACTGCATCCATAACTGGCGGAAGCGAAGGTCGGAATTCGGTTTTGAATCATACTGACCCCAGTATGCTACGCCGCTGTTGTCCGAGCCGGCGTTTGATGTTTCGAGCTCCATGAAGCCCTGGATGTTGTCGCTGATCTTTGCGTTCACTGTAAAGTATGCATTTGTTGTATACAGTGCTTCGGAATGACTACCGGTTCCAGTGCCACCATCAGCTACAGCTGTTCCATTAGGCATTGCCGGCATCGCGTTTGCATCGACACCGTCGAAATACCAACCTCTTTCTATTATCTTGCCCCCCAGTACTATCTTTGCCGGACCCTTTGCTACTACTGCCTCGTCGGGCGGCATCTCTTCATGGATAGCAAAGGCTGTGACTGTAAAACTTAGTATAAAAAGCACACTTAAAACTATTACCAGAAATTTCTTCACTTGCTAACCCTCCTTTTAATATTTCAGAGTCACCATACTCTTTCCATACCGCCAAAGGCGGCTCTGCTACTATGTATCATGTAATCTCTTTAATCTTCCTTTTATCACCTCCCCTTCAAAGGTTATTGACTCTCAATGAGAGCCTTTAGTCATCCAAAACAATATATAAGAATTAAGCTTTTGTTTTCAAATAAAAATATTGTCCCATTTATATCATTACTCAGGCAATTTTGTCAAGAAATATATACGCTATCTTACAAAATTGTCAAACTCCCACTTTCAAAAAGCAAAAACAAGGCCAGGTTTTCAATAACAGGTCAACTTCAGGACTAAGAAGCCTAAAACATATTGAAATCATTATGAAAAATTCATCGGAGTAATCTTATTGAGATTTTGGTGCAACCTGCTTTCTACCGATAAATGTATAATTTTTACAACAGGGTGTAGATTAAATGTGCCAAGGCGGTCCCCGGCATTTTCTTTCTGCAGGAAACAAATGTGCTACAATGTTCAATGGCGGATATATTAAAGATCTCGCTTGTCTTCGCTCTCATATTATTCTTACTTAGGAAGAAACTAAATATCGGCCTTGTAATGCTGATAGCCTCATTTGCACTATTTGTGTTCTACCGCATGCCGTTTGCCTCAATACTGAAGACGTGTAAAGGCGCTGTCGTTAACGATGTTACCATCAAGCTAATCCTTGCTTTATCTTTGATTAAGATCTTTGAAATGATATTGAGGGAACACGCAGTCCTTTCGGAAATGATGACCGCTGTAAAGACGATATTTAAAAACCGCAAGATTATTACAATATCGATGCCCCTCCTGATAGGTCTCATGCCGTCGGTTGGGGGCGCTTATTTTTCCGCTCCAATGGTGGCCGAAACGACCCATGACATAGAGATGAGCCCTGAAGAAAAAAGTTTCATTAACTACTGGTTCAGACATCCGTGGGAATATATATTGCCGTTATATCCGGGGGTCCTCCTTGCATCCGCCATTTCAAAGATAGAGATCTATCATCTCATTACTCTAAACCTCACATATGCCGTTTTTATGTTGATAACAGGCTTTATCTTTGCCATGCACGGTCTTAAGGGTACAATCAAGACAGAACAACTTTCAAAAAGAGGACTGTGGAGTTTCACCCCTATACTTGCCGTGCTTCTCCTCGTTGTCATACTCCATCTGGAACTTCATTACGCATTGATGGCTGTGGTTGCGTTCCTGTTTTTATTCTACAGGTACAAGCTGAAATCTGTATTCACTATACTGAAAGCCGGTTTTGCGTTTGATGTGATTATACTGATTCTCGGTGTTATGTTTTTCAAAGAGGCAATGGAGAATTCAGGCGCCGTTACGAATCTGAGCCTGTTTTTTATACACAAGGGGATTCCAGCGTCCCCAATCCTTTTCCTTCTCCCGTTTATAACAGGGTTGCTTACCGGGATAACTGTGGGTTTTGTCGGCAGCACGTTCCCCTTAATCATAAGTATTGCAGGCAGCGCATCCATGGGCGCGATATCCTTCGCGTTTGCCTCAGGCTTCCTCGGCGTCCTTCTGTCCCCTGTACATATATGCCTAATCCTGACCAAAGAATATTTTAAAGCTGATATGTGGGGGATTTACAAGATGATGATCCCGGCGTGTATTGTAATTTTTTGCGGAGCGGTAGTGGAATATCTGATATTAAAATAGACAAGCGACCTTCATCCTTTAATTACTCCCATCGGCCTTAGCCTCGCGACCTTTTTTGATATCCCGGCTCTGTGAACTACATCTACGACATTCGATATGTCCTTATATGCTTCGGACATCTCTTCAGCAAGGGTCTCCCGGCCTGCGGACCTGACGATAATGCCTTTAGCCTCCATCTCTCTCCATATCGCTCGGCCCTTTGCCCTTTTTATCGCCTGATGTCTTGACATTATTCTACCGGCACCATGGCAGGTTGAACCGAAAGTTTCTGTCATGGCTTTTTCAGTTCCAAGGAGTACATATGATGCCCTTCCCATATCTCCGGGGATTAAAACAGGTTGTCCAATCGTTCTGTATATAAGGGGCAATTCGGGATGGCCCGGCGGAAATGCTCTTGTGGCCCCCTTTCGGTGGACAATAAGTTTCATCTTCCTGCCGTTAACCATATGTTCTTCGATCTTTGCAATATTGTGCGCAACATCGTATATGAGTTTCATCCCAAGTTCTCCCGGCGATAATGCAAACACCTTATAAAAGGCTTCTCTCGCCCAGTGCATGATACACTGCCTGTTTGCCCATGCATAGTTTGCTGCAGCCTTCATTGCTGCAAGATAATCTTTTGCTTCAGGCGTTTCGAAAGGCGCGCATGCAAGCTCTTTATCGGGCAACACTATTTTATATTTATTTGCTGCTCTCTCCATGACTTCAAGGAAATCTGTGCAGACCTGGTGCCCGAATCCACGGGAACCAGTATGTATCATAACGGTAACATGGTCCTTAAAAAGCCCGAGGCTGTTTGCCGCTTTTTCATCATATATCTCGTCAATGTACTGAACTTCCAAAAAATGGTTGCCCGAACCCAGCGTGCCCTGCTGTGACCTGCCCCGTTCATAAGCTTTATTGCTTATCAGTAAAGGCTCAGCGCCGTCCATGCATCCGCCTGATTCTGTCTTTTCGAGATCGCCGGCATCTCCAAAACCCTGCTCAACCGCCCAGCGCGCGCCTTTCAACAGTATCCTTTTTTCATCATCGGGTCCAAGCCGTATCTTGCCCTTTGATCCGACACCCGAGGGGACCTCACTGTATAAAACACTGACGAGGTCTTTCATCCTCGGCTGGACATCTTCTCTCAGGAGGTCGCTTCCGAGCAGGCGGACCCCGCAGTTTATATCGTAACCAACGCCGCCCGGCGAGACAATCCCTTCCTTCAGATCAAAAGCCGCCACCCCTCCTATTGCAAAGCCGTATCCGGTATGAACATCAGGCATGGCCATCGCCGCTTGAACGATTCCAGGCAATGTCGCTACATTCGCTACCTGATCGATTGATTGAGTTTCGAGCTCCTTCTCCAATCCCTCGTCAACGTAGATAATTCCCCTGACCCTCATTCCCTGTTTATAATCAACAGGAATCTCTATCTTTGTTTCATCAATCCTTCTAAGTTTCCCTACTGTCATATATCAAATATTACCTCAATTTCCCATATATCATCTTTTTTTTCTACCCTGAGATTATGGTAAGTAGCAGCCTTAATAAGAAGTTTCCCTTCATGACGTTCGGGATCAAATTCCTCGCCGGTAATAGTGGCTGTTATTTTATTGCCGGAAAACTGTTCGATGTCCGCCTTTTTCCCTATAAAGCCATATGCGTCAAAATGAAAAATCAGTTCATTCAGCCATGCAACCAAAAGTCCGTCACGCGAATGACTTTCAACCGAAACAGTTATAGTTTTTTTTCCCTCTATTGCATCGAGATCGGTAATAAGGCTGGTCATCCCTAAAGCGGCATTGAGAAAGGCTTCCTTTAAACTTTTGCCGTAAGACTTGAGGCCAACGTCTCCGGATATGTCAATTACTTCAAAGGTCTTCATCGATAAACCGCAGTCCCTAAAGTTGTAGGGACTGCGATCCCGTAATTAGGAGGCTTTATTATAAATTTATTTCCCTGATTTTTCTTTTGTTTCCGGTTTAGGGGGTTCTTTGGGTTCTCCTGCTTGTTCAGGTTTTCCCTGTAGTATTTCTTTCTTCTCTCCTCCAACAGAGAGCTTGGAAACCGCATCTTTGTTGATCTCCACCTTGTAACTTTTCTTCAGGTTTTCAAGATACGAATCAAAAGCTTCTTTCTGCTTCTCGGCGGCAACACGCTGGGAAAGCAACCCTTTTACTTTATCAAATTCGATGGGCTTGCCTAACTTCTTGTCGGTAACTTTTATAATATGATATCCATATTTTGTCTTTACAGGCTGACTTATTTCCCCTACCTTTAGTTTGGCCGCAGCTGCTTCAAACTCGGGGACCATCTGGCCCTTAGAGAAAAAGCCGAGGTCTCCGCCGTTCTTTGCAGAACCGGGATCGATGGAATTCTTCTTTGCCAACTCAGCGAAGTTCGCGCCCTTCTTGAGGCTTTCGTATATTTTATTGGCTTCATCTTCCGTTTTTACAAGGATATGGCTCGCCTTAATCTGGCTGACTGAAGAAATTTCTTCCTTGTGTTTATCATAATAGTCTTTTACATCTTTTTCCGTGACCTTTGACTTGGCCTCAATCTCTTTTTCGAGAAGGCTCCCTATGAGAGTAATTTTCTTAAAATCCTCAACCTTTTTCAGGTATTCAGGGTCTTTATCAAGTCCCTTCTTCACTGCCTCCTGATAGAGGATTTCCTTCTTTACAAGTTCATTAAGAAACTTCTCCTTCCCGTCGCTGCCCGCAAAAAGCGCCTGCGCAAACTCGGGCAGGTTTTTCATCTCTCTCTCAAGATCAGCCTGCGTTATCGTTGCATTTCCTACCTTTGCAAGGTAAGGACCTGTCGGACCCTCCTTCTTGGCGCATGCAGCGACCGCTAACAATAAAAAAATAATCAGCACTGAAATCGTAATTCTTCTCATTCAAACCTCCTAAATAATATTAAGTTATACTTTTATAGCATAAGAGACATTATTTTAGCACATAAAAAATGTTATTATTTTGGTTAAGCAAATTTAAAGGAGTTTTAAATGGAAACTAAAAAATCACATAAGTTATATGAGAGAGCGTGCAAGCTTATCCCGGGAGGAGTCAACAGCCCTGTGCGGGCATTCAAAGCGGTTGGGGGAAATCCGGTTTTTATTGACAGGGCAAAAGGATCAAAGATCTACGATGTCGACGGCAATGTCTATATAGACTATGTCCTTTCATGGGGGCCTCTCATTCTCGGACACGCCTATCCGAAAGTTATCAATGCGCTCAAGCGGGCATTAGCGAAGGGGACAAGTTACGGAGCGCCCACTTCCCTTGAGGTCGAGCTTGCGGAGTTGGTGCTGAGAGCCTATCCGTCGATGGATAAGGTGAGGATGGTAAACTCGGGGACAGAGGCAACAATGAGCGCCATTAGGGCAGCGCGCGGATTTACAGGCAAAGATAAAATTATAAAGTTTGAAGGGTGTTATCATGGACATGCCGACGGTTTGCTTGTTAAAGCCGGTTCCGGGGCTACCACATTTGGACTGCCGGACAGTCCCGGCGTACCTAAATCCTATGCAAGAAATACAATAACCCTCCCGTTTAATAATATACAGGCAGTAACAAAGGTAATTAAAAATGAATGGAAATCCATTGCGTGCATAATACTTGAACCGGTTGTGGGGAATATCGGCTGCGTCCTACCTCAGCAGGGATTTCTTGAATCATTGAGAAAGCTGACAAACGACCACGGGATTGTTCTCATTTTCGATGAAGTGATGACAGGATTCAGAGTGGCTTTTGGCGGCGCACAGGCGTACTACGGCGTTACACCCGACATGACCTGTCTCGGTAAGGTTATCGGCGGAGGGTTACCGGTCGGCGCCTATGGCGGGAAAAAGGAAATCATGTCGATGGTATCGCCGGAAGGCCCTGTTTACCAGGCAGGCACGTTATCGGGCAATCCTATTGCAATGACGGCCGGGATAGAGACCCTTAAGATACTCGCGCAAAAAAGCACATATAAAAGACTCGAAGATACGGCCTCTCTGTTGGAAAGGGGACTTAGAGACGCGGCAAAAAAAGCAGGGGTAAATACAAAATTTTACAGGGCGGGAACGATGTTCTGCAGTTATTTTACTAATGCCGATGTCATTGATTATAAGACGGCGAAGACTTCTGATACAGTAAAATTCTCCCGGTTCTTTTCAGGGATGCTCAAAAGGGGAATATATATTGCTCCTTCGCAGTTCGAGGCCGGGTTTATATCCCTCGCGCATTCGGAAAAGGACATAGAAAAAACTGTTTCGGCAGCTTACAGGTCTCTACTGGAAGTCAAATAACCGATCAAAAAAACCAATCTCAAATGCTATAAATTTATCTCCTCATTATTTGAGCTTGTTCTATGCTAAAATCTATATGGTTAGGGAAAATATATGCCGGAAAAATCAGTATTCAAACAGCTTCTCGAAGCGAGCACAGTCGGACTTAATCTTGTAATCTCCACTGTTATCGGGGGTTTGATGGGGTATGGGCTTGATTATGCTATGGATAAATGGTTCCATGTCCATACGGCGCCGTGGCTTCTCTTTATTTTCACGATATTCGGCATTATAGCAGGCTTTAAGGACCTTTTTATGATGGCAAAGAAATCCGGGGATGAGTCTGATAAAAAGAATCCATAGGCAGGGGACAATCATTCTAATTGTTCTCGCAGCTGTTTCAGCATTCTATGAGTGGAAAAAACTCCCTTTAAGCATTCTCGTTGGCGGAGCACTCGGACTTGCAAACATTAAAGGTCTTGCTTGGGGGTTAAGGGATTTTGCCGCTTCATCAAGACCGAGCGGAAAGGTTGTCTTCCTCAGTCTTTTCAGGTTTTTTATGATTGCTTTTATACTTGTCGTTCTCGGTTTACTCAAGCTGATAAACTTTGTGGGTGTTCTCGTCGGTTTCACCGTTGTATTTATTTTGGTAATAAAAGAGGGGTTAAGGTTCGCAAAAGAGTCCTCCGGGCAAAATTACACAGACGACTCAAAACCTTAACTCAAAATGGAATTGATCACAGGCGTATACGCAAGGGGAGGAAATGATACAGCTGAATTTTTCTAATATGATGGCAAAGATAATCGGAGCCAATGGGCTTTCAGAAAACACAATAAAAAATCTCAGCGGCAGAACAGGAGAAGCCCACATACGATTAAAGGAGAAACTCGGTCCCGTACTCTCTTTTATAAACCTCCTGTCTCAGGATACATCGGAGATAAAGAGAACCGCAAGGCAGATAAGAAAAACATCAGAGAATTTCTTATTGCTCGGTATTGGAGGCTCTGCGCTGGGGCCCAAAGCAATACTTGAGGCATTAAGCCCTTTTCATAACTTAAAGAAGAAACCCCGTGTATTCATATACGACAATGTTGATCCGGGGACATTGAAAAACATACTTGAAATTATTGACCTGAAAGCGACCTCCGTGAATGTCATATCAAAATCCGGAAGCACCGCTGAAACCGCGGCATCTTTCATGATTTTATGGAGCAAGATGAAGAAGGCGCTTGGGGAAAAAATATCAAGACAATTCATAATTACTACAGACCCTGAAAAAGGAAATCTCAGGAGTATCGTTAACGATAACGGGTTGGTGTCTCTGCCCATACCGCAAGGCGTTGGGGGCAGGTATTCCGTATTGAGCCCTGTAGGCCTCTTGCTTGCAGAGGTTATAGGTATCGACTCCGATGAACTGTTGAGAGGGGCAAAGGATATACATAAAAAATGCTCCTGCCCCGACGTCTGGAAAAATCCCGCATATATCTTTGGGACATTGCTTTATTTAATGGACAAGAAAAAGCAGAGGGGTACCGACGTGATGATCCCCTACGCGGACAGATTGAAACCGCTCTCTGAATGGTTCTGCCAGCTGTGGGCGGAAAGTCTCGGGAAAGACAATACGGGACTTACTCCTTATCCTTCTCTGGGAACAACCGACCAGCACTCGCAGTTGCAATTATGGATAGAAGGTCCCCAGGACAAGGTCCTGATATTTATTAAGGTTGATGATTACGGAGCCGACATAAAAATACCAAAAGTGTTTAAGGAGATCGAAGGGATCAGTTATCTGTCGGGACATTCTTTGTCTGAACTCATAAAGGCGGAAGAGGAGGCCACGGAGCTGGCCCTGGCAAAGGCCGCAAGGCCGAGCATGACAATTACAATGCCGGCGATAGATGCGTATCACCTGGGACAATTGTTCCATTTCTTTGAACTCTCAACCGCCTTTACAGGCTATCTATATAAGATCAATCCCTTTAATCAGCCCGGCGTTGAGGAGGGCAAGAATCTTACATACGGCATGATGGGGAAGAAGGGATTTGAGGACCAAAGAAAAGAGGTTGAAGAGCACAGAAAAAAACGCGGTAAATGGATGATCGGATAAAAGAAATATGATTCGGAAAATTATAGTATAGTTCTTAGTTTAAACAACTCTAACGATGGAGGTTACATGGATACTCAGGAACTAATAAGAAAAGCTCAATTGCTTTTCGTTGACGGCAAGGATAAAGAAAGTATCGAAGCTTTTACCAAAGCAAAAGAGGCGGGGGCCGATCCTTATATCGTCCATTTAAGCCGGGGAGTTGCTTATGTGAAACTGAAGGATGTCGATAAGGCCGTCGATGATTTCAGCGACGCTATAAATGCAAACAAGAAAAGCCCCAGGGCATATTTCTTTCGCGGCATAGCATACATGATGAAGAATGAATTTGAGGATGCAATTTCGGATTTTACTAAGGCTTTGGAACTGAAGACCGATTATGCTATGGCGAAGTTCGCCAGGGGAGTATCCTATGCGCGGCTGGAAAGATATGAAGAGGCGTCAAAAGATATGATGACCGTCATGCCGCAAATGGAACAAAACCTGCAAAATTTCACCGACTCCTATGGGATAGTGAAGACCGAGATGTGGAAAGTCTTGGAGCAAATGTCGGGCGAGGGAAAAATGCCTGTTTTGGGATTGAGTGAAAAAGCAATGGACACCCTCAAAAAATGGCTCACTCAGGAATAAACATATTTCCGTCCTTCTGACAGTTGTTGCATGCCTGTAAATATTGCTAAAATCAGCGCTGTTGAAAAACTAGGCTCTTGACAAGGGTCATTTAATTATATTAGATTATTTAGTTTCCTGGAATTTCCTGATGTGCGTTTAACCCGCATTGGATGTACCAATCCAAAACAGGATAAGAAGAAGGAAAACTGCGTGTCCGGCGAACGTTAGAAGGTAAACTTTTGACGTTTTGATTAATGATTTAAAAAACGAAAGGAGTAATTATTATGGCAGAGAAAGGAAAGTCAAAGACCGACGTTTCGGCAAGGGCTGAATCAAAAAACAGGGTACAGCGCTGCAGCTTATGCGGGAATAAGGTTGAAGTAGTTCTGTCGGTTTCCCCATCCGGGAAGAAAAAAATGAGACGCGTTTGTTGTGAAGGTTAATTAATGTCGTCTCCTGCGGCACAAGCCGCAGGAGACCTCTGTTTTCATTTTGTTTCTACTACCCCAATAAAAAGATATCCGCCTTTTAAAAATTCTTGTCTGGAAAAGCGACCCCTTTAAGAGCGTTCATGGGACCGTGTTTTTTCAGGAAGTCCATCTGGTCCCTGTTCCGCACAAGGAGGGCGCCGGCAAAGCCGAGCGAATTGATGGAGATGGAGTCGCAAAACTCTACAGACCTCGGCACAAGGAGCATCCATTGTCTGGTGACGAGAAGGCAGTAAGGAGAAGTCTGCTTCTTCAGAACTTCAGTTGAAGGCATCTCCATTCCCAGCCTTCCGAGCATGGCAGAGTATATATCAAAGGTTTTTTTAGCCGCAGCGAGAGGGAAACCCGCGAGATCGCTTTCAAGTCCGGCAAAGACATGGAGGAAGTCAAAACCCGGAACAATGCCGAGACCGTTTTCGAATGCCGCTTCGGCGAGTAGAGGATTTATAGGCACTTGCGGCCCTTCGGGTGCAAGGGGCAGAGGTACAACCTGGATGTGCTTGTGTCTTTGGCTCGCACCGGCAGTCTCTCCGCCGTTATAGAATCCGAGTCCCTCGTATTCCGCCATACACAGCCACAGCGCTTCAAAATCCTGAAGAGTAAGCAGGGACCGCTGGTCTTCAAAGTGGCGTGTGACGATGAGAAGGTGATGGTCCACTACATTATACTTATTGAGCAAAGCTATGTGGGTTTCTGAAATATCAGTGACAAACAGTTTTTCGTCATAGGGGAGAAAGGGATTCACCTTTGTTCCGGACATAAGCTCCTCCTGCTGTTTCTTCCTCTCTTCGTCCTTGCGCTGAAGGCTTGTCACAATCCTTACGAAAAAACGTACCTCCCCGTCTTCAATGAATTCATAATCCGTGGGGATGGGGAGTTGGGCCCCAGTCCGGAGGGCATAATCTGTTGTCCGGAGGATCTTCTGCCACAAAGTCCCCATCTTCTACCGCTTCTCCCTGCGGATATTTTCTAAGCTCCTCCGTGCGTATCGGATATTCACCTTTCAGCTTCCCAAGTTTCGCCAGAATACTCTCGGAATATTTTTTTATCCTACTATGATACGCTAAAATGCCCGGACAAGATATTATTGATTGTCCAGCAGCTAAAATTTGGCCTTTACCCTCTGCCATCGCCTTCAAAAGGGCTTCTTGTGCTGCTATAATCTGATTGGGCGGTAACGCGATAATATTAATAAAGGTCACAGGGCAAAAATATTTATACTGCGCTAAAATCGCAAAGATAATTTTATTATCACGGAAAACTTTATTGCTGTTTGTAAACGGGTGTCTTTCTTGACCGTGTACAGAGGATAGGTCGAAAAACAGGCACCGATAAAAAGGAGGACAGGGAGCTATGAAGATTCACAATGTCTGCAGAGGGGTTACTGTAATTTTATGTTTTGCAATCGTCTTTTCTTTGCTCACCACAGAATCTTATGCGAAAACGAAAGGCGAAATAAACGCAAGCGTCAAAGCAGCGATGGACCGTTTCAAGAAGCATGTTAAGGGAAGCACTGCATATCTGAAAGGCGCCAAGGGAGTGCTGGTCATGCCGAAAATCACCAAGGCCGGGTTCATCATCGGCGGAAAGTATGGCCAGGGTGCGCTGATGGTCGGCGGCAGAACCGTTGGTTATTACAGCCTTACGGAAGGGTCGGTTGGATGGCAGATCGGCGCCGAGAAATACGACATGGTCATACTGTTTATGACTGATGAAATGCTGAAGAAATTCCGCGGTAGTGAGGGCTGGGAGGCCGGTGTTGACGCGGAGGTTACTCTCATCGACGCGGGCGCAAACCTCTCTGTCGAGACATTGCGGAGCCAGCATCCTATTGCAGGCTTTGTCTTCAACCAGAAGGGTTTGATGGGAGGGCTATCTATTAAGGGCGCGAAGTTCACCAAGATACAGCCCGATTAAGACATCCATGGTGGGGCGATCCTCTGCGCCCCACTTCAAAACACGTAAAGACGATTTCTGCCTATTCGACCATCCTTACAATCTCTGCAGTGCCTGCCCTGTCAGTCCTGGAGCTGTTGACCGGCGATTCCAAATCGGGATAACCGATTGATATGCCGAGAACAAGCCTTTTAGATTCAGGGATGCCAAGAAACTCCTTTACGTGTCTCGCATAGTCAGTGAGAAATGCCTGCGGGACTGTCCCGAGGCCGTACGCATGCGCAGCGAGCATGAGGCTCTGGGCAAAAAGACCCATATCAAAAATTGACCATTCAGTGAGAGATAAATCCTGGGAAAGGAATATGCCGTGCGGCGCTTTATAAAACTCGAAGTTTACGATTTTGGACCTTTGCCTGACCTCCGGAGAATTCAAATCCTTTCCTGTCAGCTCGCTCCTTTTTTTCATGAGGGCTGAAATCCTAGCCTCTATCACAGGTGGCCACGACTTGGGAGCGGGAAGATCAGGGCTGGGTTCAGTACCGTTTTCAAGAAGCTCCACCATAAGTTTTGACAGGGCCTCTTTCTTCTCTCCCGAAATAATCACAATTTCCCACGGCTGGCTGTTCTTATATGAAGGACTCCATTTCGCCGCATCGATAACTTTCATTAACGTTTCCATAGGCACGGGGTCAGGCTTGAATTTCCTGATACTCATCCTGGTTTTAATGCACTCAATGGCATCCATAGTTTTCTCCTTATAACGGAATATGGCAGCATTGTTATGAAATTCAATTCACTCCTTTGCAGGGAAAAAAGAGCGGATAGCCGATCCGATATATCCTTCGTACGCAACTACAAGCTCCACTTTTAAAGGAGTAAATTTACTGATTATCGCTCCCAGCTCAGGGTCCTGCGGCTGAGAGACAGCAACAATAAGGGTATTCTGCCCTTTTTTCTCGACAGGTATCACCTCCAATTTCCTTATAACTTCTTCAGGCAGGCTTTTTACAATATCCGGGGAGAGCTTCTCCCGGGAAAGGTCTATCCATGGCATATGAAACTGTGTGGCTAATGCAATACAGATATCATTAGGAGCTATATATTTGAGCTCTACCAAAACCTGTCCGAGCCTTTTCTCCCTGTTCTTTTTCTGGATGTGCAGGGCATAGTCCAGTTGTTCGGGCGATATATATCCGGCCTCCAATAAAATTTCTCCAAGGAGCTTGTTCTTTTCTTTCTGTTTCTGCAAAGATTCCTGTAATTGCTTTTCGCTTATTATTGCTTTCTCCTTTAAAATAGTCCCTATTCTCTTCTCCCTATGCTCTCGCTGATATCTCAGGGATACCGTTAACTGTTCAACGGTAATCTTCTGCTGATCAACCAGTATTTTCCCCAGCAGTCTCTTACAATCCGCATTTTCAATCGCCTGGGCGTTTACATAAATCCGTTCACTTATGTCAGCAGGATTTAAAGGGATCAAAAAGAAACCTTTATCGTTCGGATCATATTTAAGGGTAGACCCGCTGATTACCTCGCCGTCCCTGAATTCGACCCTCAGTCTGAAAGCCAAAGTGCCGGCGTATATTGACTGGTCAATCGTTTCCGTCCTCAGATGGGACCCCGGCAATGCTTCCTTCTTGAGAAAAAGGATCATCTTCACGGAATCCAGACGCACGCTCTGCGTCTCTGTCTTTCCTTCACCGGTTTCAACCTGCATATGAAAAGCAGGCTTATTCAAATTAAACATCATGGCGTCTCCGGCCTTCTCTTCACCTGTCAGGAATTTCACAATGAGTTTCGGCATTTATTCTCCTTTGACGTCAAAATATATTTCGGCAAGCCTTCAAAATTTTACAATACCTTGTATTTTTTGTATATTGTATATTATCAATAATCAAATTTTAAATAAGGTCCGGTTATCAATCTTATGATCATACTCAGATTTTTCGAAAGATTAGGCGATCTGTTTTTGTACTATGTCAATCATGCGGGAAGGATGGTGATATTTCTTGTTTTTGTCATTATCAATATACTCAAACCACCTTACTATAAACTTTCACACATTACCAAGCAGATATATATCATAGGATCGCTGTCGATATTCGTCATCGGCTTTACCGGCGCCTTCACCGGCATGGTGCTCGGCCTTCAGGGGTATAATACACTACGCAAATTCAGTTCTGAAGGGTTGCTGGGGTCGGCGGTTGCACTGAGCCTCGTAAGAGAATTAGGTCCTGTATTGACGGCGCTTATGGTAACAGGAAGGGCGGGCTCCGCCATATGCGCGGAAATAGGCATTATGAGGAACTCTGAACAGATAGATGCGCTGGAATGCATGGCTATCGACCCGCACAAATACATTATGGCGCCGAAATTTATCGCAACCGTTTTATCGATGCCTCTGCTTACGGCGATATTCGATGTCATCGGTATTCTCGGCGGCTACATTGTAGGCGTAAAACTCCTTGGAACAAACGAAGGGGCTTATTTTAACAGCATGTATAAGACCGTGGAATTTAATGATGTCTATATGGGTTTTGTAAAGTCTTTGTGTTTCGGTCTTCTGGTCGTATGGATTTGCGCTTCCAAGGGTTTTTTTGTCCATCTTGAGAGAAAAGGAGGGTTTGGCGCAGAGGGGGTCAGCAGGGCGACTACGAGTGCCGTAGTATTATCCTCTGTTGCAATTCTTGTAGTCGATTATTTTATAACATCCCTACTTCTATGAACATGAAGCCCATGATCCAATTAATAAACGTGAAAAAAAAGTTCGGCTCACAGCTTGTGCTGAAAGGGATCAATCTCTCCATATTTGAAGGGAAGACAACGGTCATTGTGGGTGAGAGCGGGCAAGGCAAAAGCCTTATCATTAAACATATTCTCGGCCTTATAAAACCCGACAGTGGAAAAGTCCTCGTATATAACAGGGACATCAATGAGATCGGCAGGAAAGAGCTGAATACTATCAGGGCCGATTTCGGCGTCCTCTTTCAGAATGCGGCTTTGTTCGACTCAATGACGGTCTTCGAAAACGTAGCGCTCCCGCTGAGAGAACGAACAAAAGCCTCGGAAGAAGAGATAAAGGCAATTGTGGATGAGAAATTGAAACTGATGGACCTTGAAGGAAGCAATGATAAATATCCGGCGCAGCTTAGCGGAGGGATGAGAAAAAGAGTCGGCCTGGCAAGAGCGATCGTGCTGAACCCTAAAATCATATTCTTCGATGAACCTACGACAGGTCTGGATGTTGCAAAGAGCAATGAAATATACCATATTTTTTTCCGGACACAGACAAAATTAGGATATACCTCCGTTATTGTCAGCCACGACGTGCCGAAGATTTTCAAACTCGCCGATTACGTGGCATTGCTGCACGACGGGATCATTCAAGACTGCCTTCCGCCGGAGGCTTTCCAGATCTCCGACAATCCGATAATCAAAGATTTTGTGGAAAAGACGATGGGGCATATTTATAAAAGCGAATTAGTGGAGGAGGAGGAGGAGAATAAATGAACAGAATAAATATTGAAACCGGTGTTGGAATTTTTTTAATTGTGGGACTCATATGTCTTGCCTATCTCTCCGTAAAACTGGGCGATGTGCATCTGCTCGGGACCAAACAATATGTCGTCAAAGCACGTTTCTCAAATATTTCCGGACTCAAGGAAGGCTCTGAAGTCGAGATTGCAGGTGTTAAGGTCGGTCAGGTTTCGAAGATACACCTCAAGAACTATGAGGCACTGGTTGAGATGCTCATCAATCCGGATGTTAAAATTCAGCAGGATTCCATCGCGAGCGTAAGAACACAGGGCATTATCGGAGATAAGTACATTAAGATTTCGCCGGGCGGTTCAGAAGAATATATAAAGGCCAACGGTTTAATGACAGAAACAGAATCAACGGTCGATATCGAGAACTTAATCAGCAAATATATCTTTGAAAAGAAATAAATGCTTCGGCATTAAATGAACGTGATGTAAAATAAAGCAGGGCAGACCAAATATGGGAAACAGCAAAATAAAAGAGCAGCTTCAAAAACTCAGAAAAGAGAAAATATTCTCTTTAATCGATGACGATGAGGTAGAAAAAATCGCGCCATTCTTTGAATTGACTACCTATCCCGCAAAGACCGTTGTTTTTAAAGAAGGAGATCCCGGCGATTTTATCGGCATTGTCCTTTCAGGCAAACTGGAAGTTAAGAAAAAAACGGAGTTCAAAGGAAATCAGGTAATTATAGCCTTATTGGGCATAGGAGCGCTTATCGGAGAGCTCTCTGTATTCGATAAGCATCAACGCTCCGCTACTGTTGAGACTGTCGATAATACGACAATACTTATGCTAAGAAACGAATCATTGGGCGCTCTCATTCAGCAATATCCTTATACAGGCATAAAGATACTGAAGGGTTTCATCCGCATTCTGTCACTTCGTCTCCGGGAAGTGACGGAACGGCTTACCACAATATTTTAATCCTCTCTATTCGTTGTTTCTGTTATCTTCATATTTCTCTATAAGCCCCTTTATAAATTTCACACATTCCCCCATATTATCCAGGCTAAACACTTTGGCTGCTTTTGGTGTTTTCAATGGAGGCCCATTATCAAAGACAACAACATCCGCCGCAGAAAGGATTTTGTCCGCTCCAGATTTGAATTTCTTTGCCGATCCTGATACGAATACGACAATGTCGGGTTTCAAAACCTCTACCGCGCCGTTGCCTTCTACCACAATGCCCCGGAGATGGCCGAGCATCTCCACCGCCGCGGGAAGGATATCAATCAGTTCGGAATAAGGCGCCTGGACCCATAGCACTTTCTCGGCGCCGGAATCGAGCAGTCTGTTCGTATCCTTGCCCGGCTCCGAGAGGATTTCCATATTGTCCGTTATTGAACTATAGAGAGAAGTCTTTGTATATTTTATCGCTCCCCAACCCTTAAAGTTTTTCAGGACCAAGGAAGCGATTGTGGTCTTTCCGGCGCCGCTATATGCGCCGCCGATCCCTACGATGACCGGCCTCATCTCAGGCGGTTACTGCTGCTTCTTCCTGTGCTTTTTCAGCTTCTTTGTACCCGCATTCTTTATCATGGCAGAATAAGGTAATATCTCCGCTCTTACCGTATTTTTCGAACAAGAAATCGGCCCCGCATTTCGGGCATTTCCCCGGGACAGGTTTATACCATGAGGCGAATTTGCATTGGGGATAATTGCTGCAACTCCAGAACGGCTTTCCTTTTTTCGACCGCCTCTCAACAAGATCCCCTCCGTCTTTAGGACATTTCACTCCTGTAGACAAAGGCTTTGTATTTTTGCATTCCGGATACTTTGAACATGCAAGAAATTTCCCGTACCGGCCCGACTTTAGTACCATAGGTGAACCGCACTTCTCACATTTCTCATCCGTCTGCTGTGCAACGTTCCCATTACCGTTCGCTTTTTGCTCTGCTCCTTCTGTTTGCAAAGGTTTCGTATTCTTACATTCAGGGAAACCTGAGCACGCCAGAAACCTGCCGTGCCTTCCCCACCTGATGACCATGGGAAGGCCGCACTTCTCACACACCTCCTCGGTCGGGATATCTTTAGGTTTTACCTTACCGGAAGTTTTCAGGGCTTCTGTGAGGTCTGTATTGAAAGGCTTATAGAAATCCTTTACGACTTTTTCCCATTTAATCTTTCCGTCTTCAATACTGTCAAGCTCGTCTTCCATTTTTGCTGTGAAGCCTACATCTATCAGGTCTCCGAATTTTTCAACGAGATAATCATTCACAACAGTCCCGAGCTCCGTCGGAGAGAATTTACCGTCGGTCTTATTGACATACTTCCTGTCCTGGATCGTAGAGAGTATCGCCGCATATGTGCTCGGTCTGCCGATACCTTTCTCCTCCAGTGTCTTCACGAGTGTCGCCTCGGTAAAACGGGGCGGAGGTTGCGTAAAATGCTGCTTCGGCTGCAAATTGAGAAGCTTTAACCGCTCGCTCTCTTTCAGTGCAGGCAATGTCGAGCCGCTCTCTTCTTCCATATCATCTTTACCTTCTGTATACAGGGCCATAAATCCGTCAAAACGGACTACAGTTCCCGAAGCCCTGAGTTCATATGCGCTGACAGACTGTCCGGCTTTTAATCCATTAATGATAAACGTTGTCTGTTCAAGCTGCGCGGGCGACATCTGGCTTGCAATGAACCGGTTCCATATAAGAGAGTAAAGTGTATACTGGTCCTTCGAAAGAAACCGTTTTATCGATTCCGGACTTTTGTCGGGATAGGTCGGCCTTATTGCCTCATGCGCCTCCTGGGCAGAGGCCTTGTTCTTGTAAACAGGAGGTTTTTCAGGGATGTAGTCTTTGCCGTAAACCTTCTCGATGAGTCTCCTTGACCATTCCTGTGCCTCCGGAGCTATCCTGTGTGAATCTGTTCTCATATAGGTAATAAGTCCTACAGCGCCTTCATCTCCAAGTTCTATCCCCTCATAAAGCTGCTGTGCTATTACCATCGTCTTTTTTGCCGGGAACCTCAGTTTCCTTACCGCTTCCTGCTGCAGGGTGCTCGTGATAAAAGGTGGATAAGGCATCCTTTTTCTTTGTTTCCGCTCTATCTTGCCCAGCACAAACTCTTTGTCTTTTAAATCCTCAACTATGGCATTTGATGTCATTGCGTTCGGGATGAGAAATTTATTGTCCGACAGTGTTTGTCCGGCGGTCTCAGGTTGTTCTATCTTATGAAGCCTCGCCCAGAATACCGGGGGGTTTGATCCTTCGAATTCCGCATTTATACTCCAGTATTCTTCGGGACTGAACGCGTCTATTTCACGCTCTCTGTCCACAACAAGTTTTACGGCAACAGACTGTACTCTACCGGCGCTAAGACCTCTGCGCACCTTGCGCCAGAGCAGCGGGCTGAGTCCGTAACCGACAAGCCTGTCGAGTATCCTCCGCGCTTGCTGGGCGTCAACCTTGTCCATGTCGATTTTTTTAGGATTTTTTATGGCCTCCTGCACAGCCCGCTCGGTTATCTCATTGAAAATAATCCTGTATATTTTCTCATTCGAGTCCTTTGATTTTTTATTTGATATTTCAGATGCTATATGCCATGCGATTGCTTCTCCCTCTCTGTCAGGGTCGGGAGCGAGAAATATCTTATCAACCTCTTTTGAGGCCTTCTTAAGCTCCTTGATAATTTTTTCCTTGCCGGGGATGACAACATAGCTGGGCTCAAAATTCTTCTCTACATCGACCCCGAGTTCCTTTGCGGGAAGGTCTTTTATATGGCCGACAGACGCCTTTACGGTAAACTCCTTCCCGAGTATCTTATTTATTGTCTTTGCCTTTGCAGGCGACTCAACAATTACAAGTGAAATCATGTTAAATAAAACCTCTTTCCTGTTATTTGTTTGACCGCACCTTTTAACTCTAATCCAAGAAGGGTCCCCAGCACTTGCGATGCTGGCAACCCGCTTTCTCTTGAAATAACGTCTATCTGCTTCGGCTCTACCGAGAGCAGATTGCATAAGTCCTTTTCCATTGCGGTAACTTCTATCTTAACCTTATCCTTCGCTTTTATGAAACCCTTTAGAACGGGGGCGAGTTCGGCGACGATATCATCGGCCTTACGCGTCAGGACCGCACCTTGTTTAATCAGTTCATTGGCGCCTCTGGAATTAGTGACGAAACATTCCCGGGCACAGCGAAGACCTCTCTGCCCTGCTCGATTGCGAACCGCGCGGTTATGAGAGCGCCGCTGTCGGCAGCAGCTTCTATCACAAGGACACCCAGGGAGAGGCCGCTGATCAGCCTGTTCCTCCTGGGGAAATTCTCCCTGTCAGGAGCCGTCCCCGGAGGGAATTCACTCATTACACACCCGGAGGCTGAGATTTTATCCATTAGGGTCTTGTTTTCCGGAGGGTAAGGGACATCGACTCCGGACCCGAGCACCGCAAACGTCCTGCCCCCGGCTTTTATCGCACCCTTGTGCGAAATAGAATCAATGCCTCTCGCTAGGCAGCTCACAACAGTAAAGCCCATGGACGCAAGTTCTTCTGAAATATTCGCTGCGACTGATGTGCCGTAGTGGGTCACCTTCCGTGATCCGACAATTGCGACTGCGTATTTGTCCTGAGACTGGATATCGCCTTTTATATAAACAACAACGGGAGCATCATCTATTTCTCTGAGCATGCCGGGATATAAAGGGTTCTCAAGACTGATAGCCTCAATGCCCTTTTTTACCATTATGTCAATCTGTTTTTCGACATCTTTCCATGCTGAAAACCTTTTTATATTTCTTGACCTGTTCGGACCGATACCACCTATAGAAAGCAGGTCATCAGATCCCGCATTGAAAATCTTTTCAGGCGTGCCGAACACCGCGAGCAATTTCTTCGCACCAATGGGGCCTATTTCCGGCAACATGGACAAACCGATCCAGTATCTTATATCCGACATAATTTATTTCATCCGAGGTAATGCCCCCAGCTTCAACCTAAGGGCGTTGATCTTAATAAAGCCTTCCGCATCTTTCTGATTATAAACCTGTTCCGTTTCGAAAGTTGCAAGCTCGGGGTTATACAGCGAATTGGGAGACTTTCTGCCGACTATAGAGCAGTTGCCCTTAAATAGCTTTACCCTTACAACGCCGGTTACATTTTCCTGTATATTGTCTATAAGGCCCTGGACGGCGAGCCGCTCGGGAGAAAACCAGTAGCCGTAGTACACCATCTCTGAATATCGTGTTATGAGAGAGTCCCTGAGATGCATTATCTCCCTATCAAGAGTGATCGATTCCATGGCCCTGTGGGCCGCATGAAGCACCGTGCCCCCGGGTGTTTCGTACACACCTCTTGATTTAATCCCTACGTACCTGTTTTCTACGATATCAACTCTCCCTATGCCGCTTTTACCCGCGATCGCATTCAACGTCTCCAGCAGCTTTGCGGGTGACATCGCTTTATTATTGACGGCGACCGGATTTCCTTTGTTATAAGAGATTTCTATATACGACGGCTTGCCGGGAGCTTTCTCAGGCGGCGTAATCATCGTGTACATATCGGACGGCGGCTCCTGCCACGGGTCTTCAAGAATCCCGCCTTCATAACTGATATGGAACAGGTTCCTGTCTATGCTGTAAGGTTTTTTCTTTGTCGCCGTCACGGGGATACCGTGTTTTTTTGAATATCCGATGAGACTGCTTCTTGAATCAAAGGGCCACTCTCTCCACGGGGCTATGACCCTTATATCAGGCTTCAGCGCATAATAAGTAAGCTCAAATCTTACCTGGTCGTTACCTTTGCCGGTAGCGCCATGGGCAACCGCTTCCGCGCCCTCCTTCTCGGCAATCGCTATCTGCCTTTTTGCAATCAGCGGTCTCGCAATCGACGTGCCGAGCAGATACGATCCTTCATAAACAGCGTTCGCCCTGAGCATGGGAAATATGTAGTCACGCGCAAACTCTTCCCTTAAATCCTCCACATAAACCTTTGAAGCGCCGGTCTTTAATGCCTTCCTTCTTACTTCCCCGAGGTCTTCTCCCTGTCCGAGGTCCGCACAGAATGCGATTATCTTTGCATTATATTTTTCCCTGAGCCACTCTATCGCGACAGAGGTATCAAGCCCTCCGGAGTACGCAAGAACAATTTTTTTCAGCATATGCAATCCTCCTGCATTTTCTTTTCTCATCCCGGAGAAAACGGGATCTATCTTAAGCTTAGAAGTTATCATAAATGATGAAAGAATGTAAAACTACACGCTGGGCAGGTCTACCTTGACAAAAAGATGGGCCATTCCATAAAATTGTTATTGAGACTCAATCTCAATTTATATGGAAAAGACAATCTTCAATAAATTCCTGAAGGACAACGGTCGCCGGCTGACAAAGGAAAGGGCCGCTATCCTCCGCAAGACCTTGTCTTGTGACGGTCATTTCGATCCTGAGTCACTCTATTTGCAGATAAAGAAGACCGGGATGAAGGCGTCAAGGGCGTCCGTTTACAGGACGCTGAACCTCCTGTGCGAATGCGGTATTATTGAAAAGATCAGGAAGGATGAGCACGGCGCTATTTATGAACGCATTTACGGCCACGCACACCACGACCATATGCTTTGCACGCAATGCGGGGCCGTCATAGAATTTTATTCTCAGGAGCTTGAGAGAATTCAGGGGAACGTGTGTAAAAAGCAGGGCTTTCAAGGAGCAAGTCATACCCTCGAGATACGGGGATATTGCAGGAATTGCCGGAAACAAAAAAAATGAGATCGGAGAAAAAAATAGAACAAAAGAAAACGCACAAATATGAAAAAATAATCCTTATAGGAAATCCGAATGTCGGCAAGAGCGTTATCTTCGGTCTTCTCACCGGGAAGTATGTGACCGTTTCGAACTATCCGGGGACGACCGTTGAAGTGTCGACCGGAAATACTACTATCGGGAACAATAAATTTCTCGTTGTTGATTTGCCCGGCGTCAACAATCTTACTCCAATGAGTGAGGATGAAAAAGTCACCAGGGACATCCTACTGAAGGAGAAGCCCGAAGCGGTTGTCCTCGTTGCCGACGCAAAAAATCTTAAAAGGGCGCTCATGCTCCTCATACAACTCGCGGAAATGGGATTACCCTGCATACTGGACCTTAATATGGAAGACGAGGCCAGGGCGAGGGGGATAGAAATAGACTATCAAGGTTTGAGTGCGTTGCTCAATGTAGAGGTTATCGGGACAGTAGCGCCACAGAGGAAGGGGATACAAAGATTGAAAGAAGCAGTCCTGACCCCTCGCCTTCCTTCTATAGCCGCAAAATATAACCCCGTAATAGAGGAATACGCAAAAAAAATATCGGGATTTCTGCCTGAGGCAAGCATTTCAAGACAGGCGCTGGCCTTAATGATTCTCTCCGGTGACGAGAGCCTGAAGGAATGGCTTATGACAAACCTCAAAACCGGGGACATTAAGAAGGTCGAGGACCTGAGGGATGAGGCGCAATCAAAATTAAAAGAGCCGATCTCTTCATTGATTGGACAGAGCAGGATAAAACTCGCGGAAGATATAACAGAAAAAGTCCAAAAATACAATGTTGAAAGCGCCGGCATTTTGGCCCGGAGCCTAAGCAAATGGACTATGCATCCTGTTATGGGGATACCCATTTTGCTTCTTGTGATGTTCGGTTTTTATGAATTTGTCGGAAAGTTCGGAGCAGGCACACTCGTGGACTTTATCGAAAAGGTCCTTTTCAATAAATATCTAAGCCCTGCTTTAGTAAAAACCGTAAGGTCCCTCATCCCCATTACGTTTATACAGGACATGCTTGTCGGCCAATACGGGATATTCACGATGGCCGTAACGTATGCACTGGGAATTATTCTTCCGATAACAACGACGTTCTTCCTCGCATTTGGTTTCCTCGAGGACAGCGGCTATCTTCCGAGACTCGCCGTGGTTTCGGATAGGGCATTCAGATACCTCGGGCTTAACGGTAAGGCTATCCTGCCCATGATCCTCGGCCTCGGCTGCGGCACGATGGCCGCGATGTCGACAAGGATACTCGAGACAAACAGGGAAAAGGTCATTGCAACATTCCTCATATCACTGGCAATCCCCTGTTCCGCGCAGCTCGGCGTGGTCTTCGGCATGCTGGGACCTTTATCCATCAGGGCAACTCTCTGGTGGTCGGGTTGTATTATCCTCGTTCTTTTCCTTGCCGGCTATCTTGCATCGAAGCTCGTCCCCGGTGAAAAGCCTGATTTTTTCATAGAGCTCCCTCCGCTGAGGATACCCAAGATGAGCAACATTATCATGAAAACCATCAGCAGGATCGAATGGTACTTAAAGGAAGCTGTACCCTTGTTTGTATTGGGCACGGTAATCCTTTTCCTGCTCGACCGCATGAAGGTCCTCGGTTGGCTTGAGGCTGTCTCTTCTCCTCTGGTCGTCAGCTTTTTGGGTCTCCCCGCAAAAGCGACTGAGGCGCTGCTCATGGGGTTTCTCCGCAGAGACTACGGCGCTGCCGGGATGTTCGACCTTGCAAGGCAGGGACTTATGAATGAAAATCAGGTGATAGTGAGCCTTGTGACGCTGACGTTATTTGTGCCTTGTCTGGCAAACTTCTTTATGATCGTCAAAGAGCGGGGACTAAAAACCGCGATGTTGATGATGGTGCTCATAACTCCATTCGCCTTACTTGTAGGAGGAGCACTCAACCTGGTGCTGAAGTAATCTCTTTCTCGCTCTATTTCTTCAGCCAGTGCATTATTTTTGAAACGACCGATATCCTATTAACTTGTTGAATTGTTTGTTAAAAATTAAAAATGACAGCTTTGTACACTATTATAAAAAATAAAGCAAACTGTAGATAGGTTTGTGCACTATTAAAAAAATTAAAGCAAACTGTAGAAATGAGTATTTGTTTTGCTGCTCAGATTTAATTTCGAGGTTAAAACTTTGCGACGCCTCTCCGCATCTTATTGACAGAAATTGCGAAAAATTGTAAGTTTAGGATGGTGAGTTATCTCCTCACTGTACAAGGAGGCTACAAAAGAATGGGATTCCTTAGTAGGTTATTTAAGTCGGATGAAGTCTCAACTAAGAATACTAAAATTATCGATGCGCTTGAAATATTACGGAACAGTTCGTTATCACATAACGAGCGTGTTGATGCTCTTGCCAAGCTTAAATCTATTTTCTTAACTTCCAGCGATAAAGGTGATTTAAAGGCAATTTCCCAAGCAATTATAAGAACAGTGACAAATGGTGAATCTATCGAGATCCGCGAAAGTGCATTAAAAACTTTTGACGTCGCTATTGAAAATTGTCTTTTCTTTTATAATCAATCTCCCCCGCGTGAGGATGCACGCCTTAGATTAAGTATAGTTTCCGAATATGCTGTGCCGATATTGATAGGAGTTGCCAGGTACAAAAGCGAAACTGTGAAGGAATTGCGGCTGATGGCTTTTCAGACGCTATCGAAAATAGCGCCTTTTGCGATTGATGATCAACGTATTGAGTTTTATGCCCACAGCCTAAATGATCAAACCAATAATATAAGAATGGCTGCGATTAGTACTTTTGAGAATCTTATGAAGTCGAGTGATGCTGCACTCAAACGTCGTATCGCAAGAATTTCTTTATCTGCTCTCTGTGAAGCCCTTGACGATCCGACTATTTGGGTCGGGGCCGCAAAGGTTATGGGCGAGATGGGAAAATATGCGCTCGGAGCAGCGCCTTTTTTATACAAACGGCTGGCTGACGAAGACGGTGAGTGGGCCGCCCGTGCTCTTCGCAATATCACAGGGGAGCAATATGGTAAAGACGAGAAGGATAAATGGCAGCTGTGGTTGAAGAAGTCTATTGTCGAAGAGGATTGATCAATTATTTTTATTTAAAATTAGCCATAGCACTTGATAACATGCCGGAATAATTACTCTTACTTCTGCTCCGTTTTAATATCGAGTGCAAGGTCTTGCGATGCCTCGCCGCCATGTCCATCCGCGACGGATACAGCAAATGAAGCTTTCCCCATGAAATCGGGGGGCACATTCCATTTTATTAATCCTGTTGAAGGATCGATAGTCATGCCGGGGGGTGCGGACTTAAGGGAATAGGTCAGAGGATCGCCGTCAGCGTCTGTGGCCTTTACCTGATAGCTCCATACCTTGCCGTCGAAGTTTGTCTCCTGGTGCTCAACGATACTTGGAGGTGTATTCTTTATCTCGGTTGTTAAGCTTCTTGCAAGGCCATTACCCCGATCGTCAAAAGGCGTGATCATCACAGATACCTTGTCCCCCCGTTTAAACCCGCTTATTGTATCTCCCTCACCTGCCGGCTCACCGTTTTTTGTCCATTGGAATCTTAAAGAAACCTTGTTCCCATTTTTGTCGCTACCCTCTGCCACCACCTTCAAGCGATCGGTCCCGTTCACGAGCTCGATCAGAAATCTTGCCTTGTCGACCTTAGGCGCATTTTTTGACAAGGCCTCCGGGCCGTTCTCCACTTCCTTTTCTATGGGGGGAGACAATGAGCCAGCCTCTGTCGGTCCGGCACTCTCCAAAGGTTTGGACATTGTACCGCCGCCGCTCTGGTCTGCGGTCTTCCCGGTCTCCGCTTTTTGAGAGCTGCATGAGCAAAGGCAGAAAACAAGGATGAAGCAGGGAATGCACCATAACAAAAAAAGATGATCAGTCTTACTGTTCATAACTAGTCAATAGGCATAGAGTACCGAAAGAGTTGCCTGTTCGTCGGGATTGGCTTTCCGCTGCGCCTGAATGTTTATCGTGAATATGTAGGGATTGGGTCCAGCGGAAAACAACCCGCCTGACCCAACTACTCCGCTCCCTCCCAAATTCAACCCGGATGTGGAGGTACTGCCTAATACCGTGTCAACGATTTTCGCATAGACTATGAAATCCTGTGCCGTCGTGGGACCGGGAAGCACAAATGACACGTCAGAAACTACTGTGCCGTTGGTCTTGATTAGAGACTGGGATTCCATGTCGGCAGAACATCCTGCAACTTGCCAGTTATCTGTTGTGCCAACCCACGTCGTTTGGGTCAGTTTTGCATATAAGCAGGTGGGGGTCGTAAATGGAAACTGCAGATTAAGTGGGAATGCGGCCGCGACGTTGTTGTATTGGCCCTGGAGGGTGCCTTCAATTGTTGTCAAAGCTGCCGCACTCACTTGTCCTATGGTTAGGGGAATGATCGCTTTTGTCACAAAATCCACTCCGCCCTTGGCGCTTTCCAGCGAAGTCTCATATCTTTTCTGGTAGCCAGACATAGAAGTTCCCTGAATAATAAGGTAAAGCAGTGCAGAGACCGTTGCAAGGACAACGACAGATAGGATTAAGGCCATCACCAGTGCAAACCCTCGTTCGTTATCATATACGCGTTTCATCTTTACCTCATATTTTGAAGTTTCACAACCATTGTATACACCTTCCACCTGTAGCGCATCCAGTCGGGGTCTCCAAGTGTCGTAAGGTCAAATTGCCTTCCATATTGCGCGGTGTCACCATTCCACAGGCTTCCCACATTTATCGGATTCATTGCGGCTGGAAAGGTAAATGTAGGGTCCTTTTGCCCCTCATGGGCAAGAATATAGACTCTGACCTCCACTACACTGCTTCTGTAGTTCGCAAGGTCCGGATTGGTTGTCAGTACTCCCGGCACAGAGGCCGCCGCCCCTTCTGTCTCCCCGGTGATATTCACTGCATCTCCCGCGGTCGAACCGTCCGCATTCGAATAAGTGCCGATGGTCCCATCCCCGTCCATATCCAGTCCGAAGATCACTTGCATATCGGCCACGCAGTCAACTAGTGGTGTTGTCTTGCTCGGATGGAACGTACCGTCCTGATCTAAGACGGCTTTGTAAAGGACCCCTGTACCGGAAGCACATCTTGTCGGCAAAGTGGCAGGAATTCCGACAAAATAGTCGGCCCTATTGAAAGGCATGGTCAAAGGCTTGGTATCAATCCCGTATATCATATATGTGAGGGTCGGGGTCGGCGGGATTGTTGGTGGGATCTGGATGCCGTTGTTGGGAGAGAAAGCGGCCGGGAAATTCGTTTGGGAGAAGGTGGTGTAAAATGCCGCTGGGTTTATAGGGTCGTTCATCAGTACCCTGAGTCTTGAGGTACTTTGCTCAGGATTGATCACAATAACATTGTCGGTATTCAACAGATCGTTGGTCCCCCATAACCTTGGCTTCGGTATGTTCGTAGTGGATATATAGCTCCACTTCTGGGCCGTGGGGGTTCCGCTCACCGAGACAGACTTGATCACCAGGTAATCAGAATTGGTCACTATTCCGGTAATACTATTATTCCCGTTTACCGGCTGGTTGTTGAAAGTAATCTTGTTGAGGGCCGCTATAGCCCTGGGCGGATTGTTCGGCGCGTCAGTTACCGCTGCGCGGTTTGCAGGTGCAACGCCGTTGTTTAAGGTTTCCGTATAGGCAATAGGATTATTGAAATACCAGGGAAGAGCGTATCCGGCCTGCTCCAGATCCTTTTTTAAAATCTCGAGGCCGACAAGCCCCTGTATGTTCGTCTCAGCGATCTTGCTCTGTCGTTTAAACTGGCCCACAAGGGGGATCAAGATCGAGATGGCGGCGGAGATGACGAGCATGAACACCGCAAGGGTGACTATCAGTTCCACCAGAGTGAATCCGTGCTTATCCCGCATCATTATTGAACCGCCACTATGGAACTTATCATATACTGGAACTCCTTGTTCGTAGGCTGCTGCGGTAAAGCCGATTCATTCTTAAAATTCCACCCGACATACACCTGTATGCTCTTTTGTGAGCCGTCCACATTCAGATCTTGGATAGTCAAATATACAGCGTAGATTCCGGGAAAGGTCCCGAAATACCTTACGATAGCATTATTAATATTAGTACCTAAATATATAGCTTGATTATTCGTCGCCTTCAGGCCAGAAGAATTCGGTGGATTATAGGGGACATTGTTAACGGGTAGACTCTTGAACACATTCAGCTGCTCCTCGCCGATCCTCACCGCTTCGTCCCGGAGGAGGTTCTTTAAGTTGTTGTCTATGCAAAGGAACGCAGCCTGCACAAGACCGAGGATAGACACCAGGATGATAACCATGGCTATCAGCATCTCTATGAGAGTGAACCCTCTATTATTTGATAACACAGGTCGCACCGTCATACTTCCCCACATCAATCCTTGTCGTGGACAGCGAGATGCAGTCATAATCAACCTCATTTACCGTGTTGGTCGCCGTGGGTCCATAAGCCGCCATGGTACTTGGATTGAGGAGCCAGATATTATAAGGGAGGCCGGCGTTATCATACGGGTCTAAGAGAGCACCTCCTGCGCCCTGAGCTGTCTGGACCGATCCGCTATGGGTCATGACTATCTGCGCTCCCGCTCCTCCCGGCAGGTTCCACGTGATGAGATAGTTGAGACCGCTCTTTGAAAGGGTCTGCGAGATGGTTGAATTCGTTGTCTCCGCAGGAGCGTCACAGATATTATTGAGGTTGGCGTCTTCACAGATAGTATAGCTTTTCCCGTTCAGCGCCGGCAGTTGGACCACATATTGTACATTAAGTTTTTCCATCGCCCTTTGGCGGGCGGTCATCAGGTCAATATGCATCGTCTTGATCTGACTCTCCACTTTGTACCGCGCCATCCAACCCGTAAACTCAAATCCCACTGCAACAGCCAGAATAATGATTATGGCGATAACGATCGTTAACTCTATCAACGTGACCCCGTCCTGTTTCATTTTTGCTGCATATGTAAGATCTTTTTCACGGGTGGCGGACTAGTGACCACAGACAAACCCTTGCCTTTTGGAGGGAGGCCCGTAAAAGGTAGTGACCTTCTGCCCTGAGTTCCGCCACTGGGGACCTTATCCGAGAACGCAGTCGACATCGACACCTGCTCCACCTGTCCTGTGGATACTTGAATCAATGCCATTCCCTGAAGGGCCGCAGCGGGCGGAGACCCTCCCGTATTGTAATTTACCGCCCAGAGAAATGTATTCCCGCTGAATCCGCATGGGGTGGAAGAGGGCTCAAAGCTCGGGAAGAACACGGCGCCAGTAAATGCTCCAATGGGATTGGTAACTACCCTTTCCGCCATGTAAGTGGTTCCTGAACCGTCAAGTTTTATGTACCACCCCGTGGCCGCTTCCGTAGACGGAGGGGTCGTTGTCGAATTGTTCAGACCAGAGACAGAAACAGAGCTTGTACAAGACATATCGTATGTATCCGGGGTCACATTTGAGTCCGAGTAACATGGATCTTTTATTCCGTAAATATACTGTTGAGTATTCGCGTCATCGATGGTGCTGCCTATTTTATAGAAATACCTGCCCGTCCCGAAAAAGAGCCACAATTTGTGATTTGTAAAATCCTGGACATGAGAGACACTTGCGGTGACAG
Source organism: uncultured Nitrospiraceae bacterium (assembly GCA_963727775.1). Lineage (GTDB taxonomy): Bacteria > Nitrospirota > Thermodesulfovibrionia > Thermodesulfovibrionales > SM23-35 > CAVSHB01. The sequence goes on along the minus strand of CAVSHB010000003.1, from coordinate 153,253 downwards.
CTCCGGGGACGGTTATTACGGTGCTCAATTTCCAGTTATTAACATTAGAGTCTTCGCCTGCACTTCCCCCGGTTGTCAGTCTCAACACCCCACCCACCCAGCTCCCTCCGGACAGTTGCGTGTAAGGAATATAAATCACATTGTCCTCGTAGGCCCCCGTCGAGCCGGAATTCCAACTGTCGGTATCAATAGTAGCATCCAACATAGAACCGGCAAAGGCGTTCGTCAGTCCCGTATCGATGGTCCTCAGCAAGGCGCCGGTTTTCAGGTCAAGGATATATAGCATGAGGTGCTGGTCTGAGCTCCCCAGGAACTGGTAGGATGCCGGATCTATGGGGCCTGTAGGGCCGGAAGCAAGGACAACGAACCACTTGCCGTTCGTGCTGCTGTTGGCCGTCGATGCCGGTGCGTTGCCGTTGACCCTCACCACAGCTGGTCCGGCCGTCGAAAACCCGAGGCCGGGGTCGGAAAACTCCCATAAAAGGGCCGGACTCGTGGGCGTTGTGACATCCAGGGCAAAATAGGTTGAATACCCCAGGCTGTTCGCAGTGTTGAAGGGGTCCGTGGTGGGCGCCAATACGCAAGCAGGCAGGCATGTTTCGCCGCCAGTGGAATAATTCGGACAATTACTGTTCGCGGTACATGTCGTCCCGGAATGCTGAGAACAGACTTTCACACTGCAACTGCCTGCGGTCTGCCTGCATGCGCCGCCCGTTCCCATGTATCCGATAACGATCGTCCGCCAGCTTGTATTGGTCAAATCCAGAGTATTGGTTGACGCAGCCCCAGTCGCTTGGCACGCTACGTTCCCTACAACTGGGTTCCCTTGACACTTCGTTTGCCTCGTACAAAGAGAATAATCGCTGTACAAGCACCCTGAAGGCGCATTGATGCTTGCATCAAAGAGATAGGATGCCCCATCCACATAGAAGAGATGGCAGTAGTTAGGGCTGGCTAAGTACCTGAGATAGGGTAGCGAATTCTTTGGGATATATGCCCACTGCTCGTCCCCGAGGCCTAACGTGCTTGAATTGTTGGTTAGTTGCGCTATCTTGAACTGGTCTGAAGAGCTATTGATTATCGACAGCAATCCAAAGTTGAAGGCATGGAGCATTCCGTCGTTTGCACCGGCATATGCCTCTCCCCTCTGTGTATAATTGAGAGATTGTATATATTGATAATAACTCTGGTCGTGATAGGCCAAATAATAAGTATTAAGTGGTATCCATGATTCGATTATCGGAGTTGATGAGATGACGTCTCCCAACTTCCAGACTTTGTCCGTATTATTCGGGGCCGTCGTCGATAGTGCAGCAGTCCTCGGTCTGTATGCAGTACAAGTATCCCCTGAACCCCCAGTGCAGTTTGCATTTGAGGTGCACGTATTCATGGAAATCGAACAATACTGGACATCGATACCGCTTGTATAATTGATAAGATTCGTCGCCTCCTGCGTCGAAGAAGCCTGCAAATAGTTCTGCAAAGTTGATGCATTTGTTGTACTGAAATTTGTCAATGAGCTGCCGGTCGTTGAGGTGTAGAGGGTCCTCGGAAGACTTGTCAGGTTTCTGGACCACAACATGGTTCCCGCCTCCCACAGGTTATTAACCTGAGCCAGCGGCTCTGTAATCCGAAAAGTCACGGGATTGCCGGTTCCGGTGGCGTCCGTGAACAAATTCGCCACTGTTTGGTTAGTGCTGGTATCGAAATTGAATACGATTACGTTATCCTGTTTGAGCTCCAATATCCAGTCGTGGACCGTGTCATCCCTTATGCTGTTCACCTGCAGTTTCGGGTCAATATAATACCACAGGTTCTGCATCTCCCCTATCCACGAGACATTTGCGTCGGCAAAAGGCTTCAGAGGATAGAAAACCGCTTGCACGAGATTTGCGCCGCTTCCCTGGCCGGTTGCGAGAATAGAAGCCGCCGTTCCGGAAGTCGACTGCTGAAGTATACTCTGAACCGCGGTCAAGATGCCGCTTTTGATCTGCGACGCACTTACGGCAGTATAAGCAGTGTCCGGAATTCCATCCACATTTGCGTCCCAGTCAGGGGACGAAGCAGGCAGCGCCGTACATAGACTCCCTTGGGCACTACTTGAACAGTCGACGCTATCTGTACAGGAAGTTGCAGGGAAGCCGGTCAAACTACCCGGCCAGGTTTTTTGCGAATTGTTAAAGGAGCCGTACATTGATACGTTCTCCAAGGCCGTGCCCCCGTACCCCAGCACGCAAGTGTTGCCCGTACCTCCCGTACAGTTTGAAGTTGATTGGCATAGAGTCTTTGAAATCGAACATGAGCTCGGGAAAAGCGAAATGGTGTATACCGAATTCACTTTGGCCGACATGGAGCTTTTGGTATTCAAAAAGGTATTATGCATGCAGTAAGCAGGGACAACAGGGTCCGCATTGGTAGCTGTTGTACAGGAGGTACTGCCACTAATGCTGCATGACGGGGTGTTCCACCCACCATCCGACATCAGGATCACGTAGTTCCCTGCGCAGGGTACAAAAACGCAATTTGTACCGCCCGTCCCGCAGTCATACATGGGATTTCTCCAGATGTCCGTGCTCGAAGTTGAGGTCTGGGGTGTAAGTCCTTTGAAAGAAGCGACAGCAGAACCACTATCAGTATATTTGGGCGTGTTCTGCTGAAAGTAATTATAAACATCCCATAGGGCCGGACCGGTGGGCGTGCCATTTTGGGGCGGTATTGAATTTATATGACTGATGAGATTCTGGTAGGGGAATGAAAGGCTGATGGAATTCGGATCATTAGTAGTACTTCCGGTAGCCGTATAATCCCCGATATAGACCCCATCTACTGGCCCAGTATCTTCGAAGGCCAATAGACCCATTCTTGGGACCACGGGAAGCGTCATGAAGGTATAGGCCAGGCCGCCGGAAGTTGTCCACAATCCGCCGGCGCTTGTGCAGAGTGCGGGAGTAACGTTGGTTGAAGAACCGATACTGCAGGAACCGTTAATCCTCCTCCACGGGACCTTGACTGAGAATCCGTCAGCGGTTTTAAGGACACACCCGCTTTGGTACACGCTGTCACCGTTCAAAAGGTTATTAACACCGCAACAGCCGGTTCCGGATACGGACCCTGTACATGCAGCGCCCACCTGCCCGGTCGCGGTAGCGGTCTGCCACTGCTCCGCATCACAATAGAGGGGCTTGTATGCATTTGTCGACGTACAACTGGCCGGAGTCCCTCCGGTCATTGCCCAGCGAAGCATGTCGATTCGATGCATGTGCATATAGTTGAGGAAATTACCCGAGGCACTGCCGCAGTTGCCCGATTGCGTGGTGTCTGTGGCACAACAGTAATTGCCGCTTTTATTACAGGTAGGGATAAGAGAGCAAGCCGCAGCACCGGGGTATGCGCCACTGCCGTACGTGCTGCCCTTTAGAACACAACTGTTATTATAGTTCGTTTGAGTCGTATAGCATGTGGCCTTACTGGGAACTACCTTACACGTGCTTCCCGACGTCCATTCCTGCCATATGAGGTTCGAATCCTGATCATAAAATTTCGACGGGTTGAAATACCCATCATATGTTGTGGTAGAAATGTAGCCGCAACTGCTGGGGCATGTGTCCGCCGTCCCACCCCCACAGTCGGCAGTTGAGGCACATGCATTCTGGCTTACCGAACAAGTGCAATTGGGGTCACAAGCCATTTGTTGGCAGGATCCCGAGCTGCTCTGGGTGCATGAGATAGGAAGAGTGCAACTATTACTCGGAGTACATGTAAAATTCTGACCCGCCTGGGAGAAATAACCGCACCAGCTCATGCTGCCGCTCACATCCTGAGTAATCATGATATTGGGCTGCACCGCAGAGGCGACCACAGGAGGCGTCTGGCAATAAGAACCCATAGGCGCGGCTGAATAGCTGTAAGAGAATGCGCCCGACAGCGCAAGACTTATCAAAACCGTAAATAGCGTAAAAAGATATTTCTTCACCATATTCATCCCCCGTTCCTGATTATTGGTGATATAATTTTATATACCGTATTGCCTTTGCAGGACGAACTATTGATGCCAAAAGAGAACTTTTTCCCCTCAAGTCCCTTCAGTCTAACGGCATCGTCAAGACTGAATGTCCTCAAACCCGGGCAGCTCTGGGACTTCACGTCCACCACAATTGTGCCCGAAATTTTGTCCGCCTGGACACTGACACTTTTCAGAATGCCGGTCAGATAAAGCTCGTCCCCCGCTCCCACCAAAGAGATATTCAAAACCGAAAAGGCAAGAAATAAAATTAACGCCGGTAAAAATTTTTTCTTTCTTTCCATAATTTAACCTCACTAAAGCTGCATTTATAGAGAACGTCATAGTTGTACGAACTTAATCTGTTAGTATTAAGCAATTGTCATACCATTTTGTAACTAATTGAAATAACGTTATTTTAAAACTGGTGTGGGAAAATATTTTCATTAAACTATGTAATGGATTACATAGTTCGTGCTTATAAACTCAATCTGCTGCTGTTTTTATCACCCGGCTCATGATCGGCAAGCGCCCTAACCCACTTTATTCATAAAATTTGCGTGTGCCGACAGATACAGTATTTGCGCTCATTCTCGGCCCGGTACAAATCTGGCCTCCGAGGTAACTTCTTTCTTTGAAAGAATTTAAAGCCGCTTAAATACTGTATCTGCCGGCAATCTTATGAATATATCTGGAAATGAAACGTTATGCATATTCGTTCAATTGAGTTTTATAGGCCGATGTTGTAATATTTTTATAGAGAACGGCGCTGCGGTTGAGCGCTTTATTCCACTTTATTCATAAAGATGATAATCAATAATGGCGGACACGGTATTTTCGCGGTTTTAAATTCTGTGAAGATTTATCGAAACAGAATTTGCCTCGGAGGGCGACAGCCAGAGAATGAGCGAAAATACCGTGTCCGCCATTATTAAGATATACTTCATGAATAATCAAAAATAACCAAAGGCAGAATGAAAGAAAAAGTAAAAGAAGAAATCCGGAAAAAGGCCGTTAACAACAGGTTGCCTTGCGCTGTTGCAAGGAAGATCGCACAAGACCTCACTGTTTCCTACAAAGAAATCGGCAGGACTGCCGATGAGCTTAACGTTAAGATTATAAGCTGTGAGCTTGGCTGTTTCTGATGGGAGTGATACTTTTTGAACTTGCCCTGACCTTTTATTTTGCCGCGACGGTCGTCAGCGTTACCGAACTCTTTAAAGAATCGAAGATAACTTCAAAGATCATGATTTCGCTGGCTGCCCTCGGTTTTGCCGTCCATACCATAAATATCATTTTTCGCTATGTGACTGCGGGACATATCCCCATAACAAACCCCCATGAAGCAACGTCGTTTTTCTCGTGGTGTATAGTCTTGATCTTTTTCATATTGCAATTCAGGTACAAGGTCAACCTCCTTTCCTCATTTATTATGCCGCTTGTCTTTATCCTGATGCTCTTATCATCAATGCTGTCGAGAGAGATAAGACCTTTAAGTCCGGTGCTCCAGAGTTACTGGCTCGGCATTCATACCGTCCTTGCCTTTCTCGGGAATGCCGCGTTTGCGCTGGCCTTCGGCATAGGCGTCATGTACCTTGTCCAGGAACACTATGTGAAATCAAAACATCTCGGCGGGCTGTTTGAAAGGCTGCCGAGCCTGCAGACTCTGGATGAAATAAATTACAGGCTCATAACCTTCGGGTTTCCATTGCTTACGCTTGCAATAATAACAGGCGCCTTATGGGCGGAGAGCGCCTGGGGGAGTTACTGGAACTGGGACCCGAGAGAGACGTGGTCATTGGTGACATGGTTTATTTACGCGATTATTCTTCATGCAAGGCTTGTTGCCGGATGGAGAGGCAAGAGGGCCGCATTATTATCCATAGTCGGCTTTCTGTCGATCCTCATCGCCTTTTTCGGGATCAAGATACTTCAAAAAGGACTTCACGTTTTCCTATGAAAGCTTTTGTCGTAGGACTCAATCACAAGATTGCCGATGTAGATGTCAGGGAGAAACTGGCATTCAACGGGCCTAAACTCGAAGAGGGCCTCACACGGTTCAGAGAGCTTCCAGAGGTTGACGAGGCCATCATACTTTCCACGTGCAACCGCGTGGAGCTTTACGCGAACGTCAGGGACGCGGAAAAGGCGTCTGAAGCCGTCAGGACATTCCTTTCGGAGTTTCACAGCATAAACAAAAGCTCGCTGGATAACGCCCTCTATATTTATGACGATATGCAGGCAGTGAAACATATCTTCAGGGTCGCCTCGAGCCTTGACTCAATGGTAGTCGGTGAACCCCAGATCCTCGGTCAGTTGAAGGCTGCATTCGAATTGGCCCTATCGAAAAAGACCACCGGCGTCCTCCTGAACAAGCTGCTGAAAAAAGCGATATCGGTAGCAAAGAGGGTGAGGACTGAAACAAGGATTGCGGAGAATGCCGTCTCCATAAGCTTTGCGGCTGTTGAACTCGCAAAGAAGATATTTACCGATCTCTCAAAAAGGGTATTCATGCTTTTGGGGGCGGGTGAGATGGCCGAACTTGCCGCCAAGCACCTGATCAGCAGCGGGGTGAAGGAAGTCCTTGTATCGAACAGGACATACAATCGCGCCTGTGATCTGGCAAAGGAATTTAACGGAAGACCCGTCCCGTTTGATGACTTTATCCGGGAGATGGCGCGTACCGACATTGTCATCTGTTCAACCGGGGCGCCGAATTATGTCCTCTCAAAAGTCCAGATGCAGAAAGTGATGAAGGAGAGAAAGCACAGGCAGGTATTCATTATCGATATATCGGTACCGAGAAACATCGATCCGGAGATAAACGACCTTGAGAATGTTTATCTGTATAATGTCGACGATCTTCAGGGAGTGGTCGATACAAATGTGTTTGAGAGGCGGAAAGAAGCGGAAAAAGCTGAAAAAATAATCGAAGAAGAGCTGGAGAACTTTGTCAAATGGCGGGCTTCCCTCGACTCTGTCCCGACCATTCTGGCATTAAGGGAGAAGGCAGAGGAGATCAAAAAAGAAGAGCTTAACAAACTCCTGCACAAGATCGAGGGTATAGGACAAAAGGAGAAAGAGGCCATCGAATATATGGCTACTGCTCTGGTCAACAAACTCATACACCCGCCGACCGCGGCCCTCAAAGAAGATTCTGAGAACAAAGACATTCTGGTCGCGACGATAAAAAGACTCTATGGCCTTGACGGAGAAAATAATGAAGAGACGTAAAATATCCATCGGCACAAGGGGAAGCAAACTCGCGCTATGGCAGGCCGAATGGATCAAAGCCGAGTTGAAAAGCCGTTACCCTGATCTGGAGATTGAATTAAACAAGATTAAAACCACGGGCGATAAGATCCTCGATGTGCCTCTTGCGCAAATTGGAGGCAAAGGCCTTTTTGTTAAGGAGATAGAAGAGGCCCTGTTGAGGCGTGAGGCGGATATCGCTGTCCACAGCATGAAGGACGTGCCGACGGAATTTCCCGAAGAGCTCCAACTCGCGGTGATCTGCGAAAGAGAAGACCCGAGAGACGCGTTCATTTCTCAAGTTCAAAGTTCAAAGTTCAAGGTCCAAAACTTTAAAAGCCTGCCCAAAGGCGCGACAATAGGGACGAGCAGTCTCAGACGGTCATGTCAGTTGCTCAGCATCCGGCCTGATTTAAAGATTAAACAGTTACGGGGCAACCTCGATACGAGACTGAGAAAACTGGATGAGGGTCAGTTCGAAGCCATAATCCTGGCTGCTGCCGGTGTGAAAAGACTCGGGCTGCAGAATAGAATAACTGAGATCCTGCCCTTTGAAAGAAGCCTTCCCGCCATTGGCCAGGGCGCTATAGGGATCGAATGCAGAATTGATGATGAATTTATTCATGGCCTTATTTCCCATCTGGACCATTCAGAAACATCAATATGCGTCAAAGCTGAAAGGGCTTTCTTGCTGCGCCTGGAAGGCGGCTGCCAGGTGCCTATCGCAGCGCACGCGAGACTGATTCACGGTAAGGTCAGTATGGACGGATTAGTTGGAAGTATTTCAGGAGATAAAATTATAAAAGGTCATATTGAAGGAATGCCGGAGAACGCAGAACCCCTCGGCGTTCAACTGGCGGATGAGATTCTCTCTAAAGGTGGGAAAGAAATACTGGATGAAGTATACAAAAAGTGCGCTCCGAAGATTAACGGGGAAATAAGCAGTTAGCCTATTCCTTCTTTCCTCTCCATTGCCTCGAGCTGTTCTCTTCTTTCCTGGCAATCTATACAATAAATCGCAAACGGAAGTATCTTGAGCCTCTCCGTGCCTATCGGTTCTCCGCAGTCCTCGCAAATACTATAAGTTCCCTCTTCAAGTTTCCTTAAGGCCTCATCCATCTTGAGGAGGTTTTCCCTGTGGGTACTCAGGTGTCTGAGGCTTATGTCCTCCGATAGATCGACGACCGACCAATCCCCGTCATCAAGGGCTGTATCCACAAGCTGCCTTGTTTCACCCTTTATATATTTTGATATTTCGCTCTTTACCTCTTTTACGATTTCTTCGCGTTTCCTGACTAAGGCCCTTCTGAGTTCAATCATTTTTTCGTCCATGGATTTTTCTTCAGAAGGTTTCTTCACCACAGGATGAGGTATCTTTGTTTTAGCAGGAGTTTTTAAAGAGACTTTTTTAGCGATAGTCTTTTTTGTTACCGGTTTTTTTATTATTGCTTTCTTAGTTTTGGACGTTATTGTTTTAGTCTTAAGAGAAGCTTTTTTAGAAGAAGTTTTTGGGGAAGCTTTTTTGGATTTTTCAGACGCTTTCGGTCTGGCTTTTACGCCCTTTTTCACAGTGGCTTTTACGCCTGTCTTAACGGACTTGCCTATTTTCTTTTTCGTTTTCTTGTTTGCCATTACTTTGTTTCCTTTTCCTCTTCTTGTGATTTTACCTCTTCTTTAAAGACCTGAATAATACTCCTTACCTTAATATCCGCAGCCTGCAACGCCTTTTGAAGGTCTGCAAGTTTTGCATCTGTTACCTTCACGATAAAATTGCTGTTCGTCATCTATACTTCCATTATTTCTTTTTCTTTATGCGCCAATATTTCATCCACTCTATCGACAAAGGAATCTGTGACTTTTTGTGTTTCCTCATGTAATTTTTTGATTATATCTTCGCTGAGGTGCTTGTCTTTTTCAAGTTTTTTCAGCTCTTCGTTCGTGTCCCTCCTGATATTCCTTATGGCTACTTTCGCCTCTTCAGCTATCTTCTTGACTGTCTTGACAAGCTGCTTTCTCCTTTCCTCTGTCAGCGGCGGGATGTTTATACGTATCAGCTTGCCGTCATTCATGGGCGTAAGCCCGAGGTCGGATTTTAGAATGGCCTTTTCAATATCGGGGATGACCTTCGGGTCCCATGGCTGTATAGCCATCTGGCGGCTTTCGGGAATACTCAAACTTGCGAGCTGCTGCAAAGGAGTCGGTGCGTCGTAATAATTGACTATAATCCCGTCGAGGAGCGCAAGGGAAGCCCTGCCTGTCCTGATAGAAGAGAATTCCTTCTTCAGGGTCTCGATCGTCCGGGACATCCGGTCATTTGTTTTTCTTCTTAACTCTTGCTCCATCATTCCCCCTTACAAGAGTGCCGATCTTTTTACCTTCGATAATTTTTCTGATACTACCCTTCCCTCTCAGATTAAATACCACAATAGGGAGGTTATTGTCCATACATAATGATATGGCTGTTGAATCCATGATACTCAGTCCCTTTTTCAGGACATCGATATAGGTAAGTGTATCATATTTTTTAGCGGAAGGGTCTTTCATAGGGTCGGAAGAGTATATACCGTCAACTTTTGTCGCTTTGAGTATAACTTCCGCGTCGATCTCCATTGCCCTGAGTGAAGCGGCTGTATCGGTAGTAAAATAAGGGTTTCCCGTACCGGCGGCAAAAACGACGGTCCTTCCCTTTTCGAGATGCCTCATCGCCTTCCGTCTTATATAGGGTTCGGCAAGCTCCTTCATCTCTATGGCTGATTGCACTCTTGTCGGGATGTTATATTTTTCAAGGTAATTCTGTAGTGCAAGGGCATTGATGACGGTGGCAAGCATCCCCATATAATCCGCAGACGCCCTCTCTATTCCCTTAACGCTCGCCTCAACTCCTCTGAAGATATTCCCTCCGCCTATCACGATTGCTACCTGAATCCCCATTGATACCGCGTCTTTTATCTCTTTTGCCATAAAGTCGACAGTGGCCGGGTCAATCCCATAGGCCTGATCACCCATCATAGCCTCACCGCTGATCTTTAGGAGTATTCTTTTATATTTCAATTCTTATCCTGTTGCGGCTTCTCCGAGCTGAAACCTCGCAAACCTTCTTATGACGATATTCTTGCCCAGTTTTGCAATCTTCTCGGTGACAAGGCCTTTTATCTTCTTTTTCTGGTCCGGGTCCTTAATGAATACCTGGTCGAGCAGACAGACATCCGAATAAAACTTTTCGAGCTTTCCCTCTATGATCTTTTCAACTACCTGCGGAGGTTTGCCTGAAACCTGTGCCTTGTATATCTCCTTTTCACGTTCAATTACATTCTGGGGCACGTCCTCCCTTGAAAGATAAGTAGGATTTGCAGCCGCAATATGCATTGAAATATCCTTAAGGAGTTCTTTGAAATCATCGGTTCTTGCTACGAAGTCCGTTTCGCAGTTCACTTCAACCATCGTTCCGATCTTGCCCATATGAATATATGAATCAATGAGGCCTTCGGACGCCGTCCTTCCGGATTTCTTATGTGCGCTGGCAAGCCCCTTTTGTCTCAATAGGTCGACTGCCTTTTCAAAATCTCCGCTGCTTTCAGTCAATGCTTTTTTGCACTCCATCATGCCGGCGCCCGTTTTTTCCCGGAGATTCTTGACTGATTCTGCTGAAATTGTCGTCATTTTGATGCCTCTGCCTCCTCCTGCTGTATCTTTTCTTCGACCTCGGTCTTCTCGGTCTTTTCCGCCATAGTCTTTGATAACGTCTCTTTCCCTTCCATTATGGCCTCGGCGATTTTTGAGGTAATAAGTTTAATTGCCCTTATGGCATCGTCGTTGCCGGGGATTACATAATCGATTTCATCCGGGTCACAGTTTGTGTCGACGATCGCAACAATCGGGACCGAGAGTTTCTTTGCCTCTGCCACAGCGATCCTCTCCTTTTTCGGGTCCACAATAAACAGGGCGCCCGGAAAACCGGTCATATTCTTGATGCCGGAGAGGTTTTTTTCAAGTTTCCCTCTTTCCTTCTCGAGAGCTGCCACCTCTTTTTTGGGGAGCAGATCGAAAGTACCGTCCTCTTTCATCGTCTCTATCTTTTTCAGTTTTTCTATACTTTTCTTTATCGTTGAAAAGTTCGTCAGCATTCCTCCGAGCCAGCGCTGGTTAACATAGAACGCACCCGATCTTTCGGCCTCTTCTTTGATTGCGTCCTGTGATTGTTTCTTAGTGCCGACAAACAATATCGGAGTTCCCGCTATGGAGAGATTCTTTACAAAATCATAGGCCACCTCAAGACCTTTAACCGTCTTCTGAAGATCGATTATATAGATCCCGTTTCTCTCTCCAAAGATATACTTCTTCATCTTCGGATGCCATCTTTTTACCTGATGACCAAAGTGTACACCTGCCTCAAGCAGTTCTTTCATTGCCGTTACCATTTTCTTTTTTCCTCCTGTCCTTTCAAAACCCCTTTTTCTGATTTAGGGGTTTTTCTGTACAAATTAATTGAAAAAGCGCATGTCCGCATAGAAAATACGGAATTTTCCTTTAGGAAGGAAAGGTTAACACAAAAATATCTTTTTTTGCAAGGGTATAAGGTGTTAAAATGGATAACCTTTCCCCTTAATAAAGGGGGAATTAATCGCAAAAGATTTGCTCTTCCGGCATTTTAGATATTAGAATTTTTTAGGGGGAAATATGATACAACGTTATACATACCCTGAAATGGGAAGGTTATGGGACCTTGAAAACAAATATCAGAAATGGCTTGACGTCGAGATTGCAGCATGCGAGGCGTGGACAGAGCTCGGCGAGATCCCGCAGGACTCATTAAGACTCATTAAGGAAAAAGCCAGCTTCGATATTAAAAGGATCGATGAAATTGAAAAGGTTGTAAAACATGATGTAATCGCATTCCTTACTTCAGTTGCGCAGAACCTCGGTCCCGAGTCGAGGTTTATCCATAAGGGGCTGACCTCATCAGATATCCTGGATACGGCGCTGGCCCTCCTTATGCGCGAGGCCTCTGATATTATCATTAGAGATATTAAAGCGTTGATGGATGTCATAAGAAAACAGGCATTCAAATATAAAGATACCCCGATGATAGGCAGAAGTCACGGCGTTCATGCAGAGCCGATGACCTTCGGGCTCAAGTTTGCCCTTTGGTATGAGGATATGAAAAGAAATCTTGTGCGGATGAAAAGGGCCAAAGAAATAATAAGCATAGGCAAGCTTTCAGGCGCTGTGGGCACCTTCTCAAATATCCCGCCCGCTATCGAGGAGAAGGTCTGCAAAAAACTCGGACTTAAGCCTGAACCGGTTGCGACGCAGATAGTCCAGAGAGACAGACATGCCGAATATCTTACAAGCCTTGCGCTGATTGCAGCCTCCGTAGAAAAGATAGCTGTTGAAATAAGGCATCTGCAGAGGTCCGAAGTCCTTGAGGCCGAAGAGCCGTTCATGGCGGGACAGAAGGGATCATCCGCTATGCCGCATAAAAGAAATCCTATCGGCTGTGAGAACCTTTCCGGTCTGGCGCGGCTTGTACGATCGAACGCCATGGCAGCTCTTGAAGATGTTGCGCTATGGCATGAAAGGGACATATCGCATTCTTCCGTTGAGCGGGTAATAATTCCCGACAGCTCCATACTGACGGATTATATGCTTGGAAGGCTCAAAGGAATTCTTGACAAGCTTCATGTTTATCCGAAAAGGATGAAAGCCAATATGACCAAAAGTTACGGACTCTATAATTCTCAGCGCGTTATGCTCGGCCTTATCGATAAGGGGCTCACACGTGAAGCCGCGTACGATATAGTCCAGAGGACTGCGATGAAAAGCTGGAAGACAGAGACACAGTTCAAAAAATTATTATTAAAGGACAAAGGAGTAAAAAGATATCTGACATCAAAAGAGATCGATACTATTTTTGACCTCGGGTATTATCTGAAAAATACAGATTACATTTTCGAGAGAGTATTCGGGTCATCTTCATGAACCACCCTGCCCTTCCGTTTCTGTTAAAATAAGACTCAAATGAGCTTATTGCATCTTTTTCGAAAACCGGCACTTTCACAAGCCGGGAAGAACGAGCTGCTGTCCGCAGCCCGGCAGAAGATATCTCCCAATATCAGCGATATTGAAACAGAATACTGTTTCAATATTCAGGCCAAAGAAACGCTCACCGATGATGAACTGGGGCTCCTCCGATGGCTCCTGGCAGAGACATTCGACCCGGAGAATTTTTCGGATAAAAGCTTCCTGAACAATACCCACTCTACGTCCCCCCTTACGAATGATGGGACCAACGGAATAGTCGTCGAAGTCGGTCCACGCATGAACTTTACCACTGCATGGTCGACGAATGCAGTTTCTGTATGTTATGCCTGCGGCCTCACGAAGATTACGAGGATAGAGAGGTCGCGAAGGTATGAACTGATATTCAATGAGGGCATCAATAAGTCAGGGGGTCAGGGAATAGATAATCGATTTGGACCCTCGGACCCTCGAATACTGGGACCCTTTCTCGAGCTCGTTCACGACAGGATGACGGAGTGTCTTTATCCTGCCGAGCTCACCGGCTTTGAGACAGGAATAAAACCCGAGCCGGTTTATATAGTGCCGTTGATCGAACACGGCAAAGATGCGCTCAGGAAGATAAATACTGAAATGGGGCTTGGCCTTGATGATTGGGACATAGATTACTATTACAAACTCTTCATACATGATATAGGACGTAATCCTACCAATGTAGAGTGTTTTGACCTCGGCCAATCAAACAGCGAGCACTCGCGCCACTGGTTTTTCAGGGGAAGATTGGTCATTGATGGTATGGAGATGACTTATACACTCATGGATTTGATTAAACAGCCTCTTAAAAGCAATCTTAATAACAGCCTCCTTGCCTTCAAGGACAACTCAAGCGCGATAAAGGGCTATAAAATATCGGCGATAGTACCGGAACAATCCGGCAGACCTTCACGCTTTAGAAATTCAAAACTCAATTATCACCTTATCTTTACGGCGGAAACACACAACTTCCCTACCGGTGTTGCGCCGTTTCCAGGTGCAGAGACAGGGACCGGCGGAAGAATACGGGATGTCCATGCAACCGGCAAGGGAAGCTTAGTCGTGGCCGGTACCGCCGCATATTGTGTAGGTAATCTGCAAATCCCCGGTTATGTTCTGCCCTGGGAAGACCTGTCGTTTGAATATCCCTCAAACCTTGCCTCACCGCTGCAGATAGAGATAGAGGCAAGCAATGGCGCATCCGATTACGGGAATAAATTCGGCGAACCGGTGATACAGGGTTTTACAAGATCTTTCGGTTTAAGGTTGCCGTACGGTGAGAGAAGAGAATGGATCAAACCGATAATGTTCACGGGCGGTATCGGACAGATAAACGGCGGTCATATTGAAAAAGGTGAACCCCGGAAAGGGATGCTGGTGGTAAAGATCGGCGGCCCTGCTTACAGGATCGGGATCGGCGGCGGATCAGCATCGAGCATGATACAGGGAGAAAACATAGCCGAGCTTGATTTCAGCGCAGTACAGCGCGGTGATGCGGAAATGGAGCAGAAGGTAAACAGGGTCATAAGGGCATGTGTTGAGATGGGGAATAAGAACCCTATCATCAGCATACATGACCAGGGCGCGGGCGGCAACTGCAATGTTGTGAAAGAAATCATTTATCCCGCCGGCGCCAAGATAGAAATCAGGAGTATTCAACTCGGCGATGATACCCTTTCAGTGCTTGAGATATGGGGCGCTGAATACCAGGAACTGGATGCGTTGCTTTTAAAGCCCGAGAAAAAAGAAGCTTTTCTCACTCTCTGCCGGCGGGAAAAGGTCCCCTGTTCCTTCATCGGGGAGATAACAGGAGCCGGTTATATTGTCCTTCATGATGAAACGGATGGGAGTTCACCCGTGAACCTCGATCTGTCAAAAGTCCTCGGCGAAATGC
Source organism: uncultured Nitrospiraceae bacterium (assembly GCA_963727775.1). Classification (GTDB taxonomy): domain Bacteria; phylum Nitrospirota; class Thermodesulfovibrionia; order Thermodesulfovibrionales; family SM23-35; genus CAVSHB01. Next base: position 138,056 of record CAVSHB010000003.1, on the reverse strand, counting down.
CGCAAAAGACATTTACAATAGAAAGAATAAAACCTGAGCTTGAGCTTCTAAGGATGCCCGAGGATATCTCAAGCAGAGAGGCTCTCGACAAAGTACTGCGCCTTGTTTCAGTCGGATCCAAAAGGTTCCTTACAAATAAAGTCGACAGGTCTGTTACCGGGCTTATAGCCCAACAGCAGTGTGTCGGTCCTTTGCAATTAACGTTGTCGGACGTTGCAGTCATAAGCCAGAGTCATTTTGGATTGACAGGAGCGGCAATCGCGGTCGGCGAACAACCGATTAAGGGTCTCATTAGCCCTCAGGCAATGGCCCGGATGAGTGTCGGTGAGGCTATAACGAACCTCATGTGGGCAAAGGTGAGCGCCCTTGAAGATATTAAATGCTCCGGCAACTGGATGTGGGCGGCAAAGCTTCCCGGTGAAGGCGCAAGACTTCATGACGCTGCCACAGCATTAAGAGATGTTTTAATTGAGCTCGGCATTGCGATCGACGGCGGGAAGGACAGTCTCTCCATGGCCGCTAAGGTCGTTGGTCCGTCGGGTAAAACAGAAATAGTAAAAGCCCCCGGAAGCCTTGTCATTTCCGCATATGTCACATGCCCCGATATTACAAAAGTTATCTCTCCTGATATTAAGAGACCAGGTGAAAGCAGGTTGATCTACATAGATCTCGGCAACGGCAGATACAGGCTGGGAGGTACTGCTTTAGCGCATGTTTACGGTCAGATAGGGAATGAATCCCCGGACATCGAAGATTCAAATCTTCTCAAAAAAACTTTTAACTGTGTACAGAAATTTATCTCAAAGAACATTATTCTTTCCGGCCACGACCGAAGCGATGGGGGATTAATCGTTACACTTCTTGAGATGGCTTTCGGAGGCAATTGTGGTATAGAGATAAACATAGATGCGACTTTACCCTCCCAGCCCCCCCTTGGTAAGGAAGGGGGGACGGGAGGCATCCTTGAACTTTCACTTTTATTTTCTGAAGAACTCGGATTAGTGATTGAGTACTTGCCGGAGAACGAAAAAAGAATAACGAATTACCTCAAAAAAAATGATATACCTTATCAGGTAATCGGTAATACAACAGTCGAAAAGGAAATCGCTATAAACATAAATGGGCGATCCGTTTTGGAAGAAGATATGAGAGTCCTTAGGGCAATCTGGGAAAAAACGAGTTATCACCTCGACAGGCTTCAGGCAAATCCTGATTGTGTTGATGAGGAAAATAACGTGAGTCTTGACAGGAAAGGACCCGAATATTCCGTCTCATTTTCTCCTGAGACTACTCATCGGGCATTTCTCAAAACAGACAGGAAACCAAGGGTGGCAGTCTTACGGGAAGAAGGGAGCAACGGAGACCGTGAAATGATCTCTGCCTTTTATCATGCCGGCTTTGAAGTCTGGGATATTACCATGACAGACCTTATTGAAAAAAACACAGACCTCGATAGCTTCAGGGGGATTGCCTTTGTGGGGGGCTTCAGTTATGCGGATGTCCTTGATTCAGCTAAAGGGTGGGCAGGTGTAATCAGGTTCAACAAACGAATATACGAGCAATTCCTGAAATTCTATGAAAGGCCTGATACCTTCAGCTTCGGCGTATGCAACGGCTGTCAGCTGATGGCATTGCTCGGATGGATTCCCTGGAAGGGCCTAACCGATAATATCCAGCCGAGGTTCATCCAGAACAGATCGGGCAGGTTTGAATCGAGATTCTCGACCGTCCATATTGTAAAGAGCCCTTCTATAATGCTGAAGGGCATGGAAGGTTCCACCTTAGGCATATGGGTCGCCCATGGCGAAGGGAGGCTCCATTTTCCGAAAAAAGACATTTTGATGGAAGTCCTTGAAAAAAATCTTGCGCCCATCCGATTTGTTGATGACAATAGTAAGTTCACGGAGGTGTATCCGTTTAATCCAAACGGCTCTCCTTCAGGCATAACAGCCTTGTGTTCTCCGGACGGCAGACATTTTGCGATGATGCCCCATCCTGAGAGGACATTTCTTAAATGGCAGTGGGCATATATGCCCGAGAAATGGAAGAACACCCTTAAAGCATCTCCCTGGCTTAGACTGTTTCAGAATGCAAAAGAATGGTGTGAGGTTTGATAATGTATTATTCTTCCAACTCGTTTTTTCTATACTGGATATAAGCGTCACGGATAGAAATATAAGGATCAACCGCTGATTTTTTGAGGTCCTCGTAATCCCCTATATGAAATGATGTCTCGTTAACCATATCGTATGCGGCAATCCCTATAGCTGCTTCAATAGGTTGTACGTAACTCACCGGGTTCAGGAATGTGTCTCCGACCAGTCCCACTGAATCACGCAGGGAAGAGGGGCCGAGAACAGGCCATACGATGTAAAATCCGTGTCCTATGCCGTAGGCGCCGAATGTCCGGCCAAGGTCTTCATCATGACGCCGAATATGCAGATCAGTCTTTGCAGTATCGGCAAGACCGCCGACACCGGCTGTACTGTTGTAAACAAAACGGACGAGTTCATTCCCCGCATTTTTTATTTTGAGCTGCAAAAGATTGCTCACAAAGCGGACCGGCGTAGTAAGGTTTCGAAAAAAGTTGCTGACCGAAAGTCTGACATCTTCAGGAACAACTGAAGAATATCCCTGCGCAACAGGCTTCATTACCCAAAAATAGAACTTGTCATTGAAGTGGTACATTGCCTTGTTCCACGGGTACAGGGGGTCCGCGACCCGCGGACCCTCTTCTTCTTTCTGTCCTGCATTAACATCCGTCCCGGTATCGGCAGTTTTTTGTTGCGGTCCCTTTGCCGGTTCCGATTTGTTTTCTTTTTCCACAGTAGTTTTTGTATCCTGATCTTGCAAAGACGGTTCTTGCACAAGCAGTGATGAAGAAGCGGCGGGCGTCTGAGCAGAACAAAGAATTAAAACCGCGATCAATATAGAGACATATGCTGTCATTTTCATGGACCTTCTCCTTTTGCTTTGTATTTTTGTTAGGCCTTGAACCTCAAAATATAAAACTTGTACGCCCCTTCCAACTATAGAGATATGGCGCTGTATTATCCTTTGAGTTTAATTATATCACTATCTCAGCAGAGGTAAAGTCGTAGCAGCGCGCCGTTTTTTTTGTGAGAGTGCAACAATATGCTTAAATAAGGCAATATGACACACTCAAGGTGCAAATTGCCCATAACAAAAACTATAGGTTACTTTTAAGCCATTAAAATCAAGAACTTGTATCTGGCATCTCTCTTGCTATTTAACTTTTACAGATATGCTTTTTACTTATAACAACATATTAAGTCGCCGTTACGCTTGCCACAATAGACAATATTCGATATTTTCTTTTAGCATAATTGGCTATAGAGAGGAAATATGAACGGAATAATAGCCGACAAGATTGTTAATATCTTATTGGTGGAAGACAACCCCGGAGATGTGCGCCTTACAAAAGAATCTTTGGAAGAAAGCAATATCCCCAATTACCTGAATGTTGTTAATGACGGGGTGGAAGCCATTGCATACCTGCGGAATGAAGAAAAGTATGCCGCCGCTGAACGTCCGGATATCATATTTCTTGATCTTAATCTGCCTAAAAAGAATGGTCTGGAGGTCTTGGCAGAAATTAAAAAAGACCCGCAGCTGAAGCGCATCCCCGTAATAATCCTGTCAACCTCAAGGGCCGAGCAGGATATTTTTAACGCATATAATCTCCACGCGAACTGTTACATTATCAAACCTCTCAGTCTCGAAGGCTTTTTAGACGTCGTCAAAGCTATCAATATTTTCTGGTTTTCTATCGTTGCACTACCCCCTAATCCGCACTATTCGTAAAATCGACAAATACAGTATTTAAGCGGGTTTAAATTCTTTCTTCGAAAGAATTTACCTCGGAGGCCCGATCCGTATCGGGCCGAGAATGAGCGCAAATACTGTATCTGTCGGCATCCGCAAATTTTATGAATGAACCTCCCCGCCGCAGAGACGGCGGGGTATCTCGGAAAACTCTCACCAGCGATGGCATCTTTAAATTTTGAACAGTTTTAGCTGACCTGTGCGCCGCTCTATTTCAGACTTATCCAAAGTCTGATTCCTTATGTATCGCTTAATCACTTCTTCATTTGTTGCATCCCCGACCGTTCCTATGTCCTTGCCGTCACTCCAGAATTCTCCACCCCACAATTCTACTTTCTTCATCTTCGGAAATTCTTCGAATACTCGTTTCGCCGTTATCGACTTAATTACGTTCAGCACCTGACTCGGGCTATATTGCGGTTGAGCACCGCAGAAGATATGTATTTGATCCTCATCAAATCCAATTTCATCGATTACAATATTGTACCGTTCAGTAATTCCCCTCATTGTCTCTCTGATACATTTCTCAACTTCCTCATTCAACAAAACCTTACGGTACTTTACAGCAGTCACCAAATGGTATCGAATCTTATAGACCGCATGAGGCCTCTTTCCCAGTTCCATTGTAACAGCATTATAATCCCCCAAACCCCCTTTTCAAAAGGGGGTTCACGGTTTCCCCGCCGCAGAGACAGCGGGGTATATAATTTAATTAAATGGCTGAATAATCTTCGGCTTTTTGTTATCGGCTTGGCCTTAATGCTTTCAGATTAAGCTGCAGGCTTCTGACCCCCTCCCATTCATTAACATGCGGAGAAAATACGGCATCGACCTTTGTTGCGACAGCGATCTTATCAAAAGACGCTGCCATATTAAATCCTATCGCATCGATAGCCCTGTTTTTCTGCCTGAGTTTCATCTTGAGATGATTATTTTTAAGTATCCTCGGATAAAGAACATCGAGTCCTTTTGATCCAAAAAACGGCTCCAAGTTGCCAAAACCAAATGGTTCAAGCAACTCTAATTCTTTGATGAGATCAAAACTGATGTCCGAGAACTCCACATCTGCATCTATTTCAAGGGAGGGGATATAATCTTTTTCAGAGAGGGTCTCATATGCGATCCTGTTTATGCAATCATCAAAAGAAGAAATGTTCCCGGCATCCAATTCCAGGCCTGCGGCCTGCTTATGCCCGCCGAAACCCTTCAGGAATTCTTTGCAACCGGTGAGCGCATTATATATATCAAAAGAAGGGATACTTCTTGCCGATCCCCTGGCAACTGCTCCTTCTACGGAAAGAATGAATGCGGGCCGGTAGAACTCTTCCGCAATCCTTGATGCTACGATACCAATGACACCTTTATGCCATCCTTCGGACGAGAGTACAATAACCTGACGCATATCCCTCGAGTTGAGCATGGAGACGGCTTCCTGATAAACTTCTTCTTCTATCTTCTGTCTCTCTGAATTCAATCTGTCCAGCCAGGATGACAACTCATTCGCCTCATCCTCTGAATCGGTAAGCAGCAGATTGAGAACATTGTTGGGGTCGGAAATCCTTCCGGCCGCATTGATCCTGGGGATTATTGTAAATAAAAGCAGACCTGTTTTAAGCCTTTTCCCTTCAATCCCCGCAAACCTTTGCAGCGCCTGTAACCCAAGCCTTGCCCCATTCTCCATTACCTTCAATCCTTCTTTTACGATGATCCTGTTTTCGCCTGTCAACGGAACAACATCAGCCATTGTGCCGAGGGCTGCAAGGTCCAAAAAATCATAAACCTCGGACTCTGAATTGTGGACCACGGCCAAAGCGTGCGCAAGTTTAAATGCAACACCCGCGCCGGAAAGATTAGATACCGGAGACAGGAGACTGAAGGTTTTTGGATTGATGACGGCCAAGGCATCCGGCAATCTGAAGTCTTCTCCTTCCGACCCTTTCATTGCCGACGAAACCGGTTCGTGGTGGTCGGTTATAATGACATCAATTCCCATTGTCTTGCATAAAGACGCGGCTTCAAATGAGGTTATGCCGCAGTCGACTGTTATCAAGAGACCGACGCCCATCTGTTTAGCCTTTTTCGCAGACGCCGCGGTAAAACCGTAGCCGTGCTCCATCCTGTTTGGAATAAAATGGCAGGCGTCAATACCTGTTTGTTTTAATGCCTTAAGCATTATTGCGGTTGCCGTAAGGCCGTCGGCGTCATAATCACCGTGGACAAGCACCTTCTCTCCGTGTTTTGACGCAGTCACAATCCTGTCGACAGCGGTTTTAATACCTGCCAATTCAAAAGGATCGGATAGCTGGGAAATGATCGGATTAAGGAAACAATCTATTTCCCCTGATGTCTTAATGCCCCTGTTAATGAGTATTTGGGCCATGAGGGGAGAAATGGATGCGGTCTTGGATAAGTATTGTATATATTCCGGTTTGGTCCTGTTGACAAGCCAGCGCCGATGCATGGCGGAGAGAAGGTTTCAGGGATCCAAGGGTTCATAGGGTCCAAGGTGAAAAAGCGTTCCATCACTTGAATCCTTGGACCCCCGACTGCCTGAGTACTTATTTATTCGCAAACGGTCTTTTCCCTCCCCAAATGAGCACTATCGGGCTTGCAACAAATACAGAGGAATACGTCCCGACAATAACGCCCATTACCATGGCCAGTGAGAAGTCATGGATGACTTCGCCTCCGAAGAAAAAAAGCGCTATAGATGTGAGGAGAACGGTTGTGGAGGTTATAATTGTTCTTGACAGTACTTCATTGACACTGCTGTTCATGACAGTTTCAACATCTTCCCGCTGTCTCGCTTTTAGGTTTTCACGTATTCTGTCGAAGACGACCACCGTATCAGTAAGTGAATAACCTGCTACGGTAAGCAACGCCGTTATCAAAATGAGATTAATCTCTTTACCCATAAGATAAAATATACCGAGCACAGCCAGCACATCGTGGAAGGTCGCGATTGTGGCGCCCACGCCGAACTTGAACTGGAACCTGAACGCCACGTAGATAAGTATCCCGATAACGGCAACAGCTACAGCCTTTGCCGCATCAGCCCTCAGCCTGCCTCCGACTTTGGGCCCGATGAAGGTAGTTGAATCGACCACGTATTTGTTATCCGGTAATTTCTGACTTAATATGGTTGTGATAGCATCGGAAACCTTACCGAGTTCCTGGTCAGTCTTCTTGACCCGGATAAGGATCTTATTCTCTGAAGGCAGATCCTGAAGGTCAAAGTCTTTTAACCCTCCGCTTTCGAGGGCAAGCCTTACGTTGTGCAGCGCAATCGGTTTTTCAAACTTGAACTGTATGGCGGTCCCCCCGGCAAAATCTATTCCAAGGTTTGCATGGCCTGTCGCTATCTGGATTATAGCAATAATACCTATAACGCATAGAATTCCTGAAAAGGCAAAAGCTATATTCCGCTTGCCTAGAAAATTAATATTGGGGTTTTTGATCAGCTCTATCATGTATTCTCCTATATGCTCAGTTTCTTTAATTCACGCTTGCTGTTTATGATGTCGAAGACTGACTTGGTTCCGATCAAAGCTGTGAACAAATTTATTGCAACACCAAGGCTAAGCGTTACCGCAAACCCTTTTATCGGGCCGGTGCCGAACTGGAAAAGCACGGCAGCCGTTATCAATGTTGTCACATGGGAGTCAAAGATCGTCCAGAACGCTTTATCATATCCGGAATCTACCGCTGATCTGGGCGTTTTTCCCGATCGCAGTTCGTCCCTCATCCTCTCGAACATCAGGACATTAGAGTCAACAGCCATACCGATGGCAAGGATTATACCCGCAATGCCCGGCAAGGTAAGGGTAGCATTAAGGGACGCCATGGCGCCCATAAGGAGGAGGATGTTCAAAAGCAGGGCAAAGTCTGCAATTACCCCTGAAAGCCTGTAGTAGAAAATCATAAAAATGATGACCGCAATCGTGCCGATTATGCCCGCCATTTTTCCGGCCTCTATAGAGTCCCTCCCGAGCGAAGGACCGACAGTCACATTCTGGAGCATCTTCAGCGGCGCAGGGAGCGCGCCTGCCTTTAATACAATGCTGAGGTCCTTTGCCTCATCCATCGTGAAACTCCCGGTTATCTGGGCATTTCCTCCCGCGATCTTCTCCTGAATAACAGGGGCTGAATACACTGTGTTATCAAGTATTATCGCCAGTCTCTTCTTGACATTCGCTCCTGTTACTTCTTCAAAAAGGCTTGCGCCTGCTGCATTGAATGATATCGATACGTAAGGCTCGCTAAAACGCGAGTCGATATTAACTTTCGCGTCACTTAAAAGGTCTCCGGTAAGCGCAGCCTGTTTTTTGAGAAGAATGGGGATCTTCCTTACAGCGCCTGTTTCTCTGTTGACCTTCTTTTCAAAAAGTATTTCGTCGCCTTCGGGTATCTTTTCTGCAAACTGTTTCAAAATATTGTCTTCCTCACCCTGAAGCACCGACTGTGGAATTTCAGCGGCTACTTTAGCTTCATCATCTACAAGCTTGAACTCGAGCTGCGCGGTCTTTCCGATCAGGTCAATGGCGCGCTTCGGCTCTTTAACGCCCGGCAGCTGGACAACAATCTCGTTGTCCCCCTGCCTGTGGATAGTCGGCTCGGCAACGCCGAACTGATCAATCCTGTTACGGATTGTTTCAAGGGCCTGATCGGCAGCGTTGTCCTTAATTCTTTTTGCTTCCTTGTCGGACATTTTACAGACAAGCTTTCCCCCAGCCTCAGAGAGTATTAAAGTGGGATAGTTATCTTCGACAACCTTCCTTGTCTCCATATTAGACGGGCTCACGGTAATGGTAAGTGCGCTTACGGCGACATCAGCAGTAAGTTTTTTCTTGGTAAACAAGTCCCGTAATCTTGACGCATACCGTTCGGTACTTAATTCAACAGCCTTGTCCCCTTCGACCTCAAATACAAGGTGCAGGCCTCCCTGGAGGTCAAGCCCGAGTACAATACCTTTATTGGGCATATTTTTCTGCCACCATTCAGGCGTGTACTGGAAAACAGGAGTATTAGGCAGAAAAAATATGATCGCAAGAATAACGGTCACACCTATGAGGATTAATCTCCAGAGAATCTTTTTCTTCATTCACCCTCCATAAAGCATTAAATCCCTAAATTCGAATTTCTAAATCCTAAACCATCTCGTTATACGGTTTTGAATTTGACATCATCGGGATTTGTTTAGAGTTTCGTAGTCAGGTATTGGAATTTCCCTTTAGTCTTCATCAGAAGCTGCTCTCAGCGCAGCAACATAAGCTTTGCCGAGTTTTACCTTCACATTTTCGCCGATCTTGACAGTAACAGTATTGGCCCCGACAGCCTCAATAACGCCATACATGCCGCCTGAAGTAATAATCTTGTCACCTTTTTTCAGGTTATCAATCATGCTCTTATGTTCTTTAGCCTTCTTTTGCTGGGGCCTTATCAGGAGAAAATAAAAAATAACAAAGATCAGGACCAAAGGAACAAGGCTGCCTATCATACCCCCGGGACCTCCCTGTCCCGCGCCTCCCTGGGCAGGCCCCATTGCATGAGCTATATCTATCAAATTAAGCATAGTGCACCTCCAAAAAATTTAATTCATAATATACCCTCTTTTGCCGTCATTTATCAACCTGGACCAAAAAAAGCGGCAAAGACAAGAGTAAAGTTCTTCAAAAAAATATCAGTACCCCGTTGAAAGGACTTTACAGAATTAAATTACTTTATGATATAATAATTATAAAAATTCAAAAGGAGAAACACACATGGACCAGGAAAAAGAAAAAAAGGTGAAGGAAACGGCTGCGTTTATTACTTCAAAGGATTCCCTTGACGGCGCCTATCCGGGACTCATTCTGGGTATCAATGCCAACCGTTTGGGAATGGAGACAAGTGTATTTTATACCTTTATGGGGATCAATGTCATCCGCAAAGGGTGGATAAAGAACGCCAAATTCCAACCACCCGGCTTCATGGGAGCAATTCCGGGTATGTCGTCGGTCGCCACGTGGATGATGAAGAGCAAGATTGCAAAGGCGAATGTTCCCGAACTCGGGGACCTTCAGGAGGTCGCCCAACTGGAAGGAGTAAAGTTTGTGGCCTGTAAGATGACCGTCGATATGATGGGGTTGAAGCAGGAAGACTTTATTGAAGGGGTGACTATCCAGACTGCAGAGGATTTTCTAAAGTCCGCGAAAGACTGTAAAGTTCTCTTATATACATAATCTTATATACATAATATAGAATAATAGCTATTCATGCAGTGACCCTACTGTCCGGAACAAAGGAGGGGTGACCCTCCTTTGTTTTCCAGGGAAATTCACATTTTTCTGTTCCCTCTTTGCTCTTTGTTTTTGATTTTGCTTACAATAAAATTTGCATGTCAAAAATATTTTTCTCGGGCATCGGCGGCAGCGGGGTATCGGCCATCGCGGGTTTTATGGCAGACCGCGGAAATAATGTTGTCGGTTCCGACCGCTCATTCGATACAAACCCTGATAATATTGTCTGTAAGATTTTGAAAAACAAGGGGATCAGAATCGTACCCCAGGACGGCTCCGGTATTAATGCGTCCTTTGATTTTACCGTTTTCAGCACTGCCGTTGAAGACAACCAGCCCGAAGTATTGAAAGCCAAGGAACTGGGCATCCCGATGAAGACCCGTCCGCAGTATTTATGCGAGATTGTATCGGGATTCAGGACAATCGCTGTTGCAGGGACGAGCGGGAAATCCACTACATCTGGCCTGCTCGCGTTTCTGATGGACAGGCTCGGCCTGCAACCTAATTTCATAGGCGGCGGCAGGGTAAAACAATTTAAGACCTTAAATAATCTCGGGAACTCCCTGGTCGGCGGTTCAGACTTTTTAGTTATAGAAGCATGCGAATCAGACGGCTCGATAGTTCATTACCATCCCGCGTATTCTATCATTTCCAATCTCGCTCTTGACCACAATTCGATAAATGAAACGGCGGAGATGTTCGCAGCGCTCGGCAGGAATACAGAAAAGCCGGTTATTATTAATGGCGATGATGAAAATTTAGCCCTCTGTCATCTAAAAGAACCTATCAGGTTTTCTATAGATACAGATTCAAAATATAGGGCAAAGGCAGTGGGATATCAGCTGTTCAACACAACCTTTCAATTACAGGATGTAAATTTCAAACTTTCTCTCCCCGGAAAACATAACCTTTATAATGCAGTATCATGTATTGCGCTGCTCTCGGAAATGGGAATTAAGCTGAAAGATATTGCAGAGGTATTGCCTGAATTTTTTGGGCTCGACCGGCGTTTTGATATTCACCTGAATAATGAAAAACATCTCGTAATAGACGATTACGCTCATAACCCGCATAAAATAGCGTCTCTGATGGAGACCATGAAAAAAGTCCGTAGAAATATTTGTTATATCTTTCAGCCCCACGGCTACGGCCCCACCCGGCTGATGAAGCAGGAATATATCAGGACATTTATACAAAATCTTCGGGAAGAAGACCACTTGTTCTTACTGCCGATATATTACGCAGGCGGGACATCGGTAAAGGACATCTCAAGCGACGATCTATGCAGTGAAATCAAAAAGGCGAGCAAATCAGCGGAAGCCCTGCACGAGAGGTCATCACTCTTCGATCGGTTAGAAGAATGGGATAGTTATGTGGTGTTCGGCGCACGCGATGAGTCTTTGTCTGAATTCGCGGCAAAGATCGCTTCGGGACTGAAGTGAAAAAATACTTCCTCCGCAGAGAATCTACGGGTTTCAAGCTCAGCTATGAAAAAGAACTCAACCAAGAGCAATATGCCGTTGTTATGCACCACAGAGGCTCCATGCTCGTGCTCGCGGGCGCTGGCACAGGTAAGACGAGGACGGTCACCTACCGTGTTGCGCGGCTGATAGAGTCGGGCATCAGGCCTGAAAATATTCTGCTCCTGACATTCACCAATAAGGCTGCAAAGGAGATGATGCGGCGGGTTGAAGGATTAATAGGCAGAAACATCCAGGGGCTTTGGGGAGGAACATTTCATCATATAGGGAACATGTTTTTAAGGAAGCATTGTCTCCTGATCGGCTATAAGACGGGCTTTTCCATACTCGACAGGGAAGACTCAAAAGACCTGTTTGATATCTGCCTCGCGGAGATAAAGCAGAGAAAAACGATCATTCCAAAAGGCTCTGTCCTGTGCGAGATGCATAGCCTTGCAATAAACAAGGGAAGCAGCATCGACGAGATCATCCCTTTGAGGTTCCCGCATTTTATCAATGCCGTCGACGAGATAAGGCAGACTATTATGCGCTATGAGCAAAAGAAACATGCCTTAAACCTGATGGATTTTGACGACCTGCTTACCAACTGGAAAAGGTTACTTCTGGAGAATGAAGATATACGGGAATATTATTCGGCAAAATTAATGCATGTGCTCGTTGACGAATACCAGGATACCAATAAACTCCAGGCGGAGATCGTTGACCTGATGTCCTCCGCAAACAGGAACCTGATGGTAGTCGGCGATGACGCCCAGTCGATCTATTCTTTCAGGGGCGCTGATTTTGAAAACATCCTGAAATTTCCCGAGAGGTATCCCGACGCGACGATATTCAACCTGACCGTTAACTACAGGTCCACTCCCGAAATCCTCAACCTTGCAAACAAAAGCATCGTCCATAATATGCGGCAGTTTCCAAAGGAACTCCATGCTGTAAAAAATTCGGGAAGCCAACCTTATGTCGTACCGCTCAAGGATGTATTCCAGCAGTCCGATTTCGTGGCCCAGAAAATGCTCGATATGACCGCAGAAGGCATGGATCTCAATGACATAGCCGTGCTTTACCGTTCTCACTATCAATCCATGGAGCTTCAGATGGAACTTCAGCGAAGAGGGATACCTTTTGAAGTGCGCTCAGGCCTGAAGTTTTTTGAACAGGCGCATATCAAGGACATCCTTTCTTTCCTCAGGGTTGTGACGAACAACTACGACGAACTCGGATGGAAAAGGATAATAAAGCTGGTCCCCGGCATCGGCAATATTACCGCTGCAAGGCTTTGGGATTCGATAAGCAGATCAGAAAGTCCTTTTGACGCCATATTCGAGACGAGCAGCCTTGTACCCAAAAAAGCCTTAGACTCCTTCAATCTCTTTCTTGATCTTTTAAAGCTTTTGAGCAACGGTGGAAACGCCGATATGCCGTTACAGCCTTCCACGGCCATAGAGCATATACTCAGGCACGGATACGAAGACCATCTTTATAATCGTTATCCGAATGCAGAGGAGAGGATTGAAGACATTGAGCAGATGACAAGGTTTGCACTAAAATATAGCTCGCTTGAGATTTTTGTGAGTGAATTAAGCCTCCAGAGCGCGTCAGGCGGAGAGACTGAGGGAGGGGATGAAGACAGAGAATGTGTTATACTCTCTACAGTACACCAGGCAAAAGGACTCGAATGGAATACGGTGTTCATTATAGGCCTGAATGACGGAAGATTTCCTTCGGTCAGGTCGTTGAAAACAGAATATGAGGAAGAAGAGAGAAGACTTTTCTACGTTGCGGTAACAAGGGCAAAGGATGAGCTCTATCTCTGTTATCCGTTCACATCCGAGGAATGGCATGGGCTGGGTTTTTTGAGACCTTCGCGGTTTATTAAAGAATTGCCTGAGAATGTTTATGAGGAATTTGTTGTTGTCAATGATTAGTAAAGGACTGAAATGACGTTTATTGAAGCTGTAAAGGACGGGGTCAGGTTAGTCAACAGGACATGGCAGCTCGTGCTGATACAGCTCGGCATGGTCTTCGTAAGCAGCATAGGGTTTTTCATCATCGTAGGCATACCTCTGGCAATCGCGTTCATCATATTCGGCATTGACCTGACGGGTCTCACGGATATACGGGATGTTTTCAGAATACTGAAAGGACCTTCCGACATTATATCGAAATACCTCGGCCTTTTCCTTATCGTTCTTTCAAGCTTTCTCATATACATCACCATTGTTGCATTGCTCGGTATTTATGTATTCGGCGGTTCAATAGGCGTGATCGGGAAATTACTCAAAGACAGGTCCATGAGATTCAGCCTCCGCGTGTTCTTTGATCAGGCAAGAAAACTTTTTCTCCGTCTGCTCGCATTCACATCTGTCATAGGCGTAATTACTATCATCGCCGCCTTTTTCCTCGGGATTTTAGGGGGCGGGATTGCGACTGTGGTGTCATTTGCCCAGAGCCAGGATTCTACCCTTGCACTCTTCTTCGGCACGTTTTTCTCTTTGATCGTCATTATAATTGCGATCGCTTTAATACTTTGGATACTCTCCATAACTTTGTACGGTATTGCTTCTTTGTTCTTCAAAGATACGGGGTCTCTGAAATCCATTAAGGAAGCCATGCATTATTTAATGAGGCATCCGAATGCCTTCTGGCTTAATACCGTCCTTTTTGTAGGATACCTGATAGCCAGCTTCCTACTGATTCTTCTGAGCTATCCGTTTACATTAATACCGATAATAGGCACTATCCTTTCTTTCCCTTACCAGCTTATCTCTTATGCCTTCGAGACTTATCTCGGATTGATGATACTGGCCTCTATACTCACCTATTACTATTCCACGGAAATTCAGAGTAACCCTGCAGAACCCGTAATCGAAACCCCTGTTGCCGAATCCGCTCCACCCGCTGAACCCGTTGAGAAAGAAAATATGGTACAGGATACAGATCTAAAAGACACGATTCAGGATACATGATATAAGTATAAAGTCTGTTGCCCCGTCCGGCGCCCCGGTTGTTTGCCTCCCATATCTTTCAGCCCCCTGATAGAATTGAATCGTAGAAAATAAGATAGCGATAGTTGCCTAAATATCAGCCAAACAAGTAAAATAGCCTATTGGGAGTGCATAGGGTTCTGGTGTCCCTCCCGGACTTCAAATCCTATAAAACAATTAATTAACAAAACGGCCTCTGTCTTTGGTTTGGACAATCTCTTTGATTTTAAATGCAATTTTCATTCTTCTATAAATTTCATATTTCCCAAATATTCCATTTTTTGTTCATATTCTGTCACAAATTGGTCACAGTCTGGTCACATGTCCGCCATAGTGAGTAGTTACCGCCTTGAAAGTTTAATTTAAGGCAAATTTTAAGATGGGCTTCTGGCTTGGGATTCAGCTTAACTTGTTGATTATAGCGACTAATTGAGTATTATGGTTTTTACTGTATGTTAGATATATTATGTAAAATTGAGATGCCTTCTGCTACAAATTTGCTACAGTGGAAATGTAGTGTGGGCATTGACAATGAGGTGAGGAGCCGAGCAGGAGCGGATGCGTCCGGCTCGGCTCGGCTCCTCACCGTTCATGATAGTGTGCATTATGATGGGTGGTTGCAAAAAAGGGCTGGAAGGTATGAAATACGACCTTATGAGCCGACTGTGGGTGCTGGTGGATACCTTGCGAAATATTGGTAATGATGCGAATGTGGAGATGTGGGGAAACACTGGTCTTGTAGATTCTAAGGCTATTCAAGAGAATCTCAAGCGTCTGTAAGCGAAATGCTACGGGCGCACCTACAGCTTTATACGGTATAGGTGCGCCCGAATGAGGGTAACAATAGAGGGTAGAGAAAAAAGGTAGTGTCAACTATTTTGTGTAAATTTGATAAAGGGGCAAATTGGGTCGCACCTTTCCTATTGGATTTGATCTCCAACTCAACTCCATCTTTAACGATATAAAAGCAAGAAGCCTATAACAGGCATCCTCTCCGGCTACTATCTCCATAGTCTTCGTTCTTCTCTTGAATTCCTTGTTCAGGCGCTCAATAATGTTCGACGTCCGTAATGATATCCATTCTTCTTCCGGGAACTTGAAGAATGTCAAACAGGCGTCTATTGACTGGCCTAATGATTTCACGGCTGAGGGGAGTTCTTTGCTCCACTTCGTGTAAAAGCTCCTGTAGAATTCATCTGCCTTTCCTTTTGAAGAGGCATAGAATATAGACCTCAGATCATCTGCTACTTCCTTTTTCAATTTATGAGGTACCTTCGCCAGTACATTACGGGCCACATGCACCTGGCACCTCTGCACTTTTGCATTGGGAAACTCTTCTTCAAATACTTTCTCCAGCCCAGAAAGCCCATCCATGATTCCCAGCCTCACCGATGACCCGTCGAGCCCTCTGCTTTTTAGATCCTTAAAAAACTCCCTCCAGTTCGTAGCCGATTCCTTGTCGCCGCTCTGCAGACCGAGCACTAATTTCGTTCCATCCCCTGTTACCCCTATTGCTGCAAGTACGGGGACATTCTCCACACTATACTTCAATCTCATCTTGAAGATCACGCCGTCTACAAAGATGTATTTTATTGGCTCCTGGGATAAATCACGGTTGCGCCAATTCTCTACCCCTGCCGTCAATTCCTTGCTCGCCTTGCTCACTTCTTCATGAGATATCTCACGCCCTATAAGTCTCTTGCTTAACATCGAGAGCGTCCGCGTGCTTATCCCCGTCAGATACATCATCGACAGATCCTCCGCGATCCTGGTTTCATATCGCTTCCCACGAGGCAATACCTGTGTCTGATATTCGCCCTTCCGATCTCTAGGTACCTTTACTGCTACTTCTCCAATCCCCTTAATACAGAAGTCCCGGGGATAGCTCCCGTTGCGATGGTTGGCCTCCCCCTTGCCACGCTCATATCTTCCACGCCCTAAAACATGCGTCAGTTCTGCCTTCATCAGGTTCGTCAAATAGTTGCCTACGTCCTTTTGCACATTCAGCGTGGCCATCTCAAATATCCTCGACGGATTCTCCTGCAATTCTTTGATTAAATTTACGACTTCTGGTACGCTAATCTTAATTTCCATGGGTGCTCCTCCTTTTGATTTTTGTTATTGGTCTAACAAAATATTTTATAGGAGGTGCGCCCTTATTTTTCCCCTCGTTTGAATTTCACACAGTCAAGTTTACACTGTCGAAAAAACGGCTTCGCTAAATACGATTTTGGGCGTTTTATGAGATTGACTAATATCTTAGTATTCCTTTTTTTGTAGCAACGTAACATTTCTTTCTTTTAAATTTACTACTGAGCAAGATAAAAAAGTGGATTGTTAACTACTTCCTGTACAACACACATTTCCGAGCAAGATCGAGCCTGTAGATTATTCTTGAAAATCAATACCGCATCTTCATCTTCCTTTGGCTGCGTTCTTTTGCTATAGTTTTTGAAAGGAGCGTGTCATGTCTATTTATATTGATCCAGAGAATCCAGACTTTAATGCGGTAATTAAGAATTTGCGACCGACCTCCGGTTATTGTATTTTCATCGACATCGTAGGCTCAACGGAGATCAAAGATAGAAACTTATCAACTTGGATATCACTCATATGCAATACATTTACAAACATTCAAAGTTGTTTGTTTCTCAAATTTAAGCCTCTTAAGGTTTATGGAGATGGTCTTTTGTTTTTTATCCCTGAAAGCAAAATGAAAGGCGAAACTCCGCTCACCCTGTTCAGTAGTTTATGCCAAATCCTTGATAGTGACGAACCATATTTGCGACGCGTTAAGATTAGCGCTGCGTACTGCAAAAATGCGTATGATATGAGTTTCATGAAGAATGTCCCTGACATTTATGGCAAAGACATAGATTTAACTGCAAGACTGGCCTTACTTGCTAATAGCAAAGAACTTGTTATGAACAGTGCACTCGTCAAACGCATCAAAACCGCTTACAAAGGGATAAGTAATGAAATCATAGAAGTAAATGAAATTATAGGCCCTTGGCCGGTTAAGCTCAAGGGATTCAAACGATACGTTAATATTTATAAGTTAATGAGCAACCGGCATGGGATGAAAGGTCTGTTTTAAAAAGTGCTGGCGGGGTATTTGTCTCGTTAAGCATATTTATTTCGGAAATCCGCAATAGTTTCACTACGCTAAAACTCTCAGCTTGTTGGTGACTCCGAGAAAAAAGGGGTGTTTCCTTCGGAGCGAAAGGTTGCAGGTGTTCCAGACAGGGCAGAAAAGAAATAATGTCTTCCTGTTACAAAAAACTTTGTCGCATGATACAATTGTACAAATTACAAGTGGAAATAAATTTATCTATGTTCAAAGATCCAGACAAACATTACTGATAATAGGGGTAATTAATGCCATATCGAGAGGCTGAAATCAATAATATTCAGGAGTATGTTTCTCTCGTTGATAAAGAAAAACAAGCATCTGAAAAAAGAGGCAATCATACTGATTTCTTATTTCGTGGTCAGCGAAGAGATCAGCCTTTAGTACCAAAACTTTCGCGTTTAAAGCTCCGCGGTAAAATCGAGAATATAGAAAAACTGATAATTGACGAATTTCGGAGAACAAGTTTGCCTTTATCCGAATTTAAGCCAGAAGATGATTGGGATTTGTTGGCACTTGCGCAACATCACGGGCTTCCAACAAGACTTTTAGACTGGACATATAGTGCGTTAGTCGGACTCTGGTTTACTGTAAAAGATACTCCGTATGAAGATAAAAATGGAAAAAAAGAAAACGGCATTGTTTGGATACTTACTCCAGAGGTGGAGGACTTTAGAACAGATACGGAAATATATGGCCCTTTATCTAACAAGATAACAAAAATATTTCGTCCTAAAATCATTAGTCGTCGTATATCCGCACAATCAGGTGCTTTTACCGTCCATAAAATAAATCTGGGTGGACGCGTCGTAACATTTGAATATCATAAAGAGTTTGCACACAAACTGATAAAAGTCCGAGTTCCAGCCCATTGCTTTTCGTCCATACGTCATAGACTAAATATACTTGGCGTTAATAGCTCTACAGTTTTCCCAGATATTGATGGTCTTTGTTCACATTTGAAGTGGAGATTTTCATTCTTTGATGATGAACTAAAAATTAAAATAAAACTGAAAAGTAAAATAATAGTAAAAAGTAAATAAGAAAACGTTCCCACAGGATCACAGCTTGCCAGCCGCTCCTGATGATCTTAAGCATTGTTTCTTTTAATAATCGTTAATTCTTTTTATCATCCGTTTTTCACTTGTTGTAGGTGTAGTCCTCGAAATTAACCCCCTTTAGTCAATTCATAAAAAAAGCTTGACATTCCTATTTAGTTCATATATAGTTTAAACATAACCTATTAATAGGAGGTGTTAGAATGGTCAAAAAATTAAAATCTTTCACGGTAGACGGGGAAGCTTACGACTCGCTGGTTAGGCTGTTTAAAGCCTCTGGGGTGGATGTAAGTGTCTCGATGTTTGTAAATAATTGTTTAAAGGAACTGTCAGTCATTCTCGAAAATATGGATAGATTGCTTACGAAACCGGAAGAATATAGCGTTCCTATGTCCTTCATTATAAAGTCGATCGTGGAAAGTAAGGAAATTATCGGCATAGGAAAAGATATTCCTTATGATGGGAATGAAAAGTATGGGCTTATGCTTCATGATTGGCAAGAGGAATATGAAGCGCAACAACAGAAAATACCTGTTGAGTTTATACCGCTGCTCAAGGGAGGACTATATAGCCTTTCTAATAGAAGATACCTGATTGAAAACAAAACAGGTAAAAGGTATATATCGGGTGGAAGGGGAAGGCTGATTGAAGTTGCTAGGACGGAAAAGATATCAAATGTTAGCAAGGAAACAACGGGGAAAACAAGAAAGAAATAATAAATCCGGCAAGGGATAGATATGAGTCGTAATGAGAAAATCGATTATAGCGCATTTGGCAAAGCCGGATATTACCGCTTTTGGGTAAATTCCGGAATATTCTTTTCAAGAGGTATGCTTTGAGGCTGATAGGGGTTAAAGAAGTATCAGAAATTCTCAATGTAAAGCGTCCTACGCTTTATCAGTGGGCAGAGTTGGGTCAAATACCATGCTTCAAAGTCAATGGCTGTCTTAGGTTCGACATTGAAGATATTACTGAATGGATTAAGTCCTGTAAAAAGGAACCAATTTCAAGTTATAATCCTCTTACCCAGGCCAGAAGTCCCAGGAAAGGGGGTAGAGATTAAATGGGGCTTTACCGAAGAGGTAAAATATTCTGGTTCAGAATATCGTATCAGGGGAAGAGGATTCAAGACTCTCTTGAAACTGATAATAGAAAGCTTGCTGAAAGGCTACAGGCAAAGGTTCTGACCGACATTATTGAAGGCAGATATTTTGATAAACCTAAGAACATCACCCTTAATGAAGTTTTAGAAAGGTATATGAAAGAGTTCTCGCCATTGCTCAGTCCGACGAGTCATGAAAGAAATAAGCAGGTTGTGGCTCACTTCAAATCTCTATTTGGTGACTCTCTCATTAAGGATGTTACTCCGTCGGTTCTCAGTCAATATAAGGCTGAGAGATTGCAAAAAGTATTACCTTCAACAGTGAGGAAGGAGCTTGTTTTTTTAAGAAGGGTTTTCAATATCGCAATTGATGAATGGGAGATGTGCAAAGAGAATCCGGTGAAAAAGGTGCTGAGATCGCTTAAGGTCGATGATGCAAGGATTCGTTATGTAGCTCCTGAAGAAGCAGAAAAGCTCAGGTTCAGTTTACCTGCATGGCTTAAGCCGCTTGTGATTGTTGCTGCTCAGACAGGTCTTAGACAGGGAAATATTGTTCAATTGACTTTCCCTCAGTTAGATTTCAACAGGAATCTAATTATCGTGCCTAAGACTAAAAACGGTGATCCGGCGGTTATTCCTATGACCAACACTGTTAGAAATACCCTTCTGAAAGTATTGCAGGATAGAAAAATAGCAAGCGTGTATGTTTTTTGTGATGAATTTGGCAAGCCTCATTCAGGCAAGAAAGTTTCAATGGCATTTAGAAGGTCATGTGAACGGGCAGGGATCAATGACTTGAGATTTCATGATCTCAGACACGACTTTGCAACTCTTCTGATAAATAATGGGGCATCACTTTATGAAGTGCAGCGTGGCCTTGTGCAAAAGGATCAGAGGATGTCACAGAGATACGCACATTTGTTGCTTGGAACGTTAAGAGAGGCTTTTAAAAGGATTGACCAAAAGGGGACTGCTACAATTTTGCTACAATCCGACAATCAAGAGAAATGCATTAATGCGTAACTCCTTGATTAAATGGCGTCCCCAACGGGATTTGAACCCGTGTTACCGCCTTGAAAGGGCAAAGCTGGCAATTTTAACAGAAGGGCCACTGGCAACGATTTGGGCATAAGTTATTGATTTCAAAAAAGAAAGTATTGTTCTGTATTTTCTGTCTAAAGAGCTAAAATCTGCGACAATTCTGCGACAGTAAGAATGCGGCATGTTATCAATTATCTCTTGACTCCCTCGTAACGGTTAGTGTAATATTTGGATATGATAATTCCAAAAATGGACTTAATATGGAATTGATAAGTAGATTTATTGAAGCACCAAAACAGAGCTTTTTTCTGCTCGGTCCGAGGGGCACCGGCAAATCGACGTTCATGCGGCGCGCGTTTCCTGATGCCTTGTATTTGGACCTTTTGCTGCCTGATGTCTTCAGGAATTATACGGCCTGGCCTGAGAGGTTACGCGAAGCTGTGCATGCGCAGAGGGACAAGAAGGTTGTTGTTATTGACGAGATACAGAAGGCTCCGCAGCTCCTCGAAGTAGTGCACAGCCTGATTGAAGAAAAAATGGGTCTGCAGTTTATCCTCACGGGATCAAGCGCAAGGAAACTGAGGAAGGCAGGGGTAAATCTCCTTGCCGGGAGGGCGCTCATGAAGCGAATGCATCCCTTTATGGCGGCAGAGCTCGGCAAGAAATACTCACTCGTTAAAGCACTGGAAGTTGGCTTGATACCCGTAATTATGAGCAGCGATGATCCAGTGTCAGCACTTCAGGCCTACGTGGATCTCTATCTCAGGGAAGAAGTGCTGATGGAGGGGCTAACGAGAAATATAGGTAACTTCTCTCGGTTTCTCGAAGTAGTAAGCTTTTCCCATGGGGCTATGCTCAATATTAGCAATGTTGCCCGAGAATGTAAGGTGGAACGAAAGGTAGTTGAAGGCTATGTCGGCATCCTTGAGGACTTGCTCCTAGCCTACAGGATACCGGTGTTTACTAAAAGAGCAAAACGAGCCGTCGCCTCCCACCCAAAGTTCTATTTCTTCGATGCCGGAATTTACAGCGCCCTGAGGCCATCAGGCCCCCTTGACCGCCCGGAGGAGAAATCGGGAGCGGCGCTTGAGGGACTTGTCGCTCAGCATCTCAGGGCTTGGATCGACTATCGCAACCCCGGATGCGAGCTGAGTTATTGGCGGACGGTAGCTGGCTCCGAAGTCGATTTTGTCTTATATGGGAAAAATGTGTTTTGGGCGATAGAAGTGAAGAATGCAGCTACCATACATCCTCAGGATCTCCGCGCGCTGAAGACCTTTGGCGAGGATTACCCTCAGGCGAAAAGGTTCATTGTATATCGAGGCAAGGAGAGGCTGGTGAGGGAGGGCATTTCAATAGAGCCCTGCTCTGAATTCCTGACGGGGCTAAAGTGAAGCTGTTAATTCTCATTGAAAATTGACCCTTATTCTCACCCCAAATTGACCCCGTTAGGGTGTGTGATGTACTTCCTTGAAATCAACATAATCAAAACTTGATATAATTATGCAGAGTTGAAATGGAATTAAATAGTTTCAGGATAACATCCCGGTAGGTGTATACGCAGCTGCCAACTGCTCCAATAGTCTATTTTGGGGACAACTTGTTCAACTTATCCAATTCTACTTTTGCCCATTCATGTCCCTGCTGGGCTGCCTTCCGATACCATTTAGCGGCCTCTGCATTGTCTTGTGAGACTCCTTTGCCAATGAGATACATCAGGCCAAGATAATATTGGCAGCGAGCATCCCCTTGTTCGGCTGCTTTCCGATACCATTTAACCGCCTCTAAATCGTCCTTGGATACTCCTGTGCCGCCGAAATACATCATCCCTAGTTTGCATTGGCCATCAGCGTATCCCTGTTCAGCTGCCTTCCGATACCAGTTAACTGCCTCTGCATTGTCCTGGGATACTCCTTCGCCATGGTCATACTTAACTCCAAGACTATATTGGGCTTGAGCGTATCCCTGATCGGCCGCCTTCTGATACCATTTGACCGCCTCTGCATTATCTTGGGATACCCCTTCGCCATGGTCATACTTAACTCCAAGACTATATTGGGCTTGAGCGTATCCCTGATCGGCCGCCTTCCGATACCATTTGACCGCTTCTGCATTGTCCTGGGATACTCCTCGACCGTATTCATACATGACGCCAAGACTATACTGGGCATAGGCATCCCCTTGTTCTGCATTTTTTTGTGTCTGCTGGGCTGCCTTCCGATACCATCTAACCGCCTCCGCATTATCCCGGGATACTCCTTCGCCATGGTCGTACTTAACTCCAAGACTATATTGGGCTTGAGCGTATCCCTGATCAGCCGCCTTCCGATACCATTTGACCGCCTCCGCATTATCTTGGGATACTCCTTCGCCATGGTCGTACTTAACTCCAAGACTAACCTGGGCCTTAACATATCCCTGATCGGCCGCCTTCCGATACCATTTGACTGCCTCTGTATTATCCTGGGATACCCCTTTGCCGTGGTCATACATCATGCCAAAGAGATACTGGGCCTGAGCATCCCCCTGTTCGGCATTCTTTTTCGTCTGTTGAGCTGCCTTCTGATACCATTTGACCGCCTCTGCATTGTCCTTGGATACTCCTCCTTTGCCGTACTCGTACTTCAGGCCGAGACTAATCTGGGCCTCAACATGCCCCTGATCGGCTGCCTTCCGATACCATTTGACCGCCTCTGCATTGTCTTTGGATACCCCTCCTTTGCCGTACTCATACATCACGCCAAGACGATACTGGGCCTGAGCATCCCCCTGTTCGGCATTCTTTTTCGTCTGCTTGGCTGCTTTCCGATACCATTTAACTGCCTCTGTAATGTCCTGGGCTATTCCTTCGCCATGCTCATACATCTCGCCAAGATTATACTGGGCCTGAGCATCCCCCCGTTCGGCATTCTTTTTCGTCTGCAGAAACGTCATTTCAGCTCCTGCTATCAGAGCGAACCCATTGACACCCATAAGCATCAGAACCAGAATAACAATCCCTCGCCTCATATTATCCTTTACCTCCATATTGTTTGTTGATTACTTAATGTCTTTTATGCCGTCAATCACGAGTATCAATTTGCCCAATTCATGCCCGTCTTCATAATCAAGTCTGATGGTATTCGCAGACAAGAAAGTACGCTTAGTAATTATCCATTTCCCACCCACGGGATGATTTCTTTTCACAATCATCTCTATATTACGTTCGAGATATTCATCAATAAACGACCTATAATCCTTAGGGATATCCTGCTCAATACTGACTGAAGGTTTGTTCGGCAGACTGTAAATAGAACGTTCTATTGTCGACAGTCTTGAATTCATAAAGATGAATGCAGCGATAATGCATATGACAAGAAGCCCTGCAAGCGTGACTAAGGATAATGTTTTCTTAGCAATCACCTCTTAATCATTCCCATTTGTAACATGCACCATTATATCAGGTTTCGACGACGTTGACTTCAGGAAGGAGCAAACGCTGAATATTTCGATATAAAGCTGTTACTACCATGAAGAACGGGGAGACGTGCTGAAGAGAGCAAATGACCTTTCAAAGGAGAGAATAAAAGGCAACGTCCCTGATTACCAATGCTGCTGCTAAGATTTTAGAAGAAAAAGAACAGCTTTCTTAACATAAGCACAAAATAAATAGAGCCAATTTAAGGGTTCTGCCTGATTGGACAATCTCCCTGCACCGGCAACTTCTGCCTGCATTGGCAGGATGACCAAATACCCTTATATGGCTCCAGTATAACTTGCGATCTCAGTTCCGGGATACCTTGAGCTCTTTCGTCTAAGTGGGTGCTTCGGTAGATGCCTTTAGGTTTCCTCCTCGCTGCTGGAGGCTTACTCACTGGCATCTAACTCCTGCTTCCTATTCTACGGTTGATCCTCAGGTTTAATCCCGCCCTGAGTATCGCAATTTTTTTTACTTGCGAACTCAGTTCCGGAAAACCTTGAGCTTTCTAAGGGGCTTCGGCAGATGCTTCTTTCCTCCTTTACTGCTTGGTGCTGCCGGAGGCTAATCACCGCATCCAACTCCCGCTCCCTTTACTACTTATAATCTCAAGTTTAATCCGTCCTGAGTATCGCAATTCTTTCTCTTAATTATAAGTTTACTCTTTTTTAGAGATATATCAAGAGCTGATTAAACGATAAAAACCATATCTAAAGTTCATCTAATTCGGATAATAATTGTTATTGATTAATATCCCTCTCAATCATCATTTTTAAGGTCTTTTAAGCCTTGTATTGAGAATCAGTCAAGGCATCTCCCAAGCGTATAAAATAATGCTCTCAAGGTGAAGTATAGTCTGGTATTATTAAAATACTGTCGTAGTAAATGCGGCTACCCTTGGGGGTGGCTAAACCGGGAGGTATATAGATGTCATTCAACAAAGTAATACTCATTGGCAATCTTACAAAGGATACGGAGCTCAGATACACCCCACAGGGAACGCCTGTTTGCACCTTGCGACTGGCGGTAAACTCTAAGTATAAACAGGGGAACGAGATGAAAGAGGAGGCACTTTTTATAGATGCCGTTGTTTTTGGCAAGCAGGCGGAGTCGTGCAGTAAATACCTTAATAAAGGGAGTCAAGCGCTTGTAGAGGGAAGGCTCCAGGAAAGAAGGTGGGAGAAGGACGGTCAGCAGAGGAGCAAGTTCGAGGTAGTCGCGCAATCCGTCAGGTTCCTGTCGTCGCGTCGGGGAGAAGGAGAAGGAGCGGCAGTGGCTGGTGATGTCGACCTCGGCGATCATGATACCACCGATTTAGAACCGTTTTAGAAGGAGGTCGCACAAAAGGCTGTAAAGTTTGGAGGTTCACATTTGAAGCGGTAATTAACAGAATGAGAAAAAAGATTTTATATTCATATGGACTTCAGTTCTCGGTCCTCGATGGTAATTGGACCTTCGGAAAAAATAATCTTATCAAATTTACGTTTGAGGGTCTTACTCTCAAAATTTATCATTTCGATACCAGGTTTGAAAGACATAATCTGCCCTACAACTACTTTCATTTTGGGGACCGCTAACCATGTTTTTTTATCGCTCTTCTTAAGACACACATAAGTGTATCCGCCACTGTCCATTGTTTCAACTACCTTACCGGATAATGAAGATGTGTCATATATATTTTCTGTCGGCTGATCAGCAAAGATGTTTTTTCCAGCGGTTGAAAATACAACACTTAAAACCATAATTGATAATATTACTAAACGTTTCATGTTACACTCCTTTGCCAGTTGTCTTAATGAGAAGTTACAGACGAGCACCTATTTGATTTCAAGGATTTATATTTAAGTATAACAAATCTTATCGTTTTTCTTTTTGAAAGTAATTGTGATAAGAGAATATCTTATCGCTGACAAAGTCAATTTGAACCGGCGTAAGAAGGTCATTCGGCCTTCTTCTGTAAATATGCCAATGCATAAACCTGACGCCTCGACTTTTACTGTTCTCTATTGGCACTTCATGCCCCCCCGTATCCATGCCCTGACTTGATCCTTCCATTTCGTCAAGCCTTCTTTCACCAAATCTTTCTCTTTCTCGCCCCCGGGCAGCATGCCGCTATTTGGTGTCGCTTCTTCGATACCCCACAGTA
Organism: uncultured Nitrospiraceae bacterium; assembly: GCA_963727775.1. Lineage (GTDB taxonomy): Bacteria > Nitrospirota > Thermodesulfovibrionia > Thermodesulfovibrionales > SM23-35 > CAVSHB01. The sequence goes on along the minus strand of CAVSHB010000003.1, from coordinate 111,533 downwards.
CGCGAGGGTCTTCGAAGAGGTGAAGCTCCATCTGTCTTGCTATCATCTCTTTGTTTTTGAACTTTGCGTGCAGCGCTGTTTTTATGGCCTCGCAAGTTTGTTGTGAATCCATACCCGAAGTGTAAAGACCAGGTTGTGCGAACCACTCATCTGTATGCTTAAACCCGGTTACATCCTGCGTATGGCAATACACACACATGTCTGAAGAACGTCCCTTATGGCTCTTGAAAGCCAACCCTCCGCGCTCCTTATCGAAGAAGTCATGGCAATTGGTACACCCCTTGGTCTGGAATTTAGAATGCAAGTGGGTGCTGAAATTGCTGTCTTCGGCCAAGGCTGTGATACTCCACGCTAACAATACAACTACAAATATACTGATCTTCATCTCGTCCTACTTTTAACGACGTGCTTGGAAACTTTCTCTAAAGAGCATGTTTTTTTGTCGTCGAACATTTATTTTTACGCTGATTATACATTCGATTCAAACATAAAAGGAAGGGCGAAACATTCACGCCCCCTATAATATCTGTTATAAACTTTAGTTGATCTTTCTCTGTCGCCACAAGAAATGAGAGAGAACATCCTATAGTGCCTCCTGTCAAGACAAAAAACATCTGGGAAATTTACTTAAATATCAATGATCGTTATCCGAGATCTTGCAAGAACAATAGTCTGCCGTACGTCCATCTGGACGATAGTATTTTTTCTCGACGCACTCTCTCACTACAATCGAACTTGATCTCTGATAGTTACGTTTATCCGACGTGTTCCGCATTGAGCGTACCGCCCATCATCCCTTATCCAGACTCTCAAGTTCAGTGAGAGGCCCTATATTGTTCTCCACGAGGTCTTTCGCCTCAACTAAGCCAAGCTCGGGCTCTCTGCGTCTTGTTTTTGGGGCCTCCAGAACAGAAACGGCTTCACAGGAAGCCCTCAGTTAAGTTCTTTTGATGTGGCCTATATTTGGATATCCCCCTTATTGAGATATTTTGGATCGAATAGCTCCTTCTTTTTCATCAAGGTCCATGCGATAACCAAAAGCTTTGCGGCTATCTTTACACGCATCTTCGTACTAATTCCCTTTTCCCTCTGCCGACCTCTGAGCTTATTGGTGTAATAAATCGTAAAATCTTTGTTATGAAAGGAAGCGATTAGAGCAGCCTGATATAAGGCGTAGCGAAGATCGGCTTTCCCTTGTTTGGAGATTACCGGCGTTACGCTGTTTGAAGTCTTTCCGCTTCGCTCCGCGCAAAGGTCGAAACCAGCCATCTTCAGGACCTGCTTGTCGCTCGTAAAGCGAAAGGGATTACCTATCGCCCCGAGAACCTTTGATGAGACATCCGGCCCAAAGCCAGGGATACTCAAAAGGCATGGGTATTCCGGAAACTGTAGGCACATATCCTCTATTTTATCTTCCACCTCTTTGATCGTCTCTCGCACCTGATTAAGCATGGATACCATCACCTTCGCCTCGAACGGCACTGCGTCTCCTACATAACATCCAATGGAATCAGGGGCTATCTGCCAGATCGCCTGCAGCAGCTTTTGTTGGGCAATATTCATTCTGCTGAGGGCAACGTGCCTGCGGAATTCATCGAATTCCATCCCGGCGATCACCGAGGGATTAAGACAGCGTCCGACTACAGCCATGCTCACCGCTGGGCCGAAGTGGCGGTCCATTTCAGGGAAATACTGGGCCAGAAGCTGATTGCGGATGCGAACCCGGAGGCCATGTTCCTCTTTCTTGAGTCGTCTCTTTAAGGAAAGGAGATTCCTCAGATCCCGCATCTTCGGATCCGGATATTCATAGAATAGGAATTTCCCTTGGGAAATGAGGTCGGCTACGTTAGAGGAATCCTTGGTGTCGTGCTTATCCCATCTGCCATCCAGAAGCGTGCGGTTGTTTTTTACTGCCGTCCCCGCTACCAAAACAACCATATGCCCACACTTAATAAGATGCTCTCCCAGAGGCTTATGGTAATTGGCTGTGGGCTCAAGACCAAAGACCACCTTTGTAAGGTCATGCTGGACCTTAAGCGCTTCTGTCAGCGTCAGCAGTTTCTCGAATCCTTCAATCGTGTTGTCAAAGATCACTCCCTTGTGCAGCGTTTTGCCATTCGGCGTGCCGAAAAAGGCATTGTGCTTCTCTTTAGCCACGTCGATGCCGATGATCAAATACTGATCGGAGCCACGTATCTCTTTCTTGACTTGTCGAAACTCCCTAAGTCTGATACCATCTACTTGTTCCATAGAAACCTCCTGTCAAAAGAATTTTGTTTCTCCATAAACTTATTCTTACAGGAGGTTTCTATTTTTTAATAGCTATAAAATTAGTCTCCCTTATGATTGAATGGGGAAGTTTGATCTTATGCCATTTCTATATATAACTAAGCCGGTTTAGAAACCAAGGCCAAATGATACCCCATAAACATGCACCGTCTCGCCATGTACAAAGTCCACGTTATATTCCGGAGATATTGACCATTTGTTGCCGATTTCGAATTGATAAGCTACACCAGTACGGAAAAGAAAATTATTTCGGTTGTCCTTGTTTTCGAACCCTGGAGCAAGTATAAGTCGAAAGCCTTTGTATGGGTGAATGAACAATGATGCTGCGACAACCCACGAGTCAAAATCGCCTGCCGAATATTCCAACAAGCCACCTACACCCAAGATTGTATTTAGACGGTGTTCGTAATCCATTCCCACGGAGAATCCATTCTCATCTCCATGATGAGTATTCCCCAAAAAAAGAGCTACATCATTACTATTTTCATGACCTTCTTCATGGTGACTGTCTGCAGATTCTTCCGATAGAGCCGGACCTGCAATAAGTGTTATAAGTAACAGACAAAACGCTACACACATTGTTGCTTTCAAAGGCTTTTTAATTCTTCTAATTGTTCCCAATTTGCCTACCTCCTATGGAATATTTCATGTACTTTAACTCCCGCCTCCGATTCTCTCGTGATTGAACGCAACAATTTTACAATAAATAGGCTTATTAAGCCAACCTTTCCAGAAGATATGCATAGGATATTGTAAGAGGATTTAAAGAAGGCAGCATTGTTACTGATTAACATTTGAACTATTCATTTTTTGACAGTACCTCTGGACTGTTTGCTTCAGCTTACTATAAGGAAGAGGGAAAGACATGGCAATCTCGAACTGTTAAAGTTGAATATCCAAACAACATAACAGAAAGGAGAGATCACCATGTCTGAGAAAGATTATAACAAGCAGGTAGCAAAGCGTGAAAGGATTAGTAGGGAGACCCTGGTCATAGGAGTGGACGTAGGGAATGCATGGAATGCGGTGGGGTTCATGAACAAAGAGGGCAACGTGTTGGGGAGTTGCGCCAAACTGTACAACAACCGTGAAGGATTTGAGCAGTTTGTAAAGATGACAGAGGGTTTTAAAGCAAAGTATGGCATGAACAGCGTGCTCATTGGGATGGAACCGACAGGGCACTACTGGAGGAAGCTTGCCTACTTTGGAAAAGAGAAGGGTTATGAAGTTCGGTTTGTACGGACTACGGCCCTGAAGCATCATCGGGAACTTGACGAGAGTTCCTCTGCAAAGAGCGATAAAAGAGATGCATTGACCATAGCGAATATCACCAGAGAGGGTAAATATATCGATACCGTAATTGAAGACGGGGTGGTAAGACAGCTAAGGACATTGTCGAAAGTAAGGGAGAGACTCTTGAGATATAGCGTGGGAGCGAAAAATGCGCTTCATGCTGCACTGGATGACTATTTCCCTGAGCTGCATGAGATATTTTGGTCAATGAATTCCCGGAGTTTATGGGCAATCCTTGATTTGTGTCCGTTTCCCGAGGATGTGGTATCGATGAAACACGCAGTTATCAAGGAACTGATCGCCCACAGCTCAAGGAAGAAGGCGGGAGCAGCCGAAAAAGCAAAAGCTCTCCAGCAGGCAGCAATAAAGAGCATTGGAGTAAAACGAATCGGCAGTACGGATCGCTACAGGGTAAAGATATGTCTGGAAGAAGTGAAACGGACCGTACTGATGCTCAAGGATATTGACCGACAGATGAAAAGCACACTAAAGGAGATCCCCTATTCGGAGTATTTATTGAGCATCCCAGGTATAGGCCCCCTTTCAGCCGCTATCTTCTTAGGAGAGTTAGGAGACCTGGCGTATTTTCAAAACGCCCGTCAGATCGTCAAATATGCAGGATATGATCCACAGGAGAGCGATTCCGGTTATAGGATAAGCCGCAAGTTCATATCCAAAAAGGGACGCTGGCTCTTAAGGAAGTGTCTTTTCTTTATGAGCATGAGGGTGGTAGTCCTCACCAACTATTTTCAAGAATATTATCAACGAAAATTGCAGACAAAGAACCGGTTTGGTCAACTGCCGAGGAAGAAAGAGATCCTGTGCGCAGTAGCAATAAAGCTGATCAAGCTAATCTTTGCACTCTTAAGAGACAAACGGAGATTTCAGGATACGGTAACAATTGCTGCTTAGTATATGGGAGTAAACAGTGGTTGTGGTGGAAGAAGGACCGTGCTTCTTCGTAAGCTAAAAAGAAGGCTTGTAGGATTCAGCTTGGTCAACTTCCACCATCCTTTCGACCTGAATAAGGTAAGTTGAGCTATAAGGCTCGTAGAACAAAAGAGGTTAGGTGAAAAGGTAAAAGGTTGAAGTAACACCACAACCATTTCAGCTTTAACAGAGAAAGGCAAGAAAAAAACTTGACTTCTTCCTTAGAAGAGGAAGGAAGCGGTACTGCCCTCGTTCCGACATGATGTGAGAGGCGGCACCGGCATGCAGAATAACTAAATCACAGGGGGGAAGGAACATAAAGTCCTTCTCCCCTAAACAAGTCATTCTCGAACAGACGAACTCAGTCAGATATGATAAGAATTTCTACTCTCCTGTTTTCAGCCCTTCCTTCAGGATTATCTTTTCCATCTGGTCTCTTGTTTGGCGCAATGTGTCTTGACTCACCGTAGCCCTTGGCCGAAATCATTGCTTTTTCAACAGGACCTTCTTTAATGAGGTACTGCCTTACTGCTTCCGCCCTTCTTTCTGAAAGTTTCTGATTGTATTCTTTGGTTCCCTTACTGTCAGTATATCCTTCCACTTTTATCTTGGTGCCAGGGTATTTCCTGACAAAGTGAATGGCCTTCTTTAGTTCAGCTTCATCGGCCTTTCTTATGTTTGACTTGTCAAAATCAAAGTTGACATGGACTGTCAGACGGTCGATGACTTTTGCTGCAGGCGGCGTTGGTGGCGCGTAGTTGTAAGCCAGCGGAAGTGGCGGTGGCGGAGGCGGATACCTCCGGCGTGGAGTCCGCGTCACAACTCCCGGGGTGACATTGCCTTTGGCATACATACACTGTTGATATGCTATGTCGTAGCGACGCTGTGCTTCGTATCCAGAAGCATAACCTGCACTGGTGCCTGCCGCCGATCCGAGAAGGAGTCCGCTCGCGGCACCTATTGCCGCGCCTGTACCCGCAGCACCTGAAGCTGAGCCAATCGCCGCTCCAAGACCTGCTCCGATGACTGTACCAGCGACCGCGCTTTTGGCGGTACTCTGGTTGGCCGCCTCCTGAGGCGCGGTCCCGATTTGCTGGGCGGCCCATTGTCTGCAGACGGCGTCGTCGGCTTGGAATTGCTCAAAGGACTTGCCACTGCCCGGCAATACCATGACGCTCGGACCCTTGGGAAGCGTCGCGCATCCCGCCAGTATGAGTGATGCAACAAGAAACGAAAAGATGCTTAGCCTGTGGTTTATCATTTTGTCACTCCTCCTCGTTTGGCGGCCCCGACGGAGGAACAACCTTCAGCCAACCGCCTGGGCAGCGTTTTACATAGGGATAGTATCCTTCCGGCTTCCGGCAGAAATACCAATAATAGGGCTGCTCTTCCTGCTGCGGCACCGGTTGGATATAAGTCTGAGGCTGCTGCTGGTAAGCGGGTGTTTCCGGATAGTATGGATAATAATAAGGATAATAAGGAGCACCCCACCACGGATCCCACCATCCCCATCCTGGTCCGATCCAGATATCTGCACCAAAGCGACCGCGGCCATAATATCCACGTCCACCATAATATCCGCCTCCACCATGCGAGGTACCTCCGCCATGATATCCACCTCCACCATGCGATCCACCCCCCTCAGCTGCATACCCAGGTATGGTACTTGCGCAGAGAAGCATTAAAATAACAAGGACAAGACAAACGGTATTTTTCATTTCTCTCTCCTTTTTTGTGGAGGTTTCTTGTTCCGCCTCCAATTATTGATATCTTTCTTATATTCTATAATAGACATTGAAAACAATCAAAAAGTTACACCGACTATTTTAGCCACCAGGTATGCTTGGGCAAGGCAGAGAAAGGAAGATATATCCTACGCTTTCCACGTCCTGACTCCGTTCTTCTTGAGAGTAATCATTAAAACTACGAGCCATAGTGGGGAAAGCAGATCGCTTATAAAGAGAATTGCAAGAACTGTCTTCATTAGAGAATTCATAACAGGCCTGATTCCCCGTTGTATTCTGCAGAATTATGGCGAATCTGAGGTGTGTGGTAGGAGGAAGACATCGTCGTTTACCACGTCTGTCTGAAATAGTCCCTTTATTTTTTGATGGACAAAAAAATTGATGATTATTGCTGCAATATGGTTATTTAGACTTGTACCAACGTCTGGGACAATTTTTGTACCATTTGAGATTTTAATTATTTATGATTCGTTGACCTCGATAGAGCCTCTTTCCAGTTCAAAAACCATATATGTTTTTTGGGAATATATATAGCGTCTACTACCGTAAGAAACACAAGTTCCTTTAAAATGGACCTGCTGACCCGCCTTCAGATTCTTGGCGTCAACTGCAATAGCTACGTTAACAACGATATCATTACCACAATCAATTGACACTGCATAATTCTTATTAGATCCATGTTGCCAGACGGTCACAACGGAACCCGTTCCTTCTAAAATTTTGCCGTCGATTCTATTCTTATAAAATTCCTCCCGTCCGGAATCCGGCAGAAGAAAAGTTTCTCTGCCTAAAGAACAGATATCCGCTGTAAAACCTTGAGAAGCTATCAAGACTACTATTAAGACTGTTGCATGGACTACGACTTTCATATATTCTCCTATTCATTTTCCTTTGTACTCCACATTTTTTCAAGTATAGCATAGGCGTTGATTACAGGACCTGACTCTCCGTATTTCTGTTGGAAGGTCTCATCACCGCAGCTTGGAAGGTAGGATTAGAACACCGTACACTTCACATGCACAACCTTTCCAATTACGGATCCATCTTCCGCATCTGTCCGTCTGATGATCCACCGATTAAGAGAACTTCAATTGCTCTCACTTCGCCTCCTCCAACAACCTTTTCTGTTCTTTAAGCCTCCTTAATACTTCTTCCGCCGGCATATCGTCGAGGCCCAAGCGTTTACGCCTGGCTTCGTAAGTTTCGAGCATAAGGTCGCCATCGACCTTAACATTGGTCTGCAAAAGGCCATGAAGTTTCAGCCCAGTCTCGACATATTTGTGTCGAGCCATGAAATCTGGAACATCGATGAAATCCTTCGTAACTCCATTCGCTTCTTTCATACCGTCTCTTTCGTCCGCAGGATCGCCTTCGTTACCAATAATCACATTTGCGGAGATAACCTTCGTCGCATCGAGTCCTTCATCGATCTTTCGAACCAATCTTTCCTTAGAAACGCCCAAATAATTCAGAATTTGCTCAATTCCACCACTTTTTTCAACTATATCGCTTACGATATCTGCCGATTTCGATCTTGCTGTTGACTCAGCATAACCGGCCAATCTACAGGCTTCAGTCTTGGTTTTCCCATCGACAAAGATAGCTTTTTTAATTTTTTGCTCTCGGATTGCCTTTTTAAGGGCTATAGTGAGAGTTTTATTCTTTTTTGGAGTTGCGACAGACAGGGAAAATTCTTTTGAAATATCATTCTTACAGGAACTACATATTACCTGGGGATCAAAGACTTTCCAGAACCCTCTTTTCTTGTAGAAGACTTCGGTAGGCTTGGTACATTTAGGACAAATAGAGGATTGGCTTTCTTTCTTCTTCTCAGCAGTCTCGTTGTTCGAACCTATGCTCACTTTTGAACGCTCCTTTTGTCGTCAGATTTAAAGCAATTTAGATTCATAGCTCTGTACCTTTTGTAAATATATCAGATTTTATTAGATTTTGTCGGAAATCTCTCTATATTGGCAGTAATTCTAAAACGCAATTCGCAGTTATTTGACAAAGTGGTAACCTTGCGCGAATCTCCGCCTGCGTAGCATTGAAATCTTTAAGGTACTCAGATACAAAAAGCTGTTCTTTTGGGGTAAGCTGTCCGTCCTTTCTTATTGCCATAATTCCTCCTTTATAATCATCCAAAGTGATGCGAATACTATCTGCTCCCCCGAGGTTGGTTTTGCTTTCGTTATGCTACAAGAGGTAAAATAGCTTATATCAAGAGGAAAAGCGGGTTCAATATCCCGCCGCCTCCACCAAATTATAAAGCTGATGAAAAGACACTAAGTGATCAATCACGAGGCATCTGAATTCACAATATCTGCTTTTATTTTAGATCTATAAAGAAGGAGAAAGCTTTTTACTTGAAAAGAATATTCATTATTTTTTTGTGTATATTTCTGTTTATCGCAATTCCCCTTCATGCTCAGAAAAAGACCGACCTTCTTCTCAAATTCAGTAAACAGGAAGGCACTGTGCGCATTGTATTTGAGGCGGAAGATGCTTTTATTAACAGTGCGAAAGTGACTACTTCCCCATCCCAGATCAAAATTGATTTTCCGGAGTTGTTTAATCTCACCTCACCGAAGGAGGTTCCCTTTGAATTAACGCCGGTTGACAAAACTTTATCAATCAATGTCAAAGAAAAAGGAGAAATAAAATTCTTCAGACTTTCTTCTCCGGCTCGGCTCGTATTCGATTTTTATACATCGCAAAAAGAACCAAAGGCGGACAAACAGGCTTTGAAGCAAGCCGAACCGCACCCGGTGAAACAAGCGGCACAGGTTATCTCCAAATCATTTGTCATAGACGCGGGGCATGGAGGATATGATTTCGGTATAAGATTTGAAACCGCAAGCGAGAAGGACATGGGTCTCGATTTGGCGAAAGACTTAAACGCGCTTCTCACAAAAAAAGGCAAAAAAGTTTTTTTGGTGCGCAAAGCTGATCAGTATGTCCCTTTGTCCGAGAGGATTAACTTTGTTAACCAGAAAAATCCTGACGTATTTATAAGTTTGCATTTTTCACTATCAAGAAATTTTGTGATTTACAGCCCCAGGCTTGATGAGCAGGGACTAAACGAAACGGCGGACACTTATAGTCTTTCCGCGAAACAGAAAAAATTCATAGAGAAAAGCAGGTTATTGTCAGGGAGCATAGGAAAGGCCTTGAAAGACGAATTTAAGGGAGAAGTTGTTCAGAGGGAAATGCCTCTGCCGATCCTCCGTTCCGCCGGCGCACCGTCTGTCTTGATCGAATGCCCATCGCCGGCATTTGTTGCATATGACCAGCAGATGAAAACGAGGCTGATAAACTCAATTGTGAACGGGATCGCAGCATATGGACAATAAAAAGACAGTTGGGATATTATTGCTGGTAATACTGTTTTTGGCCGGTGTCGCCGGCGGGTATATCTATTTCTCAAAGGTAATACCCAGAGAAAATTCATCTATTATAGAGGGAGCAGCCGGCACATCATCCAGGACGGAAGATATGTTTTCCCTCCGTATTTATTACCCGATGGGGAATCAACTGAAGATCGAGGAGAGACAGATTTCGAGGAAAAACGCGCAGACGGCGATTGCAGAGGCTACAGTGGAAGAATATCTGAAAGGCCCCGCAGGCGCGGCAACGTCTTATATACCGAGGGACACAAAACTTATCGGTCTGTATAAAGGTGCAGACAGGATACTTTATGTAGATTTGTCCGATGAATTCAGGAGGAATTTTCAGGGGGATGTGTTTGCCGAATTCCTGCTTCTGAAAGGTCTCTACGAAAGTCTTGTTTCCAATGTAGAAGATGTCCAGGATGTAAAAGTCCTAATCGAGGGCAAGGAGGTGGAGACGCTCGGGGGCCACCTTTATCTCTTATATCCTTTAAAGGATACGGTTTCATATGAATATCAATAAGAAGAACAGGCCGATCGGCATCTTCGACTCGGGAATAGGCGGGTTGACTGTCTTAAAGGAAATAATCAGGGAACTGCCTGATGAAAACACAATTTATCTGGGAGACACTGCGCGTGTGCCTTACGGGATAAGATCACCGGAAACAGTTATTAGGTATTCATTCGAAAATACAATATTCCTTTCCTCAAAGGATATTAAGCTCCTTGTAGTGGCCTGTAATACGGCATCGTCCGTAAGTCTCGAAGCGATTAAAGACATTGTTTCTATTCCTGTCGTCGGAGTGATTGAACCTGGGGCAAAGGCGGCTGTTAAGGCTACAAAAAACAAGAAGGTCGGCATCATCGGGACCGAGGCGACGGTAAAAAGCAATTCTTATACAAAGACGATTAAGGCTATTGACGGAGGCGTGGAGGTATTCGGCCTTGCGTGTCCTTTATTTGTTCCATTGGTCGAGGAGGGGTGGACGGAAGGAGACATTGCCGTCATGGTCGCCAAACAATATCTTGAGCGGATAAAATATAAGGGCATCGACACCATCGTACTTGGATGCACTCACTATCCGCTGTTGAAAGGGGTTATTGCCCGGGTTATGGGTGATGGTGTCAAACTCATAGATTCGGCTGTTGAAACATCGTTCGAGATTAAGACAATCCTCGCGACTCTCGGCATGGACAAGAAGGACAAGGGGGCAGCAAAAAGGGAGTTTTATGTGACCGATTCTCCAGAGAGGTTTTTGAAGGTTGGAGAGAATTTTCTCGGGCAAAAGATAAAACATATTGAAAAAATTGTGGTAGGAGGATAGATGAGACCTGACGGCAGAAAAAACAACCAGATACGCACAGTAAAAATCCAGAGGAATTTTCTGGGGACGGCAGAAGGCTCGGTGCTGATTTCCATGGGAAATACGCGAGTGATATGCACTGCTTCAATTGAGGAAAAGGTGCCTCATTTCCTCAAAGACCAGAAAAAAGGGTGGATAACCGCTGAGTATTCCATGCTCCCGAGAGCGACCCACACGAGGACTTTCAGGGAATCGAGCTCCGGCAGAATAAGCGGCAGGACGCATGAGATACAAAGGCTTATCGGCAGGGCTCTCAGAATCTGTTGTTGACCTCTCCGGATTGGGTGAGAGGACGATATGGATAGACTGCGACGTGCTTCAGGCGGACGGGGGAACGAGGACGGCATCGATAACAGGTTCCTTTATATGCCTTTCAGACGCATTGCAATATGCATTAAGGAACGGTCTTATTGAAAAGATGCCGTTGAAGGACTACCTTGCCGCAATAAGTGTCGGGGTCGTAAACGGGGAACCGAAGATAGACTTGTGTTATTCGGAAGATTCCGCTGCGGAAGTTGATATGAATATTGTAATGACCGGGAGCGGAAAATTTGTTGAGGTACAGGGGACTGCCGAGGGGATACCCTTTTCAAAGACTTCGCTTGACCATATTCTTAAACTCGCAGAGGAAGGAATACATCAGCTGATCGATATCCAGAAGAAGGTAATCGAAGGAGATAAGTCTCATTTCTAAAAAGCCTCTGCTGAATATGCTAAAATAATTAATACTTAAGCATTTTGCTTAATCCATCTGTCCGCATGTCCAAGATATGGATGGCTGATTAAATACATGAATTAGGATGGTTTTTTAAGAGTGAATAAATTGAACGCATATAGAAGTCTGTTTGTCTGGTTATTAATCGGAGTTATGATGATACTCCTCTTTAATCTTTTCAATACACCAAGGAAAGCGGAGCAGGAGATGATTTTTTCTGAATTCATGACAAAGCTCGATGCCGGTGAGCTTGAAGAGGTTACGATTAAAGGGAGTGTCATTACAGGCCAGTTGAAAGACGGCAAGAAGTTCAAGACATATGCTGCTGATTATCCTGACCTGGTAACAACCTTACGGGACGAGAAGGTCAAGATTACTGTTAAGCCCGAAGAGCAGAATCCCTGGTACTGGAGTCTGTTTTTTTCATATGGTCCAATACTCTTGCTCATCGTTCTATGGATTTTGTTTATGCGCCAGATGCAGACAGGCGGAAATAAGGCATTGTCTTTTGGTAAGGCAAAGGCGAAAATGGTCTCTGAAAAAGCGGTCAAAATAACGTTTGCCGATGTCGCTGGAATAGAAGAGGCAAAGGCAGAGGTGCAGGAGATAATCGATTTTCTCAAGGACCCTCAGAAGTTCCAGAAGCTCGGCGGAAAGATACCGAAAGGCGTGCTCCTGGTCGGCGCGCCCGGCACCGGAAAAACACTTCTTGCCCGTGCTATCGCGGGTGAAGCCGGGGTTCCTTTCTTTTCGATATCAGGCTCTGATTTTGTAGAAATGTTTGTCGGCGTCGGCGCCTCGCGGGTCAGAGACCTCTTTGAGCAGGCAAAAAAAAGTGCTCCGTGTATTATTTTTATTGATGAGATAGACGCTGTAGGCCGTCATAGGGGAGCGGGGCTTGGAGGCGGGCACGATGAACGTGAACAGACCTTAAACCAGCTCCTTGTCGAGATGGACGGCTTCGAGGCCAATCAGGGAGTCATTATCATCGCTGCCACAAACAGGCCGGATGTCCTCGATCCCGCATTGTTAAGGCCGGGTAGATTCGACAGGCAGGTGATTGTGCCGCAACCTGATGTGAAGGGAAGGCTTGAGATCCTGAAGGTCCATACGAGAAACATTCCTGTTGATGACAATATAAGTCTTGAGGAAATTGCGCGCGGGACCCCTGGTTTTTCCGGGGCCGACCTCGAAAACCTTGCGAACGAGGCCGCTCTGCTTGCCGCAAGAACTGGGAAAAGCAAGGTGGAAAGGTCCGACTTTGAGGCGGCAAAGGACAAGGTCCTCATGGGTGTGGAAAGAAAAAGCATGATAATCAGTGATGAAGAAAAGAAAAATACAGCGTATCATGAGGCAGGCCATGCTCTGGTAGCAAAATTGACTCCCGGTACTGACCCTGTGCATAAAGTGAGCATCATTCCGAGAGGTAGGGCGCTGGGTGTTACACAACAGCTTCCCATAGATGACAGATATACATATTCTAAAGACTACCTTATGAAGGCTTTATCGGTCCTTCTCGGCGGTAGAGCTGCAGAGCTTATTATCTTACGTCACATGACTACAGGCGCCGGCAATGACCTCGAGCGTGCAACAGACCTCGCAAGAAAAATGGTCACCGAATGGGGGATGTCGGAGAAGCTCGGACCCCTTACCTTCGGGAAAAAAGACGAACAGATATTTCTCGGAAGGGAGATAGCAAGACACAAAGACTACAGCGAAAAGACAGCGGTCGATATAGACGAAGAGGTCAAAAGGATCGTCATTGATGCATATAATGTGTCCAGAAATCTTCTTACGGAAAATCAGGACCTGCTCGAAGTATTCGCAAAGACTCTCCTCGAAAAGGAGACCATGGACGGGACGGAGATAGATGTGCTTATCCATGGAGTGGAGGCAAGGAGGACTGTCCAGGTCCAAGCTACCTGAAAACCACGTGTTGGGCCTCCGCGAGGTAAATTCTTTCTTCGAAAGAATTTAAAACCGCTTAAACACTGCATCTGTCGGCAATCTCCTGAATAGTGGAGATCAGATTTAATTAAAGCAGATATCCACAATATGAAACTTATATGGGGAAACTTTAACTTAGACTTTTCTAAAAAGACATATATTATGGGAATCCTGAACGTCACCCCGGATTCCTTTTCCGACAGCGGACGATATTTCAGGAGGTCCGCGGCCGTCAAAAGGGCGCTCCGGCTAATTGAAGACGGCGCTGACATTATCGACATCGGAGGCGAATCAACAAGGCCGGGCTCAGAGCCTGTCCCGGTTGCAAAGGAGTTAAGACGTGTGCTCCCTGTTATCGAGGCTTTGTCAAAAGAAAGCAAAATCCCGATCTCTATTGATACATACAAATCCGAAGTTGCAAAAAGATCGCTTGATGCGGGTGCGGCGATGGTAAACGATATCAGCGGGTTGAGAGCCGACCCGGGAATGGCGACAGTCGTCTCACGATATAAAGTTCCGGTGATAATTATGCACATAAAAGGCGCCCCAAGAAATATGCAGAAGAACCCCGTTTACAGGGCGTTAATACCTGAGATAATGGATTATTTGAAGGGCAGCATAAACATCGCCATTAAATCAGGTATTAAGGAAGATAAGATAGTCATTGACCCGGGCATAGGCTTTGGCAAGACATTTGAGCACAACCTTGAGATAATCCACAACCTGCATGAATTTACTATGTTAGAGAAACCTCTCCTGATAGGTCCTTCAAGAAAGGCCTTCATCGGGAAAATTCTCGGCGGTGTCCCTCCTGAAGACAGGCTTGAAGGCACTGCGGCAGCAATCGCCATTTCCATAATGAATGGAGCAAATATCATCCGCGTTCATGATGTTAGAGAAATGGTCAGAGTTGCAAAGGTTGCTGATGCGGTTAAGAGGATGAAGATATAATCGTTAGTTGGTTACTAAATAGAGTCTGTCTATAAATTATAACTACTGGAAACAAAAAGAGAAATGGTAAAATTGCAGAGGAAATAAGAAACGTGGAGGAAGCCTTGAAACTGTTGAAGGAACTGAAACTGCAATTTGAAAAAGAGCTGTGGGCCTTGAATCCGGAACTGGCTGTAATGGACACGATACTGAACCAGCATCCTGAGATATACGAAATAGTGAAGGATGACATAACCAAGGGCAAAGAAAGCAGCAGTCTCGGCAGGCAGGACATGCCGACAGTGGAACAGATAGTGAGGGCGGCGATATACAAAGAGATGAAAAACCTGACCTATCGTGAGCTTGAGCATGCGCAACATGATTCCAGGATGTGCGCGGTATTTATCAAACTTGACGACCGGAAGCCGTTTTCCTTTGAGGCGTATCAGAAATACATATCCCGGATAAGCGGAGAAGCGCTGGATAAGGTGATGGTAGCGATCAATAAAACCGCAATAGGCGAAGGGCTTGAAGACGGCAAAAGCATACGGACCGACGGGACCGTAATAGAGACAAATATACATTATCCGACAAACAACTCATTGATATGGGACTGCATCAAAACCATAGATCGACTATTGAAAAAACTGAAGGCCAGTGGAGTGGAGATCAAGGTACGGAGCTACAAGAAACAGGCTAAGAAGAACCATTACAAGATCAATAACACCAAAGCTAAAGAGGCACGGGAAGAGGAATTCAAGAAACAACTGAAGCTGCTTCGCAGCAGCATCAACCAGGCAGAGAGGGCATTAACAGCAGAACTGCCCAAAACGATAGAAGGCTGGATAATTGCAGAGGCGGCAAGGAAAGAACTGAAAGACGTGTTGCCGAAGGCGGAGAAAGTATATGACATCTCCCGGCGACATGAGATCCTTGGGGAGGCTGTGCCGAACGAAGAGAAGATATTTTCGATCTATGAAGACCATACGGACATCATAGTGAAGGGGAGGAGAGAAGTAGAATTTGGACATAAGATAAACCTTGCGACAGGCCGTAGCAATCTGATACTTGATTGCAAGGTGCTGGAGGGCAACCCTGCCGACACAACACTTTATGGGGCAGTGATAGATCGTCTCAAGGATAACTATAAGATAATCCCCCGTGATATGGTGACTGACGGCGGCTATGCCTCAAAGGACAATGCGAGGATAGCGCATGGGAAAGGGATCGTCAACATCGTCTTCAATAAGATAAAAGGGTCGCTTAAGAACATCGTCAGAAGCGCGAACATGGAAACGCGGCTGAAGAAATGGCGCAGCGGCATTGAAGCAGTTATCTCGAATCTGAAAAGGGGTTTTGAATTGTACCGGTGCGAATGGAAGACAAGGGCGCGATTTGATGCCAAGGTGTACTGGAACGTGATTGTTTACAACATTCGTGTGATGACAGGAGCGCTCCTTGCGAAGATGCAAACGCAGATGCAATGAAGACAGGCGAAAGGCAGATCACAAAAGGAGCATAAAGGGATATCCACGTCCGAAATCATGAAAAATATGACGACAGCATGCTTTTTGAAGTATAAGGACCACAATCCGAACAGGTACCGGCACTGCCGGGACAGTTTTCTGTTCGTAAATTAGGAAACGGTAGTTTATGGACAGACTCTATTTAAGAAGAAATTGCAGAGCGTAAAAGGCGCCGATGCTTACTGCTATAATCAGGAAAACCGCAACTGAAACAATTAACAGTTTGTTATCGGTCGACGAAATTCCTCTGATCCAATGATATTTTCTCCGTTCTTGAATGTCCTTGTTTTCTGCTTTCCCTTCTCCTGAATCAAGTGATGTTTGCTGTTTCCGGCGTATTTCCAGGAATTCGGATACCTTAAACTCTTTGTATTCGACCTCTATCCCCGGTTCCGGAACTGTTATCTTCTTCCCGCATTTGCTGCAGATATGTTTTTCGTCTAATTCATTATCACAATTAGGGCATCTCATATATCAAACTTTAAAAGATTTTTGTGTTATTAACTGCATTTTAATATCGTTTTATCGTAAATTGCAATAAGGATAATATGCCCTGACGATAAGTCATATTGTCCGAGATCTCATCTCTTAGAATTTCAATAATCTTGATAAATCAAGAAGTTCTATTTTGGCATATGTTTTGCTTTTTATATGTTGGGTCAAACACCGCATATCCTCTGGGTAGTGACAGGCGAACCCCGGAGGCAATTCGGGGGCAGGTTCTACCTGCCCTAATTTTTTTCCATCCGCAAAACATTTTTTCCTCAAAAGTTGTAAACTAAATAAATACAGTAAAATTTACAAAAATTATCATACAGTATAATTTGAAAGAAAAAGATGCGATAAAAATTAGGTCGAGCCTGTTCAAAGAAATAATTACGAAGGTTGTTGTCAGCGGCAAGAAATACATGATCCTGACAGAAGACCTGAATCCTGCAAATAGATTAATTACTACAAATCTTTATCTTGGGGGAAAGATAATATCGACAAGAAATATAGACTGCAGTACCATTATGAATAAACCCGACTCCGATAAAATAATTTCAGAACTTATTCACAGGCAGCACGAGACAATTCTCGAAACACTCAGAAAAGAGCAGAGCAGAAGATCGAAGACCCCATCAGATTATCTTGATGAAGTAAAAGACCTGCTTCAGAGAAAAAATAAAAAGGCTGCACTTGAAATACTTATGCATGCCCTTAAAAAATATCCTGATGACCCCTTCCTTCTTTCTTATTACGGCTGTCTTGAGACAGTCGTTAATAAAAATTACTCCTATGGTATCGGTACATGTGCGAGGGCAATAGAGATGCTGAATGATAAAATGACCTTCGGGCGGGAGATATATCTACCTACATTCTATCTCAACCTCGGCAGGGCACACCTTGCGTCGGGTAAAAAACATAAAGCGATCAATTCCTTTCAAAAGGGCCTTTCATATAATAGGGAAAATAAGGACCTTCTCTGGGAAGTAAAAAAAATAGGTATCCGCAGAACTCCCGTTATACCGTATCTTCAAAGATCAAACCCTATCAACAAGTACATCGGCATTATGCGTCATAAATTGAGCAAGGCTGCATCATAGAAAACTTGCCTTTTCGTTTCTAAGGAACAATTTCATATAGCAATCTAAGCTTACTACTTTCTCACAGAAACAGGTAAAACATAAATTTTCAATATCTGTTCAATTCCCTATTTCTTTCACCTCCTAAAAGCTACCACTCCATTGCTAAAAATATTTTCACAACGTCCGGATCGAAATGAATGCCGGCCTGCTGCTTTATGTATTCCCTTGCTTCCGCTTTAGACCATGCAGGACGATACGGGCGTTCAGAACATAATGCATCCCATACATCCACTACCGCAAAAATGCGGGCAGAAAGGGGAATCTGCTTTGCCTTTAGTCCGCGGGGATAACCTGTGCCATTCCATTTCTCGTGATGACAGTAAGGTATGTCGAGGGCCGGTCTCAGGAATGTAATTTGCGAAAGCATTTCATAGGCGGACATAGTATGATTACGCATTAATTGTTGTTCCTCATCGGTCAGTCTGTCCTGCTTCATAAGAATATTGTCCGGTATTCCCATTTTACCGATATCATGCAGCAATGCGCCTCTGCGCATATGTACGAGTTCAAGATCGCTGACGCCCATGGCCTGAGCTATTTTTACAGTCAGCTCCGTGACCCGTTGAGAATGACCTTCTGTCTCTCTGTCACGCATGTCAAGCGCATGTGACCAGCCTTCGATGGTTGCATCGTATGCAAGTGTAAGCTCAATGTTTGAGCGCTGAAGCTCATTGAACAGTTCTGCGTTATCTATAGCGATGGCAGCCTGTACTGCTAAGGCTTCAAGAAAGCCCAGCCATTCTCCGTCAGGTTTCAATAGTGAACGGTGGAAGATTTCCAGAACACCTTTTACCTGCCCTTTAGCGATCAGCGGTACTCCAAAATAACTGACGAACCCTTCAGACTTTAGCAACGGCGCCTGTGCAAGATCGCTCTCAACAGTGGATAGATCAGTAATTTTAATAATACGGCGCTCAATTGCGGCGCGTCCTGCATAGCCTTGGCCGAGCTTCAGTTCAGTATGCTGGAGGGCAGATGTGCGGAAGCCGAGGCCGGCAGCGTATTCGAGCGTTTTCATGTTCGGTTTGAAAAGCAGAACGTCGGCAGCGCTGACCTGCAATTGCGCCGTAACCTCTTCCAGAACGACCTTAAGGGTGAATTGCAGATCAAGGCTGGAGGTGATTGCTCTGTCTATGTCGCGCAGGGCCGCAAGATGGCGTAACTGGTTACGAATCTGTTCGTCCGCCATTTTGCGCTTGGTGATGTTCCTGAAATTTACGACTGCGCCGACAAGATTGCCGCCTTCTAAGATAGGAGTACTGGTACATTCCACTGTGAAACTGGTCCCGTCCTTTCTCCAGAAAACTTCCTCGACCATATGATGAACAACACCGTCCTTATACACCGCATAAATCGGGCATTCTTCTTCCGGGAATGGACTTCCATCCGCTTTCGTATGATGCCAGGTTGTATGGCTATGCTTGCCTATAAGTTCTTCAACTTCGTAGCCGAGCATTTTAGCCGCGGCAGGATTAACAAAGGTGTGCTTCCCTGATGTATTCAACCCCAGTATCCCTTCTCCAGCCGAATTCAAAATTAGCTCGTGTTGACGCCGGAGATCTTCTATAACCTTCTCATACCTATTACGTTCAGTGATTGCCCTATCGATACTCTCTATCGTCTCGTTTGTCACATATTTTAGAGCTTCTAATAGTTCTATCTTTGATTTTCCCGAAACCCTTGCCTCAAGCTCTCCCCTGGAGACCCTTTTCAATACATCAAAATGCTCACACAGGCTTATGGCAAACTCATGACATTGATCAACCATTGCCCTGATCTCCCCTGCTGCGCTATTGACCATGTGCTTTAACAGTGAAATTAACTCAACTTCCGATGCTTCCGATATACTTACGTCAGGATCTCCGGCAGCTATCTTCTTTAATGCGTCGAAGACCTCGGACAAGCTTATCGCCAGTTCCATGCTGATGCTTCTCAACTCTCTCGCATCGCCGGTTTTCGTGCGCAGCTCAATTAATTCATCTATAAGCTGCTTTTTCGTTTTATTTTCATCTTTCATTTCTATCTCTTTGGCCTCTTAATTCCGATATTACCACTATATAAACTTTCTCTCAAGGCGAACTTACTTTGTGAGAAAGCCTCAGGAACTTTTCTATCTATCAGGAACCGTAAAGTAAAAGGCCGATCCCTTCATAAGCTCCGGTTCCACCCAAATTCTGCCGCCATGGCGTTCGACTATCCGCTTACAGGTTGCAAGACCTATGCCTGTCCCGGGATACTCGGCTTTGGGGTGAAGGCGCTGAAACACAATGAATATCCTTTCAGCTTCTTTTGGGTCTATTCCGATCCCATTATCTTTGACTGAGAATTCCCACTCATTTTCCTTTCTTACAGCCGAAATATGAACCCTCGGCGCCTCGCTGCCGTGGAATTTTATTGCATTGCTTATCAGGTTCTGGAACAAGATGCTCATCTGCTGGATATCAACTATCACAGTCGGAAGCTCCCCATGTGTGATTATTGCACTGTTTCCTTCAATGGCTGCTTTCAGATTTAAAAGCGCCTTTTTTAAGGCAAGCGAAGAATCAGGGGTTTCAAGACAATCCCTTTTGTGCCCACTTTAGAATATTCCAATAAATCTTTAATAAGTTCCTGCATCCTGTACACGCCCTCAAGAGTGTATAAAATAAACTCGTCGGCTTTTGTATCGAGTTTGTTTTTGTAACGGCGGGACAATAATTTTACAAAGCCCTCGATTATATGCAAGGGTTCCTGCAGGTCATGTGCGGCTGCATAGGCAAACTGCTGCAAGTCGGTATTGGAACGTGCCAGTTCCTCAGTTGTTTCTTTCAGTTTCCACGCTGCATTTTCGCGCTCAGTAATGTCACGGCTATTGAGGACTATGCCTTTAACCGCCGCATTATCAAGAAGGTTATCTCCGACAACTTCAAGGATACGCCATGTCCCGTTTTTATGGAGAAAACGTATCCTCACAGAGAAGGGAATGCAGGGGTTGCGCAGACTCTCGGCAAAGGCGTGCATAGCAGTGGATTTATCGTCCGGATGAACCAGCTCAAAGCTGTCCTTGCCGATTAATTCCTCCCTCTTATACCCAAGAACACGTTCGCTGGAAGGGCTTTTATATAGAATGATTCCATTTGCATCGACAATAGTGATGATATCCGAGGCGTTTTCAGTCAACGCCCGAAAATATTCTTCGCTATTCCTTAAAGCTTTTTCCATTCTCTTGCGCTCGGTAATATCCCGCGCTATAGAAGCATAGCCTATAACCTTTCGGTCTTTATCTTTTATGGCTATGCCGGTAACTTCTACAGGCACAACCCTCCCATCCTTTGCTATCCTTACAGACTCATAGCCTGCGAAAAATCCCTCTGTATTTAGTACAGTCAGACAATGATCAAGTTCACTCTTGGGCATAATAGTGGTAATATGCTTCCCCAGGAGTTCCTCCCCTTTATAGCCCAACATTTTTTCGGCGCCCTTATTCCATGTACGTATAATGCCGTCCAAGTCGATAGAACAGACCGCATCCGGAATGGTCTGAATTATGGATGCTAAAAAGTTAATTTGTTCGGTACTCTTCTTTTGTTCGGTTATATCGCGGGCCACTTGGATGATTCCCTGAAAAACACCTTCCTCGTCCCAGAGAGGAGATGATACAATTTCAAGAAGACGTTTTTGTCCGTCAAATCTGAAATGTTCATGAACAACGGTCACCGGCTCACGAGATAAGTAACACCTTGTCAACGGACAGTCGTAATCTGCTCCATCACAGGGTATCTTCTTTTTGTGGAAGCACTCATAACACGGGACGGCATTCAAAGGGGAGCCACCGCCAAAGAGAAACTCACGGGCCGCCCTATTGATCCACTTTATTCGGCGCTCGTTGCTGATAACGATAATCGATTCGGATATGCCGTTTATGATGCATTCTATTAATGCATGCGGCTCATTTTTCATGACATTTCCGGCCTGGAAATCCACTGGTTCATCTCCATCACTTCTGCTCCCTTGTTTTATCTATGTCCTTCATGCTTCCCATAGGACTGTTCTGTCTTTACCTTCCAGTTTTGCCCTGTACAGCGCCCGGTCCGCATTCTCCAGCAATTCTTTCCCGTCTTCACCATCGTCGGGAAAAGCCGCGATTCCGATACTTACGGTCAATTGCTCCTTCGGATAATTACGCCATATGCGGGGTATCTCTTGTTTGACGGTTGTTCTTATTCTCTCTGAAACAAGTAAGGCCTCTTCTTTTGTCGTCTGCGACATGACAACTACAAATTCTTCCCCGCCGAACCGGGCAACAACATCTATCATCCGCAGACACTCTCTCATATGATGTGCGATACATTTCAGAACTTCGTCGCCGGCAAGGTGTCCCTCGGTGTCATTAAATAACTTGAAATCATCGATATCGATCATAGCGAGAGAGAAAGATAAATCATAACGTTTTGCCCGCTCGATCTCTTTGTAAAACTTTTCATCGAAATACCGTTTATTGAAAAGCTCTGTGAGGGGATCAATTATAGATAGGTCCTTCATGTTCCTGGCGAATTCGTAGTAATTTGAGCGTTCAAGAGCTATCGACGCACATGATGCGAAGGACCGGAGAAGGCAAAGGTCTTCTATAGAGAAACTCTCTCCCGTTATTTTATCGGAGACATTCAAAACTCCTATTGTTTCTTGTCCCAATATCAAGGGGACACTAATAAAAGAGTCTGTCGTGTATTCCGGGCGCTTCTTTGCAAAAACTTTATTGTATTTCTTGATGTCAAGCACGAGCAGGGGCTCACCTTCACTGAATACCCTACCCGCGATGCCTTCACCGGCCCGTATCCGGAGTTCATCCAATATCCGTTTATGGATTCCCCGCGATGCCTTAATTGTGAGGTCGGGCGTATCCCTATCAACAAGCATGCAGGAACCTCTTTGAGCACTTACAAGACGCATCGAGGTATCCAATATGGTATCACAGAGCATTTCCATATCCTTTACAGACATAACTCGTGCCGTCGCTGCATGCAAGATGTCGATATTCTGAAGACACTTCATTTGAGAATTCTGCAATGCGGCCAGCCTGAGAAGGAAACCCGCCATCCGGCATAGCTCGTATATTAAAGCTTCGTCCTCGCTACAGATATCCGAGTTCAAAAGTAATAGAATCCACTCATTCCAGGGCAGAGGAAATGCTTGAAGCGAGGTAATCTCTTCTCCGAAATCCGAGCGCATGATCTTCGTGACAGATTCCGAATGAACAGGATGGCCTTTCTCCAGAACCTCCGAGATGGTCCCGCTGTGCTTCTGCGCCAGGTACCGGAGCCGATCAGCTGTCATACCGTCAGTACCCTTTATTGTGAAGCTGCCTTTGTGGTGCATTGCCACGGAGACACCCTCGACATTAAGCAGGAAGAGCATGAGGTCTAAAAAGAGGACATAAATTTCCTCTTCCCGGACACACAAATCGTCACCAGACAAAAGCCCCAGCATCATTTTCATCATACAATGCCTCTTCTCTGTGAAGGCCTGGCGCTTGCTGGTTCCTATGCAAAGATGAAATATGGAATTTAAATGGCTTGCCTTTTTCAGAAGATTCTCCCGATCAGCAACTCCGATTTCGATGCTCCACTCTTTCAGGTGTTCGAGATTGAGGCCGTAGAGATATCCTTCATCTCTAAAAAATGTTTCAAACTCCTGAAAAGACAGATATGTTCCGCCGCCTGCAAGGACAAAGACCAAATTATTTGACGGTATAGGGACGAAGAAATGATATTCTTTTGCAGGACCCATAACAATGGAAACGTCGTTGCTTTTAATAGACTCGGCAATGTTCTTTCTAATGAAAGCTTCATATGTCCCCTTTCCCATCGGAGTGGAGCGGATATGTGAAAGGAAGCTATTCTCATTGACAGGCGTAAGAATTGCAGTCCCATCGGATCCATAGATAGAAAGATAAGCGCCGGCTTGGGTCGCCACATTTTTCTGCAGCCAAGATAATGTTGTATCTATTTTATGTATGTCCATGAGATGATATCGAACGCCTCCCGGAGATAATGCAAGGGGTCCTCCACAAGTGACCACCCTACATTACTTGCATTTAACTCTTTTCTTTTGACAGAATCTTACGAGAATGAAGAAAAAGACCATTTTTGAGCGCAATAAGCGAAGCTTCAAGCCTATACGAGCACCCAAGCTTCGAGTAAATATTGTCAAGGTGGGTATTGATCGTACTGGGACTTAGGTTCATTCTATATGCTATTTCTTTGTTCGTAAACCCAACCAAAACGTAACGCAAGATTTCTTTCTGTTTCTCGGTAAGATTGACATCTTTTATAGTCCCGAGGTCTTTACACTCAGGCTTGAGAATCGAAATCACTTCTTTATTCGGCAACCTGCACAGATGGACACAGATGTCGTGGTATGAGATGTCTTGCAGGTGAGATGAACCGAGCTTGATCCATTCTGTGAACTCTTCGACGGCTAGCCCTCTTTGAGCAATAATTTTTCTCGCCAAATCATTGACCCAGTGCTTTCCTTCTGCATCAATAAGTATTATGGCTTCATTTTCCAGCTGCTCAAGACAAGTCAGCAGCGATCTCTTTATTTTCATCAGCATATTGGTGTCGATCCTATTCACTGCTCATCTCCGCTGCACTCCATTCACAGATATCCCCTCGTTGGGCCCTATCCTTACCCTACCCTCTAATAGAAGATGCTCATAGAAAAGAAGACAGTGACAGGGTCCCACTCCTAATAAAAAGTTTTTTTATGTCAAATGAGAAGTTACAAAGCTCACACAGTTTTACAGCTTTACATAACAGATGCAGACGCTTTTTACTATTCTTCTGAGTTAAATTGTGACATGTAGTATGCAATTCAGGTTTTCCAAGAGGATATCCTAATGTAAATACTATAGCAGTTGATAACAATCTTTTGTAAATCACCCATATGGGTTAACCCGAAAATTTGCTGTTTGGTGAACCTATCACCGCTCACAGTATTAGGATTGCATTCCAGAAAGATCTTAATTATATTTAAAACAGAAGACTGTATCAGGAGGTGATGTGAAATGGCCGATATACTAGTAGATTGTACCGGGGAAACCTGCCCGATTCCCTTGGTGGAAACTCGCAAAGCCCTAAGGAAAGCAAAATCAGGTGATATCGTAGAGGTCATTGGTACTCATCCATCGTCCAAGAAAGAGATACCGATGGCAGTTAAGGCTCTGGGACTGGAGTTGCTTGATATTCAAGAGAAAGATGGAGTATGGAGAATAAGAATACGCCGATAGGAGGATAGACATGGCGGATAAAACAACTATAATAGTACATAGCGGCGATATGGACAAAGTCTATAGTGCCTTAATTATTGCAAATGGGTCGTTAGCTATGGGGATGGAAGCATCAATCTTTTTTACATTTTGGGGCCTTCAACGTTTGAAAAAAGGCGCACTTGAAAAAGGACCATTGTCTAAGATGAACATGTTCGGGTTAGGTAAGCTGATGGTAAAGTTAAAGATGAAAAAGGTCGGTGTAGCTTCTCTGGAACGGCTTCTGCAGGACTTCAAGGAACTCGGCGGCAAAATACTTGCTTGTGACATGACTATGGAAATTATGGGAATAAAGAAAGAAGATCTGCGTGAGGATCTTATATCTGATTACTGTGCAGTCGGCACTTATGTGAGCGAGGCAAGAGATTCAACGATAACGCTCTTCATCTAAGGGAAGAAAAAATATGCAAAGCAGACGTGTATATTTAGATAATGCTGCCGCTACTCGTGTCGATGAACGAGTGTTAGAGGCGATGAAACCTTACTTCTTCGAGAATTATGCAGTTGCTACCTCGGAATTTGCCTATTCCGAGGGGATTGAAGCCAGGGAGACCCTGGATAAAGTTCGTAATGACCTCAGTACTTCTTTAAATGCAAATCAGGAAGAATTCATTTTTACCTCGGGAAGCACTGAATCTTCAAATTTTGCTCTTAAAGGCATAGCTTTGGCACTTGGGAAGAAAAAAGGCACGCATATAATAGTTTCAAGAATTGAAGATTTCTCCGTACTTCATTGTGCAAGAACGCTGGAAAAACAGGGCTTCCAAATAACTTATCTTAATGTAGATAATGATGGTTTCGTGGATCTTGATCAGCTTAAAGGTTCTATAACGGATAATACCATCCTGGTTTCCATTCAGCACGCCAATCAGGAAATAGGTACCATACAGGATATTGAAAGCATAGGCCGTATCTGTCGGGAGAAAGAAGTCCTCTTTCATAGCGACGCTACGCATACCTTTACCAGAGTGCCTCTTAACGTAAAAGAAATACCGGTGGATCTGATCACTGTGTCCGCCCATACAATCCACGGCCCGAAAGGTATTGGCGGCTTGTACATCAGAAAAGGTACACCCATAGTCAAGTGGATGGATGGCGGATTCCAGGAATTCGACCTTAGGGCAGGCCTGGAAAATATACCGGGTGCGGTAGGTTTTGCTCAAGCAGTAGAATTGGTGACCCCGGAAGAAACCCGGATGCTACAAGAAATGAGAGATCATATTATTGACCGCATGCTTGCCGAAATACCGAATACAACCCTCAATGGTCACCGATGGAAGCGGCTTCCACAAAATGCCAATATTACCTTTCATTTTGTAGAGGGAGAATCCATTACCCTGCATCTCGATATGTATGGTTTTGCCGTAAGCACCGGTTCTGCTTGCTTCAGCCGATCTCTTGAAAGTAGCCATGTCATTATGGGTATCGGCGGCGACCATGAAAGGGCGCATGGCTCAATACGCTTTACCTTTGGACGCTATAACACCATGAGTGATGTTGACGATATAGTCGGAACACTGGCTGAGATAGTTAAGGAACTCAGAATAATCAGCCCACTCGGGAAAGAAAAAACGGAGGACACAAAATGAAATTTCCTTATAGTGAACTAGTGTTGGAACACTTTCGCCACCCACGAAATGTGGGACAAATTGAGGATGCCGATGGGAAAGCTACTGAAGGTAGTCCTTCTTGTGGAGATATGGTTTCCGTATATATAAAAGTTGATCCTGAGAAAAAAACTATTAATGATATCAAATTTGAATCTTATGGCTGTGCTTCAAACATTGCAACAGGTTCTATCATCACTGAACTTGCAAAGGGCAAGACGCTTGATGAAGCCAAGAAAATTAATTGGAAAACAGCTTCAGAAGCGCTTGGAGGTCTGCCCAAAATTAAGGCTCATTGTTCAGTTCTTGCTGTTGAGGGTCTGCGTTCAGCCATACAGAACTATGAAGAGCGCCATGGTCTGGTAAAAGAAAAAAACCCGACTACTGAAGAGGTGATACATAAAAGACTAAGGAAAGTCGTGAATCCACTATCAGGGTTGGATTTGGAGCGAACCAACCTGGTAAAAAATGTTGAATTAAGGGACGGTATCGTACGTGTTGTAATAGACCTGCCTCCTCACCATCAGTTTGCCCCTGCAATAAAGGAGGAAATTAAGGAAAAGCTGGAACCACTCTGGGATATAAAAGAGGTAGTGGTTGAATTTATAGAATAAAGAAATGTTAGCCACATTTTACCTCATAATCGTTGCTACTTCTGATTGACTAACACTCAATAATAGTAGCCGAAGTTCTCAACCTAAGCCAACCTCAAGGCTGCTAATTTCCAAGTGCTATACTGAATGGGACGTGGACACCTCTAATCGTCCGGAGAATCCTTCCTTGAACTCGACACACTTGAACTCTGATATAATCATGTTTAGTATAAATGGGATATTGTTATGGGAATACGCTTATTAAGTTTCACAGGATGGGGCGATGCCTGATTTGAGAGATAAGGGGTTCCTGAGTCCCGCAATGAGCGAGATTTCCGCACAGTTTCGACACGCTCATACAAAGGCCTTCGGTCTCGCGGAGGAGTTGAATGAGTTGGCGCATCGCGAGATCTTTGCGACACGAATAACGAGCACCAATGCACAACACCTTCTGATCGCCTGTCTTCTTCATCGCGCCCTCACGACTTTTCAGGGTGTTGTTGTACTGGGTGAACGTGGAATGCCTGCTGAGGCAACTACGCTCCTCCGGACGTTGCTGGAAGTAATGTTCCGGCTGATCGCAATAGCGAAGGATTCAGAGGTGGGGTGGGCCTATATCCTTGAGGACGAGGTGCACCGTAAGAAGTTTATAAATAAGTTCAAGCTCTTGAGCGACTCCGTAAAGTCGGCGCTGGGGAATCCAACGCTTGATAGTTTGCTCGCCACCATCAAGCAGAATATTGATGACAACGATATCCGGGAACTCAAAACGCAGTGGTTTGCCGAACGGGCTGAGTTGGCGGACTTCTACCATAGTGCATACTCTGTGTTCAGCGGGACCGTGCACGTGAACGTTCGTGACTTGGAAAGTTGCATTGGTAGTGGACTCAGATGGAAACGTGACCGGATTCTGCTACGGCCCCAGTGATGCGGGCTTGGAGGGAATACTCCTCACCGCAATTGAGTCGATGATCTTTTGCCTGCGCGGAGCTTTTTCTGTGTTGCCAAGTGCGTCGCAAGTTGACCTGGATAAAGTTCATGCTAAGTTTACTGCTTTACATGAAGAGGTCTTTTCTGATGGTGAAGACGCGACAGGAGAATAGAGGGTTCAAAAAAGGACTCCTTCTTGTACACCACGTCAATTTCGATATCCTGAATCTGTTTCTTTCCGTTTCTACTCCTCATAATCGGAGAATTGGCGCTGCCGTTGAATCCTCCCTATAATCTTGAGCTTCGAAAGCAAGAGTTTATATAAAACTTTCGACCGTTAATCAATAAAACGCCGCCTTTTTTTGTGAAAAACATCCCCGTATATTACGTAAAAACAGACCGAGAATCTGCAGCCCCAAACAGCTGTTATCCTTTTCAGGCATACATCCATAGGTATCGCCTACAGCCTTTGCATGGCGGTAATTTTTACTTGCAAAAGAAAGTGGCCTTTGCTAATAATAACTCACCTTAGTTTTTAAAGGAGACCTTATATGCATGTAAAGATGAGCAGCCTGATCAAGACGTTTGGTATGGTAGTGGGGTTGATAGTGGTCTTCGCTTTGTGGGCAACTGTTGCCATTGCTGGTGTGAATGAAGATTTCCTCAAAGCAGCACTAAACGGCGATTTGCTTGAGATTAAAGATCTTATCGCTAAGGGTGCCGATGTCAATGCTAAAGCGAATGACGGCTCAACCGCGTTGATGATAGCTTCCGCGGGAGGCCACAAAGAGGTCGTGGAGTTGCTGCTCGCTAAAGGTGCCGACGTCAATGCTAAAGCGAATGACGGTTCAACCGTGTTGATGATAGCTTCCGCGGGAGGCCACAAAGAGGTCGTGGAGTTGCTGCTCGCTAAAGGTGCCGACGTCAATGCTAAATGGCGAAACGGCGGAACGGCGTTGTTTATGGCTTCCCGGAATGGCCACAAAGAGGTCGTGGAGTTGCTGCTCGCTAAGGGTGCCGACGTTAACGCTAAAGCGAATGACGGCGGAACGGCGTTGTTTATGGCTTCCCGGAATGGCCACAAAGAGGTCGTGGAGTTGCTGCTCGCTAAGGGTGCCGATGTCAATGCTAAAGCGAATGACGGTTCAACCGTGTTGATGATAGCTTCCGCGGGAGGCCACAAAGAGGTCGTGGAGTTGCTGCTCGCTAAAGGCGCCGACGTCAATGCTAAGAGGAATGACGGCTCAATCGCATTGTTTGTAGCTGCCCAGAAGGGGCACAAAGAGGTCGTGGAGTTGCTGCTCGCTAAGGGTGCCGATGTCAGTGCTAAAGCGAATGACGGCTCAACCGCATTGATGATAGCTTCAACGGAAGGCCACAAAGAGGTCGTGGAGTTGCTGCTCGCTAAAGGCGCCGACGTCAATGCTAAGAGGAATGACGGCTCAATCGCATTGTTTGTAGCTGCCCAGAAGGGGCACAAAGAGGTCGTGGAATTGCTGCTCGCTAAGGGTGCCGACGTCAATGCGAAATGGCAGAACGGCGGAACGGCGTTGATGATGGCTTCCGCGGAAGGCCACAAAGAGGTTGTGGAGTTGCTGCTCGCTAAGGGTGCCGACGTAAATGCTAAAGCGAATGACGGCTCAACCGCGTTGTTTGCGGCTGACCAGAATGGCCACAAAGAGGTAAAGGAACTGCTTATCAGGGCAGGAGCAAAATAATCTATCACTGGTTGCGAGTTTTATATATTGCGATTGAGAAGTTATGCGTAAAAGAAGAATTGAATAGAGAGAGTACTTTTGGAAGCAGGGGTGAAGTTGTTTTACGCAATAGTCGTCCTGTTTGGCTTCCAAATAGCCATGCTTACTCCTCGCACAAATGCCAAACAGTAAAAGGATTGCTGGTTAATCTACCGCTGGCAGACTTTCGACAATAGTAGCAACGTATGGCTAAAGACGCAGTGCTGTTGTATCTCGGGTTTACCACTTAGAAGTGAAAGACGTAAGATGGATATCTTTCTTTCAATCCGAAACTGATACTCTCACGATCATATTGAAAATCAGACTTTGTGGCTGAAACACGCGCCCTCAGGTTTTTCCGATGGTGTTTTATTCCGAGTGCTATACGTAACAAAATTGATTGATTCTTAGGACCACCAAGGGTCATGATCAAGCCTGCTTTTTCAAAAAGGAAGAGGAGGATCAATGACCCAGGCAAGACCGATTGTCAGCAGACCACACAGCAGTGAAATCGAAGTAATAAGTTATCAGGATGTAGCAAGCTCTTATATTGATCGTATTCTTCAGAAGATTTCTGCAATGGAGTTTCCCGGCAAAGAGGCCTGCGAGAGCTACATGCGCCACAAGTGGAGAATGAATCACAAGCCAAGCACTCTTGAGAGCAGTCTCCACGCTGTGAGTTCCTTTCTCACTTTCTATGCCAGCATAGGGAAGAGCCAACTTCAAGATGTAGTCAGTGACGATCTTGAGAGATTTGTCGAACACGAACAGGATCGAGGGCTGAAGGTCACGACGGTAAGGACAAGGCTTCATTGCCTCTTTGCTTTCCTGCGGTTTCTGATCGATCAGGATATCGTTGGCGAACGTATACTCAAACGTAAGATCAAACTCAAAGTGCCTGATTTCCTGCCAAGAGCTATTGCACCGGGCAATGTAAGAAAGTTTCTTGGTGCTATTAAAGAGATACGTGACCGTGCCCTGATACTCGTGCTCTTACGAACAGGCATGAGAATCGGCGAAGTTCTTCGCCTGAATGTAAGAGACTTGGATGTTAGGGAAAGAAAGATACACATTTATGAGGGGGAAAAGAACTGCCTTGGACGAGTGGTCTATCTCAGCGACGATGCTTTAATGGCCTTAAGGCTCTGGCTTAGAAAAAGAAAACATCAAAGCGAGTATCTATTCCCCGGTCTACAGCATAGACATTTAGGGTACACTCAAGCCCGCAATATTTTTGTGAAGTATATATGTGCTGCAGGGCTGCAGCATAAAGGTTACACGATCCACAGCATGAGACATACCTTTGCGAGTGAACTGCTGAACGCGGGCATGCGCCTGGAATGTCTCCAGCTCTTGTTGGGCCATCGCGATATAGAGATGACCCGGCGGTATGCTCGCCTTACCGATAAAAGCCGGGAGGAGGAGTACTTCCGTGCCATGGCGATTATCGAGCAAGGAGGCATTGATGGAGCCTACTGAGCTGATTGCGAGATACCGGAGATTTCTGAAGCGGAGGAACTATTCGGTGCACACCGTGAAAAACTACGTCAATATCCTTGGTCATTTCAGTGCCTGGCTGCGGATTCCTATAGAGCGGGCAACGTCTAAAGAAACGGACGCCTATATGGACCATCTCTTGAGAAGGAGGAAGAAACCAAAGACCATCAATTGTCATTTCGGCTGCATCCATACCTTTTATGATTATCTTATAGAAGAGGAGAGAATGCCTATTGCCAACCCCGTCAAAAAGAAATACAGGCTTCGGTTACCGCGGCCGCTGCCCAAACATCTCAGAGACCAGCAGGTTGCAGCACTCTTCAACGAAATCAGCGATACCAGAGATCGGGCCATGTTCATGCTAATGCTCAGATGCGGTCTGCGGGTTGAAGAGGTTGCGCGACTGACAGCAGATGCGATAGAGTATCGCAGCAGACAGCTTTATGTCTTCAATGGGAAAGGCAGCAAGGACAGAGTTGTCTATCTCAGCGATGACGCTCTGAGTACCTTAAAAACTTATATGGATAAACGTAGATGGTCGAAGGAGAAAAGGTTGTTCTTAGTGCAAAAGGGGCCGCTTAGGGGGAAGCCGATATCAGTTCGCGGCATTCAAAAGAGGATCGAACACTATGCACAGAGAGCGGGGATAGCGGTATCCTGTCATCACTTGAGGCACACTATGGCAACACAGTTATTGAATGCAGATGCCGATCTCGTTACCATACAGGATTTACTGGGCCACAGCCGGATCACTACAACGCAGTGCTATTGTAGAGTCTCCAATCTCAAAGTGCAGCGGGACTACTATAAAGCCATTAACGTTGTACTGCAAAGGACACAGCCAATAAGAGATGATAGCTTTGAGTGGGACAAAAAAGGGATAATAGACAACAGCATATAACCAACTGAAACTAAAAGAAAAAGTAGGTTTTGTTACGTATAGCGCGGTGGACTATTGCTGGAGTTTCGATTTTCTGAAAGTATTGGCTTGTAGATACTATCCACATACAGACTGTGCGTATTTAGAGGCGGACCAACCATATTCACGATATCAAAATATTCGCATCTCTTCCCTGCAACCCCGTGGCTGCCTCTCGTCAGAATGGGTGGCAGGTCACCGGAATATGCAAAAGGTATAGTTCGCTGAAAAGAACCGGTAAGCTTTTGCTGCCGATATTCCCGATTATTGTTTCTGTAGTCGTGTTTTTTGGTAAAATAAATTTTATATGAAAATTGAACTATTAAGAACTATCGGGCAGAGGCTTCTCAAAGAATTCCATTCAATAAAGAGTCTATAGGGTCAGCTCTTCTCAAAAGGGCATAGATTGTGCGGTAAGTAGACAGGGGAAAGTTTTTTGGGAGAGGTTCGCTTCGGCATGGTTTCCAATACGTCTTGCAGCTATCGTACCCGTCTGATAATATTATTCATATGAGAATTTATTTCGATGTGTGCTGTCTTAATCGGCCATTCGATGATCAAATGCAGAGCAGGATTCATCTGGAGGCAGAAGCGATCCTTTCTATTCTTAATCATAGCCGAACGGTTGGTTGGAGCGTAATAGGAAGTGATGCAATAGATTACGAAATTTCTAAAATGCCCGATGATGACAAACGGCTCATGGTACAGATTCTTTCAACCGTCCGCGATGCGCACGTTAAGATCGATGCGGTAGTTGAAAAGCGCGCTATTGAAATTAAGAAATTGGGGCTGAAAACGCTCGATGCATTACACGTAGCATGCGCAGAAAAAGCAAAGGCAGAGATACTTCTTACAACAGACGACAATTTGTTGAGCAAAGCAGCGAAGAACAAAAGAACGCTGAAAGTGAAGGTAGCAAACCCGCTACGGTGGGTGATGGAGGTGATTAAATGACTACGTTAACGATGAACCCGGCTGTCATACGAAAGGCGGGTCTGGAAGCAGTCGCAAAGAAACTGGGACCGCTTGGAATGGTACGCTTCCTGCAGCAGTTTGAAACCGGACGGGGAGATTATACCAAAGAGCGAGACCAGTGGCTTAAAGATACCGATATAAGGGAGATAATATCTGAAATAAGAAAAAAACGTTAATATCTCCTTTGCATTAACTATCTCATAATAGAATTCACAGATTCTCTCCTTTATCATACCGCGAAGCCTTTCTGTCGGGAGCACGGCATTGTTGTTTCCATATCTGTGTTTTTTGGTAAAATAAATTTTATATGAAAATTGAACTATTAAGAACTATCGGGCAGAGGCTTCTCAAAGAATTCCATTCAACAAAAAAGATAAACAAGACTGCCATCGGCATCGGAGCAGCCGGGGATAAAACCTATGTGATAGACAAAAAGGCAGAAGACATTATTCTCTCGGCTCTCGAAGAATCAGGAGACGCGCTGACTATCATCTCTGAAGAGGCCGGGCATAAGGACATAAGAGGCGGCGGCAAGAAAGTACTAATAGACCCTGTTGACGGCAGCAGGAATGCTGTTTCGGGTATCCCTTTTTATTGCACTTCCATCGCAGTTATGGACGGCCATACGATTGGAGATATTGAACTTGCCTATGTTGTGAACCTTATCAATGGAGATGAGTTCGTGGCTGAGAGGGGGAAAGGCGCGTTCTTGAACGGTGAAAAGATACACGCTCAGACGGATGATGTTTTTTATCTTATTTCATATGAAGCACAGAACCCCCGCAAAGATGTCCCCCGGCTAATTTCCCTTTTGTCGGAATCGAGAAAGACACGATGCCTCGGGTCCACAGCGCTTGATCTTTCATACCTCGCGTGCGGGGCGATCAGTGTTTTTGCCAATCCATCCCCTTCGAGGAGTTTTGACTTTGCAGCCGGCTGGTTATTGGTAAAGGAGGCGGGAGGCATATTTACAGATATGAAAGGGACCGGAATCGAGGGAATAGAAGCCGGCCTTAAGAAATCTTCGCCTCTCCTTGTATCGGGAAACAAGAGACTTCACGAGAGGGCTTTGCAATTGTTAAATAGAGAAGCAGAAAATTAAACTCAATCCAACTTTTCTTTCTTTATTTTTTTCGATATGGAATCTGCTCTCCTTACCGGCTCAGGAATCCTGAACTTCCCGGTGCAAGCGAGCACGATTTTTATGGAAGTCTTTAAATCAGTCCTGTGGCCGGGGGAAACGAAGACAGGTTTGACATAGTCCCTCGTCCTCAAAACGGCCCCAATAATTTCTCCCTTATGTTCCAGTTGGGTCCATTCTCCCTTTTTGGATTTTGGTTCTTTGTATTTTCCGATCAATCTTGATTTTGCGCATCCTATAGTCGGGATATCAATCAGTATGCCTATATGGGACGCAATGCCAAGCCTTTTGGGATGAGCTATCCCCTGACCGTCACAAAGAATTAAATCGGGTTTAGTTTTCAGTCTGTTGAGCGCTTCGATGATCGCAGGACCTTCTCTGAATGATAAAAAGCCCGGTATGTACGGAAATGAAACCTTCATGACCGCGTATGCATCTTCTATTGGAATCAATTCGGGATACTTAAAAAGACAGGCAACTCCGATAACCTTATCTCCGATAAATGATGCATCTACTCCTGCAACAAATATTGGTTTTTTCATATAAGGGACTATAGTTACTCTGCCTTCCAGGGACATCTGAGCGGCCTTTGCCTCACTGATATTTTCAGGCCAGATAAAAGAATTCATCCGGATGCCTATTTTATTTTCTTTTCTGTCAGGCTCAAATACATTTCAGGTCTTCTGTCATCAAAGACATTGTTCAGAGGGTTCAATGATTTGTTTCGCGCCGCCTCCGGATCGATCTCCACAATCAACAGTGCTTCATCATCTTCCGGCGCCTTAATCATGACCTTCCCTTCAGGTGAAGCAATGAGGCTTTGCCCGATAAACCGTAAGGACTTCCCATTTCTTTTTTCCTCCCCTGTCCTGTTCGCGGTTATGGCGAAAACTCTGTTCTCAAGACACCTTACAGGCATGGCCTGAGGGCAATAAGGCAGAACCAGATTCGAGGGGTGCGCGACAATATCAGCTCCCGAGAGCGCAAGCGTTCTCATTGATTCGGGAAAGAACCAATCGAAACATATCATGATGCCGATCCGGCCTATCTTTGTATCCCAGACCTTGAATCCCGTATCGCCTGGAACGAAATAAAGTTTTTCTTCATAAAAAAGATGGGTCTTCCGATAAACCCCGATGAGTCCGGCAGGACCGGTAATGACAGCGCTGTTAAAAAAATTATCTTTGTCTCTTTCAGCAATGCCGGCCACTATGTAAATACCTTTTTGGCTTGA
Source organism: uncultured Nitrospiraceae bacterium (assembly GCA_963727775.1). GTDB lineage: Bacteria > Nitrospirota > Thermodesulfovibrionia > Thermodesulfovibrionales > SM23-35 > CAVSHB01. The sequence goes on along the minus strand of CAVSHB010000003.1, from coordinate 75,839 downwards.
AAGCTCCAAAAGGGAGTTTGTTGTAAATCCCGCCGGTATCTCCTCGGAAAGCGCTGCTACTTCATCTTTTGAGACAAACTGATATCCTGTTGCAAAAAACTCCGGGAGGACAAGAAGTTCTAAATCAGCGTCTTTTACCGCAGACAAAACCTTTTGCAGATTTTCATTTGTCCTGCCAAAGGCTGGATTGAATTGATAAAACCCAGCTTTCATCCCGGACTATATTAACCGGTTACTTTCCGCAGCCATTGTAAGTAATCTTCTGATCCTTCAACGATGGGCAGGGCTATGATCTCAGGGACTGAATAACTGTGGAGTTCTTTCACTTTTCCAGCTAATGATTTAAATAGTTCCTTTCGGGTCTTTACGATCATAAATACCTCGTCCTCGTCCTCAATCTTTCCTTCCCATTTATAGACAGAGCGGATGTTTTTTATTATGTTGACACAACCCGCGAGCCCCTTCTCGACAACGGCAGTTGCAATCTTTGCAGCCTCATCTTCATTGGGAGCGGTTATGAAAACGATTATTTCATCCATGTGCATAGTCCGTTCTTTTCCAATTTCATATAGTATTCCATATCAAGCAGCCTTCTCTTAATATCAACCCCTCCTGAATAACCTCCGAGTGAACCGTCGGATTCGATGATGCGATGGCATGGAAGGATAACAGGCAGGGGATTTTTACCGAGAGCCTGTCCGACAGCCCTTGAGGCATTCGGCTTTCCGATCTTTTCAGCAAGCCATTTGTAGGTCCTCGTTTCTCCAAAAGGGATTTCTCTGAGGCTAAGCCATACATTTTTTTCGAATTCCGTTCCGTTTACGGGGTCGATCTTCTGGGTGAATTCATCCTTGCCATGTTCGAAATACTCCTTGAGTTCTTTTTTGATGAGATGGGAAGCGATATCCTTTCGAGGAATCTGGTCCGGCTTTTTAAAATCAATTCTCCTGAGGACCTTGCCGGCAACTATAAGATAAAGAGTTCCTATGGGACTTTCGAATGTATCGTAAAAAGAATCAGAACTGCTCGGCTGTCTCTCTTGCACTCTCTTCCTTTGAATAGATCTCAACCCTGTTCCCTCCTTTACTGAGGGCCTGGGATAAAGCCTTTTCTGCGCATAATATGAATTCTTCCGTCGATTGGCCGTCGAGAAAGGTCAAGCCGATGCTCGCGGTTATATGTCCCGTTGGCTTTGAATCTTCATAAATAAACGGGTAGTTCTTTATTATCGCATTAAACCTGTTGCTCATCGAAAGGGCAGATGTGATGACGGTGTTAGGCAGTATGACCGCAAAGGAATCCCCTCCATAGCGCACGACAACATCAGAGCCCCTTATGTTTTTTCTGAGGAGGTCGGCAATCTTTGTAAGGGTAATATTGCCGTTCTGTTCACCGTGCTTCTTTACATACTCACTGAAGAAATCCAGGTCTATCAGCAGGAGGTTCAGAGGGAGTTTATATCTTGTTGCCCTATCGACTTCCTGTGCGAGCCGTATCTGGAAATACCGGTGGCTGAATATGCCGGTAAGCTCATCTATTAATCCTGCCCTCCTCGGATAAAGCATTTCCAGTTCTTTTATATGCCCTATTAATTCCTTTGTATCGAAGGAGTATTTCTGGACAATCCTCTCTATTTTCCCTACAAGGGCTATCCTGTTTTCAACAGAAATATCTCGTTCGGTCAGCATAAATATGGGGATGTCCTTTGTCGAGGGGTTCTCCTTTATCTCCTTAATCACATCAAACCCTATCATGTCGGCCAAAGTCAAATCCAGGAGGATCACTGCAGGCCTTAATGCAGTTGCAAGCTCTATCCCTCTTTGACCATTCTGTGCAGTATAAATGAGAAAACCCTGGGGTTCAAATATCTCTTTAAGGGTATTTGTTACTTCATCTTCCGATTCGATAATCAAAACAGAGATAGGCAGCACTTTCTTCCCTTTGGCAACCATCATCTCTTCAAGCTTTGCAAAGAGGGCCTCTTTTTCAAGGGGTTTCAAAAGGTAATCGGTAGCCCCGAGCGCAAAGGCCAGATCTCTGTTGTCCACTATGGAATGTATGATTACCGGTATATCTGCGGTCCTTTGATCACTCTTAAGTTGTTGTAAAACTTCCCAGCCGTCTTTTTTGGGAAGAAGGATATCCAGGGTGATGGCAAAGGGTTGAAGGGCATTCGCCTTCTCAATGGCTTCTTCTCCGTTAAACGCATGGCAGACCTTATACCCTGCCTGCGTGAGATGTAGGGTAAGAAGCTCGGTAGTAGCGAGGTCGTCTTCAACAACAAGGATCAGCGGTGACCCTTCCTTCATCCAGGGAAAACTGAAATCAACGGCTTCGATATTTTCTGTGCCTGGAATCTCTGCAACGGGTGATGCACTAGGGACGAGGAACGTAAACGTACTCCCTTGGCCGAGTTCGCTTTCAACGGTAATCTTTCCGCCGTGCAGCTCAACAAGCTTCTTTGTCAGCGCAAGGCCGAGACCCGCACCGCCGTATTTATTGGAGAGAGACGTGATTGACTGTTCGAACTCATCGAAGATCTTTTCTCTGTCTTCAGGTACGATACCGATTCCGGTGTCCTTGATGGAAAATCTCATAGATTCCGGACCCGATAACCGGACAGGTTGCCCCTTGTCTGAGTATATTTCCTTGTCGACAGTTACTTTGATTGTGCCGCCCTCTGGTGTGAACTTGATCGCATTGGAAAGAAGATTATAAAGGATCTGTTTCAGTTTTACCTTGTCTGCGGTAATAGTGCTGACGCCCTCGCCGATCGAGACGAAAATCTCTATAAATTTGTTCTCTGCCAGAGATTTCATGATGTTGATTACCTCGCTGATTATGTCTTCAACGTGGAATGTCTCATAAACCATTTCGAATTTTCCGGCCTCGATCTTTGCGATATCAAGAACATTGTTGATAAGTTCCAGAAGATGCTTTCCGGAGACGTGGATATTTCTTAAATATCGTTCCTGATTTTCTGTAAGGCTGCCGAATGTCTTGTCGAGGAGGACATCGGAGAAGCCGAGAATCGAATTAAGAGGCGTTCTCAGTTCGTGGCTCATATTAGCAATAAAACGACTTTTAAGCTGGTTGGCATATTCAAGTTCGCTGTTTATTCTCTCGAGGGCCTCTGTTCTCTCTATCACCTTCTTCTCAAGGGTCTGTTTCAGACTTTCGAGTTCCCATTTTTTGTCTTCTGTTCCCTTGATCAACTTGAACCTTTCCATGCAAACACCTATCACGCAGGCAAGAAGGTTCAAAGACGTCTTCTGTCTCTCAGAAAATTGCCTCGGCTTAAAGTCGTCTATGTATAAGATGCCGGCAACTTCATCTCTTACCGGGATGGGGCATGCAAGCAACGCCCTTATCTTTTCACTTATGAGTGCAGGGTTATTTTTCGTATAATCCGCCTTTGAAGTATCGTGAATGGCGATTATCTCTTTGTCTTTGATAATAATATCGGTAAGGCCGCCCGGCATTATGTTCCAGGACTTGTTCTCTGTAAACTTTTTACTTAAACCCTTGGATACAGCGAGTCTCATGTCTCCATTTTCATAGACTGCTAAACTGCCTGCGGGGGCTTCTATTAGGTCAATTGCTTTTTCGAGTGCGAAACCTAAAAAATCGGTGTGCTGATCCGTGCCGCAGAATTTTGATAAGAAACTGCAAATGGTCTTCTGGTTCTCTATTGTCTTGAAAGCCTCTAACCTTGCCTTTTTTTGTTTCTCGATAATCTCCCAGAGAAGACTTGCACCGGCGCCTTCCACGACTTCTATTCTATTCCCCGAGACCGTCCGTATTTCATTACTGAGGGCAACGTTCCCGGCCACATTGATGACTATTTCCGGATTTGAAGAGCAGAGAGATATGATGTCCTCAAAAACCGGGATATTCCATTTTCTGGCAAGGATAACCCCCGGGGAGTCCTGATTGTTCTCGTAAATCCCGATAAGGTTGAGCTTGTTAAATGTGTCTCCCCGAAGGAGGGAAATGAGGGCACTGGCGCCTATGTTCCCTCCTATGATGGCTAATTTAAGCATTTACTCTATGGCCCTTCTTCGTTAAGGGATGCATCATTTCGAGAAAATATCCGACCAATTCGGAGTCCCACTGTCCGCTGTACCGCTCCGATTCTATAGTTTCGAGGGAGACCGATACAGATCGCCGATCACGATATGGACGTACCGATACCATGGCATCAAAGGAGTCTGTAATCGCAAGGATCCTTGCCATGATCGGGATATCCTGCCCTGCGAGGCCATCGGGAAACCCAGTCCCGTCCCATCGTTCGTGATGGTGCCTTATTGCAGGCAGTATTTTTCTCATAGAAAAAAGGGGCTTGCACAATTTCTCTCCGAGTACGGTATGGGTCTTGATCATCTCCACTTCTTCCTTTGTCAGCGATCCGGGTTTACGGAGTAATGATTCACTCAGGCATATCTTTCCTATATCGTGAAGGATTCCGGCCTTCTTCATCTCCTTTCTATCGTCCTCCGGGAGACTGAGAAAGGCCACGAAATCTGCCGAGAGTTTACTTACTCTCGCTGAGTGCCCCTTTGTATAGGGATCTCTTGACTCCATAGCAACTGCAAGAGTCAAAATGATATTTTCCGAATGGTCAAGCTCCTCATTCAATGTCTTCAGATTCAGTAATGATTTTATTTTCAGGTTGAGTTCAGTGGGGTCAAAGGGCTTACTGATAAAATCGTCCGCTCCTGATTCGATGCCCTTAATTTTGGACTGCCTGTCAGTAAGAGCTGTAAGCAGTATAATAGGGAAAAAACGTTTTCCCGATATTTCCTTCAGGTTTCTGCAGAGTTTAAATCCATCGGTGACCGGCATCATTACATCAAGCAGAGCAAGATCGATAGGATATTTTCTGAATATATCAAGAGCGACTAACGAGTTGAGGGCTGTGTAAACTTTGAACCCTTCCTTGGTAAATACTGCTTCCATTAGTTCAAGATTTGACTGGACATCGTCCACCACCAGAATAGAGGTCTTCTCCTTCTCAATAAGACAGGTTAAAGGACGCATAGAGAGATTAAAGCACTGGATGAGATTTTTGTCAAGAAAATTCTTTTATAATAGTATGTTACATTATAAACTTAACCTTATTCTTAAAATCTGCCTATCTACCTGTTTATCTTAATTCCTGCATAATAACAGCAACATGTGTTATCAAGATCGTTTATAAAGGACCTTTCTGTACCGTCTTCAAAAAGTATTCGTACCAGACATAGTCCACCCGGCAGGGTGGAGTGTTTTTCTTCGACCACCTCACCATCGCCCCAGGCGCTATAGCGTAAGTGTCTTACAATATCTCCCACTTTTAGATAAAGTCTCGGTGGCATAAAAAGTCGGGGTTAAGATACCTGGTTTTAAGGGTTCCGGTATTTAAGACGTTCTTTTGAATCACTGGAATCCTCGAATCCTTGTTTGTCACATGATGCCATATCCGTAAACAGTATAAACAAAATGTCCTTCTATTGGATAGGCGTCCACATTCCATTCATCCGGCAAAGGCCAGTATGGTGCAGCATCTTTCAGCGCTTTTATTGCAGCGTCATCGAGGTTTTTATGTCCTGATGTCCTGACAATTTCAACCGCTCCAAGACTGCCGTTTTTCGTTATAGTGAATTTTATGATCAGGTCTCCGTAAATCCCCTTTTCAGCGGCTTCACGCGGATATTCCCAGACGCTCTCTATACGCTCTTTCAGCCTTCGGTTGTAAATCAGAAATTTATATTCTTTTGCATTGAATGTAAAGGTTTTGTCTTTGTTTTCCTTTTCATATTTTTCAATGCTTTGTTTCGCGATATCACCGATAATTTTTTTGTCGAAAAGTTTGTCCTTCAAAGAAGGGCCCGCACTCTGAGGCTTTGACATGTTTCCGCCTCTGCTCTCAGGCCTTTCTTCTTTGTTACGGCCCTGGGAGGCAGGGGATGAAGGAGCCTGAGCTGTAGGAGGTTGCGACAAAGGACCGCCCCTTTCATACGAGTTTATTGCATGTTCTTTTATAGTCGGCGCGGGGACGGCAGGCCTCGGCATTGCGCGTTGCCGAGCGCGCGGCAGAGAACGAGGGACAGGTCTCATCTTTGGAACAGGCACGATACGAGGCTTTTCCGCGATTTCATCGGGAGAAACAAGATTCGTCATAAATTCATCTCCCTTTCTTTTTTCTTTTGCCACGGGGATAGTCAGCAGAATTACCGCAATAATAAAAGCGTGGAATACAGCTGAATAAATAAAAAATCTTTTTAAGCTCAAGTCAGAAATTTCCTGAACAGTTTTATGTAATTAACAAGGCCTTCCTTACTGCTGTCTTTGCTGAGCCAAAGCCTCAATGAAACCTCCTGAATCTCCGGCCTCCTATGAAGGGCAACAAGTCTCTCGGCAGAGTAATCGTTCTTCAAAAAATAATCTCTGAGTCTTTCCATAAGGATAAACCGCTTTAGAAACCTCGCTTTCCACATCTTCTTATATTGACCGACTTTTTCTTCAATTATCGACCTTGCAGCAAATTCTCCTGCCTTCATTGCATAATATATGCCTTCATATGTCAATGGCAATACATGACCTGCTGAATCTCCGGCAAAGATGACCTTCCCTTTGTTATATAAATTACCTTCCCAAATAGGCACCTTGTATATCCTCTTATTACCTTCCGCTTTGATCCCCTTTCGTTTCTTGAACCTTTCAAATAGGGCTTTGACCTGACCCTGTTCAAAAGCGCCTGTACCTGTAGAGATCCCTTCCGATGTCGGAAATACCCACGAATAAGACCGGGGCGCATGAGTTGAGCCGAACCAAAACTCACAAAATTCAACGGCTTCACCTTGTATATGTTCCGACATAGTAAAAAATGCCCGTGCCGGTTTTATGCCGAGGGCTGTTCTGAGCCTTGAGTTTACGCCATCTGAAGCGATAACATATTCTGCGGATATGTCATATTGCCATTCACTGCCGGCTGCCGCAATCCTGTAATTCTTATTGTGCATAATACTATTAAATTCCGCTTCTATGATGTTTGCGCCTTTTTCTTTAGCCTTGTTTCGCAGCTCATTGTCGAATTCTCCTCTCGCGATGATCGCGAGACTGCTGCCCTTCAGATCTATATCGAGCATTTCACTTTTCGGTGATATAATTCTTATGCATGGAACTTCTTTTTGTATTACAGTCTTTGGAATACAGAATTCATCAAAGGCATTCAGGGACAGCCCCCCACCGCAAGGCTTTACAAAGGAGAGATTCCTTTCAAGGAGTATGACATCTAATCCGGCTCCTGCGAGAACCCCCGCTGCTGTGGCGCCCGCCGGACCACCACCTACTATCAATACCTTTGTAGTTAGCTTCATTTTCCGGGTATAAAAAATATAGTTATAATTTCTTTATATTTCCAGTCTTAAAAAGGAGGGAACTGCCGCTGGGCGGTTTTTATTTTTTCCGACAACAGAATGTTTTTCCGATAAATTATCCTCAGGTCCCTCAACGTCTGCAGGGTATGAGAATAAGCGAAAAGATTGATTCTGACTGTGTCCTGCCGGGCCATGACTAATTTTTCAAAAGCCCGACGGGAAAGGACAGTGTATCTTCGCCCGTTTTACAGAAACATCACCATTAAGGGAGAAGGCCAAAACATTCCCTTTTATATACCTCTGCCGAACTGAGGAGAAGGTCAATGAATGCGTTCTCCGAGAGGTATCCCCGCATAGATTCTTATCCTAAATACTGTTTCCTAATACATCGGGAGTCTTACAGTAAGCACAGGACACGGCGCAAATCTGACGACCTGCGATGCAGTGCTTCCGAACAGTATTCTGTCGATGCCCTTTCTGCCATGAGTACCCATAATGATGAGGTCTATCTTGTTTTTCTTGACAAAATTTATTATTTCCTCATGAGGTACACCCATGACAACACTACGCTCCAAGTTTTTCAGATTACTCAGTTCCTCGATCCCGAATTTTTCAAGTTCCTTTTTTGCGCCTTCAACGATATCCTTATACATTTGGTCTACGGACACATGCGGGACATACCAGCCTGAGGCCTTTGCTATGTCGTAAATTACATGGATAAGATACAGCTTTGCACCGTACTTCTGTGACATGTCGACAGCATACTGCAGTGCTTGAGAAGACCCCTCAGAAAAATCTGTTGGGAAAAGAATACTTTTGATTTCCATTATCCAACCTCCCTTAGATATTTTGCTGCATTTTCCGGTGATGTGGACAGGATATAAAATCCTGAACCCCATTCAAACCCGCTTGTTCTTAGAAGCCTTGGTATTATCTCGAGATGCCAATGAAAGTCCTCACCGAGCGTATGCCAGTGATTTCTCCTCGGCACCATATTGGGGGCAGTGTGAATGAAATAATTAAAAGGAGGTTCATTAAATACCTTCCTCAATTTTTTCAGAACCGACATCAGTATAAGCCCCATATCCGCTATCTCATCATTCGTGATCTCGTGAAATGCGCAACAATGTCTTTTCGGCACTATCCATGATTCAAAAGGAAATTGAGCCGCATATGGGCAAAAAGCAACAAAATTTTTCGTCTCAAGGATTATCCTTTCGCCTACTTTCAATTCTTCCCTAATTATATCACAGAATATACACCTCTCTTTATAGGCAAAGTATTGTTTAGCGCTATCAAGTTCGTCCTTGACAGTCTTCGGGATTACCGGCGTTGCCATGAGAAAAGATGTAGGATGAGAAAAAATCGCCCCGGAGTCCTTTCCTGAATCTTTGTATATGAAAATATATCTCAGTCTTGAATCCTTTTGAAGGTCGGCGATGCGGTCCCTGTAAAGAGTGATGACCCTTACCATCTGTTCAAGTCCCATGTCTTCCGGCTTTGTATTATGGACAGGAGATTCAACCAGAATTTCGTTTGCGCCGATGTTGCTCATCCTGTCATAAATCCCGACCCCTCTTCTCCCCAGATCGCCTTCTATTTGAAACAAAGGGTTAAAACTGGGCAATGACCGTACCCACCAGTTAGGAGCGCCCTGCGTTCTTATGGAGCTGATTTCGGGAGGCGCCTCATTTTCCCTGCCGGGACACAATACACAATTGCTTTCTTCTTCATTAGAATACGAAGACAGGGTGTAGTCGGAAGGAGCCTTGGATTCCGACAGGACGGCAACCCATCTGCCGAGCAGTATATCTTTTCTCAGTTCATGCATTCAAATTCCTCGTGTATATGAGTTTTAATCCCTCAAGTGTGAGATTAGGCAGCAATGTATGCTTTCTCTTAATGAAGTTTGAAATAAGGTTTCCATACCCACCTGTTACCATAATTTTGAGCTTGACCCCGGTCTCTTTTTCAAATTCGCTTAGCAGTCTTTCCACGGCGCCTGCCGTGCCGTAAAGAAGACCTGACTGAACGCATGTTGCTGTGTCGGTTCCCAGGGCTGCTCCCGGAATGCTTATCCGGACCTCGTTTAACTGTGAAGCCCCCTTTGCAAGCGATTCGCTCATCAACCTTATCCCCGGCATTATTGCGCCTCCACTATAACCTGCGTCTTTCCCTACGACACTGATTGTTGTAGCGGTACCGAAATCTACGGCTGCCGCAGGGCCTTTGGCATGCTCGAAAGCCGCTACCGCATTTGCTATTCTGTCTGACCCTAGTTCCTCCGGCCTTGGAATATTAAAAGCAAGACCTGTTTTAATCTTGTGATTGACTAATAACGGTTCCCCTGCTTTCAACTTTTTCATTGCCCTTATCAAGACCTCTGTATGGACCGGCACAACAGAAGATATTATAATTCCTTCAGGTCTTTTGTCTATATTTATTTCTTTTATAAACCTATTAAAAATAATGGAATATCTTAGGGGGGACAATAAAGGATAAGTGTCAATCTTCCGGACAAAAAGACCTGCTTTGGTAAAAAACCCTGCACTTATAGATGAGTTACCGATATCAAGGGCGATCAGCATCTATCTCAATATCGTCAGGTCCCCTGAGCTGATCCTCTTCAGATCCCCTGATGGAAGTCTCAAAATAAGCATCCCTTTATCGTCTATGGACTCGGCAAAACCTTTGAAAGATTCTTTGCCGGCAATAACATTCACTTCTTTGCCGAGAGTAGATGTAAGACGCTGCCATTCTGAAAGTAGCCTTTGTCTGTTCATATCTTTGAGTTCCGTGTTCCAATCGCTCATTTCATTCAAGATCTCTGCAATAATATCCTCCCGTGAATATGATCTGCCCGCCTCATTTTTTACTGATGTCGCTATTTTCCTGATATCGTCAGGAAGCATATCGATATCTATATTTATATTTATACCTACTCCTACGATCGCTACAATAATCTTGTCAGCTGCTGTTTTTAACTCCGTGAGAATCCCCCCGATCTTTTTGTCTGAAACCATCAGGTCATTCGGCCATTTTATTGAGATGTTGAGCCCCGTTACCCTTCTCAAGGCAATCGCGCATGCCACGGCAGCCATTATTGTTATCAAAGTTGTGTCTTGCGGTTCTATCTCAGGCTTCAGGATTATGCTCATGTATATGTTGTCCCCTGCCGGAGAAATCCATGTCCTGCCCAGCCTTCCCCTGCCTTTTCCCTGATAATCGGCAAGCACAATCGCCCCTTCGGCAGTTCTGCCGGAGAGGTCTATTGCAGTCGTATTTGTGGATCCCACTGTCTCATAAAAGAAGATTTCTTTGCCTATATTTCCCTTTATCTTCTTCTTTATATCGCGTAAATCCATATATTATTCTTTGGGCAGTATCACTACTTCTATCTTTCCTTTTAGTCCGTCAGCGAATCTTCTCGCGTCTTTCTCTGAGCCTATAATCGACGCATAGTGCATCGGTACGGCAATTTTGGGCTGAATATCAAGCGCTGCCTGTATAGCTTCTTCTGCGGTCATTACATACGTGCCGGAGACGGGAAGGAGCGCGATATCCGCTTTGAAGTCCTTCATCTCCTGTATACGATCAGTATCGCCTGCTATATAAATCCGCTGCTTGTTTACTGTGAAGATATATCCGACCCAGCTGTTCGCCATAGGATGGAACTGCTTGTTTGTGTTATAGGATGGCACTACTTCGACATCGATGCCCTCGACATTAATCTTATCCCCGGGTTTTACAACCTTTATATGACCCGACAGTTTTTTTGCACAGTCAGCGGTCGTGACGATGACGGTATTTGGCCCCTGGATTAATTTTACGTCATCTGGAGAGCAGTGGTCATAATGTTCATGGGTTATTAAAATAATGTCCGCTTTGTCGTTCTTTTTGATCTTGAACGGGTCGGTGTAGATGACCTTTTCCCCGATAATCTTAAACGTATCATGCCCGAGCCAGTGGATGTCTTTTACCATTATTATCCCCCTTTTCCCCTGCCATCGCGGTGACAGGCAGAAGCGCTGTTAAAATTGAAAAAATAATTGGTAACACGGCATTCTATCCCCTCTCTTCTCAAGAAATTATATCACAAATACGTAACCGCAATATTGTTGGATTCAGAGAAAAAATCATTGAAGCGAAGGTATACTTTTTAGTATAATGTTATAACAAAATATATGGAGGGATAACATGATAGCTAAAGCTACCATAAAAGGGCAGGTTGTAATACCCGCTGATCTCAGGAAAAAATTCAATATCAAGAAAGGAAGCAAGGTTAGCATCTATGAAGGCGAAGATAATGTCATTATCATAAGGCCCCTGCCTGAAGATCCGATAGAGGCGTCAAAGGGGATGCTGAAAGGCAAACCCTCTATATTAAAAGCACTCTTGAAAGATAGAGAAGAAGAGGCAAAGCGTGGATAGCGCTTATGTTCTTGATAGCTATGCACTGCTTGCACATTTTGAAGACGAAGCAGGGGGAGAGAAGGTCAGGAGCATATTGAAATCGGCCCGTGACGGGAAGACGAAACTCTATTTATCGGTGATAAATTTCGGAGAGATATACTATAACACCTATAGGGAGCGAGGGATTGAAAAGGCCCGGGAGATAAAGTTTATCATTGAGCAGCTTCCCATCACAATCATTGACGCTGACAAACCTATTACCATAGAGGCTGCCAAACTAAAAGCGTTATATGCGGTTCCTTATGCAGACTGTTTCGCTGCTGCACTTGGTATCATGAAAAAGTGCAAGGTGGTAACAGGAGACCCTGAATTCAAAAAGACTGCAAAAGATGTGAAGGTAGAATGGATCGGGTAACCTTATCACAATTTGTGATCTTGAAGAGAGGACAAAACATCAAATTTAAGGCTCCGGTTGACGAGGGGCCGACCGGTTTGAAGAAACATTCTATAAAGATGAGGAAACGGCATGGCTAAACCTTAAAAATATGAACTCATGTGGATTGGCAAGGAGAATTAGACGGGGCAGGAGCAGAGGGCAATTAATTTAAACGAAAATATTTTATACTTATCACAATAGTAAGCCTTGATAAGGAGCGATATGGAGAAGGGGAGGAAGAGAAAAGACTCTGCCGATGAGAATGTAGAAGCCTATAAACACGAAACCGAAACCTGCAAGAACGCCGTTCCTGTCGGATTCTCTTCTTATGATACCTCAAGGCCAAACCCAATAGAAGACAAGGAAAAAGTAGGATCAATATACAGACGCGTCAGGGAGATTCTTGAGAGCGCAAGAAGTGGCGCTTATAGGGTTGCAAATTTTGCTATGGTTCAAGCATATTGGCATATCGGCGTGGAAATAGTGGAAGGGGAACAGAGCGGTAGGCACAGAGCCGATTATGGCGCGTCAATTATTGATGAACTGTCCAAAAAACTGACTAAGGAATATGGTCAGGGATTTAACAAGACAAAAATGTTAAAGAAAATATTCGTTTTCTTGAAAAAGAGAGACACATCCCAATAATCAGATATGACGAAAGGCATCCGAAAAGATCGAGCAGCAATTGAGAGACGGGATTAAGGTTTAGACCATGAAAATAGGGTTTAACAGATACACATCTCTGATAAAGCGTCTTGCTGAAATAATCCATTCTGCAAGGGCAACCGCTGCTCGGCAGATCAACAAGGCTCAAGTGCTTGCATATTACGAGATCGGCAGAGAGATTGTGGAATTTGAGCAAAAAGGGAAAACCCGTGCAGCGTATGGAGAAGAACTGATAATTCGATTGTCTAAAGACATGACCGAAAAATTCGGCAGAGGCTTCAGCAAAAGCAACTTATTTCTTATGAGACAGTTTTATTCGGAGTTTTTAGAAAAATTCCAGACAGTGTCTGGAAAATCATCAATTCCGCAGACAGTGTCTGCCAAATCTTTAAAATCCGAGACGGTGTCTCGTAAATCGTCTCGACAGACACCGTCTGTCGAATTCGACCCCCAGCTTTCATGGTCCCACTACTGCGAACTGTTGAGTGTCGAACATCCCCTTGCCCGTTCATTTTACGAAAAAGAAGCCCTAAATAATAACTGGTCTTTCAGGGAACTCAAACGGCAAATAAACTCACAGCTTTTTGAAAGATTGGCGCTGAGCAGAGACTCATTGGCTGTAATGAAGCTCGCGAAAAGAGGGCATATTATTGAAACTCCTGAAGACGCCATAAAAGACCCTTATGTTCTGGAATTTCTGAACCTCAAAGAGGAAAATGTGTACACGGAAAGCAAACTTGAACAGGCAATAATAGATAACCTTCAGAAATTTTTATTGGAAATGGGCAAAGGGTTTGCTTTTGTTGCTCGTCAGAAATGAATTACTGTGGGCAACCGGCATTATTACGTTGACCTTGTTTTTTATAATCGTATTTTGAAATGTACGGTTCTTATTGACCTGAAAATAGATGACCTTGATCATTCAGACATCGGACAGATGAATTTCTATCTGAATTATTTTAAGGAAAATGAAAAAGTGAATGATGAAAATGACCCCATTGGTCTTATTTTGTGCGCTAAATAAGATGAAGTCTTTGCAAAATATGTTCTGGGGAATTTGAACAATAAAATATTTGCTTCAAAATACAAACTTGCTCTTCCTACGGAAAAGGAACTTGCAAGAAAAATCAGCGCATTACATCTTTTGGAGGGAAAAGGATGATTTATATCACTACGAAGACCTCATAAAGGCGACATAAAGACGCCAAGGAATCTGAATAACCATGTCACTTGCCGTTGACGATCCGATCCTAAATAATCCCTTCAAGGAACCGATGGAATCCTGGATTTATAAGGAAGGGCAACTTGAACGGATAAGTGCAGAGGTGTGGGGAAAGGAGTAAACATCAAATACCGCATGGGGCGGGACAGCGGGAAAGGAACAGTCTTATAATATTAAGGTATAAGAAAGGAGAAAGACTATGGCAACGATTAACAAAGAACTTAATGAAAACTCGCTTTCTAAACCCAGCACAATCGGAGGGTAGAGGGCGTAATATCAGATTCTACTTGCCTGAGTTGGTGATTAGGTTGGCGATTAGGTTGGCGATTGATGAAGAGAGGAGGTTTTTTCAGTGAAAAAACGACCGAAAAGAGCAACTTTACTGACGCGTGAAGAAGTAATTTCAATCCTAAAAAAAGAACTGCCCTATCTGAAAGAAAAATACGGCGTTGAAAGAATTGTCCTGTATGGCTCTTTTGCGAAGGGAAGCCCGAAGAAAAAAAGCGACGTCGATATCCTTGTTGACCTCCGCAAGGCATTAGGACTTGAATTCGTCGAACTTGCCGACATACTTGAAGAAAAATTGGGCAGAGAAGTCGATATTGCAACGCTGGATCACTATAAACGAAGCTTTAATAATCCGAGATATAAGCACATCGCGGAAGATATTGAAAAGAGTATGATCTATGTCTAAGAAGAGGAGAGATAGGGATTTCCTCGGTGACATTCAGGAAGCGGCTGAAATGGTAATCCTTTACACGAAGGGCTTTACCTATCAAAAGTTACTTGAGGACAGGAAGACTCAGGATGCCGTTGTTCGCAATTTTGAGGTGATTGGTGAAGCGGCGAAGAATATAACAGCCACGTTTAAAGCGAAATATCCCGATGTGCCGTGGAAGAAGATTGGGGGCTTAAGGGATAAACTCATTCATTTTTATTTCGGCATCGATTATAAGATAGTCTGGAGCATCTCCAAAAAAGACCTGCCCAGGTTACGGAAACAAATAAAAGAGATTTTAAAGCAGGAAGCCGATTAACCATGTCACTTGCTGTGGATAACCGAATCCTGAACGCAATCTTATAGAGGTATTATTGTTATAATAAGAAGTTCTTACCTGCAAAAAACCATGGGGAAAGTTATCACAATAGTCAATCAGAAAGGCGGAGTGGGGAAGACTACGACTGCCATTAATCTTGCCGCATCACTTGCCCTCGCGGAGGAGGACATCCTCGTTATAGATACGGACCCCCAGGGAAACATGACATCAGGTCTCGGTATTTCACGAGACAACCTTGCCCTGAGCCTGTATGATGTGTATTCCGGAAAATGTGAAATCAGCGAAGCCTTAATAGCGACGGCAATGGAACATCTCAGCATTATACCTTCAACAATAGATCTCCTGGGCGTTGAGGTTGAACTTGTCGGAAAAGAAGGACGGGAACATATATTAAGCAGTGTAATAAATTCGATCAGGGAGAGATATAGATACATATTCATAGACTGTCCGCCCTCTCTCGGCCTGCTCACATTGAATGCTTTGGTTGCTGCCGACTCTGTGCTTATTCCCGTACAGTGCGAATATTATGCCCTTGAGGGGCTCGGGCATTTAACAAAGACCTTGCGCCTCGTGAGGGGTTCCCTGAACTCGAACCTTGAAATTGAGGGGATACTCCTTACCATGTTCGATCCACGAAATAATCTTTCCCAGGAGGTCGAAAGGGAGGTCAGGAAACATTTTGGAGACAAGGTCTACGATACAGTAATCCCGAGAAATGTTACACTCGGAGAAGCGCCAAGTTACGGGAAACCTGTGCTATTATATGACATCCGCTCAAAAGGGGCGCAGAGTTATCTGTCACTTGCAAAGGAGATCCTGCATGAAAACGGCGCTGGGCAAAGGACTTGAATCTTTAATACCCGAAAAGGGTGACGAGATCGTCTATCTGGATATTGAACGCATTTTCCCGGGAGAACAACAGCCGAGAAAGATGTTCAGGGACGATTCCCTCAGGGAGCTTGCGGCCTCGATAAAAGAAAGAGGCGTATTGCAGCCAGTGATCGTTTCGCGTGCCGGAGACGGCAGCTTCAGGCTTGTCGCCGGTGAGCGCAGATGGAGGGCTGCGGGACTTGCAGGTCTGAAAAAATTGCCGGCGCTGATAAAGAATATATCCTCCAAAGACTCGCTCGAAATAGCGCTCATAGAAAATATCCAAAGGGAAGATCTTAATCCCATTGAGGCTGCTGAGGCCTTCAGCAGGCTGATTATAGAATTTAACCTGACCCAGGAAGACCTTTCTGAGAGGGTGGGAAAGGATAGGGCTACGGTTGCCAATTATCTCAGACTTTTAAAATTGCCTGAGGAAGTGAAATCTTTCATTTACAATGGTTCTCTCAGTATGGGGCATGCAAAGGCGCTGCTTGCGATAGAAGGAAAGGCCGGCCAGCTGGATGCCGCAAGAAGAATTATCAAAAACGGGCTTAGTGTCAGGGAAGCCGAGATATTGTCCAGAAAGGTCCCCGCGCCCCTTAAGGCTAAAACAGCCAAGGACCCCCAGGTTTCATCGCTGGAGGAGAAGTTGATAAGAAATCTCGGCACCAAAGTCCGGATAATAAATAAGGGCAAGAAGGGCAAGATCGAGATCGAATATTATTCCCTTGAGGAACTTGACAGGCTTCTGGATGTTCTGCTGGGATAGATAATTCAGACCTCGGCTTAAAGGAGAATTGAATGCAGGAAACGTCGGACATTTATGATGTTGTCATAATCGGGGGAGGGCCTGCCGGACTGACAGCCGGCCAGTATGCGTCAAGGGCTAAGTTAAAGACAGTCATTATTGATAAATCGCCGACTGCCGGCGCCCTGGCCTTCTCAAGCAGGATTGAAAACTATCCGGGGCTTACTCACCCTGTGCCGGGGAAAAATCTGCTCGATATAATGAGGAAACAGGCGGTAGATTTCGGAGCGGAATATGTAGAAACACAGATTATAGGAGTGAATCTCACTGACGAAATAAAAGAAGCAGTCACTATGGACGGTTCTTATAGAGGGAAAACGGTAATTATAGCTACCGGCTCTATGGGGAGGAAAGCGAGCATCAAAGGAGAAGCTGAATTCCTGGGCAAAGGGGTCAGTTATTGTGCCATATGTGATGCGGCGTTCTACAGAGGACTGAAAGTCTGTGTTATCGGCAACTCTGAAGAGGCCATAAAAGAGGCCGGGGTGCTTACGAGATCTGCACAGACCGTGTATCTCATATCTCCTGCTCCAAAACTTCATGTGGATGATGATCCGGTCCTTAAAGAACCTAATATAAAGGTGCTGTTAGGTCATACTGTTACATCCATTGAGGGGGCCGAACTGGTTGAAAAAATAAAAATGCATGATTCTGTAGGAAAAGAGGCGGAATTAGAACTGTCCGGGGTCTTTGTCTATCTTCACGGGAATAAGCCTGTAGTAGATTTTCTTTACGGCGCTATAGAGACTGAAGCGGACGGTTGTATTCCTGTCGGAAAGATGATGGAGACGTCTGCGCCGGGGGTTTTTGCAGCTGGGGATGTAACATGCACGGAGGTGAGGCAGGTTGTTGTTGCCGCATCTCAGGGCTGTCTCGCAGCGCTGTCGGCCGAGAAATATTTATATAAAAGAAAAAATTACAGGATGGACTGGGCAAAATAACCTATTTCTTTTTGTCGATGAGGCTGATTAATTCTTCGGCATTTTTGGGAGCATAACCAAAGGCATCATTATTGAAATAAATGAAGATGTCTTTTTTCTTTTTCAAATGCTCCTTAATAAACTTTGTGTCTTCCTTCAGTGATTCAGGACTGTATGATGTTGCGGAACTTCCTTCTGTTCCATGCCTCCTTATATAGACAAAGTCAGCGGTGAGCGGCAGGTTATTCAGAAATTCAGGGTGATCTGCCATGCACAGCGCGGCATTTTCTTTTTCAAGCAAAGTAAAAATCTTTTTGTTAATCCAGGTCTTGTTCCTGAATTCAAATGTATTTCTCATGCGATATGGTTTCAGTGCTTCGATGAACTCTTTGAAGCGGTCTATATCAAAATTGAAGGTAGGAGGGAACTGCCATAAAATAACGCCTAATTTTTCTTTTAGTACCGACGCCCGTGAAAAAAAAGCCTCGAGAGGCTCTTCACAGTCCTTGAGCTTTTTTACATGGGTGATAAACCTGCTGCCCTTTACGGAAAAGAGAAAACCCTCAGGCGTGGATAAATACCATTTTGCGAATGCCTCCCTTTCGGGAAGCCGATAAAATGTTACATTAAGCTCGACTGTTGAGAAGTGTTTGCTGTAATATTCAAGCCAGTGGTTTCTCGGGAAATCTTCCGGATAGAAGCTCCCCTTCCAATGATCGTAGAGAAAACCGCTGCACCCAATCCTTAAATCTGCCACTATGGTAATTATTATATCATAATAAGGACTTATATAGTATATTAGTGCCCATCAAAGCTTTATTAAGGACCCTCAGGATTGTAAAGCTTACCTGCTGACTTTCAGGACTCCCTCGGTCTGTGCAATCTTATGAATTAAGCCTGAAAGCTGGGTCTTATCCTTAACGGCGAGGATAAATGTGATGCGCGCCTTTTTGTCCTCTGATGAGGTCGCTTCTATCTGGCTGATATTTACGTTTACTGATGATATGAGCGCGCTAAGGCTTGCGAGCACACCGGGTTTGTCGACCGTCTCAATTATCAACCGCACAGGCGATGTGGCATCGCCTGTTGTTTTCCAATCAACGTCGACAATCCTTGCGTCATCAACCGCCGACCTATCGAGGTTCGGACAATCTTTTCGGTGAATGGTAACGCCCCTCCCTCTTGTAACAAACCCTATAAGGCCGTCACCCGGGATAGGGAAGCAGCATTTAGCCGTATGGTACAGGACATTATCTACTCCTTTTATCATTATTCCTTTTTGTTCTTTTGGGGGCTTTGCAGTTTTAGCAACAGGAGTTTCCTCCACGGATTTTTCAGGAACTAATTTGTTGATGATCTGGTGTGCCGATAATTTCCCGTGACCGATATAGGCGTAAAGGTCTTCCATTGACTGGACAGCAAAAAATTTCAAAACTTTTTGCATGTCTTCCGATTTAAGAACAGATTGACCGAGGTCATGTCTCCGCAGCTCTCCTTCGAAAAGCTTCTGTCCGAGTTCAATGCTCTGTTTCCGCTCTTCTGCCTTAATCCACTGTTTTATCTTGCTCTTCGCGCGTTGTGTGACAACGAATTTGAGCCAGTCCCTGCTCGGTCCGTGCGTTGAAGAGGTTGTTATTTCAACGGTATCGCCGTTCCTTAAAATAAATCTCAAAGGCACGATCCTTCCGTTCACCTTTGCCCCTACACATCTGTTGCCTACCTCGGTGTGAATGCTGTAGGCGAAATCCACCGGAGTTGAGCCTAAAGGCATTTCTTTTATCAGTCCTTTCGGAGTAAAGATATAAAGGGCTTCCGGTATGACCTCGCCTTTTACCGCCTCAAGAAAATCCTTTGCGTCACTAAGTTCTTTCTGCCCCTGTATTAATTCCCTTAGCCACGAGATATACCTGTCGCTTTTTTCATCGACCTTTCCTTTTTCCTTGTATTTCCAGTGGGAGGCTATCCCGTGTTCCGCGATCATATGCATCTCTGCCGTCCTGAGCTGAAATTCGACCCTTTCCCCTTTGGGTCCGATAATTGTTGTATGCAGAGATTGATACATGTTCGATTTCGGTACTCCTATATAATCTTTAAACCTGCCCGGCACAGGCGTCCAGAGGGAATGAATAAGGCCGAGAATGGCATAACAGTTTGCCTTTGTGTCGGTAATAATTCTCAGGCCGAGGACGTCATGTACCTGCTCGAATGTAATCATCTGCGCCTGCATCTTCTGATAAATACCATAGTAATGCTTGATCCTCCATGACACCTTACCGAGTATGCCCTCTTCTTTCAGCTTATTGTTTACTATCTCCGTAACCTCGCGTAAATAAGCCTCCTGCTCCTCTTTTCTTTTTGCAACCTTCCTGACAAGCTCGTTATAGAGTTCCGGCATGAGGAATTTAAAGCTCTGGTCTTCAAGTTCGGTCCTCATCCAACCGATACCAAGCCTGTTTGCTATCGGGGCGTAAATCTCAAGTGTCTCCAATGCTATCCTCTGCTGCTTGTTCTCCGGCAAGTGCTGTAATGTGCGCATGTTATGGAGCCTGTCGGCAAACTTTATCAGTATCACCCTGACATCTTCCGACATGGCCAGCAACATCTTCCTGAAGTTTTCCGCCTGTGCCTCTTCCTTTGTCATGAGTTCTATTTTTGAGAGCTTTGTCATGGCCTCAACAAGGAATGCGACCTCTTTGCCGAACAGTCCCTTAATATCTTTTACTGTGGTCCCCGTATCCTCGATTGTGTCATGAAGAAGCCCTGCCGCAATGGTTGAAACGTCCATCTTCATGTCTGCAAGGAGAGACGCGACGGCCAAGGGATGTTCGATATAAGGGGAGCCTTCAACTCTTCTTTGGCTGCAATGAGCTTCACTCGAAAAAATATAAGCGCGCTTCAAGAGTTCGACATCAGCGTCAGGATGATAAGAAAGGACCTTATTAATTAGGGCATCAATGGTTACAGGTTCTTCCGTCATAGTGTATTATACTTGAAAATGTCGAAATTCCACGTAAGAACCGGTCATTGAAATCTATTGACATAAATGTAATTATACTTTACACTTTTACATTATGATAAAAAGAACCCTGAAGCTGCCTGTGAACAAATCATTTTTTCTCTTCGGTCCCAGGCAAACAGGGAAAACTACCCTGATCAATAATGTTTTTAAGGATAAGGTCTATCGGATCAATCTGCTCTTGAGCGATCAATTCTTCAAATATTCAAAAGACCCATCACTTTTGAGAAGAGAAGTCATGGAAAAAAAGAAAAACATAAAGCATGTCTTCATCGATGAGATACAGCGCGTCCCTGAACTTCTGAACGAGGTCCAAAATCTTATCGACAGCACCTCACTACATTTCCTCATGTCCGGTTCGAGCGCAAGAAAACTCAGACGTGGTTATGCAAATCTCCTCGGCGGACGGGCGGTGCAGCGGTTTCTGTTTCCATTTCTGTGGAATGAAGTCTCTAAGAATGCCCAGCTTATGCATTTCCTGCGTTTTGGGTCACTTCCTCCCGTTTTTCTTGCCGAAACAGAGGCAGACAAAATCGATCTTCTGAACGCATACGTCGATATTTATTTGCGTGAAGAAATCCAGGCGGAGGGTATTGTCCGCAAGATAGGGGCATTTTCGAGATTTCTCGATATGGCTGCCAGTCAGTTTGGAGAGATCGTTAACTATTCGACAGTTGCACGAGAGTGCCAGCAGGCAGTCATGACCGTCAAGACATACTATGAAATACTTGTTGACACCCTCATCGGTTTTCGTCTTGAGCCATGGAGAAAGAGTGTTCGGAAGCGTCTTTCAGGACATCCAAAATTTTATCTGTTCGATAATGGCGTCACAAACATCATTAACCGTTATGATCGTGCCATTTCAGACCCGTATCTCCTCGGCAGATTATTTGAACAGTTTATCATCATAGAAACATTAAAATGGATAAAGACATCGCAGAAGTTAATTAATCTGTACTACTGGCGGACCAACACCGGAGCAGAGGTAGACTTGCTGATGGAGCAATCAGGGAAACTCACCGGCGCTTATGAAATCAAATGGTCCAAGACAATTACCACGGCGCAGCTTACTGGGCTGAAATCTTTTCAGCAAGACTATCCGGATGTGCCATGTTATGTCGTGTGCAATGCTGATGAGCCTTACAGGCTTGGGAATATACTTGTTATGAACTGGAAGCAGTTCCTGGAGAAGTAGGCTAAATGGTGCCGGTGGTGGGAGTCGAACCCACACGGAGTTGCCCCCACCGGATTTTGAGCCTGACTGTTGTTTTTTAGAGATCACAGTTTTTCCTAATAAAATTAACTGCATATTTAAACCAAGGCCCTCCCATTTTCTCGTATCAATTTGGATGAATTTTCTCTTTTTTACACCTCTTATGGACAGTTTTTGGACAGTTAAAGATGGTAACTGAGATTGTAAATAAGCCAATCGGGATTATCAAAGCTGTGGGCGGAGCTCATGTGCGATATTATTATAACTCTCCTGTGGAATTAACCTCTAAAATTTATTCAACTGATGCGAAATTTGCTTTTAGGTTAATTGTAAACCCTAAAGAAAATATGAATTTTAGGGAGAAGAAAACGCATTGTCAGAAACGTGGTAAGATCGCAGCTTATAGCGAAAAGTCAAAGCGCCGATATCGCTTTCTCCTGCGTAACTCTCAAAAGATTTGGACGCATGAACTGGAAGTCGGTTACCCTGCGGATTTCCCTATGGACGGTAAAAAGGTTAAGCGTGATATAAGACTCTTGAAGGAGTCACTTCAAAGAGAATATAAGGGCATTGCTTGGACGTGGCGGCTTGGCTTTCAGATAAGAAACGCTCCTCATGTCCACTTTTTGACGGATAGACCCGTTGATTACAAATGGCTTGCTCGACGGTGGTATGAAATTGTAGGCTCCGGTGATCCTAAGCACCTCAAGGCGGGTACCCATGTGGACAAGATCAAAAATGTAGGAAAGATGATTAATTACATGGTTACCTATATGGCCAACGATAAGGAAACAAAAGTCCCTAAAGGTTTTGAGGACGTGGGCCGGTTCTGGGGGGTTAAGCAGGGTATCATAGAGTGTGAAGAGTTTAAGAAGATAGCTCCTTATGGTGTAGCATCGCGTGAGCTTCGGCTTTTTCGTAGATGGGCAAAAGCTGAGTATAGATCCATGGGGTTCAAATGGAAGTGGCAAGGCTTGGGCTTTACGGCTCTCAATGGTCGCAGGTTTTTTGATGCACTTATGAAATTAGTGGAGTGAGGCTTTTTTATTTTGATATCAGGACGTAATTGTAGAAAAGCCTGTGATTATTCTCTCTGTTTTAGCTTTTGGTTTATATATAACACGTGCAAGGAGTTGTGAAAAATGACAAACGACAAAGGAATTATTCCCTTGTTCATCGAAACCGTTAAAAACAAGGGTATGCGGTTCGATGTATCTAACTTCCCTAACAGTGAGATTGAATGCCTCAATAATCACGTCATTATCTTTCGGGGCAGAACTGGCAAGTTCATTGACAGTTTTTTTGAGAGCAAGAAAAGCAGCTTCACCAGAACTCCAATATGAAATAGGTTTTACTTTAGCGAGTTGTTGAGAAAAGTCATCGAATTGGTTCATGATAATTTCCTTGTTTTTCCGAATAAAGGAATTATTTTTTGTTGGCTATGATTTGCATATGTAGGCCATGAAGGTGAATATTCGTCGACTTCGTTCCCCCACTGATGCCAACCTTTACGTTTTCCTCGGGCAAAAAGTTCTAAATAAGGTTCAGGACTACAAGCCTCGATAATATCATATAGTTCATCAGGCTTCCGAGAATGTTCTCTCTTCATAGAACGGATAATATTAACCTGTCTTCTGCCAGGTGTAAGAGTTCTCATGTGCCCTCGTGATCCAAAGAGTACAATTTCAGTAGTATTTCTGAAATAGAAACCGACACCACGCCCATCTGGCCCCCCGTCTTTGCGAATTTTATGCCAAATTATATTTGTTTTATACTTAAACCCCCATGCCTCCATAACCTCTAACCCTTCACGCAGCAAAGCATTTGGAATCCATAAGTAAAGATGACAGTTATCCTGGGCAACTAATGAAACGGGCAGCTCTTTTATATCCTGCAAGTTCATCGTTGAGTAACGGTTTAATCTTTTGTGTTCAGGAGCCATTTTCCCTGTTCGATTTGTAAATTGCCATGGTGGATCAGCTAATATTGTCGAGTATTTTCTTTTGTTAACAAACTTAACAAAATCTTCAATAGGATTGTATCTAATGATACTCATTACCTAAACTCCTTTTCTTAACTTAGTCGTTATACCAAATACCAAAACGGGACAACCACCATTTCTTCCTGAATCCAGTCTTGGTAATAATTTCCCCATTTGTGTCGTACTAGCCCCAAATTTCTCTTTATATTTTCTTTTTTTCCCATACTTATCAATATAAGACCCCAAACTTTCAATCCAAGGGTCTAATTCATTACTGCGAGTAACGAGAACAGCAATACTTATTTTGTTATATTCAAAAAAAGCTCTAAATGCATATAAGTCTCTATCATAGGTTTGATCCTTGCTATTCCACTCTAAATCAAAGGCAACTCGTCCCTTAATATAGTCAACTTTGTGAGTGTCATGACTTACTTCAATACCGTCAACTATAACTTTTGCAGTAAGCTGTTCTTCTTTCCAGCCGAGTGGTCTAAGAATATCCGAGAAAGTTTTTGGGATTTGACTTTCGTTTCCACCAGGAGTAGTGACATCCTCCGTTGTAAAGCTAAACTTTCTTAAGGCTTGGCATATTTCATCAAATTCATTAGGAAATTCTTGAGTTAAAATCGCAGCTGCGTGTTTATAATCATGGACTTCATAATTATTTTTGATATCTTTTGGAACATGATCTTCCCATACCATAATATCTAATTGTAAACATAGCCAACAAATACATCAAGATGCCTAATTGCAATAATGAGCCACAGTTTTAAAAAGTATATCGCACGTGCGACTTACAGAAAGTAGTTAGCAAGGAATTCGGATTTAAGATAGAGGGTTAACGGTATGACCTTGAAATATCCAAACAGAGGATCATACCATTAGAGGCAAAACCCGTTTGCTGGCCTATGAGGTTGACAGTCCCTAAGACGAATATCGTGCTAAAGGAGATTATGGTAAGTGGATTGCTTTATTGATGCGAGGTTTGATACACAGAGCACGTTGGCAAGACCTTGTAACCGCTTTAAGGGGGGATACGCAAGAAGCGAGAGCTTTGCGTATCCCCCCTTTTGCGCATGATCTTGTATCCTTACGCTGATTTGAATTCTATTCGCATATTATTTGTGATCCGCAGGAGATTTCCCTGGGTTTATCTAATATGCCATATTTACGTGAAGTATATAAATACGGAGGTATTGACAATACGTATTGAGTGTGTTATTGTAATTTTGGGAGGTAAAGGACATGAAAAAGAAATTGACATTATCTATTGACGAAGATGTATACAAACAATTGCAGTATGTTCCGAGGGGATTCTCCGTATCAGAATTCGTAAGTATCATGCTCAAAGGAATGTTGAAAGAACTGCGGGGAGATTTTTCTACTCAAGAGGCGTTCGACAAGTGGATCAATAGTGATCCCGAACTTAAGAGGGTCAGAGAAGGAGTAAAGGAAGCATGGGGACCTACCTTGTTTCCGGCTATTGAGAAAATAGATGCGGTAACGGATGCGTTAAAGGGGAAGGTTGGCATAAAGAAGAAGAGATCATCGAAATGTGAAGACAGGAAGTAGAGATGGAGAACTTGCAAAAGGGTGCATACAGAAGGTAAGCATAGACTACTTAATATTAAGCAGGCCTCGGAATACCTTGGTCTAAAAGTTAGTACGCTTTATAAGTGGGTATCTCAAAAGAGAATTCCTTACTATAAATCTGGTCGCCTCGATAAGTTTGATTTAGCTGATTTGGACAAATATATTGAAAAATCCAAGGTGAAGCCGGTTAAGGAATTATATGAGTATTAACCAATTGGGCAAAAAGAAATTTCTCTTGGACTTTAGAACTACGAGCGGGAGACGTATCCGGAAGATAATCGAAGGCCCTCGGAGTCTTGCAGAGAAGATATTAGAGGATATTGAGGTCAAGAAATACAAAAGAGAATTCTTGGGGATTGTTGAACTCGAAAAAATCAGACTAAGAGATTTTGTTGAAAAGTACGTTAAATATGCTTATACAAACAAATGTGCGAAAGAGGCTTATACTGAAGAGCGTGCCTTTAAATCGAAGATTATTCCGTTCTTAGGAGCCGATCTTTATCTGACAGAGATAAGCCCTTACATGATTGAAAGGTTTAAATCGCATAGATTAAATAAGGTTTCATCGTCTACCGTCAATCGGAATGTCCAGTATATGAAACATGCTTTCAAAATGGCTATCGAGTGGGGATATTTAAAGGACAATCCAGCCGCTACTATTAAAAAATTGAAAGAGCCTCCAGGCCGCATACGATGGGCAAGACCTGTGGAAATTGAAGAACTGATGAGTCATGCAAATAACCGATTGAGGAAGATTATTCTATTTGCTGTAAATACCGGCTTGAGAGCTGAAGAACTTAAAAGGCTCAAGAGGTCGGACATCATCATCGATCCGAATGACGAAAAGCTATTTTCAGATGCAAACTTTAAATCACTTGACTATACAAAGGGCGGCATTTTTGTACGAGAAAGTAAGAACAACACTCAAAGAATGGTTCCAATGAATGAGATTGTTGTCGACATAGTAAAAAGCTTGAGCTTTGAGAATGAATATATTTTCGGTGGAAGAGGATGGAGAGACGCATTTGAATACGCAAGAGAAAAGGCAAAAATAACTGACTTCCGTTTTCATGATCTAAGGCATACTTTTGCTTCATATCTTGTGATGAAGGGCGTTGATATTAGAACTGTTCAATATTTAATGGGCCATAAGGATATAAAAATGACTATGCGGTATTCTCATCTCTCAAAAGGTCACATTCAAGAGGCGGTAAACAAGCTAAACGGAATATTCAAATTGGACACTTTTTGGACACAGGAGAATAAGAAAGAGTTAAAGGCGGTGGAAGGTGGCCTCTAACTCTTTGATTTTAAATGGTGCCGGTGGTGGGAGTCGAACCCACACGGAGTTGCCCCCACCGGATTTTGAGTCCGGCGCGTCTGCCATTTCACCACACCGGCACTTTCATAAAACAGTAAAAATTAAAAAAATAATAAGAAACCAAAAAATAAGAAATGTTGACGTTAAGCAACATAAATTTTACATTTTGCGGTTTATAATTTGCAATGGGGGGCAACTATTTCCCGATACAGAAATCATTGAATATCTTATTGAGGATATCCTCTGTTGTGATTACCCCGACGATCTCACCGAGCCTGTCAAGCGCATCCCTTAGTTCAAGGGCGAGAATTTCAAGCGGGTGATTTTCCGTAAGGGCATAAATTGCCTTATTAAGGGCTGCCTGAGCATTCTCAAGTGCAATCTTGTGTCTGATATTTGTAACAACAACTCCCTGCCTTTCCTCTTTCCAGTCCTTCATGCACGATTCGAAAATTTGTTCTTTCAGTTCCTCAAGCCCGTCTCCCCTGAGTGCAGAAATATTCAGGAGATGTGAGGCTTTTGCCGTGAGATGCGAGGTTAGAATATCTTTATCGAATGCTGAAGGAAGATCACATTTGTTTAAAACAATAATTGTATCCTTGTTATTTATTTTCTCGATAACCTCAAAATCTTCCTTCCTAAGGGGCTCGCTCAGATCAAAGACGGCGAGTACAAGGTCGGCGTTTTCAATGCTTTGAAGACTTCTTTTTACTCCCTCTTTTTCAGCGATATCATTGACATCTCTGATACCTGCCGTATCCATAATCCTTAGCGGCAGGCCGTTGATATTCAGGTATTCTTCGATTATATCCCTTGTAGTACCCGGTACCTCTGTAACTATTGCCCTGTCTTTTTTCAGGAGCGCGTTGAGGAGAGAAGATTTACCGACATTCGGTCTTCCGGAAATCGCCGTTGAAAGTCCTTCCCTGAAAAATCTTGCCTCGTCATATGTTTTAATCAGGGCGTGTAGCTCGCTGCCGATTTCTTTCATTGATCCTAATAAAACATATTTTGATGCAGGCTCGATTTCATCCTCTGGGAAATCTATCCAAGCTTCGACATTAGCGCAGGTTTCCAACAGCCGGTCTCTCAATGACGTTATCGTTGAAGATAGGCCACCCTGAAGCTGCTCGACTGCAATCCTTACGCTCTCATCTGTCTTGGACCTTATGAGGTCAAGCACCGCTTCTGCCTGGCTTAGATCTATCCTGCCGTTGATAAAAGCCCTCTTGGTAAATTCTCCCGGTTCCGCGAGTCTTGCCCCTTGTTTGAGGACAAGCTCCAATGTTTTTCTCAGCGTGACCATGCCGCCGTGGCAGTTTATTTCAACCACATCTTCTCTTGAATAGGAGTGAGGGGCCCTCATAACCGATACAAGAACTTCGTCAATCCTTTCGCCAGTTAATGGGTTAAGTATATAGCCGTGAGCCAAGCTATACGATTTTAAATTGCGGAGGGATTTATCTTTGGATGAGCTAAATATTTTTTCTGCTATCGCAACGGAATTTTTTCCACTCAGCCTGACTATGCCTATGCCCCCTTCGCCCAATGGGGTTGCGATAGCTGCGATGGTGTCATCGGTAAACATACTGTTAGTATAGCGCAGACAAAATTATGTTATAGCCTGATATACGAAGCGGGTGCTTATCTAAGACGCAGCGGCAGCTTCTCTGGCCAGTTTTTTGTTTGCATAAAATTGTTGGGCAATACTGAAAATATTGTTCATGAGCCAATAGATGACAAGGCCGGATGCGAAATTCAGGAATAGGAAAGTGAATATAACCGGCATGAACATCATCATCTTGTTCTGTGTCGGGTCAAGGGATGTCGGGGTCATTTTCTGCTGTATTATCATAGTGACGCCCATTAGTATAGGTAATGGACCGACAGCAAAGCCCCCTATCATGGGAAACCATAAGGGGATATGCCCGAAAAGGGTGTCAGGACCGGATAGGTCTTGGATCCAGAGCATGAACGGCGCGTTCCTGAGTTCTATAGCAATTAACAATATCTTATAGAGCGCAAAGAATACGGGTATTTGCAGAAGCATAGGGAGACAGCCTCCCAGAGGATTAACTTTGTGTGTCTTATATATATCCATCATTTCTTTCTGCATTTTCTGCGGATCTTTCTTGTATTTTTCTCTTATCTCTGCCACCTTTGGCTGAATTTGCTGCATCTTCTTCATCGATCTCTGGCTTTTGTTCACCAGGGGGATGAAAGGTATTCTTACGACTATTGTAAGGAGTACAATTGCCCATCCGTAGTTGCCGGTCAATTTGTAAAAGACTTTTAAAACCCAGAAGAGGGGCACGGCTATTATAGAGAAGAATCCAAAATCTATAATATGTTCGAGCCCGACATTAAGGGTCTTTAAGATGTCATATTCTTTTGGACCGGCGTAGAGGATAAAATTGTTGACGCCTGATTTGGCTTTAAAGGCAACCACCGGGGAGTCCTTTACCTTCCACACCTTTGCCTCTTCCATCGTTGTAAGCGGAACGAGTGAGGCAAAGAAATACTTATCTTCGTCAGCTATCCATTTAAGCCCTTCTTTGAAGCTTTGAGGATCGTTCAATTTCTTGGCGTAAAATTGTTTCCTGTCAGCCTCCTCGAGGATAACGGGTCCTATATGCGATGACGTATCCTTACTGTTAAAGATGCCGAAATCAGTTCCGATGGTGATCCAGTAGTCGGGGATACCCGCAACCTCGTCTCTGATATCTATCTTATAGCTGTCATTGTGGAATGTATATGTCCGTCGGATGGAAAAGCCCGAATCCGCATATTCAAAGACAAGGGTTCCTGACTTGGTATTTGTATCAAGAGTTATGTCATGTCCGGTGACGTGGAAACTTAAATCCGAAAGTTCAAAATCATCTTTTGTCCCCATTGCCAGAGGCCGATTAATCTCCGGGTTATTCAGGAGGGAAACGTTTTTGCCGTCTTTATCTTTATATTTCTTAAGCTCATAGTTTTTTAATGTTGCACCCCTGTTTGTAAAGACGGTAGAGTATAGTTCGGTTTCGACCCGTATTTCTTTTTCTTCAGCCCGTATGCTTTTCATTTTGGGCGCAGACGGGGTAGTAACAGGAGACGGTTGGGTCTCCCCGGGAGCAGGGGTCTCTTTTCCCTCTTCCTTAGTCTGTTTCTGAACTTTTTGGGTTACGGGTTGGGGTGCGGGCTTAATAAAAAAGTATTGATAACCAAGGAGGATTACGAAAGCGAGTGCTACGGCAATGAGTGCTCTTTTTTCCATTATTTTACAGGGTCATACCCGCCGGGATGAAAGGGATGACACCTCAGGATCCTCCTTATTGAAAGATAAATTCCTTTTAAAGAACCATACCTGTTGATTGCATCAATCGAATACTGAGAGCATGTAGGTATAAATCTGCAACTCAAAGGAAAAAGCGGGGACAACATAATTTTATATAACTTTATAACCGCAACGAGAATCTTTTTCATTACATAACCTTGATAAAAATCGTTTAATATCGTGAATAAAATCATCCAGTCCCCCATCCACGGATGATTTCTTGGCGACAAAGACAAAATCGTGGTTTAGAGAAATTTCTTCCAAAAGTTTTTTCACGGCTTCCTTTATAAGGCGCTTTATCCTATTTCTTGTAACAGCCTTGCCTATCTTCTTACTTACAGAAAGGCCAAGGCGGTTAAAGCTGAGTCCATTCGGCCTTGCGTAAATGACGAGATATCTTGAGCCTGCTGAAATCCCATTCTTGAAAACCGACTCGAAATCCCGCCGGTTCCTTAAAGAGCGTAAAGAAATTTTACGCATTAAACGATCAATCGTTTACGCCCTTTGGCTCTTCTCCTCTTTAGAACCTTACGCCCGCCCGCAGAACTCATCCTCTCCAAAAAGCCATGAGTCTTTTTCCGTTTAATCTTATGCGGATGATATGTGGTATATGTTCCCATAATTTTGAACCTAAATTATAAATTTTAAATACCTATAAAGTCAATATCACGAATTGCGCTGCGTAAAATGTAACTCTATGAAGAATCATTGCGACATTTATAAAGTAACCCTGTCAACCAAGTACTCAGAGACCGAAACAGGAGGGTTACATGAGCAGGAAAGCGATAAGGGAGTATTTCAAAGCAATATACGCGCGGTATCGGAAGGCTTCAAAAGAAATAAAGCAGATTATTTTAAACGAATTTTGTTCCAATACCGGGTACAACCGGAAGTATGCAATCCGGAAATTAAATGGTCCCACCCCAGCGAAAACCAATACTATACACTGGCGCAGGAGGAAATATACCTACGGGCCGGAGGTTTTATCTATTGTGTCTGCAGTATGGGAGGCAGCGGGTTATCCCTGTTCAGCGAGATTAAAAGCCTTGATAAAACTCTGGCTGCCGTGGATAAGGAAACAATTTCGGCTCAAGCAGCAGGTAGAGAAACAGTTGCTTTCGATCAGCGCCCGTCAGATGGACAGAAGGCTCAAAGACAAGAAAGCTCAAGTTGGCAAACGTATGTATGGGCGTACCAAACCGGGGACCCCATATTCCTATAAGGACCGACAACTGGGACATAAAGACACCTGGATGGACAGAAGTAGATACAGTCTCTCATTCCGGGAATTGCGCAGATGGGAAGTTTGCTTACACGATCAATCAAACGGATATTCTCACTACATGGGTGGAGAGCCGCGCAGTGCTCGGCAAAACAGAAGATGTCATGGTGGACGGGCTTGATGAAATGGCCAATGCATTGCCGTTTGTTCTTAAAGGGCTTGACTCTGATAACGGCTCGGAGTTTGTAAATTGGCATATCTGGCGTTATTGCAAACGCAATAAGATACAGCCGTTCCGAGGACGTCCGTATAAGAAAGATGACAATGCTCATATCGAACAGAAGAATTGGACGCATGTCAGAAAGCTCATGGGCTGGGATCGTTACGATACGCAAGAGGCGGTTGATGTCATGAATGACCTTTATAGAAACGAACTGCGTCTCTTTATGAACTTGTTTATGCCGTCCATGAAGTTGCTCAGGAAGGAGCGTATTGGCTCCAAGCTTAAAAGGCATTACGATAAACCACTGACCCCCTTTGAGCGTGTCGTGGCTTCAAAAAAGGGTGACCCTATAAAAATAGCGGCACTGAAGAAGCTCTATGATGCTTTGAATCCTTTTGATTTAGCTAAAACCATTGAGGACAAACTGGAACGTCTGTTTAAACTTGTAAACCGTAGGCAAAGTCCTGGATTCCCTGTAGCCGAAAAAGAAGGACCGAAGTCAGGGGAACCATTTACACCGGGTGAAAAGGAAACCATTAAGGCACTATCAGGAATTTTCCCGGAACTAAAAATCTACATCAGAGATTCAAAGCAGAAAAAGAAATAATGAAAAGTATGGTTACATTCTAAATGTCTCAACAATGTTATGCAAAGTTACATTCTTAGATGACTTGACGGGTATCTGTATCGAAATCTTTACAATTTAATGACCGGGATGTTAGATTTCTTTATGAAATATGGAGAAAAGGCAATCAAAAAGATTTCATTAGAGATATGGGTTAATCCGTATCCTGAACGCGATTATGCGATCAATATCTCTTTCCCCGAGTTCACGTGCTTATGCCCGCGGTCGGGATATCCTGATTTCGCTGCAATAAAAATCAATTATATACCGGCCAAAAAGATCGTTGAATTAAAATCTCTAAAACTTTATTTAAATTCATTTCGGGACCTCTATATTTCTCACGAAGAAGTGACCAATAAAATTTACACAGAGATTGAAAAAAAATTAAAGCCGAGATTCCTGGAAGTCACCGGAGATTTCAACCCCAGAGGAAATGTAAAGACAATCGTGCGGGTCTGCTCGGATGAAAGCAGACTTAAGCCTGCTGCCGCTAATGAATGACAAATATTAATTTGTTGCTTGATTCTTGATCCTATAACGTATTTTCTTTTATGAAAACACCCATAAATGCTTATATTACAATAGATTACCGTGTATTTGGCTTTCAAATGTAGCCATATAATATAGCATTTTATAGTTGACATAGTGGTAATCATATCCTATAATAGTAGCCATGCCATTTAAAAAGAAGCCACGCCCCCATCTCGAAATACAGACTTCCGGCAATAAGCACTACGGCGTTATTCGCACTACCTTCCGTGAGAAGGGCGAAATCAGGCACACGACACATGGGACCATTAAGGATATGAGTCTTGAACAACTAAAGCTCATACAGGCCGCCTTCAGGGGCGATGTGCTGGTAAAGGGTTCAGCCGACGCTCACAAAATCGCGGAATCGAAAGAGTACGGCGCTTCCTATGCGGTATTGCAGTTGGCGAAGGAATTAGAGTTGGACAAGATGATTTATTCGAGATATTCCGAGCAGTGGGTTAAAGACTGTCTTGCCATGATAATCGGCCGTTTAGTATATAGCGGCAGCAAGCTGGCTTTATCGCACAGATGGGAGGACACGGCATTATGGGAACTCTGCGGGATAGAAGGGCCGGTTGACGTAGATAAGCATTGTTATGAGCCTATGGATCGTCTTTTACAGAGGCAGGATGCCATCCAAAGTACATTGGCGAAAAAGCATCTCCGAAACGGCGCGCTTGTGCTTTACGATATAACCAGCAGTTATTTTGAGGGCGAGTATGAAGACAGTGAGATCGTTAAATTCGGATATAACCGGGACGGCAAGCGGGGGCATGAACAGATGGTGATAGGGCTGCTTTGCAGTCCCGAGGGGTGCCCTGTGGGTGTGGAAGTTTTCCCTGGGAATACTCAGGATGCTCAAACGGTACCCGATAAAATAGCTGAGGTGCAGAAAAAATATGGGATCCAGGAGATAATCTTTGTAGGTGATCGTGGAATGGTTACTCATGCCAATTACGAAAAGGTTAAGGATGTAAAAGGGCTCAATATAATATCGGCATTAACACACCACCAGATAAAAGAGCTACTGGAACGCAAGGTGATTCAGATCGATATGTTTGATGAAAAGGAGATTATTGAAGTAGTGGATCCTGAGGCGATAGGACGGCGATACTGCTTATGCCGCAATCCAAAGACCGCTACAAGGGAAGCTGTGACACGCAAAGGCTTGATTGAGGTCACCAGAAAGGCATTGGATAGCATAGCCCAATCAAAACGGAAGTCGTCAAACGAGAAGATAGCGGCAAGGGTGGGGAAGGTTCTGGGAAAGTGGAAGACAGGTAAATTTGTAGAGTGGTCAGTACAGGATGGACGTCTCACATGGAAATTAAAAACAGAGAAGATCGAGACTGAGGAATTGATTGACGGCTGTTACATCATTGCCTCCGATGTTCCTGCCGGGCTGATGGCAAAGCAGGCAATAGTGGCATCATATAAAAAGCTTGCTCTTGTAGAACAGGCGTTTCGGAACTTAAAGAGCGTACAGCTTGAGGTGCGGCCCGTTTATCACAAGACCGACGACCGAATCCGCTGTCATGTGTTTCTTTGCATGCTTGCCTACTACTTGCAGTGGCATATGAATCAGAGACTAAAGCCTCTGTTTCAGTCTGACGGAAAAAATAAACACCGCAGATGGACATTTGAGTATGTGATTGAGAGATTAAAGAGCCTGAGAAGGCAGAGACTTCAAGTGCAGGGCTCTTCGTGCCGAATTGTTTGCACCCCGGATAACAGTCAGCAAAAGATTCTTGATCTGCTCAAGGTAAAATTGTAGCCATTTTCTTGAAATTAGAAATCGCCTTCAAATCATTGCAGCATATGGAGTTCCTCGTAGTTTTTAAAAAGAAAATACGCTATAAACCTTTTGCCTTCTCTATGAACAACTTCATCTTATTGTGGTCCTTTTTCCCTTTCTTTTTTTCAACCCCGCTGCTTACATCCACGCCGTAAGGCCCTACCCTTTGTATGGCTTCCGCAATATTATCAGGGGTCAAGCCCCCTGCGAGTATGATCCTGCCGAATTGTTTCGCGTCAATGGCAATGTCCCAGTTGAAGATCTGACCGGTGCCGCCATAAACATCAGGAGTAAAGGCATCGAGTAAAAAGGCAGAGACGGTATCTTTAAAGTGGACCAACGGGTCAAGGCTTTCGAGAGACTTAACCCTTATTGCCTTTATTATGCGTCTTGAGACAGTACACATCTCAGGAGCCTCTTCTCCGTGTAACTGTACTACATCAATGCCGGTCAGTCTGATCGCCTCTTCTATTTGCTCCGTATCCTGATTGACAAAGACCCCAACGGATGTAACAAATGCGGGGAGTTTCTTAATGATAGCCGCTGCATTATCATATGATACATGGCGGGGACTGCCCTGAAAAAATATAAAACCTAAGGCATCGGCCCCGAAATCAACAGCCGCAAAAGCGTCATCGGGGTTCGTTATGCCGCATATCTTGACTTTGACGTACATTTTTTCTATCACGCCTTTCTCATTAGCTCGTCGATCTTATTGCTAATATCAGTAATTTCCATCAGTGATGTCCCGATGAGCATCGCATCTATGCCGGCATCCTCAAGCCTGTCGACATCTTCTCCGGTCTTTATACCGCTTTCACTAACAACAATTTTGTGGGAAAGAATTTCTTTCTTGAGTTCAAATGTAGTATTCAGGTCAATTTTCATTGTCTGCAGGTTTCTATTATTGATGCCGATAATATCGCTGTCTATTAAAAGTGCCGTTTCAAGCTCCCTGTGATTATGTATCTCAAAAAGCACGGACAAGCCGAGTTCTTTTGACAGGTGGAGATACTCTGAGGCCTGATCTTTGCTAAGAATAGCGGCAATTAAGAGTATGGCATCCGCTCCGTATGCCCTCGACTCATAAATCTGATATTCGTCGAATATGAAATCTTTCCTTAATACAGGCTTTGACAGTATCTTCTTAATCTCGGGAAGAAATTCAAGCTTTCCCCTGAAAAAATCTTCTTCAGTGAGAACAGAAACCGCATTAACCGGCTTTTTTTCATAAATTTCGGCTATTGCTAAGTGATTAAAATCATTTCTTATGATTCCCTTTGATGGTGAGGACCTTTTTATTTCTGCGATCAACCTGATGTTTTCGCCGGAAAGACGTTTTATTGAGGCCTTAAAATCCCTTGGTTTTTCAGTGTCGCCAATCCTTGTTTTAATTTCCTTTAAGGTTGCGCGTCCTTTCGAATCTTTGACCCTTTGCTTTTTCTTTGAAACAATTTCATTTAGAATTCCCATGAGAGGATTTTATAAAACCGCTCTCATATTTTGCAAATTAAGATGCTGTTTTTTGCTATAATCCTCAAACACATGGTGACCGATGATACACGGAGATGATAGGAGACATATAGCAAAAGCTGCAGGTCTCATGTCTATCGCCACTTTTATCAGCAGAATTCTCGGCTATGTAAGGGACATGATATTCGCATTATATTTCGGCGCAACCGGTCTGTCCGATACCTTTTTCGCGGCATTCAGAATCCCCAACCTCCTGAGAGAGCTTTTTGCCGAAGGCTCCATGTCAGCCGCCTTTATCCCTGTATTAACAGAATACCATCAGAAACACGGAGAGGCCGAAGCTAACCGGCTTGTCAAAATAGCCTTTACTTTTATTACGATCATCGTCGGAATAATATGTATCCTGGGTATTATTTTTTCCCCTGCCATAGTCACTGTTATTGCCCCCGGTTTTTTGAGTTCTCCGGAAAAATTTTCATTGACGGTAATGTTGACAAGGATAATGTTCCCGTTCCTGTTATTTATAAGCCTTGCTGCGGTGGTAATGGGCGCGCTGAATACGAAGAGAGTTTTTTTTATACCGACCCTTGCGCCTGCAATGCTGAATATAACATTGATATTGAGTATCGTTTTTTTTGAATCGAGGGCGAAGCAGCCTTTAACAGCGGCTGCAATAGGCGTTATGGCGGGGGGCTTTGTTCAGTTTGCTTTTCAACTCCCGGCTTTTTTTAGAAATAAGTACCGTCTCGGCTTTGATGCAACATTCAGTCATCCTGGACTGAAAAAAATGTCGATGTTGTTAATCCCTGCCACATTGGCCTTATCGGTCAGTCAGATAAATATGGTTGTCAGCAATATACTGGCTTCATTTCTGCCCTCGGGAAGTATCACATATCTTTTTTATTCGATGAGGCTGGTCCAGTTTCCCATCGGTATATTCGGTGTTGCAATGGGGATGGCTATTTTGCCGACACTGTCTGAGCATGCAGTGAAAGGCGACTATGACAAACTAAGGGATGATTTTTCGTTTGCCCTTCGGTTGTTATTTTTTATTACGGTCCCGGCTATGGCAGGGTTAATAGCATTAAGAGAGCCGATTGTAAATATACTGTTTCAGAGGGGTAAATTTGATTATATTGCAACCGTGGGGACTGCTCAGGCCCTTTTATTTTATTCTATCGGGATATGGTCTATAGTCGGCGTGAGGGTTGTGACTGCATGCTTCTATTCGATGCAGGATACCCGTACACCTGTTAAGATCGCTGTTTTTGCATTGATTGCGAATATTGTATTCAGCATTGTCCTTATGAAACCGCTCAAGCACAGTGGTCTTGCCCTTGCCAATGCCCTTGCATCGAGCGTGAACTTCTGCCTTCTCTTTTTCCTCCTCAGGAAAAAGCTTGGGAGGGTTGATGGAAGGAGAATTTTTTCTTCCTTTACAAAAAGTGTCTTTGCGGCATCTTTGATGGGTATAACGGGTGGTATACTTCTGCACGGCAAGTTGTGGCAGGCGCACGGCAATACAATTAGTAAAGTCGTTTATTTGAGCGGAACGGTTTTCATCTGTATCACGACATATTTTCTTGTGAGTTACCTTTTGAAAAATGAAGAATTGTCTTATACACTAAGGATGATCAAACAAAAATTCGGAAAGTAATCGCGGAGGGCTATTTCTTTTTTGTTTCTTCCACGATTCCCTTCAGCTCAAGAAGCAAGCCGCGTCTTATGTCTTTGTTTTGAATTCTACGGAAGAGATCAATAAGAATTCTTTCCTCTTTGTTCATGCCGTACTCACCGATCTCTTCGGCAATTTTTTCAGGCGCATGACATTCAAGGAAGGTGCTGAGAGGAATATTTAAGGATTCACAAATCTGTTGGAGGCGATAGAGTGAAATGCTGTTAATCCCCTTCTCATATTTTTGCAATTGCTGATAGGATATTCCGATCTTTTCAGCGAGAGCCATTTGAGACATGTGAGCGGCAAGCCTGTATTTTTTAATTGCCCCTCCTATTTTTTTTCTATAATCCTCTGCCATTGTAATCCATATTTTCGCTTATAAGTTTTTTGTAAGCTATTAAATTGTGAATCGATTGAAGCGCAAAGTCTATCAACCAAGGGTTGTGTTTAACAATTGCTAAATACAATTATAGGTTGTAAAATATTCTATGGGTGCAGTCTTTGCGAAAAAAGTGTTGATTGCTGATGATAATGACTTTATAAGAGAGTCCCTTGTAGATTTTTTTTCCTTTAACGGCTATGAAGCTTTCACAGC
>CAVSHB010000003.1:0-35000 GCA_963727775.1 uncultured Nitrospiraceae bacterium | reverse complement strand
CGCAATACCGCGAGGTGGAGCAAATCCCTAAAAGAGGTCTCAGTTGGGATCGGAGTCTGCAACTCGACTCCGTGAACGCGGAATCGCTAGTAATCGTGGATCAGCCACGCCACGGTGAATACGTTCCCGGGCCTTGTACACACCGCCCGTCACACCACGAAAGTCTGTTGTACCCGAAGCAGGTGAGCTAACCCGTAAGGGAGGCAGCCTTCTAAGGTATGGCCGGTGATTGGGGTGAAGTCGTAACAAGGTAGCCGTAGGGGAACCTGCGGCTGGATCACCTCCTTTCTAAGGAATTAAAAAACGGTTTAAATCACTCAAACAGTTTAAGCCGTTTGAACGGTTAAATAATGTGGGCCTACTTTTTTAGTTTTATAAATTTTGCGTTGTTCTTTGACAACAGAAGGGAATAAGTAAGGGTCAAGTTAGGAAGGGCATATGGTGGATGCCAAGGCATCAGAGGGCGAAGAAGGACGCGGCAGGCTGCGAAAAGCCACGGGGAGTTGCGAGTGAGCTTAGATCCGTGGATATCCGAATGGGGCAACCCACTCTGAGTAAAGTCAGGGTATCATACACTGAATAAATAGGTGTATGAGGCGAACCCGGGGAAGTGAAACATCTCAGTACCCGGAGGAAGAGACATCAAACGAGATTCCCTCAGTAGCGGCGAGCGAAGGGGGAAGAGCCTAAACCGACCCTAACACCAAGTTTTTAGCTATAAGCGGTTAGCGATAAGCTGAAGCAGGAAAGACAGCGGAAGGAAGTGTCTTTTGGCTGATAGCTTACTTAGTGCTAAGGGCTTAGTGTTAGGGTTGGGGTTGTAGGACCGCATAAGTAGTATTATTGCAGTATAGTCGAATGTTCTGGAAAGGACATCCGTAGTGGGTGATAGGCCCGTAGGCGAAATACTGTGATAGGCGAAGCGGTATCCTGAGTACCACGGGACACGTGGAATCCTGTGGGAAGCAGGGGGGACCACCCTCCAAGGCTAAATACATACTGATGACCGATAGTGGACAAGTACCGTGAGGGAAAGGTGAAAAGAACCCTGGTGAAGGGAGTGAAATAGAACCTGAAACCGTATGCCTACAAGCAGTCAGAGCTCTGAAGCAATTTAGAGTGATGGCGTGCCTTTTGATTAATGAGCCGGCGAGTTACTGGCTGTAGCGAGGTTAAGTCCTTCAGGGATGGAGCCGTAGGGAAACCGAGTCTTAACAGGGCGAATGAGTTACAGTCAGTAGACCCGAAGCCAGGTGATCTACCCATGGTCAGGGTGAAGCGAAGGTAAGACTTCGTGGAGGCCCGAACCGGTGTTTGTTGCAAAAAGCTCGGATGAACTGTGGGTAGGAGCGAAAGACCAATCAAACCTGGTGATAGCTGGTTCTCCCCGAAATGCATTTAGGTGCAGCCTCAGTGTAGTCTTACGGGGGTAGGGCACTGGATGGGCTAGGGCCTCGTTAGGGGTACCAAACCCAACCAAACCGCGAATACCGTGTAGATGTTCACTGGGAGTGAGACTGCGGGTGCTAAGATTCGTAGTCGAGAGGAAAACAGTCCAGACCGTCAGCTAAGGTCCCTAAGAGTATGCTAAGTGGTAAAGGATGTGGTGTTGCGGAGACAGCCAGGATGTTGGCTTAGAAGCAGCCATCATTAAAAGAAAGCGTAACAGCTCACTGGTCAAGCGACACTGCGCCGAAAATCCAACGGGGCTCAAGCATACTACCGAAGCTACGGATTCAGCGAAAGCTGAGTGGTAGGGGAGCATTCTGCGGACCTGTGAAGGTGACTTGTGAGAGTTGCTGGAGGGGGCAGAAGAGATTATGCCGGCATAAGTAGCGCAAATTCTGATGAAAAGTCAGGACGCCGTAAACCTAAGGTTTCCTGGGGAAGGGAAATCCGCCCAGGGTTAGTCGGGCCTAAGGCAAGGCCGAAAGGCGTAGCCGATGGAGGACTGGTTAATATTCCAGTACCGTCTTGTGTGCGTTTGACCGAAGGGGGGACGCAGAAGGATAGTTTGAGCCTGGTGATGGTTCAGGTCCAAGCGTTTAGGCTGGGAAGTAGGCAAATCCGCTTCCCATAAAGGCTGAGGCGTGATGGGGAAGCCCGTAAGGGTGAACTCAAATGGTTCCACGCTGACGAGAAAAACCTCGTAGGGAGCACATGGGATGACCGTACCGCAAACCGACACTGGTAGGTGAGTAGAAGATACTAAGGCGTTCGAGTTAACCCTCGCTAAGGAACTAGGCAAAATGACCCCGTAACTTCGGGAGAAGGGGTTCCGTCGCAAGGCGGACGCAGTAAAGAGGCTCAGGCGACTGTTTAGCAAAAACACAGGTGTCTGCAAACTCGCAAGAGGAAGTATAGGCACTGACGCCTGCCCGGTGCCGGAAGGTTAATGGGAGAGGTCATCTCGCAAGGGAGAAGCCTTGAACTGAAGCCCTGGTAAACGGCGGCCGTAACTATAACGGTCCTAAGGTAGCGAAATTCCTTGTCGGGTAAGTTCCGACCCGCATGAATGGCGTAACGATCTGAGCGCTGTCTCGGCGAGGGGCTCGGCGAACTTGAGATACCGGTGAAGACGCCGGTTACCTGCAACTAGACGGAAAGACCCCGTGCACCTTTACTATAGCTTGGCAGTGAGCTTTGGTGATGTATGTGTAGGATAGGTGGGAGGCTAAGAAGTGGGAACGCTAGTTTTCATGGAGCCGACCTTGAAATACCACCCTTACCTTACTGGGGCTCTAACCTACGCCCATTAACTGGGTGAGGGACACTGTCTGGTGGGTAGTTTGACTGGGGCGGTCGCCTCCCAAAGAGTAACGGAGGCGTCCAAAGGTCTCCTCAGGCTGGACGGAAACCAGCTGTTGAGTGCAAAGGCATAAGGAGGCTTAACTGTGAGGCAAACAAGCCGAGCAGATACGAAAGTAGGGCTTAGTGATCCGGTGGCACTGTGTGGAAGGGCCATCGCTCAACGGATAAAAGGTACGCCGGGGATAACAGGCTTATCGCGTCCAAGAGTTCACATCGACGACGCGGTTTGGCACCTCGATGTCGACTCATCGCATCCTGGAGCTGAAGCAGGTTCCAAGGGTTGGGCTGTTCGCCCATTAAAGCGGTACGAGAGTTGGGTTCAGAACGTCGTGAGACAGTTCGGTCCCTATCTGTTGCAGGCGGAGGAGACTTGAGGGGATCTGTCCTTAGTACGAGAGGACCGGGATGGACAGACCTCTTGTGTTCCGGTTGTCATGCCAATGGCAATGCCGGGTAGCTATGTCTGGAAGGGATAAACGCTGAAGGCATCTAAGCGTGAAACCCACCCCAAGATTAGGTCTCCCAGGGAGCAATCCCTCTAAAGGTCTGTGGTAGACTACCACGTCGATAGGCTGGAGGTGTAAGCACAGTAATGTGTTCAGCTGACCAGTACTAATAGACCGTGCGACTTGACCCTTATTTAATTTCCCTCCTGTTGTCAAAGGAAAAGCAGGGCCTTTGAAAAAGGCCCTTTTGTATGTTTTAAGGAGTAGAGATGAGAGAGAGAGACCTATTTGAAGAGATAATTGATATAGGTAAGAGACGAGGGGTTCTTACCTATGATGAAATAAATGATGCTTTACCTTCCGAGTTTTTTTCGCCTGATGAAATAGAAGACCTCATGGATATTCTCCAGGACATGGGGGTCAAAGTTGTGGACCAGGAGGAGGCACTCCCGCCGGAGGAAGAATTAGAAGAAGAGCTGGAAGAGTATGAAAAAACGGAAGACCTTGTTCAGGCATATTTTTATTCAATGGGGGACATCTCCATACTGACCAAGGATGAAGAAACAGAGCTGGCCAAAAGACTCGAAGAAGGCAAAACAATCATAAGAGACCTAATTATCGTATTGCCTATTTATAAAAAACTTGAAGCCAGTCTCAACGGAGATGAAGAGGAATTAAATCCTGAAGAAGAAAGAACAGACGAAGCCCTTTTAAGGAGTGTTGAAATTATTGATGATCTTATGAGAGAGATCGAGTTTGTTGATAGAAGGATAGTGAAATATGGTTCTTTAAAAAGGCTTAAAAATGTTGTTAAAGAAAAGAAGAAAAAAAATATTGATACCAAAAAAATTGAGGTATTAGCAAAAGAAATAGAAAAGGTATATAGAAAAGTAGAATCCGAAATCGGGGCTAAGGTCGATGATCTAAAAGCAATGTGGACGCGCATCCAAAAGGCAAAGACATTAATCACTACTGCCAAGAATGAATTGATAACGCGTAACCTCAGGCTTGTGGTTAATATCGCAAAAAATTATGTGGGAAGGGGCCTTCCGCTTCTTGATCTCATACAAGAAGGTAACATAGGCCTTATGAAGGCGGTTGATAAATTTAAATATGAAAAGGGATTTAAGTTCAGCACATACGCAACCTGGTGGATCAGGCAGGCAATAACAAGGGCGTTGATAGATCAGACAAAGACCATTAGGGTACCTGTCCATATGATGGAATTTTATAATAGAGTTACGAAGGCATCGAGAGAACTTACGCAACAACTCGGAAGGGAACCTACCAATGAAGAAATTGCTCATAAATTGATGGTGCCGACAAGAAAGGTCGAAGAGGTCTTCAGGGCAATCCAAGATCCTATAGCATTGCAGACACCTGTAGGTGATGAAGATACCGAGCTTGAAGATTTTATAGGCGACAAGAATAGTCCATCCCCTTATTCCGATGCAGAAAAAACCGAGACATCCGAACAGATACAGAAAGTATTAAAAACTTTGACACCAAAAGAAGAGATGGTGATCAGAATGAGATTTGGAATAGGTGCGGATAGAGATCATACTCTTGAAGAAGTTGGAAGGCATTTATCTATTACACGAGAAAGAGTCAGGCAGATAGAAGCAAAGGCCTTGCGAAAGCTTAAACACCCAAGCAGGCTTAAGGCCCTTAAGAGATTAACAACTACCTCTGCCTAACGGCCGTTACGCCATCGCCTACTGTAATTTCAATGTCGCTGCTTCTAATAATAGCTGTTGCTGTTGAACCTCTTAGGTCTATAATCTGAATTAAGCCATTTGTTATTTTGTGTTTGCTTTGAAGTGTTGTTGCAAGAAAGTCTCCGATTTCTATCCCATCTTTTCTGCCTTTGTCCAAATACACAATATCAAATGCCCCATTAACATCATGCAATTGTCTGGTAGCAACAATAAAGCCATTAACATCCGGATTTCTGGGCGGTTGGGGAGACAACGGAGGTT
Source organism: uncultured Nitrospiraceae bacterium (assembly GCA_963727775.1). Lineage (GTDB taxonomy): Bacteria > Nitrospirota > Thermodesulfovibrionia > Thermodesulfovibrionales > SM23-35 > CAVSHB01. The sequence continues at coordinate 29,764 of CAVSHB010000003.1, read as the reverse complement.
CAATTTCATAGAAGGTATCAAGAAAATCTCCAGGTAATATTTCGGCATATGAATCAGTAATGATCATTTTTGAATAATTTCTATCAGGGTCTGCGACTTCGCCAATTCCGAGGACTTCTATGAGATAGCCAAGTGGTTTACCGGTTTTCGGATGGAACACTTTTTTATCTGAGCGGATGATGTAGAATTTATCGCCCTTTTTTACAGGTCCCGCAGTTTTTATATAAACAGAATCTCCTTTTCCGAAAAGATTTTTATTATTTTGAGAACTTGTTATCTTGCCGACGGCCCGTAATGAGTCTGCAATATAGCCGCTCGCAACCAAAATATTTTTGTTGACCAGATATTTCTTTTGAAGAGGTTTAACTTGAATAGGTCTGACTTCTGTTACAGCAAGCGGTTGCACTTTGGTTTCAGGTATTACTTCAGGCCTTATCTCTGCTTTTGTTTCAGGCTTAATCTCTTTTTGCAATAAAAACAACGGGATTTTAATTTTTTGGCCGGGATATATTTTATCCGGATTAACAATAGAGGGATTTTCTTTCCATATTTTCGGCCAGAGGGAAGGATCCTTTAACTCCTTATCCGATATCTTCCAGAGGGTATCGCCCTTTCCTACTGTATAATCTCTATATTCTTGAGGCTGTGAAGCTACAAAAGAAGGCAATATGAGCCACAAGAAGATAAGTAAAATATTAACTGATATATGTCCCTTTAGCATAAGTGTTCTTCCTTTTTATTAAATACTATTGCTTTACATAAAAATAACGAAGATACCTAAAACTGTCAAGTAATAATTGTATATAGGACAATGATAAATCCCTAATTAACCGGAGGAAGGCGATGCATAAGGGGAAGTATTTTTTGACTGATAAGGATAAATCATTAAGTGATCTACCCTGAATAGCCCACGATAGAAATTCCGGCCTTTTTTGCCTTCTCTGTGATTTTGTCGATATCAAGAACGATACTTTTTATTGGCTCTATAGAAAGAACCCTTGCATTTACGTCAGCCAGTGCTTTCAGAGTGGCTAACCCTATGACCGGCACATCGAATCTCATATCCTGATTCGGCTTGCTTACCTTCACAACTACAGCGCCCTTTCCAGCAAGTTTTCCACCTCTTGTTATAGCTTCATCTGTTCCCTCAATGGCTTCAACCGCCATTACGGCTTGGCTCTTTACTACGACCGTTTGTCCGATATCCAACCTGCCGATCTCTTTAGCGATCTTCCACCCGAATCTTATGTCTTTCCATTCCTCCTCAGTGGGATTTTCTCCTGCCAATATACCTTCAGGTGTTAGGATTCGGGAAGTAAAGCGGGTTATATCGAGAAATTCGATACCCTCTTTTTTTAATTCCTTCGTAATGGCCAAAAGAATTGAGTCATCTTTTCTGTCTTTCAATGACAATAGAAGTTTAACTGCCCGAAGGTCGGGTGTAATCTTGCTTTTATAAAGGAGTGTTTTGGACACCTTCCCTGCCATAACTGCTTCTTTGATCCTATTGTTTTTGAGTGAATCTATAATTTTCCCCAGTTTGCCGACATTTACCCATACAATTTCATCTACATAAGAGGAAAGACTTTTATCAGCGAGAGGTTCAAGCGCTATAGCAAAAACTGTATAACCCTCTGTACGCGCCTCTGATGCAATTGTTTTCGGCAGATCTCCGGCCCCCGCTATCAACCCAAGTTTTTTCATCTACTTATGAAGTTCAGAAAATTCAATAGATGTCATCCTATTGTCTTGGTCATTGGTTATCTGCAGATACCTCTTCTGTTTTCCTGAATGAACTCAACAAGATGCTTTATCTCATCGGTATATGGCAGGTCTTCCTGTATTTTCTTTAACGCGTCCTTTAGTGTTCTTTTTTCCCTGAAGAGTATCTTGTAAGCTTTTTTGAGGTCGTTTATCGTCGAGTCGGAGAATCCGTGTCTCTTAAGACCGACAGCGTTAAGACCGAAGAGTTTTGCTCGTGCCCCCGATGCTATAGTATAGGGCGGGATATCCTGGCCTACTCCGCTAAACCCACCGACCATAGAATAAGCACCGATTCTTGTGAACTGGTGTACTGCAACGAGCCCTCCGACATATGCGTGGTCTTCCACAATTACATGCCCCGCAAGGGTGGCAACATTTGACATAATAACAAAGTTCCCGATCTTACAGTCATGCGCTATATGGACATAGGCCATGAGAAAATTGTTGTCTCCCACTGTAGTAACACCGTCTCCACCGACCGATGCCCTATGGATCGTTATGTATTCTCTAATTGTGTTATTGTCTCCGATCGTTACGCCTGTTTTTTCTCCTTTATATTTTAAATCCTGCGGCGGCAGGCCGATACTCGTAAACGGATATATAGTACAATTTTTGCCTATCACAGTATTACATTCCAGAATGACGTTCGAGATCAATTTTGTGCCTTTTTTTATTTGCACGCCTTCCGCGATAATGGAGAAAGGCCCGATGGAAACATCCTCATCTATTTCTGCTTTGGGGTGAATGATGGCTGTCGAATGTATTTCTTTTTCCATAATTATATCTCTCTGTCTGTTACCATGGCAGTAAACTCAGCTTCTGCAGCAATTTTTTCTTCGACGAATGCATTGCCGGAAAATTTCCAGACATTCCCTCTTTGCTGCATAATACTTACTTCCAATCTCAGCTGATCTCCAGGGACAACAGGCCTCCTGAATTTTCCTTTTTCTATGCTCATGAAATAAACCGATTTTGCAATAGTAGCGCCTGACTGAAAAGCTAATATGCCTGCAACCTGTGCCATTGCTTCTATAATCAGCACGCCGGGCATTATAGGATTACCGGGGAAATGTCCCTGGAAGAACTCTTCATTAAATGTTAAATTTTTTATCCCAACAGCTTTTGTCCCCGGGACAATCTCTAAGATTCTGTCGACAAAAAGAAATGGATATCTATGCGGTAATAGTTTCTGTATATCTTTTATATCCATCATAGCGGATGTCTCCTTTCAAGTTCAGTGATCTTTTCTTCAAGTTCTCTTATCCTTTTCTGCAGTTCAGGAAGTTTTGAGAAAATAACCTGTGCTTTTAACCACTCTCTGTGAGGCAGTGCGGGTGATCCGGAATAAACTCCTTTTGTGACATGTCCCATTATGCCGGACTGGGCTCCTATCATAGTTCCTGAATCTATCTTTGTGTGATCAGCAACTCCGACCTGCCCGGCTAAAGTTACAAAATCACCAATTTCTGTGCTGCCGCCTATCCCTACCTGTGCAACAATAATTGTATTATGGCCTATTCTTACATTGTGCCCTATTTGCACAAGGTTGTCTATTTTGCTGCCTCTGCCTATTATTGTTTTTCCCGTTGTTGCCCTATCAATAGAGGTATTGGCGCCGATCTCAACGTCATCTTCGATAAGGACGCTGCCCACCTGAGGGATTTTGTAATGTCTGCCTCCTTCGAAAACATAACCGAAACCATCAGAGCCTATCACCGAACCTGAGTGGACTATAACCCTGTTGCCGATCTCTACCCCCTCTCTCAAAGTTACATGAGGATATAAGATGCAATTCTCACCTATGGTAGTATTATCTCCGATAAAGACATAAGGATAGACAATAGTGCCTTTACCGATTGAGACGCCATCCGATATATAAGAGAAAGGAAAGACGGATACATCTTCTGCTATCCGTGCCTTATCCGATAAAATAGCATCCTTGCTTGTCCCGGTCGGCTTTGCCGGCTTGATATAGAAAAGCTCAAGTAATTTTGCAAAGGCAAAATACGGATTTGATACTTTTAGTTGCGGAATACCTATATCAGGTATCGGTTCCTGGACAATCACGCATGAAGCTTCACACGTTGGAAGATCTTTAATGTATTTTCTTGCGGAGAGAAAAGTGATATCTCCCTTTTGAGCTTCGTGAATCCCCGATACACCAGTGATTTCTGTATCATGATCACCAAAGATTTCACCATTGAGCAGGGATGCAATTTTCTTAAGCTTCACTATTTTTTGGATTTTGTTTTTGACTCGTCATATTTTTTTAAGACACTTTCAGTGATGTCAATGCCTTTATTCGAATAAAGGACCATGCCTTTTTCAATAATAAGGGTATAACCTTCCTGTTCCCCGACCTTTTCTATTATGTCGCGGATCTCTTTTAAAATTGAATCCGTAAGTTCTCCCTCTTTCTTTTTTACCTCGGACTGAGAATCCTGGACAAGTCTTTGGTATTCCCTTATGTTTTTTTCTAATTCATCTTCCTTGGTTTTTCTTGCCTCTGCAGAAAGTACAGATACTTGTTTTTCGATGTCGCTTTTCATCTTTTCTACAGTCTTGCCTTTTTCGTCTATGACTGTCTGCTTCGACTTTATTAAAACCTCGAGGTCGGTCTTCGCCTTTTTCCCTGGTTCGGATTCATTTAAAACCTTCTGGATATCTATAGATCCGAATTTTGCAACATCGGCTGCCGGCGCAAAGCCAGGCAGGACAAGCAAAGCAAAGAACACAAAACAAATACCACAAAACTGCACTAATGCTGTTTTTCTCATATTTTTCCTCCTAAATTTGTCTAAAAAAACGTTCCAAAAGCGAACTCAACCCTGTTTGATTGTTCGCCCGGTTTTCTCTGGAGATTATAGCCCCATTCAATTCTTACAGGTCCAACAGGAGAAATCCATCTTACCCCTGCTCCTGCAGTATATCTCAGTATACCAAAATCTTTAAATGAGTCATAAGAGTTGCCGGCATCAAAAAACGCTACTCCCTTTAACTTAACTTCACTCACAATGGGGAAGATATATTCTGCGTTGAAGACGAGTTCTTCGTTTCCGCCTATCGGATCATTTGTAGCCGGATCTCTCGGTCCGGCTTCACCGAAGCCTAATCCTCTTACCGTGTAAATACCGCCTATATAAAATCTCTCATAGAGAGGGAGTTCATTGCCCAGGATTCCGGAAGCATAACCAACCCTGCCTCTCAGCATGGCGGTTGTGCTTCCCAATGGGAAGAACCAAGCAGAGTCAATCTCGCTTTTTACAAAATGGTTTGTGCCTCCCAACCCCGCATAAGTAACATATAAAGAGTTTCTTGAACCTTTTGATGGGTCAAGGTAATTGTCTCTTGAATCTCTTGTTATGGAAGGAGTAATACTGCTGGTAACTCTAACGCCTTCCTGGTCTCTTACCAACTTGTCTGTTGTTTTTACATCGAATATATCGGCATCCTCAAAACGGTATGTGATATCTCCGGTCCAGTAATCCGAAAATCTTTTCCCTAACGAAAGTCCTACGCCGGTCGCTTTTTTATCGTATTCTATGTATTGACTTGTCGTCGTCTTATATATATTTGCCGTGAAAGAAATAGGTTTATCAAGGAACCAGGGTTCTTTGAATGTTATATCATAGTATTGCGTTACTGAGCCGAGTTCCGCCCTCAGTTTCAGCAACTGCCCCTTACCAAAGAGGTTGCCTTGCGTTATTTCAAACATCCCGATTAATTTTTCTACCGAACTATAGCCGCCTCCGACGCTGAAAAAGCCTGTCGGTCTTTCTTTTACCTTAATATTCATGTCTACGACTTTTTCTTCAGGAACAGGCTTGGGCACCACTTCAACTGTCTCGAAAAAATTCAGGTTATTGATTCGTTCGTAACTCCTTTTTATCAACGCGCTATTAAAGGTATCTCCTTCATCGAACCTTACTTCTCTCCTTATTACCTTGTCTCTTGTCTTCGTGTTGCCGGAAATCTCTATCTTGCCTATTCTGTATTTAGATCCTTCATCGATCTTCAAGGCTATTTTTACAAGTTTTTTGGTTTCATCGGGTATCAGGTCGGGAGTGACGGTTATAAGAGCATAACCATTTTCTGAATAAAGGTCGGAGATCGATAAGATATCTTTTTTCAGATTCGCTTTGCTGAATGGATTCCCGGGCATCATGGTGACTCTTTTTTGTATTTCAGCATTGCCGAAGATTTTATTGCCTGAAAATTCAACCGAGGAGATTTTAAACTGGTCCCCTTCTGAAATGGGGACAGTAATGACCATGCCCTTATTTTTTTCTGTAAGCTCTATTTTTGGTTCCCCGACTGCTACCTTAATATACCCGTTGTTGAAATACAGGTCTCTTATTCTCTCGACATCAAGGTCCATGCGTTCTTTTTGGTAATAACCTGATGAAGTGAGGAAAGAAAAGAGCCACCATTTCCTTGTCTCCATAGTGCCTTTTATCTTGCTTGCCGGAATGGCCTTGTTGCCTTCTATAGTTATCTTTCTTATCTTTATCTTCGGGCCTTCTTCAACCTGATAGATCAGACTTACCTCATCTGGACTTATTGATTTGACAACAGGCACTATACGTGACAGCCAATATCCTTCTTCTTCATAGAAAGACCTGAGCTTGTTTGCATTGTCCTGAATAAGAACGGCATCGGCGATTGCGCCTGTTGTTATTGTTACCTTTTCCTTGAGCTTTGCATCATCAAACTCATTGTTGCCCTGGAATTCTATTTTTATAATGGTAGGTTTTTCCTTTACAAAGTAGATCAGCTTTATCCCGCCTTCGAATGGCTCAATCTCGGCCCTGACATCATCGAAATAGCCCATCTTGAAGATATTTTTAATGTTTTCGTTTGTTTTTTCCTGAGAAATCGGTTCCCCCGGTTTTTGGGTAATCTTGGATTTTACTGCATTTTCATCTATTCTCTTAAGCCCTTTTATTTCTATGGAATTAATTACAGGCATCTCCTGGGCATATATAAGGCCCGGTGCTATAATCAAGAAAATAATAAACAGAATCATTCTTATTTTGGGCATATAAACTCCTATAATATAAACTCGAAAAGTATAGCACTTGGATAGGGGTAGTTGTAAACAAAAAATCATATACAAATGCCGGGGAAAATATTTTGAATAAGAAATAATATATTTTATACAGCCAGAAGAGAGATGGATAAATCAGTAAAACAACAGGTTTCTGAGCTTTTGAGGAGCAAAGACCACAATAGCCTTCTCGATTTGTGTGAAAAAGACAGGCGCTTCTGGCAAGAGGTCCGCTTCCGGCTTTACGATATTGATGAGGGACTCCGGTGGCCGGCTGTTGAAACCGTTTCGAAATTTATGCTGCGCTTGTGGGATTCAGGGAAGAACGAGAAGGTGCGCACTTATGTCAGGACATTGTTCTGGTCCATGACCGATGAATCAGGCGGGATCGGCTGGAGTTCTCCCCAGACCATCGCCGAGATTATTGTGAATATTCCAGAATTGGTTGATCCTTACGGGAGCATGATGATTGCTTATTCCATTGAAGAGCCGTCTCTATTGAAAGGCGGTCTTTGGGGAATCGGCCGTTTGGGCGGACGAATAGCAGAGGCAGTCGATTTTTTTAAGGAAAAGATTTTGGCGGCCTTCCTGTCAGATGATGAAGAAACCCTTGGTATTGCAGCGTGGGCAATGGGTGAAGTGGGTTTTATCCATGCCTTGCCTTTCTTGAAGAAACTGCAGTCGGGCAATGGCCCCGTGAGGATTTATATTGACGGAGCTTTTTGTGAAAAAAAATTGACCCAATGGGTACAGGAAGCCATTACTAAAATAGAAGAGGCCGAAAAATAATAGTAAAATTATTTTGAGGGGACGTATTTATTAAAGGGGATCTCCTTGCGAGAGTTTTTTTCGGAGAAAGACAAAATCAGTTATTATCGCTGGGTGGTGGTGAATTAATTCTCATAAAAAATCAGATCATTTTGACCTGTTTATAAATAATCTTTATCAATATAATACTTACTTGACAAAACATGACGAGTTGATTATTATTAATTGCTTTTCAAAGGCTTAACAAAAGAACACGGATTCTTTTAAAGACTTTAGTGCCTACTACTTTAGTAATTACTAATTTATGAGGAAGGGGGTGAAAAGACAGTCTGATTTTCGTTTCAAAGCCTGCATTTTACAAAAAAACTCGCCAGAAGGAGGTAAACTATGGGAGTCCCAGGACAAGAGAAGTTATGGGATAAAGAAGAGAAGGAACACAGGAAATATCAGGACATCAGGATTTTTACCGATGAGCAGCTGAAGAATTATACAGAGGATGAGTTAAAGAATTATAAGCCCAAGCATGATACTGTAATGTTGAACGAATTGGAGAAAGGTCCTTGGCCCAGTTTTGTAAGCGATATTAAGAGAGAGGCTTTGCACAGACACAAATTGGGACAGGATAATCTCATGATTCCCGCTGAGATTTGTGATGATTTGTTGGGAGTTGTTGAGCTTTCATATAAAGAGGGTGAGACCCATTGGAAACACGGCGGTATCGTCGGAGTTCTCGGTTACGGCGGCGGTATTGTAGGCCGTTATTGCGACCAGCAGGCTAATTTCCCGAATATTGCACATTTTCATACTATCCGTGTCAATCAGCCTAGTGCAAAATTTTATACAACTGACTGGCTCAGAGGATTCTGCGATATCGCAGAATACCGTGGAAGCGGATTGACCAACCTGCATGGTTCTACGGGCGACTTGGTTATTCTGGGTTCAACTTCAGACCAACTTGAGCCTCTATTTTTTGATCTGACCCATGATCTCGGTGTTGATTTAGGCGGTTCAGGCGGAAACCTGCGTACACCTTCTGATTGTATTGGTAAGGCACGCTGTGAGTTCGCATGTTACGATACCATGGACATGTGTTATGAGATGACCATGCAGTACCAGGATGAATTGCACAGGCCGGCATTCCCTTATAAATTCAAGTTTAAATTTGATGGATGTCCGAATGGCTGTACTGCAAGTATCGCACGTTCAGATATGTCCTATATCGGCACCTGGAAGGATGATATACGGATTAACCAGGATGCAGCGGCGGAATACGCTGCCGGTAAAATCCCGCCTGACGGCGGAGGATTTGCCGGAAGGGACTGGGGTAAATTCGACATCCAGAAAGAAGTAATCGACCTTTGTCCTACCCAGTGTATGCGTTGGGACGGGAAGAAGATGAGCATAAATAATGCTGAATGTAACCGCTGCATGCATTGCATAGACACTATGCCCGAGGCATTAAGGGTAGGTAAAGATCAGGGTGTGAGTATCCTCTTTGGCGCAAAGGCGCCGATCCTTGAAGGCGCGCAGATGGCTTGTATGACGATACCCTTTATGTATGCCAAGAAACCTTATGACAGCCAGAAAGCTCTTGTCGGAAAGGTTTTTGACTGGTGGATTGAAGAAGGCAAGAACCGTGAGCGTATAGGTGAAACAATCCAGCGCGTAAGCCTGAAGACATTCATAGAGGTGCTCGGGATTCCACCTATGCCGCAAATGGTTAAAGAGCCTCGTTCCAACCCGTATGTCTTCTTTAAGGAGTCAGAGGTCCCCGGTGGATGGCAGAGGGATATTAACGCTTACAGAACCAGACATCCAAAATAATATAAAGGAGGATATGTTATGTCGAAAGGCAAACTTGGTTATTTTAACCCTCAAAAGGCCCAGGAAAACAGGATAACGGATATCGGCCCCAATTATTTCGGGCAGATGCTGCCGCCTGTTATCAGGAGGAATTACGGGAAGTGGGCTTCGCACAGGATACTGGAGCCCGGCCTCTTGGTGCACGTTTCCGAGACAGGTGAGAAGGCTTTTACCGTGAGAGCTGCTGCACCGAGACTTATGTCAGTCGAACATATTCGTGAAATTTGTGACATAGCCGATAAACACTGTAACGGTTATCTAAGATTCACGACGAGAAATAACATTGAATTCATACTGGAAGACGAAGCAAAGGCAAAAGCGCTCAAGAAGGAACTGGACAGCAGAAAACATGTGGGAGGCTCTTTCAAGTTCCCGACAGGCGGCACAGGAATGGGCATGTCCAATATAGTCCATACCCAGGGATGGGTGCACTGCCATACACCTGCAACAGACGCCTCAGGTCCGGTAAAAGCTACTGCAGACGTGTTGTTTGATGAGTTCAAGAATATGAGATTGCCGGCTAAGTTAAGGATAGCGCTGGCATGCTGCCTTAATATGTGCGGCGCCGTGCACTGCTCCGATATCGCGCTTCTTGGCTATCACCGCAAGCCGCCTGCAATCGACAACGATGCCATCGGAAAGGCCTGTGAGATTCCCTTGGTAGTTGCAGCCTGCCCATTATACGCTATTAAACCGGTGACAACAGCGGAGGGGAAAAAGAGCGTTACAGTCAATCAGGAAAAATGCATGTACTGTGGTAACTGCTACACCATGTGTATGGGATTACCGTTGGCAGATGCTGAAGGGGATGGTATAGCCATTCTGGTAGGCGGCAAGATTTCTAACCGTATCAGCATGCCGAAATTCTCGAAGGTCATTATCCCGTGGCTGCCGAACAACATGCCGCGCTGGCCCGAAGTGACGAGTGTTGTCAAAAATATGGTTGAAGTCTGGGCAAAGGATGCTAATAAGTATGAGAGAATCGGCGACTGGGCTGCGCGTATCGGCTGGGAAAAATTCTTTGAGAAAACCGGTATTCCATTTACAGAGAAGAGTCTCGATGATTACCGCCTTGCCGTTGATACATACAGAACATCAACTCAGTTTAAGTATACCGAACATGCATGGGCTGTATCCAAAGCTGTCGGTGGTATATAAGAATTAAAAGGAGCGGAAAACGATGGGAAGACCAGAAGACATAAGACAGGCTATTGTTGATTATGCTTCAAAAGGCGCCAAAAGCAAATTCTATTTCAAAGATATGATGATCGGTGTGAAGAAGACTATTCCTGACGCCGGTGCCTCAGAGATTAAGAGCGTAGCATCCGAAATGGTGAGAGAAGAGGTATTGGAGTTGTTATCAACCGGCAGCTCTACCATGTACGGACTAAAAGGAAGAGGCATATCTGTTGAAAAATCAGGTGACGAAGGCGGTTAATTAAGCGCCTTTTTTCCTGAAAAGCTGATTCTGTCAAGTATGTGAAATAGGGCTGGCCGGCAAAGCCGGCCAGCCCTATAATTTTTATATTATCTCGCAGGACTAATTTATTCATTCAATATAATGGAAAATCAGTTTTCGGATGTTGTTCAAGGCTGCTCAGAAATACCGGCTGGCCTTTACCCTCGTACAATGTAAATGTTAAACTAAACACCTTATGGAAGAGCCAAAAGACATAGAAAGATTTATTAACGAGCAAAAGTTGCGGTTAATAGAAAAACCGGATTGTGCTGCATCCCTTTATAACCTGGGAGTGGCCCTAATGCAGCAGGGGAAGTTCGATGAAGCCATTGATGCGTTTGAAGAGTCAATCGTTCAGGGCGTTAGGATGTTTGAGGCCTTTGTAAATCTGGGATACATCTATTTCAAGGATGGGGATCTTGACAAGGTAGTCAAAGCGAACAAGAGAGCCGTCGAATTAGAACCGAGATACGCAAGAGGATATGCTAATCTTGGGTTTGCTTACCTCCAGATGGGCAAGACGGACGAAGCTATTGAAGCCCTGGACAAGGCCTTAGAGTTAAATCCAGACATCATTCAAGCCTGGTGCAACCTTGCGAACGCGTATTTGCAGAAAGGCGATATCGAACAAAGCATCGAGACTAACGAGAGGATGCTGAAAATTGCTCCCGATTTTGCATTGGGATACAATAATCTGGCCAATGCCTATTTCATGAAAGACGAATTTGATGAGGCCGTAAAATATTGCGACAAGGCTATAGAATTGGGATTTGAAGTTCACCCCGAATTTCTGAAGCTGTTGGAATCCTACCGTAGAAAGACTGAGAAAAAGAGCGCAGTGACGAAAACGAAGGCAATATCGAAAGTCCGGAAGTAGCCGGAAACAGATAAAAAATGATCGAGAACCTTTTTTTACAGTATGCCGAGATCGCCCGGAAGTCAGATATCCTTTTCAAAACCATCCAGGAAAAATATCCTGCGAGCGTGAAGTGCAGGGCGCGGTGTTGTGACTGCTGCCATGCTATTTTCGGTGTCTTCCCGATAGAGGCGGCGCATATCAATTATCATTTTAACCGTCTTGAGAGAAAAGCAAGGAGAGATGCTCTCCGTCGTTCCGAAAAAGCGGAAGCGGAGATGCTTAAGGCAAAAGACAGGTTAAAGGTTTTTGAAGAAGACCCCAAGATGAAGGTCTTTGGTTTGGGGAAGCAGAGGGTGAGATGTCCCCTCCTTCAGGACTCGGAGGAATGCGTTCTCTATGAAAACCGGCCTATTATCTGCCGTGTGTACGGTGTACCGTACACCCTAAGAAAAGGTAAAAAGGAGTTATCCTATGTCTGCGGCATTTCGAATTTTGAGGAAAAGGCTTCTTATCCTGCCGTAAAACTTGACAACATATATCAACAACTGGTCAAACTGTCAACGGATATGATGACCGAGGCTGGGTACCTGAACCCTGCGGCAAAGGCAAACCTTATGCTGCCGCTGGCAAGGATATTGAGAATGCCCTTTGAAGAAATTATAAAGGGGAATCTTGAAGAGTAGCGTCCAGCGCTTCTATGTGCCTGTCTAAATTCGCGATAATCACGGGATAGTCCGCAGTTCCGGCATAAAGGTCGATTAAAGAATGATAAGCGGCCTTCAAGTCTTCCGTTCCGAACGATTTCAGCAAGTTGAAAAACTCCACCTCTGAATCGAAATAATTTTTCAGATCATTCTTTTCATTCCTTATTCTCAGCGCTTCATAGAATCCTTTTAAGGTAGCATCAACACAGAAATCCTCTGCCCATGCAGTATCGCCCACGCCGTCCAATTTATCCAGACGCATTTTCAGAGAGAGGTTTAATAGGAAAAAGAACAGGGCAAGAACGGGATTTAATCCCTCGTTTTCCTGAAAAACCATATATGGTTCATACTGTCTTGCCGTGGTGAGGCGCAGGTCGACCGCATCGTCTTGTACTTTTGCTACAAAATCTCCTGCGGCATGGTGCCAGGGGTAAATCTGCGAAAAATCATCTACGCCATAATAAAGCGTTAATATCTTCGAGGCCTGCCTGTAAATCTCGAAACTCTGTTCGGAAGATAAGTCTATATAGCCTTTACCATACTCCCAAAGCTTAATGTGTTGTTTCCCACCCTCAGTCAGGGAGAGGTGAAACTCGTGGTATCCCTCGAACCACTCCTCAAGAAGGAAGGATACAGAATTTTGTTCAGCGAAGGAATAAACCTTCGGCAGATAAGGCAGTCCGAATTTTGCATTTATCCTGCCGACGACAGAGAACTCTTTTTTTAGCCATGTCCTACCCGTATCGGAGAAGGCAACGTTCAAAGCGAATTTTATCTCCATTCCTTTGAGTATAAGTTCGAGGCTGGCCGGATGGTATAATGTGCCGTGTTTTTCAGTACGAACAACGATCTCACTTACATCGTTCAGCCGGACCTCCCTCCCGCATTTTTCAGCTGCAGCCCTGAGAACCGGCCCGAACTCGTCTTTCTCAAGAAAGTCAGAGATCGATTGAAAATAGACTTTATATGGGGTTCTTAAGCGGTCGCATTCTAACGGTAGGTGCAGTTTGTCCGTATCCACAGGAACATCGCCGTAAGGAGAAGATACAAGGAATTTTACCAAAGGTGAACGCATTATTTGGATTTAGCGAGTTTCTCTATTGCCTCTTTTGACAACCGGGAGACCGTAGTCTTCTCCAAGCGGGAATCTCTAAACAAAAAAAGCTTCCCCTCATCCATCCCAAGTTTTTCCAGCGCTTCCACCGCATCTTTAACCCCCAGATTACCAAGTGCCCATGAGGCGTAACCACGCAAAACCGGATCGCTGCTACCAAGGAATGAACGGATAGTTTGAGTCGCCCTTCTGACGATCCCCGGTTTTACCGCGGCGATCGTTCCAACGGCCCAGGTCACCTCCTTTTGCAAGCTCGTCTGAGTGCCGAAAGGCAGCAATGTCATACAGAAATCTCCGAACAGGTCCGGATTAGTGGCTATAATTGCGCCGACCGCCTCGATGGCTCCCCATGCGGCAGACCCTGGGTAGGCGGCACTCTGTAACAAGTTGCCCAGCAACTTGCTCACAAGGTCAGGCCGGACCTCCCCGACCCTCTCGCATACCTTGCCCAAGATATATATGATGTTCCATCTCGTTTCTTCATCTGGAGTGTAAAGCATACGCTGTAGCTCATGTATCACCCGCGAATCTTCCATAGCGAGGGCGATAAGATCTTCAAGCCTGTTCTCAGATATATAGTGGCGTACCAGTTCCTTTGAGAATTTCTCAGACCGCAACTTTTCCTTCGAGATGGGCAGCGAGGCTTTCATTTTTTCTTTCATCTTTTGCCCGTTTACTTCTCTGAATTGATCGACGAGTTTCACAAAAAGGAGAACACCTCTCACGAACCGGTCGTTATAAATTTTCTCAGGGACTATGCTATGCGTTACGATATCATAATTCCCGATAACCGCGTCGCTATAGTCTTCCCCGTAAGAAAGGGAAAATGCCAGGTCGGAATCATTATTGCAAGCAAAGAGTAAGGCCTCGATAAACGCAGATCCCATATCATGCCCCGTTGCGTCATAAGCATAGACAACACCGCAATGGCCGCAAGAGCCGACGGGAAATTGGACCATTTTCCTTTCTTGCAATTCCTTAGGCTGATCGATCTTATTGTAACAAAAGGGGCACCGCGGCTCTTCGCGTGAAGCTATCATTTTTCTCCTTAACCTGATTTATTTATTATAGCCTTAAGGAACTCTTTAGAGGAATAATTATTATTTGATGCCATTGGCTGCTTGAACCATTCTTGACTTTTTTCCGACGGCATATTTAATGTAAAAAACAAGGTGTCGTATTCATCTGTTATGCTGTTTCAACTGATCTGAAGCAGAGTTCTTAGTTCGAAATAACGCTGAAAGGAGTTTTTATGCCTATCTATGAATTTCGTTGCCTGGGCTGCGGATATGTCTTTGAGCTCCTGAAACTCAGGAAAGAGGAAGACGGACTGGAGATGAAATGTCCGAAATGTGGTTCTCCCGAAACGGAAAAAATCTTAAGCACCATAAACGTAGCAACCTCGGTAGGAGGCAAGGCCAAGGGTACGGCCAAGAGTTGTGGAAGCGGTACTTGCACTTCCTTTGAGATCCCCGGCCCAAAAAGATGATCCGTTGTCCGAGGCTTACTATTGCGGGTCTCGGCGGAGATACCGGGAAGACCGCGGTCAGTGTCGGTCTTTGCCGGGCCTGGCAGAAACGGGGACATAGTGTTGTTCCCTTTAAAAAGGGACCGGATTATATCGACATGGGATGGTTAAGCCGCGCGGCCCGACGCCCCTGTTATAATTTAGATCTCTTCCTGATGAACAGGGAGCAGTCTCTTTATTCTTTTGGCCTAAATGCCGGAAAAGCAGACATTGCCGTCATTGAGGGCAACCGGGGTATCTATGACGGCATGGATCCGGAGGGAAGCGTGAGTACTGCCGAGATAGCCAAACTCTTAAAGTCTCCGGTCATCCTCATTGTCGATTGTACTAAGGTTACGCGAACTGTGGCAGCCCTTGTGCTCGGATGCCAGAGCTTTGACAGGGAAGTGCCGATTAGAGGTGTGATACTCAATAAACTTGCGACGTCACGGCATGAGTCCATTATCCGTCGGAGTATAGAAAGATATTGCGGTATTCCTGTGGTGGGGGCGATACCGAAACTAAGAGACATCACTTTTCCCGGGAGGCATCTTGGCTTGGTGCCGCCTCAGGAACACCCTTCAGGCGAGCAGGCGATAGAAACGGCTGCTCAAGTGGTTGAGAAGCACCTGGATCTTGAATCATTGTGGAAGATTTCTTCGGCTGCTCCATCTCTGGATTTTCGTTTCGAAGAGGAGCCGGAGATTGCCGGCAAGGGAATAACCATTGGCGTTATTCATGACTCAGCTTTCCAGTTCTATTATCCGGAAAATTTAGATGCTTTACAGAGAGCCGGCGCGAGGTTAATCGAGTTCAGTGCTTTAACCGATGATCTGCCGCGTTCACTTGATGCCCTTTATATCGGAGGCGGTTTCCCGGAAACCCATGCTGCATTAATATCTGCTAATGAAACATTAAGGAAGGCAATTAAAGAAGCTGCAGAAAAAGGATTTCCGATTTATGCTGAATGCGGCGGTTTAATGTTTCTTGGTGAAGAATTGTTTTGGGAGGGAAAGAGCTATCCCATGGTGGGTATCTTGCCTATTTCAGTCGGGGTGAGTAAAAAACCGCAGGGACATGGCTACACGGTTATAGAGGCGGAAACACCTAATCCTTATTACAAAACCGGGCAGGTTCTGCATGGGCATGAATTTCATTATTCTCATGTCCTTGCCATGTCCGAAAAAGACGGGGTCTATTTTGCTTTTAAAATGAAGAAGGGAGAAGGGATAATGAATAAAAAGGACGGTTTATGCTACAAAAACGTCCTTGCAACCTATTCTCATCTGCATGCGCTTGGCGCCGGAGAGTGGGTGACCGGCTTTATTATTTCTGCAGTAAAATACAAAGAAAAAAAACTTATCTGCTGATTAATTTTTTTTATTTGACCATATCAATGCCTTTGTATTAATTTCTATAACCCTTTCGAAATAATCTATCAGAGGTTGATTGAAAGATAAAGTATTTGTGTGGTAGTATACAGCGGCTTGGATTGATGGGAGAGGTCTTCTATCAAAAATTAATTTTAAATAGAAAAAGGAGGAAGAGAAAATGCCGTTTATTGATTTTGAAGGTAAACAGTATGAGGTCGATGAAGATGGTTATCTTGTTGACTGGCAGACTTGGCAGGAGGGGATGGCACAGATAATGGCATCGCAGGACAGTGTTACACTTGGGGCGGAGCATTGGGAGATTATTAAATTCCTTAGGGAATACTTCATAAAGTTCCAGATTGCTCCTATGATAAAAATTCTGGTCAAAGAACTCGGTAAGGCACTAGGTCCTGAGAAGGGTAATACAAAATATTTATACGAGCTGTTCCCAGGTGGACCTGCAAAACAGGCATGTAGATATGCCGGACTTCCAAAACCGACAGGTTGCGTATAGTTAATTTATGGTTCATGAAAAGCAAGAAGTCGGAAGTATAATTGCTTCTCACTTCTTGCTCTTCATTTTTTGATTTTAGTTTATGTAGTGAATTCAGGGTAGTTCAGTTGTATATTGACGAAATATTTTTTACCGGTTATAATCTTTTACTTTGGCCACATGAGAAACCCGTTGACGGCATATGAAACTTAAGGATTTCCTTATAGAAAGAAAATCATCCATCTTAAAAAGGTGGTTCAATAAAATAATCGAGAGTTATCCATCCGACAGTTTAAATTTTTTAAAAAACCAAAAAAACCGTTTTGCAAATCCCGTCGGATATGTAATCTCAGAGGGAGTCAACGGAATCATCGATGAGCTTGCTGAAGGTCTGGATCCCGATAAAATCTTTCCGTTCCTCGACGATATGATCAGAGTAAAGGCGGTTCAGGAATTTTCTCCATCACAAGCGCTTTCTTTCATCTTCCTTTTAAAGAAAGTGATCCGGGACGAGATTGGGAGGGAAATGAAGGAAAATCAATTTCCCGAAGAACTCGCGGTGCTTGAGGCAAAGATAGATAATATGGCCCTTATCTCTTTTGAGATTTATATGAAATGCCGGGAGAGGATTTATGAGATTAAGGCAGATGAAGTGAGAAGGATGACTTTCAGACTGTTGCAGAAGGCGAATCTCATATGTGAGATCCAGGATCAGGAACCGGACCTCGCATCAGACACAGTATTAACTCAAAACATAAAGGGGTAAGAAATGGGACTTATATTTTCCTTTTTCACGGTTGTAGCTCTTGTTTTGATCGTTTTAATTGGAGTGAAGGCAGCAAGTCTGCAGTACTTATTCGGCGTCGCAATACCCTATGCGGCCTTCCTCGCGTTTATCATAGGAATCATTTATCGTGTTGTACAATGGGGGAAAGTGCCTGTCCCATTCCGCATACCCACAACAGCAGGACAAGAGAAATCTTTCCCGTGGATAAAGCAAAATAAAATCGATAACCCCTCTTCATCCCTCGGCGTTATCATCAGGATGGCATTTGAAGTGCTTCTTTTTCGGTCCCTTTTCAGAAATACAAAGGCCGAGTTAAGGGAAGGACCAAAACTTTCGTATGGCTCGACTAAATGGCTTTGGTTAGGCGGATTGGCATTTCACTGGACTTTTCTCATAATTCTCCTAAGGCACATGCGTTTGTTTTTAGAACCAATCCCAGTGCCGATACACATAATAGAAGCGCTCGATGGATTTTTCCAGGTCGGCGCACCGGTGCTGTACCTTACTGATCTGATATTCCTTGGCGCGGTAACATTCCTCTTCTTAAGAAGAGTCATTATCCCGCAGTTACGTTATATCTCACTCGCTGCGGACTACTTTCCTTTGTTCCTCATAGGCGCGATCGGTTCTTCCGGTGTCTTAATGCGCTATTTCTTAAAAACTGATGTTGTGGGAATAAAGGAACTGACAATGGGACTGATAACTTTTAGCCCGGTAATTCCGAAAACTGTAGGGACCATTTTTTATATTCATCTGTTCCTCGTCAGCGCTCTCTTTGCTTACTTCCCGCTGAGCAAACTAATGCATATGGCAGGAGTCTTCCTGAGTCCGACAAGAAATATGGCGAATAACAACCGTGCAGTAATGCATGTTAATCCATGGAATTATCCGGTAAAGGTTCATACATATGAAGAATATGAAGATGATTTTAGAGAAAAAATGAAAGCAGCTGGATTACCGGTAGAAAAGGAGTAGATATGGCAAATCCAAAACCAGAAGAACTCGCGAGTATAGATTACAAACCTCCCAAAACGGGGTGGATGGATACCCCGACTGTCTTTAAGCCGGGCATATTTCCTAATGCCTGCAAGCAAAAATCCCTTGAAACCGTCAGCTTCCCGAATCCGAGGCAATGGTCCGTAAAGGATGAGGACTGGAAACTTCCCGAAAACTGGCAAGAGATATTCATTGAAGGCTTGCGTGAAAGAGTCAGCAAATACCGTTCTTTTCGGCTCTTCCTGGATATTTGTGTGCGATGCGGCGCCTGTGCAGATAAGTGCCACTTTTATATCGGCGGCGGAGATCCCAAAAATATGCCTGTTCTCAGGGCAGAGCTTTTAAGATCTGTTTACAGAAAGTACTGCACTACATCTGGAAAGATTATGGGTAAGATAGCCGGGGCAAGAGAGCTTACGGTCGATGTGCTGAAAGAGATCTGGTACTATGCATACCAGTGCACCGAATGCCGTCGTTGCTCAGTGTTCTGCCCATATGGAATTGATACTGCTGAAATCACTATATTGGCAAGGGAACTTCTTAATCTGTTAGGTTTAAACATAGACTGGATAGCAGGACCTGTTGCAGCTTGCTGGAAGACGGGCAACCATCTCGGACTCCAGCCCCATACAATAAGAGATACATTCGATATGTTCATCGACGATATCGAAACATACACGGGGATCAAGGTCAATCCGACGTTCAACAGAAAAGGAGCTGAGATCCTTTTCATTGTGCCTTCGGGAGACTTTTTTGCCGATCCCGGCACTTATACAACTATGGGCGAGCTTCTGCTTTTCCATGAGCTTGGGCTTGACTACACATGGAGCACTTTTGCCTCAGAGGGTGGAGACTTTGGTTTCTTCACATCGAATGAGATGGCAAAGAGACTTCATAACAAAATCTACGAAGAGGCAAAGAGGCTGAAGGTCAAGTGGATAATGGGCGGAGAATGCGGCCATATGTGGAGGGTTTGGCACCAGTACCACAATACGTGGTTTGGTCCTGTGGATTTTCTTGAAGAACCGGTCTCTCCAATAACAGGCACAAAATTCGAAAACACAAAATCAAACAAGACCGTCCATATCTGTGAATTCACATCGGATTTAATCAAACATAATAAATTGAATCTCGATCCAAGCAGAAATGATGACTTAATAGTAACCTATCATGACTCGTGTAACACCGCAAGAGGCATGGGATTATTGGAAGAACCGAGGTATATAATAAATTCTGTTTGCAAGAATTTCCATGAAATGCCTGAAAACACAATAAGGGAACAGACCTTTTGCTGCGGAAGCGGATCCGGTCTGAATGCCTCAGAGAATATGGAAACTAGGTTAAGGGGAGGATTTCCCAGGGCAAATGCCGTAAAACATGTTCAGCAGAAATATGGCGTAAATATGCTGGCCTGCATCTGCGCGATTGACAGGGCTGCCCTTGTTACCTCAATGGATTACTGGGTGCCTGGAGTCCGGGTCACCGGTATTCACGAGATGGTCGGGAATGCCCTGGTTTGTAAAGGAGAGAAGAAGAGAACCACTAATCTGCGCGGCGATACGCTCCCGGGAATGGAGGGTGAATAAATGTATAACGGTGGAAAGATAATCATTGGGCTTATCATATTCATTGGGTTAGTGACATTTCCCATCCTTTATAGCGGGGGAAAAGCCACTGCCAAGCCGGACCCGAAAATTGACACTCCTGAAATTCTAAAGATGCCGGCAGGTGAGAGGAAATGTGTAGAATCCAAGGAATTCATGACAAAAGAGCATATGAAATTGTTGAATGAATGGAGGGACTTGGTTGTGCGTGACGGCAATGGGGTTTATGTAAACGCTGATGGGAAAAGATTTACAATGAGCCTTCAGAATACCTGTATGAAATGCCATTCCAACAAGAAGAAATTTTGTGATGAATGCCACAATTATGCAGCAGTGACACCTTACTGCTGGGATTGCCATATAGCGCCGAAGGAGAGGACATGAGCATGAATAGAAGAGAATTTTTGAAGATGACCGGAGTCACTACCCTATTGGGACTGGGAGGCGTTACCGCTGTCCACGCCTTGAGGAATCGTGTCGAGGCTTCACAGATCATGCCGAATCCTGAGGCCTTAAAGGCAAAAAGGTGGGGCATGGTCGTTGATATGAGCAAGTTCAAAACCGAAGATGACTATAAAAGGTGCACAGATGCATGCCATCGCGTCCACAATGTTCCCAATATCGGCAATACGAAGGAAGAAGTGAAATGGATATGGAAAGAGACTTTCGAGCACGCTTTCCCGGGGAATGAAGACCCGTATCTTGCAGAGGGAATAAAAGATCTTCCGTTCCTTGTTCTCTGCAATCACTGCGAAAATCCACCCTGCGTAAGGGTTTGTCCTACGAAAGCAACTTTCAAAAGAAAAAGTGACGGGATTGTTATGATGGATATGCACCGCTGTATCGGATGCAGATTCTGTATGGCGGCTTGTCCTTACGGGGCGAGGAGTTTCAATTTTAGAGATCCGAGACCCTCTATCAATAAGGTAGAGGACAACTATCCGAATCCTGAATTTCCTACAAGGACTAAAGGTGTCGTGGAAAAGTGCACGTTTTGCTATGAACGGCTTGCAAAAGGTCTCCAGCCTGCATGTGTGGAGGCATCCAAAGGCGCGTTGATCTTCGGAGACCTGGAAGATCCGGATTCTGAAGTCAGGAAGATTCTCGGGTCACGCTACAGCTTTAGACGTAAACCTGAGCTCGGGACGCAGCCCAGTGTTTACTACATATTTTAGGAGGTAATAATGCTTGAAAAGGCGATATACGGAAGTCGAAGATACTGGCTGTGGATATGCTGTTTGCTTGCCGTCATCGGCGTAGGGTTTATCTCTTACATTTATCAGTACAAGACCGGACTCGGAATAACAGGTATGAGCAGGGATGTCTCGTGGGGCCTCTATATCGGTCAATTTACATTCCTCGTCGGCGTTGCAGCCTCCGGGGTCATGGTCGTTCTGCCTTATTACCTCCATAATTACAAGAAATTCGGCAGACTTACAATTTTAGGTGAATTCCTTGCTATTGCCGCAGTTGTAATGTGTATGCTGTTTATCTTTGTAGATATGGGGCAGCCTCTCCGTGTGCTCAATGTTATACTCCATCCGACCCCGAACTCTGTTATGTTTTTTGATATGTGTGTTTTAGCCGGTTATCTAGTGCTTAATGTACTGGTAGGATGGACGGTATTGGGCTGCGAGCGCAAGGAAGTTCCCCCTCCTAAGTGGGTAAAACCTCTCGTATACCTTTCGATTGCATGGGCTCCTTCTATTCATACTGTGACAGCTTTCTTGTATGCAGGCTTACCGGGAAGACATTTCTGGCTCTCTGCAATCATGGCAGCCCGATTCCTGGCATCGGCCTTTGCAGGCGGTCCCTCGCTTCTCATTTTATTGGCTTTGATTGTCAGAAAATATACAAAGTTCGATCCGGGTAAGGAAGCCATCCAGTCATTGGGCAAGATTGTTACTTACTGCATGTTTATCAACGTTTTCTTTCTGGGTCTCGAATTCTTCACGGCATTCTACAGCCAAATCCCAGGCCATATGGGATCCTTCATATATCTTTATAGCGGCATAGAAGGGCATGCGAAGCTCGTCCCCTTAATGTGGCTCTCCACAGTCCTTGCAGTGGTGGCGATGGTCTTGTTGATTTTCCCACAGATCAGGAAGAATGAGAAGTTACTATCGCTTGCTGCCATTTCCGTATTTATATCTTTATGGATTGATAAGGGCTTTGGTTTGGTTGTCGGAGGCTTTGTCCCGAATCCGTTCGAAAGGGTAACAGAATACTTCCCTACATTGCCTGAAGCATTAATCACGCTCGCGGTGTGGGCAATCGGATTCTTGGTTTTGACCGTACTTTACAAAATAGCCGTTACGGTTAAAGAAGAAGTAGTCTTTGACAAATATGGTGAAAGACAGATTAAGACCGAATAAGATATATCGTCTCTTTAGAAAAGAGGGGCGGTAGATTTTTTTAAAGAAATAATTATAAATTAAACATAGTGACCGATATCGGTCTAGTCAAATCAAGGAGGTGAAGAGAAGTGGGTGTGGTTCCAGTCGTTGATAAGAGCAAGTGCGAGGGTTGTGAAGAGTGCGTCAACAATTGTCCTGTCAGTGTTTTTCAGATGGCAGACGGTAAGGCAGATCCTTATCAGGCGGATGCATGCGAAGGATGTGAAACATGCGTGAGCGTGTGTTCAACCGGCGCTGTTAGTCTAAAAGAGCAGTAAAATATCACTAAGTAAGATATGGTGTGATACAATAAAAAGGGATGCCGGATTTCCGGCATCCCTTTTTTGCTTGAGAAACGAAAAGATCGTTCGGCGCTTTTTCTATCCGTGAGGTCGGGGGGGTCTCTGGAAGAGTTAATTTCACGCTACGGCTACATCTCTATATTTGTATTAACTTTTTTTGAAGGTGAAAGTGTACTTATAGCTGCGGGGTTCCTTGCCTTTAACGGCTATCTTGATTCGGTCGTTGTCGTGCTTGTATCTGCTACAGCTTCATATGTTGGTCATGGCACTTTTTTTTTAATTGCCTTGCATAAAAGGGAAGCGTTCCTGAGTTTTGTCCACAGATTTGTAAAGGTCGATCTGCTGAAGCTTGAATCCCTGATGGTGAAATACGGTACAGCCTCCATTTTTATAAGTCAATGGCTTTACGGGTTCAGGCTGCTTAGCGCGGCAGTCCTTGGACTTTCGCGTATGGGTACGGCAAAGTATTTTACCTGGCAGCTTATAAGCTGTGTTGTCTGGGCAATAATATGTACCTATTCAGGTTATTTCTTCGGAGCGACGCTCAAAAATATCCTTGGAGATATTAAGAAGTATGAGCCGTATGTAGCAGTCGGTGTTCTACTATCGGGTTTTGTAATCTGGTTCATAAGGGATGTTCGAAAGAGGATAAATTAGGCCTTCAAAATATAAAATTCCCATGATCCCTCATTAAGCATTACCGATTCGAACTGATAGCCGTGTTTTTCGCAATACCTGGGGATAACTTCCTCGACGGTTGTCGATGAATCGCAGAGTATCTTCAATACCGCTCCAGCCGGTATTTTTTCCATTTCCTTTTTTATGAGGACAATCGGATAAGGGCATGCTCTTCCAAGGACATCAAGGGTTTCAGTCGGCGGTATTGATTTTAAATCAGCCATTATTATCCTCCCCTTTATTTTATAAAGAAGTAAAACTAACCCACGTAATTCATAAAATTTGCTGGTGCCGACAAATACAGTATTTGCGCTCATTCTCGGCCCGGTACGAATCGGGCCTCCGAGGAAAATTCTTTCTTCGAAAGAATTTAAACCCGCTTAAATACTGTATCTGTCGGCAATTTTACTGAATAGTTTATAATTTCGCAATTGCTTAAATGACTATATAGATTTTATACATTTTTTTTAATCCATTCGTCAATATAAAAAATAGAGTAATCCGAATTTTTTTTAGTATCTCCCTCTGAAGCCGGCAAAAAATCCATCCTGCAACATTTTTATCTTGGTGCTATAATTAATAAAATCGATCGGGAGGCGCTGAATTCTTATGGGGTGTATATTTTGTGAGATTATAGAAAAAAAAAGGTCTGCCAAAATAATATACGAAGATGAATATGCATTGGCTTTTGAGGACATCAATCCTCAGTCCCCCGTACATGCATTAGTAGTGCCTAAGAAACATATCTCAACAAGCCTTGAGATAGAAGAAGGGGACAATGCACTTGTTGCCCGTATGTTTCAGATAGCGAATAAGATTGCAAGGGATAAGGGAATTGCAGAGCGCGGGTTCAGGCTTGTTATGAACTGTAACCCTGAATCAGGACAGACAGTATTTCATATACATCTTCATATCCTGGGCGGTCGTTTCATGCACTGGCCGCCGGGATAGTTCAATAAGACAAATTACTTGTCAATATGCATAGTAAGTTTTCTACCCCCCGAAAAGCCATCTCTTAAAATTCCAGAAATGTATTATCTTATGAGAAAAGGCGGTCTGGACGACCTTTGTCTCAAGTTCTTTCAGTTCATTCCTGGTCATTTCAATCCTGATGTCCTGAGACTTTTCAAGGCCGCCGTCCGCGATAAAATGCCTGATCTTTTCAAGCTCACCTGCATCAAGCCACACACCGTGTCTGCCGCACTCATCAATAATTACTCCTGAGATTTGTGCAAAATTCTTTCTGTTCATCAAGTTTCCGCAGCGAACACAGGGTATGTATGATACAGTATCTACTGACGGACCACGGGAATAAGTATCTTTAAAGTCCTCTTTTTTATAAACGTCGGATTCTCTGGTGAGAAGGTGGAATTCGTCTTTGTCGACCCACAAACCATTGCATGAGTGACATATATTATATTCTTCACCGCCTGCGGTATGGACAGTCAAATGCATCTTGCAGCGCGGACATGTTAGAGGCAAAAGTTCAACTTTATCAGGGAGATGTGCGCCGCATAAAGGACATATAAAATATTTTACATTTATGTCTTTTCCGCAATAATCACATTTCTTTGTATCACTCATGTATCCTCTCTACGCTCCGCTTTAGTCTATTTTAATATGATCTAACCATGCTTGAAAAGTGAATTCTTTCGGGTTCATTATGTCAGCAAAATGCGGGGCTTGTCTTAGTGGCTATTGTTCATTGAATATTTTGATGGTGCCGAAAGGAGGACATACAACTTGACATACACTCACCCAGACAGATCCGCCTTCATTATTATTGATTATAAAGCTAATTTTCATTGAATCTCAAGCCGGAAGTGGGACAATAAGTTG
The DNA here is from genome assembly GCA_963727775.1 of uncultured Nitrospiraceae bacterium. Lineage (GTDB taxonomy): Bacteria > Nitrospirota > Thermodesulfovibrionia > Thermodesulfovibrionales > SM23-35 > CAVSHB01. Next base: position 4,211 of record CAVSHB010000003.1, on the reverse strand, counting down.
ACATTGCTGCCGAGCAGCCTTAAAATGTATTCATGAAACTCGAAAATACCCTTCTAAGAAGCATGAAGTCTGTCGGGCTTACTGACCCAGACCATGTGGTCAAAGAATCCGTTGCCCTTTTGCTTTTCCAGAGAAAACTTGTCTCAATAGGCAAAGCTGCGAAACTTGCAGACATGAGCGTTGCCCGGTTTATGGATTTATTAGAGTCTTTAAGAATACCGCAGGTCGAATACACCCAAGAGGACTTCCAGTCAGATTTAGCAACAATAAAAAGACTGCGGCAGGGAAAACGCAGAAATTGGTCGTTGTATCCAATGCAGGCCCTGTTATCACCATTGCCAGACTTAAGCTTTTCCATCATTTCCCCGCCTTGTATAGAAAATTATTCATTCCTGAAGCTGTATTCAAAGAAGTAGTAGAAAACGGCAAAGGTAGACCCGGGCGCCAATGAACTTCTAAGCGGATTAAAGATGGGATTTATTGAAAAGAAAAGAATCAGCAATACCCTTGCAGTTTCCGCACTCACTGAGTCTTTCGGAAATGGAGAAGCAGAGTCCATTGTGCTTGCGTCCGAAATGTCGGCTGATATTATTTTGCTGGATGACAGCAAAGCAAGACTCATGGCGCAATCTTTAAAGCTGCTTGTTACAGGGACTATCGGGATACTATTGGACCTGAAAGGAATGGGACTTATCCCTAATGTCACCCCATACCTCGACAAGGCAGTCGGATATGGGTTCAGAATAAGCCATCCTCTATATAAAAAGCTTTTGCAAAAAGCCGGTGAGTAGATTGGCAGTGTCGTTAAAGCCTCTCCCCGCACTTTTTGCAAAAAGATGACAAAGCAGGGGAGGCTCTCCACAACGCTAAGCTATATTCGATAGGGCTCCGCCATTAATAAGCTTTTTCGTTTCCTCACGCTCTACCGCTCGCCATTTATGCCCTCAATATGCCACTTCAAAAAGCTTAAGAAGGTGGTATGCTTTTAAGTGAAGGTTATCTAACGGGGGATACCAAGACGCAGGTTCAATCAATACGAAGCCTCTACGAAAAAACTCAGTCTTTTTGCGGATAACAAAATCACAGGTATGGCGTATAGAAACTGTCGCGGATTTCCGAAAGAAAAAAGCAGTCACCACAAAGCACGGTCTCGGAGCCCTTTTACAGTGTTTCAAAGGTTAGGCGTATCGTTAAAGTGCTTTGATAGTAATAAGAATTAGTTTATAAGAAGCGGAAGCGCCTTCCACGTTGCGTATGAAAACAGCCCGATTGTAAGTAAATCAAGAATTATGTCGATCGAATTGTGATTCTCAACCCAATTAGAAAAGGTATACATGCAGTGACAGTTATTCTCATTTGCTGACTCACGATAAAGATACCACATGCACACCTTGTACAAAAAGTTTTCAATTACCTGAAATAACAGGCCTGCAAGAAAGCAATATACGATTAGCTTAGCGTCTGGTGAAGCAGATAAGGCTTCTCTTAAACTATCCTGAGTCATAAAGAGGACCGGTCCACCAATGCCATAGGCAACAAACCATGTTCGTAGCATCTTCTCATACCTGGTGTATGACTCACCATACACGTCCTCTTTGTGATAATCGGTCTTATCGGAGGGTGTATTCATTGCGATCTCCTTTCTGCCTAATTACATCGCCATTATACAGATTATCCTTTGTACTGATCACAATTATACCAGACCATTGGGACGTTTGTTGTAGGAAGAAGGCCGCATGGTGTATTCTCCCTAAATAAAAGTGAAGAGAATTCCAACGATCATCAACCAGTATCCCAATCGGTAGACATTGGCCATATTTTCTGTCATAAAGCTTGAACCAAAGCTGACTAATCTTTTGTGGAGGATTACTGACAACTTTGCAAAAGTGAATAACACAAGACCCAAAAGCACAATCCAAAAAGCTACGGGTCTTTTGACATCGCCATGATATATATTCGAAATTACGGCAATAATCGCGAAAATAATAATGAGAACGGTAGCAAATTTACCAACTCTGCTCAGTTCATTCTCTTTTAAAAAGTGTTGATTATCAGTCATGCTGTGGTCTATTTTAGCAGGTTTAAAGGGCGTTGACTACAGGAAGCAGCGAGCCAGTCTTTGTGAAGGCTTTCTTGTCTTGTCATATGATGCCGTGACCACTTATGGAATTTAAAGCGGCTACTCTAACAGCTGAGATCGCAAAAGAAGTCAAAATTACAACAGCAGTATGTTTTCCGTTGCTCCAGGAGAGCGTTCCAGGAAATATAATTCTTGATAGTTCGACAAGTAAAATTGATAACATAATACTCTCCAATACAGTGATACCAGCATAGCGATAAAAATCTACGCGCAATTGATACTGCAATTTACTTATTTGCCAACCGGTATCTTCAGGATATAGGTGAGCACGTATTTCCATTACGAGCCATATAGCTAAAGCGATATAAAAAATTACTTTTCTATAGAAACCAGTTGATTCCGAAAAAAATAAGTTTTATCTGTGTTATTGCCCTCTCGCCTTGAACTCAGAAAAACTTTCCAACAATAGAACGCGTATCCACATATTAGGATTGTGTACAAAATATAAACTGTCTTACAGGCGAGTGTGAAGATTTGAAAATATTTATTTTCAACTGCTGCGCCTTCAAGAATAATAGATGGCATGAGATTAATCATCACCACTGCCATGACTGTAACCGCAGAATGTGGTTTCACGCCGATATCCTTGAAGTGCGTGTAGCGATTGCGGATATAACCGCCGACTTTGTTATGCCATTTGCTAAAGATGGTTGAAATCATTCTCATTATTCAAAGCTAACAATACCTATTCTAGGAGTCTGTCGGACTTGAATTGCTGTTTTTGACAGCGGTTGGAATCCGAGAGAGTCGATTGTAGTTATTTTTCATGATTTGATCGTCTGTCATCGGTTCTTTCCTGCCGGTGTTTTGTTGGATACATTATGCCATCGCCATTTTCAGGCGCCTACCTGGCTGTTCCTCAATGCATGCAGCCTTTTGATGTTCCATGCAATGCAGATCATATCCCACTCGCCATTGACTGCAGTAAAACCACGCAACAGGAATCGGTCAAATCCCATAGCTGCCTTGATTACCCCAAACGCCGGCTCCACAGTACTCTTGCGTATCGCATAAATTGCCTTACCGGCAACTGTCTTCAACCGATGTTTCATTCTTGTCACTGCATCAGCATCAACCGGCAATGGAGGCGGTTCGACGAATCGCTCCCATAAAGGCTGATTATGACTCTGCCGATCTACTGCTATATATGGCTCTATTCCTTTGCTCTCACATTCTTGCACATTTGCTTCGCTGTAATACCCGCTGTCGGCTATTATAGTTTTTACTTTGCCAAGTTGTTCGGGCAGATATGTAAGCGCTTCAAGCGCTGGTTTCATCTGCTGTTTGTCATTGGATTGTTGTGTTACATGCGTTGCGACAATAAGCATTGTTTCTGTATCCACGGCTGCTTGAGCATTATAAGCCTGCTTGAATCCTCCACCCGATGCCGGCATTATGCGAGATTCTTCATCGGTCAGATTGACCTGATCTTTGTCAGTTGGCCCGGCTGCAGGCGGCTTGGGTCCTTTGCCTCGGGGTTTCTTGCCGCTCTGCTTTTGTTTGGCTACACGCTCTGCCTGTTTCTTTTCACTGTCGGCTTGTTCCATTGCATGCCGCTCTGCCGCACGGCGCTCTATCTCAGCTTTTGCTTCAGCTATCATTTTCAGCCGCTTCTCTCGCCGCTCCAGCTCTTCCGGGATGTTCATGCCGTCAGGAATGTCAGCTTTGTCAGCAGCCTCAGCTTTCTTCATCAGTTCCGCCACTTCCACTTTCAACTTATTCTCTATTTTGCATGCATGCCCGTAGCTCAACGCCTTGTGCTTTGAGGCATTGGCTTTCATTTTGGTCCCATCCAAGCTGACCGTGCCTAACTTCAATACCCCGGTTTCTGCTGCTATCATTAGTATCTGCACAAACAGTTCTTTCAGCTTAGGCAAAAACCGACGTCGAAAGGTTGCTATTGTGTCATGGTCAGGGTGACTGTTGGCTGCCACATACCGGAATGCTACAGAGTCGTACGTGCTACGCTCTAATTGCCTGCTCGAAAAGACTCCCGTCGCATATCCGTAAAATAATAATGCCACCAGCATCTCAGGGCTGTATGCCTCACTGCCTCGTCCTGCATAATCAT
>CAVSHB010000002.1:0-891376 GCA_963727775.1 uncultured Nitrospiraceae bacterium | reverse complement strand
TTATCAGCCTGTTGAAAAACGCTTACAGAAAACAGTTTAAAGCCAATTGAATAGTGTCAAGAATCTTTTCACTTTTGTCAGATGACCTAAATCCAGTTTACCTTAAGCCGCTATCTCTTTTACAAAAGAGTATTGTGAATAACTGCATATTTAAGTTTGAACAAATTTAATCTCAAAAATAAATCATATTTAAGTTTGAACAAATTTCTTGTATACTTTCAGCAATATAGTCTTGGTGAGAAGGTGAAAATCAAATTATTCTTATATAATATCCTCCTAATAATTTTAGCTGTTACTGGGCATTCATGTGCTGATAATGCCTTGAAATCAGAGTGGTTTGACCACACATTTCAGGGAAGTCCACTTAAAAAACTCCTTGTTATCGGAATTTTTTACAGTCCCGAAGAAAAACACTTTTTTGAAGAGGAAGTTAAGAGACAGTTGGCATTGAGAAATATTCATGTCGTTCCCAGTCATACATTATTTGAGGAAGAGATATTGCCAACTAAGGAAGAATTGTCAAAAGCGGTCAGGGAACAGAAGACGGACTTCGTTCTTATTGCAAGGCTGGTAAAAGTGACTGAAGTAGGAACATATTACGAATCTCTGACAGAACCCAACCCCGAAAACCTCTACGGTTATTATGTTCGTTGTTGTCAAACACCCGTATCGGCGGGGCGCAATATCATGATTGAAACAAAGGTTTTTGAAGCGCCAAGTGATAAATTGATATGGTCGGTGATATCTGATACAGTTCTTGAAGAATCTTTCGAAAAAACCGCTGAATCTTTTGTTTCCACCATAATAAAAGGCTTGTACAATAGGAAATTAATAAAATAACATGCCGTTCGTAATCAAATCTGTTCAATTCACGGGCATCCAACCAAATGATAATTCTTAAATTTCTTTGAGTATTAAACTAACTACTTGCGGCACCTGCTCTTCTATCTCGGGGGTTAGATATGGGATCTGTCTTTCAGTCTGTATGTCTTTAGGAACTACCCCTATAAATATGATTTCGGGCAGCATACCGATTATCGCCAGATGTTCCAATGTATCCATAAGATGACGCTTTGGGATGTCCGTGAGGCCATTAACGGTAACTGGCACCTCTTCAGGCTTTAACCTGACAATGGTACCTGGACTATCGCTCGTTTGAAACACATCTATAATAAGCACTTTCTTTTTCTCTGCAATAACTGAAGGCATCATGGAAGCAGATTCACCAACTTCCATTAGTTCAACATTTTGGGGAAGTTCCATCTCCTCCAAAACCTTTGACACTCGATAACCAAACCCTTTATCAGTCTGATAAGGATAACCACAACACAAAATCAAAATATTTTTTTCCATTTAACATTTACTCCCGGATAAATTTATCAATTCTTTCATATCTCCAACCGCCTTCTTCATTCCCACGAGCAGAGCTCTTGATATAATGCTATGCCCTATATAAAGACCTCTAAGTCCCTTAATAGAAGCCACTTTTGAAATGTTATAATAATTGAGTCCGTGGCCTGCGTTAGCCGATAGCCCTGCATCTAATGCAAGTTCTACCGCTTTAATCACCCGCACCAGTTCTTCTTCTTGTCCGGCCCTCTCTGCATTGGCATACGCCCCGGTATGTATTTCAACCATATCCGCGCCTATCTGTTTCGATATTGCGATATCCGCGGGTTCCGGATTTATAAATAGGCTTACGGGAATACCGACAGATTGAATCTTTTTTATTGCATCTCTAATGTTCCTTTGGTGTGACTTTATGTCCAACCCGCCTTCTGTTGTAAGTTCCTGTCTTTTTTCAGGAACAAGCGTGACTATGTCAGGTTTTATTCTTGCAGTAATGCCGATCATCTCTTTGGTTGCCGCCATCTCGAGATTCAGCTCAACAGGGACAACCTCCCTCAACAACCTTAAATCCCTGTCCTGTATATGACGCCTGTCTTCTCTGAGATGGACTGTGATACCGTCAGCCCCACCGAGTATCGCCAAGGCCGCAGCCATCACAGGATCGGGCTCAATTCCTTTTCTCGCCTGTCTTAGCGTTGCTGTATGGTCAACATTAACCCCGAGTATCACCTGAGTCTCCCCACCCTCATCTCAGCATATTCTCGGCAACTGGTCACCCGAAAGCATCTCGACTATTCTGGTTCCGCCGATGGCCGTCTTCAATAATATCATCCCAGAGGGCGCTTTCTTCACCTCTCCAATTATGCATGCGTGTTTCCCCAGTGGGTGTTTCCTCATGGTCTTGACAAGTAAGTCCGCTACGTCAGGACTCACTATAGCAATAAGGATTCCTTCATTTGCAACATAAAGCGGATCGAGACCAAGAAGCTCGCACGCGCCTTTAACACCCGGAGGGACAGGAATGGACGCTTCTTCAATTTCAATACAATTACGTGAATCCACGGCAATTTCTTTGAGGGTAGTCGCCAGCCCTCCCCTGGTCGGGTCTCTCATGGCATGTATTTTTTTCGTCTTCTTCAGCATTTCATTTACAAGACCGTTCAATGGCGCTGTATCACTTAACACAGGAGGTTTAAAAGTGAGCCCGTTTCTCTCTGCCATAACAGAAATACCGTGGTTGCCTATCGGGCCGCTGAGAATGACCTTATCACCCGATTTGACCTTCAAAGGCGATATATCGATGCCGTCAGCGACGATCCCCACTCCCGACGTGTTAATAAAGATACCATCCGCCTTGCCTTTGTTGACTACCTTTGTATCTCCGCCGACTATCTTGACGCCGGCTCTTTCAGCAGCTGCCGACATGGAGGACAATATTTTTTTCAGATCACTAAATGGGAACCCTTCCTCAAGAATGAGCCCTGCAGTAATGTACAATGGTTTCGCTCCCACCATTGAAAGGTCGTTAACAGTGCCGTAGACAGCAAGCTCGCCGATATTGCCTCCCGGGAAAAAAATAGGTGAAACAACATATGAATCTGTTGTAAAAGCAACGCGACCTTTGTTTAATCCTTTAAGAACAGCCGCGTCATTCAGCACTTTAATATCGAATCGGGGAACAAAGTTATCTATGATTAACTGATGCATCAGTTTACCGCCGCTGCCGTGCCCGAGAAGTATCCGCTCCATAATCTTAACCTCCTACTTAAATTGCCTTATTTTAGCACACCATAGAGAATCTTATGTAGTATTAAAACACGTTGAGACATACGCTCTGAGCACAAGTCTGAATGCGTCTCTATAAATTTCTATTTTTGCATTACTCCGGAGGAATCCATATTTCGGAAAGAAAAAGCGGCAGCTCAGCAGCACATACCGGGCCAACCTTGACGCTCCATCCCGTTAATTGTTCGATGTCTTCCTTTAAAGAAACCGCAAGACCCGGAATCATAAGGTACCTGGCGCCGACTTTCCCGCCGATACCTGATTCTTTCATAGCCGATTTTATTCTTTCAGCTGTTAGTGTTTTATAAATCATTGACATATCGACTGTATTCCCCCCTGTATCAACAAACAGCACATGGAACGGACATAGAGTCGTTCCCAAAACCGTCAAAAGGACCTCCTCGGTGTATTCATTGTTGCCGGTCATGAGGACTAAAGATTCAGGAGAAGGTTTGTTAAGCTCGACAAGTCCGACGAAGCTTGGTCTTGGAATAGTAAGAAGCGGCACATCAGGCCATAATCCTTCGATTTTTCGTATTGCATCAAATGCATAAGTCCTATTCCTACTGATAAAAGAGCAGTCCTGAAGATTCTTTATTCCTTTCCTGACCGCATCTACAAATGCCCCGCATGAAGGGAACCCGCACTGCGTACAATCAGTTGAATCAATATATTTCTGAAAATCTATTCTGTCTAAATATAGGTCTGCTGACATTTTCTCTTTGCAAGATTATAATATATTTGAAGTTAACTTTAGAAATATACCAAAATTCTTATAGATATCTCATCGGAGACAGTCTTTGACATCGGGTAGAAGAAATTAAGAATTTGAATATAAGTTTTTCTCCTATAAAAGCAGCTATTATTATAGTTGTATGTGTAGTCATTTATTCAAATACGCTAACCGGGCAATTTGTCTGGGATGATAGAGGATCAATAGTTTCCAATATATCTATTCGTAACTTAAAAAATATACCTGTTTTTTTTACATCAGATACATGGAAAATGACAGGAAATCCTTCGGGATCGTATTACAGGCCAGTTATGAATACCTGGTGGACATTAGAATTCCAATTATGGGGCGGAAAGCCTTCCGGATATCACATTATAAATATTACTTTACATGCGTTGCTTTCAGTTCTTTTTTATCTCCTTTGTATAAAACTATTAACCTCTGAACCTGCGGCTTTCTATTCAGCTCTGATATTTGCCGTTCATCCAATTCATACAGAAAATGTCGCCTGGATTACCAGTGTAGGGTATATCATTTGTGCTCTCTTTATTCTGTCCTCCCTGTTTTTTTACATAAGATTTCGAGAAAGAAATTCAATAACTTTCCTGATTTTTTCTCTTATAAATTTCACATTAGCTGCCTTTTCCTTCGAGTATGCACTGATGTTACCGTTTATGATTATTATTTATGAGATTTTAAACCATAAGCGAGTTAACATGAAGTTTGTTTTGCCATTTTTTCTTATATCTCTATTCTATATTTTTATCAGACAACTTATTGTTAAACCCGCCATCGGGTCCGAACTGTCACTTTATGACCGCTTTATCACCTCTTCTGAAATAATGACAAAATATCTTTATACCTTTTTATTCCCTTTTAATCTTAAAGTACTTTATGATATTCAACCAAAAAACACACTATTTGATATCCAGGTTTTGTTTTCAATATTTATCCTGATAGCCGTTGCTTTATCAACAGTTTATTTTTATAGAAAAGAAAGAAGAGCTTTTTTCGCAATCTTATGGTTTTTCATTATCCTCTTCCCGGCAGCAAATATTCTTGTAGTCATAAAACCCCAGATGATGTCATTAAGATATCTTTATATACCCTCTTTTGGTCTTGCTATGCTCTTAGGGATCTATTTTGAAAAGTTATCTTCCAGGTTAAAATTCATTCCTATTATTATTGTCATGCTTTTTTCAGTCAAAACTTATACACAGAACGGATATTGGCAGGATGAGATTACTCTTTATAGCAAGATGGTCAGTGATGCACCGGCTTCTGCACTGGCAAGAAATAACTTGGGGGTTGCCTTTCTGGATACCGGTATGCCTTTAAAGGCACTTCCAGAGTTTGAGCAGGCTGTCCATCTCGATCCAAAGTATGAATTTGCTTTTTTAAATCTTGGCAGCACGTATCAGACTCTTGGCATATTCGATAAGGCAATATTTTATCTGCAGAAAGCAATCGAACTTGATCCTTCAGATTCCAGAGCATACAACAGTTTGGGTGTGATATATAAAAAAACGGGCCGGTATCAAAAAGCAATATATGAATTCAATCGATCTCTTGCTGCCAATCCTCAGAATTACGAGGCTCATTACAATCTGGCAAACCTGCTATTTTCAATAGGGCAGGAGCCTGAGGCCATCCCTCACTACATCGAATTTCTCAGAGTGGCTCCCGACAAATACACTGAGATGAAATTATCCATAGAGAAAATGCTTGCTGAGAAAGGCATTGTCATACGTTAGTCGAATAGCGCTATTTAATTACCCCTGAATACTTATAATAGGCCGCGCAGCTTCCTTCCGTACTGACCATGCATGCTCCTACAGGATGTTCGGGTGTGCACGCCTTTCCGAATAAACGACAATCAGTCGGTATCTTTATCCCTCTAAGCACCAAACCGCACTGGCAACCTTTCGGCTCATGGCCCTCCGGTATATCAAGATTGAATACCCGGCTGACATCAAACCGGCTTACCGCTTCTTTCAGCTTGAGCCCGCTTCCCGGTATTACCCCTATGCCTCTCCAGTTTGCATCACATGGCTCAAAGTATTTATTGATAAGCGCCATCGCCTTCGGGTTACCTTCCTTCTTTACAACCCTCGTATACTGGATTTCGATTTCAGCCCTACCGGACGCGATCTGTTCCAGGAGCATCATGATAGACCTGAGGATGTCCTCCGCCTCAAAGCCGGTTACGACTGCCGGTAACTTGTAATCGGTGGATATGAACTCATATGGTTCAGTCCCGATGATTGTGGTTACATGTCCCGGGAGGATAAAGCCGTCAATTTTCAAGTCAGGAGAATCAAGTAATGCTCTCAGAGCAGGTGGAACGATCTTATGGGCGGAATATATAAAAAAATTATTGATTCCCGTTCTTTCTGCTTCTGATAAGGTACCTGCTATAGACGGCGATGTTGTTTCAAAGCCTGTCGCAAAGAATACTACTTTTTTGTCTTTATTTTCAGACGCAAACTTGAGAGCATCCATCGGAGAATAAACAATCCTTATGTTAGCGCCTTCCGCCTGTGCATGAAAGAGGGATTGCTTGCTTCCCGGGACCCTCATCATATCGCCAAAAGTAGTGAGGATACATCCATCCATCCTCGATATTGCAATAGCGGCATCCACATCTTTTATAGGAGTGACGCAGACAGGACATCCGGGCCCGCTCAGAAGTAGAATATCCTTAGGTATAACGCCCCTGATCCCATGCCTGAATATCGCCACAGTATGCGTTCCACAGACCTCCATAAATTTTACCGGTCTTCCGATCGAGTCCTTAAGCTTCACTATTTTTTCTATAATATCTTTCATAACTACTCCTTTATCTTGTTGCGATATCATCGGTTTCGAGGGTTACATAGTTCGAGTGATAATTCACCTGAATCCCTGGTTCTCCGACCCCTAACCCCTGCTTTTCATTCAATCCCAGCCTTAATTCTTTCTCTTATTATATATGCTTGCCCCAAAGATATGCCAGCGTCATTTGTCGGGACTTTGTCATGGATATGGACCGTCATACCTATAGATTTGAGCCTGGAGCAAGTCCTCTCCAGCAAGTATATATTCTGAAATACTCCGCCGCATAAGACAACATCTTTTATAAAATGGACCGAAGAAAGTTTCTCCACGACACGCTCAACCGCAGTTATCAAAGTATTATGGAATTTTGATGAAATAATACCCTTATCTTCACCTTTGCCCAGATCTCCAATGATCCCTAAAACAGCATGGGAAAAATCAATCTCCATCGTTCCTTTGAATTTTATATCAACAGGATAATCGTCCAAAATATCAGGCTTTGCTATCGCCTCAAGTGCTATTGCAGGCTCACCTTCAAATGTCCCTTTATCGCATACCCCGATCATTGCCGAGACAGCGTCAAACAATCTGCCGGCACTCGATGACAAAGGTGAGAACATTCTGTTATCAATAATCTTCAAGATGTCTTGAACCCTGTCTATCCCATATTTTTTGACAAATCCGATAGTCCGGAGATACTGAATCGTCTCATCGCCGGCTGTATTTTTAATATAGCTTATGGCGAGCCTCCACGGCTCTTTTACCGCCGCCTCTCCACCAGGCAACGGGACATTCTTGAAATGACCCGCCCTTTGAAAACCTTTTATATCAGCTATTAAAAATTCACCGCCCCATAGGTTTCCATCAATCCCATAGCCGGTTCCATCGAATGATACCCCAATGGTATTTGCTTTAATCCCCTTTTCAGCCATGACAGATGCAACATGGGCATAATGATGCTGTATACCGATCTTTTTTATGTTCTCCTGTCTTAAAGCCCATTGCGTAGATAAATACATGGGATGAAGATCGTATGCCAATGCAACAGGATTAACCCTGTAAACGTCTTTCAGGTTTTTGAGGCTTTCTTCAAAAAACAGCAGCGTCTCATAATTCTCCATATCGCCTATATGCTGGCTCGGTACCGCAAAACTGCCCTTTGTAAGGGTGAAAACATTTTTTAGGTCGGCCCCGCAGCCGAGCACTTCCGGGCCGTCATCATGGAGAAGTATAGGGTCAGGCACATATCCCCTTGAACGGCGAATAAAGGACAACGGCGCGGAAACGCGGGTACGCGGGGATGAGGCTATATTTTTCTCAGTATCTCCATCTATCCATGTTACTGTTTCGTCTTCTCCGCTCATCACCCTTACTACCGAATCATCCGCACGCATGAATATGTCCCGGTTATGAAAAAGAAATGCATCAGCGATATCCGACAGCTTGGACAAAGCCTCTCCGTTATCAATAACAATGGGCTCCTCTGATATATTGCCGCTCGTCATAACAAGGGCGTCAAAATTAGTTGTCAGTTGACTATTGTCAGTTGTCGGTACAAAAGATGTCGCCTCAGGCTTCAGCCTGCGCTTCTTCTTATCCGCAGGATAATAAAATAACAGATAATGCAGTGGTGTATAAGGAAGCATAAAACCGATGGCCGGATTATTAGGAGAAACAGCATCGGAGAGCTCGTTCTGTATTTTTTCCAAAAGAACGATCGGGCGTTTATTCGAAATCAAAGTAGCCTCTTCTTGCTGAGATACCCGGCAGAATTTCTTGACTGTTCTGATATCGGGAGACATGAGGGCAAAGGGTTTATTGCTCTTCCTCTTTTTTCAGCCGCAACTTTTGCACTGCCTCCGCGTTCATTGCGTCACATGCGATATGGAAGCCACCAAGCCCTTTTATGGCGACTATTTTCCCTTCTTTTAACAGTCGGATTGTCTCCTTTATCGGATTTTCTTTGCTTTTAGCTTTTTGCTTTTTGCTTTTAGTTTTTAACTCAACCTTCGGACCGCATACAGGGCACGCGTTAGGCTGGGCGTGGAATCTTCTGTCTTCCGGATTAAAATACTCTCTATTACAATCAGGACACATGGTGAACACGGACATTGTAGTATTAGGTCTGTCGTAAGGCACGGATTTTGTGATGGTATAGCGGGGACCGCAATTCGTGCAGTTTATGAACGGATAAAGGTATCGTCTGTCATCTTTATCCAACATTTCTCTGAAACAGTCACCACATATCGAGACATCGGGAGAAACAAGGGTAAAGCTTCCTTCGTCTTCACTTTCTTTTATTTTAAAATCCTTATAGCCGTGATATGGCAGGGTAATTACATCGACATTCATTATCTGTGACAACGGCGGAGCTTCTTTGGTAAGCCTACCTATAAAAGTATCGCTATTGTTTCCCTCGATCTCAATAGTCACGCCTTTGGATGAGTTGATAACGTAGCCCTTGAGTTTTAATGCCTTAGCGAGGTTATAAACGAAGGGCCTGAAGCCAACCCCCTGGACAATGCCCTTGACCGATATCTTTGTTCTAATGCGTTTCATCAATTAAGCATGGGCTACTATCACAGGAAAAGAGGCATCTGTTGTGAAAAAATTTATTTATTGATACCATCAGTGTACCTTCAACTGATGGCTTAAGGAATAGTTTAATCAAAGTCAGCAAAAAGATATTTCGATAAATCCATCAAGTTAAATAAATTTTTCGCCGGGACCAAAACAATGTCTGCTTGATTTCTGATTATTTCACCAGTGACTGCAACCAGTCCGTCCAATCCTTTATTCCTTCACCTGTCTTGCAGGAAACCTCGAAGATTTTCAGTTTCGGGTTAAGAGATAGGGCGTCCTTTCTGATCTTTGCCATATCCACATTGGTATAAGGCAGGAGATCGATCTTGTTAATATCAGAGCTGACGATTCCTGGAACATAAGGGGATACTTTAACGGTTTATCATGCCCCTCGGCAATGCTGAGAAGCATAACTTTCATGTCCTCCCCGAGATTGAACTCAGCCGGACAGACGAGGTTGCCCACATTTTCTATAATAAGGAGGTCAAGGTCTTTCAGCTGAAATTCGTCCATCACTTCCCGGATCATATTTGCATCGAGGTGACATCCGCCGCCGGTATTGATCTGAATAACGGGTATCCCGAGTTCTTCTATTCTTTGTGCATCGTCTGAACCGGCGATATCGCCTTCTATTACCCCGGTTTTTATTCTACCCTTGAACTCTTTGATGGTCCTCTCCAGCAAAGACGTTTTGCCCGCGCCCGGTCCGCTCATGATGTTTATTACATAGACATCGGATTCATCGAATATCTTCTTATTCTCAGCAGCAATCCTGTCATTTGCTTCCAGGATATTGGTAACCACCTTAACCTTCATCAAAAAACCTCCATCTCATCGACATTTAATTCACGTCCTGTTTCAAGTCTGAATGATCTTTTCCCGCATAAGGGACACGATATCACATAGGCATTCTTCCACGGTAAAGCTTCTCTTGCAACTTTCGCAGAAACCGCCGACAGGAATTTCGGTAATCATCAGTACTGCCTTCTCAGCGATTGTTTCCGCTTTCATTGCTTCAAAGGCAAATTGCAGTGAGTCCGGGACAACCCCGGAGGCTTTGCCTATCTTAACCTTTATTAATTCAATCCCTTTATAGCCTTGTTTCGTGCAGTTATCTATAGCAATTTCGAGCAAGCCCTGGGCAATTGAAACTTCATGCATTTGATTCCTTGGACAACCTCTCTTTCTCTTTTTCGTAAGCGTCTTTTCCGGCGTCAATTGCACTTGTTATGATGGATTTTTTTTCCTCATACATTTCCTTGCCCTTGTCTATAGTGCTTGTTACCTTCTCTTTGACGTCTCCTGCATACCCCATTGCCTTTTCTTTTACATCGTCACTAAGATCTTTTATCTTCTGTCTTGTTTCACGACCGGACTGTGGGGCCATGAGCAAAGCAAACCCCGCACCAACTAAACCGCCTAGTAAAAAAGAAAGCAATATGCCGCCTGTACCGTAACCGCATTCCTCTCTCATTTCCCGCCTCCTATCCTTGAAAAAAGATTACCTAATAAAACCTCAAGACCGGTCTTTATCCCGGCCTTTAACCCTGAAGCCTTAATCGCAGTCGAGAGTGTCACACTTTCTACCAGGTTACTAATATGCCGAATATTCATTCCCACATCCCTAACCGACCCTGATAAGGTCTTAACGTCGGTTGTCACATCATTGAGATCATCAGAGACTTTTCTCAGACTTTTCAGTGTGAGTTGCACTTCCTCAAGTGTAGGCTTGAGAGATTCCTCTGTCGTCTTCATAAGCTCATTTAAAGTGCACACCGTCTTCCTCAGTTCGATAATCAAGGAGATGACAAAACCTGCCGTCACAATGACAGCAATGCCGATTAATGTCAGCCATATCTGGTTCATTACAAGTTATTATACCAGATTAAGTACTTAGTTAGAAACAAAATCCTTTATTTCCTGATATTAGAGAAAAGAAAGGGTACCGCGGTTAATAGACAGATTGAAAACCTTCTTTTTTTAGGATTTAGTCAGATGATAAGATATATCATAGATTTGAAGAGAGAACTATGGGATTTATTGGATTTTATACTGAAGGTTTAACGTTTAACGGGAATACCATTAACGAAAAGGGCTTGGGCGGATCGGAGTCTGCTCTTGTATATATGGCGCGAGAATTTGCTAAGCGTAATCATAAAGTCATAGTTTTTTGCCTTTGCGATCGGCCTGGAAATTACGATGGAGTTTTGTACCTAAATATCGACGAATCCCATCCGGATGTGTTTTACCATTATGAGTTTGATATTTTCATAGTAAGCAGGTTCGTACACAATTTTTTTACTAAACCGATCAAAAGTATATTGAAAATCCTTTGGATTCATGATCAACCGAGTAAGGCTATGTCTAAATGGATCGACTATGTACGGCAACTTGACAGGGTATATGTATTAAGCCAATTTCATCGAGATGTTTATGTTCAAGCATATCCGCAGATATCACCGATTTTAGGCTTAACAAGTAACGGATTCGATTTGGATTTAGTTAATGTTGTCAATTCAGAAATTGCGCCTCCTGTTGATAGACTCAATCATTTCATTTATGCATCAAGACCTGAAAGGGGGTTGCGTTTTTTACTGGAGCGAGTTTGGATGAAAATATTGGAGCAGAACCCGAATGCTCTATTGCATTTGGCTGGATATGAGAATAAGACCTTCGGCATTTCAGATTTATTGCTTCAGGAGTATAGTGAAGTTGACAAATTAATAGCTCAAACACCACGGGTAATTAAACATGGTAGCTTATCGAAGAAGAAATGGTATGCGCTCTTGAGACAATCTGGGTTCATGCTGTACCCGACAGACTTTCCAGAAATATTCTGTATTAATGTTGTTGAAGCTCAGGCTCTTGGATGTCTCCCAATAACAAGTCATAACTTTGCTTTTGTTGAAACAGTGCAAGACAAGAACTTATTGATCCCTTATAGTCCGGACAGAGACCCGGATTGTTATGTGGGGGAGATACTGAAAAAAATAGCCCACCTTACAAAAAATGATAACCACGCCGAGGTAGCCGATAGGGTTAGTAAAGCGGTTAAAGAGCAGTATAGCTGGAGTTTTGTAGCTCAGAAGTGGCTCGATGATCTCGAAAGCTTGCTCAAGAAAAAACAAATGATCCCTAATAACAGCTCAATTCAAACAGCACTTGAACTTTATCAAGCAGAAAAATTACAGCAGGCGGCAAATATCGTTATATCGATATTAGAGTCTCAACCGGAGGATATCGATGCACTACTTCTTCTTGCAACTATATGTTCTGAA
This sequence comes from uncultured Nitrospiraceae bacterium, assembly GCA_963727775.1. Taxonomy (GTDB): domain Bacteria; phylum Nitrospirota; class Thermodesulfovibrionia; order Thermodesulfovibrionales; family SM23-35; genus CAVSHB01. Next base: position 878,830 of record CAVSHB010000002.1, on the reverse strand, counting down.
CTTAAGAATCTTAATTTAGCGATGACCTGTATAGATACTGTAATAAAGATTAATAAGCAGACACCCGCATTTAAGAGTCCGGTTAATTCTTTTGGCGAAAAGATCCACAAAGAACCTATTTCCTTATGTATGATCGTCAAGAATGAAGAGAATAATTTAATTAAGTGTCTTATGCATGCTAAACCGATTGTCAGTGAGATGATTATAGTTGACACGGGATCAACGGACAGGACAAAAGAAATAGCTCAGGCATTTGGAGCAAAGGTCTTTGATTTCAAATGGACAGATAATTTTTCTGATGCACGTAATTATTCATTAGCTGAAGCTACCGAGAAATGGATACTTCATCTTGATGCAGATGAGCTAATCTCATTTATAGATCATGGAACGTTTAGGAATATTTTAAATGAAGCAATCTCCGGCATAGTGGCTTTTTCGTTTGTAAGAAGAAATTATACTAACAATCAATATACGGAAGGATGGGAACCAAACGATGGACGCTATATAAGAGAAGAAGCTGGAACCGGGTTTTTCACTGATGAGGTGGTTCGGCTATTCCCCAATAGCCAAGCTGTTCGATTTGAATATCCGGTACATGAACATATTGAACCTTCTCTTGAAAAAATGGGCGTTAAATTTCAAAGAATTAACGTCACTATTCACCATTATTCATTATTAAATGAAGAAAATACAGCTCCGAAAAAACAATATTATTTCAATTTAGGAAAAAAGTATATCGAAGAAACGGGGCAACAAAATATAAGGGTACTTTATGATTTTGCAGTACAGACCGCCAACTCCGGCAAATATGAAGAGGCAATAGAATATTTCAGGAAAGTAATCGATAAGGACCCCGGTTTTCCATTGGCTTTCAGGAGTATGGGTAATGCATACTATAATCTTCACAGATATGGGGAAGCTAAATCTTTTTATAAAAAAGCGTTAGAACTAGACCCTAATTTGGATACCACAATTCAAATGTATTCACTTTGCGAGCTTTATACCGGAAATGCAGAAGTTGCTGTTCCGTTCCTTGAAGGGCTCATTCAAAAAAATCCTACCCATCCTAACTACATTTCAGTACTTGCAGCAGCTTATATATGTATTGGCAACAGAGAGAAAGGGATGAAATATATCACAAAGCTGCTTGACATGAAATTTGACTATAAATCGTCTTTTATTAATTTCTCAAAGACATTGTCTGCTAATAATAAATTCAATTATGCTTCGCTGCTCGAAGACATAATTAAAGCAAAATCATGAAACTAATACAGACTGCGCGAATCGGTTATATGGTAATCTAATTATCCATGAATGACGAAATTTACATGAGGCGCACCTTAAGACTTGCTGCGAAAGCGCGGGGGACGACGAGTCCAAACCCGATGGTGGGTGCTGTAATGATTAAGAGCGGGGAAACAATAGCCGAGGATTTTCATAGAAAACCGGGGACTCCTCATGCCGAGGCACTTGTCATTGCAAAGGCCGGTGAAGATGCAAAGGGTTCTACACTCTATGTGAATCTGGAGCCATGCTGCCACACAGAAAAAAGGACACCGCCTTGCACAAGGGCCATTATCAATGCCGGCATCAAAAAAGTTGTTATCGGTATGACCGACCCGAACCCAAAGGTCTCAGGTAAAGGGGTTATAGAACTCAGAGAAGCAGGCGTCGAAATAACATCAGGTATCCTTGAGGATGCCGCGCGAAAGCTCAACGAGTATTATTTCAAATATATCACTACATGCAAGCCGTTCGTAACGCTCAAGACTGCGATGACGCTTGACGGTAAAATAGCGACCCCTGAGGGTCAATCAAAATGGATAACCGGTGAAAAGGCACGAAAGATGGTGCATCGTCTGAGAAGTGGCGTTGATGCTATCATTACCGCCATCGGCACAGTAAAGGCCGACGACCCGCAGCTCACGGCACGGATAAATATCGGGAAGAATCCGAAGAGGATTGTGATCGATCCGTTCCTTGAGGTCCGACCGGAGGCAAGGATACTCCAAACTCCTCCTGAAACGATTATCGTCACAAGAAGCGATAATTCAAAATTAAGCCGTCTCGAAAAATCAGGGGTAAAAATTCTTTATTTTAATAATAAACTCGACCTCAAATGGCTTATGGAAGAACTCGGCAAAATGGAGATTACGTCAGTTCTTATAGAAGGAGGTTCATCCTTAAATGCCCATGCTCTTGAGGACGGGATTGTAGACAAAGTGATGTTTTTTATCGCTCCCATAATTATCGGTGGGAAGGAATCTTTTCCCGCAATCGGAGGGAAAACCTTTAAGAAGCTTGAAGAGGCATATAAGATTAAAGACATCGGTATTAAACGGGCCGGCGAAGACATTTTGATCGAGGGGTATATCAGTTAGTTCCGTTCCTCCATACCTACTCAAAGCTACTCAAAGGCAGCTTTGAAGCTGGATTCCTGTTTCAACGTGCCATGACTATCAGCACCAAACAACAGTACAGACCCATCAGAGGGCACTCCGCAGGCTTGAAATCCCGTGGAACTCACGGTACTAAACATACCGTCATAACAATTGTCGCATGAAGTGGCATGAATTATAGGGTTGCATTGTAATTATGCGGCAAAATATATGTCGCCATGTTTAATATACCAATTCAGTAGGTTCTTCGCCGCGTTTACATCTCGATCATGATGCGCTCCGCACACCGGGCACGTCCAGTCTCGCACAGACAGCGCCAGTGATTCCAATTGGTGTTCACAGCAGGAACACAGCTTGGAGCTGGCAAGAAAACGTGGGGTAACCACAAGAGCTGAACGGAACTTCCGGCACTTGTAAGCCAGTTGCCGTCTAAACTCGCCCCATGATACATCAGCAATGTGCCTGGCGAGCTTGGAATTGCGGACCATCCCCTTGACGTGCAGATCTTCCACAACGATCACCGGCTTGGTTTTCGCCAGTTTCGTCGAAGTTTTGTGTAGAAAATCCTTACGAATATCTCCGATGCGGCGATGGAGCTTTGCCACTTCCTGTCGCGCCTTTTTGAGATTGCTGGAAACGGGCAGGCGCACACCTTTCGGTATTGCCTTACCACCCAGACCCATCTTTTTCTTCTGCTCTTCCACCTTCCGAGCACACCGACGCTGAAGTCTCCGCAGTCTCAATAGGTTTTTTGCCATGGGCTTAGGCGCTTCCAACTTACCGCCGCCGCTGTCTGCGGCAAATGTGGTCAATCCCACATCCAGTGCAATGGGCGACCCTTCCGGCGGGTACGGTGTTTCGCCGGGCATATCCACTCCTATTGCTGCAAACCAGCGATCGGCATTACGACTGACCGTAGCGTTCATGATCTTGCCGTCGAAACGTAACGGCTCACGCATCTTCACCCAACCAAGGCCAGGTATGCGGATGCGTGAGCCTTCGATGCTGAACTGATCATTGGTAAGCGTAAATCGGTCATGAATGCCTTTTCGCCGAAACTGTGGGTACTGCGCTCTTTTCATGAAGAAGTTTCTGAATGCAGTGCCCAACTGCATAATAGCCATCTGAGGCGCGTTCTTCGTAACTTCCAACATCCAGGGGAACTGCTCTCGCTTGATGCTGTTGAGCTTGCGCCGCAGAGCGGCTTCAGACGGTTTGGGTGACCTTTCATCAGCCGTGTGCGCTTCATATTGCCGCTGCCACTCAGCAAGCGCCCAGTTGTATGCGAATCGTGCTGTGCCGGCGGCACGGGCTAAATAGGTTGCCTGAATGTTATTCGGGTCAAGAGCTATTTTATGGGCAGTTAGCATCTTCCACCGCTTTCCTTACGCCATTAATCAACTTCTGGTTCTTGTGGCTGCGGCTCCTGTAGAGGCGGGCGCTGAATACAGTTATGATCTCCAGCACGTCTTTCGCCAAGTCTTCCTCAAAAGTGGGATCCTCTCCCTTATTGATAATAACCACTTCGACTTTCTTAGCTTCACAGATGGCGAATACAAGTTCAGCGCCAAAGCGGAGAAGCCTGTCCTTATGAGTGATGACCAGCCGTCCAATTTGTCCTTCAAGAATATTATTTAGGAGTTTTTTCAGCCCCTTCTTGTAATAGTTCATGCCGGACCCTAAATCAGTTACTACTTCAAAGGTCCAACCCTGTTGCGCACAATAGATTTCAAGAACTTGTTTCTGTCTCTCCAAGTCATCTTTCTGATCATGACTGCAGACACGGGCATAAGCTATTGTCTTGCGCTCATCCGGGATAAGACGGAATGCTTCAGGTTTTAATTTCGCCATATCGTACCGTCGCTGTCCTCCAACTGTACGCTCAGGCAATAACTTCCCTTCGCGTTCCCAACGTCGTAATGTGGAAATTGAAATCCCCAACATCCTGGATGCGTCTCCTATCCCCATTAACCTATCCATTATAGATAGCTTAGCATAGCTTTAGATATATTACAACTAATCAGCTACGCGCCCTTTTTTTGACGGCCACCTTCAATCTTTATCAGAATTCATCTATAATTTTTCTATAGTCGCCATGATAAAAAAATCCTCACAAACAAACTTCTCTAATGTTCATCCTTCTTCAGGTTCCTGTGGCGTAGGTTTTGTGTGCAATATAGACAGGACGCGGAGTCACGACATAATTAGCCGGGGAATAGAGGCCGTAAAGAACCTGCCGCACAGGGGAGCGGTGGACGCGGACGGCAAGACCGGAGATGGCGCGGGAGTGCTCTTCCAACTGCCGGAAAGATTCCTTTCAAAGATTATAGACCAATCCGGTATTCAGACCTCTCATATCGATAACCTTGCAGTTGGGTACTTCTTTCGACCTTATCGATGAAGATATCGATTCCTCGTTCTGCCTTTTCCATCAAAGATTCTCCACGAACACTCTACCTGACTGGACGCTGGACAACCCCGGTTTCTTGGTTTACTATTATTTGGCTATACAATAGATATTACTTCACGTGGTTGTAATTTTTGGTAGTGTCAACTATTTTGTGTAAATTTGATAAAGGGGCAAATTGGGTCGCACCTTTCCTATCGGATTTGATCTCCAAGTCAACTCCATCTTTAAAGATATAAAGGCGAGGAGCCTATAACAGGCATCCTCTCCCGCTACTATTTCCATAGACTTTGTTCGGCGTTTAAATTCCTTATTCAGCCGCTCAATAATATTCGACGTCCGCAATGATATCCATTCCTCCTGAGGGAACTTGAAGAAGGTCAAACATGACTCTATAGATTGAGTTAATGATTTCACAGCCGATGGGAGTTCTTTGTTCCATTTCTTATAAAAGCTCTTATAGAATTCATCCGCTTTTTTCTTGGAAGAGGCATAAAAGATGGATCTCAGGTCATCCGCTACTTCCTTTTTCAATTTACGGGGTACCTTCGCCAACACATTGCGGGCCACATGCACCTGGCACCTCTGTACCTTTGCATTTGGGAACTCTTCTTCAAATACCTGCTCCAGACCGGATAGCCCATCCATAATCCCCAGCCGCACCGATGCCCCATCGAGCCCTCTGCTCTTAAGATCCTTGAAAAACTCCCGCCAGTTCGTCGCCGATTCCTTGTCTCCACTCTGCATACCAAGCACTAACTTTGTTCCATCCTCCGTTACTCCTATCGCTACAAGGACGGGAACATTATCTATACTCCATTTCAATCTCATCTTGAATATTACGCCGTCTACAAATATGTACTTTATTTTCTCCTTGGATAAATCACGATTACGCCACTTCTCTACAGACCCCGTCAATTCCATGTTCGCCTTGCTCACTTCTTCGTGGGATATCTCTCGCCCTATAAGCCTTCTGCTTAACATCGATAGCGTCCGCGTGCTTATCCCCGTCAGATACATCATCGACAGATCCTCGGAGATCCTATTTTCGTAACGCTTGCCACGCGGCAATACCTGCGTCTGATATTCCCCGTTCCGATCTCTCGGCACCTTTACACCCACTTCCCCTATCCCTTTAATACAGAAGTCCCGGGGATAGCTCCCATTCCGATGATTGCTCTCCCCTTTGCCACGCTCATACTTCTCACGCCCCAATATGTGTGTCAGTTCTGCTTTCATCAGGTTCGTCAAATAGTTGCCTACATCTTTTTGCACATTCATCGTGGCCATCTCAAATATCCTCGATGGATTCTCCTGCAATTCTTTGATTAAACTTACGACTTCTGGTACGCTAATCTTAATTTCCATGGGTGCTCCTCCTTTTGATTTTTGTTATTGGTGGTAACAAAATATTTTATAGGAGGTGCGCCCTTATTTTTCCCCTCGTTTGAAGTTCACACAATCAAGTTTACCCTGTCTAATTTTTTTTATCAGAAGCCATTTTCTGAGAATATATGGCTTCTCTAATAGCATACGCGACTGAAAGATTGTGCAGAGCATCTTGGTGATTCGGACTTATGGAAAGTACAATTTGATATTCTCTAATCGCATAATCCAGCAGACCTTTCCTATAATAAGCATTTGCGAGATTGTTGTGAGCATCAACATAATCCGGATTCAGCGCCAAGGCAAGTTTATATTGCTCTATCGCATGGTCTATCGAGCCTTTATCGGATAAAATATGTCCTAAATTATTATGTGGCGTCGCGGCATCCGGAGACTTCTTTATCATATCTGTATAAAGGGTGTAATCATCCCGCCAATCGCTATTTCTACTTACAGTTGCTACGGAATAAGCGGCTAACAATAATATAGAAACTACAATAAAACTTTCCATGCCCCTTGGTAAATTAAACTTTATCCAGGAAAGAAATAATGCCAACAGAATTACAAATCCTATGGAAGGGAGATAGAGATAATGCTCAGCGAATGTATTATCACCGACTCCATGAATATAGAGGACTGGCAAAAGCGGAATAGCTATGAGAGAAAGGCCAAAGAAAGCCACTTTGTTCTTTTTCAAAGCTATAAAGGTAAGAACGACAAAGGTTACTGTAACAGCTAATGATAGGATTCCTTTCATCTCAAAGATGGACGTAATTGGATGAAAAACATGAAAAGCATTGAGATTCATCGGAAAAATAAGTTTTTCGAGATATTGAGTAAAAAGCGGAAAAATATTGATAATACTTTGATACATGGTTAGCTCTGTGTGCTGCTTTACGGGTGCAAAGCCTCCAAGGGCATTGAATCTCAAAACAAAATAAACTCCGGTAGCAATGAGATAGAAAATGTATTTCTTTAAATGACTTGAGATACAGTCTCTATTGTTTCTAAAAAAATAGTCATAAGCTAAAAGGATAATAGGTAGCGTTAGTGCTGTCTCTTTGCACAGCGTGGCCAGAAAAAATGAAACCACAGATAATAGGTATTTGCTTTTTGATTCTTCTCCCTCGATGTAAAAGTAAAAGGACAGGAGGTAGAAAAATGTAAAAGGAAGGTCAGTTACACTTACCCATGTCACTGCTTCTGTATGGATAGGATGCGCAGCAAATAGCATTGCAGCGATAAACGGAACTAAAGGATAGAATGTTGACGTCGACAGTCGGGATTTCCTGAGAAGTATCACTGTTATCATAAAAACCAGAACAGATACACCTGAGTGGAATAATATATTCACCAAATGAAAGCCCAAAGGGTTAAGTCCAAAAATATAATAATTAAACATCCAGATGATACTTATAAGCGGTCTATAGTAATTTGAAAGATAAGCTTCATCAAATCCCCATATGCTTGTGGAAAATATTTCCGGAATAAACCTTATTTCTCTAATCCATTTATTTTCCAATATCAGCGAGTTATCGTCATATACAAAACCATTGAAAAGTGAATTAAAATATACGGCGAAAGATACCAGCAGAATAATGCTTACAAAGAGCAGGTATATTGTTTTTGCTGTAGGCCTCTGAAGGCCATTTGTTACTCTTATCTCAATAGAGTCTTCTGAAAATTTTATCAATCCCATCTCTAATTTAGGCTGTTTGTCAGATGAAAACCATATTATTTATTATTTCTAATCTACAATATTTTGAATGAATATGGGAAGCGAGTTACGAAGGTGTAACGTGCAGGAAGGAGAGTTGCTTTCAATGCTGTTGTTGGGTGGCTTTATAAAGAAATTGAGAGCTATAATTGAAAATCGCTATACCTATTCGGGAAGTTGCCGGGCAGCCGAAATATTAGCCGACTTCGAAAAATCAACAAACTATTTTAGAAAAATCGCCCCATTTCGATAGCTGATGTAACATCGGAAAATGCAACTGCTGGGAACCCTTGCAAAATAAAGGACTAACATATATACTTTTAATATATATTTCTACTGGAGGTGTGCTGTGAAAACCGCTAAACTTTTTTGGAATGGCCAAAGCCAGGCTGTACGTTTGCCTAAGGAATTCAGGTTCGAGGATGACCATGTTTTCGTCAAGAAGACGGGAAACGTGGTTATGCTTATTCCCGCTCGGGGTTCATGGGAATCATTGCTTAATAGTCTCAACAAATTCTCTGATGACTTCATGCTTGAAAGAAGACAGCCCAAGCTTCAGAAAAGAGAGGATCTTTAGTAAACTACCCGGCGGCAGAGACCGCAGGGCGTTCAAAAGAACGGATGCGGGCGGCAGAGTTTGCAGTTCCAAGATAAGGAGTAATAGCAGTAGGAGCATGGACTGCGATAGGTTTGTTTACCGAACCCTTTAAGGCAATATTAATGCTGGCGTTAAGATCAGCGTTTACGGTAAAACCACAGGAAAGACAGGAAAAAACGGATTGAGACTTCCGGTTGGACTTAGAGATAAAGCCGCATGCGGAACAGGTCCGGGATGTACTGCGGGGATCAACCGTGATAACCGGAATACCCGCTATCTTGGCTTTGTATCCGATAAAACTGTCCAACTGGAGGAAAGACCAACTGCCAAGCCGTTGCCTATCTGCCTTACGAAACCGTGTCCGAAAGCTTATGCCCTTCAAATCTTCAAGGGCGATGGCTCTCTCCGTGTCTTTGGCCATAGCAACGATCTTCTTACTGATGCAGTGATTCACATGTTTTCTGAATCGCGCTTCTTTCTTGGCAATCTTTTTAAGATGTCTCTTAGCGGACTTAGAACCACACTTCTGGAGGTCCCTTCTAATCTTGGACATGCGTTCTCTGACAGCATCGACCTGTTTACCGGAAAATGTCTCGTTATCCGAAGTGTGGGCTATGCTAACGATGCCCTTATCGACACCAAGTATCCCTATTGGAGTGAACGGGGTGCCGTCAGGCATTTCTATAACTACGTTCAAGAAGAACTTGCCGTTCTCAAGGGTAAGGTCGGCCTGTCCTCTCATCCTGTTTTTATCGAGGGAAGCATAAGGTCCCCAAAAGACAATAGGGACTTTCAGTCTACCATCCACGGAAAGCATGGAGGCAACCTCAAGATTCTTGAAAGACAGAAGCCGTTGGTCATAAACAACTGCAGAGTATTTCTTGAACTTATGCAGCACTTTCTTATCAGTGCGATAGGACTGAGATACTTTTATCGATCGCGCGCACACAGAGCTGAGAAGAAAGAGGAAATTTGTCACGAACCTCTCTATAGACAAGATGGTGGAGCGGAACTTGGCTGAACTTGTTATTTTCAAAAGCGACCTTCGATATATAGTTGCAGGCATCATTAAAAGTTGCCATGGTCTTTTTGAGCGATTGATACTGGTTCGCATTTGGAAGAAGCTTAACCTTAATCGTAAGTTTCATGTGTTTAGTATAGGATATTTTTTATCCATGAGCAAGTCTAAAACAAATAGGAGGATGGCTCCTCCCTGTAGCAGAGACTACAGGGTGTCCGCCACACAATTTTAATGAAGTTCATGCTTGATACCAATATCTGTATTTACATCATCAAGCAAAAACCTCTGAAAGTACTCAAACACTTTTCAGCTCATCCTGTAGGTGATATATGCATCTCTTCCATAACTCTTGCTGAACTGCAGTATGGCGTTGCTAAAAGCCAGCATATCGAGAAGAATCGACAGGCACTCGCAGAATTCACACTTCCGCTTGAAATTGTTCACTTTAATGAAAAGGCTGCTGAATCGTACGGAGAAGTCCGTGCAACACTTGAGAAAGCAGGAAGGTCCATAGGGTCAATGGATATGCTAATCGGTGCCCATGCGTTAAGCCTTGGGATTACCCTGGTCACAAACAATATAAAAGAATTCAGGTTGATAGAAGAGTTAAGGATTGCCGATTGGACTTTATAAATACAGAGCAGTTGCCTACAAGAGCGTATTATGTCAAAAATGTGATAAATATCCTAAATGGCAAAGACCTGCACTTCCCCCGCCCTGCAGACCGTCCGCATATCACTCAGCTTCACGCCAGAAGTGAAGATTCAATCCAGGCTTCTAATTGATCTTTCGGCACCGCCCCTGCAATATCACTGAGCATATTCCCGTTCCTGTAAAGTAAAAACAGAGGAGTTGCATTAACCCTAAAACGCGCTCCCAAGGCAGGCTCCTCGTCAACATTTACCTTTACCACCTTTACGAGCCCCGCCTTGTCAAGTGCCAGTCTATCAACTACCGGACCCATCACGCGGCAATGACCGCACCACGGGGCCCAGAATTCCACGAGTACAACCCCGGGCCATGCAAAAACCTCCCTGTCGAAATTTGCAGCGGTCACATCGATCGGACTTTTTGAAACCTCTAATGGGCTCCTGCACTTGCCGCATTTTGGACCGCTGTTTAATTTGTCGGCAGGCAGTCTGTTGACCGTTCCGCAATTATGACATCGAATGAAGGCCCTATTATCTGTCATAAATCTCCTTAACAATTAACGAGCTGCTTACTCAGAATTTTAACAGAAACAGAGACAAATACAATGCCTTCCAGATGACCGGACGGCCTTTATATGGCTTTATGCTAAAATTATCTGAGTTATGACGAATGCCTTCAAAAATCAACCCCTTAATCTTACTGATGGAAGTCTATGGAGTAATATCTGGCAGCTTTCCTGGCCTATATTTCTCATCATGATCTTTAACTTCTTTGTCGGGCTGGCTGATGTTTATGTTGCGGGTCTTATTAGTTCTGATGTACAGGCGGCGGTTGGTTTCGTAAGCCAGATATATTTCCTGGTAATTATTACGGCAAATGCTATCAGCATAGGGACATTAGCTTTAGTCTCAAGAGCCGTTGGCTCAGGCAACTCCAACGACGCCATAGACGTTGCAAAACAGTCTTTGATCTTCAGTGTCATAATAGCCATATGCTTGATGTTCATCGGGATTGTCTTTGCTAAAGAAATAATCTCCTTAGCCGGATTTCCGGTAACGATAAGAGAAATCTCTGAAAAGTTCCTGAAAATCTTTGCATTGGCGCTGGGTCCGAACTATATACTGATCGTCTCCAATGCGATTTTCCGTGCGAGTGGGGAAGTAAAAAAACCGCTGCTTACCATGTTCCTGGTAAGCGTCATCAATATCATAGGAAATTTTATACTTGTCTTCGGAGTCTTTCCTTTTCCTAAAATGGGATACATCGGCATTGCGGTCGCTTCCGCGGTTTCACTTATCATGGGGATGCTCGTAAATCTCCTCTTCTTCCTGACCGGTCGCTGGAAAACTTTCTATACCGGGACATGGGCTATAGCTGCCGGCGCCTTAAAAAAGATTATCAGCCTTGGATGGCCTGCTGCCCTACTTCAGATTGCCTGGAATGCCGGCAGCATTGTCCTTTATAACATACTCGGCAGGCTGGGAGACACAAGCATCACAGCACTTGCTTCTATAACAAACGGCCTCAGAATAGAGGGCATCATCTATCTGCCTGCATTCGCCCTGAATATGGCTGCATCCGTACTCATAGGACAGAACCTCGGGGCGGGAAATCCCGAGAGGGCTGAAAAGTTGGGATGGAAGATTGCCTTAACAGGCGTTGTCCTCATGAGTAGCATGGCCCTCATCATCTTCATATGGGCCAGAAGTCTTGCTTCAATATTGACAACGAGCCCCGCCGTCCTTGAGGAGACAACGCGATATCTCCGTATTAACATGCTATCCGAGCCGTTTATGGCATTGAGTGTTGTTCTGGGAGGAGGACTTCAGGGCGCCGGAGATACAAAGGGCACCATGTGGGTTATTATTATTGCGATGTGGTTTATTAGACTACCCCTTGCCTATTTATCATCGATTATAATGGGGTATGGCGCAACAGGCGCATGGATAGCAATGGTCATTTCCATGAGTGTCCAGGGCGTACTCATGGCGTGGAGATTTCACAAAGGACAGTGGAAACGATTAAAATTAGACTGATTGAGAGGAGGGTTAGGTCTTGCTGAGATTTTTTAATTCCCTCGGGAAAAGGATTCAGATTTTTAAGCCCGTAAATGATAAGGTTGTCAACGTTTTCACATGCGGCCCTTCCGTATACCAGAGGGCCCATATCGGAAATTTCAGGACCTTCTTATTTGAAGATGTCCTCATCCGGTATCTTGAGTATTCAGGTCATACTGTTCAAAGGGGCATGAATTTAACCGATATAGAGGACAAATCGATTCATATGGCTGAAAAAAAGAGAACAACGGTCAAGCGCCTGACGGAGAAAAACATAAAAGAGTTCATTTGTGAGATAAACCTTTTGCGAATGAAGAAACCGGATTATCTGCCGAAGGCGTCTGAAAGTGTAGATGACGCCGTTGAGATTATCGGGCGGCTTATTGATCGTAAGGTCGCGTATTGGTACAAAGGGAACGTCTATTTCGACCCATTGAAATTTCCCGGATTCGGAAAACTGTACGGACTCGATATGTCCGCGTGGCCTGCCGAAAAAAAACGTTTTCATAAGGACACATATCCCGGAGTGCAGTGGAATAAAGGCGATTTCATTCTATGGCATGGATATACGAAGGGTGATAAATATTATTGGGATACAAAGATCGGAAAAGGAAGACCCGCCTGGAACGTTCAGGACCCCAGTATGATATGCAAGCACTTCGATGAGACGCTGTCTATCTATTGTGGAGGGATTGATAACCTATTCCGGCATCACGATTATTCAAAGGCGATCCTTGAATCGGTGAGGCCGTATCCTATGGCAAGGTTCTGGCTGCACTGCGATCATCTATATCTCAACGGCAAAAAGATGTCCAAGAGCAAAGGGAACATACTATACACGGATACGCTACTTAAAAAAGGTTACACCATATCGGATATAAGGTTTTTTCTCATATACGGCAGGTATCGTGAGAGGATGAATTATTCAGAAAATCATATACGCTCAACCGCAGATAAACTTAGAGCATTGCAAAAGCTTGTCAAGAATATCAAAGGCAGGTCAGGCATGAAACCCGATATATCAGGGAAAATCGTCCGGAACATGAAAAACTCCTTTACGGAAAATATGGACAATGACCTGAACGTCAAGGGAGCTTTTGACGGGGTATACGCCATGCTCGCTGATGTAAAGACCTATGAACTAAATCCCGGCGAGGCTTCGGGGATTATAAAAACTCTCAGAGAAATAGATAAGGTCTTTAAGGTTATTTTTTAGTAATTCAATAATACTTATGTCAAAACTCATATCATTATTCAATGGTTCTACTTTAAAATATTATGAACTATCTTCCCCCCAACAGATAAAACAAATTCAGCCATGAAAAATATTGCTAATGCTTTGCCCAGCTTTCCAATTCGTCAAATAATGGGTCTAATATTGGCTCTTTAGCCCATCGGTCACAAAGATATGCTATAGGCGCTTTCAATGCCGGCAGCGAGTCTGCTCCAGGAGTCATTGCTGCCGACTCACCCTGTAGCCAGTCAAGAATCCCCTTCAGGTCAGTGAAGTTCCCTGTAATGATACCTTTATGTAACTCAGGTATAGTATGTCGGTCAAAGTACAGTTTACGATCTATGTCAACAATATCAGGCAGTAGTAATGCAGTTTCGTTTAAGGAAAGATCAATTAATCCCAATAATTCATTGTAGATCGTACGGGCCGTCATGTCAGCCTTACTCCTCACTTCTCTCAACAGTTCTATTCCCTTGGCGGTGGACGGCTTTCCGAATGGTATCAATTGACAATAAAACTTCAGCTTCGGTTCCGTACCCGATGGTCGAATTGTGATTATAAAGGCATCCGTAAGAATTTGGATAACATTTCTGGGTAGCCGATCTGTCTCGCTTAAAAAAGTTCCAAATATCTCCTCATCCCAATAATCAACCATATTACGAACTGCCTGTCCGCCAAATGTCTTCGGGGGGTTCTGTCTGAGTGTAGACATAATACAGTCTTTTTTCAAAATGCCGCCAGCCCCGGTCATCATAATGGACCGGTTGACACAATCATAGCCACCGAGTTCCTCTAAAATACTGATATAATAGTCGAGGAGGGTCTTACCCTCCTGGTGTAGCATTTGGTAAAGAGCCGCCAAGTACATGCAAGCTGGAGTAGCATCCTTATCCCTAATGGTAGGAACAACAATGACTCCGTGGCTTTCTTCTGCGGCCAACACAAGCTGGTGAGGAGAACAGGTAATGTTTCGATAATATCCCCTATGTTCCAAGGTTTTTAATACATCGGCAATGTACTTAAAGCCGACCAGAAGATCATCGATCAAATATGAGTCTCCTGCTTTCTCCACGATCTTGCTCAATATTTTGGTTGTAACAAGTGTCTCTATTACAAGACCTTTACGCCGTGGTCCTTTAGGATCCAGCATCAAAAAATAACAGAGAATTGCAGCAATCTGATTGCCGTCAAAATGGTACCAAGAACCATCGTTCAGTTTAATCTCCAGTCCGACTCTGTCTGCATCGGGATCGCTTGATAGAACCACACCGGCTCCCTTAGAATCTGCAAAGAGCATTGCCGGCTTCGTTGCTTGCGGTACTTCGGGATTTGGCGCTTTAAATGGAATCACCGAAAAGGACCCGTCTGGCCCTTGGTCAGGCGGTACTAAAAAGGGGAATCCCAGATGCTTGAGTACGTCGCCAACCGTTGTAAGCCCGCATCCACATAAAGGGGTATAAATAATTGGTACATCCATCTCAGGTTTATAAATATTATTGTATATTTTGACGTAGGTCTCAATATATTCCAGATGCAATTCCACAGGGATCCCGCGGATGAGTCCTTGCGCGAGCGCCTTATCAAAAGGCAGGCTGTGGATTTCAGTTACTTGCTCCACAACGTCTGCCAAAAGTTGATCATTTGGTGCAATAGGTTGACTTCCAAATTCATCATAAACCTTCACGCCGTTGTCATCTGGCGGATTGTGAGAAGCAGAGAGGTTGATTCCACCTATAACCTTGAAACATTTTTCTTTAAGATTGCTTATCAAAAAAGAGAGTTCCGGTGTGCTCAGTATCGCTTTTTCATTCTTTGGTTCCGCAAAAAAAGCCACAACCCCATTGCCAGCGTAAATCTCACAAGCTAATTTCCCCAATGACCGGGAAGATACTCCCAACAAAGGATGATTTTTTCCAAGGAATTCATAGACACCAGAGATATCTTTAAAAACACGCACGTCGTTAGCGACGACAACAGCAAGATTTCTTTCTTTAGGAAAAGCCTTGCGCAAATAATTACAATGGCCTTGAATAGTCATAGCGATCGTTGCAGCGTTAAGCCGGTTCGGGCCATACCCCACCTTGCCTCGACGGCCACCGGTTCCAAATGGCAATACTTGCCAAAAGGCATCAAACAATAAATCTATATATTTTTCTTCCAGATGCTTTTCAATAATCTCCGGGTAGGCATAAAGGACTTCTCCTGAATACCACTGAGATAATCGTTCAGCAGCTTTTAACCCGAGAGCTCCATATTTCTCTACCAACAATTTGGATATCATTATTAATGGCTTGGATTTAGACACACAAATTTCTCCCTTAATAGTAAAAGGATTTTCAGACTTAGCTCACAAGGAAATTGCCTATCTACCTACAGATAAAAATTAGCACAAAAGCATTAAAGATACAATATCTCATTATATGAAAAATGGTGCCTTCATTTAATTTTTTTTGATTACCGTTAAAATCACTTCTGCAATTCTCTCAGGATGATGTCTGATAAGAATTCGTTTGTTCATTACATCTGCTTCGATGACTTTTTTAACACCGAATTCGTAAAATTCTTCATTTTTATACAAGACTGGGAAAGATTTTTCCCTTTCGTATTTTTTTAATAATCCAACGGAAGGTTTGCCGTTATTTACGATCATATAATCAATGCTCTTCCCCCCAATATAGCGTAAGATGGTCTTGAGGTGATCTGCAACGGAATAATTATGGGTCTCTCCATACTTCGTCATAAGATTACATATATATATTTTAATTGCTTTTGAATCACAAATAGCTTTCGGTATTCTTGAAACCAAAAAGTTAGGGATGATACTAGTATAGAGGTCTCCAGGTCCCATAATAATTGCATCAGCTTTTAAAATAGCTTTCACAGCATCAGAATAAGCCCTTGCCTTGGGGTCAAGAAAGACACGTTTAATTAGTACTGTCGGGTTATGTTTTGGGATGTCAATATTTGTTTCACCTCTTACAATAGTGCCATCTTCCAACTCGGCACATAAATCTACTTTATCTAAAGTCACAGGAAATACTTCACCTTTAATCTTAAGTATCGTTCCTGTCTCCCTTATAGCCAGTTCGTCACTACCCATTATTTCAGATAAGGCGGTTAAAAAAATGTTTCCAAAATTTTTGCCTTTCAAAGAGCCCTTAGAAAATCTGAATTGAAACAATTTTTTGATTAGTTCTGTTTCTTCTGAGAGAGCAACCAAACATCTCCTAATATCCCCTGGGGGCAGAACCCCATATTCGTCTCTTAATACGCCAGTGTCGCCTCCGCTATCCATCATAGAGACTATGGCAGTGAGACTACATTGATCTGTATAAGCTTTCAATCCTTTAAGGATAGTATAACTACCTGTTCCACCACCGATGACTACAATGTTCTTCATATTGATTTACTATTTGACATCCTCACCGGCCTGAAGGCCGATGATTCCAGAGGACAGCTTCATGCTGCCACCCTGGAGGTTCCTGCTTCACGGAGCGGTCTTGATGCACCAATCTCTCCACAGGCTGCCACGGCATGTCCCGCCGCCAAAATATTGAGCGCTGCTACATAGTCGGCATTGCCGCTGTAGCTGCACCTTACGCATCTGAATTGCTCCTGTCGCTTCCTGTTGTCCGAACTGATGTGTCCGCACATGGGGCAGGTCCTGGAGGTATTTTGAGGCGGGATCGCAATTACGTCACCGCCCCTCCAGAGCTGTTTGTACTCAAGCATCCTTCTGAACTCGTACCATCCCTGATCGAGGATCGCCTTATTAAGTCCTGACTTGGCCTTAACATTCCGTCCAGGTTTCTCGCGCGTGCCCTTGGCTGATGCCGACATATTGGCTATCTTCAAATCTTCCAGCACTACCAGAGCGTGGCTTTTGCTTATGGCTGTGCTGGTCTTATGAAGGTAGTCGCTTCTCGAATCGGCTATGCGGATATGCAGCTTTGCTATTACCCTCTTCTGTTTGTGCCAGTTACGGGAGCCTTTGACCTTCCGGAAAAGATTCCGTTGCTCATGCGCCAGCTTCACACAAAGGGTCTTGAAGCTGTTTAAGGGCTTATAGTATGTTCCATCAGAGAGCGTCGCAAATCTCTTCACTCCCATATCTATGGCAACAGAAGATGCGGAAGGATGCACCGGCTCGTGGACTTCTATTTCGGTCTGGATGGATATGAACCAATACTTACCCCTGCGCGATACGGTAACGTTCTTAATGTCTCCCTCAATCTCCCTGCTTTTGTAAAATGGAACCGATCCTATCTTCGGCAAATAGACGGTATTGCCGTTTATGGCAGACCCCTGGTGATATCGAAAAGAGTCATGGACGCCTTTCTTCTTAAACTTCGGGAACCGTTTTGGGCTTTGCTTGTTAAAGGCGTCTTTAAGTGCCCTCTCCAGAGACATTAAAGACTGCTGAAGGACCTGGGAGTGTGCGTCCCGAAGAAAGGACAGGTTAGGATCGGATTTCCATTTCAAGAGAAGAGCGGCCAGCTTGGTATATGGGAGACAGCTTTCTTTATTATCGATCTGCTCTTTCTGTAGGGCAAGGGCTTTGTTCCAGACAAACCGACAGCAGCCTGCGAATTGACGGAGTTGGGCTTCTATTTTCGGTTTGGTCTTCAGTCTGTATTTGTATGCCTTGCGTATCAGCAATGTAATATTATATCCCTAGCCTGTGAGAACGTCAAATTAACTGCACGCCTTATATCCCCGCCCTGAAGAGAAGGGGTTTTACGGCGCTTTCTGATAACAAGTTATGGCTTTGTTCAAAAAATATTTTTGGCCTTCAACCATACCTTCGAAAAAGACACCCCGTTCGGATTCCGACTTGCCATAGAGATGATGGCCGTCACCGGCAAAACCTTGAGCGCCTACCTTAAAGATTAATGGTGAGTACGGATATTATTATCCCGACCGCTCCGGTATAGCAGTAGATTCAGGCCTTGTCGGGGAAAAACTAATAATGCGTCAAAAAACAAATCATGTATTTCTGCAGTATACCCACAGAAAATAATTTTATCGGCACTACCACATGAAATAAAACTCACTTTTTACTCAGAAGCTTCAATTTTGAGTGCATTGCTATATAGGTAAAATCCTGATCTGCCGTAAAAAGGGAGCATCCGTAAGAGATTGCCGCGGATGCGATAAGAACGTCTATCGTGCCTACTTGTTTCCCATTCCTCATAAGGTGATTTTTTAGTTCCGCTGCTTTTATATAATCTTCCCGCATTAACTCAAGGATAGGGAAAGCAACAAAATATTCTTTCAATTGATTTAAGTCTTTGGGATTCCTTACTCCCTGGAGGATCTCCTGGAGTATGATCCCAAGAATGGAGATATCTTCTCCCTGTTCGATGAGCGACCTCAACAGTACAGCTTCCGCATGTACCGTTGAGGATTGTCTCCTCAAGGCAAGAGACCATACAGAGGTATCTACGAGTATCCTCATCTACGCTTCCGCTCTTTTTTGTAATCATAGGCAGGATCAATATCCACTTTGCCGAACATGGAGATAATTTCTTTCCGCTTTCTTCTTTCGATATACTCTCGCAGGGCTTCATTAACCGCATTCTTTTTAGTTTTATGCTTTCCTATTTTCAGCGCCTCGTTTAAAAGGTCATTATCTATCGCCAGATTTGTCGGCATGGGGACCTCCTTTTACACAATATCTTACACATATTATTACACAATATTGGCATTAGACTCAAGAAAGGAAAATACATGCTAAATGAGGCGGCACCCCCTATCGGAATTGGCTGCAGGAATAAATCGAACCAGATAGCGGCAATGCTACGGAATATGTGGTATGCTGTAACTCAAACTAAACATACCGTCATAACAATTGTCGCATGAAGTGGCATGAATTATAGGGTTGAATTGTAATTATGCGGCAAAATATATGTCGCCATGTTTAATTATGTTTGCGGACGTAAAACAAAGGCTCTTCTATAAGTTCGCTGCGGCACACAGGACATTTCCCAGGTTTTTTAAGCCTGTCCCTTTTTCTGAAGACAAAACGGCACTTCTTGCATTCTGCAGGAGTAATAACAAAATTATGTTTCACTGTATTCATTGTCCTCTGAATATGCTCAAGATGTCCGTATACCTCTTTTTCTGAAACTCCGACTTCAACTGATATGTCCTTTGCCGATAGGGTTTTTCCATCAAGCAATGATATTATCTTCTGCCGGATAGTCTCCTGCCTTTCAACAGGGACAAACGGTTCTTTGGGCCTTTGCTTTCTCATATGCCTATTCAGATAGACTTGTGAGCGTTAACTTTTTCTTGCACTCCGCATATCTTCCACCGTCAATGAAAGATACGACAAAAGCTTTTTGATGCCTACACCGGTTGCCGCCGATACCGGTAAAAAATCTATTTTTTCTGTTTTGCAATAGCTTTCCAGTTTGTCAAGCCGCTTATTATTACCGGAAATATCAAGTTTTGTACCGACAACCGCCTGCGGTTTTTTTGTGAGTTCAGGACTGTATAGATCGAGCTCTTTATTGATCTTCTCAAGGTTTTCTATAGGGTCGCCCTCCCCGGTTTCCGATATATCAACAAGGTGGAGGAGTATCGATGTTCGCTCAATATGCCTTAAAAACTGGAACCCGAGCCCCACACCTTTATGAGCGCCTTCGATAAGTCCGGGGATATCAGCGACAACAAAACTCCTGTAATCTTCACGTTTCACAACTCCGAGCATCGGAGACAATGTTGTAAATGGATAATCTCCAACCTTCGGTCGAGCAGCGGATATTACAGACAAAAGGGTTGACTTCCCTGAATTTGGAAGTCCGATTAATCCCACATCTGCAAGGAGCTTTAGTTCAAGTATCAGCCACTTGTACTCGCCTTCCTCTCCGGGTTGCGCAAACCTGGGCACCTGCCTGGTAGAAGTGGCAAAATGTGTATTGCCGAGCCCTCCCCTGCCTCCTTTGACAATCATATACTCCATCCCTGATTCATTGAGGTCGACGAGGACTTCTTCTGTATCAGCATCCTTAATTATAGTTCCGACCGGTACGCGGATAATGAGGTCCTCACCGTTCCGGCCATGCATCTTTTTTCCCATGCCGTGCTGTCCTTTGTCTGCATTGTATTCACGATGATACCTCTGGTCCAGGAGTGTATTCAGCTCATCGGTCGCCCTGAATATAATATGCCCGCCCCTTCCCCCGTCTCCGCCATCCGGTCCGCCTTTTGGAACGTACTTCTCCCTCCTGAAGCTGACGCAGCCGCTACCCCCATGACCGGCCTTTACATATATCTTTGCATAGTCAACAAATTGCATAATAGATTATCTCATACCTGGACCGGAAGAAAAAGCCAGCTGCATTTTATAAGTTTTTATGTCCATAAGCCTGTCATCAAATTTATTTATTCAGGTTAACCCAAACTATTCATAAGATTGCCGACAGATGCAGTATTTAAGCGGCTTTAAATTCTTTCGAAGAAAGAATTTACCTCGGAGGCCAGATTTGTACCGGGCCGAGAATGAGCGCAAATACTGTAGCTGTCGGCACCCGAAAATTTTATGAATTAAGTGGGTTAATCATGTTCAAACAAAAAAGGCGGGCATTTTGGCCCGCCTCCAATATTCCCAATTAAAAAGTCGCTTACTGTGCCGCCGGATAAACGCTTATCTGTAACCTGGCCCTGTCTTTGCGTTCAAAATTCACGACTCCGTCAACCAATGCAAATAAAGTATCATCAGATCCCTTGCCTACGTTTGTACCGGGGTGGAATTTTGTGCCCCGCTGCCTTACAAGTATATTTCCGGCGCGTACTGATTGCCCGCCGAACCTTTTAACGCCTAATCTCTGTGATTGACTGTCGCGCCCGTTTCTTGAACTGCCTACACCTTTTTTATGCGCCATGGTTATCCCTCCAAAACTATTTCTTTGATTTTCACTGATGTATAAAACTGCCTGTGTCCATTGGTTTTTCTGTAAACCTTCCGGGGCCTTTGCTTGTGCACAACAACTTTGCGCCCCTTCCCCGTATGCTCAACCGATGCTATAACCTTAGCGCCATTGATATAAGGCGAGCCATAAACGTTTTGGTCATCTTTATTGACCATCAGCACTTTATCCAAAGTAATATCTGTGCCGTCTTCATCCGGTATTTTTTCTATTCTTATCGTTTCGCCGGGAGAGATTCTGTACTGTTTCCCCCCATTTTCAATTATTGCATACATATATATACCTCCATTTCAACTTAATAAAATAACATACTTATAAATTAAAAAACAAGGTTATCTCAGTACAATTCCTGCATAACCGACAACATGGTCATAATCTCCACTGACCTCTGCCGATGTAGAATAGTTAACAAGTCTTGCGGACCCTGCGCCGAGCGCCTTTGCGGCAAACAGCATCGCCGTAACAGGCAGATATCCGCACATGGATATCTTTTCTTTTATTACCACTTCATACAGGCCCCCTGGGTCGAGAGACAGTATCCTGTCTACAGCTTTTTTATCTTTCTGCCGTGCAACATTATCAGGCACATAATGGCTCATATCCGAACTTGCCGCAACAACAACCGGATAGTTCGCATCCTTAACTGCTGCTGCAATTCCCTCTCCAAGCAACCTGCATTCCTCAACAGTTGCTGAAAGCATGACAATCGGAACAATTTTTACGCTTTGAGAGAAATACGCGATAAAGGGCAGTTGCACCTCGATCGAGTGCTCAAACATATGGGCCTTTGTGTCCTTGGCCGCAATGGGCACGCTCATGGCAATCTTATGGGAAATCTTCTCATCTATCTGAAAAATACCGGTAGGTATCTCCCACTCACCGGATTCCATTATGGATATCCGCGACCCAAGTCCTGTATGATTCGGTCCCAAAAGGATAAATGTCTCAGGAAAATCTATCGCGGAATAAACAGCCCCTGCAACAGCTCCCGAATACATGAGACCTGCATGGGGAGAAACAATACCTATTACCCTTTCCTTTTTTGCATTTTTGTCTATATACTGCCCGACTTGATCGGTCAATTTTGAGGCAGTGTCATAATAAAACTGCCCTGAGACTGAGGGAGACCGTTTCAAAACGCTTCCTCCTCCATATCCCCATACTCCCTGTCCGCCATGTTCATAAACCTTGTGCAGCTCGAGATATACGCCAAATGGACTGTTACTCCGGCAGGACCGTTTCTTTGCTTGGCAATGTCAACTTCCGCTTTTCCCTTATTGGCAGGATTGTCCTTATTATAAACTTCATCCCTGTAAAGAAAAAGGATAACATCCGCATCCTGCTCAATAGCCCCTGATTCCCTCAGGTCCGCCAACATGGGCTTCGGAGGTTTGCGCGACTCAACGCTCCTGTTGAGCTGGCTGACGGCAATAACAGGCACGCTCAGCTCTTTTGCCAGCGCTTTAAGAGAGCGGGATATATCGGATATCTCCTGTTCACGCCTTTCAAAACTTCCCTTACCTTTCATCAACTGCAGGTAGTCCACAATAATAAGGCTGAGGCCATGTTCCATTTTTAGCCGTCTTGCCTTTGCCCTCAGTTCAAGGACTGTAATAGCGGATGAATCATCGATAAAAATCGGCGCGCTTGTAAGGTTGCTTGCCGCGCTCGTCAGTTTATGCCAGTCCTCTTTTTTTATAAACCCTTTTCTGATGCTGTTCGAATTTACCTTCGCTTCGGAACACAACATTCTTAAAGCAAGCTGTTCCTTTGACATTTCAAGGCTGAATATCGCAACCGGCTCTTTCATTTCAAGCCCGACATACTGGGCGACATTAAGCGAGAACGCCGTTTTCCCCATCGAAGGCCTTCCGCCTATTACGACCAGATCACCTTTTTGGAACCCTGTCGTAAGGTCATCAAGGTCCTTGAAACCTGAAGGCACTCCTGTTACAGATTCCTTTTTGTCATAGAGACGTTCTATCATCTCAAAGCTGTCTTTAATGACCTCTTTTAAGGTCACAAATGAAGCTTTAATTCTTTTGTCGGATATATCGAAGATTGATCTCTCCGCAAAATCAACGAGATCCTCTGCGTCAAGACTTTCTTCATAGACCTTGCCTGCAATCTCATTCGCAGACCTTAAAAGCCCCCTCAGCAAAGCCCTTTCCCTTACGATGTGCGAATGATATTTTATATTTGCAGCAGTCGGGGTCATATTGACCAGAGATGAGAGATAAGATACACCGCCGACGGTTTCCAGATCGTCCTTCTTTTTCAGGCAGTCCGTCAGTGTTATTAGGTCTATCGCTTCATTTTTCTCGAAAAGGTCCGACATTGCATTGAATATTTTTCTGTGGGACAGCTTATAGAAATCTTCGGGGTCGAGGATCTCCAATGCTTTCGGCAGCGCATCGTTATCTATGAGGACCGCACCGAGAATGGATTGCTCTGCCTCCAGGTTCTGGGGCGGCAGCTTATCGAGCTGTACTTCTGCGCTTTTCATTCTTAAAAATACCTTATTATCTTCTGTTATTTAGCGGCCTAAACTCTTATTCCTCGACAACCTGCACATTGACCAGCGTTGCAACCGAAGGATGGAGCTTTATGCCTACGGAATAGGAACCAACCCTCTTTATGGGCTCATCAAGGACAATCTTCTTCTTGTCGATATCCACCCCTTCATTTTTCATCTGCTCGGCTATGTCCATTGTTGTTACAGCGCCGAATAGTTTTCCTTCTTCACCGGCCTTTGCCTTAATTATTATGGTCATATTAGAAACCTTGTCCGACAGGACTTGGGCCTGGTTCTTGATTTTTTTGGCCTTCTCCTGAATAATTGTTTTTTCATGTTCGAGAGACCGTATGTTCTTTACATTAGCCTCGGCAGCGAGTGCTCTTGGCACCAGGTAATTTCTCGCAAACCCATCAGCCACATCCACAATCTGCCCCATACTGCCGATATTTTTAACGTCTTCTTTCAGTATAACCTTCATGCAGAATCTCCTTTTTAATAGAAAGTTTTAACAATGACGAAATGAACGGATTATTAATAATTTCCCAAAAACTTTTATAAATACATAGGGATTGAAGAGAATCAACTACAGTTATATGAATTTCATCCTACCGGTCAATAAATAGTATACCATAGAAACGATTTCTTCTTTAAGTATGAGTCACTTAAAAATTGAACGGCATAGGAATAAATGTCAGTATAAATATTACAAGTGAGAGCCATCCGACAAATTTCCTCTTAGAGTCTAATCCGGGTACCCAATAAAGCACGGGCGGATGTCTTAGCCCGAGTATTACCAATAAAACCGCCCATATGGCCCATCCCTGCCATAAGAAGAGTCCCAGGAAAGCCATTACAACAATAAGTAAAATAGAAAGCTTAATATGTCTGTCCCCTAAAAGCGCATAGGCAATATGTCCGCCGTCAAGCTGCCCGACCGGGATCAGATTAATGGAAGTAACAAAAAGGCCGATCCATCCGGCAAAGGCAACTGGGTTCAATAGGATGTCATACCCGGACGGCGTGACCCCTAATATCATTCTTGACAGGAAAGAAAAGAGGATTGAATCACCAAGGTTCAGTCCTCCTTTGGCTTGGGCGACAGATACCACCTCGGATATGCTCAGACCTATAACGGTCGCAATAACTGAAATGATAAAACCTGCAATCGGTCCCGACGCTCCGATATCAATGAGGGCTTCTCTTGTAGCAATCGGGGATTTCATCTTAATAAATGCCCCGAAGGTACCAATGATAGTCGGGGCCGGGATAAAATATGGCAATGTTGCCTTTACCCTATGTCTTTTTGATGTAAAATAATGTGATAACTCATGGCACAAAAGGATTGTCATTAACGTTAATGCAAACGGGAGTCCCATGTAAATCTTTCCAGGCTCTTTCAATAAGTCCACCCCTGCGTGCAGTGCCCCCCAGAAGAGAGTAGACATAAACGTAAGCAAAAAAAGGAAAAGATGCAGAAATGGAAATTTTCTCATTCTTTCAAATACTCCTTTGATACCAACTAAAATAATGCATATCTATTATAGTGCATAAAAAGAAAAAGGGCCTCGTTTTCTGAGGCCCTTTACGCTATAAAAGCGTTTTAGGGTGGGGTTAACAAAGCTTCGTCTGAACGGACTATGTCAATTACAGTTACCTCGGGAGGCGACAGGAAGCGTATCGGCGGCCCCCACGTGCCCGCCCCCCTGCTTATATATAAATGGGAATTATGAGCAAGGTCCGCAAACCCCGCCTGAATAGGATGATAATATAAGCCTGTAATCAGACTGAATGGAAAGATCTGGCCTTTATGAACATGTCCCGAAAGCTGAAGGTCGAAAAGGCCGACCGCATTGCTGTCGATGAGAGGCCTGTGCTTGAGCAACAGGGTAAATCTTTCCGGAGGAAGTCCTGACAGCAGCTTTGTCTCTGTAACTCCTTTAAGACGGCTGTAAACTTTGGCCTGAGGATCATCGACTCCGGCAATGTTAATACCTGCGACAGTCAATCCTTCACCCCTCAGTATTCTAAATCCTGCCTTTTCAGTAAAATCTACTGCCTGAGTAAGTCCGGCATAAACCTCGTGATTGCCCGTTATCGCAAATTTCCCATATCGCGGCTTGATTTCCCGCAAAATTTCAGCGAGTCCGGAGAGACCGTTTATCTGCCCGTCAACAAGGTCGCCTGTTGATACAAGGATATCCGGCTTTGCCTTTTTCACTTCTTCTACAATCCTTTTCAATCTTTCTTCTCTAACTATCAATCCAAGATGGACATCGGATATCTGGACTATCCTCAGGCTGCCGATATCCTCAGGAATTTTGGGTGATTTCAGCACTATTTTTTCAGTGCGGATATCCTTTGCCTCGAAATAGCCGTAGACGGCGACCAACACAGACAAAGCAAGGGGAATTGAAAAAGCATAACCCGACGACACTGCAAGATACGAAAAATCCTTTTTCATTGCAAAGCCGGCTGTATGAACAATAATGCGGTAGAGATCAAGGACCAATGAACAGGAAGCGAACAAAAATAACACTCCCATCCAAGTATATCCAATGTAGGACATCGCGCGTGCAAACCCTTCAAACCCGGATCTTTCAGACAGGCGGATAATAATCGGGGCCAAGAGCAATACCAGCATGCACAAAGCGATACAAATACCAGTATATAAACCAAATGCAAAAGCAGCTTTTGCTTTCAGAAAAGCATACAGATGCATTCCTCCGTAAAGAAGGAAGAATATAATTAAAAATAACAGCATGTGTACCTCTTGGTCTTATTTTAACCTAATCCGAACTTTTCATAATATCGACAGATACAGTATTTGCGCGGCCTTAAATTCTTTCGAAGAAAGAATTTACCTCGGA
This sequence comes from uncultured Nitrospiraceae bacterium, assembly GCA_963727775.1. GTDB lineage: Bacteria > Nitrospirota > Thermodesulfovibrionia > Thermodesulfovibrionales > SM23-35 > CAVSHB01. Next base: position 852,041 of record CAVSHB010000002.1, on the reverse strand, counting down.
GGCCCGATTCGTACCGGGCCGAGAATGAGCGCAAATACTGTATCTGCCGGCACTCGCAAATTTTATAAATTAAGTGGGCGAAAAAACAATTGCGTCAATGCATACCTGGCGAAGAAGCTGTTCCTTTACTTCGTTTCATCAATAACACCAAAGGGAGAATACATATCATCATGATGCTCACAAGATGGAATGCGTCGTTGAAAGACAGCATCGACGCCTGCCTCAGAAGTTCCCTATACATGACCCCGAGTCCGCCATTAGCCGACTGAGAATTTTCAAGTCCCCTGTATTGAAGAAGCTGGGTCGTTTTTTCTGATATAGCCTGATAGGTCCTGTCAAATGGGGTGAGATGCTCAATAAGACGGGTTTGATGGAACTGGTCGCGCCGTGAAAGGATGGTGGTTACAAAGGCGACACCGAAGCTGCCCCCAAGATTTCTGAGGAGGTTATAGATTGCCGACGCATTGCCCATATCTTCTTTTTTTATGCCCGACATTGTCATTGTAGTCAAAGGGATAAAGAAAAACCCCATCCCTATACCCAGTACGATCCTCGGCCATATCACGGTATAAAAATCAGCGCTGAGGCTGAAGTTAGACATGAGATAAGTCGCATATGCATTTACTGTAATCCCGAATGCCAGGAGCGCCTTCGGATTTACTTTATTCACCAGCGCCCCTGCCAACGGCAAAGATATTAATGTCGCGATCCCGCCGGGGCCTAAAACGAACCCCGCAAGGAATGATGTGTATCCCATTAACGTCTGAAGATAGATCGGAAGCAGGACGATACTCGCAAAAAGATTGAAGAACCCCATGAACATCACTACATTCCCCGTACTGAAAGATACATTTTTAAATGCCTTGAGATTGACTATAGGGTTCTTCGCAAATAGCTCAGCAACAACAAACGATACCAGTGATACCACTGAGATAACGCTCAGCCATACGATGAAACTCGATGAAAACCAGTTTTCCTGCTGTCCCTTATCGAGCACAATCTGCAAACAGCCGAGTCCCACTGCAAGGAGAGCAAGCCCCCAGTAATCTATCTTCAGCCTCATCCTTTTCATATAAGGAGGGTCCGTAATGAAGACCATTGTCAGGAGTACGGAGATTATGCCGATCGGCACGTTTATAAAAAATATCCAGTGCCATGACCAGTTGTCTGTGATCCAGCCTCCGAGCAGCGGGCCGATAATAGGGCCGAACATTATGCCGACCCCGAATGCCGCCATCGCTATCCCATGCTGACGGGGCGGGAATGTCTCAAGGAGAATGGATTGCGACAACGGCTGCAGCGCGCCGCCGCCTATCCCCTGGAGTATCCTGAAAACAACAAGGCTCTGGAGACTCCAGGCAGCGCCGCAGAGAAAAGAACTTATGGTAAAAGTGATTATCGAGATAATCAGATAGCGCTTTCTGCCGAAAACCCTGCTCAGCCACCCTGTCATGGGGATTATAATTGCATTGGATACCAGATAAGAGGTAATCGTCCAGGTTGATTCGTCTATACCTGCAGAGAGACTGCCCCTGATATGATCGAGAGATACATTGACAACTGACGTATCTATGATCTCGATCAACGTGGGAAGCATAACGGTGAGTGTAATGATCCATTTATTCATAAATCAGTGCCACCTACTCCGGCCAGATTTTAAATGCTGTCTTCCCGCGAATACGGTAAGCACTAAAACCTCTCCGATCAAGAGTGAGTATCTCGACTCCATCTATCTCTTCAGCGAGGGACACGAGGGTAGCATCTGCAAAATCCATCGGGATGTCCTCATACTTTTCCATGAGTGCAGATGCGCGAGATAAACTTTCCTTTGCTTGGGGGATCAAAGTTGCTCCGCCTTTCAATATAAAGTCAATGCAAACCCGCTGAGCTTTTATTGATGGTCCGAGCAGATAAAGGGTCTCTGTGAGTACCGGTTCCGTGGTGAAAAGCTTACCTTTAAACTCTTTTAAAAAGGCAACGCAACGCTCGTGATTCTTTTCGCTTTTATCAAGCAACGCGACAAATGCGCCGGTATCAAACAGCAAGCTACGCATGCCGCTTCATTTTCCTCAAGAGGTGCTCCCGGTGTGACTCCCCGAGGTCGGAGATGCCGCTCGAAACACTTCCAAGAAGGCTCTTTACCCTATCATACGGGCTACTCTCGTCTCCCCCCTCAGCTTGTTTAACAAATCTCTCTAATGCCATTCTGACGATATCAGCCCGCTTTAAATGAAGCTTTTTGGCGATCATCGAGATACCTTTTTCAAGGTTATCAGGCAATCTGACTGTTAGTTGAGAGTTCATGCTATTTACCCTCCTATTACAAGATAATTCATTGTAATGCATTGCAATGCAGCTGTCAAGAAAGGGTGGTTGTTTCAACGGAAAGAATTTTCGGAAGCTCTTCGGGCAGGAGAATATTCCTGAGGGGCTTTCAGAATAACAGTCTTAATGTCATTTAATATGGGGGTGTCCCTGGATATTGTACTGGAAAGGCTGATTTGACGAAATGATCAGACCGTTATCTGTAACTGTCCTTGCGCGACTCCGCAACGATCATATAGACGATATGCTCCGTTTCATCGATTTCGTAAAAAAAACGGTAATTACCGACCCTGTATCTCCAGGTCTCAGGCTTATAATTCTTCAGCTTTTTGATGTGTTTACCAAAATACGGGGAGTTTCTCAATTGAGGATAGACATATTCTGAAAGTTTCTTCCTTATACGCTCACCGTGCGATCCAAAGCTATCTGATAGGTCCTCAAGAAACTGCTCAGTCTCAAAGATCCTGTATCTAACCAACCAGTCTGCCTTTCCTCTGTGCAGCCTGTCTGTGGCCTTTGTCGAGCTTTTTCAGCAAGGCGGCGTTGGAAACTATTTCCTCCATCTCAAAGTCATCAGCCAGCGATTCTTCTTCGAGCTTTTCTATGGCGAGTGTCTCAATCAGATTCGCTATGCTCCTGTTGTCCTCCATAGCGGCGCGATTCAATTTCTCATACACTTCATCGCGCAATCGCAGTGTTATGGTTTTTGGCACAATCATTCACCTTCTTTCATATTTATTCTTATGTATTCTAATTCATTCATCATATTATTTCAATCAGGAAATAGGCAAATCAAAAAGAAATTAATGACAAAAAATGCTTAACTTCGTTGGTTATACGATTTCAATTAAATCTTTCAACTCTTCCGTCGTTAAGCCAACTTGGCAAAGCTCTTGGCCCGAAACAATTGGTAATTTACTCAAACAGCCACCTCTACGATCTCTTCTTCAATCGGAGGAGGAATAGGCTCGTTATGCTTCTTCAAACTCTCGACATACCCTTTCATGGCGTCTTGAATATTTTCCAAAGCTTCTTTCCGCGTTTTACCCTGAGAAACACATCCGGGAAGAGAAGGACATTCTGCGATAAACATCCCGTCTTCGTCTTGCTCTATGAGAATTCTATAACGCATGACTTCACCCCCTTTGTCCACATTTTATATATTTTAACTCAGTGGCTTCAGTTTTAGAAATCTGCACGGGCGTGTGAAGTTCTTTACTTTTCTCTGAGGCGAGATTGGCAATAAAGGTATGTCATAAGCTCGTTCGATCATTTGTCGGAATTTAATGATTAATCTATCGCCGACAGCATGTCCTCTATATAGACAAGATCGTCTTTTCCGGCTGTCATAATATCGGCACAAGGTCTTGGTCAACATAGCTCCTAATACGAGGGTTAAGAGCGCGATAGATAACCACGTCGACCTTCTGGCCTGTTAGATCCTCAAGCTCCTGTTCTACGCCGACAAGATCAAACAGGGAGAATTTGCCCTGTGGCGGCTCGATTGCGACGTCTATGTCATGGTAGTCGTCGTCCAGCCGGGCAAAGCTGCCAAAGAGGTATGCTTTGGTGATGCCGTACCTTTTGAGGGTATTCTTGATAGATTCTATAATCGATTCTCGCGTCATAAGTACTTTTAAATAACATGCTTATATTTAAGGCTATAATAAAAGAAACTCAACACCTTGTCAATTTGTCAGTCAAGGTACAAAGTCTTCACGGGCAAATCTTATATTTCAAAACACAACCCCGATGAGCACTCTATATCTCATAGTTTCTTTCTGATTGCAATAAAATCATCTACGGTCAATCCAGCGCCTTCAAGAATTTTCTTGAATGTCTTGGGCCTGATTATTTCTCCCGAATGATAGGCCACTATCGTCTGCTTGCCGGTTAAAGGATGTTTCCACTTTTGATGACTGCCTGACTGATCTACTTTTTCGAATCCAAGTGACTTCAAAACCCTTATGATCTCATCGGCAGTGACACTAGGAGTCTGTCGGACTTTCAACATTTCTGAAAAGTTTACTTCTTGAAGGACACGGCAGTCTCTTAAGAACCTTTATTGCAAACTGGGCAGCAGAAATCTTTTCGGCCTGTAATTATCTAAGTCCGACAGACCTGCATGGGCGTTCCTTATGGCATAATAGACAAGCGGCATAAGAATGAACAACAGGAGATCAGCATAATGTTCAAACAATGTGACAGAGAGACGATATATTTATTTCCGCCGTCGGTGCAGGAATGGTTGCCCGAGGGTCACTTGGCGAGATTTGTCGTAGAGATAGTGGATCAGCTTAATCTTGACCGGTTGAAAAATGATTATGCAGGACGAGGCAGTGAGGCATACAGCCCTGAGATGCTGGTGGCATTATTATTTTACGGATATGCGACGGGAGTCTTTTCGAGCAGGCAATTAGAGCGTAGCACGTACGACTCTGTAGCATTCCGGTATGTGGCAGCCAACAGTCACCCTGACCATGACACAATAGCAACCTTTCGACGTCGGTTTTTGCCTAAGCTGAAAGAACTGTTTGTGCAGATACTAATGATAGCAGCAGAAACCGGGGTATTGAAGTTAGGCACGGTCAGCTTGGATGGGACCAAAATGAAAGCCAATGCCTCAAAGCACAAGGCGTTGAGCTACGGGCATGCATGCAAAATAGAGAATAAGTTGAAAGTGGAAGTGGCGGAACTGATGAAGAAAGCTGAGGCTGCTGACAAAGCTGACATTCCTGACGGCATGAACATCCCGGAAGAGCTGGAGCGGCGAGAGAAGCGGCTGAAAATGATAGCTGAAGCAAAAGCTGAGATAGAGCGCCGTGCGGCAGAGCGGCATGCAATGGAACAAGCCGACAGTGAAAAGAAACAGGCAGAGCGTGTAGCCAAACAAAAGCAGAGCGGCAAGAAACCCCGAGGCAAAGGACCCAAGCCGCCTGCAGCCGGGCCAACTGACAAAGATCAGGTCAATCTGACCGATGAAGAATCTCGCATAATGCCGGCATCGGGTGGAGGATTCAAGCAGGCTTATAATGCTCAAGCAGCCGTGGATACAGAAACAATGCTTATTGTCGCAACGCATGTAACACAACAATCCAATGACAAACAGCAGATGAAACCAGCGCTTGAAGCGCTTACATATCTGCCCGAACAACTTGGCAAAGTAAAAACTATAATAGCCGACAGCGGGTATTACAGCGAAGCAAATGTGCAAGAATGTGAGAGCAAAGGAATAGAGCCATATATAGCAGTAGATCGGCAGAGTCATAATCAGCCTTTATGGGAGCGATTCGTCGAACCGCCTCCATTGCCGGTTGATGCTGATGCAGTGACAAGAATGAAACATCGGTTGAAGACAGTTGCCGGTAAGGCAATTTATGCGATACGCAAGAGTACTGTGGAGCCGGCGTTTGGGGTAATCAAGGCAGCTATGGGATTTGACCGATTCCTGTTGCGTGGTTTTACTGCAGTCAATGGCGAGTGGGATATGATCTGCATTGCATGGAACATCAAAAGGCTGCATGCATTGAGGAACAGCCAGGTAGGCGCCTGAAAATGGCGATGGCATAATGTATCCAACAAAACACCGGCAGGAAAGAACCGATGACAGACGATCAAATCATGAAAAATAACTACAATCGACTCTCTCGGATTCCAACCGCTGTCAAAAACAGCAATTCAAGTCCGACAGACTCCTAGGCTGTCTTTCCCCCACTAAACTGCAACCTCATAAACTTTCGCATCTTTTGCCAACTCTTCTTTTGAGGGTCTTAAATAGAGTTCCAGCGCTTCCATTATATTCTTTCGGGCTTCTTCTTCTGTCTTGCCGTATGTCACACACCCAGGTAATTCAGGGCAATACGCTACATATACATCCTCATCCGGCTCAACCACTACTCTCAGTTTCATGCATCTCACCCCCTGTCAATCTAATAATGCTTACTTTCTGCTCTCATTATATAACGTCGGCCCCCGAAAGTCATCCGTTACACCTCCGCCTTTCTGATCTCTTTCCGAAAGAGCCGTAGGGCCTAAAGGCGGAAGACAAGAAGGACGAGAAAGACGATAGCGTCCTGCTACTGGGAAGATATCTTCCGGACCCCGAAGTTATGGGCAAAGGCGATGAGGAAGTTGCCCAGCGCTGCGCATATTATGCTTCCGACTCCGCCCATGAACGGATCCGCCACGCGCAATCCGGGGAACTCGTTACCGACATAAAAAGATTCCCGCAGAGGCTTTGAGGCAAACTCCGATAAGATCAATCCACGGAAGAGCGTTCCCGGACGCCTCGCAAACCATTTATGAACAGCAATAACGGGGCGATAATTCTGCTGGATTTGCTTTTCTCTCAGAGAGAGATTGGCAATAAAAGGGATATCAAAATCGCGTTCAATCATCTGTTAGAATGATTCCCGATCCCTATCATCATCTCGAACGTCGCCACCAAAACTGCAATATTCCGGTAGATAATACTTTCTTAATACCAAACCTGATGGCCCATTCTTGTTCTTTGCAATTATGATCTCTACGGTGTCTCTGCTGAGGCCGGAGAAAACATGCTGCGGTCTATCAGAGAATAAGATCGTATCAGCTTCTTTTTTTAAATCCCCTATCCCGTCCATGTCACTTAAGACTGGTGAGCGGGGACAGCGTTTAGGAATTTCTAAATAAGCCGTGGCAACTATTGGTATTTGAAGGTCTCTTGATAAAAGTCTAAGCTTTTTACCTGTTTTTGTCTTTTCAGATATGAGATAGTTCACCTCGTCAATAATAATGAGTCCCATCTGGTTCTTTCTTTTCAGACCAACTACTTGCTCCCTTATTTCGTCAACTGACATTTCAGGATTATCATCAAAAAAAAGTGGCGCGTCAATAAGTTTACTGGCATATTGCGTCAACCTATGCCAATCATCCCTTTTCACAAAGCCTTTCTTAAAATGATCTATATTCATTTGAGATATGCTACATAATAGGATGCGACCGATGTCTTCCTTGTTAGAACGGGTAGTGAAATACAAAGTTGGAACGCGATTTATAACTGCGGTATTGTAAGCCAAAGCAAGCATTAAGGATGTTTTACCGGACGCTATGTCACCACCAACAACTAAAAGGTTTATATCTTCAATCTCTCCAATTAAGTCATCTAAGTCTTCAAACCCAAAGTTAATGCTGGACTTTTCTCCGTCAAATTTCTTTTCTACTTTGACGAAAACACCTTTTATTACTTCTTTGCAATTAGAGGGCTCCCTCAACGCCGGTTTGATCATCTTTTTCTTACCATTTTGTTTCTTTTTTGAGTGATTCCCTCCATAATCGGAAAGCCATGCATTGATGTGTTCGTAAAGTAAACTCTTAAACTCTTCAACTGTATTGTATTTCTTATAAAAAGCTACCTCTTTTATCGATTCCTTGATCTCAAATATTCTTCTTAGCTCTTCAACGTCATGTGTACTCTTTGGAGGAAGAGGGGTTCTGAAATATATTTTTATTGAGGGAGAACCAGTCGTCTTTCTCTTATTTAATACCAGAAAGAGTTCTTCCATTGTACCGGAGGGAAACTTCTTAGTCGGAGCACCAAACTTGTTCCAGAATATAACTATCACCAGTTCAGCGTCATCAAGAAGCTTATTGATGATTGCTTGGGGATTTTCGGCTTCTGGATATGCATATTCTTCCCACAAAACTGGATCCAGGTGATAACCTTCTTTCTCTGCTCTGCTACGGTTTATCGAATTAATTACTGCTGCAAATGCTTTTCTTTCTTCAGAGGTATCACTTGGAGATGCCATGAAAAGTTTTATCTTTTTCATTCTGTGTTCTCTATCCTTCTTCATATACCGCTCAACTACCTAAAAATACCTTTTTAATTTTGACGTTTTCAAGAAGGTTTTGGCCCGTGTCTTCCGTGAAAATTCCACCGATCTTAGAAACATAACCCCTGTGAGCAATTTCAAGGGCCATACGCGTGTTCTGCTCGACAAGTACTACGCTTGTGCCCAGTCTATTAATCTCAACCAGCCTGTCGAAGATAGATTGAGCAAGAGTAAACTTATTCACTATAGTCAATCAATACTGAGATTATGGGAATAACAATCTAAAAAATAAAGAGAAATTTAAAGGAGAAGATGAAAGTTCTAAAACAATCCGTATACAGTCTTTAGGTATCAATAGAACTTAACCCTGTTCTCGTAATACTCTTTCCTGTCAGATGTGAGAAATTGATAGTAACTCATTAAGGATAAAAGTTTGAGTATATCGAAATACTCATAGACAGTAGCGGGCCATTTGAGCATTGTTTGGGGGCAGCTCCGCCTGCGTGCGGCCCGGTCATTGAGGTGAGCAGACGGGCCCGGAATAACAGACTGACGACTGGACGTAGGCTATTACTAATAAATAATTGTCTTAGTTATCATTCAACGACTATCGTCGGCACAACAGACATGCCTATGCGGAGAATATGGTCTTTATCTGTATCTTTATCCAGCACTATCTTAACCGGTATCCTCTGCACAACCTTAACATAATTCCCGGTTGCGTTCTCAGGCGGGAATAATGAAAATATCGCACCTGTACCGGACTGGATGCTCTCCACCTTCCCTTTAAAGGTCTTCTCCGGAAAAGTGTCCACCTTGAACTCAACCTTCAGCCCAGGCTTTACCTTCTCCAATTGGGTCTCTTTGTAGTTCGCGGTTATGTAGATATCACCGACATCAAGGGGTACAACCGCCATCAATGGCTGTCCGGCCTGTATTTGATTACCGATCTCGACCGACTTTTTTGTTACATAACCATCTACAGGTGCATAGATTTTCGTGTAGCTGTAATTAAGCTGTGCTGCATCTTTTTTTGCTTCTTTTTCTTTAATCGTGGATATTTGCGTGGTCCTTGATGCTTCTGTTTGCTTTACGATGTCCTTTTGGGTATCGAGTTCCTTCTCCACCTGCTTGACCTGCTCCTTAGCTGCCTTCACCTGGGCAAGAGTAACAGCCTGAGCAGTCATTGTCTTTTCGTATCTGTCTTTTGAGATAGTTTCTGATTTAAAAAGATTCTCCGCCCTTCTGCTGTCACTTTCTGCCTGCCTGAGATTAGCCTCCTGCAATTCAAGATTTGCCTTTGCTGCTGCTAAAGCTGCACTTAATTCCGCAAGCTTACTTTGTGATACCTTGATTTTTGTTCCAACTTCTATAAGCTTTGCTTTTTCAGCACCAGCGCTTGAGGAGGTTTCATTGAGCTTTGCCTCGTAATCAGCCATATCTAATTCAACAAGGATGTCCCCCTTCTTCACAAACTGGTTGGATTTCACGTAAACCTGTTTCACAGTTCCTGGAACCTTTGAAGCAATAGTATGGATATTCCCGTCCACAAACGCGTCGTCCGTCGTAATGTGGGTCGCCTTGTATCTAAGATAGAAAAAGACCACCACAGCGCCTACAAGAATGATCACACCCAAAACAATCAAGCCGATTTTTTTCTTGTTATTGTTATTTGTTTTACTCTCGTCTATCTTCGTTTCTTCCAATGAAATCTCTCCCGGGTGTTATATGATAATACAACTCTTTAATTATGCCAAAGATAAAAAAACCATCGCACCTATTCAGGGGCGTGCATAATACAACATAACCCCACCTAACCTCCCCTTACCTTAAGGGGAGAAATTTTATCCCCCTCTTAGGCTAAGAGGGGGATAGGGGAGTTATCCAATGATATTCTATTACTCATATCTCAAGGCATCTATCGGATCAAGCAGTGACGCCTTGTAGGCCGGATAAAACCCGAAGAATATTCCCACCAGTCCGGAAAAACCGAAGGCCAGCAGAATCGACAGGGGAGATATAATTGTAGACCAGCCCGCAAAAACCGATATTAATTCTGACCCGGATACGCCGAAAATAATCCCGGCTATCCCTCCGATTAACGATAAGGTGAGCGCCTCGATTATGAACTGCAGCCTTATGTCCCATGTTTTTGCGCCTATGGCCATTCTTATTCCTATCTCCCTTGTCCTCTCAGTGACCGAGACCAACATAATGTTCATGATCCCGATCCCTCCGACGAGGAGAGAAACCGATGCAATGGCCCCCAACAATAAAGTCATAACCTTTGTCGACTGTTCCGCAGTCTGCATTAGCTGAGTAAGGTTTCTGACGGTAAAATCACTCTCCTGCTTCGGCCCGATATGATGTCTCTGCTTAAGCAAATCGTTTATCTGTTTTTCAGCGGATGCCAAGTCCTCTGCGCTCTTAGCCTTTACCATAATTATCCTGATCATTCCGGGGAAAGAGGTACCGAAAAGTTTCTTTTGAGCCGTCGTCACAGGGACATAAATGGTATCGTCCTGGTCCTGTCCCTGGGCCGACTGTCCTTTCGGCGCAAGAACGCCGATAACAGTAAAGGGTAGATTTTTTATCCTGATAGATTGACCTACAGGGTCCATATCTCCAAAGAGGTTGTCCACAACGGTCTGTCCCAACAAACACACCTTTGTAGCGTTCTTGACATCCTGATCAGTAAACGTCCTGCCGGAAGCCAATGGCCAGTCTCTGACAATCAACATGCCGGAGGTAGTGCCTACAACCCCTGTTGACCAGTTTTGGTGTCCGTAAATAACCTGTGCTACTCCGTTGTGTACCGGGGCAACTTCCTGGACTGACAGACATTCCTTCCTGATGGCTTCCGTATCACCCATGGTCAATGTAGGTTGGGTCCCGGCGCCCATTCTCACGCCTCCTGCCGTAGTAGAACCGGGAAGAATCATCAGCAGGTTGCTTCCCATGCTGGCAATCTGCTCCGCGATTTTCTTACTGGCTCCCGTGCCCACGGCGAGCATGGCAATGACGGCGCCGACACCGATAATAATCCCTAACATTGTGAGTGCCGAGCGCATCTTGTTTACCTTTAATGCCCTGAACGATATTCTGAATGTTGACGGTATATTAATCATGATCTTACCGTCGGCCCATCGGAGAGAATACGTCCATCCAGGAATTTTATTGTCCGCTTGCTGTATGCGGCTATGTCATTCTCGTGGGTCACCAGTATTATCGTAATATTTGAATGGGTATTCAGTTTCACAAGTATCTCCATTATTTCGGCGCTCGTCTTTGTGTCGAGGTTGCCTGTCGGTTCATCCGCAAGTATTATGGGAGCATTATTTACCAGCGCCCTTGCTATTGCAACCCTCTGCTGCTGTCCTCCTGAAAGCTGATTGGGATGATGGTCCCCCCTGCCTTCCAGACCAACGCTTTTGAGGGCTTCCAGTGCCTTTTCCTTTCTCTCCTTTGCAGGTATGCCGTCATAAAGCATTGGTAGTTCAACATTTTCGAGTGCGGATGTCCTCGGCAACAGGTTGAATCCCTGAAAGACAAACCCTATTGTCTTGTTCCTTATGGCTGCCAGTTCGTCCCTGTTGAGACCACCTATATCCGTATCCTCCAGAAGATATTTTCCATCGGTCGGTTTGTCAAGGCATCCCAATATATTCATAAAAGTTGATTTCCCGGAGCCGGAAGGACCCATCACCGCGACAAATTCACCTTTCCCTATCGTTACAGACACACCTCCGAGTGCATGCAGATCGATATCACCGAGCCTGTAGATTTTCGTAATTTCCTGAGCTTCAATAATCGGCATGCTAAAACATCCTTGGCCCTGAAGGGGTTGCTGCCTTTGTCTTTGTGAGAGATTCGACTATCAATTCCTGACCTTCTTTAATGTTCCCTGATATCACCTCGGTATAATTACCGTCGCTTATGCCTAAGGATACCGGTATGCGTTTCGATTTGCCCTGTTCGAGTACCCAGACCGCAGTCCCTTTTTGTTGCGTTCCCGGCTTACTCTTATCAGCAGGCTTGCTTTTCTCAACGGGTTTGAATCTAAGGGCTGCATTCGGTATCTTCAGAACGTCCTTTTTTGTTGATATGATTATGGACACATTGGCGGTCATCCCCGGTTTAAGTTTAAAGTCGGGATTATTGACCTGGATCACTACATCGTAGGTCACGACATTCTGGACAATTATCGGCGCATTCCTAACCTGCAATACCTTGCCCTTGAAGGTGATGTCCGGATAGGCATCCACGGTGAATTCGACATCCTGTCCTACTTTTAACCTCCCTACGTCCGCCTCAGCCACATTCGTATCGATCTGCATCTTCGTGAGGTCCTGCGCGATGCTGAACAGCGTCGGCGTCTGGAAGCTGGCGGCAACAGTCTGCCCCACGTCGACATTCCTCGAAACAACAATCCCGTCTACGGGAGAGATTATCTTCGTATAATAAAGGTTTGTATCGGCAGAGCTCAGGGCCGCCTCGCTCTGTGCGACCTGGGCTTTTGCAGCGCCTACAGAAGCCTTTGCAGTTTCATAGTTTGTTTCTGCCGTATCGAGGTCACTTTGTGCGATAAGATTTTTTGATAATAACTCCTTATTCCTGTCCATTGTCCTCTTTGCGTCAACTAATGTTGCCTCGGCTTTTTCCTGATTTGCTTGAGCTGAAAAGAGATTCGCCTTCGCCTGATTAACCTGCGCCTCAAAGAGGGCCGGGTCTATTAAGGCTGTCAACTGGCCTTTCTTCACAGGAGAATTGAAATCTACATAAATTTTTTTTATCGTGCCCGATACCTGTGTGCCCACAAGGACAGTAGTCACGGGGTTTACCGTACCGGTGGCTGTGACCGCCATTTCTATATCACCTTTGGCAACTTTATCGGTCCTGAATTTCGGTTCATTTCCGTTGCCCCTGAATAGAAAATATCCTGCTGCGGCAATAACAATAACAATCAGGCCAGCAATGAGAATTTTTTTCATCTTTCACCCATAGCCTTCTCAAGACTTGCCTGTGCGACTTTGTAATCGTACAGCGCCTGGATATTGGCTGTTTTTGCATTAGTCAATAATACTTCCGCATCGGTGACCTCGATCGGATTTCCTACACCCGCGGCGTATCTGCCTGTTGCTATCTCAAAGTTTTCCTGCGCCTGCTTCACCCCAAGTTCCGCAGTAGGGATACTCTCTTCCGCTTGTTTAAGATTAAGGTATGCCTGCTGTACGTCTGAGAATATGGTCTGCCTCAGTAATTCTTCGTTTGCCTTCAAGACATTCAGATTTGCTTTTGCTTCCTCTACCTGGTATTTTGTCAGATAGCCGCTGAATATGGGGATTGAAAGGGCTGCCCCCACATTCCAGCCACGGTCAAGAGAAGACACTTTGTCCCCGGACCAACCATAACCTGCACTGCCCGTTAAGACAGGATAGTACCCCGTCTTTGCGAGGTCGATGGACCTCTCCGCCGCCTGCTTTTTTGCAACAGTCGATTTTAAATCGGGCCTGTTTTTATATGCTTTATCCATTGCGCCTTCAAAAGTCACGGTATACTGCCGGTATGAAAGATTGTCTTCGATGATATATTCAGGCGCTCCAGGCACACCCATTGCGTTGTTTAGGTTCACCACCGCCAGCCTTAAGGAGTTTTCAGCTTTTATCAGGTTCAGCTTTGCGTTGCTCAGGTCCGCCTCTGCCTTTGTCACATCAAATTTCGGTTTTGTGCCCACTTCATAAAAACCCTTTGCCTGATCAAGGTGTTGCTGAAACTGTTTTACCGTTTCCGCTGAAACATCCCGGGTTCGCTTTGTCTGCAATACTCCGAAATATGACTGCTTTACGTTAAAGACTATCTGTTCGGACACATTTTCGAGGTCCGAGCGCGATGAAGCGACATTAAGATTCTGGATATTCACCTGGGTCGGGGTCTTCCCGAAATCATAAATGTCCTGGCTGAGACTAAGCCCGGTAGAATATTGATCAAAGGTACCCGTTCCGCTTACGGAACTGGTTCCCCCGGATGAAGAACCTATTGTAATGGCTGAAGATGTCTTCGAAGCGGATGAAATCCTGTCATAGCTCGAGGTCCAGTTTATCTGGGGATAATAATTTGATTTTGCTTCGCCCACGCGGCTCACATTCACATTGACGGTATTTACCGCCGCGGCGATGTTCGGATGCAGCTTCAATGCAATCTCAGTACATCTCTCCAGATTCAATGACTCGCCCTGTTTTATAATTTCCTCTGCGTTTGCATCGAGAGGAATTACCAACATGAAAAATGCCGTAAAAAATAAAAGTATTTTCATTCTAACCTCCTATATATCCCTTTGTGAGCTCAGATCCTTTATTATCTCTGCGTTTGCGAAAGGCGACAACCTTTTCCTGGAGCTTGTCCATATAATAAAATACCACCGGGGTTATATAAAGCGTCAGGAGCTGGGAAACGACAAGGCCGCCCACAACGGCCAAACCCAGCGGACGACGGGCTTCGGCCCCGGCGCCGAAACCGATAGCAATGGGCAACGTCCCCATAAGCGCCGCCATAGTGGTCATCATGATCGGACGGAAACGTACCATAGCGCCCTCATAAATCGCATCCATCGGGGCTTTCCCTTGTTTCCGTTGGGCTTCCAGTGCAAAGTCGATCATCATGATGGCGTTCTTTTTGACTATCCCCAGAAGCATGATGACCCCGACAAAGGCATAAATATTGAGATCCTTGTGGAAGATCATGAGGGTTACCAAAGCCCCGAACCCGGCGGCGGGCAGTCCTGAAAGAATCGTCAGAGGATGGATAAAGCTCTCATAGAGAATTCCCAATACGATGTAAATGACAAGGAGTGCCATTATCAGCAGAATCCAGAGACCTTTCATCGAAGACTGAAACGCCTGGGCGGTCCCCTGGAAGCTCGTGCTGACAGTCTGCGGCAAAGTTGCATGCGAAAGTTTATCTACCATCTTCACGGCGTCTCCCAGTGCGATACGCGGCTTCAGGTTAAAGGAGATGGTAACCGCGGGGAGCTGGCCGAGGTGGTTGACGGTTAATGGACCGACATTTCGCGTGAGGGTCGCTAAAGTGTTCAAGGGCACGAGTTGGCCGGTGTTCGAGTGTATATACAACATTGAGAGGGCCGAAGGGTCCGTCTGGTACCTGGGCTCCAGTTCGAGGATTACCTGATACTGGTTGTTCGGCGCATAGATCGTCGAGACCTGACGGGAGCCGTAGGCATAGTAAAGAGCATCTTCAATCTGCGACGCGGTTATGCCGAGGGCCGATGCCTTATCGCGGTTAATGTCGATATTTACCTGTGGATTCTGAATCTGGAGGTCGCTGGTCACATCCTGAAGTTCAGGCAGCGCCTTCAGCTTGCTCTCCAGCTCAATGGCCGACCGATAGAGTTCTCCTGTATCCGGGCTCTGCAAAGTGAACTGGTACTGGCTCTTTGTCAGCGTGCCGCCGATCCGGATAGAGGGAAGATTCTGCATGAACATCATAATGCCCGGCACCTGCGAGACCTTTGGTCTGAGTTCCTGTATGATCTCGTCAGCGCTCAGCTTCCGTTCGTTTCGGGGTTTAAGGCGCATGAACATTCTTCCGACATTGTTCGCAACGCTCAGCCCGCTTGCGCCGACGGCTGACATAAAGGCATCGATATTAGGGTCCTTGGAAACTATGGCGGCCAGTTCTTTCTGGTGCTTCACCATATCGTCGAAGGAAATACCCTGGGCCGCCTCGGTAAACGCAAATATCTGGCCGGTGTCTTCGGACGGCAGAAATCCCATGGGTATCTTTGTGAACAAATAGCCCGTTGCTATAGTGAGCAGGATTGTAATTGCGAGAGTAGTCCGGCGATAGTGAAGTACAAACTTAAGAGTCCTTTCATATGTGTGCAGCATGCCGTCGAAGAATTTCTCCATCATGAGATAAAGGCGACCGTGCCTTGCCGTGCCCGCAGGCCGTATGAAACGGCTACAGAGCATGGGAGTGAGCGTCAGAGACACAAATCCGGATATCAGGATCGCCATGCTGATTGTCACCGCAAACTCGTGGAGAATGCGTCCGAGAATGCCGCCCATGAAGAGCACGGGAATGAAGACAGCAACGAGGGAAAGGGTCATTGATAATATGGTAAATCCGATTTCTCTTGAGCCGGCAAGGGCAGCCTCGAAGACGCTTTCGCCTTTTTCTACATGTCGCATGATATTTTCGAGCATGACTATGGCATCGTCTACTACAAAGCCCACCGATAGCGTCAGGGCCATTAGGGAGATGTTGTCAACGCTGAAGCCCATAACGTATATGGCGGCGAAGGTGCCGATAATGGAAAAAGGCAGCGCGAGACTCGGAATAAGCGTTGCGGAGAGATTACGAAGGAAAAGAAAAATGACCAGCACTACCAGGGACAGAGCGAGTAAAAGAGTGAATTTAACATCGCGGACCGACTCGCGAATAGATACGGACCGGTCATAGAGGACTTCCAGTTTGACTGCGGGCGGTATCTGGGCCCTGAAGACCGGAAGGAGTTTCTTAATGCTATCCACTACTTCAACGGTGTTAGTGCCCGGCTGGCGTTGTATTGCAAGAACGACCGCCCGTTCATTATTGTACCAGTTGGCCACCATATTGTTTTCCACGTTATCGATGACCGTGCCTATTTCGTCGAGACGGACCGGTGATCCGCCACGGTATGCGACAATTAAGGGCCGATAGGATTCGGCATTGTAAAGCTGCCCTGAAGCCTGAATTGTGAACGACTGTTTTTGGCCCTGCAGGGTCCCTGTCGGAAGATTCACATTTCCCAACGCGAGCGCGTTTCCAACGTCGTCAATACCTATCTTCTTGGCTGCCAATGCCCTGGGATCGAGTTGTGCGCGGACTGCGTATTTCTGCGAACCGAAGACCTGCACCTGGGCAACGCCGCTTATCATGGAGATACGCTGGGCAATGAAGGTATCGGCATATTCGTATACGCTATAAATCGGAAGCGTAGGAGAGCCGAGAGCGAGGTAAATGACAGGCTGATCGGCCGGATTTACCTTATTGTAGGTCGGAGGCACCGGCATGTTCTGAGGGAGCTGCTTCGATGCCTTCGCGATCATTGCCTGAACGTCCTGACCTGCTGCGTCAATGTTTCTGCTGAGATTAAACTGCAAAGTAATCTGGGAATTTCCAAGGGCGTTTGTTGATGTCATCGAGTCGAGGCCGGCGATGGTCGAAAACTGCCGCTCCAGAGGGGTCGCCACTGCGGAGGCCATCGTCTCCGGACTGGCCCCGGGCAGGCTGGCTGTCACCTGAATAGTGGGAAAATCCACATTAGGGAGGTCGCTTACCGGGAGGAGTCTGTAAGCGGCAAGACCGAAGACAAGGATTGAGACCATGACCAGCGTGGTCATTATGGGTCTTCGGATGAAAAGTTCCGGGACGTTCATTACTTTGCGCCCTCGGCCCTGTCTTTGATCTGCACCTTAGCACCGGGAATAAGACGGAGCTGACCGTCCGTAATGACCTTTTCTCCCGCTTGCAGGCCGTTTTCGATGACCGTTTCGCCATTGATAACTCTGCCGACAACCACGGGGCGATCTTCAACTGTGAGATCTTTCTTTATGACAAAAACATACTGACCTTTCTGGCCCGCCTGAATCGCCTGCGTGGGAACGACTATCGCGTTGGGCTGCGTCGTCAATGTCATAACAACATCAACGAATTGGCCGGGCCAGAGCCGTTTTTTCTTATTGGCAAAAGTGGCTTTCAACTTGATTGTTCCGGTTGAAACGTCGACCGTATTGTCCACAAATGTCAACAATCCCTCTTCCGGATTGTCATCGCCTTTTGTAATAAAGGCATTAACCGTCACTTTTCCACCCGCCATATATTTCTTAATATCTGAGAGATATTGCTCTGCAACGGAAAAAGTCACGTAAATGGGTTGGATCTGATTCACTACCACCATTGGATTGTCCGCATTGGCCTTAATAAGATTTCCCTCGTTTGAGAAGAGATTTCCTGTCCTCCCTGTCAGAGGAGAATAAATATAACAATATTTCAGCTGAAGACGTGAATTATCTACGACCGCCTTATCGGCGTTTACCGTTGCTTCGTAGGAAGCCGCATTCGTCTGTATCTGATCATATTGCTCCTGAGCAACATAACCTTTTTTCACAAGCTCGGCATAACGCCGGACCTCTTCCTGTGCATTTTCGAGCTGAGCGCTGTCTTTAGAAAGGTTTGCCTCAGCTTGTTTGAGCGCAGCTTCATAAGGGCGGGGATCGATAGTGAACAGAAGCGCACCATTGTTTACGTCCTGCCCTTCTTTGAAATGCACTCTCATGAGTATCCCGCCGATCTGGGATTTCACCGATACGGTAGAATAGGGTTCAACATTGCCGATTACGCGTATCTGCACAGGCACTGTCTTCTGAACGACCACGCCTGCTGTCACTGACACGGGCGGCTTTGGAGGAGGCTCAGGTTTCTTAGAGCAGGCCGGAAGAAATGTTATAAATAAAATACTTAAGATGGAACAAATAAACACGGCTTCAGTTTTGATAGACCTTAACAGCTTTTTTTCCATGACTCTCTCCTGATCATCGCGCTCCATGTTCTCTGTGTACTCTGCGGCAAATATTGCCTTTTTACAAATTCGTCAATTATGCAATTATTTATTGCTGTCCTTTTTCCGCAGGCCTTCCAATATAAATTCATTAATCATCCCAGGGGTAATAATCACATCGTCATCCACTGCCACCGAGAGTGTAATGCCTCTCAGCGAACCCATGATGACCTTTGCCATGTCCCCGGAGTTGCATTTTCTGAATTCATCCGAGCGGATACCTCTCCGAATGATCCGCTCTACCAATTTCCTCTGTTTGCTGAAAAACTGTCTTTTCTCATCCATACCGAAGGTAAATCCATGTTCTCTGATATGAAGAAGGATAAATTCCTTATGGCTCACCGCATACTCAAAATAGAGTTTGAAGAAATTCGATAGAGCTTGAGTGGCGGATTGGGTCTGCTCAACCGCCGCCTCGATCCTTTCGCCCATATCCCTCCTGCCCTCGTTGATAAGGCTCCGATAAAGGTCCTCTTTGTTCTTAAAGTGCAGATAGACACCGCCCACGCTTATTCCCGCCCTCTTCGCAATCTCCCGGATATTCGCCTTTGCGTATCCGTGCCTGGAGAAGACATTCATAGCGGCATGAATAATTCTTTTTCTCGACTCTATGCTTGAACGCTTGTTCACGTGAACCTATGTTCAGTATAAATAAACAAATATCTTATGTCAATAAAAAAGAGGGGGTCAACGTAAGGCTTCAGTAGACCGGGGAACATAACTCCCCAAGCCCCTCTTACCTTAAGAGGGGGTTCTTCCTCCCCTTAAGATAAGGGGAGGTAAGGAGGGGTTATGATTTCACCACGCTCCACTAAAGGGTTAAGATCAAACGACGAATTCAGATAAACAGTGAAGGCCGGTTCATATCTTATCCAGCGCGTGCTTCAGGTCGGCGATTAAGTCGTCCACATCTTCCAGCCCCAGCGCGATGCGGACCAGGTTGTCCACCATGCCGATAGATCGGCGGTATTCCTCGGGGTAATCAAAGAACGACATCGGCGCCATCTGCGTCACCAGGCTTTCCGTTCCTCCAAGGCTGGGCGTAATAAGGAAAAGCTCCAGCGAATCTATAAACCTGCGCGTTTCCCTGTCGCCGCCTTTGACCAGGAAGGTGATCACACTGCCGAAGCCGCGCATTTGTTTTGCGGCGGTACGGTGGTCCGGGTGCGACTTCAACCCGGGGTACCAGATCTTTGAAATCTTCGGGTGGGACTCCAGCATGCGGGCTATGGCCAATCCCGCCCGGTTATGCTGCTCCATGCGGAGCGCAAAGCTCTTCAGTCCCCTTTCGAGCAGAAAGCAGGTGAACGGTCCGGGGGTTGCGCCGATCATCCGCTGTATACGGTTAAGGCTGTTCAGCATGTTGTGCCCGCCGAGGGCAACTCCGGCCAATAAGTCGTTGTGGCCGCCGAGATACTTGGTGGCGGAGTGCACAACGATGTCCACACCCAATTCTATCGGCTTGATGTTGTACGGCGTGGCCATGGTAGCGTCAATGATGGTCATCGCGCCGTGCTTCTTTGCGACTTTTACAACCGCGGGGATGTCCATCACACGCAGGTATGGATTGGTCGGTGATTCTGTAAAGATGATGTTGGTATTGGGCCGGATCGCTTCGGCGATGGCCCCGGCATTCGGGTCTACCAAAGAGACCTGTATCCCGAACTCGGACAGCATGTTCGTCGCAAAATCGCGCGTCTGGCGGTAGCAGTCGTTGGTGAATATGATGTGGCCGTCGCGCCGCATGTATGCCAATATAGTCAGGATCACCGCGCTCATGCCGGTAGAGAAAAGCAGTGCCCGCTCAGCGCCCTCGATAGCCGCCAGTTTCCTTTCGCATTCCTGCTGTGTCGGGTTTCCGTAGCGGCCGTATTCGTGTTCACGTACCACCCGTCCCTTGCTCTTGGCCTTCATAAACTCCAGCACCTGGGCCGTGGAATCGAAGTAGTAGTTGGAGGTCTGTACAATCGGCGTTGAGACCGCGTAATGAGCTTTAGGGGTACGGCCTAAGCCGTGAATTGCGAGTGTAGCAGGTTTCCAATTCCTCGCGCTTGATGATTTTTTAGACATTAGTATTTCTCCTTTGCTGCAGAGCTTGCCGGAGAGCTTCCTTGACCGCATCCACGCGGGGCGGCAGCTCGATCGGTTTATTGGCGAAGCGGCACGTGAATTCCAGGGCCTCTTCGTGGTAGCGGACCTTGAAGTCGGTGAACTTCAGCCCGTGCGCCGTCGAAATGACCACAACGCGTTCGGACTTGTCAATCTTGCCTGCCTTAAGCAGTTTGATCAAAGCTGCCAGGGCGACTCCGGTGTGAGGACAATTAAACATACCGGCGGTGTCGCCGAGCGCAGCGGCATCGGCCAGTTCCTGTTCCGTTGCCTGCTCGACAATGCCGCTGAACTGCTTCAGCGTGCGGATGGCCTTCTTTATGCTGACCGGATTGCCGATCTGTATTGCGCTGGCCAGTGTCTTCTGTGCCTCCATCGGCTCGAAGGTCTCGAAGTTATTCAGGTATGAACGGTACAGCGGATTAGCCCGCTCGGCCTGGGCGACAACGATGCGCGGCAGCCTGGTTATTAAACCGAGATCACGCATCATAAGCATGCCGTTGCCGAGCGCAGAAACATTCCCGAGGTTACCGCCGGGGATAATGATCACGTCAGGGGTCTCCCAGTCAAACTGCTGGACGATCTCAACGCCGACGGTCTTCTGTCCTTCAATGCGTAAAGAGTTCATCGAATTCGCCAGGTAGATCGTCTCATCCTTAGTAATTTCCTGGACGACCCGCATGCAGCCGTCGAAGTCGGTGTCCAGCGATAATACCAATGAGCCATTGGCGATCGGCTGGACGAGCTGCGCGATCGAGATCTTACCCTTCGGGAGTAATACAACAGACTGAATGCCGGCAGCAGCGCAGTAAACAGCCAAAGCGGCGGAGGTGTCTCCTGTGGACGCGCAGGCAACGGCCTGTATCGGCGCGCCTTCGCTTATCATCTGTTTGACCTGAGATACCAGCACTGTCATGCCGAGGTCCTTAAACGAGCCGCTGTGGGAGTTGCCGCAGAGCTTGACCCAGAGGTCCTCCAGACCAAGTATTTTGCCGAACCTCTCCGCCCAGAAAAGGTTGGTGCCGCCCTCGTACAATGAGACTATGTTTTCGTTCGCGATCTGCGGCAGGACCCATTCCTTTTTCCCCCATACGCCGGAGCCGAAGGGCCACTCATTGGATTTGTAGCGGTCCTCAAACAGCTTCATCCATGCCTTGGAGTCGCGTTGCGCAAGGGCCTGGAGGTCGTGCCGCACTTCCAGCAGCGAGCCGCAAGTCTCACAACGATAAATAATCGAATTGAGAGGATAGTTAGCCCTGCACTCGTCGTTGATACACTGAAACCATGCCCGGTATGACATCGGTGTTATTCCCGTTTCTTCACCCATGGAACCGGCCTTAAAAGGACATAGATGAGCCTGTATTATTTAGGATACTTTTCACCTTAATTTTCCCTCATCCTCAGATTCATATAATACAACATCTCCTATATAATTTGTAAAACCCTCGTGAGCGACCACCGCGTGGTCCTCTGCTGCCTTGCGCATCATTTGGGGATGTAACCATCCTCCTGTACTCATCGTCTTTAAATTAAAGAAGGAGCCTAAGAGGTAGGCACACCTAAGATTTATCCGGAATTCCGGGAAAAATGAAAGGAGGTTTATATGAAAAGGATCTTAAGCAGTTTGTGTTTGGGTTTTCTGTTCTTGGTCTTTGCATCACAGAATTCGTTTGCTGAGATGTGCGGAGATGGGATGCCCATGAAGGCAGGAATGAAACACCGGGACATGGGAAGGATGATGTGGGCTGAGACCCATATATGGAGGCAGTTCAAAGGACTCGACCTTAATGAAAAACAAGAAGACGCGATAAAGGAGATCGAAAGTAAGGTGAGGAAGGATACTATCAGGAAAAGGGCTGATCTCCAGATTGCCAGAGTAGAATTGAAGGAAATCCTTCATAAAGATCCGGTGGATATGAATGGAGTTGAGACAAAGTTGAATCAGATAGCCGCGATAGTTACAGATATACGCTTATCGCGCATAAAAGCGATTGAGGAGGTCAAGTCGCAATTGACGCCCGAACAAAAAAAGAAATTTAAAAGAAATTTAAAGAAACACGGGAGATGGGAACACGATGGGATGGGAATGTATCCATCTTGCGAACAAAAAGAGCGGGTGAAGCCGGAAAAAGGGCATGTGCACCATTGAAGATGGAATCTTCTTAAGAATTTGCAAACTGAAGACTATGCTATCGAAATAACAGATATTTTTTGGAGTCCAGAGGCAAAGATGGTTTAACCCCATAATCTTTGAATTGCCTCATTTGCCTGGCAGCCAGTCTCCCCCCTAATAGACTGGCTGCCACTTCTATTAACCTAAAAAAAGCGGTACGGGATACACATAAGGGGCGAAGCATGCAATAATAAACGGAAAAAGAGTGGCAGGAGGGTTCACCTAATGGGTGAGGCAAAACGGCGTGCGATAGCAAGGAGCAACTCAGTAGGAATTGATACATATGCGGGGAAGATACACGTAGAATGGGACCCTGATGCAGCTGTTACCCCATTGGGGCAGTTGCCATTTTTCATAGAATTTCTGAAAGTCAGCGGGTTGTTTGATTCCTTTGTAAAAGAGTGTCCCCTCTCCTATAGCAGCCCGAATGCGCCGAAGAAGAGAAACGTGTTAGGCACTCTCATGCTTTCGATACTTGCGGGACATAAGCGATATGCACATATCGCAGCGATACGAAGTGATGGAGTGAATCCCGAGTTATTGGGGATGGATAAGATAATCAGTGAAGATGCGGCGCGTCGGGCCTTATTGCAGATAGAAGAAGGGACTGGGATACAATGGCTTGAATCAGAGCTTGCACGCTGCACGATGCCTGTATTATCGGCAGTATCAGGCCCCTCCTGGATACTTGATACGGACACGACGGTAAAGTGTCTGTATGGCAAACAAGAGGGGGCAGTTGTGGGATATAATCCTAAGAAACCTGGGCGGCCCTCACACAGTTACCACAGTTATTTTATGGCAAACACACGATTAGCGTTAAAGGTAGAAGTGAAGGCGGGCAATGAGACCGCATCGAGTCACAGCACGGCTGGATTATGGGAATTGGTAGAGAGTATTCCCCGGGATAATCGGCCGGCCTTCATCCGTGGAGATATAGCGTTTGGAGTAGAGGGAGTGTTATCAGAGGCAGAAAAACGTAGTATACATTATGTCACAAAGCTGAGGATTACGAAGAATGTAAAAAGATTGATCGAGAGAATGTTTGAGATGGAAGAATGGGTAAAAGCCGGTGCCGGATACTATGGAATGGAGTCAGAGCTGAAGTTATTTGGGTGGAGCCGTAGTCGCCGGGTGATCGTGCTGCGCCGACCTATACCTGGGGATATTCTTTTGCAGAAAAAAGGGAAAGATCAAATGGAGATGAGTTTCATCGAGACACAAGGGGGAGTGGCTAAGTATGAGTACACGGTGCTGGTGACTTCTCTTTCTGATGAGGTATCAAGTATTGCACAGCATTACCGGGATCGTGCAGACAGTGAAAATATCTTTGACGAGTTAAAGAATCAGTGGGGCTGGGGCGGATATACGACAAAGGATTTGAAGCGATGCCGCATGATTAGTCGCATGGTAGCTCTTGTATATAACTGGTGGTCGCTGTTTGTGCGCCTGGCCAATCCAAATAAACATCATGAGGCAATAACGAGCAGACCGTTGCTGTTACACGCAGTTGCGAAACAGACAAAACATGGGGGACAGACTTTTCTGACTATTACCAGTCCTCATGCAAAGGCTGAAAAGGTGCGGGGAGCATTGTTACGACTATCACTGTTCCTCGGGGATATTAGGACCACTGCGGAGCAGTTGAATATCGCTGAGCGGATGAGGATTGTAGCAATGCATGCTTTTAGAAAAATCATCGGCCCTTTGAACATAAATTCAGGGAAATTGCTCCCTCAAACTGGTGTGGCATGATCTCTAACTGCTTTTTTTAGGATTAAGAGCCTTTCTTTATACATGGGGGCGCTTTTATGGAAGTGAATTTGAAATGACAGAGCGACGATCTGACTTAAGAGGAGATTTCTTATGGCAGTTATTCTTATTGTGGACGATGATCCTTTGCAGGCGAATATCCTCAAAGTCATCCTTTCGGATGAAGGATACGAGACTCATGTTGCACTATCGGCTGAGGAAGCATTAAGTCTTGCAAAGAGATTAAAGTTTGATCTAGTCATGACGGATTTTTTCATGAAAGAGATGGACGGAATAGACCTCATGAAAAGGCTCAGCTCTCAAACGTATGCACCGGAAATAATTATCATGTCTGCTTTCGGTGATATGTTTTCAATTAAAGAAGCAGTTCGAAAGGGAGCGTGTAGATACATCGAAAAGCCGCTCGAAAGAGATAAGGTTTTATTGAATATAAAACACGCACTGGAGAGCAGCTGCCAACGAAAACGGGTTCAATAGTTATTTACTGTTCTCATCGTTCTCCCTTCTCTTCTTTCGTTCCGCGATTATCTTTTCATACTTCTCAAGCTGATCAGGACGCAATATCGCCCGGATTCTGTTCTGAGAACGAGCGAAGATCTGTTCTGTCTGGGGTCTGAATTGCCTGCGAACATTCTTCATTTCTTCATGTGTCTCCTTCACTATCGCACGCAACTGTTCCAACTGGGTTGGGTCAAGATGCAGCTCATGGTCCAGCCTCCGGACTATCATTTCACTCATCGGCCTCGTTTCACCTTTAAGAATGCTACCTATCCTGTGCTGGTAAATTTTGTGCGTTACCAATGCGCCCGCCAGTGAACCAAGCAGGAATATAAGTATGACGCTGATTATCGCTTTCCATTTTTTCATCTCATTCACCTGTTAAAAAAGCCACCATAGTGGTCTCTTCGCTGCCAAGCCCGGTTATCGCACTCAGATCAGGCATGGAACTATATCTTGATGAATAGACCCAAATCCCCAGGAAGATAACAATAGAAACAAAAACAGGAATGAGTCGCCACTCCCATATAAGAAACGGCGACTGACGTTCACGCTTAGCCCGGATATTCGCCATCAGGCGGGTTTCAAATCCGTTCTCCATTTCCGTTCTGTATGGCGCGGCTTTCCGCGCAGTTGCAATAAGCCTGTCAATCTTCTCATTATTTGAATCAGTTTCCATTTTCGCCCTCCAATATCCTTTTAAGTTCCTTCCGTGCTCTGAACGCACGCACCTTCACCTTTGCCTCGCTCCACCCGGTCAAGCTCGAGACTTCGCGCACCGACTTCTCCTCCAGATTCAGCAAAGTAATTACGAGCCGGTCATCAGGACGCAATTTAGTCAAAGCATGCTTAAGAATCTTCCAGGCATCCTTGCCTGAAGTCTCTTTTTCCCATGCAGGGTCTCCGATTGACATGATGACATCATCCAAGGGCACATTATTACCCTCGCGGCGCTGCTTGCGGAGATTGTCATAACACGCATTGACAGTTATTTTCGTCAACCAGTGCTCGAACGGAGCGTCCCCCCGGTATTTTCTCATGTTTTGATACACCTTAAGAAATATTTCCTGACAGACATCATCAAGCTCATAATTACTCCTTACAATACGGGCGGCAATCCTGAACACCCTGCTTTTGTGCCGCCGGACCAATTCGGTAAACGCCTCATCATCTCCGGACAGGGTGGCCTTAATAAGGTGTTCGTCGGTTGATACCTCCATAGAGGCGCTCATGTCTTTACTTTGTTACTCCCATTCGATACATTTCTTCATGACTTCACCTCTTTCTGTTAAAGACGATGGGAACAGGAAGGAGGTTACAAGCTGGTTAGGTAAGGAACGCTATTTATTCCCGAGGATTTTATTCTCTTCATTTAGGCGGACTATCTTAGGTTTGAACTTACTCAGCTTGCCGTCCTCTACGTAACTGTAACAGAAGATTATAATTTTATCTCCGACAATGCCCTTTCGCGCAGTAGGGCCGTTCAGACATATCTCACCTTTCTTGCCGGGAATTATATACGTTTCGAACCGCTCTCCGTTATTGAGATTACTTATCATCACCTGTTCGTAAGGGATTATCCCGGATTTCCTGAGGATTGCATCGTCTACGGTAATACTGCCCTCATAGGAGAGGTTTGACTCTGTAACTGTGGCCATATGTATTTTTGCTCTTAATATGCAACGCAACATAATGTTTTTCGACCCTTTCTTTACTCTATTATCTTCGGTACACGGTAGAATTTTTCTGTGTGGGAGGGCGCATTGACCATGGCGTCTTCTCTATGCAGCGAGGCGGCCTGCAAGTCATCACGCATGACATTGTTCAAAGACAGGACATGTGAAGTCGGTTCTATATCCTTTGTATCAAGCTCGTTGAGTTTTTCCACATAATCGAGGATGCTGCTCAGTTGTAAGACGAATAACTCCTTTTCTTCTTCCGAAAGGCACAGCCTCGCCAGTACGGCAATGTGTTCAATTTCTTCTTTCGTTATCTGCATCGAGACTGTTTCTATATTTTTTCCAGATTTGCAAATCGCACGGCAAGTCTTTTCACACCGAAATTCGCGAAGTTGACCATGACCTTAACGTCATCCCCGTCTCCGCAACAGTCCCTCACAACACCGACTCCCCAGGAAGGATGTTTTACCCTGCAACCGGCAGCGTATACCGAGAATGCGTTCCGGTGGTTAAGCATCTTCTTTACGGGTGAAATCTTTATCATTCTATGGCCAGTTATCTTTTCCATCCACTGGCAAAATTCTTTTGGTATATCTTTCAAAAACCTTGAAGGCTCCTGCTCCTGCATTTTGGCGTACAACCGTCTTTTGCTTGCGCCCGTCATCCAAAGGACGTCTTTTGCCCTGGTCATACCCACGTAAAACAGCCTGCGCTCTTCGGCTATTTCGTCTTCATGGTTCATCGCTTTACAGTATGGCAGGACCCCCTCTTCAAGTCCCGTAATAAATACCGCAGGGAATTCAAGCCCCTTTGCATTGTGCAATATCATAAGTGAAACACAATCTACTCCGCACCCTTCATCCATATTTGTGAACAACGATACCTTGTCGAGAAATTCCTTTACGTCCTTCCCTTCCGCGGCAAGGAGAAGCTCTTCAATATTCTTTGCTTTCTCCTCCTTCAGGGTCTCCGCATAACCGGATTTTTCAAGTATATTTATAATCATATCCCCAGCGGATCTGTGTTTTGCAGCAGTAAAACCATCTACCATTTTGATAAATTCGGTAATTTTGTCTTTAACCGCACTGTTAATATTGCCGGTGCGCAGCACCGTCTTCAGCGCATCAAATAAAGACAAGGACTTCTTCTTAGCCTCATGCTCTATCTTTGCCAGGACAGAAGCGGCTACCCCCCGGGGCGGATTGTTTATGACCCTTCTGAAGCTGACGTTGTCTCCGTTGTTCACCGATACCCGCATATATGCAATTATGTCCTTAATTTCCTTCCTCTGATAAAAACTGACGCTCCCGACGACCCGGTAAGGAAGGCCCTCATCACGCAATGCGTCTTCGAGTATACGGGACTGAAGGTTGACCCGGTAAAATACTGCAAAGTCCCTGTAATTATATATTCCCTTCAGGTAATATTCTTTTATAACCTTGGCAATGTATCTGGCTTCATCTTCATACGTGTTCAGCCAGCAAAAATGCGCCTTCTCTCCTGCTCCCCTGTCCGTCCACAGCTTTTTGTGTTTCCTCCTGGAATTCTGTGAAATAACAGCTTCTGAAACATTCAGTATATACTGGGTCGAACGGTAGTTTTGTTCCAGTTTTAACAATTTTGCTCCGGGGAAATCATTCCCGAAATTGAGCATGTTGTTTATATTTGCCCCCCTGAACTTGTATATGCTCTGGTCATCGTCTCCGACAACACATACCTTCCTGTGACCCGAGGCAAGGAGTTTAAGGAGTTCATATTGCGCGAAGTTGGTATCCTGGAACTCATCTACGAGTATATAGGAGAACTTTTCCTGGTATCTTTCAAGCAGTTTTGGATGGTTTTCGAACAATTGCACCGTCATCATAATAAGG
Source organism: uncultured Nitrospiraceae bacterium (assembly GCA_963727775.1). GTDB lineage: Bacteria > Nitrospirota > Thermodesulfovibrionia > Thermodesulfovibrionales > SM23-35 > CAVSHB01. Next base: position 823,182 of record CAVSHB010000002.1, on the reverse strand, counting down.
TCATCGAAATCGATTGAGTTGCTGCGCTTTAGATCATCCTGGTACCTGACATAAACCTTCGCCAGTTTCTCATCGAAACCGAAACCGTCTCCTGATGAAAGAAATTTCTCAGGACTTATTAAGGAAGATTTAAGAAAACTTATGCGCGATGCTATCCCTTTATAGAGGGCTTCATATATCTTGAATTCTTTTAATATATGCCTGATCAGGCTGCACTGGTCATCTTCATCATAGATTGAAAAATTATTATTATAACCAAGTGCCTTAATTTCCTTACGAAGTATCCTGTTACACTGTGAATGAAAGGTGCCGATCCAGGCGCCGTTAAGGTCTTTGTCGAGAATACCGTTTATCCGCTCCTTCATCTCGTCAGACGCCTTATTCGTATAGTTAACGGTTAAGATGGAATCACGTGGAAATTTCTTTGCTTTATTCAGATAAGAGAACTTGTGAGCGATGACCTTTGTCTTCCCGCTTCCCGCGCCTGCAAAAACCATCAAAGGACTGTCGGTATAAATTAGAGCTTCTTTCTGCTGGGGATTTAAATCATGCATTCATCTCTCCTTTGACTTATTCATGTTAACAGATTTTTACCATTTAAATCCACAGTATGCCGAGTTCTGCAGTTCTTCAGTCTATGTATGATTCTTCACAGCAAGAAGGAATAAATCCGGAAACTCAAAACTCCAAAAACCCGGTAACTCCGCCTGCTATTAAGTCTAAGCAAACGCCCCTCTTAATTATTATAGATTCATGGTATGGATGAAGTCAAAACGGGCTGGCCATAAATTATGATTCGTATTCCGGCCGGTCGACCTTAAATGATGAATTGATGTATAATGTGTAAGATTAAATTTCAACTTAAGCCAAAGCAATTTTAGGAGATTATTATCATGACAAGTTATATTAAGGTGAAGCGTTCAAAGTTTTTTACAGCAATTTTGGTTTTGTTATTAAGCTCAGTTACAACGATTATGCTTTCAGGATGCGGCGGGCAGAAATATGGTGTTTCGGGCAAGGTCACATCAGGCGGATCAGCGCTTCCAGGTGTGAAAGTTTATCTTTTACCGGGGATTGTAACTATTCCCCTTGGGACGCCGCCAACTATTTCCCCAGATTCACCATACAGGACTACAGATTCAAGCGGTCATTACAGCTTTAGCAGTGTGCCGAGCGGCCAATACGCGGTATACGTCTCGCTTTCAGGCTATAACTTCTTTCCGTCAAGTCGGAAACTTTATCTTCAGGGGATCGACGCAACCGGATTTAATTTTAGCCAAATTAGTCAAGGCAGCATAGCAGCATCATTCCACACCGTTTACGTAAAACCCGACGGCTCGGTCTTGGCTTGGGGTGATAATGCCTATGGCCAGCTTGGCAACGGAACCACAAATCAAAGCAGCACTCCTGTACATGTAAGCACAGCAAGCGGACTACCAAGCATTACAGCCGTTGCAGTTGGCGATAATCACACAGTTGCCCTGGGAACCGACGGCTCGGTCTGGGCCTGGGGCGATAACAGCAACGGTCAACTTGGTAATGGAACCACGGATCCAAACACCACTCCTATACAGATAATCGCACCACCTTCAGATGGGACAATAGTAATAGCAGTTGCAGCAGGCGGGAACCACACTGTTGCCCTGAAAAGCGATGGCTCGCTATGGGCCTGGGGTGATAATACCTATGGGCAGATTGGTGACGGGACAACAAATCAAATCAATAGTCCTAAACAGATAATTGCACCACCTTCAGATACGTCAGGGATAAAAGTAATAGCAGTTGCAGCAGGTCATGACCACACCGTTGCCCTGAAAAGCGACAACACAGTCCACGCTTGGGGGTATAATAAAAAAGGACAGCTTGGTGATGGGACTACAAATAATAATAAATCTCCCGAAGAGTTAAGCAGTCTAAGCGGTGTACTGGCCATTGCCGCGGGTGTTGACCACACAATTGCCCTGAGAAACGACAACACAGTCTGGGCCTGGGGGAATAATAGTGACGGTCAGCTTGGTAATGGGACTAAGACAAATAACTCGTCTCCTGTACAGGTAAGCAATATATCAACTGCAATAGCCATTGCCGCAGGCTTTGATTCCTCGGTGCCGTCGCATGAGCACAGTGTTGCTTTAAAAGACGACGGCACAGTCTGGACCTGGGGAAGTAACAGCAACGGCCAACTTGGCAATGGGACTACAACTCTAAGCAATATACCTGTAGCGGTAGTCGGACTGCCGGGCATAACACTGCCGGGCATCATCGCCATCGCAGCAGGTTATGACTACACCGTTGCCTTGGGCAACGATAACACAGTCTGGACCTGGGGAAGTAACAATAACGGTCAGCTTGGCGATGGTACTACAAATGAGGAACATAATCCGATACAGGTGCAGATACCGTAGCATTGATTCACGTTTTCATTCAACAGTAACGCTCTTGGCAAGATTCCTTGGCTGATCTACGTCACATCCCCGTAAAACCCCGATGTGATAAGCGAGCAACTGCATGGGTATAGCCATCAATACCGTTGAAAGATACGGATTGGATTTAGGCACAAGAATGCACTTACCGGAATTCCCGCATACATCGCCGTCGGCGTCATTTGTAACTATTATGATCTTCCCTCCCCTGCTCTTCACCTCCTGGATATTCGAGGCTATCTTTTCATACAAATGATCCTTTGGGGCAAGGACAACAACAGGCATCTCCTCATCGATTAAAGCGATCGGACCGTGTTTCATCTCACCTGCGGGATACCCCTCCGCATGGATATATGATATCTCCTTCAGTTTTAACGCGCCTTCAAGCGCGACAGGATAATTGATTCCTCTTCCGAGATAGAGGAAGTCCTTCGCCTTAAAAAACTCTTTTGCAATATTTTTTATATTTTCATCTTTATCCAATATTTCTTCTACCTTACCCGGAAGCATAAGCAGTTCTTTTAAAAACTCCTTTGAAATGTCCTCCGGTATTATGCCTTTTATCTTTCCGATACCCACCGCCAAAAGATAAAGCCCGACGATCTGGGTTGTAAAGGCTTTGGTAGAAGCAACTCCTATTTCGGGACCGGAATGGGTATAAAATAGAGCGTCAGCTTCTCTCGAAGCAGTGCTGCCGACGACGTTAGATATACAGAGGACCCTGGCCCCAAGTTTTTTCGCTTCTCTCTGTGCAGCAAGCGTGTCCGCGGTCTCTCCGGACTGAGTTATTACAATCATAAGGTCTCCGGATTTGAGGACCGGTTTCCTGTACCGGAATTCCGATGCTATATCTACCTCGACGGGGATCCTCACAAGGCCTTCTATAATATATTTACCGATAATGGCAGCATGATAGGAGGTCCCGCAGGCAACGATGAAGACCTTTTCGACGGCTTTGAGTTCTTTTCCGTCAAAGCCGAACTCGTCGAAGTTCACGTCGCCGGTTTCAGCATTAAATCTTCCCCTTAATGTATCGGCAATGGCCCTCGGCTGCTCATTGATCTCTTTCAGCATAAAATGTTTGTAGCCGTCTTTTTCCGCCATAGCAGGGCTCCATGACACAGACCTTACATCCTTCTGCACGGGAAGTCCATCAAGTCCTGTAATCTTGACGCCGCTGCTTGTCAGGACGACCATCTCTCCATCATCAAGAAATATCACATCTCTCGAATAACTGAGGAACGCCGGTATATCAGAGGCAACAAAGGACTCTCCGTCACCTATTCCGACAACCAAAGGACTGTCTTTTCTAACACCTACAATCTTGTCAGGTTCATCTTCCTTAATAACGGCAATCGCATAGGAACCTTCGACTTCTTTTAACGCCTCGCGTACAGCGTCTTCCAGAGGATGCTTTTTTGCATAATCGTTTATAAGGTGGCAAAGCACCTCTGTATCCGTCTCAGAAGTGAATAAATATCCTTTACCTGTCAGTTTTTTCTTTAAGGAAAGATAATTTTCTATTATCCCGTTATGCACTAAGACGATACCGTTTGACCTGTGAGGGTGGGCGTTCTCCTCTGACGGCCTCCCGTGGGTTGCCCATCTTGTGTGCCCTATCGTGGTATGGCTGGAAGGGTTTTCAGCTTCGAGCAAAGATGCGAGCTCTTTTATCTTGCCCGTACACCTTCTCACCTCAATCCCGTTGTTCGAAAAGTAAGCAACCCCTGCGGAATCGTATCCTCTGTATTCGAGGCGCTTCAACCCCTCGATTACCACCGATACCGCATTCCGCTTACCTGTATATCCGATTATCCCGCACATATCAAAACCTCAATGAGTTATTAGTGATAAGTGATGAGTTTAATAAAAACATTTCATTTATGTTCCTTTTTTTTCGTTTTTAACTTTTCACTCTCGACTTTTAACTGCCGTTTCGTTGCCCAGTCTTTAATATTAACCTGCTCTACCCTGCTAAGGGCAAGTGCCTTTGAAGGAACGTCCTTTGTAATCGTAGCACCAGCGCCGACATAGGCCCCTTTGCCTATCTTAACCGGGGCAATCAACTGCGAATCGCTTCCTATAAAGACATTATCTTCAATTGTTGTAACGTTTTTCCTATGGCCGTCATAATTGCATGTTATCGTGCCTGCTCCTATGTTCACATCCCTGCCTATCTTTGCATCTCCGAGATACGTAAGATGTGATGCCTTTGTCCCAGGACCGATGACCGATTTTTTCACTTCAACAAAATTCCCTATCCTCGCGTCCGGACCGATCTCGGACCCGGGACGTATATGAGCAAAGGGGCCGACCAAAGCCCGGGCTTTTACAACCGAACCCTCGATCAGAGTGGAGTCCTTAATAACTGCGCCGGCGCCTATAATACTATCCAGAATCCTGACATTCGGGTAAATTGTGCATCCCTTCCCTATCTTTGTTTTGCCTTCAAGATGAACGTTCGGATACACTACAGTATCTTTTTCTATATCGCTGTTCGAGGATATAAAAACCGAATTAATGTCCGCAAAATGCACGCCCTTCCCCAGCCATTTACATATGATCCTGCCCTTCATAAGAAGGCGCGCCTTCTCAAGTTCTTCCCTGCTGTTGACACCAAGGAATTCATCCTCTGAACCAATACAAAAAGCATCTATTTTGATACCTTTTACTTTGGCTATGTGGACAATGTCGGTGAGATAATATTCGCCTTTACGTTTATTAAGTTTTATCTCCTTCAAAAGTTTGAGCGCTCCGGCCTCTATCGCGTATACCCCGCTGTTTACTTCTTTTATCAACTTCTGGGATGCCGTCGCGTCAGGGTCCTCTATGACCGCCAGCGCACGACCGTCCTCGTCTCTTATGACCCTGCCGTATGAGCCGGGGTCTTCGGATATAAATGAAAGTATAGAGACGGCATTTCTTCCCTTGCTATGGAGCTTCAGAAATTTTTTCAGGGTGCCGGAAGTAACTAAAGGGGCGTCGCCGTTCACAACGACTATTGTACCTTTAAAACCCTTTAGGGACACCGATGCCTTTAAGAGCGCGTCTCCTGTGCCTTTTGCCTCTCTCTGTTCTGCGAACGAGATGTTATTTTCATCCCCCAATGATTCTTTTATTTCCTGAAAATGTCTTCCCACCACCACAACAATCTTTTGAGGTCTCAGTCCCTTGAGGGCATCCAACGCATACCGGAGCATCGTGACGCCGTGGATATTATGGAGGACTTTCGGTAAGGATGAATTCATCCTTTTGCCGAGTCCGGCAGCAAGGACAACTCCTGCCATTTTCATCCTTTCACCTCAGACAACCTCGGGGGAGTCGCTATACCGCCTGAAAGGATAATCTTGATACCCTCGTCTATCGGGATATCGGTGTAAAACACGCTTTCCTCTTTAAAAAGCGCAATCTCGCCGAGATAAAGATTGTTCGTGGGTATATATACAGCCTTTAAAACACACTGGCTTCCGTCTTTTTCCTGCTTGACAACGCATTCCTTGGTCAAAAATCCGAAGGCGAACACATCCGGTCTCGGATACTCGACAACAACAAATTTTTTAAAGGACGAACTCTTGCTGTCCGGGGAAAAGGCGTCAACAAGCTGTTTCACAGCAGTATATATCCCTTTCAACACCGGAATCCTCAGCACGACATTCTCGAAGTATCCGATGACCTTCCTGCCGAAAACATTCGTCGAGATAATACCAACTATGAATATCAGTATTACGGCGGAAATAAACCCGAGTCCCGGGACATGATATCCGAGGATACTAAAGTAAATGGGCTCAAGAAAGCCGTCAATAAATTTAAAAAACCATTCGATGATGAGGAAAGTGATGACGGCAGGTATGGATATAAGGAGCCCGGCTAAGAATCTCCTCTTGAAGCTGGTACGAATGGAAAAACCCGGATTATTTCCCAATTTTGGCAATCACCTCATCCGGGATATCTACATTAGTATAAACATCCTGTACATCGTCATGGTCTTCAAGCGCTTCTGTAAGCCTCATCATCTGCTCCGCCTGTCTTTCATCTACCGTGACATAATTTTTTGCGAGCATCGTTATCTCTGCGAGCGAAACCGGGACGCCTGAGGCCTCAATAGAAGCCTTTACCTTAGCCAGATTCTCAGGGGCCATAATAATTTCGTAATTGTCTTCCTTAGGATCGTTCTTCATGTCTTCAGCGCCTGCGTCAAGCGCGACAGACATCAGGGGGTCCTCATCGACCCTTGTCTTCTCGACAAGGATATATCCCTTCTGCTCGAACATCCAGGACACACATCCGGATTCACCCAAATTACCGTTGTTCTTCGACATCAAATGTCTTATCTCAGGGGTGGTCCTGTTCTTGTTGTCGGTGAGCACATCTATAAGGATAGCGACACCGCCGGGGCCGTATCCTTCATAAACAGCCTCCTCATATGATACGCCGGGTAGTTCACCCGTTCCTTTCATAATGGCCCGCTTAACGTTATCGCTCGGCATATTGACTTCTTTCGCGTTATCGATAGCAGTCCTCAGCCTCGGATTTCCGGAGGGGTCACCACCGCCAACGCGCGCGGCAACCGCGATCTCTTTGACGATTTTCGTAAAAATCTTGCCCTTCTTTGCATCAGTGCTTGCTTTCTTATGCTTGATTGACGCCCATTTGGAATGTCCAGACATTTTTACCCCTCCGAAAAAACGTTCTTTAACGAACCGATAAAATACCGATTAATCAACATTTTATGATAATTCTCCGGGAATTATACTGTCAAGACTCAATGCCGTACTCCTTGATCTTTGTAAGCAATGTTTTGTAGCTCACCTGAAGGATCTCCGCCGCCCTGCTTTTATTGCCCCTCGTATCCTTAAGGACATTCGTGATCCTTTGGGTCTCCGCGGTCCTCGTTGCCTCTTTTGCCACAGCTTCGAGCGCGCCTTCATTAATGAAAGATTTTTCAGAAGACTGATATCCGTACTGCCTGCCGGGAATAAAATGGTCGGACGTAATCACCTCACCGTCACACAGTATGACCGCCCGCTCTATGGCGTTTTCAAGTTCCCTTACATTGCCCTTCCAGTAATACTTCATAAGCATATCCAAAGCCTTTGCTGAAATACTTTTCACAGTAGTCTTTATCTCGACGCGATATTTATTGATAAAGTAATCCACGAGCAAAGGAATGTCTTCCTTCCTCTCCCTCAAAGGAGGGATCCTGATTGGGAACACATTCAGCCTGTAAAAGAGGTCTTCTCTGAATTTCTTATCTTCTACAGCTTTTTCAAGGTCTTTATTGCTTGCCGCGACAATTCTTACGTCAACCTTTATCGCCTTAACAGCGCCTATCCTCTCTATTTCTCCTTCTTCAATCGCCCTGAGGACCTTTGATTGCAATGTCATATCCATATCGCCGATTTCGTCGAGAAAAATAGTCCCCTTATCGGCAAGTTCGAACTTGCCGAGTTTCTTCATTTCCGCGCCCGTAAAGGCGCCTTTTTCATGACCGAAGAGCTCCGATTCAAGCAGGTCTTTAGGGATCGCGGCACAATTGATCGGCACAAAAGGATACTGCTTCCGGTTACTCAGATTATGGAGGGCCCTCGCAAAAAGCTCTTTTCCCGTGCCGCTCTCGCCGATCAAAAGGACAGTTGTTTTCGTGGGCGCCACCTTTTGCACGACTTGGGCGACATCAATAATTCTATCACTCCTACCGATAATCCTGGGCAGCCCGAACTTCGAAGCGAACTCTTCTTTTAAAAGAATGTTCTCCGTAAGAAGCCTCAGTGTTTCCAGGGCTCTCTGTATCAGCATAAGGAGGTGGTCGGTATCAAAAGGTTTTGTAATAAAATCAAAAGCGCCTTCCTTCATTGCAGCTACAGCCGTCTCAACAGAACCGAATGCGGTCATAATAATAACGGGCCTGACCTGGTTTTCTTCTTTGGATGCATTGAGGATATCCATCCCTTCTTTTTTAGGAAGCTTAAGGTCCGTCAGTACAAGATCGACCCTGCTCTCTTTGATATGCCTTATGCCCTCCAGTCCGTCAACAGCCGAAATGACGGTATATCCTGCAGACTCAAGGGTCTCTCTCAGCATCTCCGCCATTGATTCTTTGTCTTCTACAACAAGGATAGTCTCCATATGCCGCTTAAACCTTCGCCTTTGCCAGGGCTTCCTTACACGCACAGTTTCTTTCAGAGGGTACCATACTCAAAACCGCTTTCAGAAGTTCTTTTAGCCTCCCGGTGGTCTTATTCATCACGTCGATAACCTCTGCTGCCGTCAGTTTCTTTTCCCTAATCCCGGCCGCATAATTTGTAACAACGGCAACCCCCGCATAACAAAGCTCCGCTTCCCTTGCGAGCGCCGCCTCGGGCATCGCCGTCATGCCGACAATATCCGCGTCGATTTCTGAAAAAAACTTTATCTCGGCCCCGGTTTCAAGCCTTGGACCATTCGTACACACATAGGTTCCCGATTTCTTGACTTTGATTCCCGATCTCTCTCCGGCACGAAAAAGAGAAGCCCTCAATTCAGGGCAATACGGCTCTGTAAAATCCATATGAACAACGTCTCCTTCATCGGAGTAGAAGGTTGAATCCCTGCCGCTCGTCATATCGATGATCTGATCGGGAACAACAATCGTCCCCGGCTTCATACCATGGCTTATTCCCCCGGTAGCGCCGAAGGATATGATTCTTTCTACCCCGAGTTTTTTAAACCCCCATATATTTGCCCTGTAATTTATCTTATGGGGGGGAATTTTATGCTTCAACCCATGTCTTGGAAGAAATATAATGTCCTTCCCCGAAAATTCACCCATAGAATAAGAATCGGATGGCGCGCCAAAGGGCGTTTTTATCTTCTTCGCCCTTTTCATGACTAACCCTTCAACTCCGTAGAGGCCGCTCCCGCCTATAATTCCCAGCATTTTATTATCTCCATAACCCCGCTATCCTTCCCCCTTTCACCCCGCCGAAGCTGCCTTAGTGCGGAAAGGGAGGTGCAAAGGGTTCAAATAAGCAGTTCTGTGCTAATATATGTACTAATAATTAAATAGTTTATAAATTCGATTTTAACATATCAGAGGGCAATGGGGTTATCACTGTGTTAAATAATACACACATCATTGATAACAGACAACACACCTTCTGTTTGCCGTCTTGCATTATATTTCAACAAACACTTTAACTTATACTGCCAAGACTTTTTATAGAGCCATTGTCCTGAATAAACCTCTGTTAATAATAACTGTAAAATTCTTGCCTTTTTATCTGGCATTATACTTGCAACCTATAAATAGATTTTTTATTACTTACAAAATCTTATTATATAAACTATGCGTTTACAAAGGACACTAAAACAGGAAGTAAGTTTTGAAGGTATCGGGCTTCACACCGGTCGCAACACTAAGGTATGCCTTAAGCCGGCGCCCCGGGATACCGGAATCTTATTTATACGGTCAGACAAGAACCTGGCGATTAAGGCTTCCATCGGCTCGGTCACTGATACGGCATTTGCCACTACGATCGGGTTCAACGGTGCTAAAATAAGGACGGTTGAACACATGCTTGCCGCTTTGGCAGGACTCGGTATCGATAACGCCTTTATAGAAGTAAACGGGTCCGAAATCCCCATCCTCGACGGCAGTTCAATAGATCTGACAAGCATGATCCTCAACAGCGGGATCGCAAAACAGAGCAAAAAGAGACCTTATATAAGAATTACAAGCCCTATAGTGCTTACCGATGGCCATGCCGAGATTGCCGCCTTCCCGTATAACGGCAGGCGTATAACTTACAGGATCCACTTTACCCATCATTTACTCGGTGAGCAAAAGTTAAGCCTTGACCTCAATGAGGAAAGCTTCACTATGGAAATAGCCCCTGCAAGGACTTTCGGATTTCTGAAAGACGTCGAATACCTTAAAGCAAACGGCTTCGCAAGGGGCGGCTCCTTCGATAATGCCATAATACTCGGAGAAACCGGGGTGCTGAATTCCACGGGATTAAGGTTTAAAGACGAATTTGTCCGTCATAAAATACTCGATCTTATCGGCGACCTTTCTCTCTCAGGATTTCCTATCCAAGGTCATATTATTGCTAATAAGTCAGGCCATACCACAAACCTTAAGTTCCTGAAAAAGCTGTTTTCACATCCGGAGTATTGGGAATTGGTATCGGAAGTCAGCCAGCCGCAAACCCTTTCGCTTACTTAAAATAGCTTATTTTTCAATAAGTTATAAATTTTACTTGAATTTTTCCGCAGAATAGAGTTTTATATGTAGGAAGACCGCAAAAAGAAGGCTGGAGAAGTTCTCTCCAGCCTAAAAAATGTGTGTGTGTGCATGTAGATCTAAACTATTTCTTTTTTGCGGTCTTCTTTGCCGGCTTCTTCGCTGCTTTCTTTGTAGCTGCCATGATAATTCACCCCCTTTCTATCCGCACTCCCGGTGAAGGAGATGCGGAGCACTTACCCATTTATAATCTGCCGATAAGTGTTATCCTTTTGCCTGATAAAAGCCTTTTCAGGTTTGCATCACCCTTCTTCTTTTTCAGTCTGTATTCCTCTTCATCCATCATTGCAAAGTTAATTTTTTGATCAAACCTCTTTTCAAGGTCCTTGATTTCTTTTGTCAGTGATGATGACGCACCGATAACAAAAAGATCCACTCTGTCTACATCGTCCCCCTCAGCATACGGACCGTAGATAAAAGCCGCCTTCGTACCGGCGGCCCTCAGGACCGCCTTAAGCGCGCCGGGCAGGCCGAGTGATTTTGTTATCAGATTTTTCAATTCAGAGAACAGGGGTGACTCCTTATTCGCCTGGAAGTATCTGAGGTTGACAATCCTTTCGCTCGTCACAATATCCATCTTTTCGAGGTTATCGAGTTCCCTCTTTATGCCTGATGGGTTCTTTCTGAGGAGTGTCGCAATCTCACGGATATAGAACTGTTCGTCGGGGCTGTTCAGAAGCAGCGAGAGCACATCCGCCCTTACTGATGATGAGAATAAACTCTTTAACATTTTTTCACCTTAATGTATTTATACACCAACAAATTCTATTTGTCAACAAAAAAATTACATTTGAGAACAAATAATGCATTTTTGTAAACGATCCTATATTCAGAACAGTCGTTCTCAATTCTTGAACTATCGTTTCATTCTCATCAGCTTCCTGACTTTCGCCAAATTCATCGGATCATCGGACTCTCTCTTCTTCGGAGTTTCGAGGATCAGAGGGACGTCTTTGAAATGCCTGCATTGAATGAAACGGCTTAGCGCTTCCGCCCCTATCTTCCCTAAACCTATATGTTCATGCCTGTCGACGCCCGAACCGCAGTCGCCTTTCGAATCGTTAAGGTGGACCGCTTTTATTTTACCGTCTCCGATATCCCTTCTTATTTCATCTGAAATCCTTTTTACACCGTCATCGCGGCGGATGTCATATCCCGCCGCAAAGGCATGGCAGGTGTCGAAGCATATGCCTGATATCAACGGACCTTTGGCGCCGTTCATGATATCCGACAGTTCAGAGATAGCCGAGGAGATGTCCCCTTTTTTACCGGAGGTATTTTCTATGAGTAGACCCGCTTTCCATCGTCCCATCAGTTCAAGATCATTTAATGCTTCCACCGTCCTTTGCCTTGCGGTCCGCCGCTCATCCCCGGATGCGCTTCCCGCATGAAGTATCACATAATCCGCGCCGATAGAATCAGCCCTTTCCATTTCAACGGCAAGCAGCTCAACGGATTTTCTTCTCAGCGCTTCGTCTCCGGACGCCATATTTATAAGGTAAGATGTGTGGATATAAACCGGGGAAATATTGAACTTTTCTCTGAGTAATTTAAACCGGGAGGCTTCTTCTTCAGAAATGTTCTTCACAGACCATCCCCTCGGGTTATGGGAAAATATCTGCAACGTATTACATCCCAGAGCGTGAGCCCTTTCCAGGCTTAGGTGTAACCCGCCGGCGATAGAGGTATGAACACCAAGCCTGCGTCCCGCCGCCACTATTTTTTGACCATTATAAAGTTTTCTCTTTTTATCAGAAAAAATATCGGGACGGAGATCGACTCCATGAGCGCGACAAAGACAAACAAATAACCGAGTGAAAGGTCATAGAGGAAACCCATGATTGCGCTTCCCAAGAACCACGAAGCTCCATATACGGCATTAAAAATTCCGTATGCAAACCCTCTGTTTTCTATAGGCGTCAAATCGGCGATAGCGGCGCGCATAATCGTCTCATGGACCCCCATAACCGCGCCCCATAGTACAATGCTTATAACCACAAAATTGTGGTTTAGTGAAAAACCGAGAAAGGGAACAGGGAAGGTCAAAATAGGCAGCAATATCAGAGAGGTCATCCCAACCCTGTCGTATATTCTTCCTATAATCAGCGCTATCACTGCATCTACAGCCATGGCTGTTGCATAAAGCACGGGGATATACGTATCGGAAAAAACCGACTGTACCTTAAGGTGGTAGGAGATTATCTGAAAATGGGCAAACCCGGCGACACTAAAGAATGCAAAAATCGTGTAAAGCCAGAAAATCTTCGGAAGCCTTCCTTTTCCTTTGTGTCGGGGCATATCAAGAGGAATCTCGAAATTCTCAGACGACGGTACCTTAATCCTCGCTATAGTGAGAAAGACTAAAGTTAAGAGTGCGGGAATCCATAAGATAGTAAACCCTTCGCGATAGCCGCCCTTTAAAATAAATACGGAGTAAAAGATCAGCGGGCCGATAAAAGCACCGACCTGGTCGAGTGCTTCGTGCAAAGCAAATCCCCAGCCCCGGCCCACCCGCTTTGTTGCATGGGAGAGTATCGCATCTCTCGCAGGGGTCCTAATCGCCTTTCCCATCCGCTCCAAAATGATAAAAACCGCTGCAAGCTGCCAGTAACCCGTCAACCCCAGCAATGGTATGAAAAAAATTAGACCGTATCCTATGAATGTAAGGGGCCAGTACGCTCCGGCCCTGTCAGCCAACCGCCCCGAAACAAGACGCAGCGCATATCCTACAAACTCTCCGATACCCGTAATAAGACCGACCATGCCCGCACTCGCCCCCAGGACCGCCATATAAGGGCCGGTAATACTTCTAGCGCCTTCATAGGTTATGTCCCCAAACATACTGACAATCCCCATGATGACAATGAAGCGATAGGCAATGTTTTTCTGGCTATCCATTTAATCAGTAAGATTTTTGGATTTCAGTTTTCACTCAGATCAAAACCATTTTACCAGCTATATACATGTAGCAAAAATATATCATACTGTCAAAACCTATTCTATATGTGATAGTGTGTTGTCTAATAAATGGCTTTAATATAATTCCATCGATTATTGATCAAGAAAAAACAGGGCTTTTACTTGCCATGAGCAGCACCCTTGCCGGTAATCTGACGATTTTAGGGTCCATAGGAAACCTTATACTGATAGAAGGGGCAAGACCTGCGGTTAAAATAGGCTTCATTGGGCACATGAAAATTGGCATCCCTTTATCAATCTTATGCATATTTATTGGTTATCTCTGGCTAAGTTTGATTTAAGACGCTTTTTACCACTCCAAATCTCCGCTGAAAACTGCTTTGTTTCCCAATTGCTCTTCGATCCTCAGCAACTGGTTATACTTCGCCAGTCTTTCTGATCTGGCAGGCGCGCCGGTCTTAAGCTGCCCGGCATTTGTTGCGACCGTTATATCCGCTAAAAACGAGTCTTCCGTTTCTCCCGAACGATGGGAAAATACGCAAGTATACCCAGATCTTTTCGCCATTCCGACAGTTTCTAAAGTCTCGGTCAGCGTTCCGATCTGGTTGAGCTTGATAAGAATAGAATTGGCAATCCTTTGTTTTATACCTTGCGCTAAAATCCTGGGATTGGTGACAAAAATGTCATCACCGGTAAGCTGAATCTTCTCTCCTAATTCTTTAGTCATGACCTGCCAGCCGTCCCAATCATCCTCTGCAAGCCCGTCTTCAATGGCGATGATAGGATATTTCGAAATCAAGTTTGCGTAATATTTAACCATTTCTTCTGAAGACAATCTGCTGTTGTCAGCTTTTAAAATATATTTCCCATCCTGGTAAAACTCACTTGCAGCGGGGTCTAAAACAATGGAGATATCCTGGCCGGGGTTATATCCTGCTTTTTCTATTGCGCTGATGATAATCTTTACAGCATCTTCGTTGGATGAAAGGTTTGGAGCAAATCCTCCTTCGTCTCCGACAGATGTGTTTAATCCTTTTGATTTCAAAACAGTTTTCAGATTATGGTATGTTTCAGCCCCCATTCTAAGGGCTTCTTTGAAAGATTTTGCGCCAATTGGAGCAATCATAAACTCCTGTATATCAACATTGTTATCCGCATGCTTGCCGCCGTTTAGGATATTGAAGAATGGGATTGGAAGACGCCGTGCATCTTCACCGCCAAGATATCTGAAAATAGATAAACCATCATTCTGAGCTGCTGCTTTTGCTACTGCAAGAGAAACCCCCAAAATCGCATTAGCCCCTAATTTTGCTTTGTTTTCTGTACCGTCAAGATCGATCATGAAAGAATCTATGCTTTTTTGTTCCCTCGGATCCTTACCGACTATGTGCGGGGCAATAATTTCGTTAACATTATTTACAGCTTTCAAAACACCCTTCCCTAAATAACGTGTCTTATCCCCATCCCTTAGTTCAACTGCTTCCTTGCTTCCTGTTGATGCACCTGAGGGAATAGCCGCCCGGCCTAATATTCCGTTATCGAGTATCACATCCACTTCAACTGTAGGATTACCCCTCGAATCCAAAATCTCCCTTGCTTTTACACTCTTGATCTTTGACATAGGATTTTCCCCTTTCTCGATTAGCTTATTTATAACAAACCCTTTCTAAGATTTATCCGTAGAAGTCATCAGACCTGATATAACAGGACACTTAAAAGAACGGTCTCCATCGTTCTATAACTTCTCTTTTTTAGAATTAAGAAGAAACCTTTTGCTGTATCTGAATCAGTTTTTCCTTAATTCCGTCAAGCAGGACAAGAACATGTGAGACCTGGCTCTTCCTTTCAGTCGCCTCCTTCTCACCTCCGGATCTTTGAGTCATTCCTTTGTCTATGGCGGTTCTGATCCCTTCGATGGTTGCCTCTATCCTGCGGCGCATCTCCCATCTGAAATCGAGTTTGCCCTTGTCCAGCTTCTTTTCAAAGTCGTAACCGACCCTGGCGGTGTGCAGGTCAGTAACCCGACACAAGTATTCCTTCATCTTCTTTAGGATTATCTTCTCGCCGATGAACTTCGGCAGCAACAAAGTCACCGACGATGTCACTATCTCAATACCCACCGGTTGTTCCTGGAATCTGTAGTAAAACTCGGACTTCGATGACCAAAGCGCCTCTGCCTTCACCGCATCAAAGGGTACCGCGAAAAGCTCGGAAGAAAACTTATGAAGGGAATCCACCGTCTCATCGATCTTTGTAACAAACCTCCTGCAGACCGTCTCAAAGGTCTTTGCCAGCTTTTCATCTTCGATGATGCGCCAGGATGCAAACGCCTGTTTTACTTCTGTGATAATCTCCTTCTCAAGCTGCTCCCGAAGCTTCTTCAGAGACATGTCAGAATACTCTTTGTAGCGGCTTTCAAGGATTTCGGATACTTTAAGAATCAACTCCTGCCTGAAAACCCTGAGGTCTTCTTCAAGAACGTTGTTGATTATCTTTTTAACTTCAGCATCCAACAGCAAGTCAAAATCGCCCTTTTCCGTCAGGACATCCTTCTCCTTCTTTTCGAAGATCTTTATCTTCTCCTGCAGTTCCTCAAGGGGTGTGAAGAGCGATTTCATTTCAAGTTCAAGTGCGAACCTCACCTGAGAGATCAGCCGGAGCAGATTGTTCGCAATCGATATGATCAGTATCTTTCCCTTTTCCTCCATAAGGAAATTGTTGAGCACTTCTGAAAATTGTGGAAGTCGGCTTTTATTGACAAGGTCTTCGGCGCCTGAAACCTTCCCTTCAAGGGCAAGTTTTGCAGAAACCGGGAAGATCCGCACTTCAGTCCCCATCGCCTTTGTGAGCACATCCATTGAAAATTCCATCGACTCCCGGAGGTCAGGCTCGGAGAAGTAGTCCGCTTTGCTGAGAAGAAAGAATATCCTGTTCGAATACTCTCTTACGTCCTTAAGGAAATCCAACTCAGCCTTGCTCAACGGCTGGTCCACAGAAATGAGGAATAAGGCTGCATCCGACTTTGGAAGATACTGATAGGCAACATCGGTATTATGTTCATAAATGGAGCCGACGCCGGGAGTGTCAATCAGCCTTACACCGTCTTTCAGATAAGACGACGGGTAGGTAATGATGACTTCCCGCACATCCTTTTCGTTCCTTGGATTTCCTTTTTCTGTAACATATTGTGGGAGGCTCGCCGGTTCAATTTCGGGCACCCTGCCGTCGTTGAAATATACTTTGATATTCAACGTCTCGCCGTATGTGAGGATTGTTGCAATAGATGTTAGAGGTACAACAGCGGTAGGCAATATTTCTGCTCCGAGGAGCGCATTTATGAGGGTGGTCTTGCCCCTCTTGAACTGTCCAAGAACAACAAGGTTAAATACATTATTTTCGATTTTTTCTCTGATTTCTTCACAGATGCTGCCGGTGATGCCTTCGATTGTCAGGATAGAGTTGATACACTCTACAAGTTCTTCTTTGAAATGCGAGTATTTGTCGAGAACCATTATTAACCTCCCTTCACCTTCTCTCGGCAGGAGTCATGTTGTTATCTCAAAACTAAAAAACTCCTACCAAAGAAGTCTTTGGTAGGAGTTATCAGTCCCGATCAAGCGAGACGGTTGAGCGAACTCCATCGCCGTTTAAATCATTTTACCACAACAACGGTACAAGGAGACAGCTTTGTAATATTCTGTGAGGTTGACCCCCAGACTCTTCCGAATATCTTTGAATGCCCCATAAAGCCTATCACGAGGAGATCGAATTTCCCTTCCCTCGCATAATTCACGATAGTTTCAACTTCATGTCCTGCCTGAACCTTTATATAAAGTTCTATTCCGGAAATTTTTGCCTCTTCCTTTGCCTCGTCATTGATTTTCTGGAAAAATTCATTCGCCTCTTTTCTGAATTCTTCTACTTCTCCGATTGTAGCTGCATAGTGCGGCACTCCCTCCTCTACGGATATGCTGTGGAGTTCGGCGCTATATTTATTTGCGAGATCAATGGCAATTTTGAGTGCCTTTTTTGCTCCTTCAGAGCCGTCATTGGCTATTAAGATTTTCTTAAACATCATTCCCCTCCTTTTTTATCTCAGGTTGAAACCATCTTTGGGCTATTATTGTCGGTACTACTGCTGAAAGTATAACAGCAGTAACGAGTATTGTATATTGTTCCTGAGTAATGATCTTATTCGTATACCCGAAGAGCGCCGATATCGTCCCGAAGGTAAGACCCGTCGACATCAGCAGGGTTGTATACATACCTTCTTTCTTACCGAAGCTGAAAATTTTTGTAGCCGGCCATACCCCTATAAATTTCGCTGCCATTTTGACCATGAGAAAAATCAGAATCAGCAAGGCGCTATTCCACATCGCCGAAAGTTTTACCAATGAGCCTGCTTTGAGAAAGTAAAAAGGCGTGAGCATAGTAAAAGCAGTGACTCTCATTCTGTGGCTGAGCGTCCTGTTCTTCAGGAAGAAAGGAGCCAATACCATCCCCACCAGATAGGCCGGCAGTACCGCTTCACTTTTCGCAGTCAGAGCAATTCCTCCGAGGCCGAAAAGCAACAGGAAGATAAATTTCGTTTCCGGTTCGCTGATCCGGCTGCCGACTTTCATAAAGAACCAGGGAGTAAATTTAGGAAGTAAGAGGAGAGTAATTATTGTTACCGCGATAAAAAGCACTAAATGCCAGTCATAATTTGCAAAAAAGATACCCAGCGCCAATACTGTGCCGAGGTCAGTGATGAAACAGGCAGCAAGGATAAGTTTGCCGAGTTCTGTTTCATTATATCCTGTCTCTATCATGACCGCATATACTACGGCAACTGACGTGGTTGAGAGGGAAATACCGGCTATCGCCGCCTGCTGGAAAGTCCAACCCCCTATGTAATATGCATACGCCATCGCCCCTAAAAAGGGTATCAAAAAACTCAGAAAGCCTATGCCGAAGCTCTCTTTGAATTTTTTCCTGAGAATCTCCGGTTCAACCTCCGCCCCTGCGAGGAAAGTGAGTAAGATGCTACCGAACCCGGCAAGGAAATTCACCCATTCGGTCCTCTGGAGAGGCAGGAAGTTCCCGCCGATCACGCCGACCATTATTTCGAGCAAGGCGATCGATATCGCGATCCTCACAGAGAGCAATGTCGCCACAAGAGCAAGCCCCATCCATAACGCAGCCTGAAGCCATTGGTTTTCCATCTTTAACATTCCTCCTTATTCTCACCACCGGAGGGGACATAAACTAAAAGACCCCTACCGTGTCTGCAAGCCTCCAAGAGTTACTGCTCTAAGCCCTCAGCTCTTTGCCGACATAGTAGGGGTCATCATTTCCG
This sequence comes from uncultured Nitrospiraceae bacterium, assembly GCA_963727775.1. Taxonomy (GTDB): domain Bacteria; phylum Nitrospirota; class Thermodesulfovibrionia; order Thermodesulfovibrionales; family SM23-35; genus CAVSHB01. Next base: position 804,221 of record CAVSHB010000002.1, on the reverse strand, counting down.
ATCGTCCGGAACGGTTAGAGGCGAACCCCATCGCCGATTGAGTATACTATACAAAGTACAAACTACAGCTGTCAATTAGACATCAGATGAACGTTTCGGATGATTTCAATCATGCAATTATCACGAAGTGCATAATAAAATGAGCGGGAATGACAGCACATTGAAGCTTTATGTCTGTCCAATTGTGCACATATAAATATAAGCAAATCTTATTTGCTTTTTAAATCGGAATTATAGATACTTTTTCAGAGAGTCTTTCTTTATGCGATATAGTAAATTTTAGCATGAATAATTTGGTGGAGGGTTGATATGGATTTGTTATATATGCTTTTTCCTGTATCGGGGGTCAAGACTTATATTTTCATTCCTCCTCTGGTAGCCTTGGTCGTTTCCTTTTTCACCTCTATGGGCGGGGTTTCAGGCGCCTTTCTTCTTTTACCGTTCCAGATGAGCTTCCTTCATTTCACGAGTCCCTCCGTGAGCGCTACCAACTTTGTATTTAACATTGTAGCGATCCCGAGCGGGGTTTACCGCTACCTCAAAGAAGGCCGCATGGCGTGGCCTCTGACATGGGTCGTCATTGTGGGTACATTGCCGGGTGTTTTCATCGGTTATTATCTCAGGGTGATTTACCTGCCTGACCCGAGAACATTTAAACTTTTCGTTGGATGCGTATTGCTCTATATAGGCGTACGTCTTCTTTATGAAATTACGGGCAAGGCCAAAAAAGGTAAAGCAAAGATGAAGGCGCTTGAAAATAAATTCAAGGAAAGGACGAAACAGATCAGAGAACAGCAAAAAGGCAGAGTGGCCTCAGGCCTGCCTCCCGAGGCTGTTGTAAAAACCGTTTCGGTAAGCCTGAAAAAAGTTGAATACGAATTCTGGGGCGAGAGGTTTTCATTCAGCACAGTCGCCATGTTCTTTCTCGCCTTTTTCGTCGGAATAATCGGCGGCACTTACGGCATCGGCGGCGGCGCAATTATTGCGCCGTTCTGCGTGGCAGTTTTTCATCTGCCGGTTTACACGGTTGCCGGCGCAGCTCTAATGGGGACTTTTATCACCTCTATTTTAGGAGTAATTTTTTACAGCGTAATACCCGCCAAAGCCGGGATGGTAACTTCTCCTGACTGGCTCCTCGGTTTCCTCTTCGGCGCAGGAGGGTTTATCGGCATATACCTTGGCGCGCGGTTCCAGAAATTCGTTCCCCAGAAGTTTATCAAAGTTATGCTTGGAGTTATTATTGTTCTCCTCGCGATAAAATATATTACGCAGTTTTTTATGAAATAAATGATCGGTATAAATGCCGCCTGGACATTAATGGGCAGCGTGACAGAAAGGGTAATCGGTCATAGCGGGTCTGCGGCGCCGGTAGTTAAGGCGTAATCCTCAATTCAGTTTTTCCCCGATAATTTTAACAATATCTACTATAATAGACTGTTTATGTTAAACCGTCTTCCGGAAAACTTTCTTTACAGTTCGGGGTCAACCCGATGATTGCAATTTCGCTTCAGTCGGGAAGCAGCGGAAATTGCATTTATGTTGAGACTGGAGGCATGAGGGTGCTCTTCGACGCAGGTATCTGCGGAGCTGAAGTTGCGCGGAGGCTTGAGGCATACGGCCGTGATATCCGTTCAGTCAACGCCTTAATAATCTCACATGACCACTCCGACCATATCCGTTGTGCCGGTATATACCAAAGAAAATATGGCCTGCCTATCTATATCACCCCGAAGACTCTGGCTGAGAGCAAAAACAGGCTGGGCAAATTAAATAATGTGAACTATTTTCTCGCGGGAGGTAGTATTCAATTCGGCGGAGTATCCGTTCAGACGATTCCCACTCCTCACGACGCGGCAGATGGGGCGGCATTCGTCATTTCCTCAGGCGGGAAAAAGCTGGGGATATTAACAGACCTGGGACATGTCTTTAAAGAACTGTTTCCGGTGATTGCCTCGCTCGACGCAGTTTTTATCGAAAGCAATTACGACCCAGAGATGCTTTCAAATGGCCCGTACCCTGCTTTCCTCAAGAAACGCATTCAAGGTCCGGAAGGGCATCTTTCGAACAGAGAAGCCGCGGAACTGCTTCAGTCGGGCCATAAACTTAAATGGGCATGCCTGTCGCATCTTTCCGAGAAGAATAATACCCCGGCAGTTGCGTTAAAAACCCACCTTGAGATTGTTGGAAGCGGCCTTGCCTTTTATACCGCCGGCCGTTACTCATCATCGGAGATAATGGCTGTCTAAGAGAACTGCCTCTCTATGCATTCAATTCAACGAATACCGCTTGAATTTCATACCCTCTGTCTATTAATATCATTTATATGCATATTCGAATCCTTCTGATTTTTTTTCTTGCGCTTACTGTCTTATCACCTGCATCATCAGATGCTTTTGAGATTTATCCCTATTCTCATGACAGCACAGTAATCGGCTCGATGAAAACGTATAAAATTAAGGGAAACGAGTCCCTCATCGAGATAGCAAGGAAATTCGGAATCGGTTATAACTCGATAACCGATGCAAATCCCGGGCTTGATCCGTTTATTCCGGGAGACGGCAAAAACGTCACGATGGCCACTTCGTGGGTAATTCCGGATATGACGGCCTACGACGGGATTGTAATAAACCTCTCTGAAATGAGACTCTATTATTTTTCAAAAAAGAACCGTGGCATAGTCAGGACATATCCTATAGGGATCGGCAGCGAAGGCAATGAAACTCCTATTGGAACTTACAAGGTGGCGGAGAAAATAGTCAAACCGAGCTGGCATGTTCCTGAATCCATCAGGAAAGAAAAACCGGAGTTGCCGAGGGTAGTACCCGCCGGGCCTGATAACCCGTTGGGTTCTCATGCATTGAGGCTCTCCGCGAACACTATCCTACTCCACGGGACAAACAGACCTTTTGCAGTCGGCAGAAGAGCCAGTCACGGCTGTTTAAGGCTTTATCCCGAAGATATACCGAAGCTATTCCAGGTTGTTCCCAACGGCACCAAAGTGAACATTATACGCCAGCCGGTAAAAATCGGCGTCTTAAATAATAATGTCTATTTAGAGGCACACAAGGACCCATTTTTACGCATTAATTATTATGATGAAGCCGTAAGGCTGCTCCGGCAAAAGAACCTATATGAAAACATCGACAAGATAAAGATGCTTTCAGCTCTCAAAGAGAAGAAGGGCATTCCCGTTAATATCTCGAATTAAACGAAGTAGAGTCTGTCCATAAACTCAGTGTTTATCATTATCCGGCTTGACCGGACAATCAAGAACCTATTGAAAAGAGTGATGTTGCTATTTTGCTCTATATGGAAAATAAAGAGCAAAAGTAGACCCCTTTCCAACAACACTATCTACTTTAATTAACCCACCATGACCTTCTACAATTTTTCTCGTTATAGGAAGTCCCAGCCATGCCTCTTCTTTAGTTGTTTTTGTAGTAAAAAAAGGTTCATATATCATTGCTAATTTGTCTTCTGAAATGCCTACTCCTGTATCCATTACTTTTAAAGTAACATAGTTTTTCCCGTTTAAAGATTCTACATTTGTGATAATAGTCAGCACTCCTGCATCGGGCATCGCGTCAATAGCATTTGATATGAGATTGTCTACTGCAAAACGAACTTGTTTTTCATCTATATATATATGGGGAATATAGCCAAATAATTTATTTATATTTATGTATTCACATTTATCTTTATAAGTATTTAAAGAATCATTAATTATCTTATGAATATCTTGCATCTCCCTTTTGAAAACAGCTTTATTGGAGAAAATAAGAACATCCTTTAAAATTTCTTCCAATTTTTTTACCTCCGATGAAATCAGATCCAGATATTCCTTTTGTTTCGGTTCTTGAACAAAGTTTTTCTTTAATCTTTCCGTCAGCCCTCCGATGACCGTAATCGGATTTCGTATCTCATGTGCTACATTAGCGGTAAGTCTGCCGATGGCGGATAATTTTTCATATTCGATAAGTTTTTCTTGCATTTGCTCTTCTGATTTTTGAAACTCGCCCATCGCTTCTTGCAGTTTATCTATCCCCTCACGCAGACCATCTAATCTACTCATGAGATGCCTTCTTGTCTTCTCCCTATCTTTCATATACACACCTCCAATACTGATACTAATTAAAATATGCGCGTTTGAAGACAAAAAAGCGGGGCAAAGATGACTTGATCGTTGCCCCGCTCTTGGAAACTAATTATTTTTTTGGTGCCGGCTTCTCTTCTGCTGCCTTCTTGTCCTCAGCTGCCTTCTTCTTGGCCGCCTTCTTGTCCTCAGCTGCCTTCTTCTTGGCCGCCTTCTTGTCCTCAGCTGCCTTCTTCTTGGCTGCCTTCTTCTCCTCAGCCGCCTTCTTCTTTTCTGCTGCCTTATCCTCGGCAGTCATCTTTTCTGCTGCCTTCTTGTCTTCGGCTACCTTCTTCTTAGGTGCTGCCTTGTCTTCAACTGCCTTCGTAGCTTTAGTCTCAGGCTTCACTGCTTCGGCTGCAAAAGAAACAACTGAAATGCCAAGCACGAAAAGGATTGCTGTCATAAGCGCTATAATTCTTTTCATCTTTTTCACCACCTTTCCTAACTGGAATTAACTACCTGATTGATAAAGAATACAAAATCCGTGCCAACTAAACTTTCTAATGAATCCGTCATGTTAGAAACAAGCAACTCTGTTTATATTCCTTTTTTGAGGAACCCTTAGACGATTTGAGGAAATAAACTGTAAAACTGCACCTCCTACAGATACAACAGAGCCACTCGCCGTATACTTTCGTCATGAAAATGCGCATTTCATTCGCCGCATCCATGATATACTTTATAAAAATATAGATTATAAGTGGTAATCAATTCAAGAGCGGATTATGAACAAAATATCGGATACAGTAGTTCCTGGTAAATATACTGCAGAAGATGTATTAATTGTTGTTTGAGCAGGTAACACAGCTAAATGAATCAGTTATTAACAAATCAGCTGGAAAAATGTGAATGTTGCCCGCGCAGATGCGGGGTGAACAGACTTGAAGATAAAACCGGTTTTTGCAGGGTCGGCTCCGGCATTCAGATTTCCCATGCAGGCCTGCATTTTGGTGAAGAACCCCCTATTTCCGGCACCAATGGTTCAGGCGCCATTTTTTTTAGCGGATGCAATCTGCGCTGCGTGTTTTGCCAGAATTATCAGATCAGCCAGGAATTTCAGCAAGGCCGCACCAGGACCCTGACTACAGATGAGCTTGCATCTGAGATGCTGCGGCTTCAGGATGAAGGCGCTCACAACATCAATTTTGTTTCACCTTCACATATGATTTTTCAGATGGCAGCTGCCATTCAATCGGCAAAGCGAAAGGGGCTTGTGGTGCCGGTTGTGTATAACTCCAATGGTTATGATTCAGTGGATGCGCTCCGGCAGATCAGGGGCCTTGTGGATATTTATATTCCGGATATCAAATATCTGGAAAATGAACCCGGGGAAAAATTTTCTAATGTAGACGATTATGCTGATATAGTCCCCGGCGTCCTCAGGGAAATGCTGAATCAGGTGGGCTACCTGGTAATGGGTCACGATGGCATCGCTGAGCGCGGAGTGCTGGTCCGTCATCTTGTATTGCCGGACTGTCTGGAGAACAGTCGGCAATGCCTCACCTTTCTGGCGGACCTGTCTCCGGATATTCACGTCAGCATCATGTCGCAGTATTCACCTCAATATAAGGCGCGTGATTTTCCAGGGATAAACCGGACCCTGACAGAAGACGAATATGATGAGATCACGGACTATGCGCTTGAGCTTGGCCTGGAAAACGCATTTATACAGAAACTCGAAAGTCAGGCCCATTACCTGCCTGATTTTGATCAGGAACGGCCTTTTAAACCGACTCCTTCCACTGCAGAGCATCAAGGGATTCTTTCATTAAAAAAGCATATTACAAAAAAGGAGTATTTTTATGAATAACAAAGGCTTGTCGGACATGATACAGTCCTCTTCTCTGCTCGGTCAGGTCGTGGGCGCGGAGAAACTCTTTCTCTCGGGCCGCCGGAAACGGGGCGAAGACCTCGAGAGCGCAGTTAGGTTCTTTCTTGAGTTCCTGCACGGCTTCGAGAGTTTTGATTTTGACGGGCCTTGCGTCACGGTTTTCGGCTCGGCGCGTTTTCAGGAAAGACATCGCTACTACGAGCTTGCCCGTGAGCTTGGACGCGCACTCGCCAATGCAGGCTATGCAGTCATGACCGGCGGCGGACCCGGGATTATGGAGGCCGCAAACCGGGGCGCAAAGGAAGGCGGCGGCTTAAGTCTCGGCTGCAATATCAAGCTTCCCTTTGAGCAGAAACCAAATCCGTATCTCGACAAGTTCATCGAATTCGAGCACTTTTTCATACGCAAGGTAATGCTCGTAAAGTACTCCACGGCCTTCGTCGTGATGCCGGGCGGTTTCGGGACATTGGATGAGGCCTTCGAAGTGATCACACTCGCCCAGACCGGAAAGCTCGAACGCTTCCCGGTTGTAGGGATGGTGAGAGATTTCTGGGACCATCTCCGCCGTTTCCTGCGGGACACGCTGCTTGCCGAGGGCACCATCAGTCCCGATGATTTGGATTATATCCAGGGAGCAAACACAATCGAGGACGCCGTTCGGATTATCCGGGGACTCTCGCGCGGAAACTTTTAATATGACCGCCGGATCGCTCCCTATCTCGGAAGCAGAGAGGGCAAAAATTCTGGAGATTGCGCTCGAACATATGATTATGATCGCCGGCAAGGTCTACGGGCTGGAGGACGATACAGAACCTGAGGCAGAAGTCGACTGCGGAGCGAGAACCGAATCTTGCAGGGCTATCTGCTGCACCTATGCATTTGCCCTTACACAAGAGGAAGTCGGAAAAAGCTTTATCAAATACAATCCCGAACGCCCTTTTTATATCGCCCGCGATGCGGATGGATATTGTCCTCACCTCGACCGCGTGACCTTTAAGTGCGGCATCCACGACAAACGGCCCCTGCGGTGCAGGAAATATGCCTGTCCGTAGGTCAACATAGCCACTTATATTTTGTTATCCATTCTGGTATAAATAGATATACGCGTATAAGAAGGAGGATATGGCATGAAAAAAATAATAATTATCCTGTTATTTTTCCCAACGTTCGCGTTTGCTTTCGATTGCGATAAAAATAGCGGCCCGAATTCTTGTGAATATAACATCAGTGGCAGATTAAGTCCTGATTTTGTTCAGAATGTAGCAATGGAAATTCAGGCAAGCTCAAACGGGCCTTTGGACTCACTTAGCATTATTGTTTGTACCCCAAAAGATAAAAAGCTTTTATTGAATCAATTCGCATTTCCCGATACCACATTAACTTGTTACAGCGCCGCACTAACTACATATGAGTTTCGACTCAATCAATTATTCGACGCAGGCTTTCGGATATCGCAGGTTGTAACCTCCGGCAGTAAAGTCCTTTATTATATTGAGAAGAAATAAAAAAAAGGGCGGAATCTTTGTCCCGCCCCTAAAGTTCCTTAGTGGACCTTGCTTTCTATTTATTTCTTTTTGCCGCCTTTTCCACAACTGCATTTTTTACACATAACAATTACCTCCTGTTATTTTTCTTATTTTACGAAATCTCAGTCTTTGATTGCAACAATAAACGGAGTGTCTTTGCAAGGAGCGCCGTGGCAATGGCCGGACTCTCTTCGGGGACAAGCGAAGGACCAAGCAGAAAGGCCTGCCCCGCTCTGGTCAGCAGACGCTCGTCATACCGGGCGGTTGTGCAGCGCCGGCGAAATTCGGACACAAGATAGACGAAGTTCGCTGCGCGTGAAGGTCTGAGTTCGGGACCGAGCGAATCATATGCGATGGAATTCTCTCTGAAAACGAGGGTCGGCGCACCTCCCGCATACAGGTTGACGAAACCTTCCCTTTCCTCGGTCCTGACCTCACGAACATCTTTTTTGGTCTTACTGATCATCATCCCGCCGGAAAGCACCGCACGCCCCAGGCTCACCGAGCGGCTCTTGAGCGTCTCGGAGGACATAGCGCTCACGATCCCGGTCCCGCGCAGGATAAGTGCTATATCAAGGAAAGGGACAGTGAGCCTTTCAGCTTTGTCCGTTTCAATAAACAGGTCCTGATCACCAAGCCCGAACCGTCTCACTATTCGTGCATGTTTTTCCGCCTCTATCTCATCCGCAGTGAGGACCACTGCTTTAAACCCGGCATACCGGAGCTTTTCAGAAAGAAGCCCTGCCTGCTCCGCCATGGCAAAAACAGCAACGATCAGCGGACCTTCTCCGGGCGCACGCAAGCGGGCCATAGCCTCGCAGTTAGTCCTGCCCAAGGCCGCTGCCAAAGCGCCCGCCAGGTTTTCCTTCTCCTTACCAAGATCGTATATGCCGACGATATGCATTATTTCAGTTGATACACATAAACGTTAAACCAGTAAAAGATTGTAAAATATAACTATGGAAAAGAAAACTCTGCAAAAGAACCCGTGCCCCGACTGCACCTTTTGCCAATACTGCAGCGAAGTGCGCTGCAATATGTGCCGCTCTCCTAAGCATAAAAAAGGTGGGAAAGATAAGAAACCTAAAATTCATAAACCGCTCTTTCTTAAATATTGAAGCATTCCCATAACGTTTTCACCGGAAGATCCTAACCATAGTACACTGATAGATATGTTCATAGCCTTCCCATCATCAGTAGCGCGTCCTCATCCGGGTTGCCGTAGTATTTTCTCCTGATGCCGTCAACCTTAAACCCGAACCGTTCATAGAATTTTTGTGCGCCGGTATTTGAAACTCTGACTTCAAGGTACACAAAAACACAGCCCATTTTTTTCAATCCCTTCATGGCTTCATCCATCAGCATGGTTGCGATCCCCCGCCTCCTGAAATCCGGATGGACCGCGAGGTCGAGGAGATGGGATTCGTGGAGCAGATAATTCACGCAGATGAACCCTGTAATCTTTTCCTCAAACACGGCGACTTTTGAAAAAGCGTACTTTTTGTAAATTTCGTTAAGGAAAGATTGTTCGGACCACGGGGTTGTAAACGAAATCTGTTCTATTTCCAATATGGAAGGCAGATCATTGTCCCTCATATCGCGGATGATCAGCTTATTCATCAGCGCCTAAACCCCAATTGGAATACTATCACGCGTATAACTCGTGATTGAGATTTTTTAATTTGCCGGTACCTTAGTATAATTCCAAGAAATAATCCAAGGCTTATTCTTATGAATACTTCCACAAAAGATATTTTAAATTATTTATCGAACAATGTTTGCATTATTTGGTCCGGCTGAATTTATTTGCATAATATCGGCAGTGAGTTTTTAGTCCCTTATAGAGGACGCGGACTTGATTTTGCAGCCGGTGGGGGTAAACTGAAATATATAAACAAAATTCAGGAGGGAAAAATGGCTGAAGTAAAATTTATAGTGATCTATCCTCGTCCCGCCGATATCGAAGCTTTCGAAAAGCTGTATCAGGAGGAACACGTCCCGATGGCTGTTGAAAAACTGGTGGGCAAAACTAAGTTTGTGGCGACAAAAGTAATCGGCGCGCCTCAGGGAACACCGCCCTTTTACCGGATTGCAGAGGTTTACTTCCCGTCGATAGATGCTTTGAATGCCTGTGCCGCCACGGAGGGAGCGAAGGAGACGCTGGCTCACGCGGTGTCAATCTCCACAGGAGGGCATCCGATATTCGTGGTAGCCGAAGAAGAAACGTTCACATTCTAAATCAGGCCCAAAACCCGAAGAACGGAAGGACATCCGGTATTATTTATCGACTTACTGTTCAGATCAGACGCTAATTTTTTGCGGGAATAAAGTCATAGAGAGTCAGAATATCATAAAGCGGATAGCCTAATTCCTCTATATTCTGCCTGCCGTTTTGTTCGCAGCGGTCTACAAGGACAATTACAGCGTCTATAATCAGTCCGTACTCTTTAGCGATGTTTATAGCTTTTATTGTGGAGCCGCCGGTAGTGATAACATCATCTATGATAATTACGTGTTCGCCTGGATTGACATTTCCTTCTATCGGTAGTTTCAGCCCATGTCCTTTAGGTTCTTTTCTTATTACAAACGCCTGGACAGGATCGTTGACGCCGAAAGAATACATAGCAACAGCATAAGCAATAGGATCTGCGCCCATAGTAAGGCCGCCGATGGCGTGAGGGCAGAGTCCGAGCTCTTTTATCTTTTCAAAAACAATTTGGCCTATCAAATGCATGCCGTCAGGAGACTGGGTAGTTTTTTTCATATTAAAATAAAAATTACTGACGGCGCCGGATGTGAGCTTAAATTTTGGATCGCTGCTGTACTGAAAAGATCTCTCTTTTATTATTTCTATTAAATTCCCTCGTAAATCCATCCGTAAATTATACGAACAACAAGATATTTTTTGCAATTATGAGGAAGATAGTAACTCCAAATACAATTGAAATAATGCAGGTGTATATTCCGGTGAAATCTGCCACTCATTCCGATTTATTCCTGCCGCGATAATCAGTACTCTAACCCCAGCTTTGAAGAAACCTCTTTGAGTTTCTTGTCGAGTGTCCAAATTGAAACTTTCGTCAATAGAGCCGAAACAATCAGATGCATATCAATGTACCCTAACCCTTTTCCCATAAGCGAATAATTCTCTATAAAATGCATCACTTCTTCATGTTCTGCATGGTTCGCCAGAGGCAGGACCTGCAAGAGAGAAAGGATTTCAGACCTGTTTGAGAGATTGCCGCAAGCGAGTTCTCCAACAATGAACAGATGACAAACAACCTGGCCTTCATTCAATAGCTTTTCAAGTCCGACGTTGCCGGCTCGAAGATGTTCAACCCACACCGAAGTGTCAACAAGAACCATTTTACGTACCTGCTGATCTTCTGCGAGGGATCATATTTAATTTCTTTTCTGTTCCTCCGAGGTTTGCGAGTCTCTTACTGCTTTCTTTTGCTATGAGTGCTTCAAGCCCAAGTCTGACAAGGGACGTTTTTTCCTTAATACCAGTCAACTTTGCTGCCTTGTCAAGTAATCCGTCTTCTATGTTGAGTGTGGTCCTCATAAAATTCCCCTTCCATCAATATTTTATATATGCATTAGTATGCATCAATCGTATGTATTTTTCAAGTGTCGTTTAGTTATTTTGGCAGATAACGATGGCCTTAACCGGCGCGGCAATTGCCTATGCAAAACCAACGGCGGTTTAAACCGTGTCAGGTCGATGCTGTTGTTGGCCATTGTTTTGTGTTACTTGGATTTTGATTTGTGTTTTGACGGTCGGGGAGCAGGAATACCATAAAGCATACCTTCAGCGCTGATATCTTCATCGATATCCGGCCAATGTACACCATGCCCTTCTCCTATAATTCTGAAATTTGCGCGCTGCTTCGGTGTTGCCTCAGACAATCGCCACGACCATGCAAGCGGGACGCTGATTATACGTCCGTCAACGAGCTGAGCAGTAATTGTATCCTCTGTGACGCTTATTTCCTTAATTCTTACTTCTTGTAGTTTTACCGCAGTGCTCATACCACGCCTCCATTATTTTATCTCTGTTGTTTCTAATTATTTCCCGTATGGTATTGAGTTCTTTCGGCGCAAAACCTTGATTTTTTGTCAACGACCAGCAATATCGGGGTCAGGTCTATATTGTTTACCTTTGCTTTTTTTCGCGCAATATTCTGCTCACGTATGTGAAGTGCATACCAAGGTGATTGGCGACCGAACGTTGAGTGTATCCGTGCTTCTCAATGGCCTCGGCTATCTTCCTATCCCGCTTGCGTTTGTCTCTGAGTATACTCTCAGTGAATATTTTGTCAAGCTCAGGACGGTTGGCAAACCGCTGGCTCTTGGGTATCTCAGGAACATCCCTGTGTCTTTTAAGATGATCGCTCAGACTGGCGACAAAATCGTCTTCACCGAGAATCGATTGGCACTTAACTTCATTCCAGATTGTCTCTTTACCGATCCCACATTTGACAAACTGGCGGTATTCTTTCTCTGCTTCGGCTCTTGTTCGGCTGAATTGGCCGAGCACCCAGTCTATAGTAAGACAAGGCTGGAGCTGTTCCTTACCCGCTGTTGTCCGATAGCTGGACCATTTCCAATCGTCAAGTCTTTTGACCGTTCTTGCGCGGATGGGATTCAGCACCACATAACGGCATACTTCAAGGAGATGGCTGTCTTTTTGAATAAGAATGGCCTTATACCTGCCTTGGAAGAGATGTCCGGTTTTTTGGTAGCGTTTGTTCCGCGCCTGAGTAAAAACGCCGTTTAATTGCCTCATGCCTATGGAGAGATTGCCATCCGGGGTTTCGACGAGTAGGTGATAGTGGTTGTCCATGAGGCAGTAAGCGTGGCAAAGCCAGTAGTAGCGTTTATTGACATGGGCGAGGGTACTGAGAAATGTTTCCCGGTCTGTATCGTCTTTGAACACGGTCTTTTTATCATTTCCTCTGCTGGTAATGTGATACACAGCGCCAGGGTATTCAATGCGGAGCGGGCGGGCCATGAAGAGAGCTTAGCAGATGTTTAGATAAAAGTCAAACAATATAGACCTGACCCTAAAATGCTAGTAGTCATTCGCTTGCTGTCAATATCTGCAATCCTCAGATTGGCTGCTTCCCCGATTCGCAACCCTGCCGAGTAGATGATAATCAATATAGCCCGGTGCTTGATATTGTCCGTTGCGGCAAAAAGAGCTTCAATCTCTTCCCTGTCCAGGATAACAGGAAGTCTCTTCTTGGTCTTCAAATAGGGAATCTTTTCCATTACCCAACTGCGCTTCAGCGTTATCTGATAGAAGAACTTCAGTGCTCCATAGTATTGTCGGACTGTCGAATCGGATGCCTTCTTTTCTTTCAAAAGATAAAGAAGGTACTGCTTGATTTCGCTCTCTCCAAGCTGATCAGGTGATTTCTTGAAATAACGGGCAAGTTCCCTTAGCCGAGTAAGATAAACCTCTTGCGTCCTTGCACTCAGCCCCCTTAACTGAAGGTCCCTCTGCATCTGTTCTCTTAATGTCATGACAAAATCTCCTTTCCGCCACGGCGGATTCGCTGAGGCGAATAAAATGGATATACACCAGCTAATGCCGGCAGTAATACAGAAAAGAGATTCTATCGGGATTTGCGTTCATTCAACAAGTAACGATAATGCGATGAAGCAAATAAACAGACAGGCGTTATCTTATTGGGATGGATGACTTATCGGAAGGCTACCGCGGAGCGGTTTAGTTCAACAATGATTATACCGATACCTTATTTTTTGGTTTTATGGCGAAATTATAGCACATCTGAAACGTAACAAAAAGTTAAGAATTTAATAATATCAACATGTTTTATCAGGGGGCATTCGGTATATTGTGGCAATAAGGACTAAAAACCGATTCGGTATAACATAGGATTTTTGTCAACTTCTCATTATTCCCTTTGGTGCAAAACCTTTTCTGATAGCCTGTCGCCAACATTTACCCATATCTTCTTCCTGCTTATCAGTCAGTTGTTTTCCTTCCTTCAGGCTCTTGCTAATCTCATGTGCAACATTGATCCAATAGCTATTCATTCTCATTGTCTCTTTTACCCATTGCGAAAGAGCGAGCCATGTGTTCCAATCTCTTTTTAATTGAAATACCCTGGGGTGGGTTGCAGAACTTTTTTGTTTTTTATATTCAGACATTCGAATCTACTCTTGCTATATTGTGTTAAGTAGCCGGTAATACTCCGTTATCTTTCGAATGGATTCCAGAGTTAATTGGAACAATATCCAACTTAGCGCAAGGACCACGATTGTGAGGCCGATCTTCCAAACGCGCGTCGTATTAGGTCGCCACCAGATTAACGGCAATGCCAGAGGTCCCACGGTGCAGACTGCGATGATAATGAAAGATTTCCGGAAATACCATTTGATAGTGTCTTCTCTATGATGTGGGCGGGGGGATGCATCGAGAAACTCGCCGCAGTGTTTACACTTTATTGCCGCGTCTTGAATCTCCTCAGCACAGTATGGACATTTTTTCATTTCATCAATTTCCTTGGGCTAACGCCTAAATTTCTGTTTCAAATATATACTTGCGTCTTATTATTCGGGTTAACGGGACATCAATGTCTGCACTTCACCTATCAACCGCAGCATATCATCCCGTGTCTCTGCGCCGAAGGCCCTGACTCTGAGTTGCTTTACGGCCATTCCCCTGGTATACCACGTGAAGAATTTTCTGTAAAGCATAACGCCGGTCATCTCTCCATGGAATGAGACAAGTAAATCAAGATGTTTTGTCATGGTCCGGATTACTTCATGAACCTCGGGGCTGGAAAGTATCGTCCCGGTTTTCAGAAACTCACTCGTCTCGCTGAATATCCAGGGATTACCGAGCGCGCCCCTTGCTAAGGCCACACCGTCGCAGCCTGTCTCATCAAACATTTTCTTGATAAGGACCGGCTTCAGCGCATCACCGCTTGCGATCACAGGTATTTCCAGCGCCTGTTTTACTTCCCTTATGATATTATAATTTACATTTCCTCTGTACCCCTGCATTCTCGTTCTGCCGTGTATAATAAGAGCTTTCACCCCAGCATCCTGCGCGCAAAGGGCGGTCTCTACTGCATTTACGGCCGTTTCATCCCAGCCTGAGCGTATCTTGACCGTGACGGGCACGCCGGTGTTTTCAACGATCAGCTTCAGGAGTTTTTGGAGCTTCACCGGTTCTCTGAGCAGTCCGGCCCCCTCCCCCTTCGATACAACCTTCTTTACCGGGCATGCAGCATTGAAATCTATGATATCAAAATCATATCCCGACAGGATATCCAACGCCCTTTTGATGATCTCGGGATCGTGTCCCACAATCTGGACGCCTAAAGGCTTGTCGTCCCGGTTTGTAGAAAGCATTTTCAAAGTGGCTTTATTTTTGTAGATGAGAGAGTGGGCGCTTATCATTTCGGTAAAAGCAAGGCCGCAGCCGAAAGACCTGTTGATCAGGCGGTATGGCAAGTCGCTTATTCCGGACATCGGGGCAAGCACCAACGGAGAAGTGACCGTTATATGCCCTATAGAAAGAATACCATTACCTCTGGGGACCCTGATTTAATTGTATCTTTACGCAGGACTTCTCCCTGAGCTCATCAATATGTGTTTTCAGCCTCTGGTTTAATTCTTTTTCGATGAGATAGGTTTCGATTTCCGCTCGCACATCCTCCAATTCTTTTTCTTTAAAATCCGGGATATGTTTATTATAGAAATCCGTGACCTCTGCATCCCTTATTCTGATAAAGGCCCTGACCTTTAAATCAATATATTCTTTCAGCAGTTCATCTTCAGAAGGCGCCTCCAGCCGTATCTTTTTTGCCTCTTTCAGCATAAGCGCTTTATTGATCATGGTATTCAGCACCTCGTCTTTTGTTATGTCAGGCTTTATTTTTACGGTGTCAGCGTATTTAGCCTCCAATTCACTGAGCGTTATCGCAATGTTGTCAGCATACGCCGCCACACGGTCCATCATTCCGGCATGGAGCAAATTACATAAAGGGATGACCAATAGAAAATAAACGAATACTGAATAACGCATAGCCGGTAACAAATCGCCATATAATTTCCTTCCCAGTTCCTTTATCCTTTTACTCTTCACTCTTTATTCCCGCTTTCTTAAAATGCATGGCCTATGCTGAAGTGTAGTACGCCGCTGCTTTCGCCTTTTTCTTTTTGGAGTTTGAATCCATAATCTACCCGGATAGGTCCGACAGGAGTGTCATACCTTAACCCCAAGCCGGTCGTAAATTTGAAATACGCGGGGTTAATTTGGTCGATTTTCAGCCAGACATTACCCCCGTCAAGGAAGGTCACCACCCCTAATCCTTTACCCAAAGATGTCCTTATTTCGAGATTTTCCATAAGATAGGCGTTCCCTCCAGTGGGGTTTCCGTCAGTGCCCTTGGGGCCAAGGGTATCCTGGTCATAACCTCTGACAGTAGTTCTCCCACCAAGGAAAAACCTTTCCACGATCGGCAGTGCATTCGTATTATAATAGCCCTGTGCGATTCCTCCTCTAATTGATGCTGCAAGGACTACTCCTGGTACAATTTTATGATAAACATTGCCGTAGAAGGAGAGTTTTGCAAAATCGGTCTCCGACGCGAAAACTGGAGACGTGAGTTTTAGGCTAATCCCGGAAAGGATTCCTCTCTCGGGAGAAAAAGGATTGTCCCTTGTGTCGTAAATGAGGCCCAGCCGCAGTCCGCTTATAATAAGTGTGCCGGTGTCTTCCCTGCTCAATATAACATCCGGCTGGACGTCAAAGGTGTTCACAACTGAGAAATCATAATACAGTTCAGACTTTACCACATCACTGAGCTTTTTTTCGAAGCCTGCAGACAGGGTCTGTCTCGTCAACCTGTACAGGGTTTCTCCTGTGTCCACATTTATTTCCTTTTTATCTTCTCCAAGTAGTGATACCCTGAACGGCAAAGGAGTCCCCAAAAACCAGGGCTCGAAATACTGCAGTATATAACGCTTTTCGAGAGAGCTGAATTCAAGTCTTAATGAAGCCTGCCTGTTCATGCCCATGAGATTCCTGTAGCTTACATCTATCATGCCCCGATACTGCTCGTATTCACCGTATCCCACGCCGAGTTCAACTGACCCTGCATTTCCCTCTCTCAGCTTTATCAGGACATCCTTCTTGTCGTCATGCTTATCGAGCGCTTCCATATTAATATCGGTGAACAGTCCCAATTTATACAGCTTTTGTCTCTCCTTTGCGAGGGCGCTCAAATCGAACGGTTTATCTTCTTCCTGCATCAATTCCCTTTGTACCACCGTATATTTTGTCGCGCGGTTGCCGGTAACTATGGCTTTACCGAATAATGTCAGCGCCCCCTCATTAATATGAAACGTTATGTTGGCCTTCTGCCCGTCGATTTCTCTGGTTACGGACACAGTGGCATCAGGGAACCCTTTGTTGTTATAAAACTCAATTGCCCTGTATCGCGCATCGGAAATATCAACCTCGTTATATACGTCTCCCTGCTTAATCCTGATAATCTTGCTTAATTCTTCTCCCGCGATGAGTTTTGCTCCGTTGATGGTTACACGGTCAATCAATGTTTTTGGGCCTTCGTGTATAGTCACAGATATATTTATTTTATTAGAACCCTCTTCGTATTTTGTCTGAAGCTCCTCAACTGCAGAAGACAGGTAACCGAGGGAACCATAAAAATTCTTCAGTGTCTCTCTGTCCGAATCGATAAAATTGGGATTATATATCTTGCCCTCTTTTAAGGACATTATTCCTTTAAGATTCTTATCCGACAGGGTATTTCCGGTAAAGGTGATTTTACCTACAGCGACCCGGACGCCTTCAAACACAAAAAAATTGACAATGATAAGGTCATCTTCCGAGGTTGTGACAGGAGCGATCTGTGCAAAGGGGTATCCCTCCGCATGGTAAACAGACAAGATTCTCTGCACCGCCTCTTCCACAATATCATCGCTGAAATCCTCAGCATCGAAGAAAGGCAGCTCTTTTGACAGCCTGCTCATGGAGACATGATCATTGCCTTCGATGGAAGTATCCAGGCGCCTGCCGGTTTCGACCTGCAGAGAGAGTGTTCCGCCGGTGAAGGTATAAGGCCCGATTACAGGCCTGAAATATTTTTTGTCCTTGTAGTAAGCCTTTATCCGCTCCATATCCTTCTCCATAAGCGTCCGGTCGAATACATCTCCTTCAGATAATTTCATTACATGCCTGATATCACCTTTTGCTCCGGTGATTTCAATCTTTCTAATCCTCAGGGGTTCTCCGGTATCTACCCGGAGATATATATTGACCCTGTTAGGCTCTTTTAAATGTTCAACTTCGGGTTTGATCTCAACGTGCGGGTAACCGCGAATTTCAATCTTGTGGCGCAGATCCCTTACAGCTTTTTCGAGCATATCACAGGACAACTCCTGTCCTTCTTTCAATGGAAACAATTCCTTTATCGTCCCTTTAGAAAGGGCATGTTCCCCTTTCACATAAATATTTTTTATAAAATCCCTCTCCTTTATGTTAATCACTACTTTAGATTTTTCTCCGTCCGTGGTCTCAACCGTAATGTCCTCGAATATTCCGGTCAAGAAAGCCCTTTTTATCCCCAGCTTGACACGTTCGGCATCTATTGTCTTTCCGGGGTTGAGATCGAGAAGATAGAGGAGTTCATCGTTGCCCATCGAAGAAAGACCTTTAATTTCTATCTCACCGACTACGGAAGCCGATACATCAGGAGAAACAACCGGCCAACAGCAGACAGCAAAAAGCAGACAGCATGAAATAAATGTAAAATATATTACTCTGCGGTCTTTCCAAAGGCTGTTTCTCGTCTCCGTTTTTTTCATTTGAATTCGAATCTGAACCTTACATCGCCTCCCAGGATTCCCTGTTCATCCCTGACCCCTACCAGCGATAGATTCCTGCTAATAAGGTATTCGACCTTAAGAACCTGTTCTTCAGTGGTGCCCATTAAAGTAGCGTAAGTCACGAACAGATTTTCGCCTATGAGCCGCTTTGATACGGTGACTCTCGGGCTAACCGTGCCTGTGGTACTGGAAACATAAGGTTCTACCTGAAACCTGTCCAGCCCTGTTATCGTTCTCAGCCGTTCTTCGACGACATCCTGCAGCTTGCCAGTAAGGAATGACGCCGCCTGTCCGGCGCCGATACCTCCTTGCTGACCTTTAAGTTGTTTTCCTACCTGACCGCCCGACAGAAGGGTCAAAATATCTCCCTCCTCAAGATGCGGGTCCGAAGACAGAGATAAAGTGAACCGGTCCATCTGGCCTTCGAGATTCAATCTTATGGTATATCCAGTTATAACGGTCTCAGCGGTAAGATTTATAGCAGGCTTGATCCTGTTCGGATCTATAAAATCGACGCCGGCGAATATTATTTTAAATTCTATATTCCTGAAATATGCGTACCCCTCGGTCGACTCGAACCTCCCGAAGATTATCGGCTTGGAAATAGTACCCTTCACCAACATGTCTCCGCTTATCTTCACCGGTGCGCGGGCAATATTATTATCGATGAAGATATTCTCACTGCCTGAAATTTTTATATTAATTTCGGCCCTTTCAAAAGCAGACACTTCCGCTTTCGGCTTCTCAACAGCCTTCGGAGCGAAGAGCCATGTCCTCCAATCCACCATATCTTTGTACCTTGCCCTGTTTATCTTTATGTCGCCGGTAATATTCATCGCATCCGGCGTGCCCCTGTACAAGAAGTTGCCGTTAAAATTGACATGGGAATCTTTTGAAACAGCAGCGGTGACGTCATCGAGCTTGACGTCGAGGTAGTATCTATTTATGAGGAATGTCTTAAAATATACAACCCCCGATATATTTATATTACCCCCTCCGACTTTACCTGAAAGCTTCTCAAGCACTATCCTGTCACCGTCTGTATAGAGATAACCGTTTATCGAAGTGATATAAGTAGTATAGTCTCTGAGGCCGAAAGAGGCGTTCGTTACATTCATGCCTCCGTTGATTTCGGGCTTTTCCCATTTCCCCTTAATCTGAAATACAAAATCGGAATCCCCTTTAAGATATCCTATCTTCTTCGAAAGGACCTTCAGCGGCGACAGAGAAGAGCTGCCGTCGAGGGTAATGTCGTATTCTTTGCCGATTTCCATACCTCCCTGAAGCCTGAATGAAGCTGTGCCGCTTTTAATCGTAAACGTCGTAAATGAAAGTTTTCTGTTGTTCAGTGAAAAAACTATATTCGAGTCATTAGATAAGGTTTGGCCGAAAAGCGATAGTGTCAGATGGGACATATTCCCTGTCGCAGCGATATCTTTTCTGTCCCCTTTCAAATCG
The DNA here is from genome assembly GCA_963727775.1 of uncultured Nitrospiraceae bacterium. Taxonomy (GTDB): domain Bacteria; phylum Nitrospirota; class Thermodesulfovibrionia; order Thermodesulfovibrionales; family SM23-35; genus CAVSHB01. The sequence continues at coordinate 784,381 of CAVSHB010000002.1, read as the reverse complement.
ACCCGGCCTTCGAGGTTGAGTTGCAGGTCTTCCGGGACATCCTTCAGGAATGAACTGACAAGGAAATCATATTTGCCGGGCTGTATCAGGAGCTCGGCGGACCACGGCAATTTGTCGTCAAGCCGCCCCTTTCCCTTAAGCTTCACTCTCTCATTGAATAGGGCGGCATTAAGTGAGATGTCCCTGTTCTGAATAGTAGCGCTGACTGTCCCGCTGCCCATATTCCTTCCCTTAAATGTGCCGCCTGAAATCCTGGCATTCACTGTAACGGCAGGGTTATCAAAAGTGCCATGCCCTTCCGATTGCAGGCTTAAAACTGTGTCGTCAGGCATGTACTCAAGGCCAAGGTCTTTGATAAAAACTTTTTCAGAAGATACACTATAGGAAAACTTTTTATCGAGGGAGATACTGCCTTCTCCGGTCAGAATGGATCTGCCTTTCAGGATTTTAACATTTTTCAATAAAAGTTCATTTTTCATATAGTCGAATGTTGTTGACGCGGAATCAAAAGGCATATCATAGACAGCCGCTTTTTCTATGACGGCCTTCCCCGAAACATCCGGCCCCTTATTCTTCCCTCTGATTTTTATGTCGGCATTCATCCTACCTTTGCCCATGAAGTCTTTATAAAATATCCTGACAAACTGTCCGAACTCAGCATTCTTGATCGTGGCCGATAGGTCATAAACCGGATTAGATAACTCAAAAAGCTCTTTTGCCTCAGGGAAGGATATCCTGCCCTTCATCCTGTGCTCTTCCCCGGCAGACTTAAAAAGAGACTCGCGCATATCGAGAAGATTCTTTTGATATGTAAAGTCCGACGTAATACTGTCTGTCCTATACCCTTCAATCGAGGTATTCGATAAGACGGCTTTCCCGGTTATCTTAGGATTATCAAATGTACCGGCTATCTCCCCTGAAAATTCCCCGCTGCCTTTGGCGTCTCTGTAATACGGCGACGCCAGATCAGAGATGTCTCCCGTAAGCAGCCTGCTTTTCAGATTAAGCGTCTTATTTGCAATGTCCACAGCGCCGCCTGCTGCAATACTTGAAACAGATGTGCTTAATTGCAGGTTCGAGAGCGAAAGGTTGTTCCCGTTCAGGGAATAGTTCCCCTTAATGTCCCTTATCCTGTTTAGAAAATCATCAACCTGCGGTTTATAACCCTTCATCCTTGCCCTCTGTTCAGCGCTGAGAGCTTTGTATGCAAACCAACCGCTCGGATTAAATTCCCTGCCCGACGTCGACAGCTCTCCGTCAACCTTCCCGTAAGGGATTTCAGGTTCCCATCCGATAAGTCTGAGGGCGGGCTTGCTGTCGATTGAATGGAACTTTACGCCCACTGTGAAAAAGTCGACTACCGGAAGTTTTAGCGATGCAACGGCGTTAGCCGTGCCGTTATAGAGCTGTCCCGAGGCATTCTCAAATTTCATTATGCCGTTTTGATAGAGGATATCGCATTTCAGTGAATCAACGTCAACCCCAAAAAGATTTCCATTCCGAAGCCTTGCCCCTGCCTTTCCGGAAATGTCGGAAAGATATCCCTTTATCTCGCCGCGAAAATCAATAAGCCCCTCTATCTTTTCTTTAACGTTCAAAAGTTCCATAAGTGTCTGTATATAAAAATTACCGCCAAGTTTCATATCGATAAATAAATTTTTAAGCGCTTTAAGATCAATCCCGGCAGCCTGGGACCGGAGTAAAGGTCCCGCGCCCCCGGTTTTCCCAAGCCTTATTTCGCCTTTTGCAGAAATCTTTCCCTCCCCCTTTTGTCCGAGATTAAACATGCGCTTAACGGAATCGACAAGGAGGACGAACTCGGTTTTCAGGGTCCCGCTGCCCTTTGAATACGATCCTTCACTTTTAACACCTGACCCGTAAGAACCGATTTCGAGCAGCTTTATCTCTATCCTGTCATCTTTCAAAACCAAAAAACCATTCACATTACACATAATCTTCGGCCAGCCTTCTTTATCCAGCTTCAGCTTTGTTACGGACATTTTGATCTTCTGATTTTCTCCGAGGACCAATTCACCCGCAACCCCCTTCATGTCCACCGCGCTCCTTGAATCATCGTCTCTCAGATCGACCGCGCCTTTGATAATCTCGATAACCTTCACTTTGACCTTGAACGCCGTCTTTTTTTCTTTTTCCAGATATCTCTTAACGCTTTTGATCATCTCCTCAAGCTGTTGCCTGTTTGTCGATATCTCAGGTTCATCTATCACAAGCCTACGGAGAGAAATATGCCTGCTTAAAATTCCCGAAAGTCCTATATACCCCTTGGCCCTTTTCACCGTGAGGATATTTTTTCCTGATCCATCGAAAACCTTTACCCCTTTTGCCTCTATAAATAGCGGGAACAGGTTTGCAGAAATGCTCCGGATATCGACTCTCTGTCCTGACGCTTCCTGCAATTCAGGAATCAAAAGACTTTTCAGAGTGTCGGATATTTGTGTGCTTTTAGAAATGAGTATAGTCAACCCGGCAATAACTGCCAAAAGCAGGAGATATAAAACTCTTTTCAAACCAACGGTATTTTTCATAACACAGTATTATTGTCCTATATTTTAAATAGAGTCTGTTATAAAGTCGACCTGCAATTGACAAAATATTTATTAGGCCTTAAAATTTCAGAATTCGCAGAATCATATGCATACGAATAATTTCCAATAATAGGGGGGATATAAATCCATAATGTTCAAGAAAATTGCTTTTATTTTACTGGTTGTCTTTCTATTTGCAGGAACCGTCCAGGCAATTGAATTCTCGGCAGACTCCATCATAACACAAAAAAACGGGGAGAAGATGACGGGTAAAGTTTATTTTAAACCCGACAGGTTCAGAATGGATATGAAGGTACATGAAGATATGGTTGTGATAACGAGGGTGGACAAAAAGGTCGCATGGAACATAATGCCTAAAGAAAAGATGTATATGGAAATGCCTTTCGACCTGAAAAATAAACCGAAGGTAGACGAAAAATTTGAGGGCGAGATCGAAAGAAAACAGGTCGGCGCCGAGACAATAGACGGACATCCGACAAAAAAATATCTTATTACCTATAAAATCGGCAACAAAACAGATCAGGTTTATCAGTGGATGGCTACCGACATAAACTTCCCTGTAAAGACGGCGGCAATAGACGGATCATGGTCCCAGGAATTCAGGAACATCAAAATGGGTCCGCAGCCCAACAGCCTTTTTGAGGTCCCTGCCGGATACCAGAAAATGCAGATGCCCGCCATGCCGGGCGGAATAAACTAAACCTCGCTTTGCTCGGCACGACACCACGGGGTATTAGACCCCGCGGGTCGGCAAGGGTCTGCGCTTCGCTCCGACGCCCTGCACCCCGACGACGTAAGGTGCCCGCCGCAGAGACGGCGGGGTATGGGAATTAATGAATTTTATGCGCGGGAAATAAGCTTATAAATTCATCGGAAATCCTGCTCATTTTTAAATACATTAGTTTTTATAGAACAAATTTCTTAGTACCCAAGATATAACCCTTACCGGTATAATATAATTCACTTGTTTAGTGCGAGAAATCTGCCCTATCAGGTCAGGACTTGAGGCGGTTTTAGACGCCTTAATCTCTAAAGAAGTGAACAACACTAATATTACCCTGGAATGAAATACATGCATGCTTCAGAGCCTTTGAATAGAGCACAGAAGACCGGGATATGTTTACTCCTGTTACTGTGCATTGCTTTCGGCGTATGGGTTGAATTCAGGGGTTCGGGAATGGCTGATAGGGTGCGCAGAACCGACCTGGGAGTTTATCTGAGAGCCGCCTGGGCTGTGCGCTCCGGAGACAATATTTACAAGATCCCCGACAATAGAGGATGGCATTATGTCTATCCGCCGGTATTCGCCGTCAGTATGGCCCCGCTGGCCGATCCGCCGCGCGGCGTGAGCCGTTACGGCTATTTACCATATGAATTATCGGTAGGTATCTGGTATGTGTTGACGCTCGCAATAGGCTTTTATGGTGTCCACAGCCTTGCAAAGGCCTTGGAAGAAACTTCCGGAGATCCGGCGATACGGGAGCAACCGGTGTTTTGCCGGCGATGGTGGGCGTTACGGATACTGCCGGTTTTGGTCCTGTTGCCGGCTATCGGTCGAGCACAGATGCGCGGTCAGGTGGACATGCTTTTGGTCTTTACTCTTTGCGCTACAGCAGCATCAATATTACATCGCAGAAGACTCCGTGCCGGCATGTGGCTTTCTGTTGCAGCCTGTATAAAAATAATCCCCGCGTTTCTGCTGTTATTGCCTGCCTGGCGGCGTGATTGGCGGATGTTGTCGGGGAGCTTAATCGGTTTGGTATTCGGGCTGATCATAATTCCTGTGATAGCGATGGGTCCCAATAGGGTACTTGATGGCTATAACGAGCTTTACAATGAAACTTTGTTGGGGGGCATCACCGGGAAATCAGTAGGCCGCGTGGCAGGTGAGCTTACAGGGATAACGAGCACGGACAGTAATGCGCCTATGGTAATAATGCATAATGCTATGTATCCCGACGTAAAAACCCGGCCTAACGTGGCAGCGCCCGGTGTACGCATAACGCATTGGGGAATCGCTGTTCTGCTTACGATTATTACTTTATATGCCGCCGGCTGGAAGACCTCTGCACGCTGGTTCGCAGGGAAAGTCGATGAAACCCCTCGTGAGATCCTGTTTCTCGGATCTTTGCTTCTGACAATGCTCATCATCAGTCCGGTATTTTCTCCGCATTACGTCTCTATTGCTCTCCCATTGATAACAGTATTATTATCAATGATATGGGACCGATATCCATATCCGAACATACCTTTTGGATGGAAGGCGCTGTTCTGGTTATTGGTTCTGAGCCATTTATTGACGGCAATCGGCGGGGTATTATGGTTTTTGCGCGATTTCGGGCTTGTTTTACTGACTACACTGTTATTATGGGCGGGGAGCGTTATTATGCTGCGTAATGCGACTGAGGATATTCACTTCCCTATTATGCAAAAGAAGTGATAACGTGCCAAAGAAAGAAATAAATTCATTAGCTGTAATTTTACCTATTTATAATGAGCGTGGAATTATCGGGGAAATGATAGATTCCGTGGAGGCTTTTGCCGCAGAAAATCCCCATTACTATTTCCTTTTTGTAGACGACGGCTCGGATGACGGCACCGCTGAAATACTTAAAGCCGCAGTGGACAAACAAAGTCAGGCAAACATCGCTTTTTTTCATTGCGAAAAAAACCTGGGGAAAGGGTATGCGGTCAAAATCGGGTTTGAAATGGCGGAGGCAGATGCGCTCTGTTTCATCGATTCCGATATGGCCTATTCTCTGGACCACCTTAAGCTTATCGAGGAGAAATTGCAGACAAATGATGTGGTAATAGGGTCACGCAAATTGACTACCTCCTGGAAAAAGAGATCCAGTCTGAGGAGACAGATTATGGGAGAGTGCTTCAACTGTCTTGTCAGGCGTATGCTGGACCTTCCGTTCAGAGATACCCAGGCCGGAGTTAAGGGATTTCGTTTTAAGGCGGCACGGAGGATCTTTGAAAAACTCGCTGTTATGGGATTTGCTTTCGACGTTGAACTCCTTTTCCTCGCAAACAAATTCGGATTTGGTATCGCCGAGATAGCTGCTCAAGAAAACGAGAAACATCGCTATAAGAAAGGAAAATTAAAACTCATAAAAGATTCTTTGATCATGTTTTCTCATCTGTTGCTTATCCGCTTGAGGAATTTTACAGGAAGCTATGATTAAAAAGGTGTTATTGAGTCTGGATGTTGAGGAGTTCGACATCCCTGAAGAATATGGGCAAAAGGTCGACCCGTCAACCCAAATCCGTGTCACAAGCGAGGGGTTGGCGTTGGTGCTTGACCTTTTAGAAAAATTGGACATTAGGATAACCTGTTTTACAACTGTTTATTTCGCCAATAACCAGCCGTCTCTCATGCAGCGGATACTTGCCAGGCATGAATTGGCCTCCCATGGATTCTTCCATACAGACTTTCAGCCCAGCCACTTGCTGGATTCGCGTCTTGAACTGGAAAAATTAAGCGGCAGGAAAGTATACGGGTTCCGGAGCCCCCGGTTTAGGCCGATTGACCATAAGGAAATAGCCGCAGCAGGTTATACCTACAGCTCTTCAGAAAACCCGATATGGCTTCCCGGCAGATATATGCACTTTTTAAAACCGCGGCTTCCGTATTTTTCCGGGGGCGTGTTGAACCTGCCGGTTTCAGCAAGTCCTCTCATCCGCTATCCCTTCTTCTGGCTGAGTTTTAAAAACAGCCCTTTATGGATACTGAAAAGAATGTCTCGATGGACCTTAGGGGCGGACGGTTATCTTAATATCTTTTTCCATCCATGGGAATTCAGCGACTTGAGCAAATGGCAACTGCCGGCGCTGGTAAAACGTGTGAGCGGCGATAAGATGCTGGCAAAGCTTGAAACGTATCTGACATGGCTCAAAAATCAGGCAGAGTTTGTTACCTGCGCAGAATTTGCAGCCTCATTTAATTCCCGATAATATTTAATCAAAAGAATTCCTCTATGGGTAATCAACCTGCTACAGCATATTCGACTGTTCTCGGGTTCTCGATTCGTCGTGACGCATCAAGTATTTCCATACCCACAACATTTCCGTCTTTATCGAAATCAAGAATTACGCCGGACTTTTCCTCGTCGCTCTCCTCAATAGGCGCGCTGCTGAAAATAATGCGCATAACGTCAACTTCAGGGTCATAGGTAATTTTCATGGCTGCCTCCAGTAGTTACTGATCTTGCTTTTTAGCTTGCTCAGATGCCTTTGTCTTTGCTATTTCTTCCCACCTGCTTGCAAATTCAGTATCTAATAATTTCTGATATGCTGTTGAGGTGTCGGCATATTTTAATTCCCCCGCGTCAAAGGGAGATGAATGGGGTTGTTTTTTTGGCGGCGAGGATTTGGGCTACGAGGGGGATGAAGGGGTGATTCATTGGTTATGCATGTAATGCCAAATCTTCAAGTGTCACCTTTTTGAAAACATCCTTGCTGCTAAATCGTTTTACAGCATCCAGAATTTCAATGCCTGCGATTTTACCATCTACATCATAGTCAACTGCAATACCTTCTGCAACATGTTTAGTTGTTACGGTTGTTTCTATAAAACGAATATACAGGGCATCCACTTCTGAATCATAGGTTATTCTCATCTTAAACCTCCATTAGAAAGAATACGTATAGACAGTAATTACGACGATCTCTGTAACTTCTTCTGCAAATATTGGCCTTACCTGTTTAATCTTATAATACTTCTTATTCCATTCATTTTCAAAGACAAAATCTTTTTTGCATTCCAGTCGTCCCAATTCAGCAGGCTGCCAAGGAGTTGTTCTCTAATACAGGTACTATATTGATCCTGAACTCAAACTCGACAATTTCCTCGATGGGTACAGGGATGTCACCGGAAGGGTGATACTGCAGAAGAAATTCGTCTGCTTTTTTGCGCAAATCCTCATAACTGTATACAGGGATATCGGTCATGGATTACGCTTTTTTGATCAGCTCAACCAGTTTTTCAAGCTTCTTTTCAGAAATCTTTTGCCCCCGCAGTGTCCTGAACAGAATGGGCAGACTTGCAACAACCGACTCGTTTTTCATTAGTTCATCAGGAATACGTCCGGCCTCAATTCGGGCAAGGTCGAAGAATCTGTACCAGTCGTCGGAGCCCTTTTTGATTTGCAAATACCGCGCATACTCTTCAAGCTTGTCGCTCCCCTGTGGGGGCGGCATGAGCCCGCGCTCAAGCCTGCTGACGTTTCCGGGATCAAGCTTATTTTCAGTGCAGAACTGTCGCAGGGTTTTCTTGAGATCTATGCGTTTTTGCTTAAAGAACTCACCGAATGTCATTTTGGAAGACATTGCATTGCACCTCCTTGTCGTATGGTGTTGTAGTAATAATACAACAAGAGGAAAGTATTGTCAAGCGACCGTTCAGAAGTTCGACAGAAGATGAAAAGACATCTTGCCCTTTAATACGGCAGTTTTCCCGCTTGTATTAATAATAACTTCATTTTAATCGAGATAAAACAATATGTTCCATCTGGCACTAATTTTGCAAATTTGAAATCGGAATTTTAGCACGGACTATTCATACGGTTGCCGACAGATATAGTATTTAAGCGGTTTTAAATTCTTTCGAAGAAAGAATTTCCTCGGAGTCCGCTATGGCGGACGAGAATGAGCGCAAATACTGTATCTGTCGGCACACGAAAATTTTATGGATTAGCTGGGGCAGAAATATGAATCGCAAAATTCTCTGCAGTAAAAAGGAGGGCCTAATGTCGATAAACAAAAATCTATTTAGAGTAATTACCGCTTTTATGTTTATACTTCTCTCTCTGACAAACTATTCCTGTTACGGCGGGAGATATTTAAAAACAGAAAGCGCAAATTCAGGAGAGATAACCGGTGCTTACACACTCATTCTTTACGGGGGGAACTATGCAAACGATAAAAAGACTATTGCTATCCTTGCTAAAGAGGAGACTCAAAACACCTTCGAGGTCTTTGCTCCTGAATTTGATTACAAGATAATCAAAGGAGTTCTCGCCCGGGATGCCTTGAAAAAGGCAGAAGACTTTGTAGGGTTTCATCATGACTTCTGGAAATCGCAATTGAGCAAAATTATAGATAACCAGGGTACCGTCATAGGGTACGAAATAAGGCCTTTATATTACCCGATAATTTACGGCAACCCCGACATCCTTCACGTGTACTACAAAAAGACAGACGGCAAAACAATTGTTTATATCAGGCTCTACCAGAACCTCGAAACAATGCCTTTTGAAGAGGGGGGAGATTCCAGACACAAGTAAGGAAAAAGATATCCTTTAAAAATCAATCCATCAAGAAAGAAGGGAGAACTTATGAACAGAAGAAACTTTTTAAAAGCCATGGCGGTTGGGACCATTGCATCCGGTATTGCGGGAAAAGCCTTTGCTGCGGAGAAATATTTCCCCGTAAAGGCCGACCAGAGCCTTTTTGAGACCATCAACAGGGTAAAGGACCCGTCAAATAAGACTCCGCTTGAAAAATCGCATGCGCCCGTCATAACCGCTCCGGCTACCGTTAAAGCAGGCGAATCGTTCGCTGTCGAAGTAAGTGTAGGCCAGGTTGTCCATCCTATGGGGCCTGCTCACTGGATCGAATATATAGAGTTGAACATAGGAAATGAGCCGGCCGGCAGGATCGATTTCGAACCGAAAGGATACCTGAATCCAAAGGCCACTTTCAATGTTGTCTTAACAAAGGAATCCGCGCCAGCGGGCAAACTTACCCTCGTAGCGCACCAGCGATGCAACCTCCATGGCTACTGGGAAGGAACACTCGATATTACCGTTACTTAGCAGTTTGACATAACTGTGCTATAATCCGATCATGAAAGAAGCGTTGTTTTATGAAAAACTGGATGACAATAAAGTCAGGTGCTTTCTCTGCGCACATAACTGCCTCATCAGAGAAGATAAACGCGGAATCTGCCACGTGCGCAAAAATATCGACGGCGTCCTTTACAGTCTCGTATACGGGAAGGTCGTCTCCACTAATATCGACCCCATAGAGAAAAAGCCTTTGTTCCATTTTCTGCCGGGGTCGACCTCTTTTTCCATTGCTACCGTCGGCTGCAATTTTCACTGTGACCACTGCCAGAATTCTGAGATATCGCAGTATCCGAAGGAACACGAAGACATTTTGGGCAAACCCGTTACTCCCGATGAGATCGTCTCGGCAGCGCAGAGGAGCGGCTGCGAGAGCATATCCTATACTTATACCGAGCCGACAATATTCCTTGAGTTTGCCTATGACTGCGCAAGGCTTGCGCATGAAAAAGGGATAAAGAATGTATTTGTGAGCAATGGATATACAAGCCCCGAAGCAACAAGGTTCATAGCGCCTTATCTTGACGGGAACAATATAGACCTTAAGGGGAACGATGATTTTTACAAAAAAATATGCGGGGCCCGGCTTGAGCCTGTAAAAGAGACGATACGGCTTATGAAGGAACTCGGGGTATGGGTCGAGGTAACGACTTTGATAATCCCCGACTATAATGACTCAGACGAAGACTTAAGGGATATCGCCGGTTTTATCGCGTCAGTCGACGTATCCATACCGTGGCATGTGTCACAGTTTTATCCGACATATAAATTGACCGACAAACCGAGAACGCCCGTTAAGACACTCCGCAAGGCAAGGGAAATAGGAGTTGCAGCAGGCCTGAAATATGTATATGAAGGCAATGTGCCGGGGGAAGGCGGAGAAAACACTTATTGCCCGGACTGCAAAGAACTCCTCATAAACCGCTTCGGATTCAGAATCGGTGAGCAAAGGATCAAGGGAGGTAAATGTATCAAATGCGGATATGGGATTGAGGGCAGATGGAAATAATCACAGTCCGGCCTGATTAAGAACTATCCTTCCATTTGATTTCGGCTTCAGATCTCCTCATATAAAACGGGACAAGGCTGACCGGCTCGGAAAACTCCCCTTTCAATGCCTTTTGCAGCCCTATAATTGCTACGTTTGCCGGTGACGGCGCCATCTTTTCATGTGACGCAAATACTGCCCTTTCGCCCATTGTGTTGATGATATCACTTTTGTAAAGCAGCGCCCCTTCCCCTGCAAACAGGATTTTATCAGGTGGGATTTCCCCATTCCCCGTTTTCAATGTTTCATTAATTTTATCCAGAAGTTTATCCACCTTAATCGATGTCTCTCCTATCAATCTTGCAGCGCCGCTGTTGTCCCATCTAAACAGGGCTGAATATACCTCCTTTTTCCTTGCGTCAAGCATTATACAAACAGGATATCTGCAATAAGGGAAATTCCATGCAAAGGCCTCGAGCGTAGGGACAGAGACTATCGGCTTCCCGGCTGCATAGGAAAAGCCTTTTACGGTGCTCAATCCAATCCTCAGTCCCGTGAATGAACCGGGGCCTATAGCAACTGCAAAACAATCGATATCGGACATTTTCAACCCCGAATGCTTCAGTATATGGTCTGTAGTTGTCATCAGCCTCTCTGAATGCGTTGACTTGACATTGAGCCTTATTTCCGCAATTAGCCCGGTTGAATCGTCAATAACAGCCAGACCGCCAAGCATTGTTGATGTTTCGACAGCGAGTATTTTCATAAGAACATACTATATCATTCCATTCTAAATATTTTCCTCGAAAAGATAACCGATACGATAAAACATACAACAGCCGAAAGACTTACCGCCCTTGTCGTACCGATAGAATCCGCCATAACGCCGATGAGTGAATTGCCTATAGGCGCGGTGCCCAGAAATACAAAGGTATAAACGCTCATCGCTCTCCCTCTCAGGTTGTCGGGCACGGAAAGCTGTATGAAACTGTTTGCAGTTGCAAAGAAACTGACAAGGCTCCAGCCGGCGACCGCAAGTGTAATTATGGAAACAGTAAAATTCCTGGAGAATGAAAATGCGAAAAGGGATAATGTAAAACAGAGCGCAGACATGGACATAAACCTGTTCTTATCTTTGATATCGCCCCTGAAGGCAAGGTACAAAGCCGCTGTCAGGGCGCCTGCCCCGGTCGCGCCCACAAGGAAACCAAACCCTTTGGCGCCCGCCCTCAATACCTCGACGGCAAATACGGGAAGCAGGGTTATAAACGGCATGCCCACGAGACTGAATACGGCAATCAGGATCATGATTCTGAAAATCTCGGGTTTATTTTTGATATACAGTATTCCCTCAATAAAATCTTCCAAAAGTCCTTTGGAACTTTCACGAACATCTCCTTTCGCTTTTATTTTGGAAAGCGCGATGATGACCGCGATAAAGCTTATGGCATTAAGATAAAAGCAGGCCGGCAACCCGATAGCTGCGATCGTTACACCCGCCACCACTGGGCCTATCATCCGGGCGCCGTGGAACGCCGCAGAATTCAGAGCTATGGCGTTTGAAAGATTGCTCTTCCCGACCATTTCCACAATGAACGACTGTCGTGCAGGCACATCAAAGGCATTAACGGTCCCAAGCACTGCAGCAAGAACGGCAACATGCCAGACAGCTATCAAATGAGTATTGATCAGTATGCCGAGGAGGAGCGCAGGCAAGATCGATATCGCCTGTGTCATAAGGAGGAGATTTCTCTTTCTGAACCTGTCTGCCGCTATCCCTCCCACAAATGTAAACAAAAGGATCGGTAATGAGCCGGCTGCAGCAACCATCCCGAGATAAAAAGGTGATTTTGTGAGACTGTATACAAGCCATCCCTGCGCAACAGACTGCATCCACGTCCCTGATAAAGAGATAAGCTGGCCTAACCAGAAGAGTCTGAAGTCTCTATGCTGTAAAGCTGAAAACCTTTCAAGAATAGTGATTCACCAGGAACAACAGGAATAAGTATGTTCATAAGATTGTCGACAGATACAGTATTTAAGCGGATTTAAATTCTTTCGAAGAAAGAATTTACCTCGGAGGCCCGATTCGTACCGGGCCGAGAATGAGCGCAAATACTGCATCTGTCGGCATAAGCAACTTTTATGGATTAAGCGGACCGGTAAGGATGATTTTCAACTTTTCTCGATAGCAGACAGCTTTGAAAGATCAGCAAAAACCGAAACGGTTTTCCATATCTCATTCAGCAACGCGAGTCTGTTCAGCTTAATCTCTTCTCTTTTGTCCATCACAAGCACACTGTCAAAAAAATGATTGATCGGATCTGTCAGAGAAAGGAGAAGTTCTACCGCAGGTTGATAGCCCACGTTTTCAAGGAGTGGGTTGAATTTTGCATCCACGGAATCAAGAGCTTCTTTGAGTTTTTTCTCCGGTTCCTCCATCAAGAGTTCCCTTTTTAATACAGGGACAGCGCCTTTGGGGATAATATTGTTCACGCGTTTCATAGCGGTGATAAAATCGTTGTACCCCGCATGCTCCTTGAATTGTTTAAGGGCGTCAAGCCTTTGTAACAGGTCCTTCAGAAAAACATCATGAGACAGCGGGAGGACCGCTTCTATCAAATCGGGGGCATGTCCTTGAGACGCGAATACCGTTTCTATTCTGGCCCTGAAAAATTGCAGGATTTGGTTCTTTGTTCCCTCGGGGTTCTTTGTCCCTGACAGACTTTCCAATGCCTTTTCAACAAGCGTTCTTAAGGAAATCTCATAGCCTTTATCCAGGATGATTGCTATGACGCCGAGAGACTGTCTTCGCAATGCAAACGGGTCTTCAGACCCGGTAGGCATAAGGCCTATGGAAAAAAAGGCGGCAATGCTGTCGATCTTATCAGCTATGCTCAGCAAAGCGCCGGCATCCGTCCCGGGTAGATCTCCTCCCGAATATGCAGGCAGATACTGTTCTTCTATAGCCTTTGCAACTTCATTTCCTTCTCCGTCATGCAGCGCATAATACCCGCCCATGACGCCCTGCAGTTCCGGGAACTCCCTAACAACACCTGTTATAAGGTCCGTCTTTGCCAGCCGTGCTGCACGGACAAGGTTGGCCTTTACCTCCGGATTGATCCTGCCGGCAAGAACTTCCGCAATCGACGCCACCCTCAGCATCTTTTCATACAGACTCCCGAGGTTTTCCTGGAATGTTACCTTTTTGAGTTCCTCAATCCTGTCGGACAGGGGCTTTTTCCTGTCCTCATCAAAATAGAACCGCGCATCTTCAAACCTAGCCTTGATAACTCTCTCCGCACCGATCTTCACGGTATCGGCATTTTCTTGACTGGTATTGCTAACGACAACAAAATGATTTGTAATCTTACCATTGGCGTCCTCAGCAGCAAAATACTTCTGATGTCCTTTCATGACGGTTATGAGCAGTTCCTTCGGCAGTTCAAGGTATTGTTCGGGAAACGCTGCAACAACAGGCACAGGGTATTCAACGAGATTTACAACCGTCTCAAGGAGGTCTTCATCCTTAATAGGTCTTTCACCTGTCGACGCCAGAAGTTTCTCCATCTTTTCGGCTATGATTCTTTTTCTTTCTTCAGCGTCGATTATTACAAAATTATTATTGAGCAATTTTTTGTAACTCGGTATCTCCTTTATCTGAAATCCTGCGGGCGACAAAAATCTGTGGCCCATCGTTCTATTACCGCTTTTTATTCCGTCTATTTCAAAACTGATTATCTCCTTGTCAAATAAAGCCAGCAGCCAGCGTATGGGCCGGACAAATTTCAAATTATTATTGCCCCATCTCATTGCTTTCGGGAAGTGCAGAGAAAGCACAATACTCTTGAATATTTCAGGCAATACTTCCGCGACAGGAACACCTTTCTCATCTATTTCAGCCACGACATATTCACCCTTATCTTTGCTCTTAATAACAAGACTCTCCACACTTATATCCTGTGAATTCGCAAACCCGAGAGCGGCTTTTGTTGGGTTGCCCCTCTCATCGAACGCCGCCTTTTTTGACGGACCGAATACCTTTATTGTCCTGTCTTCCTGCATCTGTGGAACACCGTCTGCGATTACGGCAAGTCTCCGAGGAGTCCCGTATGTCCTTATATCGAAAAATCTTACATGATTATCCTTCAATATTTTTCCGGTATTTTCCTTCAGCTGTTTTATCGCCAAAGGGAGAAATCTTGCAGGCAAATCTTCAGCGCCTATCTCAAGCAAAAAAGAAAAGCCGTTCGCTGAGTTCTGGTCCATGTATTTTTTACCTCTCTCTGAAAGAATCTCGCACCAAGGTGAATCGGATCGCTCAAAATTATAACTTTATATAAGATTGATTGACAAGGGGGAGACTGCTAAACTATATAGGAGAATGTTATTACTCGATAAAATATACCAACTATTGGCTAAGTGTTCCCCGCACATCCCTGAAGATGAACGGGTTGCAAAAGTCCGTAACCGCCGCGTCCACATGGCGAATGAAAGGACTTTCCTCGCGTGGATCAGGACGAGCATAGGAATCATGGCATTCGGTTTTGTCGTTGAGAAGTTCGGTTTGTTCGTTAAACAGTTTTCTTATTTCATAAGTCAGGGGTACGGTCGCATAGGCGCACCCGGGCAAGCTCCTGCCCCCGGGTACTCGTCAGTCTTGGGAATAGCGCTTATAGGGCTCGGCGCCCTGCTGGGTGTTCTTGCTTTTATACGTTACAAGAAGGTTGAATGTCAGATCAACGCAAATACCTATCAGCCGTCACTTATACTTGACGTAATGCTCACTTTATCTATCTTCGCTATCGGTATCTTCCTTATAATCTACCTGATTCATACCCTCTGAGAATCAATCTGTATTCCGAGTTCTCTATACCCTACATCATTCATAATTCATAAGATTGCCGACAGATGCAGTATTTAAGCGGTTTTAAATGCTTTCGAAGAAAGAATTTACCTCGGAGGCCCGATTTGTACCGGGCCGAGAATGAGCGCAAATACTGTATTTGTCGGTAGTAGCAAAATTTATGAATAAACTAAACCTCGCTTTGCTCGGCACGACACCACGGGGTATTAGACCCCGCGGGTCGGCAAGGGTCTGCGCTTCGCTCCGACGCCCTGCACCCCGACGACGTAAGGTGCCCGCCGCAGAGACGGCGGGGTATGGAGATTAATTAATCGGGTGTTGACATCTCATTAAACATCGCTTCAGCCTTGTTTATCTATCGGTCTTCTCTCCGGCACCCTGATATGCTTAATCTTCTCTCCATTCCATTCCTGTGAAACATACAGCCTGCAGTAGCAGCTTCCGTATTCTTTGATGTCGGTGTCTCTGTAAATACACGGGCATATTATGTCGGCATCCTTTATCTTTGCGCCTGTCGCAAGCCGGCAGGGACACGAACGGTAACCGTATCGGGACTCATTTGTAAGCAGCCCCCCGATTATTTCCATGACGTATTCCTTGTCCTTATTCAACCG
This sequence comes from uncultured Nitrospiraceae bacterium, assembly GCA_963727775.1. Lineage (GTDB taxonomy): Bacteria > Nitrospirota > Thermodesulfovibrionia > Thermodesulfovibrionales > SM23-35 > CAVSHB01. Next base: position 768,497 of record CAVSHB010000002.1, on the reverse strand, counting down.
GATTCCGATGGATTCGGAATATTTGCTGAGAATATCATAAAGCCTGTCAGGGGTCATTTAATATCTAACGCCTTCTTTATGGCTTCCTTATCGAGTTCTATTATGACTTCTTCTATGACTAAGGTCGGGTAAGTCACTGCCGGATTATACTTCTTGATTTCCTTTGATGTGACCCACTGTTCACCGCTGTCCAGCAAGTCGACTTCTATGAGTTCATATTTTATGTTATTGTCATCAAGATATCTTTTCATCATTTTGCACGTGGGACAAGTGCTTAAAGAATAAAGCCTGACTCTTTTTTTCTGCTCTTCCATCCCGGCCTTATGCGTTTCCTATCGGACCATCGGGACTTAACTTGTATGCCTCCATGGAAGATATAGCTACATCATCGAGCATTTCGCGGTTTGCCTTGTCGACAATCTCAACAGATACATTTAAGAGAGCTGCTACTTCATCCAGAGGGGTCCCTTTTGTATAATGCATAGTTGCGATCAATATCTTGAGAGCATCATCTAAAATGAAAGCTTTCAACTCCTCATCCGCAACAGGAGCAGCACTGCACGCGGCATGAAAGCTCAGTCCGTCTTCTAAGCCTCGCATTATCTTATCCATCGCTTCATTGTAAATCCGATTTTCCTCTTCAGTATATTCCTTATATTTAAACTCGCCCATACAGACTCCTTTTCTTTTATATATTTTAACATCAACCCCTATCATTCGTGAACTATCTGGAAATGCGGGAGACAGTATTTTCGCTCATTCTCGGGCTGTTGCCCTCCGAGGTAAATTCTGTTCCGATAAATCTTCACAGAATTTAAAGCCGCTCAAATACTGTCTCCCGCATTGATATCTTATTTCTTGTATTGGGAACAGGGTTTCCAATCCTGCCGGCTAAGACTATAATAAGTATATCTTAAAAAAAATGGACCCCCTCGGCAAAAAAGAGCTTTTGAGCTTCTATGACAGGCACCTGAAAGACTTCGGTGATTCGCCGCAAGCCGTGAGATGGACCCCCGAAGGCCAGCAGCGGAGGTATGAGACCCTCCTTACTATTGCAGGCAATATCTCAGGCAAAAAGGTCCTCGACTTCGGATGCGGGAAGGGAGATTTTTACGGATTCATCAGGGGAAAGGGGATTTCTCTAAGTTATTGCGGGATCGACGTCAACGAGAATTTGATTACACTTGCTAAGAAGAAATATCCCGAGGCAGAGTTTAGTGCCATAGATATAGAAGAGACAGAGTTTAGGCAAAAGTTTGAGGTGATTTTTATCTGTGGTGTATTCAGCCTCAGGGTTGCCGGGATTGAGGAATCCATGAAGAATGTGCTGAAAAAACTTTTCGGATTCTGCAGAGAGGCCCTACATCTAAACCTTCTGACATACTATGTTCCTCAAAGAAACGTTGAATTATTTTATGTGAAGCCTGAAGATATCCTTCAATTTGCGATTACCACCTTTTCCCGGTCGGTGACATTGATGCATAAGAAAGAGGACATTTTTCTGTCCATTTACAGGGAGAAGGGCTTAATTTAAAAATCCCTCGAACCTGATATAATTGTGCGTAGTGCAAATAAGAATCTGGATGGAGAGATTACTTTGAATAAGGAGGACAATTCTATGGAATCTAAAAAGATAGAAATGGAGCAGAGGAAGAATATCGTCCTCGTTGCCCACGACAATAAGAAATCTGATCTTCTGCAATGGGCAAAATTTAATAGAGAGCTTCTTGCCCAGCACAAGCTGTATGCCACGGGAACGACGGGTACTATTCTGGAGAAGGAACTCGGGCTTGAGATCATCAAACTTCAAAGCGGCCCATTGGGTGGCGACCAGCAAATTGGCGCAAAGATAGCAGAAGGGATCATTGATTTCCTGATCTTTTTTTGGGACCCTCTTGAACCGCAGCCTCACGATCCTGACGTGAAAGCCCTTTTGAGGATAGCCGTAGTCTGGAACATTCCCGTAGCGTGCAACCGGGCCTCGGCGGACTTCATAATTTCGTCATCATTAATGTCCGAAGCGTACGAGCGCTTCGTGCCTGATTATGACGCTTACAGGCAAAGGTTGAAAGGAAAAGAGCAAGAAACAAGAGTCGCATGAAGGGTCAGAATTACTGAAGTACTTCCTATTCTAAGCGAGATTTTGAAAGCTTGTTCTATGATGCGACAATACAAACACGAATCAACAAAATAGAGTTGCCTACTTTTAATCTGAATATTTGACAAAATCAATATTTTTGTATTCTAATTAGAGTCAGAAAGATTTAAAGATATCCCAATGACATGTCAGATTAGTGATGAAACGAAAAATAGGGCAATAAGATGTCCTTGCAATTTTTAATGCTTTTCAGATAGTGATCGGGATACTTGTTCGATCGACAGACAGCTCACGGGAGCTGAAAAAGACTTGAATTGAAAGACCAGAAAAAAACTGTAAATAAAACTGCTTCCTGCGATCCCTTGACAGGGCTTCTTGACAGAAATGTCTTCTTTGACTATGTAACACAGGCATTTGCACTTGCAGCCCGAAATAAAAATATTGCGGCTATTTTGTTTATCTGCATTGATCGTTTAAAGCTAATTAACGATACACTTGGTGAAAATTATGGCAATAAATTATTAAAGGCGATAGCAAAACGTCTAAAAGCTTGTGTAAGAAAGAGCGATATTGTGGCTCGACCTGGCAGAGATGAGTTTATGATTTTGCTACCCGAGATCAGACATGCTGAAGATGCCGCCCTAATAGCCAGAAAGATATTTGCCTCTTTAGAATCACCTTTTACTCTTAAAAACCATAAATTGATTGTGCCAATTAATGTCGGAATCAGCGTCTATCCAAACGACGGGAATAGTCCTAAAGCTCTCCTCAATACATCTTATACAGCCTTGCAACGCTCAAGGGAACTCGGGGAAAACACATATCAATTCTATTCGCCAGCTTTAACTGAAAGGGCGTTTGAGCGAATGGTAATGGAGAATGATCTGAAATTTGCACTCCAACGTGAAGAGTTCATCCTTCACTACCAGCCGCAAATTGACCTTAAATCAGGGATGATAACCGGCCTGGAGGCCCTTGTTCGCTGGCAGAAGCCAGGGAGTAACTTAATTTATCCAAAGAGCTTTATTTATTTAATGGAAGAAACAGGCTTTATTGTGCCACTCGGTGAATGGGTCCTCCGCACAGCCTGCAAACAAAATAAAGTTTGGCAGGAAGCCGGCCTCAAACCTTTACGTATTGCGGTGAACATCTCATCCCGTCAATTCCATGAAGAAGACATAACATATATCGTAAGCAGAGTGCTTGAAGATACCGGGCTTGAACCTAAATTCCTCGAATTAGAATTAACAGAGAGTATCTTTTTGAAAAATCTGGAGCGTACTGTTAAGGCACTTAAAGTGTTAAGGAAGATAGGTGTGAGTATCTCTATCGATGATTTTGGAACTGGCTACTCTTCCCTCAGTTACCTTAAATATTTTCCTATAAACAAGCTGAAGATTGTAGAGCCTTTCATATCTTCAGTCTCATTCAGTCCTACAGACGAGGTTATTGCAAGGGCGATTATCGCTTTAGCTCATACGCTGAATATGAAGGTCGTAGCTGAAGGCGTGGAAAAGAAGGAACAGATGCAACTCATCCGTTCCCTCAAATGTGATGAACTTCAGGGTAACATATTCAGCCTTCCTCTTCCCCCTGAAGAGATAGGTAAACTTCTCAAAAAAGGGAAAAAGTCAAAATTTCCCTTTAAACACTTTTTTTAAAAAAAAGCCCAGAGGTTGCCTTGACAAGAGGTTGCTTTTTCCTTAACATTTAAAGTGTATTGTAGTAGAAAAAGGTACAAAGACATTTTTGTCTGGATGAGAGTGAAGGAAGAAATCTTTCAGAGGGTTGTGTTTTTCTCTTATAAACTGTTGTCTATAAAAAAAGCGAGGGGCGGTATGTGTAAAAAGAGCGCAGTGAGATTGCTATTCATGGCTTTATTATTAGTATCGATTTCCATCGGAGCAACTCTGGCCTATGCGGATTCATCAGTCTCTATAGTTTCGGGAAGACTGGGAGCAACTTATGACAACAAAACTGGGAACGTCACCGCGATAGTGGCAGGATATTGCGAGGGAAAAGCAGTAACTGTTGGACCGGTAACATGGGCTGTAACTCAAGAACAGTTCTCCAACCTAAAAACAGAAGATGTTGCAAAAATTGTTTGCGGAAAAGATTTCACTCTTCAGAAAGTAACGAAGTCAGAAAATAGCAGCAAAGAAATTGTTGCTGACGTCTTGCTTGTGAAATCAAATTAAGTAACGATGATTTTTTCCTTCACCTCAACATATTTTTGTGGGGTATAAAATAAGTCTAAATATTAGTTGCATCAACAGAAATAGCCTTTCTCAGACATGCAATATATTTAGTCCTTGCTCAAAGAATTTGAAGTTAAACCTGAAAATACGCTGTCCTCACTTTGAAAGCAAAAATGTTCAGAAAAACTAACTGGTTTTTTACACAAAATGAGCGAACAATGAAGGAAAGGAAAAGTCAAACTCTCCTCTATCTATCCATTATCCTATTCCTTGCCTTCATTGTCACTTTTTTCAAGTTAACGTTGAATTTTATCCATATCCTCGAAGAACTTGTAAGCATATATACAAGTTTCCCTGCAATAGAACTCATCATCAATTTCATTTTTCTTTATTTATTGTGGCTTATCTTGTTGTTATATCGCCGATGGAAACATGAGGTTACCGATCATAAGAGAGATGAAGAAACTCTTCTTTCATTGAAAAAGGCCATTGATAATATGCAAATAGGTGTAACCATCAGCAATGCAAAGGGAAAGATTATCTATTCAAATCCTGCTGATGCTGAAATGCACGGTTATAGCGATATAGATCTATTCGGCACTGAAGCCCGAGTATTTAGTCCACCTGAAATATGGAAACCCATGCCCGAACAGATACAAAGCACATATAAAAGAGAAAGCATTAATGTAAGAAAAGACGGCACTAACTTTCCTGTATATTTAATGTCGGATGTAGTTAAAAATACTAAGGGAGAAGTTCTTTCTATTATTACGATTTGCGAAGATATTACAGACCGCAAGAGAAATGAAGAGATTATAAAAAAGCTTGCTTTTTACGATACCCTGACAGGTCTGCCTAATCGTTCTTTATTCGATGATCGTTTAAGACAAGAACTGGCAAAAGCACGCAGACATAAGCGATCATTAGCTATTATGTTCATTGACCTGGATAGGTTCAAGTTCATCAACGACACATTTGGTCACAATACAGGTGATCTCTTTCTTCAGGCAGTGTCAAAGCGTTTACAGGATACCATGCGTGAAGGTGATACAGTCAGCCGTCTGTCAGGCGATGAATTTCTCTTTCTATTTTGTGATATAAATAATACTGACGCTGCTTCTGTCGTTGCAAATAAAATCCTTGAAAAACTATCTGAGGTATTTGTAATCAATAATAAAGAAATCTATACCACGGGGAGTATTGGCATCAGCATCTTTCCTGAAAACGGTAACGATCTGGAATCACTTGTAAAAAATGCAGACGCGGCCATGTATCATGCCAAAGAACAGGGAAGGAACAACTATCAATTCTATACACCGTCAATCAATGCATATGTTATGGAAAAAATAAAAATGGAAAGCTATCTACATAAGGCACTCCAGCAGAAGGAGTTCATTTTGCACTACCAGCCGGAAGTGGATTTGAAAAGTGGGAAAGTTGTTGGTGCGGAGGTGCTAATGCGTTGGCATAATCTCCATTATGGTTTATTGCCTCCGATGCGGTTTATCCCGTTAGCAGAAGAAACGGGTCTTATTCAACCCATAGGCGAATGGATAGTACGTTCTGCCTGCGCTCAGAACAAAGCATGGCAGGAAGCCGGGCTTCCGTCGATTGTCCTGTCAGTCAATGTTTCAATGCATCAGCTTAAGCACAAAACATTTGTAAAAATGTTGATGAATATATTAGAAGAAACAAATCTGGAATCAAAGTATTTAGAACTGGAACTCACAGAAAGTGCAGTCATGCAGGATTCAGATTTGGCTTTGTCGACGCTCAATGAATTAAAAACTCTTGGGATAAACATTTCTATTGATGATTTTGGAACTGGTTATTCATCTTTAAGTTATCTTAAATACTTACCACTGAGCAAGATAAAACTTGACCAATCCTTTTTACATTCAATTGCGATAAACCCTAATGATAAGTCGATTTCCAAGGCGATTATTGCGATGTCACACAGCCTGGGGTTAAAAGTGATTGCTGAAGGGGTTGAAAATGTTGATCAACTGGAATTTTTGCGTTCCCAGAAGTGTGATGAAGCGCAAGGGTTTCTTTTTAGTGAGCCGTTAGCCCCACAGGACTTTATAAATTGGCTGGGGATGTATGGAGAAAGCAGCCATGTCTAAAGAGGGATACGTTTTAACGGAGAAGGTCGAAATATCGCAGTTGATTGATAGGTAAACTCTGGTAGCTGATTACTTATTCAGAATCTTTGCTGCTTCTTTAGCAAAATAGGTGAGGATCAGGTCTGCGCCCGCCCTCTTTATTGAGGTAAGGATCTCCATCATAGCACGCTGTTCATCGATCCAGCCGAGTTTTCCCGCAGCCTTTACCAAAGAATACTCTCCGCTTACGTTATAAGCGGCAACGGGAACATCAAATGAATCACGAACATCGGAGATTATGTCGAGGTACGAAAGCGCCGGTTTCACCATCACAATGTCCGCGCCTTCTTCGATATCAAGCGCCACCTCTTTCAACGCCTCTCGCCTGTTTGCGGGGTCCATCTGGTATGACCGCCTGTCGCCGAATTGCGGAGTAGACTCTGCCGCTTCCCTGAACGGCCCGTAGAAGGCGGACGCGTATTTAGCGGCATAGGACATTATCGGGATTTCCTCGAACCCATTTTCATCGAGTACGAGTCTTATAGCCTCAACCCTTCCGTCCATCATGTCCGACGGAGCGACCATATCAGCGCCCGCCTTTGCATGGGAGAAGGCCTCTTTCGCTAATAGTTCGAGTGTCGGGTCGTTCTGGACATCGCAATTCTTTATGATGCCGCAATGGCCGTGGCTTGTGTACTCGCACATGCAGACGTCCGTGATAACATAAAGGCCAGGCACTTTATTCTTAATTGCCCCAATTGCCTTCTGTACAACGCCATGCTCATCGTATGCGCCTGAACCGATTTCATCTTTGTGTTCCGGGATGCCGAAGAGCAATACGGCAGGGATCCCGAGGGAATAAACCTCTTTGGCGTGTTTGACGATCAAATCAACGGATTCCTGGAAACAACCGGGCATTGAAGAGATCTCTTTTTTTACGCCTTTGCCGAAGGTAACAAAAAGGGGGTAAATAAAACAATCAGGAGATAATGAGGTCTCCCTCACCATTCTCCTGATAGTCGCGTTCTTCCTTAACCTTCTTGGTCTATGGACCGGATACATTTATTGCAGCTCTATTCTGAACCGCAGCCTGAACCGCAGCCGGAGCCGGAGCCGCACGATGAACCGCCTGTGCCGCAGGATGAAACCCCACCGGTAAAGATAAAGCCCTCTCCGTCAGCACCCATATAATAGTCGAGTTCCCGTTCCGAAAGTGTTTCCGAAGTCTGTTTGTCGATATATACCTTAACCCCGTTTTTTTCGACGACTTCGTCGTCAGGCATCTGGGTTTCCTGGAAATTGAGCCCGAATGACGGCCCGCAGCAGCTTTCACCGGCGACATAAATCTTAATGCCCCAGTTGTCTTTTCCTTCAACGGCCAATATGGCCTTTGCCTTTTCGGCAGCCTTATCAGTTATAGTCATCACCAAACCTCCAAAAAGTTAATATTATATTTAGCATAAAAAATTATTTATAAAAAAAGCAAACTGCGCATTGTTTCATTAGACCGGTATGTATATGTATATGATGCCCGATTCTTTCCTCCCTCAGAGCAATAAAAGAAGATCACTTGGAAAAAAGGCTGGATTTAGTCAATAATAAAAAATATGGATTTTATCTTTGTTTCCATGCCCTATGCGAGATTTATATCAAAATGGTTTGCCAATATACCTAACATCAACCTCGGCATTATGCAATCTTACCTGGCGGAGAAAGGGAAAAGTGCCAAAACCTTTCATCTTCATCTCGAGTTTCTTTCCTTCCTTAGAAATTTTGATCCGAGAATCACCGACAATCTGCTTAAACTTACAGAACAGTCCGGCGTGGAATACATGGGACTGGATTATGTCTTCGCAACACTCCTTTTTGAGGAGAGGTATCAAAATTCAAAAGACCGTTTCGCAGACCGCCTTGCTTCGCTCGGATTAACATTAAACGACTTCGAAGAAATAAGGGAAACAGCCGGCGCATTTATCAAGTCGGCCTATTCAAAGCTGTCGCCGTATTTAAAAGGCACAAAACTCATAGGTTTCAGCTGCTCCCATTACCAATTAAGCGGCTCTCTCCTGCTGTGCTCGATGATAAAACATTCATATCCCGATATCCTAACTATCGTCGGAGGCAAAGACTGTTCAGGCACTTTTGCCAAAGATCTGCTGAAAAATATGGACTTCCTGGATTTCGTGGGTATCGGCGAGTGTGAAGTGACAATTGAAAACTTGCTTGAACATATCACGGATTCCGGAAAAGATTTCTATAATGTCGTGTTCAGAGACAAAACCGGAGAAACCAGAGATTCAAAACCAAAACCGAATGTGTCGATCAATTCTCTCCCCTTCCCCAAATATGATTTTACCGAATTCCCCATAGAACACAGAGACATCATTCTGCCGATTGAATTTGGAAGAGGTTGTCCATGGAAAAAGTGCAGCTTCTGTCCAGATGAATCATACAACATACTGTGCCAGGCAAAGACCTCTGCGCGTGTGAAAGAAGAAATAGAATACTACCAGAGTATTTCTTCGAACCTCAGAAATTTTTTCATTCTGGATTCAGATGCGCTCAAGGACCCGAAAAATATTAAGGACATATCCGGGTACCTTGAAGGCAAGGACTTCAATTTTATCTATGCGGAATTTCGCGCTGAGAGAATGGACAAAGAAGTGCTGTCGGCGATTCATCGCTTCGGCAATTGGGTATCAAACTTCCAGATCGGGATCGAAACGTTCAGTGACAGGCTGCTCCGGCTAATGAACAAGGGTGTTACGGCTTTAAAAAACGTTGAGGTCTTGAAGGCTGCCGCAGAATTGGGAGTGCCTGTCCAGTTTAATCTTTTCACATGTTTCCCGAATATGACGGAAAACGACGTGAAGGAAAATCTCCGGGTCATGGACCTCATTACCCATATACTTGTAAGTGAAAATATTCAGATCTATCCCGGAGAATTCTATCTGCCGACGGACTGCCCTGTTTTTCTGGACATCGAAAAATACGGCCTGCAAAGACACGCCGCGTCTATCTTTTCGTCTATCTTTAAAGACTTTCCGATGCCGTCTTATTCCAATTATCCCTATCCGTATCAGTTTGATAATGACGATGAACAGTACAGGTTATCAGGAATAATAAGGAATAAAGTCGAAGAGATTAAAGACAAGAATCCGCGGGATAATTATATGTTATATACCGATTTCCCTAATGGCTTGCAGATCGATATATCCCGGGGCGCGCAGAGATTAAAGTACCTTCTCGGTTCAATAGAAAAAGATATCTATCTTTCGGCTATCGAAAAATACCAGCCGATCGATAAAGTATCCGAAGAACTCGGCAGATCATCCGGGGATGTATATTCAATCCTGGATGATTTTGAGCGGAAGGGAATCATCCTTTATTCCTCTGACAAAAAATCTTTCCTATCCCTGGCAATAAAGACCCATAGAGCCTTAGTCCCGTAGGCGACTTCCTTATTATTCATGATTCTTTATAAAATATTTGCAAACTAAGGGAGGACACAGTATTTGAGCTCATTCTCGGGCTATCGCCCTGCGAGGTAAATTCTGTTCCGATAAATCTTCACAGAATTTAAAACCGCTCAAACACTGTATCCTCCCTTATTAGAGTCCGTCCATAAATCTCAGTGTTTTCAAATGCATTTCACGGCAGGCATGTATGCATCAAAAGCTCTTGTGCAGCTCCTTTGTAAGCGGTCAATGATCCGAATAACCTATATTTTTTACTATTATCGTTAAATAACGATAGACACAAATCCTGCGTTCAAGAGGTTTTGATGCATACATGCCTGCCGTCTGTTCAAATTTATAAAAAATAGGCCAAAACAAAATTCTACAGCATATTTTCCCTTTGCTCATAACTGATAGTGAAATCGGTCTCAATTATGTTACAATTTTAATGGATATAAAATGAGATTAATAATCGTCGGAGGGGGAATCACCGGCCTTTCTTTGGCTTATTTTCTTCTTGAGAATAAGCCCTTTTTAGACATCACCGTCCTTGAGTCCGAACAAAAAGCAGGCGGCAAGATATGGACTGATAAGGTGGACGGTTTTTTGTGTGAAGGCGGGGTGAACGGCTTCCTTGATAATAAGCCGAAGACACTCGATCTTGTTTCAAGGCTTTCCCTCACACCTTTAAGAAGCAATGATAACGCACGAAAAAGATATATTTTTTCTGACGGAAAACTGAAACTCCTGCCTGATTCAGCGACAGCTTTTTTCTCCTCAAACCTCCTCAGCCTTCCGGGCCGTATTAGGATTATTTGGGAAATATTTGCGCAAAAGGGCAGTGGAGAAGACGAGACACTGGCTAAGTTTGCTAAACGCAGACTGGGCAAAGAGGCTTATGAGAAATTAATTGATCCCATGGCATCGGGTATTTATGCCGGTGACCCCGAAAAGATGAGCCTTAAGAGTTGTTTCCCGAGGATATATGAACTTGAACAGAAATACGGAAGTCTTATAAGGGCTTTGATAAAACTCCAGAGAGAGGCGAAAAAAACTGGCAAAAAAGTGGGGGCAGGTCCCGGAGGGACACTTACTTCTTTCCTGGGCGGGATGGAAACAATGATCAATGCTCTATCGGATTATATGGGAGAAAGGCTAAAGACCGGAGCCAGGGCGGTCTCAATCGACAAAACAAAGGACTCTTATGTTGTCCACTTGTCCGATGGTTCGAACATCGAGACGGAGGCCGTTGTCCTTGCAACGCCTGCATTCGAATCTTCAGAAATGACAAAAGACTTTGACAAACAGCTTTCCTCAACGCTCGGAGAAATCTACTATCCATCAATTTCAGTAGTCTGCCTCGGTTACAGACGTGACAGGATAAAACGCTCACTTGACGGGTTCGGGTTTTTGATCCCTAATAGGGAAGGCAGAAAGATACTCGGGACCTTGTGGGATTCAAGCATTTTTCCAAATAGAGCGCCCGAGGGTCATGTGCTGCTCAGGAGCATGCTGGGAGGGGTCAGGAGATTCTGAGCTTGCGCTTCAGTCTGAAGAAAATTTGATAAACGTAGTTATGGACGAGTTAAACGGTATCATGGACTTGAAGATACAGCCTGATTTTGCGAAGGTCTACACACATAAAAAAGGTATCCCCCAATATTCTCCGGGACACGAAAAAAGACTTAAAACGATACAGTCCTGTATCGTCAAATTTAAAAGATTTTACATAACCGGGAATGCCTATCGCGGGATCAGCGTCAACGACTGTATAGATAATTCTCATAAACTTGCAGAAAGGATTATTCAGGAGATATAATTTTATAGGAAAAAGGCCTCAAATGTTTTTTTGTAATAAGACAATTTTATCCGGACCATGCAAAAAACAAATCTATAAATCTATTTACAGGAGGGTAAAATGAAAGAGAACGAGATTGTTGAATTCTTAAAAAAGGAAAATGATGAATTCAAAAAGCTCAGCGAGGAGCACAGGAATCTTGACGGCCTTCTTTCAGAGATCGACAGCAAGCGTTACCTTACCGCTGAAGAAGAAATAGAACGGAAAAGGATCCAGAAACAGAAACTCGCGAGAAAAGACAGAATGGCGGAGCTGGTACGAGAGCATAAGAAAACTCAAACACTGAATTAGAAACAGAAATAAGAACTGAGAAGTTGGAATTGAGCAATAAGAGATTTTTGTCTCATTTCATATTTCTCAGTTTTTATTTATATAACTATTGGGGGTATTTATGAGGAGCAAGACAATAAAAGAAGGGCTGGAGCGCGTCCCGCACAGGGCGCTGCTTTACGCTACAGGCCTGCCGAAAAGCGAGATGAAAAAACCTTTCATCGGCGTAGCGACAAGTTTCACCGATATTATCCCTGGGCACATCGGTATGCGGGACCTTGAGCGGTACATTGAAAAAGGGGTGCATACCGGCGGAGGATATCCCTTCTTTTTCGGGATCCCCGGTATTTGCGACGGTATTGCCATGGGGCATAGCGGCATGCATTATTCCCTGCCTTCACGCGAACTGATCGCCGATCTCGTAGAGACCGTCGCGCAGGCCCACCAGTTCGACGGCCTTGTGCTCCTCACAAACTGCGACAAGATAACCCCTGGAATGCTTATGGCGGCTGCAAGAATAGACATCCCGGCAATAGTTGTCACTGCCGGACCGATGTTATCCGGGCGCATGGGAGGGAGAAGGTTATCTCTCGTAAACGACACATTTGAAGCAATAGGCAAGTATAAAAAGGGACTGATAAAGGATGCCGAGCTTGAAGCCCTCGAACTATGCGCGTGTCCGGGCGCAGGCTCGTGCCAGGGCATGTATACGGCAAATACCATGGCGTGTGTTACCGAGGCGCTCGGGATGAGCCTTCCGAGATGCGCTACGGCTCTCGCGGTCTCTGCCGATAAAAGAAGGATTGCCTTTGCAAGCGGAATGCGCATCGTAGACCTCATAAAGAAAAATGTTACGGCAAGAAAGATCATGACGAGAAAGGCCTTTGAGAACGCCATCATGGTGGACCTCGCCCTCGGCGGCTCGACGAATACCGTACTTCATATTCCCGCGATAGCCCATGATGCAGGCGTTGAATTGCCGCTGGAGACGTTTGATATACTCAGCAAAAAGACGCCCCATATCGCCAATATGCTTCCGGGCGGCGAACATTATCTCGAAGACCTCGATTGGGCGGGCGGAATCCCCGCTGTCATGAAAAGACTTGGTAAAAGCTTGAACAACAATACGACCGTAAGCGGGATGAAAATATTCGAGATCACCGCGTCGGCAACGATAGTCGACGAAAATGTCATAAGACCGCTGGACAAGCCCTACCACAAGGAAGGAGGCATCGCGATATTGAGGGGAAATCTTGCGCCCGACGGCGCGGTCGTCAAGCAGTCTGCCGTAAGCCGGAACATGATGAAATTTGAAGGCGACGCAAAGGTCTTCAATTCAGAAGAAGAAGCCATGAAGGCGATCATGAACGGAAAGATCAAGCCCGGCAATGTCGTTGTCATCAGATATGAAGGCCCCAAAGGTGGCCCCGGCATGCGTGAGATGCTTTCGCCGACTGCGGCCATTGCAGGTATGGGGTTAAGTGAATCGGTCGCTCTGATAACCGATGGAAGATTCTCCGGCGGTACGAGAGGACCGTGCATAGGGCATATATCCCCTGAAGCAATGGAAGGCGGAGTAATAGCCATACTGAAGGACGGGGACAGGATAAAGATAGACATTGCCGCAAGAAAGATAGATGTCCTTTTATCCGGTAAAGAGATAAAAGAGAGAATGAATAAATGGAAGCCGCTGAAACCGAAGATTACAAAAGGCTATTTGTCCAGGTATGCTAAGCTGGTCAGTTCCGCGGGCAACGGCGCAGTTATGAAGTAAAAGATATTTAACCCACTTAATTCATAAATTTTCGGGTGCCGACAAATACAGTATTTACGCTCATTCTCGGCCCGGTACAAATCGGGCCTCCGAGGCAAATTCTTTCTTCGAAAGAATTTAAATCCGCTTAAATACTGCATCTGTCGGCAATCTTTTGAATAGTGTGAGTTAATTATCCCTATTTAAAGAACGCCAATATCTTTTTAAGAAGCGGGATGCGAATTTTGACTTTTAGGTAAAGGTCTCCGGCTGTCCCGCCATTCTTTCCTTCTTCACCCAAACCTTTAAGTTTTATTTTTTGCCCGTCTCGTATTCCGGCAGAAATCTTGACCAGAAGGTCCCGGGGATTGTCGCCTCTCGAGTACTGGTACCCGACCTTACTCCCCATTGCGGATTCCTCAGGCGTAATTTTTATCACGTCATACAAGTCCCTGCCGTTTTCCGGTATTTCCAGCCCGTATTTTTTTGCCATATGTTTCTGAAACAGACCCAGTCCTTTCAGCAAAAGACTGGATGAGAAAGAAGACCGCCGCGTGGCCGTATCTTCCGTTTGAAACTGTGGACCTGTCATATGCTCCCGGTTACCGGTCGGCATCTGCCGGAAAAAAAACGTACCCTTTCCGAAGACTCCGGGGCCTTTAAATTCAAAGGTCTTATATTGGTTTCCGTAGAAATTGCCGCGGCTGAAGATGTCCTCCGGCCTACTGAAACCGAATGCCTTGCTCAACTCCTCGAAAATCTGATAAATGTCGGAATTTTTGAAGATGTCCTGCTCTGCATAGCGCTGTCTGAACAAATCTCTTGCAGATGCACCGTATGTATGCCTGAAAGAATCATAGGCCTCTCTCTTCTTCTGATCGGACAAGACCGCATAGGCCTCGTTGATCTCCTTCATCATCTCTTCACTGCCCGGGTTTTTATCGGGGTGATACTGAAAAGCCAATTTGCGGTAGGTTTTCTTAATATCCTCGGCAGCGGCCTTTTCATCTACGCCGAGGACCTTATAATAATCCTTATCTGTCATCCTCGTTTTGATTATAACATTGGGCCACCCGCTTTTTTACTGTCTTGAGGGCTAATTCTATTTGCATAATCGCAAGCCTGAACCCGCGAACGTTACTTTTTTTATCTTCGTTTCAAATAACCTTTGAGTTCGCGATAATAATTTTCGTGCGGACCAATCATGATTAATTCCAAGCCGGCTTTAATCATTCGGTATGAAAGGAGATACCGGATAGATGTGATTTTGAACTTATAAACATGCACACCTCTGAGGTCCCCTTTCTTTTCTTCTTCAAGCAGAGCAAATCTCCAGTTTTGTGCATTTCCGCCTGTTGGGGCTGCATTGCCTGCATCGATTAAAGTTTGCAAGATTTTCTCAGGGATTGGCTTTGATTCTTAAAGCCGGACAGATCTTCTTTTCATAATTGTTTCAATTACTTGGTTCATAAGTGGTATCCTCTTTTATTGTTTTTCTAACGACTGAACTGTGCGACGTAGTGAAAGACCGCACGAGTGATTTGTTATGCGCCTATAATCTCATTCAATCCGTCCACAACCTGTTCTATTTCCTCAGGAGAAGCTCTTCCGATTATTTTTCCAATTCTCCCGACGGAAAGCGTCCGAATCTGGCTTATTTTTACCCATGACTCTTTAGGTAAATTTGATGTTTTTAATTCAAGAGTCAATGGAAATCCTGCTTTCTGAGGCTGACTGGTTAAAGCCACGGCAATAACCGTCCCCGACCTTTCATTAAAAATATCCTGGCTTAAAATCAAAACAGGCCGTAAGCCTGCTTGCTCGCGGCCACGTACAGGGTTCAAATCGGCCCATCGAATGTCACCCCTTAGTATTCGGGCCATTGGCTCAGATCCTCAGTTAATCCTTCATCCGCCATTGCCTTTTCAAAGGTCGGATCAAGCTTCGCGCATTCTTTTGCAAGACGGGTGCGTTTTATCCGCGCAAGTTTTTCCTTTACAGCCTCCTGAATAGCCTGGCTGCGATTTTGAAAAATATGTTTACTAACAAATGTATCCAGCTGATCAATGTACTGTTCATCCAACGTTATCGCAATTTTTGTTTTGCCCATAAAAACACCTCCAGTATTACTTTATATCATACCTCTGGTTTTGTGTTTCTGTCAATTGATTATTTTCCGGCATAACGCGCAAGCTCACTGGGAGGCGTGGGTAGTTTCACGCCGCTCCAGTGTAGCGCGATGTTAAAGTCCGAATATGTCGTTAATTCGTCTTTCAATTATGTAGTTTTCGTAATCTTGCAGTTTTGCCTTTCTTAGGGCACACCAATCTCCAGACAACCATGATCTATACGCACGTCGCAACAAAGAATATTTTAGGGGTGCGGAGCCCTTTGGATAAATAGAGTCACTTGTTAAATAGCTCCTTGCATCGCACCTGACCTTCCCTATTTTTCTACTTCACAGTAAACTAAAAATATGGACACTTATTCATTCACTCCGGCCTATCTCCGGCTTCCTCCGGGCGTATTGGCTGATAGGTTCAGGGAGGCGGAGGAGATTCTGAAAGATTGTACCCTTTGTCCGAGGAACTGTAAGGTTGATAGGACTGCTGGAGAGAAAGGATTCTGCAAAACCGGGAGCAAGCCCTTCATATCAAGCTATGGCGCTCATTTCGGCGAGGAAAAGCCATTGGTGGGGCGATTCGGTTCAGGCACAATCTTTATGGGCCATTGCAATCTCGGATGCATATTCTGCCAGAACTATTCTATAAGCCAACTTGGAGAAGGCGTGGAGGTATCTTTTGAAAAGCTCGCTGATGTCATGCTTGCGCTCCAGAAGGAAGGTTGTCACAACATAAACCTTGTTACGCCGACGCACCAGATGCCGGCAATACTCAGGTCCCTCCTGATCGCTTCCGAAAAAGGGCTGAAACTTCCACTCGTCTACAATTGCGGAGGATACGAATCTCTCCACGCATTAGAGATCCTCGATGGGATTGTCGATATCTATATGCCCGATTTCAAATATATGGACCCGGCGATGGCCCTCAAGTATTCCAGGGCGGAAGGATATCCTGAAGCCGCAAAGGCCGCGCTCAAAGAAATGCACAGACAGGTTGGTGATCTATTGATAGACAACAAAGGTATCGCACTCAAAGGGCTGCTCGTAAGGCACCTTGTATTGCCCGGAGGAATTGCGGGCACTGAAGAAGTGGTAAAATTTATCGCCGGGATTTCAAAAAATACCCTTATAAATATCATGGACCAGTACCATCCCTGTTACAAGGCATCCGGCCACCCTCCCCTCGACAGAAGGATCACCGCCCAGGAATATGGCAAAGCCATAGAACTGGCGGAAGAGGCAGGGTTGACAAGGATTGATGTTTAAAGTCCTATGATCTCCGCTTCCATTTTATCCAGGTCCGCCAATGCCACCGTCGGTTCACCGTAGAGCCATGAACCCACTTCGCCGGGATTTACGACCAGGGTATTATTGACTTTCCTGACTTCGGGCTTATGAGTGTGTCCATAGATGACAAGGTCAAAATGTCCGCTGTCGGCAAGCGCATCGGCAACGTTGTGCTCATGCATTACGACAATTTTTTTGCCTTCCAGCGTAAAAATATAGGGCTGATTATGAATATTTCCCTCAGCCCTCTCTGAGAGAAGCAACTTGTCTCCGTCGTTATTACCGAATATGCCTGCATATTTGCATTTCAACGCCTTAAAGAGTTTCAGGGTAAAGGGTGATGTGTAGTCCCCCGCATGTATGACATATCCAACCTTTCTGTCATTGAACAATCCGATAGCTTTTTTTACAAGAACCAGATTGTCATGGGTGTCCGACATAATACCGATAAGCACAGTGCGGTCTCCTTTCAGCCTTTTATACTTATTTTTATGATGTTTTCAATGCCGAGCCTTATCATCATAATCGCAATAGACGCAAGAAGCAAAGCCATGACCTTGGATATCCCGACTATCCCGCCCTTTCCAACGATCTTTATGATTCCGTCGGCGTTCTTTAATGATATCCAGACAATAAAGAGATTGAGCACTAAAGAAACGATCGTCGGCAAGATGCCGTAATGGTCCACGAGCAAGAGAATATTGGTGAGCACGGCGGGCCCGACAATTAAAGGGACGCCGATAGGCACAACACCCATCTTGACATCGGGTTTCATCCGTTCTTCAATGTGATGCGTGAGATCGAGGATCGCCAGCACAAGGAGCAAAAGGCCTCCGGCAATCTTGAAATCATCCGCGGTGATCCCCAGGATTTTAAAGATCACCTCTCCCAGTGCTATGAATGAAACACTGACAATAATAGCGGTAAGTATCGAGTCCAATATGACTTTCTGCCTCTTAGGTGTCGTCATCTCTTTGGTCATCGATATAAAAATCGGGATGAGCATGAACACATTCATCGCGACAAACAATGGGATAAAGGTATTCGGCAGTATTCTTATAATATCTTTCATTGTTTTAATTATAATATCCAATCACCAAAATTATAAGCCATTCTTAGTTATAGCTGTCAAATAATATTAAGGGAAAAACAAATACTTATGACAACCTTTGCAGTCAGCGAAGAAAAGAACAGATGGCTGGGGGAAAGGATGGCAGCGCTCAACATCCACGAAAAGGACCTCGAGGAAAAATTTGTCCGTTCTTCGGGAAAAGGCGGACAGCATGTCAATAAAACATCGACCTGCGTCTATCTAAAACACATCCCGACCGGTATTGAAGTGAAGTGCATGAAAGACAGGAGCCAGTCGATCAACCGCTTTCTTGCACGCAGGGAGCTTATTAAAAGGATTGAGGGATTGTCAGAGGACACAACACCGGAGGGGATTAAAAGGGAAAAGATAAAAAAGCAAAAGGCGAAGAGGAAAAAAAGATCGGTCCTGAAATACTCGCTTCCCCCAGAGGAAGATTCAGCGCATTGATCATAACTATTCTTGGCATGGGCCATTACACCGGGAGCAGAATTTTCTCGCTCATTCTCGGCCCGGTACGAATCGGGCCTCCGAGGTAAATTCTTTCTTCGAAAGAATATAACCGCTTAAATAATGTATCTGTCGGCAATCTTGTGAATAGTGTAGGTTATAATCTGATATAATTTTATATATCACACTTAAATACGGGAGTTGTCGGGCATATGATTTTTTGAAAATAAAACTTATCTCAAAGGAGGAAAATAATGAGCATTCTACCGGAAGGTGAACAATTGAGAAGGGCGGTCAAATGGATATCGGATGAGCGGCTCGAAAACCCCGGCGCAGGCCTGTCCAAGCTGGTAGGCGAGGCCTGCCTGAAATTTGATTTGCCCCCAAAAGACGCTGAATTTCTATCGAAATTTTTTGCAGAAAAAGATTCGGAAAAATAGCAATAAAAGCCGATAAAATTATTCTTTGTTGTTCACAAACCTGATATCCAAAAGATGGGTTGAACATGAGATACAGGGGTCATAGGCCCTGACCAGCATTTCAATAGCAAGGGCCATTTCCTCTTCACTTTTATCAAGAATCTCAGGAACAAGTTTCATCATATCGTACTCAATATTGCCGGTGTTCTGATTTGTAGGGATAATACAATTGGCATTTACAATGATCCCATTTTCATCGGTCTGATAATTGTGGAAGAGGATACCTCTTGGGACTTCTACTGCTCCCACGCCGTTGCCGGCTCTTACGGGAATCCTGTGCTGCTCATTCAGCCCGACAACGATTTCCTCATCGTAATTTACGGGCTTGCTCTTCAAATCCTCTACAATAGCTATTGCCTCTTCAAGACAATGAACACTTTCTATTAATTGTGCAACAGTATTCAGATAGGGATTAATGCATTTAGGCTTCAGTCCCACAGCAGAGGCCACTTGTTTGGCCTTTGGATGCAGCTTTTCAGCATTCAGATTAAACCGGGCCAATGCGCCTACTGCATATGATTCCCTGCTGAGCTTTGCATGTTTGGCAGAGGAGTGAGGGACGATAAACTCATTGGTAATATTCTTATAATCTTTTTTATTCATTCTTACGCCGTCTGTAGAACCGATATCTCCCATTAACAGAGGATATTCAGCGTCATCGCTCACAAGTCCCACATATTCGGTGTCACGCTCGAATTCAGGGAATCTCAGCGAAGCAGCCAATTCTACGGTCGCTTCCATATCAGCCCTCATACCGGTGAGCATATTGAGCATTGCGTCCAGATCTTTAGATCGTGGTAATTTTGTAAACCCGCCGACAATCGCAGATATCGGATGCACATGGCGGCCAACAAGAACATCGCAGAGGTCGTTACAGGTCTTTTTCATCCGTAAAGCCCTGCGGACAACTTCATTGTGACTGCTGATCAACGGGGCAAAACTTTTGACTCCAAGCAGGTCGGGGGCGACTAAAAGATATATATGCAGAATGTGACTGTCGAGTATTTCGAGGTGAAGCAAAAGTTTCCTCAGTTTTATTGTCTGTTCAGTCGGAGTGATGCCGAGGGCATCCTCCGCTGCCTGTATTGAGGCGAGGGTATGTCCGCAGGCACAGATACCGCAGATCCTGCTCGTGATATGCTGGGCTTCGAATATGGAACGGCCACGGAGTATGCCTTCAAAAAACCGGGGCGCTTCGACTATGTCCAGACGGCAGGTTTCTATTTTTCCGTCTTTTACATTGATAACAATGTTTCCATGCCCTTCAACCCTTGTAAGGTATTCAACATTTATACTCACGTTTTTTTTCATATTAGCCGAGCTCCCTGCATTTGTTGTACATATTCATTTTGTTCAATATAAGTTCCATAGGGATCCTGTATTTAGCCAGCACGTCCTTAGCCCCTTTTTCATTAGGGTTGCTGACCATGCCGCGGCAGCCGTAACAGATATTACCGTTATTTATGCACCATGAGTTGCATCCGGCCTTTGTAACAGGGCCGAGGCATGTGACTTTTCTGTCATACATACATACATTCTCATTAAGTTTGCACTCAACACATACAGGGTAATCGGGGACATAATAAGGGACACCCTGCAAAGCAGCCTTTATAACCGTAACAAATTCCGGGATATACATTGGACAGCCATGGACAAAATAGTCAACTTTAACTACCTGGTGAACGGCCTTTGTCAATTCTGTCGGGAAGAACCTGTAGCTGCCTCCATAAACATACTGTCTGATATCATTAAGGTCGAAGTTGTTCTTCATGCCGTTTACCCCGCCTATTGTTGCACAGGAACCGATGGTAATGAGGACCTTTGCTTTTTTCCGTATCTGCTGTATGCGTTTAACTGCATGCGGGTCTGTAATGCTTCCTTCTATGATGGCGATGTCCAGGTTCTTGCCCCACTTTTCGGACATGACTTCTCTCCATTCCAGAACATTTATGGAACCGAGCACATCCAGGACAGCTTCGCCCATGTTTGCGATCTGTAACTGGCATCCTTCACAGCAGGCAAAATCGAAAATTCCAACGTTTGGTTTCTTCATCCTAAAACGCCTCGCTCAAGTTTTTGATTTGTTCATAATTAAAAACCGGCCCATCCTGGCAAACATAGAGGTTCTGGATCTGGCAGCGGCCGCATTTCCCATTGCCGCATTTCATGTTGCGCTCGAAGGACAAAAGGATCTGACGCTCGGGAATTCCCTTGGCCAACAGCTCTTTTATGACAAAGTTATACATGACCGGAGGACCGACTATTGCAGCAAACGTTCTTTGCGGTTCGATATCAACACCCGGTATCAGCGTTGTGATTACACCGACATTGCCCGCCCAATCAGGGGCTGCACGGTCCACCGTACAGGCATAATGGAGGTCTGTGCGCTTATTCCAGCCTTCAAGCTCATCTCCGAAAAGCATGTCCTTTGGCTCCTTGCAGCCAAATAAAATATGGACTTTTCCGAAATCGCGGCGGTTGTCGAGGACATATGTAATTAAAGAACGCAAGGGTGCGATACCCAGTCCGCCTGCGATGATCAATAAATCATTCCCAGCGAGGATCCTTATGGGGAAACCTTTTCCGTAAGGTCCGCGTATGTCTATCTCATTTCCCGACTTTAATTTATGCAGACTCCTGGTGACTTTGCCGACAGCCCTGACACAGAGATCAAAGGAGTCGCGTTTCACGGGAGATGAACAGACGGAAATGGGTACTTCTCCGATACCGGGGAAAGAGACCATAATAAACTGTCCCGGTTCGTGGTCGAGTGAACTGCCGTCTCTGAGCGCTAGCTCAAAAAACTTTTCATTGGCAGTCAGCTTTTTTGTATGAAGGATCTTTGCCTTTTTTAATCTATAACTGGAATCTTTTAAAGCCACTTTTTCCATACTCTGTCCTCGCTCTCTTTTATCAGTTCATTGAGGGTCTCTTTAAGGCTGATGCGGGCCATGCATGTGCGGGTGCATCTGCCGCACCCTGTGCAGAAGAACCGCGAAAATTTGTCGACGGGATACCTGAATTTACGGTAATACCTGTGCCTCTGCCTTGTTGAGCGCTCTTTCCTGAAATTTATGCCGCCGGCGACTTTGGCGAACGGTTCAAGCTGACAGGAATCCCAGACGCGATACCTGACCCCGCGTTTCAGGCTCAGATCAAGCTCATCACGTATGTCAAAACAGTAGCATGACGGACATACATTCGTGCAATTTCCGCATGCCAGGCACCGTTCGTTCAGGTCTTTCCATACCGGCGCCCTGAAAGACCTGTCGAACAATTCCGGTATATACTTGCCTTCTATAGGGACTTCGTTATTGAACACTTTTCTCTTATGATCGCGCAATCTTTCCAGATCATTCATATGCGACCCGTCAGCCTTTTCAAAAAATCCGGTTGCATCGACTATGTCATCTCCTGTCTGGGTATTGACATGGACGATGAAATAATCCCCCAAATCCGTGAAAAAAAGGTCGTATCCGCCGCTGGGAAAACTTGCATT
Organism: uncultured Nitrospiraceae bacterium; assembly: GCA_963727775.1. Classification (GTDB taxonomy): domain Bacteria; phylum Nitrospirota; class Thermodesulfovibrionia; order Thermodesulfovibrionales; family SM23-35; genus CAVSHB01. Next base: position 745,830 of record CAVSHB010000002.1, on the reverse strand, counting down.
TACCAGATGACAACTCGCATATTCATCACAATAATCATTACATTCCAATCCGATCAATGTTATCTTGTGCTTGCGCGTCAGATAATTGTAATCTTTCGGCCGTTCGGAAAATACCATATTGAGACACTGGATACCGGCAAGATCACAGGTGTGAGCACCGAAGATTGTCATCGGTTCATATTCGACAACGGCTTCAGCGTTAGCCCCCTTGGCCGTTTTAAACTTCAGTAGGGTCTCACGCTGCGGCATAAAGAATTTCTTCAGCGGCAGTACGGTCGGGATATATACGAGCGAGATCTCAGCGGCCGTGGTAACTTCTTCGAATGCAAAGTTATTGTACCCCTTTGAAACAGGAGCAACCAGCTTCTGCATCTGAGAAAGTCTTGAGATGAAGTCGTTAAACTTTTCCTTTTTCAGTATCCAATATTGCATGTCTTCCATATCTTCCTCGTTAGTTTTTAAATAAGAATCCGGATTTGCTTATGTCAATAAACTTAAGCTTTCACTCTCTCCACCACTTCTTCAATCTTTATCTTTATTGTTTCCTTTGTCTTCCTGTCCTTAATCTCCACCAGACCGTCTTTCAGGTTTTTTTCTCCAAGAATAATTTGGGTCGGGATACCTATGAGATCAGCGTCTTTGAACTTCACTCCCGCCCTTTCCTCACGGTCATCTATCAGGACCTCTATACCTTTCTCCGTCAGCTCCCTGTAAAATCTCTCGGCCAGCTCGACCGTCTTAGCGTCATTCATATTCAACGGCAGGATAACAACATCGAAAGGGGCTATGGTCTTAGGCCATATGATCCCGTCTTTGTCGTAGTTTTGTTCTATGGCAGCCGCAGCGATTCTTGCTGGCCCTATTCCATAACTTCCCATGACAACCGGCTTCTCACTCCCTTTCTCATCGAGATAGAGCGCATTTAAAGGGACGGAGTATTTTGTGCCGAGCTTGAAGATATTGCCTATCTCGATCACTTTTTCGATCCTTATGGGGGAATTACACTTCGCGCACAAGTCCCCGTCTCTTGCAAGGGTTATATCATGCCATTCGGCGGAAAAATCTCTGTCCGGCCTTATTCCTTTCACATGATAATGTTGTTTATTAGCGCCGCTTACATAGACGCCTTCTTTAATCGAGTTATCTGCAATAATCCTGATCTTTTGGTCCATAGGTCCTATGAAGCCCGCCTCCACGCCGAGTATCTCCTTGACCTCACTCTTCTGCGCCGGTCTGTGTCTGCCTATGATCCTGTTGAGCTTTTTTTCGTGTGCCTCCTGATCTCCCCTCATAAGGGCAAGAACAGGACCGTCGTCCGTGATAAGCAGCAGGCTCTTGATAAAATATTCGGGTTTCAGCTTCAGGAAGTTCGATACCTCCTGAACAGTGCGCTTTTCGGGCGTATGGACCTCTTCCAACTCCCAATCCATTATTTCTATCGCCTTCGGATTCGAAAGGGCAAGTTCCATATTGGCGGCATATCCGCAGGAATCGCAAAGCACGACTTCATCTTCACCTGCCGCGCTCGGGGCCATAAACTCGTGAGAGGTCGCGCCGCCCATCATGCCCGGATCCGAGTGGACCATGTAATACTTCAACCCGCATCTTGAAAAGATCCTGTGATAGGCTTCTGCATGGAGCTGATAGTTCTTTTCGAGACCTTCTTCGTCAGCGTCAAAACTGTAGCTGTCTTTCATTATGAATTCTCTTGTCCTGAGCACGCCACTCTTCGGTCTGGCCTCATCCCTTAATTTTGTCTGGACCTGATACCAGACCTGAGGCAGGTCTCTGTAAGACCGGATTTCTCTCGCGGCAAGCCACGTCATTATCTCTTCATGGGTCATGCCGAGACACATATCACGGCCTGACCTGTCCTTCAGCCTGAACATCTCATCACCGATCTCATACCATCTTCCGGTCTCCTGCCATATCTCAGCCGGGTGCAGCGCGGGCAGCGTGATCTCTTGCGCGCCTATGGCGGCCATCTCTTCGCGCAAGATTCTGTGTATCTTCCTTGTGACCCTGAGGCCGAGCGGCAGGGAAATATAAAGTCCGGCTGCAAGCTGTCTCACATAGCCAGCCCTTAACATGAGTATATGACTTATTGCCTCTGCGTCGGCAGGGACTTCCCTCAATGTCGGTATAAGCATCTTCGAAAATCGCATGGCTTGCTCCTTTAATTGTTCTGGAATTTTGTTGACATCCGTGATGATATCTAATATAGAAAAATTTACCATAAAAGTGTTAAATTAATTCATTCAGGGAGGGAAATAATTTGCTCAAAAGAATGCCGATCACGCCTGACGGATATCATAAGATGCAGGATGAGCTTCAAAAGCTTCTGAAGATCGAACGGCCGAATAATATAAAGGACATTTCAGAAGCGAGGGCGCACGGCGATCTTTCCGAAAACGCGGAATACCATGCGGCAAAGGAAAGGCAGTCTTTTATAGAGGGAAAGATACAGGAGCTGAAAACAAAGCTTGCCCTCTCGGATGTCATAGACCCGTCAAGAATTTCCCAGAGCAAGACCGCCTTCGGGGCAAAGGTCAAGGTACTTGACCTCGACAGTAACGAGGAAAGAATTTTCATGCTCGTCGGACCCGACGAAGCGGATGTTAAGAACGGAAGGATTTCCATAAGCTCTCCTGTCGGAAAGGCCTTACTGAACAAAGAGATCGGCGATGAAGTTATTATTAAAGCCCCCGCGAAGACCCTGGAGTATGAGATATTAGAGATAAGATTTGAATAGAAACTTCAAGGCAAAAATTACCGATAACCTCCCTTTAAACAGCAAAAACAATCTTCTTATAACAGAACCTCTGGCCCCTGTAATTGAGCCCGCTCCGGGACAGTTCTATATGATAGAAACAGGCAATACATACGACCCGCTGCTGAAAAGGCCTTTCAGTTATTTCAGGAGAACATCGGAGACAATCCAGTTTATCTATACGGTAATTGGGAAAGGCACATCCTTAATGAAGGATTTCAGACGCGGCGGAATAGTGAACATAATCGGACCACTCGGCACAGGATACCCCAAACCGGGAAACGGTAAGACCCCATTATTAGTTGCCGGCGGTACAGGGATAGCATCCATTTTTTCTTTGGCTGAAGCGTATTCGGGAAAAGCGTATTTAGTCTACGGCGCAAAGAACAGGAAAGAACTTCTTATGCTTGCCGAGTTGGAAAAATCTGGGAATGAACTGCTCATCTGCACGGATGACTGCTCCTTCGGAAAGAAAGGAATGGTTGACGGCATTGTAAATGATTTTCTATCTTCTCATTCCATTGCTGATACATCTTATGTCATGTACGCCTGCGGCCCGAAGCCTATGCTTAAGGCATTGTCAAAGATTGCCGCCGATAAAAATATAAGAGGATATGCGTCACTGGAAGAGAATATGGCCTGCGGGTTCGGAGCATGCCTCGGATGCGCCGTTAATACAGTCAGCGGCTACAAACGGGTGTGCAAGGAAGGCCCTGTTTTCCCGTTTGAGGAGATTGTGTGGGAAAATTAACTTTTTATAAAGGATATAAGCTTCCCCTTTCGCTCATTCTCGGTCCCGAAAGCTTTCGGGACCTCCGAGGTTTTCGCTTATCAGCGAAAAAAGCCGCTCAAGGGCAACCTTATATCCTTATTTGATATGGACCTTACTGTTAACATAGGACACTTACGGCTGAAAAACCCGGTTATGACGGCCTCCGGGACTTTCGGGTATGGCGAGGAATATTCGGAGTTTGTAGACCTGAACCTGCTCGGCGCTGTCGTTGTTAAAGGAATATCATTAGGGCCCATGGCGGGTAACCCTTCTCCCAGGATATGTGAAACTCCATGCGGCATGCTGAATGCAATCGGCCTTCAGAATATCGGACTGAAAAGATTCCTGAAAGAGAAACTGCCCTACCTGAGAAAATTCGACACAAAAGTGATTGTCAACATCCTGGGCAATACCATCGGGGAATATGTAAAGCTCTCAAAAGCGCTCGATGACGCGGGTGTGGATGCCGTAGAGTTGAATGTCTCTTGCCCGAATGTGAAAAAAGGAGGGATCGCCTTCGGCACCGATAAGAAGGCGCTTGCCAAACTTGTATCAAAAGTAAAACAGTCTGTAAAAAATTCCGTTCTGGTTACAAAACTTTCCCCCAGTGTATCCGATATCCCCGGGTTTTCGAGAGTTGCGGAAGAGTCGGGAAGCGATGCCATATCATTGATCAATACTATACCCGGAATGGCCGTTGATATAGAAACGTGGGAACCGAAACTCGCGAACATAACCGGAGGTTTATCAGGCCCTGCTATCAGACCTATTGCAGTCAGGATGGTATGGGAGGCGTCAAGATCGATAAAAATTCCTGTCATCGGCATAGGCGGCATTATAAAAGCTGAAGATGCGATAGAGTTTATGCTTGCAGGCGCTTCCGCAGTGCAGGTAGGCACCGGAAATTTCTTGAACCCTTCTGCGACCGTGGAGATCATAAACGGCATATGGACATATTTAGAAAAAAAGGGTATAAGTTATGTTAAAGACATAATCGGCGGTCTCGATGGAAAATCGTCCCATAATAACATTAACAAGTGACTTCGGTTATAAAGACCCTTTCGTGGGAATAATGAAAGGCGTCATAACCTCCATAAATCCTTTGGCCGTTGTTTTAGACATTACACATGAAATAAATCCGCAAAATATTCTCGAAGCAGCCTTCACAATCGGAACAAGCTTTACATTTTTCCCTCATAATACAATACATGTTGTGGTAGTAGACCCGAGTGTGGGTTCTCCGCGCAGGCCCATCCTTGTTGCCGCGGATTACAATTACTTTGTAGGACCCGACAACGGTATATTTTCACGTATTTATTCCCTGAGCCAAAGCTTCACCGTTATCAACATAACCGCCGAGCATTACTTCCTTCCCGGTAAGAGTTCGACCTTTCACGGCAGAGATGTATTTGCACCCGTGGCCGGATGGCTGTCCAAGGGAATTAATATAATGAAATTCGGAGACCCCGTCACCGATTACGTAACAATGAAGATGCCCGAACCGGTGGCTTCGTCCGAAAATATGATCGAGGGTGAAGTTATCTATATAGACCATTTCGGGAATGTCATAACCAACGTACCCGCCCAAAAAATAGATGTCCCTTCCGGCGGTAATCAACTGAAGAAACCGAAGATTGTGGTGAAAGGTATAGAAGCGCCGTTGAAAAACTTTTATTCGGAAGCTGAAGACAAGGGGCTCTATTCTTTGATAAACAGCTTCGGTTATCTTGAATTCTTTGTAAACAAAGGGAATGCATCATTAAACTTTAACATCGGTGTAGGTGAAAAGGTGGATATCATATTAAGCTGATGCGATAGTCTCGTGCGCTACAGCATATCCGGCCATAGAATGCCGGCGATCATTGGTAAGATCAATCACTTGCACGAAAAGGCCACTGATTGAGAAATCAGTGGCCTTTGCTAAAGACTTAGAAATTTACCAGGCCTTTGAACTCAAATTTTTTCCTCAATCAATTTATTGCTGATCAATTACTTTTTTCAAGTGAACAAACCCAGAGGCTGCGGTGGGCCACCCGGCGTAAAATGCAATATGCGTAATTGCAGCCACAAGTTCTTCCTTCGTGAGACCGTTTTCAAAAGCCTTTTTAAGATGAAAATCTATTTGCTCAATACGATTCAGCGCAATTAAGCATGTGACAGTAATTAAGCTTTTATCGCGCTGCGATAGTCCGGGGCGTTTCCAAATATCACCGAAAAGAAAGTCTTGTGTAAGTTTCGCAAATTCCGGTGCTATAGCCTTTAAGTCATCTATCGCTTTTTGTTCGTTACTGTTTGTCATGTGCATCACCTTTCCTTTTATCTAGTCGATTCCTGTGCTATTCAAATGGGTTATATCCTGGTTTCTTGTACAGCTTCTCCGAGTTGTTAATAATATCCGGCTTATAGCCCTTCTCTGCCCAATCCTCTGGTTTGATTTCTTCAATTAAGTTCCATTGTTGGGGTCCTCTCTTTCTCTTGGAGCTGCTGCTGGTCTCCTGCTTCCAGGCTGATGTAAATACACAAAAGAGCGATCAAGAAGCGTATACATATCGCACTTCTCCTCCATCCTATTTTCTTCTTTATAAGTAATGCGATTTGCCTCACTTAATACTCCTCTCTATACTTTTTTCCCCATTTCATATGCCTGGGTCATCGCCTTGCTTCCTTTAATGTCTCCAATTTTCCATGCACCGGTTCCGTAGATGATCCCCTTTTCTTTTGCTCGGCTCAAACAGGATGTGAATGCCCTGAATCCTTCCAAAGTCCTCTCCATTGCCCGCTTGCTGCTGTCGGCAGCTGCTACGATGAAATAAAAATCCTTATTTCTGATTTCGGTATAACGAGCGCAGGTTCTGTCAATCAGTGTCTTCATCTGTGCGTTCATGGTATAAAAGTATACAGGTGTCGCCATCACGATCACATCGGCATCTATCATTTTATCGAGGACTTCAGCCATATCATCTTTCTGAACACACGTGCCTCCATTACCCTGACAGGTACCGCATCCCCTGCAGTAATTGATTTTTTTATCCTTTAAAAAAATCTTTTCTGTATGGTGTCCGGCCTGCTGCCCTCCTTTCATAAATTGTTCGCACAGTAGATCAGAATTTCCACCCCTTCTCGGACTGGCAGACAACACTAATACTTTTTTACTCATCTATTTCGTTCTCCATATTATTAATCCCGATTTGTTTGTTAATTTGATCTTCTTATTTCGTGATTTTAATTTTTCGCAACCACCCTGATACTTCGTTTTGCGCGCCTTTCACATCCCTTCCCCAAATGGCAACACCATCCAGCAAGGTCGATTTTGGGCAAAGTTTTGAGATATCCGTAATGCTTTGTCCCAGACCGCCTCCAGCGTGTGTGCAAAACGGTACAATAATTTTTCCCGATAAATCGTATTCCGATAAAAAAGTTCTTACCGGAGCGGGAAACGTACCCCACCAAATAGGGTAGCCTATGAAAACCAAATCATATGACTTGATATTCTCAACTTTTGTTTTCAATGCCGGTTTGTATCCGGAAACCAGCTCCTGCTTTGCTTGTTTTTTAAGCTCTTCATAATCATCAGGATAGAAATTTACGGCCTGAATTTCAAAAATAACGCCGCCCACGCTCTTGTGAATCTGATTGGCAATTTCACGAGTGTTGCCACTGCGGGAAAAATAGGCCACCAGAATCCTTTTGGTTCCTGAAGGTGGTAGTGCTTTCTCTTGACTTGTCTTTCCCGACTTCGACGGACTGATTTCCGTTGCGGCAGAATCTATTTGAACCCGAACACCCATAAATACAAGGAATATGGCGATGATCGGTAGAACAAAAAATATCTTTTTCATGCCTCCCTCTTTTCATATCTGTAATTTAAACTCGCGTTCGCCGTAACGCAGTAGACCGATCCGGCGGCTGCTCCTCACAGAGCAAGCTCACCAAAGAAATACGAAGACGTAACTCCACCATCCATCAGAAAATCGCTTCCCGTGATAAACGTACCTTCAGGACCCATGAGAAGGGCTGCGACATTGGCAACCTCGTCAGACGTGCCCGCTCTCCCTACGGGGCAAAGCTCAATCATGCGACGGTAACCTTCTCCGCGAGGACCGGTTAGCTCATCTTTCGCGAGTGGTGTGATAATAATCCCCGGACTAATCGTATTGATTCGCGCGCCGCGCTTACCCCATCTGACAGCTTCAGCCATCACCCGCAAAGCGTTCCCGCGTTTTGAAAGTTGATAAGCGTGTAAGGAATCCTTCACTTGATCAGGCTGAAGCATCGGAAGCGATAAAAGCTGATCGGCTGGGGTGGTGGCGAGAAGTTTATTTTGTTCATTTGTAAGAGCGCCTAGGCGATGACCAGATTGCGAGGCAATGACCACACCGGAACCTCCGCGCGCTATGATATTTCCAAATTCCTCAAGCACAAGCGCAGTGCCATACACATCAACCGACAAAATAGCCTCCGGCGAAGCTTGCGAGGGTGAAACTCCGGCAGCGTGGATGACTCCTGTCACATCTCCGAGTGTTGCAGCCTTCTGAGCAAGGCTCTTAACTGCTTCGCGCGAGGATACATCGACGGTCGCCGTGCTGACTTCAAATCCTGCGTTACTTAAAACTGCGGCTGCGGCGTCCGCATTCTCTTTTTTTAAATCAGCAAGCAGAATGTGTTTTCCAGCGCTCACTCTGCGCGCGATTGCAACACCTATCGACCCAGATCCTATTAAAACCGTGACACTTTTCATAACAACCTCCTCGGCATTAAGCTTTGAGCGACTCCATATCGATCACAAAGCGGTATTTCACGTCGCTTTTCAACATGCGTTCATACGCTTTATTGATATCCTGAATCTTGATCACTTCGACATCGGAAGTGATGCCATGCTTGCCGCAGAAATCGAGCAATTCCTGGGTTTCGGCAATGCCACCGATGACGGACCCTGCGACCGATCTCCGCCCCATTACCAACGGAACAGAGCTCAGGAGCGGCTCTAGATCGCCCAGATATCCGAGAAGCACCAGCGTGCCGTTGATCGTCAGTGACGGCAGATACAGATTAAGATCATGAACATAGGGTACGGTATCAATAATCAGATCGAACTGACCCTGTATAGACGCCATCTGACTTTTATCGGTGGAGAGGACAACATTGTGCGCACCCAGGCGACGCGCGTCCTTCTCTTTGCCCGACGAACGGGTAAAGAGCGTGACATGAGTGCCCAGCGCTTTCGCCAGTTTCAGCGCTATATGACCGAGTCCACCGAGGCCGATAACCGCAACCTTGCTGCCCTTACCCACTTTCCAGTGACGCAGTGGCGACCAGGTAGTAATCCCGGCGCATAGTAATGGCGCTGCCCCTTTGAGATCCAGCCCATCGGGAATCTTCAGTACGAATTTATCCGACACGACGATCTTCTCGGAATAACCCCCAAAGGTGGGCGTGTGATCATAGCGATCAATATGGTTATAGGTGTATGTCGCGATCTCCGCGCAATACTGTTCTTGTTCCTGCTCGCAGGCCTCACAATGCCTGCAGGAATCGACCATACAGCCGACACCGACATGATCGTTTGTCTTGAAGCGGCTGACAACCGGTCCGACGCTTACCACGCGACCGATGATTTCATGGCCAGGCACGACCGGGTACGTAGTGGGAAACCAACTAGCCCAGTCATTGCGGACAGTGTGTAAATCCGAGTGGCATACGCCACAGTAGAGTATCTCGATAATCACGTCGTCAGGCCGCGGATCGCGACGTTCAAAGCGATATGGAGCCAGGGCATCCTTGGCGGACTGTGCTGCGTAACCTCGTACATTCATTGTCATTGCTTTTTCCTCCATTCTACCGATTAGAGACTGGTCCTTTTTTCCAGGGCTTCGGGGTACCGGGCCCCTTGGATTATGATCTTCGAGGCGGCGCTATCGATCTCACGAAGGTCATCCGGTGTAAGTTCGACTGCAACTGCTCCGATGTTCTCTTCCAGGCGCGAAAGCTTTGTGGTCCCCGGGATAGGAACGATCCACGGCTTCTGAGCGAGCAGCCAGGCGAGTGCTATCTGAGCGGGGGTCCCTTTTTTCCTGTCTGCAATCGTGCGAAGCAGATCAACCAGGGCCTGATTCGCTTTCCGGGCCTCCGGTGTAAAGCGAGGAACGATGTTACGGAAGTCGGTCTCGAACTCCGTCTTCTCGTCGATCTTGCCCGTGAGGAAGCCTTTACCAAGGGGGCTGAATGGAACGAGCCCGATTCCGAGTTCCTCGAGCGTCGGTAACAATTCCTCCTCAGGGTGTCTCCACCACAGCGAGTATTCGCTCTGGATGGCAGTGACAGGCTGGACCGCATGTGCGCGGCGGATCGTCTTCACTCCCGGTTCAGAAAGGCCGAAGTGCTTGACCTTCCCTTGCCGGATCAGATCCTTCACCGTTCCTGCCACGTCCTCGATCGACACATCCGGGTCAACACGATGTTGATAGTAGAGATCGATGGTATCGACCTTGAGCCGCTTGAGCGAGCCCTCGACACTCTGCCTGATGCGTTCGGGCCGACTGTCCTGAACCTGCTGCCCGCTGGGATCGAGCTTGATCCCGAACTTGGTGGCTATCGCCACTTTCCCGCGAAACGGAGCCAAAGCTTCGCCAATGAGTTCTTCATTTGTGTAGGGGCCGTAAAGCTCGGCAGTGTCGAAGAATGTGACGCCGAGTTCGACGGCTTTGCCTATAAAAGCGATCATCTTCTTCTTGTCTGCAGGCGGACCGTAGGCAATGCTCATTCCCATGCAGCCGAGCCCGAGAGCCGAAACTTCCAGACCGCTTTTTCCCAATTTACGTTTTTGCATTTTTCCCTCCTAAATTTTTTATCCTATATTTTTTTAGAGCTTAAGCACTTTGTAGACTTTGCTCACATCTATTCGTCGCCTTATTGATGATTATATTGTACTGCTGAAAGTACAAAGGCAGGTAGATCAATCCTGTCTATTTCTTGCCTAATCGTACGAACTATGCGATAAATATTGTAGAGCGGGTTCAAGTCTGTTAATATACGAACAGGAGGATATAAATGGTAAAACAAGACAGTAAGCCTGTGGTTGAGAATAAAGGGTTGGAAGTTGCCCTTGAAATGTTGGGAGAGAGCATTGCCCGATGGACTGACAATGGCGACCGGTATGAGACGGGAATCCCCGGCTTGGCACTTCACCAGCGGAGCGAACCGAGCCCGCCGATAAGCATCATGTACGAGCCACGCATCTGCGTGGTTGCACAAGGGGCCAAGCGCGTGCTGCTTGGAGACGATACGTACGTGTATGACGCTCACCATTATTTGATCACTTCCGTGGATCTGCCTACGGTTGTACAGATTATCAATGCCAGCCGGGAAAAGCCTTACCTGGGGCTCGTTTTGAGACTCGATCAGCGCGAGATTTCACAACTAATGGTGGACAGCAACCTGCCGCCGCCGCGGCCGCAGCAATCGAGCCGTGGAATGGCAACCGGCGCGGTCACCCAGCCACTGATAACTGCCTTTCAACGGTTGATCGACTTGCTCGATGAACAGAAGGACATTCCGATCCTTGCGCCGATCATCAAGCGGGAAATTTTTTACCGTTTGCTCGTGAGCGACCAAGGCGCTCGTCTGCGCCAGATGGCGTCGGCAGGAAGTCAGAGTCAGCAGATTGCGCGGGCAATCGATTGGTTGAAGGGTAACTTCACACAGCCGTTGCGTATCGATGACCTCGCAACGCAAGTCAATATGAGTACATCGACTTTCCACCATCATTTCCGGGCGCTGACGGCCATGAGCCCACTGCAATATCAAAAATGGTTGCGTTTGAGCGAAGCGCGGCGGTTGATGCTTGCCGAAAATCAGGATGCGACAACCGCAGCGTTTCAGGTCGGCTATGAGAGCCCCTCCCAATTCAGCCGAGAGTACAGCCGTCTGTTTGGCAACTCGCCATTGCGCGACATCACGAGCTTACGACAGATGCCAAATGGCTAATAGAGAGAGGGTATAGTTCCTATCCATTTCAGTCTTGCCCCCCCGCATAGTAGAGTGCCCTTTTCCGCAGGATATATGGTGCCCTGTAACTCATTGTTAGTTGAATGCCCACTGTTCTGTACCTGACATTTTTTTATTTCTCAGACCTGGATGGGCTATTTTGCGCCGGGAGAGTGGCCATGTCTTTTGTCATCGATCTTGTTTCTTGCATACCGCTGACTTACATATCTGCTATAATATTCCAGTTTTATCGGTGTTGGTGCGCTAAATATTATGGCTAACTGGAAAATAACTTCTACCAATATTTGTCGTTTTGTCTTCTTTCTCTCTCTTGTCCTGCTTGTACTCATTGCAGGTTGTAAAAGCAAGGACAACTACAGAAAAGAACTGGAGCAGAAAGGCGTAACGTATTCCGCGGAGTCTTTTCTCAGCAGGGCCGGGGTCGGCAACAGGGAAACAATGGAATTATTCATAAAGGCCGGTATGGACGTAAATGTTAAAGGGCAAAAGGGAGAAACAGCATTGATGCTGGCCGCGGTTAATGATAATGGCGAAACAGTAAAGCTCCTCATTGAGAAAGGCGCCGACATTAACGCAAAAAACGATGACGGATACACGGCGCTGATGATCGCCTCGTTCAAAGGTGATACAGAGTCTGCAAAGCTTCTCATTGCGAAAGGTGCTGATATGAACCTCCGGAATAACAATGGAGAAACAGCCTTAATGCTGGCTGCATTGAACGAGAAGGTTGAGGCAGTTAAGCTGCTTGTAAAAAAAGGCGCTGATGTTCATGTGAAAAGCAACAAGGGAGATACCGCACTCAAGTACGCCTTCCTCAATTCTCAAATACAGGAGTTACTGCGAAAAGCCGGTGCAAACTGATATAGCACCCCCTTTCCGCGCCAAAAATATTGGCGGGAACAAATTGTTATAATACTGCTTATGCTTTTGGTCGGTTTAACAGGTAATTACGGGATGGGTAAAAGCGCCGTGCTTTCAATGTTCGAAAAGCTTGGCGCATCGGTCCTTGATGCGGATAAGATTGTCGCTTCGTTGGTTACCGAAAAGGACGTACTCGATAAGATAAAAGGACTTCTCGGCGATGGTGTATTATATGAAAACGGTAGCTTAAACAAAAAGCTGGTCGCAGACATAGTTTTCAAAAACGATGCACTGAGACACGCACTTGAAGACATAATCCATCCGCTCGTTTTCGGCAGGATAAATCTTTTATTAAAAAAACTGAGCGGCAAGGAAAAGATTATAATAGTCGAGATACCCCTGATTTATGAACGCGGATATGAGGACAGGTTTGACAGGACTATTACTATATATACGACAGAGGAAACGGCGCTCAACCGCCTGTCGAAGGTGGGGGTCGGCAGGGAAGAAGCAACCTTGAGGCTCAGGTCCCAAATCCCGGTTAAGGAGAAAATCAAACGGTCCGATTTTGCAATAGATAATAACGGCACGATTGAAGAGACACAGGCACAGGCAGAAAAAATATACGGCGAACTTTATAGAGGCAGGACATGGAAATAATCAGAGGTCTCGAATCCTTAAAAACTAATTATCCCAAGACGGTCCTCACAATAGGCAATTATGACGGAGTGCATCTCGGGCACCAAAAAATACTCTCGCTGGTGCTGAAGAAGGCCGGAGAGATCAACGGCACTTCAATGGTCATGACGTTTGAGCCACACCCTATGAAAGTGCTCGCACCGGAAAGAAATCTTAAACTGCTCACAACATCCGATGAAAGGGCAAGACTGATAGAAGCAATGGGGATCGACGTTTTACTCTGTGTGAACTTTACGAAAGATTTTTCAGGCATGCTCCCCGAGGATTTTATAGAGAAGATACTCGTGGAAAAACTGAAGGTAAAGGATATAATCGTCGGCGTCAATTACGCCTTTGGAAAAAACAAGAAGGGCTCGATCGACCTACTGAGAAGACGCGGGGAAAAGTACGGCTTCGGGGTCAAAGCGGTCGGGAATGCCGAGGTCCACGGCCATGTCGTCAGCAGCAGCACGGTCAGGAGCCTTCTTATAAAAGGCTCTGTGCATGAGGCGTCATACTTCCTCGGAAGGGCGTACTCAATAGAGGGGAGTGTGATAAAAGGCAAAGGCAGAGGCCAAAGCATTTTGCATATCCCGACGGCAAATATTACAACCCCCGTTGAAATCGCTCCGAAGGAAGGCGTGTATGCCGTTAGGGTAGGAATTAGGGAGACTATCTATGATGGAGTCGCCAATATCGGCAAGAACCCGACCTTCGGCAATCAGGCTGTGAGCTATGAAGTGCATCTGTTCGATTTTTCAGGTGATCTTTTGGGCGAAAACATAAGGATATATTTCATAGACAGGATAAGGGGGGAACGCACATTCCCGGATGCGGACAGCCTCGGGAAACAGATCAAAGACGATATCGAACATACAAAGGAAATCCTGAGGACAAAGAATCTTATTTTTTAGAAGCAGTCAAGTCATATATTTCCCGTTAACTTAACTATTATAGGGGCGAAGGTAATGCGCTGCCGACCGACATTATATCAGCGGACAATAAAGAAAGGATTTGAAATAAAATGAGCAATGAACCGAATAAGGTTATTTACTCCATGATAGGGGTAAGCAAATATTATGATAAGAAGCCGGTTTTGAAAGACATCTATCTCTCCTATTTTTACGGCGCGAAGATTGGCGTCATCGGTCTCAATGGGTCCGGGAAAAGCTCCCTCCTCCATATCCTCGCGGGAAAGGACAAAGAGTTCAATGGCGAAACAGTACTCTCCCCTGGTCACACCGTGGGTTTTCTCGAGCAGGAGCCGGAACTGGACAACAGCAAAACAGTGAGGCAGATTGTTGAAGAAGGGGTAAAAGAAACAGTTGATGCTTTGCACGAATACAACCTTATCAATGAAAAATTTACAGAACCGATGTCGGACGATGAGATGAACAAGCTTATCGAACGTCAGGGCAAGGTGCAGGAAAAGCTGGACGCTCTGGATGCATGGGAGTTGGATTCGCGTCTGGAAATGGCAATGGATGCCCTGCGCTGTCCGGCTGCGGATACCCCGGTTAAGGTCCTCTCCGGAGGGGAGAAGCGCCGTGTTGCCCTTTGCAGGCTTCTCTTACAGAAGCCGGACATCCTGCTCCTCGACGAACCTACCAACCATCTTGATGCCGAGACAGTGGCCTGGCTTGAACACCATCTGCAGAGCTATGCCGGAACAGTCATTGCAGTGACGCATGACCGCTATTTCCTTGATAATGTCGCCGGGTGGATCCTGGAGCTTGACAGGGGTCAGGGAATTCCATGGAAAGGTAATTACTCTTCCTGGCTGGAGCAGAAGAAAAACCGGCTGCAGCAGGAAGAGAAGACAGAAAGCGACAGGCAGAAGACACTTCAGCGGGAGCTTGAGTGGATACAGATGTCTCCCAAGGGACGCCACGCAAAAGCAAAAGCGCGCATCAATTCTTACGAGGCTTTGCTCGGTCAGGATATTGAAAAAAGCTCAAAAGAGTTTGAAATCTATATCCCCCCCGGACCCCGTTTGGGCAATGTCGTCATTGAAGCCGATAACGTGAGTAAGGCGTACGGCGATAATATCCTTATGGAAGGGATGACATTCTCCCTTCCTCCCGGTGGAATTATAGGCGTCATCGGACCGAACGGGGCGGGGAAGACGACCCTTTTCCGGATGATCACCGGACAGGAAAAGCCCGATTCAGGCGACTTCAGGACAGGAGAGACCGTAAAGCTTGCATATGTCGATCAAAGCCGCGATGTGCTTGACCCGAACAAAACCATATGGGAGATCATCTCCGGCGGGAATGATTCCATTCAACTCGGCAAGAAGCAGCTCAACTCGCGTGCATATGTTGCGCGCTTTAATTTCTCGGGGTCCGACCAGCAGAAAAAAGTTTCCATGCTTTCCGGCGGAGAAAGGAACCGCGTGCACCTCGCCCGCATGCTGAAGGAAGAGGCCAATGTCCTTCTGCTCGACGAACCTACCAACGATCTGGATGTAAACACCATGCGTGCGCTGGAAGAGGCCTTGGAGAATTTCGCGGGCTGCGCCGTTGTCATAAGCCATGACCGGTGGTTCCTCGACCGTATCGCTACTCACATGCTCGCCTTCGAGGGAGACAGCAAAGTAGTTTGGTTCGACGGAAATTATTCCGAATACGAAATGGATAGGAAAATCCGTCTCGGCGCAGCAGCAGACCAGCCGCACCGCATCAAGTACAGACACTTAACCAGGGGGTGAGCGCGCATATGGTTGTAAAAACCTTGAAGATTCGCGACAGATTACCCTTGCAGAATTCTAATAATATAATATAATATGATCAGGCACTTGATGCAAAGGTTTGGCGCGGGTTCTGTCTATTATGGAAATTAATTTATCGAAATATAATGCCACAAGTCTTGAAATAAACGGGACTCTGCCAATAAGTAAGCCAATATTATCTGCCTTAAAACAATGCTATCCAAAACAAAAGATAGTAAAGACCAATGACTTTGTCGAGTTCGGTAGCGATTATGTGGTAAAAAAAGAGAAATGTAGTGCTCGTGCACTTGTAGAAAAGATTAATGCTAAGGAATGCCAAGTCTATTTTTATTATACGGATCACATTCTCGCAAAACTTTCTGGCGATTCTAAATTATTGCCAGTAGATGATATGCTGAAATGTCTTACAGCTCTACCAAATAAGATGACCTTTGAAGTTACTGCAAACTTCAGATATGCTGGAGGAAAATTTAAAAGCCGTATGCTTTTGCCAATTAAGCTGGCCCAAGATGATTTTGATGAGGTACGAGGAGTAAGATTGGTAAAGTTAGCTGATGGAAAGAATTTATATACTTTAACAATTGATCGTCCCTCTAATAAATCTATTTTCCACACTGTTTATTTTTCCTATGCTGGCAATGTGTCGGAAGACTTGCCGCAGTTAATTCTCGATGAAGCTGTAAGCATTTCCAAACGGGGACTCGAATGAGCGAAATTGTCGGATATGTGCCGCAACTGAAAGGAACGCTCGGAATACGCAAAACACGAGGAGTTCTTGCTTGGATGGCAGAAGATCATGTCCCAATAAATGATCCTTCTCTGCGCATGATGATAGACGAATCGGTTAAAAGAGCCTTGAGCGAAAAAGGGGACAGTAGAGAAGCAATATCATTATTAAAAGAAATAAAGGAACAGTTACAGGTTATAGCCTTAGAAATGAAAAATTTAACGCCTCTTCAACGAGAGGAATTAATAGTTTTTCGCGATATAACAAAGGACGACGCAAAACGTGAAATTAAGAAATATTTTAAATCACATCATGGCGACTCTATTGGATACAGCGACCTTGTGAGAGATCTCAAATTAGACCTAAAATTAATTGTGGAACTTTGCTCTGAATTGGAACATGAGGGGTTAATTGGCTAAAAAGACTGACTCAATAAAAAAGAAAGGACACAAAATCTATAGAGATCCTGGGTGTGCCATTTCGGGAGATAAGATCCTTTTCCAATGCAGAAAACTTTCGACCATTGATAAAGCGCGCGGCTCCGACACACATCATTATTACTCTGGCTCTCTAATTATGAATGCTTATGCCGTTATAGATCGTACCTTCACAAATTTAAGACCCTAATACCGAGTTGCATCTTTCCGAAATTCAACTGAGACACTACCGAAATTTGTGGTTGATTGCAGAGCTTTTGCCGGAAATCGTAAAATAGAACTGATGTGTGAATTCTGCACAAAACACGGAGAAGGAAAGAAATGGTATAAGAATGCCGCTAATTATGCCAATGATCTGCTGTCCGATTTAAAACGCCGCAACTATATCGAAAACTTTTTGTCTTCCGCCTTCGGGGAAGGATTCCGGACTTTGGGAAGACTTGAAGCCATCTTCAGGAAAAAAGGCCGCATCCCGAATGCCGTAAGAATTGCGATGGTAAAGAAAGCCAAGGAAGAGCATTTCGGCCAGGTGCTGCCGATCGAAGAGATAAGCGATTTGGTGAGGAATGCAAGTACCGTTGTCCGCATGCCGTGTGCCTGCCGCTGGAATACCGAGAAAAAAGAGGTGCGCTGCTGTTATGCAATCAGCTACGGCCCGGAAGCCTGGTATAGAAACATAGATATGAGTTATTTCGGCAAAGCTTCGGATGAAGGCCTCGAATCCATAGGCCGGGAAGAAGCAATAAAACAGATGGCAAAGATGGAAGAACAGGGGGCCGTCCATACCATCTGGACCATGATGACACCTTTTATAGGCGCGATCTGCAATTGTTCTTCGGACGAATGTCTTGCCATGCGGACTCTCACCCGGGTGCATGTCGAGACCATGGCAAGGGCTGAATATGTGGGCAGGATCGATGAAGAATTATGTACCGGATGCGGACTATGTGACGCAGCCTGCCAATTCAGCGCCATCCGCAGCGTCACGGAAAGCGGCAATTCGATTGCGCGCATTGATCCGCACAAATGCTTTGGCTGTGGATTGTGCCGCGGCACATGCAGTACCGGAGCAATTTCATTGGTCTTACGATAACAGAAATAATCCCATTAAGGAGTAGCGATGGCAAAATATACTGTGCCGCTTGACGAAAATACACGCCAGAGAATTCTTGCATTGCCGAAGGGCATACACTTCTCGGACTTTATGCGAAAGGCAATCGACATCTTTGCTGATGAGCTTGAGAAAGACCCTGCCCTGCGGCCGGAGAATTTCATCATCACTGTCTCAGCCCGGAAAGATATATCGTACAAAAAAAGAAAATAGGCATGGGGAAAAGCAGGATTCTGATCACTTGCGCAAAGGGGATAGCGCCTTTTTTAAAGGAAGAGCTCCTTCTACTGGGATTTCCCGTGCTCGATGAAACCGTTGCGGGCATTGCAACCGGGGGGACGATGAACGACACTCTCCGTCTTAATCTTCTTCTCCGGACTGGACAGCGCGTCCTTTTTCTCATTAAGGAATTCACTGCGGGTGACGCTGAAGCCCTCTATAGGGAGGTGTCTAAGATAGCGTGGGAGGATTATATAGCCGAGGACGGGTATATCTGTGTAACATCGAGTGTGGATAATCCGGGTATCAGGGACTCACGCTATGCGAATGTAAAGGTCAAGGATGCCGTTGTCGACAGGATCAAGGAAAAGCGCGGGCAGCGCCCTGATTCCGGTCCCGATCAAGACAGGACCGTAATAAACCTGTACTGGAAAGGAGATAATTGCTCCCTGTATTTCGATACATCCGGCGAACCCCTCTCCAGGCGCGGATACAGAAAGATACCCATGACAGCGCCGATGCAGGAGACGCTTGCCGCCGCAGTTATCATGGCGTCCGGATGGAACGGCAGCGGACATTTCATCAATCCGATGTGCGGGAGCGGGACCCTTGCCATTGAAGCGGCATTAATTGCTCTTAATAAGCCGCCCGGTCTTTTACGAAATAATTACGGGTTCATGCACATAAAGGGGTTTAATAAATCACTGTGGGACGATCTGCGTGCAAAGGCAAAAACAGAGGCAAGAAAAACATTGGATTTTAAGATCATCGCTACAGATATCAGGACGATGGCGGTTGAGGCTGCAAGGAAGAATGCCGCTACCGCCGGTGTTGAGCATCTGATCGAATTCGGCATTTGTGATTTTTCAGAAACTGCAATTCCAGACGGCGGTGGGACAGTAATACTTAACCCCGAATACGGAGAGCGAATGGGTAAGATAACAGAGCTTGAGAGTTTGTATAAGTGGATCGGCGATTTCTTCAAGCAGAAGTGCATGGGATATACCGGGTATATCTTCACGGGAAACCCCGGCCTGGCTAAGAAAGTGGGGTTAAGGGCAAAAAGAAGGATCCAATTTTTTAACAGCGCGATAGAATGCAGGCTCCTTGAATATGTTTTGTACGAGGGCAGCAGGAAGAGTAAATACTTAGATATACAGGAAAGTTGATTATATTGATAAGATCATAAGTAATGTGGTAAAAGAAAGGTATTATGCAGGGAATGGTTCAAACAGAAGCCGTACATTTCAGCCGCGATGAACTGAAGGAGAAGATCGCGCGCTGGCTCGGTCCCGACCGGGTGCCGAAACAGTTGAACGTCATAACAGACACAACGGATTTCTTCAGGGTTGATTATGATGATGTTGTCATTCTCGGCGGCAAACCTTATCTGGTGCGAAACAATGAGCGTGAAGGCCGTTTCGGGATCGATGAGCAGCAGAAGTACTGGGTCAAACGCGCGCGGGACCTTTCCGACGGCAGTGTCAAGATTATCAAACTCGTCTTCCATGAGCGCTTTCAGGCCACGGTAGGAGGGATCGTTTTCGACTGTTTCCGGAGCGCGAAAAAAGAGGCAAGAATCCTCGATCTCACAAAGGAGCATCCCCGCTTTATGCAGGGGTTTTCTTTGAAAGACTTTGCGGGCAATGTTATAAGGATTGTCGACTACATTAAGGGGAAGACATTAGCTGACGCTGTACTGACACTCGGCACAAACCATGAAGATTATTTTTATAATTATTTCCCTTCGGTTTTCGATGAATACATTGAATTGGTGGAAGCAATACGTTTTCTCCATCAACAGGGGGAAAAACATGGGGATGTCAGGCGGGACCATATCATAAAAGAAGATGGAACGGGAAACAGCCGCTGGATTGATTTCGACTTTAATTACATGCACGGGGAAAATATGTTCGGTTATGACCTTTTCGGCCTGGGGAATATCCTTGCATACCTTACAGGACGCGGGGACGTCACGACCCAGCAGCTGCAGCAATCAAACTCTCCCGCGCTTGACCGGTTAGCGACGTGCGACATGAATATTATTTTCAACAATAGGGTAATAAACCTGCAGAAAGTGTATCCCTATGTGCCCGATGAACTCAATCATGTCCTTCTCCATTTCTCCGTGACCGCCAATATATTCTATGACAATACGGACCAGTTTCTTCATGATCTGCGGGCAATGAGGTGCAAGCTTAAAAATGCTTAACCAAAACGAGGGGTGAATTTATGGATCCAAAGATAACAAATAACAAAAATATCCTTATCGCGGTCGACGAATCCGAGAATACATCTCGGGCAGTGTCGTATGTCAGGGACCTTCTCACCGGTCATTCAGGCTTTCATATCACTCTCGTCACGATCATCCCCGAACCGTCGGAAGATTATTTTCTGTCTGAAAACGAGCGGACCGTATGGATTAAAGACAAGAATGACTCGGCCAGGGGCATTCTCGAAGGATACCGCAGATTGCTCATGGAAGCAGGATTCAGGGATGAAAACATAAAGACGCATGTCGTGATGAAAGAGTGCACCTCGATAGCGGGATGTATTCTCCATGAGCAGGAGAAATTCGCCTGCGGCACCGTGGTCATCGGTCGCCGGGGCATTTCGAAAAAAGAGGAATTCCTTTTCGGAAGCACCTCAAACAAGATCCTCCATACCGCAAAGGACTGCGCCGTCTGGGTTATCGAGTAAGGCTTGCACTCAGCCCGCGCCGAGGGCCTGTAAAATCTCCTTCATGTGGTTTATGTGAAAACTTCCCTGTCAACCCCTTCAATCTTATTAAGCTATTGTAACAACTATTCATGCTCTCTTTTTTATGCCTACAAACAAAAGTCGATTACTTTCCAATTGTTCTTTCAAAGCGACGCTGAAATATTTTTCAAAATATTTTTTGAAAGTCTCTTCATTATACCAATCAGGAACCGGCGGAGCCCAGAGCTTAGCATGGTCCCAAAGACCTAAAGGCATGAATTCAATTAAGATATACTTATTTGTATATCGCGACATAATCTCCATCATATAATCGATATTGATCTTCTCTGTTAAAAGCAGATGATGTGTTATGGCAGTAGCAACCACAGCATCTGCTCGGAACCTTTCGAAAGCAGAAATTTTACCGAGATGAGCGTGGGGATAAACGAAATTTAGAATACCGGGCGTTATGGTTGAATCGGTTTTTTTCAGCCGGTTATACATTTTCTCAACGGCATTGTGATCATAATCACTGCAAAAAATTCTCTTGACATTCGCATTCTGTTCAATCAAACCTGATAAAATTCCTTGATTACCGGCCAATTCGGTGATGCTTTCGATATCGAAACATTTAATGATGTCAATTATCCTTTGGAATCTTGGCGTTACTACAAGATCATTGTTCTCTCGGCACAATCCATTCTGGTAATCTTTCCATGCTGATTCAAATTCAGGAGCGCTGATTTTTTCCACCTTCTTTATAAGATTTTCAAAGTTTGTTAAATTGAATGGGAGTAAATAATGTTTTTTCAGGAAAATAATTATTTTCCCAAGCGTTGGCAATTTTCCTAATATTTGATTATCATCTGCTACAAAAACCATTTTATAAAGTGCCCATAAGTTCGCTATTCTCCTAACAATCTTAATGAGGTTTTTGCCAGGGAATCTTATAAAAGCGTATTTATACGCTAAATAACTATCCGTGCCCATTAAAGAAATATTGCTGTAATATATCACTGCATTTGCAAAATAAGAGTTGCCGTCACTCCAAATTTTTAAAGGGTAATAATAAAATTGCATAAACTCATTGTATGAAGAACCATATGAAAAATTCTCTAAATCTTTGCCGACTCTAACGAAACTTCCGATATCTACATAAACCGGGCTTGAACCATTAAAAACAATGTTATAACCATGGCAGTCCTTGGTCTGAAAGCCATATTTGCTAGTAAGCTTATTCAATTTTAGAACAAGAATTGTCGCATCTTTTAACATCGAGAAGCTCCATTCCTGAGGATAAGTAACGAAGTTAACTTTCTCATGCTCCAACACAATCGAATAGTCCTCAGTTTTGAAATCAGTTATCCAGATCTTAGGGATAAAGCCTTTTTCGATAAGCTCATCAAGCATACCGCAAGAGAACATCTCATTTACCAATAGTTCCCGATTTGGATTAATGCCTCTGAATATTCTTCCCCTCCAGGAAAAAACTCTCCCGAGTTCATCCGATGTCGAAAGAGGATTCATTTCTATTTCAGAATTTGGTATTTCTATTTTATTCATTAATTTGTTAGCTGTGACAGTTTATACACCGAGATAACGCCTCAAGATCGCCCAGCGTTTTTGCCGACCGCAAAGATTTCATACACTATCAGGATATCGGGGGTTACTTCTATTGTAATGGAAAAACTGAAACGGGCAATCATCCACGAAGAATAATTCTTTCAGCCTTTATTTTCTCCAATTAAATATTTTTTACACGAATTAATAGGAATCCAATTTTCATACTATAAACTTAGCATTTTTTTACACAAATGTCATATAGATATCCAGATATTGGTAAATAGCTATTATGGAAACTATGGATATAATCTTACCATGAGAACTGTCCATCTTGGTCGAGTCTTTAAGGTTTCCGTATTTTTAGGACGTAGCTGTTATTCAACCAAGAGCATTATATATCCGGGGCAAACTTATCATATTCAATGTAATTTTCAAAATAAAGTCATATAATAAACTAAACTCGCTTTGCTCGTTTCGACACCACGGGGTATTAGACCCCGTGGGTCGGCAAGGGTCTGCGCTTCGCTCCGACGCCCTGCACCCCGACGACGTAAGGTGCCCGCCGCAGAGACGGCGGGGTATGGAGATTAATAAAAAAAAGTTATTTAAAACAAATCTTTGGAAAGGAGTGAATTTAATGCCTGAAGTTGAACTTCCGAATACTGAGGAACTCGAAGAAGCAAGAGGTAAACAGTTCACAAGACGGGTCGCACTCACTACCGCTATTTTTGCTGTTATTCTCGCTATCACCTCATTGGGAGGGAATAATGCGATGAAGGAGATGATTCTTGCGCAACAGCAATCTTCTGACCAGTGGGCATTTTATCAGTCTAAGGTGATCCGGGAACATTTCTATAAAATCGAGAAGATGCGTATAGAAGCGGACCTGCTCAAATGGGGAGCTTCAATAAAACCGGAAGTCAGAGAAAAATATGAAACAATGCTGAAAAAAGTAAGCGACGAAGAACTGCGCTTTAATGCTGAGAAGAAAAAGATCGAACAGGATGCCAAGGATCTCGAACATGAGCGTGACGTAAATCGTAGCAAAGACCCTTACTTTGACTATGCGGAGGTCCTGCTCCAAATTTCTATTGTTATGGCTTCAATCTCTATTCTCGCAGTTTCCAGATACATATTCCTTTTTGCTTTGATAGCTGCCGGATTGGGAAGCCTATTTATGCTTAATGGTTATCTATTAATATTCCGCATTCCATTTTTTCATTAAGAAACTGTTTGTTATGTCACAGATATTTATCATCTTTAATTCTAATTTTTATTCTCAATTGACCTAATTATGCATTCTCCGTGTCGGTTTTCAAAGGCGAGGCATGCCATATTTTTTCGTTATACTCGCGGATGGCCCTGTCAGATGAGAACTTCCCCATCCGGGCAACAGTGAGGACAGACATCTGCGTCCACTTTTCCTGGTCCTTAAACGCAATGTCTATGCGGTCCTGGCAATCGATGTAAGACCGGTAATCGGCCAGCGACATGTATTCATCACGGCGAAGGAGTGAGTCAATCAAAGGCTTGAACATGTTTGTATCTTTTTTGGAGAAGAACCCGGAGCTGATAAGATCGATCGCTTCCTTTAAGTCCTGATCGGCGCTATAGTAAACCATAGGATTGTAGCCCTGAGATTTTATGTTATATACTTCTTCTGCCGTCAACCCGCAAAGGAAGAAGTTTTCGGCGCCCACTTCATGACTTATCTCGATATTCGCCCCGTTCGCCGTGCCTATGGTCAAAGCTCCGTTCATGGAGAATTTCATGTTCCCTGTCCCCGAGGCTTCCCTCCCCGCAGTAGATATTTGTTCGGAGAGATCGGCAGCCGGGTAAATCATTTGTCCGTTCTTTACGTTAAAGTCCGGGAAGAAAACAACCTTCAACCGTCCTGCTACGTCCGGATCATCATTTACCATTTCGGCAACGGAATTGATCAGTTTTATAATAAGCTTGGCTGTAAAATTGCCGGGAGCTGATTTGCCTCCGAAGATGAACGCACGCGGAGTGATGCTCGCGCTTGGATTTTTCCTGATCCCGTTGTAAAGAGTTATTATGCGGAGGACATTAAGGTGCTGTCGTTTGTGCTCACTCAGACACTTCATCTGGATGTCGAAGAGCATGCCGGGATCGACAGTGGTCCCTGTCCTGTCATAAATGATTCGCGAGAGATCACGTTTATTTTCAAGCTTGACCTGTTGCCACTTTTTAATAAAGTCTTTGTTGCCGGCAAAGGGTTCAAGCTTTTTTAGTTCTTCCGGTTGTGTGACCCATCGGTCGCCGATTGTATCTGTGATAAGCCCAGCGAGCCTCGAGTTGCTTAGTATAACCCAGCGTCTGGGTGTCACTCCGGCTGTTATATTAATGAACCTCTCGGGATATACTTCATAAAGCTCGGGGAGTATAGAACCCTTAAGCAGCTCTGAGTGTGTTTCTGAAACCCCATTGATTGTGTGGCTTCCCAGTCCCGCCAATTGCGCCATCCTGACATATTTCTGGTCACTCTCGTCGATGAGAGAGAAATGGGACAGCTTCTCGTTATTATCGGGATATTTCAGCCATATCTCGTCAAGGAAGCGCCGGTTTATTTCATAGATGATTTCAAGGTGCCTCGGGAGAATGCCCGCAAATAAAGACAGCGGCCACTTCTCGACTGCTTCAGGTAAAAAAGTGTGGTTTGTATATGAAAAGGTGTCCTGAGTGATGTACCAGGCTTTGTCCCAGTTCACCAGATGTTCATCCACCAATAGTCTCATGAGTTCTGCCACGGCAATCGCGGGTTGGGTATCATTCAGCTGCACGGCAAAGGAGTTAGAAAAAGAACTGATGTTTTTCCAGCGCAGGAGGTGCAGGCGGATCATATCCTGGAGAGCGCACGATACAAAGAAATACTGCTGGGCAAGCCGCAACTGTTTGCCGGCGTATGGTTCGTCATCGGGATAGAGTATCTTGCCGATTGATTCCGAAGCGATCTTCTCGTTAAGCGCTCCGAAGTAGTCCCCGTTTTTAAAGGCGTCGCAGTCAAAGGATTCGATAGAATCGGATTTCCAGAGACGCAGCAGATTCGTCGCAGCGCTCCTATAGCCGGATAAAGGTGTATCATAAGCAGTCCCTTTGATAGAAAACTTTGGAATCCACCGCACTCTGAAGCAGTCCTGCTCATCATAATACGACTCCGTGCTGCCGCCGAGATTTATATTGTAAGTGATATCGGGGCGCGAGACCTCCCAGGGGTTGCTGGCGCGAAGCCACTTGTCGGTCATTTCGACTTGCCCCCCGTCCCGGATCTCCTGGGTAAACGCTCCGAACTCGTATCGCACCCCGTACCCGATCGCCGGGATCCCGGTCGTTGATAGTGAATCCATGCAGCAGGCCGCGAACCTTCCAACGCCGCTGTTGCCGAGACCGGGTTCCTTCTCTTGTCCGATAAGTTCGTTCAGATTAAGACCTAACCCTTTAACAGCCTGAAAGGTCTCATTATAGATACCGAGGTTGATGAGGTTATTACCGAGTTGTGGTCCTAAAAGAAATTCGGCAGACAAGTATGCAACCATCGTAAGATCTTCCGTAAAGTTCCCGAGCGTTTTGACCCAGCGTTGCATCATCCTGTCCCGGACTGTATACGCAAGCGCGGTGTACCAGTCGCTCAGCGTTGCGGTCTGCGAAATTTTTGCGAGGTGGAAGTAGAGATTATCAAGCAAGGATTGCCTGATAGCTTGAACGCTCAGTCCCGTGCGGATATCCTCACCCGATTCCGGCGATGGTGCGGGAGTTACTTTACTTCGTGGCATATCTAAATCTGTCTCCTGTCTTTCCCTTTCAGATAATCTCCGAGAAGTCCCCTGCTGTGTTCATCGTCATGACAATAAACGCAAAGGTTCTCCCAATTAGAGCCATTAGGAGGGTTATTCAGGCGGTTCCCGTCTTTGTGGTGCACAGTCAACAGATTCCGGCTTTTGAAATCGAATTCTCTACCGCATTTTGCGCAGAACAGGCCGTGGATTTTCAGGGATTGTTCCCTGTAATCGACGGCAGACGGTGTGCTCTCTTTTAATTCCCTGACAATTTCAGCAACGGTTTTGCCTTCTACCGGTTTTTTCGGCTGAAGTCTCCTGATTTTCCGAGGTCTGTTTCCCAAAAAGTTAGCTCCTATAAAAACGTCTTTTCTTTAAGTTTCCCCTTATTGCAATCTTGTCCCGCAGCGTCTGCATATGCATCTGTTGATATCTGCGCCCAGATATTTTTTACACGAGGGGCATCTCCAGTTAAAAGAGCTGAAACCGATAAACGCAGCGATGCTCATAACCTGCACTGCAAATATAATATCCTTTGGAACATTTCCGAAGATATCAGGCCGTTTATATATTAAAGTAAGAAATATAAGCAGTATCAGCGTTACAGCTATAGCAAGGAATTGACGGCTCTGACGTAATCTGAAATCCTGAATGAGCCGTTTATCGTCTTTGTTTTTCGCCATCGCGATTTCCCCTTTTCCTGAGAATAATAATATCCACCACCGTCAAAATATTATACCGTTCTTCCCTGAAAAAAACGAAATCATAAAAAGACGAAATCAATTTTGGATATGATAATGGTTTCAGCGGTCCAATAATTCTCTTATCTTTATTAATAGGGTATCTGATGAAACAGGCTTGGGAATAACTTCAAGCCCCCTTTCCAGGACCCCTTTTTTGTAAATAATATCCGCGCTATAACCGCTCGTAAAAATAGCTTTAATATGAGGACTTGTCTTTTTTATAGCTTCATAAACCTCTTTGCCGTTCTTCTTCGGCATTATGACATCGAGGATGAGCATACGGATTTTATCTTTGCCCTCATTGAAAACCTTTATCGCATCCTCCCCGTCCGCTGCTTCTAATATGGTATATCCGGCGCCTTCAAGCACATCACGTAAAAATTGTCGGACCAGCATATCGTCTTCTGCCAGGAGGATCGTCTCCGTTCCCTTTTGTGTCGTTACTAATTCTCTTTCCTTGACTTTTACACTCCCAACGTTTATTAAGGGCAGATATATTTTGAATGCAGAGCCCTTTTGAGGTTCGCTATATACATTTATAAATCCATAATGTTGTTTCACTATTCCATACGACATTGCAAGCCCGAGACCTGTCCCCTTTCCAATCTCCTTTGTTGTGAAGAACGGCTCGAAAATCCTGCTTTTTGTCTGTTCGTCCATGCCGATGCCCGTGTCCGAGACAGTAATGAGTACGAACTTGCCCGCTTTCCCGTAGTTGTAAACTTTTATGAACCGCTCATCGATTTCGACAATATCTGTGGTAATGATTAAACTCCCCCCTTCAGGCATTGCGTCCCTTGCGTTTGTGGCAAGGTTCATCAATACCTGTTCTATCTGGGTGCTGTCCGCCATTATTGTCAGGTCCTTCTCTGAAAGAAATATTGAAAGCTCTATATCTTCACCGATCAGTCTGAGTAAAATCTTCTCCACCCCTTTTATGATCTCGTTCAGGTTTGCCGGGTTTGGCCTGATCATCTGCCTTCTGCCGAAGGCCAGAAGGTCCTGGGTAAGTTTGGCGGCCCTTTCAGCTGAATCGAGGATGTAAGTCATATAGGCGCTGAGTGAGGTGTCTTTATCTATCTGCATTTTTATAATGTTCCCATACCCTATTATTGCAGTAAGTATGTTGTTAAAATCATGGGCGATGCCCCCTGCAAGTTGACCTATCGCCTCCATTTTCTGCGCTTGAAGAAGCTGCTGCTCAAGACGCTTCCGTTCGGTAATATCTTTAATGATTCCGCGATACGCAATGATTTCTCCTTTGTTGTCCCGAACTGTTCCGTTCGACATAAGCGCAATCACATGTTTTCCGTCTTTTCTTTTTAATTCCACTTCATAATCTTTTACATATCCCTGCTCTTCGATAATCCGCAAACAGGTTTTTCTATCGTCGGAATTCACATAAAGGTCCCGGGCTATGTCGATTGCGAGCATTTCTTCTCTGGAAGAATAACCGAATAGCTCGATGCCGGCAGGATTAATGTCAAGAAAGGTCCCGTCAGGAGTGCTGATGAAGATGACGTCTTTTGATTCTTCAAATAAAGTGCGATATTTTTGCTCGGACATTGTCAAAGCTATTTCAGCCAGCTTTCGTTCACTGACGTCTCTCACGATGCCGATAGCGTGCCACATGCCCTTAATCTGTATCGCTGAAGTGGAGACCTCGATAGGGAATTCAGTGCCGTCTTTCTTCAGAGCAAAAAATTCGAATGTCTTCCCGATAGCGATGCCTTCTCCCGTATTGCTGAATTTGCTGAATCCTCTCCTGTAATCTTTATGATATCTTTCGGGGGCAAGAAACATATGCAAATCTTTTCCCATTGCTTCCTCGCTCGTATAACCGAATATCTTTTCGGCAGTAGGATTCCAGTAAGAGATTTTGCCTTCATTGTTCATAAGGAGAATGGCGTCGGCAGCGGTATTGCTGATAGCCCGGAACCTTTTTTCACTTTCCCTCAAGGCCTCCTCCGTCTTCTTATGTTCGGTCAGGTCCATCACCATTCCCGATATGGTATCTCCTTCGAGAATCGCATTGAGCAACACTTTTTTTATCTTTCCCGTATCTGTAAGCAGTTCAACTTCGTAGTTTTTTATCCTATTGTTTCTTCTGAGCTCTTCAATCAAACTCTCTCTTTTAGAAGGATTATTATATGCTGATAAGACACCTTTCCCGGTTATTGTTTCAGGGGAGTCAATCTCCATTATCTTTAACAAAGCTTCATTTACATAGAGAACATCGCCTTTCAGATTGGTCTTGCATATTCCCACCAGGGCGTTGTCGACGAGGTTGCGGTATTTTTCTTCAGAAATCCTTAAAGCTTCCTCCGCCTCCATTCGTTCTGCGATTTTCTCTGATATGCCGTCAATCATATCGTTTGTTACATCTTTCAGTGATTCCAATAATTCTGTCTGATAACCGCCGGACGCCCTGGTGTATAATTCGCCTCTCGATACCCTGTGCAAAACATCGAAATGCTCGGCAAGCCCTATCGCAATTTCATGGGATTGGTCGACGATCTCCCCGATTTCTTTGGCCGTGAGATTAATTAAGTGTTTTAACTTTTCGATCAATTCAACTTCAGATGTTTCAGGAATCCTCACCGTAAGGTCTCCGGATGAAATCTTCTTTAGGGCCTCGAAAACCTCGGATAAACTAAGTGCCAATTCCATGCTTACGTTTCTAAGTTCTTTGTCTCTTTCCCGAACAATGTTCCTGAAATTTTTAAATTGTTTATCTAAGACTTTTGCAGTCTTTTTCATAGAAGGGATGTCTATATTCGCCTTATAAACTTTGCAGCCGAGGCATATCTCCATCTTCTCTATGAATTTCCCATGGATAATGTTTCGACAGTGTGTCCCTGAGATCAGCCAGCAGTTCAGTTCTTTTGCTTCATAAACCGGACACTTTTTCTCTTTGCACTTGAAAACTTCCCAGCATTTCACCTTTTTCGCCTTAGTATCTGCCCGACTCATTTGACTCTCATTTCTATTTGAAACTTTATGCGGCGACTTAAGGTATCATCGCTCCAAAATTTGTTTTGTATGATGTTATACGCCATAACGATTGTGCAATTCATGTCTGGTGGGACACAGACAAAACAATATAGTTCCATATGACAGGAAGTAAGAACAGAAAAGATGTTTAGGGCCTTTAATAATGGGAGTGCTTTCAAGGTTCTTTGAGGTCCGGCATATGTTGCAACCGACATTCAAACATTGAAAGTCACGCGTGCACCTGAGTGTCTGCTTTTTAGTCCCATCACTAATTTGATAAGACATAATTATTCCTCATATGCTCAAATATGTAAATCTAATATTTTTTATACATTACTTATAAAAAATAATCAATAAATAAATTGATTAATTAATAGATAATTTACAGGCTCGATGTTACATTGGGCAACGGGAATTATTCATAAAATTATGATTTTTCTTACATATACAGTTTGTTGAAAATGTAGTATCGTTAATGTAAATAGAGAAAGGACAAAAATGAATGAGATAAAGGGAAACATTTGTCATTTAGTGCTCTCCTCCCGTGTTCATCGGAAATGAGTAATCTATCCGAAACAGAACTCTCAGAGCATCCAACCGGTGAAAAAGCTCTTACACCAGAAGAACTCATTCACGGTGCCAAGAAAAAAGGCCTTGGACCTTGGTATGCAACATCATTTTGTGGAAATGATATCACCTCATCCTGTCTCTATGTTTCGGCTATTTCTATTGTTTACGCACATGCCCTTGCGCCAATAGCTCTGCTTCTGGTTGCAGGAGTGTTGTATTTATATCGCAAGATATATATTGAAGTAGTAGAAGCTTTGCCCTTAGATGGCGGCGTATATAATTGCTTATTGAACAGTACCAGGAAGTTTGATGCTGGTTTTGCTGCTTGCCTTAGTCTTCTCGCCTATCTTGCTACAGCTGTGGTATCAGCCAAGACGTCGGTAGAGTATTTAAGGGATCTTGTACCTTCGTTGCCATCCATGGAAACTACTTCAGCAGTGATGATAATTTTTGCCGTTCTCGTTATCACGGGAATCAAAGATTCTGCACGTGTTGCCTTAATCATATTTCTTTTACATATTGGCACCCTTACTATCTTTGTTTTTGGAAGCCTTTGGATTATATTCGTCCATCATGTACCATTGCATTGGGTAAATAATTGGAATTTAATGTTTCAGCAGGGCAATTGGTTGAAATCACTTTTCTTGGGGTTCTCAGCTGCTATGCTGGGGGTAAGCGGATTCGAAACTTCAGCAAACTATGTTGAACAGCAGCAATCAGGTATATTTCGCATAACTTTAAGAAATATGTGGTTATCTGTAACCATATTCAACCCGCTCATTGCGCTGTTGGCTCTGAATTTAATGCCAGAGGCACAAATTGTTCAAGCAAAAGATAATCTCCTTTCCCAATTAGGATTGATGGTAGGTAATCATCCACTTGAAACACTCATTGACTTAGACGCATGCTTGGTGCTATCAGGTGCCGTGCTCACCAGTTATGTAGGAGTAAGTGGATTAGTACATCGCATGACTTTGGACCAATGTTTTCCTCAATTTCTCCTCAAATCAACCAGACGAGGCAGTTATCCTTGGATCATTTTTGGGTTTATGATCCTTTGTATATCAATACTTTATTTGACGCAAGGGAATTTACTTTCCCTAGCAGGAGTGTATACCATCTCTTTCCTCTCAGTCATGACAGCCTTTGCCTTAGGCAATACTCTCATAAAAGTAAATCGCAAAGAACTCAAGCGAACCTATATTGCGAGTTGGACTACAGTAATTATAGGTGCTTCAGCTACTGTTGCAGGAATAATTGGAAATCTTATCATTGATTATCGTTTTTTGTGGTATTTTGCTATCTACTTTATCCCTGCTGTTACGGGTGGTATCCTTATGTATCTCCGTATTCCAATCCTCAAAGGTATTTTGATTTTCATTGACAAGTCATTGGCTAAGTTCTCGATGTGGCGTCAGGGAGTTGACGAAAAAATAGAAGAGATAACAAATGTCCGGGTGGTGCTTTTTGTACGCTTAGGTCATTTAAACCGCTTAGTTAGGGCTTTTAATTATATTAATCAAAATGAAGTGAGCAATAACGTCTTAGTATTGCGCTATTATATTCATGATGATCCATCAATAGAAGAACAACTGCAGAAAAATCTGAATGCAATTCGTGAACTTTTCCCTGATATGAAGATTGAATATCAAGCTCGGCAAGAAAAGTTCAATCCGAAGACTGTTGACCACCTTTCAAAAGAAATAGGAGTGCCTAACAATATGATGTTCATGGGTTCTTTGACAGAGAAACAAATATTTTCGGTTCAGGAATTAGGCGGAGTTCGAATAATATTCTAAGATATTTCAATTTCAACTCGTAATCACACTCTTGATCTGGCCCTGAGGTTGCGTTTTTGCAAGTTGTAATTTACATGTAATAAAAACTTCCTACGGGCGTAGTAGATGAAGTACCGTGCCCTGAGTGATTCCGTTTATAAGCAGAGCTCTTACGCAAGTTCGACGGCCAAAATGACGGTTCTCTGATCAGCCCATGCTTTGGGCATTTACCGGCAAAGTTACTTCTTCGTCCGGACCATCTTCTCTATAAGCCGGTGAAGCCCGAAGATTATCTGGACCGGGGTCGGCGGGCATCCGGGGATATAACAATCAACGGGGACCACGTCGGCAACGCCGTTTGTTACGGCATAGCTGTCTTTATAGACCCCGCCATCAACCGTGCAGTCTCCGCAGGCGATAACAAGCTTCGGCTCGGGCGTTGCGATATAGGTTTTTTTGAGCGCGAGTTCCATCTGCCTCGAAATAGGGCCGGTAATGAGGAGCGCGTCGGCATGCCTCGGCGAGGCCACAAAATCGATACCGAATCTCTGGATGTCATAAACAGGATTGGTGAGAGCGGTGCATTCCCACTCACAGGCATTGCATGAGCCCGCGTCCACCTGCCTGATCCTGAATGACCTGCTGAAGACCCTGTCGATCCCTTCCTGAAGCGAGATGATTTCAGCGGCTTCCTCAGGGGAGACATTGAACCCTTCAGGGAAGGGGATTGCCTTCTTCTTCCCGGTTATATTTTTAAGGATCTCTCTAATCACATGTCACATCCTGAATAAGAGAGGTTAAAGCTCTTATTGCATAAAGGGAAATCAGGCACGATATTGCCGTAGACTGCAAAGGGCACTAAAGGCCAATTACAATAGGACGGGGACCTCAACTTTACTCTTGCGGGCTTGCCTTTCTTATCCGACTTGACCCAGTAAAATACCGACCCTCTCGGCGTCTCGGTATAGCCCAAGGCAGAAGAAAATGCCGGGATGTCTTTCATCCCTATATTCAATCCTCCCTTATAACCTTTTTCAAGGAGGGTTTTTATAATGGATATCGAGCACTCGGACTCCTCGGCCCTGATCATCATGCGGGCGAGCACATTGCCCTTGGACATTGTGTGTGTTTCAAAGTCAAGTCCGTCATAAAGCAGGTGTGGATGCGCCTTCCTGATATCATCGTTTATGCCCGACGCCCTTGCAGCTATCCCTGTCGCGCCCAGCCTGCCCGCGATCTCCTTTGATAACTTACCGGTGCCCTCAAGCCTCTCAATGTGTGACACCGTACCGAGCAGCAGGCCCATAAACTCCTTGTATTCTTTTGTAACTGTGTCGATCGTTGACAGGATATCGTCTCTGTAGAGGAATACATCCTTAAGAACACCGCCTATAATGTTCACCCCTCTCAAATATCTGCTGCCGGTAAGCCTTCCATTCAGCTGCATAAGCCTCTCCTTGATTACGGCCCCTTTGGCATATCCCACGGCAAGGCCTGTGCCGGCGCACATATTCCCTATGTCCCCTATGTGGTTATATAATCTTTCAAGTTCCAGTAATAAAGTCCTTATAGCTTTTGCGTTTTCAGTTATCTCAATCCCTGACATCCTCTCCACGGCCATGCAATACGCAGACGAATGAGAGAAAGAAGATGTTCCGGAAACCCTCTCGGCAAGCCCAACACCATTAATAAAACCGACATGCTCAAAGTGTTTTTCGGTACCTTTATGTGTATAAAATAATCTGGGCTCAAGGAACAATATCGTCTCGCCCAAAGCGCTGAACCTGAAATGTCCGGGTTCGATTATCCCCGCATGTACGGGACCGACAGGAATTTCATAGACGCCCTCACCTTCAACCTCCATAAAACGGTAGGGTTCTTTTTGAACAATTCCTTCTCCCCATTCTTTCAATTCGTTCCCGGTAATGATCCAGTCTTTTCTAAGGGGATGTGAATCGGAGGGGAAGGAATCATGGAATATCAGCCTGCGCAGGTCGGGATGCCCATCCGGTTTCAATCCAAACATGTCATTGATCTCCCTCTCATACCAGTGTGCAGCCGGAATGTCATGGGTAATAGATGGAAAAGCAGGACATTCATTCTTCACAGGCAAGACGACTATAAAGAATCTGTCTATGCCGGGGATGGAAAACACCGTGTAAATCCTGAACGTCCCGTCGATTTCCCTTTCATCCGCTGCAAACATGAGCCGCAGTAAGGCCCCCTTTTCCAAATAAAGATACATACAAATATTTCTAAAGTCCTTTTCCGTTACCTCTATATACTGCTCATTCAGGTATTCTCTCGTTGCTGCGGCTTTCTTAAGTATATTTTCCATCACTTGACTCCTAAGACGTGAACGCACATACTGATCGTATTATCAATAAAACCGGGGATATTGATACCGAGAAAAACAATGGTCAGCGCCATCAGAACCATTACTATGTCGGTCATGAAACCCGGGAAGCCGTAGCTGGGAGGTTCCTGATGATTCGACATTATCATCCCGAGCTGTTGTCCGGCCCCCCCGTTTTTCTCCTCCGTCGGTTTTCCGAAAAGCATCTTCCCAAACCCGAAGATTATCCCGTAAAAAACGATAACCGCAAAGACAAGGAACAGCGTGACCGGAAGCCATAACCCTTTGTCCACTCCTGCTTTCAGGATGGTAAATTCACTGATGAAGATATTAAAAGGCGGGGACCCGGCGAGGGAGAATGCGCCTATGAATGTGAGCGTACCTAGCAACGGCATTGTGGACAAGACCCCGCTCACGTTCTCTATCCTCGTAGAACCGAAACGCGCCTGGATCTTCCCGGAAGCAAAGAACATAAGCGGCTTCGAAAGCGCGTGATTCAATATGTGCAACAGTGCGCCGTAAATACCCGCGAAACCGCCGATACCCATCCCGAGTGAAATAATACCCATATGCTCGATACTGCTGTAGGCAAGGAGCCTTTTGTAATTGTCCTGAACAAGTATAAATATAGAAGATAGGCCCACGGACAACAACCCGAAGATAATCAGCAGATTGCCGGTGAATGCACCTCCTGTTGAAGGCTCTACCAGAGACACAAACCTCATGATTCCATAGAATGCGGTATTGAGAAGTATGCCTGAAAGCAATGCGCTTATGGGACTGGGCGCCTGGCTGTGGGCATCGGGGAGCCAGTTGTGCACGGGCGCCAAACCCGCTTTTGTGCCGTACCCGACAAGCACGAAGATAAAGGCGAGCTTCATCGTCGAAGGGTTAAGCCGGCCGGCGATATCTTTGAGTTCAGTCCAGTTCAATACACCTTCCGTCCCTATGACCGCAGTGGATGCGTAGTATGTTATGAAAGTACCGAGTAAAGCAAAGGTGATCCCCACGGTGCAGAGGATTATATATTTCCATGCCGCTTCAATCGCCAAAGCCCTTTTCCTGAAACCGAAACCGATAAGCACGGCAGAAACTATCGTCGTGGCCTCTACCGCGATCCACATTAAGGCAAGGTTGTTCGAGACGGTCACAAGGAGCATGGTGAAAATAAACAGGTGAAGCAGCGCATAATATCTCCTTATCCCGGCTGTATCAGTAAGGCCGACCTTCAGCTCATGCTCCAGATATCCTATGGAATAGATTGCGGAGATCAGGCAGAGGAAGACTACCAAAGCCATCATATATCCTGAAAGGGCGTCCATATAAAGAACACCTCCCAGCATCCGTACGGAATGGGATACGGAGGCAAGGACCACCGGCACAGAAAACACCACGAGGACAAGAGCGCCGGCGAGACTCATATAGCCGATCACCCTGTAGTTCTTCAATGCATAGCATATCGCGGACGTGACAATTGGTATCAATAGTATTTCAATCATTAATCCTATCCCTTCAGTGTCGTAAGTTTATCGAGGTCCGACGATATGAAGACGCGCTTAATCTGAACGGCAAAAATGCCGAGTATAATAACGCCCATCAGCATGTCGAACAGAATCCCGAGTTCAATAATAACCGGCATGCCGAATGTCAGGGAAAAGCCCGCCAGGAAAAGCCCGTTCTCCATGAACAGCAGCCCTATTACCTGTGTTATCGCCTTTCTTCCGGCAATCATGCTGAAGAGTCCGATCAGTATCACGGCTATCGAGATCTGAAGCACGTTTCTCGAAAAACCGGTAACAAAAATCCCTTCCCTCAAAGATGTATAAACAACCGCTACGAGGATCCCTGATATGGTGAGCGAAAGTGTATTGCTGATATACGGATCGGCGTCATGCGTGGCTTTTGTCCGGCGGACTATCTTCCTCAAAAACCACGGGATGATAATCCCTTTACTTAATAAAGTGGTAGCAGATGCGATATAAAGGTGCATCTCACCAACCATAAATGCCACGATAGCGATTAAGGACGAAAGAAACCATGAGTTGAGTGTATAGGCCCTCACGGACGATTCAAGCCGTTTGAGGGCGTTCATTGCGATAGCCGTCAGGAGTATACCGACAGAGATGAAATCGATTATCGAAAAAACCTGGATCCAGTTTTTCATTCTATTTCCCCATCATGATGTACGTTAAGAGTGAGAGCATGGCAAGGACAAAGGCCCCTCCGAGCAGCGCGGGGAGCTGAAAGAATCTCATCTTGGCCCTTGTGGATTCTATTGTTGCCATTAAAACCGCCATAAAAAACATTTTAAGCATATACGCCACCGACGATATGGCAAGACTGGAGATTTGGATATTGCCCGAAATGCCCATGGGAAAGAATATATCGACGGCGATAGTAAACAAGAGCATCTGCTTCATATAATGGGACCATTCCATGAGCGCAAGGTATCTGCCGGAATATTCGAGGACCATCCCCTCATGGATCATCGTCAGTTCAAGGTGAGTGTCGGGGTTGTCAATAGGGATTCTCCCCGTCTCGGCGACAATCGCCACCATGAACGCGGACAGCGCAAGGATATGAGACGGCGAATATAAAGCGTTCTGCGCCTCAGCGATCCTCGCCACATTCGTTGAGCCTGCCGATATCGCAGCGGTAAATACGCTGAGCATCATCATCGGCTCGACCAATACCGCGACGGTCATTTCCCTGCTGCTGCCCTCGCCGCCGAAGGCAGTCCCGGCGTCGAGTCCTGCCAATGCCATGAAGAACCTCCCGAGCGCAAAGATATAAATCAACGCTATGACGTCCCCCATCATGCCGAAGCGGTAGCTTGTCGTTATAACAGGAACAATCATGGCAGCAGCTGCAGTTGACGAAAAGACTATGTAAGGTGTCGCCTTGAATATCCATGACGATACGCGGGAGATGACCATGTCTTTCCGGCAAAGCCTTATCAGGTCATAGTAAGGCTGGAATATTCCAGGTCCCACCCTGCCCTGCATGTTTGCTTTAAGCTTCTTGATAGTCCCCTGGATGAGCGGAGAAAAGATAATGATTATTATGAATTGTAGATATTCCATGCTATTCTCCGAGAATAAGAAGCAGGATTAAGGTTATCAAAATATATCCGAGATAGAGCTGGAGGCTTCCCGATTGCAGCACTCTCACCTTTCCGGCTAACTTGTGGATAAAGACCGTACCGGGATCATAAAGGTATTTTTCAAAAAACGGGGTTATCTCGCCGCTGTATTTAACGGCTTCTACAAAAAGGGGCTTTACCGTATAAGAGACCTTCAGTTCCCTCCTCGGCAGATATATCTTTTTGAATATCAACCTTATGGGCTTAGTGAACGCCGTTGCGGTATACTGCATCCTCGGAGTCAGCGCGGGCATTCCGCAGTCCCAAGAATCACCGTATGTCGTCTTTTTTCTGCCTCCGACGCGCATGATAAAAATTACCGAGGCGACGGACATCACGATTACAGTGATGAGTATAGATGCAGGGGAAAGGGAAGCAATCGTCTCATTGATATGAATGAACCAGTTGCCCGGTGATATACCGTATGATCCTGTAAGAAGGAACGCCGTAGTCGAAAACATGTTTATCACAGCGCCGGGGACAACCCCAAGCACAAGACACAGGAGGGCAAGGATGGACATGCCGATTATCATGGAGGATGACGATTCCTTCGCACCTTCCGCATGAAAGCTTCGCGGCGCTCCGAGGAAGGATATGCCGAAGGCCTTTACAAAACATGCCGCTGCGAGGGCGCCCGTCAATGCGAGGGCGGCGCCCCCCAAGGGTGAGATAATCTTGGCAGTGATGGAAGATGATTGGAACCCGAGTATCAGCGCCTGATATGTAAGCCATTCGCTCACAAAACCGTTGAACGGAGGCAGCGCGCATATCGATACCGCGCCTATAAGAAAGGTCAACGCCGTAAAAGGCATCGACTTGATCAGTCCGCCCATGTCTTCCATATTGTTAGTATGCGTGGCATGCATCACAGACCCCGCTCCGAGGAAGAGAAGGCCTTTAAAAAGCGCATGATTAACCGTATGGTAAAGCCCTGCGATCAATGCTATGGCAGAAAGGGTATAAAGGCCGTTGCTCCTGAACATCATAGAGGCCCCGAGGCCGAGGAGTATAATTCCGATATTTTCAACACTGTGATAGGCAAGGAGCCTTTTGATGTCATGCTCCATAAGGGCGTATAACACGCCGAGGATAGAGGAGACGGCGCCTATCACAATTATCGTTATCCCCCACCAATCCGGACACTGCCCCATTATGTCCATACTTATCCTGATAAACCCGTAGATCCCTGTCTTTATCATTACCCCCGACATCAGTGCCGATATATTCGATGGCGCGGCAGGGTGCGCCCTTGGAAGCCATGTATGCAAAGGTATAATACCGGCCTTTGTGCCGAATCCTATCACCGAAAAAATAAAAATGAGTGATTTAATATCAGTTGGAAGCTTTGTCATCGAGGCTTTCATTCCCGGGAAGTCCATTTGCCCAGTATATTTGTAAAGGATAAAAAAGAGGGCTATTATAAAAGCTGTCCCGATATGCGTCATGACGGCGTATACCAATCCGGCCTTTGTTGATTTTTCTTCCCTGTCGAATGTTACAAGGAAATAAGAAACAACAGACATGGTCTCCCAGGAAATAAGGAATGTGATAACATTGCCCGACAGGATAACCGCATACATGCTCAGGATAAAAAGGTTATAAAGAAATCCCATCAACCCCTTATTCTTGATGTTTTCCGTATAGCCGACGGAATAGATTGATACAGCTAAGGCCAAAATTGATATTACAGCCACGAAAAATCCTGAAAGGGAATCTGCCTGAAATGCAAACTCAAAAAGCGATGACATGTGAATGGGGGGCAGGTATATCTTCACTCCGGAAGAAATATATACTCCTGAAATTAGAAGGCACAGAGAGCCGCCGGTTGAAAGGATATAACCGTATTTTTTCACTTCCCGGGGAATTATCAAGGAGACAATCGCACCGGAAAGAAAAAACATGACCCCTATAGTGAAATAATTTTCTGCGTTCATTTTCGAAAAATTTTTTTATTGTACCATAAACTTCAGAACTCCATTCAGGAAGGGAAACCGCGTAAAAGTTGACAAAGGGTTTTTATTCTTTTTATTATAAAGAATTACAATAAATGGATACCGTTTAACAGCGTCTGTTATCATGGCAGTTTTAAATGGTTCGGACGCTTTTTTTGCCTGTAAATGAGAGTATAGATATCCATTTTAGAATTGGAGCAAATAAATGTGCAGATTGGCCGCTATAACATCAAACGAATATTTCTCTCCTATGGAAAACATCCTTGCCCTCGAAACAATGAAGGAAGGACATGACGGTTCCGGTCTCGGACTGACGCTCAAGGACCTCGGCGGTGAATTCAGGAAACTGAAGGCCTATCCGGTCCTTTCGGGCATATGCTCAAAAAGCGGGGCCAAGGTACTCAATGCATTCATGGGCAAAGCAGGCTTTAAGCTCAAATATAATTGGGCGCCGGAGCTAAAAAGCGTAAAGGGGATGGCGCCGCGCGATCATTACTTTGCGAAAGTCTACGACTATCCCGCCTCCTTTAAAAACAGGCCGATAAGGGAAAAAGAAGACCTCCTCATGAAAACCCGCGTTGCCCTGAGAAATATCGGAGAACCGGACGGATCGATATTCGTTTTCTCATTTTATCCTGATGTCATTACCTTAAAAGAGGTCGGCGATCCGCTCCAGGTGGGCGAATTCTTCGGCCTTGATAAGGACATCATAAAAGCAAAAATCATCTTTGCGCAGGGCAGGCAGAATACTAATTACGCCATATACCTCTATGCCTGCCATCCCTTCTTCATCCAGGGATACTGCTCTATGACGAACGGCGAGAATACCGCGTTTGTACCCATTCGGGAATTTCTCATGGGGAGGGGATTTCCAGGTTATATCGGATACAACAGCGACAGTGAAGTCTTCACTCACATACTCCATTATACGGTCAGGCAACTCGGGTTCCCGCTGACCTATTATAAAGATGTTATAACGCCTATTAAGGAATCGGACATCGTGAAAAGAGACGACGGAGAGGCCCTGAGGCTCATCAAACAGTCATTAAGGCCGTTGTGTATCGATGGACCGAATATGATTATCGGATTTGTTCCTGACGGCTCCTGTTTTATGGTACATGATTCGAAAAAACTGAGACCCGGAGTGGTCGGCGGAGTTAAAGGCAAGTATGCGTTGATGTCTGAGGAATGCGGACTTGACAGTGCTGTTCCGGTCAGGAACAAGTCAACAGATATCTTTCCGATGAAATACGACATGGTAATTATCAAACCTCAGGCAGAGGAGATTAAGGTATGGAGCCAGCTGCAAAATTAGATAAAAATCATCAGCTCTCGTTAAAAGAGTTTCCTTACATAGTACGATGGAAAGACCATAGGTGCACCCGATGTGGAAGATGTACGGCTGTATGCCCGGTTAAGGCCATCGAAGCGACGGTACATGTTAAGCGGACAGTCTTTTCTGAAGGCCCTGTCCCGACACCGGAAGCAACGAGGAAGATCGTTCATGTAGTCGCACAGGTAACGGATATGGACCGCTATTGCACGGGTTGCGGGTCTTGTACCCTTGTCTGCCCTAACGAAGCCATAGAGCCTGAATACAACCCTCAAAACAAATTTCTGCATTATAAAAACAAAGGCGGAGAAGGATACAAGCGCGGCGGCAGAAGAAACGACCCGTCTATCTCAACAATTGACAGGCTCAAATTCACACGAATTTCCATGCTTACTGACCCGGCGTTGGATGCCGGGCGGCACGAATTCCGCGTGAGGACGCTCCTCGGCAGGATTCTGCCTTCCGATGAGTTGCCGTTGAAGCAGGTTGACGGCAAGCTCGTCGTAGATAAAAAAAGCGACATATTCATCCCTCCGGTCCGCGAGATTTTCCCGATAATGATCGGGAGCATGTCTGTAGGCGCATTGTCACCGACCATGTGGGAAGGTCTTGCAATGGGAGTATCATACCTCAATGAAGTGGAAGGCCTTCCGGTTGTCATGTGCAGCGGTGAAGGCGGAGTCCCTCCACGGCTTTTAAGGTCCAAATACCTGAAATATTTTATTATCCAGATCGCATCCGGATATTTCGGATGGGACGAGATTATTCATTCGATACCTCATATGGTTGAAGACCCGGCGGCAATAGAGATTAAGTACGGTCAGGGCGCAAAACCCGGTGACGGCGGTCTGCTTATGGCGCAAAAGGTGCTGAAACTCATTGCAAATATTCGCGGTGTCCCGCAGTTTGTTGACCTTGCATCACCCCCGACCCACCAGACAAAATATTCCATTGAAGAGGCGGTCGCGAAGATGATACAGTCCATGTCCATGGCCTGGGGTTTCAGGGTGCCTGTTTATCCCAAGATCTCCGGGACAAAGACTGCCCGCGCGGTCTTGAACAACCTTGCACGAAATCCGTATGCAGCGGCGCTGTCTATCGACGGTGAAGACGGCGGAACAGGCGCCGCGTATAATGTATCCATGGATAAGATGGGACACCCGATAGCATCGAACCTGCGTGAATGCTATCTCGATCTTGTCAGGCAGGGGAAACAGAATGAACTTCCTCTCATTGCAGCGGGCGGCGTCGGTAAAAAAGGGAATCTGGCTGCAAATGCGGCAGCCCTTATCATGCTCGGTGCTTCAGCGGTCTCTATCGGCAAATACATCATGCAGGCAGCGGCAAATTGTTTCGGCGATGAATACAACCGCTGCAACCTCTGCAATACAGGGAAATGCCCGAGAGGCATAACTACACAGGACCCCAAATTATACAGGAGGCTCGATTCCGATAAGGTAGCCGAACGCGTAGTAGAAGTCTTTAAGGCTGCAAATGTGGAATTAAAGAAAATATTTGCCCCAATGGGAAGGAGCACCGAACTGCCCATTGGTATGTCCGACGGCCTGAGCATTGATGACAAGGCCATGGCGGAAAGATTAGAGATCAGTTATGCGTGCTAAGAAAACAGCAAACAGCAGACAGAAATCGGTAGTCAGGAATAAAAAAATAAAAACCTCCCCTGCACTTCCAGCCATTAAAAAGAAGCACGTAGAGGATGTGGGCTCCTCCAGCATTGTAACCCTTCGCGGAATTGTAAAGGGGGCGCGCGTCCCTTCGCGGATACTTGAAGAACAGATACAGCAGGCTGTCCAGGACGGCAACAGGGAACTGCATGTGATTTCGGACGGCCAGCACGGGATTGGCGGCAGGATCTGGCCGAGGGGCGAAACCGTAAAAATTACGGTTGAAGGGCCTGCCGGCCAGCGGCTTGGAAGCATGGGGATGGACGGCACTGAGATTATCGTAAAAGGAAGTGCCTCAGACGATATAGGCTGGATCAACTGCGGCGCAAAGATAACGGTTTTAGGCGACGTCACAAACGGCGCGTTTAACGCCGCCGCCCAGGGAACACTCTATGTTCAGGGCAGTGGCGGCGCCCGATGCGATACGATGACAAAGCACAATCCAAGGTTCGATCCCCCGCAGTCATGGTATTTCAGAAATGTCGGCGACTCATTTGCGGAATTCAAGGCTGGCGGCATTGCGGTCGTCTGCGGCGTTGACCCGAGGAACCCGAAGAGCATCCTCGGATATCGTCCATGCGTCGGCATGGTGGGCGGAACGATCTATTTCAGGGGTCCGATCCAGGAATACAGTGACAAAGATGTCAACCTGCTTGAGCTAACACCACAGGATTGGGAATGGCTCACTACAAACATGAAGCCTTTTCTTGAGGCCGTTGACAGGCTGTCATACCATAATGAACTTACGCGCTCCTCGGGCGACTGGAAGAAATTCATTGCGTACACGCCACAGGAGAAAAAGGCAAGAAAATGGTTCAGTATGTCCACCTCGGATTTCAGAAAAAACAACTGGGAAAAAGGGGTCGGACAGGGCGGCATCTTCGCGGAATACATGAGCCATGATCTTACCGTATTACCGTATATAACAACCGGGAAAGACAGGAGAAATAAACCCGTATGGGCAAATGAAAAATATTCACCGCCCTGCACTTACAGCTGTCCCACACATATACCTTCTCATAAGAGGGCATCGCTGATACGGCAGGGAAAACTCCAAGAGGCCCTTGAGTTGGTATTGCAATACAGTCCGCTGCCTGCAACTGTATGCGGTCAGATATGCCCGAACCTTTGCATGCAGAGCTGTACAAGGGGCCAACTGGATAAACCCCTGAGCATAGACAAACTGGGCAGAC
Source organism: uncultured Nitrospiraceae bacterium (assembly GCA_963727775.1). Lineage (GTDB taxonomy): Bacteria > Nitrospirota > Thermodesulfovibrionia > Thermodesulfovibrionales > SM23-35 > CAVSHB01. The sequence continues at coordinate 701,714 of CAVSHB010000002.1, read as the reverse complement.
TCGCCCTTGAATTACCTGCTCCTAAAAAAGCGGAACCGACGGGGCATACAATTGCCGTAATAGGCGCTGGACCCGCAGGTCTGAGCGCTGCCTGGCAACTCGGCCTGAAAGGTCACGCTGTTACTCTCTATGAAGCGACCGACAAGCTCGGCGGGAAGCTTGAACTCTGTATACCGAGGGAAAGATTGCCACAGGAAGTCCTCCAGAAAGAACTTTCAAGGTTTAAAGAGATAGGCGTCGACATAAACCTGAATGCAAAAATAGACCTGAAAAGATTTGAAGAGATATATAAAGAGCACGAGATTATTATTGTCGCATGCGGCGCGCATAAACCGAGGATATTCCCATTCCCCGGCTCCGAACATATAGTATCGGCATATGACTTCCTTAAAGGAATCAATATCGGCAACCTCCCTGAGCTTAAAAACAGTAAGGTTGTCATCATAGGCGCGGGTAATGTCGGGATGGATGTTGCCTCCCAGGCATATAACTGCGGGGCCGTATCGGTTATCGCAGTGGACATACAGAAACCGGCGGCCTTCGGTAAGGAAATGGAAACGGCGGTTGCAAAAGGCACTCAGATCATCTGGCCGAAATTTAGCGACCACTATGACCATAATGAGAAAAAGCTTTATTTTAAAGACGGTTCATCACTCGATGCGGATTTTGTGATCATGTCCGTGGGCGATGTTCCGATACTGGACTTCCTTCCGCCGGTCATCCATACCGAACGCGGCTGGATATACTCAAACGATATCGGACAGACTTCCGACGTAAAGGTCTTCGCTATCGGCGATGCTACCAGATTAGGATTGGTAACACATGCTATCGGCCAGGGAAGGACCACTGCCGAAACCATACATTATCAGCTTATGCATGCGCCCCGCTGGCCCGAGATCAAACAGGTCATCCCCTATGAACGTATTAAGACGGAATACTATGAGGCCTGCAGTGGAGATTTTACCCCGGAACAGGAAGCGAATAAATGCATGTCCTGCGCTACATGCAGAGACTGCCATATGTGTGAGACGACTTGTTATTGGGGCGCAATCAGCAGAGTGGAGCACGCGGGCGGATCATACGAATATGTCGTAGACGATGATAAATGCATCGGCTGCGGGTTTTGTGCCGGCATATGTCCATGCGGCGTTTGGGAAATGACAGAAAACATTTAGACGGGCTCAATGGGTCAAGAAGTCAAGGGTCCGATTAAAGCCGCTTACCCTTGGACCCGTGCATCCTCGAACCCTTTGGAATTTCTTTGGAGAGAAACCTTACAAATAAATTATGGCACAGTCACTCGCAAGAGAAAATCGAATCCTTTCAGCCCTCCTCGAAGTTAGCAGGGTCCTGAACTCTTCGTTCGAACTGGAAAAAAATCTTTCACGCACAATGCGCGTTATCGGGGATTTCCTTGAAATGGAGAGGGGTTCCGTATTTCTTCTTGATCAGAACACAAAAGAACTGAGGATCGTCGCCGCCCACGGCCTCACCAAGGAACAGATCGAAAGAGGGAAATACAAAATAGGCGAAGGCATTGTGGGCAGGGTCCTGGAAAACAGCCTCCCCGTGGTAATACCGAATGTGGGGCAGGAACCCTTATTCCTCAACAAGACGGGATCGAGAATTAAAAAGAGCGGCATATCATTCCTGTGCGTCCCCATCAGTTTTAAGGGGAATTCCATAGGCGTCCTGAGCGCGGACAGAATATTTAAAGACAAGGCCATAACAGTCGATGAAGACATCAGGGTCCTGGAAATAATCGCCTCTATAATTGCCCAGTATGTGGTCCTCTGGAAACACTATATGGAATCCGAACAGGAAAAAGAACACCTTAAACAACAGTTGAAAGGCAAGTACAGCCTTCCGAATATCATAGGGGCTTCAGACAAAATGCAGGAGGTCTTTGAGGCTGTCCATCGCGTGTCGGATTCAAAGGCAACGGTCATTTTATACGGAGAAAGCGGGACGGGAAAGGAATTGATCGCAAAGGCCGTCCATTACATGAGCCCCAGGTCGAAAGAATCGTTTGTAAAATTCAATTGCGCTTCAATACCGGAAGGGCTGCTCGAGTCGGAACTTTTCGGTCACGAGAAAGGCGCGTTTACCGGCGCCATTTCAGTAAGAAAAGGCAGGTTCGAGCTCGCGCACGGAGGCACCATACTCCTTGACGAAGTCGGCGACCTACCGCTTAATCTTCAGCCGAAAATATTGCGAGTATTACAGGAGAGAGAATTTGAGCGTGTCGGCGGCGAAAAAACAATTAAAGTCGACGTAAGACTTATCGCCGCAACAAGCAGGAATCTTGATGAACTTGTTCTAAGGGGCAAATTCAGAGAAGATTTGTTTTACAGGCTGAATGTCGTGCCGATATTTATGCCCGCGCTTAGAGAACGAAAAGAAGATATCCCGCTCCTGGTAGATTTTTTCCTCAGCTATTTCAACGAAGAAAACAAAAAAGACGTGTCTATCTCCCCGGAGGCGTTAAAGGTGCTCGTGGAATACGGCTGGCCCGGTAATGTCAGGGAACTTGAAAACACCATGGAAAGGCTCGTTGTTATGTCGGGCAAAAATATCATCAGGACTTCAGATCTCCCGGTAAATCTGAAATTGCCTTCACATGAAGATATGCTGCACCGGGAATCCCTGAAAGCCGGCATAGCGGATATCGAGAAATCGAGCATCCTCGACGCTCTCGAAAAGACAGGCTGGGTCCAGGCAAAAGCGGCGAGGATAATAGGCCTTACACCGCGACAGATCGGATACAAGATGAAAAAATACGGGCTCTTCACCCCGGCCGGGTTGTAGAAAAATACTATTCGACTCTGATCCTTTCCATCGCCATTGCAGCAAGCCGGGCAATGGTCTCAAGAGCTACCTGGTTCTCAGGGTTCATTATCTGTTCGCTTTTCTTAAAGTCGAATCCTACTACGCCGACAACTTTGTTTGCCGTCATAACAGGCAGATAAAATGCTTTGGATTCAGGCAATGTATTGGTGCCGCGTCCTGCCGGTTGTCTGTTGATCAAAACCCATGATGCTACTCCAAGCACCTTTGGGGTCACTTCAAAATCCGTGGTCTTTGCTTTAACTGCCAGGTTTTCATCAGACGGCAGGAAGATCGCCATTTCGCAAGGGAATATTTGTGTGGTATGGCGGACAAGCATGGACAGGATTTGTTCTATATTCTGCGCGGTAACCAAATCCCTGCTCAACCCGTATAGAGCAGTGCTCTTGATTTCACTCTGCCTGAGCATTTCAACTTTACCGCGCAGGCGCATCGCAAGATTGCTGATCACAACAACAACCACGATATACACAACGTATGAAAGAAAATATGTAAAGTCTGAAACGGCAAAACTGAAGAAAGGCGGGACAAACAGATAGTCAAAAGACAGGATGCTCATTACCGCGGCCAGGATGGACGGCCCCCTGCCTAAATAGAGAGCACTCAAAACAACCGGCAATAAAAATAAAAACAGCAAGTTGATCTGATTAAGACTGTTGCGCAGGAAAAAAGCTACAAGTGAAACAATGCCGACGGCGAGGACACCTGCGATATAGTTCAACGGTCGGGAAAAAGTCATTCTCTTCTTGGGCGCGAGCTTGGATTCGGTCTTTGCGTCAAGCAAGTAGATATCAATATCGGGTGTCCTGGTCAGCAGTTTTCTGGGGATCGATTGCAGAAGCCAGAACCGGCGGGGCTTCCCTATAACAATCTTTGTAATGTTGTGATCACGCGCATAAACAGACAATGTCTCTGTCACGTCATCCCCTTTAATCCAGACTACCCGCGCTCCCAGTTTTCTCGCGAGGTCCAATGCTTTATTCAGCCACTCTTTTTCCTGCTCGGAAAGTTTTTTATGCATTCCCGTTTCCACATAGAAAGCGATCCATTCCGCATCGAGCTCGCTTGCAAGCCTGAATGCAGAGCGGACTAATTTCTCCGCGTAAGGACTTGCAAATATCCCCGCGAGCACACGCTCTTTTACCGGCCAGGGTCCTGCTATGGCATGGGCCTGCATGTAACTGCGCATCTTCTCGTCAACACTGCCCGCCACCGCCCGCAAAGCCAGTTGTCGGAGTGCAAGCAGGTTGCCGGGTCGGAAAAACTTGTGCACTGCGCTCTTTGCCATGTCTTTGGTGTAGACCTTCCCTTCATGAAGTCGTTTAATCAGCTCCTCCGGCGGCAGATCGATCAGCTTGATTTCATACGCTGCTTCGAAGATTGTATCGGGCACGGTCTCCCGCATTCGGATATTGGTTATCTGGAAAACAATATCATTAAGACTTTCGATATGCTGCACATTTATGGTCGTATAGACATCTATCCCCGCATTCAATATTTCTTCAACATCCTGATAGCGCTTTGCATTGCGAAGGCCGGGGGCGTCGGTATGGGCGAGCTCATCTATCAAAACCAGTTTAGGCTTGCGCGCCAGGACTTTCTCTAAATCGACTTCTCTGAGTTTTACGCCCATGTAATTGATAACGAGAGGAGGAATGATCTCCAGCCCCTCCAGTAAGGCATCGGTTTCCGACCGTCCGTGGGTCTCGACGTATCCAACCGCTACGTCAGTCCCTTCCCGTTTCCTGGCCCTTGCGTCGGTGAGCATGGCATAAGTTTTCCCGACGCCGGGCGCTGAGCCGAAATAGATGGTCAGTTTTCCCCGTTTTTCGGAGGTCTCCGTTTCATAGGCAACTTCAAGCAGCGCTTCAGGTGAAGGTCTTTTATATTCTTCCTCGTCCATATTTTTTTATAGGGCGTCCAGTGCGAGATTCAACTTTAATACATTAACTCTTTCCGCACCGATAAAGCCTAACTGCCTGCCTTCAAGATGGTTTCGCACTAAAGCATTAATCTTCTTTGCCGGCATATTGCGGGTCCGTGCAATCCGGGGTACTTGCAATACGGCTCCTGCCGCGCTGATGTGCGGGTCAAGCCCACTGCCGGAAGCCGTCACCAGATCGGACGGTAATGGGACTTTGATGGCCGATTCCTGAAAAGATTTAACCCTCTGTGCAATCTGACTTATGAGGTCCTTATTTGTAGGCCCCAAGTTGGACCCGCCTGATGCCAAGGCATTGTATGGGAAATCAGCCGTTGCCGAAGGCCGGGACCAGAAATATTTCGGGTCGGAAAAAGGCTGGCCGATAAATATAGATCCTACCGGCTTACCGTCGTTTTTATATATGAGACTCCCCGACGCTTGTTCCGGAAAAATGATCTGAGCAAGAACTGTTACCGCCATCGGATAGAAAACTCCGGTCAGTATAGACAATGCAATGAACAGCAATACAGCTCTTTTTATTTCTTTCATGATAGCCTCCTGTATCAAATTAAGACATTTATCAGAACATCAATTAACTTGATGCCGACAAAGGGCACCAAAAGCCCTCCCAGCCCATAAACAAGCAAGTTGTAGATCAGCAACCTTTCCGCAGGCATCGGACGGTAACGCGTTCCTTTAAGTGCGAGCGGCACCAGCAGAGGGATTATGATCGCATTAAAAATAACAGCAGAAAGGATGGCGCTGTAAGGGTTGGCAAGGTGCATGATATTGAGAATCTCCAATTGCGGGTAAATGGAAACGAAGGCAGCGGGAATAATAGCGAAGTATTTCGCCACATCGTTTGCGATGCTGAAGGTAGTCAGTGTGCCCCGCGTCATAAGGATCTGCTTCCCGATTTCGACTATATCCAACAGCTTTGTCGGATTACTGTCCAAGTCGATGATATTTGCTGCCTCCCGTGCAGGTTGTGTCCCGGTGTTCATTGCTACCGCGACGTCAGCCTGGGCAAGGGCAGGGGCATCGTTGGTGCCGTCACCGGTCATCGCGACCATATAACCCTGCTGCTGATTCTCCCGGATGAGCTTGAGCTTGTCTTCGGGCTTTGCCTGGGCCAAAAAGTCATCGACCTGAGCTTCCGTCGCAATGGCCGCTGCGGTCAATGGATTGTCCCCGGTGATCATTACGGTCTTGATCCCCATGCTGCGCAACTGCAGAAAGCGTTCACGTATCCCCCCTTTTAGAATGTCCTTGAGATTTATGACACCTAGGATTTCGTTATCACGGCTGGCAATAAGCGGCGTTCCTCCCGCCCTGGCGATTTCCGTCACCCGACCATCAAGATCCGGCGGAATTTTTCCTCCACTGCTTTCAACAAAGTGTATGATCGCATCGGAAGCGCCCTTACGGTAGGCTCGATCATCCACATTTACCCCGCTTATCCTCGTCACAGCGCTGAAAGGGATTGTCTCGGCATTCTGCGGGAGTTCCCGCACGCGGAGGTCGTATTTCTGCTTGGCGAGTACGACGATACTCCGCCCTTCGGGAGTCTCATCAGTCAATGAAGCCATCAGTGCAGCCTCAGCCACTTCCTTTTCAGAGTGGCCTGACACCGGGATAAAAGCGACTGCCTGCCGGTTACCTAACGTGATGGTTCCGGTCTTATCCAATAGCAGCACGTTCACATCGCCGGCAGCCTCAATTGCCCTTCCGGAGAGGGCTATGACGTTTTTCTGGAACAACCGGTCCATTCCTGCAATGCCGATGGCGGGCAGCAGGGCTGCAATTGTTGTCGGTATTAAACAGACAAACAAGGAGACCAGTACCACCAATGTCACCGGCTGTCCTTGCCCCATCGCCTTTACGCTGTAAATCGACAATGGGCTGAGATTGAGCACCACCAGAAAGAAGACAACCGTCAAAGCAATCAGTAGCACTTCTAAAGCGATCTCATTAGGAGTCTTCCGGCGCTTCGCCCCTTCCACCATCGCAATCATCCGATCAAGAAAGGTCTCGCCGGGATTTGCCGTGATGCGTACAATGATACTGTTCGCTATTACCTGGGTGCCGCCCGTCACCGCGCTGCGGTCCCCTCCCGATTCCCTCACCACCGGTGCAGATTCACCCGTGACAGCGGCTTCGTTTACGAGAGCAGCGCCTGCAACTACTTCACCATCGCCGGCGATCAAATCATTCGTCTCCACTAATATAAAATCTCCTTTGCGGAGTTGAGCAGAGGGGACAAGTTCATACATCCCTCCAAGGTCAGGCTTTTTCAGCTTTTTCGCCGTTATTTCCGTACGTGTTTTCCTCATGGACTCGGCCCGCGCCTTTCCGCGACCCTCTGCCAATGATTCTGCAAACGTGGCAAAGATGACGGTGAGCCAGAGCCACAGGGATACAATTCCCGTAAACCAGGCAGGTTCTCCTTTCCCCGTGACCGCATTAAAAGCAAAATTGATTGTGGTAATCACACTGCCCACTTCAACCGACAGCATGACAGGGTTCCGCCAGAGCGCGCGGGGGTCAAGTTTTTTAAGGGAATCTATAAGCGCCGTTTTTAGAAGTTTCGGATCAAATATTCCTCTGTTCTTCTTAACAGGGTTCGCCACGACTAAACACCTCCCCGCATGATCATATGCTCAACAATTGGCCCGAGTGCGAGAGCGGGGAAGAAAGTCAAAGCACCTACAATCAGTACAACTGCGATGAGCCAGAATATGAAGGGCAGCTGATGGGTCGGGAGCGTTCCTTTACTGGGTGGAACGTACTTCTTCTTAACCAGCGAGCCTGCCATGGCAAGCACTGCGATAGCCGGAGCAAATCTTCCTACGATCATGGCCAACGACGTCATCAGGTTATAGAACACTGTATTGGCATTCAGCCCGGCAAAGGCGCTGCCGTTGTTGTTGGCTGGAGAGGCAAAGGCATAGAGTATTTCGGTCAGACCGTGAGGACCCGGGTTTGCTGTGGAACTCACCCCTGCAGGGATAATCAGTGCTACGGAAACAAGCACCAGGATAACGACTCCTGCAGTAAGGACCGTAATGACGGACATCCACATTTCGGTCACCTCGATTTTCTTTCCAAGATACTCGGGAATCCGGCCGATCATGAGCCCGGCTGAGAACACCGCTATCACAACAAAAGCGAGCATGCTGTAAAGGCCTGAGCCGACCCCTCCGAAAACAACTTCGCTTAAGAGTATGAGCATCAGAGGGACCATCCCGCCGAGAGGAGTCAATGAGTCGTGCATATTATTGACCGCCCCACATGAGGTAGCAGTGGTTGAAGTTGAAAATAAAACAGATCCGCCAAGGCCGAAGCGCACTTCTTTGCCTTCCATATTGTATCCGCTGACCCCAAGTTTCTGCACCAGAGGATTGCCGCTGTATTCAGTCCAATACAGGCAGCCGAGGGCGAAGACAAAAATGATAAGCATGGCCATGAAAAGAGCCCATCCCTGCTTTGTATTGCCGACCATTCTACCGAAAGTGTATGTCAGGGCAGCAGGGATCATTAAAATCAAAAAGATTTCGAAAAAGTTGGTGAATGGCGTCGGATTTTCATAGGGGTGGGCCGAGTTGGCATTAAAAAATCCTCCGCCGTTTGTCCCAAATTCCTTAATCGCCTCCTGTGAGGCGACCGGACCCATCGGTAATACCTGTTCTTTTACAACTACCGTCTCGGTTATCAGATTTCCGCCTGCGTCCTTGAACTGGTTGCCGTTTGAACCGAGTTTCGGCTTTTCATAGCTGGTCGACTGTAGCAGGGAAACGCTTTTATAGGGGCTGAAGTTCTGGATGACGCCCTGTGAAACCAACACCAGTGCCGCTATAAAAGCTATGGGCAACAGGATGTAAAGGACAGTCCGGGTTAAGTCAACCCAAAAGTTGCCTATGGTCTCCGCTGTCCGGCGGACAAAACCGCGGACAAAGGCAATGAGGATAGCCATTCCAGTTGCGGCCGAGAGAAACTGATGCACCATCAAGCCTATTACCTGGGAAAAATAGCCGGCTGAGGATTCCCCGCTGTATGCCTGCCAGTTGGTATTGGTAGTAAAGCTCACTGCAGTGTTAAGCGCAAGGTCCCAGGAAAAACCGGGAAATTTATGGGGATTGAGAGGCAGATATGCTTGCAGCATAAGGATGGCAAAGGTCGCCGCCATCCCTATAAAATTAAAAACGAGCATCGCAACAGCATACTGTTTCCAGTCCATTTCGGCATCCTTGTCGATGCCGGTCACACGGTAAAGCCCGTTTTCCAATAGACCTAAAAGCGGACTTAATATTGTGCGCTCCCCCTGATAGACTTTCGCCATGTAACTACCAAAGGGCCTGGTCAAAACAGTTACTAAGGCGAGAAGCGTTGAGATTTGTAAAATATCAAGAAATATATCAGTGTTCTGCATGAATACCTCCAAAAAATACTCTCTTGAGAAAATAATAGCGCATGTTTCGATGTTTTTAAATGGGATTTCCTTTGACCTGCATATATCCTCCTTTCGAGAGGGGCAAGACAAAAAATAAAAAACCGCCGGCAGACGGCGGTTTCATTTTCAGCCTCTTGCCCTTCCAAACGCCTACGAGGTTAGCTGTCGGACTCGGGCCTGGAAGTGCCCTATCCCCGGGTATTCCCGGGGAATACGCCCCAAATATTGGGTCCCCCGTATCCATTCCTTGAATGGATCTCGGCTGCTATTGATTTCTAATTTAGTACCGACAAGATAATTTGTCAATGGTAAAATACGATATCATTACCTTTTCTCCACCCTGAATTTATAGGTAATACGGACCGGTTTTGTCTGGATATTGGTCCACATGAGGCAATAATATTGTTCTTTATCGGCATAAAATTTACCTTCTTCCCCGGCGGTATTTTTCTGAGAAATAGGGCAAATAATGTTTCCACTCTCATGGCAATGAACATTAAAATCGACAGGGTCTGAAGCTTTAAACGAATAAAATAAAACATCATGCGGCGCTAATTCCATACACTCTTCATGAAGCTTGGACGGAGCCATTGTTACATCTGTTTCATTCTTCATGTTAAGTGAACTGCATCCACTTACGACGACCAAGAAAATACAGGGGAAAAGCACAGACAGAAAGGTTTTTATCATTTCCACCTCCTTAACATGCCTTAATATTCTTTTTATCAAAGCATATCACATTATAGAAATAATAAAAGGTCAGATCACTTTGTCTGAATCAGCACGCTGTTCATATAATATTCCGTCTTTGCAGTTTCGCCATTGCCGTCGTAGTAGGTTATTATTTTATTAAATCCCTTTTCATCGGCAAACTTGTCTGAAAAAAAAGATTCCAGCTTTATTGTTTTTCCGGCGCCGTCATAGTAAGCGATTGTTTTGTTATACCCCTTTTCATCAACAAACTTGCCGGTATAGAAGGATTCCAGTTTTGTCACTTTGTCATTGCCGTCATAGTAGGCTATTGTCCTGCCGTATCCCTTTTCACCGGCAAATCTGTCTGTATAGAAGGATTCTATCTCCGTCATTTTTTCATTGTTGTCATAGTAAGCGATTGACTTGAGGCCACCTTTGTTGTTGACGAACTTTTCTGTATAGAATTGCTCCTCTTTTGTAACTTTGCCGTTGCTGTCATAGTAAGCGGTCGACTTGTCATACCCCTTCTCATTGGCAAATTTCTCAGTGTAGAAGTGTTCCACTTTTATCACTTTATCATTAATATCAAGGCATATCATTTCCTTCAGGACATCGCCATAATGCTTGTCCCCCGGTTCATACGTTGTCTCTACAGTCTTGCCTCCGTATTCATTCATATCTGAGACGACTCTTTGTTTCTCTGCTAAAGCTGCCCCGTCAAATAAAACCAAAGCCGACAAGTTAATAAACATCAATATTACAGCCCAAAGTAATTTCATGTGTTATCCCCGCCTTAATATTATTTCATCCTACCACTGATTTCTGTTTCCTTACTATCTTAACTTTTTCAGTGATATTCTGTTATTGTAGGACTGAGATTTAAATAAAAAATTTATAAGGACGAATCCTTGGCTGAAAGGAATTTCCAATTTTTAGCTTCAAAAACGTATTAATCTCTTTAATAGAAAAATACCATCCCTTCAATCTCAAGTATTTTAAGCTTCTGGTATTTGTTGCGATGATAGCCTATACGCCTATTAGAGTAGATGATGCTTTCAGGAACAGGATATGGGCATACAAATCCAAACAGACAGCCATCTTTGCGATTCCGCCTGGCGTCCGGTGCATAAGAAAATCTTTACAAATTGTGATTTGTATTTAACTGAAAAATACGATTAATATATCGGGGTAAATAAATCTTTGAACAATGTATGCATTATCGGGGGTTAAAGGACTACGAAGCCTTTGAGAAGGGTACATTGTCCTTAACCCGAAAAGTGCAGATAGAAAAGACATACCTGTAGATACAAGCCCATCAAGGCATTATCGGAATTAGCGTTAGCAAAGCTAATCTTTGCACTGTTTCTTGGCACATCTCCTTTTGAATTTTATTGTCATCTTCCAACTGCAGTGCAAATACCGATACCGGGCGGAAAGTATTGTCCTATGCGGTTAAAGAGGTATAACAGTTTTGATCGTACTTTCTGCGTAAAGACGGATATTCGCAATACAGGCTTCCTGCCATCCCATCCCAAATGAGCGGGGAGTACAAAATACTTATACCGCAAGGTCTTCAAGCGTTCTATCTTTTCTTGCTGCCCCAGTATCTGATGTCGAAACAGGACAAACAGATTGTAGATGAATACCCGGATAAGCATCGCCGCCTCTGTTGAATAGAAATACTTCATCGAGAACCCACCAAGCGCAAAATCCTCTTTCAGTTCCTTGATAGTGTTTTCATCGTTTGCCCTCGGCCTGCACTGCTTCCATACCTCATATGCAGGATCATGCGAATTGGTTATCCATACGCTATAACGATAGTTACCTGTATCAAACTCATCTCCAAAGAGAGACAGCTCCTTTCCCATCGCGTGCGGTCTCTTCTTTATATCCTGCCGAACTGCAATGAATCTCCTGTCGGTTATCCAATCCGCATGCTGAAAAAGAAACTCCGTGATCCATATTCCATCCTCTATCTGCTGCCAATTTTGTTGTGCATAAACCATTCTCTGCAAAGGATGGTACAGACGAGCGGCTATGATATAGATTAATTTTCTCCGCTCCAAAAGCTCGATAAATTCCCTGAGATAAAATCCGCTGTCCGCAATAACACCCTTAATATCAATATGCTCGCTGATCCTCTGCCATGTGGACTCGAAAAATCCAATGATATTATTCCATGACATCACATTGCCCGGACGATTCCACAGATGCACCACATATTTGCTCTTGTTCAGAAATGCCAGAAGCGGGCTGTGGCTACCACGGCCCTTCTTCTTCGGGTTATATCCCCTCTTTGCCCCCTCCTGTTTGCCGTATCTCTCAAGGACTGTAGAATCAAACGTCAACCAGTCCTCTTTGAGCTCCTCCCAGGGAATCAATTTCTTCAAGTATCCCCATAACCCCTCCGACATCTCTTCCACATCCTTCAGTTTCCTGATCTTCCTGAAAAGCCTGCCCAATGTCGTCGAGGCTAGAGGAAGCCTCTTCACTGCAAAAAGATCAGTGAAAATCTCCTGCCAGCCAAGATAAAGCAGATGAGAAAACCTGCTGCCTCCCGCATAGATCAGAAGTATGTACGCCAATACCTTGCTGTATATCCCCATTCCATTGGGCGAACTCTCATGGACCGGAATCACCTCTTGCAATATCCCTCTCAATTTGACCTTTTCAAAGAATGCCGCCAATAAACTGAAGCCCCCATATGCAGTCAGCTTCTTCTCCGTAAATCCAATCCTCACTTTATTTATTTCAATGTTTGTGCTACATTTTGACTGCATATTTCTATTCTCCTTTCGTTTAGAGTTGATGGTCGGTCAAACCTATTGATTCTAATACGAAAGGAGAATTTCTTTGGGGATATTATTTTAGGTCAACTGCATTTTTTGGGTTAATATGCTCCTTAATGAATTGTTCGATATACATGTCTGCCACGGCATCATTAAACAGAACCATATCCAATTGTTTGGTATACGCTGTCAGTTTGCCCATCGTCTCCAATTTATCTTCTATGGTTGCCTGTTTATATTTCGTAAGAGCAGCGTCTATTACATCCTCTCTAACACTTACCTTAAATCCCATCTTCTTCAATATCTCCGATATAAGCCTGACGCGGCGCAATCTCCTCGCCTCCTTTGAAGAAGAATTTTATATAATTGTTATTAATATTTTCACCTGCATACGCCTCAATCATCGAAAAGTGATAACCGCGCGGTATACTGAAATTCATATAGTTTCCGGATACAACAGAAAAGCTCCTCTTCCCCATCTCGTAGAGCTGGTCTTCCGGGACGGACGATGCATGCGCCATCATCCCTAAAAACCCTTTCCCATCAACAAGGTTCGGGTCAGGCCATCTCATGCTTCGCATGCCTTTTAGGATGGCGATAAAAGGCACCGAGAATATGTCCTCAAGGGTTGCTTTTGCAATGTTATCTCTGATCCCGCCATCAATATCCAGCATATGCATATCGATTGGTATACCGGCAGACAACGTAACTGTTTTTACATCGTTAATCTCATGGTCTTCTCCTGAACTGAACATCTCAAGCATTGACTTTTCGTGCGAGAAACGAGTTATATCATGAAAAGTCTTGCAATACTCAGGCCTAAAGTTTTCATCATCCGGATCCACCAACCGCAACGGCACTACCCATTTTAATATTTTTTCGAATGTCTTAAACAAGTGCGTGTCTTTAAAAGGTTCTTTCTTCTGTTGTGCGTACTCGATGAGCTCATCCAACCTCCCCTCATATATATTGCAGTTGATGGCGTCCACTGTTATTTCCTGCCCGTCCCTAATGATGCTCGTTGCTATTTCAGCATCAAGAACAGTCGGGATACGATATTCTCTTGATAGAGATGCCATGTGCCCTGTAGCGCTGCCGACATCAGTAATAATGGCTGCCGCCTTATTCATGACAGTCACGAATTTAGGTGAAGTATGCTTTGCCACAAGCACAGCCCCTTCGGGGAAATTTTTCAGGTCTTCTTCATCTTTAAGAATAAATGCCTTGCCGAAACCGACGCCTTTGCTTGCAATCACCCCTTTATCGAGAACAATGTTGTAGCCTTCAAACCGTGTGGGCACACAGATATTTGACGCTGTTTGATCGAGCATCCTTAAAGGCCTTGATTGCAGGATATATATCTTTTGATCGCTGCCGATCGCCCATTCAATGTCCTGAGGCGATCCGTAATGCTGTTCCAACATAAGCGCATAGCGAGCCAGATTTTTAATCTGTTCATCTGTGAGACACTGTCTTCCCCTTTTTTCTTCTGGGACAGTGAGATCGCTGACCGAGACCTACATTTTATACATCAATATTTTATCTATCTCTTCGCTGATATTTTGATGGATTTTATAAAGGTGTGGGTATCTGTTATTAGAGAGCGCATTCAGGTTTTCAATAATCTTCAAGACCTCATGCCTGATAAGACGGGCATTTGTTTTTATATAATGCATGCCGAAAAGGTATTCACCCGAAAACTTTTCCTCCATATCGGCCATAAGTTCAAGGACCTGGTTGTTTGTTGAAAGAAGCTTCTGAAAATAAGAATATTTCTTCGTTAAAATTTCTTTTACATTATTCTCTGTTTTCATCTCAGAGGATTTGTTGAAAATTTTAAAAAAATTAAACATGACTTTAATTATACGCAAATTATGCACATAAAAAAACCTGTTAGCAATTTTTTAAAAGTGAACCCTTGTTAAAGGACGGAATAGGAAGGAAATGAACGAAGTGAAAGAGTGCGTTTTTCACTTCGTTCATTTTTGCTTTACCATATCGGCAAATTCAAATCCTTATTTTTAGCTCGTTGGACGTCAACGAGGTGGCCGTTGCACCAGAATCTGACTTCAGAGAGAATCTTGTTCATGGGATAAATGCGGATATTCACCTTTTCACCTGGGGTAACATGATTAATTTTCAGGACCAGGTTATTGATGGATATTCTACGGTGAGAATCAACAGTTCTGTTAAGCCTTAGACAAAATATATCTTTGGGGGATTGATAGGGAGGGATAACTTTGAACCGTCTAAAAAGGGACGTACCTTCTTTTAATGCTTTTTGGAATCTGAAATATGGGACTTCCTGAATTGTGGAATGTACCTGACGGTAATTATATCTGTGGATTTCCTGATTGAGTATAGTTTGCGCTCGACTTATATCAGCCACATCTTCTCTGACACATGTTCTGACAAGTCTATCTTGGAGCCATTGATAAGGCCGTTCAATCTTCCCTTTTGCTTGGGGAGATAATGCATAGATGATTTTTACGTTGCAGTCATATAGAACCTGCTTCCATTGAGGGTCTGCTTCATCAGTTATCTTATGATGCTTGCGCCAGAAAGAGTCTCTGCCCTGCACAAACCGGAAGATAGAGTGTGAATCAACATAATAGGAGAAGGGTAAGCCGTGTGTAAGGATCAGGCTTTCCAGAGCGAGGATATGTGCCCACGAGGTTTCCTTCTTCAGCAATTTTGCGTAGAGGATATAACGGCTGTAATCATCCAGAGAAGTGATCAAATACCATTTCTCTTGCGCGTTCGGTGCCCAAAGGTGATAGGAGGAATCATGCTGGATCAATTCCCCGGCATAGTTGGTCAATACTTCCCGGTCATGAACGGTTCTTTTTGGCTTCCTCAGATAAAAGTCGTTCTTCTTGGCTCTGTCAATGATCGTAGATAGAGCCACCGTCTGCTTATATTGCCTTTCCAGACGATCTTTGATATAGCTGTAGTTGTAAGAGCGGACGGGTACATCTTTGTCCTCTATCAACTTCTTCTCAATTACTAATTCTTTTAAAATATTGAATTCTACCGCTTCGGGTATCGCTCGGGTTTTGCCTTTCCGTACATACTGTATCGTGAATGCGGAAGGATTATAACGATATGCTTTTACTAAAGCAAAGAACCTTGTTTTGTTAATCCCAAGAATCTCTTGGAGATATTTTCTCCCTACCTCTTCCCTTAGATATTTCTCGATCAGTTCCTTGACTTGTTCATCGGTGAACTTCCTGTGTAACTGTGTCAAAATACGAGCCTCCTTTTTTGATGCTCATATTACACTTTCTCAGGTGTTCACTTTTAATTCGTAAATTCGATTATAACGGTTCACTTTTAATTCGTAACTGACAGCACATAAAAAAACCTTGACAAAGTTATTTTATATCATTATACTGTTTTTATCTTAATGTAGTTTTGTAATATCATTATAACTTTATTATAATATGGAACTGATAAACAGAGACGATCATCAGAAACTCTATTTACAACTTTACGAAATTATAAAGAAAAAAATTGAGAATAGCGAATGGCCTGTCGGTTCTCAAATTCCTACTGAGGACTACCTGTGTAAAATGTTTAATGTGAGCAGGGCAACAGTAAGGACTGCTGTCCTGGAACTTGTGAGACAGGGCTATGTGAAGCGCCAGCAGGGTAAAGGCACATTTATTTACAGAAACATGGTGTCTGAGGGCATGCCCATGTTGACAAACTTCAGAGAATTCTTATTTGAAGAAGGGTTGACGTTCTCTACGAATATTCTTGCCAGGACCGTAATTATGCCCATCGACGGACTGGACATAAAGCTGGACATCCCAAATGATAAACACATCATTTATATCAAGCGGTTACACCTTGCAGACAATGAGCCGGTTTTATTACAGGAATCTTACATACCTTACCATATTTGCCCTCTCCTCCTGGAAGAGGACATTGAGCAGAATTCTCTCTTTGACCTTTTTGAAAAAAAATACGGCATTAAGATTACGAAGATAAAAAATAATGCAGAGATAACATATCTCAACCCCGATGAGTCTGCTCTCATCAAGTTACCCGAGGGTTCGCCGGCTATCTTATTAACTCAATATTTTTACTCAGCCGAAACTCTGATTATGTACTCACGCACGATAAAAAAAACCGACAGATTTAAATTTCTGATGGAATTGGATAGAAATGCAACATAAAAAGGAGCTCTATATGCCGGGCAAAAAACCTGTAAAGGAGTTGATGGTCGGTGTCTTTGAGTATCCTCATATCCTCTATTTGATGATATCCTTCTTTGTCATAATGAATCGAAGATGGACCGAGAAAACCACCTCAACCGGGGTGTATTTCCTGTTAGATTTTTTCTCGGATTCGGATTGTATACTTGACTTCTTTGTATCACAAAATTTATGATATTCGAGATAATTTATGTTGCGAAATACAACTGGCACGTTGCAAATAAAAACATAGGATTTCAATAGGATTTTGGGAAGTCCAAGATAACAAAAAAAATCTGAAAGAAAAATAAAAGAAGGAGGAAAAACGAGTGACTATGTCAAAGCGATTGTCAAAATGTTTGGTCGTTGCAGCGGTACCTTTGATATTGGCTTTCTTCGTTGTTAGTGTGTTCGCGTCCGCTGAACCGCCGGCGGCGCCGGCGGTAACGGCGCATGGAGCACCGACCCAGGCGATAACACCACCGGGTCCGCAGACTCCGGCGGCGGCAGCACAGACTTCACAAGCCCCGGCAGCAGCATCGTCAGTTTCAAGTATCCCATGGTGGGGGTGGTCCGTTATTTTACTCGTTTTCACATTTATACTGGGCATTTTAGCCGTACTCGGCGGTGTCGGAGGCGGGGTGTTGTTTGTCCCGCTCGTCGGAGGATTTTTCCCTTTTCATATTGACTTCGTCAGAGGTGCAGGTTTAATAGTAGCTCTATGCGGTGCGCTTGCGGCAGGCCCGGGTCTCCTTAAGAGAAACCTCGCCAATCTTCGCCTCGCGCTTCCGGTAGCACTGATTGCATCAGCAGCGGCAATAGTCGGAGCCATGATAGGATTAGCGCTTCCCGCGAAATTAGTAAATATCCTGCTCGGCGCAACTATCTTAGGGATAGTTATAATTATGGCGACGGCAAAAAAATCTGATTTCCCGGTTGTCCCGAAGGCTGATGCATTATCTCAGTCCTTGGGGATTATGGGAATCTATAGGGAGGAATCTCTGGGAACAGACGTTGAATGGAATGTTCATCGTACCCTTCCGGGCTTGTTATTGTTCATAGTTATCGGGGTGATGGCCGGCATGTTCGGTCTCGGCGCAGGATGGGCAAACGTCCCGGCTCTGAATCTACTCATGGGTGCGCCTCTGAAGATATCTGTTGCCACAAGCAAGTTTCTACTTTCCATAACAGATACCTCGGCTGCATGGATTTACCTTAATGCGGGGGCAGTGCTTCCGATGATCGTTATTCCATCAGTTATCGGAATAATGCTCGGCTCTATCGTTGGCGTCAAGATACTTGCAAGAACAAAGCCAAAGGCAATCAAGTGGATGGTCATCGGTCTTCTGCTCTTTGCAGGGTTAAGGTCTCTGCTTAAAGGGCTTGAAATTTGGAAATAGGAGGTTAAAATGGCAGAGGAAAAAAGAACACTGGCATCAGAAGAACAGGTTGCATATGCAAAAGTTTTAAATCTTGTAATGTTTTTTGGGCTTGCCGTCATGGTGGTAACCTTCATTATTTATATGTCCGGGATACTGTCATCCTTTATTCCACCCCAGGATATCCCTAAATACTGGGGCATGAAGTCAAAAGATTTCATCCACATGTTCCACGCACCTACCGGATGGGCATGGTTAGCAATGACAAATAAAGGGGATTATCTGAATTTCATCGGGATAGCAATCCTCGCAGGGCTCACTATTTTATGCTACCTCGTTATATTGCCGATTCTGATACGGAAGAAAGATACAGCTTATGTGGTAATTGCTATCATAGAAGTACTTGTTTTGACTCTTGCAGCAAGCGGAATCCTAAAATCAGGAGGGCATTAATATGAGCGAACAACAGGTATGTTGCCCCACGGCGAGATTGGAAAAACTGCTTTTGGCCACGGACGGATCCGAACTAAACGAGGGAGCTGTCAGAGAGACGATAAACCTGGCAAAGGTATGCTCAAGCAAGATTTACGCGATATCGGTGATTGAGACAAATCCTGAGTTTATGGCGAATGCTCCGGGGGTTTTTGAGAGATATGAAAAACAGATAAGACAGCATCTGGAGTCGATAAAAGCAAGGGCCTCGAAGGAAAATATTGAATGCGAGATAATTATTCACGAAGGCGAGGAACCTTTTCAGTACATCGTTGATGAAGCAGCAGAAAAACACGTAGAGATGATTTTCATGGGAAGGTACGGCAGAACAGGGCTCAAGAGACTCCTGATGGGAAGCGTAACTGCAAAGACTATAGGTCATTCGCCCTGCAATGTCATGGTCGTACCAGAGGCTGCGAAAGTCAGCTATAAAAATATTATTACTGCAACGGATGGTTCAAAATATAGTGACGCTGCGGCGTTAGAGGCAATCAGTATAGCAAAGCGATGCGGCAGCAATTTAATCGCTCTTTCCGTTGCTACAAGAGATACAAATCTGGCGGCGGCAAAAGAAAGTGTTGAAAGAGTAAGGCAGATTGCGGAAAAAGAAGGGATAAAGGTGGAAATTCTTACTCTGAAAGGCACACCTTACGAGGTTATAGTAAGAACCTCTGATCAGAAAAATGCAGATATCATTGTTGTCGGCAGTCATGGACGGACGGGCGTTAAACGGCTGCTGATGGGCAGCGTGACAGAAAGGGTCATTGGGCATTCGGGACGTGCGGTGCTGGTGGTGGTAAAGGTATAGAATTATAAGCCCATAGATTTTAAAGGTAAATTCAGTCTCACTCCCTTAGCGTTGTTTTTTTACGTTTGCTAATCCCACCCCTGAGTTATCGAATTTCTGGAATATACCGAGTACAATCCAGTAAATATAATGAAGCTCATAAGTCTTCAAAATATCAAAGAGTTATAACAGCTTAGGATAGATTATATATAATAATCTCACTATGGGTTGAATCTTGTGGAGTTCCCGTGGGTGATATGATGATAACTCTCAATTGAAACGGATTCACTCAGGCGAGCAGCATCACTTTTTAACGATTTCCCTTTCAAATAATCGTTCTAACCTTTTCGTTCATACGGTGAGCCTTTTGTCCAAAATGAACAATGCTGTGTGAGATTTCAGAACGTTTCTTCCACCTACTACTCGACACCGGTGCATACGCTTGAAAAGTTTGTATTTCCAAAAGAAACGGTTAATGAAATGATAACCAATCGCCTCTTAGTTTATGTATACTTTTTTCTATTCAAGTGGCTTCTCTCCCTCGTTGCCCAAATAAGCAATCGAGAAAATAACAAAAAGCAAACCAACAATGAATGCGGATATAGAGAATACTAAAAGACCCTTCAAAAAAGAAATGCTCGTCAGAATAAACATTACGGATATCAGACTTCCGGCTGTCATCATAAAAATTCCAATAATAAGCCCAGTTCGCTTATTAAGAACGGGAGGAGGTAACTTGTCATATTTAAGAATTGCAACTTTGCCAGTCATTATTTCCCATATAGAGCTTTTTTCATAAATTTGTTTCCACAACCCATGTTCCTTCGTAAACCAAATACTATTTCCCACCTGAAATATAACTATTCCGACTATCCCTATTAGGACAAAAGGTAGCGATAGAGTATCATCCCTTATTAACCAAAAAAATATCCCCCAGAAACCGATCGAGAGAGCAATTTGTCCGACTCCTCTTAACTGTGCTCCTTTCATGCCCGTTCTAACATAAATCCTTAACCAAGGTATAGAGCCAAGGAGCATAAATAAACTAATTACCGAAACACTTATCAGGAGAAAATTTCGCATTCTTTCCAGTTATACTCCACACAATTATATCACGCCTTGGGGGCGTTGATTTCAGGAAGAATGTGAAACCGAGAGAAAAGTCCTGACTCTAATGTCTCGGAGGCGAATTACGTAAAAAGCAAAATCCGCGACGACATCCCCGGAATGTTTATTTCGAGGATAATATGCCACTCTCGTAAAGACGCCACACTTGTAGCTGGCATGGAATATATTTGCCCCCTAATCAAGTTTATGTGATATCCTTTTGCATTTTGTGCAGTATCGATATGCCTTGCTAGGGAAGTTGTTATCGTACCACGTATAATAAGAAATTTCTTGTTTACAATGGGTACAGACAGGGCCATCTGAAATATATAAAGCAGGAGTTACAAATCTGCCGGTAAAATATTCCTGAAGATTTCTTGGCAGTCGTGATCGGTTAACCGCATCTTTGTCCAGGAGCGAAATAACCCTATTCGTAATCGGATGACACCGCTTGCAATAAGATCCTCCTTTCACATCCCACACAAATTTTGATTTCTTCCCGCATTTACCGCATTCCTTCATCTCACTCTCCTTTATAATGTCGGAGTACCTTACTGATTGCTGTCGCATATCCCGCCTTATAAATTGACCTGCCTTTGTCGTTTCTCACTCTGCCAGAAGGTTCGGTCGTCCAGCCCTCCGATTGCATCAGTTCATCCGAAATGGCATGCCGCAATGCCTCTTTTTCACTATCGGTGAATTTTACGGAGGGTGAAAAAATCTCTTGTGTGTGCTTACTTACCGGTTCGGGTCGCATATCGATAACGACATTTACATTCCGTTTGACAAGACTAAGTTGCCCTTTGAGTTTCGTATTTTCCGCAATAATCGACCCCATGAGCGCGCGGACTGCGGGATCCTCTATCTTCCTCAAAACTGACTCCATAGGAGTGTCAAGCACTTTCTGAGGTCGTTTGAGCATCCCCCCAGCGTGGTTCGCCCATGCCGCAACAATCGCGCGCAGGTGATTTCCGCCTTTATTCCTGAATGATTGTGCGACTGGGCCGCCTCTTTGCTGTGAAATACGACCGATCGTTCCTATAGAGAAATCTTTGCTGCCACGTTCATGCTGCTCACGGCAGATTTCATAAAGCAAATCGAGGTTACGACACTTTCTCGCATCTGAGCCCTTTTTCAGCTGCTCAAGTAGTTCGTCCGGCGTCATACACGTCGCCTCCTCCCTTATTTTCGATTTGGCGTACAGGTGATGCCGTGTCAATTGTGATGGTATTCATGGACACAACATGAACACGACTCTCACTTTCGATGAGATCACATACAGTATCCAGTATACCGATCTCCGAAAGCAGCACCTTGCCTTCCGCCACCTCAACAGCGGCCGGCAGATTGCCGACCCTATCTTTGATGATTTGCATGAGATGATTGCCAACATAAAGTTGTTGTTCGGGTCTCAGGGTGAGAAGCAGAGGGCTCTTGCCATTTATTCTCAGCATTGTATCAAGTATTTGCGACCGCCGGAGTATCGCCTTGGACGCATCGGCTTCGACGTATAAGACTGCGTTTTCACAGATCACCTCCAGCTGGTGCATCTCGGATCCGATTTCCTTGAGAGCATACTGAATGTCAGAAATCGTGCCCACCGGTACAAGTTTTACGCCCACAGCCTGTGGGGACTTTAGTATCTCAATGCACCGATCAATGAGTCTTAGAGTTGCGCGAAGGTCGTAGATGAATTTGTCAGCCTTCTGTGCCTCTTGCTCGCAGAACTTGCTTGTTTTCTCCAACTCTTGTTTCGCTGTAAAAGGCAGCCCCCTCGCTTCATGCGTAAAACGCAATTCCTCAAGCTTCTCAACCTGATCCATAAACATAACATAGCGGTTCGAGCATTCTGTGAGTTGATAGCTTATATTATTGAAGTGAGCAATGAGCCCAGGTAGAAAGGCAGGGCCACTTAGAAAAAAACGGCAGCGCACACAGTTCTTCTCAGCGGGGTAGCCCGCGACAGGCGCGTAGAGTGTCTTGTTGTTACTCGTTTTTCTCATAGCGTCGCCTCCGATATCACAAGCTCCGCAACCCATCGGACAGATGCCTTTATCTTCGAAAACCACCGAAGAGAATGTTTTCTGCTGCGAGACAGCCCAAAAAGCTGCGGGATCATTAGCGGCGAACCGTGCCTCTAGCTGTTCGTATGTCGCGTTTTGCAGAAATCGCCTGTAGCTTTCTTTGTCAGTTTCGAGCAACGCTTTTTCTGCCTCGCTCATAACTTCAGTTACATGAGCTTTTCCGGCCTTTGTATAATAAAGTGTCATGAGTAACCTTGAATGCCCAGCAATTAGCTTCGAAAGAATAGGAAACGGGACGCCGCCTTCTAAGGCAAATGCAGTAATCAAGCTTACGCGGAGACTGTGCAGAGGATAATGGGTAGTTGTAAAATCTTTTCCTTCTCTCGCATCAGGCTTGTCATATACAAGCCTGATTTTTGAGTCATCATCAATTGTCTCTCCGCGTGCTTTACATCGAGTTTCAAGTTCCAATAGGAGCTTGTACCATATTGTGTCTAGTAAGTTGTCACACATGGGTAATATTCTATCTTCAGCATATCTGGCAGCGGCCATTCGAAAAAGAAAACATGCCGTGCCGCGAAGCCCTAATATATTTTTGTGAGTAAGTCCTTCATCGTGCTTTGGCTTGAGATCCACCCAGTTTGTTGGATGGCTGAGTGGATTATATTTGGACTGCCAATCGCGGAGCTTCTCAAGCACAGAGAGTAATTCCTCCATCTGCCAGGGGATAACATATCCCTTATCTTTTTCGTGCTTATTGATATCGGCCGTCTTGTTGGTGTTTATGAAAAATCCCGTCATAGGCTTGCCGTTTTCCATGGTTCGATGAAAAACCCCCCGCATATATGGACGCTTTTCGCTTCCAGTGGCAAGATGACCGCTATTTAGAACCCATCTGCCCCTGACATAGCGCCAAGTATCCGCCTCTCCACTGTCAAGCATCCGAACTTGATGGGTTCGAAGCGGTAGCATCAGCTTGACATATAGAGCCACTGCGCGGACGGGGCTCCAAATTTCAAAGATCTCTCTATACCCGATAATACGGCGGTCATAGTTATACATGGGGACTGTCCTTTTGCGCCATAGACAGTCCGCATCAGTCTCGTCTACTATCGAACAGTCGACCTCAAACCAATCTTGATCAACGGCACTATGGGCCCACTTCCAGTCACTGAAATTAGGTCCTTGGCACAGCATGCTGCGCAGCTCTCTTATGTAGCGAAAAGGAAGCGGTGAGCGAAACGTCTCGCCATTATTGAGACTCCCTTCTCTTAATCGCTTGGTTATCGAGTTCCTATATTCATTGGGGATGATTCTAGTTCCGAAATCATCCTCGATAGACAACTTTTCCTGAAGCACCCAATCGAGAAATTCGACTATGTAGTTATTTAACGCAACAGCCGTATTAGATTTATACCCGAGAATATTCCAAAAAGAGGGAGATGCATAACTTTTATGGAGAAAGGAGTAAGGATTCATCTCCAGCTCCAAGTCATGAATATAATCGAGTAGGAATCTATTCAATGCTTGCTGCCGAACTGCCCTACTACGCTTCTGATCTTTAAACCACTCAACTGCAAGTGATCGCCATTGATTAAGCTGAGGGTTGACTTTGATGAGGTAATTGAATTCTAAGTCGTTCCTCATATTATAAAAAATGTTTCTTCTTTTTCTTCCCAAGAATCCCTCCTTCTTTTGGCCACGCCTGCCGTTAAAATTCCGTCATCCAGTGCATAAACTCAGGAGCCTTTTTTCCCAAAGCCTTAGATGCCGCTGTCAGAGTGGCTGTTACCTTCTGCACCGTAGGCTCAGTATAGATTCCCTGAGACTCAAGGGACTTGTGATGCAGAGCTGCCTTTCGTATGGTCGGATCGATATTCGCAGCAACCATGCGTCGTCCGAATGCATGGCGATGTCCATGCGGTGTGGTTCCGTTCATCTTCGCGGAAACCATTCCAATGCGTCTTATAGCCCGGTCATGAGCTATTGCATAAGGGTGTATCATACATATTCCACCGGTTTTAGATGCAAATGCATACGGATGATAACAGTTAAGCGCGGCGCGTTGGACAAGATACAGATCCCAGAATTTCTTAAATATTCTACCGCCCCAGCTAGGGAACCAATGCACATACATGAATTTTTGCTTGTTCTCAAGCAATGAATCTTTCCATCCCGCGTGCCGTCCATCAGTCTTTAGATATTCATTGCGAGGCAGCATCTGGTATTTGCCTCTTAAGTATGCGCCCCGTTTACACTTTATTGGATTAGCCTTTGCATCGAGCCAATCAGGAGGGGCTAAACCATCAGAGGGATGAAATATCCGGACTAGCGCACTTTCGGGATCGTGAGGGTCCGGCAACACATCATGCACGAATAGATGAAATGGCTCGCTCATCCTCAGACCACCCCAATGAAGCAGAATTGTAATCAGTATGTCACGAAGATTCAAGCGCTCTTCGAGTCTCGGGCTCTTTTCTTTGCCGTAAACCATAAAGCCCTTAAATATCAAGTCCTCAAATCGATCATCTGGGAAGTATTTTACGCCAGCATGCTCAATTTTCGGTGATCGCATCATCAAGGTATTGCGTGCTCTCTTGGCTGTTTCTGAGGCTTTGACTAAATCCCAAGTATGTCCAAGAAAGGCCTTGTTGTGGCGGTGGTTATAAGCAGCCCAGTTCAGCATCTCTTCACAAGTCCTAGCCCTGCGCCATGGATTGAGTGGTTTCATATCGTTGTTTCTGGCGGCAAGCCAATCAGAGAACCCAGATATATGAGTTAGGTATTGCCTAACTAAGCCCTCATCTCTCGGCAGCCAATATAAACCGCTCGGATCAGTTCCGTCCTCGCCGATCGTTCCAGAGTGGAGCCGTTGAACAAACGTGTTGAAGAGTTCTTTGGGATCTGCAAAACAATTGTAGTTAGCTATGATATAGTCCATCAGCAGCCCCACCGCACATACAACTTTTTGTTGCCATGAAGCACTACGCGCGTAGGTATAGTGGACTAAATAATCAATGAGAGAAAGCAACGGTCCGCCATCGGTCATTAATAATGGCAGTTCGACTGCAATGCCAGTATTGTCTCTTACAACCTTTGCTCTCATCTGCGCCGTAGACATAATTATTCTTTCTATACTATGATTGCTAACGAGATTAGTATATTTGAATGGTACTTGTCAAGATTATTTGCTACAATGATCTCCTAAGAGGAAAGTTAAAGGGTTTAAAATGGTGGTTATATTATATTATGGCCGGATGGTACTTTATACCTTTTCGAGGAGTTGTGCAATAACCCTCAATATATCCGTTTGAATTATGAGCTCAGAACAATAATCAAAATATATTGCAAAAAGAAACAGGCGCCTTTTATTTGCAACGCAAATGTAAAATAGGCTCGATGCAGTCCCCACCAAGGATAAAGACATTCAGGAAGGCATATAATCATTTATGTTGCATTATGAAGCATTTCACGCTTTCCAAGGTTATGATAAATATCTCATAACATCTTTATTTATAAGGATAACTTCACATGGCATGAAAGTTGATACTACAAAGATAAAAGAAAGGAGGCGTAAATAACATGAAAGGGTTAATGAAAAGATTAGAGAGCGTGTTTGTAGCAGCCACATTTGCAGAGGCTGGGGAGTTTGAGATAGCAAGGGAGATTCTGAGAGAAGACAAGAAACCGCAGAAAGTGGACAGAATAACCCCAAGCAGCAGGCCCAGAAAAGAATTACGGGCATCTGGGATAGAAAGGTAATTGCAGGATGCAGTTATTTATTGATGAGGCACTGATCAGATAATGAAGCAGAATTATTTTATCAGTACCTTATCAATAATGTTTTCAATCTTGTCACATAGGAGAATTGTTCATCCATTTCTAACATCTTTAAAGACAACAGCATCGAGAGGATTTTTGAAGGCATGCATATAAAAGAGTTAGTAAAACAATTTGAAGGAATAATGTCTGCAGCTGCCTATGCAGAGGCAGAGGAATTTGATGCTACAAAAAAGATTATCAATGAAAGGCGCAAGGTATTACTTGTTTTAACTGGTGAGGAAACAGATATGAAAGCGGCAAGATACGCTTTATATATCTGTAAACGCATCAGGGTAGGGATCGAAATCCTGTATATCACAAAAAACAAGGATGACATAACATTTCTGGAAGAAGAGCTGAAGGAACTGCAAACAAAAGGGATAGAGTATCAGGTGATACGGTGCAAAGAAACAATGAAAGAGGA
This sequence comes from uncultured Nitrospiraceae bacterium, assembly GCA_963727775.1. Classification (GTDB taxonomy): domain Bacteria; phylum Nitrospirota; class Thermodesulfovibrionia; order Thermodesulfovibrionales; family SM23-35; genus CAVSHB01. The sequence continues at coordinate 674,777 of CAVSHB010000002.1, read as the reverse complement.
GATCATCAGGTTTATAGAAAAAGAAAAAGGTATCCAGTTTGTTGTTATTGATTCACAGGATTTGGTGAATGATTCCGTGAGTGATGAACCGGAAACATTGAAGAAATGGGATAGACTCAATTGTCCTTTGGTGCTGGTTTCAAAACAGTCGAAAGCATGAAGAAATAAATTTATTGCATAAGGAGGATGATTATGGCTGCAGATTATAGAAAATCAACAAAAAAGCCGGTAGGGAAAATGGTGCTTTTTGGGATTTGTTCGGCAATCATCTTTGGAGCGACCCTCTCATACCAAGGTTTCATTACGGCATATTTCACAAGAGGCGCAATGTATGCTTTGCTGCCGATTGCAGGAGCCTTTGCTATATCTTACGTTCATGGTCATTTCACCGGTTATTTCTGGACTGTTTTAGGCATCGAAGCAAGGAAAAGTGCTGTGGTGATACCGAGAATAGAGGATGAACGTCCCGAGAGAAGAGAGCATCCGCAATCGTAACCCTCATGAGAACAGGATTGTAGAAACGAAATCATAGGGAAAAGGAGGGATCAGAATGCAAGATGTAGTCCATGAAGTAGTAAAGTTTATAGATCTGAGTTACGCGAATATATTGTATCTTTTTATTGTCGGTTTCATCGGCGGGCTGGTGAGCGGATTCATCGGTTCCGGCGGCGCCTTTGTACTTACTCCCGGGATGATGAGCATAGGTGTGCCGGGACTTGTGGCAGTTGCAAGCAATATGTGCCATAAGTTTCCGAAGGCGCTCGTTGGCGCCATCAAGCGTGCAAAGTACGGCCAGGTGGATGTCAAATTGGGTGTTATCTTCGGTATCTTTGCTGAGGCGGGTGTATTTTACGGTGCCAATATCCAGGAGCACATAAAGAAGGAATTTGGTGACGCCGGTTCCAACCTTTATGTGAGTGGTTCATTTGTTGTGATACTCGCAATTGTAGGTGGTTTCGTTCTGCGGGATGCGGTGAAGACTTACAGATCTGGCAAATCGGATGAAGAAGAGAAGGTATCAAAAATAGCCAGATGGGTCCAGTCCGTCAATATACCGGGAACAATGGTGTATTTCAAAAGCCTTAAGGCGAAGGTATCGGTCCTGTTTATCATACCGCTTGCCTTTCTAACCGGCATGTCCGCTGCTACCATTGCTGTCGGAGGTTTTATCGGGGTCCCTTCGTTAATCTATGTGCTTGGAGCTCCAAGTCTTATGGGTTCGGCTACAGAACTAGTCGTGGCATTTGTCATGGGACTGGGCGGTTCATTCAAGTATGCATTGCACGGATTGGTTGATTTTCGTTTAACCGCGATTATTCTGGCAGGTTCTCTCTTTGGTATTCAGCTGGGAGCCATGGGTACAACCTATGTTAAGCCGTTTATGATCAAGTTCGTCATGGGTGCTATCATGGTTACCGTTCTTTTCAGCAGGGCGTTGATGATACCCGTATACCTTGGGCAGTTGAAGGTGATACATGTAATGAATGAAACTACCGTTAAGGTACTGAAAAACTCGAGTTTCGCGATAATGGTATTTGCCCTTCTCCTCGGAGCCTTTATCATCCTTCGAGGTATGTGGCAGGGACGCCGGGCGGAACGTGAGCTGGCCCAACAAAAATCATTGGAACGCATTTAGGAAGGAGAAAAATGGGACTATATAGAAAAATACTTGTCGCTATTGACGGCTCTGATTCGAGCATGCATGCACTGCAGGAGTCCTTTAAGCTGGCCTCTAAAGAGGGGAGCCGGATAACTGTGGTTTCGGTTTCCCCGCGATATGAAGGAGATCTGAGTCTGGTCGGGGTAGGAAATATAAAGGCAGCTTTGAAAAATCCTTGCGAGATAGCTCTTTCAAAAGCAAACGAAATGGCGAGATCATTAGGTGTGTCGATTAGAACAGTATGTGAAGAAGGCGAACCGTATGAACGGATTATCGACGTCGCAGAGGCGGAAAACTGTAATTTAATCTTGATGGGAACGAAGGGAGTGTCGGGTCTCGAGAGGGTTCTGATCGGAAGTGTGGCTGCAAGGGTCATAGGCCACAGCCAGAGGGATGTACTTGTTATTCCAGCGAAGTCAGAAATTGGCTGGCAAAGGATTCTCGTGACGACAGATGGTTCAAAGTACAGCAAGGCTGCTGCTGAAAGGGCGATCAATTTTGCAAAAGTGTACGGTAGTGAATTAACTGCTGTGGCGGTTGTTGATGCCCCCGCTGAACTTTATGGCGTGTCTCCTGCGGCCGTAGAAGATATGATCAGGAAAGCAAAGATATATGTTGGGGAGGTGAAAAGCCAGGCTGACTCCGCTGGGCTGAAAACAGAGACTTTCGTATTGGAAGGTGAAGAGGCCTACCGGAAAATAACTGAGTTTGCGAAGGAACGCAATATCAATATCATTGTGATGGGATCTCATGGCAGAACAGGACTAAGGAGACTTCTCATTGGAAGTGTGGCCGAAAAGATAATCGGATATGCGCATTGTCCCGTCCTTGTCTCCAGGGCATAAGAGTCAAACCATGGCAAGTGATGCGTAACAAAGTAAAAGATAACACGCATCACTTTGCCATGTATAGTAAATGACACTTAAGAGGGCTGCTAAACTGCTTCTATCTGGACTGCTTACAATAATAGTATTAGGAACGATCATAAACATAAAACTTTCAACGAAGAAGATTGCTATGAGAGATTTCTCAGAGACGATAGAGGCCAAAGGGAAGTATGGGATTGCTTCCCTTGAAATGTCGTTTAACCAGATGGAAAAAAGACTTCTGGATGCAAAGAGTTCTCAAGGCAAAGAGAATTCAAAAAGGAATCATATCAACTGAATAAACTTGTTGAAGAGACTATACTATCTCTTATAAGGTACTATACCAGAAGGAGTCGAAACTATTCTCGAAATTCCGAGCGATATAATGATCTTTGCAGATAAACAACATATGCAGCAGGCATTTTTGAATCTGATAAAAAATGCTGCGGAATCCATGGAGGAAAAAGTGAAGGTGTTCATCAGGGCACAAAAACATTTTGAAAAGGAAAAAACAGCAGTAAAAGAACATGGTTGTAACTTGTCAAAATATAGTGGTACGTGTACTGGTGAATGTCCTGTTGGTAAGGATTCTATCGATATTAAGATACAAGACACAGGTGAAGGAATCCCACCAGAAATTCTACCGCAAATATTTGATCCCTTCTTTACCACGAAAGACTCTGAAAAAGACTCAGCACCAATCGATATAAGAAAAGGCTCAGGACTCGGACTCTACGTCGTTGAGGAAATGATTGAAGAACATAACAGCTGTATTAGGGTTTACAGTAAGGTCGGGGAGGAAACCTCCTTTTTTTTAATACGATTACAAATGGGAAGGGCATGACTATGGGTATCGCGCAGTTATTGATTGTTGATGATGAACAGGTAGCCATGGGAAACCTTGTACATATTATGAAAAAGGAGGGCTATGAGGTCGTAGGAACCGGGAGCGGACAAAATGCCCTGAAACTTCTTGATGAACACCAATTTGATGTTGTCCTCACTGACTTAAGAATGGAGAAGGTAGACGGAATACAGGTACTGAAGAGATGCCGCGAGCTGTACCCTGACACAGAGGTAATAATGATAACAGGGTATGCAACCTTAGAAACAGCAATTGATGCTATGAAACAAGGTGCATTCTATTATATCGCAAAGCCTTATAAATTGGATGAGGTACGAAAGGTTGTGAAGGAGGCTGTTGAGAAAGTAAAACTAAAGAAGGAAAACATAGCACTTCTGGATGTAAAGAGTTCTCTTGAACAGGCAGTTGAAGAGGCAGTAGGAAAATTATACGAGAAGCAGGCACAACTTATAGCATATGAAAAACTTGCAATACTTGGGACATTTGCAGCGGGTGTGGCGCATGAAATAAATAACCCCCTTGCCATAATCAACGAAAAGGCAGGCTTAATGAAGGACATTCTTGAAATGTCAGAGGATTTTAAGTATAAGACAAGGTTTTTAAATTTACTGGATGCGATATTTGAAAGCATAAATCGCTGCCGAACAGTTACCCATCGCATTTTAGGATTTGCACGAAAAACAGAAGTCTCTATCGAAATCTTTGACCTCAATGATATTATAAAACAAGTAACCGTATTTCTCGAAAAAGAGATTTTATACAAGAACATTCGTTTAGAGCTGAACCTCAAAGAAAGTCTTCCAGAGGTTAGGAGTGATAAAGGACAGCTTCAGCAGGTATTTCTGAATATTATAAAGAATGCTATAGACGCTGTTGAAAATGGAGGTCTCATAGCTGTTTCTACTGATATAAAGGATGAAAACATGGTTAAGGTATCTATTAAAGACAATGGGCACGGAATTTCAGGTGAAGATCTGAAACATCTCTTTGAACCTTTCTTTACAACTAAAGAAAAGGGGAAAGGAACGGGCCTTGGCCTCTCCATAACATACGGGATTGTAAAAAATTTGGGTGGTAATATCCTTGTGGAGAACGATGGCAATAAAGGAACAACGTTTATCGTGGAGATACCAACAAATTCAGAATTCGCTAAAGGACAAGTTGTATGAGCACAAAGGTGCTTATAGTAGATGATGAGGTGGAATTTGCATCAACATTAGCGGAACGATTGACCCTCCGTAATTATGATGTAAAGGCTGTATATCGTGGTGAAGATGCAATTACTACCGCACAAAGTGATCCACCAGATGTGGTATTACTCGATCTAAGAATGCCGGGGATTGGTGGCCTTGAGGTTCTTAAAACCATCAAAAAAGTTGATCCTACAATAGAAGTTATTTTATTAACAGGTCAACCAGAAACAGAGGGAACTGGCGAAGGAATTCCGACCGCACTATTTGATTATATTATGAAACCTGTAGATATGGGTGAATTAATCGTAAAAATTAACAATGCTAATGAGAAACGAAATTTAAGCAAACATTCATAAGAGTTAATATATGGAATACGAAGAATTAATTACCTCTCACTTGAGTTTTATAGGGAAAGTCTTATCTGTATTTTCTCATGAGATCAACAATCATCTCGCCATTTTAAAAGAGTCAGTCGGGTTGATAGGAGATCTTATAGAGTTAGGAAAAACATCGTCTCGGAAGGATTTAAAGGAGATTTTAAAAATAACCCAATCCATAAAAAATCAAATAGAACAAACAACATATTTCTGTAACAAACTTAATGGCTTTGGACACGGAATGGAGAAACCCGTATCTGCCTTCAACATTCATAAAAGCATTGAAGAACTTATGGTCTTGTTACGCAGAGTTACAAACCAGAAGATGATATGTCTTGAAAAAGACTTTACTGCAAACATGCCCTTAATTCATAGTAATCCATTGAAGATTCAATTTATTATATTTTGCCTTATTGAGAAGCATCTCAAGCGGCTTGATAAAAACAGCAGGATTATTATCAAAACCGTGTATTCACATGACTCAATAGGTATCACGATCATTCCTAAGGGAAATTTGATAGAAACAGATGAGGAGGTGATATGCAACGACGAGATCTATAAGCATATAATAAAGCAATTGGGGGGGAATATTTCTCAGAAGACTGCAGATGAAACAACGATAATGTTCCCTATCTCTTTGTCTTCTAGCAGTAACAGGATCTGAAAATATGAAGGAAGTATTATTGCAATTGTATCTTGGCAAAAAATTAATTTAATGAAGGAGTAACCAATGAAAAAAAAGAAAGACATCAAGGTATTGCTGGTTGACGATGAAGTAGCTTTTGTGAATACGCTTGCCCAGAGACTCAGGATGAGGAAGTTGCTAGTGGATACTGTTTATGATGGAGAACAGGCATTGTCTTATATAAAGGAAATAGAGCCTGATGTCATAGTTCTGGACCTGAAGATGCCAGGACTCCACGGAATAGAGGTTCTTCGGGAGATTAAGAAGATAAAACGAGAAATCCAGGTGATTATCCTGACAGGACATGGCACAGATAAGGATGAGGAAGAGGCAAAAAAACTCGGAGGGTTTGATTTCCTCAGAAAACCTGCTGATATAGATTTATTACTTGCTAAAATAAAAGAGGCTTTCTCGGAAAAGCTTGAGAGGATTATGTCAGCAATTGCTTTTGCTCAAGGAGGAGATCTTGATGAAGCAAGGAAAATAATAAAAAAGGAACATTAAAAACCAATAAAAGAGGGTTATGCTTGATATGCCATAAGAATTTAAAGTTATGCACTTTATAGCTCATAGTTATGAGTTGGTGTTCTGGGGCTTGGCATAGTAGGTGGAATCGTAGGAACGCTATATTATATAGCTGTTGAGAATCCATATATCAGAACAGAGCCATAAAAGAATATTATTCATGAAGATTAGAAACGCAACAACCTCACGCACGAGATGCGTTTCACGCTCCCGGTGATGCGGGGCGTTACCGCGTAGTTCTGCCGCAAATCTTCACTGGACGGCGGCGTTGAAAAATTATTGAAATGGTGCCGTGATGAATTTATCGACAAAGAAATATAGTAAGGATTATTTCCGATAAGCTCTATTTTAAGATTAGGATTTCCCACCTCCTCCACGCCCACAGACATGAAGAAGTCTTGGTTATCCTGGGGAACAGGTTAATTGGGGAGGTTGGGTTGCTTGAGGGAATCAAGAAAAGATAGGGTTAGCTCCCTGCAACACCTTCTTCAAAATCTCAATGGGACACTGGTACCTTATTGCTACTTTGATAGTCCTGTTAATCTGCCGATTAATCTCAAGGATTTTCACCTTTTCTATTCCACCTTCTCGCCTAATCATAAATTCATATTCGAATGCAAATTCATCCAACAAACCTAAAACTCTCTTGTTTGAGGTTTTTGCAAAGCCTATTTCCTTATATTCCTGCTGGATGCTTATAACCTCCAGACCGAAGCCCTCATTTTGCAAATTATAAGTAAGGTGGGTAAGAAATTCATCCTCAATATTCTTTAGATTATCCTTCAATACCTTCGGGATAAGAAATGTATAAAGGGTCTTTTCATTAGTAAAAAGAAGGCACCTTCTCCTGTCAATCCCTATCAGATTTGCATACCAGTTTCCCAACCCTTCAGGGGTGGAAAGAATCTTATCAGGTTCGATAAGAGGGATATCAAGTTCTTTCAGGAGTTTTTGGGTACAGTGGATTATTCTCATGATTTTCTTTTTCTCTTTGGAATCCGTTCTTGGGGTTCAACCCCAAATCTGAGATAATTCATCCTAACTCTCTCAACAATATTAGAAGCCACTGTTTCAAAATCCTCTGTTGCTTCAGGCAAGTAAAGCCATTTTTTCAGGACAGAGTGTTGAACTGCATCGGGAAAGTCTTCCATGATATCTTGATGGAACTGGTAGTCAGTCGGGATCATTAAACCATACCAGGGTTCTTCTCCTGTATGCAAGAACAAGCATAAGCCTCCCATGAAGATAAACCGCAAGACATCCAAACATGGGTTTTTCCAAATAACTCGCTTCTTACAGCAAGGGTTCAACAACCCAAAGGAGGGGATGTTGTTTCTTTTTCTTTTTTCTCGAGGAAGGCATATTTGAAATTAACTAATCTTGATAGGAAGATGCAAGGTCATATGGATTGCTCAAATCTACCATAGCCCTTCACGCCCCAGACAATAGGAAGTCTCGGTTATCCTGGGGAAGATGTTATGTGGGGAGAGATTTTGTTCACATCGGGAATAAATTTATTCTGTGTGTGCTCCATTTCTGGGGTAATACCTCAGTGGGCAAGACTACAGTGCTTGAGCTCGCTTCAAGTGTTTGGGGTAATCCTTACAAAGAGAATGGAGGTCTAGTATTCGGATGGGATTCGACGCGGGTATTCTTGGAGCGCTTGGCCGCTTTCTATTGCGATATGCCTATTTTCCCCGATGATTCACAAAATGTAGAAGACAAGAAAATGTAGAAGATGCTTTATCAGCTTGCGAATGGAGCCGGAAAGGGTAGAGGATCTCTTACCGCTATACAACACCTCAGGACGTGGCGGACAGTCGTTTTCTCAACTGGAGAGCGGAAGCTCACCGATTGTACCACCTTCGGAGGCGCAAGAGCGCGGACCATTGAGCTTTACGGATCGCCGTTTGCCAATGCGAAGGGCGCATTCATCAATGAGTTCAAGCAACTTGTCCGGGAGAATTATGGTCACGCAGGGTCAAGATACATAGATGGCCTTCTGGCGGTCGTTGAGAATCCTGGGGAGCTGCACAAATTGAAAAAAGAGTTCAAGAGATATCAGCAGGAACTCTCAAGGGAAGCAGGGTCAGAAGTCGGAGATAGAATGTCACATTATTTTGCCGTCATCAAGGTTGCCGCGGATCTTGTGCACAGGATTCTCGGCCTAGGTAACAAAGCAGACACTGAGAACATTTATCGTGTATTCAACATAGTTCAAGCGGATGCCTAAAGATAAAGGAGATCTTCCGACCAGAGCGATGGATTTTGTAACATCCTGGATATCGGCAAATGAGAGTTATTTCAAGAATAAAAGTGAACGAGAACTATATGGGCAAATCCTAGGAGTCTGTCGGACTTTCAACATTTCTGAAAAGTTTACTTCTTGAAGGACACGGCAGTCTCTTAAGAACCTTTATTGCAAACTGGGCAGCAGAAATCTTTTCGGCCTGTAATTATCTAAGTCCGACAGACCTGCATGGGCGTTCCTTATGGCATAATAGACAAGCGGCATAAGAATGAACAACAGGAGATCAGCATAATGTTCAAACAATGTGACAGAGAGACGATATATTTATTTCCGCCGTCGGTGCAGGAATGGTTGCCCGAGGGTCACTTGGCGAGATTTGTCGTAGAGATAGTGGATCAGCTTAATCTTGACCGGTTGAAAAATGATTATGCAGGACGAGGCAGTGAGGCATACAGCCCTGAGATGCTGGTGGCATTATTATTTTACGGATATGCGACGGGAGTCTTTTCGAGCAGGCAATTAGAGCGTAGCACGTACGACTCTGTAGCATTCCGGTATGTGGCAGCCAACAGTCACCCTGACCATGACACAATAGCAACCTTTCGACGTCGGTTTTTGCCTAAGCTGAAAGAACTGTTTGTGCAGATACTAATGATAGCAGCAGAAACCGGGGTATTGAAGTTAGGCACGGTCAGCTTGGATGGGACCAAAATGAAAGCCAATGCCTCAAAGCACAAGGCGTTGAGCTACGGGCATGCATGCAAAATAGAGAATAAGTTGAAAGTGGAAGTGGCGGAACTGATGAAGAAAGCTGAGGCTGCTGACAAAGCTGACATTCCTGACGGCATGAACATCCCGGAAGAGCTGGAGCGGCGAGAGAAGCGGCTGAAAATGATAGCTGAAGCAAAAGCTGAGATAGAGCGCCGTGCGGCAGAGCGGCATGCAATGGAACAAGCCGACAGTGAAAAGAAACAGGCAGAGCGTGTAGCCAAACAAAAGCAGAGCGGCAAGAAACCCCGAGGCAAAGGACCCAAGCCGCCTGCAGCCGGGCCAACTGACAAAGATCAGGTCAATCTGACCGATGAAGAATCTCGCATAATGCCGGCATCGGGTGGAGGATTCAAGCAGGCTTATAATGCTCAAGCAGCCGTGGATACAGAAACAATGCTTATTGTCGCAACGCATGTAACACAACAATCCAATGACAAACAGCAGATGAAACCAGCGCTTGAAGCGCTTACATATCTGCCCGAACAACTTGGCAAAGTAAAAACTATAATAGCCGACAGCGGGTATTACAGCGAAGCAAATGTGCAAGAATGTGAGAGCAAAGGAATAGAGCCATATATAGCAGTAGATCGGCAGAGTCATAATCAGCCTTTATGGGAGCGATTCGTCGAACCGCCTCCATTGCCGGTTGATGCTGATGCAGTGACAAGAATGAAACATCGGTTGAAGACAGTTGCCGGTAAGGCAATTTATGCGATACGCAAGAGTACTGTGGAGCCGGCGTTTGGGGTAATCAAGGCAGCTATGGGATTTGACCGATTCCTGTTGCGTGGTTTTACTGCAGTCAATGGCGAGTGGGATATGATCTGCATTGCATGGAACATCAAAAGGCTGCATGCATTGAGGAACAGCCAGGTAGGCGCCTGAAAATGGCGATGGCATAATGTATCCAACAAAACACCGGCAGGAAAGAACCGATGACAGACGATCAAATCATGAAAAATAACTACAATCGACTCTCTCGGATTCCAACCGCTGTCAAAAACAGCAATTCAAGTCCGACAGACTCCTAGATGACGAATGGATAGGTATATATCGGCACAAGCTCGCCGAGGTTCTTAGAAAAGAAAATTATTCCGAGATGCCAGTTCTTAGAGCATGGGCTGCGAGAGGTTGGATTAAGAAGGAAGACGACAGTAGATTTACTTGTGTGAGAAAGATTAAAGATAACGGTACTGTTAAGTACAAGCGGCTTGTCATAATTCCATGGGAAGTATTTATTAAGTTTACCTGGGGTGAGGAGAATATTGTCTAATACTATATGCAATGTGATTGGTGTCATACGTATAGTATGTGTTGTATTTCTCGTAGCTGTAATGATTAAGTCTAAGCAAGTCGGCTATTAATGTGAAGTAACGTGTAGTATCAGGAGGACACTAATACAGTAACTTTCAAACCTTCTTACGGGGTCCTTTAAATTCTTTCATGTGCATCGTACCCTTCCCATGTTCCAGGTACAGAATTTAAATGCCCCCACCATTTTCAGGGTTCTTCAGACATTATTTCGTATACACGCAGGCTTCAGCCTGCGTGTATATGGACAATTCTATTTAACACATCCTCCCTCATAATTCTCGGAAGAACACAAAAAGCCGATATGTAGTAAAATTGAAGACGCATGTCAACCATTGAATTACAAATAAGTATAGTCCTACTGTTTGCGATCGCAGGTTATCTGCTGGCATCGAGAATCAACCAGTCTGCAGTCGTAGGAATAATAATCATTGGAATAATAATCGGTCCGAGTTTCCTTTCCCTGGTTAAATATACTGATGCAATAAAGATGCTGGCACATCTCGGGGCGATAATCCTTCTGTTTGCAGTAGGCATGGAATTCAGGATTAGAGAAGTTTACAGATTGAAATACCTCTTCATTGCGCTCGTCGGGATTATTTTCCCGTGGATAGCAGGTTATCTACTGGGCCATTTCTTCGGCTACGGCTTCAGGGAATCAATGTTTATCGGTGTTGCTTTAACGGCGACAAGCATCGCAGTTACCGCAGGCGTCCTGCAGGAGATGAAAAAATTGGACACCTCCACGGCACGTGCGATAATCGGGGCAGCGGTAATAGATGATGTCCTCGGCCTTCTGGCACTGTCGATCTCCATACGGTCTATAAGAGCAGAGAGCACGGCGGTTGCGTATATTTTTACAACGGCGACTAAGGCAGTAGTCTTTCTGATTGCAGGAATCTTTGCTGCGCCGTACATCAAGAAATTATTTTTACAGTTGGACAAGATGAGATTTGCGACAAAGCATCCTCATTTTTTGTTCATCACATCAATTATGTTTTGTTTCTTGTATGCATCCGTTGCCGAGATAATCGGCCTGTCGGCGATTGTCGGCGCCTTTCTCTCAGGAGCAGTATTGGAGGGTATAAGGACTAAAAACAGCAAGGATTTAAAAGAAGGGGCAGAGTACCTAAAAGTGATCTTTGGAGCTATATTTTTCATAAGCCTTGGTATACTGGCAAATCTTAAAGAATTGACACCTCATATCCTGCCTTTCTTTCTGGCCCTGCTTTTTACTGCCATATTGACAAAGATTATAAGCTGCGGGTCCGCCTCACGACTGGTCGGATTCAATAATAAAGAATCGATAGCTATCGGATTTGGGATGTCTCCAAGGGGAGAGGTCGCAATGATAGTCGCATTGATAGGCCTGACCTCGAATATTATAAGCCAGGACATCTATGTGTCGATAGTGCTTATGTCTTTGATGACCACTATTCTTGCTCCGCTTGTCCTAAAAAATTTGCGATGGTAGAGATGGTTTTTTCTTGCCGGTCAGTAGGAGATAAACCTGCCGGCAGCCCAAACACAATTGCTCAATAGGAATGAATTCGTCAGCGAGAAAACCCATAAAACAAAACATTGAAAATTCCATATAAAAAGTATAATATTTATGAAAATTAAGCTTAGAATTTTTTGAGTATTGAGCCTGCAAGAAAAAATGATTATTCTAACAAACTTACAATTATTAAATGAAAGGAGGTGATCTTAATGAAGGATGTCAAACTTTTTTTATTATCTGTAATCGCTATAATTGTTGTAGCTTCGATGGCTTTTGCGTCCGGCGAGAAAAAAACAGAGCCGGTTCCATCTTCGCTGCCGGCTGCGACCAAAATACAGCAAATTACGGGTGAAATCAAAGCAGTCAATGCTGTTTCTAAATCAATTACCGTTACAAAGAAAGTGGGAAACAGAGTAATAGAGACAAATGTCGCTGTCGACGATAAGACAAAAATCACGAAAGAAAACGAAAAGAAAACTATAGCTGATATAAAAGCAGGCGACAAGGCGGTTGTAAAGTTTACAAAGTCTTCTGGTAGGAATATAGCCAACAGTATCGCCTTAAAGCAGGTTGGGCTGGAATCCAAGAAACCGGAACCTAAGAACTAAGGAACACGTATCTACGAAACAGAAATCATAGTGCAAGGGGGGACACCCCCCTGCACTACCTTTTAAAGAATTTTACCTGCCGCAAGATAGTTGAATTTAATGCTCTGACTCATATTCAGGATGTTCGTGCATAATAGCCATCCTGTTCACAATCCAGCGATAAGCTAATATGATCATAGTAACAACTCCTAAGGTTAGTGCAATCTCAGACCATCTCGGATAATATCTGAGCGACGAGGCGGGAAGATCCCAGTTATAAGCAATAACAGATACATTCAGCCGGTTTAATATAACGCCGAAGACGGTAATGAAACCCGCAATCCGGGCAAGTTTGGCATTATCGTTTCTGGCGGCAGAGGTAAAGAGGAAAACCGGAAAGAGGACAAAGCCGAGGAGTTCCACTAAGAACCAGTAGCCGTACGGGGTGTTCAAGTACTCCCAATTGTCGGCATCGGCGACACCGAGCATTTTCAGTATAAGGTAAATGACCATGGCAGACGCTGCACCCTTACCGAGACCGATGGTCAGCCTGTCAAAATCAGGCTGACTAAAGTCCTTAACCTGGCTTTTAAAAACACGATGGGTAATCGTGCTTTCAACAATCACCATGGCTATGCCAGCAAAGATCGCCGACAGAAGGAAAAAAACAGGTAATAGTTTCGAATACCAGAGCGGATGAAGTTTGCTCTGGGCAAGAAGATACAAACCGCCGAGAGCAGACTGATGGCCACCCGCTATGATTACCCCGAAAATAGTAGCCCAGATAGCCAGTTTATTAAAGAATTCACGGAGATTTCTCAGATTCAGCCATTCAAACAGAGCGGGGCTCCATTCGATAAGGCAAATATTGATATACAGAAAGAAATGCCAGCCTATCAGGAACAGGATAGAGGAAAATCCCCATGACCCGCCCAAGAGATATGGCATACGATAATAACGACCGAGGTCGAAGAGAAGCGCAATTACGGCGAAAATATATCCGAGCATGCTTGAAAGAATAGCCGGACGTACAAAATGACTATATTTCTTCATCCCGAAAAGATGAACCGCTGTCCCGAGGGTAAGACCCGGAGCCGCAAGGGCGATTCCGACAAGTATGTCAAATCCTATCCATAACCCCCAAGGATAATCATCAGAAAGATTTGTCGTTGCCCCAAGTCCGAAAAAGAGTCTCCAAATCATTACGCCAACTGCAAAGAACAGAATGATAGCTGCAAGAAAATTCCATGGGGTGGCAATACTGGCAATATAGTCTCGGTTCGACATACCAAGGAATATCTTCTCTCTGACCCAAGAATTAGTGTTTTGCGCCATGGCCTTCTCCTTTCTGCTCAGAAGATGCTTCATCGCTACCTTTTGTTTTCTTGCGAGCCTTTGATATCGCATAATAAGCCCCAAAGACCAGTGGCCATGCACCGATTACTTCGAACATCTTTACCCCGAAGAGATACCCTTTACTGAGACTGGGTACCGTTGCCTCCGGAAGACTTGTTTTAAAGCCAATTTGCTCAAAGGGGACAGAAGATAGATACATCCAGCTTGTTCCGCCGACTTCATGTTCCCCGTAAATATGATCAACATATTTGCCCGGATTATCTATAATCCGTTTATGGGCAAGGTTAATCAGGTCACTCCTTTTCCCGAATGTCATCACCTGGGCCGGACAGATCTCAACACAAGCCGGCACACTGCCTACGGTAATTCTGTCGAAACAGAAAGTGCATTTGGTAATCTGCGGATTAAGAGGTTCATTGTATTCATAAGCAGGAACATCAAAAGGGCAGGCAACCATACAGTAACGGCATCCGACGCAAAGACCCTGGCCATACAAAACCGGCCCCATTTTTGTCTTCCTGTAAGCATCAACAAAGCATGACGACAGACATCCCGGATCCTCGCAATGCATGCACTGCCTTTTTACATATATAGGTTTTCCGTCTTTAGGACTTATAAACCGGTTTACCACCGTAAAGTTTTCCGCATGCATCCTTCTTACAGTATCGAAAACAGAGCTCTTCTGGTTTACTGAAGTTTCAAACTCTTCTATCGGCGGGTTTGGATTCTTGTTCCACTCGTTACACGCCCACTCACACCTCCTACATCCGATACAGACAGTTGTGTCGACGAGTACACCGTAACGCTCTTCACTTACAGGCGGCAGTTTCTTATACCACAGATTCCAGTTTCTTTCATTTGCCGTATTCAATGCATGGGCTGTTGTGCTTCTGCCGAGTATGGCAGTTCCGGCAATGGTAGCCACACGCCCAAAAAAATTTCTCCTGCTAATTCCCATAGATTAGCCTCCGTGCCAATTATTATCTCTTCGTGCTCAAAACGGAATAGAAAAAAATGAATACAAATGCAGCCAAGACTGCTATCATGTACTCATAACCTTTTGGCGTAAACAATTGTTCAAAAATATAAAGATGCATTTTCTCTTCTCCTTACTTTAACAGGTCGTCGTAGCCCAAAGGTTTCGGAATGACATATTTGGGCCTCACAGCTTTCTTTTCATGGCATTCTTTACATTGTTTCGGCTTTTCAAGCTTCATCTTCTCATGACAGCTGATACACTGGCGATGATAAGCTGCGAGCAGGCGCGGCCTGTTCATGTGCAGAGGATCAAAAGTTATCGAATGGCAGTTTCTGCACAACGGCGGAGTATTTTTCTTTGCTTCAGCTTCCGCGCGGCTCTGATGATGGCACCCGTCGCAGATAGTCTGCATCTTCGCATGGAAATAAGACCCCAGACCGCTGTCATTTGATATTTTGACCATCCTCTCGATCATCTTGAAATGGGGGAATTTGGCCGGCTTAAATTCCTTCTCCAGAACCTTCACCTCAACCTCTTTTTTGACTTTTTCTCTATCAAGTTCCTTAGCGAGTTCAGCCGTAGAGAGTTTTTGCGGCTTGGGAATGCCTTCCTTTTTCCCCGTATGACAGAGGGCGCAGGTCTCTTTCTTCGGACCGTTTGTCTCCAGGTTCATCGGTAATATCGCATGATGACAGCCCACGCAATCTTTCTCTTGTTTCTTAATCCCATGGCAGCCGGCACAGCTTTTTCCGGAAAATATATCATGATATGCATTTGCGGTATTGACCCACTTTCCTTTAGCGTCACCAGTAATATCGTGGCACTCCTTACAGGCATTCAATGTTTCATGATGACAGCCTCTGCAAGTCTTGGAATTAGTTTCATGAGTCTTGTGGTCAAACATTACACCCTTCAGCTTGGCATTTTCTATATGTATGAAAGGCTGTTTCGGCTGACCAGCGTCAGGCCGCGGAACCTTTTCGAGTTCGGCAACTGTTCTATATTTGCCGATATGACATTTATCACAGACAAGAGGACCCGCTTTTTTCTTCCCCGTCGGATCAGGTTTCTCCGTCAGAGTAAAATACAGGTGGCAGTTGAGACATCTAACGTGTGAAACTTTTCTTATGGTAAAATCCTTCTTTTTAGTAATCCGTGTCGCAGCAGCCAATACCGGGCCTGTTTTCTTTGAGGTATCGTGGCAATAGTAGCAGGACCATTCTTTTCCTCTTTCGTAAACTAATTCTTCATCATAGATATGATGACAGCGATCACAGGTCTCCTTAATGTTTCTCTCTTTGAGCTTCTTATCATGGTTATCATGGACTTGATAATCAAATTCAAATACCGGATGATCGGGCTTTACGTATCGGAGCTTCTCGATATGACAATCCGCGCAGATGACGGGACCTGCCTTTTTCTTTTCTATCCTCTTCTCTTTATGACAGGTAATACATTCGTCATGGTAGGCGTGCATCACCGCATCTTTGTCCTTGCCCTTTACCTTCTTGGGAAAACTAAACAGGATGAGGTCCTTTTCCTCGTCGACAGGATGGCATTTCGTACACGTTTCTGCCTCTTTCTTGCCCTCCTTTTTCAGGGCCTCGACATGTTTCTGATGGTCAAAAATTACCTGCGGCCGCTCCAACTCACCGAAGATTTCCGTGTGAGCGATCGCAAGCTTATTATCTGTTTTAACGGCAGGCTTGCTTTCAAGCGCCTTTTGTTCCTTTACAGGACTCTCTACAGAATAGACTGCGCGCAATCCGCTGGCAATTAAGAACAGAAAACATGCACACAATACGAAGAACAATAACTTTTTAGTCATAACGGTATCCCTTCCTGGGTTCTTGTCACGGTGTAAATTCGTCTGGAACTACCATTGTTTCAGTTATTAACTCATCCATAAACTTGCCATGGCCATCGATACTATAATACTTCAAGATATCGTTAATGCCGGTATAGCAGTTATGGCAGGGTGTCACGATGGTGTGACACCCTGTTTCTATTATCTGTTTAGCCTTAATGCTATTGCCTTCACACCTGTTGTTTCTCCACGGTTGACCAATAGCGGCTCCGCCGCCGCCGGCGTTACAGCAATAATTATGCCCACGGTTGGGATGCATTTCAACAATACCATCACAGGTTTCGTTTACAAGATACCGGAGCTTTTCTCCTGCACCTCGCAACCTTACCAGGTTACAGGGATCCTGAATGGTAACAGGGCCCTTGATTTTCTTGCTCTTGTCTATTTTTATCTTTCCCGTAGTGACAAGTTCATAGTAGAACTCAATGGGATGAAGGGTCTCAATCGGGCTTTCTTTCCATCCTAAGAGAGGCGGTGCCACATAACATGTGGCATTCAGTGGATGCCCTCACTCAGTCAGTACTATTCGTTTGATCTTCAGCTTCATGGCATTTTCATAAATCCCTCTTACAACCCTCTGCATCGTCTCCATGTCGCGGATGAACATTGCCATATTGGCACAATCCCAGCCATCCATGGATGCGACCGTCCAGTCAATTCCGGCAACATTCATGATCTTGGCAGTACGGGCAATATGATAAGTAGCTATTTTCGGCTCCGTACCGAGCGGGCACCACATGACATCTGCCCCTTCTTTATCAACGGGGACGCGGGCGTTCTTTACGTCAGCTCTTACCTCCTCCTCCTGCCATTGCATGGTGTCAATCCAGTCAGCCTGGGTAATCCATAGCTGATTCAAGGTAGCGGAATGGCTGTTATCCTGGTCGAGTATATTCTGAGGAACCAATCCAAGCAGAAAACAGATGCGGCGTACCATTCCAAGCTGATATGCTATATCGAGCCCATAGGGACAGTACATGCTGCAACGCCTGCAGAGATTGCATTCTGCAAAGACAATCCGCGCAGCCTGTTTCATGAATTCAGGGCTAACCTTTCCTTTTCTCTTTATCATCTCCCATAGGGTCATCCTCACCTTCGCAACAGGCGCATATGAGGGGTCTTTACCATGAGACATATACCAATGGCATGCCTCTGCGCAGAGAGCGCAATGAATGCAGGTATCGAGGGGAGCTTTGAATCTCCCCGCATTTTTCCTTAAATTTATTACGGCATTAATCGCTTTTTCTATCTTTTCCGGAGTGAGTCTCTTAACAGTTTCATCAAATCCTATATCGGCGACAGGTTTTCTCTTAAGATCAAACACATCTTTTGCTTTGACTCTTTCTTCCGTGCCTACTTCAGCCATTTATATAATCCTCCATAACATGATTTACCAGTCCTGTGAATGACGAAAGCCTTGATCAGACCCCATATACGCTCTCGTCAAAAAGAAATAAAACATATGAATTATTCTCGTAAACGGTACTGCTATCAACATAATTTCTCCAAAAAGCATATGCAGGGTTACCATGGTCTTATTTGGAAGCAGCAATTGGTGATATGCCAGAAAACCGGTCAAGAATGGCAGAAAAGTGACTGCAAGGATGAGATAATCTGAAGAAAATGTGACGAATCTGACTTCGGGAGCAAAAATTCTTCTGAGGAAAAAGAAGATACAACCGGCAATGACAAAAAGAGTCAGCGTGTCTCCCCATCCTTCGGGAATGTTCCACCAGCTGATACCCCACGATTCCTTTATCAGGACAATGTGACCAAGAACAAATATGGGAAGAATAACAATGCCGCTGTGCAAAATAAAAGTCATGATGGTAATGACAGGGTGTCTTCGCCCGTTGACACTCGCAAATGGCACGAGCCAGTGTAAAAGGGAACGCAGAGTCAATTTCAAGCTCATATAAGGATACACGACTTTTTCTTTCTTTGCGAGCAAAATCAAATTTCTCAACTGATAGATACTCCCACCAATAAATATGAGAAATGCGATCCAGACCAACGGCCCTCTCACGAGATTATAAAGTGTTGGGTCTTTTATAAAATCATACATATTTCACTCTCCGCGTTATATTTCATTTATCGGGACAACTCGGCGATAATATTTTCCAGCGTCAATACACCGTATCAATAATTTACCGCCATCAGGACTAAAAACCGGATCCCAGAGAGATTCGTATCCTTTCTTGCCAACCTTACCGTCAACAACTATATGAAATTTGCCGTTTCTTTCTGTCTTGGCTATCACCCTGTGGCTATCAGGACTAAAAACCGGATCCCAGGTATTATCGAACTTTTCAGACCATGGCGTACCGTCTACCGCAACTGTCCATCTTTTATTGTCCTTTACTACTGCTGCGATTCTTTTGCTGTCCGGACTAAATACCGGGGCGAGAACTGCATCACTAAAAGCAGTCTGCCACGGCGTACCATCAACAGCAATTGTCCAAACCGGGAATTTGGCAACAACAGCAGCTATCTTCTGGCCATCGGGACTGAATCCCTGATGCCATACATTGGAGAAAAACCCCCAAATCGGCTTTCCATTCATCGCCAGTGTACTGCCCTGGGGAGTCCTGATAGGTGCAATCACATCATTACTATTGGGCTTAAAGATCGGTTCCCAGACCAACCCGAAGCCCCCCTCCCATGTCTTTCCATCAACCGCAATGTTATATTGAGCAAAACCAGTCCTGACACATGCAGCTACATGATTACTGTCAGGGCTAAAGGCAGGACCCCAGACACTCCAGAATGTTTTTTCCCACGGAGTTCCATCCACTGCAACAGTCCAGATGCCTTCTTGATAAGTAAAGATATCTAATGACTTCATGGGCTTTATTTGAATGCAAGACGCCGTCTTCTTTCCATCAGGGCTTACGGCAAGATGCCGTGCATCTGTGAACAGTGTCTCCCACACTTGTCCATTTATAGCAGCTCCAAGTTGCGGATCCCTTTTAATACTGACTGCGATACCTTTGCCATCCTGGGTTAACGTCAGGTTCCATATATAATCAAACGTTTCCTCCCACATCTCATGATCAACAGCTAAAGCCCATACATAATCTCTATAGGTTAATGATATAAGTTGATTATCAGGATTGAATTTGAGTGAATATACCCTCTCAAATTTTTCTTCCCAGATATTTCCATTTATACAGGTAGTAAATTTTCCTTTGTCCGGCTGGACTACAGCGGCTATTTTCTCACCATCATCAGAGGGGGTTAATTCACGGACATCAATGTACTTCTTTTTCCAATCATTGATATCTGCGATTAATTTTTCTTTCGTTTCCCAATCCCAACTTGCTGATTCGCTCATAATGGTGTTACCCTTCCTTTTCCTACTTGGCTATTTGCTTAAATATTTGGACTCAAATAAAGATATGACGTAATGTCAGTTAGAAATAATCCCTTACCTCCACACCTAAACTTATATAACTACCAAAGGAGCATTGCTTCGTTCGTTGGTAAAAGAAATTATCATAGTCACTCCAAAAAAGTCAATAGGTTTTTTTATTCGAAATGCGTTCAAATTTCGGATAACAGATTGTTTAATACCCGAAAATTTAAGTGCTATGAAATATATCGACGAACCGTTACTGAATAGATGATATGAGCTCAAATTCATCAGGCAATATTACAGGAAGTTCAACGCCTTTCCGTTTGCCCGCGCTGTTTGTACAAATGTCCACAGTAAAGAATGCACGATGGAGAAATTCCCCGACGCCAGCATAGCCTGGAAAATCGCAGGTCTTCCAAAACCCCCAATGGAGGTCATGGCACTCTTACAGAGTTGCGGCGGCGCATAATCCGAAAAATAGTGTCTCTCGCCGCGTGTCTTAATACGGATGGGTGCCGAAGATTACCTCTTTGTTAAACTTCGTCTCAATCTTCTTTTTGAAGTCTTCAATATCAATCGGGCACTTCGCGGTCTGTACAGCTTTCATCATACATGTACCCAAGTGGACAGCATCGAAATCCCTGTCATAGAGTTTTCCCATATCCATCATCAAAGCGACCTTCGGCATCAATACACCCGGACAGCCGCCGCAGTCATCCATACCAATAAGTTCTATTTCGTAATCCTTCCACCGCTCATACTCCCCTGCCTTCTCTGCAATACCTTTAAAACATTTCAGGCAACCACCCACGCAGCTGATACCCTTTATGTTCTTGCACGCAATTATAGCTATCCTCTTCTTTGCCATTAGAACCTCCTATTGAAATTGTCTTTTTGTAACTCCCCCCTTCCCCCTCTTAACCTAAGAGGGGGCCTTCGTCATCCCAATATTTTTCGAGATAATCTTCCCTACCCCTTGAGATAAGGGGAGTACAGGAGGGGTTATGATTATGCTACTCCTGTTTCAAGGAGTTCCTAATGTCCGCAACTTATTCCATGGTCGTGACCGGCACAGGTGTGCTGGGCAGAGAACTCCGGGAGATTTCGGTCTTTCAGCATAAGAATATTTTCTTCTACTGTTTGGGCCTGCGCCTGAAAAACCTTAATACCTTGCTGATTCAACTTTGTCAGGGCGCCCGCTCCGATACCCGCAACCACAATCGCGTCAACCTGCTGGCTATTCAGCGCCTTCACCGGATTGCACTGACCGTGTTCATGGTTCTGGTCGCCGTTGTTGATCGTTGTAACGCTATTATTTGCGGTATCGACAACAATGAACGCGGGAGCAGAACCAAAATGTCCATACACCTTACTATTCATACCTTCAACCTTTGCAACCGGGAAACATACTTTCATCTCATTTCTCCTTTTCTTTTGTTTCTATTCTGAGCGCCTTACCTTTTAAAAAACACTCGGCAACTTTTTTGTGAGCTCCATTCAGGATGCGACCGAACGTCTGCCTCGATATCTCCATCTTTCTCGCCGCATCTGCATGATATAGTTTCTCATAATCAGCGAGCCTGATCGCTTCAAGTTCATCCATACTTAGAGACACTTCCTCAAGTTCCGTCATGGGGATGGCCCTCGGCTTGAAATACGTTGCATCAGGCTTGCATTTAACACATCTCACTTTCTTGGGCCTGGACATGGTTTATTATAAGCATATGCTCATAACAATTACAAGAGGAATCTTCCATTATTTGGGTATCCATTCTTAAATTTTAAAATTAACATTTCGTTTTATTAGCTCCAAAGAGATACTCTTCCACCTTCTTCCACGTCTTCTTTACTTCCTCGGTCACTTGCCCGCAGGGATATTCCGCCACCGAAAGGACATTCATCATCGCCAAGGTCACAGCCGGATCGTATGGGATTCTCCCAACGATTGCAATCCTCTTTTCTTCACAATAGCCTTCGATGGACCGGGCATTTTCCGGATTGATATCACATTTATTAATGCACACCATCGCCGGGATATTGAAATGCTTTGCCACTTCAAGTATCCTTTTTAAATCGTGGAGTCCCGAAAGAGTCGGCTCTGTCACAATAAGGACAAGGGCTACACCACCAATCGATGCTATCACCGGACAACCGATGCCGGGTGGGCCGTCAATGATAACGAGATCCTTCTTCTCCTTTTCAGCCAATTCCTTCGCCTTCTGCCGCACCGTGGAGACAAGCTTGCCGGAATTTTCCGCCGCTATTCCCAGCCGTGCATGGACCAGCGTGCCTTCTTTTGTATCAGAGACAAACCAGTAGCCGGAGAGCCTTTCCTCCATCGAAACGGCCTTCTCCGGACAGATATATGCACAGACGCCGCAGCCTTCGCAGGAAAAAGGATCGACCCTGAAAGCACTGATGGCTCCGAAACGGCATTCCTGTTCACACAATCCGCACCGGGTGCATCGTTCATTGTCAATAGAGGCCAGATGGCCTCCATGAAATGGTTCCTGTTTTGTAATACGCGGTGTAAGTATAAGATGGAGGTCGGCTGCATCGACGTCACAATCAACTATCACTGCTTGATCGGCAAGATGGGCGAATGCGGCAGTTAAGGTTGTCTTGCCGGTCCCCCCTTTACCGCTGATAATGGTCAACTGTTTCATCTCAAAGTCTCCAACTGCACCCCGAAATCTCTTTTATTCCCGACGATGCTTCCTATTTTCTGATAAAGAAAACGAAACTGGTCAGGCAATATGTCTGTCGCAGGGATTCCTTTGGAATATGCTTCGGCAATACATCTACTCCACGGAATGGACAGTAGCAGCGGAATATTTTCTTTCCGGCAATATCGCTCCACCCTGTCATCCCCGATGCCATCGCAATTGATAATCACGCCAAAGGAGAGCTTCAGTTCCCTTACCACATCTACTGCTAATTTGAGATCGTTCAGGCCGAACGGCGTCGGCTCGGTAACGAGACATACAAAATCGCTTCCCCTGATGCTTTCAATCACCGGGCAGGAAGTGCCCGGAGGAGAATCGATAATAACATTCACATCCTCTCTAATGAGCTTTTTCATTTCTTTGATTACCGGAGTTGCCATGTGTTCCCCTATGTTCAGGATCCCCTGCATAAAGCTTATGGAATTGCTCGTGCCTTCTTCAATAACTCCTATATTTCTTTTTCCTTCCGTGATTGCCTTTTCAGGGCATACCAAAATACACCCGCCGCATCCATGGCACAAAGGAGGGAAGATAAGGACATTCTTTTCAAATGCCGCAATGGCATGGTAAGCACAAATGCTGGAACACTCTCCGCAGTGAGAACATTTCGACTCGTCTACCCAGGGTTCAAACACACTTACCGATTTCTTTTCCGTGATCGACGGTTTTAGAAAGAGAGCGGCATTAGGTTCCTCCACGTCACAATCAAGAAATTGACACGCTCCTGCCGAAAGGGCAAGACTTACTGCAACAGTGGTCTTGCCTGTTCCTCCCTTACCGCTTGCTATAGAGATAACCATGAAACCCTATCCTCTACTTCCTTGCCATATTTGTCCCGCACTTGGGACACTTGGACTGATAACATGGAACGCCGGCCTGGTGTACCGCCGTGGTTCCGCAAGAAGGGCATATGCATTCTCCGCCGGGTCCGGCGCTAGCCCTGCCTCCTACCATTCCCCGGCAGTTGCCACGTCCTCTCCCTTGTCCCTGTCCGCCTCCCTGCCCTGGGCCGGGAGACCCCATTCCTAAACCTTTGGGCATAATATTCACCTCCTCATTCCTGAGTGCGATTCAACCGAAGGGGATCCCGTATATCCGAGTTCACCTTTGTTAAATCTTTCAATTACATCTTTTATCGGACCCCGGGCGCCTGTCACGATCTTGGCTCCCCCGGCCTGAAGGGCTTGAAAGGCATTCGGTCCGACATCTCCTGTGAGGATAACCTTCGCCCCTCTATTAACTGCCAACTGGGCGGCCTGGATACCTGCTCCTCCTCCAGCCGTAAACGCAGGATTCGCGACGCATTGAAAATCCATCGTTTCAGTGTCAACGATCAGAAAGTATTGGCATCTCCCGAATCGCGGGTCAACAGATGCTTCCAGATCCGTTCCAGTGGAACTTATACATAGTTTCGGCATATGACTCATCTCCTTTTTTCATAACTATTAAAATCGCCTTCCCACCCTCTCTTGCAGCCACGTCGTTTTCCTCTCCCGGAACATATGACCATCCCTGAATTCAGCTGTCCCCGAAGAAAAAGGGATAACACATCGTTGATATCGCCTGCTACCCACGGGATCACCTTAATCCCGCTGTTCGCTAAGATGCTCTGAAGGTATCCCGGCAGTCCGCCGCAGATTAAGATATCGATACCGAAGCCCTTTAATTTTGATACCCTCTCGCTGTCGCTCCACCCCTCACAGGAAATTTCCCTGCTACCGGTTATCCTTTCCCCCTCGATATCATATAACCCGAAACCGGGAGCGAAATCGAACCGGGGCGAAATCCTGTTTTCGAAAACCGGGATGGCTATTTTCATAACAAAATACATAGTGCAAACAATATGCCAGGAAGGAATAATTTGAAATATGCAGATTAATCAAAGCGTTAGCGTATAGAGAATGTTTGCGGATAAAAAATCACCTAATGCATATTTGCAATGCATTGCAAATATATAATGCAATATCACAATAAACTTGACGTGCGATTATTTAAAAACTAATAATGGTGAAAGGTTTCAATATCCCTGCTCCGATGCAGAATACCATGGCGATTTCCAATTGAAAGACAGTCAATTTAAGAGGGAGTAATTGGGTGGGGTCTCATTATTTAGCGACGTCTCCAACCACTCCATACAGGGAACCCTTTTTCATCACGAAGTTTCAATATTTCATTTCCTTTCTTCACTTCGGCTGCAATAATAGCAGGTTTCCCTTCAAAGGTGATTCTTGAGCCATTAACCTCAACTCTGTCTTTTTGCTCAATTTTAATGTCTTGATTTTCAATATACCAACTGGGACCCAGATGCACTGCAATAGTTTCCTTGTCTGTTTTCAATATCATATGCATGCCTTGGGACATCCCCTTCATCGGTGTAATTTTATCCACGCTGACTACTACTCCAGTTATAGTCTCAACAGTTTTAGGATTAAACATTTTGCCATATTGCATACCCATGCCCCAGCCACCACTTCCTTTCCACATCGAACCCATTTGTGCAAATGAGTCAATAGTGAAAAAAAGGCTAAAAATTGTAAGCACTGCTATTACAGTTCCTGTTTTTCTCATCATTCTGCCTCCTTACCAAAAAGAATTTTACCCCACCCAATTCATTAGATATGTTTACTAAACGCTGTTAACTCTTGTCAGCTTTCTTAATCAATATCATGTCCAATACACATCTTAAATTACATCCTTGTAATTGTCTCTTCTTTTTCCCTGCACAAAACAGGAGAAACCCCATAGGGCCGTATACATATATTATTTAATCCGTTCCCTGTACCACCCTTGCCACGCATTATGACTATATGTTTCATTGTGTTCTCCCTGCGATCCAGCAGGTTCTGACTTCTTCTCCTGAATTAAAATCCGGCAGATATGGCTTTATATCAAGCAATGGTGTTCCGTCAATGACATCAATCCCGTTCACAAATAAAATATTCCCCCTGCGCCGTATGAGCTTAACGACAGACAACCCGATCTGGTTCGGTCTTCTCGGAGCTCTCGTGGCAAACAGTCCTCTCAGCCTGTCATCCATAATGGGTTTTACCTTCAGGCTAAAACCTTTTGACCTGTGGAACTCATAGATAAGGATCAGATGGGAAAAACTCTCTATATCATCCAATCCCTGTTCATATTCCCTGAATACTTTTATTTCCCCCACAGCTTTTGACTGGAATGGTTGAATGGGAGTCTCTTGTTTGGATTTGAACGGTGAATGAATAATCCCTATTGGTTTTATCTTCATTTTTAAGATCTTCCCCTAATTTCTTCTCCAATGAATTTCTCTATTATTCCTGTACCTGCGACACTTTTACCGCTCACCTTTCGGGAGGGTGAAACTGAAAGTGCTGCCTTTTCCCGGAGCACTCTTTACCCATATTTTTCCGCCATGCGCCTCTATTATAGCCTTTGCAATAGAAAGGCCGAGACCTGAGCCTTCCGAGTCTCTGCTAACACGGTAAAAGGCATCAAAGATATAAGGAATATTTTCTTCAGCTATACCAATACCTGTATCAATCAGCTGTACCAGAACTTCCAGATTCCAGTCGGCAAGTTTTATCGTAATTGAGGAATTGCATAGTGAGTATTTGATCGCATTATCAAATAAATTTGCGAGAACCCGCTCTATCATTTTTCCGTCAACGCTGATCACGGGGACAAAGTTCTCAGGATATTCAAAAGAGATTCGGATGTCCTTCTTGTCCGTCTCAGGTCTAATTTTTTCTATCTGATGGTTTATGGCTTCTTCTATGTTAAATGCACTTTTTAACGGTTTGTATTCTGTTGCCTCAAAACGGGAAAATTCAAGGAAATCGCTTATCAAGTCTTCAACTTTTGTCAGCTCATCTTTCATTATATGCAGATAATTTAATTGGGGTTCTGTAAGCGAACCCGCTCTCCCTGAAAGCAATCTTGATAAAAAACCGCTAACCGTAATAACGGGATTCTTCATATCATGGGCAAACATAGGAAGGATATTTTTCCGTTCTCTTTCCAGTTTCTTGATTTTTGTAATATCTCTGAATAGTTCAATGCCTCCGACGAAATTCTGATCTTCATCAAAAATAGGTGCTATCGAGGCAACGATAGTGATTATTTCACCGCTTTTTTGCTTTATGTTTGTCTCTACTGCTGCTGTCTGTTGTTTTCTATCAAGAGCGAATCGAAACAGCGGACAGGCTTCCCTGTCGGTTGTGCCATGGAGAATCTCAAGGTGAGATTGACCAAGCACCTCGCTTTTTAGGTAGCCGGTGATTACCTCGGCCTGGGAGTTAAAGTCGATAATCATACCTTCCTCATCAACCAATGTAAATCCTACAGGAAGATTGTTTTTTACTGTCTCATAAATTTGACATGCTTCGATTTTCATGGTTTTTATACCTACTATATTTATTGATTAGATTATATCATGCATGAGTTGCTTGATTGTTTCCTTATCGGTTATCCGTACCTCTACCTCAGAATTTGAAAATACATATTCAGGCCCTTTGCCTTCAAAAGGCTTTTTTAGATATAGAACGTCGACCTTTCTCTCTACAAGGTATTCCGCAAGCCTAAGCCCCTTTCCCTTTTCAATATGGAGAAAAGGATTGTCTAATATCTCCCGTGATAATACATTTCTATCGGAGATCTTTTCAGTCCAGAAGGCAATCAGGGGAGCGCTGCCGAAGTGCTTGGAAAGAGTTCCTTCGCGATTTGAAATAGAGACGGCATATCTTATAAATTCCCTTTTCTCAGGCTCATAATGAATAGTGACCCTGTCTACAAACGGTATCTCTTTTTTTATTGCCCATTCAATTCTATCTGCTGTGTCATGAGCTTCTTTTAATTTTTTGAGGGACAGCCGCAAATTAAGGAGCACAAAAATGAAGCTCCCGGAATTCCGCGCATTCAATTCGGTTATCTCCTCAACCTCACTGAAACTGTTGACGATCATCCTCATCTTTTTGATGGTTTCAGCATCAACAGATGCATCAAGAAGACTCTTCACGGAATTTTTTACAATATCGTAGCCAGCCTTGACAATAAACAAAATGATAATTGCCGACGCTATTTTATCAGTAGAAGGATAGATTGCTGAACTTACAAATCCTATAATCACGATGCCCAACGGTGCAATATCTGCCATCCAGTTTTGAGCATCGGCCAAAAGGCCCGGAGAGTTAAGCCCCTTTGCCTTATTCTTTTCATATTTGGCAAAAAGAAAAACCGGCACTGTCATCAGGGAAAGGACCGCCACTGAAATAGTCCTGTTTGCAATTTCCTTTGCTTCCGGAGAAAAAATATTTCTTCCGAGTTCATATGCCATAAGTAGTACAAAGAAGGCAGAGACGATGGCGGCAATATTCTCTACCTTATAGAGCCCCCAAGGGAAAGACGGTGACTTCCTCTTCGAGATTGAAATCCCCATCAAGACTGTCAGACTCCCTATAACATCCGTAAAACTGTGGATTGCTTCAGCCATGATTGCAGCGCTTCCTGAAAGAACGGCAAGGCTGCTTTTCAGAAAAAGGAAGACCACATTCAGCAGTGTTGAATATAATGCAACCTTTTTCCCGTCCTCTTCCATATTTAGATTATCGTCTTTTATTATCCTTCTTCACAGGAAGGCGTCTCACAGGGTGTTTTGCTGCCACAGCAGGTTTCGCTCTTCCCACAACGCGGCTGAGAAGGATGCTCAGAACCAGCGCTCTTTAAAATAAAGCCGCTTCCTCCTGAGATAACCCGCCGGACTGTTCCCTTACATTCTGAGCATGTTTCGATCGGAAGATCGTGCATCGACTGATTTATCTCAAATCTCTTGCCGCACTCATTACAAAGATATTCATAGGTCGGCATCTTATTCTTTCTCCTTTTCTCTACTCATGCTTAACAGCGGGGTTATTATAGCTTCGAAAGCCTTTGCAGCTTCAGTCTCTGCAAAATCCCGCAGGAAAGGTTTTCCACTGTCGCTGTATTCAACTATTTTCGGTTCTAACGGTATCCTTCCCAAGAATGGCACTCCCATCTCCAACGCCATCTTTTCTCCACCGCCTGTTTTGAAAATATCTGCAGTGACTCCGCAATGTGGACAGACAAAACCGCTCATATTCTCCACAACACCGATAATGGGCAGATTAACATGACGGCAAAAAGATATCGATTTACGGACATCGTTAAGTGCAACGTCCTGGGGTGTTGTGACAATGACAGCACCGTCCGCCCCCTCAAGGAGCTGAGCGATCGATATCAGTTCATCGCCGGTGCCGGGTGGACAGTCCACGATAAGATAATCAAGGTCTCCCCATCTGACATCGGTAAGAAACTGCCTTATAAGACTGTGCTTCAGAGGCGCCCTCCATATGACGGCATCTTTCCGGTCCCGGATGAGAAAGCCTATGGACATAACTTTGAGATTATCGCTGTATTCTATCGGCATTAATCCTTCTTCGGACTGTCTCAGCGGCGCCCCTTCAAGCCCGACCATCTTCGGGATACTCGGTCCATGAATATCTATATCCATGAGTCCGACCCCTTTCCCTTTTAAGGAAAGGCCGACAGCAATATTCGCAGCGACAGAACTTTTCCCGACCCCACCCTTGCCTGATATGACCAGTATTTTATGGCGTATACCGCAAATATTTTGGTCAAGCATGAGTTTTTCCTTAAGCTCTTCTATCTCATCTTTGCCGGGATGTTTCTTGGATGGACAGGCATTTTCCATCCCCTTGTTATCAGTTGTCTTGTCCATAATATAAATTCCTCTCTTTCATAAATATCCGAAATATCCGATCAGTAAACTGATGGGCAATGCTTTTCAAATTCTTCCCTTCCTGAAGGGAGATGGCAACGAACGAGGCGATTTTTTTACCCGTTCGCTCCACCTCTGTTCCCTTCAAGGATAGAGGAGTTAATGGGAGCCCTGCGACAAGAATACAGGGGAAAACAAATAAATCCTCATTATTGGATGTAAGCAAGGAAGATGCCACCAGTATACAGAGTTAAATTTACATATGAAATCAAACGGCTTTACGGATAGTGAGATTTTGCAATATAAATTATGTATTGCAAAACTGCAAGATGATGCAAGTTACTATTGTATTAATGCAATAAATTCTTACCCATCAACTACCCCGAGCTTTTTCATCTTCCTCCAGAGCGTGCTCGGATCTATTCCCAGTTCTTGCGCAGTGTTGCCACGATGACCAAGGTTTCTTTTCAACACCTCTTTGATAGACTCACCTTCTATCTCTTTGTTACGATCCCGTAAATATATGTCATGAAAATGAGTTGTGTTTGTCTTGACTGCTTCTCTGAAATCTTTCGAAAGATGTTCACTCTTTATCTCTCCATTTCGGCACATAACAAATGCATATTCCAACAGGTTTTCAAGTTCCCGGACATTGCCAGGAAAGTCATAAGTCATAAAGAGACGCAGCACATCATCTGAAATGCCGGTAATGTTCCTGCCCTTGCCAGCAGCTAACTTTTTAATCACATGATCCACAAGCAGAGGGATATCTTCTTTTCGTTTTCTCAGTGGCGGAAGCACTATTTTAATAATGTTGAGGCGATAGAACAAATCTTCACGAAAGGTCTTTTGAGAAACCATCTCCGATAGATTATGATTGGTAGCTGATATGATGCGCACATCCGTCTTAACCGAACCGGTAGCCCCTAATGGCTCATACTCTTTCTCCTGCAGAACGCGGAGCAGTTTTGCCTGTAAGGAAAGGGGAAGATCACCGACTTCATCCAGAAAGAGTGTCCCGCCCTCGGCAAGGGCAAAACGTCCGGGCTTGTCCTTCTTTGCATCGGTAAACGCCCCCTGTTTATAGCCAAAAAATTCAGGCTCGAGAAGGTTCTCCGGAAGTGCCCCACAGTTGACTGCAACAAACGGCCCTTTTTTCCTTTTGCTTACATTATGGATTGCCCGCGCAAATAGTTCCTTGCCTGTACCGCTTTCGCCTTCTATGATCACCGTGCTGTCACTTTCGGCAATATCCGGAAGGATAGCAAAGATCGCCTGCATATCATAATTCTTGCTGATAATATCTTCAAAAGAATACTGTCGGGAGATCTGTTTTTTAAGTACCTCCAATGCAGAGAGATCACGGAATGTTTCAACTCCGCCGATGATGTTCCCTCTTTCATCCTTTAAAACTGCCGTACTGATCGATATGGGGATAATTTTCCCTTCCTTGTCCAGGATGTTTACAGGCAGATCGATGATCTCCTTGCCGGTCTTTAACGTCTTCCGGAGGGCGCAAGCAGTCTGGCAGATATTGGCATGCAGGATATCAAAACACTTCTGACCTATTGCTTCACGGGAAGTAATACCGGTGATGCCTTCAGCAGCGCGGTTAAAAGAACTGATAGCCCAGTCTTTGTCCACGGTAAAAACGCCATCTGCAATGCTGTCAAGAATAATCTTGGTCGCCACCGAATGAACCATCTTCTTCTTTGCCAAGATATCCTCCACAAATGAATTATAGGCATATGCTCATAATTAAGTCAACCGGGTAAGGGCGTAGGGTTTCTTTTTAGAAACATCGCTAAAATCTCTACTAACAGATTGTTGCTGAGAATTCTTTAACTTAAGGTTACGATAACGGTGCTCCATATTGAGATCAGATTACAAATCCATTTTCCAGACTACAAATAAAAAAATACCAAAACTTATTATTGAGATAAACAAATTCGAGAAGCCTTGATTTTACTCTCCAAACATCTAAAACCGTATCTGACACCTCATCCTGCCACCACCTTCATCTCTGATAAACATAAGCGTCTTCCTCAGCCTCATACACCAAGCACGAATATCCTTCTCAAAGCTTGGACAATCCCCAGTTATTTCCAGGATATCGCCAGGCTGCATATCGGGTGATTTTGTAGCGATTTTCAGGATTGGCTGAGGACATCTGGAACCTGTTGTGTCTAATTTGACAACCATCATCTTTGCTCCTATAAGATATTTAAATCAAATAATTCTTCACAAGTTGTATGTCATATTAACACAATTGAGGCTCTTGCAAAAGCCTTGAATTGTCATCCTGAACTTATTGAATCGTCATAGCCATTTGATTTATTGTCATAGTTCGATTAGGCTCACTGATCATTAAAATAACAAAATTACTGAATAAATTACAATTTAAGTGCCCTGAAGTGCGTGAGAACATGTTTACGGCCGAATGACTCCGAAAAGAAATTTTGCATCCTATTTTCCTCCTAAAATCCCAATTTATTAGATACTACTGTTTTGAAATCATAAATTGCAACAACATAGACGGGAACAGTTTATAAAATTCAGACGAATTTCAGAAATCAGATTATGGCAAACAAAAAAGCTATTATGCGGTCTTGATGGCTATGGATTCCAAAATATCGGCAACATCCTCACATTTATCGGATGCATTTTCGAGATGCTCATATATCTCTTTCCATTTAATCACAAGGACGGGGTCTTTTATTTCATCGAATAAACGTCCGAGCGCGTCTCTAAATTCTCTGTCCAGTTTGTTTTCGAGTTTGTTGATTTCGACACAGTATTCCTGCATCTGGGCATAATTTTTTTCCTTCAATTTTTTTATCGCTTTATGGACCAATTCCACGGTAGTGAGGAGTTCTTTTGACATAATTACCGCATCTTTCATCGATTCAGTCATTTTAAACACGGCAAGCCTTTCAGCCGTACCCCAAATGAAGTCGAGGATATCGTCCAATGTCGATGCCAGGGCATGGATATCTTCCCTGTCGATAGAGGTAACGAAGGTCTTATTCAATTTCTTGATGATATCATGGGTTATTAAATCTCCTTCTTCTTCTAATTCGTGCACTTCTTTTGCCCAGTTATCCAGGTTAGTAAAGTGTTCCATAATAGCGACCAATACAGTGGCCGCTCGTGTAACATTGGCTGCCGCCTTATCAAATAACGCAAAGAAGTCCCGATCTTTTGAGAATACGCCCATTTATTATTTTTCCTTGAGAGGAAGGATATAAGAAAAAGAGACTTTAAGTCAATAAAAGAAAGTTTCTTCGGGGCGCGTGGCTTATTTGTTGGAAATTAACCAAATTTTATATCCCCTCAATGTTTTGATAATTAGATAATTAAATAATATAATGTATAAATTAAGGAGGATTATATGGACACATTAAACAAATACAAAATACATCCAATCGTAATGGGGACAAAGGCCTTTGACAAAAGCATGATGACATATCAGTACGGCTATGGCGAACCGTATACCATCCCCATTTACTGCTGGTATCTGGAAGGCGGAGACAAAAAAGTCCTCGTGGATACCGGAGAAATAGCGCCTCTATTGTCTAAGGAAAGAGAAAGCGCCATCGGGGGAAAGATTTATAAGTTTGAGGAGGGACTGGCGCGATGGGGGTTGAAGCCGGAAGACATCGACATTGTTATACACACACATCTGCACAGCGACCACTGCGAAAACGACGATAAATGTGTTAATGCGGTATTTTATATACATGAGAAAGAATTGGAGCAGATACACTACCCTCATCCCCTCGACATCCGCTATATGGAAGATTATATCCTTGACATAGAAAAAAGGGGACAGATAAAGAAGGTTACCGGAGACGCAGAGATTCTTCCGGGAATTAATGTTGTCCACACGCCGGCGCATACCAAAGGCGGTCTAACGGTAATAGTGGATACTTCCCAGGGGAAAGCCGCAATAACAGGCTTTTGTATTATTATGGAAAACTTTGATCCTCCGCTGAGGATAAAAGCCATGGAGATGGAAGTCATTCCTCCGGGCACTCATGTTAACGCTTATGAAGCATACGATATCGTATTGAAAGTGAAAGATATGGCGGATATCCTTATCCCTCTGCATGAGCCCAAATTCGCATCGATTGACACGATCCCTTGAAGTCTTACAAAATGTTTTTGCAAACCACTTTTTGTTCGCCCTGGTTCACCGGGGCGAATTATAGACTCAAATAACACACTACGCCTACTACTATAATCCGCGTCTGGTCGAAGGCTGTGTTATAGCTCATTTTATTTGTTCTATACCGAGGTCTTTACAAATTTTTCGAGCAAGATTATCATCGATTTCAGCATGTCTTGGAATGGAGGATCGTTTGTTCTGGCTGGGATTCCACCACCATGAATGGCGGCTACCTTCTCTGATAAATTCACATTTTTGTGACCGCAGATACTTCAGCAGTTCACTGCGCTTCATACCGCGATTTTTTCTTCTTTATATCCTGAACCTGCAGCGGCGATAGCGTCCTTTCGGTTAAAGTCAAGTGCCTCTTTCAGGGTTAGCCGAAGGCTTTCAAGCAGTTCGTCATATGTTCCTTCCTGGCAATTTACACCCGGAATTTCCTCTATCCAGCCAATCCACCAATCGCCTGATTGCTTTATTACTGCTGTATATTCTGCATTCATAATTTACCTCCTTATAGAAACCATTATAACGTAACATAAGGAACTTTTGGCATTATTCTAATTGCAATAACAGTGAGTTAAGCGGCTTGGCCGCTTGTACGTCTGGTTGGATGCTCATATGTACCCTGTTATGCTTCTCATATTTCAAGATTATCTTCTAACCAAGAAAAGTCTTCTTCCTTAAGGATAGGATATTTACCGCTCGATGATCGGAAGGATTCCCATATGTGCATCAATAAGTCCGT
Source organism: uncultured Nitrospiraceae bacterium (assembly GCA_963727775.1). Lineage (GTDB taxonomy): Bacteria > Nitrospirota > Thermodesulfovibrionia > Thermodesulfovibrionales > SM23-35 > CAVSHB01. The sequence continues at coordinate 640,253 of CAVSHB010000002.1, read as the reverse complement.
ATATTCTTGCTTCGGTGCATTGTTGACATTAATGACACGTTCAATTTCTACGTCGTTAGTATCAGGCGCTCTAAAGCTTTCCATCGATGGCTGGAAATATATGCGATCAGTTAATAAGACACCATTTTGTACATGAAAGAGGCGTATTCTAACAGTCATGGTGGGTAGATTGAGATTGAGCGCTAACTTTCTATAAAAAAGAAATAACTTGACGCTTTCCTCGTTAATTTCGCGTGCATATCTGAGTTTTATTGCTGGCTGACCTCTGTCCTGCTCCCAGTGAAAATGGCGCGCCCAATATGTGAGGGTAACAGAGTTTGACTTAACAAATATGGTTTGTTTAACTTCATTTGAGACAATAGGCTGGTTTGAGACATTTAATAGAAGTACATCATTACCAATGGACTTATAGCCTTTCGTGTCAAAGATCGGGAAAACATCCCTGAAGCGCGATTCAGTACTTTTTGTGGCTATTTTGGACGTCTCTATTATTGTCATCAACCGCTGCAATGGAATACCGTGAGACAAAGGGAAGTGGGCTTCAATCACGTACTGAAAAGGCTTTGTCTCGTTTGGAGCAACTAACTGAAAGTCAATTACTTCCTCAATTCTTTTCCTATCATGCTCAATGTCGAATCCCCCTGCTTTGCAAAGTTGTTTCAGTTTATTTAACTCCTCCATAGTTAACGAGCAATCCGAGCATTCAATTTTTGTCACTTGGGCTAATTGAGCTAATAAGTCCTGCATCTCATCTTTATCTTCAACGTTTTTACCTTGGAATATCTTCATTGGCTCTTTAAATTCTTGGGGCGTAATGCCAGCCCAAAGCGGAATAAACTAAACTCGCTTTGCTCGTTTCGACACCACGGGGTATTAGACCCCGTGGGTCGGCAAGGGTCTGCGCTTCGCTCCGACGCCCTGCACCCCGACGACGCAAGGTGCCCGCCGCAGAGACGGCGGGGTATGGGAATTAATCGTAACTTAATCATATCAAAGCCTCATCTGCTGTAAATTCATATTTCAAAAATAACCGTTTGAAGGTAGACTAATAAGAATCAAAATAAATGATGATCAATAAAAAGAAATTTCATGAGCGCGTCCTATCAGGAGCCGACCTTTTCGAAAAGAAATGGCCAAAAGAATTAATAGGTTCCAGGATAGGTCTGCTTGCACATCCCGCGTCCGTAAATAAAAACCTGGAACATTCCGTCAATCTGTTTATCAAATCAAAAAAGTTTGCGTTAAAGGCGCTCTTCGGACCTCAACACGGGATACGAGGGGAAACCCAGGACAACATGGTGGAATGGGAAGGGTTTCATGACCAGCAGACAGGCCTCCCCGTTTTCAGCCTTTATGGCCGCGCAAGAAAACCCGTACCCTCCATGCTGAAAGATATAGACGTCCTCGTGATCGACATGCAGGATGTGGGCTCCCGTTATTATACCTTCATATGGACACTGGAGTTGTGCATGCAGGCATGTCTTAATGCGAATAAATCGATTGTCGTACTCGACAGGCCGAATCCCATCGGCGGATCTATTACAGAAGGCCCTGTCCTGAATATGGATTTTGCGTCTTTTGTAGGACAGCGCCCGTTGCCTGTCCGTCATGGTTTGACAATCGGAGAAATTGCAAATTATTTCAGAAACGAATTCTATTCTTCATTGGATTTTCATCTCATACCAATGCAGAACTGGTACAGAAAGATGTGGTTCGATAACACCGGACTGCCTTGGGTTATGCCCTCTCCGAATATGCCGGCACTCGATACAGCAATAGTTTATCCGGGGATGTGCCTGCTTGAAGGAACAAATATCAGCGAAGGCAGAGGCACTACGAGACCATTTGAGATATTCGGAGCTACTTTCATAGATCCTGATGAGCTGGCAGGTCTTCTCATGAGCTTCAAATTACCCGGAGTAGTTTTCAGGCCGATGTATTTCCAGCCCACCTTTCAAAAATATGCAGGTCAACTATGCGGAGGAGCACAAATTCATATCGTAAACAGAGAAAGATTCAGACCGTTCAAGACCGGAGTTGCAGTCATTAAGAGTATTCACGACCTTTATCCTGAACATTTCGCATGGAAAAAGCCGCCATACGAGTATGAAGCAAAAAAGATGCCGATCGATATCCTCGCGGGAACGGACAAGTTGAGAGGATATATAGAACAAGGCAAAAAGCTCAATACGATGGAAGAGTGGTGGCGAGAGCAGTCTATGGAATTCAACAGAAAGTTCAGAAAAAGATATTCAATCTATAAATGAATTTCTCTGTATTTATTCTTGCTGCGGGACGCGGAAAAAGACTGAGGCCGATTACCGATTATATTCCAAAACCGCTTGTCCCTATTCTCGGTACTCCCGTTTTACAGACTGTACTCGAAAAAATGTCGGCTTTACCCGCAAACAAAATAGGGATAAACCTCCACTACAAAAATAACTTGATAAAAAACTGGCTGGACCGTTCCTCATTCAGCAATCAGATAGTGCTCTTCCCTGAAGACCCCGTCCTCGGCACAGGAGGCGCTCTGAAAAATGCAACAACATTTCTTAAAGACAGCCTTTTCCTTGTCCATAATTCGGACATCATCTCTGATATCGATTTGAGGCGGCTGGTTGATTTCCAGCTCTCATCCGAAAATCTCGCGACCCTTGCTGTGCATGATTATCCTGAGTTTAATAAACTCGGAATAGATAGGGGAGGTTTTCTCAAAAGCATTAGCGCATTATCAGGGGCGCCAAACAATTTGGCTTTTACAGGAATTGCAGTCTACTCTCCTCAATTTCTCGATTTCCTACCGGGGGGCGTTTCCAGCGTTACAGATGCATGGCTGAAGGCAATTGAGTCAGGATCCAAAATCGGAACATTTAATGTAACCGGATGTTATTGGAACGACATCGGCACTCCCTCTGCATATACTAAGGCTGTCATACGTGAACTAAGAAATAATGGCGAAACGGTTTATATACATCCATCAGTAAAAGGATGCAGTCATATTGAATTGGATGGGTACACGGTCATTGAAAAAGACAACGAGGTTGATGCGGATATCTCTATCAGAAATTGCATTCTGCTTCCAAAAAGCAAGATAAAGCCTGGTTCAATATACGACAACTGTATCCTCGGTACCGGATTCAAAATTGATCTCGGTGAGACAGACTTTTTCAATACAACAGAAAACAATGCCCTCCTCATAGGCACGGGAGGGTCCGACAGGAAATACTGCAGGATCAGGAAAGATGCCCATTCAACGGTGCTCATGCAGTGTGCTCATGATGACCCTGACTTCCGGAGACATGTCGAATACACACGATTCTTCCAAAAACATTCCGTGCCTGTGCCGGAACTGCTGGAGGTTGACTTTAAAAATTGTAATGCCCTCTTTGAAGACCTTGGAGATTTATCGCTATACAGTCTGCTTAAGTGTTCGCGTGATCTCAAATGCATAGAAGAGATATATAAGAAAGCCATTGATATAGCGATCTTAATCCACACAACTGTAACCGAACACATATCGGAATGCCCGTTGTTTCAAGGCAGGGTTTTCGATTATGATCATCTAAGATGGGAGACAAGTTATTTTATCGAAAGGTTCGTTCAGGGCATCAGCGATATCAGGTTCGAAAATCTATCAACCCTTAATGAAGAGTTTCACAGACTTGCCGTGAAAGTAGACGCCTTCCCCAAAACCATCATCCACCGGGATTTTCAATCTCAGAACATCATGGTCACAAAACGAAACACCCCAAGGCTCATAGATTATCAAGGCGCAAGAATCGGCCCGCCGGCCTATGACATTGCCTCAATATTATGGGACCCTTATTATCGCCTTGATGATGACGTAAGAGAGAATCTTTTATTTTATTACATAAACGGCATGTCGGAAAACACTCAATGGTTTAATGAAAACGAATTCAGAAAAACAACCCTACCGTGCAGACTCCAACGCCACATGCAGGCCCTTGGCGCCTATGGCTTCCTTTCCGGAGTAAAGGGCAAAAAGTATTTTCTGAAATATGTTCCGGAAGGGATAAGACTGCTCAAAGAAGACTTGGTCCTTGCAAAGGATGAATATCCTGTATTGAATGGTCTCGTTAAAACATTATAGATGAGCGCTTCTTTTGTGCCGTCCCAACTCACGCATCCAGAGGTTCAATACTTTCCTCACATTCTTGTCTACCAATGAAAATATTCGGTTAACAGTATTGTGTGAGCAAGAACGGGTATGCCCTGCCACTTTTATGATCTCAAATCCCAGTTCGTCGTAGAATTCGTAAAATCTGCGATAAAGGCAGGCGTTCTTTAACTGGCGTTTTGTCCTTTTGCTGAGAAAGCCCTTGGCCTCCAAAGCGAGTCTTCTTCTTAAAAGACCCGCGACGCACTGGGAATCAGAATATACCTGCAGTTTCCCCAATTTGGGACCCTTTAATCCATTGCAATACTCTTCAAGAGACCACAAAACTGTTTGAACTTCAAGTGTGGTCGATGAAGTACCCTCAAATCTTCGTATCACCAACCGGTCGGTTATTTGGGATATTTCAATGCTGTGAGGTGAGACTTTCAGAAAAGCAGCAGGAACAACAAGATAGGCGCCCACTCCAAGCCTAAGCACAGGATTTAGGCTCACATCGGTGAAAATAGCAATATCATTCATGAATTGGCTTTGAGGGACGTCGTTTAGCGGTCGGATACGCGGCTATGCGGTCGGTACCTGCGTTTAGTTGTACCGGAGGAACTCCGGGGAGCGAGAACCCCCTGTGACGTCTTCCGGAGATCTGTGCTTCCAACAAACTTCTGATCTTCCGCTCTTTTGCCGTGGCGCCCTTTCTGCGTAGAAGCAACAGCAGTATTGGACACAGATAGTCCCGGATAATTCTTCTTAAAACTGCGTCGTGGTTCACGCGGCGGACGGGTAAACTCAGTATCACGCACCGGCGCCCTTTTCTTATAATCGAATCCATCCATCGTGCGCCGTTCCACCTTTTCACCGAGAACACGCTCGATGCTGAGCACAATATCCTCGTCTTCACGGGTGATGAACGTGAAGGCATCCCCGGTCTTTTCAGCCCGGCCGGTGCGGCCTATCCGGTGCGTGTATGCATCGGCAGTATCGGGCATGTCATAGTTGATGACATGGGATATGCGTGTGACATCGATCCCGCGGGCAGCAATGTCGGTCGCAACAAGGACCTTGTAGGAGCCGTCACGGAAGCCGTCAAGTGCAGCCTGCCGCCTGTTTTGGGACAGGTTCCCCTGCAGAGATGCGGCCCGGTAGCCGGCCTTCTCCAGAAGTTGGCCCACTCGCCTGGCCCGGTGCTTGGTGCGCGTAAAGACCAAAACCGACTCAGTGTCAGTACGGCGCAGCAGTTCGAGGAGGAGTGCAGTTTTGAGGTGTTGATCGACCGGATAGAGTGCATGCGCCACAGTAGTTGCCGGTGCGGAAGGGTCGACTTGCACTGTGACCGGAGCGCTCAGGACTTCGCGGGCCAAATGTCGGATATCATCCGGCATGGTTGCCGAAAACATCAACGTCTGGCGCATGGCCGGCACATTCTCAAGTATCTTCCTGATATCGGGCAGAAAGCCCATATCAAACATCCGGTCCGCCTCGTCTAAAACGAGCACTTCCAGATTAGACAGGTTTATCACACCGTGATTAATGTGATCGAGAAGGCGACCGGGGCAGGCGATGACGATCTCAACGCCGCTGCGCAGTTTCTGTCTCTGCGGGTTCATGTCCACGCCGCCGTAAATGCTTACGCTCCGGAGAGGAGTCTGCTGTCCCAGAACACCGATTGCTTCGTGGATCTGCTCAGCCAGCTCGCGAGTAGGAGCGATGACAAGGCCCCGAATGCGCCCGCGCTTCCCTTTCATCAGACGATGCAGAATCGGCAGTACAAAGGCTGCGGTCTTGCCGGTGCCGGTCTGTGCCAATCCCATAACGTCACGACCATCCATAACCAGTGGGATTGCCTGTGCCTGGATAGGCGTCGGTAAAACATAACCCGCTAACGCTATCCCGGCTGCAACTTGTGGGTGAAAATTAAAAGTATGAAATTCCGTCAATTCTATACTCCTTTGGGGGCATTATTCAATTAGTCCAATATTTCGAGAACACAGCGTTTACCTATTTTTGTTCCCGAAGCACTCAGTATTGTTCTCATTGCACGCGCTGTATTTCCCTGCTTTCCGACAACCTTCCCGATATCACTTGCAGCAACACGCAATTCAAAGAGAGCAGTTTTTTCTCCGCCTACCTCAGTTACTGTCACCTCTTCCGGTTTATCTACCAACGATTTCGCAATTAGTTCAATAAGTGCCTTCATATCCACCTCCATAAGCATATAGGCTGTTATTTTACAGACCCAATATTTTTAAGAGTTTCTTTACAATAATCTGTGGGTTTGTCACTATTTTCATTGACTTCGATATCCAAGAACTATTTCCAGCCTCTACCTGTATCCCTGCCACCTCCATAGCCGCCCCTTTTATCATTAAAGCCACGCCGCTTTTCTTGTGGTCTCGCCTCAGCCACAGTAAGTGCTTTCCCCATAAAATCTTTACCATTAAGGGTTTCAATCGCCTTTTTAGCATCGTTTTCATCTGCCATTTCTATGAAACCAAAACCTTTGGACCGATCCGTAAAGTTGTCCTTTATTATTTTTAATGATTCGATCTCTCCATACTCCGAGAAGAACTCCCTTAAATCCTGTTCTGTTGCATTAAATGCAATGTTTCCGACATAGATCTTTTTCATCTTCAACCTCCTGTTTTGTTGTTAATAACTGACATTTAAACTTTACTTATAGGACACGTAATCATATTCTTTTTACCCTATATCCCCACTTACCTATACAAAGCGGCAGAAAAGTCCTTTCTAAAATATGGAAGCAAGATAAAATGTTTGTTAATTGGGGAGACCGCTAAAAGGTGAGCTTTTCGAAATAAAATCTATTTATCAGTGTCCCTGTTCGAATATTTATTCTTTTCCTCTTGTATTAAGCATAACATATTATCGTTATATTTTCTTTAATAGGCATAACAGATTGCAATCTTTTGATATTATTTTAATAATAACGACTTTGGCAGAGAGTGCCAAATGGAAAGTCATTCCTGAAACGGCAACCCGCAATGAATATATTCAAAACCAAGTTGGGAGCTGGCTCTGCGCGAGAGATCCTTTATCTCAAAATATCGTAAGATTAAAAGACAGCGATTTACGTGTATTGTATGGCAACTTCATAAACAATCTCCGAGTGGCTCATGGCGGAATCTGTGCCTTTACAGCTAAGTTCTCCTTTTCCCTCTGCTTTGCGGTTTCTGATCATCGCGGTTATAACGTGGGTTAGATCAAACCCACCGCCAACACAGTCTTGTCTTAAGCAGTTTACTATAAAAAAAGCATAACTCTCAGGAGCGAAATTAAAGGTCCGGAGTATCGATTTTGCACCCCTCTGGTTATATGTCATATTCATGACGATGTTTGCAACCTCTGGGAAGTGTGTAGCTACGGAACCTGCGTCACGTCTCTGCTGCATAATTTCCTGCATCCTCTCCATCCTGACTGCATTCTTACTATTATTCATGTTCCTAACACACCCTCTCAAAGGACAAGGCTCCCTCCGGCGGAAGGAGCCTTGTCCAAAATTAATTACAGTTTGACTACATTGATCGCTTTGGGACCTTTCGGACCTTGTTCAGTATCAAAGCTGACCTTGTCACCTTCGGCAAGGCTTTTGAATCCACTGCCCTGGATGGACGTATGGTGTACAAAGACATCACTGTTATCGTCAGCAGTAATGAAACCAAAACCTTTGCTGTCATTGAACCACTTCACTGTTCCTGTTGTCATTTTGTTTACCTCCTTATCTTTAAACTAAAATCTCAGAAGAACGCAATAAAAAAGGCCTCAAAGCTAAAAGTCTTTGTGGCCTTCTGTGAACGCAAAAACCTCTAAAATCTTGCTAATACATTATCATGTTCTTGAGCAGTGAATCAAGGTAATTCAGCATGACAGTATAATCCGCGAAAAAAAACCGGTCCATCTCTGTCCCGGTTTTTTAATTTAGGTGAAGATATAATTAGTGGCTGTGTCCGTGTTCTTCTGCATGGCCGTGGCCATCTTCCTCGCCGTGGCCGTGCTCTTCATGTTCTTCCTCAAATCCTGAAAACATCGCGATAATATGCGCCATAGGAGTATGTCCGAGAGTAGCGAGATAAAAATGGACAATAATGAAGGCGCTGAAGAATATCCAAAGAAGGATATGGACCAGGTCCGCTATCTGTATCCCTCCTATAAGGTTAACGGCAGGCCCGAAGAAGTGCGGGTCCCACAGGAAAAGTCCGGTTATAATCTGTACAGGGATTAATGCCACCATGATCGCGAGATACGACACCTGCTGCATGGGGTTGAACTTATTGTCAGGCGATGAATGATGGGGGTTCTCGTCTCCGACCATTATGCCCCACCCGTAAAACTTTGCCTGGATTAAAGCCTTCTTGGCGAACTCCATCGGACGGGTCAGAGGGGGTATGTATATTTTTATGTTGCCCGTAACGAGGTAATAGACAAGCCATATAAAGTAATTTGCCAGAAGAATGAACCCCAGCCAGCTGTGGATCTTAACCGCGGTTTCGAACGATACCAGATGAATGGCATTCCCCATTTTGATCTGTGTCCCGGTAAGGATCAGGATGATAAAACCCAGAGCATTCACCCAATGCCAGATTCTGATCGGTAGCGGATGAAGATATATCTTTTTCATTATTTCTTGCCTCCCTTCCCCATTCTCCTTAATGCCCTGAGGGGTGAAGTTATTATTCTTAATGAGATATGGCCTATCGGCACGGCAATGCCGCCGATGAGGGCGATGATAAAGAGAATATCGAGAAGCCTTATGCTCGTACTGCCGAGGGCATAAAACTTACTGACCGGCAATATCGAATATACCGAAGTGAGCACTTCTTCTTTCGCAGGCAGGAGCATCGGTTTGCCGTCGGTCTTTTTAATGGTAACAAAAACATTCTTAAACAGTTCGGCGCCGGGCAGGTGACACTTTTCGCAGTCCTTTACTGCTTCTGTTTTGGCCCCGATTTGATGCGCTTCCTTTGCGGTGCTCACGTCCATCTTACCCTGGAATATCGCAATGATACCTTTCTTATACAGCAGAGCAAAGAAATCCCACAACTCTTTCGCATCAATACTCCCGTCTCCATTCGTGTCCACTTTCCCGATCAATCCGGCGGAATCCGTATGCAGAAGCTCCTGCAACTCTCCATCGGTCACGGGTTTCCCGGTTCTCCGATTAAACAGGCTGAGATATACACCCCGCTTGGCCCCGGCAGAATGGCATGCAGCGCATGACACAACGTCGAAATGGGCGGCTGCAAACGAAGGCATAGTTATCGGAGGATTCGACAGCCATTTATTATGGGATTTTCCGGCATCTTTATGGCATTTCGCGCAACCTTCTTTTATCTTTGTGGTCATTGCAGTAGACTCAACATTGTGAGCATTATGGCACGACGAGCAGACAGGGGATTTCTCATATCCCATCTTCCTTGCTTTGCCGTGAACGCTGGCCTCATAAGAATTGTTCATATCCGCATGGCATTTGTTGCAGGACCTCAGGCCGATGTTCCTGTCTTTCTTTATGACGGACACCGAGTGCTCGCCATGACAGTCGGAACATACGGGAGCTTTAAGGTTTCCAACCTTTATACCTGCACGATGGACGCTGACTTCATACTGTTTGTATGCTGCTGCATGGCATTTCCGGCAGGCCTCGGAAGAGGCGATAGTATAGTCACGCCTGTTCTCAAAAGATCTGACCGGATGCAGGTTTTTCGAAAAGGCCGTATGACAACCACTGCACTGAAGGTCCCTGTGCGCGGAATTCCTAAGGACTGATTCGTCTACATAAACGGAAAGGGATTCATGGTTCTTCAATGACATGCTGAGTTTGTTCCTGTGGCAGGTCAGGCAGTATTGGTTTTCCTTTACCCCGCCCTTCTGCTCTGCCAATCCCTTAATATAATGAGAGCCGTGACATTCAACGCAAGTGCCTTTAGCTGCCAATGAACTGTGCATCGGTTTCTTCTTCAGCTTCTCGGGAGTATGGCATCGTGAACAATTCCTGGACATATTTGCGACATACTCTTTTTTACTCATTATCTTTTTTACCTGTGGATGGTTGTCCATGGAGATATCCGTGTGGCATCCCGAACATCCGACCTTGGAATGGACGGAACCTGCAAATTCATGCCCATCAATATATAATGGGAGCCTTTCCTTATCCATAAGTTTTTTGGACAACGTCTTATCCGAATGACATGCCAGGCACATTTTCGCGTCCTGGACAACTCCTTTTGCAGCGCTTACATATACGGGGAAAATCAGGAAGGCAATAAGCAAAAACAATGGCATAATTTTTTTATTATCCATTAGGGACCCCCTATAAGTTATTATTTATCATTTATCATTTAATTAGTGAATGCTTTACGACCGTAAATTTATAGCATATCCATATCTCATAATGCAAGCATGAATTGCTCCTGGTCAGAAATCGAAAAAATATAACCACCGTAAGAATTCCGGCCTTGATAGTTATCGGGTTTTGGGCTATTATACAGTTCTTAAATGGTTTGGTAAGTATAGGAGTTCATGAGGGCGGCGGGGTTGCATGGTTTGCGTATATCGGATAGTTCCTCATAGGTCTCCTGACAATTAAACTCTGGCTGCCAAGGAGGACGAAACGGTGGTTGTAGCATGTCCGAAGTGCAAAACAAGACTCAAAGTCAATGAACAAAAAGTGGCCGAAGGTGGTTCAAGGTTTAAATGCCCGAAATGCAGCACCGTCCTTCTCGTAAAAAGACCTCAACCCGCGGCTATCGAAAAGCCTGTGGACAAAGTCAAAGTTCTCATAGCGCATTCCAATCCCGTTACCGCCGAGGAGATAGCCTCCCTGTTGCATCAAAGCGGATACCGGACAGTTATGTCCTCCGATGGGATAGAAGCTATGGTCAAGTCGATTAAAGAGCTTCCTTTCCTTGCCGTAATCGAGGTCGGTCTTCCAAAAATCCTCGGGTTTGAAGTATGTAAAAGATTGAAATCAAGGCCCGAGACAAAGGGGATGAAGTTTATCCTTATAAGTTCCCCTTACGACAAGGACAGATATAGAAGAGAACCTGAATCTTTCTATGACGCTGATGATTATATCGAGGAGTACCGCATATCCGAACTCCTGCTGGATTCGATCAACCATCTAAAGAGCAAAGAACCGACGAAGATGGAAGAGAAAATAGTGAAACCGACAGCTCCTCCTTCCCCGCCTGAACAAAAACCGGAACAGAAGCCTGAACAAAAGGCGGAGCCGCAGATACGGTCGACAGAAGAAACAAAAGGGCCTTTGCCTGACGAAAAGATAGAGCGGGCCAGAAGGCTGGCGAGGACCATAGTAGCGGATATATACCTTTATAATGCGGCAAAAGCAGACGAGGCCATCAGGAACAACAACTTCGCTTCGGTCTTTGTATCGGATTTAAAAGAAGGCATAAAGCTATATGAAGGCAGGATCGCTCTCGAAGTAAGGTCCCAAGGGGATTTTTTCAAAGAGGCATTAAGAAATTTCATTGATAATAAAAAGAAATCTCTCTAACCCGTATTTCTTATAAAAATATAGATAATATTAATATTTCGAAGATTTCATTAGTTTTTACCCCTTTTTACCGCATTAAGAAACCTTGCCTTCAATCCCGGAAACTTATTATATTAGCACTCACTGACTTCGAGTGCTAACAAAAATCTTACACTAAAGAAAGGAGAGAACTTTATGAAGTTTAAACCACTAAGAGACAGGGTATTTGTCAAGTTTTCGTCAGAAGAGGAAAAGACAGCCGGAGGTCTTTTCATTCCTGACACAGCAAAAGAGAAGCCCCAGAAGGGGACGGTAATAGCAATAGGACCAGGCAAGATTACTGACGACGGGAAACGCCAGTCCATGGACGTTAAGGTAGGGAATATCATTCTTTTCGATAAGTACGCGGGATCGAAGATCAGAATGGATGATGAAGATTACCTTATCATAAGGGAAGAAGATATCTTAGGAATCGTTGAATAATAAAAAGGAGGATTGATTAATGGCTAAACAGCTTCTTTTTGATGATGCAGCAAGAAGCGCTATACTCAAGGGAGTAAGCATGCTGACCGATGCCGTCAAGGCAACCTTGGGTCCGAAAGGAAGGAATGCAATACTTGATAAGAAATACGGCGCGCCCACAATAACAAAGGACGGCGTCACCGTCGCAAAAGAGATCGAACTGAAAGATCCATGGGAAAATATGGGTGCACAACTCGTAAGAGAAGTGGCGTCGAAGACATCCGATACTGCAGGTGATGGCACCACTACAGCTACGGTCCTTGCCCACGCGATTTACAGGGAAGGGATGAAAAACGTGACTGCAGGTGCAAGCCCCATGGACATCAAGAGGGGTATCGAAAAAGCAGTAGAAGTGGTCATCGAAGAACTCAAGAAACTCAGCAAGCCGGTCCAGGACAAGAAAGAGATCGCACAGGTCGGCACAATCTCCGCAAATAACGACTCCTCAATCGGTGAATTGATCGCAGAGGCCATGGACAAGGTCGGAAAAGACGGTGTCATTACCGTTGAAGAGGCCAAGAGTATGGCAACAACCCTCGATGTCGTTGAAGGCATGCAATTCGACAGGGGCTACATATCGCCGTATTTCATAACCGACCCCGAAAGAATGCAGTGTATACTCGAAGATGCCTTTATTCTTATCAATGAGAAAAAGATATCAAGTATGAAAGACCTTCTCCCGATACTCGAGCAGACTGCAAAGATGGGGAAACCTTTAATGATCCTTGCAGAAGAGATTGAGGGTGAGGCACTCGCAACTCTCGTTGTGAACAAGCTCCGCGGGACAATTCAGGTATGCGCTGTGAAGGCGCCGGGTTTTGGGGAAAGACGCAAGTCCATGCTCGAAGATATCGCCGTTCTTACCGGCGGCACAATGATATCGGAAGACCTCGGGATAAAGCTTGAAAGCATAAAGATATCCGACCTGGGCCGCGCAAAGAAGATTAACGTGGACAAGGAAAATACAACGATCGTCGAAGGCGCAGGAGATCCGGCGAAGATCCAGGGGAGGGTCAAGCAGATCAAGGCACAGATAGAAGAAACAACCTCCGACTACGACAAGGAGAAGCTCCAGGAAAGGCTTGCAAAGCTCGTCGGCGGAGTCGCCGTGATCAACGTTGGAGCAGCAACCGAGACGGAGATGAAAGAGAAAAAGGCAAGGGTCGAAGATGCACTCAATGCCACAAGGGCGGCTGTTGAAGAGGGGATTATCCCTGGTGGAGGAGTTGCATTGCTCAGATGCCTTTCTGCCCTAAAAGCTGTTAAACTCGACGCCGATCAACAGATAGGCGTTGAAATAGTGAAAAGGTCACTCGAAGAGCCGATCAGACAGATCGTCAACAATGCAGGGCTTGAGGGATCAATAATAGTCGAAAAAGTAAAACACGCAAAAGAAGTCAACTACGGCTTTGATGCAGATAAAGAAGATTACGTCGACATGATTAAAGCAGGGATTATCGACCCCACAAAGGTAACAAGATATGCGCTGCAGAATGCGGCATCAGTCGCGGCATTGATGCTGACCACCTCTGTAATGATCACAGACATTCCAGAGGAAAAGTCTGAGCCTCCAATGCCTCCGGGCGGCGGCATGGGCGGCATGTATTAAGATTTAAATAATAAGTACATCAAGAAAGCGGGGGTTTCCCCGCTTTCTTTTTTAATCGATGTATTCTTTACATTTCCGCATTTATTCTGTCATCCTAAAACAATGAAAAAAAATATCATTTTCATATCAGCGGGCATCATTCTTTCCTGTCTGGTCTATATCTCTGTTCAACTCCTGATACCTTTGCCGGTCGGCAATAAGAATATCGAGATCGCGGTGCCCAAAGGCGCTACTTTCAGGCATGCTATCGAAATCTTTTACAAAGAAGGAGTGATCCGTGACAAAAACCTGTTTCTGTTCATCGGCAGGATAAGCGGCCTCGACAGAAAGATAAGGGCCGGATATTATTCGATTTACAAATCAATGAACTCCCTCGATCTCTTGAGAATCTTAAGAAAGGGACAGATAATCGAATATGAGATAACGGTTGTTGAGGGTGACTCCCTAAGGGAGGTTGCAGCAAAGTTATCTGAAAAAGGCATAGCGGATAATGATGCGCTCCGGCAGCTTTCGTCGGATAAAACCTTTTTATCTTCACACAATATCAATGCCCCGACAATTGAAGGATACCTTTTCCCTGAGACATACAAGATACCGAAAGGGATGGCGCCTGAAGAAGCAGTAGGGATGATGATAAACAAAATGAGGGAAAAATATTCCGGGAAACTAACTGCAAGGGCATCAGAGATCGGGTTCTCGGACAATGAGGTATTGACCCTTGCTTCAATAATCGAAAAAGAGGCGATTACGGATGCGGACAGGCCTTTAATCTCGGCTGTTTACCATAACAGGCTCAAGAAAAAGATGCGGCTTCAGGCAGACCCTACGGCTATCTACGGGATAAAAAGCTCAAAAGAAAAAATTACGTCTGATGATCTGAAAAAGAACACCCCTTATAACACATATATGATAAAAGGCCTTCCGCCGGGACCGATTGCGTCCCCCGGCATAAAATCGATCACGGCGGCACTTTACCCTGCGGACGTGCCGTATATTTATTTTGTATCTAATAATGACGGCACGCATCACTTTTCCGTCAGCGCCGAAGAACACCAGGCCGCTGTAAATGAATACAGGGTAAAAAGGCAGATAGAAACAGCGTTAGAGAAAGAGAACAAAAAAACCAGCAGGAAAAACGCGGAGAAAAATGGAAGCCCGTAAAAAGACAAGGACGGTTTATGTCGGAAAAGTGCCGATTGGAGGGGGACATCCTGTTGCTGTTCAGTCCATGACAAAAACAGGCACTGCGGATGTTCGTTCAACGGTAAAACAGATAAAAGCCCTCGAAACAAAAGGGTGTGAGATTATCAGGCTTGCAGTACCTGATGCAGAGGCGGCAAAAGAACTCGGCAGGATAAAAAAGTCGATTGCAATTCCCATGATAGCTGATATCCATTTTGACTGGCGGCTTGCGCTCGAAGCAATAAAGCAGGGGGTTGACGGACTCAGGATAAACCCCGGGAACATTGGTGCGCGGTGGAAGATAAAGGAGGTCGTAACCGCGGCAATGGACAGAGGGATACCGATACGGATAGGTGTAAACGCGGGCTCTCTCGATAAAGGGCTTTTACGTAAGTATGGGCATCCGACGCCGGAGGCTTTGGTTGAGAGTGCCGGAGGGAATATACAGATACTCGAAGAACTCGGTTTTACGGCTATCAAGGTCTCACTGAAGGCATCGGATGTCTTGAAAACAGTTGAGGCATACAGGTTGTTTTCGGAAAGATATGATTACCCTCTCCATATAGGGATATCAGAAGCAGGCCCACCGTCTCAAGGGATTATAAAGAGCTCTGTCGGGCTCGGCATATTACTTAATAACGGAATCGGAGATACTATAAGAGTATCGCTAACTGCAAACCCTGAAGAAGAAGTGAGAGTAGCTTACGGCATTTTGGCTTCGCTCGGGTTGAGACGCAGAGGGGTAAACATCATATCCTGTCCCACCTGCGGCAGGTGCAGGATCGACCTGAAACGGCTTGTAAAAAAGGTTGAAGACAGGGTTAAAAATATCGACAAGCCGATGACCATTGCCGTTATGGGATGTATAGTGAACGGCCCCGGAGAAGCGAGAGAAGCTGACTATGGTATAGCAGGAGGGAAAGGGAGAGGCATCCTCTTCAAGAAAGGACGGATAGTCAAAAGCGTCGACGAGGAAGATCTTCTCGATGAACTGTTCCAGAAAATCACGAAGTAGAGTCTGACCATAAACTACAACTTATATAATCTGCTTACCGCTCTTCCTTCAGCAGTTTATATTCGATGCTGTCGACCAGCGCCTGATATGATGCTTCAATAATATTCTCGGACACTCCGACAGTGCCCCATCTTTTCTCCTCATCTCCTGATTCAATAAGTACCCTGACCTTTGCAGAGGTACCTCTGCCAGCCGTCAGGACACGTACCTTATAATCGTGCAGCTTGACGTCTTTCAGCTCCGGATAAAACTTATCAAGCGCCTTTCGCATGGCATGATCGATTGCATTTACCGGACCGTTCCCCGTCGCAGCGGTATGTTCGATCCGGCCCCCGACCTTTACCATAATCGTCGCCTCACTTAGGGCCTCCTCCCCCTCCTGTCTCTTCTCAACGATAATCCTGAACCCTATAAGATCAAAAAATCTTTTGTGGAGCCCCAACGACTTTTTCATAAGGAGTTCGAACGAGGCTTCTGCACCCTCAAACTGGAAACCCTCGTTTTCAAGGTTCTTTAAGGTTGTCACGATGTCCTGTATCTGGGGAGAATCAGGGTCAAGGCGGATACCAAATTCCTCTGCCTTCCTCAATATATTGCTCTTCCCCGCCAGGTCCGATATCAATACTCTCTGGGAATTACCGACAACCTCCGGCCTGATATGTTCATAAGTTTCAGGCCTCTTCCTTACTGCGCTTACATGCATCCCCGCCTTATGGGCGAAAGCGCTGTCTCCGACAAAGGGCTGTCTCTTGAAATGCCTGAGATTGGCTATCTCAGTCACAAACCTTGATACATCCCTCAACCTTCTCATCTGATCACCGATACACTTCATCCCGAGTTTAATCTGCAAATCAGGTATTACAGAGCATAGGTTTGCATTCCCGCACCGCTCACCGAGCCCGTTGATCGTCCCCTGTACATGAGCAGCACCGCTTTCTACCGCGACAACAGAATTTGCAACCGCGCATTCGGAATCATTATGGCAGTGGATACCGAGAGGAGTATGAACATTTTTTCTGACTTCTTCAATAATCTTCCTTATCTCATTAGGCATGGTCCCGCCATTTGTGTCACAGAGCACGAGACAGTCTGCGCCGGCATCCTGCGCGGCAAGAAGGCACTTGAGAGCATATTTCTGATTGTCCTTATATCCGTCGAAGAAATGTTCCGCATCATAAAAAACGGTCTCTACATTTTTCTTGAGATAGGAGACCGAATTATGGATAATATCCAGGTTTTCGTTGAGAGATATCTTCAGCGCCTCTTTGACATGGAAATCCCATGACTTTCCGAAGATCGTAATGATTTTCACTTTTGAATCAAGGAGCGCTTTCATTAAGGCATCTTCACTTACCTTGAATTTAGGCCTGTGAGTGCTGCCAAATGCAACTATGCTTGCATTCCTAAATTTGATCTTCCTTGCTTTCTTGAAATACTCAATATCCTTTGGATTGGCTCCGGGCCAGCCTCCTTCTATGTAATGCACCCCGAGCTCATCAAGCTTCTCGGTAATCCGGAGCTTGTCCTCTACAGAAAATGCGATATCTTCTGTCTGCGCCCCGTCCCTCAATGTTGTATCATATATCTCTATCTGCCGCATAACAACACTAACGTTTCCTTTGGACTACCTTCTTACTCTTTTTAGCCTGCTCTTGAATATCTTCCCCGAGACCAAACGCATCATGCAGCACCCTGACCGCAAGCTCCGTATATTTTGAATCAACAACGCAAGAGACCTTTATCTCAGAAGTGCTTATCATTATAATATTGATGCTGTGCTTTGCAAGTGTCTCAAACATCTTTGCCGCAACTCCTGAATGGGTCCTCATACCGACGCCTATCACAGAAACCTTGGCTATATCTTCCCTCAGTTTAACGTCCTTTGCGCCGAGTTCGGTGACGATCTCTTCCGTAATCTTCAGTGCATTTCTACTGTCGGCCTTCGGCACAGTAAAGGATATGTCCGTCGCCTTCCCGTCGCTGCTTATGTTCTGGACGATCATATCAACAATAATATTAGCACCGGCAATTGCGTTGAAGAGTCTTGCCGCCACCCCCGGCTTATCCGGAACTGCCACCACGGTTATCTTAGCCTGGTTCTTATCATAGGCAACGCCTGATACGACAACCTTTTCCATCTCCTTGTCCTCCTTCACGACCAGTGTACCGGCATTATTATTGAAACTCGACCTGACCACAACAGGCACATCGTATTTTTTTGCGAACTCGACCGACCTTGTCTGCAGAACCTTCGCGCCGAGACTCGCCATCTCGAGCATCTCTTCATAAGAGATCTTAGCGAGCTTTTTCGCATCAGGCACAATATTAGGGTCTGTAGTAAACACGCCGTCAACATCCGTATATATCTCGCAAAGATCGGCTTTCAACGCAGCAGCTACGGCTACAGCAGTTAAATCCGACCCTCCCCTTCCAAGCGTTGTAACTTCAGAAGTCTCTGTTACACCCTGGAAACCCGCGATAACAGGTATTATCCCTTTTGAAATGGCCTTCTTCACTCTTTCTCCCGTTATCTTTTCTATCTTTGCCTGCGTATGGACTTCATTTGTAATAATACCCACCTGTCTGCCGGTAAAAGACAGCGACTTGACGCCGAGTTCATTTATTGCAATTGCTGTGAGGGCGGCGCTGGTGCGCTCCCCTGCTGAGAGGAGGAGATCCATCTCACGTCCGTCGGGATTTTGAGAAATCTGATTTGAAAGCTTGATGAGCTTGTCAGTCTCACCGGACATTGCCGAGACGATAACAACTACCTTATTACCTTGTGCCATGGTATTAAAAACCCGTTCGGCAACGGCCTTAATCCTCTCAATACTGCCGACGGATGTTCCGCCGTATTTTTGTACAATCAGCATATATCATGACCTCATTTATTTTGATTAATATACCATGTAGGATGAACAAACTCAATGAATTATGAGCGCCCGCATATATTAGGGAGGGAGCAGCCAGTCTATAGGGGGGAGACTGGCTGCCGCAAAAAAGAAGAAGATAAAAAATTCCGGATTTACACCGGTCTTTTATTTAGAGACGCAGTAAATGAACAGTTGGTTACAAGGCAGGTGATTACAATCAATAAGCCCAGTAAGGACCGTTGCCAAGGCTGGACGTAGTCCCATCGATCCCCAGATAGACATCCCGCCCTAAATAAAATGGAAGTCCCCAGTCGAATTCGCCAACATCACTCCCCCCTAAATCTGGAAATACGTTGTTGGGCGAAGACATAAGACTATCGAAGTCTCCTATCTCGAAAGAGACTACTCCACTCGGGGAACCGAAGGCGCCTGTATTGGTAGTACTGAAGCTCCTTATGACAGAGGGGCAGTAAAATCCTGAATTGGGAGGAGCGCAATCCGGAAGCAGACTGGATGAGGGAGAAGGAAAGAATAGGCCATTTGAGCCGCTGTCGATAAAACTGCTGTAAGTGTTACCGTTGAAGGTTGTAATGAATTCACCGACCTGGTTGGCGGGATACGTTGTCACTTTTGGAGGCACGTTGTTGGACCGGGTCCCGATACCAAGCACAAGGGTGCCATTGACCGAGGGCGAGCCTCCAGAAGGAACATTCGGAAGCTTAACTATAAACCCGTTGTTGTCAAGGGGCAACAAAGCTATCGGGTTCTGTACTTGATTTGAGAGGGCAGCAGTAGTTCCGCTGCAGCTCGATCCGTTACAGGTATAATATTGCCCATTGCCGGCGTTGCCTGAGCAGTCCGGACCGCAGTCCTGGGCAAAGAGGCCGATCCCGAGTATCCCGTTGAATCCGGCATCAGCCGGACTTTTGTCAGGATTTTTGCACGCGTGAGGGGCACTGGCGAAAGTTGAGTCAATGACCTGGATCGGTACCAGGACCGCAGGCTCGTTCCCCAGGATGACGCTCGCTGTCTGAACAGGCCCCCAATCCGAGGACCCGTCTGAGAACTGTACGCACTCGGCGAGCGATCCGGAACCGGCGGTAACTTGCGTCAAAGGGACGCTCAGTGCCTGTTTAAATATACGTAACCCATAGCTTCCGGTATCAAGCAGAATGTCATTTATCGTCTGACAGGTCGAGGTTCCGGGCGAACAGATCGTCAGACTTACGCAAGGCTTATTCGTGTAAGAGTTAGCCGAACACAATGACCCGTTCACGGTGATGGTGAGTACATTGTCCCCGGTATTGACTGGCGTAGAACCGCCCCCTCCCGACGATCCACCGCCGCATGCGGCCATCAACACAAGAACAATCATAAGGATCGATATCTTACCTGATTTCATCTACGTTTACTCCTGGAGGAATTAAGGCCCGGGCGTAAGCCCGTCCCTGAAGGTTCCGCATGTGCCCCCATTTCTCGACAACAACCCGGTTCGTCTTCACCTGTAAGCGTCTGCTGCCCCGTTTGCGCGGCGTCTGCTGTAAAGCTTCCCGGTATTCGCTATCATAGGAGCCCAGGAGCTGAGTAAGATCGGGGTGGATCAAGCCGTTCCACGCTATACCGAATACGATTCCCGACGGCGAAATATATTGTCGCACAACGGTCGAATCGGATGCGATTTCCTGGACCGCGTAGCCCTTATGTACAGTCGCGGCGCGCCGAACAGCCGATAAGGCTTTTCTGTCCGCAGAGATTGAATCGACTGGTTCGCCAAGAGTAGCCTGAACTATCCGTGCAGTCGCAAAAAAAGAGACCGAAAGTCCGAGGCATAAAAATAGGACATATAGTATTCTTTTCATAACTGTAAAATACTCCTTCAGATTTATAATTATACAATTAAGCAGATTATATCAAACTCATTTTCAAATAGAAGACCCAAAGTTATATAAATTTTACTATGGCGGCAGGCGAGCATATCTTATGATAGAATAGGTGCAACAATTATGAATATCAAATTATCGACCGGCAAAATTCTGGACGTGACTGATAGTGAAAACCTGCTTCAGGCTTTGAAAAGACAACGTGTATACCTTACTACCTCATGCGGAGGCAAAGGAACATGCGGGAAATGCCGCATCAGGATACTCGAAGGGAAATACTCCGCAAAATCCACGGGCAAACTCGGTCCCGACGAGATACAATCAGGTGTTGTGCTTGCGTGTCAGATAGTTCCTGAAGAAAATATCACCATAGATATTCCGAAAGAATCAACAATCGTCATTGGAGACATCATTGAGATTTCCCGGTTTAAGGACCTTTGTGAACTCTTCCGGTCTCTGGATGGAAAAATTTCTCCGGTTGTGAAATGGATTTCCCTCGACATCACGCCCCCTTCTATACATGACAATGCCGGAGACCTTGAACGGTTTATTCAGGCGGCAGAGGGGAATGGCTTGAAGGACCTGAGATTTACTTATAGTTTTGTATCATCGCTGGCCGTATCTCTCAGGGAAGCGGATTGGAAGGTCAACCTTGCTTACACTGATGACCGGAAGGCTTTGTTTATAACGCCGAAGGGGCTTAGGGAGCGATACGGCATGGCAGTAGATATAGGCACAACAACGATCGTCGTATATGTAGTCGACCTTAAAGACGGCAGTATCATTGATGTCGGATCAACTTACAATTCACAGATACGATACGGAGATGACGTAATCACGAGGATAGTCTGCGCAACAGAAGCAGGCGGGCTCGGAGAACTCAGTGAGGCTGTGACAACGGATATCAATGACCTTTTATCCGTGATAATTGAAAAGCATAACATAAAAACCGGAGAGATCGAGTCCGCAGTGATTTCGGGCAATACAACGATGTCCCATATCTTCTGGAAGCTCAACCCCGGATATATCCGGGAAGACCCTTATACGCCGACACTAAATTTCTTTCCTTTGTGGAATGCGGGCACCGCCGGAATAAAAATCAACGGTCTTGCGCCTGTATATACGGTCCCGTGCATTGCCAGTTATATAGGCGGTGATATAGTCGCTGGGGTCCTTGCGTCAAAAATGCACAGGCAGGATGAAGTATCTTTGTTCCTGGATATCGGCACAAACGGAGAAATCGTGATCGGCAACCGGGAATGGCTCGTTACAGCCGCGTGCTCTGCGGGCCCGTGTTTTGAAGGAAGCGGTATAAGACACGGCATGAGGGCGACCGAAGGCGCCGTGGAGTCCGTAAAGATCGATCCCCGGACATTTGAGCCTTCACTTGGAGTAATAGGAGGAGGGAAGCCTGTCGGGATATGCGGATCGGGCATGATAGACGCGATAACAGAGATGTTATTGTCTGGGGTCATAGACCAAAAAGGAAGGTTTGTGAAAGGAGGGACAGACCGGATCAGAGACGGCTTTGAAGGCCCCGAATTCTTATTTTACAGTGATGACCGCAGGGAGATCGTATTGACGGAGGTCGATATAGAAAACATCATGAGGGCGAAAGCGGCAATATACGCGGGTATTTCGCTGCTTTTGAAAAAAGTCGGGTTGGCGCTCGATGACATAGAGCATGTTTACATTGCGGGAGGGTTCGGGAATTATCTCAACATTGATAAAGCGGTCATTATAGGAATGTTGCCCGATATGCCGAAAAAGAAATTTGTACTCGTGGGCAATACTTCCATTGCAGGCGCGTATCTCTGTCTCCTCTCCGACGCCATGCGAAAAGAAGCTGAGGAGATCGCCCATAAGATGACGAACATTGAACTTTCCGTATCAAGGAGGTTCATGGATGAATACATGTCCGCCCTCTTCCTGCCGCATACGGACATAAGCCTTTTTCCGACCGTCGCAGACTTATTGAGTAAAAGACCATAGTTCTGAACGCAGGCTTAAGCCTGCGGCTGCTTTAATACTTCAGTGAATCGGCCCCGAGGACAGGAGTTTTTCCACTTCCCTTCTGATCACCGTGGCCGGGAGGCCGCCGTGGATCTTCAATACCCCGTTTATTAAGACGATAGGAGTGTTCAGCGCGCCCATGCGCAAAAGTTCCTTTATATCGTCGAATTCTTCATCCCCGTCCATGAACAGGTCGATGTATTCGACAAACACAACAGAAGGATAAAAATAACTCATCTCCTTGGAAAGTTCCTCCGTGAGTATCTTGTTTGTCCCGCTTACTTCCGTTGAATTATCATCAAAAAGAATGCCCTCTGTCGGGTTATCGAGTACCTGGACATGAACTCTTTGGAGCATTCGTGTTACCTCTCTTTCCTTGTGTTTACAAGCATATTATCTATGAGCCTCGTATTTCCGATCTTCACCGCTATCGCGATCAGTACAGCGCTTTTAATCTCGGAAAGCTCATTAAGGGTTTCAGGGTCGTATATGCCGGCATAATCAATACCGGACACGGCAGGTTCATTAAGGAGCCTTTCGTGCATCGCCCTCTTAACAGGACCAGTTTTTATTATACCAGAATTGATCGAGTCCGAGGCCTCTGTAAGACACCGGTAGATAATAGTCGACGCCTCTCTCA
This sequence comes from uncultured Nitrospiraceae bacterium, assembly GCA_963727775.1. Taxonomy (GTDB): domain Bacteria; phylum Nitrospirota; class Thermodesulfovibrionia; order Thermodesulfovibrionales; family SM23-35; genus CAVSHB01. The sequence continues at coordinate 616,880 of CAVSHB010000002.1, read as the reverse complement.
TCTTTGTAGTAAGGTATACGTTCCTGGAGCTCATCGCAAGACCGTCCCGCTCTCTTGTAGTCGGACACACTACCACATCGATGTCCATATCGAGGTCTTTAACCAGCCTCCTTATAATGGCGGCCTGCTGAAAATCCTTCTGGCCGAAGTATGCCCTTGTAGGTTTTATTATGTGGAAAAGCTTTGTCACGACAGTTGCCACTCCTTTGAAATGGCCCGGCCTGAATGCTCCGCAAAGTTCATCCGAAATCTTCTCAACTTCCACATGGGTCAAGAATCCCTCCGGATACATCAATGAAATGTCCGGGATAAAGAGGATATCCACTACTTCGACCCGCAGTTTCTCCATGTCTCCTTCCAGGTCCCGGGGATACCTGGTGAAATCTTCTGAGGGGCCGAACTGGATCGGGTTAACAAATATGCTCACCACTGCTATATCATTTTCCTGCCTGGCCCTCCTGACAAGACTGAGATGACCCTCATGCAATGCCCCCATCGTCGGCACAAAACCTATTGACTTCGTACATAGAATATGGCCGGTTGAAGTGTCCCGCATTATATGCGGTATCCGGATAATTTCCATTCTGACCTCACTGTCCGGGTGATTTTTTCGATATAACCTATCCAAAGACGGATAATTTTGTCAAATATCCAATCCCTGAATCATTTGTTGAATGTACACTAAAGGTAGCGAAAAATAAATTTTTCCATGACATCCGCATGTTCCTAACTGTATTTCGGGTTACTTGCCAAGTCAGGACTTTTAAATATGCGATATGTTAAAATTCAAAACTGTGGAGGAGGTTGGTCTTATCAAGAGTATTGACGGCATGCTTGCTATTGTTTGCGTACCGCAGAAGAGCGCCTGCGAAGGCTGCACCATGGGTATCTGCAGGCCTGAGAACCAATTCATGGAGATCGAGGCATTAAATCCCGTCAATGCCCATGTCGGACAGAAGGTCAGAATTGTGATGAAACCTTATACATATCTGAGAGGCTCGGTAGTTGTATATGGGATCCCCGCCCTTGCCCTGATTATAGGAGCGGTCATCGGCAAAGAAGTCTTCAGCCATTTTTTGCAGGAACTCGACCCTGACATCGTTTCCGCCGTCTTCGGATTCGGCGCGTTCATAATATCCTTTGCGGTTGTAAAAATATGGAGCAGCAGAATATCGAAAAAGACAGAGACGAAACCGGTCATCGAGGAAATTTTAGACTAACTTAAATATAGGGGGAATTTATGGCAAACTTTGAGGTTGATAAGATTCGGAACATTGCTGTTATTGCGCACGGAGGCGCCGGCAAGACGTCTTTGGTCGAGGCGGTCCTTTTTGATTCAGGCTCAATAGACAGGCTCGGAAGAGTCGACGACGGCACATCAACGACCGATCATGAGCCGGAAGAAATAGCGCGGAAGATAACGATCACTTCTTCACTTGCCTTTTGCAACTGGAATGGTTACAGGATAAACCTGATTGATACGCCCGGGTTTATCAACTTCCTTGAGGATACCCGTGGTTGTCTGAGGGCTGTTGACGGGGCAGTAGTCATCGTGAGTGCCATCTCGGGGGTCAAAGCCGAAACGCAAAAGATATGGAAGTATGCGTCCGAATTCGAATTACCGGTAGTTGTTTTCATAAATAAAATGGACAAGGACAACGCGAATTTTTCGAGGGCCATCGGAGAGCTCGAAAAGTCCTTTGAAACAGAGCCTTTGCCGCTGCAGCTACCTATAGGCACCGGTGAAAGTTTCAGGGGGATTGTCGATCTGGTAAAGATGAAGGCCTTCACATTTGATACCGGTAAGGCACAAGAATCTGAAATTCCTTCCGATATGCTTCCGGAGGTCGAGGCATACCAGAAGAAGCTTATAGAAAAGATTGCGGAATCCGACGATGCCCTGCTTGAGAAATATCTCGAGGGAGGGGCATTAACAGACGAGGAGATCATAAAGGGAGTAAAATGGGGTGCGCTGACAAAGAGGTTCATCCCGGTCACCTGTGGTTCGGCACTTAAGAATATAGCAATCCAGGAACTTCTCGATACCATGATCCTCTGCCTTCCTTCTCCTGAAGCAATGTCAAGGATATCACCGATTAAAGGGAAAAACCCCAAGGACGGGAAGGATGCGGAGAGAAAACCTTTGCAGACAGATCCCATGTCGGCTTATGTTTTTAAGACTATCGCAGACCCATTTGCGGGAAGACTCTCCATATTCAGGGTCTATTCCGGCGTACTTAAGGCAGACTCGAATGTCCTGAACACAATGACAGGGTCAAAGGAGAGGATCGGCCAGGTCTTTTACCTCCTTGGGAAAAAGCAGGTCCCGGCACAGGCCATCGGACCGGGCGAGATCGGTGTTGTTGCAAAACTCAAAGATACATATACGGGAGACACGCTCTCCGAGGAAGCAAAACAGATTGTCTTCGAAAAGGTAAAATTTGCCGACCCCATAATATCGTATGCGATAGCTTCGAAATCCAAGGGTGATGAAGACAAGATCGGCACCGGTCTTCACCGCATACTTGAAGAAGACCCGACCCTGAAGTTCCAGAGGGACGAGGAGACAAAGGAGATGCTCCTTTCAGGTATGGGACAGGTACATCTCGAAGTGACCCTCGAAAGACTGAAACGAAAATTCGGCGTCGAGGTCCTGATGAAAACCCCCAAGGTCCCTTACAGGGAAACGATCAAGGTCCCAACAAGGGCACAGGGAAAATACAAGAAACAGTCGGGTGGCCGCGGACAATACGGCGATTGCTCATTGGAAGTAGTGCCGTTGCCCAGAGGCGGAGGTTATGAATTCCAAGACAAGATTGTCGGTGGAGTCATTCCCCAGCAATACAGGCCCGCGGTCGAAAAGGGTGTTGTAGAGACCATGAAAGACGGTGTCATCGCCGGATATCCCCTGGTGGATATTAAGGTTTCGTTAGTCGACGGCTCATACCATACAGTCGATTCTTCGGAAATGGCATTTAAGATCGCGGGATCTATGGCACTGAGAAAGGCTGTTCAGGATGCAAAACCCATTCTGCTCGAACCGATAATGAAAGTTGAAGTCATAACCCCTGACGACACACTCGGCGCGGTAATAGGAGACCTGAATTCCAAGAGGGGCAGAGTCCAGGGGGTAGAGCCTCAGGCCGGCGGCAACCAGAAGATAAACGCTCAAGTCCCCATGTCCGAGATGCTCACTTATGCAAACCAGCTCGTCAGTCTGACTTCCGGAAGAGGGCTTTATTCAATGGAATTTTCTCATTATGAGGAGCTTCCGAGCCACCTGACCCAAAAGATTATTGCCGAACGCGAAGCGCAGAAAAAAGACAAGGCTGAAGAGAAATAAGAGAGTAAACTGCGAAATGTCGAAAGATTATAAGGACACGCTGAATCTTCCGCAGACCGATTTCCCTATGAAGGCCAACCTCACACAAAAGGAGCCGGAGATAATAAAGTTCTGGGAAGAGAAAAAGATATACGAAAAAATCCTTGAGCAGAGGAAGCAAAACCCGCATTACATCCTCCACGACGGACCTCCCTATGCTAATGGTCACATACACATCGGCCATGCGTTGAACAAGATACTCAAGGACATTATCGTCAAATACAAAGCGATGAAAGGGTATTATTCGCCATATGTGCCGGGCTGGGACTGCCACGGCCTGCCGATAGAACTCCAGGTTGATAAAAACCTTGGGGACAAGAAAGACAAGCTCGATATCCTCGGGAAGCGGAAACTCTGCAAGGAATATGCGGCAGGGTTCGTTGAGATCCAGAGAAATGAGTTCCAAAGGCTCGGCGGATTAGGCGACTGGATGAAACCTTACCTGACAATGTCGTACTCATATGAAGCTACAATCGTAAGGGAGTTCTGTAAATTTTTTGAAGCCGGTTACGCCTACAAAGGAAAAAAGCCGGTACACTGGTGCCCGTCATGCATTACGGCCCTTGCGGAAGCAGAGGTTGAATACGCTGATAAAGAATCGCCTTCCATATTCGTCAAATTCGCTATTGACGAGGAGAATACAAAAAGATTTTTTCCACAGCTCCAGGGAAAAAGCGTGTTTGTTGTAATATGGACCACCACTCCCTGGACACTCCCGGCAAACCTCGCCCTCGCGTTTCACCCTGATTTCGATTACGTAGGGATTGAAACGGACAATGAAGTTTATATTGTTGCGGAAGGCAGGGTCGGGCCTCTCAGAGAAAAGATCGGTCTCACGGGAAATGTTATTACAAGGACTACCGGGAAAAACCTTGAAGGCATGTACGCGCAGCATCCGTTTATTTGTAGGCAATCGAAAACGGTCCTGGGTGAATTTGTATCTCTCGAAGAAGGTACCGGCATCGTCCATGTTGCTCCCGGCCATGGCGAAGACGACTATGAGACCGGCTTGAAGTACGGGCTGGACATCTATGCTCCGGTGGATAAATACGGCAAGTTCAGATTCGCCGGGGTCGAACAGGATTCGCCTTTACAGGGCAAGTTTGTTTTCAAGGCAAACGCCGAAATCATAGACATACTCAAGGACAAAAATGCTTTGATAAAAGAGGAAAAGATCACCCATTCATATCCTCATTGCTGGCGGTGCAAAAAGCCGGTGATCTTCCGGGCGACGGAACAGTGGTTCATCTCAATGGAAAAGAACGGGCTAAGAAAAAACGCCCTTTCAGAGATCGATAAGGCAGGATGGGTCCCCTCATGGGGCCGCGAAAGGATCCACGGCATGGTCTCGAACAGGCCCGACTGGTGCATATCAAGACAGAGGGCTTGGGGCGTGCCGATAACTGTACTCAGGTGTGAAGGTTGTGAAGAGTTTGTAACAGACGCCGATGTCCTGGCCGGAATAGTCAAGCTGGTCGAAACCCACAGCGCCGATATATGGTTCATGAAAAAAGCGGAGGAGTTTCTGCCGCAGGGATACAAGTGCAGGAAATGCGGTGGCGGATCGTTTTCAAAAGAGATGGACATTCTTGATGTGTGGTTTGATTCCGGAGTAAGCCATGCGGCTGTCATGGAAGCTGACGACAGGCTTTCCTGGCCTGCCGATATGTACCTCGAAGGGAGCGACCAGCACAGGGGATGGTTCCAGAGTTCGCTGCTTACGTCTGTCGGCACAAGGGGCAAGGCCCCTTACAGGACCGTGCTCACCCACGGTTTCGTGGTTGACGGCCAAGGCAAAAAAATGTCCAAATCCCTCGGCAATGTTATAGCCCCGCAGGAAGTCATAAAAGCCAACGGCGCGGAGATCCTGAGATTATGGGTATCTGCAGAGGACTACAGGGACGATATAAGGATATCAAAGGAGATACTCGACAGATTGACCGAAGCGTACAGGAAGATAAGAAATACGTGCAGGTTTCTACTCGGGAACATCCACGACTTCGATTACGGCGATTACGGCAAAGACATGCTGGCGATAGACAGATGGGCCATGAGCAGGCTGCAGACCTTCACAGGGAAGGTAACTTCCGCCTATGAGAGTTTCGATTTCCATGAAGCTTTTCACAGCATCTACAATTTTTGTATTGTCGACATGAGCTCGTTCTATTTTGATGTGCTGAAAGACAGGCTCTATACTTTCAGGACTGATTCAAAAGAAAGACGCGCGGCACAATGGGTGCTCTCCCGGATCCTCTCAACAATGACCCGCTTAATGTCCCCGGTCATCTCATTCACCGCGGAAGAAGTCTGGCAGAGCATAAAGCAAAAAGCAGAGAGCAGAGAACAAGGGGGAAAAGACACGGAAGAATCCGTCTTTCTCACCTCATTCCCCGAAGTTGACGAAACATATCTTGACCTTGCGCTCGAAGAGAAATGGGGCAGTCTCTTTTCATTGAGAAATGAGGTAAATAAGGCGATCGAGATAAAAAGGGCGGAAAGGTTCCTCGGGAATTCGCTTGAGGCAAAGATAACACTCCGCCTTCCTGAAAAATATAATGCCCTTCTTTTGGGAGATAGAAAATTTTTGCCGACATTCTTTATCGTCTCGGCAGTTGAAGCTACTGACAAAAGCAGCGAAGGCTCCTACCAAAGCACGGAGATAGGAGGTCTTGAGATAAAAGTCGAAAGGGCTCCCGGTTCAAAATGCCAGCGTTGCTGGAACTGGAGCGAAGCAGTCGGCACATTTACAGAAGCGCCGGACATCTGCGATAGGTGCCATAAGGTAATTTTCGGGAAGTAATTCTCTTTCTTATCACGAACAGAATTAAACAGGATTATCAGGAGTGCTTAATGAAAAAACCCGCATATATTTTGTTCATTGTCTTGTCCGTCATCGCATTGGACCAGATAACGAAGTTCCTCATTATCGGATACCTGCCGCTGTTTGATTCTATCGAAATATTTCCCTTCCTGCATATAGTAAATATCAGGAATACGGGCGCCGCGTTCGGAATGTTCAAATCCCTCGGCAGCAGCTTTTTTATCGGGATATCGGTTATAGCAATAATTTTTGTAATAAATCTTCTGATCAGGAATATCTACAACAGCTTAGGCCTCTCACTTGTTCTCGGCGGAGCAATAGGGAATCTAATCGACAGGATTCTTTACGGAAAAGTTGTAGACTTCATAGATTTTTCAATAGGCAGCTACCACTGGCCTTCATTCAATGTTGCCGACTCAGCATTGACCGTCGGCATCATACTCATTCTGTTAAAATCCGTTTTAAAGAAATAGACGATCAAATGCCGAGGATATACCTGCCGAAGACTAATATCGTAGATAACACGATATCTATCACAGACGAGAAGGCCCGTTATCTCATATCAGTCCTCAGGTGCAAAAAAGGCGATGAGCTGACCGTCTTTGACGGAGAAGGCAAATGTTTCAAGACAACGATAATAAAGTCTGAAAAAAAAGAAATAACCGCAGAGGTGACGGAAAAATTTCTATGCGATATCGAATCTCCCATAGACATAATTCTTGTGCAAGGCTTATTAAAAGGTGAAAAAATGGACCTTGTCATTCAAAAGGCTACGGAACTCGGGGTGAAAGAAATAGTCCCTGTCGTTACCGGCAGAAGCCAGCTGAGAGAGACTAAGAAGATTACGCGGTGGAGAAAAATTGCCGGGGAGTCGTCGAGACAATCGGGAAGAAGTTTAGTACCGGTAATTCATGAGCCTGTTGAATTCGAACAATTTTTGCCCTCCTGCTTTGCTAGCTCCATGACTCATGGTTTCATATTTTATGAAGAAGGCGGACTGAAACTATCAGAAGCGGTTGAGTCATTAAAAAAAATCGAGGACCCCATTCCCTCATTAGTAAAGGGGGGCGGCAAGGAATTAATTATAATCATCGGCCCTGAAGGCGGATTTACAAAAGAAGAAATAGCCTTTGCCGAAGCAAAAGGGTTCTTTGTTATTTCATTGGGCAAAAGAATTCTCAGGGCTGAAACCGCAGCGATCACAGCAGTGGCGCTGGCGCAGTTCTTATTAGGTGATATGGGCTAATCTTCCTTTTCTTTGATTGAAGTGACCCTTTCCACAGGTATGACAATCCATCCGATTTCCGATTCAAGATGAATTTCCTCCTCCCCTATCTCAATGAGCTTCCCTGTATAAGTCGTTTCAGGCGTTTCAACAACCACTATCTTTCCGGTCAAATCAATCATTGATCACCTTCCCAACGATTATTATCGTTTCTATAAAAATATTAAATCCCATCTCAAAAAGCAAGTTTTTTCTTTCGAAAAAAGTCCATTTATAATCTATAAAAATTAGAAGATTGTGGCCTGTTGACCTGGACACTTTGCCTGCAAATCACTTGGAGTTTTTTTTGCTTTTTTGATAAACTTATGGAAGGAGACAAAATTGAACCGTAAAAAGATTTTGGTCACTGGTGCAGCAGGTTTCATCGGGTTTCACCTTTGTAAAAAGTTGCTGCAAAATAACAATGAAATAACCGGTATCGATAATCTCAATGATTATTATGATGTCAATCTCAAAATTGACAGACTCAAACAGATTGAAGGAAACAAGAATTTTAAACTTATAAAGATAGATCTTAAAGAACGGGAATCAGTAGCCAGAATTTTTTCTGATGAAAGATTTGACGTTGTAGTTAACCTTGCTGCACAGGCAGGGGTGAGATATTCCATAATAAATCCTCATGCGTACATAGACAGCAATATTGTCGGGTTTGTCAATATACTTGAAGGGTGCAGACATAGTAAGGTTAAGCACTTTGTGTTCGCCTCATCAAGCTCTGTCTACGGAGCAAACACAAAAATGCCGTTTTCTGTTCATCATAACGTAGATCATCCTGTCTCATTGTATGCAGCAACCAAAAAGTCGAATGAGCTTATGGCTCATACCTATGCAAGTCTCTACAACCTGCCCTGTACTGGGTTGCGGTTTTTTACTGTTTATGGACCCTGGGGCCGTCCGGACATGGCATTATTTCTTTTTACAAAGGCTATCTTAGAGGGGAAACCGATAGATGTATTCAATTACGGAAAGATGCAGCGGGATTTTACCTATATTGATGACATCATAGAGGGAGTTGTCAGGGTTATTGAAATGATTCCACAGCCTGATCCTGCATGGAACGGAAACAATCCCGATTCTGCTATAAGTTATGCGCCCTACAAGCTATACAATATAGGCAACAACAATCCTGTTGAGCTAATGAGATTTATCGAGGTCTTAGAGGATTGTCTCGGGAAAAAAGCAAAGAAAAACCTTCTGCCTATTCAGCCCGGAGATGTCCCGGCAACTTGTGCTGATGTGGATGATTTAATGAAAGATGCAGGATTTAAGCCCGTTACAACAATTGAGCAAGGTATTAAGCAGTTTGTGGGATGGTATCGGAACTACTACAAAATTTGACCGGACTCTGAGCTTCCAAGCTTGTTGGCTTCTAACCTTGCAGCCGGCCGGCTTTCCAGCTTGACAGCTTTTTGAAACATTGAACTTAGAACTTGCTTTTTTCACTTCACATTTCACAAGTTACTCTTTACGGAATGGAATAGAATATTGGCGAGTGAACTTCCGCTAACAGCGCCGACAACAAATTTATAGCTGTAGGAGACGCCGGAACAATTCTTACGTCACCCAACGGGGCAGCCTGGACTCTGAAACCGGCTACCGCCTTTTCGGCCTGACTTATGGCGATAATATCTTTGTTGCGGCTGGAGAAAACGGCACACTCTTGAGGACGCCCATGGGGTTAATAGTTATTAATTCAGGAGCGGCAGCTACCGGTTCCGTTGCTGTGACCCTTACCTTATCGTGTGACGATTTTACTGGAAACGCATGCACTCAACCCAAAAAGTGCAGTTGACCTAAAATAATATCCCCGAAGAAATTCTCCTTTCGTATTAGAATCAATAGGTTTACCCGACCATCAACTCTAAACGAAAGGAGAATAGAAATATGCAGTCAAAATGTAGCACAAAGATCGAAATAAATAAAGTAAGGATTGGATTTACGGAGAAGAAGATGACGGCATATGGGGGATTCAGTTTATTGGCTGCATTTTTTGAAAAGATCAAATTGAGAGGAATTTTGCAAGAGGTGATTCCGATCCATGAGAGTTCACCCAATGGAATGGGGATATACAGCAAGGTATTGGCATACATCCTTCTGATCTATGCGGGAGGCAGCAGGTTTTCTCATCTACTTTATCTTGGTTGGCAGGAGATTTTCACCGATCTTTTTGCAGTGAAGAGGCTTCCTATCGCCTCGACGACATTGGGCAGGCTTTTCAGGAAGATCAGAAAACTGAAGGAAGTGGAAGAGATGTCGGAGGGATTATGGGGATACTTGAAGAGATTGATCCCCTGGAAAGAGCTCAAAGAGGACTGGTTGACGTTCGATTCTACAGTCCTTGAGCGATACGGAAAACAGGAGGGAGTCAAGAGGGGATATAACCCGAAGAAGAAGGGCCGTGGTAGCCACAGCCCGCTTCTGGCATTTCTTAACAGAAACAAGTATGTGATAAATCTTTGGAACCGCCCCGGCAACGTGATGTCACGGAACAACATTATTGGATTTTTTGAATCCACATGGCAGAGGATCAACGGTCATATCGATATCAAGGGCATTATTGCAGACAGTGGATTTTATCTTAGGGAGTTCATCGAACTGCTTGAGAAGAGAGAATTAGTATATATCATAGCTGCTCGCCTATATCGTCCGCTGCAGAGGATAATCTACGCACAACAAAACTGGGCACAGGTAGAAGAAGGGATATGGATCACTGAGTTCTTCTTCCAGCATGTAGAGTGGATAATCGACAGGAGGTTTATTGCAGTGCGCCAGGATGTCAAGAAGAGACCGCACGCGATGGGAAAAGAGTTGTCTCTTTTCGGAGATGAGTTTGATACAGGGCATTATCGTTATAGCGTATGGATAACCAATTCACATGATTCTACATATGAGGTATGGAAGCAATGCAGGCATAGGGCGAACGATGAGAATACCATCAAGGAACTGAAAGAGGATTTTGCACTCGGCGGGTTCTCGATGAAGTATTTCTACTCAACGGAGGCGGCTATGCTTATTCGGGTATTCATCTACAATCTGTTTGTCCTGTTCAGGCATCAGATACTCGGTCAAAAAGAAAAGACAGAACGTTTGAAAACCTTACGGTACAAGTATCTTGTCCTTCCAGCCCAATTAGGATGGGATGGAAGGAAACCTGTATTGCGGATTTCTGTCTTTACGCAGAAAGTACGATCAAAACTGCGCTACCTCTTTAACCGCGTGGGACAATACTTTCCCCCCAGTTTTGGTAATTGCACTGCATTTAGATAAAAAGAACATAATTTTCAGGAGGTGGAACAAGAAACAGCATCAGTATTAGCTTTTATATCGACAAATCAGCCAATGCCTTGATAGGCTTGACTCTATAGGTATGCCTATAGCAAACGCATTTTTCGGGTCAAATGCAATTCAGCAACGACACTATAGACTGGTCCAACCCTGAGACTTATACGCCATCAAAAGCATGGACGCTGTTATCAGGCGCCGGCACAAAGACGGTTTATGCCCGTTTTAGGGACAGCTTGAACAACTGGTCGTCAGCCTCTACCGATTCAATAATTTTAGATACGACCGCTCCTACGGTCACAGCTTCTCCGGAAGGAGGAACATTCAACAGCGGCCAGTCGGTCACATTAGCTTGCCAGGACGGTACCGGTTCCGGTTGCGATAAAATATATTACACAACGGACGGCAGCACGCCGACCACAGGTTCTTCAGTATACACCGGACCCATATATATTTCATCAGACACAACCCTCAAATTCCTTGCAGTGGATAAAGCAGGGAACCCATCGTCCGTAGGAACAGAGGAATATGTAATTTCCCCCGCCGTTTTGGTCATCACTACTTCATCCTTGCCTTCAGGCCTCTTGGGGAATCCATATTAACCAGACACTTGCCACCACAGGCGGTGTGATGCCCTACAGTTGGTCTATCATCTCAGGGAGTCTTCCCCCCAATGGTTTGACCCTCAACAGTTCCACCGGCCTGATATCAGGCGCCCCTACGGTATCCGGTACATTCAATTTCACGGTGCGTGTGATCTGGATTCCCCGATCAAGTCGGGGAATGACATGATTTGTTACAAGAATGACCCACACTCCTGCGCGAAGATACATATTTTTTATTGAAGAATATATTACTTTTTTTGATATAATATACATACGAATATATACATTTAGGAGGTATGATGAAAACTACATTAAACATACCGGATGAGCTTATAAAAGAAGCGATGACGGCATCCAAAAGCAGGACGAAGACGGAAGCCGTCATCACAGGACTCAGAGAGCTGATACGGCAGAGGAAGATCGAAAGGGTCCTATCGTTGGCCGGCAAGCTGGAATTTTCGGACAAATGGGAAAAATCGCGGCATGGACGCTAAGGTACTTGTCGACACCTCTGTCTGGATCGCCTTTTTCAGAGGAATAGATTCTGACCTGACAGAGCGTATTGCCGCGCTGCTCAAATCCGGGAAGGCTGTCTACACAGGCATTGTAGCTCTCGAACTGATTAATGGGGCAAAAGACCAAAAAGCGCTGCAGATTCTTTATGACGCCTTTGATGTCATGCAGTGCATTCCCGTGGATGAAACGACATATTTGCACGCCGGAAAGCTGGGATACGAGCTTGCAAGAAAAGGCTATACAGCGAGCACTGTGGATCTTTTAATTGCACAGGCTGCAATAGAGAACAGCCTCTCTCTTATGACATATGATGAACATTTCAATGTGATGGCAAAACACAGTGCTCTCGCTCTATTCAAATACTGACGCGTTGACGGTTGAATGACTATATCTTTATGCAACGTTTGGGTAAGCCTATCAGCCGCCAATATTTTTCGGTTTCAAAAACCCGGTCTTTTTGACATAATCCAGGACCGCCGAGACCGATTCATCGAGGCCCATTTTCTGGGTGTCGAGCACAAGATCGGGGGCCTCCGGTTCCTCAAAGGGGGAGGAAATCCCGGTATAATTTTCGATTATGCCCCCGTCCGCGCCTTTTTATATAATCCCTTGGGGTCCCTTCTGACACATTCTTCGAGAGGACATTTGACATAGACTTCCATAAATTTGGTATTCTGGAAATGGCCCCTGACGAATTTTCTCTGGCTCTCGAAAGGCGTAATAAACTAAACCTCGCTTTGCTCGGCACGACACCACGGGGTATTAGACCCCGCGGGTCGGCAAGGGTCTGCGCTTCGCTCCGACGCCCTGCACCCCGACGACGTAAGGTGCCCGCCGCAGAGACGGCGGGGTATGGAGATTAATAAATGCCGTAAGAACAATTATGCCCGCGTCTGCAAAAAGCCCGGCCCCACCTCAATGATTCTCCGTATATTCTCTATCCTGTCCTCAACGCTGAACCCCAGGTCCGCATTGAGACCGTGCCGTATATTGTCCCCGTCGAGGACATAAGCTCTAATGCCGTCCATATATAACCTTTTCTCGATCATATGGGCTATAGTGGATTTTCCGGAGGCCGATAAACCGGTTAACCAGATGACGCCGCTGTCATGATTGTTCAATCTGTTACGGTCTTCTTTAGTGAGGGACCCCTTATGCCATACCGTATGATTATTCTTGTTCGTCATTATATCAGTAATGGGCTGCGACTGCTTTGCTCTCAAATATTAGCTTAACAATTACTTTCGGAAGGTGTAAAGGTTGAGGTGAATGCAATTCATCAAGATTTCATAACCCCACCTTCCTCCCCTTATCTTAAGGGGAGGTTAGGAGGAGTTACAAATATCATGCGACTTAAAGGCAATTATTGTTAAATATCGTAATAGAGAAAGAACTCGTAGGGATGGGGCCTGAGCCTCAGCGCGTCGACTTCTTTAGCTCTCTTGTAGCTTATCCACATCTCGATTACATCTTTCGTGAATACGTCGCCTTTCATCATGAAGTCGTGGTCTTTCTCAAGGCAATCAAGCGCGTCCTCGAGTGAACCAGGAAGACTCGGCACCTTCGCGAGTTCCTCAGGCCCAAGCTCGTAGATGTCCTTATCCAGCGGCTCTCCAGGATCTATCTTGTTCTCTATCCCGTCCAATCCCGCCATGAGCATCGCTGAGAACGCAAGATACGGGTTGCAGGACGGATCAGGGAACCTTACTTCTATCCTCTTTGCCTTCGGGCTCGGGGAATACATTGGGATCCTGATCGCCGCCGACCGGTTCCTGCTTGAATACGCAAGGTTGATCGGCGCCTCATATCCCGGCACCAGTCTCTTGTATGAGTTCGTTGTTGGCGCTACTAACGCTGCCAGCGCCGCGGCATGCTTGAGTATTCCCCCTATGTAATACAAGGCCATTTCGGACACCCCAGCGTATGCGTTACCCGCAAATAACGGCTTGCCGCCTTTCCACAGGCTCTGGTGTGTATGCATGCCTGAACCATTATCGCCGAAGAGTGGCTTCGGCATCATCGTCACGGTCTTTCCGTTCCTTACTGCTACATTCTTGATGATATACTTGTACATCATCAACTTGTCCGCCATGTTTACCAGGGGCGAGAACCTCATATCGATCTCCGCCTGGCCCCCTGTCGCTACTTCATGATGCTGGGCCTCTATCTCTATCCCCGCCTTCTGCAACTCCAGCACCATCTCTGTCCGGAGGTCCTGCTGCTTGTCCATCGGGGCGACCGGGAAGTATCCCTCTTTATGTCTCGGCTTGTATCCGAGGTTCGGGCTTTCTTCTCTCCCCGAGTTCCATATCCCCTCGTCTGAATCTACAAAGTGATATCCGCTGTTTGAGGTATAGTCAAACCGCACGTCATCAAATATGAAGAATTCCGCCTCGGGTCCGAAGTATGCCGTGTCGGCAACCTTTGTCGACTTCATGTAGGCTTCAGCCTTCTGCGCGACATACCGGGGGTCTCTTGAGTATTGCTCTTTTGTGATCGGGTCTACGATTGTGCAGATCATGCTCACCGTGGGGTGTTGCGTCACCGGGTCCATTATCGCTGTCGTTGGATCCGGGATTACCAGCATGTCGCTCATGTGGATCGCCTGCCAGCCCCTTATGGATGAGCCGTCAAAGCCCAACCCGCTTTCGAACATGTCCTCTGTCAGCTCTTTTATCGGTACCGAAAAATGCTGCCACAGTCCCGGAAAATCCATGAACTTCAGGTCTACCATTACTGCTTTGTTCTTCTTTGCCAATTCCATTACTTCTTTTGGTGTCATGTCGACTACCTCCTTATAAAATAAAGTTTTGAAATTTTGCTTCGCAGGTTTATGCAGCTTTACGAAGAATATCCGCTCTCACCATGCTGGGATATATCGAGACCGCTCATCTCTGCCTCTTCGCCGAGCCTCAATCCTATAGTTCTGTCGATTACCTTAAGGAGCACTATGGTAATAACAAATGAATAAACTCCCGTTACCAGTATCGCGATCACCTGCGAGATAAACATATTATTATTGCCGAAGAAGAGTCCGTTGCCCCCCGCAGGGTTGATCAATGTCTGGGCAAAAAGACCTGTTGCGATCGTTCCCAATATACCTCCGACTCCATGGACTCCGAATGCATCGAGTGAATCATCATAGCCTATTCTGCCCTTCATATTCAAGGCTCCATAGCAAACAGCGCCGGCTGATAACCCTATAATAAACGCCGACATCGGGCTTACGAAACCGGCTGCGGGCGTTATTGTGGCAAGCCCCGCAATTGCTCCCGTTGCGGCGCCGAACATTGTAGGCTTGCCCCTGTGCAGCCATTCGATGACCACCCAAACCGTTGTCGCGACGACAGCGGATATATGTGTAGCAACAAAGGCCATAGTGCTTAATGTACCGGCTGAAAGGGCGCTTCCGGCATTAAACCCGAACCATCCGAACCACAAAAGCCCGGCGCCGAGAACGGTCATCGGAAGGTTGTGAGGATACATCGCTTCCTGCAGATAACCTTTTCTTTTTCCGATAACAAGCGCAGCAGCAAGGGCGGAAATCCCGGAGATGAGATGAACAACAATGCCGCCTGCAAAATCCAGAGCGCCCATATTCTTAAGCCACCCGCCTGCACCCCAGACCCAATGGGCCACCGGGTCATAGACAACGGTCGACCATATTATGGTGAAGACGAGGAATGCCGAGAATTTCATTCTTTCTGCGAATGCGCCTGTGATCAGCGCCGGAGTAATAACCGCAAACATTGCCTGATACATCATAAACAGCGCATGAGGAATTGTGGGCGCATAATCAGGATTCGGCGTAATCCCGACCCCATTGAGACCTGCCCAGCTCGAGGCTTCCGATGACGCCATGTACGTCAGGGCCAAAGGAAAGACTGTATCCGATCAATATCCACTGCACGCTTATCACCGCAATGGCAATAAAGCTTTGCATGATCGTTCCGAGCACGTTTTTCCCTCTCACCATTCCACCGTAAAACAGGGCAAGCCCGGGCGTCATAAGCATAACCAGTGCGGTGGAGACCAGCATCCACGCAGTGTCTCCGGAGTCTATCTTTGAGGTTGCAACAGCAGGAGCAACCTGACCGGAGACCGGAGCCACATCCTGGCCGTATAATATCCCTGGCACGGTCATACACAACAGTCCCATTAATAAGAGTACTCCAAGTAATTTGCCCATACTTCCTCCTTTGGTTCTTTGCATGCTATATATCTAAAAGCATGCCAGGAGGAACTGCTTGATTCTAAAGCAATAATTATTACTGGAAAATACAGCAGTAAACAATTCCTACAATTTTGTAGGAATTGTTTACTCAAAAAAAAGCCGCAGCCCTTATTATCAAGGTCTATCAACATTTCCCGAAAGGCTGGGTGCTGTGCGAAATAATCCTACAATTTTGTAGCTTCTACAATTTTGTAGGATAAATTTCCCTATATAGCCGCTTCTCCCTTCTCTCCGGTCCTTATTCTGATAACATCTTCGAGAGAATAAATAAATATCTTTCCGTCGCCGATATTGCCGGTTTTCGCCTTATCGATTATCGTAGAAATTACTTTATCGATTATGGCGTCCGCGATGACTACCTCTATCTTGATCTTGGGGAGAAAAGTCACTTCATATTCAGTGCCCCTGTAAACCTCCACGTGGCCTTTTTGCCTGCCGAACCCTTTGACCTCCGTAACGGTCATACCGTTTACGCCGATCGCATTCAGGGCGTTTTTGACCTCGTCGAGTTTGAAAGGTTTTATGATGGCCTCAACCTTTTTCATTATTGCCTCCTTTGTCTTCTACTTTTATATTTCGTTACAGATTGTATGCTTTTTCACCGTGCTGGCTTTCATCGAGCCCGACAATTTCCTGTTCGGCTCCGACCCTTATCCCGATGGTGGCCTTAATGACCATGAAGATTATAAAGGTCATGACGCCGCTATATATTAAAGTCACGCCTACGGCTTTGAGCTGCATCAAAAGCTGGCCGGGGTTGCCGTATAAAAGGCCTTTCCCTGCGTCGTTGATTGCCGGATCTGCAAATATACCGGTAAGAACCGCGCCTAAAGTCCCACCGACACCATGTATACCGAACGCATCAAGGGAGTCGTCATAACCGAGTCTCGGTTTAATGGCTGCTACAGCGAAATAGGGGACTATACCGGCCAGAATCCCGATAATAAATGCACCGCTGATATTCACAAATCCTGCCGCCGGAGTAATCGCGACAAGACCCGCTACCGCTCCTGAGGCAAGGCCGAGGACAGTCGGCTTCTTTGTATGCAACCATTCGGTCAACATCCATGATACAGCCGCCATTGCGGTTGCCGTATTGGTATTGATAAAAGCCGCGCCGGCAAGACCGTTTGCCGCAACCGCCGAACCTGCATTGAAACCGAACCAACCGAACCAGAGCAGTCCCGCGCCGGTAATGACGAGCGTTAAATTACTCGGTTTAAGGGACGCTTCTTTCCTTTTACCGAGGACCAGTGCCCCTACGAGAGCTGCAATACCTGCATTAATGTGCACTACTGTACCTCCTGCAAAATCCAGCGCCCCCATCTTTGCCAGAAACCCGCCGCCCCATACCCAGTGCGCGATAGGTAGATATACCAGGCTTAACCATAATATCGAAAAGAGCACCCATGCCGAAAATTTCATCCTCTCAATATATCCGCCGCTTGCAAGGGCAACGGTTATGGCGGCAAATGTGAGCTGATAAACAACATAGATATACTCCGGTATCGTCTTAGCAAAGTCATTGATACTGTTGACCCCGACGCCGTGGAGAAACAGTTTTTCGCTACTTCCTATAATTCCACCAACATCAGTTCCGAAAGCAAAGGTAAACCCGTAAATAACCCAAAGCAGACTCACTATGCAATATGTCACAAAGGACATAGCCATGGTATTAAGGGTGTCTTTCCTCTTGGCCAGACCGCCATAAAACAGGGCAAGGCCAGGTAAGGTCATGAGCATGACGAACGCTGTTGCTACGATCATCCATGCTGTGTCGCCTGTGTCTATCTTCGGCGCAGGCGCAGTTGCCTGAGGCGCAGGCTGGGCAGGCTGGGCCTGCCCGGCTGCGGGGGGGGTCGGAGGGTTAGTCACGGCCTCTTCTGCAAACAATAATCCCGCAAAACTCATTATCCAGATTGTTATCATCAATATACTCAATAATCGTTTCATACAAACCTCCTTTGCTGATCTTTCTTTTTACTTACCATGTATACATCAACGCTAGGGTAACCGTGTCCTGCTGCTTCTTGTTCAGCGGCATGTCGTGTGCATCAAATACCGTTCCGTTCGACCAGTCATGCCTGTACTCAGGCCTCACGATCAAACCCTGTGCTACCCTGATCTCCGGCGTCAGCGTTACTTCTTTCAAATGCTGCGGGGTACCTGTTCTCACCCCGTTCTGGTCGTTGAAATATTCTCCCCTCAACGACAAACTGTACATGTCGCTGAAGTCGTATTTTGCGATTGCCGATACTCCATACCATTTGGCCGTGCCGCCGCTGTCAGGATCAGAGTGTTGCTCTGTCGCATAATCGGTATTCAGTATTATGCTAAGGTTCTTTACAGGCTTTATCGTACCTACCCAGTCGAACAGAAACCGGTTGTCGTGGTTGTTATCGTCTTTTTCAGGTCCGTACATAAGGTTGAAAATCATTGCAAGCTGTTCAACCGGGGTATAGCCGACTGATAAGCCCATGGTTTTCGACTTGTTGTTATCGTTGAAGTTGTCCCAACCGTTGACTACATGGACCGACGCGTTCAGGGTATCGGAAAATGCATAACTCATTTTCAGTCCTGTATGGGTGAATGGTATGGCAAAGTTAAAAAGATAAGAGCGGGAATAGTTCGGGTTGTCCCTTGCCTCGATCACCTCCGCCCCGTGATATGTCGCCATCTTTCCAAAGTCGAACCTGAGACCCTTACCCAATGGCGCTGAATAACTTATATACGCCTCGGTGAGATCAAATTCATCACCTGCATTGCCGAGTCCCGTGGCATGGATAAACTTAGCGGTCTCGCCGAATGATAATTTCAGCTTATAGCCTAAGCCGCCTACGGCCGGGTCTTTTACAAATTGTATCTGCGCAAGGTCCAGCGTAAAGCTGTTGGCCTTATGGTCGAACACCCTCAACTGGTTCTCACCCGAATCCGGGCTCGCAAAGTTATAGTTGTATCCTCCCTGCAGATATATGCTCAGGCCGAGCGCTTTCTTTATTTCGTCAACATTGATCCCGCTTGCCTTCTTCTCCTCATCAGCCCAAACCCCCGCACTGAATGTTAATAACACTAAAAACATCAGCCCGCTTGTAAAAATCCCTTTCGTCATCTTCCTCCTTTTTTTATTAATACCCATATAACAAAATTGTAGCTCGATTGCAAATTGCTTTATGCCCCTCGTATATCTTGCCCCTCGAAATTCTCCACCTCCCTTTTTATCCGGTATTTCTTGATCTTGTAACCGATCATCCTTTCGGTTATACCGAGTCTTCTTGCGGCCCTCGACATAATCCAATTGCACTCTCTCAATGCGTTAAGGATCTCTCCCTTTTCGATCTCTTTGAGTTTCTCCGTGAGGGATTCCATCGTTCTCACCTGATGTCCTCAATACGAAAACCATGCCAGGTGATAACTTATTGATAATTAAAGAAAGGCATTTCCAGTTAATGCTACAATAATGTTACTTGCTACATTTTTGTATACATTTTTGTAGCTTTTTGGGAAGTCACAAAAGCTTGCGGATTATGCAGACTCTAATTTTCATAAAGTATTTGTAAATAAAAGTGGAGACGGTATTTGAGCGGCTTTAAATTCTGTGAAGATTTATCGGAACAGAATTTACCTCGGAGGGCGATAGCCCGAGAATGAGCGAAAATACCGTGTCCGCCTTTTCCGCCGTTATCGATGATCAGTGTATGAATAAAGTGGACTATGTCCTCGCGGAACACCTATCTCGTTCGTAATCCGGACTAATAAGTATCTGTCCATAAACTCCATTTAATCCGTCATACCCGCGAAGGTGGGTATCCAGAAACCTTTGGAAAGAATGGATTCCCGTTTTCACAGGAATGACGGTTTCTTACAATAAAAGCAATTTATGGACAGACTCTAACCCAGATAATTCATAAATACTTTATCTCTAATATCTTGAAGCATTTGGGATGAACTGGAAAGATGGGGCGGAAATCAATTCTTCTTGTAGGAGATGACGCACTATGCCTCCCCGGTTTTTTGCGGTCTCCACTTATCCACCGCTGATCGGAGGGATGATCATAAGAACATCGCCATCATGTAGCTGAGTGTCGGCTTTGGCGTGTTGCCCATTAACCGAATACAGATACCACGCCTGTGGCTCGATTGGCAGACGTTCGATAACAGTGTGTATTGGTTCTTTTTCTGAAATCATCACTTTCTGGTCTGATGCCCTTTTCCCCCGGAGCGGCCCAAAGAGTTTTACGGTAATCGTTGTAGTATTCATGTTTTTACCCCTTCGGAGACCTGTAGTGCTCCGCAAACAGAACAGTTAGGGTCGCGATTAATGGCGATAGTAGAAAAGTCCATGCTTGCAAGGTTATACAGCAGCATTTTTGAGAAAAGTGGTTGGCCGTAACCGGTGATGACCTTGACTGCCTCAACAGCCATCATGCAGCCAAGTGTTCCTGAAAGTGCACCAAGCACAGGGAATCCAAGCTCCTGCCAGCGGCTATCTGCATCTTTGAACAGACAGTGGAAGCAGGGAGTATGTCCTGGGTTGATGGAAAACACATAAGCATCCATATCAAACATCGCACCTTCTATCACGGGGATCCTGTGCTGAACGCACGCGCTATTAAGCGCGCATCGTTCAGGGAAATTGGGCCGGGCTGAAACAGCGGCATCGGCATCGCAAACAAAATCAGCACTGTTGTCCGATGTCATTCGTTCATCGTAGATATCCACCTGCACTCCTGAAGCAATGCGCTGAATTATCGCCTTTGCACAATCAACTCTTGTCTTTCCGATCCAGTCCTCCGTCATCAGTATCTGCCTATTCAGGTTGGAGGATGTTAATACCCCGGAGTGGACAAGCTTGAGTCTGCCAATTCCGGCAATCGCAAGATACAGGGCCGTCGTCCCTCCGACCCCTCCGACGCCAGCTATGAGTGCCGTGCTGTTCTTCAGCTTGATCTGGTGCTCCTTCGTATAGCCGCTGAGCGTCAACTGCCGCCTAAACCGTTCTAATTCTTTATCACTGAGCTGAGTTAGCATCGTTTATGACCTCATGATCCAAATCAATTTGTTTGTTGGTTAGTAAATACGCATAGAGCGTGGAGCGCATGCTCCTGTCCCATCAACAAACGCTTGACACGCTCATCTGTTGGACTCCCAAAAACATCCGCTGCTGTGCCGCTCTGAATGACAATCCCCTCGGAATAGACTACGATTGAGTCTGCCAAAGTTGCCGCTTCTATAGCATCATGGGTTACCAGTACGACCGGAACCTGAAACGTATTACGCAAGTCCTTCAAAAAAGTACGCATTTCGATTCTGAGCGGTGTATCCAAAGCTGAAAAGGGCTCATCCAGCAAGAGAACATCAGGTCTCCTCATCAGAGCCCGAGCAAACGCGACCCGCTGTTTCTGCCCCCCGGATATTTCAGAAGGACGCTTTTTTTCGAGAACATTCAGGTAAAAAGCATCTATCATTTCCTGATATCGTTTAGTAGTCTCGCGTTCGGGCACTCCCTTGGCGCCAAAAAGGATGTTTTGCCTGACTGTCATATGCGGGAAAAGCGCCAGATCCTGAGATACATACCCAAGTGACCGCTGCTGCGGAGAAATACTGATATGGAGTGCACTATCGAAATAGGTTGAGCCATTGACAGTGATAATACCGCTGTCAGGCTTTATCAGTCCGGTAATGATCTGTAGAGTAAGTGATTTGCCGGAACCAGAAAAGCCGAAGAGCACGGCAAGCTCATTGCCTATTTCCCAGGAAACATCCAAGGTGAAGCCTTTGACTGCTTTCTTAACCGAGACCAGAAGGCCCATCAGAAAATCCTTCTGCTATATCGGTTGGCAAGGTAAAGGAATATTCCAGCCATCAGTGTAAGCAAGACGACCATTACGGTCGCCTCATGCCAGTCTCCGCTAGCCGCAAGCGAGTATATTGCCAGCGGCATCGTGTTAGTCTTGCCGGGAATATTGCCCGCCAGCATAAGGGTTGCGCCGAACTCTCCCAGCGCACGGGCAAAAGACAGTACAATACCGGCAAGCAGCCCGCGTTTCGCGAGAGGCAACGTTACCTTGAGAGCAGTCTCCCATTCAGAATGTCCCAAGGTATAGGAGGTATTGATAAGGTTTCTGTCGACTGCTTCCAGCGCCGCGCGCCCTATTTTGATCATGAGCGGCAATGCGACAACAAAAGAGGCGAGCACCGCCGCGTACCAGGTAAACATAATGTTCCACTCCATCCATTCATAGAGATATCTGCCAATAAAGCCGTTTCTGCCAAAAGCAACGATGAGATAATATCCGGTCACGGTAGGTGGCAGAACGAGCGGCAACGTTAGCACAATGTCAAGAATCTCCTTGCCCGGGAAGTTCTTACGGGCAAGGAGATAGGCAAGCGGCACACCGATGACAACAATAAAGAACGTCGATACAGCGGCGATCTGCAGCGACAACCGCATGGAGAATAAAACCGAACTGTCCATGACTAAGGAATGCGAAATCCGTATTTCTTAAGGATTGCGATTCCTTCTTTGGAACGAACCATTTCGATGAAGGACTTGGCAGCTGATTTATTTTTTGTTTCTTTGACTATGGCAATCGGATATATCGCCGGCTTGTGGCTCGCCTCCGGCGCTTCGGTTACTATATGGGTTTCTCCGCTACGGACCGCCGCATCAGTTGCATATACGATTCCTGCATCTACTTCGCCGCGTGCGACATAGTCGAGCACCTGGCGCACATTTTCCGCATAAATGAGCTTGTCCTTAATGGGTCTCGTAATTTTGTAGTAGTCAAAGACCTCTGCTGCATAACGTCCGGCGGGAACCGTCCTTGGATTGCCGGCAGCTATGCGTTTTACCCCATCTGATGAGAGATCCATAAACGACTTGACCGCACCAGGCTTTGGGGTTATCAGAACAAGGGTGTTCTTGACGAAGTCCACCCGTGAACTTGGCAGAATGTAACCTTTGGCGGCTATATCATCCATGTCCTTCTGCGCTGCTGAGGCAAACACATCAACCGGCGCGCCGCCTTCTATCTGGCGAGCAAGGTCACCCGAAGCTCCAAAGTTGAAGAGCACTTTTGTTCCCGTATGTTTGACCTCATAGAGTTTTCCGATGTCTTCGAAGGCATTCTTCAGACTGATCGCTGCGGAGACGGTAACATCACCGGCTAACGCTGCCGAGAGATATGCACACAAGGGAATAATGACAAGCATGAACAAAAATATCAGTAGCCTTTTCATATCAGTAGCCTCCTATTTTCCGATCATTATGCTTGTTGCTTTTATTACTGCGGCAACGCCTTCTTTTAAGGCAAGGTCATCGGCAGCATCCGCTGTGATGATTGATGTTAGAGCTTTTCTGTTGCCGATGTCAATTTTCACTTTCGCCATGATCGGTCCTTTGCTGATCGAGAGCACTTTTCCTGCAATCTAATTGCGCGAGCTGAGTTTCATTATTGTCCTCCTGAAATGTGATTCTTTGTGTTTCCTCCATGAGGAATGCCTGAAAGTTCCTGAAAAATCATTTTTCCCTGCTTCAGTCAGGCATGTGGTACCCAGATATATACAAACCAAACATTAAAGAGCCCCAGGCAATGAGCACCATGTAGGTGGCAATTTCACTCCTGTCGTATGAACGTATTCTCTTTGATATCAAAAATGATACAAAGGAAACGATCACGCTGAATATGAATATACTCAAAAGCATCTTTTTACCTCCTGATGTGGCAAGACATCGGTCCCGCCTTTTTGCTAATGCACAACCTCGCAATATTCCTCGCCGATCTTTGAATTTATCATCTCCAGCTCCATGTCCCTGTCTTCCCCGAGTGCCCCGAAAGCATCGGCCCTGCACTGCCTGCAGTGGGTCATCTGTAACAAATAACCCCCGCATTTCTCACGCATTTTCTTCAGCATTGCATGAGAAGGTCTCGGAAGATTTTTGAATTCAGCCTGAGGGATTAACTGGATGATATTCATAATATCCGCACCCTTTTTACCTGCGTACAGGGCGATCAACGGGATGTCCGCCTCATTCACGCCCGGGACAAAAACGCTGTTGACCTTTACAAGAAGGCCTGCTTCTTTCGCTTTACTAAGACCTTGCCACTGGTTGCACAAAAGCTGCTCGGCAGCCTCTGCCCCCGTATAACGCACACCCTTATACATGACGTGCGAATATATCTTTTCCGCGGTCTCCGGGATAATGGCGTTTATAGTGATGGTCAGGCTCCTGACCCCGCATTCCAGCAGGTCCTGAAGCCTTTCAGGAAGCAGCAGACCGTTGGTCGAAATACATAGCGTTATATCAGGGAATTCCTTTTTGATTGACCTCAGGGTCTCAAAAGTAGCATTGTTTACCAATGGGTCGCCGGGTCCTGCTATGCCGATGACACTGATGCGTTCATTCCGTTCCATAAGCACTCTCACTCTTTCGATTGCTTCCACTGGAGTCATAACCCTGCTTGTAATCCCGGGACGTGATTCATTGGCGCAATCATATTTCCGTATGCAGTACCTGCACTGAATATTGCACGCGGGTGCAACCGGGAGATGTATCCTGCCGAATTTAAGATGGGCCTCCGCAGAGAAGCACGGATGCGTTTTAATTATATGCTTATTCTCACTTGCTCTTGCATTGTTTTTTATCGTCATCATGGTAAACCTCACTCGTCGTTTATTGACATATAATGCAATATCGATGCCACCTTTTAAGCCCTTGAAATTTAATAAAAGTTATTTTTAAAATACCTACCGCATAAAACATTTGTGTTATCGTTATTACATTATTGTTTGTTTTATATTTGAGGTAATATGAAATTGCAGAGGGCTCAAAAGGAAATTTTTTTCGAGTAGTGATAGTTCAACATCTTTGATACAATATTACCGAGAAAGGAGGTATCATGAAATACGGCTTATCCAGAAAAGTGAAGATGACGACAGGTTTAATTATATTATTTATCATCGTCTTTCCTCTTTCAAAAACCTTTTCCGAGGACAAGAGAATTTTTTCAAATGACGACTTGAATGCATACCGGTATGGAAATGGGAAAGCTGAAAATACTGTCATTAAAAAAGATACCGGCAAGTCCTCTAAAAAAACTAAAACCACTCGCAAAGCAAACCGGAAAGAAGACCCATTGAGACACAAATTTAACACAATCGATGCCAAATCGAAGAATTTGCGTGAGCTTCAAAATGACACGAGAAAATAGCTCCTGAAGTGTTACCTCTATAATAACTTGCATCGAGCCTGTCCCGGGAATGACAGAGATGAAAAAAGTGATCCTTCTTCTGTGCCTTGAAGTTGCTATTGCATCTTCAAACGGCTGTGCTGTAATTACCGCGCCCTATCATGTTACCAAGGATGTGGTGCAGGGAGGGGTATGGGTGGTGAAAACAACATGCGAGGTTACTGCCGGGACCACGAAAATAATATACAAGATTGGTGAATACACATACGAGGTAGTAAAGGCGCCAATTGAATGGGCATTGACACACGAGGAAATTGAGAGCATCGACGGTCTTCCTGTGAAAGAGGCGATACGCCAAGGAAGGGTAAAAACCGCGCCCTATTCGGTCGCAGGAAGGCAGTACATTCCGATGACGCTCGAAAAGGCGAAGAACTACAAGGAGGAAGGCATTGCATCGTGGTATGGCTACGAAAGCGGCAGGATGACCGCGAATGGCGAAGTGTTCAATCCCAATGGCCTGTCTGCGGCGCATAAATATCTGCCTATTCCCATGTTTGCAAAGGTAACAAACCTTGACAACAAGAAATCGATAATCGTAAGGGTGAATGACCGAGGACCTTTTCCGAGCGGGCACAATGCCAAGTCAGGAGAGAGGATCATCGATCTCAGTATAGGAGCTGCCAAGAAGCTTGATTTTTACAACAAGGGTCTCGCCCGCGTGAGGGTCGAGGCAATACAGGTGAAAGAAAAGTAGTTTATCCCGTGTGTATTAGTCCCTTGAATGCTGCGTAAGAATTCCTGATGCCCGGTTAGCTACAGAACAAAAAGTTTTGCTGAGCGTAACACACCGATAAATTTATTTCCTTTAAAGTGAAGAACCCTGCGGCAGAGACCGCAGGGCGTCAGAAGTCAAACAACCTCAACTGCCCAACATCCTTCTCTCTGCCTTGGTTCTTTATGTATTTCTCAATCACTCCTTTATTCCCTTTACCGCTGATCGTTGCTATGTAGTACCCATCTGTCCAGAACTCACCACCCCAAAGTTCTTTTTTTACCTCGGGGGCCTCTTCATATACTCTTTTCCCACTTATACTCTTTATTATCTTGATCACCTCCCCCCCAGAATACTTCGATAAATATCGACACAGAATATGCACATGGTTTCGATCAAATCCAACTGTATTGATCTCTATCGCATACCTTTCTTTCAATCCTTTCAGCGCTCCAACTATAGCCCCTTCTACTTCTTTACTCAAAAGTGACTTGCGGTATTTCACCGTTATTTGAATGTGATAGTAACACTCCGATATATTGTGATACCATCGCCATATATCGTCGTCAAGAGTTACCATCGTCTCTTTATTCTATCAGTCTACAGGTCTTTCCCTCCATTTACTCTACATACATCGGATCCTGCGGCAGAGACCGCAGGGTGTATCAATTATCAATATGTAAGGGGCGTAACTCTCAGCAAAACTTTTTGGGGCATAATTTCGGGTTTTTAATGATACCTACACAGATAAATAACCCCAAGCCAAGTTATTGTTTATTAATAGAAAATAACGTAATTGCTGTCTATTTTCCTCTTATATTTATAGGCCTTTGTTGACATCGAAGACTATGCACCGAAAGTTTCACTCTCACTTCCTTCATCTACTGTGCAATTGGGAACATTGTCCTTAGATGCTGATTAGACTTGGAAATACTCACTTGAAAGACGCACCTCTAAAGTCATATGACACTAAATTACCAAAATCCCAAAGGAATACTTAATGCCCACCACGTTTACAGAATGGACAGTCTTTTCCTACGAATCTATTACTTTTATGAGTTCGGGTTTCTTCTCGGCTATCACTTTTATCTTTCGGATTTTGCAAACTAAAACGCTTTTTTTGCTATAATCCTCACATGCTATTGAAAAGACTTTTTCTATCGCTCATTTTGCTTGTTGTAGTTTTCTTCTCGGGAGTATCGGGGTATATGCTCCTGGAGGGCTGGGGGTTCTTCGATGCGCTGTACATGACGGTCATCACTATCTCAACCGTCGGCTATATGGAGGTCCACCATCTTACGCCTACAGGCAGGATATTTACCGTGTGTCTCATCATATTTGGTATGGGGATCCTGCTTTTTGGCATATCGACCTTCACCGCCTTTATGGTGGAAGGAGAATTGAGCTCTATAATTAGGAGGAAGAAAATGGATAAGAGTATCTCGCGCCTAAAAGGACATTATATTGTGTGCGGCGCAGGGAGGTTTAGCAGACACATCATCGACGAACTCAACAAGACCAAGAGGATTTTTGTGGTAATCGACAGGGATGAAGAGGTCTGCAAGCGTCTCGGGCAGAGGGGAATTTTATTTGTCGAAGGTGATGCGACCAGCATTGCGACACTGAATGAGGCAAATGCTGCGAATGCAAAGGGCGTGTTTTGTACGTTCAGTAGCAACGATGCCGAAAATTTGCTCCTTATCCTAACTGCAAAGGGGATGAACCCGCGATTGAGGATTGTTGCCAGTGCGGCCGAGAGAGAATCTGAGGAGAAAATGAAAAGGGCCGGTGCCGATCGAGTTGTCCTGCCGGAATTTATCGGCGGGCTCAGGATGGCATCTGAAATGATCCGGCCCGATGCGGTGACTTTCCTTGATCAGATGCTGAAAGGCAAGGAGAAGGAATACCGCGTGGAAGATATTCCTGTCCGTTCTGACTCGGTATTCGCAGGCAAGACGTTGCGGGATTCTGGGCTTCTGGAGAAAGAAGGGGTGACAGTCAGCGCTGTAAGAAAAGGAGACAAATATGTCTTCAACCCCTCAGACAAAATAACTCTTGAAGCGGGCAATGCGCTGATACTTATCGGCGAAGTCGACGGAATCAGAGATGTTAAAAGACTTGCCGAGCAGATCTGAACGGGCATGGCCGGCAGCATCAAGCTACAGTGTACAAATCATAATCTGTAGAAGTCGACAATGCTCAAGGAGAGGACTTCTATGTGTAGAACATCCTATAGTGCCTCCTGTCAAGACAAAAAACATCTGGGGAAATTACTTAAATATCAATGATCGTTATCCGAGATCTTGCAAGGACAATAGTCTGCCGTACGTCCATCTGGACGATAGTATTTTTTCTTGACGCACTCTCTCACTCCAATCGAACTTGATTTCTGATAGTTACGTTTATCCGACGTGTCCCGCATTGAGCGGACCGCCCATCATCCCTTATCCAGATTCTCAGGTTCAGCGAGAGGCCCTATATTGTTCTTCACGAGGTCTTTCGCCTCAACTAAACCACTCTCGGGCTCTCCGCGTCTTTTTTTTGGGGCTTCCAGAACAGAAACAGCTTCACAGGAAGCCCTCAGTTAAGTTCTTTCGATGCAGCCTATACTTGGATATCCCCCTTATTGAGATATTTGGAATCGAATAGTTCCCTTTTTTTCATCAAGGTCCATGCGATAACCAGAAGCTTTGCGGCTATCTTTACACGCATCTTCGTACTAATTCCCTTTTCCCTCTGCCGACCTCTGAGCTTATTGGTGTAATAAATCGTGAAATCTTTGTTATGAAAGGAAGCGATTATAGCAGCCTGATATAAGGCGTAGCGAAGATCGGCTTTCCCTTGTTTGGAGATTACCGGCGTTACGCTGTTTGAAGTCTTTCCGCTTCGCTCCGCGCAAAGGTCGAAACCAGCCATCTTCAGGACCTGCTTATAGCTCGTAAAGCGAAAGGGATTACCTATCGCCCCCCTCAGGAACTTATCCGGGAAAGCCTTATGGTCCGCTATTTCTTTACTACTCATCAGGCATCCTCCTTCTTCAAGGGTCTTATGTGAGCTATGATTTCTTGCTTGTAATTGCAATGAAGCCAGTGATTTGCTTTTTGACCTGATCGCTCTGACACTGGGGACATATGACAGTCGGCTTAGTTTCAACTTCCTTGAATGAAAAAAATACTGAAAAAGCTCTACCGCACTTGCTGCAAACATAGTCGTATTCGGGCATTTGGGGCCTCCAATGCAGTCATATATATTTCTAATAGTACTCCGAGCCATTGTAACATACGTCGACGGTGTTTAGTTCAGAGAAAAGTGTTGCATACAGACAAAGGTTTATTGTATGGACTTGAAACTCTCTCAAATATAGATATAATTGTCGAAAAAAGAGGTGATAAGTATGAAAAGACTGGCATTTTTATTTGCATTTTTGTGTTTCTTTGCCGTACCAGCATTTGCAACTGATGATATGGGAGCCGGTAATTGTCCTAAAGCGTATTTTCTTTTTAAAAACTACGAGGAACTCCATATGCTGCAATGATTTGAAGGCGATTTCTAATTTCAAGAAAATGGCTACAATTTTACCTTGAGCAGATCAAGAATCTTTTGCTGACTGTTATCCGGGGTGCAAACAATTCGGCACGAAGAGCCCTGCACTTGAAGTCTCTGCCTTCTCAGGCTCTTTAATCTCTCAATCACATACTCAAATGTCCATCTGCGGTGTTTATTTTTTCCGTCAGACTGAAACAGAGGCTTTAGTCTCTGATTCATATGCCACTGCAAGTAGTAGGCAAGCATGCAAAGAAACACATGACAGCGGATTCGGTCGTCGGTCTTGTGATAAACGGGCCGCACCTCAAGCTGTACGCTCTTTAAGTTCCGAAACGCCTGTTCTACAAGAGCAAGCTTTTTATATGATGCCACTATTGCCTGCTTTGCCATCAGCCCGGCAGGAACATCGGAGGCAATGATGTAACAGCCGTCAATCAATTCCTCAGTCTCGATCTTCTCTGTTTTTAATTTCCATGTGAGACGTCCATCCTGTACTGACCACTCTACAAATTTACCTGTCTTCCACTTTCCCAGAACCTTCCCCACCCTTGCCGCTATCTTCTCGTTTGACGACTTCCGTTTTGATTGGGCTATGCTATCCAATGCCTTTCTGGTGACCTCAATCAAGCCTTTGCGTGTCACAGCTTCCCTTGTAGCGGTCTTTGGATTGCGGCATAAGCAGTATCGCCGTCCTATCGCCTCAGGATCCACTACTTCAATAATCTCCTTTTCATCAAACATATCGATCTGAATCACCTTGCGTTCCAGTAGCTCTTTTATCTGGTGGTGTGTTAATGCCGATATTATATTGAGCCCTTTTACATCCTTAACCTTTTCGTAATTGGCATGAGTAACCATTCCACGATCACCTACAAAGATTATCTCCTGGATCCCATATTTTTTCTGCACCTCAGCTATTTTATCGGGTACCGTTTGAGCATCCTGAGTATTCCCAGGGAAAACTTCCACACCCACAGGGCACCCCTCGGGACTGCAAAGCAGCCCTATCACCATCTGTTCATGCCCCCGCTTGCCGTCCCGGTTATATCCGAATTTAACGATCTCACTGTCTTCATACTCGCCCTCAAAATAACTGCTGGTTATATCGTAAAGCACAAGCGCGCCGTTTCGGAGATGCTTTTTCGCCAATGTACTTTGGATGGCATCCTGCCTCTGTAAAAGACGATCCATAGGCTCATAACAATGCTTATCTACGTCAACCGGCCCTTCTATCCCGCAGAGTTCCCATAATGCCGTGTCCTCCCATCTGTGCGATAAAGCCAGCTTGCTGCCGCTATATACTAAACGGCCGATTATCATGGCAAGACAGTCTTTAACCCACTGCTCGGAATATCTCGAATAAATCATCTTGTCCAACTCTAATTCCTTCGCCAACTGCAATACCGCATAGGAAGCGCCGTACTCTTTCGATTCCGCGATTTTGTGAGCGTCGGCTGAACCCTTTACCAGCACATCGCCCCTGAAGGCGGCCTGTATGAGCTTTAGTTGTTCAAGACTCATATCCTTAATGGTCCCATGTGTCGTGTGCCTGATTTCGCCCTTCTCACGGAAGGTAGTGCGAATAACGCCGTAGTGCTTATTGCCGGAAGTCTGTATTTCGAGATGGGGGCGTGGCTTCTTTTTAAATGGCATGGCTACTATTATAGGATATGATTACCACTATGTCAACTATAAAATGCTATATTATATGGCTACATTTGAAAGCCAAATACACGGTAATCTATTGTAATATAAGCATTTATGGGTGTTTTCATAAAAGAAAATACGCTAAAGGTTATACTTGCATGAAACCTGAAGATTGTTTGCCCGACAAATATATTAAAGTAGAAGATGTGACTTGCGGTGATAACGAAGTATGTTGCAAGTTAACGGAAGAAGGTTCTAAGGGATCCGAATAATAGAGCTTTACGCGATAGGATATTCTGAAGTTATTTCCTTAGGGACGGAAAAAACTCTTCCGTCCCTAAGGCTGTTGAAACATTAGGACTATCACCTTCACACTTTTTTGATTTTCTTATTGTTTTTTTCCGGACAACAAAAAAGTCTTCCAATACAAATCACGAATATCAAAAGAAACATTCACTTTTAAACTCTGCCCAAGTGATGCGGATAACAGGAAGGAAATGAGAGGCAGTATTGCCCAGGGCCGGGACTGTATACTCGAACGGAAATCTTCGATTCAGATAACGACTTAGACCTCTACTGTTCGTTGTGAATATACTGCACTTTATCTTTAATCCCTTCTGTGATAAAAACCTTTCCTTTCTTGTCCATTATCACACCGTCAAGCCCAAGCTTTTTCAATACTTCCATGCCCTTTTGAGGACCTATGACAAATATCCCAGTGGGAAAACCATCAGGGGCATCATCTGCTATCACGCTTACGCTCTGACATTCATACGCAGGATAGCCCGTCGCAGGGTTCAAGATATGGTGATACCATTTGCCGTCTTTAACGAAGAATTTCTCATAGCCTCCGGATGTTGATATTGCTTTGCCTGTAAGATTGACAATAGCGAAAATTGTATCCTCCTTGCCTTTTTGGTGCGGATTCTTGATTCCAACTTTCCAAGGTTCTCCATTAGGTTTCATTCCAAACGGCTTGACCTCTCCCCCAACAGCAATAATGCCAGCTGTTATTCCGTGCTGCTTTAATACGTTGACAGCTCTATCAACAGCATACCCCTTTTCAATTCCGCCTAAATCTATTTGCATTCCTTTTTTTTGCAGAAAAACTGTTGATCTCGCCTTGTCAACGGTAACGTTCTTATAGCCAACAAGTTTTAATTTCTCTTTTATCGACTTGTCATCAGGCAGAATCTGTTTCTCAAAATCCCATAGCTTTACTATGGCACCGATGGTAATATCAAATGCCCCGTTGGTGTTTTTCGAGATATAAAGTGCCTTATCGATCACTTCGAGAGTTTCTTTCGAGACCTTTACAGGTTTAATGCCAGCATACCTGTTGATTATTGATACCTCACTGTCTTCCGAATAAAAATTAAGCAGTTTCCCGAGTCTGTCTAACTCCTTAAAAGTACTCTCTATTGCCGCATTTGCCTTCTGTGCTGAATTGGAATATACAGTAACAGTAACGATGGTATATAAAGAAAGACGAGTCTCCCTGTACATCCGTTCTTTGTTCGGATTGCAGGAGTTGATAAGAGATAAAAGCAAAATAGTCATTCCGATGACTCTAAATTTTTTCTTGATGCAATTTCTTATCAAAAGCCCTCCTCTCTAATATATATACTTGTCTTTTGTCGTTATTTCAGATCCGATTTTATATCTTCTCATTTTGTTTATTGACGATTGTAACAAGCAAATTATAACAATTCGTAATCTCGTTTGTTACAAGGAAGAACAAAACCGTGAAGAGTTTGTCTTGAAAGAAACTCTTTTCAGTTTTCCTTGAGATGTCCGCAATAGTCCTGAATACTCATTTGAGAGAAGAGTTATCCTATCTTTACAAAACTTAAGGGGGCCGGTAAAATGGACTCAAGCTATGGATGGAGGGTATGTAATACTTGCAGGGCTGATTCTTGTGGCACTATGGTTTTTTATTCTCTCCTATAGAGAGGATCACCCTAACAAAGATAAGTAGTCAAATAATTTGTTGCTCTTTTTTTGCCTACACCGTATTTTCTTTTTAAAAACTACGAGGAACTCCATATGCTGCAATGATTTGAAGGCGATTTCTAATTTCAAGAAAATGGCTACAATTTTACCTTGAGCAGATCAAGAATCTTTTGCTGACTGTTATCCGGGGTGCAAACAATTCGGCACGAAGAGCCCTGCACTTGAAGTCTCTGCCTTCTCAGGCTCTTTAATCTCTCAATCACATACTCAAATGTCCATCTGCGGTGTTTATTTTTTCCGTCAGACTGAAACAGAGGCTTTAGTCTCTGATTCATATGCCACTGCAAGTAGTAGGCAAGCATGCAAAGAAACACATGACAGCGGATTCGGTCGTCGGTCTTGTGATAAACGGGCCGCACCTCAAGCTGTACGCTCTTTAAGTTCCGAAACGCCTGTTCTACAAGAGCAAGCTTTTTATATGATGCCACTATTGCCTGCTTTGCCATCAGCCCGGCAGGAACATCGGAGGCAATGATGTAACAGCCGTCAATCAATTCCTCAGTCTCGATCTTCTCTGTTTTTAATTTCCATGTGAGACGTCCATCCTGTACTGACCACTCTACAAATTTACCTGTCTTCCACTTTCCCAGAACCTTCCCCACCCTTGCCGCTATCTTCTCGTTTGACGACTTCCGTTTTGATTGGGCTATGCTATCCAATGCCTTTCTGGTGACCTCAATCAAGCCTTTGCGTGTCACAGCTTCCCTTGTAGCGGTCTTTGGATTGCGGCATAAGCAGTATCGCCGTCCTATCGCCTCAGGATCCACTACTTCAATAATCTCCTTTTCATCAAACATATCGATCTGAATCACCTTGCGTTCCAGTAGCTCTTTTATCTGGTGGTGTGTTAATGCCGATATTATATTGAGCCCTTTTACATCCTTAACCTTTTCGTAATTGGCATGAGTAACCATTCCACGATCACCTACAAAGATTATCTCCTGGATCCCATATTTTTTCTGCACCTCAGCTATTTTATCGGGTACCGTTTGAGCATCCTGAGTATTCCCAGGGAAAACTTCCACACCCACAGGGCACCCCTCGGGACTGCAAAGCAGCCCTATCACCATCTGTTCATGCCCCCGCTTGCCGTCCCGGTTATATCCGAATTTAACGATCTCACTGTCTTCATACTCGCCCTCAAAATAACTGCTGGTTATATCGTAAAGCACAAGCGCGCCGTTTCGGAGATGCTTTTTCGCCAATGTACTTTGGATGGCATCCTGCCTCTGTAAAAGACGATCCATAGGCTCATAACAATGCTTATCTACG
The DNA here is from genome assembly GCA_963727775.1 of uncultured Nitrospiraceae bacterium. Taxonomy (GTDB): domain Bacteria; phylum Nitrospirota; class Thermodesulfovibrionia; order Thermodesulfovibrionales; family SM23-35; genus CAVSHB01. Next base: position 582,314 of record CAVSHB010000002.1, on the reverse strand, counting down.
TCAACCGGCCCTTCTATCCCGCAGAGTTCCCATAATGCCGTGTCCTCCCATCTGTGCGATAAAGCCAGCTTGCTGCCGCTATATACTAAACGGCCGATTATCATGGCAAGACAGTCTTTAACCTACTGCTCGGAATATCTCGAATAAATCATCTTGTCCAACTCTAATTCCTTCGCCAACTGCAATACCGCATAGGAAGCGCCGTACTCTTTCGATTCCGCGATTTTGTGAGCGTCGGCTGAACCCTTTACCAGCACATCGCCCCTGAAGGCGGCCTGTATGAGCTTTAGTTGTTCAAGACTCATATCCTTAATGGTCCCATGTGTCGTGTGCCTGATTTCGCCCTTCTCACGGAAGGTAGTGCGAATAACGCCGTAGTGCTTATTGCCGGAAGTCTGTATTTCGAGATGGGGGCGTGGCTTCTTTTTAAATGGCATGGCTACTATTATAGGATATGATTACCACTATGTCAACTATAAAATGCTATATTATATGGCTACATTTGAAAGCCAAATACACGGTAATCTATTGTAATATAAGCATTTATGGGTGTTTTCATAAAAGAAAATACGCTACACCCGAATAGAATTCTGCGTGGGAGATGCCCGTGATTTACCGATCTTAATGTTGACCGCTTTCAACGCCTTAAGCGACCGGCTTGCTTATTAGCAAAGGTACCTTATTAAATTCTAATGAATTATTTTACGGCATCCTTCAAAGCTTTCCCCGCTGTGAATTTAGGCGCCTTCCGGGCAGCAATCTTAATTATTGCACCTGTTTGAGGATTACGCCCCTTCCGTGCCTTCCTCTTTGAAATCGAGAAAGTCCCGAAGCCCACAAGAGCTACTTTGTTTCCTTTCTTCAGTGTCTTGGTAACTGCATCAACAAATGAGGTAAGAGCCTTTTCCGCTACTGTCTTTGACGTACCTGAGTCTTTAGCCATCTTTTCTACAAGTTCTGCTTTTGTCATAGAGACCCTCCATTAATATAAATTGTGAGAAATTATACCACGCCTATATGGAAAAATAGCTATCGTGCCGTATGTAAAATTATACATTATTCCCTGTTTGCTCCTGTGATGACTGAAGTGATTCATGAAATGATCCTCTCCCCATTATAGAAGGACTCATGCCATGTATATGTCATCCCCATAGAAGCGGGTATGACATATACATTTACATTACCCTTCATTTGCAGAGCGGACACTCATCAAAATGATACCCGTTCTTATTTTGTCTGCACTACGGTAAATGTCCGGCCCCCTATCGTCATGGTCCCAGTCCTCTTGGTGCCGGTGGTATTCTTCGATACTGAATATTTTACTGTGCCCTTTCCCGTGAAGCTGCTGCCGGATGTAATGGTTATCCATGAGACATTACTCCTAGCGGCACCACTGCAACTGACCGACGAAGGAGTAACATTAACACTCCCGGTGCCACCGGTTCTGCTGAATGTTGCTGAAGCCGGTGATATGCTGAACGTACATGCAGGCGCAGCGGTAAACGCTACCGTTACCGTCTTTGCTACATTCATGCTCGCTATGGTACAGACCGATTTCGTTGTCGATCCGCCAATTGTATCGCAATTGCCCGACCATGTGACTATCGATCCATTGGTCGCTGCTGCGGTCAGTGTCACCGTCGTTCCATAATTCAGGAGTGCAGCGCCCGCGCCGACTACCGGATATGTGTAATTGATCCCGCCGGTGCTTGACGTTACCGTTCCCGATCCGGTCCCTGATGCTTTAGCGGTAAGGGTGTACTGATTCAGGGTGAAAGCGGCGGCGACCGTCTTTGGCGAATCCATAATTAAACTGCATTGGTTGCCGGTTGTTGCATTACATCCTGTCCACCCTGCAAAGGTAGAGGCGGTGTCCACTGTCGCAGTCAATATCAGTGACGTATTGTAACTGTAGGTCACTGTTCCGGTGCTGCCGTTCCATGTGATTGCGCCTGTGCTTGCAGTGACCCTACCGCTGCCCGTGCCGGTCTTGGCAATCGAGAGTGGTACACTGCTCGTTCCTCCGGTCGCCATGACAAAGAGAGTGATCGAGTTGCCCGGAAAGGTGGCGCTGAAGCCGCCCGTCGAAACCTGTTGGGCGGACAACTTTTGAATAGCGGCCAGATTCGCGGCGCTGTACTGATATATCTCTGCCGATGCCGGTAGTGTCAAGCCGGTCAGACTGACAGAGCTTGTCATGGCATTTGTTGTCTTGTTGATTACCATCACGGTCAGGGTGCTATCAGCGCTGCGCTGCGCCGCATACACTGCCAGTGAGCTCTGATCAGCACTCGCCGCCGGCATGCTGACATCACCAAAACCATGCCCCGCGCCGTCATAGTTCCGGTACATGCGGAAGGCAAACGCCCCAGGCTGCGCCGCAGTTGGCGGGGCCCATAAAGTGGCCAAATCGAGGCCCTCACGACCGAAGATGCCGAGGATGTCAGCCTGTGTGAGCGCACCGTTGATGTTTTCCATCCCGCCCCAGTTGTATTCAGTGATACCAAGCTTAGTGCCTGGATAATACGCATTTACCCAGTTGCGCATCCGCGGTATGAGTTGAACCGCAATGCCGGTTGGCGCCAAGTCAGAGATCCAGCTTTCATCAATGTAAGACGCATCCCATAGCGACCGGGTGGACCGCAGCCTCAATGCCTGGATGGATGTGCTGCCCGCAGGGGAGAGAGACACTCCATTAGCCTGCGGATAATAGTGAAGGTCAAGATAGTCAAGAATACGCCGGCCGTGCTGCTGCTCGTAGGCACTCATCTGCTGGAGATACCATACCACGTAAGGCGTGTTACCGTGAGTCTGGTAATCAACCCCGGCACTACAGCCGTCAAGCGCGGAGTAGAAGTACTCGCACCAGCCCCACGCCACTGGGCCGAGCGTTTTCGCTGTCGGATCCGCCGCCTTAATCGCCGAGGCGTATTGATATGTGCGATCGCGCATCTCGTCATAAGTGGTAGGCATAGGATGCACGTCTCGATGTGTGTTGTCCCACAACATCGGCTCGTTGTCGAGGTCATAATAGGCAATCCCGCCGCCAATCGCGGTACCATATTTAGCCGTGAGATGGCTGATCCATGCGGTTTCGAAATCAGGCGAGATTTGCATGCTGGTATCTGTGGGATCATTGCCGGTAATATCAGTGCCGTTGGGATAGAGACCATCACCGCAGTTGGTGTCCCAGGGGTCTGCAGACTGCTGTGCGCCGTACTTCGATATCTTGAATCCGCAGTCATAGGGATGAGAGCGCGGGCTGCTCATCTTTACGGTCCAGCCGATGAGAGGAATGGTGAGGAGCGTTCTCGTTCCCGTCCGGCGGTTCTGTTCTACAAACTGGTCGGACGCAGAGCCGTCGGGCAGGAGTGCAACATTGACATTGCCCAGCGGAAGATTTTCAAAATACCAGTCACTGCCAACGTTTCCCATGCTGGTTTCCCAGTTATACCGGCTTGTTGAGTTACCCCCCCAACGGCGTACAGGCAAGCGCAGTTCCGAAGCGAGTTGCTCGTCAGCATAATTCATGCCGTAGATATCGTCACTGATAGCATGGCCTGAACTCACATCTATGCTCAGCGTTGGTCCAACTCCCGTTGTGGGTGGAGGAGGAGGCATTCCTGTACTTGGGATCAGCGAAATGTCGTCGATGTAGAATATCGGCTGGGCTCCTCCGGTTCGGTCTTGCCAGTAAAGGTCAGTCAGTGTTGCAGGATTGCCCAACGCAGACAGCGGGATATTCACTTGTGTCCAGGTGTTCGCCTGGGCAGTTACCAAATACACACTACTTCCGTTACCATTGGCAACCACATTAAGCTTCTGATTACCGGTGCTGCCGCCGTGAATCCAGAAACTCAAGTGATCATAGGCGCTCGTATTGACGGCGGTATCATTATGCAGATAGAGCCCAGCCCATGCCGCATTATACTTGACAGAAAGGGAGTAATTGCCACTATGCACGGGTGAAGTGTTCGCAAAATTAACCGTGCTGTTCCAGGACCAGTCTTGCCATCCGGCGGTAAGACCGTCAGAGTATATAGCGAGGTCCACTGCGGCAGCGTCCCCGCCCGACAGATGCAAACAGACAGCCAGCACGAAAATCAGGCTTAGCCTCATAATAATTCTGGATACCGATGTCGTCATAAAAGCCTCCTCTTGGACAAAAAAGCCTGTTTCCCGAAGAAAACAGGCTTTTCTCAAAAGAAAAATGCAAGGCGCTGTTTTTTCGGCAGCCGGGCGATCCATCCCGGCCCCCTGGCTTTGTGCCCCCCGATCGTTCGGGGGTTACCTTTTCGAAAATAAAACCTTATTGTCCTATGTCAAAGAACACTGATCAATATGATCAGATGTTTAAAACATGCCTTTTAGAAATGTGATTGTCAACCTAAATCCGGTCCTTCCTTATAGACTGGCTGCCCTCCTTTTTGATTCTTTTATTGGTTTTTCCCGGACACCAAAAAAGTCTTCCAATACAAATCACGAATACCAAAAGAAACATTCACTTCTAACCTCTGCCCAAGCGATGCGGATAACAGAAAGGAAGCTTGCGCATGGTTTCATCTTTTTTCGCATTGCATCACTGCTCGGTGTGCACCTTAGATATCCATCCGAACCGCGATTTTGTATCCGATCCAAATGCCGGCAAAGCCGCCGACCGCGCCCAACAACAATGATGACATCGAAAGCAAACTGCCGTCCCAAAGCACGGGGATGTAACTTCCGGCGCATGATCCGACGATGGCTCCAAACATGGTAAGTGTTTTCATACTTTATATAGCAACATGTTGCTTCTTAATTTGTCCTCTGCTTTGAAAAGCTAATCCCATATTATAAATCTCTGCCGATTGACGTGCAGTGAAATTTCCTGCATGAAGATTTATTTTCGAGGGTTTCCTATTCGTTCGCTTAATTTTAATCGTGGTCCCTAAATTCGACAATTATCAGTTGAAATACAGACTATTTTAACAATTTTTTTGTATGTAGACTACAAGGGAAAAACGTTAAATGATGGAATTCGCAGAGAGGCACAATGGTTCGCACAGAAATCGTCAAATCTCATCATGTGCCTGCCCTGCGCCTTGGAGGTATTTGTGACATTGGTCTTGCCTTGACGCTCTGCGAGAGTACTGAAAGGGCTACTTTCTTCTCATGAGATGTAGAAAAGGATACCACGGCGGCACAATCCTTATAGGGTGTTTACAAGTGTGTCATCCACCAACCGATTTGACTCAGTTTAAATCTTTTCGGTGGCAGACAAAACACGGCGTGAACTGAAAACCTCTTGAAAATCAGTGGAGCGCACTGGGCAACATCACTGTCATGCCCCTCTGAATTGTTTCTGCGCCCCCGACTGGCCTGCCTATAGAGATCTTCTCTTTCACGGATTCGATCACGATTGTTCCCGCTTTTTCGACTGACGTATCGAGAACTTCTCCCGTATCTGGGTCTCTAAGCTGCTGTGTTGTGCCGATTACAAAGCTCTGGCCAGGTGCAACGCCTTCCCTATCACCCCTGTTGACGTAGACCATTCCATCCTTTACCATCACGACCGTTCCCTCCCAGGGTATCTTTTCGAGCTGAGCGCTTATGAAGGCAACAGCTTCATCTATCGCTTTCTCGACGGCTTTCCCAACATTCGTCTTCTTAAATCCTCCGATGTCCACGCCCCAGTCCCTGTCTGAAAATCCGACGTCAAGCCCCGTCCTTTCGGCCTGCCCCACAACTTTTTTTGAAGCAACAACTTGTCCTGTCGTCGAATCAACAACATAGATTACGGCATTGATCTCAGCCGTATCCGCACTGCCGCCGATCTTGAAGCCTCCGATTCTCAACCCACCACCGCCGCCAGTCGTCGATGCCTGGAAGTGCGTAATTTCGCCTTTCACAAGGAGCTGTGCAGGGGTCATCTGCCCTTTCACCGGAGCCTTTTTCCCTCCCGCTGTCCGCCCGGATTCGGCGAAGTCCTGCTCTGCCATCGCTTCGTTTCGCATGTCTTTTTCTGCGATCACTATGAATTTCCCGGTCTGCTGAAGACTGTCCGTGAGCACAGCTCCGAAGGTGTCAGCGAGATTCCACTGGCCCGACCAGTTCGAGCGGTTTTCGAACTTTGCTACCATTATCGAATAACGAAGGTTTCCGACCTGTTGTGCATAGGCAGATGCGGCGAAGATAAGCGACATTAGGATTGTAACCGTAATTGTTTTTTTCATAAAGTTCCCCTTTCCGAAAGTAAAATCATTATATGTAAACAGACGATTTTTTTCAATAAGGGTAATGGTGGCAAGGAAATTCAATAAAGGGGTGTTTAATATTTTTCGGTAACATGCATTAAAAGTGAACCTCGGATAATATGAGAAATTGGTCTTTTGTTGATTTCGAATAAGTACTTCACAGACTTTCCAATCAGAGCTTGGGTGTTGCTTTCAGCTTACTATAAGGAAGAGGGAAAGACATGGCAATCTCGAACTGTTAAAGTTGAATATCCAAACAACATAACAGAAAGGAGAGATCACCATGTCTGAGAAAGATTATAACAAGCAGGTAGCAAAGCGTGAAAGGATTAGTAGGGAGACCCTGGTCATAGGAGTGGACGTAGGGAATGCATGGAATGCGGTGGGGTTCATGAACAAAGAGGGCAACGTGTTGGGGAGTTGCGCCAAACTGTACAACAACCGTGAAGGATTTGAGCAGTTTGTAAAGATGACAGAGGGTTTTAAAGCAAAGTATGGCATGAACAGCGTGCTCATTGGGATGGAACCGACAGGGCACTACTGGAGGAAGCTTGCCTACTTTGGAAAAGAGAAGGGTTATGAAGTTCGGTTTGTACGGACTACGGCCCTGAAGCATCATCGGGAACTTGACGAGAGTTCCTCTGCAAAGAGCGATAAAAGAGATGCATTGACCATAGCGAATATCACCAGAGAGGGTAAATATATCGATACCGTAATTGAAGACGGGGTGGTAAGACAGCTAAGGACATTGTCGAAAGTAAGGGAGAGACTCTTGAGATATAGCGTGGGAGCGAAAAATGCGCTTCATGCTGCACTGGATGACTATTTCCCTGAGCTGCATGAGATATTTTGGTCAATGAATTCCCGGAGTTTATGGGCAATCCTTGATTTGTGTCCGTTTCCCGAGGATGTGGTATCGATGAAACACGCAGTTATCAAGGAACTGATCGCCCACAGCTCAAGGAAGAAGGCGGGAGCAGCCGAAAAAGCAAAAGCTCTCCAGCAGGCAGCAATAAAGAGCATTGGAGTAAAACGAATCGGCAGTACGGATCGCTACAGGGTAAAGATATGTCTGGAAGAAGTGAAACGGACCGTACTGATGCTCAAGGATATTGACCGACAGATGAAAAGCACACTAAAGGAGATCCCCTATTCGGAGTATTTATTGAGCATCCCAGGTATAGGCCCCCTTTCAGCCGCTATCTTCTTAGGAGAGTTAGGAGACCCGGCGTATTTTCAAAACGCCCGTCAGATCGTCAAATATGCAGGATATGATCCACAGGAGAGCGATTCCGGTTATAGGATAAGCCGCAAGTTCATATCCAAAAAGGGACGCTGGCTCTTAAGGAAGTGTCTTTTCTTTATGAGCATGAGGGTGGTAGTCCTCACCAACTATTTTCAAGAATATTATCAACGAAAATTGCAGACAAAGAACCGGTTTGGTCAACTGCCGAGGAAGAAAGAGATCCTGTGCGCAGTAGCAATAAAGCTGATCAAGCTAATCTTTGCACTCTTAAGAGACAAACGGAGATTTCAGGATACGGTAACAATTGCTGCTTAGTATATGGGAGTAAACAGTGGTTGTGGTGGAAGAAGGACCGTGCTTCTTCGTAAGCTAAAAAGAAGGCTTGTAGGATTCAGCTTGGTCAACTTCCACCATCCTTTCGACCTGAATAAGGTAAGTTGAGCTATAAGGCTCGTAGAACAAAAGAGGTTAGGTGAAAAGGTAAAAGGTTGAAGTAACACCACAACCATTTCAGCTTTAACAGAGAAAGGCAAGAAAAAAACTTGACTTCTTCCTTAGAAGAGGAAGAAGCCCCCACAGAGATGCTGCCCTGCAAGAACGCGCAAGTCCTGCTCATGTGGAAGGCATCCATCCGCACACAGGAAGAAGCCCTGCTTATTCTCAATAAGGACTTCCACAACAGACAGTCTTTTTATGAGGAAAATCTTCAGAAATATTTACAGGCAGGGGTTCCTTTAATCGATATATCTCCAGGGTACCCCGTGAACTATATCCCTACGCCTTTTTCTTATAGCCTGCAGCCGGGACGGGGCATTGTGCTGATTACATCAAGGGATTCCGTGAAGTAATAAGAGCATCCAAAGGACAGGAACATTTCTAACAACTTCGAATAAGCGTTCTTCATTCCGTAATCGTGACTCATCGGCCGATGTGAAAAAAAAAGACTTGTGGCTGTTATGTGTAGCTCCACATAACAGCCATTGAACTAAGCCGCTGACGCGGCAGGATGAACAGTCAAAGCTATAAGGCCCTCCGCCAGAAGTAATCTCACAATTTATTCCTCCGGCAGATATTCATACAATATCCCTATAACCCAAACCAAGGAGGTATTGTATGAAACCGCTACGTCAAAAGATGCTCAACGAAATGAAACTAAGGAGGTTTGCACCGAGTACGCAGGAAGGGTACGTGTCGGCTGTAGCAGGCCTGGCCAAGTACTATAAGCAGTCACCAGACCTGCTTGACAAGGAGAAGATACAGGCATATCTTCTGTATCTCATGGAGGGACGTAAACTCTCATGGGGCAGCTGCAATGTCGTCGTATCGGGGCTAAGGTTTTTCTACACGCAAACGCTGGGGATGGACTCGATGCATCTGGGGATCCCGCCTATGAAACCGCAGACAAAGCTTCCCGAGGTTCTGAGTGTCGAGGAGCTTACAAGACTGTTCCAATGCACTCAAAACCTTAAACACAGGACGATATTGATGACCACATACGCAGCCGGGCTGCGCGTAAGTGAAGTAGTAAATCTGAAGATTAAAGACATAGACAGCGGCAGAATGATGATCAGGGTATGTCAGGGCAAGGGAAACAAAGACCGCTATACGATTCTGTCAACCCGTTTATTGGCGGAACTGCGAATTTACTGGAGAAAGTACAAGCCACGTTTCTGGCTTTTCCCCGGAGCATTCTCTGATAGGCCGATGAACAGAGCTACGCCAGAGAGGATATACTACAGTGCAAAAGAGAGGGCAGGCATAACTAAGGGAGGTTGTATTCATAGCCTGCGCCATTGCTTTGCATCGCATCTTCTTGAAGCAGGAGTGGACTTGAGGACCATCCAGTTGTTGATGGGTCATTCCTCAATAACGACTACGACGCGCTATATGCGGATAACCAGCAAGAAGCTGGCCGCCACAAAGAGCCCGCTGGACCTTATAGAGATACCCGGCGATAAGAGGTCGATTGAAGTGTAATCTCGATGTCGTCGTCCACGGAAGCCCTGCCGTCGGAGGTAGTAAAGAAGTGGGAAGTGGCCGATATCTTCCGGGAATTCGGAAAGGTCTATAGGCGTGAGAACTCAGTGCCTTATGCTCAGCGTAAAGTTATGCGGGCAATTGCCGTATGCCGGACCTCATATCTCGGTGGTCATGTGGAGAAGTGCAACAAATGCGGATTCGAGCAACACGCATACAACTCCTGCCGCAACCGTCATTGCCCAAAGTGTCAGTGTCTGACAAAAGCAAGATGGCTTGAAGACCGCAAGGCTGAGCTTCTGCCGGTGCCGTACTTCCACAATGTCTTTACCCTGCCACATGAATTGAATCCTATTGCCCTCAGTAACAGGAAAGCGATCTTCTCTATCCTGTTCAAGGCAGTCTCCGAAACCCTTCTTCAATTCGGCATCAATAATCTTGGTGGCACGCTTGGCTTTACAGCCATACTGCACACATGGGACCAGAGACTTCTGGACCATATTCACCTGCATTGTGTAATAGCAGGAGGCGCTGTGTCCCCAGACAAAACAAGGTGGATCTCCTCGGCAGAGAACTATCTCTTCAATGTAGAGGCTCTCTCTATGGTATTCAGGGGAAAGTTCATTGAACACCTGCAGAAGGCTCATGCAAAGGGTGAACTGGATTTCCCCGGAACCATTGCAAAGTATGCAACTCCTGATGGATTTTCGGGGTTGATAAAAGACCTCGGGGCAAAGAACTGGGTGGTATTTTCCAAAAAGCCCTTTGCAGGGCCTCAACAGGTTCTCGAGTATATTGGCAGATATACACACAGGGTGGCCATATCGAATAACCGCATAGTGGATGTTCAGAACGGTATGGTCACCTTTACCTACAGAGACAGAAAAGATAACAATACCCTTAAATTGACGACGGTGGATTCAGGAGAATTCATCAGACGGTTTCTTCTTCACGTGCTTCCTCCTGGTTTCATGAAGATACGGCATTTCGGTTTCCTGGCCAACAAGCAAAAGAAAGAAACTATACAGCTCTGCAGAGAACTTATGGACGACAACACTGAACATCCCGAGCGAGAAAAGAAGACCGCAACTGAACTGATGATCGAGCTTACAGGCATAGATATTACCAGATGCCCCTGCTGCAGGGAAGGCACCATGATCACCGTGATGGAAATGCCATATCCTTCAAGAAGGGCATATAGTTATTCCCATAGCGGGCACAAGGACTCGTCATGATCATGGATATTGTCTTTCGGAAACAGAAGAACCGAAAAGGCTTTGCAACAAGTCAACGGAAAGTTCTGTTTCCTCAGCCTGCTTGTCAGCAAACAGTCTCTATTTCCGGTGGCTTCAAAGCTGATATCCAGTCAATAAGTTCGAGAACCTCAGCGAAAATATTCCTTATAGCCACCAAATACTGCTTCATAGAATAATTCTCATCCTTTACAATCCCCATACTCTTTGTTCACACTCCCCCGGGCGGCTCAGCTCAATTTGTTTTATCCGCAATGCCTTTCGGCACTACGGATAAAACACTATTCATTATGTGGAGTTCCCCGTTATGTGAAGTAGTCGCTCCAAATCCTTACTGCATAAGTATTCTAAACAAATTTACTGCACATAATAATGAGGCGGCCCTAGATGCATTCCTTATTGAAATACCTAAATTAGGGAGTAGATAGCAAAGGTATTCGTATCAAAAGCATAAGGGATGGAATTGCAAAAAGGTTTATCAATCCTTGCTTCACACGGGGTCTCTGATTCTTCAAGGGATTCATCGGTGCTCTGCCAAAAATACCAGTTCCATTGAACTTGAGGCAATGGAAGATCCCTCATTATGTGAAGTAGATTGAGCGAGAACTGTTGTGATTCATATGGTTGCAACGTTTACTCCACATAACGGGGAACTCAACATAATGGCTGTACTTCTCGCCCTCATGTTTTTTCGATGGAGTTTTATTCCGAGTGTACTATTGCCGGAGTTTCGGTTTTCTGAAAGTATTGGCGCTACACAAGAGAATTTGACTCTTACAAATGCCTGTCTATGGTGCCCTTGACCTCAAGGAGTTCATAATCAAACTTCTGCGGTTTCCTTCCGAAACAGGTACCGAGGCTCTCGAAAATGGCGATTTCCTTGAGGTCTACCTCTCTTCTCTTTATCACTTCCGCTGTCGGCTGGTAGAGGATATGGTTCCCTTCAACGCTCACGACAGTATTCCCGAATTTGGCTTCTTTCAAAAGAAAAACTGCTGCCGCTCCAGCCTTATAGCCGAAGTTCACATCAAAAGCTGATGACTGGCCTGAGCGCACGAGGTGTCCCGGGACCACCTCCCTCACCTCCGGTATCTCATAAACCCCGGGCGCAAACATGCCTGTCCTCTGCATAAAATCCGACACCTCCGGGTCGCCCTTCAGTCTCTTTTCCAGTTGCTGCCGCACGTATCTCCCGGCGCCCGCGAGCTTCCTGTGTCCGAAGGCATCGGGCGGGATGGATTCGTCGTAGAGCATTTCTCCGCCCGCAATTTTAATACCTTCGGCAACAACAATAATGTAGGTGCCTGATTTCACATCGCTTCTCTCGATCCTGGCAAAGTATGTGGTCTTCATATGCTCATATACCTCATCGAAATCAACGGGTATTTCCGGTATCAATATACAGTCGGCCTCAGCGCCTATACCCCCGCGAAGGGCGGTGTGTCCCACATACCTTCCGAACACCTCTATCGCAAGGATGCGGTTATGACTCAAGCCTGTGGTCTTGAGGTCTCTTGTAAAAACCGCTATCCTGTTAATCGCCGAATCACCTCCGACGCTGTAAGACTGGAGATCAAGGTCCATAGTTTTAGGGACATGAATACACGGGATGCCCTTGGAAGTAAGGTCTACGACCACGCTTCCCGTATCATCCCCTCCGCTTATAATCAGCGCATCGATCGCAAATTTTTTCAGTCCTTCCTTAATCCGCTCATATTTGTTAGGGTCCGCTATCTTGCTGATCTTGACCCGCGAGTGGCCCGCCTCCGAGCCCGCGAGGGACGCTTCTATTTTACTTACCCGCTCGGCGTTTAATGAAACCACCTTATCCATCTTGACCAGATTATAGAGACCTGCATATCCGTGAGGAATAACGACTGATTCGATCCCCAGGTCGTAGGCCTCCCGCGCAATCCCTTTGATCACCGCATTCAGGCCGCCGCAATCTCCGCCGCTTGTTATGACGCCGATTCTTTTAATGACGGGCATAAGAATACCTCCATTAAGTGTATAAAAATTTCCAGCTTGTAATAATTATAATGATATTTCCCACGATTACAATAGGGGATTTCTCCCTGAAACTATAACCGTTTGATATTCAAGTATTTTCATACGTACAGACAAAAAATCCGGCAATCTTAGCAATTGCATCAATAGTTGACAAAAATATTTTTTTTTTTGTTATACTTACTTCCATTGGCCTCATGTATTGGGCGTATACCACCCGATCACGTCACGCTGCATTCCAATACAGAGGCTATTTTATATTGATTTACCATACTGTATGCGATTGCTAAGCTTACGACATAAATTGTGGCGCTTCTTTTTGCAAATTAACCCTGAACAGTGCACGAAGAATGTGATGTAAGATGCTTATCGAAGATGTCATAGAATTCCTCAAAAAAATACCTCCTTTCCAGTTTCTTGATGATACTACTTTAAAAAATATAACCGGCGGCGTCTCGATGGAATTTTACCCGAAAGGGACGTTAATTCAATCTCAGGGGGGTCCTGCGCCCGGATATCTTTACGTCATCAAAAAGGGCGAAGTAAAAGTCTTTATCACGAACGAGAATGAAGAGGTATTCGTTGATTACAGGGGCGAAGGTGATTTAATAGGCTATCTCCTTATTTTCGGCGGCGCCGAAGCAAGGGCAAATGTTGTTGCGCTCGATGATACGATCTGTTACCTGATAAACCGGGAAACGATACAGAATCTTATGTATTCAAATCCCGTCATCAGAGAATTCTTCAATAAATCCTTCCTGAGCAAATATCTGGACAAGACGTTTAAGGAGATTCAGAACAAAAATTTGGTTTATGCGGGAGGGGACAAGATCCTTTTCACCATGCCCGTAGGGGAGCTTGCGTCCAGGAACATCATAAAGGCTTCCGAGAACCTGTCCATTCAAGAGGCGGCAGAGATAATGTCTAATTACAGGATCAGTTCATTGATCCTGATCGATGCAAAAGGACTTGCGACGGGGATAATCACCGACAGGGACCTCAGAGACAAGGTGGTCTCGAAAGGAAAGGACTGCCGGGACCCTGTCACGGATATCATGAGCGTTCCCCACGTGCAGGCCGATGTGAAGGAATATTGTTTTGAAGCAATCCTGAAAATGGTTAAACATAATGTCCACCATCTGCTGGTTATGAAAGACAATAAACTCACGGGAATTTTGACCAACCACGACCTTATGCTTATACAGGGGACCTCTCCGCTTTCGGTCGTTAAAGATATCGAAAGCCAGAGTACCGTCGATGCCCTCATCCCTGTCTCAAAAAAAATTAACAATATCGTTGGCTTATTGCTGAATGAGGGTGCGAAGGCAAGCAGCATTACGAGGATCATTACCGAGATCAACGATAGGCTGGTAAAGAAAATACTCGAGATCGCCGAAGAGCGTTTTGGTGAACCTCCTGTCCCTTACTGCTGGGTCTCATTCGGGAGCGAGGGACGGAAGGAGCAGACCTTTAAAACCGACCAGGACAACGCGCTCATCTATCATGATCCGGCTGACGCTGAAATGGAAGCGGCCGCACAGGAATATTTCAGGATTTTCACGTCATTTGTCCGGGATGGCTTGCTCAAGTGCGGGTTCCCGTTATGCCCCGCCGATTTTATGGCCACAAACCCGATGTGGCGGCAGCCTCTGCATGTCTGGAGAAAATATTTTACAAACTGGATATCCACGCCGACCTCGGATGCAGTATTAAATTCCGTCACATTTTTCGACGTCAGGGCCGTTTATGGTGAGACAAGGCTCCTGGATTGGCTGAAGGATTTCACACTGTCGATGGCAAAAGACTCAAAAATTTTCCTCGGTTATATAGCAAACCTGGCGATAAAGAACATGCCGCCCATAGGTTTCCTGAAGACCTTTGTGGTCGAAAAGAGCGGAGAACACAAAGACAAATTGAATATGAAGATTAAGGGTCTTGCTCCACTGGTGGACATAGTAAGACTTTTTGCCCTGGAAAAAGGCCTTAGAGAAACCTCCACTATCGAAAGGATCAATATCCTGAGAGACAAACACACGATTGTAAAAGAATACGCGGACGAGCTTATTCACGCCTTTGAATTTATTATGCTCCTCAGAATTCAACACCAGTTGGAGCAGTTGAAAGACGGAAAAGATATTGATAATTTCATTAATCCCAATAACCTGAGCAACCTCGAGAAGCGTATCGCGAAGGAGACGTTTCAGCTCGTATCGAAGATTCAGGACCTGATTATTGAACGCTATAAAGCGATGATCTGGTAAAGGAAATGATTGATTTTTTTAAACTCAGGAAACAGGCTCCGCTTAATATCGACAAAAACAAATCCATTATGGATGTCCAATACACGGTCATAGATACAGAGCTTACGGGGCTGAATGAGAAAAAAGATTCCATAATCTCCATGGGGGCTGTTCGTATGAACGGGACAAGGATTGAACTTGCCGACAGCTTCCATCAACTGGTAAGACCGGAGAGTAAATTTCAGCCTAAAAGTGTAGTAGTGCACGAAATCACACCATCGGATGTTTTAGAAAAGCCGAATATCGATGCAGTTCTCTCAGAGTTTCTCCGCTTCTGTGATGATGATGTCATTGTAGGGCACTGCGTTTCGATAGACCTGAGTTTTATTAACCGGGAGACGAAGCGGATTTCGGGAAATACGGTGCAAAATCCCGTAATAGATACCTATAACGTCTATGACTGGTTGAGGAATAAAGTTCCGACCCGAACCTGTTTCTCGTCATCACCAAAAGATTCATCACTTTACGAAATTGCGCAATGTTTCAGCATCGCCGTTCGCGGTGCGCACAATGCGCTTGTTGATGCATTCATCACAGCGCAACTCTTACAACGTTTTATGCAGGTTCTCATTGATATCGGAGTAAATCATATAGGAGACCTATTGGAAATAGGGCATCCTTTCGAAGGAGGTGATAAACACAAGGGATCAAGTGAAATAAGCAATTTTTAGTCTTAAAAAAATTTAAGCAAATGAGGGGGGTTAAGAATGAGCACTAAAAGCGGCAAAATAACCACTGAAGATATCCTCAACGACGATGATTTCAAAGCATTGCGCAGTCAGAAGAATTCCATATCAATAATCCTCACCGTGCTGGAACTGGTTCTCTATTTCGGGTTTATAGCCCTTATCGCCTTTAACAAGGACTTCCTTTCCCAGAAAATTTACGGGGCAATCACGGTCGGGATTCCTATAGCAGTCGGCACTATTGTGCTTTCATGGATATTTACCGGAATCTATATCCGATGGGCCAATACTAAATATGACGGCATGGTTAAAAACCTGAGAGACAAGATAGGAGGGTAGAAATGCAACAGACTACTATAGGACAGGTGCATATTACATCGATTATTTTCTTTTTTGTATTTGTTATGACCACACTCGCAATAACGTACTGGGCGGCAAAGAGGACAAGGACGACAAAAGATTTTTATGCGGCAGGCAGGAGCGTAACGGGACTGCAGAACGGCCTCGCGCTCGCAGGTGACTATATGAGTGCGGCTTCCTTTCTGGGAATAGCCGGGCTGGTCTCGACAAAGGGCTATGACGGGCTTATCTATTCCGTCGGCTGGCTTGTGGGATGGCCTATTATCATGTTCCTCATCGCGGAACCCCTGAGGAATCTCGGCAAATATACGTTTGCCGATGTCGTAGCATACAGGTTAAATCAGAGGCCGATAAGAGGAGCGGCAGCAGCAGGCTCTCTCGTTACGGTCCTATTTTATCTGATAGCACAGATGGTCGGCGCAGGGACATTGGTGAAACTGATGTTCGGGTTGCCGTTTGAGGTCGCGGTCATAGCGGTGGGAGCCCTTATGATATCCTACGTGCTTTTCGGCGGGATGATCGCAACCACATGGGTTCAGATCATCAAAGCGGCGCTCCTCCTCGGCGGCGCTACGGTTCTCGTTTTTCTTACGCTCTTGACGTTCGGCTTCAGTTATGGAGACCTTTTTCACCAGGCGGCAACTAAATATGGCGACACGTTCCTCCAGCCCGGCGGCCTCATCACCAGCCCTCTCGAGGCATTCTCTCTCGGACTTGCTCTTATGTTCGGAACTGCTGGACTCCCTCACATATTGATGAGGTTCTATACGGTGCCTGATGCAAAAACAGCCAGAAAGTCGGTATTTTATGCAACAGGTTTTATCGGTTATTTTTATATACTTACCGTTACGATAGGATTTGGCGCCGCTATCCTCGTCGGGAAGAAGATTATTACCGGTATCGATGCAGGCGGCAACATGGCTGCTCCGCTGCTCGCAGAAGCATTGGGTGGGACTTTCTTTCTTGGATTTCTCGCTGCTGTAGCCTTCGCAACAATCCTCGCGGTTGTTTCCGGTCTGACTCTTGCCGGGGCATCGGCCCTTTCACATGACCTTTATGTCGGTGTTATAAGACGCGGGCAGGCTGCAGAAAAAGAAGAGGTCAAAGTCGCAAAAATTGCTACGATCATTCTCGGGGTCTCGGCTATCCTGCTCGGCATCCTGTTTAAAGGGCAGAATGTCGCTTTCATGGTCGGACTGGCTTTTGCTGTCGCGTGCAGCGCCAATTTCCCAGCCCTTCTCTTATCGATCACATGGAAGAAATTCACGACAAAAGGCGCTGTAGCGAGCATCTATACTGGCCTCATCCTCGCTGCCGGGCTTATTATTTTGAGCCCTACGGTCTGGGTTGATATTGTTCACCTGAAGGAGAAGACAGCCTGGGATATAAAGGAAAAAGTCGACAAGATCAAGAAGGATATTAAAATAGCTGCGCCCGGACAGACATTGAGTTCTGAAGATGAGGCTGCAAACAAGAAAATCGAGAAAGCCGCTGCACTTGAGATAATAGCAGCGGACAAAGATGCAAAGAGCAAAATCGGCACACTCCAAAAGGGCATCAAGACTGCAGCCGAAGGCACTGTCCTCTCATCTGCTGACGTAGACAGCAACAAACAGATTAATGGTCAGATAGACCAAATCCTCACGACCGTGGCCCCGAGTGTATACAAAGACAAAATCGAAGCTGTTACCCTGGTATCACCGAAACCAAAGGCCATATTCCCGATGAAGAACCCTGCAGTCATATCCATGGGGCTCGCTTTCCTGATCGGCATTCTTGTGTCGCTTCTGGCGCCCGAGAAAGGGGCTGATATAAAATTCGAAGATGAGAAGGTCAGGAGTTATGTAGGAATCGGAGCAGAATAGAACATAATAAAACTCAATATTCCAATTTCGTAAAGGAGGGAGTATAAAGGATGTCGAAAGAAAGTATTGATGTATTGTCGACGGAAAAAAGGACATTCCCGCCGTCAAAAGAATTCAGCGAAAAAGCTCATATCAAAAACATAGAAGCTTACGAAAAGCTTTATAGAAGATCAGTCGAAGACCCTGAGGGTTTTTGGGCGGAAATGGCAGAAACACAACTGATCTGGTATAAGAAATGGGACAAGGTATCTGATTGGGATTTTAATAAACCGTATATCAAATGGTTTGTTGGAGGAAAACTGAATGCTTCCTATAACTGCCTGGACAGGTTTATGAACACTGCCACAAGGAACAAGGCAGCCATCATATGGGAAGCTGACGACGGTACCTACAAAACGTACACCTACCAGCAGCTTTTCTATGAAGTAAACAGATTTGCGAATGTCCTTAAAAAGTATGGCGTCACAAAAGGTGACAGGGTAACAATCTATCTGCCGATGATACCCGAACTTGTTATATCGATGCTTGCCTGCGCACGTATCGGCGCGATTCACAGCATTGTTTTCGGCGGTTTCAGCGCACAGGCCTTAAAGGACAGGATTCAGGACTGCAAGTCAAAGCTCGTGATTACTGCGGACAAAGGCGTCAGGGGCAGCAGATATGTTCCCCTTAAGTCAAATGCCGATGAAGCAGTCCAGGAATGCCCGACAGTAGACAGAATGATCGTGGTCAAGAGGGTCGGCAGTGTTGATATGGAGCCGGAGAGAGATTTCTGGTGGCACGATGAGATGAATGACCCGGAGATTAAAGACTACTGTGAACCTGAACAGATGGACGCTGAAGACCCGCTGTTTATCCTCTACACTTCCGGTTCTACAGGAAAGCCAAAGGGAGTCCTTCATACGATAGGCGGTTATATGCTCTTCACAAACCTCACCTTCAAATGGATTTTTGATTACCGCCCTGAAGATATCCATTTCTGCACTGCCGACATCGGCTGGGTAACAGGCCACAGTTATATCGTTTACGGACCTCTAAGCAATGGAGCCACCAGCTTCATGTTTGAAGGTATTCCAACCTATCCTGATCCCGGCAGGTTCTGGAAGATCGTTGAAAAGCATAAGATAAGTATCTTTTATACAGCTCCCACTGCAATCAGGGCCCTCATGAGGGAAGGTGAGAGTTGGGTCCAAAAACACGACCTCTCCTCATTAAGATTGCTCGGTACTGTGGGAGAACCGATAAATCCCGAAGCGTGGATGTGGTACCACAACAATGTGGGGAAAGGCAAGCTGCCCATTGTCGACACCTGGTGGCAGACTGAAACAGGCGGAATACTCATAACACCTTTGCCGGGTGCGATGACTACAAAACCGGGGTCCGCAAGCAAACCATTTCCTGGCCTTGTCCCAATAATTTTAAAGGAGGATGGATCACCGGCAGGAATCAACGAAGGCGGTTACCTCTGTATTGACAGACCGTGGCCCGGAATATTGCGCGGAACTTACGGAGATCCGGAAAACAAGAGAATCAAGGAAGTGTATTTCTCCCGCTTCCCCGGGAAATACTTCACCGGCGACGGCGCACGGTTGGACGAGGACGGAGATTACTGGCTCATGGGAAGGATCGACGATGTCATTAATGTCTCCGGGCACAGGATCGGTACCGCGGAGATCGAATCCGCCTTGGTCAGCCATGAAGCAGTTGCAGAGGCTGCAACAGTCGGGTATCCCCATGACATTAAAGGTGAAGGCATCTATGTGTATGTGACCCTTAAAGAAGGTTACGATCCGACACCTGAACTTAAAAAGATACTTGTAGGGCACGTCAGACATGTAATCGGTCCGATAGCGAGCCCTGATAAAATCCAGTTCGCTCCCGGCCTTCCCAAGACCAGAAGCGGAAAGATCATGCGGCGAATTCTCAGAAAGATTGCGAGGGGCGATACCGAGGATCTCGGAGATACCTCAACCCTCGCAGACCCTTCTGTTGTAAATGAAATTCTGAAGGGAAAACAATAAACAAATTAAGCAGGGGTCCAAACATAGGCCCCTGCTATTTTTCTTATCCTCTTTGACCTGCATTTTTTGCTTCGTTAAAGTTACAATATATAAGTTCGTTGATAAGGAGATTTACTGTGTCGGTAAAAAACCTTGAATATTTCTTTAATCCCCGAAGAATTGCAGTTATAGGCGCAAATGAAGATAAGGCGTCTATCGGTTATTACATATTTAAGAATCTTTTAGGGAAAGGCTTCAAAGGATCGGTATATCCCGTTAATCCCCGGATGGAAGCCGTACAGGGGGTTGAAGCTTATCCTAAGATTACAGATATCCAGCGTGAAATAGATTTGGCCATATTGGCGGTGCCCTGTCCGGAGATACCCGAAGCGCTTGAAGACTGCGGACTCAAAGGCGTGAAAGGCGTGTCCATACTCTGTTTTGATTTGAAGAACAGGGTCGAAAATTCAGAACTGCTCATAACAACAATAAGTCAGATATCCCGGAAGTACGGGTTCAGGGTTTTAGGACCTGATTCCATGGGATTCATAAAGCCGAGCCTGAATCTGAACGCCAGCCTTTTCCCGCAACTTCCGCCGAAGGGCAACATAGCGCTTATTGCACAGAGCGCAACACTCTCAACAGCTTTGCTGGACTGGGCTGTCAGCAAGAACATCGGGTTTAGTCATTTCATCTCCATAGGCGCCAAAATCGACATTAAGCTCGCCGATCTCATCGATTTCTTGGGTGTTGATCCTGAAACAAGGGCCATTATCCTCTATATCGAATCCATAAAGAACGGCCGCAGATTCATGACCGCTGTAAGAAGTTTCGCTTCCAGTAAACCCATCATGGTGATCAAGTCCGGAAAATTCGATGTCTCCGCCCATGTAGCGCTAACACACTCAGGCTATATGGCCGGTGAAGATAAGGTTTATGATGCGGCTTTCGAAAGGGCCGGCGCCATCAGAGTTCACGAAACCCTTGACCTGTTTTATTTGGCCGAATCTTTATCCAAACAGCGCCGTCCCAAAGGGAACCGTCTCGCGCTTATTACAAATTCAGGCGGTCCCGCGATAATCGCCGTAGACACACTCCTGCAGCTGGACGGAGAGCTTGCAACCTTAAGCCCGGAAACAGTTAATATTCTACAGTCTTACTTTAAATACTTAAAGCAGGCCCGGAATCCTGTTGACCTCCTTATCGAGGCGTCTCCCCAGGATTATGAAATAGCAGTAAAAAGCTGTTTAAAAGACAAACAGGTGGACAGTGTTCTTGTTATCCATACACCCTCTTATCTGTCTAATTCAAAAGAGATTGCGGAAGCGGTGGCCTCTGCAGCCAGGGAATACCCCTACAAACCGATATTTACTACATGGATGGGTGGAGAACGGGTGATCCCTTCGAGAGAATTCCTCAGCGATCAGGGCATACCGACTTCCGTATCGACCGAGCAGGCGGTGAAGAGCTTCATATACATGTACCGGTATGACTACAACTTGCGGCTCCTCCTCGAGACCCCCGAGGTCATCCTCAAAGACTTCGAGCCGGATGAGGACAGGGCTGAGGAGATCATAAAAAAGGCATCGGAAGAGCAAAGGCTCCTCCTGAATTTAAACGAGGTCAAAGACATACTCTTGTCATACGGCATACCGGTAATCCCCACGAAGGTCGTCCAAAGCCATGAAGAAGCGATTGAGATCGCAGATTTTATAGGGTATCCCGTTGTTTTGAAGATAGACTCACAGAAAATCCTGCATAAGACTGAATCGGGTGGAGTCGCGTTAAACCTGAGAGACCGGGATTCGGTAAAGGACGCGTTCCGGCAGTTGAAAGAACTGGCCTCCTCATTAGATGATCCGAAGGCACAGGTGATCATTCAGCCGATGGTTATAAAACGCGGATATGAAATTGTAATCGGCGCTAAAAAGGACCCTACTTTCGGTTCGGTAATAGTGTTCGGGACCGGCGGGGTGCTCCTTGAGGCGGTAGAGGATTATTCGATAGGACTCCCGCCGTTGAACCAGATATTGGCAAGGCGTATGATGAACAAGACAAAAATCTACAAGCACCTTATGAAACAGAAGGACTTCGAGAGTAATTTGAGATATCTGGAAGAAATCCTCGTGCGGTTTTCGCACCTGATTATCCATTTCCCGCACATCAAGGAAATAGATATAAATCCTTTCTTTATTTCGAGTGAGGACGGGTTTGTGCTGGACGCCAATATCATACTTGAGGCGGATGTCCTTGAAGGTTTCGTGCCTGTGAGAGGAGCTTTCTGTCCCCCTCATCTTTCCATATGCCCCTATCCGGACCAATATATCGATATCTTCAAATTAAGAGAAGGACCCGCGGCAGTCATAAGGCCTATCCGTCCTGAGGACGAACCCCTCATGGAAGAGTTATTAAAGACCTCCTCTGAACAAACCCTTATGATGAGGTTCTTCCGCAAGATATCTGAAATGTCGCATGAACAGTTGACGAGATTTTGTCATGTAGATTACGACAGGGAGCTTTCTTTCGTGGCAATCATGAGAAACGGCGGACGTGAACGAATGATAGGCGAGGTAAGGATGAGCAGGCTCCCCGATCTCGAGAGCGCTGAAATGGCCGTTGTAGTCGGAGACCAGTGGCAGGGACAGGGTATCGGCAAAGCGCTTTGCTTGCACTGTCTGAAAATAGCCAAAGAATTAGGGATAAAGAAGATGTACATGGAAATCCTGCAGATCAACGCGAGAATGTTGCATAGTGCTGAGAAAATGGGATTTAAGAAAGAATCTTCAGATGAAGATGCTGTAAAAGTAGTCCTTGATCTGTAGCGACCGCCTTAAAACAAAAGATGGCCCACGCACATTCACAGCATAACGACAATAATAATATCAGGGCGGCTTTTTTCCTGAATCTTGTCTTTACGCTATTCGAGATTTCAGGCGGCTTCTGGACAAACAGCCTGGCGATCCTCTCAAACGCCTTGCACGATGTCGGAGACAGTCTTTCCCTCGGCTTGTCGTGGTATCTTGAGAAGTATTCAAAGAAAAGAAAAGACAGATTATTTTCTTATGGATACCAGCGATTTTCGTTATTGGCTGCATTGGTCAATACGATCATTCTGATCGGCGGCTCGCTTTTCATTTTGTCTGAAGCCATCCCGAGACTTGTTCGCCCGGAACATTCCAAAGTTGAAGGCCTGTTGGTTTTCGCGGTTGTCGGGATCATTGTGAATGGTCTGGCGGCTTTACGATTGAGAGGCGGGAAAACATTTGTTGCCCGTGTCGTTATCTGGCATTTTGTGGAAGATGTACTGGGATGGGTAGCGGTACTGGTTGTCGGCATTACATTATTGTTCAAAAATATACCTGTGCTTGACCCGGTACTGTCCATATTGATCGCATCTTATGTCCTGTATAATGTGGCTGGGAACATGAAAAGAACATTGTCCGTTTTCCTGCAAGCCGTTCCTGAAAATATTAATATAGAGGAAGTGGAGAGCAGACTGCTGTCAATAGACAAGGTGAAATCCGTGCATCATACGAATGTCTGGTCTCTGGACGGCATACATCACGTACTGACGACCCATGTGGTCATAGACGGAAAGGCATCGAAGGACGACATGCTTGATACAAAATGCGCAATAAGATTATTGACCGATGCGATGGATTTCACCCATAGTACGGTCGAAATCGAATATGAAGGCGAGGTATGCAGAATGGGAGAAATCGGCAGGAGGTCTGAATCACCTTCTTGATTTACACATCCCGACAGAACGCTCTTTACACTTTTTCCCATCCGTCCATACTGCGCCGGCCAGATTCGCCCCAGCCAGATTCGCCTTATTCAACTTCGCCTTTGTCAGGTTTGCCCTAGCCAGGTTCGCCAGGGTCATATCAGTACCGGCCAAATCCGCGCCCTGTAGTTTTGTGCCTGTCAAGTCCGCACTGGCCAGATTAGCGCCATTAAGGTTCGCTCCGTTCAAGTTCCTCCCGCTCAAATCCGCCCCGCTCAGATCGCATTTCTGACATTTCTTGGTTTTCAGGAATTTTTCCAGCTGCGGCTTGTCAAAGCCATAACATACACTCGTTACAAAAAACATAAAAATAATGAAAAACATCATAACCGGCAACCTTTGCGTCTTCATCGTAAAACCCCCTTTTAATGAATAAATATGAATTTTTCCTTTTTGCAATTGATAAAAGTATATCATAACTTTTGGGAACTGCACCATATTTATTGTTTGCTTATTGTAATTTGGCCGTATGATATACTTAACAAAAAAGCGAATAACTAAGTTGTCTGTAAGAAATGAATAAAGATATTACCAGATCTCATATCTCGGCCTATGAAACCGCTGCCTATCTGATTGTAGCTGTATCCCTACTATCGGCGCTCAGGATGCATTTATTGCCTGCGCTGTTGGCCGGACTTCTCGTATTTGAACTTGTCCACATTTTTTCACCGTTCCTCAACTTTAAGGGCATGAGCGGATACAGGTCGAAAATCGTAATTGTAACGCTACTCGCCTCCATCGTCATCGCTGGCTTGTCCTTCTTGGTTTTCGGCGTCATTATTTTCCTGAGGGGAAGCGGTAATTTGTCGTCTTTATTTCAGAAAATGGCAGATATCGTCGAAGGATCTTTGAGAAGCCTGCCGGTATGGGCTATAGGATACCTGCCTCCCGACGCGGATGGACTGAAGACCGCAGTTGCATCATGGCTGCGCCAACACGCGGGAGAATTGCAGTTAGTGGGAAAAGAAGCAGTGCGGATTACTGCGCACATCTTTGTCGGAATGATCATAGGCGCTTTAATAGCGCTTAACGAAGTCCGGCCGGCGCATGAATATCGTCCCCTGTCACGGGCACTGACAGACCGCATGTACCGGCTATGTGCGGCTTTTCGACGTATTGTCTTTTCCCAGGTGCGCATCTCGGCCATTAATACTTTATTCACCCTAACCTACCTCGCCATCATATTGCCTTTGTTCGGCGTTCATTTGCCTTTTGCCAAGACCTTGATAGTAATCACTTTTATTGCAGGGCTGCTTCCGGTAATCGGAAACCTGATCTCTAATACAATAATCGTTATAGTAAGCTTCAGCCATTCATTGAATATTGTGATATCTTCGCTTGTATTCTTGATTGTTATCCACAAATTCGAATACTTCCTGAATGCCAAAATTGTCGGTTCAAGGATAAAATCTAAAGCATGGGAACTCCTATTGGCCATGGTCATAATGGAAGCAGCCTTCGGAATACCGGGTCTAATTGCCGCGCCGATTTACTATGCCTATCTGAAAGATGAATTAGTGAGTAATGAATTGATATGACCCGGCAAAGGTAATCGTTACAAAGCCAGTAATTTGCTGAGGCAGCCTTAAACAGGACATTCATAATTTCTTCATATTTTCTTCGTCATTTCTTCATATTTTTCTTATATTCTAAAAAGTGAAAGAACAAGCTTTCTGCATCTTTCCGGCAGCCAGTCAGGCCCCTCCCTACTGGCTGCCCACCTCCATCCAAAATATTTTTTTATCGGGAAAATCTTTTCCGTATACTAAAAAGTATTTTCATTAAATGAATAATCGTGTATACTTAAAAAAATATTTAGAGGAGGTATTTATGACAAAAGCTGACCTGATAGAAAAAATGGCTAAGGATGCAGGGATTTCAAAGGCTGTTGCAGGAGAAGCGCTGGACTCTTTCATCGACGGGGTTGAGAAATCCGTGAAGAAAGGGAACAAAGTTGCTCTCGTCGGTTTCGGCACATTCTCTCTCTCAAAGAGAAAAGCCCGGAAGGGAAGAAACCCGAGGACGGGCGAAACAATCACCATTAAAGCTGCCAAGGTCCCCAAGTTCTCTGCGGGGAAGGCTTTTAAAGACGCTGTTAAGTAATGCCTTTTTGTATTAGCCTGGTATTCGTCCTTTTCTGGAATTGCAAAAGGTAGTGGGAAATCCCACTACCTTTTAGTTTGCAGATTTAAAATATGATCAGCAAAGAGCCTTCTTTCAGAGGAATAATAAAATCCCTTGGCCTTGTCTTCGGTGATATCGGAACCAGCCCGATCTATACACTGACGGTTATCTTTCTCCTCACAAAGCCTACTGAAGCCCATGTAATGGGGGTCCTTTCCCTTATAGTATGGACCCTTGTAATACTCGTCACTGTTGAGTACGCATGGCTTGCAATGAGCCTCGGGAAAAAGGGTGAGGGTGGCACCATAGTCCTTAAGGAAATACTTGTGCCGTTGCTCAAGTCAGGCAGGAAGGCGGCATTTGTATCTTTTCTTTCTTTTATCGGCATATCCCTGCTCATCGGCGATGGTGTAATTACGCCTGCCATCAGTATCCTGAGCGCCGTTGAGGGATCACTCTTAATCCCCGGACTGGAAGGCACAAAACAGGAATTACTTATTCTTGCCGCCGGGATAATTGCAATAGTGCTGTTCTCCTTCCAGAAAAAGGGCACAGAGAAAGTGTCCTGGGCGTTCGGACCTTTGATGCTGGTTTGGTTTACATCTTTGTCTGTCTCCGGCTTAATGTCAATCGCTGATTCCCCGGTTGTGATACGGGCTATAAACCCATACTATGCCTTAAGATTTCTTTATGAAAACGGCCTCACAGGATTTTTTGTGCTTTCTGAAGTCATACTCTGTGCAACAGGAGGTGAGGCGTTATATGCCGATATGGGACATTTGGGACGGAAGCCCATCATCCATGCATGGTATCTTGTATTTGTTGCCCTTTTGATCAATTATCTCGGACAGGGAGCGTTCCTCATCGGGCACCCTGCTTCTAAGAATGTCCTTTTTGAAATGATATTCCATACCACCCGGACACTGTATATACCCTTCCTGGTCCTCAGTATTATTGCGACTGTGATAGCCTCTCAGGCCATGATCAGCGGGATGTTCTCGATTGTTTACCAGGGGATAACCACCCATATAATGCCGCTTTTCAAGATCGACTATACATCCACCGAATTGAGGTCACAGATTTACATAGGTTTTGTTAACTGGTTTCTTCTCATATCCGTTTTGTTTATTATGGTTGAATTCAGGGAATCCAGCCGGCTTGCCGCCGCCTACGGTTTGGCGGTCACCGGAACAATGACCCTCACGGGAATCATGATGACATGGATTTTTCACCTGAAGAGGAAAAACGGACTGGCCATTGCATCATTTCTCGTCACGTGCGTAGATATTGCGTTCCTCGTGTCGAATTTTTACAAGATACCTCACGGGGGTTACTGGTCGATTATCATCGGGGCCTTCCCTTTCATCACCGTTATCATTTATACCAGCGGCCAAAAAAGGCTTTATAAAATATTGAAACCCGTGCCGCTTCATAACTTTCTTGAAAGATACAATCTTGCTTACAAAACCATGCCTAAATTAAGAGGGGTTTCCCTCTTTTTTCTGAAGGATCCCAATGAGATACCTCCTTTTATGATACGAAGCATGTTCGTAAATAATATCCTTTATGAAGAAAATATCATGGTTTCCATAATAAAGCGGGATGATCCCTTTGGTCTGACAGGCTTTTTTAAAGAAGACCCCGGGCACGGCTTGCGGGTATTCGAAATTCAGGTGGGGTATATGGAGGTGCCTGATATTGAAGATCTCCTGAAGGAATCAGGGATCGACGAAAAGACGATTTTTTACGGGCTTGAGGACATCGTGACGGAAAATCCGGTCTGGAAAATATTCTCGTTTATCAAGAAGCTCACCCCGGCGTTCGTTCAATTCTACAAACTGCCGCCATATAAACTCCACGGGGTCATGACAAGGGTGGATATGTAAAACGCCCGGGGCAGGTCGTTGCTTCATTCAGGGTCCAGTCCGTATTTCTTGAGCTTCCTCCAGAGTGATACCCTGTCTATTCCCAATATCTGGGCCGCGATGGTTTTATTGCCGCCGACCTCATTTAAGACCCATTTTATGTAGGCCGTCTCCTGGTCTTCAAGGGAAGGGATCTTGCCTTCCTTCTTTCTGAATGTCTGTATCCTCAGTTCTCTCAGGTCTTCGGGCAGATGGGCTATCTCTATGGTTCTCCCGTTGGCAAGGGCAACTCCTCTTTCAATGATATTTTCAAGCTCCCTGACGTTGCCGGGCAGATCATAATTCATGAGCAGACCCATTGCGTCCTCGGATATCTCGGTAACATCTTTTTTCATTACGGCCGCATATTTCTTCAGGAAATAATAGCTCAAGAGCGGGATATCGTCCCTTCTTTCCGACAAAGGCGGAATATGCAGGGAAACGACATTCAGTCTGAAATATAGGTCCTGCCGGAACCTTCCGTTCTTTATAGCGTCATGAATGTCCCTGTTGCTTGCCGCAATAAATCTGACATCTACCTTTAAGGATTCTGTTCCGCCGACCCTCAGGACTTCCTTTTCCTGAATGACTCTCAGAAGTTTTACCTGCATTGAAGGCGGCATTTCGGTTATTTCATCAAGAAACAATGTACCGCCTGACGCCATTTCAACCAACCCGCGCTTCATGCTCATCGCTCCGGTAAAAGCGCCCTTTTCATGGCCGAAGAGTTCATTAGACAGAAGCTCCTCTGTGAACGCCCCGCAATTTATGGCAAAAAAAGGCCCTTCCGTGCGGCTGCTGTTCAAATGGATATACTTTGCAAACAACTCTTTTCCGGTGCCGCTTTCGCCGCTGAGGAGGACATTGCAATCGGTAGGCGCGATCTGCCTTGCAGTATCAAGAAGCCTCTGCATATTACCGTCCTGTGTGATAATCTTTACCTTTCCCTGATAAGTTTCTATCTGCTCCCTGAGTAGCCTGTTTTCCATCTTTAGTCTCACTTTCTCAACGGCTTCCTTGACGACGTTTCGTACCACGTCCAGTTTGAACGGCTTTGCAACGTAGTGGAAAGCGCCTTTCTTCATGGCTTCGACTGCGGTCTCAAGCGTTGCATAACCGGTTATCATTATCACCTCGGCGTCAGGATAAAGCTCACGGCATTTTTTCAGTATCTGCATCCCGTCGACCTTTTCCATCCGCAAATCAGTAAGCACAACTTCAAATTGCCGGTCTTCAAGGAGCTTCAGGGCGTTCTGCCCGCTTTCAGTCCCTGTCACGTCATAACCCTCTTTTTTCATAACATGCTCAAGGTTTTTGAGAGCTACCCTTTCGTCATCCACAATTAATATCTTTATTGCGCCTTGCATGCTCATCGCTCCTTCACAGGTAATATTATTAAAAAAGAAGTCCCTTTCCCGAACTCGCTGTCGACCCCGATACAGCCGTCATGCTCTTCTATTATTTCCTGCACTATAAAAAGTCCGAGACCTGAACCCTTTCCGACATCCTTTGTGGTAAAAAACGGGTCGAATATTCTCGAAAGGACCTCCGGAGGGATCCCTTCCCCTGTGTCGCTGATCTCGATATCGACAGTGTCCTCTTCAGAAGGGCAGGTGCCTGTGCACTTCCCCTTGTATCTTTCATAAACACACCCCGCTGCTTTCTCTCCTTGCTCAGGTCTGAAAGCCCGCTTTCTCGCCTTAATGACCACGCCGCCTTCGTCCGGGATGGAATCGACGGCGTTTTTTATCAGGTTCAAAAATGCCTGTTCGAGCCTCTGCTTGTCGGCAAAAACAACAATATCGTCCGGGATATCGAGGACGGTTTGCACCTTCGACGGGATTTCACCTCTAATGAACAGGATTGTCTCTTCAAAAATCTTCTTCAGCGGCAGGTATTCCTTCTTGAAGTCCTTGTCCCTCGAAAAATCCAGCAATGACCGGACAATATTTTTTGCCCTGTCCGTCTGTTCGTCGATCTGCCCGAGAAGCTCCTTCTGATATTCAATATCGGGGTCGCCGAATTCTTCGATGAGTATCTGGCACGAGGATGAGATATTTGACAACGGGTTGTTTAGCTCATGGGCGACACCTGACAGCAATGTCCCGAGCGATGCAAGCTTTTCTCTCTGGACAAGATGTTTCCGTCTCACTTCGAGTTCCTTCAGCATTTTGTTGAAGGCGTTTGTAAGTGACACGATCTCCTGGTCCTTTGACTTTATCGACACGGTCTCGAGTTTCCCCTCTGATATCAGCTTCATCCTTTCTTCCAGCGCCTTCAAGGGTTTTACTACCATCCTCGACAGAAGCTGACCTATTGCAATCCCCAACAGAGAGAGGGAGATAAACGAGAAGATGAGCACCTTCCGGGTTTTATTCAACAATGCCTGGAGCCTTTCTTTCTCGATCTTTGAGACTTCTTCGGAAATCGTTATGATCTCCTTGCCCTTTGCCCGTATCGCTTTCTCCAAATTTGACTTAACGTCGACATTGTTCCCGCCAAGCACGGCGAACCGCTCCATCAACGATCCGTATTCATTAAGGTCCTCATGCAGTATGTCCAATTGCTGGGCGATTACGAGCCCTTTATATCCCTTAATATTTTTGTCGAGTATGTTCTGTGCCTTCACAACGTATTGCATATTTTCCAGATAGTCTTCATTTTTTTCGTATAAAAAGAAATTTTTTTCGAACCTCCTCATTTCAAGAGTAGTATCGAAGAATTCAGTAACGACGTCTCCGAACTGCACCTTTTTCTCTATATACCAAAGCTCTATAACGGTAAACAGAGAAAGCCAGATGATTACGGCGATCCCGGCATAATATCCGAATATGATTTTTTTCCTTATGCTAGGCTTATATCTGAACATATTCAAATTTTACACCCTCCTATTGCAAAAAGCAATGCTTAACCTTTTTTCTGCAACACAGTAGGTAATAGTACGAAAACCGCTTAGTAGGATACCGGTCTTTACTCCCCATGCTCCCCTTGAAAATTGTGACCGGCGGTTTTGTTGCATTGTGCATCAAGTCTGTATTGAAGGCCGGCATGTCCCACAATCCAAATAAAATAATATTAAACAATATGTTACATAACAATAAAAATGCTGGCATGAAAAATGAGTATATAACAGGTCAGAAAGTAGAATAGATATGAAAGGATTAGCAAAAAAGTTAGAAACAATGTTCGCAGCAGCGGCCTTTGCGGAAGAAGGGGATTTCAACACCGCCAGAGAATTGCTGGGACAGGCACAACCGCAAAAAACAGACCGAATATCGCCTGCGGCCAGGAGCAGAAAAGAACTCAGGGCCCCCGGTATACAAAGGCAATAAAACAGACCGCAGAAGAGATTGTTGGTAAGGTGCCGGCAGAGTAAAAGCCACAGATTTCAGAGTGAAGTTACTTTGTCAGCACCCTATCAACAATCTCTTCTATCTTGTCCACAAGGAAGATTTCCAATCCGGCTTTAACATCCCCGGCGAGATTTTCTACATCCACTTTATTTTTGAAAGGCAATATTACAACCCTGACCCCTGCCCGCCGCGCTGCAAGCAATTTTTCTTTGACCCCTCCGACCGGAAGTATCCGGCCGCTCAAGGTTATCTCGCCTGAAATCGCGACGTCGCGTCTTGCGGGACTTCCCTTTAAAAGCGAGATGAGGGAAGCCGCTATTGTAACGCCGGCGGAAGGGCCGTCCTTCGGAATGGCTCCGGCAGGGACGTGGATGTGTATATCGCTATTCTCGAACACATCTTCCGGGATATTGAAAAAAGCGGCGTTGCTACGTATATAGCTTAAGGCCGCCTGGGCGGATTCGCGCATAACGTTTCCGAGCGACCCGGTGAGGATGAGGTCTCTCCCGCCTTTCATCCGCGCCGCCTCTACAAAGATTATATCCCCGCCTGCCTCGGTCCATACGAGACCCGTCACAACACCGACCTTATTCTTTTCATCCGCGACCTCAAGGTAATACCTTCTCGGGCCTAAAAACCTCTGGACCAGCTCCGGTGTCACCTTAATACTCCGTTTCGTTTCTCTGTGATGTACAAACTCCGTCGCAATCTTCCGGCAGATAGTGGAAATCTGCCTTTCAAGGTTCCTTGTGCCGGCCTCCCTGGTATAATCGTTGATTACCTTAACTACTGCCTCAACGTCAAATTCAGGCGGATAATCCGACAGTCCCTGTTCCCGGATCTGTTTAGGTACCAGGTGGCGCATCGCTATCTTCGTTTTTTCATCTTCCGTATAACCGGAGAAATCTATTATTTCCATGCGGTCCCTGAGGGGTTCCTGGATATTGTCTGCAATATTGGCCGTCACAATAAACATGACATTTGAAAGATCAAACGGCACGTCCAGGTAATGGTCGATGAAACTCCGGTTCTGCTCCGGATCGAGGACCTCCAGCAATGCAGAAGCGGGATCCCCTTTAAAATCCTGACCGATTTTGTCTGCTTCATCCAGCATGATGACGGGGTTGGAAAACTCCGCGCGGCGGATTTCTTCGATGATCCGTCCGGGCATCGCGCCGGCGTATGTCCTCCTATGGCCTCTTATCTCGGCCTCGTCTTTCATACCTCCAACCGAAATCCTCGCGAATTTTCTACCCAAAGCCTCCGCAACGGACTTGCCCAGCGAAGTCTTGCCGGTACCTGGAGGACCTGAGAAACAAAGGATAGATCCCTTTGCGGAAACCGAAGAAAGCTTCCTGTCAAGCGCCTGTTTAACGGTCGATCTTACCTCTTCAAGCCTGAACGGTTTTGCGATATAATGGAACGCACCTCTTTTCATGGCCTCTATGGCCGTATCAACCGCTGCATAAGCGGTAATCATAATGACCTGTGTGTCCGGATATTTGCTTTTTGTCTTTTCAAGAACGTCGATCCCGTTGACTTTTTCCATCTTAAGATCGGTCAGGACAACATCAAAAACAGAGGTCTCTATCTTTTCAACGGCCTCCATCCCGTTTTTTGCGACGACCACCGTATAGTCTTCTTTTTCCAGGATATGCTCAAGATTGTTCCTCGCAATCTCCTCATCATCAACCACCAGGATCACGGGTCTTTTGTTCATCACCAGTATCTTGACCGCCAGGTGCTCGATGATCCTTTCCTTGACTTCACTCAGGCCATAATGCCTTTCATTCAAAATACTTTCGGCCCTTTCGAGATCGAGATTGTCGGATGTCTTTTTGTTCCAGGGAAGGCCGACCAGATAATCAATATAAGTGAGACTTATTGTATATTCCGCTGTTGCCGGGCTTATCTTCGACAGCATATCAAGTTCTTTCTCGGCGATCTGCAGGACATTGGGCGGCATATTTGCCGAGGCGATCTTTTGCCGGAATTCTTCTATGGCGGCAAGCTGTTGTTTGTCATCCGATTTTTTGAAGATATTCATCTCTCCTCGATATAATACAATTTTATTCTTCTATCCTGTGGAGTTTCATGAAATTAGTCTTTCCTTGCGTTGATAACGGCGAACTCGACGTAATTACGATGCTGTCGCCTTTTCTCACAATATGCTCCTTCACCAGCAGCCTTTCCACTTCGGATATCATCTCGTCAGTAGTTGCGGGCAGCTTCATTATTTTCGGCGTGACTCCCCAATAGATGCATCCCCTGTTTCTTATTTTTTCATCAGGGGCAAAAGCAATAATCGGGACTCCGGGTCTGAACTTCGACAAAAGCCTTGCAGTAAAACCCGATTGGGTAAAGGCAACCAGCACTTTTGCATCTATATCCTCGGCAGCCCTGCAGGCCGCATCCGCAGTAGCTTCTGCATATGTATTGCCACGCGTATATGAAGCCGCGCCCGCCTTCATATACTCTGTATGCCGTATAATCCTGTCCATCATTCTTACCGTCTCAACAGGGTAATTCCCGGTTGCCGTTTCAGCAGAGAGCATTAACGCATCTGTCCCGTCAAGCACCGCATTGGCGACGTCCGTTGCCTCCGCTCTTGTCGGCCTAAGATGTTCCGTCATTGATTCGAGCATTTGTGTTGCGGTGATCACGGTCTTACCTTTGTTGTTGGCCTTTTCAATCAGCCCTTTCTGAATCAGCGGGACTTCTTCAGGGGGCATCTCCACGCCGAGGTCTCCCCTTGCTATCATTATTCCGTCAGCCTCTGAGAGTATTTCATCAATATTATCCAATGCCTCGGGCTTCTCTATTTTCGCAATGATTGGGACATGCTGATTCTTTCTTTTAAGCAAATCTCTGACCTTTCTTATATCACCGGCCTCCCGCACAAAAGATATGGCGACGTAATCTATTCCCATATGAATTCCAAACAGCAGGTCCTCTTTGTCCTTTGCGGTAAACGATCTGACGGACAATTTCAGCCCGGGGAAATTGACCCCCTTTCTGTCTCTTAATGTACCCCCTTCTATTACCTTTGTCCTCAAGGCGTTTATTGCCTTTCCGATAACGGCAAGCTGGATCAGGCCGTCGTCCAGGAGGATTCCGTCTCCCTTCTTAACGTCCTTCAGAAGCGCGGGATAAGAAATAAATATCCGGTCCTGATTCCCGATGCCATCGCCGGGCATCAGGAGAAGTTTCCCGCCTTTTTTCAGTTCAATAGCGCCTCCTTCGATACGTCCCGCCCTGATCTTCACCCCCTGAAGATCTTGCAGTATTGCAACCGGCTTATCGTATTTCCCGGAAATATCGCGGATAAGCTCTATGCTTTTCTGATGAGCAGCATGGTCTCCATGAGAAAAATTTAACCGTGCAACGTCCATCCCGTTCTTTATTAAGGAGGAGATAATCTCTCTATTCGCCGATGCTGGTCCGATGGTGCAGATTATCTTTGCCTTTCTCTGTTTCTTATTAAACAAACTCACAGGCAACTCCTTCTGTTTCCTTTTTGCAAGTTATATGCTTTTCCCAGCCCGCGCCTTTTTGCGGGAAATCAGACCTGTAGTGCGCGCCGACACTGCCCCTCCTCAGACTGGCAGACTCCGTTATCAGCATTGATAATTCAAGCATATTCTTCAGCTCGAGTTCACGCCTTTTATCAAATTCCCGGCTGAGGATAAACGACCATTCAGCAAGTTTTTTCCTCGCTTCCCCCAGAGATTCCTCACACCTTATTATCCCCGCCCTCTCCCACATTATTTTCCTTAATGAATGCCTTATCTCTTCCATGTCAAAATTAAAATTCGGCGCATGAAGTCTTTCCCTTGCACGCGGAAAATCCGGGGACATTTCATCTTTACTGAGGACAGCCGCTGAATGCTGCAACATGCCGGCCGTAACCCTCAATCCGTATTCAGCCGAGGCTTTTCCCGCCCTCGCTCCAAAGACAAGCCCTTCAAGGAGACTATTTGAAGCAAGTCTGTTGGCGCCGTGCACGCCGGTGCACGCGACCTCACCGGCTGCGTAGAGTCCTCCGATACTCGTAGCGCCGTCCGTGTCCGTTTCCACTCCACCCATAATATAATGGGCGGCAGGAGATACCGGGACGAGCTCTTTGGTAATGTCTATGTCATATTGCAGACAGGTTGAATAAATCCTCGGGAACCTGTTCTTTATAAAATCCGCATTAAGATGAGTAAGGTCCAGGTAAACATGAGCGCTTTTTGTCCTTACCATCTGTGACAATATTGCCCTTGTGACTATATCCCTCGGCGCAAGCTCGGCATCGGGGTGATAATCTTTCATAAATGTCTCTCTGTAAATATTCCTTAAAACTGCTCCTTCCCCTCTCATCGCTTCACTCAACAAAAACTGTGGGGCAGACGGAGCAAAAAGGACTGTAGGGTGGAACTGGATAAATTCCAGGTCCTTAAGGATGGCACCCGCCCGAAAAGCAATGGCCATTCCGTCTCCGGTTGCTACCGCAGGGTTTGTCGTCTTCGAAAATATCTGACCGCTGCCGCCCGTAGCAAGAATTGTCGCCTTTGCGAATAGAGCGATTGTCTCGCCGCCGGCCAGGATATTTGCCCCGCAGCACTTCCCATCATTTACGATGAGGGCTTCCGTAAAGGCAAAGGGATATTTCTTAACGGAGGGGAATGACCGGACCTTACTGAGCAGCGCCCTTTCAAGCTCTTTCCCGGTGGAATCACCGTGCGCGTGGAGCACCCTCTTCCTTGAATGAGCGGCCTCCATAGTAAAATCAAGCTTTGTCCCTTCCTTGTCAAACTCGGCCCCCCATGATATGAGTTCGAGTATCCTTTCAGGTCCTTCTTCAACGAGTATTTTTACGGCGTCTTCCCTGCAAAGCCCGTCACCTGCTCTTAATGTATCTTCGAAGTGGATACCGACCTCGTCTTCATCACTCAGCGCTACAGCGATTCCACCCTGCGCATATTCGGTGCTGCTTTCCGCGGTCCTGTCTTTTGTTACGACGAGGACGTTCCCGTGCGGCGCAAGCTCTATAGCGGCCCTGAGCCCCGCGACGCCGCTCCCGATGATGAGGAAATCCGTGGTCTCTTCTGTCATACCAAGAAGGATAAAGGATGACGCGCAGGAAATCAAGCCGCTTGAATGACCTGTTTGTTGTTATTGCCTGGCATAACGACTGAACTCACAGATGCGGCGGCAGTATTGCCGCAACCTGTAAACTGATTTGTTATGCGTTCTTTTGATGTTGTGAGGTATACCAATCTACAAGCCGACGGATCATTTTCTGATACGACGTATGCTGCTCTTTAGCCTTTTTTTTGAAAAATTCAATGCTTGATTTCTTCAGGGAAATTGTAATCTTGACGTTTTCTTCCTTCAATGCTAACTGTTCCGGTCTAGGAAGAAAATCCTTAACGATCCTCAATTCTCCCAGTGGTTCTTCAGTGTACTTTATTTTGGTCTTCATATATTTTCCTCCCTTTTCTCCAATATCCCGCACCATGGCTGCGGATAACGTTACCTCTATAAGAAAACCTTACGGTCATTATGCCATCACCTACGCGGCCAATGCAGTAAAATCGTTCCTCTTCTGTGCTATGATTAACATCTTCAACTATCACACGGTTGGGATCAAGAAAAGCATGTTGAGCTAATGAAAAAGCGATATTGTGTTTCGCTTGGTTTTCCTTATCTTTCTGCTCATCCCATTCAAAACGGACTTTCCTCATATGTCCACTATACCATAGATAGGCTAACATAGCAATACCAATATATGGGTATTAATATGGGTATAATTTATTTACGCAGAACGAGCTGAATACTGATAGGAGGCTTAAAATTCTATAATATTGCTATTCTTTATTGATATATAGAGTATCCGGGATAACTGCTATTTCATCGACTCGATCTTGTCCAATATTTCAACGATCTTATCGGCAATAAGCTTCATCGCCTTTTCCCCTTTTTCCGGCGATGCCTTTTTCGGGTTCCCCCATACGCCCCCCGGCCAGTATCCGACCTTATCCTTTACGACAAAAGGTTTTGGAATATTGGGATACTCTTCAGCTGCCCTTCCCTTTACCAGGTCAGGCGATAAATAGAGCATTATCGATGTTTCGAGCTCGCCTGCGTGAGAATCATTCGGAGTTTCAGCGATCCCAGAAAGTTCCTTCCATAAGACATCATAAGGTGACAATACACCAATTTTTATGCCTTCCAAATTTTCTATCAATATTTCTGCCGTCTCCTTCAGCGCCGACATATGGAGGCTTCCGCCGTGGCCTGAAATAAGCAGGAAGTTCCTCAATCCTTTTTTATACGCTTCATTCACAAGGTCGAACGAAAATCTCCGCAATGTCTCCGGGGCAATGCTTATAGTTCCGGGATGGTCTTTCGTTGTAGTGCACACGCCGTACTGAAGGACCGGAGCAAGAAAGAATTTCTTCCTTTTTGCAACCAGCTTAAGGACCTCTTGGACAATGAAAGTATCGGTATTCAGGGGCAGATGACTTCCATGCTCTTCAATCGTCCCAAAGGGGAACACAATGGTCTTTGTCAGTTTCAGGTATTTCTTGAACTCACTCATGGTTATGTTCTCTAAAATATACATGGCCTTCCTTTCCTTTTTTGTTCCATTTTACACGGAAACTATCCAAATTTGAACCTATAAAATTGATATAATAGAACCAGCAGCCACCTATACGGATTTAAAGGAGGGAATATGTCAAAAGTTTATTTCGCTTCCGCGCGCGCCATGAAATGGAAATATGATGAAAGCATGCCGGGAAAGCTTGAACAGCTTCTTGAAAAAATTAACCTGTCCGATTATTTTGAGCCCAATGAATGGGTTGCCGTGAAAACACATTTAGGGTCCGAAGGCGCCCACAGAATAGTGAGGCCGGTCTTTTTGAGGAAGGTCGTCGATGCGTTAAACAGGCTTGGAGCAAAACCTTTTGTCACCGATACTGTGCGGATTAAAGGCCTCGATTACCTTGAGGTAGCTAACCAGAACGGGATAAACCACCTTTCCGTCGGGGCCCCTGTTGTGCTTGGGGACGGACTTTATGGGAACGACAGCATCATGGTAAAGGCAGGCGAGATACTCGGGGAGATTGCAGTAGCAAGTGTCATACACGACGTTCCCGCGATGGTTGTATGTTCCCATGTAAAAGGGCACATACAGGCGGGTTATGCGGGCGCAATTAAGAACATTGCGATGGGGGGAATCAGTTCAAGACACAGGGAATGCGGCTGGAAATGCGGCAGGGGCTCGATGCATACGATAGGAGAAGGGATATTGTCCTGGGACGATAAAAAATGTGAACTCTGTTATCAGTGCATGGAGATATGCCCGCTCGGCGTTATCAAATTTGTCGATGAGAAACTGCAGTGGGACAGCAATGAGTGCTGGCGATGCGGCAGGTGCGAGCGCGTCTGCCAGTCGGGGGCGCTTTCATTGCCGGGCGACCCGGAAAGGTTTATGCGGGCACTGGCAGAGGCGGCAAAGACGGTCCTCAGCACATTTAAACCCCGCAAGGTAATCTATATAAATTTCCTTACCGAGATACAGCCTGAATGCGACTGCATGCCTATGGCCGATGTGCCTGTAATACAGGACCAGGGGATACTGATATCCGACGATATCGTCGCGATTGAACAGGCGAGTATCGATATTCTGCTGAAAGCGCCACCCCTGCCGCAGGCCGCTTCCGACGAGAAACTTATCTCAAAAGGAGACGACATACTTTTTAAACTCAGCGGGAAACCATACCATATCCAGGTTGAAGAGACAGAGAGACTCGGGTTGGGCAGCAGAAAATTTGAATTTATCGAATTGTCGTAGAAGCGGAAAATCGTTTGTCAGGAAAATAGTCAGGCAAAAAACTTACTAAGTTCTGTAATCCGCGTTAATCCTGATATATTCTTCCGTCATATCACAGGTCAGTACCTTGGCAGAAGCCTTTCCGTAGTGAAGGTCGACGACTATCTTTATGTGCTTCCCCTTTAAGACATCGCCTGCTTCTTTGTCTTTGCCTGTAGACAGTCCTCCCTTGGCCACTTTCACCTTTCCAAAATAGATATCGGTCTTTTCTTCTTTGATCTCAACCCCTGAATAGCCGATGGCTGCCATTATCCTGCCCCAGTTTGCGTCATTGCCATAAACGGCTGTTTTAACAAGATTCGAGTTTGCCGCAGCAAAAGCGGCCTTTTCAGCATCCGAATCATTACTTGCGCCTTTTACCTCAATCTCAATAACCTTGGTTGCGCCTTCGCCGTCCTTGACGATCAGCCTTGATAACTCATACATAACTTCATACAGTGCATTTCTAAATGCAGCATATGATTCTGATTTTTCCGTGAGCTCCGGGTTTCCAAGCAGCCCGTTTGCCATAATAATCACAGTGTCATTGGTTGACATATCTCCATCGATAGTAATTCTGTTGAAGGTCTTTTTGACCGAATCCTTCAATGCCCTGTCCAGCGCTTTTTGATGCACTGCAATATCCGTCATGACGAAGCATAGCATCGTAGCCATGTTAGGGCATATCATGCCGGCGCCTTTACAGATACCGGTAACAGTCCCTGTCTTACCGCCGACCCTAACGCTCTTCCGAACAACCTTGGGGAACGTATCAGTCGTCATAATCGCAGCAGCGACATCTTCAACAGTAGACCGCCCGAGACCGTTCAACAGTTTGGGAATCTTCGGCTTTATTCTATCCATGGGCATCGGCGTGCCGATAACACCTGTTGAGCAGGTATAAACGAGATGCGGCTTTATCCCGAGTATCCGGGCAGTCAGCCCTGCCGTTGCACCTGCGTCCAGCATTCCCTGTTTTCCTGTGCATGCATTTGCATTTCCGCTGTTTACTATTATCGCCTGTCCTTTTCCTGATATCATTTTCTTCATATCGAGTTTGACAGGCGCGGCCTTGACCTTATTCGTGGTAAATGCCCCGGCTGCGTTGGCTTCCACTTCAGAATATATGAGTGCAAGGTCTTTCCGTCCCGGTTTTTTTATCGCGGCCTCTACAGTAGAAAAAAGAAATCCTCTGGGAATCATGGGAACACTGATAGGGCGTCCAAAGCCGTCTTTTCATCAAAGCCCATCATGATATTCATGTTATGCACAGCCTGACCTGAAGCGCCTTTTACAAGGTTATCAATCGCGGTTATTACAATCAGCGTATTCGTCCTTTCGTTCAATTTCAGACCGATTTCACAGAAGTTTGTACCCCTGACATTTTTAATATTCGGATACTTTCCATACTCCAATAACCTGACAAAGGGTTCTTTTTTGTACGAATTATGATATATTTTTTCTACATCCGCCGCCGACATCTTCTTTTCGAGCCTGGCGTATATGGTTGTCAATATGCCCCTATCGACCGGCAAGAGATGAGGGGTGAAATTGACAGTGATCTCCTTGCCGCATAAGAGAGACAGTTCCTGCTCAATTTCAGGCGTATGCCTGTGTACGCCGATTGAGTATGCCCTGAACCCTTCGTTTACCTCACAGAATGCCACTGATATATCGGCCTTTCTCCCGGCCCCGCTCGTGCCCGATTTCGAATCAATAACGATAGAGGCGGTATCGATAAGATTATTTTTTACAGCGGGCATGAGTCCGAGAATAGCGCCCGTTGGGTAACATCCGGGATTTGCTATCAGCCTCGCCTTTTTAATCCGACCACGGTAAATTTCGGGCAGGCCGAAGACGGCCTTTTTCAGCGTCGCCTGAAACCTGTGCGGCACGTTGTACCATTTCTCGTAAGTGTCTGCAGCTCTAAGCCTGTAATCGGCAGAAAGGTCAATGACCGTCTTTCCGTTCCTGAAAAAGAAATCCACCGCTTCCTGGGATTCTCCGTGCGGCAATGCCATAAAGAAAAGATCGGCTTTTCCGAGGACCTTTTCTTTGAGCATGTGTTCATAAATGAGGTTTGAATATTTATTGAGATGGGGAAAAAGCCCGGCTACGGATTTTCCTGCGGACCGTTCTGAAGTGACTCCTGCGACAACAACTTCAGGGTGATTCGAAAGGATGCGGAGTAGTTCACCTCCCGCATACCCGCTGCCGCCGCATATGAAAACCTTTAACATAATTTAATTATACTTTAAAGAACAAGCAGATGTCGGGGGAAATAGAGCATGCAGACTGCCTTTCTTTATTCGTCATGCCCGAGGTTCTTAGTCGGGCATCCAGGGCTTTGAAACTGAGGATCCCCGCCTGAAGACTGCGGGAATGAAGGCACAAAAAATGACTATTTTTTATCTCTTGGAGAACTGGAATCTCTTGCGGGCGCCCTTCTGCCCGTATTTCTTTCTTTCTTTTTCCCTCGGGTCTCTCCTGAGAAAACCTTCCTTTTTGAGTCTTGAACGAAGGTCGCTGTTCATGTCAATAATCGCCCGTGATATCCCATGCCTTAAGGCTTCAGCCTGGCCGGTAAGCCCGCCGCCGTTTACTAACGCAAGAACATCATATTTACCGGTTATCCCGGCAAGCTCAATCGGCTGGCGTATCACCATCCTCAATGTCTCCCTCGGGAAGTAGTCATCGGCAGGTTTCTTGTTAACGGTTATCTGCCCGTTCCCTGGCGTCATTGTAACTCTCGCTATAGAAGTCTTTCTCCTACCAGTTGCATTGTATTGAATCTCGACCATTTAAAACTCCTTTTTATCAGACTCGCCCGCTTGTTTATACGGACAGTTTTTCCGGTTTCTGAGCTTCATGAGGGTGTTCAGCTCCCTTGTACACCTTAAGCTTTTTTATCATCGCTCTGCCGAGCCTGCCCTTCGGAATCATACCCCATACGGCGTCCGTGATGATCTTTTCCGGGCATCTGCTAAGACGTTCCCTCGCTGTTTCAGCCTTTATACCGCCGGGATAATTCGAATGACTGTAATAAACCTTGTTATCAAGCTTCTTGCCTGTAAACTTTATTTTTTCTGCGTTTATAACGATAACGAAATCACCTGTATCCGCGTTCGGGGTAAATATGGGTTTGTTCTTACCTGTCAGGCAAGTTGCAATCTTTACCGAAAGCCGTCCAAGGACAGCATCTTTTGCGTCAACCAAATACCACTTCCGGTCGACATCTTCTTTTTTGGCAAAAAGAGTCCTCATCTCATCACCTTCCTATGATAATTTAGAACTTATAGCGTAATAAATTTAAAGGAAATTGTCAACTCTCTATTATACCATGCCTGCAGACCACTCTCGTCAAGTCGACCCCTATTAAGTCTGCAGCGGCCTTCCAGCGTTCACCGGCCGGTATATCAAAGATGATCCTATTATGCGAAGGGGCGACCAACCAGCTGTCTATCATGACCTCATACTCAAGCTGTCCGGGCGACCAACCTGCAAACCCCAGGGTAAAAAGAAACTTTTCCGGCCCCTTTCCTGCCGCGATATCAACGAGGACCTCCTTGGATGTGGTCAATGAAAGGCTTTCGCCGATCTTTATTGAAGGACAGTAAATATGTGAAGACAAA
This sequence comes from uncultured Nitrospiraceae bacterium, assembly GCA_963727775.1. Lineage (GTDB taxonomy): Bacteria > Nitrospirota > Thermodesulfovibrionia > Thermodesulfovibrionales > SM23-35 > CAVSHB01. The sequence goes on along the minus strand of CAVSHB010000002.1, from coordinate 539,726 downwards.
TAGAGGATATAGCCCTGCTCGGGCTTGACTGGCCCGCCGCAATAAACCGGCAGGTCTATCAGGCAATCTTTTATATCAAGCCCTCCGTGGAGCGGGACAAAACTGCTCAGCAGAATACGGTTTATAACAAGCCCGAATGCCCCGTCTTTTGAATGGTCGCAGATAAGCACGACAGTACGTTCAAAATTCGGGTCCTTTAAACCCGGGACCGCTATCAGAAACATTCCCGTCATATTTCCGATATCAATGTCTTTCATTTCGCATCCTGTGCCGGCTTCATCCTGCATCTCTCGATTGCAAGTCTTGCAAGTTCGTCGCACCGTTCGTTTTCGGTATGTCCATTATGTCCTTTTACCCATTGCCATTGAATATCGTGGACATTCGAAGAATGAAAGAGTTTTTCCCATAGGTCCTTATTGACAACCTGCTGTTTCTGGCTGTTTTTCCAGTTGTTCTTCAGCCAATTAAATATCCAGGAAGTCATTCCCTGTACAACATAGTTTGAATCGGTAACCACCCTGACTTTACAGGGTCTTTTTAACGCCTCCAGCGCCTTAATAATCGCAGTCAGTTCCATCCGGTTGTTCGTGGTCATCGCGTCGCATCCGGAGAGTTCCCTTTGCCGTATGCCCGATCTCAAAATAGCTCCGTACCCGCCTACCCCGGGATTGCCGCTGCATGCGCCGTCTGCAAATATTTCTACAAACGGTTTTTTGTCCTTTGCCTTCATCTGAACTTTATATATTTTACATTACATACTATATAGAGTGGTCACTTTTTTTATAATTCTGCAATTTCCGCCTGACCTTTGGAAAAATAATTTTCATCAATCCAGAATGCCGATTGTTTTCGTTCCTGTGATAAAATAGATACTCATGAGAATTTCCGTTATTATACCTACACTAAATGCCGGCGCTGATATAGGCAAACTCCTTTCTAAACTCCTGTCCCAGGACATTAAACCACTGGAAATAATAATAATAGACTCTTCATCAGAAGACAATACCGTTGATATTGCAAAAGGGTTGGGCGCAAAGACAATAGTAATCCCGAGACGTTCTTTCAATCACGGGAAGACAAGAAATACGGCTGCCGTAGAAGCAAAAGGAGATATACTCGTTTTTGTAACGCAAGATGCCTTGCCCATGGATAATACTCTCATCAACAGACTGACCGAGCCTCTTAAAAGACCTGATATTGCCGCAGCGTACGGAAGACATATCCCCAAAGATGATGCATTACCCCTGGAGGTGTTTGCCAGACATTTCAATTACCCGGAGATAGGGGTGATAAAAGGGATGGACGATCTGAAAAAATACGGCATAAAAACTTTTTTTTTCAGTGATGTCTGCTCAGCCATTAAGACAAAGTCTTTTTTTAAGGTCGGGATGTTCTCTGAAGGAATTAAGGCCAATGAAGATATGCTGATTGCTGCAAAATTAATTGTAAACGGTTATAAAGTGGCATATGTCCCCGAGGCAAAGGTCATTCATTCCCATAACTATTCCCTCTTAAAGCAATTCAGGCGTTATTTCAATATCGGCTCGTCTCTGAAGGTAAACAGATGGATTTTCAACTATGCGCGTCCTGAAGGAGAGGGGCTGCGATTCATCAAAGAACAGATTAGATTTGTCGTTGACCAACGCAGGTCCTTTTGGATACCTTATATTTTTTTGGAATCTGTGACAAAATACGCAGGGTTCAAGATTGGATTGATTGCAGGATGACAGAGGTAATAAAGCTTATAAAAAATCTGTTTAAGACTTTTTGTCTTATTTTCATTGATCTGTTTTCCTTGTATACCTCTTTGCTTATAGCCTGGATAGTAAGGGCCGAAATCATGCCGTACTTCATGTCAGGCTTACCGGTCTTGAATTTTTCTTACATACATTTTGTATCTTTTTGGTGGATACCGGCCATATTCATATTCTTTATATTTTATGAGGGGCTTTATGACAGAAACCTCCCTTTCTGGGACGAAGTGAGAAGTATTGTTAAAGCTGTCTCTCTTGCGAGTATTACGCTGATGGCCATTGTTACATTGGGTAAAATGGGAGACAGGGTTTCACGTCTTGTTTTGCTCGGCATGTGGTTACTTTCCTTTTTCATATTTCCCATATTTCGTCTCTGGGGCAAAAAATTTCTTGACGCGATAGGGATGTGGAGGGAAAGGATACTGGTCATCGGCGCAGGCAATGCAGGCAAGCTGGTAACAGAAGGTCTACAGAGAGAAAAGCATATGGGATACGATGTGATCGGTTTCCTCGATGACGATGAACTTAAAATAGGGAAAACCGTCTACGGTAGAAAGGTATTCGGAAAAGTTGTCGATTTCCCCAGATTTATAAAAGAACTGGACATCAAAACCGCCGTCATTGCAATTCCGTCCTTCCCGCCGGAAAAACTTTCTGCTTTGACCGCGCTCGTCCAGAACACAACCGCAAACACCATGGTCATACCTGATCTAAAAGGTATCGCATTGGTAAACACGGAGCTGCTTCACCTTTTTCACGAAGAGCTGTTTCTCATGAACATAAAGAACAATCTGAAATCTATTCCGAACAAGTTTATAAAGAGACTCTTTGATATTACCGTATCCGTCCTCTTAATGCCTTTACTTCTCCCGGTTATCGGAATCATCGGAATAATCATAAGGCTGGAGACGCCGGGCTTTGCAATTTACTCTCATGACAGGATCGGGAAGAACGGGAACAACTTTAGGTGCTATAAATTCAGGACGATGCGGAAAGACGCTGAAGAAAAACTGAAAGAGATGCTCGAAAGCAGCGAAATATTCCGCACGGAATGGGAAAATTCGTGGAAGCTGAAAGAAGACCCGCGCGTCACAAGGATCGGAAATCTCCTGAGAAAAAGCTCGCTCGACGAGCTCCCGCAAATATTCAATGTCCTTAAAGGGGAAATGAGTCTTGTCGGTCCGAGACCCTACCTTCCGAGGGAAAGGACAGACATTGGAAAAAACATCAAAGTAATCTCTAGCGCGAAACCGGGCATCACAGGACTTTGGCAGGTATCAGGAAGGAGCAATACCGGGAATAAATACAGGGTAAAGCTTGACACATGGTACGTCATGAATTGGTCTTTGTGGCTTGATATCGTAATAATCTTCAAGACCATAAAAGTGGTTTTTAAAGCGGAAGGCGCGTATTGAATAATGCTTGTGATATAATAAATCAAATTTCATGACTAAGAACATCCCTTACTTAAACTCTGAAGATCTGCCCAAAGTGCCGTTTGTCATCAACGGGATATCATCGCGTTTCATCCGTGAAAACAGGATCATTCCCTTAGACATGAAAAATAATGTCCTTAAGGTGGTAATGGCAAACCCTGATGATAACTCGGTGATCGACGCGCTCAGGGTGGCAACATCGGCGGACGTAATGACATATGCATGTGATAATAAGGCGGTTGAAGAATACATATCCAAGTTTTATGAACAGGAATCTCAAAACATAAACAGAATAATTGAAGACCTGGGCGAGAAGGGCATCGAATTCCGCAAGGAAGAAGAGGACATCGGGCACTTGAAAGACCTTGCCTCGGAAGCGCCGATCATAAGGCTTGTAAATATGTTCATAACAAGGGCCGTAGAGGGCAGGGCAAGCGATATCCACATAGAGCCTTTTGAAGATGAATTGAAGGTAAGATACCGTATAGACGGTGTATTGCATGATATAGAGTCAACTCCCAAAAGGCTCCAGGCCGCTATTATTTCGAGGATAAAAATCATGGCAAAACTAAATATAGCGGAGAGAAGGCTGCCGCAGGACGGACGCATACGCCTTAAGGTCGGCGAAAGAGAGATAGACCTGAGGGTATCCACAATCCCTGTTATTTACGGCGAAAGCGTTGTGATGAGGATACTCCGCAAAGAAGGGATAACAATAGACCTTGACGTTCTCGGTTTCCCACCCCGGACATTACAAATATTTAATCAGCTCATCAATAAACCTAACGGCATCTTCCTTGTCACCGGTCCTACAGGAAGCGGAAAGACTACCACGCTCTATGGCGCACTGGACAAAATAAACTCTCCGGACAAGAAGATAATAACCGTTGAAGACCCGGTCGAGTATCAGCTCAAGGGGGTCAACCAAATCCAGGTCAAACCGCAGATAGGTTTGAACTTCGCCAATACACTGAGACATATAGTCAGACAGGACCCCGACATCATTATGATCGGAGAGATCAGGGACCTTGAAACAGCAGAGATAGCAATACAATCTGCACTCACAGGGCATCTCGTATTTTCGACCTTGCATACCAATGACGCGCCCAGCGCGATAACTCGACTCCTCGATATGGGGGTTGAAAATTTCCTGCTTTCTTCCACTGTCAGAGGGATCCTCGCCCAGAGGCTCGTAAGAATCATCTGTCCTTCCTGCAAAGAAGTAGATCCGTCCACTGCAGATATCGAAGAACTAAAGCTCTTCGGGATCGACAGCACTGCGTCCCTTTATCATGGGAAAGGGTGCGAGAAATGCGCTTTCACGGGCTACTACAGCAGGGCCGGCATATTTGAACTGCTTGTGGTTGATGATGATATACGGAAGCTCATACTGAAAATCGCGGATGCAAACCAGATAAGGGCTGTCGCAAAACAGCGCGGGATGAGGACCTTACTCGAAGACGGCGCAGAGAAGATCGTTCAGGGCATGACGACCCTGAGTGAGGTCCTCAGAGTAACGCAGGAGGCCTGATGCCCGTCTTTTCGTACAGGGCAACCACAGTTGACGGGACAATTGTTGAAGGCGTCATCGAAGCTGCCGACGAGCTGTCTGCCATAGAAAGACTGAAAAATACAGGCGTAATCCCGTTAAAAGTCGCTTCACCCAAAGAAGGCATACAAAATAAAATATCCCTGAGGTCGTCAAAAGCCGACCTGCTGACGTTCACAACAGAACTGTCCGCGCTCCTGACCGCAGGACTGCCCCTGGACCGGAGTCTGAATATACTCACTGAAATCTCTGAAAACAAAGAGATGAAAAACGTCGTCCAGTCCATCCTCAAGTCAATCAGGGAAGGGAGTTCTTTTTCCGACGCGCTGCAGAAACATCCGAAAGTATTCACCAAGCTTTACATAAACATGATACGGGCAGGTGAAGCCGGCGGCGTGCTCGATGTTGTTCTGGACAAACTGAATGAATTCCTGGAATCTTCAAAGGCTTTAAAAGACCACGTGCTTTCGGTCATGATATACCCCACTATCCTTCTTTTAACGGGAGGGGCGTCGATCATAGTGCTCCTGACTTTTGTGCTTCCGAAGTTTTCCGTCATATTCGCCGAACTCGGCGGTTCATTACCGCTGCCGACAAAGATCCTGCTCTCATTCAGCAATACGCTGAAATCATTCTGGTGGATTGTTTTGTCAGCGATAATAATCGGATGGATTATGTTCAAGGGTTATATCAAATCCGATAAGGGAAGATACCAATGGGACGCTTTCAAACTCAAGCTGGTAGGAGACGTTATTAAAAAACTGGAGACAGCGAGATTTTGCAGGACGCTCGGGACGCTTATCAAAAGCGGGGTCCCGCTGCTTCAGGCGTTAAACAATGCGAAAGATGTAATAACCAACCAGGTAATCGCCGCCGCCATTGATACTGTCTCCGCAGGCGCAAAAGAGGGCAAAGGGATCGCGGGCCCTTTATCCGGGACAAACGTCTTTCCGCCTTTGGCCCTCTCCATGATTAAGGTTGGAGAGGAGACCGGACAGCTTGATACCATGCTCATGAAAGTAGCTTACACTTATGAAAAGAGTCTGAATGTGGCGATAAAAAAACTCGTGAACCTTCTTGAACCCGCGATGATTCTTACCATGGGAATGATCATAGGGTTTATTGTCATCTCAATGCTTTTAGCCATTTTCAGCATAACAGACCTGCCTATGTAGAAAAGAGCCAAGGGTCCGGGGATTCAAGTGAAAGTGTTATTAATGAATTCTTTTTTCTTTCCGTTGATACTTGAGCCCTTGAATCCTGTTTAACAAAATTTAGTGTTTTTATATGACGAAAAAAAAGAATAATAAGGGGTTCACTTTACTCGAACTGATAATAGTTCTTTTCCTGATGACTTTAATCCTCGGCCTGTCGGCGGTTTTTTTTGCGAACGCGCTTCCTTCAAATAAGTTCAATGCCACGGTCAGGAGCATATCCACCACTATCAGACAAGCCAGGTACCTCGCACAGATCCACGGTGAAAGACAAACCGTCACAATAGACCTGGATGCAAAACAGTACGGGATAGAGGGGCATGAGTCAAAAAACATCCCTGCCGGTATCTATATCAAAGTCATAGACCCGATCTCCGGAGAGATTCAAACCGGGAAATATTATTTTACAGTAGAGGCCACCGGTAGTGTAGAAGGAGGGACCGTTGTATTATGGGACACCAAAAGACAGGCGAGTATACAGGCAGACCCGGTAGTGGGCTCGGTGGTAATCAAGTGAGATGAGACAGAAAAAGGACACAAGTTGCTGAAGCGGAAACAGAGACAACAGAGACGCGCACACAATGGGTTCACTCTTCTTGAAGTCCTTGTAGCCATGGCAATCTTGGCTATCGCGGTAACAGTTGTATTTCAACTTTTCTCGGCAAATCTGAGGTCTATTGCCGCCTCGGAAGACTATGTAAAAGCTGCCGTCAGAGCGGAGTTGAAGATGAGAGAGATAATGAGCGATGATAAACTCACCGAGAAATCATTCAGCGAGGCGACTGATGACGGTTACAGGATGGATGTATCGATAAACGACGCCGTGAAAGAGAGGACCGAAAACCTGCAGCAGGTAAGGCTTCTTCAAATAGACTTAACAGTCCGCTGGATAAAAGGTTCAAAAGAAAGGGCGCTCACACTCAGAACAATGAAGGTGATAAAGAAAGAGATATGATTTGTTCACGGTGCAGGATGATCAGCGGGGGAAACAGAGGGTTCACCCTCCTTGAATTAACTATTTCCATCGCATTAATCGGGATTATTACATTGATTGTCATGGGCGCCATGAGACTCGGATCACGGGCTGTAGAATCGGGAGGGAAAAAAATTGAGACATCCGAGAGGGCCAGGTCATCGCTCACCCTCATAGACTCACAGGTCCAGTCATATATTCCTCTCACCTATGAAGACGGCGAAAACAAGAAATACTATTTCAAGGGAGAGAGAGAGCTTATGCAGTTTTCGTCAAATTATTCCATATGGGGCGGGGAAAAAGGTTACGTGCTCGTCACCTATTCAGTGAAATCCGGAGATAACGGAAGACAGGTTTTATATGCTTCGGAAAATGTTGTAGGACTTGAAGGAACAAGGGAGACAAAGCTTTTCGATACATTCGAAAGGATATATTTCGAATATTTTTTTAAAGACCCGACAGAAGAAGAAGGCAAATGGGTAGAGCAATGGACAGACGATGCAAATACCCCCAAAGAGGTTAGGTTGCATCTCATTGAAGGGGGGAGAGACCTTGCACTTATAATCCCCTTACGGGCACAAGGGACAGCTGAGGGTCTGGCTGGCGCCGGCGCTTCTATTCGCGCAGCAGGAAATTAATGCAATTATAATGAACATGCAAAATAAATTATTACTTGAAAATCCGGCGGCATCTGAAGAAGGCATTGCGCTGATGATGGTGCTATGGGTGCTGACAATACTCTTGGTTATTGTCATGTCGTTTTCATTTATGGCAAGGACGGAGACAAATGCGACGCTGGCTTTTAAAGGCGGCATGGAAAAGAAGTTTATTGCGGAAGCTGGTATTGAAAGAGGAATAATGGAACTATATTACAGGAACCAACATAAGAATGAGACCGTTGAACTTGAAGGCCTGGGGATATGGAAAACAGACGGCACAGCCTATAAAGACCAGTTCGGAAGCGGCTACTACACTGTAAAGATCACGGACGAGTCCGGGAAAGTGGACATAAACAATACATCTGAGTTAGTATTAAAAAATCTCTTGTTAAACTATGGGGTCACGGCTGAAGAAGCAGATACTATTGTGGACTCGGTGATGGACTGGAAGGACGCTGATGACCTTACCAGGCTTCACGGGGCCGAGAGTGATTATTACCAGTCACTGCCGAATCCTTATAAAGCCAAAAACTCCGACTTTGATACTTTAGAAGAGCTCCTTCTGGTAAAAGGAGTGACGCCGGAAATTCTTTATGGAAACAGCGAGAAAAGAGGCCTTATCGATTTCCTCACTGTCAATGCAAAGACGAACATGATTAATATAAATGCTGCGCCTAAAGAGGTCCTGATGGCAATCCCCGGTATGTCTCCTGACATTGCTGATGGTATAATAGCCGTCAGGCAGACCAAGGAGATACAAAGCATACAGGATGTCCAGGAAATTCTCGGCAGCAACTATACTTTGATGTCGGCGTATATCAGCACTGAGGGGACCAATACCTTCACGATAGACGCTTCCGGTTACAAAGAGAATGAAAAAGGAGGCTATACAATCAGGGCAACGGTTAACCTATCCGACATCAGCGCTTCCGATCTGTTTAAGTATGTCTATTATAAAAGCCCTGTGACCTCAAAGCAATGAACAGCTCGACCATCACTACCAAATTAACGGCTTTTGCCTCAACTTCCTCAAGCTTTTTTCAAAGGCTCTCTGCGCCGATATGGAAAATACTCTCTTTTAACCTTGGAGACGACAGCATCTATCCTGCAAAAGCATTATCCGCTTCTCTTAAGGAGGGCAACTTATCCGCAGTTTACGGCTCAAGATTCCTTTCAAAGATCAGGATAAATGGTACAAGAGAATATCCCTTTGAAGAAGGGAAATATCCTCAGCCGGACGCCGTAGCATCTTCATTGTCCTTAGCCATAAATGACCTTGGCGCCCTGGGGGCTGAGGTCTCTCTGTGCATCCCGAAAGCATGGACTGTTATAAAGACCGCTGAGTTTCCGGCAGCGGTAAAAGAAAACCTGTCAGACGCTGTCTCATATGAACTGGATAGGATTACTCCGTTTGCTTCAGCAGACGCATACTATGATTTCAGGATACTGAACGAAAATGCCGGAAAGATTTCCATCTTGATCGTGGCGACAAAGGCCGACATTATCAGGCGGTATATCGATGCCCTCAGGGAAGAAGGGATTTCCCCAGGAAGGTTAACAGTAAATCTGTCGGGTATCAAAACTTTGTGTAATTACATGGACAACAATACAAATTCTATTTTTTTGGAAATTAAGAAAGACGGATACGAGGGCGCGCTCTTTTTAAACGGCTCAATATCCGGAGTCGTTACCGGCAGTTTTACGACAGAAGATGACAAGGCAAAAACAGCCCGGATTTTGACGGAAATTGCTCCGCATTTAGACGCCGTTAAACAGAGCGGAAAACAGTCGCAGATTTTAGCGCTTTTAAAAGACAAAAGCTCTTCCATGAAAGAATTATTAAAATCACAGGCAAATCTTCCTGTAAAGATACTGAATGATACGGACATAAAAATCGGCCTTCCAGGGGATAATAAAGAAATCCCTTATGCCGCACTTGGCGGGGCTTTGGAATCACTATGGCCTAAGGGTAAAGGGTTGAATCTTTTTTCCAAAGGGCATCATGAAAAAGCAAAGACACCCATGGCATTGACCATAGTCCTTATCATCTCAATACTGGTCATGTGGGCACTCTATTTAGTCGCCCCTTTCAGGATAGAAGGACAAAGGCTTCATCAAATCGACCGTCAGATTATGCTCAGGAAAGAAGAGGTCAAAAAGGTCGAGGCTTTGAAAAAAGAGATCGGAGCACTGGATACCGAAATTTCCACCATCGACAATTTCAAGGAAAACAGGCCGATGGCATTAGACATTCTCAAAGAACTCACGTCAATTATGCCTAAAAGCGCCTGGTTGTCGAGGGTGAGAATTTCACCGACAACTGTTGAACTGGAGGGATATGCCGCTTCTGCCACGGGAATTCTCTCAAAGCTCGAAGCGTCAAAATATTTTAGAAAGGCTGAATTTTCTTCGCCTACATTCAGGGACACAAGGATGAACGCAGACAGGTTTAACATAAAAATGGAGATAGAAGGCGCGGGAAAAACAAAAGAGGCATCTGATGAAGAAGAATAGGACATTAATCATCGGCATCCCCGTCATGATTATATTAGCAGGTTTCTTTTTTTACCAGTATGTCTTTATGGGGATTCAGACCGGGGTGGCTTCCATTAAGGAAAGCCAGGCTGTAAAAACAAAGACGCTCGAAAAATACATAACCCTTATAGCGGAAAAACCCCAGTTAGAGAAAAAACTTGCCGCACTGAAAGAACAAAGAAAGGATAATAATTCGAAGCTTATAGAGGGGAAAACCCTTTCTCTGGTGGCCGCCACATTGCAGGACACAGTCAAAGACATTGTGACCCGCAGCGGAGGAACGATATCAAGCGAGCGGACGGTAAAACCTGAAGACCTCGGCAAGTTCAAGGTTGTAACGGTAAGTATGGACACGATTTTACCGGATCCAAGGGCGCTGAGGGACATACTTTACGCTATAGAGACAAGGACCCCTTATCTTGTTGTAAAAGATATTGATATCAGGGTCAGAAACTTCAGAGACCCGAGAGATCAAGTAGTAAAATTAGACATATCTGCCATAACAACCGGCAAATAAGAGAACCTTTTATACCGGATTTTTATCAGTTCAAGCTGCTTCTTCTTTTCCGATAAAAGTTATGCGGGTAATATTATTTCAAAAACAGTGCCTCTGTCTTTCCCGGAGGCAACTGTGATAGTGCCGCTATGGTCTTTAATGATTTTATGAGCTATGGAAAGCCCGAGTCCCACCCCTCCTTCAGTTGATTTGGTCGTAAAAAATGGGTCGAAGATCCTGCTCGTAATATCGGGAGGCACACCCGGACCTGTATCGCAGATTTTTATGAACACACCTCTGTCTCCGCCTTTCTCTTCGTCATTTTCAAAGCTGTCCGGGGCAATAGGGCCATAAGGGATTATGCCTGTGCTTAAGGTGAGGGCGCCTCTGTCTCTCATGGCGTCGAGGGCATTCACAATAATTGTCAAAATAACCTGTCTCAGTTCCCCCTCGCTTCCACGAACGATTAACATACCTTCATAGTTTTTTATTACTTCAATATCTTTTAACCTGCCTTGAAGAGTGATCAACTCAAGGGTATTGTCAAGGATAGAATGGATATCTACATCTTTCCTTTCATAGGTCGCTTCCCTTACAAAAGAAAGCATGCTCGTCGTAATGCCCTTGCACCTTATAACTTCTTCATTAATGATTTTTAAATAGTTTTCAAATAATTCATCGTCAAACCGTCCTTTTTTCAGCCTGTTAAGCAAACCGTCAGAGCATGCCCCTATGGTCGCAAGGGGGTTGTTTATCTCGTGCGCTATGCCGGAGGCCATCTGTCCGAGAGCAGCAAGCTTTTCGGTCATATGAAGTCGGAGTTCTTTTTCTTTTTTATCTGTAATGTCCTGGACTGTTCCGTGCATTCGTACCGGTTCGCCGCTCTCTCCGAAGGTAACTTTTCCCTGTTCATGGACAACCCGAATTGAGCCGTCAGGGAGTACGATCCGGTGTTCTATACTGTAAGGTTTACCGTATAATGCCTCAGTCAAGGCCTTCTTCATAAATTCTCTGTCTTCAGGATGAACAGAATTTACAAGCGCGTCGTATGTCGCAACAGATTGCCCGGGTATCAGCCCGAAAATACGATAGATCTCGTCGGACCATGTCAATTCTTTTGTTTGTATATCCCAGTCCCAACTCCCGACATGTGCAATCCGCTGGGCCATGGCAAGACTTGCCTTACTCATGCGCAACGCTTCATCAGCCTTCCTGCGCTCGGTAAGGTCCCGAACGATGGTTTGCACCCTGCCGTCATTGAGTATATTAGCGCTTATTTCCACATTGATTAACGCATTGTCTTTGCGCCGGAATCTCCTTTCAATGACCACTTTTTCTCCCGCGAGGACATCATTAATACGCAGCGGGACAGCCGCAAGGTCTTTTACGGGGATAAGCTCTCTAATGTTGAGGAGCAAAAGCTCTTCCCGGGTAAAGCCGAGCATCCGGCATGCTGTTGAATTGATATCAGCGATATTGCCCAGGTGGTCCAGAATAAATATTCCGTCTGATGCCTGTTCTATCAGCATGCGGTACTTTCGTTCGCTTTCCTGAAGCGCCCGGTTCATCTTCAGCAGTTCTTCAGTCCTCTGCTGGACCCGCGTCTCCAGTTCATCGTTCAACTTACGCAGCGCTTCTTCCGCCTGTTTGCGTTCAATCGAATACAGCACAGAGCGGACCAGCAGATTGCTATCCACCTGCCCCTTAACAAGGTAGTCCTGCGCGCCTTCATGCACTGCCTTGATTGCAGTCTCTTCGTCCCCCAGGCCGCTCATTACCACAATGGGGACACCCGGCAGAACGGTCCGTGTTCTGATAACGGTATCGATCCCGTGCGCATCCGGCAGTGAAAGGTCCAGCAGAATAATGTCCACACTCCGGTTGGATAAAAAGTCTAAAGCAGAGCCCAACTTGTCAAAATGGGAAAACTCGAATTGGACTGATTTCACGTCGTAGATCATTTCCTTTACCAATTCGACGTCCGCCGGGTTGTCTTCGATCAACAGAATTTTGATAGGGTTGTCAGTCATTTCTTTATTGATAATGAAACATATTCAGTATGACACCGGTATCCGTATCATGCTTTGCGCTACACGGCCGAACAGACAGCAGTAAATACAGGGGCTGATACTTATTCCTTTATATCGTAAAAAGATAACTTCCTGTACAATGTCTTTGGGTCTATCCCGAGTACCTCGGCTGCCCTTCTTTTTTGTCCGTTCACTTCCCTAAAAACTTTAAGGATATGTTCTCTTTCTATATCTTCGAGTCTCTGCCCGGAAATCTTCCGGTCGGACATGAGATCGGGTGGTAAATCATGGGGTTCTATTACGTTAGTTTTTGATAAAAATAAAGCCCTGTGGATAACATTCTGCAATTCTCTCACATTCCCCGGCCATGAATATTCCGAAAGGATATCCAATGCCTTCCTGCTGACTTTTTTGTTCTTGAAGGAAGCATTACTCCTGATGATATGATCAACGATCAACGGAATGTCCTCTTTTCTGTCCCTCAGTGGAGGGATTTGGATAGTCAACGCGCTTATGCGGTAATAAAGATCGGGCCTGAAAACACCGGAATCAATGTCCTTTTTCAGGTCTTTATTTGTAGCGGATACAAACCTTACATCAACCTTAATTTCTTTAATGCCGCCTACCCTGAAAAAGCTTCCCGTCTCAATGACCCTGAGAAGTTTTGATTGAAGTTGCAAATCCAGTTCGCTTATCTCATCAAGAAACAAAGTACCGTGGTTGGCTATTTCCAATAACCCTAACTTTTTTATATAGGCGCCTGTAAATGCGCCCTTCTCATGTCCCATAAGTTCGCTTTCAAGCATTGTGTCGGGGATGGCGCCGCAATTAATCGGAATGAAGGGCCCGTCACATCTTTTTGAAACCTCATGTATAGTACTTGCGATGAGTTCCTTGCCGACGCCGCTTTCACCGGAAATAAGAATCGGCAAATCCGATACGGCAAACTTTTTCACATTTTCCAGGACTTCGAACATAAGCCGGCTCTTGTAAATAATCTCCTTTGTTTTCGTCTGTCTTTTTATCTGGGATTTCAGGAGAAGATTTTCATTAATGAGCTTCTTCTTCTCATATGCCTTCTCGATAATCGCCATGAGTTCATCTACCTGGAAGGGCTTCGTCATATAATCATACGCGCCTGTCTTCATCGCATCGACTGCTGTAGATACCGTGGCATGGGCCGTCAGGATTATTACCTCAGTAGGGATCTCCCGGTCCTTAACTTTTTTCAGGACATCAATACCGCCAAGCCCGGGCATATTCAGGTCTAAAAGCAAAATATCATATTCTTCTTTTTCGAGAAACTCCATCGCCTTAATGCCGTTGTCCGTCTCACAGACCTCAAAGCCGCTCTCGGAAAGTTCATTCACAAGGACTTTCCTAAGATTTTTGTCGTCGTCAGCAACTAATATTTTCATCATCGCCTTTCATGCTTAAGCCGATTATTAATTGTCTCAAAATCGGACAGATATGAATCATAAACTACCCTTTCCCCTCTTTATCAAAGAGGGGTATTATTGCAGCGAGTCTTCGCGCAGAGTCGCTTCGACCTCCCTTTGGAATAAGGAAGGGTAGGAGAGATTTTACATTTCATGTCGTTATTATTACAATTATTACGAGCTTGTTTTTTATATTATCATAATTTTAAAGATTATCATAATATGCCGGGCATCTTAATAAGCAGGGGTGACAGCATTGCCGGCTCCCTTTGTGGTAAAATTTATTATATCCGGTTCATTAAAATGTATCTAAAATCAGTCATAAGAAATATAAGTTTAATTAACATACTATTAATATCTGTTGCAACGCTGTTTGCTTCCTACATCCTCTTGCCGTTGCTTGAGGTAAAAGTCATATTTTCAACGCCCTCCCCGAAAAAAAATGTGGAAACTGTGGAGGACGAAGAAACACAGGCACAGACCCCGTCTATCGCGGAATATACCTTAATCACCGACGAGAATCTCTTCCACCCCGAAAGAAAGATCCCCGTCGAGAAAAAGGTTGAAGAACCTTTGCCCAAGCCGGATTTTTTACTGTTCGGAACTCTGATAACGGATGGGGTAAGCCTGGCTTACCTCGAAGATGCTAAAGCGCCGAGGAATACGGCAGGGAGGGGAAAAAGACAAACGGCCATGAAAAAAGGCGACTCACTCAGCGGTTTTACACTAAAAGAGATAGAACCCGATAAAGTGACCATGATACGGGGTAATGAAAAGATAATCGTAGCGATCAGCGATCATCCACGAGAAAGGACAACCGCGCCTTCCACGCCCGCTGCATCTGCTGCGCCCGCGCCCGGACACCCGCAACCGCCGGGAGCGGCACCCCCGATACAGCGCAGGGGATCTCAACCAGGGACAACGCGTACCCGTCCTTCGCCTACCAGATAAAAGCGGAAAAACTAATTGTCACACTCCACAGACACGTGAATCCTCATTATGCATCATACCGTATTCGATTATAGATTCTAAAAATTATTTAGGCAACGGCCAGTCAATATTGGGTAACATCACCTTTTCCACTCATGGTCCATAGAGCATACACCCCACTCTTTTTCTTCCGTGCTCACCTTCACGATGGGTGATTCCCTTCTGTCAAAGAGACATATACCGGTTTCGTCCATCAGGAAAATGACAAACTTGTATGCACCGTTCAGGAGTGGAAGGTTCTTGAAAAAGATGGATACCCTTTTATGGCCTGGTCCATGAAAGGGTTTGATTCCCCGCTTCAGCATACTACCCCCGTAACAACAGAGGCCATCGTTCCTGTCTATCGCAAAGCCTACATGAACCTTTGCATCTTCAAGGATTTCAAAATCCACGACGACCTCGATATCAGATGAATACAGCAAAGAAATCCCCACCGGATGCCCATCAGTCACGAGCCTGATATTTTTCACCTCTGCTATTTTTTTCTCACTGCCCTCGCTCAAAGCTACGGGCCTTTCCGCCTCTTCGATACGTTCTTTCTCCCTTAAATAGTCCTCGTATCTTGAGGTTACCTCCTTTGTACCGCCGATACACTGCACGCTGCCTTCTTTGAACCAAACCGCCCTGTCACAGAAGTTTACCACAGTATATAGAGAGTGAGAACAATAGAGTATTGTAATTCCATTCTTTTTCAAATCCCATATTCTGTCAATACACTTCTTTTCAAAAGCACCGTCACCGACGGCAAGAGCTTCGTCTATTAAAACAATGTCCGCATCGACGTGAACGGCAAGGGAAAAAGCAAGCCTCATATACATTCCCGATGAGTACATCTTCACCGGCATATCAAAGAAATCCCCGATATCCGCGAATCTCACTATACTTTCCATCCTGTTGTTTACTTCGCCGGATGAAAGGCCAAGGAGCGCGCCATTGAGAAGCACATTTTCTCTTCCAGTAAATTCAGGATTAAACCCTGTCCCGAGCTCCAGTATCGATGAAATCTTGCCGTCCACCTTGATCATCCCTGACGACGGCTCGATAACGCCTGCAACGAGTTTGAGGAAAGTACTCTTGCCGGCACCGTTTTCTCCTATGATACCTAGCGTCTCTCCCTTGCGTACCTCGATGTCCAAAGCGCCGAGGGCCCTGAAAACTCTGTGTTTTCTCATCTTAAGAAACAGTTCCTTCAGTCTCTCCGAAGGACGGTCATAAATATGATATTCCTTTGTAAGCCCTTCTGCCTTTACTGAGAATCCGAAACCGTTCATCACAGAATATCCTTAAACGCCTCTTTTGTCTTATTAAAAATGTAATACCCCGCAAGAAATATTACTATCGCGAAGATGGACGGATAAAAAATCGAAACTGCGTCAGGAAGTTTTCCTCTCACCAGCACACTCCGGTACATCTCGACA
Organism: uncultured Nitrospiraceae bacterium; assembly: GCA_963727775.1. Classification (GTDB taxonomy): domain Bacteria; phylum Nitrospirota; class Thermodesulfovibrionia; order Thermodesulfovibrionales; family SM23-35; genus CAVSHB01. The sequence goes on along the minus strand of CAVSHB010000002.1, from coordinate 523,233 downwards.
ATGAAATAAAACGGGTTGATATTGAACAGCCCACGTAACTTTTCAGGAATTACGTTTGCAGGGTAAACAATAGGCGTCAAAAAAAATACCAAGTTCAGGACCATAACGCTCACCGTCGTTATATCCCTAAAAAAAACCGCGATACTCCCCAGCCCGAGTGAAAGTCCGAGAGTAAGCAGAACCTGAATCGCTACGGGCAAAATGAAGAGCGAAACTGTCTGGAGTTTCAGAACGCCCATAAAGATGAGCATGACAAGATAAAAGATCATGTATATGAGAAAGGTGACCGCAGATGAGATAACCACCGTCACAACACAAACCTCCATCGGAAATTTCACCTTTTTTATTATATGCGCATTGTCGATGAAGGCAGAAATTCCCCTCATCGTCGCTTCCGAGAAGAAAAGCCATGGGATCATCCCTGCAAGAAGGTAAACCACAAAGGATGAGGTCCCGGCGCCCTCGTCGAACCGGACTCTCAATATAGTGGAAAAAAGAAACGTATAAAGGAGTATCTGATAAAGAGGGGTAACTATTATCCAGAGCGGTCCAAAGAGAGAACCTGTGTATCTTGACTTTATGTCTTTAATGACCATAGCTCTGAGGATATGCCTGCCATTAAAAACATTCAAAAAAAACGCCTTCACTCGATAAGTCTCATTTCTTCTTCGAATTCCCTGAACTGCCTCCAGCCTTGCCGACTGAGTTCTTCATTCCGTAGGCTTTAGCCAAGTTATCGCGGAAAAGCGGATTGGACGGATCTAATTTCATGGCTGTCTGATAATGCTCAATCGCTTTGTCTATCGAACCTGACTCAACATAGGCGCTCCCAAGGTTATTATGGGCTTGAGCAAAATCGGGTTTTAATTTCAGGGCAATTTGATACTGTTCGATAGCCTTATTCATCAACCTCTTATTATAAAAAGCGACACCCAAATTATAATGCATCTCACCTGAATCGGGTTGTAATTTTAAAGCAATTTGGTACTGCTCAATTGCCCTGTCCATCAACCCTTTCTTATAAAAGGTGTTCCCCAGTTTCTTGTGCATTTCTACGAGATCAGGTTGTAATTTTAAAGCAATTTGGTACTGCTCAATTGCCCTGTCCATCAACCCTTTCTTATAAAAGGCGTTCCCCAATTCCTTGCGCGTTTCTACGAGATCAGGTTGTAATTTTAAAGCGGCCTGGTCCTCTTCAATTGCCTTATCTATTAACCCTTTCTCAAAAAAAACAGCCCCAAGGTTTGCATGGGCATTAGCAAAATCGGGCTTTAATCTTATAGCGGTCTGAAAATGTTCTATCGCTTTATCGGTCCAGCCCAGATCCCTATAAGCAGAGCCCAGATTGCTGTGGGCCTCAGCGTATTTGGGATACAACTTTAAAGCAATCCGATATTGTTCAACGGCTGCTTCCACCAATCCTTTTTTATGCAAGGCGGTTCCCAGATTATAATGTGCCTTCGCAAAATCGGGATCCAGTTGCACAGCGGCCCGAAAATGTTCCATCGCTTTATCCATGGAACCCAGCTCCCCATAAATAATTCCAAGATTTACATAGGCTTCGGCAAAATCAGGTCTTATTTTCAAGGCAGTCTGATACTGCTCAATAGCCTTATCCGTCAAGCCTTTCTTTTGAAAAGCCGTTCCCAGGTTATAATAGATGTCGGAATTGGTTCTCTCTATCAAGGTGTCCGTTTTATGAAGGGCACGAACCTGTTGAGCTGAGTTCAGGGCTTTTTGATATTCCTCAATCGCCTCATCTACCAAACCCTTCCTGAAAAAGACCTCTCCCAGGTTGAGATGGGCCTCCGGGTTATCCGGCTGCATTTTTAAAACAGTCTGGTATTGTTCGAGCGCTTTGTCTATCAGACCATTATCCACATAAGCAACTCCCAGATTAACACGGGCCCTCACATTGTTTGGCGCTTTCTCAACCGCTTCTTCCCAGAGGAGCCTTCCTTCCCTCCATACACCATTCCTCACAAAAGTCAGAACAAACAAAGAAACCACCGCAAACAGGATGATCTTCTCTTTACTTATTTTGATCCATGGCTTATCCACATACGACAGAAGGGTAGCCAAAGCAAGAAAAAGCCCGTAACTCGGCAGATAGTTTCTATGTTCAAAGTATGGGTCCAGTCCGAGCGCTATGAAACTCTCGAGTGAAATAGTCACCAGATACCACAATATCCCGAAAGAAATAAAGGGGATCTTCTTCCTGTATCTCAGGGACAAAAACAAAAGCGACGCGAGGAAAAAGAAGGAGACCAGCGTCGTAACAGGATTCAGCAGACTCTTTGATAGAGGATAAGCATTGGAATAATCAAATGTCATAAATGAGGGGACGGGGATTAGGACGAGAAAGATATATCTTGAGACCACCCTTAATTCAGTCAACAGATATTCAATAGGGGTCCAGTTGATGCCCATCCCTGACCATCCGTATCCTTCCATCGGGCGATTTGGGTTTGAGAGAACGGCGATAATCTTTTCTATGAATCCGGTCGCCCCCAGCCTGAAGGTCACGATCAACGCCATGGATATTAGAAGGACCGACAGCGTGATAAACCTCTTTCTGAATTCCGACCACCGGAATGATGAAAGGAAAAAGAGGTCAAAAACCGGAAGCATAAGAAGAACCATCGTCGCGTTTTCCTTCGAAAATATGGCGAGAACAAATGAAAGGGCTGAGAGACTATAAAAAAGCATGAACTTCTTCCCTCTGTTGGTAACCCCTTTTATATAGAAAATAAGGCCGACAAAGGAAAACATGGCGGCCATTATGGCCATTCTTTGAGTGATATAATTCACCGTCGAAGTCTGTATAGGGTGAAGCAAGAAGAGCGTTGCAACAAGAAGAGCTATATACAGAGGGGTTTCCCCCTCTCCAAACTTCTTATTTATATCCCTCACAGAGGGAAGGGTTAAAGTGATATAGGTCAGATAAGAGGCCGAAAGGGCAGAAGAAATATGAAAGATTAGGTTCGTAATCCTAAACGCAACAAGATTCATACCCCAAAAGTGGTAGTTCAGCGCAAAAGATAGCACGGAAACAGAACGGACACTTAACGACAGGCTATGCATAATACTTTTCAACATCAAAGGCCTGATATATATGAGGTCGTCAAAGAACAAAGGGGCATGGAGGGATCTTATATAAGCAAGAAAGGTTAAGAGAACTAAGCCCGAAAGGAGAACAACAGGAAAGAGATTCGTATTATTAGTCTTATTACCTGAAATGTTGCCTTTTTCTTCTTCTCGTTTAATGGATCGCTTCCCACTCATAATTGCTTCTGGCTTTCCCCTCTTCAGAATTCTCTACAGTATGTTTTAACATATCTTCAAATTGCGTGGCAACCTCGCTATATTGTGCTTTCGCGAAAACAGCCTGCCGATCATGTCCGGGGAAATCCGTCACCGAGGTCGGTTCCCCCTGATGTCAACGGCTCTTTAAGCCCCGGTAAAGACCGCTGACAGACCCAAGAATCTCGTCCTTTCGAAGAGTTCTCTGTAGGCAATGGTTTGCCTTCATGTGATATACTAAAAAATATGCGCAATCATGAGTTTGTCTGTCTGGAATAACGGATAAGAAAATATTTGTCTGACATTATGACGAGATCAGCAGGGGATGAGGTCACCTTTATTTATTTGGAAAAGCCGCTCGCCGAGACCTCAATGGAAGAGGTACTGCTCAAAAAGGTGTCAAGGGAGACGTTCTGTCCCGATCATTCTCCCATAACCATTGTCTCAGAAAAACCCGGAAACACAACCATTAAGAAGATCCTGGAGAAGTCCGATTCTCCTCTTGTCGCCATTTCCCTGAATGACACGGTTTGTTACTCAGAAAACTGGCTGAAACCTTTAAAAGAGGCTTTGGAGAGAGAGTTTGAGCTCGTTTCGCCTGTCTGCGGCGACGTCTTTGAAGTGGACATGCCGTATTTTTCTCCCCTGACCTTCAACGACGTGGCGGCCCTGATGATGGAAAAACATGCGGGCTCCTATGTGCGCAATTCCAAGATCCCTCCCCTGGCTTACGTACTGCGCACTGAAAGTCTTCTCAAGCTCCCGCTTGAAGCTAAGCTTGACGAAATCCCCGTTCTTTTGAAAAGCGCCCTTGTGCCTTCATCCCTCGTGCACAGATTCGGCGACTACTTCGCATTCCGAAGAGATGACATCTTACCTTTAATTCCGCATGGCATAGGAAAAGTCCTTGATGTCGGCTGCGCAAAAGGGCTAACGGGAGAATTAATCAAGAAGGAGCGAGGGTGCAAAGTTTTCGGTGCAGAAATCAACAAGAACGCGGCCCGGATTGCTATGGAAAAGCTCGACAAAGTCTTCTGCGTCGATATAGAGAAGTCAGACCTCCCGTTTGACGGAGACCTGGACGTCATCATATTTGCCGACATAATAGAACATCTGTTTGACCCTTGGCGCGTTCTGAAAAATGCCCGAAAATGGCTCAAGCCCGATGGAATTGTAATTGCCTCTATTCCGAATACCGGACATTATTCGATAATCCTGGATCTCCTCAGAGGAAGATGGGATTACGTGCCCTTCGGACTTCTATGCATCTCTCACATAAGATTCTTTACGAGGGCATCCATAGAGAACATGTTTACTAAAAGTGGATATTTTATAGAGGAAATGAGGCCTCAGGATTTTCCATTGCACCTCAAAGAGCAGGTATCGACTATGCTGAAGAAATACATAAGATTGGAAAACATCAGCGAGGATATTTTCTACCACGGCTATTACGTCGTCGCCAAACAGATGAAACCGTTCTGATGTCCTCGCCGCTGAGGATAACGTATCTCCTTGAAAGTACCGAACTATGGGGCGGCACCAAGGTTGCCCTTGAACAGGCCGAACTCCTCTCCGACGCGGGCTACGAAGTGCTCATTCTCTCAAAAGATAAAGGGCCGACTTGGTATCCCCTCAGAATACGGGTTAAACAAGTACCTCATTTCGATGCTTCCACTATACCCGAATCCGACATCGTTGTTGGAACTTACTGGCCGACGGTAAAGGCTGCCCATGAGGCGAAAAAGGGGATAGTGATTCATCTGTGCCAGGGATATGAAGGAGCTTTTAAAGAGTTGCACCCTTTTAAAGCAGCCATAGATGAAGTCTACTCCTATAGAATCCCAAAACTCACGGTCTCACCCCATATAAACAAATTCCTTGTGGAGAGATTCACTGCAGAGACCTATTACGTAGGCCAGATGGTGAACAGGGATATCTTTTACCCACCGAAAGAAAAACGTCCCCCCAGTGACCCCGATGTCCCGAATGTATTGGTAATAGGCCCATTTGAGGCTGATGTAAAAAATATCCGAACAACTCTCAAGGGGATCTCGATAGCCAGACTTCGTCTTTCCATTCCGCTCAACCTCATAAGGGTCTCTCAATTCCCCCTTTCGGATGACGAAATAAAGATCATAAAACCTAGCGTATATCATTTCCACGTGCCGTATCTTGCCATGGGTGAAATTTACAGGAATGCAGATATCCTCGTCTCGATGTCAAAAGAGGAAGAAGGGTTTGGATTGCCTGCTCTGGAAGCGATAGGCTGTAGAGTACCAACCATACTGAGCAGGATATCCTCCCACACTTCCTTTGACGAGCCCCAGGACTACGCTCTGTTCGTCGAGCCTTCTGATAGTGACGCCCTCGCCGAGGCGATCGGCGAACTAATGCGAAACAGGCCCTTGCGAGAGAGACTTGCGCGGCGGGGATTGGAGGTTGCCGGAAAATTTACTAAAGAGAACGTGGGGAAGAGACTTATCGCCGCCTGCGAAAAGATTAAATCTGGCGCTACACCTTCGAGCGCATGAAGAATAAGACTGAAAGGCTTCTCAGGCCGAAGCACCTTGAAAACTTCAAGACTGTCCTCGATAACCAACTGTCGGCTAACTATGAGAAGGTGAAAAGTATCGACACCTATTATCAGATTTATAAAAGATGGGACTTTGAATAGAAAATCCTTCCCGGCGGTTCTTACAGTATAACAATAACATGGATCCAATAATTTCCAGAAGAGAAATACTTGTCAGAGCGATGTTGTTTATTGCGATTTCCGTCACTCTGATGCTTTTCTACTTTCCGCTTACGAAAAACTGGTTTTTCTCCGACGATATCCAATGGATTTGGTCGTCTGCGACACACCGATTCACGGAAATATTCTTCGTCCCCGAGGGATACAGGTCAATGGCGAGCAATTTCACACCGATGCTCGGCGCTTCTTTCAGAATCGACTGGATGCTTTTCAAAATAAATCCAACCGGATATTCGATTCACAGCCTGCTCTCTTTAGTCGCAGCATCGGTGGCATTGTATTTTTTCCTGAGGCTTTATGTGCAGAGGAACCCGGCGCTCTTCGGCGTCTTGCTTTTCTTGTTGAGCCCGATTACCCTTACCATTACAAGCTGGTTTTCTACACGTCATTACCTTGAAGGCCTTTTCTGGGCGTTACTCGGCCTCACCTTTTTTGTCACGGGAGAGCGAAAGAAAAGGATTTCGGTTGCTTCAGGCATTTGCTATATCCTTGCCTCATTGAATAAGGAGGTCTATGTAGTGCTTCCTGCGGTCGCTATTCTGCTTTCAACAGGGGCTATGTTGAAACGCCTTAAATACACCCTTCCCTTCTGGCTCGGCTTAGCGCTTTATACGGCTTGGAGGGTATGGATTATGGGTGGTATCGGGGGCTATCCGAGCAATGAGTCCATTAATCTCAGCGTAATGTTGCCGCTTTTCTATAAGGTGATCAGCTTCTTCTCTTCGCATTGGTTTGGAGATTATTATATCTTCTTGTACGTTTTCCTCTTCATCGCTTTTGTCCTTTCTCTTAAGTACAGAAGAATGCTCCTCATCTTCCTAATTCTCAGCCTTCCTATACTGCCGGTCACAAACATAATGGATGAATCTTATTATAGCGGTAGATACTTTTTCCACATAGCTGTCTTCCTGATTTGCGCTGTCTGCGTTCTTATGGAGCTGCCGGCCGTTAAGGACATGAAGGTATGCAAAGGCGCTCTTTTCTTGACATACCTCATTATTCTTGCGATATTCATCAGGCAGGATTCGCGGCTCTTGTCCGCCATTCATAGCGAGAGACTTGCAGCAAAAGAAACAGGGGCTGTCTTTGTCGCTTCGGAGAAAAAATATATGTGTGCTGAACAGCCACTCTGGTTTTATGAAAGTCTTCAAAAGATAAACCGCGAATTCTTCGGGAAGGAAATAAGAACTCGCATTGTCCCTCCGGCAAACTTTCTTAATTATGCTGCTCCCGAAAAATTAAAAGAGATAAGAGAATCGGGCATTGACATTCCCTACAAAGAAATACGGGCGTCCCAGGAGAAGTTTAAACAAGGCCCTTTTTCGGTCAGAATAATCGTTGATGACTATAAACTCGCCTGGGATTTTGGCCCCGACAAACACATTTTGTATACCGTATTGCGCGGACCAGTGAGCGGTCTTTATTATAATCAATCAGTGCTGAGACCTAACGGTTCGATTATGCTGGGCAAAGTGAATCAAGATGAGCCGGATATAGTCTATATCAAAATCTTCTATCATTCACAGAGAGGAGAGGCTGTCACCTCTCCCGAATTCGTCCTGAAGATTCCCGGCAATCAGAAAATAGAGTTCAGTCATTATGAGGATTAAGAACTTCTCAACGATCTTCCTTATTAAAAAAGGTCGCTGTCCCCGACCGTGTAATAAAAATATTTTCTAATCATCTCAACTGACCGCGAATCATGATACATGGGAACGGTGAAATGGATGTTGTTAGGTTCAACTTCTTTATTAAAACCAAGTTCTTCCAGTATGCCATCCCACCAGTGAGGTCTCGGAGGAAACCAGCATTCAACAGTATCTGCGCCGCGAGCAGCCTTATGAGTGGAGACGTGGTTAAGGATGGCTTTGACGGATCCTGAATCTCCTTTCCTAAAGAGCGCATCTCCCCAAATCAGTTTTTTGCCTTCTCTGAAAAACACTGCCCATCCCGTAAGCGCAGACCCTATCTTGACCGAAAGAATAAGATACTTCCTGTCAGGCCTATCGAGATACCGCCAGGTAAGATAAGGAGCATCTCTCTTGACAAGACATTGGTAGTCGGCTGCAACGGAATAGAAGAAATCCGTCCAGTGAGCTCCTATCGAGGACGCCTCCATAACTCTTGCCGGTGAGAAGATTCTTTTTAGCCAGCCTCCGGTCGATTTCTTCAAATGGCTGAGAGAGATTTTTCTGTAGGGAACAGGCTCCATATCCATATACTGCAGGACCTTCAAACCAAAGCGCAAACTATGATGCGCTACGAACGCATAACAGAAAGGAACAGTATCATTCACATATGATTCCCTGAACTGAGCGTAGACACGCGCGATTAACGCGCTTTTCCCAAATCCAACGGACCGATACGCTTTCCTCGTCATTTTGTCGCCGAGCTGATACGTATTCATCTCCATAGGCTTTTCAGAGGGAACAAAGGAATAAATCTTCACTGGGTAACCGGCGCCGTGGGCTCCGAGCTTACCGTCTTCCGAGACAGCAAGGCTGATCCGGTAAGATCCGTACGGATTGTCTCTATATTTCCAGTACCAGTACGCGAGATCGCGCTTCTGTCCGAAGACCTCATTGAACATTGCAATGATCTTATCTTCATCTCCGGGATGGTAGTTCCGAATAGTGAAATTCATACTCTCTTCTCCAAATAGCCTGTTATATATTTCCCAATCCTCTTTGATGGAGGCGAAAAGCGACTGAAATACCTGCCGTCATCAAGCAGATCCCAGACCTGCCGTGAAAGGGTAAATTCTCCCCCTTTGCCGAAGCAGCCGATTGAAGGGACAAATAATGGGTTGGGGCTCCACTCGAAGAGATACCCGTCCTGGAATGCTTTGGGGACAGGGAATGTCGGCGGGGTATTCCATATCCCATAATCGTGACATGGGCCTTCAGGAGACCCCTCGGGGAAGAAAGACATGATCCTCAAAAGAAGGCTTCTGCTGAAATGTTTTTCATAGTAAAGACGTGCCGTACGGGACATGATCTCCAGCTTCTTCCCGCTGTGGCTGTAATTGTGCACCGCCTTTGCTTCAGGAACAGTGTAAAGGCTGTACCCTCTCTTTCTCAGTCGGAAAAAAAGATCGGTATCTTCATAGAACAAGAAAAACCTCTCATCAAAGAGTCCACCGGATTGTTCCGTCGCAACCCTTCTTACCATGACAACTCCGCCATGGAGATTTTTTACCCTAACAGGAATTGAAGATTTCCAGAGTTCAAGGTTCCTCCGTCTTTCGGAGAGCGAATAAATGGTCCTGAACATCCGGGAGAGGGACGACAGCCGCACGCAAAGATCCATTGACGGGGACGGAAGAGTGTAATGGGGGAAAAAGTATCGCATTTCGTCATCCCAGTAAACTTGGGGAGATGCCGAGCCGGCAGTCGGCGTATTCTCAAGGAAGTCTCTCAATATGCCAAGGCAAGAGGGTATGACAAATGCATCCGGATTCAGGAGAAAGATATACTTTCCCCGCGAGCGGGCATATGCCTGATTGCATGCTCTCGCAAACCCAAGATTCTCGTCGTTGCAGATAAGACTGAATCCGTACGACCTCCGCATCTCATCAAGAACTTCCCTCTCGCCGGTTGTGCAGCTGTTATCGACAACGATGATTTCTCTTTCCACCCCGCCCTGCAAAAGGGACTTAATGGCCCTTTCTGTCTGTCTTACAGAATGGTAATTTACGATCACAACCGAGATCATTTTAGGACCGGATCTAAAGGTTCGCTCAAATGCTCGGCGGGGTTAAACAGCTTCCGGCGTCGTTCTATCGCATGGCTTCTGTATCCATATGTCCACAAGGGTAAATCGATAAAATAGTATTGTAATCTGCGCAGCTCCCTTATCGTCGCCATTTTTGCTATCTCCGTGAATACTAAATTCTATTCGCTTATCTATGCGCTCGAAGCATTCCCCTGATTAATTCGGCGAGAGATTCACGTATGGGCCGTTTGGGCGGGCGTTTGTTTAACATAGTGAAGAAACAATCGTCTTCGCTCTCACCGTCTTTTTCCCTTATTGTGCAATATAAACAGTCGATTCCGGGTTTTCGTTCTTCGAACTCTCTTCGTATCGCGCCAAAGGCAGAGCTATTCCATATCTCTTCAAAACTCTTTTCGGATATATTGCCTCCCCCCTGTCGGGACCACGTTACGCATGGAAATACATCTCCATTAGGATGGATAGCCACAGTATCCCACGGACGCCGGCACGTCACCTTTTCGCCTGCTTCGTCTTTCAACTGGATCTCTTCAGCCCGGGGTCTCAAATATCCCACATCTTCGACCCCGTTTTTTTGCGTCCAGTACCGCAATTTCTCCCTGATGCGCTCTATTTTTTGGAAAAATGATTTATTTTCCTTTTTCCGATACTTGACATTCCGAAACGGCGATATCGTGCGCACATCTATTGCATGGACTTCGAGAGATTCCGCCAGGTCGAGAAATAAGTCAAATCCATCTATGTTCAAATCCGATAGCACATGGTTAATGCGAAGGCCGGGCAAGTCCGATTTCTTCTCCTTCTTTATTGAATTCAACATTCTGATATTATTGATCACCTTATCAAACTTAGCCCCATGACGAATAGATTCATAGATAATAGGAGTGGCGCCGTCCAATGATATTGCGACCCTCGAAATACGCGCATCGATCATCTTCGCTATGACGGATCCAGTGAGCAATGTACCGTTCGTTATTATTTCAGTAAACGGGACAGTATATGTCTTCAACAGGTCCAGTCGCTGAGGGAAATCCCTGGTCATGAGGGGTTCGGTAAGACATGAAAGCGCAAGGTATTTCGCAGAAGGAAAAACCTCCCTTGCAATCTTTTCAAAAAGCCAAAAGGGCATGTCATATTTGCGCACCCTTCTCACCCTGGGATCACTGAATCCGCACATTATGCATCTCAGATTACACTTGTTGTTCTGGTCCATAAAGACATTCAGGAATCTCCTCGAATCATCCGACATCTTTCTGTGTCCTTCTTTTTCCTTCATCCCTATTTCATTCAATCCAATTTCATACAGAGACCGCCCATCCTGGTATTAGCGGAGTTTAGCCTTTCTCCTCGAAATCATAAAAAAACCAAACCAGGCAATAAAGGTTGCCGCAGAAATAATAGAACCTACATAAATACTAATGGGGCGATAATAAAACAAGACCTCACTCCTCCCCCCTTTAATAAAGACCCCTTTAAAGAGACCGAATGCGCTCACAATCGTTTCCTGTTGCCCATTCACCTTCACCTTCCATCCAGGGTAATAGAGGTCGCTCAGGACAAGGAGTCCGCCCCTCGATTCCACTTCCATCGCCACCTCATCAGCGGTATATTTTTTCATTATGATTTTATCGTCGGCCACAGGAGCGCCTCCGTTACTCTTTTCCTCCGTAAATAGGTCGGGCGCCATTCTTGAGATTTCGGGCGCAATATCAGATACGAGACCCATCTCCCTGAAGTCGGCCCCCTCCTGGAGCTCTTTTATCGCTTCATCGAGATTTCTCACCAATCTTGCCCTATGCAGAACAAAGGCCCTGTCCATAACATTGGTATTCTCGTATATATGGATACCTTCATATGCTCCTTTGTATTTTAGGAAATCCAACTCCTTTTTGTGAAGTGTCAGGAGATTGTTATAGAGAATTCTCTCTCTTTCATATCCCGGTGAAAGACCGAAATTCCCCAACACTATCCTTCCGTTGCCGAAACTCGTTCCCTCAATTCTAATAGTAATGACCTTTCCTGAATAATTGGAGACATCCAGCCATTGGTCTTTCCAATCGCCTTCCCTGACAATCAATTCTTCAACCCTGTTTTTCATCGTTATTCTGACCCTAGCGGTTGCGCCTTTCGGGACGTCCGTCAACGTAAATCCTGCAACAATAAAAGGTTCCGATATCCTGAGTTTTGTTTCAAATGCAAACGTCATCGGGAAAAAGATGGAAAACCTCATGTCGCCGCCCGGATCAAAGGACCCATAGGTCGCTTCCCCTTTAATCGCATGATTCATCATTGCCTCAAAGAGGCGAACCAGCCTCAAGGAGCCTATATGCGATCTTACCTTCTCCTCGATCTTCGATCGCTCCAAAGGCTCACGGCTCATTATGTACTTCACGCCCGCAAGGTCTATAAAGGGAGACGTAGCAGTGAAGAGCGGATCAGGGTTGTTTGTGCCGGGAAGGCTGAACCCCAAAAGGTTCTCAAAGAAATAATAATAATCCCCCTGCATCAAGACACTGATACCCCTTGCATCATATAAACCAAAGGCGCCGCTCACAAGAGGAGGCAGAGAGCTTCCATCGCCGGTAATCCGATAAGGCTCTCTCCCCTTAATGAGATCAAGGTAAGGCGGCTTCCTGTAAGGATCGGTCCTGTCCGGGTGCTCCTTCGGCATGTATAGGAAAAGCTCGCCCATGAGAAACAGAAAGATCGCTATCCCGAATATTTGTTTGCTCTCAAAGAAGTGGAAGACCAGACCTATGATAAACAATCCTGCAAGTGAGAAAAGAAGAATAGTAATCATGTAACTGCTCATATGCGAGGGACTCAGCCGGTACAGAAAGGAGAAATATGCAAGGATTAATAAGGAGACCACCGCAATTGAGATAAGGAATCTCTTCTTGTTTCCCTCGGCAGATAAGAGGTTATCAAAAGAATGGGCGGACATTACAGATAGGGAAAAATAGAGCATACCGTTGTATTTTAGAAATTCTATGCTTCTGAAAACGGGCAATCGCACCATAATATGGGATGGTAAGAGACCATACACTATGGAAAATAGAAATATTGAGAATACGAAATAGGGAAAGGTTCTTGTTAAGATAGTGCGGTTGAGAACCGCGTAAAAGGTCAATAACAGTATCACTGTAGTTGCATAGGGCAGGATCACATCAGGGGTCCACCTGAGCCATGAACCGTAAAAATAGTTCTTCCAGCCGAGAAAGAGGGGCTGGAAAAGAGATACAGATGTAATAAAAGGGATTGTGTGGCCGGCCGCTCCTGTCCTTATGGCCTTGGCCAAAGGTGAGGCATGAGAATGGAGTTCAATAAAAGGAATCAGAGCGACGGCTGCCATGAGCGCGCCTGAGAGCGCGACGAAGAGCACCTTCCCTCCCTCCCGGTAAAACCTTTTACGAGAAGGTTCCATGATGCCCTTCCACAGAGCATAGCTGAAAAGAAGAGAGAGGCCCATAATCACATCGGGTATCTTCCCTGCAACAAAGGCAAAGCAGAGAAACAGCGACATAAGAAAGGGACTCTTAAGGTCCTTTCGATTGCCCCATCTCTCGTAGAAATAAAAAACCGCGGGCAGATACATTACAGTGCTCAGCGGATGGAGATTTATCCACCAGACGGAGTATCCGGACAACATGAAAGAAGAAGACCCAAGGAGACAGGACGCCGGAGAGAGCTTCAGCTCCCTCAGAAAGAGATAGGTGAAGATGCCCATGACAAGCAGCCTCAGGAGAAAGAATATGTCCTGTGAAAAGGGACCTGGAGATAAATTCAGAGCTAATTTCAGAGGGTTCAGGACCTCGTTGTTCATGTTCGCGATAAGAGGCATGCCTAAGCCTTCATGGGGGTTCCAGAAAGGCAATTCACCGCCCTCATTAAGAAGGCGCCTTATAATGTACGGGTTTGGCTCATTGACCCATGCATTCCCGCCTACGTCAAAGGAAAAGGGCATTTCGGGCCGCTGGCCTGAGAAACCATAAGGGCCGGACGGTGTTGCGCCGGGAAGAAGAGAAGCGGTCGAGAGGGTCTTGCCGAAAAAGAGAATATCACAAAAAAAAATAAGGATCAAGAGAGGTAAGAGGAAGATACAGTGGGTATTCTTGTTCATGGTTTTCCGCTTAGAGGGGAATAAATATTCCCCTCTAAGCGGCAAGGACTATATCAGAGACACTGGAATAATACGTACGCCTCGTTATTCGCTTCGTTACTCTCAACAATATTATTATCGGCATCTACTTTGGCGCCGAGCACATACCAACTGTGCAGACCGAGGCTGGTGACAGTCGTCGGAATAGAAAGGTTCAACGATTGCCCCACGCCCAATCCGCTCGTAACTGTGTACGTAGCTAAAACTTGCGCACCGACAAGTGAACGACCGCTGGCTAGATAGACTTTGACGGTAAAGCTCCCGACAACAGGTCCAACTCCCACGTTCTGAATCGTCACGGGAGTAATCCAACTGCCCGCTCCACCTACTGAGCCCGGTCCCTGAAGAGAGGTTATTATAAGATCGGCGCCTGTGCTTTGCAGGTTGGCCGAACAACTTGCTGAATTTCCGCCATTTGTTCCGGCACAAGTCCAGGTCCAAGGCCCGCTGCCGCTCACTGTCGGTAGTGACGCGTCACCGCAGAGATTTGAGGTTGGCTTTGTTGCTAATGTCTGCCCGTTCGATGATCCGCATACTCCGTTTACCGGTATCGACAACGAGCACGATGCTGTTGATCCTCCGCCTGAACCTTTGCAGTTCCAAAGATAATTCGTAGTTGTGTCAGCGATATCAGCAAAAGTACCCTGCGTACAGGTGTTGAGCGTTGTGCCGCACACTCCATTCACCGGTATCGGAAGCGAGCACGATGCTGTTGATCCTCCGCCTGAACCTTCGCAGTTCCAAAGATAATTCGTAGTTGTGTCAGCGATATCAGCAAAAGTACCCTGCGTACAGGTGTTGAGCGTTGTGCCGCACACTCCATTCGATGAATTACTGATATTGTATTGCATAACATGTAAACCGGGGGTCGTATTTGTGCAGAAGACGTAAATTTTGCCTGTATCATTGTCTATAGACATGGTTACGTCAGGATCTGTAAGATCACTATTGTGAATCTGGAATGGATTCGCGTTCGGAATAATTGTACCGTCTGTATTTGTTGTTCCCACAAAAGAAGGAATTATCATACCGTCGACAACAAGTTTATTTGCGGAAATTATCGCACTGCTGGAATCCCTCACCTCAATAAACGCAGAATAACATGGAAGACCCGTCGTCGGCGGCTCCAGCAGACATCCGCCACTGCCGGTATTAGTGATAAAAACCCTGACAATGATTTTTTCAGCGCTATCAAAGACGCTTGCCTCCTGCGCCCATGTAACAGCGGCTAAGCCTAAAATGGCTGCAATCGAAATACAAGCTATGAGAAATCTTTTCATCCCTTACCTCCTGCTATGCATTATTATGTTTATAATAAGCCGTATGCCATGAGAAATACTAAATCTCATTACACACAATGCCTTTACTCCGAATTATATTTCGCATATTTCATACCAATCTTTTAATATTTAGCATACGCCGGAGAGTTTGTCAAGAATTATATTTTATTATTGAAGATTATTGAAGATACTTAATCTAACACTTTACAAAAATATCGCCGGTTTTTGTCAACATCTGCGACAACAAGCGTCACCTCATCTGAACACATGCCGCCATTTCCCGTTCTTATAGACCCATCCATCTTTAAGGACTTGGGAAACTGCCTTAGGTATGTGAGGAAGCATAAGATCAAACTGAACGTTCACAGTTCCTTCATCACCACTGACAGCGACTTCCTTTACGGAGTGCGATCTTATATCCAGCTTCTTCATCAGCATTGCCTTTTCGCGGTAATCTTCGAAAGCCGGTAAGCCCGTCTTGTCTTCCATCCCATAGGTATCTTCGTATTGGTATTTCATCCGCTTGTTCCAGTATTCCTCCGCTGCGCTTTTCAATGATCCTCTCAAGTCTTCTTCCTTTGGAATTGTTGCGCAGCAGGTGAATATAACAACCATCATCAGGGCCAGCAAAAGCAGCAGGGAATTCCTATCAACGGACAGTCTCCATGTTCTTTCTTCTTGAAACATCAATTCTTTCCTCCATCCGATTTCACTTTGAATGCCCGTAGCCCTAGGTTTAAGTCGGGAGATTTATACCCGAGATTATAGACAATAAACACTGAACCATCGCGGTTCCTTCCAGCCCTCAAATCATGGGCGCCCATTGTCTCGACAGCGGGCAACTCATGGGATCCGACATTTACCCAGCTTTGATCTATGTATTTATATAGGCCGATGGCCTTTCCCGAGAGCACAACCAGGATCTTCTTTCCGTCCCCAAACAAATCCACAAGGTCGAAGACCAGGGGGGTATCTATGGCCTCCAATCCTTTTGACATCTCCGTAAAGCCTTCCCCTGTCCACTTAAAAACAGCTAGCCGGTTTTTTCCGAAGGCGCCGGGAGCAGCCAGCCTGAAGACAATTTCGTCCTTTCCATCTCCATCAACATCACCTGCCCTGACGTTCATGGACACTTCATTGCCCACGAGGTCGCCATCGTAGTTTTTGAAATTCCCCTTCCCGTCCCCGAACCAGACCAGCTTTTTCTGTTCCTTTATCCCTGTCAGAGGAGCAATAAGTATATCTTTATTGCCGTCTCCCTTGAGCTGCCCTATAGCCATGGAGTCACCTGACAATTCGGAACTCCCTTCCAGGATTTTCACGTCCCAACCCTTGCCCTCCTTATTTATCCCGACAAGGATGCCGGCAGGCGTATAGTCACGAACAAATGGTCCCTCTGAAAAGGCTATAATATCCGGCCAACCGTCCCCATTGACATCCGCAACCTCCACTGTCCTCGCATAAAATGTCTTCTCCATCGGAAAGGGCCTTTCGACAAAGCCTTTATTCTTGTCATTTTCCAAAATTACGATCGATCCTGCGTGGATCGCGAAGACGATATCGGTGTAACCGGTCCTCCTCAGATCGCCTACTGCTATTCCCCCATAAGTGAAGTTTTTGCTCTCCGTCAGGTTAAAGGAACCCTCTCTCCATTTACTATCCTCTTGACTCCAGAGAAATATATAAGGCCTGTTTTCTCCCGCTGCTCCTGCCCCGGCTTTTCTCGGGGGAGGAGCGACAATATCCAGAAAGCCGTCGCCGTTCATATCAACGAGAGAAATGTTCTGCCTCCATAAACCATCCTTAGGCAATCCGTCTGATATATCTATAAGGGTTAAGGCTCCCTTATTCTCTGCTTTGCTTTCCTTCGTAGTTTCCTTTGTTGTGGCGCAGCTCATAATCAATAAGAGAATAAAAACGGACACCACATTCAACGCTCTCTTCAAGGTTCCTCCTCTTAAACCGGATTATTGAAAAAAAGGGGGATGTTTTCATCCCCCTTCTCAAACTCCCTAATAAACTACAAATGGTCTAACGACTAATTAACACCCGCCTCCGTTGACCGGACTTCCTGTCCCAGGACCCTTGCAATTGCAGTCCTCGCGTGTATCAGCTGCGGTCGTACCAGCGCTACCACCAGCCGGCATTAACGGGCTGCAATACGTCCTGTGTATCGGCCAGATAACATCCCAGGTCGCTAGTACGCTTGTCCCCTGCACTTTCGCATGGGACCAGCCAACAAACGTATAATAACCGGTGCTCAGAGGAAGGAGATTGCTTACGAGCGAAGGATTATCATATGTTCCCCTGTTGTGAAGACCGGTGCCGGTGTGGCTTCCATCTTCCTGTATATCGCAAACTGCAAAACCGTTATGCGGATAGCCCGCAAAGAGACCGGTCACCCAAGGGTCCACATCGACCACATTAAGCTCATTGGGTATCGGGACGGTGTTAGAGGCAACATGCTCATCCTCGTCGTAGAAGAAACACTGAAGATTTCTATTGCCGGACCAGTTGGCATCAGTGGTTCCGAATTTTGTGGTTATGTCCGCCCTACCGAACAGCAGTATCCACCAATCGTGTCCCTGGGGCTTCAGGGCCGGATCGTTCTGTATAACATACCTTGGATAGATATGGCGCGCTGCAATGGCAACATTACCACCATTCTCTTCCAGTTCCGGGCCAGCGCCGAGTTCAAGACTAAGCCCGTCAAACCCTGAAGCATAACCATTGTTAAGGTCGTCAAATACCACCCACGAAACAAAACGGTCGCTTACCGCGCTGCCGCCAAATGTGCCTTGGTTCTGCGTGAAGGTCAGATAAGCTACATAGTAGTTCTGGCAATTTCCGCCGCTATCACACAGGTTCTGTACAAGTTTAGGCCTAGCAGCGACATCCACCAGTGAAATTATGTGGGAGCAAAGGTCCGTCTGCAGCTCAAACGGCGTAAAGTAGATCTGAAGGTCCTTCACCTGTGAGGAATTCTTCGGCTCGTGCACAACGATATGAAGAGCTGACGTATAGTTGACAACTCCGCCGACGTTGAATAGGGAACCGGTACCTGCTACATCAGCGATAGCCCAAGCAGTATCCACTCCGGCGGTCGCACCAGCAGGGTAGGGAGTAGGAGCACTGCAAATGATCGGAAACGCGATATCCTGGCCCGGGACGTTATCATCAACGCCGAGAACAGCGTGGGCCGTTCCGATGCCAAAAAGCAAAACACTAAGCATTGCAACAACTGTTAATAAGCTTCTTATCTTCACTTTCAAACCTCCTTTTTATTAAGTCTCCGTGCTTTTTTCTTAACCGATGGCTAAGAACTTCATAAAAAAACCAATATGTCCGCTTTACATCTCCTCCTTTCTATCACCTCCTTTTCTTAAAAAAAAATTGCAATTAACGTTAAGCAGCTATAGATGATACCAAATAGCTATTATTATTTTCGCCTCACCCCCCTTAAAGGGATATAGTTTTTGAAATTATAATAATGAACTATTCCCTTGTCAAGCTTTTTTTTACTATTCGCATTGTTTTCCATCACCGAATAATTGAACACTTGCCATGCCTCGTTCATCTTATAACGCTAAGAGTATAATTGCTTGTCCTATCAATGTCAAGTATTTTTGAATAGTCACTCTATAAAATTTATAGCAAAAATCAGGCCACGTTTTTCCTTGCGCAATGCTTGATTTTAAAGGATGTTCAAGGGCAGCATGTGTTTTTTATGAACTGTGCTGTGTATTTTTTGATACAAATGATAAATAATCCGTTACATCGCCGTCTGATATGACAGCCAATTTGCAATGTCCTCATCAGCGGCAAAAGCTTCCACAATCCAGAACGCCTCGACATAACGCGGTCCACGGACCGTCAGAGAACGGACCGTATTAAGCGCCGCGATGTAGCTGAGATAATCCGTGACCTTCAATTGGGATTTGTATTTCTTGATCGCTTTCTTTTTCCTGTTATAGACTGATGTTATATCTACGAGCATATTAGGCCTGAATGGCGTTGTCACTTCATAAAACACAAGGCTACACCGTACACCCTTTTTATCTTCGGAATTCATCGTTCTATGCATCTTCAGTGACACTTGCGCTGTCGTCCGGTGGTCTGGGTTAAATTCGATTATTGACGGGCTGAAAACCGCGTCTGGGGCATATTCTCCCGCTATCTTTAAAAGCCTCTCAAGAATTTTGCCGGAATGCAGATGCAGCTCCCTGTCAGGGAATCTCAAAAATTCATAATCGGAGACCCCCAATACACTGAGAGCCTTAATCGCCTCGTTCTCACGCATCAACGAATAATCCGTGATGTGTTCTCCGGCATGCTTTATGCCTGATAAAGGATGAGCGGGCTCCCCTTTATCTCCGCTTGTGAGAAATATGACCTTAACGCGTTTTTTTGATTCGACCAAAGACCTGATGACTCCACCGCAGCCGAGGGTCTCATCGTCGGGATGGGGTGCAAGGACCAAAACTTTCTCCCACGAAGGCTGAGAGAGGTGATAAGGAATTATTTCAGATTCCTGAAGCATTCAATTAGAAGGTACAGGCAAAAAGGACCAGACCGGTAATTAGTGGACATCCTTTGTGTCATTCTTTTGCCGGTTTTTTTCTTTTATGAAATCGTTGATATCTTTGTCCTTTGTAGTGCTTCTATATCTGTCTAAATAATCTGTTGTCACATCTGCGGCTTCCTTTTGGTTCCTAACTACACGAGGTGTGAGAAGGATTATGAGCTCCGTTCTTGTTGATTTATCGGTTGTATCAGAAAACAGACTACCGAGCAATGGGATTTTACTGAGGAAAGGAATGCCTGTTTTTGACTTTGTGACATCTTCCCTTATGAGACCTCCGATAATAATCGTCTCTCCGTCTTTTGCAACCAGGTTAGTGGTGGCCTCGGTCTTATCTATGGATGAAAAATCCTGTCCGGCTATAGTTACCGGGCTGCCCACAGATGAAACCTCCTGGGTCAACTCAAGCGTAACCACGCCGCTGTCATTAATCTGGGGTTTCACCTTAAGAATAATTCCTATATCTTTGTACTCGACTGAGGAGGTGATAGGATTAGTGGTTGTAGTAGGAGTTGTCGAGGTCGTAGTTGTAATATAAGAAGTCGTAGAAGTTG
The DNA here is from genome assembly GCA_963727775.1 of uncultured Nitrospiraceae bacterium. GTDB lineage: Bacteria > Nitrospirota > Thermodesulfovibrionia > Thermodesulfovibrionales > SM23-35 > CAVSHB01. Next base: position 502,871 of record CAVSHB010000002.1, on the reverse strand, counting down.
CAAGGGGAATCTGTGACCCGACCTGTATCCTCGCCTCACGGTTATCAGACACGAGGATATGAGGGGCTGCAAGGACCTTGCCTTTAGAATCTATTAATGCAGCGTTGAGCAATGCTCTTACATTACCTGTCGGGTCTGTCCCCACAAAAGTAAACCCGGTCGTCGGGACATTCGCAAAATCACCCGCATTGTTAGATGCGGTGCCGGCAAGGTTGATACCGTTTGTAAAAGGTTTTATGCCCGATATATTGGCTTTTGTATTTAAGGACCACGAGAACCCGAAACTCAGGTTATCCGTCAGTGTTACCTGGGCTATGAGCCCTTCGATTACGACCTGCCTCTGCTGCTTATCGATCTTTTTTATCGTCTCTTCAATAAATTTATAATCAGCAGGTATTGCGAGAATTATCAGGGAGTTGGTTATATCGTCCGCAAAGACCCTCGTGTCACGTGAGACAAATGTGCCGGAACTCGTTGCAGTCGCCGCAGCCCCTGTTCTGGGCGCTGACGACGTCGGCGCAGGCGCAGACGCAGCGCCGGTTTGTGTAGGGGACTTGGACGGCTGAGAAACAGATGATGGGGTGGTGGGCGATGACGGTGCTGCGCTGCCCGAGAAAATTGACTGGAGCAAAGACGCAATATGGTCCGCCTTGCTGTTCTGCAAAGAATAAACGTATATCTTTGGCCTTGCTACCAAAAACATGGCATCGAACACATCGACCCATTTTCTTATATACTCCAGGTTTTCCCTGGAAGAAGCTACAACGATGAGCGCGTTCAGACGGTCTACGGGAATTATCCTGACTGTGCCGCCTTTCAGGTACAGCCCCAATGCATTTTGAATATCCGGCATGGCTTCCTTCAGGTCAAGATTTTTAAATGTGAACATCTCGACAGCAACTTTGTCCGGGGGCTTCCCTACTTGAGAATAGACAAGCTCTTTAGGGACTTCGGTCAGGGGTATTATCCTGTAAAGCCCGCCTTCTTCAACATAACCTATGCCGTTCAGCCTGAAGATTATATTGATGACGGAGAGGACTTCATCTTTTGGGATAGGCGTTACTGTTCTGAAATTCACCCTGCCCTTCACCTGCGGGTCGATAATATAATTCACCTTGAGAATATCGGCAAAGACCGTCTGGACTACCTCGAATATATCGGCGTCGTCAAAAAAGAAACTCACAGTGGCCGGGGATTTCTGCTGCTGTGGCGCCTCAGCGGGCATAACCGGCGTTATTCCAGTCGTGGACTTTTCAGCCGGGACCTTTTCTGGTTGAGCAGAAGGCGCCTGCCCGGCATTGGGCTGTGGCGGTAAAATTCCGGGCTGCTGAACTTCCTGCTGTCCTTTTTCAACGGGCTGTTTTTCAGGCGCGGCGGCGGTTGTTTCAGGAGGCTTTACCTGTTCTTCGTTCTGAGAGTAAGTATTAGGAACTGCTGCAAATAAAACTATAAAGCTGATAAGAATTACGATTAAACACGCTGTCTTAAGTTTCAAAAAAAATACTCCTTAATTACATAATTTTATTTATGTAACAATAATTGTAGCATATTGTCAAGGCAGAGCGCGTAAGATGGATATACTTCAACGAATATCAATCAACAGGTCTTTATTCTATTTTAACAATGGTAAAACCCTTGGAATTCTCTATTGGCGTTAGTTTAAACTTATCTCCCCTATAAACAAATTCAAGGCTTCCATCTTCATTCTTCTTTGTTGTCCCATATTTTTGAAGTACTTCGAATGAGACAGTCTGCATGACGACGGTTTCCCCCTTCAAAAACTTCCTGAAATCTGTACATATTTTTACTTCACCATTTCTCGATAGATAATAGTAAGCCCCCGGCGGAAAAGTGTAAGTACTTACAGTAAGCGCGTAAACCGGTTTGGTAAAATCTAATTTCTTGGCAAGGGAAAGTATAGGCGCATTGAGATCTTTTTTGATAGTAAGTTTGCATGTCTCTGAAATCGGGATTATACAAATCATGCACACCAGTAAGATCCTGAATTTTTTTTGGTAATGCGGCAGATACCTTTTCAACAAAAATACTGCTCCAATGAAAATTATACCGGCTAACAGAGCCGCTATTTTCGTTTTATTAACATCAAAGATATCAAAAAAGAGCTTATGGAAAATATACGGGTGAAAGCCAAAGATAGTTAGATCATCAGAAATAAGCATAGGTATGAAGCCGATGTAAAAAGCCGATTGGTTAAGAAACCCCGGATTTTCCACGAAATCCAACAGTGTCTTTGCTGTGATTATTGCAAGTGCGGGATAAATCGGATATAGATAATACCACAATTTTGTCTGCGAGAAATTTACAATAATAAAAGTTACAGAAACCCAAGAAAGAAGCATAAAATCAATCGGCCTTTTTCCTTTCAAAATGACCCCCAGGAAATAAACGAGTGAAACCATAGCTGCACCAATCCAGATAAAATTACCGGTTGAAAATAAATTTCTTATATAATATAAATCCTCATGTATATGCCCCTCTATCCCTGCAGTATATCGTTGGAGGAAGTTGTATAAGATGTGCTTCTTTATGAAGATATCTCCATATGTCATATATGCATATATATACCAGGGAAGGACTATGATGGCCGCAACAGAAAGACCGATAAGTATTGGCCTTACGGAATCCCTTTTTATTGGATTCTCGATAAAAAATGACAGGCAAATCACTATTATGGGAATTGATACGATTGGGCCTTTGCATAGAAAACTAAATGCGAGGCTCGCAAAGGTCATTATGATTCTGTAATCCGGGTTTCTTATTAATAACCAGGAACTTATGGCGCCGGTCAGGAAAAAAAGAGTAATTGCGTCAACATTGGCCGTTTTTAAACCATGAAAAAAGATAAATTGAGCTGTCGTAATTGTTATTAATATCGCAAGGAGCGCGGTCCATTCTCCGTAGTAGCGTTTTGCAATAAGATATATCTGAAAAAGTAAACCCAAACTAAAAAAAACGGAACTCAGGCGGGCAGAGAATTCGTTAACGCCAAAGACCTTGAACGAAGCTATCATCGGATACAAAGGGAACGGAGTTTTAGACCAATGAATATCATTTTGATACTCGAGTGTCAGATAGTTACTATTTTGGATTGCCGTTTGCGACATTACGACATAAAAACCTTCATCCCAATCCTCAAGGAAATGACCTCCCAAATTATAGAAAAGAACAAACAGGACAAAGCCGAATGTGAGTACCGTTAATATCTTTTGACTTCTGTTGGCTGAGAAGTCTGTTAACGAATCTTTATTAATCATTGTGCATAGTAAGATACGGATGTGACAATATAAAGTCAAACCGAACAGGATGGGTCTTCATGATGGGTGATCTAATTATCGTTGCGGACGGTCCCCTCAGGGTTCTCCGTGTCCGCATGATATTCAGGCTGGAGAAGATGCATTCCGGTCTGCCTCAGTGCCATGCGCTTTCTGCTGCAACTCCTCTTTTGCCTCAATGATGCCCTTTATTTTGCATGCCTTGAATGCCCACCAATATGCCTTATGCAACAAACCCTTCGTTGTCTCATCCATATCCATTGCGTACTTGAGTTTCATGTCGGCAACTTTGTCCAATGCCTTAGCAGACTTGATTTTTGCCTGATAGACGTCTTTAATGGCATTCCATTTGTCCTCGACCCCGACAATCTCTGCCCAAATGTAAACCTCATGGTTGCCCTGATCACAATGAAGGGTACTAAAAACATACTGTGATTTTCCCTGTTTAATAAGTCGACGGCAGAAATCATCGAATGATACAGGCCTGATCATCTTGGCTACCGCTTTGCTATTGTAAACAACCTTTAATCCGTGCGGGGCGAGACGGTAACCGAGTTCAATATCTTCATACCCAAAACGAAATAGAGGGTTAAAAACTCCATATTCTATTAAGAATGATCTCTTACAGGAAGACCTCCCTCCCCAAAAATAGGTGTAATCAAGGATATCCCCATGGTTGAACTGAGGATACGAAAAAAGAAAACAGCCGACCTCAGTGATAAAATGCATCAATGGTGTAACAAGAAGATTCGGCGCCCAGGTCGTGTAATGTAAAACTGCATAATTATTGCCAGGATATTTCCGATGAGTTTTGATATGCTCTTCCAATAGTGTTGGCGTAGCAATATCATCATCATCAAGAAAAAGCAATATCTCTCCCTGAGATGCATAGATACCGTGATTCCTGGCGGCGGCAAGACCTGCATCGTTCTGAAAAAAATAATGGACAGGAAGCGCGCTTTGGAAGGATTTCACCGTATCTTTGGTATTATCAGATGAACCGTCAATAACGATTATCTCAAAAAGGTTTTTAGAGAGAGTCTGGCTTTTAAGACTCTCCAATACCTTTTCAAGAAGTTCTGCACGGTTATAAGTACAGATGATTACGCTGAGGTGTAATTTTTTTTTTTGCATTTGCCTCCAACCTGATAAGTTATGCCCCGAAAAAATCCCTGATCATTTTTATTATGTTTTTTGCAAGAGTGAATCTGTCACAAGGGCGCACATTTCACAATCTAATAAATTTTAACAGTTCCGCAGGAAATAATAAACTAAACCTCGCTTTGCTCGGCACGACACCACGGGGTATTAGACCCCGCGGGTCGGCAAGGGTCTGCGCTTCGCTCCGACGCCCTGCACCCCGACGACGTAAGGTGCCCGCCGCAGAGACTGCGGGGTATGGAGATTAATAAATATATTCTAAACGCACGGAAAAAATATTAGAGCATACACCATGAGTTTTATTTTTCAGAAAGGCCCTGTCTGTATTTTTCCAAGGAGAACCCAAATCCTTCGACTCTGGGCAGTTCACTGACTACTGATGGATTAAAGGGTTGCCAGTCAAACGGCCAGTCAATCGATGAAATACTAATAATGGTACTGACATCTTGATCCTTAGACCAGAGGATACTTAATGTTGGGTTTGTCCATGGCCAGGTTAAGGGTCTAATTAATTGAATGCCGACATTGTCTTTTACTAGCATTGTATCTTCTGCGCGCACAAAACCATTATGGGCGGCTAATTCGCCCTTGAATATTTGACGGAAACCATTCCATTGGCTCGTTGCAAACACATGCCAGGTTATCTGACTGAGTGCCAAGAAGGCCACCAGTACCCAAACCTTTCTCCAAGCGAAATCAGGAACAGTAACGATATTCCTCATAACTAAATATGCTACAACCGAAAGGAAGGGCAACATATATGTCATGAAGGCCCTCGCATGATAATGCAAATCGGGTCTCATGAGGCTCGGCACAAAAATCGGGGTTAAGCTTATGAATATAGTAAAGGCAACCAAAAGCACAGTGATGTATCGATAAAGGGATGTTCTAACAAAGTCTGGCTTAAATAGGCAAAGAGATATCAGAATAATATAGCCAATAGACAGTAAAGCCATCCAGTGCCTTAAAAGATTGTGGAAAGAATAGATGAAAGAAGCTCGATTTGCCGGGATATCTGGTGAGATTATTGAGTTTGTAGCAATAATTACACTGGCTGAAAAAATAACCAACATAAGTATCCAAATCATTCTTGTTTTCACCAAGGCCCCTTGCCATCTCTGGCGAATTATGCCCACTAATAAGATAATCAATAGCGTCCCCAATATTGCAGCTGTTTCATAGGAACGCATAAATATGACACCGAGCAAAAGTAACAGGGCGGAGTCCTTCCAGCAGAAGTTCTCTTTTAAGATCAAATAGAATAAAATGGGCCAGAAGATATTATTAATTAGATGAGACTCGTGAAAGATGATAAAGGAAAGATTCATTGTTATGCCAAAAAGGGCTATAACAGGAAATAACATGAAATGAATGTTATTTTTTCTTGTGAGAAAGTAACATATCAGCAGACTGACAAGCTGCGGCAGATATAGTCCAAATCCAAAGGCATACGACAAGAAATCAAGATTTTTCACATGAAATATCTTGATCAAGATTAACGGGATGAAATAGTACACATACATGGCATGCGCTCTCGCAAAGATATTTGTATAAATAAAAGATTGTATCTCGAGTATCTTAAGAAAATTATGGGCTCCGTCAGCAAAAAAAGGGCGTTGCGTAATAATTGCATACCCGATTGAAAAAAGGTAAAATGCAATAATTCCCTTCGTGAAATTAGAAAAATTTCTCACTATATAAAGTTCTTCCTTATCCCTATAAATGTTGTGCTTGGTGCGTGAAATATTAATAAATTCTGAATCCCTTTATGTTTTCATCATCGTTCTCGATTTTATCCTTAACAAGCAATCTGCTACCATTATCTTCCTCATACACGCCGATGTATACCTGAAAGTTTTTGTCCGGATACATTGTAAATCTTAGTTTATCCTTGATAATCTCTCCTTTTTTCCATTTGGATGTCGGGTAAGCACCAAGTGGTAAATGGTCCAAATTCAAAATCGAGTCATTATGAGAATCAAATATATGGACGAATATTCTGTAGTTTCGGTCCATATTACCAAGACATTCCCAGGAAAAGGTCATTCGATATTCATTCTTGTTGCGCTCTAATTCCGAATTCAGCAATCTTATTTTGCCCGAAAAATTGACTAATTTCTGTGCATGAGAATTGTAATCTTTTAATATCTCAACCGCTGAATTATTTTTTATATCCCTATTTCTGTAAATTGTTAAGAAAGTCTCGTCGGGCAGGGGAATCACCCCGATTTTTTCAAAATGCAACTTACCTCCATTCAAACGTTCAATAATGGGAATGTTTTTGACATTCGAAAAATCCGGGCCGAGGTTGTCGGATTTTGTAACAATATAGCTTGATTTATTCTCTATTTTATCAACCGTTTCGGCTATGCTCTCATTAGAATAATAGTCATTTGTAATAAAATTAATGCCTGCCCCTTCTTTTTTCGAATAATAATTCTGAGTGCTATCGTTCATATAATTATGATCAAACAACAATGTTGTCTCAACTGACTGAGGACTTATTCCAGTTCTTATTGCATCAATGCGTATGAAATCAATTAATCTTTCATTTGGCCATTTTTCTTTGCGAGGTGGATGGGTGTAAGAAAGGTTATTATCCAGCAAAACAAAGTGTTTGGTTTCTAAACTCACAGGCTTCATGTAAAAAGAAATAAACAAATAGTTAATAATGGGTAAGATTACAAGAAAAACCTGTAAAATCTTTCTGTATTTAATAAAAGCTTCGCTACGCTCAGTACTCCGTGCACGGGGTATTAGACCCCGTGCTGTGGGCAAGGGTCTCCGCTTCGCTCCGACGCCCTGCACCCCGACACCGCAAGGTACCCGCAGCAGAGACTGCGGGGTATTAAGTTTAATGAAAGGGATATGGGTTAGTCCTATACTCATTAATAGCGCAATAGATGGACAAACGGGAGTAATATAGCGGTAGTCTTTGTTCACTCCAAATGTGTAGACAACAAATGGAACTGCGAACCAAATTAAGAGGAAATAAAAATAATCTTTCTCCAGTGAGGCTGCTGTCCGCTTAGCCAGATAGGCGACACCCCAAATAATAATCAGGCAACCAATCACCAAAAACATATATGTGGATATGCCGTAATTTATTATGAACAACCAATATTTAAGAATAGTTTCCAGTGAAAACACAGCGCCCATCTGGTACTTTTCCGCCACTTGTCCATATCCCGATGTTAGTGCGAAGTCCATGACATAGGAGAAGTTCTTTAAATACCAAACACCTGCCAACAACGTTCCGGCAATAAGCGCCATCAGAAAATTCACAATAGATACTCCGGATAGTTTCTTCTGCTTAATGACACTTTTAATGCAAAGGAAGAGCGCAGGGGCAATAACATAAAGAGGGAAAGAAACTTTCATAAGCATTCCGAGACCGGAAACAATTCCGAGCACCAGAGAATATTTCCTGTTTTCAAAACAGTCCGATCTGAGAAGATAATAAAACCACATAACTACAAGGGTCATGAGACCGTATTCAACTAAAAACTCCCTTGACATCCCAAATACCAGCGGGAAAAGATTCAAAATGAGGACACTTAGCAAAGCAACTCTGCGGCCTGATATTATTGCGCCAAGATTGTAAAGGTAATAGCTGTTGATAAAAATAAATAAAAGATTGACACAAAGAGCGCTTATGTATCCTTTACCAAATAGCAGATAAAAAGGCACAGGCATAACTGCAATTAATGGCGCCTTTATTTTAATCGCATGAGTAAAAGCATTACAAAAAGATACGAGGCCCTCATTTGTTAACTTATCATAAAGAATCAGGCTTTCTTTTAAATATACAGCCTGATCCCACATTGGTGGCACCTGATCCATTTTGAACCAAACAAGATTACCTGAAACAAAGAAAAGGATAACACCTATCAAAATAAGTACATCTTTATTGTTTCTCATTTTGCTATTTATACAATTGCAACTCACAGAGACTCCTTATAACTTTGAGAGGCCGATTAATTCTTAACGACAAAGATTTCTTAAGGGATCGCGCATTTCTCTATCACTTCATCGTTCATATTAAGAGTTGCCTTTCTCGTCTGTAGGGCAGATAAACTGATTCGGATTTCACTCTTATAGCCTAATTGAATTTTATTTTCTTCGCTGCAAAAAGGCACATTTTCAAGAGCAATAAACCATGGCTGAATCTGCTGATATTCGTCGATCCGTATGTCCGCTCTCTATATTGAATAGGTACTTCGGCAATCTTTAGATTTAATTTGGAAGCGCCGAAAATCAAGTCGAAATCACCAAAGGGGTCGAAATCGCCAAAAAATTTCCTGCCTTTCTTTAATTCTTCATAGTCGCCTTTGAATATCACTTTTGTACCGCACAGCGTATCTTTAAATCTCTGATCAAGAAGCCATGTGAACATTAGGCTGAAAAATTTGTTCCCTAAGAGGTTCAGAAATCTCATCGCCTTTTTATCCATGTTGTAAACAAGACGACTGCCGTTGATAAATTCACCTTTCCCCGAGGCAATAGCATCATAGAATTTTGGCAGGTCCTCTGGTTGAACTGTCAAATCCGCATCAAGGATCATAAGGATGTCGCCATGGGCCATATCAAATCCTTTACGCACGGCATCTCCCTTTCCCTTGCCATCCTGCCGGGCGATCTTAATGTCATATTGAGCTTTATATTTCTCGTACATCTCCTGTATTTTTCTCCAGGTGTCGTCCGTCGAATTTCCTTCCACAAAAATAATTTCCGTATGTCTTCCCATCTGAGGAATTCTGAGAATAGCATTCTCAATATTTCCGCTTTCATTCCTGGCAGGAATAATAACTGATACCGAATATTTATCTTTATAATCATCTTCTGATTGAAATGGTTTCGCGATAACATAATTGGTAAGACACAACTTTTTAAGCAAGGGGAGCTTTGCGAAATATTTGTTTAAAAATGATGAAATAAAAGGGACATTTATCGGAAACAGCAAGCGTTCTCCGCTTTTGAATGCATCGAACCCTGATAAGTAAAGGAGGTTAATAATGTCCTGTTTGGAAAGCCAGTTCTGTTGCGGCTGCCTCATTCGCAAATTAAGCAATTCAGCAATATTTAATAACGGCTGCCACAAGAAATTATAATAAGTAACAATAAGCTTTGTATGGGGATGACTTACTTTTTTCAACTCAAAAAAAATCTTTTGGATATCTTCAAGATATCCGATTAAATTTGAGATAATGATATAGTCAAACTTTTCATTGAAAATTAAATTCTCGGCTTCCATAACAAAAAAATCAATATCCGGATATTTTTTCCCGGCGACCTCGATCATCGTACTGCTGTAATCGATGCCGACTTTTTTTCTCGCCTGAATAGAGGCCAGCAGATCTCCTGTTCCACAACCAACCTCTAATACACTCGCATTTTCAGGGACCAAGAATGAACAAAAGTTTTCTATGTCTTCCCAATAAGATTTATTTTTCTCCTTCCATTTATCTCTCTCAGGCGCTATTTTTTCAAAGAAATCTAAGTTCTTTCTTTTCATATCCATCTTTTAATTCATTCATTTATCGTAATATATTATGCTTGTGCCTGCGTAATCAAAATGGAATTCAAGTTCCTTAAGGTCACTCAGCGCGTTTCGGACCCTATCTTGATAATCCTCTTTTACATAGAAAAGCAAGAAGCCACCTCCACCAGCGCCAAGGAGTTTTCCGCCTGTCGCGCCGTTTTTCATGGCGATATCATAATAATAGTTGATCTGCTCATTAGATATTCCTGACGCAAGTTCCCTTTTATACATCCAGCCTGCACGGAGTATTTCTCCCAATGCATCGATGTTGCCTCTTAAAAGTTCATTCTTAAGCTCACCGGCTAATTTGACCATCTTATGTAGATTTTCGATTTTAGATTTATCTATACAGGTATTGTTTTGCTGCTCTGCTAATATTTCGCTTGCGGAACGGGTTATCCCCGTATAAAACATAAGTAAATTCTTCTCAAGATATTTTCTTTTCACATGGTCAATATATACTTTTTCAACGGTAACACTATCGTCCCGATGAAATGAGATATAATTAAGTCCCCCTATTGCACAGATAAACTGATCTTGCTTACCTATAGGCTCACCTAATTTTTCAACTTCAATCTCGCAAGCATATCTTGCCATTTCTTCTTTATTCATATACTTTCCAACATACGCGTTACAAAGATTAATAAGTCCGACTGTAAATGCAGAGGAAGACCCCAACCCCGTGCCCGAAGGAATATCAGCGCTTGAGTTAAAATCCACGCCATTGATTCCATAATCCTTAAAAATTTGACGTATAATTCTGTGTTGGATTTGATCAATATTGTCTACGAGTTCACTTTTTGAATATTTCAAAAAATACTTGTTGCCATAGAAAAAAGGATGGAGGGAGAGAAAAACATATTTATTTATACTTGCGCTTAAAACAGCACCTCCATATTTAAAGTAATATTCCTTAAGGTCACTCCCTCCCCCGCAAAAACTTATTCGAAATGGTGTACGAGTAATAATCATTTGTGCTCCTTCTCCAAAATAAAATCTATTGCTTCAGATAAGTTACTAAATAAATAATCCGCAAGTTCATTTTCTTTGCCTTGATCATTTAAATAAATTGTTCTACAGCCTGCCCGCCTGCCTGCCATGATATCTCGTTCATGGTCACCAACCATCCATGAGCTACTCAAATCGATATTAAAGTCTTTTGCCGCCTGGAAAAACATTCCGGGTTTTGGCTTTCGGCATTCACATTCTGTCTTCAACTTCCTGATCTCGCCTTCAAACCCCGCTTGCGGGTGATGAGGACAATAATACAAGTGATCAATGTATGCCCTTCCCACGCCCAAAAGTGAATCCATTTTTTTGTGCATCTCATTCAATGTTTCTGCCGTTAGAAAACCTTTTGCTATCATCGGTTGGTTTGTCACAACAATACTCATAAATTCGCTTTTATTTATTCTCGCTATTGTTTCCGCCGCTTTATCGACAAGTTCAAACTCTTCCACAAGGGAAAGATTATCAACAAATTTATTGATAACTCCGTCACGGTCAAGGAAGATGGCTTTCCGTTTATTACTCCTGTTCAACCGGGCCACTTTCCCGCTCTCGAAATCCCGGGATACCTTCTCCAATCTGTCATGCGTACCCACATCTTTGATATATTCAACAGTTTTATATGCACCGATCTTCTTATTGCGTTCCACCAATTCCGGGAATATATCTCTGCCGAAATCTTTTGGTTCGCCAAAAGGAATATGCATGAAAATTTCAGGCGAGAATATGTAAAGCGCAGCGTTGACGAGATTTCTATAATAAATCCCTTCCTTATGAGGTTTGGGATGGAATGCCTTAACATAATTATCCTCATCGACTTCGACAAGATCACTGTCATAAGGATGGTCATTGGGATGCACGGTAACGGTAGCTGTTCCTCCATTTTGCTTATCAAATTCCAGCATATCCTTAAGATCAACGTCCATTACCACATCCCCGTAGAACACAAAGAATCGTTCTGTAAGAATATGTTCAAGAAGTTTAAGGCTTCCCGCTGTGCCGAGCGGATAAGGATCAATTATATGTGTAATCTTGACCCCGAAATTCTCGCCGTTCCCGAAATAATCAAAAATAATATTTCCAAGATGTCCAGATAAAATAAAATAATCACTAATTCCATATCTTCTCGCCATTTCTATCTGATGCTCAAGGATGGGTTTTCCGGCGATTTTTATCATCGGCTTTGGGATCTCTTTCAACCCGAGACGGGTTCCCTTACCGCCGGCGATGATAACAACTTTCATGCTTCTCTTATTATCCGCAACAATATTTAACTCTTCCCCAAGATATACCTTATTGATTTTCTCACTGCCTCATCCGAGGATATTTTTGCTTTCCAGCCAAGAGCATGAATTCTTGATAAATCATATGAAAATTCCGGTACATCGCCTATCCATCCCCGATCCCCGCCGGTATATTTTATTTCAGCATGCAATCCCATTTCCTCAACAACCATCCGGGCAATATCTTTCACCTTTGTGCGTGATCCTACTCCTACATTAAAACAATTTACCTTTTCTTTTGAATTTTCACATATAAAAAGTATTGCTTCAACAAGATCTTTCACATAGAGATATGGTTTATATTGTTCTCCGTCCCCCAATACTTCCAAAGTACGGGGGTCCTTCCTTAATTTGGCAATGAAATCAAAAATAACGCCATGCGTTGATCTCTCCCCCGCCACATTGGGAAACCGCACTATCCACGCCTGCATTCCATAATTCTCGGCAAAAGAAGATATAAATGCTTCAGAAGCGAGTTTTGCAGCACCGTAATGAGAGAGCGGCAAGAGCGGTCCGTAATCTTCAGTAAGTGTTTCTGTTGTTTCTCCGTATATTGCAGATGACGATGCAAATACGATCTTCTTCACATCATACTGCCGCATAAGATTCAGAACAGTATAGGTGGTCATGAATGTGTTATTTAAATCAATGCCGGGCTCAGCATGACTTTTCGCAATATCTGAATTTGCAGCCATATGGAAAACAATGTCATATTGTTCTTTCTCGAATAATTGAGACATTTTTCTTTCATCAAGAATGTCTTGTTCAAAGAACCTGACATTTCCAGTACCCGTCAAATGAGAAATGTTTTCATTTCTTCCGAGAGATAAATTGTCGACAATGGTGAGCCTCTTATCTTTTCCCCTAATCAGGTAATCACATAAGTGGCTTCCGATAAAACCGGCTCCTCCCGTAATAAGAATGTCCATCATAGCTTATGGGTTGCTTTTCTTGTATTCACATTGTTACTTCTTGCCGACAGTTTTCACCTGCCAATACTTTCATCAAGATCTTCATTGTCAAATGGCATAAAATCACATGAACGTCTTCAGAAATTTGCATATCATTACAATTCACGTTAACGCTGTGAGAAACGAGATGCCTCAGTCTGCCGCCGTCGAACCCCGTTACGCCGACTGTGATATTGCCATTTTTTTTGGCAATTTCTATAGCTTTCAGAACATTCCTGGAGTTTCCGCTTCCCGATATCCCTATAACTACATCGTCCTTTTTTAGATGATTTTTCAGTTGTTCGGCAAAAATATCCTCATAACTGATATCATTTGCATATGCCATTATTGTAGCTATACTATCTGTTAGAGGCACAACACGGAATCTCTTTTTTAGATTACCACTTGCCCCTTTGTTTAAGTCACAGGCAAAATGAGAAGCAGTCAGGGCACTCCCTCCATTACCACAGACATAAATATTCGATCCCCTATCGTACGCTTCCTCAATAATATCAATAAATTTACTTATCTCAATTCTATCCACATTATCAATCGTCTTTTTCAGTAAATTAAAGTATTTTTCGATTTCACTAAGTTTGTCGATATCCTTCATTTCTTAACCTTTGTTCAGTCAGCTTATTAACACAAAATTAAATTCACGAACCGATTTTGTTACGACTCACTTGATTCTTCATTTCATTATTTGTCAATAAAAGATACTATCGCCTCATCGTATGCCGATGTCCCACAAAATTAATCGATCTTTTCAATTTTTACATCATCGACATAGAGCGTTGCAGTAACATCTTTCTCCATAGGACGTTTATCAACAGCAATACTTAAAGTTACGCTTTTTCCTTCAGGCGCATCACATACTGCCGTCAGTTCCTGCCATTCCCCTTTCTTTTTAAGGTCATACTGTGTACCTCCTATATTTTTGGCCCAATTCCCATCGCTCCAATATTCGCATTTAAAGAAAGAAGTATCATCACTGATAGAATCGATAAGCATCCATCCACTAAGCTTATAATGTTTCCCCGGGAACACACTAATTTGCTTGGACCTTGCAAAACCCCAAAGTCCGGCCTGCCCGATTCCTTTTATTTCCAAACTTGCTTTTCCAGTTTTATGTTTGACTGTAGTTTGCGAAAGCTGAGCTTTCCCCATCGCTTTCCAATCCTGAATCCCATCTTCAAAGCCAAACTTCATGGACGAAACCGGAGGAGAAGGAATTGTACTTTCTTTTGATGTACCTCCTTTTGGTTTCTCTGTACAACAGAATAAACTCACTGTCAAAGCCAGCATTAATACCATCCCCAATTTTTTCATTTCAAAATCTCCTCTTTAAATTTACTTATTTTCCACAATGCAATAAAACATCGGTTATGTGCTAACCCTGTTGTATTCACCTCCTTTAAGAATTTACGGCATATATTCACAAGGCAATTAATTTTGCCTTTGTCCTCATTATTATAGGGTTGTATTGATTACATAAAAAGTTCCATTTTAAAAAAACCTAAAAGCTGCCATATTGCTTCAGTATAATTAACTGACGCACAGAACTTTTTCCTCTGCATATAACCTAAGCATCTTCCCGATAGACGGGGTATGACAATGCCGGCAGTATTATAACTCATGGCCATTGATTTTCTGAAGTCTTCAAAAAAATATATTGGAATCTTCATCCCCATTAAAATCCTCCTATCAAGACTTTATTACAGAATTGCTGCATTGCAAAAATATTCATAGAATTTGACCGAAGATTTTGCTAAAATCATCAATAATAGTACTTTGGTTCGGGTTAATATGATGACGGCATTAATACTCCTGAGATGGAGATTTTCTGAAAGTTATTTTCAGATAGACGTAAAATCTACTAAAAAACATTAGCGGTTTTTGACCCGACTATAACAACGAAACTACAGAAAAAATCGTGATTAAAGAAATACCTGAAGATCGGCCAACCGAACACTTTGTATCCGTTGACCAAAATATTCAGAAGGATTTAACGAGAAATTATGACTATGAAAAACTGGTAGAAGAGGAACTTGATGAATATTGCAATATAGAAATCAGAGATGATTTACGGGAAGGCGGGATTCATGCTATTAAGGCATGGGATTATTGGTTTAGGTTTCTTTCAGAGAAAATTTGGAAGACGGAACTATTTAGCGAAGTTACATCATTTGCCAACAGTATCGAAAATCCGAAAATTCTAAGTCTCGGCTGTGGATATGGAGGATATGAATTAAATATAGCAAAATCTTTAAATAAGCCTTATGAAATAGTTGCCATTGATATTAACCAGCAGATTTTTTCTAAGGCTGCTGATGAAGCCAAGACAAACGATCTTAATGTAAATTTCGAAACAGCCGATCTTAATTTCTTGCAAATCAAAGAAAAAAGTTTTGACATTATTTATGCTCACTCTTCCATACATCATGTAATTAATCTTGAGAATCTGATGCTTCAAATAAGTAGAGGTTTAAAGCAGGGCGGAAGATTTATAGTCTTGGACATAATAGGCAGGAATAGAGTTGTTTTTTGGGAAGAAAATATCGACTTCGCAAAAAGCATTATCGAACAGATGCCGTTGGAATACAAATCCGGCATACTCAACATCGACGAGATAATTCCACCAATTGACGTTTTCAGAGGTATGGAGGGTATCCGGCAGGAGGAAATCGAACCCGAAATTCTTAAGTATTTTAAGGCCATAAAATGTTTTAAATATGGAGCATTCAGCAGGATTATATGTACCAATAAATATATCGGGACAAACATGGATCCGGAGAAAGAAGAAGACAAGAATTATCTCGAATATCTATTTAATCTGGATTTGCAGCAAATAGAAGAAAGCAGATTGCGGCCGACTGAAATGTTTGCTGTTTTTCAAAAAAAAGGATTTGTTGACTATTTCAATATAGGAAATAGGGATGATTTAGGTGAAGGTGGAATCAACGCCCTAAAGGCATGGGATTATTGGTTTAGGTTTCTTTCAGAGAAAATTTGGAAGACGGAACTATTTAGCGAAGTTACATCATTTGCCAACAGTATCGAAAATCCGAAAATTCTAAGTCTCGGCTGTGGATATGGAGGACATGAATTAAATATAGCAAAATCTTTAAATAAGCCTTATGAAATAGTTGCCATTGATATTAACCAGCAGATTTTTTCTAAGGCTGCTGATGAAGCCAAGACAAACGATCTTAATGTAAATTTCGAAACAGCCGATCTTAATTTCTTGCAAATCAAAGAAAAAAGTTTTGACATTATTTATGCTCACTCTTCCATACATCATGTAATTAATCTTGAGAATCTGATGCTTCAAATAAGTAGAGGTTTAAAGCAGGGCGGAAGATTTATAGTCTTGGACATAATAGGCAGGAATAGAGTTGTTTTTTGGGAAGAAAATATCGACTTCGCAAAAAGCATTATCGAACAGATGCCGTTGGAATACAAATCCGGCATACTCAACATCGACGAGATAATTCCACCAATTGACGTTTTCAGAGGTATGGAGGGTATCCGGCAGGAGGAAATCGAACCCGAAATTCTTAAGTATTTTAAGGCCATAAAATGTTTTAAATATGGAGCATTCAGCAGGATTATATGTACCAATAAATATATCGGGACAAACATGGATCCGGAGAAAGAAGAAGACAAGAATTATCTCGAATATCTATTTAATCTGGATTTGCAGCAAATAGAAGAAAGCAGATTGCGGCCGACTGAAATGTTTGCTGTTTTTCAAAAAAAAGGATTTGTTGACTATTTCAATATAGGAAATAGGGATGATTTAGGTGAAGGTGGAATCAACGCCCTAAAGGCATGGGATTATTGGTTTAGGTTTCTTTCAGAGAAAATTTGGAAGACGAGCCTATTTAGCGAAGTTACATCATTTGCCAACAGTATCGAAAATCCGAAAATTCTAAGTCTCGGCTGTGGATATGGAGGACATGAATTAAATATAGCAAAATCTTTAAATAAGCCTTATGAAATAGTTGCCATTGATATTAACCAGCAGATTTTTTCTAAGGCTGCTGATGAAGCCAAGACAAACGATCTTAATGTAAATTTCGAAACAGCCGATCTTAATTTCTTGCAAATCAAAGAAAAAAGTTTTGACATTATTTATGCTCACTCTTCCATACATCATGTAATTAATCTTGAGAATCTGATGCTTCAAATAAGTAGAGGTTTAAAGCAGGGCGGAAGATTTATAGTCTTGGACATAATAGGCAGGAATAGAGTTGTTTTTTGGGAAGAAAATATCGACTTCGCAAAAAGCATTATCGAACAGATGCCGTTGGAATACAAATCCGGCATACTCAACATCGACGAGATAATTCCACCAATTGACGTTTTCAGAGGTATGGAGGGTATCCGGCAGGAGGAAATCGAACCCGAAATTCTTAAGTATTTTAAGGCCATAAAATGTTTTAAATATGGAGCATTCAGCAGGATTATATGTACCAATAAATATATCGGGACAAACATGGATCCGGAGAAAGAAGAAGACAAGAATTATCTCGAATATCTATTTAATCTGGATTTGCAGCAAATAGAAGAAAGCAGATTGCGGCCGACTGAAATGTTTGCTGTTTTTCAAAAAAAAGTGTAGCTATAAACTTAAAAATTTCCCGGAGATCAGCCCCGAATTTATTTTCCCAGAAAGAGTGTTGAGCTTCACCTTTATAGGTACCTCTTACGCATACGATTCAAGTATTGTGAATGCTTCTTCTTTTGATAAATGCGGGTTTCTGGAAAGATAATCCTGATTCGATTTGTTTGCCTGGTCGTAGTTATAATTCTTTACCGGTTTTCGCATACTGTGTTCAATGGGTGCGGCATCGATTATACCCATGCGCAGTCCCATTTTTTCGATAAGCGCTGGCCATACAAAGTCATATCCCCATCCCATATATGAACTCTCATCGAAAGGCAAAAGGGCGGAGAAGGCATCCCGCCTTATAGAGACCAAAGGGCCGATCTCTACAAAGCGTGTCCTTCTCGCTTTGAGTCCTTCGAACTGCTCCACGAATGGATGGTCTATATAGCTGTTATGCGTCCTCGCAGGCTGTGCCAGCGCAAAATCATATTCCTCCTGAAAATCCAAAAAATTGTCGAGGAAATCATCACACAGACGGATGTCGTCATCACATATTACAATATATCTGTACTTATTTAACTCCTCCGCTGACAGGATCTTATTGAGGAGCACAAACTTGGGCTGCGGGTTTTCTATTTTAAGAGTTGTCACTGCCTTCACAGTCTGTGACGGCGCGTCACCGAATAAAGCTGCCCATTTCTGTATAACTTTATAATTTTCAGATTGATTCAGTTGAGTGACTATATGTTCTATTGCATTTGCCTGGTTGGCGAGATAGATACCGGTCACAAGAACATTGTCTTTTTTCATATTCTGTTTCTTCGCTCTTTTTTTGATCTGTGCGGTCTTTTTTCGCGCCTCAAAAGTAGTCCTTTGATCCCCGTAAACAGTCCCGCCGTCCGGGACACTCTTAATCTCAACATCCCCGGCAACAGGTGGGAATGCAGTAAAATCCAGAGGGGATTTTGCAAAGGGCTTTTGCCTGAATTTGTCCTGTAAAGAAGAAATGGTCTTTGAAAAGGATTCCCTTATATTCATATCTTTGGCTTTTCTTATTATGCTGCCAATACCCCGCACAGACGATTTCACCAGGGCCCTTTGTGCTGTCTCAGGAGGCAACAGGATATCTCTTGTTTTGTAATAGAACAAAAGTCCTTTCCATCCGTTAGAATTGTAAATCCGGGTCAATGCCGCTTCTTTTTCCTGAATCAGTTTTTCAAGCCCATCCCTGGTACTTCCAAGGTTCATTATTGACACATTCTTCTCCCGGACTATCTCATCGAGGTCGGCAATACGGGTATCTTTCTCCGCTAAGGTCTTATCGAGATCAACAATACGAATTTCTTTTTCTCTCATTGCATGCTCAAGATAGACAATATGCTCTTCTTTCTCATGAATCGTTTTATCCCGTTTAGCAATGAGATTATCTTTGTCTTGCAAGCTTTGTTCAAGATTACTTATGACATCTGTATTGTCATCGATCTTCTTCTCAAGATACTGTATTTGATTTTCTTTGTCCTGAATTGTTCTTTCAAGATTACTTATAGATGCTTCTTTTTTCTGTATTATTTCATCGAGCCCGGATATGCGGACATAATTTGCCTGCAATGTCGTTTCGAGGTCTGATATCCGGCTTTCTCTCTCCGCCAGCATTTTTTCAAGCCTGTCCGACCGGACCTTTGTGTCCTGCATGATTTTACCGAGGTCGGTTATTTGGCTATCCCTATCCTGGACAGTCTTTTCGAGATTTGCTATACGCCTTTCTCTCTCACTGACCGTCTTCCCGAGAGAAGCTATATAGGCTTCCCTCTCCTGAATTGTATTCTTAAGACCGGCAATATGATCGCCACGCTCCTGCACGACCTTCTCAAGATCGGCTATGCGGCCTTCCCTTTCCTGTATTGTCTTCCCGAGAGAAGCTATATAGCTTTCCCTTTCCTGAACCGTATTTTCAAGAGCAGCAATATGATCTCCGCGCTCCTGCACAACCTTCTCAAGATCGGCTGCATGGGTTTCCTTCTCGTGAATTGCATTTTCAAGAGCAGCAATATGATCTCCGCGCTCCTGCACAACCTTCTCAAGATCGGCTGCATGGGTTTCCTTCTCGTGAATTGCATTTTCAAGAGCAGCAATATGATCTCCGCGCTCCTGCACAACCTTCTCAAGATCGGCTGCATGGGTTTCCTTCTCGTGAATTGCATTTTCAAGAGCAGCAATATGATCTCCACGCTCCTGCACAACCTTCTCGATATTAGCCACTTGGCCATGCTTTGCTTGCATACCCCGTTCGAGGTCATTTATACGCCCGTTTCTTTCGCTGAGCGCCCTTCTGTCATGCACAAGGCTTCTAAGAACTTCAGCAGTAAATTTCCCTTTATGCTTATTTATTATCTCAATATGGGCCGCGTTTGCTCTGTCGATAAATTCAGGCGTTTGAGATATCTGCAGGTTCTTGCTCCACTGGACATATTCAACCGTTGTTTTCCCAACGTGATAAAAAGGATGTTTTTCTGCAATACGTACCAATAGGTCCCAATCCTCATAGATATCAAAGCTCTCGTCGAACCCCCCGATATCTTTAAATATTTCCTTTGAAAAGAGAAGGCATATGAGGGGGATGTAATTATCGATCAAAAGCTCTCTGTAGGAAAATTCCTTTGAAGAAAAAAGTCTTTTGATTTTTGTTATGATTTCTTCATTTCCAGGGTCAAAATCATGGAAGCTGATGTCCGCATCGGTATAGGCGACCCTATGATCATATTTCTCTAATATATTTACCAGAACAGCCAGGTGGTCTTTATAAAACACATCATCGTCATCCAGGAACCCTATATATGCGCCCTTTGCATTTTCGATCCCCTGATTGCCGGCATGGGCCCTGCCTTTATTCACCTCGAGCTTTTTATAATTTAAAGATACATCTCCAAGCATGCGTTTCAACTCTTCAATGTCAAGGTCACATCCTCCGTCATTTACAAGCACCACTTCAATGGGGCGGTATGTCTGGGCGGCGATACTCTGAATGGCCTTTTTCAAAAGTATCGGCCTGTCTTTTGTCCTAACGATTACAGAGACTAACGGGTTTTTCTTTCTCATGCGGGACAACCTTTATAACTCGAAGGAGTTCAAAAGATCAGCGACTTTTTTGCCGACAACCTCTTTAGAATAATTCATTTCTATATGCTCAATCGATCTCTCTGAAACCCTGTTCCAGAGTTCTTCGTCTGTATATAACCTTATCACAGAATTTGCAAAACCCTCCGGATCATCTGCAATCAAAGCGGTTTCATTATCGATAAGCCCTATTCCTTCAGCACCGATCTTTGTCGTCACTACAGGCAGCCCGTATGCCATGCTCTGTCCGACTTTTCCCTTCATGCCCGCGCCATATCGCAAAGGAGCCACAAAGACGCGGCAATTCTTAAAATAAGGAGTAACGTCTTTCACGTACCCGGTCACCTTAATGTCTTTCGAATCAAGCTTTAAAATGGCATCCATGGGATCACTGCCGACGACAAAAAAACGCATGTCCGGTATTTTTTTCTTTATCCTGTGGAAAATCTCTTTCACAAAAAATAAAATAGCGTCTTCATTCGGATGATGAAGGAAACTGCCGATAAACATTATGTCCTTTCTTTCAGCAAAAGGTTTTACATCCTTGAAAACTTCATGGATGTTGGGTATCACCTCCACCTTTAACTCGGAGTTTTCCTTTAACAGGAATTCCTTTTCATCTCCGGTAACGGTCAATACTACATCGGAACACGAGGCGTTGAAGAGTTCCATAGCTTTATACTGCTTCGCCTTTTCACGAAATTCCTTATTGCCGTTAATGGCTGCGGCCCTTTCAAACCTCAGCCAGTGCAGGTCAACGGTATCATAAGCAATCGTACTGTTGATGGCATAGGCCCTCATGAGGGGGATATATTTAAAGGTCTGTTCGGGCCTCGACAGTATTACATAAGAAAAAACGCCTCCCATGTTCTTAAGATATTTTTCGATGTCAAGATTTCCATGCACTACCTCTATTCCCATGTTCTGCAGATCATCCATATACGGCTGTTTCGCCTGCAGGTCATCAGGCAAGAACGTGACCTTATACCCGAGGTCGCTCAATATCCTGAGAAAAGAAAACATCCTCAGCGACCCTGAATCCTTATCATAGGTAGGTAGAAAACGGTCAACGACAAGGACGTTGTTCTTTTTTAGGAAGGGCGCGTAATCAGCCGCGTCATACAGCGTGTCTTCACTCTTAATAGTCGTATCCTTCGCGGTCTCCACTTCCTTGAACGTATTGAACATGACCTTTCTTTTTACCTTGCTTTCGATCTCAGAAGGTCTAAGCAATCCGTACTGCCGGAAAAATTTACTCAAATTATCTCTGTTCAGACCTTTTAAAAACCCCCGGGGGTTTTCGAGAGCAATAAAACAAAGGTCATAAAGAAGCTTTTTCCTGGAATCAGCGGGGAATATTCTGTCTCTGACCTTATAATACCGTGACAGGAGCCTCCAGCCGCGTGAGTTATAAACCAGGTTAAGGAGGGTCTCTTTATATTTTATTACTGAATCGAGGTGCTGTATGTGTTCTTCCTTCTGCTGTATCTGTTCTTGACTCTGTCTGATGATGGAAGAGAGACTGGATATGCCTATCCCGTTTACCGAATCCCCGATCCCTTCTTTTTGCATAATGATATCTTCAATACTGGATATGTAATTTTTTAAGTGTTCATTTTCCTCAGTTATCTTTTGGCTCTGTCTCCTATTCTGTATGAGCCCCCTGATGATTTCATTTGTAAATCTCTCTCTGTGCTTGTTTATTATTTTCTTATGGGCCGCATTGGCTTTTTCCGAATATTTAATAGTCTGCGCGACCTGCAAACTGCTGCTCCATTGTACATATTCAACAGTTATTTTTTTGATGTGATAAAAAGGATACTTCTCCGCAATCCTTATTAATAAATCCCAATCCTCATAGATATCAAAGCTTTCGTCGAACCCTTGAACATATTTAAATACCTTTTTTGAAAATAGAAGACATATAACAGGTATGTAGTTATCGATGATAAATTCATCATAAGAAAAGTCTTTTGACGAAAATAATTTTTTTTCTGCGGATATAACGTGCATCGTTTCCGGATCGAATTTAAGGTATGCGATATTGGCGTCGGTATATGCGACCTCATATTCTCCATCTTCCAGAGGGTGAACAAGGGTTGATATATGCTCCGGATAGAACTCGTCGTCATCGTCGAGAAACCCTAAATACTTACCGTGAGTATTCTCAATCCCCACGTTTCCGGCATGTGACCTGCCTTTATTCTCCTCAAGCTTCGTATAAAATAATGAGACATCCCCGAGGATGTTTTGAAGCTCTGCTTCATTAAGGTCACAGCCTCCGTCATTTACCAGAATGACCTCAATAGGCCGATAAGTCTGTACGGCGACACTCCGTAACGCCTTTTTTAAAAGTATAGGCCTGTCCTTTGTCCTAACGATTATAGAAACCAACGAGTTCTCGCTGCTCATTCCATTGCCATCTTTCTTTCCAAAAGAAATCATTAATTTGTCCGTTTAATCTTTCTATTCTTTTTTTTGAGGATAAGGAATTTTTTCGGCAAATGCCTACTAAAAAACTACTATAATACAATATAATAGAACCTTTCAAGAAAAGTTTTTAGAGATAACGTTTTATAGAGAATAACGGAGGAGGACTTCTTGGAGGTTTTCAGACTTACAATTTCAGATGCAAGAAAACTGCTTGACAAAAAAGAACTGTCGGTCGCGGATTTAGTCAATGCACTCTATCATAGGATAGATGCTGTCGATACAAAGGTAAAGGCTTTCATAACTCTCACAAAAGACACGGCCCTGGAAATGTCTGAAAGTGCCCAGGAGAGTATTAATCAATCCGCCGCTGGAGAATCACAAGCGGCGCACATTAAGGAGACATCCATAGCGGGGATCCCCCTTGCGGTCAAGGACAATATATGCACTAAAGGGATTCGAACAACATGTTCATCTCAAATATTGTTCAATTTTGTTCCGCCATATGAAAGCACCGTCACTTCAAGGCTTATGCAGCAGGGCTACGTCTTGCTCGGAAAGACAAATATGGATGAATTTGCGATGGGCTCTTCCACGGAGAATTCGGGATTTCATATAACAAGAAACCCCTGGGATTTGGAGAGGATCCCCGGCGGTTCAAGCGGCGGATCAGCTGCGGCAGTCGCGGCTGATGAATGCATAGCCGCCCTGGGGTCCGATACGGGCGGGTCGATCAGGCAGCCCGCGGCCCTGTGCGGCGTTGTCGGATTGAAGCCGACATACGGGCGGGTTTCAAGGTACGGCCTCGTCGCTTTTGCATCGTCCCTGGACCAGATCGGCCCGATCACAAAAAACGTGAGAGATTCCGCGATCCTGCTGAACAGTATTTCCGGGCCTGACCCGCTGGATTCGACCTCAGCGCCCGTGCCAGTGCCTGATTTTACCGGAGTCCTCGGCAAAGACATAAAAGGGTTAAGGATCGGCATCCCCAAAGAATACTTTATTAAAGGGATTGAAAAAGAAGTTGAGGAGGCGGTAACAAAAGCGATAAGGGATCTTGAATCTCTCGGCGCTGTTCCTGTCGAAGTGTCTCTGCCGCATACCGGACATGCGATTGCAACCTATTATATCCTCGCAAACTCGGAAGCATCTTCGAACCTTGCCCGTTATGACGGAGTGAAATACGGCTTCAGGTCCGACGGCAAGGATTTAATGGATATGTATATGAATACACGTTCACAGGGATTCGGAGCTGAAGTCAAGAGAAGGATAATGCTCGGCACCTATGCCCTCTCGGCGGGATACTACGATGCGTATTATAAAAAGGCGCAGCAAGTAAGGACATTGATCAAAAAAGATTTTGAAGAGGCATTCAGGAATGTCGACGTCATTGCAACTCCCACAACGCCGACCTCAGCGTTTAAAATCGGTGAAAAGACATCCGACCCTTTGCAGATGTACCTCTCCGATATCTTTACCATATCCGTTAACCTGGCCGGCGTACCGGCCCTCTCGCTGCCCTGCGGGTTTACTTCTAAGAATCTGCCGATCGGGCTGCAGCTTATCGGGAAACACTTTAATGAAGAGTCCATTTTTAAAGTCGCATATGCCTATGAGCAGGCAACGAATTGGCACAGGAAGGAACCGGATCTATGAAATATGAAACTGTTATCGGCCTTGAGGTTCATGCGCAGATGCTGACAGACACGAAGATATTCTGCGGCTGTTCTACCATATTCGGCTCCGAACCGAATACCCAGACATGTCCCGTCTGCATCGGAATGCCCGGAGTGCTCCCGGTTCTAAACAGAAAAGCCATCGAGTTTGCGATAAAAACAGGCCTCTCTACAAGCTGTAGGATTTCCAATTACAGCAGGTTTGCACGGAAAAATTATTTTTATCCCGACCTGCCGAAAGGCTACCAAATAAGCCAGTATGAGCTTCCCATCTGCGAGAATGGTCATATAGAAATAGTTGTGGAAGGTTCTATCAAAAGAATTGGGATTACGAGAATTCACATGGAAGAGGACGCCGGAAAGAACATCCATGAAGGCGCGGGCAATTACAGTTTTGTGGATTTAAACAGGGCAGGTGTACCTTTGATGGAAATCGTTTCAGAGCCTGATATAAGAAGTCCGCAGGAAGCTGTGGAATATATGAAAAAACTCAGGGCCATTCTCAGATATCTCGGCGTATGTGACGGCAACATGGAACAGGGTTCTATGCGCTGCGACGCAAATATTTCCGTAAGACCCATAGGTCAAAAAGAATACGGCACAAGGGCGGAAGTAAAGAATATCAATTCCTTCAAATTTGTTGAAAAGGCCCTGGAATATGAGATAAAACGCCAGATAAAGGTTGTGGAAGAAGGCGGGGAAATTATTCAAGAGACAAGGCTCTGGGATTCGAACAGATGCATAACGGAATCCATGCGGGGTAAGGAAGAAGCCCATGACTACCGCTATTTCCCCGAGCCTGACCTCGTACCCATCGTAGTCGCAAAAGAATGGATCGACGGGATTAGAGCGTCTTTGCCGGAACTGCCGGACACAAAGCGCTCGCGGTTTGTGTCCGAATACGCTCTTCCCGAATACGACGCAGGGCTGCTCGTAGCGGAAAAGCCGTTGGCCGATTGGTTTGAAGAAGCTGTAAGGCTCGGCGGCCAGCCGAAGACTGTTGCGAATTGGGTGAAAGGCGATTTGATGAAATTGCTGAATGAAGATAATAAGACCGTTGAAGAATGTCCCTTGAGACCGAAGCAACTGGTAGATATGCTCAATCTTATAGATAGCGGCACCATCAGCGGAAAGATAGCGAAAACAGTCTTCGATGAAATATATAAAACCGGAAAAGATGCCGTGGTCATTGTAAAAGAAAAAGGCTTGGTACAGATAAGCGATTCCGCTGCGATAGAAAAAGCGCTTGATGATATCATCGCAAACAGCCCGAAAGAGGTTGAAAGATTCAAGGGAGGAGAAGAAAAACTCATAGGGTTCTTTGTAGGCCAGGTGATGAAAATGACAAAGGGCAAGGCGAACCCCCAAATGGTGAATGAGTTAATAAAAAATAAGCTTTCTTCGCAACCTTGATTTTATACCCGTATTTTCATTAATCTTATAAGGATCGTAAGCCGAGCATCTTCTCTATTGATAGGCACAATACGGATGTTGTTCAAAAATTTATTTAACTTGATGGAACATTGAAATTATCCTTGATTGTTATTGCCATTAAAATATTTCCAAAAACCATCGGTTAAGGTACACTAAGGTATCAATAAATAAATTTCCTCACAATATCCGTATTGCATCGTTAATTTTTAGTGTCGACTTGTTACGATTTACTGTTTATTAATAACGGCCATTAGGAGAGATGTCCGAGCGGCCGAAGGAGCACGACTGGAAATCGTGTGTACGCTAATACCGTACCGTGGGTTCAAATCCCACTCTCTCCGCCATCTTGTCTTTCTGCAGCCTGGGGACGGCCCTTCGCAGCAGGTGGATGTGAACCCCGTGAGGTCCGGAAGGAAGCAACGGTAAGCGTTTTTCCTGGGTGCCGGAGGTAGCCGTTCTCAGGCTGGAGAGGGACAAGGGAAAAAGATATGAGCTATTTAGTACTGGCAAGAAAATGGAGACCCCGGGAATTTGACGACCTCATAGGTCAGGAACCCATAATACGAGTCCTAAAAAACTCTATTGATCAGGGGAGGATCGCGCACGCCTATCTCTTCTCGGGACCGAGAGGGGTCGGGAAAACATCTACGGCAAGGATTCTCGCAAAGGCGCTGAACTGTAAAAATGGACCGACATCTTCCCCTTGCGGCTCATGCGCATTCTGCACTTCAATAACAGACGGTTCTTCAGTAGATGTGATGGAAATAGACGGCGCATCGAACAATAGTGTCAATGACATAAGAGATCTCAGGGAAAGGGTGAAATATGTACCTTCGGGCGCAAGGTATAAGGTCTATATAATCGATGAAACGCACATGCTGTCTGACGCCGCTTTCAATGCCTTATTAAAAACGCTGGAAGAGCCCCCGGCACACGTTGTCTTTGTGCTTGCGACAACAGCTCCCAAAAAGGTACCTTCAACCGTGCTTTCCCGCTGCCAGCATCTCCCGTTCAGGAGGATATCCATTCCCATGATAAAGGATAGGTTAATAAAGATCTCGGATACGGAAGGCATCAATATTTCCGGACCTGCAATCGAAATGGTTGCGCGGGCGGCAGACGGAAGCATGAGGGATTCGCTCACGATACTTGACCAGATATCCTCATTTGCAACAGACATAAATGAATCTGATGTTAAAGACCTCCTCGGCATAACAGATTTTGGGCTTCTTTCCCAGCTCTCGGTGGCCCTAATCGAAGGCAACAAAGAAGACATTCTGAACATTACGGCGGAACTCATGGAAAAGGGGACTGATATCAGATCTTTCACTAAAGAACTCATTCAGTTTTTCAGGAATATGCTTGTTGCCGCTATTGTGAAAAAACCGGAAGAGACGCTTGACATAAGCAACGAGGAACTCGAAAGCATTAGAAATATCCTGCTGAAGACCTCAGAAAACCAGCTTGCTCTCATACTCTCAGAACTTCTGAAGACAGAGATTGATATAAGAAATGCATCCTTACCCCGTCTCGCATTCGAAATGTCCCTTTTAAAAATAAGTTTTCTACGCGATATTAAACCGATAAAAGATATTTTGGAAAATATTGAGGAATATGCGAAACTCATACCGGCTAAAGGAAATCCGCAAATAGTCCCTCACAGCCCGGTAAGAGATATTGAACAAAAGGTTGCCGCAAGCGTAACGCAACCGACGCATGATATTCTTGCAAAAGATTCGAAAGCCGCCGGCTTGCCCGAACCGGCATTGCAAGCCCGGGAAGATACCGCAGCTTTAGAGGGGAAAGCTGTTTCGGACGGAATATGGGACAGGGCTATAAAAAGGTTGGATACGCCATTGGCTTCGAAATTGTCCAGGGCAAGTTTTAAGATTATTGGAGATAAAATGGTCTTGACCCTCAATGGTGGGGACTCATTCTTTGCGGATTCAATCAAAAAACATAAGGTAGAAATAGAGCAAATTTTTTCGGAAGAACTCGGCAACAGAATCAGTCTGGAAATAGAAAGCGTGAAAAAAAAGGCCGTCCGTAAAAAAGACCTGAAGGAAGAAGTAATGGCAGATCCGCTGGTCAAAGAGGTCCTTGAACTCTTTGACGGCAGGATTGTCGATGTGACGCAAATAAATGAAGATGGAAAATAGATTACCCCTCTGATTTCTTAAGGGGTGAATGGAGGACAAGATGTCAAAGAAGATGCTTGGAGATATCATGCGCGAGGCACAGAAGCTTCAGACAAAAATGGCCGAGATGCAGGAAGAGGCAAAGAAAAAAACCGTTGAAGCTTCCGCAGGAGGCGGGATGGTCACCGTAGTAGCAAGCGGCGCAGGAGAAATACTCTCGATAAAGATCGAAAAAGATGTAGTCAACCCGGATGACGTCGAGATGCTTCAGGACCTTATCATGGCGGCAGCCAATGAGGCTTTGCGGCGTGCCCAGGAGATGGTAAACGGCGAGATGTCAAAATTGACCGGCGGGTTGCAGTTGCCGGGCTTGGGCAATCTCGGCAAATTATTCTAATTTTTCTTACCATCTCTGCCAACGCATCAAGGTCCTCAGAGCTTGATAGGCCCTTTATAAGATTGCCATGGGAAACCCCTATTATTAATTACATATAACTATGGAACCTTTTATTTCACCTGTTACTGAAGAAGAGATAAAAAAAGAAAAAAACAAGGCACAGAAGCTGAGAAAATCCCAGTGGTGGCAAAGAAAACGTGCTGAAGGCATTTGTTATTTCTGCAGGGCCAAAGTGCCGCCGAAAGAACTCACTATGGAGCACTTAATTCCCTTAGTACGGGGAGGCAAATCATCAAAGGGAAATCTTGTCCCAGCCTGCAAAGAATGCAACAATAAGAAGAAATATCTCTTGCCGGTTGAATGGGAAGAGTACCTCGACATATTAAATAAGGATTCATGGAGATAACAATCTTGTTGCCGAACTTCTTTCAGAAAGTAATTGCCTCTATAACCAGGTATGCCATGATCTCCGGCGGAGAAAGGATCCTTATTGGATTATCTGGCGGGCCCGATTCAGTATGTCTCCTCCATGTGCTCCATGCCCTAAAAGATAAATTCATGACCGAGTTGCATGCAATATATATCGACCACGGCCTGAGACCCGGAGAAACACCTAATGAGATTGATTTCTGTAGAATGCAGGCACGAAAACTCAACATACCGTTTATTACAAAGGCGATTGATGTAAAGAGCTGTGCTAAAGAGCAAAAGACTTCCATACAGGACGCAGCAAGGCGTTTGCGTTATAAGGTATTAGAAGAAACCGCTTATGAAACAAATGCCCATAAAATCGCCCTGGCACATACAGCAGACGACCAGGCTGAAACAGTTTTAATGCGTCTTTTCAGGGGATCGGGCCCCACGGGCCTCGCCGGTATTCCGCCTGTAAGGAAAAATATCATCAGGCCGCTGATTGAGATTGAGAGAAAAGAGATCGAAGAATTCCTTTCCCATGAGAAGCTCGATTTTGTTATCGATTCATCGAACCTTAAAATAGATTATCTGAGGAACAGAATAAGGCTTTCACTCATGCCGATCATTAAGGAACTTAATCCCGATATTACCGAAACCCTTTCGAGGACTGCGTCAATATTCAGGGACGAAGAAAAATATTTTGAGATCATTGTTACCAAGACACTGATGAAACTCATAAGCAGGAAGACCGATACCAGAATTGAACTTTTTCTCAGCCCGTTTGAGAGCATGGATAAAGTAATATTGAGAAAGGTCCTGAGGAGGGCGATAGATGAAACAAACGGTCTTCGCGGGATAACTTTCATTCATATAGAGGACATCTTTGAACTTATAAAGAAGGGCAAGCCCGGTGACAGACTCTACCTCCCTAAAGACATTAGGGTAATTAAAGACTATGCGATGCTCGTCCTAACGTCTGAGACGCCGGTCGCATTAAATACCTATACATTGGCAGTCCCCGGAGACACTATCCTGAAGGAAGCAGGATTATTGATTAAGTCCTTTGTAATCGAAAGTCACGGATTGGATGTCGTATCTCGAAATGATGGCCTTTGGGCTTCTTCAGCTTTCTTCGATGCAGATAAAGTACGCCTCCCTCTGACGGCAAGGCCGAGAACAAACGGTGATGCTTTTTATCCGTCAGGCTTCGGCAAGCGGAAAAAACTTCAGGACTTTTTTGTTGACGAAAAGATACCGAGAGATGAGCGTGACAGGGTCCCGCTAATAGTATCTGGAAATGATATTATATGGATCGTAGGGTACAGGGGGGATGAGCGCTTCAAGGTCACTGAAGAGACAAAAAATATTTTGAAATTTGAGGTGAAAAAGGTCAGGGATTAAAGGAAATAATTTCAGATACTGTTCAAAAATTTATTTAACTCGATGAATTCATTCTGAAATAGTATTATGTCAAGGTATCGAAAAATAAATTTTTTCACAACATCTGAAATTATGTTTTATTATTATTTGATTTAAGAATACGGAGGTCATCTTTGGTTGAAAAAATAAGAGTAAGGTTCGCACCGAGCCCGACCGGACATCTGCATATAGGCGGGGCAAGGACTGCATTGTTCAACTGGCTGTTTGCAAAACACAACAACGGCACGTTTATACTGAGGATCGAAGACACCGACAGGACCCGTTCAACCGAAGAATATATAGATTCGATCATGGAAGGGATGAGGTGGTTGAATCTTGATTGGGAAGAAGGCCCATACCGACAGACAGACAGGTTTGATGTATATAAGGACTACGCAGACAAACTCTTAAAATATGGAAAGGCCTATTACTGCTATTGTTCCCCTGAAGAGCTGGAACAAAGGAGACAGGAAGCGCTGGCGCAGGGGAAATCACCCAAATACGACGGACGCTGCAGGGACCTGAAGGAGGTGCCGGGGAGAAAGCCTGTAGTCCGTTTCAAAATGCCGCAGGAAGGCGGGATAGTTGTTAATGATTTGATCCGGGGCAGGATAACCTTTGATAACGCTCTCATAGACGACCCTATAATCGTCCGGTCCGACGGGACGCCGACGTATAATTTTACCGTTGTCGTTGATGATGTGGATATGAACATAACACATGTCATTAGGGGTGATGACCATCTGAATAATACACCGAAACAGATCCACATTTACAGCGCGCTTGGTTACGAAATCCCTATGTTTGCTCATCTGCCCATGATTTTAGGATCTGATAAGGCGAGGCTGAGTAAAAGGCACGGCGCTACCTCGGTCACAGCCTATAAAGGAATGGGGTATCTCCCTGAAGCATTGATCAATTACCTGGTGCGCCTCGGCTGGTCATACGGAGACCAGGAGGTCTTCACAATCGACGAGCTGATAGAATATTTTTCTTTTGACAACGTCGGTAAATCAGCAGCTGTCTTTAATCCGGAGAAGCTCCTCTGGCTTAACAGCCAATATATAATTGCATCTCCGTCTGAAAACCTTGTAAGTCTTGTTAAGCCTATTCTCATAAAGGAAGGAATAACCGTTGATGGACAGCTTCCGGATGAAGGATGGCTTTCAAAGGCGATTGATACTCTCAAAGAACGTTCCAAGACCCTTCTGGAACTTGCCCAATCATTGAGGTATTATATAGCAGATGACGTGGAATATAATGAGAAGGCAAAAGAGAAATTCCTACAGGATAAATATCTTGTAAATCTGATCGAGGTAAGGGAATTGCTCGCAAAACTCGACCGTTTTGACGCGCAGGAGATAGAAAAGGTTTTTATTGCCATCGGGGAAAAGCTGGATACCAAGCTCGGAAATATTGCGCAGCCTGTCCGGGTCGCGTTGACCGGGAAGACTGAAAGTCCGGGCATCTTTGAGGTGATTGAGCTGGTCGGAAAGGAAAAAACGATGAAAAGGCTCGATAAAGCAATCAGAACCATAAATGACAAGCAATAAATGCCAACAATAAATGAAAGACAAAAAAGAAATGAATAAAGATGAGGTATCTTCTCAAGCGCCTGCTCCGGATTCGTCTCAGACTTCGGATTTTATCCGGAGCATCATAGCGGAGGATATACAGGCAAAAAAGTACGACAGCCGGGTCCATACACGGTTCCCTCCTGAACCAAACGGTTATCTCCATATCGGACACGCAAAGTCAATCTGTCTTAACTTTGGGATTGCTGAAGATTTCGGAGGGTCTTGCAATCTCCGGTTCGATGATACAAACCCTACAAAGGAAGAAGTCGAATATGTCGAATCGATTAAGGAGGACGTCCGGTGGCTCGGCTTTGACTGGGACGACAGATTACATTACGCATCAGATTATTTTGATAGCCTATATCGGTATGCGGTCCAGTTGATTAAAGCCGGGAAGGCTTATGTCTGCGATTTGAGCCCCCGGGAAATAAGAGAGTACAGAGGCACATTGACGGAACACGGGAAAGACAGCCCCTACCGCTCACGTACGGTCGAAGAAAACCTTGACTTATTTGAGCGCATGAATGCAGGTGAGTTTGAGGACGGCTCACACACGCTTCGTGCGAAAATTGATATGAAAGCGGGCAATCTTAACATGCGCGATCCGGTCATCTACCGCATACTGCATGCAGACCATCATCGTACAGGCGATAAATGGTGCATTTACCCAATGTATGATTTTGCCCATGGAATTTCCGACTCCATCGAGGGCATCACTCATTCGATCTGCACCCTGGAGTTTGAAGACCATCGGCCGCTTTACGATTGGTTTCTCAACGAATTAGGAGTTTACCACCCGCGTCAGTTAGAGTTTGCCCGCCTCAACCTCAGTTATACAGTATTAAGCAAACGCAAGCTTATTGAGCTGGTGGATCAAGGATACGTAAAGGGATGGAATGATCCGCGTATGCCGACTATTTCCGGATTGCGAAGGCGCGGCTACACACAGGAAGCGATCAGAAACTTTTGCGAGCGCATCGGCGTGGCAAAGAGAGACAGCATGGTAGATGTGGCGTTGCTTGAATACTGCATCCGCGAAGACCTTAACAAGCACGCCCCGCGTGTTATGGCTGTGTTAAATCCTCTTAAAGTCGTTATAGAAAATTACCCGGAAGATCTCGTTGAAGAGCTGGAGGCTGTAAACAATCCTGAAGACGAGGGAATGGGTACGCGGAAGGTCCCTTTTTCCCGTGTGCTCTACATTGAACGGGATGATTTTCGTGAAGACCCGCCGAAGCAGTTTTACCGCCTTGCCCCCGGACGTGAAGTGCGTTTGCGTTATGCATATTTCATTAAATGTATCGGCGTAATCAAAGACGAAAGGACCGGAGAACCGGTTGAATTACGGTGCACATATGATCCCGCGACACGCGGAGGCGACTCACCGGACGGGCGCAAAGTCAAGGCGACGCTGCATTGGGTTTCAGCGCCTCAGGCGGTCGAAGCAGAGGTGCGCCTCTACGACCACCTGTTCACAAAGAAAGACCCGAATGATATTGAAGAAGGACGTGATTTTAAATTCAATATTAATTCGAACTCATTAACGATATTGAAATCCTGCAGAGTAGAATTAAGTCTCTCGGATGCCCCGATAGGTAGTCGATACCAGTTCGAGAGACAGGGTTATTTTTGCGTCGATCCCGATTCTTCCCCCGGCAAACCGGTCTTCAACAGGACTGCGACACTGCGCGACACATGGACAAAGATCGAAAAATCCCTGAAGCCGGAGAAGAAAAATTAGATGAGCTATATTACCGTCATAGGTGCCGGCAGCTGGGGAACAACCCTCGCGTATCTCCTGTCCGATAAGGGCTACGACGTGACCTTATGGGCTCACGAAAAAGACCTCGCTGAAACAATGGATAAAACGAGGGTAAACAGCACATATTTGCCTGATATAAGATTGACTGACGATCTGAAGATCACAAACGATCTTGCCGGAGCTGTAAAAAAAGCCCGTTACATCGTCAATGCCGTTCCAACACAATATACCCGCGCCGTATTCAGTGAAGCAGTACGTCATATATTCGATGAAGCAATAATCGTCAGTATCTCTAAAGGAATAGAAAAAGGGACTTTGCTGACAGTCTCTTCAATATTAAGAGAACTTTCCGGGCATACTGTCGCCGCATTATCAGGGCCGAGCTTTGCAAAGGAAGTAATAAAAAAAATGCCCGCTGCCGTAACCCTGGCGACAGAAGACAAAAACATCGGGTTCGAGCTCCAGGAAGTATTCAACATAAATAGTTTCAGAGTATATACTCACAATGACATAATAGGCGTTGAGATCGGGGGTGCCTTAAAGAATGTTATGGCAATAGCAGCAGGGATTTCCGACAGTCTTGGGTTCGGAAATAATGCAAGGGCAACGATCATAACAAGAGGCCTTGCTGAAATGACAAGGCTTGGCGTTGCCATGGGCGCAAAAGAAAAAACATTCTCAGGGCTGAGCGGCATAGGGGATTTGGTCCTTACCTGCACAAGTCCGCTGTCGAGGAATTATACCGTAGGCTCCAAACTCGGGCAGGGCATGAAACTGAAAGACATCCTGACCCAGACAAAGAGCGTCGCCGAAGGGGTGGCAACTGCAGGGTCCGCTTATGAGCTTGCGAAGAAATATCAAATAGAGATGCCTATTATAGAACAGGTTTATATGGTCCTTTATGAGGACAAGGACCCCTTCTTTGCTGCCAAAGATCTGATGGACCGCTCATTAAAATCAGAATTTTATGGCTGACATCCTGCATACCCGTGAATCCCGATGGATGAATTAAGGATCAAAGAACTTCTCGAATCTGTAAGATCGGGCAAGTTGACTATAAAAAATGCTTTCAGCAAACTTAAACACCTCCCCTTTGAAGACCTGTCTTTTGCCAAGATAGACCACCACCGGCAGATAAGACAGGGTATTCCTGAAGTCGTATTTGCCGAGGGGAAAAAGACCGAAGATGTTATTGCCATAGCCGATGCTCTTTATAATAAAAGCAAAAAGTTGCTTATAACAAAGGCTTCTAAAGAGATATTCGACAGGCTCCTTATCAAAGACGCGGTATACCATCCTTTATCCGGGACTATAACGGCAAACACAGAAAAAAAGAAAAAAGGACATGTCCTCATACTTTCCGCCGGGACATCCGACATCTCCGTCGCTGAAGAGGCGGCGGTAACGGCATCTTTTTTGGGAAGTAAAGTCGAGGCTGTCTTTGATGTAGGAGTAGCAGGGATTCATAGACTTATGGGTTCCAAAAAGTCCTTAAATGCTTCAAAAGTCATTATAGTAGTCGCGGGAATGGAAGGGGCTTTGCCCTCGGTTGTAGGCGGCCTCACAGACAAACCGATTATCGCGGTCCCGACATCCATCGGATACGGCACCAGCCTCGGCGGGTTGACTGCACTCTTTGCGATGCTCAACTCCTGCGTTCCGGGAATTGCCGTAATGAATATCGATAACGGCTTCGGGGCGGGATGCCTCGCGCACAAGATAAATTTGCTCGCTTCCAAATAAATTCCGATTCCAAGCTATATGGTCTTTGCCCCATTTTGCTCACAAACTGATCATCAACCGCCTCCTTTTTTGTTTTTGGGAGCGGTTATAACGCTGTCCGCCCGTTGACTTCGATGAAAACCCTCATTTATACTTAAGTTGAACCCTGGGGGAGGCCCAAAGCCTGAGAGTCTTCTATTAATAGTGAAGAGACCCCGCGAACCTGATACGGGTAATGCCGACGGAGGAAATGGGAAGACGACCGTATCCTTTCCGCCACCGCGGATCAGTCGGGGCTGACAAGGATGCGGTTTTTTGTTTTATGAGACTTACAATAAACGGAGAAATAGTCGAGGCTGCAAATACGGAAACGGTGCTGGAGCTTCTTCGGGAGATCGATGTCAATCCGGGTCTTGTTGCTGTTGAAGTAAACTTATCTATCATTAAAAAGACAAACTACTCAACATACAGACTGCATGAAGGAGACAAGGTCGAGATAGTAAATTTTGTCGGAGGGGGATAATTCTAAAGAAATATTATGGACGATAAACTGATCATAAAAGGGATTGAATTTCAGTCACGGCTCTGGGTCGGAACAGGGAAGTATAAGGATTTTGAAGAAACAAAAAAGGCTGTTGAGGCTTCCGGTGCGGATGTTGTGACTGTTGCCGTCAGGAGAGTTAATATCCTGGACAGAAAGTCTGAAAACCTGCTTGATTATATTGACCCCAGGAAATACAAGATACTGCCTAATACTGCGGGCTGCTATACGGTGGAAGACGCCTTGAGATATTCACGGCTTGCAAGAGAAGCCGGTATTTCAGACCTTATAAAACTTGAAGTGATCGGAGATGAAAAAACATTGTTCCCCGATACATGGGGACTTCTGCAGGCGACCGAGATTCTTGCAAAAGAAGGTTTTATAGTGCTCCCCTATTCAAATGACGACCCCATCATGGCAAAAAGGCTTGAGAACGCCGGCGCCGCCGCGGTCATGCCGCTTGGCGCGCCCATCGGTTCAGGGCTCGGCATAAGAAATCCTTTCAATATAAGGATAATCCTTGAAACGGTGCAGTTGCCCATTATTGTTGACGCAGGTGTTGGAACCGCATCTGACGCGACAATAGCGATGGAGCTCGGGTGTGATGCTGTACTGATCAATACCGGGATTGCCGGTGCAAAAGATCCGGTCGCGATGGCAGAGGCAATGAAACATGCCGTCATTGCTGGAAGGCTCGCATATAGAGCGGGAAGGATCCCTAAAAAGCTTTATGCCACAGCAAGCAGCCCTATTGAGGGGATGCTGTAACAAAGTGGGAAGTAAAAGAGTTGAAAACTGAAAGTTGCAGGTCAAAGTCCGGACGTAAACTTTATTTGATAACCGACCGGAGACTGTTTACTACCCAGTGTTCGATGTACCTTGCAGTTGAGAGTGCGATTGAGGCAGGCGCTCAATATATCCAGTTAAGGGAAAAAGATCTATCAACAAAAGAACTCCTTGGAATGGCGGTGTGGATGAGAGAATTGACAAATGAATACGGAGCAAAATTGTTTATCAACGACAGGGTCGACGTCGCTCTGTCTGTTAAAGCAGATGGGGTCCATCTTGGACAGAACAGCATGCCGGCGCATGCAGTCAGGAAATTATCCGGTGATAATCTGCTGATCGGCCTCTCGGCACACAGCGTTCGTGAAGCGTCCGACGCGGAAAAAGACGGCGCAAATTTTATAACCCTCGGCCCCATTTACAAGACTCCTTCCAAGCTCAGATACGGTGATCCAATCGGTATTGATGTCCTCAGGGAAACAAAGTCCAATGTTTCCATTCCTGTCTTTGCGATTGGGGGAATAAAACCTGATCGGGTTAGAGAATTGACTGATGCCGGGGCTGATGGGGTCGCGATAATCTCTGCGATATTTTCAACAAAAAATATCAAAAAAACAACGGAGGAATTTTTGAGGTTGCTGAAATGACAAGGATAGAAACAGCAAGGAAAGGTATTATTACCGATGAGATAACAAAGGTTGCCCTCTCCGAAGGGGTATCGCCTGAAAGACTTGCCTCAGATATTTCTGCCGGTCTGGTTGTAATTCCAATTAATAAAAGCCGTACTATAAAACCCATCGGCATCGGCAGAGGATTGAAGACAAAGGTCAATGCAAATATAGGGACATCAAAGGACAAAATTTCTTTTGATGACGAAATGGAAAAACTCGATGTCCTCGTAAGATACGGCGCCGATGCTGTTATGGACCTCTCGACAGGCGGGCCGATTAAGGACCTCAGGAAGCTATTGCTCAGAAAGTCCCCCATATCAGTCGGGACAGTTCCGATATACGAGGCCGCAATTATTGCTGCTGAAACGTACGGTACAATCTCAAAGATGACGGCTGACGATATGTTCAGTGTTATAGAGCGGCAGGTTGAAGAAGGGGTTGATTTCATTACAGTGCATTGCGGACTAACAAATAGAGCGGTTGAAAGGCTTAAAGACGAAGGGAGGGTACTCGATATTGTAAGTCGGGGCGGCTCATTCCTTCTTGAATGGATGGTCTATAACGACAGAGAGAACCCTTTATACGAGCATTATGACAGATTGCTGGAGATTGCAAAAAAACATGATATAACACTGAGCCTCGGAGATGGGCTGCGTCCCGGCTGCCTTGCAGATGCTACAGACAGAAGCCAGATAGAGGAATTGCTGACTATCGGGGAACTAAGGGACAGGGCGCTCGAAGCAGGGGTACAGGTAATCATCGAGGGACCGGGGCATGTCCCGTTAAACCAGGTTGAATTGAATATCAAACTCCAGAAGGAGGTATGCAAAGGCGCGCCTTTTTATGTTCTCGGCCCGTTGGTTACCGACCTCGGGATGGGTTATGACCATATAACGGCAGCCATAGGAGGCGCAATCGCAGGCGCTGCGGGCGCCGATTTCCTTTGCTATGTGACCCCGGCTGAGCATATCAGGCTCCCGAATATCGAAGATGTGAAAGAAGGTCTTATTGCCTCAAAAATAGCGGCGCATGCTGCAGATATTGCAAAAGGCGTCCATGGAGCCGTGGAACTTGACAGAAAGATGGCGGAGTGCAGGAAAAACCTCGACTGGAACGGGCAGATCGGATTGAGTTTTAATCCGGAACGCGTAAAGCAATGGCGATCTGAAGTGCCGCCGGCAGAACAAGATGTTTGCAGCATGTGCGGAGAGTTCTGCGCGATAAGGACAGTAGAGCGCGCTTTAAAGAAAAAGAAATGAAGACGGCGCTCACCATTGCGGGTTCCGATCCAACGGGTGGGGCCGGGCTGCAGGCGGACTTGAAAGTCTTCAGGGCTTTTAATGTCCACGGACTTTCTGCCGCATCCGCTATTACAGCGCAAAACACGGAAGGCGTTGATTCAGTCTTTCCTGTCGATAGAAATACCCTCGAAAAACAGTTGCATATACTCCTTTCCGATATCAAGCCTGACGCATTAAAGACAGGGATGCTTTTCAGTGTGTGGGCTGTTGAGATAATCGCTGATATGATCACGGAATATTCATTAAAAAACCTTGTCATTGATCCTGTGACTGTTTCTTCATCCGGCATGAGTCTCGTTGATGATGGGACATTAGATTCGATACGGGAAAGACTTTTCCCATTTTCGAGAGTAATCACCCCGAATATTTATGAAGCATCTGTCCTAACAGGCGTCATGATTGAAGATGAAAACAGTATGCAAGAAGCTGCCAGGACGCTGAAGAAAATGGGGCCGGACATTGTTGTAATCACAGGAGGCCACCTTAGGGAAATAGCACTTGATCTTTATTATGACGGAGAGTTTTATCCTATTGAAGGCGAAAAATTAAAAGGTGAATACCACGGCACCGGATGCGCATTTTCTGCTGCCGTCACAGCCTCGCTTGCACTCGGCCACTCTCCGCTCGAATCGGTCAGGAAGGCAAAGGAATTTGTAGGTCATGCCATCAGAAAAGCTTTCCATCCCGGCAGCGGGATGGGACTGCTGTATTTGTAATTGGTCACTATTCAGCATTGCAAGTACACTTTTGTCCGGATACATCAGAGAAGTTACTACTTGTGTTCAAATAATGTCTTTACTTCGTTCATCAGCTCGTTGATGTCCTTGAACTGCCTATAGACGGAAGCGAATCTTACATAGGCGACTTTATCAAGCTCCCTCAGAGATGACATAACCTCTTCGCCTACCCAGGTGCTCTGGATCTCCTTAACCCCGAGTCCTATGAGTTTTTTTTCTATGGTGTCGGTTATGCCTTCGAGGGTTTCCATCCCTATCGGCCTTTTTTCGCATGCTTTCTTCAGTCCGGACAATATCTTCATCCGCTCATATGGTTCTCTTCTGCCGTCTTTCTTGACTACCATAGGGATAATATCTTCTACACGCTCATAAGACGTAAACCGCTTTGCGCACTTAAGGCATTCGCGCCTGCGGCGGATCGCATTGCCTTCCCTGCTTGTCCTTGAGTCTATGACTTTGTCTTCTATATTTCCACAGAAGGGACATTTCATGAGAGCCTCTTACAGTATGAAGGTCTAAAAGGACCTAATATATGGGAAATCTATCACAAAGGACGTCTACCCTTTTCGAAAGGATACTAATCGCCTCGGCGTCATGGTTGTTCCTCAAGACGGAAGATATTATATCGGCAATCTCAACCATCTCTGTTTCGCCCATGCCCCTTGTTGTAACACAAGGCGTGCCGAGCCTTATCCCGCTTGTTATAGTGGCGGATCTTTCGTCATATGGTATTACATTTTTATTTACCGTTATCCCGGCCTTACCGAGGGCCTCTTCAGCATCCTTCCCGGTGATACCTTTATTCGCGAGATCCACGAGCATCAAATGGTTGTCGGTGCCGCCCGAGAAAATCTTAAAATCACTTTTTATCAGCTCCTCAGCGAGTTTCTTTGCGTTCTTGACGACCATAACCTGGTAGTCTTTAAATTTTTGACTCAGGGCTTCTCTCAGGGCAACGGCTTTAGCCGCTATAACATGCACCAGGGGACCGCCCTGTATTCCGGGGAATATCATCTTGTCAATTGCCTTTGCATAAGCTGCCGTGCACATGATCAGCCCGCCCCTTGGGCCCCTGAGGGTCTTATGGGTTGTCGATGTGACAAAATCGGCATGAGGTATCGGGGATGGGTGCAAGCCGGCAGCAATGAGTCCTGCTATATGGGCGATATCCGCCATGAGATATGCGCCGACTTCTTTTGCGATCTCTGAAAATATCTTGAAATCAATAATCCTTGAATATGCGCTTGCACCGACAAGGATCATTTTGGGTTTATTCTCCAGCGCAAGGCGCCTCACCTCGTCATAATCAATATATCCGGTGTCTCTGTTGACCCCATATGATATAGTCTTGTAAAACATCCCTGAAAAGTTTACAGAGGCCCCGTGAGAGAGATGTCCACCGTGGCTGAGGCTCATGCTTAGTATCGTATCTCCGGGTTTAAGCACGGAAAAAAGGACCGCCATATTAGCCTGGGTCCCTGAATGCGGCTGGACATTGACATGCTCCGCACCGAATAGCTCTTTTGCTCTCTCTTTGGCAAGGGTTTCGACTATGTCGGCATACTCGCAACCGCCATAATACCTTTTACCGGGATATCCTTCCGCATATTTGTTTGTAAAGATCGAGCCCTGTACCTCAAGCACAGATGGACTCACATAGTTTTCGGACGCGATGAGAACTATGTTTCTTCTTTCTCTTTTTATTTCTTTTTGTATAGCGTCAAATACTTCAGGATCAGAGGCTTTTAAACTTTCAAATACCATGGCGTTTTAACCGGTCCTCTATAAGGGTTATTTTCTTGAGTCTCCTGTTGTGTCTTTCTCCCTCGAAAGGAGTGCTTACCCACGTCCTGACGATCTCCCTCGCGAGGTCTTTCCCGACTATCCTGCCGCCGAGGACAAGGACGTTCGCATTATTATGGAGCCTGCTCATCTTTGCGGTGAAAAGCTCATTGCACAATGATGCCCTTACGTCAGGGAATTTATTTGCTACGATGGACATCCCTATCCCGGTACCGCAAATGAGTATCCCCTTTTCTATTTTCCCGGATGAAACGGCTTCAGATACCTTTTCCCCGAAGTCAGGATAATCTACCGATTCAGGGGTGTCCGT
This sequence comes from uncultured Nitrospiraceae bacterium, assembly GCA_963727775.1. GTDB lineage: Bacteria > Nitrospirota > Thermodesulfovibrionia > Thermodesulfovibrionales > SM23-35 > CAVSHB01. Next base: position 460,790 of record CAVSHB010000002.1, on the reverse strand, counting down.
GCCATAGTCAACGCACTCGATTTGGAGTTCTTGTAATAAGGATAAAATCTCTTTTTTAAGCTCGACCCCTGCGTGGTCACAGCCGATTGCGATTGTCATTTTGTTAGATTAATTAAATTCCTTAATATTATCCGAGAGGTTATTTGGAAGTCAAGAACGGTCCTCGTATCACTTGTTCTTTTTTTCCATCCTCGGGAACAGAGCCGGGCCTTTATTGATCTTTATCCCGGGTTTTAATCTCCCCCATTGTACCTCTGTGTCAAAATCTACCTTGGATATATCTCCTTCAAGGTTAAGCTGTTTCCATATCTTATCCGCAGTGGAGGGCATAAAAGGAAAAAGAAAAACAGCAATAAGCCGCAGCACCTCACACAGGGTATAGAGTACATTCGACAAAGTCCCCTGGTCGGTTTCTTTCCACGGAACTGCGCGCTGAATATATTCATTTACCTCATTTATTGCAAACCATAATTGACCGAGAGCATGATGGAATTCAAGTTTCTCCAGAAAGTTTTCATAGCTGTGCTTAATACCGCTCTCCTTATCCGTAAACAAAGCCTGGATTCTTTTTTCAAAATCTTCTCTGTCTTTACTGTCGATCGGCGGGGGAACCTCTCCTCCTCTGTATTTTTCTATCATCGTCAGAGAACGGCTCAATAAGTTCCCGAGGTCATTCGCAAGATCGGTATTAAAGCGTTGCACCATCGCCTGCTCGGAGAAATCTCCGTCAAGTCCGAACGGCACTTCCCTGAAAAGAAAATACCTGAAAGGGTCGGTCCCGAATGTGTCTGCAACTTTATGGGGGTCTACAACATTACCCAGAGATTTCGACATTTTCTTGCCCTCAACAGTCCACCATCCATGCGCAAAGATATTATTCGGCAACTGCATTTCGAGAGCCATCAGCATGGCTGACCAGTAGATAGCATGGGTTGTAAGGATATCCTTTCCTATCAAGTGATGGTCCGGCGGCCACCAGTAGTCAGATTTGATATCTGAGGTTTGAGATTCAGGCGCGAGATATTTTGTTGCAGAGTAGTAATTGAGCAATGCGTCAAACCACACATAGGTTACAAACTTATCATCAAAAGGTAGCGGTATCCCCCATAAGAGTCTCTGTTTCGGCCTTGATATACACAGGTCCCCCAGAATGTTATTTTTTAAAAATCCCAACACCTCATTTTTTCGTGTCTCGGGTAGGATGTACATAGGGTTTTTCTTTTCAATATAGTCGATGAGCTGTTGATGATACTTTGACATTTTAAAGAAATAGTTCTCTTCCGAGATATGCTCAACAGGTCTTTTGCAATCAGGACACTTTCCGTCCAGGACCTCCTTTTCCGTCCAGAAACGCTCATCCGGCACGCAGTACCACCCTGAATACAACCGTTTTTCTATTTCGCCTTTTTCAAAGAGCTGTTTGAGTATTGCCTGTACTATCTCCATATGTGGTTTATCTGTTGTGCGGATAAAGGCATCGTTCTGAATATCGAGTTTCATCCAGAGGCTTTTATAGTTCTCCCCCATAGTATCGGCATGCTCTTTAGGCGTCATACCTTTCTCATTAGCAGCTTTTTCGACCTTCTGCCCGTGCTCGTCAGTGCCTGTTAAAAAAAACACTTCGTTCCCTTTTAACCTGTTGTATCGGGCAAGGATGTCCGCAGCAACAGTTGTATATGCGTGACCGATATGGGGGACATCGTTCACGTAATAAATCGGCGTGGTAATAAAAAACTTTTTTTTCATTTAGTCTGTGGTTTTCTCCTGCGTTTCCTTGGATGCCATTTCCTGCGTTTCGGTTTGTTTTCCGTTTTGTTTTCCGGACCGGCAGGCTGCTCCGGTTCTTCCCGCAATGATAATTCAGGCTGAACAACAAGCTCGGCAGGCTCCGCCGGTGTTTCACTTGAAGCGACAACTGCCTCCTCCATATCTTCTTCGGAAACAGATACGGTATCGCTTTCAGCCATGAGGGAGGTCTCGGAATACTCAAACCCCAAGCAGCACATGAGCCTGCCGCATGCCCCCGACAACTTGCCGGTATTCAGTACAAGCTCCTGTTTCTTTGCCATCTTAATAGAGATGGGTTCGAATGTTGTCAGAAATTTTGTGCAACACAACTCTCTCCCGCATATCCCCAGGTTCCCCACTATCCTTGCTCCGTCCCTTACACCTATCTGCCTCATCTCAATCCTTGTCTTGAATTTTGATGCAAGGTCCTTGACCAGTTCCCTGAAATCTATCCTTTTGTCTGCGGTAAAATAAAAGATAATACGCTTTCTGTCAAGGGTCACCTCTGTGCTGACAAGTTTCATGGGCAAACCCCGGGCCATTATTCTTTCGACACAATTGGCCCTTGCTTCTCTTTCAAGATTCTTGTTTTCCTCTTTTTGCAGGAGGTCTTCTTCTGTTGCCTTCCTGATAACTTTTTTCAGCTTTCTTTCCTGGTCTTCTACAGTATGGCGTTTTATAACGACATTCCCCATATTGAGTCCGAGTTCGGACTCAACGACAATAAGGTCACCTTTACCGACATCTATGCCGTCGACCTCAAAGTCGTAAATCTTCCCGCAGGGTTTAAACCTTACTCCTACAACATCAGGCATTTATGACTCCAATCGTTTTTCTCAACAAAGACCCTGTATAGTTCCATGTGAGGGATTTATTCAGATTAAAATTAAAATATCCTTTTAAAATATTCAGTCTTTGATAATTTTCTATTATAACCTTTACATCCAGTGAACTGCTTAACTTATACAAATAATCCTTAAGGTCTATATTAAAGAGACCCGCTTCGCTGCCGGTTATCTTCATGACCGTCATGTCTCTGAGTAAAATCAGTAAATAGTCAAACCATTTTTCCATTTCTTCTTTTGACGCCCATGAGTCTTTCTCGGCATTCAGCATCCCATTCAGGAGATTTATAAACCATTCCCTTTCTTCAATGAGGCCTTCCGCTATCGCGACACCGGGTCTCCCCATCGAAAGACGCACCATAAGTGATAAAGCCAAAGGTCCGGGAGGCACCGGAGGTTTTGATACTTTTTCACTTCTTCTTTGTTTTGCTTCCACTCTGCTCTTCTGTCTATTAATGACTTTATTGATGACTTCTTCGCAATCTTCCTGAGAAAGCGGGGTAAAGTTGATCCTCGAACAGCGCGATCTTATGGTATCAGGGAGGCGGTCGGGGTTTGATGATATAAGGATTATCAGGCTGTCTTCAGGAGGTTCTTCGAGTGTCTTGAGAAAAGCGTTTGCCGCGTTCTGGTTCATCGTATCCGCATCATCTACTATCAAAACCTTATATTTGCCTTCAAATGCCTTAAGGGAAAGGACTTCGTCAGTCGCGCGAATCTCTTCGATCCTGATCTGCCCGCCCTCAGGAGATATTAAGAGGAAATCAGGATGAACGCCGTGGTCTATTTTCCTGCACGAATCGCATTCATCGCAACAGTCATACCCCATCTCAATCCCCTCCTTGGCAAGGGGTGAAGGCAAAGTCGCAAGACAGTTCAGTGCCTTGGCAAGATTGACAGCTGCAAGTTTCTTCCCAATTCCCGATTCTCCTGCAAACAGATACGATGAGGGGACCCTTCTTCTCTGGATAGTTCTCAGGAGTATGCCGATAGCCTTATCTTGTCCTATAATATCCTTTAACACTTCTTATCCTTAATTCTGTCAAGCTCGTTTAGTATCAAAGCAATTCGATCTTCTATACCCGTGACATTACGCCTTAAAAATACAAACCTGCTTTGAATGCGGTCATCGTTACAAAGACCAAGGATGAGGTAGTTTAAGTGTTCGACATAGCCCTCGTTCAAAGCGGCTTTACCTTCTTCGTGCATAAGGGGTATGCCCGGCTGTATCAGCACAAGTATATTAAACAACTCATTAGTAGTTTTGAAACAGCGTTCAAGGTATTTTTCCAATTCGATAAAATCTACATCTGTGGCCCCCTGGATATCTGCGAGGGTATAGGCAGCCATATCTAAAGGCGTTCTGTCGGTAATAAATTGTTTTTGCCCGGCATGCCACAGTTTCTCCGCGGCATCCAGTATTTTATGCTGGATCCAGATCCTTTGTTTGAAATCCATTGGTCCGGACGGATCCAACCCATTTTCTTTAAATACCTCTGAAGTGCCGGTTTTAACAAACGGCATCCCGGTTTTTCTGGAAATCGCTTCCGCCAGCGTAGTTTTGCCTGTTCTGTGGCTACCGCACAATCCTATATTCATCGCAGTTTAGTATAACCCGAAAAATGCAGATAATGTATCGAAAAATAATTTCTTCACAATCCCGATATTCATCGGTACATTTCTCTATTTGCAGTTTTTGAGTTAAGGCAATTTTCCGTAACCAACAATGGGGGACACAGTATTTGAGCGGTTTTAAATTCTTTCGAAGAAAGAATTTACCTCGGAGGGCGACAGCCCGAGAATGAGCGAAAATACTGTGTCCCCCATTGTTGGTATTTTTCATAAACCATAAGGTCCGGGTAGAAAATCAATCGCTAATTCTTTACCGTTGTGCTTACTTCAAAAACCGGTGGGTTCATAATGGCCTTTTTTACCGCGCACTTATCTGCCACCTTTATTAAGGCTTTGTGGTACTTCTCCGGGAAGCCGGGGGGCACAATGATATCAATAACAATCTTCTCGATAAATGTCTTCCCTTCCGGTGTCTTTCCATATTCAAGGCGCTGGACAAGGGAAATATGTTCAGAAGGAATTTTTCGCTCCTGGCAAAAGCTTAGGACGTAAATGCCGGCGCACGTCCCGATAGATGCAAGAAAGTGGTCAAAGGGAGAAGGCGCCGAACCGTCTCCGCCATACTTTGGAGGCTGGTCTGTATAAATAATAAATCCGTCCATTTCTGCGTTGACTTTTTTACCGCCGGGGAATGAAATTTTAATCTCTACGTCTGCCTCCTCTCCAATACAACTTGGTTAATAGTGTTTCTTCAGCTCGAAAAGGACCTGTTTGGCAACGGATTTAAGTGTTTCGAAAACACCTTTTCCTGAAACGGCAACCGCTTCAAAGTATGGCAGCCTCCGGGAATTCAATAGTTTGTCCATATCATCAAAAGGCACCACATTCGGGAGGTCTCTCTTGTTGTACTGCATCGTAAACGGCAATTTTTCAACTTCATACCCTTGTTCCGAAAGATTTATCTTCAGGTCATCGAGGCTCTCCATATTGGACTCCATCCTCTCTATCTGGCTGTCCGCAACAAAAACAACACCGTCAACGCCCTTGAGAATGAGCTTTCTGCTGGCGGCATAAAAGACTTGTCCGGGGACCGTATAAAGATGGAACCGAATCTTGAAGCCCTTAATATCACCAAGGGCTATAGGCAGGAAATCAAAAAAAAGCGTCCTCTCGGTCTCTGTCGCAAGGGATATGAGTTTCCCCTTCTGGTCCGGATTTGTCCTCCTGTAAATATACTGGAGGTTTGTGGTTTTTCCGCAAAGTCCGGGTCCGTAATAAACAATTTTGCAGTTGATCTCACGCGAGGAATAATTTATAAAAGACACTTAAGAGGCACCCTACCTGAAAAGGTTATCAATATCTTCATCACTGATTTCTGCAAAGATAGATTCATCCAGTTTTCCTTCACCTTTGTCTTTTTCAACCTTTTGGGTGATTTCCTCAAATATCCTTGCCAACGATTCAGACGCCTTCTTAACACGCAGCCTGACCAACCCTAATGAAGACCTGCTGTCGAATATAACTACGAGGATGATCCTTTGTCCTATCAAAGAGATATGGATATTGTCCTTCTCGCCTTCATGAAAGAGGATAGTAAATTCCTTTTCTCCCAAAAGCCTTGCGATCCCACCGGTTGCAGCTATATTACCGGCAGTGAGAGATGCAAGCGATGTAGTGTCGATATCATGCGTTTCGCCGGCGGATGCTATGAGCTGGCCGTTTTTGTCGACCAGGAAGACTACCTTCGCGTTTGACTGCTGATGCAGTTTCTGGAGCTCCGAATCGATCTTCCGGAACTCCTCTTCATACATAACAAGGTCGGAACCTGTCATGGCATAAAATCTATCACAACCAATATCTTATAATCAAGATGCAAAACAGGATTCCTCCTTTTGCAGTCTGTTCCATTCTCTGTCTATCTCTTCCTGAATTCTTGTTAATAGTCCTTCATTTTCAGGTTTGAAAAGATGTTTGAATCTCCCCTGCGGTTTAAGAAAGTCTATAATAGATTTTTTCTCTTTCGGCTTAAATGTGATCTTTGTGACGCCGTTCTCTATCTCATACAGCGGCCAATAGCATGTCTCTACCGCAAGCCTGCTTAACAGTATCGCATCATCGGTCCTCGATCTCCATCCCCGGTTACAGGGGGAAATGATATTCATGAATTTCGGGCCATTGATCTCCATTGCCTTCTGCACCTTTTTCATGAGGTCCATCCAGTGGCTTGGAGAAGCCTGGGCTGCATAGGGAATGTTGTGGGCTGCCATGATCTTTGTCAGGTTCTTCCTCTGTTCGGACTTGCCCTGTACGACGCTGCCCGCAGGCCTGGTTGTGGTATCAGCGCCAAAAGGCGTTGCACTTGAACGCTGGATGCCGGTATTCATATATGCGCCGTTGTCATAACAGATATAGAGCATGTCATGCCCACGCTCCATAGCACCGGAAAGGCTCTGCAGGCCTATATCATATGTTCCACCATCACCACCAAAGGCAATGAACTTTATTTCCTTGGTTATCTTGCCCTGCTTTTTCAAAGACCTGTACATTGTCTCAACACCGGAGAGGGTGGCAGCAGCATTTTCAAATGCATTGTGAATCCAGGGAATCTTCCATGCTGTGTAATCGGATATGCAGCTTGAAACCTCGAGACACCCTGTTGCGTTTGCTGCAATCACAGGATAATCGATCGCAAGGAGGACCATTTTTACGACTGTAGGGGCGCCGCAGCCGGCGCATAATCTGTGCCCGGATGATATCCGAATTTCTTTCTTGGTAAGTTCTTTTAAAGTAAGTTTTCCCATGTTATTCCCTCACTCCTATGTATTCCTTATAGCTCTTGACTGTCCCTGTCTTTGCTATCCCGATAAGTTCGTTGAGAACAAGTTCTGCATGCTCAGGCAGATAATCCCTTCCACCGAGTCCGTATATTTTATTTATCAGTACAGGCTTCTCCTTGTAAGGGGAGAGGCTTGTAGCGATGTCTAACATTACCGGACCAAAGGAACCGCCAAAGGCATCAGCCCTGTCCAGCACGCAGAGAGCCTTCAGGTGTTTCAATGCTTCTCCTATTTCCTTATATGGGAACGGCCGGTACAGCCTGGGCTTTAAGAGTCCTGCCTTAATCCCCCTATTTCTGAATTCATCAACCACATCCTTCGAGGTGCCGGCTGCAGAGTTGAGGATGACAAGCCCTATTTCTGCATCTTCGAGCCTGTATGTCTCGAATAAATCGTATTTTCTTCCTGATAGTTTCTCAAATTCCCGGGCAACATCCAGCACGATCCCGGAAACCTTTGACGCAACCTCAGCCTGTGCTTTTCTGTATTCCATGTAATAGTCGGTAAGTATCAGAGGTCCGTAACTGATCGGATGCTCTATGTCCAGCAAAGGGTTCAGCTGCCTGAACTCACCGACAAACTTTTTAACCTCCTCATCCTCCAGATACTGTATCCTCTCTATAGAATGACTTATGATAAAACCATCCATACAGACCATTATGGGAAGCCGTATATCCATATGTTCAGCAATACGGAACGCCTGAATAGCATTATCATATGCCTCCTGTGCATTCTCAGACCATAGTTGTATCCATCCCGTATCTCTGGCACCCATTGCATCAGAATGGTCACCATGGATATTCAATGGGGCTGACAGGGCTCGGTTAACTACAGGCATAACGATAGGAAGTCTTGTGCCTGAGGCAATAAATAATATCTCCCACATAAGGGCAAGTCCCTGAGATGAAGTCCCAGTAATGACCCTTCCGCCGGCAGCAGACGCGCCGACACAGGAACTCATTGCACTGTGCTCGCTCTCAACAAGAATAAGTTCTGTCTTTACCAGGCCATCTGATACAAAACTTGAAAATCTCTGCATCATCTCAGTCGCAGGGGTAATAGGATACATTGCACAGACATCAGGGTTTATCTGCCTGAGAGCATTTGCAACCGCCTCATTCCCGGTTACGGCAACAATTTTACCCATTATTTGCCCTCCTCTACCATAACGATTGCTTTCTTGCCTTTCTTCCCCGGGCATTCAAGTGCGCAAATCCCACAGCCCTTGCAATATTCATAGTCAAATTCAGCTCTCTTGCCGTCCTTTACTTTAACAGCCATATCAGGACAGTAAATCCAGCAGAAAAGACATTGTATGCAATTCTCTTCTATCCAAACCGGCTTTGAAGACCTCCATGACCCTGTTTTAAACTTTACTGCACTGCCTGCCTCGGTAATGACAGCGCCCGGATTCACTTCTTTCCATCCCTTGAGTTTCATCCTTCTTTTACCTCCTCGTATCCACGCTTTGTTGCTTCGAGGTTGCCATCGATTATTTTTTGTGAAAATTTCTTGCCAAAGCTTTTTTTGACATCTTCAAGGAGGTGCTCAAGGGTTACGATACCTGTCACCTTACATATGGTCCCAAGCATAGGGGCATTTGGCAGAGCCCTTCCGATGCAATCTACTGCAATCTTTGTCGCGTCAACGGTAAAGACCTTCTGCTTTGGCCCCACATTCAGCTTTGCCCTTATCTCCTTCGGGTCCTTTGATGTGTTCACAACAAATATCGCATCTTCTGTAGCACCTTCAGCAACATTAATTCCATCAAGCAATGTTGCATCCACCACACTGACAACCTGCGGATTGAGAACAGGACAGTGCATCCTGAGTTCCTTTGCACTGATCCGGTTATATGCTTTTAGCGGAGCTCCGGCCCTCTCGGGACCGTATTCAGGGAATGCCTGTACATGCCTTCCCCCGCTCAGACAGGCGTCTGCAAGCACCTTGGCTGCGGTAACCGTTCCCTGACCTCCTCTTCCATGCCATCTTATTTCCATCATTTCAGCCATTTCAGTCCCTCCAAAGCAGTTTTACAAAACTCATTTTATCCAATTATTAGTTCATTTTGCAAGCTGTTGCTTGTTATTGCTTACTTTCATTGACTAATTTATCTAACTTTTTTATAGTTTAACTGTATGATACAGAGCATGACAGGGTTTGGCAGCGCTGCCAGTGACGACTTTACAGTCGAGATTCGCTCTTTAAACCACAGGTTTATCGACATCTCAGTGAAGATGCCTCAACTTATGGGTCAGTATGAAATCCCTTTGAGAAATATTCTGAAGGAGCGGTTTCAGAGGGGTAGATTTGATGTTTTCATCTCGGTAGCAGCGGGCAAAGCAACGCAGTTGAAAATAAATAAAGAACTGGCGCAAAACATTTATGACGCTTTACGGAATTTACAAAAGGAACTCGGGCTACCCGGGGATATAACTATAGAAACCTTTAAAGACTATCGTGAAATCTTTGTAGAAGAAGAGCCGAAATACAACACTGAAGCCTTGTACGCCGCATTCCATACCGCTGTTTCTCGCCTCGATGAGATGAGGACCAAAGAAGGCGCTCTTCTTACGGAGGATATCAGAAAAAGATTGGATTTGCTCGAGGGCATGCACAAACAGATAAAATCCATTGCGCCTGAAGAGGCTATAAAATGGAAAGAGCAATTTGTCGAAAAATTGAATTCACTACTCGATCCCGGAGTTATAGACAATAACAGGATACTTCAGGAAACCGCGATCATGGCAGAAAAACTTGACATATCAGAAGAAATAAACAGGATAGAAAACCATTTAAAACAGTTTTTGGAGATTTTTACTCACGGTGATATAATTGGTAAGAAACTCGATTTCCTTCTCCAGGAGATCAGCAGAGAAGTGAACACATTAAGTTATAAGTCGAATGATTATTCCATATCTAAACTTGCGGTTGAAATGAAAACAGAACTCGAAAAGATCAGGGAACAGATACAGAATATACAGTAAAAAAACGCTCACTCCGACACATGTCAAATGAAAGGATGTAAACAATGAAAAAAGGTGACCTCAGTCCGGTGCTCGTTAATATCGGGTTCGGCAATGTTGTGGCTGCCTCCAAGGTTGTTGCGATTGTCACTCCTGGTTCAGCACCGATGAAAAGATTACGTGAAGAAGCAAAGAAGGCAGGGAGATTAATCGATGCAACCGAGGGAAGGCGTACACGCTCGATCATAATAACGGACAGTAACCACATTATATTGTCCGCAATCCAGGCAGAGACGATTACTCAGAGATTCTTCGAAGGAAAGGATTCATTTGCAGGAGAAGAAGAGTAAAGGGAGCCTGTTTGTGGTCTCTGCTCCTTCCGGGGCCGGCAAGACTTCTTTATGCAGGAAACTGGTTTCGTCCATGCCTCAATTAAGGTTTTCCGTCTCTTATACAACTAGGCAGCCCCGGCAAGGTGAAGTAAACGACAGGGACTATACCTTCATAAGCAGGGAAGATTTCAGGTCGATGGCAGACAGGGGTGGTTTTATCGAGTGGGCGGAAGTGCATGGTGAGCTTTACGGCACCTCACGGAACCGTCTTGAAGAGCTTATGGATTCCGGAAACGATGTCATTCTGGATATTGATACACAGGGCGCCATGCAGATCAAAGAGAAGTTTGCAATGGGGACATACGTTTTCGTTCTTCCTCCCTCTATGGAGGTATTGAAACAAAGACTTGAACAAAGGATGACCGATTCGACAAAGGAGATAGAAAAAAGGATTAAAAGGGCCGTAGCAGAAATAAAAACCTACCCGAAGTACGATTATGTTATAATTAATGACCGCCTTGAGGATGCGCTCAGAGAATTTGAGGCGATAATAATTTCGCATAGGGCCAGCACTAAAAAAATCAATCCATTCTGGATCGAAGAAAGGTTTTTAAAACAGGAGGAAGTATAAGCATGGATATTATTTCTTTACCGGTTGAATATGACCGCAACAAGATAGACGGGAGATTCAGGATTATAGCCATAGCAGCTCAGAGGGCAAAGGAACTCGCTGTAGGCGCTGCCCCGAGGGTCAAAACAAAGGCAAGAAAAATTTCGACCATAGCCCTCGAAGAAACAATAGGCAATACCATCGAATTCCTGATCGGTGAAGAAGCCTTAAAAGCAAAAGAAGATTCTAAAAAATTTGATTATAGGAAACTTCTCGAGGAGAAGAAGAGGGAAATGACGGGCGAGGACCTTACAGAGTTCGAGAAAGACCTGAAGGTCTATCTCCATGAAAAAGAGACACTTGACAAAAAAGCGCTGGAAGGTCTCTTCAGTGAAAAACAAGAGGAAGGTACTGAAGAATAAATCCATACTCCTCGGAGTAACAGGAGGGGTCGCCGCTTACAAAGCCATTGATTTAGCCCGGAGACTCAGGGAAGAAGGCTCATCGGTCACTGTAATCATGACCGGGGCCGCCGGGAATTTCGTAACACAGTTGTCCCTCGAAGTTGCTTCACAAAACAAAGTCTATTCCGATCTGTTCTCCGATCCGATGTCACACATCGCAGTGCCTGCCGGCGCCGACCTCCTGGTAATAGCTCCTGCCACAGCGAACATCATAGGGAAGTTCGCTCACGGCATTGCCGATGATTTTCTCAGCACCGCCCTCCTTTCATTCAACGGGAGTATTGTCATTGCCCCGGCAATGAACTGGCGGATGTATGAAAATCCCGTTGTGCAGGACAACCTGAAGTCTCTTCGGTCCCGTGGCGTTATTCAGGTAGGCCCGGAAAAAGGTCCTTTGGCATGCGGAGAAGAAGGCATTGGAAGGATAGCGGACATCCCTGATATTATAGAAGCGATAAAGTCTTCTCTCACGGGCAAAGACCTGCTGAAAGAAAAAATACTTGTAACCGCCGGCCCTACAAGGGAATACCTTGACCCTGTCAGGTTTTTATCAAACAGGTCATCAGGCAAGATGGGATACGCCCTTGCAAAGGCCGCATTAAGAAGAGGAGCCGATGTAACATTGATAAGCGGCCCGTCTTCATTACCCCGGCCCAAAGGTCTGAAATTTATCTCTACAGAAACTTCTGCAGGTATGTTGAATGCCGTTACCAATGAGCTGCCTTCATCGACTGTTTTAATAATGTCTGCAGCAGTGTCCGATTTTGGGCCGTTGGAAATGTCTCATGAAAAGATAAGAAAAACCGGCGAGCTGCTCTTACAGCTCAGACATACTACCGATATTATCTCAGAAGCGAGCAAAAATAAAAACAGGCCTTTTATCATCGGCTTTGCGGCAGAGACCGGCGGTAAGATAGAAAATGCAAAAAAGAAATTAAAAGAAAAGAACATGGATATGATCGTATTCAATGATATCACGGAACCCGGCTCAGGGTTTGACGTCGACACAAACAGGGTCGTTATTATTGATAAAAAAAAGGAAATGGAACTTCCTCTTCTAAGTAAAGATTCTGTCGCAGACGCAATATTAGATAGGATGATTGAAATCAAAACTTGACTTTTTTCCCTATTTGATTGAAAATTTGGTCATATTATGGCGCTTGAAGAAATCGAAAGACTGAAAGAAAAAATAGAAAAAGACCCCAATTCAAAACTGTTTGTACCTTTAGCTGAAGAATACAAAAAGTCCGGGATGTATGATGAGGCTATTGATGTACTCACCAGCGGCCTCGAAAGACAGCCGGGATATTTGAGCGCCCGTGTTTCACTCGGCAAGATATACATCGAGCGCGGGATGCCGGACGAGGCAAGGGCCGAATTCGAAAAGGTCATCGAGGCAATACCTGACAATCTGTATGCCCACAAAAAGTTGGCCGAGATTTACAGAGACCTTGGGGAAAAAGAAAAAGCGGCAAAAGAATTTAAAACGGTATTGCGCCTTAATCCTTTGGATGAATGGGCTTCAACAAGCCTTTCTGAAATCGAGCAGGCCCCGGAAATTAATCCTCAAGAACCGCAACAGGAGCCTTGGCCGGAACCTCGGATAGAAAAACCGGTTGAACAACATTCTACAGAGAGCAGAAAAGAACCGGATCTATTGAAACTCCGCACAGAGATAGCTGAAAAGATAGAAGAAACGCCTGCAATATCTGATAAAGAATACGTAGAACCGCAGGAGCATCCGGCTGAAGCATTGGGAGACATCGGAGGCGAGAATAATAAAAAAACAGCCGCCCCGATAAGCTTAGAAGATTTGGAAGATATGGAGATATGGAAGGCGCACTCTGAAATAAACCTTGGGGGAGAGGAAGAAAAGCCATCCGAACCGCCGATAAGCTTAGAAGATATGGAGATATGGAAGGCACACTCCGAGACGCTTAGCCCGCCGGAAGAAGCATCAGCATCAGAAACCGTTATAGAAGATCATGAAATTCCTGAAAAAGAGCCATTGTCATTTGAAGGTCTGTTGAAAGAACAGGACATCCGGGAACAGGCGGTTACAATGGAGAAAAAGGAAATTCCACAACAGAGTGTTGTTACTGTGGCCGATGCGGACCAGTATATTCTTGGCGGCAAATACATGGAAGCAATGAATATATACAGGAAACTTCTTTCATCAGAGCCGGCCGATCCTAAAATCATACAACGCATTGAAGAATTGAAGTCACTTTTGAAACTTCTCGGTAAAGATAAAGAGGAATTGATCGCAAAACTTGAAGGTCTCCTCAAAGGGATAAAAATGAGGCGGGATGAGTTTTTCGGAAGTTCTTAAAGACACCGTAGACAGGGTTGACGGTGCTGTTTCCGCCATGATAATCGGCACAGACGGCATATCCGTTCAGGAGTATGCCAAAGAAAAGCTTGTCGATCTGACAGACCTCAGCGCGGAGGCATCTGCGATGATTAAGGACATAAGCCTTGCCGCCGAAAACCTCGGCCTCGGCGAAGCCAAGGAATTCTCTATAATCTCAGACCGGTGCGGGATTATCATGCGGAAAATTAATTCCGACTATTATCTCGCACTCATAATAAAACCTGAAGGCAATTATGGTAAAGGGCGCTTTATCCTCAGGACCGCGATCCCTAAATTAGAAGGGGAATTCTGAACAAACCCGGAGTAAAACTAATGAAAGTATTAGTCATCCACGGCCCTAATTTAAACCTCCTCGGGGAAAGAGAAACGGGCATTTACGGCAAAAAATCGCTGGGTGATATCGACAATAGTATTCGCACCCTTGCCTCCGAACTCGGGATCAAAGTAAACATCGCACAGCGCAACAGCGAAGGAGACATCCTGGATATCATCCAAAAGGGCGATTATGATGCCCTCATTATAAATCCGGCCGCTTATACCCATACAAGCGTGGCAATAAGAGATGCAATCGCCGGCGTTGATAAACCCGCCATAGAAGTACATTTGTCGAACATCCATAAGCGGGAAGAATTCCGGAAACAATCTTTTATTGCGGAAGTCGCCGCCGGTCAGATAAGCGGCTTCGGCCCTGAAAGTTACCTCCTCGCCCTGAGAGCTGCAAAGAGTATTTTATCGAAGTAAACCATCTCAGTCTGCACGAAAGCAATTCACTTTAAGTCCGATTATTAACAATCCATATCGGGTAAAGCGAGGATAGAGTATCGGAGCTCATTCTCGGTCGTTCCGACCTCCGAGGGATTTTGCCTCATTATTATCATAATGCATTTGAGTATCGGCAAAAGAATCCGCTCCAATACTCTATCCTCGCCTATATCTCGCCGTTTGTAAATAACATGGGGAAGACTCACATTTGACTTTATAGTTTTTACCATATCAGTTATAATGGTTATATCAACCATTATGATAAAGGAGTGCTCCCATGATTAAAAAAATATCGGCTATAAAGGCAAGACAGAATTTAGGTCAGATAATGAACGAGGTCTCCCTGAAAGGGGAAGACTATATTATCGAACGAGCCGGCAAGCCGCTGGTGGCCGTCATACCCATAGAAAAATACAAGCAGATACAGGAAGAAAAGAAGGAATTCTTTAACTGGGTAGAGGAGGTCAGGGTAAAAACAAAGCATATAAAACTAAAGGATATCGAAAAGGCGGTAAGTGAGACAGCGGTTGCGGTAAAAAAATCCGGGGCAACCCGCCGGCATGCTTAAAGTCGTACTCGACGCCAATCTGTTTGTCAGCGGTATTATAACAGCGAAGGGCAACCCGGCCAGAATTCTCAATTTGATACGAGACGACAAACTGAGACTGCTGATTTCTCCTGCTATTTTGGAAGAGGTGAGAAAGGTCTTACTTTATCCTCACATCAGGAAGCTCCACGGCTTCGGTCCTGAGCAGGTGGATGAAAATCTCGGCAAATTAACAGCCTTTGCTGAATTCATACCCGGTGTCATGAGGATAGAAATCGTCAAAGATGATCCGACAGACGACAAGTATGTGGAATGCGCAGCAGAAGGAGGAGCTGACTATATTATTTCCGGAGATCGCCATCTTACAGACTTGAAACATTATCAGGGAATTAAGATCGTAGGCCCCACGTCTTTCTTAACGCTCTTCAGACCTGAATAAGATGCTGTTCTTATTAATTTTTATTCCTGAATTCATTGCGTCTGAACCCTGATATAATGTTGTGTAGTACAACAGGTAATCTAAAATGGGATAGATAATAATTTCCCTTTGTGCGAAACTGAGCTTACGGTATAAATTATGAAATTTGAATTAGAAGAATTCCACAGAAATGTTTCAGAAGAAAAAATGATCGCGGACTTGAAACGTGTTGCTTCTCTATTGGGAAAGGCGTCTGTTACTCAGGAAGAGTACAACAAATACGGGAAATATCACTGCACAACCTTGAGGAATAAAATTGGATCATGGTTCAAGATTTTATCACTGGCAGGGTTGGAAAAAACGAGAAATTTAGGATTAACAGATGTAGAACTGATCAATGATCTAAAGCGAGTCTCACAAAAATTAAAAAAATATAGTGTAACAACTACTGAGTATGAACAACATGGCCAATACAGTAAATCAGTTTTTTCACAGAGGTTTGGCACATGGCTTAAAGCATTAGAAAAAGCTGGATTGGAGAAGACCAGAAACTATGGAGTTACTGATGAAGAATATTTTGAAAACTTAGAGGAAGTTTGGGTAAAACTTGGACGACAACCGAAATACAATGATATGCTGAAGCCATTGTCAAAATACGTCGGTAGTGCCTATTAGCAACGATTTGGCACATGGCAAAAAGCGCTTGAACGATTTATTGAATATATTAACAAAGAATACACACAGCCTTTGACGAGAAAAATTGCAGTAATTAATTCGTCAGCTGTTCCGCAAGACTTAGTTAAGAAGCACAAAACTAAAAGAAATATCTCGTCTCGCCTGCGTTTTATCGTCATAAAGCGTGACAATTTCAAATGTAAGGGTTGTGGCAGATCACCTGCTACTGACCCTAAAGTGATTTTGCACGTCGACCATGTTGTTGCTTATTCAAATGGTGGAGAAACTGTGCCTGAGAATCTCCAGACATTATGTTCAATATGCAACATTGGGAAAAGTAACATATGAAATCGGCTATCGCGTAACAATGGCAGGAAAGGCTACCACGCAAATCCCTGAGACTGCTTTTCATCGAAAACGTTAGACCAAATCAGCGGATTTAAGGTTCCCATGTTTCAACTGCAATTCTTTATTTGTCATCTCCTCTTGCTTCTGCGACATTGTAGGAGGTGAAAGAAATATTTATTTAACCTCATCCGAAAACGGCTTCTCATTTATCTTGAAGACATAAAATATCCACGAGTGTTCGCTGTAAAGGTATCCGGATTATCGTGTTGATTTTGCCATTTCCGAATATTCGTATAATATCTTCAATAAATTTTGCATGCACGGCATGCCCTCATATCATTGAAATACTGAACACGATTCGGTTAAGGCAGGCCATCAGGAGCAAAGGGCTTGACGGCTTACTGGTAACGGACATTACCAAGTTTTTCAACAGCCTGGAAAGAATTTACCCCATTTGTATTATGTTAATTTTCTAATTATATATTTGGCGAGACTATCATTGATTTCTTTGTGCCTTGGTATTGGCTGCGCAGTTTTAGATTTGGGATTTTGATACTAGTCGTGCTTCCCTCCATGCCTGATAAAGATACCCCCTCTCTTTTCAAGAGACTTGGAGTTCTGCTACTTTACGAACACAAGGAATATTTCCGCTTGTAAGTTCCTTGAAAATGTCTCTCAAATTATCTTCCAGTTCTTCAATTGACTCCCCTTGTGTCATGTAATCAGGATAGTCTTCCAAATATCCCAGCCACATTCCTTCGTCCTGCCAATAAATATATTTCATCTTTTCCATACCTAAATTATAATAACGACATACTCAAAACTTCAAACTAATCTTTTTTACACCTGGTAGGACAAGGGGCTCCTCATATCATTGAATTCCTGAACACGATTCGGTTATTGTAATTTGGCTGTTATGGTTGCAACATCTATAAATATATATTCCTCACGGCTCAAGGCTATAAGACAGGCCCTCAGGAGCAAAGGTCTTGACGGCTTATTAGTAACGGACATTACCAACATCCGCTATCTTACCGGCTTTTCAGGCTCCTCGGGCTTTCTTATCATTACAGCAACGGGACAATTCTTTGTGACAGATTTCAGATATAAAGAACAATCAGGGAAGGAAGTCGAGGGGTGGGATATCATCATCGAAACCGGGAACAGGATAAAGATAATTCAGGATCTTTCCAAAAAGATGAGCATCGGGAAACTCGGGTTCGAATCTTCAGTATCCTATGAGTTTTTCAAAAAGATATCCGGCATCGGCATTGGTCTAATCCCTTTGCAAGGGACCGTCGAGAAATTGAGGGAGATAAAAGATAAGGCAGAGATCGATTCTATAAATAAAGCGATAAGACGCGCCGAGGCGGCATTCACAGATGTGAAACCGTACATTAAGGAAGGGGCAAAAGAAATGGCAATATCGCGCCGTCTTGAAGAGCGGCTCAAAAAGTGGGGCTGCAGGAATATCCCCTTTGACATCATTATTGCTTCAGGCCCGAATTCAGCCATGCCCCATGCAAGACCGACCGAAAAAAAATTGAACAAAGGGGATTTCGTGATTATAGACTGGGGCGGAGAGGCCGATGATTACTTTTCCGACATGACAAGAACTCTCCTCCTAAAAGGCGGAGTTGAAACAGGAAAGAAAAAGGAAGTCTATAATACGGTCCTGGAAGCAAACCGGAAGGCGATTTCGCATATTGCGTCTGGAATACAAACAAAAAAGATAGATGAAGCTGCGAGGGATCTTATCCGAAAGGCAGGTTTCGAAAAATTCTTCGGACACGGTACCGGTCATGGTGTCGGACTTCAGGTACATGAAGCGCCCCGTATATCCTGGACCAGGAGTGAGCTTGTCAGAAAAAATATGGTCTTCACTATCGAGCCGGGCATCTATATCCCGGGATTGGGCGGGGTAAGGATAGAGGACATGATTGTGATCGTAGAAAACAAGGCAGTTGTTCTAACTTCGCTGCCCAAGAAGCTCGAAATTATTTGATGCCTATATATCTGTGTCCTGCTCGGTCGACCATTAATACCTCAGGTCATATTTGTTCGCATAATCGCCTGGACCATATCGGTAACGGTACGAAAATCCACTTTGCCGCTTCCCATCTTCGGGAGTTCCGCTATGACAACGAAGAGTTTAGGCAGGGCAATATTGGGGAGTTGTTCCGACATCGCTTTCAGGACTTTTCTCTCATCGACCTTTTCGGTAACAGCGGCAACTATTTTCACGCCTTTTAACGCATCGGGGATTTCGACCACCGAACAGAAGACATCTTCCGGAAGGACTTTCTGCAGCACATCTTCAACCTTAACTAAAGATACCATCTCGCCGCCGATTTTCACGAACCTTTTCAGCCTTCCGGCATGCCACAGAAACCCTTCCTTGTCCAGATAGCCCATATCTCCGGTGTCATACCAGCCATGTCTTATGCGCATTGAGGTTTCCTCAAAATCGTTCAGGTATCCCTTCATAACCAGATCGCCTTTCACCAGGATCCTGCCGGTCTCTCCACATTTGCATTCCTTGCCGGTCTCATAATTCTCAATGCGGACCATGACATCCGGGAGCACTTTCCCTACACTTCCCGGCCTGTTGTATTCAGGCGTGTTCGTAGAGATAACAGGAGACGTTTCAGTAGCTCCGTATCCTTCAAAGAGTGTAATGCCGTGTTTTTCGAGAAATTCCTTTCGCAGTCCCTCAGGACATTTATCCGCTCCGCTCGCGATAAGCCGCAAGCTCTTGAAATCATCAGGCTCTGCTTTACGAAGATAGCCTGATAGAAAACTCGGGGTGCCGACCATCACAGTCGGTTTCTCCTCGCGTAAAATAGTGCAGATCATCCTGTAGTCAAGGGGATTTGCATAAGAGACTATCGTCATTCCGAAATATAAAGGCGTCCAGAGATTAACTGTGAGTCCGAAGACATGAAAATACGGCAGGTTTGCAAGCAACACATCGGTTTCATACATTTTCATTATCCGCGTGAAACTTCTGATATTCGACGCGATATTGCGATGGGTCAACTGCACAGCCTTGGGGTCTTTTTCACTGCCGCTCGTAAACAGGATGACCAGGTTGTCATCTTTTTGCCCACCGTGAAGAATTTTAAGGATCAGGGGTACCGGTAATTTTGCGATCAAAACCGCCCGGAGTTTTTCCCTGACGGATATACTATCCATGATATCTTCGATGAAAACCATACCGTCGATAACAGGGCAACTGATCTTATCGAGCAATGCCTTTGACGTAATAATCGTCTTGAAATTACATTTCTGCTGGGCATATAAGGCATTGTTCGCAGCGCCGGTTGAGTAATTGATCATGACCGGCGTTTTCCCGCTCATCAGGGTGCCGAGGATCGACAGGGCGCACCCTGCAGAGGTCGGGATCATAATCCCGACAAAACCTTCATTATGCTTTTTTACCTTCTCCGCAAGGATAATGGAAGCGATTAACGACTTGGAATAAGTGATCCTCTTATCTGAGGTACGGTCAATAAAGGCAAGTTTATTGCCGTACCTCTTTGCGATTCCGACAAAATGCTGATGGAGGAGCATCCTAAAATTTCATGGTGACCGAAGCACTCACAATATCGATATGGGCGTCAAATGACCCTTTTAAGCCTCCTCTCAGTTGATCTTCCCCTGTAGGGTTCTTGTCTATCTCGGGGTTGTTCACAAAAATATGCGCATAGCCGACATCGACGCTAAACATGTTTGAAAGCTTATATCCTATGCCGGCTGCCGTCCATACGCGGTCACTGTCGGGAATCCTAGGGGTACGGTGTGCCTTATCGGGGACCGCTGATCTGTCATAAGCAGTGCCGACCCTCAAAGTCCAATTCTTATCGGGCAAATAAGTCGCGCCGAGCGAATAGCGAAAACCGTCCTGCCAGTCTTCAGTCGTTATGGAAGCAGGCTGGTTGTTGAAAGTAACCACTAAATCCTTAAAGTGGTTCCAGTCCGTCCAGGTGACATCCGTCATGACCATCCATTGCGGGGTAAACTGATGAAAGAAACTGACTGAAATGCTGTCAGGCAGCGTAATATCCGCTTTTATTTTGTCATCGCGGAAAGAAGATTGCAGGGCCGCAGGGACATTCTGGAAATGGGCTGTCCCCCCCAGGTCCTGCTCGATGTTTGAGCGATATGCAATACCGACACGCGTGTTCTTGTCGAATTCATAAAGGAGTCCCAGGTTAAACCCGATTCCCCAACTGTCCCCTTCGAGACTGACCAACCCGTCATTGAGCTGTGGGAAAAGACCGGGGATATGATGGCTAAAGCCGATGGTGCCGAAATCAACGGCGCTAGAAAGATTTGCCTTCATATATTGTATATCGAGGCCGGCGCCGAAACTTAATTGGTCCGTTATTTTATACGCTATAGTTGGGGTAATGTTGATAGTGATCAAATCCGAATCCACAGCGTGGTAACGACCGACCCAGGTCCTATCATACTGAGTAGCAAGTCCGAACGGTGAATTTACGCCGAGTCCGACGGAAAAACGATCACTGATTTTCCTGCTGTAATAAAAATTAGGGACTACTTTTGTAATACCGCCGTCGCCGCCGTTGCCGCCCGACAGCGGAGCTCCCGTCACATGAATGGAATTCTCATTATGAAATTTTACTGAAGGGTCAATGATGTGCGCGCCGAGTATTAACTGCTGGTCTTGCAGGTGTGTCAACCCGGCCGGATTAAAGAATATGGTGGAAGCGTCTTCAGCGCTTGCAGCGCCTCCTGCAAACGCGTTGCCCAACCCGCTCACACTCTGCTCGATAAGCCCAAACCCAGCGCCGAATGCCGGGGCTGACGATGCGAAAAAAATGCACACCACAATAAATAAGATACCCTGCCGATTACCCTGAAACCGGTTTTTCATTGTCCTTCCCCCTTTCAACAATATTGTCACGTAGCGTACATATCCAACGAAATGAATGTCAAGAAAAAATACGCTTAAAAAGGGCATTATTCTTTGGGTTGATGGAAAAATTCGCAGAAAATGCTAAAATATTTACACTTTCAATAGGAGGGATTTGACTTGATTTCAACAAGTGATTTTAAAAAAGGACTCAAGGTGGAATTTAAAGGTGAGCCCTGTGAAATAGTCGACTTTCAGCATGTCAAGATGGGAAGGGGTGGAGCTGTTGTCAGGACCAAACTGAAGAACCTTAAAACAGGCGCTGTTCTTGAGGAGACATTCAGGTCCGGAGAAAAACTGGACAGGCCCGGACTCGAAGAAAAAAGCATGCAGTATCTTTATTCACAGGATGATCACTATTACTTTATGGACCTGGAGACATACGAACAGGTACCGCTTTCTCTTTCCCAGCTGGGTGATACAAAAACTTTCCTTAAGGAAAATATGACGGTCAAGATACTGTATCACAAGGACGCCCCGATAAGCATAGAGGTGCCTATCTTTGTAGAACTCGCTGTTACGAAGACAGACCCCGCCGGGTTCAAGGGAGATACGGCATCCGGAGGCGGGAAACCTGCCACACTGGAAACAGGGG
The DNA here is from genome assembly GCA_963727775.1 of uncultured Nitrospiraceae bacterium. Lineage (GTDB taxonomy): Bacteria > Nitrospirota > Thermodesulfovibrionia > Thermodesulfovibrionales > SM23-35 > CAVSHB01. The sequence goes on along the minus strand of CAVSHB010000002.1, from coordinate 438,718 downwards.
CAGTAGTAAGAGTGCCCTTTCACATAAATGAAGGAGATATCATCAGAATCGACACAAGGACGTCGGTATATATGGAAAGGGTAAAATAATGGAACTTGAGGATTTAAAAGAGCTTATTTCACTTCTCAAGGAGACAGATATAACCGAGTTGCAGGTAGAAAAAGACGGGACGAAGGTCAAGATCAAAAGGGAGAAGATATTGACCTCTTTAGAGATGCCCTTACATAAGCACGCGGGCCTGCAAGAGAAAATAACGGCCGAGACTGAGGAAGAGACCCGGAGGGTTGCAACAATAACCTCGCCGATTGTCGGCACGTTCTTCAGGTCGCCTACGCCTGAAGCGTCTCCTTTCGTAGAATTAGGGTCGAAGGTGAACAAAGGCCAGGTACTCTGTATTGTAGAAGCAATGAAGCTGATGAATGAAATCGAAAGTGATTCCGACGGTATCATCGTAAAAATATTGGTCGAAAACGGACAGCCTGTTGAGTACGGTGAGCCGTTATTTCTCATAGAGCCGGTATGAGCAGAGTGAACAGCCTACAGATCATGAAACAAAAAACCTCCACACAACTTACCCTCCGCACTGAGCGACTGTTGAATTGAAATGAAATTATTCAATAAGATTTTAATAGCAAACCGTGGCGAGATAGCATTAAGGGTCATACGCGCATGCAAAGAGCTCGGCATTAAAACTGTAGCGGTATATTCGGACATAGATAAAGAATCCCTCCATGTCAGACTCGCGGACGAATCCGTCTGCATCGGACCTGCGAACGCAACTCAGAGTTATCTGAATATTCCGGCGATATTGAGCGCCGCCGAGATAACGGATTCGGATGCCATACACCCCGGTTATGGGTTCTTATCTGAAAACTACCATTTTGCCGAGGCATGTCTTACCTCGGGTATGACATTTATCGGCCCCACATCTGATAACATAAGGCTTGGCGGCGATAAGGCCAAGGCGCGTCAGATAATGAGAAGGAAAGGGGTGCCTGTTGTTTCAGGAAGCGACGGCCCGGTTGCCAATGAAGAAGTCGCAATTAAGGTTTCAAAAAAGATAGGGCTTCCCATAGTCCTTAAGGCTTCTGCCGGAGGAGGGGGACACGGCATGAAGATCGTTAAAGATGAAAAAGACCTTGAGCAGGCTTTTTTCATGGCGCAGAGAGAGGCACTAACAGCATTCGGCAACAGCGAGATATATATAGAGGAATATATCCCTGAAATGAGGCATATAGAAGTACAGGTAATGGCAGACAATAAGGAGAACATCGTCCATCTCGGAGAAAGAGACTGTTCAATACAGAGGCGCCATCAAAAACTTATAGAAGAATCTCCTTCACCTATTTCATCAACCGAGAAGTTTAGAAAGAGAATCGGGGAGTTGGGGGTGAAGGCGGCTCGTGCTATCAAGTACAGGAATGTGGGCACTGTTGAGTTTATCGTCGACCCGAAAGGGAATATTTATTTTATAGAGATCAATACCCGTATACAGGTAGAGCATCCCGTGACGGAAGCGGTCACCGGCATCGATATTGTTAGAGAGCAGATAAAACTCGCGGCGGGACTGCCGTTGGAATATAAACAGAACCAGATAAGATTATCAGGGCATGCCATAGAATGCAGGATTAACGCAGAAGACCCTGAAAGGTTTATCCCGTCTCCAGGGAAGATTACATTCCTGTCGCTCCCGGGAGGTCCGGGTGTGAGAATAGACACGGCAATCTATAACGGATATGTCATACCATCACACTATGATTCCCTCATAGCCAAACTGATCACATACGGCAAAGACAGGTCTGAGGCGATTATGAAGATGCGGCGCGCGCTCGATGAGTTCATAATCGAGGGAGTAAACACAACTATCCCCTTCCATAAAAAAGTCCTTAACAATCCCGATTTTCTGAGCGGCAATTTTAATACAAATTTTATCGAGAAACTCAACGGCAGCCAGGACAATAAATAAGCATGTATTTAGGCGGTCTGTGCCTTATTACCGATCATGGCGCGTGCGGGCTTTCATACCGGGACATTACTCTTAAGGCATTAAAAGCAGGCGCAAGATGGATACAGTACCGTGACAAAGAAAGCTCGAGGCGCGAAGTCTACGGAGAAGCCGTCGGCCTCAGGGAAATTACAAAAGGATTTAACGCTGTATTTATAGTAAATGACCATCCTGATATTGCGCTCGCGGTCAACGCCGATGGTGTCCACCTCGGGCAGGACGACCTGCCTGCAAAGGAGACGCGGAAGATGATGGGGACCGGCAGTATAATAGGTGTCTCAACACACAGCCTGGAACAGGCAATGGTCGCCGAAAAAGACGGCGCCGATTATATCGGATTTGGTCCTGTCTTTCATACTGCCACGAAAAACGCGGGGAGGCCGAAAGGCCTTGATATGCTCCTCGATATTAAAAAAAGGGTAAACTTGCCGGTAGTTGCGATAGGCGGTATAAACCTTGAGAATATCAACGCGGTACTTAAGGCAGGCGCCGATGCGGTTGCGGTTGCGTCGGCGATACTCAGCGGGGATATTGAAAAGAATACTAAACGGTTTCTTGATATCATAGGAGGCGTATAATCATGAAAAAGGCCCTGTTGTTCATTTTATTATTCTGTTTATTGTTCTGTATGCTTTGTGTCGGATGCCGGAAAAAGCAGGAAACGATAAAGATCGGCATCGCCGGTCCCATGACAGGCGACCAGGCAAAGATGGGTATGGATTTCAAGAACGGCGTCTCACTTGCCGTCGAGGACTGGAACAGTAAAGGAGGCGTCCTCGGCAAAAAAATCGAGGTGATAGTAAGCGATGACCAGCACGATCCCAAGCAGGCTGTTTCTGTGGCCAATAAAATGGTCAACGAAGGAGTGGTGGGTGTAATAGGTCATTTCAATTCCAACTGTTCCATCGCTGCAGCAGATGTATACAACAGGGCGGGAATCCCGATGATTACCCCCGGATCAACCAACCCCCGGCTTACAGATAAAGGATACAAGGGCATATCCAGGGTATGCGGCAGGGACGACCAGCAGGGTAAGGTTGCAGCACAATTTGTTACAGATTATCTTAAGCTCAGGAATGTTGCCGTACTCCATGACAAGACAACATATGGACAGGGGTTGGCGGATGAATTCAAAAACTTCCTCAATAATAAGGTCAATGTAGTTTATTACGGCAGCATTATCCCGGAAGATAAAGATTTTAAGGGTATCTTGACGTCGATAAAGAATAAAAACCCGGAGCTCATCTTTTTCGGCGGTATCTATCCCGCAGCAGGACTGCTCGTTAAAGAGGCAAAAGAACTCGGCATGAATATAGGGTTCATGAGCGGCGACGGGACAATAGACCCGAAGTTCATAGAGATTGCGGGTCCTGCGGCAGAAGGCACGTTCCTCACCTTCAGTCCTGATCCCAGGAATATACCGTCGGCAAAAGGTTTTATCGAGAAGTACCAGGCAAAGTATGGAGAAATCGGTCCCTATTCCATTTATGCATACGATGCCGCAAATATCCTCCTGACAGCAATAAAGGAGTCCAATTCAACTGAGGGGAAAGCAGTCATCGATAAACTGCATTCACTGGAATTCCATGTCGCTCTCGGCAACATAAAGTTTGATACAAAAGGCGATGTCACAGTGTCTCCGTATATCGTCTGGATCACGAAGGGCGGGAAATTTGAGGAATACTGGAGGCCTTAATGCGGGCTTCGGGCGCTGTTAGCATTATAAAAAAACCGTGGAGGTTTTAAGTGGAGGTTTTAAAATGAAGATAGCTATTAATACCGGAGGCGGCGATGCGCCCGGTCTTAACGCAGTCATCAGGGGCATTGTCCTTGCCGCTTACCAAAAGGGGTGGGAAGTTTATGGCATAAAATACGGCTATCAGGGCCTTATTGATACAAAACAGATTGTGCGGCTTACTCCCGAGAGTGTCTGGGACATCACAAATATCGGAGGGACCATCCTCGGCACAGCGATTAAGGGTGATCCGTTCACATATGTGGTAAAAAATCACGATGGAAACATTTACGAGACGGACATCTCGGATACGGTTGTCTCAAATTTCAAGGCCCTTGGCTTCGACGTGCTTATCGCCATCGGCGGTGACGGCAGTCTCCGCATTGCGAACAAATTTATCAAAAAGGGACTTCCCATCATCGGGGTCCCGAAAACTATTGATAATGACATCAATTCAACAGATGTGACCTTCGGGTTCGATACGGCAGTCAATACGGCAACTGAAGCGATAGACAAACTTCATACTACCGCAAAATCTCACGACAGGGTTATGGTGGTTGAGGTGATGGGGCGTTATGTAGGATGGATAGCTCTGCACTCGGGCATATCCGGGTCCGCCGATGTAATCCTGATACCCGAAATACCTTTTGATACCGAAAAAGTATGCAACAAGATAAGACAACTCTCACTCGTCGGCCAGGATTATGCCATTGTTGTCGTAGCTGAGGGCGCCATGCCGGTTGGAGGGGACATCACTGTTGTAGAAGAAAAAAAACCGGGGGAAGAACTCAGGCTTGGCGGTATCGGGAAAAAAGTATCGGAAGAGATCAGGAAAAGGACGGGGAAAGAGACGAGGGATATGGTATTAGGCCATCTTCAGAGAGGTGGTGCGCCGACTACCTTTGACAGGTTGCTTGCACTTCGGTTCGGGACCGCTGCAATACGGTTCATTGAGGCGGGCAAGTTCGGCAAAATGGTTGCCCTTCGATCTACCGAAGTCTGTGCTGTGCCGATTGAAGAGGCAATCGGTAAGATGAAGTGCGTGCATCTTGCTTCAGGCATAATGCAGGCCGCAAGATCTCTGGGTATCTGTTTCGGTGATTAGGTTTATTTGTTGCGGTCCCGGATTTCACGAATCTTTTGGGCCATGTCCTCGGGTAAAGGTCCGGTAAATTCAAGGTGACTGCCTGTTACAGGATGCGTGAACCCCAATAATTCCGCATGAAGCATCTGTCTCGGGAAAGAAATCTTCTTGCCGGACTTAACGGTAATATCGATCTTTTTCCCGTACGTCCTGTCTCCGAGCACAGGATGTCCGATGGAAGCGAAATGCACCCTTATTTGGTGTGTTCTCCCTGTGCCGAGTTTTATCTCCATCAACGTGGCGCCTCTGAAATTTTCTTTTACCTTCCATCTCGTTACGGCCTCTTTGCCTTTGTTTACGCGGGTTGACATTTTTTTCCTGTCCGATTCGGAACGTCCTATCCTGAGAGCTATCTCTCCTTCATCCCCTTTGAGATTTCCATAAACCAAGGCAATATATTTTCTGTTTATTGTCCTCTCTTTGAATTGTTCAGCAAGGTCATAGTAAGACTTATCATCAACGGCTACAACCATCAGGCCCGACGTATCCTTATCAAGCCGGTGCACAACACCGGGTCTAAGCGGACCTCCCACTGTGGCAAGCTTCCCGCAGTAATAATAAAGCGCGTTCATGAGTGTGCCTTGGCTGTGACCGGCAGCGGGATATACCACCATACCGGCAGGTTTATTGACAACAACGAGATGCTCGTCTTTGTAAAGGATATCAATCCCGATCGGCTCCGGAATAAGCTCTTCATTTTTATATTCAGTGACATTTATTGTTATGGCGTCATTTATTTTTACTCTGTAGTTCTGATTAGAATGTTTCTCGTTTACAAGAACATCCCCTTTTTCTATGAGCCTTTGTATCTGAGAACGCGTGACGGATGTTGTCTTAGCGAGGAATGTGTCGAGCCTCTCTCCCGATTCTCCTTTTTGCACAAATAATTTCTGCACGGACAATGTCTTCTGCCTTCCTTTTTTTCAGAGTTGAATTACCCTCCGCTGGACCATGGCGTGTATAGTGTTTTCGCGGATTTAAATTCTGTGCAGATTTAACGGAACAAAATTTACCTCGGAGTCCGCCGAGGCGGACGAGAATGAGCGAAAACACTATATACGCCACGGTCGTCGGGAATACCCGCTTCACGCATGAAATCACTTTAACAGAAAGGTAATTAAAAATAAAGTGACCGGCTCCGCACGAGGACAGACTAAAGTATATATGCAGGATAAAAACCGCTCATAAACTTTGCGGCTTGCGCTATTTTGTTGCCGGGTTAATAAACCTGACAGTGCGGAATAGAAACTACCAAGCGTAGGAATGTTATCATAAGTAATGGAAACTATTTCATTCAAGCCACGTATAGGTAATTCGATATTCTATAAATGGGCGTCTGCCCTGGCTTTGATTACTATCTTCTATAATCTCATCGAAGGCGTTGTTTCTGTTTTCTTTGGATTTCAAGACGGGACGGTCACACTCTTCGGCTTCGGCGTAGATTCCTTTGTTGAAGTCATATCGGGCGTCGGGATATGGCATATGGTACGGCGGATGAAGCGTAATGGGAATGAACACCCGGACAGATTTGAAAGGACCGCCCTTAGAGTTACCGGCAATGGTTTCTATATCCTTGCCGCCGGTCTGACCATGACAGCGCTTATAAATCTCTACAAAGGATATAAGCCGGAAACTACACTTTGGGGTATTATTGTCTCGCTTGTATCAATTCTCTCTATGTGGGCGCTTATCCATTACAAGGTTAAAATCGGAACACGCTTTAATTCCGATGCACTGCTTGCGGATGCTAATTGCTCAAAGGTCTGCATGTGGCTCTCTGTAGTCCTCCTTGTTTCAAGCGTGGGATATGAATTAACAGGAATAGGTCTGCTGGACTCACTCGGCGCTTTAGGGATAGCCGGCCTTTCTTTTAAAGAAGGCCGCGAAGCGCTTGAGAAAGCAAAAGGCAATCTGCTATGCAGTTGCCGGGGAAAATGTCAAAAAGATTAAACTGTTTTCAGGCAGTATCCAGCACCATATCAAAATTTTAATACATAGTACCTCAGCCAGACATATATAGTTGAGACAAACACCGTCATTATCATAATAGGCATTCCGAACACCGTAAATTTCAAAAATGATATCTTCCTCCCCATCTTCTCAGATATCCCCACAACGACGACATTTGCAGATGCGCCGATCGCCGTACCGTTCCCACCGAGACAAGCACCTAACGCCAGAGACCACCAGATAGGCATAATACCGGGGTGCTGCAACAGTTGAACGCCTGAAACATTCGGCCAAAGCTGCTTTGCCATATCAATCACCAAAGAGTTCATCGTTGCGACATAAGGGATGTTATCTATAATTGCTGATGCAAAGGCGGAAAACCACATTACCACCATTGACGTTGCCAATAAATTGCCATGGGTCAGATCAAGTACCTTTATTGACATCCACTTTATCAGTCCTACCTTCACCACGCCGCCAATGATTATAAACAGCCCCATGATAAAAAATATGGTCGACCACTCAATTTCCATAAGGGCATTGTGGGGTTCCCGTGGTTTGGAAAGCAGGAGCAGCAGCCCTGCTCCGAATAAAGCAATGGTGGCTGGCATAAGATGGAGCACACCGTGGAAGATAAATCCTGTCAAAACACCGGCAAAAACAAAGAGAGACTTTTTCGTCAGCACAGGGTCTTTAATGGCCTCATGCTCATCCATTTCCATTATCCTGTTCATAAGTTTATCGCTTGTCTTAAGTTTGTTGCCCCAAATAAGCTTAATCAGCAAAATGTACACAACCATTACGATCAGGATAACCGGGGTCAAGTGATAGATAAAATCCATAAAACTAAGCCCTGCTTTCGAGGCTATCATTATATTCGGCGGGTCCCCTATGAGTGTGGCGGTCCCGCCGATATTAGATGCAATGGCACAAGAAATAAGATAAGGTATCGGATCAACTTCCAGGGCGTCTGCTATAAGTATTGTCACCGGGGTTATTAAAAGCACAGTTGTGACGTTATCGAGGAAGGCGCTGAGAACTGCTGTTACAACGGCAAAAATAGCCATGATTCTGAAGGGCCTGCCCCTGCCCAGCTTTGCGCTTTTAATCGCAATATATTCAAAAAGCCCTGTAGGTTTCATCAGGTTCACAATCACCATCATCGAAATAAGAAGGAATATAACGTTCCAATTTATGCCGAATTCTTCAACCTGAAAGGCTTCGTGCTGTTCAAGAATTCTTAAAACAAGCATTAAAGCTCCGCCACATATAGCCACGACTGCTTTATGTACTTTTTCCGAAATAATTAATACATTGGCTAAAATAAATATTGCAGTTGCTATCCAAAATGCCGTATCCATTACAAATGGCTCATGTGTCATTGCGTATCTCCTGAATCTTCATAAAGATTACTTTTACCCACTGATGCAGAGGCCGCTATCCGAATTTCCACTCAGATAGCGGCCCGACTATCCGTAACTACTGACTTTCAAAATCTCTTAACAACCTTAAATATCGTAATAGAGGAAGAACTCGTAGGGATGGGGCCTGAGCCTCAGCGCGTCGACTTCTTTAGCTCTCTTGTAGCTTATCCACATCTCGATTACATCTTTCGTGAATACGTCGCCTTTCATCATGAAGTCGTGGTCTTTCTCAAGGCAATCAAGCGCGTCCTCGAGTGAACCAGGAAGACTCGGCACCTTCGCGAGTTCCTCAGGCCCAAGCTCGTAGATGTCCTTATCCAGCGGCTCTCCAGGATCTATCTTGTTCTCTATCCCGTCCAATCCCGCCATGAGCATCGCTGAGAACGCAAGATACGGGTTGCAGGACGGATCAGGGAACCTTACTTCTATCCTCTTTGCCTTCGGGCTCGGGGAATACATTGGGATCCTGATCGCCGCCGACCGGTTCCTGCTTGAATACGCAAGGTTGATCGGCGCCTCATATCCCGGCACCAGTCTCTTGTATGAGTTCGTTGTTGGCGCTACTAACGCTGCCAGCGCCGCGGCATGCTTGAGTATTCCCCCTATGTAATACAAGGCCATTTCGGACACCCCAGCGTATGCGTTACCCGCAAATAACGGCTTGCCGCCTTTCCACAGGCTCTGGTGTGTATGCATGCCTGAACCATTATCGCCGAAGAGTGGCTTCGGCATCATCGTCACGGTCTTTCCGTTCCTTACTGCTACATTCTTGATGATATACTTGTACATCATCAACTTGTCCGCCATGTTTACCAGGGGCGAGAACCTCATATCGATCTCCGCCTGGCCCCCTGTCGCTACTTCATGATGCTGGGCCTCTATCTCTATCCCCGCCTTCTGCAACTCCAGCACCATCTCTGTCCGGAGGTCCTGCTGCTTGTCCATCGGGGCGACCGGGAAGTATCCCTCTTTATGTCTCGGCTTGTATCCGAGGTTCGGGCTTTCTTCTCTCCCCGAGTTCCATATCCCCTCGTCTGAATCTACAAAGTGATATCCGCTGTTTGAGGTATAGTCAAACCGCACGTCATCAAATATGAAGAATTCCGCCTCGGGTCCGAAGTATGCCGTGTCGGCAACCTTTGTCGACTTCATGTAGGCTTCAGCCTTCTGCGCGACATACCGGGGGTCTCTTGAGTATTGCTCTTTTGTGATCGGGTCTACGATTGTGCAGATCATGCTCACCGTGGGGTGTTGCGTCACCGGGTCCATTATCGCTGTCGTTGGATCCGGGATTACCAGCATGTCGCTCATGTGGATCGCCTGCCAGCCCCTTATGGATGAGCCGTCAAAGCCCAACCCGCTTTCGAACATGTCCTCTGTCAGTTCCTTAATCGGTACTGAAAAATGCTGCCACAGTCCCGGAAAATCCATGAACTTCAGGTCTACCATTACTGCTTTGTTCTTCTTTGCCAATTCCATTACTTCTTTTGATGTCATGTTCTCGCCTCCACTTACATATTATTGATTTTATTCGGACAGCTAATTTTCAATAAAGGACCCGAAGGCTTTGACAAATGTAAAGCCCCCGGGTCCATTCTTATTACTATATTGCGGCTTCTCCCCTATCTCCGGTCCTTATCCGGATAACATCTTCCAGGGAATAGATAAAGATTTTCCCGTCACCTATATTACCGGTTTTTGCCTTCTCAATAATTGTGCTAATCACCTTGTCTATCATGGCATCAGGGACAACAACCTCTATCTTTGTTTTGGGAAGAAAGGCGACTTCATACTCGGTCCCCCTGTAAACTTCCACATGACCTTTTTGCCTTCCGAAGCCCTTGACCTCTGTTACAGTCATGCCTTGGATACCGATAGTATGGAGAGCGTCTTTAACATCATCCAGTTTGGCATTTTTTATTATAGCTTCTACCTTTTTCATAGTGCCTCCGATTATCTGTGAGTCTTCGTTAAATTAAAATCCGGATATGCGGTAACCGCTACCTCGCTCATGTCGAGACCTTCGAGTTCCACCTCTTCCGATACCCTCAAACCGATGATCTTGTCAAGGATTTTGAAAAAGACATAGGACACAACAAAGACATAAACAGCGTTAGTGAGGGTACCGATGCACTGTGCAAAGAACTGGGAGGCGTCTCCGTAGAATAGCCCCTTCACCGTTCCGGCAACCCCGTTGAACCCGTCGCCGTAGGTACCGTCTGCAAGAAGTCCCAGAGAAAGAACACCCCATGCGCCGTTTACGCCGTGAACTGAGAACGCGCCCACAGGGTCATCGACCTTCAGTGTCCGCTCCACGAAAAATACGGATATACAAACCAAAATGCCTGCAATGAAACCTATCAGTACTGCAGAAGGCGCTGTCACAAAGGCGCAAGGCGCTGTGATGGCAACCAGTCCTGCAAGCATGCCGTTACACATCATGCTGATGTCGGGCTTTCCATAACGCATCCACATATACATCATTGAGGAAAACGCTCCTGCCGCCGATGCCAACATCGTGTTAGTAGCAATGACGCCAATCCGCAAATCCGTGCCTGCAAGGGAAGATCCGGCATTAAACCCGAACCATCCGAAGGCAAGGATAAAAGTGCCGACTACTGCCATCGGGATGTGGTGTCCGGGTATCGCTACCGGTTTTCCGTCCTTAAACTTCCCGAGCCTCGGTCCTAACACAATTGCTCCCGCAAGGGCTGCAACGCCACCAACCATATGAACAACGGATGATCCTGCGAAGTCGACGTGACCGTGTCCCAAGCCGAAATTCTTGCCCAGCTGGGACAGCCAGCCGCCACCCCACACCCAGTTAGCGTACAATGGGTAGAGAATGCCGCCTACAAAGAAAGCGTAGATAACGAAGGACTTGAAATTCCATCGTTCGGCCATTGCGCCGGTCGGGATCGTCGCGGTGGTATCCATAAAAACCATCTGGAACAAAAAGAGCGTAAAAATCGAGGCATCATAGGACACACCTGAAAGGAAAAATCCCGTGGTCCCGAAGATTCCGAAATCCTTTCCGAAAAGGTGCAACGTAAATTCATTCGTTAACAAAGCGGTTCCGCCTGAGAGAGTATTTACGCCTACGCCGCCCATCTGGAGGGCAAAGCCGCAGATCCAATATCCGAGCATTCCAAGACCGTAGACCATGAAGTTCATAGCCATGGTGTGTCCGGCGTTCTTTGCCTGTGTGAAACCTGTCTCTACCATAGCAAAGCCTGCCTGCATGAACATAACGAGGAAACCTGCAACGAGCGTCCATACTATGTTGAGCGCAATGCGGTTATGTCCGGCAACGTCCGCCACTTTCGCTGCCAATGGCTCCTTCGGCCCAAGATTTTTCAGATCGTCGGCTGTCGGAGCGTTTGCTGATGCGCCGACCACATCGGCTGCACCGCCGGTATTGGCACCTGAAGGGTCAGGCTTCAACTCCGGCGTCGGCGCAGGTGATGCCGGCGATGCCGGAGCAGCTGCCTGAGGTGCAGACTGGGCAGGCTGGGCCTGCCCGCCTGCGGGGGGGGTCGGAGGGTTAGTCACGGCCTCTTCTGCATACAATATCCCCGTAAAACTCATCATCCATATTGTTAGTATTATTATGCTTACTAATCGTTTCATACTTGTCTCCTTTGCTGATTTATCTTTTTTTCTACCATGTATACATCAACGCTACCGCGATGGTGTCCTGCTGCTTCTTGTTCAGCGGCGTGTCGTGTGCATCGAACACTGTTCCGTTCGACCAGTCATGCCTGTACTCAGGCCTCACGATCAAACCCTGTGCTACCCTGATCTCCGGCGTCAGCGTTACTTCTTTCAAATGCTGCGGGGTCCCAGTCCTCACGCCATTCTGATCATTGAAATACTCTCCCCTCAACGACAAACTGTACATGTCGCTGAAGTCGTATTTTGCGATTGCCGCTATTCCATACCATTTGGCCGTGCCGCCGCTGTCGGGATCAGAGTGCTGCTCTGTCGCATAATCGGTATTCAGTATTATGCTCAGGTTCTTTACAGGCTTTATCGTACCTACCCAGTCGAACAGAAAACGGTTGTCGTGGTTGTTATCGTCCTTTTCAGGGCCGTACATAAGGTTGAAAATCATTGCAAGCTGCTCAACCGGGGTATAGCCGACTGATAAGCCCATGGTTTTCGACTTGTTGTTATCGTTGAAGTTGTCCCAACCATTGACTACATGGACCGACGCGTTCAGGGCATCGGAAAATGCATAACTCATTTTCAGCCCTGTATGGGTAAATGGTATGGCAAAGTTGAAAAGATAAGAGCGGGAATAATTCGGGTTGTCCCTTGCCTCGATCACCTCCGCCCCGTGATATGTCGCCATCTTTCCAAAGTCGAACCTGAGGCCCTTACCCAACGGTGCTGAATAACTTACATACGCCTCTGTGAGGTCAAATTCGTCGCCTGCATTGCCGAGGCCCGTGGCATGGATGAACTTAGCGGTCTCACCGAATGATAATTTCAGCTTATAGCCTAAGCCGCCTACGGCCGGGTCTTTTACAAATTGTATCTGCGCAAGGTCCAGCGTAAAGCTGTTGGCCTTATGGTCGAACACCCTCAACTGGTTCTCACCCGAATCCGGGCTCGCAAAGTTATAGTTGTATCCTCCCTGCAGGTATATGCTCAGGCCGAGCGCTTTCTTTATTTCGTCAACATTGATACCGCTTGCCTTCTTCTCCTCATCCGCCCATGCTCCCGCACTGAATGTTAATAACACTAAAAACATCAGCCCGCTTGTAAAAATCCTTTTCGTCATCCTTCCCTCCTTTTAATTAAATCAACAGATACATTTAATCTATTTTTTTGTGAACTGCGCTATTGATCACTCATCGGATCATCTTCGATATACTTCACCTCCTTTTTAATATGATATTTTTTGATCTTGTAACCGATCATCCTTTCGGTTATGCCGAGTTTTCTTGCCGCCCTCGACATGACCCAATTGCACTCCCTCAAAGCATTTATTATTTCTTCCTTTTCTATTTCCTTAACTTTATCCGTTAATGTATCCATTTACATTCCTCCGTTAGCTGGACATATATCTAAAACCATGCCAATCGTAACGCATTGCTTTTAAAGAAAACAGAATCCGATACATACTACATTAATGTTACATCACTACAAAATTGTGCTACTTATTTGTATTAAAGGTTAGACTAATGAAAGTTGGGGATGAGACAATTCATTTGCAAATGTGGCGGCAAACAACAACGCAGCATGCTGCTAAATAGCGGGTGCAATTAACGGCAAACACTTACAGAATAGCTACGACTTTTTGCTTGTTTTTGTACTAAATTCCGAGATTTTTTTCTGAACATTGTCACTTCCACAATGAGGACATTTAATTTTTGGTTTAGCTTCAAATTCTTTAAGAGAGAGGAAAACGGTAATCTCATGGTTACAGTCTTTACAAACATATTCGTAAGCAGGCATATAGACCTCCTTATTGTTAGATAATTTGCGGTTGTAATAAACACAATTATATCAATTTTCATGATAAATAGTAATCAAATGGTGTGAATTTAATAAAAGAGACTAAAGTGTCCAGCGGCGTTGAAAATTGACTCACCATCGACGTCCAATAAATTTCTCTTCTAAGAAAACCCACTATGCTATATTCGTTAACCCGGAAAATGACAAGTTGGCATAATCATCTCACTCGTGCAGACTTCGTTTTACCGCGCAGCACAGTTCAAACACTATCCCGACTCTCGCGAGTTGTAGATTTTTCCGCCCTGTAAGGAGTAGTCAAGAAGAACCTGCGCCGCAGCTTCCCGACTGACATCGCAGATGGTAGCAATACCTCTCTTCTCTAACTCGCTTCTCCAGTCCTTCAGTTTAGGTCCTTCGTCAAAGCCGATTCTTCTCGCATCAGAATCCCTGGCACCGGCAATGACCCTTCGCACTCCGGACCAGGGAATTGCGCCGAAACACATAGCACATGGCTCTATACTGGTGACGAGCTCGTGAGCAGGCAAGTCGTGCCTGCCAAGGTCGTAGCTGCCTATCTTTTTCTGTGCAAGTGCAAAAGCCACCATTTCCGCGTGAAGGATAGATAACCCCTGAGAGGTAACCAGATTAACACCCAATGAGATCAATTGTCCGGACTCAGTCTCAAATACCGCAGCTGCGAAAGGGCCTCCGGTACCTTTGGAAACATTAAGTCGCGCAGCTTCGATGACGAACGACATGCGGTCCTGGATTGAGAAAATATAAGCAGGGTACCCAAGCAAGAAACTTTCGATCCACTCAGGTAGCTGAATCTCTATAGCACTCGGTTGAAATGACATCGTTTCCTCTCACACAGTGTGAACTGTTCAGCAACTGATTATGACTGTATCGGGAATCTCCTGAATCCGCAGATTTTGCGGCGCCAGTATGGCTCAAACGCTGAGAGGTTCGTACCTATGCTGACCTGGGCATGGTAAAAAAATTCCCGGTCTTTCACAATACCCACATGTTTCAGATTATCGAAAAATACAAGTACCCCGGAGGCATAAGGACTGCCTTTCTTAGCACGGGGAAGGCTCATATAGAGTTTTCGTGCGGTTGTCCTCTTCACAAGAATCCCGTTTTCAGCCATAACGCGCCAGATAAAACCTGAACAGTCAAAACTCTTCAGACCAACAGCACCCCATACGTACGGTTTGCCGAGATATTTTTCGGCTGTTCTCTGGATTGTAAAACACACAGTATCTGATTGGTCGGGATCTTGTAAGGGCTGTGCAATCCCCGAAGTCAAGAGAAATCCACCGATCAAGAGAGAAGAAAATAGGATGAAAAGACGACGCAGACGAATCATTTGATCGCGTTACCAAGAAGAAGACCTAATCCGATAAAAAGACCGGCAAGAAAAATAGCCACTGATTTGTTGTCCGCTTTTAATTGGTCAGAGAAATGGACGCCTGGAGTCATCCAGTCGAATATCTTGTAGACAATGATAAAACCGGCAAGCCCTATGAATAACGAGATCAAAATAGAGAGAGAATAATTGAGAAGATCCATGATACAACCTCCAATCATGAAAATTAAAGACTGATATCTATATTATTATATCAGAATGTTATTTACTTCACCTTGAAAAGATAGATTGGTCTATTGTTGCCCGGAGACTATTTCAGAAAGAAGGTTTTAAATGCATAACCGCAAGACCCCATTTTGTTCCCCTCAAACTGTGTAACATTCCAATCTAAGGGAATCGAAATCTTTTGATTGCCCTCTGGGGTTACAACAATAGATCTCGCTTATTTATTTTTCTCCAACTTCTTTAACTTCTTTTTCATCAGCCTTTATTGAATAAATCTGCTCCACATCTATTCCCAATGCTGTCGCAATACGTTTAGCTTTTTCTTTAATTTCTTCATTTACGGCATCATCTTTTAATAGGTCTATCAGTCTAGTTTTAAATGACTCAAGAGATTCTGGTTCGCATTGTTCAGCAATTTCACTTGAAGATATTACATCGCTTAGCCAATCGACTTCTATAGATTCTTTTCGCTCTAAAATACCCTTAAATAAATGACGAAACGCATCATCAGCTTTGTCCTTTGATGCGTCGTCAAAAGTATTACTTAATGGTTTACCAAATAATATAATAGCAGGAGAAATAGTCTTCTCATATTTTATGATATAGTCTCGCATATCCCGTAGAAAGGTAGATCTCAACGGGCCATTTAGTGCATTAAGAAGTCGTTCAGCCGTAGATATTTCCCAAAGTGCCTTTCCACTATTAATTTGCTTTTTGGATTCCTCAAGGAGTGCATCGCCGAAGTCAGTTGTCAGATTAAGATCGCCAGATAAAAGCTCCAAAATTCGAACCACATTACTGTTAGCAGACAAGGCCGCTTGCCAAATATCCTTTGATAAGGACTAGAGATTTTTATGGATATAATTAACACACTCATTTTGTCCGAGGTTAATGATTCTTTTTGTTAGATTAACAAAGTCAGTGTTCTTAACTTCAGAAAGCCATTTCTGTAAATCAAGAGCGCACATCTCTGCGGCCAGATACTTCACAAAACTTTCTTGAGTCTTTTCCGTTGTAATGTCCAGGCATAACAAATACAAATCTGAAAGGTCACCATGAAACTCGTATTCTGTTAGTATCTCGGCAAGATTGGCGCCCTCTGCACTTCTTTTAACGACGTCTTGATATGTATCAGGAAGCACATCTTTGATAACGTCAAAATAGTTGATAATAATTTCCGGGGTAATTACATGATGAACGTTATCCGCTTTAATGACGACATCTAAAACAGCCTTTAGGAAGGCCTTTTTCTCCCTGAGATTATCGATCAATTCTTCAGCCAATTTGAAAATACCAATGTATTCGGCTAATTTAGAAATTACGTTAGGATTTGACAGTGTAAACTTGACTGTGTGAAATTCAAACGAGGGGAAAAATAAGGGCGCACCTCCTATAAAATATTTTGTTAGACCAATAACAAAAATCAAAAGGAGGAGCACCCATGGAAATTAAGATTAGCGTACCAGAAGTCGTAAATTTAATCAAAGAATTGCAGGAGAATCCGTCGAGGATATTTGAGATGGCCACGCTGAATGTGCAAAAGGACGTAGGCAACTATTTGACGAACCTGATGAAGGCAGAACTGACGCATGTTTTAGGGCGTGGAAGATATGAGCGTGGCAAGGGGGAGGCCAACCATCGCAACGGGAGCTATCCCCGGGACTTCTGTATTAAGGGGATTGGAGAAGTAGCAGTAAAGGTACCTAGAGATCGGAAGGGCGAATATCAGACACAGGTATTGCCTCGTGGGAAGCGATATGAAACCAGGATCGCGGAGGATCTGTCGATGATGTATCTGACGGGGATAAGCACGCGGACGCTCTCGATGTTAAGCAAGAGACTTATAGGGCGTGAGATATCTCATGAAGAAGTGAGCAAGGCGAGCAAGGAATTGACGGCAGGGGTAGAGAATTGGCGCAACCGTGATTTATCCCAGGAGCCAATAAAATACATCTTTGTAGACGGCGTGATCTTCAAGATGAGATTGAAGTATAGTGTGGAGAATGTCCCCGTACTTGCAGCAATAGGGGTAACAGGGGATGGAACGAAATTAGTGCTCGGTCTGCAGAGCGGCGACAAGGAATCGGCTACGAACTGGAGGGAGTTTTTTAAGGATCTAAAAAGCAGAGGGCTCGACGGGTCATCGGTGAGGCTGGGAATCATGGATGGGCTTTCTGGGCTGGAGAAAGTATTTGAAGAAGAGTTTCCCAATGCAAAAGTGCAGAGGTGCCAGGTGCATGTGGCCCGTAATGTACTGGCGAAGGTACCTCATAAATTGAAAAAGGAAGTAGCAGATGATCTGAGGTCTATATTCTATGCCTCTTCAAAAGGAAAGGCAGATGAATTCTACAGGAGCTTTTACACGAAGTGGAGCAAAGAACTCCCCTCAGCCGTGAAATCATTAGGCCAGTCAATAGACGCCTGTTTGACATTCTTCAAGTTCCCGGAAGAAGAATGGATATCATTACGGACGTCGAACATTATTGAGCGCCTGAACAAGGAATTCAAGAGAAGAACGAAGACTATGGAGATAGTAGCCGGAGAGGATGCCTGTTATAGGCTTCTTGCTTTTATATCGTTAAAGATGGAGTTGAGTTGGAGATCAAATCCAATAGGAAAGGTGCGACCCAATTTGCCCCTTTATCAAATTTACACAAAATAGTTGACACTACCTAGGATTTTGCTGAGGTGAACTAAGAATGTTAGTGTAAAACGCAAGACCAGAAGAACTGGAAGCAATATGTTGAGTAACATTGCCATCCGGCAAGTAAACAATGAGAGTCAATAGACATAGGGCAGTGGCGTCGACATCATTTCCCGACTGTGCCAAAAAGAGGTGGTGTGTTAGATAACCGGTCGAGGCAAGATCTTTAAGCTTAGAGGGTGGGATCATTGAATTTACCGGGCCAGATCAGCCACAACTAACACTCAAGATTGATCCTATATTTCAGTACCCAAGCGATAATCATTTCGGCGAGTTGCGATAGAATAATCCACAATAATATAGTTACGCAGAATGCCGCGGCAGTACGTATATTTTGCGCATAAGTAAATGTTATCCGCACCCGCTTATGAAAATTCTGATCTTCTTACTTCTTGCCGGCTGTCGATAAGGTTTCTACCAGAATTTCACGCCGGAATAACAGGACTGATTGCAGGGTGATCTAACCGGGTAACAACATCGGTGTCGTCAAGGTCTGCATACTTCAGGGCGTACTAAGCATTTATGAAGACTGGACAATTTTGCGAGTTACTGTGAGAAAGTGAAATCAGAACCCTCATTAGTAAAATGGTAGGCACTTAAAATAGGCAGCAGGTGGAATCAAATCATATTTCATACGCTTCATTTTGCACGATATACCCAGATATTCACTGTACGACTTTATTTTATACTGTACAACTTTATTTAAATAATTCAACAATTATATTTTCTCTTTTACCTTATGCTCCACTTGAGTGCAGATTCCGTACATCATCTTGAGTTCCCACTCTGTCAGCCCTGCCCTGCCGATGAGGTGTTTGAGATTTTTCAGGATTTTCTTTTCAAGGTCCGCGTCGCCCCGCGGGATAAATTCAAGCAGTTTGAGGGTCGATTCGATTCGGGCATAAAGCGGTTCAAGTTCTTTATGCTTAATCATAGCCGGCAGATCGGCCTTATATGATTTCTGGCTGAGCTCGTAGGCGACCAGCATGACACTCTGTGCAAGATTCAGCGACGGGGTATCAGGGTCGGAGGGGATCGTTACTAAAAGTCCGCATTCCTCTATTTCCCGGTTGGTCAAGCCGTTGCGTTCCCTGCCGAACAGGATTGCAACTTTATTCTTTATAGAAGCGGTGAGAATTCGTTTCACACTCTCCTTCAACGGCACAATAAGCCCCCGCCTCTTCCCCAGCCTTCTTGTGGTACCGACAACAAGATTCTTGTCCTCAACAGCCTCTCTGAAACTCTTGTGGACCCTTGCATTTTCGAGGACCTTAACCCCCTGGCAGGCCATCTGTTTGGCCTCGCTGGTAAAGAAATGTCCGGGATTAACGAGTTCAAGATTCGGGAACCCCATATTTATCAAAGCTCTTGCAGAAGCACCGATATTGCCGGGGTCCTTCGGCTCCACAAGGACAAAAGAGATATTGTCCTTCCAGGAGTTAAGGAGATCACAAGATAGATTATCATTTGGTTTCCGCATTCTAACCTGCATTATAAATATTTTCCTCGCTCAGAGCAGATGCAGTATCATCGCTCATTCTCGGTCCGCTTTTGCGGACCTCCGAGGTATCCCGATCAAATCGGGATAAAGCCGCTCTGATACTGCATCTGCTCTGCTATTCCATGCATCATGAATCATCTATACTGAACAACAGATTATACAGAATCGTTCCTGTCTCCTACAAGCAGTGCTGAAATACTCAATAACGAGATGCCAGGAGATCTCACCTTTTCAGGCGGTATTGATTGATTATAAAAGACTTGATTATACTGTTTAAATCTTTTGCAACTTTGCCCGAAAGGAAACTGAATGGAAAAGTTCTTCCTCAATAAAGATGACGCCTTTATATTGGTTGTTGACATACAGGAAAAATTGGCAAACATAATGAAGGCCAGGGAGGCGGTTGTAAATAATTGTCTTCATCTTATCGAGCTTTCAAAGTTACTCGCCATCCCTGTTGTAGTAACCGAACAATATCCGAAAGGGCTCGGGCGGACTGTAGAAGAGATAAGGAACGCATTACCGAAATATAAGCCGCTTGAAAAAATGACCTTCAGCTGCTGTGATGAACCTGCATTTACCAGTGAGATCAAAAAGCTCAATAAAAAAACCGTCATACTTACGGGGATGGAGACCCATATATGTGTCCTTCAGACCTGCATCGGGCTTTTACATAACGGGCTCAATGTGCATTTGGTCAGGGACGCGGTGTGCTCGAGGACAAAAGAAAATTGGGGAACAGGCATTGCATTTATGCGTGACGCCGGGGCCGTTATCACGTCTGCGGAAACAGTCTTGTTTCAGTTATTGAGGATGGCGGGGACAGAAGAATTTAAGGCAATTTCAAAAAGGATAAAATAATCTTTGAAAGGGGTCGTTTTATGGCTGACGCAACGATAGAATTACTCCGCGAGCTTACCGAGGCGCCGGGAGTTTCCGGCTACGAAGAACATGTCCGTGAGATCATAAGGCAGCATCTCAAAAAGATCACCGTTATCGAACAGGATCGTCTGGGCAGCATCGTCTGCCGGAGAGACGGAAAAGCCGCTATGCCGAGAATTATGCTCGCCGGCCATATGGACGAAGTTGGTTTCATGGTGAAGCTCATCACCGACGAGGGCTTTATCAGGTTCAGTACTCTCGGGGGATGGTGGGGGCATGTAATGCTCGCGCAACGGGTCGTGATCAAGACGCGTGAAGGAAACGTACAGGGTCTCATCGGCTCCAAACCGCCGCATGTCCTTTCAGAAGAAGAAAGGAAAAAGCTCCAGGAGCCGAAGGACATGTATATCGATGTCGGCGCAACCTCTTATGCCGAAGTGAAAGCACTCGGCATCAGGCCCGGTGATCCTGTCATTCCGGTCTGTCCTTTCACTGTCATGGGCACAGGCAAGACATATATGGGCAAGGCGTTTGATGACCGCATCGGCTGCGCCCTCTTTATCGAGGTGATCAAAAATCTCGTAAAGGAAAAACATCCCAACACCGTGTACGGAGTCGGGACCGTTCAGGAAGAGGTAGGCCTGCGCGGCGCCCGCACGAGTTCATGGGTAGTTGAGCCTGATGTGGGTCTCACAATGGAGATAAGCGTCGCGGGCGATGTGCCTGACGTCAAGAAGGAGGATGCCCAGGGAAAGCTCGGCAAAGGGCCTGTCATCATACTGCGTGACGGATCGATGGTGCCCAATCTCAGGCTGAGGGACCTTTTCATTGATACGGCTGAAGAGCTGAAGATACCTTATCAGTTCGATATGATGGAGCGTGGGGGCACGGATTCAGGCGCCATCCACCTTCATCGCCAAGGTGTGCCGAATCTCGTGATAGGCGTTCCGACCCGTCATATCCACAGTCACGCAGGCATTATCCACCGGGAGGATTATGACAATGCTGTCCGGCTCGTAACGGCTGTGCTCAGGAAGCTTGATGCAAAGACAGTGACGGGATTAACTGAATAAACTTATACCGGGGCACTATTTCAGATATCTGACCTTCATCTCCAGAGACTTCTTTTGCGGACCAACACCGGGCCTGACTGCATATCCGACGGGAACGACCGCCATAAATTCCCCTTTGGGCTCGCCCAAAAACTTGAGTACATTGTCCTTCATTAGAAAAAGGATGCCGAGCCATACGGTCGAGAGTCCGAGGGATGTTGCCGCCAGAAGCATATTCTCTACAGCAGCAGCCGAACTTTGTATCTCCATGGTGCGGAAGAAATCTTTTGCCATCTCTTTCTCAATTTTGAAAAGGTGGGCGCCGTGCTCGATCAGCTCACCGGTGTTCGCGACAGCAATAGTGACCGGGGCGCTTATGATGCTGCGCGCAGCCATTCGGAGCAGGGTTGACGCAGGTTTCGGAAAGCTGCCCGCATTGGAGGTTACGAGATGCGCCAATTCCTGTTTCTTCTTGTCCCTAATTACGGCAAACCGCCATGACTGCTGGTTATGCGCGGAAGGCGCGGAATTAGCCGCCATAAGCAAGACGGTTATAAGATCATCGGAGACTTCACGGTCTGTGAATGATCTGACGCTATGCCGCCTTTGAATAGACTGTAACGTTTCGTTGATCAATAAAGAAGAACCGTCGGATATCATTCCTTGCAGCAAGTGAAAAACTTCTTAGAAGCCTTTTATTGCAGCCTTGGCAAGGTCAAGGAGAAATGACGGCATGACGCCGATAAACAGTACCGCAACTGCTGTTATTCCAAGGGCGATTCCATTAGAAAAAGATGTGCTCAACACAACTGTTTCTTTCGGGTCCCTCATGTACATGTAAATCACAATTCTGAGATAGAAGTATGCGGAAATAGCGCTGAACATCACGGCAACCACGACAAGCCACGTGTATCCCGCATTGATGGCACTCATAAAGATATATAACTTGCCGATAAAACCTGCTGTCGGCGGAATTCCCGTAAGCGAGAACATGAATATCAGCATGAGCATCGCGGCCAGCGGATGGGTCTTTGACAGGCCTTCATAGTCGGATATGCTTTCACCCTTGAAGCCTTCGCTTCTCAGCATGATGATGACCGCAAAGGCCCCAATATTCATAAACGCATAGATCATGAGGTAATTCATCATACCCGCAAGCCCTTCATTATTTGCGGTTATAACACCCAGGAGGGCATAGCCGGCATGGGCTATTGACGAGTACGCGAGCATTCTCTTGATATTCGTCTGCGACAGGGCAACGATATTGCCGATGGCCATTGTGAGTATTGAAATTGGGATAAGTATTGCTGCCCATTCGAGCTTAACCGATGCGAATGCAACCATGAAAACACGGCCAAGCACTGCAAACCCAGCGGCCTTCGGCCCTACTGACATGAAAGCCGTTATTGATGTAGGTGCGCCCTCATATACGTCCGGCGTCCACATGTGGAATGGCGCGGCAGCGATCTTGAACCCGAAGGCAACCGTAAAAAATATGACGGAGAGCAGGAGCGAGAAGTTGCCGGCAAGACCTTTTTCCGTAATAAAAGATGCTATCGCCTTTATATCTGTTGTGCCTGTTAAGCCGTAGATTAATGATATGCCGTATAAAAGGAACGCTGAAGAAAAAGCGCCGAGAAGGAAATATTTCAGGGCCGCCTCATTCGATTTAATATTCTGCCTGATGAATCCCGCAAGAACATAGGTGCTGAGTGCCATAAGCTCAAGCCCTAAATACAACACAATAAGGTCACCCGCGGACGCCATTATCATCATGCCGATTGTGGAAAAAAGAATGAGACTGTAATATTCTCCGTAATTGACTTTTTCGATATTGATATACTTAATGGAAATTAAAACAGTCAGTATTACATTAATAAGGAATATCAGCTTGAAGAATGTGCTGTAGCCGTCCGAAATATACATGGTCCCGAAGGTTGTTCCCGGTGATCCGAAGAGAGTCAACGATGCAAGGGCTGCTCCCGCCATGCTTATTAATGCTATTACCTCCTTCTTCTTTATTAAAAGGTCAATGAGCAGGACTACCAATGCCAGGGCAATCATTGTAAGTTCAGGCATCATAAGGCTGATATCGGGAAGCCGGAAATTCATCTGACAACCTCCATAAAGGCTTTAGCGGCGTTCGCTTCCTGTACTCCGCCCGAATTAACTCTTTCCAGGAGATGCTGAACAGACGCGTGCATGAAACCGAGGAATGAATTCGGATAAATGCCTATCCAGAAAACAAGGATAAGCATAGGGATGAGTGTTATCGTTTCTCTTATATCCATGTCGGTCAGACCGATGATCTTCTGGTTCGTCTCCATAAAGAATATCCTCTGATAAAGCCAGAGCATGTATCCGGCGCCGATGATTATTCCGGTGCATGCGAGCACTCCCGCCCATTTACTGGCCGCAAACCCTCCGAGAAGGATAAGGAATTCACCGATGAAACCGTTCGTTGCGGGCAACCCGATCGCCGCAAGGGTAAATACCATAAAGAACGCGGCATAAATAGGCATGACCGATGCGAGGCCGCCGTAATCAGCGATCTTCCTTGTATGTGTTCTGTCGTAAACTATCCCGACGGACAAGAAGAGCGCTCCGGTAACGACGCCGTGGTTCAGCATTTGCAGTATCCCGCCTTCGAGTCCCTGGATGTTCAGGGCAAATATCCCCAGTGTCACAAAACCCATATGGCTCACTGAGCTGTATGCAATCAGCCTCTTCAGATCTGTCTGCGCAAGACATATTACAGCGCCATAGATTATCCCGATCACTGAAAGTGTCAGCATAACAGGGGTCATCGCTTTTGAGGCCTCAGGGCATAAGGGCAGAGCAAACCTGAGAAAACCATACGCCCCCATCTTAATAAGCACGGCCGCCAGAATCACACTGCCCGCTGTAGGGGCTTCCGTATGGGCATCAGGCAACCATGTGTGCACGGGCCACATCGGGACTTTTACGGCAAATGCCGCGAAGAATGCCCAGAAAAGCCACAGCTGCATCGTATAAGGATATGTCTTAGTCATTAAGTCAAGGATATTGAATGTCTTCCCGGCGTAAAGATAAAGCACGATTATGCCGACAAGCATGAGCACGCTGCCGACCAGGGTATACAGGAAGAACTTTATTGCCGCATAGACCCTGTTCGGACCTCCCCATACGCCGATGATGAGGAACATGGGGATAAGCATGGCCTCCCAGAAAATATAGAAAAGGAAAAAGTCGAGTGAGCAGAATACGCCTATCATAAACGAAGTAGTTAAAAGTATCGCGATATAAAACTCTTTTACCTTCATCTTTATTGAATTCCACGATATGAGGACGCAAAGGATGGCGGTCAATGTGGACAAAAGAATAAACAAAACGCTTATACCGTCAACGCCCAGGAAATAATAAATGTTCCAGTTCGAAATCCAGCTGAATTTTTCGGCAAACTGCATCCTATACGTAGTCTTGTCAAAATCGGTGAAGAGCGGGACTGACAGCAGAAATGTCGCAACGCTCGTTGTTAAGGCAATCCATTTCGTAAGCAATTCCCATGATCTTCTGTTTAAAAGAATGAGCAATGCGCCTAAAACAGGTAGGAATATAACCGTGCTCAGGATTGGGAAGCTTAATTGATTCATGATTACCTGTTCCATTTTTCTCCTATCTAAGTAATAATGCCAGAGCAATTATAAAGAATGCGCCGGCTGCCATTATGATCCCGTAGTGATGCGTCAGGCCTGTCTGAACTCTCCGCAATTTTCCGCTGAACCTGCCGATTGCGCTTGGTAAACCGTTAACAACTCCCTCTATCATCTTTCCGTCGGTAATCGCAACAAGAATATTTTTGGCTATCCACATTGTCGGCTTTATGATTGTGTAACTGTAAAACTCGTCGACATAATATTTGTTGTAAAGGATCTTGTGCAATCCACTGAAGGTTTTCACTATCCTTTCCGGGAGATCGGTTTTCCTCAGATAGAGGAACGCTGCAACACCGAGTCCAGAAAGCGCGATGGCCGTTGATAATGCCATTACACCCCATTCTTCCGCGTGTGACGCGTGGAACTCAGGCTCTCCCAACACCGGCTTGAGAAACTCGGCGAAATGCGAGCCGCCGCCAAGTATCGGCGGGATCCCGAACCAACCCGCGGCAACCGCGCCGACCCCAAGGAGCATTAACGGGACCGTCATGACTTTTGGAGACTCATGAATGTGGTGTTCTCCATGCGATCCATGAGCATCGTGACCGTGCTCTTCGTGATGCACGCCGCGATTTTTCCCATGAAATGTTACGAATATAAGTCTGAATGTATATAGAGGCGTGAAAAACGCGCCCGCGAGAGCGAGCACCCAGACGAATTTGCCTACAGAAGAACCTGAAGCATATGCGGACCATATAATCTCGTCCTTACTGAAGAACCCCGACAAGCCCGGAAATCCTCCAGCGCTCAGGCCTGCGATTACAAATACCGCATAGGTTATCGGCATATATTTTTTTAAGCCGCCCATCTCCTGGATATTGTTCGTATGAACGGAATGAATAACACTACCCGCCGCAAGGAAGAGCAGGGCCTTAAAGAATGCGTGTGTATAAAGATGGAAAATGCCCGCAGAATAGGCGCCCACACCGCATGCGACGAACATATAACCTAAATGACTGCATGTAGAGTAAGCGATAATCCTCTTGATGTCATTCTGCGTAATGGCAATCGACGCGGCAAAGAACATGGTAAGCGCGCCGACAATAGCGACCGTATTCATTGCAACTGCGGACAGGTTGAATATAGGGTTGCACCTGGCAACGAGAAATACACCAGCTGTGACCATCGTTGCCGCATGGATTAAGGCGCTGACAGGCGTGGGCCCTTCCATAGCATCGGGAAGCCATACATGCAGCGGAAGCTGCGCGGACTTTCCGACGGCGCCGCAGAAAAGAAGGAGTGCTATAAGGGTCGGAAGGTCGACGTTCCATCCCAGGAAATTTACCGTCTTGCCGACAATGCCTGCTACGCTGCCGAATACATCCGTATAATGCAGGGTCCCAAAGGTAAGGAATATCATAAATACACCAAGCCCGAATCCGAAGTCCCCGAACCTGTTTACGATAAAGGCCTTTTTACCCGCGTCAGCGGCTGACTTCTTATTAAAATAATAGCCTATAAGGAAATAAGAGCATAAGCCCACACCCTCCCATCCGAAATAGAGCTGGAGGAAGTTGTTTCCCATGACGAGCATCAGCATGCAGAAGGTAAAGAGGCTCATATACGCAAAGAACCTGTAATAGCCGGTATCTCCGTGCATATAGCCGACGGCATATATATGTATTAATGATGCGCACGTAGTGACAACCACCAGCATTACCGCTGTGAGCGGATCGATAAGAAATCCCACGGCGACATTGAAAGTGCCTGAGGCTATCCACGAGTAGAGGTCTTCGTTGATGATCTTTCCCGCCATGACCTGCGGTAGGACGGAAAATATCGTCACCAGCCATGAACCTACCACCGCAAGGATGGACGGCCAGTGAGCTTTTTCTCTCAAGACCTCTTTGCCGAGCAGAATATTAATTATAAATGCTGTGAGCGGCAGAAACGGTATTAAAAGATATAATTTCATAAATTGCTCCTCATCCCTGCATCTCCTTCACCTCGTCCACATGAGCGGTGGGCTTGTTTCTGAATAAGGCTATGACTATCGCAAGGCCTATCGCAGCTTCAGAGGCAGCCACAGCGATAACGAAGAGAGCCAGTATCTGTCCCCTCAGGTCCTGGAGGTAATGGCTAAGAGCTATCAGGTTGATATTGACAGCGTTGAGCATCAGCTCTATGGACATAAACATGATAATAATATTTTTCCTCGAAAGGAATCCGAAGACTCCGATCGCGAATACTGCCGTACTGAGCGTCATATACCAGCTTAATGGGACCATGCTTAACTCTTAAGCCTCCTTTTTGCAAGGACTATAGCGCCTATGATTGCCACCAGAAGGATCAATGACGCGACCTCAAACGGGTAGAGATAATCCGTATATAATAACTTCCCCAAGGCCTTTATATTGGTTTCTTTCTTGATCATTTCAATCGAATAAATACCCGGAGGCGCTGCGACAAATGATTTGAGGGACATAGTAATCACAACCAGGAGCCCGACTGCAAAGGTGAACCCTGTCGGGGCAGCGCTGATAAAATTGCTTATTCCAACTTCTTCCCTGAGGTTAATCAGCAACACTACAAAAAGGAACAATACAAGTATGCCGCCCGCATATACAATAACCTGAATCGCAGCCATAAACTCTGCGTTCAGGAAAAGATACAAGCTCGCGATATGGAAAAAGAGCAGCAGCATCCAGAGCACGCTGTGGACTGGGTTCCTCCTTGTAATAACGAGAATGGAAAGCACCACTATCGCAAATGCAAAATATCCGAAGGATAATTCCTGAATCATTCCTTTTTCCCTCTAAAGACCGCCTGGCCCGGAGGAGTACCGAAATCCTCAGACATTGGTCGCCAGAATTTCCTGAAATACACATCCCCCTTACTTCCAGGCATAAATTCATCCCAATTGGCTAATAGCTTATCCTTTGTCAGAAGCAGATCCTCTCTTTTATACACGGAGTATTCGTAGCTTTCGGTCAGCGAGATCGCCCCATACGGACAAGCCTCTACGCAGAAGCCGCAGTAGATGCATCTCAATATGTCCAATTCGTAATTTGCCACCCTTCCTTCGGCTCTTGTGACCTTAATGCATTGCGACGGACAAATCGTCGCACAGAGACCACAGCCGGTGCATTTTGCTTTCCCTTCCTTATTCTTTGCAAGTGCATGCTGCCCTCTGAAACCGGGAGCTATGGTCCTTCTTTCCTTGGGATACTGTACAGTAACTGCGTGAGTGAACATCATTTTCAAGGTAAGGGCCATACCCTGAAATATTTCTATGAAAGTAAACCTTTTGATAATTTCCCTGACAGTCACCTTAGACTCCCTTTGTCATCAAAATTTTCACTAGGGCCGTTACCACAATATTCGCCAATGCGACCGGTATTAGTACTTTCCAGCCGATCTTCATCACCTGGTCGTATCTGTATCTCGGCACCGTTGCCCTAATCCAGTAATAGAAGAATATGAAGGCATAGACCTTCATGAGGAACCATACAATACCGGGTACCAGCTTTAAGAAGGGAAGTACCGATGTGATATACCACGGCAACGTCCAACCTCCCAGGAAACATACCGTTGCCAGAGAAGCCATAATAATCATTGCGATATATTCACCGAGGAAGAAAAGTGCAAACCTGAAACTGCTGTACTCCGTAAAGTAGCCGGCAACAAGCTCGCTCTCCGCCTCGGGCATGTCAAAAGGCGTCCTGTTCGTCTCTGCTAAGGCCGCAATAGTAAACACGAGGAAAGCGGCGATCTGAGGTATCGCGTACATTCCGAAGACGGATGCCTCCTGGGCCTTTACGATCTCCGTAAGGTTCAGGGACCCGGACATGATCATAACACCGACGAGGCTCAGTCCCATTGCGATCTCATAACTTATCACCTGAGCAGATGACCTGAGCCCGCCGAGGAAAGAGTACTTGGAATTCGATGCCCAGCCGGATATGAATATGCCATAGACGCCCATACCGGCAAAGGCGAATACCATCAAGAGGCCTATATTTACGTTTGGGGCAACTGCAAAATTAGAAGCGAATGGGATAAAAGAAAGATTCACCATTGCCGCTGCCATAAAAATGATCGGAGCAATGTAGAATACGGCTTTATCGGCCTGCGCAGGGATTATGTCTTCCTTGAAAAACAACTTGATACCGTCCGCAAAAGGCTGAAGAAGACCGTGCCATCCGACTCTCATAGGTCCGAGCCTCACCTGCATATGGCCGATGACCTTACGTTCGAAATATGTTGCGTAAGCCACGTGGAGCAACCCGACCGCAAGAACAATTACTATCTTAAGAATAATGATTAATACGTTAATTCCAAATTTGATTAAAACATCAAGAGTCGAGGGAGATATGATATTAGTAAGTGTATTCATTATCTGTCACACTCTCCAAGCACGATATCGATGGTACCGATGTTTGCGATTACGTCCGCAACCAGATGCCCCTTGCACAGTCTCGGCAGAACGCCGGCATGCACAAACGACGGTGCTCTTAACCTCATCCTGAAAGGTTTTCCCGAACCGTCACTCACAAAATAAAACCCGAGTTCGCCCTTGGGGACCTCGGTTGCCACATACAGTTCCCCTTCCGGGACTTTCGGTCCTTTCTTCACGAATTCGAAGTGCTTAACCATATATTCTGCGGCTTTCGTGATCTCCTCCGGCATCGGACCTGCGGCCAATTCCTTGAGCTGCTCTTCGCTCATGCCCTTGCCGCCGGGGATAAGCTTTAATGCCTTGAACTTGCAGGTCACAAAACAGTTTCCGCACTGCAGGCAGAGATCCTGCTTTATCTCATGGGGTTTCTTCTTCTCTCCGAAGATCGCCTTTGCGGGACACGCTCTCATACACATGCCGCACCCCTTGCAGACCTTTTCCTCGATCACATATGCCAACTCTTTCGTAGGATGCGTGATCGGCATCATCATATCTTTCGGTTGAAGGGTGAATTTCGGGGCATCGGCCATGACCGGACCCGTCGGCAGCTTTTCGATGCACTGCCTTAATATGCTGTTCGACTGCCTCATCTCGAGCATCCTGCACCGGTATCTGTCGTATGTATCACCCGTGGTACCGATCGGCACCTCAAAATCAACCTTGTCATACGCGTCATAGGGCATGTGCTTTCTTATGTCATAGGAAACACCGGACCCTCTTAGCGTCGGTCCCGTCATTCCCCAGTTCACCGCTTCTTCCGCTGAAATCACCCCGATACCCACGGTCCTCTGTAGCCATATCCTGTTCTGATCGATCAGTGTCTCGTATTCCAGAATTCTTGACGGGAACTCGTCCGTAAATTTCCATAGGCTGTCAAGAAATTCCTGCGGGACATCGTTCCTCACGCCGCCTACCCTCGGGTAGGTGACGGTAAGCCTCGCACCGCAGATCATCTCGTACAGGTCGAGGATCCATTCTCTCTCCCTGAAGCAGTAGATAAATACGGTCATGGCGCCGATATCAAGGGCATGGGTCGCAAGCCAAAGGAGATGGTTCGATATCCTCGACATCTCTCCTACTATCGTCCTTATGAACTTTGCCCTCTCGGGGGCCTCTATACCAAACAGTTTTTCAACGGCAACGCAATAGCCGATGTTATTCGACATCGCGGACACATAATCCATTCTGTCCGTCAACGGAAGGGCCTGAAAATAACTCAAGCTCTCCCCGAGCTTTTCGATGCCGCGGTGGAGATATCCGATATGGGGAGTTACCTTGACGATTGTCTCGCCGTCTATATCAAGAACAAGCCTCAAAACACCATGTGTTGCAGGGTGCTGCGGCCCCATGTTTACATTAAGTTCTCTTGTCTCGAATATCTTCTCTGCTTCTTTCTGGATCATCTTATCCATCCCACTCAAACTCTCTCAATTCTTTTGATCTCTTGAGCACATCAACAAACCCCGGCCAATCTTTTTCAAGTTCAGGTCCCGCCAAAGGATAATCTTTTCTCAAGGGATGTCCTTCCCAGTCTTCGGGCAGCAGGATTCTCCTCAGATCGGGATGTCCGTTAAACACGATGCCGAACATGTCGTAACATTCTCTTTCGTGCCAATCGGCGCCGGCCCAAATAGGAACCACGGAGCCAATTTTTGGATCGTTTTCCGCCACTTGCGCTCTGATGCGTATTTGATGGCGATATCTCATTGAATAAAGGTTATAGACAACCTCGAACCTGACATCTTTTTTCTTGAGATAATCAACAGCGGTAAGGTCCTGGAGATGGTCCAGGCTCAAAAGGGGGTCATCGTGGAGATATTTCAGGATCGGGACTATCTGGTCCTTTTTAACGATAATAGAGACCTGATCTCTGAATTCGGCGACATCGACCACCTGTTCCGGAAATTTTTCCTTCACCTTTTCTGCTATATCTTTCGGGTTCAGCCCTGCGGGAAATATCGAAATTCTTACTTCCGTTACCGCCATGGACTCCACCTTGCCTTTTCTTTTCTGATCTTTTCCTGAAGCATTATCAACCCCTCAAGCAATGTCTCAGGCCTCGGGGGACAACCGGGTACATATACGTCAACGGGAAGGAAAGAATCACATCCCTGGACAGTACTGTAAGTTTTGAAAACCCCTCCCGTGCACGCGCAGCTTCCCATCGCTATCACATACCGCGGTTCCGGGATCTGGTCATAGACCCTTCTGACTACGGGGGCCATTTTCTTTGTGACGGTACCTGCTACAATCACGCAGTCCGCCTGTCTCGGCGAACCTCTGAAAATGATCCCAAACCGGTCTAAATCATTATGGGCTGCGCCTGCCGCCATCATCTCTATCGCGCAGCAGGCGAGACCGAAAGTGGTCGGCCACATTGAAGACAACCTTCCCCAATTAATAATCTTGTCAAAGGAGGTGATGATGATATTCGGGGGCAATATTTTTACGTCCGGTTCTACCTGAATAAGTCCCATGGCTGATGTATCGATCATTTTCCACCTCTCATTTTCAATCCCATTCAAAGGCCTCTTTCTTCCAGGCATAAAGATATCCGACCAGCAGTACTGCGATAAAAAGCACCATTTCTACAAATGCATACATTCCGATTTTGTCGAATACTATTGCCCAGGGATAAAGAAAAATTGCTTCCACATCGAATACGACAAACAGCATGGCGATGATATAAAACCTTATCGAAAATTTGTAGCGGGGTTCTCCCGTCGGGGTGATGCCGGATTCATAGGGCATGAGCTTTTCATAGTATGGTTTTTTCGGCCTGAAGATCATGCCGAGAAGAAGAGCGCCGAATCCGAAGGCCATCGCGATAACGATGAAAATAAAAACCGGCAAATAGTCTAATGGTAAATACGTTCCTGGCATAAGCAGAAATGTTATACTGAAAAGCGAAGACTCTTGTCAAGTAAAAAATGGGTTTACGGAAAAGTTTTTTGTTTTTTAAAAAAATAGTCCGGCTTTAAAGTGTATATAATATGTGATACCGTCCATTATCTATAAAAAGGAAGGAGCTTTTGATGTTTAAAATCTTAAGGAAACAGGAGTTATCGGATTTAGTCACATTATTTGAAATCGAAGCAAGGGATATCGCAAAAAAAGCAAAGGCGGGTAATTTTTTCACTTTGAGGATCCATGAGCAGGGCGAAAGGATACCTTTGACAATCGCCGATTTCGACAGGGACAAAGGCACGATTTCGACAGTTTTTCAGAAAATGGGAAAGACGACCCATCACCTGGGGACATTAAATGAAGGCGATCATATATTAGATGTTATCGGGCCGCTCGGAATGCCCTCTCACATAGATAATTTCGGGAAGGTAATCTGTGTCGGCGGCGGTGTCGGGATAGCTCCCACATATCCGATTGCGAGGGCTCTCAAAGAAGCAGGCAATACGGTTTATTCGATCATCGGCGCGAGGACGAAAGACCTCATCTTCTGGGAAGACAAGATGCGCAAGGTGTCGGATGAACTGATCATTGTAACGGATGACGGCTCTTACGGCAGGAAGGCGGTAGTGACCGTTCCGCTGGATGAACTTCTCAAAGAAGAAAAAGGCATCGGACTGGTTTACGCGATAGGTCCCGCCATCATGATGAAATTTGTGTGCGTGACAACAGAGAAGCACAGTGCAAAAACCGTCGTCAGCCTGAATTCAATCATGGTGGATGCGACAGGCATGTGCGGCGCATGCAGGGTGGAAGTAGGCGGAGAGACAAAGTTTGCGTGTGTTGACGGCCCCGAATTTGACGGGCACAAAGTTGATTTTAATTTGCTCATGTCGCGACAGAGGATGTATATCGAGGAGGAAAAAATAGCCTTCGATCGGTACAAGGAAAAGACGGGGGCCAAATAATGGAAGAAAAAAAGTCCGCCAAACAACCCAAAAACAGAATAAAGATGAGGGAACAGGAGCCGTTGGCAAGGGCGAGGAATTTCATGGAAGTCCCCTATGGATATACCCGCGACGAGGCCGTCGAAGAGGCGTCGAGATGTCTCAGCTGTTTAAAACCTTCATGCAGAAGCGGATGTCCTGTATCGGTGGATATCCCTTCATTTATAAAATTAGTGAAAGAAGGAAAATTTATAGAAGCTGCCTGGAAGATAAAAGAAGACAACGCATTCCCTTCTGTCTGCGGCAGGGTATGCCCACAGGAGATACAGTGTGAATCTCTCTGTATCCTCGGCAAAAAAGGAGAACCGGTCGCGATAGGGAATCTTGAACGTTTTGTCGCAGACTATGAGAGGGAGCAGGGGGATGTGCAGATCCCGGGGAGACCGAAACAGACCGGCAGGAAGGTCGCCATAATCGGTTCGGGTCCCGGCGGGTTGGCCTGCGCCGCTGATCTGATACGGGATGGACATCAAGTTACATTATTCGAAGCATTGCACAAACCCGGAGGGGTATTGATTTACGGCATACCTGAATTCAGGCTGCCGAAAGTAATAGTGGAAAAAGAAGTTGAGTACATAGAGAAACTCGGGGTTGAGTTGAAGCTGAACTCGGTAATCGGGAAACTCCACACCGTCGATGAACTATTCAATGACAATGGATATGACGCATGCTTCATCGCCACCGGAGCTGGGCTGCCTATGTTCATGGGTATACCCGGAGAGAACCTTAACGGCATTTATTCCGCAAATGAATTCCTCACCCGCGCCAACCTTATGAAGGCGTATCTTTTCCCGGAGTATGATACGCCGATAAAAAAAGGCAAAAACGTTGCGGTCTTCGGTGGCGGCAATGTTGCGATGGATGCGGCGAGAGTTGCATTGCGGCTCGGCGCGGAGAAGGTGTATCTCGTCTACCGGCGCTCACAGGCCGAGATGCCTGCGCGAAAAGCGGAGATCCATCACGCGCATGAAGAAGGCATTGAATTCATGCTGCTGACAAACCCTCTGCGGTTTATAGATGACGGCAAGGGGAATGTCTGCGAGGTTGAATGCGAAAAGATGGAGTTGGGAGAACCTGATCAATCGGGCAGGAGAAAGCCGGTCCCTGTTAACGGCAGCGAATTCCGGATCGGGATAGACGTTGCAATACCGGCCATCGGCACAAGGTCAAACCCATTGCTGACGAAAACAGTGCCCGATTTATTACTGAATAAAAGGGGATATATCGTGGCCGATGAAGAGACCGGCATGACCTCGAAGAAGGGCGTCTTTGCAGGCGGTGATATACTCACGGGCTCCGCGACTGTTATCCTTGCGATGGGCGCAGGGAGAAAGGCGGCTAAGGCAATAAACGAGTACCTGAAATGGAAACACTGGGATACGAGCACCTTTGTAAGTAAATGAGTCGCACAAGATAAAATTGTTCATATCATTAATTTAAAAGCAATTATGTTATACTTAAGCGATGTTCAACATTTTTAAATAAAATTTAAGGAGGGGACATGGCAACAGAAAAGAAAGCGAAATGCTCTGCAAAGACAAAAGAAGGGAAAGCTTGCAAGAACTCCACAACCGGGAAATCAAAATTCTGCGCGACTCATAAGAAAAAATAGTTCATAGCACACAGTGAGATAAAAAAACCCTCCTCCGAAACGAGGAGGGTTTTTTTATCTACGAATAAGATGGGATTTTCTTTTTTACATAGTCATGCAAAAAGACCGAGATACTGTTAATCTTTTCTGTCCGAGGCAAATGAGCTGTGAGCCTGTTTATGTAATCTCTCCCGTGCAACAATCGAAAGGTCGGTTCGAAATTCAGGTCGAATATCCATGACAGCTGCAGGAGTTTAAAATCATTCAGGGTTTTCAGCATCGACAGCGACACGATCTTTTTCGTGAATATGCAGGAGACGACTTCCTCTGAATATTCGGGCAAATCCGGCAGACCGAGACCGACCGCCG
This sequence comes from uncultured Nitrospiraceae bacterium, assembly GCA_963727775.1. GTDB lineage: Bacteria > Nitrospirota > Thermodesulfovibrionia > Thermodesulfovibrionales > SM23-35 > CAVSHB01. The sequence goes on along the minus strand of CAVSHB010000002.1, from coordinate 403,299 downwards.
ACGCCTTCATCTCGTCCGGGCTTTCATAATATTCCAAAAAAACGCGCCATATGTCCAGCTTGTCCGCATCCCTTATTAATTTCAGAAAGAAAACAATTTCCTTTGTCATCGTCTTCGATATGGAGAAGGCATTATGAAATTTTACCGACTTAACAATTATCTCCTGTTCGTTGGAAGACAGGTCTTGCAGCATCTTTTCTTCAATAAGCGTCTCCGCGCCGAGAAGGCCGTGATTCACCGAAACGCTGTCCCTGAAAGTTTTGTACTGCGCATACTGCGGGAACCTGCCTATATCGTGGAACAATGCTATTGATTCAGCCAACAATATTTTCTCATCATTAAGCGACAAGCCCACGGCTATTTCAACTATATTCCTGCATACATGAAATGTATGCTCTTCTTTCAAAGAGATATTTTTTTGGTCCTCGGCGTCAGACGCATAAAAAGATTTGCAATACGTCGAGAACCGGTTTTTCAAAACAGTCAAATCGTCTCTGGTCATCTGCTTACACTCATTTCAATTCTATCTTACCATGATTTTTTTGAACCCTTCCGATAGAATATATTGATATGCATGTCATGGAAAACGATATCTATTTTATGAGGCTTGCCCTTGAAGAGGCCGCCCTTGCTTTCAACGAAGGCGAAGTGCCCGTCGGCGCCGTGCTTGTAAAAGAACGTGAAATTGTAGCAAAAGCACATAATTGCCGGGAAGCGTCCCAAGACCCGACAGGGCATGCTGAAATTCTCGCGATCAGGACAGGGGCCGGCGGTGACAGTAAGTGGAGATTGACCCAGACAACGCTTTACGTGACAAAAGAGCCGTGTATCATGTGCGCAGGGGCGATGATCAACGCAAGACTCGGCAGGCTCGTTTACGGATGCAGAGACGGAAAAGGAGGCGCCGTTGACAGTCTCTACAGATTGCTTTCAGACAAAAGACTGAACCATCAGGTGGAATTGGTATCGGGGGTGCTCGAAGAAGAGTGTGCAGAATTGTTGAAAAGATTCTTTCAGGAACGGAGATAATTTATTTGTGCCTGAGTAATTGTGTTTTTTATTTAAAACTGTTTACTATTTACTGTTTATTGCTTTTATAAGGAGGGGTGCCAGAGCGGTTGAATGGGACGGTCTCGAAAATCGTTGTGGGGGCAACTCCACCCAGGGTTCGAATCCCTGCCCCTCCGCCAGAAATAAGAGTTTGGAGTAACCGCTTTTGACGCCTTTGTTTGTTCAGTATTGTTGGATCGAAGGGAAGATGACAATCCGCCTAATAACGGCATCGGGATAGACCTAAACGACGAGGAGCGGGTCTCTGTTATCTTCCAGCGGCTTCATGGCAGGACGGAATACGATATATGGGTTGAACCCGGCACTGGAAAAGGCTCAATATTTTATTTTACAATATGTTGCTGAACGATATGCCATGAATATATTAAAAACAGAGGCTGATTATATAAATATCCTCCTGGTTGAGGACAACCCCGCAGATGTGTATCTTACCAAGGAAAGCATCAAAGACAGCGAAATCCCGCACAATTTCTACAGCGTCGGAGACGGAGACGAGGCTATGGCCTATTTACGCCGCGCTAACGGGTATGTCGATGCAGTGAGCCCTGATATCATTATGCTCGACCTCAACCTACCGAAAAAAACCGGTTTTGAAGTGCTTGCTGAGATCAAGCAGGACCCGGACCTGAGCAGGATACCGGTGATAATCCTGACCACCTCAACGATCGAGCAGGATGTCGAAAAAGCTTACAACCTGTCCGCCGGGTATTATATGTTCAAGCCCTTGGACCCCGAACAATTTTCAACGGTAATAAACATGCTTAAAGACGCCGGCTCGCTTTAGAGACTGAATTGCGAAATAATGAGGGAGGGAAGAAAGATGACATCAGTATACAAGCAGGTAGCCTCTTCGTGGAGGGCCGCTATCGGAAGCGCATTCTACGCAAATTCCGTCCGGCAGACGACAATGGCAGAACTTTACGGGCTGGCTTTGCAACAACCCGAGGTAATAAGCACGACCCAGCCTATGTACGATCCGGAGAGGTTCGGGCTTCCGAAAGACGCTAAGATACTGGTATCGAACGACGGCGCTGTGGTGGGCAGGACCGCCCGCGCAAGAAGGCTCGTCCGCCAATTGGACAAGGCCGAGCGCACAAAGCTGAAGACCGTCCTCTTAGACGCCATTTATCAGTTAAATCGCAGGCAGGGCCTTTGGCTTCAGGGGATTGTGGGATTGCACAAGGATTTCATGGTGAAGGCCCATCTCTTAAGCCCGGTCACGGACGCGAAGAATATGCTTGACTGGGGACTGAATTTCACCCCTTTCATGAAGCCGTGGGACCGGCTTTACAAAGAATCCCGGGACCTGGATGAACCGGATATACTTGTCCTGGCAGACCCCGAGTGGAGAAGCCCGGAATATCCTTCGGGGCTTGCGATAATCGACGAGGCGGAAAACTGCATGGCCATATTGGGAATGCGCTACTTCGGCGAAAGGAAGAAGGGGACGCTCACGCTTGCATGGACGATGGGCGTGCGCCACAACATGGTGGCCTGTCACGGCGGTATCAAGACGATAGGCGAGAACCCACCGGTGGCTGTTTTCGGGCTTTCTGGAAGCGGCAAGTCCTCGATCACCAACAGCCACGACCACGGAGGCACTCTGAGGCCTGACGAAAAAGTCACGGTCATACACGACGATGCTTTTCTTATCGATCTGGAAAACAACATAACAGTGGCGCTGGAGCCCGCCCTTTTCGATAAGACCGACTCCGTGAAGTTCAACGATCCTGACATAAAATATTTTCTTTCTGCCCAGAACGTTGCCGTCGTCGGCACAGCGAACGGCGAGCGGAGGCTCCTGGGCGAAGACATTCGCAACGCCAACGGCCGGTGCATAAAGAGCCGTGATATGTTCAATCACGCAGATTACTGCGAGGCGCCAAACAAAGTGGTATGGCTCCAAAAAGACACCTCATTGCCACCCGTATGCCGGGTAAACTCCGCGGTGTTGTCTGTTTCAATGGGGGCGTCGCTTTCGACGATGAGGGCAAAGGGGGTGGAGAACGTCGATGCCAAGGAGCTTGAAAAACTTGTGATCGAACCTTTCGCAAATCCGTTCCGCGTGCATCCGCTCGTCGTCGATTGCCAGCAGTTCGTGAAGCTCTTCAAGGCCGGGTGCGAATGCTATATCATGAACACTCATGCCTTCGGACTCCCGGGCGATCTTACGGATATTCCAAAGGAGCTTTCCCTTAAGATCGTCACCGAGCTTGTGCGCGGCAATATCGAATGGCGCGACTGGAGGCGCTTTCAGGGGCTTTCAGTCCCCAAGAATGGAAACGAGCTCTTCGCGAGCGATTACGACCGTAAATACAAGCCCACGCATGATAGTAAATATCTTGAGTATCTAAGGGCCAGGATGCAGGACAGGATCACCTATCTTTCCAATAAGCGTGATCTGGAGCAGGATATGGAATCGATCTTCATCGACCCACTCGTCGTAGCAAGGACAGTATTAGACAAGATACTAAACCCTGTGTAGATACCCACGGGCAATCCCTATGGCATCTGCACAATGACTTTGTCGACACTAACTTTTTGAAGTATGGTCCTATCGTGTAAACATGCTACACTATATTCATAGATGCCGCTTCTTGTGCAGAACGTGCAGGACGAAGACCGGCAAAGACTATCTATAATAAGGAGGACACACCATAACTAATCAAGGACGAGTATCGCCCGGGCGGGTTGTCGATAAGACCCGCGTAAACAACCAAATCCGGCTGCTTAAAGTGAAAGAGATCCGGGTTGTCGCCGATGAAGGGCAAATCGGCATAATGGACATTGATTCGGCATTGAAGATCGCCGTAGAACAAGGTTTGGATCTCGTGGAAATCAGCCCTCAGGCTGAGCCGCCGGTATGTAAGATCATGGACTACCGGAAGTTCAAGTTCGAGCAAAGCAAGAAACTGCGGAAGTCCAAAAAACAGCAAACGACTCTCGCACTCAAAGAAATCAGGATGCGCCCTTCGATCGACACCCATGATTATGAGTTCAAGAAGCGTAGTGCGCGTAAGTTCATCGAGCACGGGGACAAGGTTAAAGTGACCATCCGCTTTAGAGGACGAGAATTTAGTCGTCAGGAAATGGGGACGAGCGTGCTGAACAGGTTAGCGTTGGAACTGGAGGATATCGCGAAAGTAGAGTCCCAGCCAAAGATGGACGGCCGACAGATGGTAATGATTCTCAGGGCCTCATAATTTTCATGCAGTTCTTCCTTGAATAATTTGTTTGGGCGTGTTATGCTAAGTACAGAATTTTAGAAGTTTTTGCCGTTTATGAGGCCACAAAGACTTTTTAACTTTGTGGCTTTTTTATTTGTTGAGACCTTCTGAGATTTGAGTATAGAAATAAGGAGGTAAAAAAGAAATGACGAATGGGACAGTAAAGTGGTTCAACGACTCAAAGGGTTTTGGCTTTATTACAAGCGAAGACGGCAGCGATGTATTTGTCCACCACACTTCAATCCAGGGTATGGGATTTAAATCCCTTGCCGAGGGTGACTCAGTCAGCTTTGATACTGAAAAGGGACCGAAAGGCCCCAAGGCGATCAATGTAGCAAAACTGTAATTGCCTGACGAATCCCCCCTGCTGGAGAAGCAGGGGGGGATTTTTATGGCGGTGAAATGGCAAACAGATATCAATACAGACAAAATTATGTCTTAAAGATGGAATTGAAAAACCAGATCAATGTTGCTGCCGGTTTAGTTTCGGACCGATTCCCTTCAGTTTCCGGTATCGTAATTCAGATGACGTATTACCACAAAACAGCAAGCCCCCTTCTTATGGTGCGCACTGTTAATATCTTTCCCACCTCGTATGCCAATTTTAAAATGGACTGTATGGTAAAAGGCTGCAAAGGGGGCGGACTTGACCTGACTGCCGTAATAGCGGATATGGTTAAAACTCATAAGAAAATAAGGAACGGGTCTCTCCCTTGTTGCGGGACTTCCGATATCCTTTCTATTGACCATGCACGTATTGAGTATGAAACCGTGATACGGTATAAAAGAGTCTCAAAAATTTATTCCTGATCAATATGGTTTAAACCGTTTTTTGTCTTTGAATTAAAGTAGCAGCAGGTTCTTCTCTGACCGTGCGTATTTCAGGTTTAATTCTAATTTCTCAAGAAGTCTCGCGAGTCTCTATTGCCGGTCTTTATCCAAACAGGTCCGCATGACTGCCGGTGCGGACAAAGGTAATCTCCCGCAAGCCTTTGTCTATTCGATAAATCAATATCCAGTCAGGTTCTATATGACAATCTCTATGGCCTCTCAAATTACCAGTAAGGGCATGGTCATGGTATCTGCTTTCAAGGGGTTGCTGATTGACGAGTTGGCGCATGACAGTCTTGAGCTTCTCGATGCCTTTGCCCCGCTTTAACATCAGCCTGTAATCCCCCTCAAACTGCTTTGTAGTCTTAAATCTAAGCACTATGTCGCCATTTTTTCAAAAAACGTATCAAGACTGTCATAGCTGCTCAGATTCCGACCTTCTTCAGCGTCCTTCATGGCCTTCAAGGTGGTCTTGTTGGGTATTTTCACATCAAAAGGCAAACCCCTGCGCAGTCTTACCTGCGACAGAAACAGATTTATTGCCTCTGTTGTGCTGATGCCCAGCTTGCTTAACACTTTTTCAGCATCAGCCTTTAAGTCAGGATCCACTCTTGTGGTTATCATTGCTGTTTTTGCCATATAACACCTCCTTCGATATTATTATCGTATCACAAATGATATACATGCGGATACTATACCTATTCCTATAGAATATGAAATTACTTTGGAATCCAGAGCTTTCCCTTATCGATGATATGATCTACCTCCCAACCTCTTTGATGCAGCTCCCTCGAAATCCATTTCCTGTGGCACTTCCAGGGAAACCTTTCGGCACAGACAATAACCGAGGTCTTATTCAGCGCAATTGCTTCAAGCAGATCAATCCCCTTACTGAAATCATCGGTAATGATATACGCAATATAGCCTCCTTTTCTGAACCCCCCAAGTTCTTTTCCAAGAAAATGGTAGTCGATCCCTTCACGTTTGAGAAGCTGCTCAAGGTTTTCTTTTGTGAATATCGCTATCTTGCTTTTCGGAAAACTCCGCACGTCGAGCAACGATTGAATGCCATAAGCGAAGAGGATCTCTACAAAATCCTCTTCGCTTCTTCTGTCGGTCCCAAGTGTATATATTCTTTTCATAAAACTTTGTGCAAAGAATTATAGCATGGGAATAAGGAACCCTGCGCAAGACCACAGGGTATCTTAACGTAAGGAGTACCCAAGCAAGCGACGTGGAAAGCGCTCGCTACCCGTTCCAAAAAATAGATGATTTCGGTTAATATAGAAGGCGAGTTCTTTGGTGGTTTAATATCTGCGGTAGATTACCATGGATTCATTCCAGGGTCTCACTGCTCCGGGCGGGCAATTAGCTCAGTGGTAGAGCGCTTCCTTCACACGGAAGAGGCCGCTGGTTCGATACCAGCATCGCCTACCAATCTAAGATTAATTTATTTTGCTTTTTGGATAGAAAAGAAATCAGCGATGTAGAGTGATACTCCTGAGGCAAATCCCACCGCCGATATCCAGAACACTGCGTACCATAATTTCATAAATTCCTGGGTCGTCAGATAATCCATCCCGAGCAATCGCTGGAAATATACCTGGACTATGCCGGCAATTGCAAGGCTGAGGGCTATGAGAATCATAAAGAAGCTCATGATCCAGAACGCCCTGAAGCCGAGCTTTCGGTCAAAATTGCTGACGCCCTTTATCTGCGGAACTGCAAAATATATCATGGTGAGATTCAGCATAGCATAGGCCCCATAGAAGGCAAAGTGTCCGTGAGAAGCGGTTATCTGTGTCCCATGTGTCCATCGGTTTATCTGCGGAAGCGTATGTGCAAAACCCCATACCCCTGCTCCGAAGAAGTGCATGACCGCCGAGCCCACCGCCCAGTATAGCGCGAGCCTGTTCTGTATTTGTATCTCCCTTTCTTTTACGTCCCGCAGCGTGTCAATGACCATAAAAAGTATCGGCAACGGTTCAAGGGCGCTGAAGATGCCGCCGACCCAGAGCCAGTAGCCGGGGGTACCGATCCAGTAATAGTGATGACCTGTGCCTGCTATTCCGGTAAACAGGACAAGTCCTGCTTCAATATACAGCCATTTTTCTACCAATTCTCTTTTGACGCCGGTGAGTTTCAAAAGGACAAAGGCCATGATCGAACCCGCAACGAGCTCCCAAGCCCCTTCCACCCAAAGATGAATGACCCACCACCACCAGTAATATTGGGTAGACATATTTTTTAAGAATGGGATCCCGAAAAGGAACATGCCGGCAAGCATTATAAGACCTCCGAGAAGCATCCCCTGTATTACGGTCCATTTCTTTGTTTTCATCATCGTCATAAAGACATTGAACAGAAAAATGAGAGCAACAACGACGATCCCTATTTTGAAGACTGTCGGCTGCTCAAGAAAAGGCATCCCCCACGACCATCCCAAGATATATCCTATTATCACCGCAACGCCGACAACTAACAAAAGGACGAGTTGAACACCCGCAAGCCTCGGGCTATAGATTTCAGTCTGCGCCTCTTCAGGTACGAGGTAATATGTTCCCCCCATAAAAGCCGCAAGGAGCCAGAAAACGAGAAGATTTATATGTATTGCCCTTGTGGTATTAAATGGAAGGATATTTATCAGAGGATCATAGTCCCACACGTATTTTGCACCCGTTATCAGACCGAATATTATTTGCAGGCCGAAGAGCAGTGTTGCTGCTATAAAATAGTTGTAAGCAATCTTCTGTGTCTTATATTCCACTATAAAGCCACCCTACTTCAGCCCGGAAAGATAATCGGAGAGATCTTCGATATACTTATCCGGCTGCGCCGCAAAACCCGGCATAATGGAATTCGGGATATGGGATTTAGGGGCCTTGATCTGTTCTTCGATCCACTCCCTGCCCCTTCTACTCCCTACTTTTGTAAGGTCAGGGCCTATGTGTCCGCCGACGCCTCCTATCATGTGGCACGCAGAACATCCAAGTGACTTAAATAATTCTTCTCCATGCGTCGCCTGCTTTGTCAAAGGTGCAGTGGAAGTTACCACAGGCTTTGGAGGCCAGTTATTAGTGTCTATACCGTTGACCCACGCAAGGAACTCGATAAGGTCATTGATCTCTTCTTCCTTAAGACGAAGGTTCGGCATCTTCCGTACGGCAGGCCAGACCTTTTCAGGGTCCTTAAGAAATCCCCTAATCCAGTCAGAATCCCGATAACTCATTACCTTTGTCAGATCGGGGGCATAATAACCTCCTATGCCGAGAATGGTATGGCAGTCATTGCAATTGTACTTCTGCCACACCCACTTGCCGTCAGCTACCTTTGCAGTAAGTCTGTCTTCATGCGTCCTCTCGGGCATTTTCAAGATGGAATCATACGTGAGCGCAATGAAGACGACTGACGAAAGTACTGTCCCCCATATAAAAATAGCCTTTGCGTGGGATATCTTCATGCTCTGTCCTTAGAAAATATCCCGGCATATTTTATCGTCATTCAAGCCGCTTTCCATCAGTATCTAAAAAATATTACTTCCTTGCAAAGGGTTTTTGCAGATATTCTTTTGTATTTGCTCTCGGCTTGCCGTCTAAGCACAATACCTGTTCAAATACCTGCATCTTTGAATTGTCGGGTATATCAACCCACTCAAAGTTATCATCGTACAGTATTGCATTCAGGATAGTATCTGTTAGGCCAAAACGCTTGACATCTCTTACAGCGGTAATTTCATCTTCGCAATTCATAATAAATTTTTTTTGGAGGAGGAGTTTGCCGGTTTCTATGTCTTGTTTCAATATCCAAAAAGTTATTTCTTTGCCGCTTACCTTTAGGTTCTCGGAATCAATATAATAATAATTTTCTTTTGAAGCGCTAACAAAACACCATTCACACGGGTAGACAACTGAGGCAAAACTTAAAATAATGCAGGTGAGAACAGATAAAAGAATAACATTTTTCATATCGCCTTTTTATCCTCTATGTATTAATCAAACAATGCAAAGAGGAAGCTATATTTTCAAATTGTCGAGCAAGCGGAGAAATTCATTTAATATGTCCCTGTCTTTCTCCGGCATATCCAGAAATTCCACCCCGATGTCATAGCGCTCAGTCTCATTATCTTTGGTACGGGCACACGAAATAACCTTTCCCGAGACCTTTATGGATTTATCTTCGTCAAGAACTATCTCCAGAGGCAATGTGTTTCCGATTTCCAGACTACTTTCGCTCTCAATAAGCATCCCGCCAAGGCTAATATTCTTTACCTTATAGCTTTCATAAAATTTCAGCAATGATCCTTCGGAGTTTTCGATATAAACTCTGACATAAAGCCTGCGACCGCTGGGGCTATACAAATCCACCTGCTTGTCAACATCCTTCATATTACCCTCTATGAATGCCGCGATTTCCTTAAGCTTCTCGGCTGAAACATCGGTAAACCTCATGCCGGCGCTATAAATCGGGACAATATTGCCGCGGGAATCCCTTGCATTGTCAACGAGTGAGGACCTCACAATAATACCTTTTACCGTCAACTCCTTCCCCTTGCCCTGTATTTTCAAAGTATATTCACTGTCCATGTTCACTCTCCTGTCTACCCGGAATGAAACTCCTCCAATGCTTATATCGAGAATTTTCACATAAGAAGCCAACACCATCTTACCGCTGATTTCCATTATCTCCACTTGAAATCTCTTATACCGCCTAATTTCCCGCATATCACCCTTTAGAATTATTCATTATCTTTGCAATAAATTGCAATAAAGTAGTATTAGAAAAACAACTGAAAAATGAAACTGAAAAACAAAATAGAGCAACCTTTCCTAAGAGAATGGCAAATTGCCTGCCGGAGCTCTTGAAAGCAGTTAAGCTTGTAAGCTATTATGCAATAGCATGAAACAAAGGAAAAAGCTCAGGCCTGATTGGGATGAATACTTCATAGGGATTGCGAAAGCAGTCGCAGCAAGGGCGACATGTCTGAGAAGGAAATACGGCGCGGTCATCACGAAGGACAACATCATCGTAAGCACCGGATATAACGGCGCTCCCGCCGGGATGAAGGACTGTCTCGACGTCGGGAAGTGCACACGAAAAGAGCTCCAAATCCCTCATGGAGAGAGATATGAACTCTGTCACAGCGTACATGCAGAGGCAAATGCAATCATCCGCGCGTCTGCCGATGAGTTAAGGGGGGCCACAATTTACATCTCGGGCGCCGATGATAAAAATAAAGAGTGCAGTTCCGAACCTTGCATGATGTGCAAAAGAATGATATTGAATTCAAGGATAGCTAAGGTCGTATATTCCGATGGGGACAGCGGGTCCATGATAATTGACCCTGCGAAATGGCTGAAGAACAGGGTCTGACCCGAAACCGCAGTAGTTTCTCAAAAGCCTCAGAAGCCCATAGTGTCTGCAGGCTTTGCGTGCTGAACCTTGATCCTCCTGCCTTTCATCATCACATCATTTAACGACCGTATTATTCTGTCGGAAAACTCCCTGGGCACTTCGACAAAAGTAAACTTATCGAACACATTGATTTTCCCGATCTTCTTGAAGGGGATCCCGGCTTCCGAAACAATGGATTTCACAATATCACCGGTTTTTATATTGTCCTTCCTGCCGACTGTCATAAATAAACGGACAGATCCGCTCTCTTCTTTACGTTCCTCCAGAGGCCTTTCCTTTGTCTCGCCATATAAGGAATAGAGGGCCGCTGCCGCAATATCGCCGGACTCATAATGCTCTGACAGGTCTTTGACCATCGAAAGATATTCCGCGTGTTTATTTTCCTGAATGACGCCGGAAATTTCCTTGAGGATATTCTTCTTCCTTGCCGCTATCACATCGGTTTGTGAAGGCAGTTTCTTCCTGCCGATACTCGTCTTGGCGGTTTTTTCTATCAGGCGCAAATGATTATATTCCCTCGGCGTCACGAAAGTTATGGCAATTCCCGACTTTCCGGCCCGTCCGGTCCTTCCGATCCTGTGGACATAGCTGTCGGGGTTCTGGGGGATGCTGTAATTAATGACATGGGTCACGTCTTTTATATCAAGCCCCCGTGCAGCCACATCGGTCGCAACGAGGATATCGAGCATGCCTGTCTTGAACTTGTTCATGACCTCATCCCTCCTTGCCTGAGTAAAATCACCGTGCAATGCGCCCGCATTATATCCCATCTGTTCGAGTTTCGTCGAAACCTCATCAACATCCCTTTTTGTATGGCAGAAGACAATCGCAAGCGACGGGTCTTCGACATCAAGAAGCCTGGAAAGGGCATTCACTTTGTCCGCTTCCCTGACCTCATAAAATATCTGTTTTATCTTCGGGATAATAATATCGTTTGCATTCACCCGTATTTTTTCCGGGTTTCTCATATACCGTTTGGCGATGTTCATGATAGGTTGAGGGATTGTGGCTGAAAATAACAGCGTCTGCCTCTCTGGAGGCGTCGCTTTGATTATTGTTTCCATATCTTCAATAAATCCCATATCAAGCATTTCATCCGCTTCGTCGAGAACAACAATCTTCACGCCCGACAACGAAATGGTCCTCCTGTTCAGATGGTCTATAACACGGCCCGGCGTCCCGACAACAACATTCACGCCCCGCTGCAATATCTTTATCTGTCTTTCGATAGAGGTGCCTCCATAAACCGGCAGCACACTGATCTTCCTGAATTTGCCTATCCTGAGGATCTCCTGTGCGACCTGAACAGCGAGTTCCCTCGTCGGCTCCAGTATAATTGCAAAAGGATTTTTTCCCTTTTGACAGTTTTCCACAATAGGGATGCCGAAAGCAGCGGTCTTGCCTGTGCCTGTCTGCGCCTGTCCGACGATATCACGACCGTCCATTATGAGCGGCAGCGCCGAAACCTGGATAGGAGTCGGCTCCTCGAACCCTATTTCGGCTATGGATTTCATCGTCTCCTTGCTTAAGTTAAAGTCATCAAAATTCATTCTTCTTTGTCCTCTTTTATTTTTATTGCCGTTAGATATAAATTCTCTGAAGGGCTTTATTGTTAGAATTGCACATGATCTAAAAATAAAAACCCCAGAGCCTTCAAAGCCTCTGAGGTCTTCTTAATCTATTAAACTCTAAAAGCTTGGTTATTATACCTTAAAACCGCTTTAAATATCAGCATGAAAAATCGGGAACAGGCTTTTATGGTATTATTTACTCTTATGGAAAAAAGACTTCAGAAGATTCTCTCAGAAATGGGGATTGCCTCAAGGAGAAAGGCCGAGGAGATAATACTCGAAGGCAGGATAACGGTGAATGGACGGATAGCGGAGCTCGGTACAAAAGCTGACCCGGCCAAAGACCATATAAAGCTCGACGGGAAGCTCCTGACAAGGCGGGAACCAAAAACTTACATTATTTTCAACAAACCCAGGAATGTTGTGACATCACTTCAGGACCCTGAAGGCAGAACGACTGTAAAAGATTTCCTGAGGGGTGTAAAATATAGAGTTTATCCGGTAGGAAGACTTGATTATGATTCTGAAGGCCTCCTTTTACTGACAAATGACGGGGATTTTGCAAATGCAGTGCTCCATCCTTCAAAAAAGATTTCAAAGACCTATCTCATTAAGGTCAAGGGAATCCCGGAAGAAAGAGGGCTTGTCAAGCTGAGAAAAGGGGTAAAACTCATTGACGGGTTAACAGCTCCTGCAAAAGTAAAGATGATCAAGACCACGGAAAATAACTCATGGCTTGAGATGACGATACATGAAGGCAGGAAAAGGCAGATCAGACGGATGCTCGAAAGCATAGGACATCCGGTGCTCAAGCTGCAAAGGATAAGGATAAACGGAATCGACCTGGGAAGACTTGGTCCGGGTGGATACAGATATTTGACGACTGAGGAGATTGAAAAAATAAAGCAAGAAGTTTTCAGTTAATCGGAGGACATATGGCTCGTGATAAAGGATGTGGAGGAATAAAAGAAGCTGACATAGGGCTGACCCTCACCCTGAACGGCTGGGTTTTCAGACGCAGGGACCACGGCGGCCTTCTATTTATAGATTTACGCGACAGAAGCGGTGTGCTTCAGGTGGTTTTCAGCCCCGAGGTATCAGGCGATGCGCATGAGCGCGCACATGGATTGAGGAGTGAGTATGTGGTACGAGTATCCGGCGAGATCAGGCAGAGACCCCAGGGTACTGAAAATCCGGGTATGCCTACCGGCATGGTAGAGCTGTATGTAAATACCCTTGAGGTCCTGAATGAGGCAGCCGCACTGCCTTTCACTATTGAGGATGCCGCCGACACATCGGAATCTCTGAGGCTTAAGCACAGATATCTTGACCTGAGAAGGCCCGATATGCAGAGGAATTTGATCATCAGGCATAAGGCCGCGAAGCTTATGAGGGACTATCTCGACGGGCAGGGATTTCTTGAGATAGAGACGCCCATCCTCACAAAATCCACGCCCGAAGGCGCGAGAGACTATCTTGTGCCGAGCCGCCTGAATCCCGGTCATTTTTATGCGCTCCCTCAATCACCGCAAATTTTCAAACAGATATTGATGGTATCCGGCTTCGAAAGATATTTTCAGGTCGTAAAGTGTTTCAGGGACGAAGACCTTCGTGCAGACCGCCAGCCCGAATTCACCCAGGTTGACATCGAAATGTCTTTCGCGGACACGAAAGACATTATCGGGAACATCGAAGGCATGATAAAAAAGCTTTTCAGAGATGTCCTCAATATTGAGCTTGAGATACCGTTTGAAAAATTGAGCTTCCGCGAATCCATAGAGAGGTTCGGCAACGACAAGCCCGATCTGCGATTCAGACTTGAGCTCAAGGAAATGGCTGATCTCGCAGAGAAAGGGTCTTTTAAGGTCTTTCTTGACGCCCTCAAATTAGGGGGAAGAGTAAAAGCTATTAACGGCAAAGGCATGGCAGGTTTGTCGCGAAAAGAGATAGATATGCTCACCGAAGAGGCGCAGTCCTTCGGAGCAAAAGGACTCGCGTGGATTAAGGTAAAAAATGGTTTTGAATCGCCGATAGCAAAATTCTTCCCCGAGGATATCCTGAAGCAGATGGCACAGAGACTTGATGCCGGGGAAGGAGACCTGATGCTCTTTATTGCCGATAAGGAGAAGGTTGTTTTTGATGTGCTGAGCAGGATGAGGCTGGAACTCGGGAAAAAATTAAACCTCATAGTGCCCGGGTATAGATTTGTATGGATCACGGACTTCCCGCTCCTCGAATGGAATGATGAAGAAGACAGGTTCGAGGCAATGCATCATCCCTTCACTTCCCCGATGGATGGGGATATTGAGAAGATGCTTACGGGCGATATTAACAATAAAGAGCTTTTATCTTCTCTTAAGGCAAAGGCATATGACATTGTACTTAACGGTTATGAGATAGGTGGGGGGAGCATCCGTATCCACAGGCGCGACCTGCAGCGGAAGATGTTCGAGCTTTTACGCATATCGGAAGAAGACGCAAAGCTAAAGTTCGGGTTTCTGCTGGAAGCGCTCGAATACGGCGCACCGCCGCATGGGGGAATTGCCCTCGGCCTTGACAGGCTTGTAATGCTTATGGTCGGCGCGACATCAATAAGGGACGTCATCGCATTTCCGAAGACCCAGAAAGCGTTCTGCCTTATGAGCGGCAGTCCTTCACCGGTCGAACCGAAACAGCTGAAAGAACTCTATATCAAGATAGATTTGCCGGAGGTGTAAAAAGCCTGAGCAAACTATATACGGCGACAGGCTAAGTCTCAATCTGTACCAAACGGGTATCTCGATTATTCTTAAGACTGCCTGAAAAGCGCTGGGTATCGACTACACCGCTAATGCGCAGGTTCGACTAAGCTAAAAAGGTGTTGATTACCGTTAAAAACGGTTAACGCCCGAGTCGCGGGTGCGTTTTCAAGCGGTGTCTAATAAAGTGAGTCATTAGAATCTCCGTTTGTTACTTTGCAAATAGAGTTTAATCTTAATGAAAAGCAATCCCATCATTATAATTACAATGATAGTATAAAAAATGATTTCGATTGATCCAAAGGTCATGCGAAAATAATCCTTATCTTGCATACCAGCAATGAAATTACTAACCGCTGTAACTGTCAGAATTGTAATCAAGAAGAAAATACCGATTATACTTAATATACCCTTGAAAGAAAAACCCGATTTGAGATCTATGCGTTGTCTAAAGTAGATATCGTATAGTCCTTTTTTGGTGAGACGCAAATATTTTCTAACCGAAACAACTGTAGCCAAAAGGGATAATATTATCGACAATAAAAAGTCTCTGTTAGATAATATAGCTAATATATCTTTTCCTGTACGGAAGGAGACGACTACAAAGATGACCAGAAGCGCAAAAATAAATCCAGACAAAATAGCCCAAAGTATATATTCATCATTCGAGGTGTACCTACCAAAGAACTCTCCGATTTTATCGATTTGATGTCCGATGGCTCTGGTGACCAAGCGGTAGATGTAATAATTACCTGATTTTAGAGCCTTGCAAGCTTCGCCATAAACCGCCCGAAGATCACTATTATTGGCTACATCACGTTGGTATGCATTTGAAATTAATTTTATTGTCTTGATTTCGAAATTCTTAATGCTTGATTCATTCTCAAATGTCTCGATTAGTACACGATTTGAATATGAATCTGGCTCATAAGTATTCAAAGAAAAAATATATTCCTGAGCTTTAGAAATTGTTATATTGTCCTTTTGGGCTTGCTCCAAAATCTTTTGGACGAAAAAGGCTATGGCAGTTTTATGAGTAAAAGTCATTGGTAGCATTCATGCATTAATTATGTGATGTAACAAACATAATTATATCAGATTCCAAAGGTCTCTATTTCAGCTTACTATAAGGAAGAGGGAAAGACATGGCAATCTCGAACTGTTAAAGTTGAATATCCAAACAACATAACAGAAAGGAGAGATCACCATGTCTGAGAAAGATTATAACAAGCAGGTAGCAAAGCGTGAAAGGATTAGTAGGGAGACCCTGGTCATAGGAGTGGACGTAGGGAATGCATGGAATGCGGTGGGGTTCATGAACAAAGAGGGCAACGTGTTGGGGAGTTGCGCCAAACTGTACAACAACCGTGAAGGATTTGAGCAGTTTGTAAAGATGACAGAGGGTTTTAAAGCAAAGTATGGCATGAACGGCGTGCTCATTGGGATGGAACCGACAGGGCACTACTGGAGGAAGCTTGCCTACTTTGGAAAAGAGAAGGGTTATGAAGTTCGGTTTGTACGGACTACGGCCCTGAAGCATCATCGGGAACTTGACGAGAGTTCCTCTGCAAAGAGCGATAAAAGAGATGCATTGACCATAACGAATATCACCAGAGAGGGTAAATATATCGATACCGTAATTGAAGACGGGGTGGTAAGACAGCTAAGGACATTGTCGAAAGTAAGGGAGAGACTCTTGAGATATAGCGTGGGAGCGAAAAATGCGCTTCATGCTGCACTGGATGACTATTTCCCTGAGCTGCATGAGATATTTTGGTCAATGAATTCCCGGAGTTTATGGGCAATCCTTGATTTGTGTCCGTTTCCCGAGGATGTGGTATCGATGAAACACGCAGTTATCAAGGAACTGATCGCCCACAGCTCAAGGAAGAAGGCGGGAGCAGCCGAAAAAGCAAAAGCTCTCCAGCAGGCAGCAATAAAGAGCATTGGAGTAAAACGAATCGGCAGTACGGATCGCTACAGGGTAAAGATATGTCTGGAAGAAGTGAAACGGACCGTACTGATGCTCAAGTATATTGACCGACAGATGAAAAGCACACTAAAGGAGATCTATTTATTGAGCATCCCAGGTATAGGCCCCCTTTCAGCCGCTATCTTCTTAGGAGAGTTAGGAGACCCGGCGTATTTTCAAAACGCCCGTCAGATCGTCAAATATGCAGGATATGATCCACAGGAGAGCGATTCCGGTTATAGGATAAGCCGCAAGTTCATATCCAAAAAGGGACGCTGGCTCTTAACCCAAAAAGTGCAGTTGACCTAAAATAATATCCCCGAAGAAATTCTCCTTTCGTATTAGAATCAATAGGTTTGAGCGACCATCAACTCTAAACGAAAGGAGAATAGAAATATGCAGTCAAAATGTAGCACAAACATCGAAATAAATAAAGTAAGGATTGGATTTACGGAGAAGAAGATGACGGCATATGGGGGATTCAGTTTATTGGCGGCATTTTTTGAAAAGATCAAATTGAGAGGAATTTTGCAAGAGGTGATCCCGGTCCACGAGAGTTCTCCCAATGGAATGGGGATATACAGCAAGGTATTGGCGTACATCCTTCTGATCTATGCGGGAGGCAGCAGGTTTTCTCATTTACTTTATCTTGGTTGGCAGGAGATTTTCACAGATCTTTTTGCAGTGAAGAGGCTTCCTTTGGCCTCTACGACATTGGGCAGGCTTTTCAGGAAAATCAGGAAGCTGAAGGAAGTGGAAACGATGTCGGAAGGGCTATGGGGATATTTGAAGAGATTGATTCCATGGGAGGAGATCAAAGAGGACTGGCTGACGTTTGATTCTACAGTGCTTGAGCGATATGGCAAACAGGAGGGGGCAAAGAGGGGATATAACCCGAAGAAGAAAGGGCGTGGGAGCCATAGCCCGCTTCTGGCATTTCTTAACAGAAGCAAGTATGTGATACATCTGTGGAACCGTCCCGGCAATGTGATGTCATGGAATAATATCATTGGATTTTTCGAGTCCACATGGCAGAGGATTAGCGGGCATATCGATATTAAGGGCGTTATTGCGGACAGTGGATTTTATCTCAGAGAGTTTATCGAACTTTTGGAGCGGAGAAAATTAATCTATATCATAGCCGCTCGCCTATACCGTCCTTTGCAGAGGATGGTTTATGCACAACAAAACTGGAAGCGGATAGAAGAGGGGATATGGATCACGGAGTTCTTTTTCCAGCATGTCGATTGGATAAACGACAGGAGGTTTATCGCAGTCCGTCAGGATATAAAGAAGAGGCCGCATGCGATGGGGAAGGAGTTATCTCTTTTCGGAGATGAGTTTGATACAGGGAATTATCGTTACAGCGTATGGATAACCAATTCACATGATCCCGCATATGATGTATGGAAGCAGTGCAGGCCGAGGGCAAACGATGAGAATACCATCAAGGAACTGAAAGAGGATTTTGCGCTTGGAGGGTTCTCGATGAAGTATTTCTATTCAACAGAGGCGGCAATGCTTATTCGGGTATTCATCTACAATCTGTTTGTCCTGTTTCGACATCAGATACTGGGCCAGAAAGAAAAGATAGAACGCTTGAAGACCTTGCGGTATAAGTATTTTGTACTACCCGCCCAATTGGGAGGAAACGGCAGAACGCTGGTATTGAGGATCTCCGTCTTTACACAGAAAGTACGATCAAAACTTTTATACCTCTTTAGCCGCATAGGACAATACTTTCCGCCAGGTCTGGATACCTGCACTGCAGTTGCAAGATGACAATAAACTTCAAAAGGAGGCGGATCAAGAAACAGTGTAAAGATTAGCTTTGCTAATGCTAATTCCGGGATTGCCTTGATAGGCTTGGATCTATAGGCATGTCTTTTCCAATTGCACTTTTCGGGTTAAGGAAGTGTCTTTTCTTTATGAGCATGAGGGTGGTAGTCCTCACCAACTATTTTCAAGAATATTATCAACGAAAATTGCAGACAAAGAACCGGTTTGGTCAACTGCCGAGGAAGAAAGAGATCCTGTGCGCAGTAGCAATAAAGCTGATCAAG
This sequence comes from uncultured Nitrospiraceae bacterium, assembly GCA_963727775.1. Taxonomy (GTDB): domain Bacteria; phylum Nitrospirota; class Thermodesulfovibrionia; order Thermodesulfovibrionales; family SM23-35; genus CAVSHB01. The sequence goes on along the minus strand of CAVSHB010000002.1, from coordinate 384,414 downwards.
CTAATCTTTGCACTCTTAAGAGACAAACGGAGATTTCAGGATACGGTAACAATTGCTGCTTAGTATATGGGAGTAAACAGTGGTTGTGGTGGAAGAAGGACCGTGCTTCTTCGTAAGCTAAAAAGAAGGCTTGTAGGATTCAGCTTGGTCAACTTCCACCATCCTTTCGACCTGAATAAGGTAAGTTGAGCTATAAGGCTCGTAGAACAAAAGAGGTTAGGTGAAAAGGTAAAAGGTTGAAGTAACACCACAACCATTTCAGCTTTAACAGAGAAAGACAAGAAAAAAACTTGACTTCTTCCTTAGAAGAGGAAGAAGTTCTCCCGCCGTAGGAATTTTAGAGATGCTGCGTGACATTTGTCCCAAAAGACGCACGTCTTTCCTTTAAACAACGACTGGCTCAAAGGTTTCGAAGAGAGATCCTGAAAAATCTCCGCTTATAATTTATGCTGCTTTCCATTGTATCGAGAGTTTCCTACCCGCTGCAGCACAGTCCCGCAAGTACAGATTGATCAGCGTCTGATAGGGAATCCCCGCTTCTTTGGCCAGTCTTTTAAAATATTCCACTGTCCCCTCATCAAGGCGAATAGTTACTTGCTTCTTAAGTTGACTCGCATAGGGATTTTTCTTTGCTTTTGAAAAATCATATTCTTTTCTCATCTTGACCACCTCTCCCAGTATTTCTTCTGCTCAAAGCGCGTTGCTTTACGGGCAGAAATAATTCTTATTGATGTTAGGTCTCTACGGTAGCTATGACAAATAACCAATACCCTGAGGCGTGCACTTAATCCGAGCATAACAAATCGATCTTCATCGTCCGAATGGTCAGGGTCATGAATAAGTAACGCATTCTCATCTGCAAATACTGTCCGGCCCTCTTCAAAACTAATGCCATGTTTTTTCTTATTTGAAACACTTTTCTTTTCATCCCACTCGAACGATATTGCTTCCATAATTACATTGTATTTATCTATTTGTTATTTGTCAATGGAACAAACATAGCGTTTGTGAACAATGAATGTTATTAGTTTGTGATTTGTACTATGTGAAGATTTCTATTTGAAAGGTTGCTTCCTATAACAAAAGCAAGATGTGTTGGTAGGAGGAAGTACAGCACACAATGTCATTTGGTGAAATTCTTGATTGTCTCGTAAGCGTTAAAATTACGTCTTACTTCGTCCATGCTGTCTCCGCCGAATTTTTCGAGAAAGGCGTCTGCAATAGTTAGGGCAACCATTGCCTCTCCTACGACGCCTGCTGCCGGGACCGCACAGATATCGGAACGTTCGTAAGCCGCTTCTACTGGCTTCATTGTAACTATATCCACAGAACGTAACGGTCTTCTCAATGTCGGGATCGGTTTCATCGCAGCTCTCAGGATTATCGGCATACCGTTTGTCATGCCGCCCTCAATACCACCGGCATTATTTGTTTTTCTATAAAACCCATAAGGTGTATGGAGTAAATCTTCACGAGATTTTGCAGCCATTTTTCGCCTTGTGTCCCGGCGGGTGTAAAATATCTCGTCCATCACTTCTGACCCTGATTTCCCGCTCATCTCAAAACCAAGACCTACCTCTACACCTTTAATCGCCTGGATACTCATCACCGCCTGCGCAAGCCGGCCGTCAAGCTTCCTGTCCCACTGGACATGGCTGCCGAGACCAACAGGCACACCTGTTACAAAGACATCGAAAATACCGCCGAGTGAGTTACCTTCTTTGACGGCTCTGTCTATGAGTTTGATCATTTTTATCGATGCCGCCTCATCCGGGCACCTGACAGGAGATTTTTCAGCTTTTTCAAAAATAGATGCAAGTATTCGTGGTTTCAAAGCTTCGAGGGTTGGGCCACTGATTTTGCCTATCTGAACAACATAACTGCCGACCCGGAGGCCGAATTCCGAGAGAAACCTCTTTGCGACCGCGCCTAATGCCACCCGCATGGCCGTCTCTCTCGCACTTGAACGTTCAAGGATATTTCTTATATCGCGATGGCCATATTTTATCGCGCCTGTCAGGTCGGCATGCCCGGGACGCGGTCTCGTGACAGGAGGAATCGAACCTTCAGCAGACGCATCCGCAGACATGGCTTCGAGCCAATTATTATAGTCCTTATTTTCAATAAGCAGGGTTATCGGCGAACCGATAGTCTTTCCCCACCTTACGCCGGACAATATTTCAGCATGATCGGACTCTATCTTCATGCGGCCGCCGCGACCATAGCCGCCCTGCCTTCTTTTAAGGTCCTTATCAATCAAATCCCCGGAAACAGTAAGCCCTGAAGGAACACCCTCGATAATCCCGGTAAGGGCCTTCCCATGCGATTCACCCGCTGTCAAGTATCTTAAAGCAGACATAAAGTATTTTGAGTATACCACAGGTACAAGGATAATTTGGTCGGCAGAGAAATACTATTATGGTTTCTTTAAATCTTTTCCTGATCTTTTGATTATGAAGACAACCATTAAAGGCATAAAGAGCACTGACATGTCTGCTAAAGCTGTCTGAACGTTTTGCGTTTTACCGCTGGAACATCCGCCGCCTCCGCTGAAGCTGACGCCGGGTATTTTCTGAGAAGCTTCGTTGGTATATGACGAACCGGCGACGGCATTAAATGCCTTTACCCTGTATGAATAAGCCTTACCGGCTTTTACAGCATCGTCTGTGTAATTCGTCTGGTTTGACGGCACCGAGGCTATTTGGATGTACTTTCCTCCTGCCTCCTTTCTCTCGATAGAAAATCCCGTCTCGCCGGAAGAATTATCTGTCCATGCAAGCACAACCTGTTTCCCGGAAAGCGCAGCGGTCAGATCAGTCGGCGCGATGAGTGAAGACAACGCCTTATAGACATTTACCCTTCCCCCTGAGAGTATCCTTCCCTGCAAAGACGGTAGCCCATCAACGGAAAGCAGAATCGTGCCCTTTATCTGGCTTGTGGTGAAATCGCTGTAATAAGACGATACGAGGGCCGCAACACCGGAGACCATTGCCGTACACATAGATGTGCCGTCAAAGAATTGGTAGGCGGCGCTATAGGGAATGTAAAAAGCCGTAGAGCCGTCCACAGGCTTTACCGCATCAATTGATCTCTGGTTCCGCGCTCCGTCACCGTATGTCGACGAAAGATCAAGAGACAAGCCATCGAAGTCATTAAGCCCTGTGTAGAATGATCCGTTCGCATCATCAGTGATAAACCGCGCATGGAGATAGTTCTTATAAAAGCTCGTGGAACCGATGTCGTATCCTATGTCCTGTCCGGATATAAAAAGCCTGCCTCCGTTGTCGAGGAAAGATTGGATGTTTGCCTGATCATTAGGGGTCACATTGGTTGGCGTTTGAGAGTTTGGACTGTACTCATTGCCTGTAAACCAGATCACCAGTTTATACTGTCTCAGTTTGGTTGCGTCAGGGCCGTCATCATTAACGGGGACCATGTAATAATCATACGAATATCCGAGATACTCAAGGGCCTGCTTATAATAAGTCTCATATGTGTCTCCGCCGTCGTCATCCACGAGAAGAATACCGTCTCCCGGTGAAACACCGTTAAACTCCAGCACCCTTCGCATGACGTCCGCGCGCAATAAAGCGCCATCTATACCTTCAAAGCCAAAAGAAAAATAAACCACCTTGTACGTTCCGCTATATGTAATTCCTGCAGTGAAAGACGGGATAGTGCTGAGAATGTCTGTACCCGGCGCAGCAACATCAACAGATTTAACCCCGTAATTAGAGAAACTTGTAAAGTTATCGTTCTGGTCGGTTGCAGCCACTGAAATAATATTGGGCAGGCCGAAGCTCGCAGGATAATCAGCCACGGAGGGCTGATCATTGTTGGCCCCCTCATTGCCCGCAGCAGCGACAAAAAGCATATTAGGATATTTTCCTATCGTATCATACAAAGACTGCGAAAACCCGGTACTTCCAAAACTCATATTGATAATCCCGGCGTTCTTTGCGGCAGCATATGATATCGCCTCTATGATAGTAGCTATATCACCCTCTCCATTATTATCGAGCACTTTCAGAGACATAATCTTTACAGACCAGCTTACCCCGGCAACCCCTAAGGCATTATTCCCAACGGCACCAATAATACCGGCAATGTGTGAACCATGGCCGTTATCGTCCGCAGGGTCATTATTGGACTCCAAAAAATTCCACCCGATACAGTCATCGATATAACCGTTTTTATCGTTGTCAATCCCGTCGGTGCAACTGGTCTCTCCCGAATTTCTCCAGATATTGTCTTTAAGGTCGGGGTGATTGTAATCGACGCCGGTATCGAGGACGGCAACGATTACGGAAGGAGAACCCGCGCTGATATCCCATGCATCAGTCGCATCGATATCCGCGCCGGCTGTGCCCGTGGTACCGTTTACGTTCTGACCGGTATTATGAAGTCCCCACAAATCATTAAAACGCGCATCATTCGGCAATCTGTAAGCCTTTACAATATAGTTAGGCTCGGCATATTCGACCTCGGGGTTCGTTGTATACGTTTTGATTGCCTCTGCAACAGTGACGCCGTGAGGCAGCTTGACCCTTTCAAACCTTTGATCACCCAGGGTCTTCACCGATTTCGCTCCGGCAGCTTTATGCGCCACATATCTTTGCGTTGGATCCGCGCCTGATTTGAATTTAACTATTATCTCACCTTCTTTATAAGCTGAGGGTTTTTGTCCGGACGTATCCCCGCCGCATGAAACAAGACTCAGCAGGATAAGTGCAAGCAGTATATACTTTGACATGCTATCTCCTCAGAGGGACAGATTGCCCTTTAGAGGGATTACATAATATCCCGGAGAAATTTTATATCTTTCGAGTCCGGAAATGAATAATGGATTTTCAGCAAAAGATCTGCCGGGCATTATTTCCATCTTAAGGTCCATACCAGTATCTTTTATTATACCTTTTAGCCTCGCACTGATATCCTTGCCTTCAAGGAAGAGAGAACCAATACTGAGCAGATTACCGTTTATGTCGACAATGCCTGAAACAGCATGGAAAAGATTCAGCGGCACACTGACCCCGGCGATTTTCGCCTGCTCGAAGTTTGCGTCTTTCGTAACAAATCCAATATTCCCCTTATTGTCCGTCATAACTAATTTACCTGAAACAGTCCCTTCGCCGCGTATACCGATTTGGCTGAAAAACGGCGCCTCATTTATGCCGACCTGCTTAAAATTAATGTTCACCTGCACGTTGTTTTTTGCAAAACCGACAGTGCCTGAAAAATTCCCCCCGCCGATATTCCCATTCATCATTACCTTTGGACGCAACACCGCGAGACTCATAGGATCGATATTTCCGTGAATACCGGTTAAGGAGACTACCTTTAGGCCGGAGCTCTTCAATATTATACTGTCGGCGCTCAGATTATAAAACAACCCTTTTTTAAGACCTTTGATCTCTAAATTAAATTTCTTGTCCGTAACAGAATCCTCAATAATAGACTGGATAGAATTTGCAGGGAACATTATCCATAAGCTACAGACAATAACCATGATAAAAACCAGTGCAATGAGGATTTTTTTCACTTCGTTTTCAGAAAAGAAAGAGCGAGGGATATGTTCAGGAGCTCGGGGTTTTCAAAGGATTTTTTTATTGCGGCTTTTTTGATCGTGAGAATAACCGGCGCGTTCTCGATCCTGTAAAAAATATTTGCCATTTCATTCATGCTTACTTTTTCGATGTAAATATCGGCCTCTTCTTCAAATCCGTCCTTGACTTCTCTCTTCCCCGTAGATTTAACCGACTTGACCTTATCCTTCAGCCCGACAGACAGAAAAACCTCATCAACAGCCTGAACAATACCCTGAGCATTTGACAGGTTCTTCTTGCTTTCCACAACATTAATTCTCTGTTTCAAAGATATGAATTCATCTTTCAGCAGCAGCATTTCTTTTCTCTGTTCATTCAGTTGTTTGAGTTCTTTTCTCTCGGATGAAAGCAAATGCACTCCGAACATTACAGCAAGCACAAAAGCGATCAAACAACTCGATGCAACCTGGATCCTTCTGTCCTTCACCAGCGCTGGTATCAAGACCTTTTCTCCTTTGCTGTTATGGTAAACAGCATCCTGCCCTGCGCAGAGGATTTTGAATCGGATATATTCACCTCATTAAAAATACTTTCCAGCTTCCCCTTTATCTGCTGGACTTCGCTTAAGGACGCAGTCTCACCTTTCAAGGTGATATTCCCTTTTTCCGCAGTTATCTCATTGAAAGCAACACCTTGTTTCTCCAAACGGGAGAGACTTAAAAGCAGTCTGAGAGGATCAACGCCAATGAAAATATCCTCTTTACTTTTCAACTCCTTCATATGGGATTTAAACTGATAAAGCTCATTCATGATATTTTTCTCTCCGGGAAAGACTTCCTGATACTGTTTCCGCATCTCGTTCTTTAATAATGCCGCCTCACTCCGCGCAGACACAATCTTCATCAATAAGTCTGCGGACAGAACAAGCGCAAGCAACGCCAGAAGCGCAGCCGTTAACCTCAGCTTCTTTTTTGTCTTCTCACGTTCCCGTGTGTATGAAAACTCGTGCCTTCTCAGGTCGATCACTGGGGCTTTTATTTCCCGGGAAGCCAGTTCTATCCTGTCTTTGTCCTCAAGCTCAGGAGGGGAAAGAAGACTTCCCATAGAAAAATCATTCAGAATGTTTTTAAGCTCCAATGACGTAATAAAGACAGGATCAATATGATATGTTTTTAATTTTCCGAGCAGATGCCGGAGATCTTTTTTATCAATATATGCCGCAAGCACCTGTTGCTTATCGTCGGATGTTCCTACGATCACACTGTCAAAGACTACTGTGTCAGTCCCGCCCAATATCATCCCGTCGAGCTCAAACGGAAGCACTTCCCTAATCCTGTCTTTATCGGAAAACGGCAGTTCAATGACCCTGAAGTTCAGGCTGCTCAATGGGAGGCTTACATAGGCGTTTTCAATCTTCTCGGTCCCGATGTCAAACGAGAAATCAAATTTTTCAGAGACGGGATATTTCCTGATTTCCCCTATTTCATATTTGTTGACTTTGATATCAAACAGATATGTGCTGAGTTCTTTTTCCTTTATATCGATAAACAAAGCCTTGCCCATTAATATTCCTTCCAGTATTCAATTTTACCGGCTGATGTATTTAAAACTGATTCGATTATCCTTTTTACTCCGCCGGAAGAGGCGGTCGCTTTTATTGAAAAATCTGTACCCATAGTCTTGATCCGGTCTGCTGAAAATGATGTCCCTGCAAAATTATTAAAATCTCCCCAGAATAAAAAAGGAGAGAGCTCTCTATATTTAATTATTCTATCAGCTCGGTCCTCTGTTATGGGAAACGATCCATTGGCGTGCAATATGCTCATCAATAAGGGCTTCCCGGCGCCGTTAACATTAATAGAGTAATCAGTCATATCCGGCCCATAAACAGTAACATATGGCAATAATTTATCATAAGCGTTCCTGTCTATTCCATCTATCATTAGGAGTTCATCGACACTGCGGAGTCTATAATGCTTATTGTTTTCTCCGGAGGCAGAGAATCCGGTTTCTCTCTTTTTCACAATCCAGTCGACAACTCTATCCGCAATCTTTTCATTCAACGAAAGCACGCTTAGAAGTCTCTTGAATTCATCATAAGCGACATTATTATGATTCCCGAAATCATCTACTAAGAATTTCAGGCTGAGCTTGGAACTCTCATCCTCAACCCTCACTGTTATGGTTCCATTGAAATCTTCAAAAGGGTTCTCTATAGGCCGCTCCATCACGCCCTGCGAATATTTTTGCTCTGCAAGCACATACGGCAATAACTTTATAGTCACATTTATTCCTGATCTTGCCATTATAGAGAGGCGCTGGCCATCGCGCCAATTATAAAGATCATTGGTGCCGGTATATACTGCATACGAAAACTCGACTACCATGGCGGTGATAAGGGCCAATGCCAGAAGGACAATAACTAAAGCTATTCCCTTATGGTTTGCCATATAACTTTGCTGATCTGATTGTCCTTGTGTCATGTGTATTACGATTTGACCATTGGTTTTGATACATCGGACAAAGTCATTTTTTTATCCTTTATCATCACGGAGAGGCTTATTCTGATTTCTTCCGGGGTGTCGTTATTCATGTCCGCATCCCATGTTTTTACCCACGTATCACCGTATTTTGCTTCAACGGTGAACGCGTCCAGGTCCTCTATTATTTCCACCCCGTCGGTTTCTTCCTTCTGAAAAGGCGACTCTATTTTCTTAAGAAGATTTAATTTCCCGTCTTTATCTTCGATATAATAAACGATTCTCGAAACCCCCGGCCTTAGTGTTGAAAAAGCCGTAAAAGCAAGCTGAGACGCCTGTTTGCCGAATATGTCCTTGTCATATATCTTAAACAATGTACTCTGATCGTCACGCCGATAGAAAGCAGAATCGAGTTCGCGCTTTAGGATGTCAATCGCCCTCCGTGATTCCCGGAGTTTTAACATGTATTCATCCATGCCGTCCATTGCCTTGTGGCTCAAGAAAAAAGTGCTGTAGACAGCGGCCAGAACTATTGAAAGAATTGTAAAAGCCACAAGGATTTCGATAAGGGTGAAACCTCCACCGTTTCGCTCGTTCCCGGCAATAGCTGTATGGAGAGATATACGATGATTTTTATTTAAAAACAAACTCATTCAATTTTACCTCTTCCCTGCCTCCTTTTACCGAAACCATAATTTCAGATATGCCGACGTATGGCGAGTCCTTAATAGAGGTCTCGTATGAATAGCCATCGTAAGGAGTTTCAAAATCCCCTTTCTTATTTTCGGGACTCTTTTCTAAATCGGCCATTTTACTCTTTGCGAGAAAGGTCGCGACAGTAATGACCTCCTGCCTGTCCACGAGACTCAACTGATAGTTCAAAGTATATATGAGGGTCACCAAAAGACCGCCGACAATCGCAAGAGCGATCAACACTTCAAGCAAAGAAAAACCATTTTCCCGGTGAATAAAAAAAGAAGGATCAAGGACAAACTTATTGCCCTTCTTTGCGGGCCCCGTTTTCATCCTCACTGCTTCCTGCGTCATCCTTTATCTTCACCCTTCCGCTTAAATGGTTCAAAGTGATTGTCATGCTCTGGTCTCCCTTGCTCATATGAACACTGATATTTTCACCAATTCCAAACGGCCCGAATAAGAAGGTCAGTTCTCCTTTGGAGACGGTCCCGGCCGCTTGAGTGGTCACTCCTGTCATATCATCAAACTTTTTTGTCTTCTCTCCCTCAGGCCCTTTCCAGAATACCGTATTATTATCAAGATCAAATCTCATGACAAATGTCTCTTTCCTTGAGGCTGCGCTATCGTTCAGATAAGTCAATATTGAGGCCATTTCCCGTGCCTCTGATTTGACTTTGCTTTCTCCAACCCCGATAAAAGACGGCAGAGCAATGGCCGCAACCACAGAAATAATGAACATTACAGCGATGAGTTCAAGGAGAGTGAACCCGCGGCTATTGCAAATCCCAGCTCTTGATATCGGCATTCTTGCCTTCCCCGCCTTCTTTTCCATCCGCTCCATAACTCATGATATCAAAGTCACCGTATACACCCGGAGATATATACACATAGGGGTTGCCCCAAGGGTCAAGTGGGATCTTTTTCTGTTCAAGGTACCCGCCCTCTCTGTATTTCTGAGGAATCTGTCCTGTGTTCGGTTTTTCCACTAATGACGCAAGCCCTTGCTCTGTGCTTGGATAAAAGCCGTTGTCGATCTTAAAAAGCTTGAGTGCCGTCTCAAAATTCCTGATCTGGACCTTGGCCTCTGCAATGCGCGCATCATCAGTCCTACCGATTATCTTAGGCGCCACAATAGCCACCAGAAGACTTAGTATGAAAACCACCACGATAATTTCGAGAAGCGTAAACCCTTTATTTTTCATTCGTTCCTCCTATTTTCACGAAAGCCGGGTTATAATATTTGAGCGGTTTTTTTCGCTGATAAGCGAAAACCTCGGAGGCCCCGAAAGCTTTCGGGGACGAGAATGAGCGCAAATACGATGACCCGGCTTTTCTACCATATTCATTTTATCAGCTGGTTCAACTGGAATATCGGCAAAAGGATAGCGAGAACTATAAGCCCTACGACGAATCCCATAACCAAAATCATCCCGGGCTCAAGGAGAGACAAAGCCTTCTGCACTCTCCTTGAGAATTCTTCCTCATACGAGTCAGCCGCATTTCCCAATATTTGGACCAACTGCCCGCTTTTCTCCCCTGTCGAAATAAGCTGCAACAGCACAGGCGGGAACCCCTCCAGAGATGCAGAAAGCCTCGCCCCCTCCGCGACCCGTTTCCCGGCTTCGAGCACCCGCGCCTCGATCACCTCATTGCCGATTGATTTTGCAGCAAGATCAAGCGCTTTGAGAACAGGAAGGCCTCCCTCCAGCAAGAAGCCTAATGTCCGTGTGAACCTTCCGAAATAAAGGCTCTGCAATACATTGCCCGGCATCCGCAAAATGAGACCGTCAATAAACAAAGCATTCTTTTCTTTCATCCTCCTGAGACCGTAAAACCCTCCTATAACCAACCCGATCAAAAGCCACCAGTAGCGCTGAAAAATATCACTGACAAATATAAGGATTGTTGTGATAAGGGGAAGGGCGCTGCCGGTGTCCTTGAAAATCTTTGTAATCTTCGGTATGACAAATGCGAATAAAAAAGAAAGGACAATGAACCCCACGCAGATCATGAAGACGGGATAAACCATCGAAGTTCTCACTTTTGATTTCAGGTTGTCCTGGTCTTCCAGGAAATCAGCCATGCGTATGAGGACCTTATCAAGGGTCCCGCTTGCCTCTCCTGCGGCAACCATATTCACGTAAAATTCCGGGAAGATATTTCCATATTCCTCCAATGCCTTTGAAAAGCTTGAACCGGCCTCGACCCGTTCTTTAATATCAACCAACATATTCTTCCAGAAACCTTTATTTTCTTCAGAGATGGAACTTAACGCCTCCATTAAAGTGACCCCTGAAGAAAGGAGTGTGGATAATTGTCTTGTTGTAGATGGAAGGAGTGAAATATCGGGCCTGCGGAAAAAGCCTGCTTTGCCTTTATATATTGCTTCTTTTACATCCTTTGGATAGAGTCCCGATTCCTTTAGCCTTAATACGGCGTCCTTTTGGCTGTTCGCTTCGATGGTTCCGGCTATTTCAGACCCGTCAGTCCTGTATCCTTTATATTGAAATATCGGCATAATCTTTTTGCGTGACCCTCAAAACCTCTTCAAGGGTTGTAACGCCGCCGATGACCTTTTCGAGACCGTCCTGGCGAAGGGTTTTCATCCCCCTGGAAAGCGCATGGTTCTTTACGCTCTGAGAATCAATCTTATCGGTAATCATCGGCCGTATTTCATTATCTATTGCAAGGAGCTCAAATATGCCTATCCTTCCGAAATAACCTTTATTGCTGCACTTATCGCATCCGGTCCCTCGATATAAAACTTCAGGCGGTTTGTTGAAGTAAGACCTTTCAAGCTCGGACGGACTATAAGATACTTTACAATGAAGACAAATTGACCTTACAAGCCTCTGCGCCAGAACAACACTCAGAGATGAGGCGACCAAAAAAGGCTCTATGCCCATGTCGATGAGTCTTACCAGCGCACTCGGCGCGTCATTTGTATGAAGGGTACTTAAGACCAGATGACCGGTGAGAGATGCCTGCATCGCTATCTCGGCAGTCTCGAGGTCTCTTATTTCTCCGACCATAATAACATCCGGGTCCTGTCTTAAAATCGACCTCAGTCCCGACGCGAATGTCAGCCCTATTCTCGGGTTCACGTGGACCTGGCCGATGCCTTTCAATTGATATTCAATCGGGTCTTCAACTGTTATGATGTTCTTTTCTTCCGTATGTATCCTGTTCAATGCAGCGTAGAGGGTTGTAGTTTTACCGCTGCCTGTAGGGCCCGTTACAAGTATGATGCCGTCGGGTCTCCGAAGATATTCTTCGAGTTTCTTTTCGTCATTCTTGTCAAACCCGACTTCCCATAAACCCAGAAGGCCCTGTTTTCTGTCCAATAGTCTGAGCACCGCCCGCTCGCCATGAGAAGTGGGGATGACCGATACCCTGATGTCTATATCTCTTCCCCCGAGCAGAAGCCGTATCCTTCCATCCTGTGGTAATCTTTTTTCCGCTATATCAAGATTGGACATAATTTTTATTCTGCTGATTAATGCATCTTGAATGATCTTCGGCGGTGTCAGCACCTTATGAAGCACACCATCGACGCGTAGTCTTACATCGAGCTCTTTTTCGTAAGGCTCGATGTGGATGTCACTTGCCCTCTCTTTGACTGCCTGCAGAAGCAAGGCATTAAGGAGCCTTATGATAGGCGCCTCTTCAGTCAATTCAAGCAGGTCTTTGGGGGCCTCAAATGCCGTGGCAACGGAGGAAAGGTCCTCTCCAGTTATGGTATCCATCACTTCTTCAGCAGACCCCATGTTTCCGTAGAACTTGTTGATCGCGTCGAGGATGACCCCGGCAGACGCCTTTAACGCCCGCGGCTTCAGGCCGAACATTTTCGACGCCTCAGAGAGAGCAAGCACCCCCTTATCGTCGGCAACAGCTCCAACCAGTTCGGAATTATCTATCTTCATAGGAAATATTTGGTTGTTTTTTACAAAACTAAGCGGGATATTCTTAAGGATGGAAACCTCTATGTCTTCCTCTTTTATAACTTCAATATGTTCCATTTCTTAATTACGGTCCATTGATCGACATGGATTATGCAGTTTAGATGGTAAAGCTGTTATGGAAAAACTTATTTTTTGCATCCATCATTTTATCTTCATCATATAGTTAGGTTCCGCGTATTCCACTTCTTTATAGGCATTGAATATCTTGACGGCATCTTCAACATCCTGCCCTTTCTTCAGGCTTATATGGTAAAGTCCCTGGAGCTTTGATAAAGAAATCACAGTTGCCCCTTCGCCGGAGAGTATTTCGGTCATCCTCTCTCCGGTAATTCCTTCCCTGAACTTCACAAGCAACTCTCCCTGTATGTACGTGTCCTCAGTCCTCGCAAATTCAACTTTTTTCCTGTCTGTAAGTTTCGCAAGCTGTTCCGCTTCTTTCACAATATGCGGCGTCAAAAATACGAGCAGGTTCGTTTTCGTTTTCTCTTTTGATTTGTTTTTGAAAAGCAGCCCAAGCCCCGGTATGTCTCCTAAGAAAGGGATCTTGGTCACAGTCTCTTCAACCCTTTCCTGTATGAGCCCGCCGATAATAACTGTCTGATTGTCTTTTACAACTACAGAAGTCCTTGTTGAGCGTTTTGACAAGTTCGGGCCCACTGTAGCTATAATATTTGCCTGTCCCTGTTCGACAGCTGTAATCTCCTGATAGAGATCAAGTTTCACATAATCACCTTCCGTAATCTGCGGAGTAAGCTTCAAGATGACACCGACATCTTTTCTTTCTATATCGGTAAAGAGAGCTTGCGGTTGTGCCGCATTAGCTTCTTGCTTGGAAATCAAAGGCACGTTTTCGCCGACAATTATTTCCGCCTCTTTATTATCAGACGTCAGGATCTGCGGTGTTGAAAGGACATTAATTGCATCCTTGAATTCCTGCATGCTGAACAACGCTGAAAAACCGGGAACTGTAAGGGTCGAATTTGTGACTGTGCCATCCGACCCGACCGTTGTAAAAGGAACATTGATAAAGTTTCCCATACCACCGACGGTCATACCGGATAGACCGGAAAGGATACCCTGTACGGAAGAGGAGTCGATAGTTCCAAAACCGCCTATTGCTACAGGAGCTCCTCCTTTTTGGGCGGTAATCCTCCATTTCAATCCAAGATCCTGCACTTTATCAATCGATGCCTCTACAATCATTCCTTCGACGTAAACCTGTTTCCTTCTGCGGTCGAGCTGTTTTACTACCTGGATAAGATTCTGGTAGTCGGCGGGCGATGCAACTATCACAAGTGAATTTGTTGCCTTATCAGGCGTAATGACTATTCCTCCTCCGGCTTCAAAGGGCGTAACAGCCTGGCTCCCCGCTGCGGCTGTAGCGGTTTGTTTTACCGGGGTCCCTTTCAACATCCCTTCCAAGACCTTTGATAATTCCGTCGCATCAGCATTTTCGAGAAAACATACGTTTATACGTCCCTGCGCCCCGGGTGCGGGGATATCAAGAAGGGCGACAAGCCCCTTAATCGACTCCCTCACGAGTTTATCTCCGAATATAACTACGGCGTTCAGCCTTTGGTCGGGGACTACCTTCACTTCTTCGGATTTGGCCACTTGCCCTGATCCCGGTCTGCTTTTGCCGTAACTTATTCCTTCGTTTAATATCCTCGCGATAACTTCCGCACTCGCATATTTAAGGAGAACAATCTCGGGCTCCTCCCTCAATAAAGGCTGGTCTATCACTTCAAGAATGGAGCGGACCTTCTCCAGGTTCAGTCCTGAATCAATCACCAACAAGAGGTTTCCCGGTCCAAAGGCGGATATATGGCCGTCCTTTGAAACGATCGGCTGAAGGAAACGGAGCGCGTCGTCGGAAGATATATATTTTATGGGAATCAATCGCGCCGTATAACTTTCATTAACAGGAACTCTTCCCGTAGAAATCTGCATACCTCGTTGTTTCGCCTCTATGGCGGGCACAATCTTATATACGGCGACGCCCGAAGGAACAATCGTGAACCCTTTAAGCTCCAGCACTGAAGTAAAAAGGCTGTATGCATCCTGGACCGACAGCTTTGAAGGAGCGATTATTGTTATCTTGCCTTTTACTTTTTCATCGAAGATAAAATTTTTACCGGTGATCTCACTGATAAATTTTGTTATGGCCGAGAGATCAACATCAACAAAGTTAAAAGTAACTTTCTTGTCCTTGATGCCCTCTTTCTCAGGATGGACCGATTCCCGGACGGAGACTTCACTCAGAGACGCTTCAGCAGATTTTTCCGCGGTTTGATCAGCCGTTGCTGCAGGAGCATTTACAGGAGCGCATGACGCATTTGACCTGAGGATAAAAACAGAAAAAACCATGAGAACAAAGATCGCTAACTTTTTCATATAATAGCCTTATATTACTTTATCTGGTAAGTCATTGTCATCCGTGCTCCATCTCTGATCAAATCAATCTGCACCCTGTCCATGCCTTTCAGTGCGGTAAATGCCTGTAGGGCCCTTTCCGGATTAGATATGTCGTACTCGTTGATCCTCAAAAGCACGTCGCCGTTCTGAAGCCCGAGGCTATTGTAAATCCCTCCCTGCCTGACTTCGCTCAACATAAACCCTTCCTCTTTACCGTTAACAGTATTCGGCCTGAGCCTTGCGTCAGTCATTATCTGTCCGGGGTTGGCGATCGCCTGTTGTAAATTCCGCTGGTCGACCATATATGTATCTTTCCCCACCTTTTGGGCAAAAGAAGAGGTGAATGGTGACCCTCCGGCGCCCGGTTGTTTAATCTCTTCCACCTTCACATCTTCAATGGGTACCTCTATTGCCTTACCCCCCTGTCTTATAATCACCTTGTCTCTCTCCACTTTGCTCAATTTACCGATACCGAATACAGAGTCTCCGACCTTGAACAGTTCCTGCGGTCCTGAGCTGCTTTTAAAAACGCCGTAACTGAGGTCCTTCGGTCCTACTATCGTGCCGAGGAGATGAATATCTGCACGCCGGGTATCGGCCTCCGTCGAAGAAGCTGTTAGGGGCTTTAATTCACCTCCCGGAAAACCGAAAGGGTTATTTTTCATTATCGAAGCATAATCTGTAAGCTGCATTTTTTGCCTGCCGGTCAGCGTATTTTTAGACGCCGGGACATCTCTCTTAAGGATTTTTTGTTTGCCGGCATAGACTGAAATAATATCCCGCATAAAAAAAAGAGTTGCTATGACAAGGACTACACCTACGAGCGCGTTCAGATAAAAAATATTTCTATGTGAAAAAAGGCTTGATTTCAATAAATATCCTCGACCAAAAATATAACCCTTCCTTGACGGGAGGGCATGAAGGTCATTGCAGTTTTGTTTTAAAATACTCCCGGCGTTTCTGAGTGATATCAGTCTTGTCCTTTGTTGAAACCATGCTCCCAGAGAAGAAATATCCGCCGGTCTTGTCTGTGTAAAAAATCACGGGCTCTTTGTCTATTTTAATAACCACCTCGCACATCCCGTGTATCTGACTGGTTTCCGCGATACTCACTATCTCGAAGCGCACAGGCATTATATTCTTCACTGCCGACGTTACAGTCTCTTTTGTCGGGCAGCCTTCCTTTGAGCCGCAAGCCGAGACGGCAAGTACAAGCCCTATGATTACAATCAATTTCGCAAGTCTAATCTTATTAAGAATCTCTCCTCCGTTTCCTGATGCCGAAAAATGAGATGCTGAAGAACAGTAACCCCATTGCCGGCAACGGGTATTTTACGCCATAAACTATCGGCGTCAGTACAAATCTTGTCGCCGTCCTTAACATTTCGTGCTCCCTGATAAAATCAGCTACAGGCGGGGAATATTTGTAATACAGCGCTACAAATATTTTACCCGGCGCATTGGTCAAAAGATACTTGTCTCTGAATTCCCTGAGGACCATTACGTGCGCGTCAAGGTATGAGCCATATGCTGCCGTTGCTATGAAACAACCGCCGCCGCCTGAGTTATGGATAGCACCACCGCCGCCGCCACCGCCGGTTGTGCTGCCGGCAACAATCGGATCTTGTATTTTACCAGGTGTCGGGTCACTGTCAAATGGACCATTATTATCAGTTATGCTGATCTTATCAGTTATGCTGTAGGTCAGCACATTATTTTGCAGACTATAGTCAGTAAGCTTTGTCCATGTGTTCCCAACGACCTTATAGAAGACAGGGGACGCCGGCAGGCTACTAAATGTTATGCTCACATAGACCGAAGAACCCGGATTAACACCTTCTATCACAAATTCTGCCGCGTTGCTGATATTGAAATTGGCCGGTTTTGAGGATACCGGCAGTTGTGATGAAGTAAGCGCCGTAAAGAAGGTTACTGTCCCTGGAAAGTCTGGATCGACTCCTACGCTGATCGACGAACCTGCCCCGGTGAGGCTTAACTGCTGCGTATTATTCGATGCATCCGTCAATGTCAGAGTAGCAGAGTAAGACTGTATCGCTGTAGGATTGAAGATCACATCAAAATATTTTGTTTCTCCGCTATTTAAAGTAAACGGTGCATTCAGAGTCGTCATAAAAGCAGGATCTGACAGAGTAACAGTATTGACGTATCTTGTTATTGAGCCGGTGTTCATTATACTTAGATGTGTTGTGCTCGGAGTCCCTTTCAGTACATTGCCAAAGCCCACGGATGTTATCAGTGAACCTCCCTGCTGAAAGATTATATTACCTGCCGGATTTGAAGAAGTGCCGGTCATGTTGACAAGTGTCGGCATCGTCGCAGTATCAAAAAGGATACCAAGCGAGGAACTGAAACTCCCTGCAGTCGTCGGAGCAAACTGCGCAACAAGACTTAACGTTGCGCCGGCGTTAAGTGAAAACGGCACTGTAGGTAACCCTGAAATCGTAAATGGCGCAATAGGGGAATCAAAGCTCGTTATGGTAACAGGCAGCGTCCCATTGTTTTTGATAAAAAGATTTTGGGACTGGGTTAGGCCGACGCCTGTATCGGTGAATACTATAGGCGAAGGGTTTACGCTGATAGCCGGTAACACACCTGTGCCCTGAAGGTTGACAGTTTTGTTGCCGTTAATCCCGTCCGTCTGTATTACAAACGACGAGCTATAATTAGCTGCAGTTATCGGATTGAAGTTGACATTAATTGTAAAAGTTGTATTGGGCAGAAGTTTTATCGGTGCCGTACCTACAAAGCTAACGCTGAAGGGCGATGTAGGACTTGTTATGTTCGTGATATTCAAAGGCCCATTGCCTGTGTTTGTAACGGTTAACGGGATTGTGCCGGTTGCATTTTGAGCTACTGTCCCGAAGTCGATCTGCTCCTGAGAAAGGCTTATCTTTCCTCCCTGGCCTGTTCCTGTTAGAGTAATAGTCTTAGTCCCTCCATCGGTCTGAATATCCATTGTCCCGGAATTCACTATTGCATCTGTCGGCTTGAACGTAATAGTCAGCTTCGCGTTCGCACCGGCAGGTATGGTAGACGGACATGTGCTTATTGAAAAACCGTCAGGAGGAGAGCCGCAGCTTGTGATATTCATGTCCCCGTCACCATCGTTAAATAGTGTGATGTTTTGCGTTGCAGTTGACCCAACTGTTACCGAACCGAAATCTACACTCAGAGGCTCGACCCTCAGGATAGGCGCTACTGCCTGCCCTTTCACTGTTATTGTCTGGCTAAGCCCCTGTTGGTCAGTAATAATAGTCAATGTCTGTTGGTATGTCCCGCGCGCTGAAGGAGCGAAGCTAATTGTTTGACTGTCCTGTTGCCCCGGAGATACTGGTTGAAGAGAGACAAAAATGGGCTCAACAAAAGGTGAAGTCAACCCTATAATCTGATAATTAAATACTGACTTACCGGTATTTGCAACAGTGACGCCCAAGTCTTTCGTTGATCCGACTTTAACAGTTCCGAAATCGAGGACACTGCCTGCAGGCGTCACGCTCATGCTCGCCGATGAAGTCCCGCTTATTTGCACATAAGTCGGCGACAAAGCGAAATCGAAAAGGATCCCGAAAGTAGAGCTAAAAGTACCTGTTTGAGGCGGCTGGAACGTTATCACGAAATTCAATGTCGTACCTGGCTGCAAGGTAAATGTATCGGTTGCTTTCAATAAAACAGGGGACCCACTCGACATATTAAAGACTTGAAAAAGCGTACCAAAAGATGCTGATTGAGGCAAACTGAAAGCATTTATTTTGACCGGGATAGGGCTGTTATTCTTAATCGAAATATTGGTGGACTGTATCTGGTTCACAGCGGTATCAGGGAAAACAACCGACGATGGGGTAATAATAACTTTCGGCACTACGGCAGCACCCTGAAGTTTAATCGTCGCTTGGCCTTTTATAGTTTCGCCTGTTAAAGTGTTGACCGCATTTGTAGAGACGACAAAAGTATTGTTATTAAATGTGCCTTCGGCTGTAGGGCTGAACACTGCCAGAATTGTATAGCTTGTGCCAGGCAAAAGCTGTATTGTGGGCGTGCCGGTAAATATCAGGCTGAACGGCGTAGATAGAGGCGGGCTTGTGATTCCCGTTATGCTCATCGGCGCATTTCCCGTATTTGAAACAGTGACGGCTACGGTCTTTGACGCGCCGACTGCAACGGTCTGAAAGTCCACCTGGGCCGGAGACACCGAAATCTTCCCTCCCGCGCCCTGCCCGGCCAAATTTACTGTCTGGTTGCCTCCATTGCTCTGGATGGACAATGCGCTGCTGTAACTAACTACATCAGTCGGGGAGAACCTTACGGTAATCGGCTGGGAACTGCCCGGGCTGATGCTGATAGGCAATACGGCGCCGACAACACTGAACCCTGAACTGCCCGGAATGCTGAGCGTATTTATAGTGAGGATCTCATTTCCTGTATTGCTGAGGGTTATATTCTGGTCGGAGTTAGTACCTACAGTTATAGCCCCGTAATCAAGACTTATTGTTGAAACAGATAATACAGGCGCTGTACCGGTGGCTGAGAGTTGCACTGTCTGGCCGACTCCCTGGAGGTTCGTCTGGATATTCATCTGGCCGTTGAAACCGCCTGATTGTGAAGGAGTAAAACGCAAAGTCAGGTCCAAAAACTGTCCGGCGTTCAGGGTCAGAGGGAATGTCGGAGGCGATACGATGCTGAATGGATCACTTACACCTGTAATGTTCGTTATCTGATAGCTGACAGTCCCATTGTTGGTTATCCTCAGTGGCCGGTCTGTGCTCTGTCCGACATGCACATTGCCAAATGTAATATTGTTTGAGCTTACGACAATGCTCGGCGTCACTCCTCCACCCTGAACGTTTACGGTCTGAATCTCTCCGTCGGACTGGATAGTAAAACTTGAAGTAAAGGTGCTCTGAGACGCTGGCGAGAATTGCACCGTAAATGTAAGCTCCGCCCCAGGGATAATCTGAAGAAACGTACCCGAAGCATACGTGCCTTCACATGTCTGAAGTTCCGAAGTCAGGGTCTGGTGGGAAAAAGGAGAACCCGCAGGGAAAGGTGACAGGCAGTCTATCTTGAGGTTTGTATCTCCGGTGTTTCTTACCTTAAACGACATTGTAGAAGACTGCCCGACCGTAACAGATCCGAAGTTGAGCAGGGGCGGCGACAACGTCGTATTATCTAGGTTTAAAAGCGTCAGTTGCGGCTGGCCTAAGGAAAACCTCTGGCCGTATATGTCAGAGCCTTCGAATGGTATGGAGTTATTCTGCGCGTCTTTCCAGACGGCAAGAAAAAGATTCTCCTTTGAATTATAAGCAATGGCCGGACTTAACTGGTTTGAAGGCGCTGTTGTTATGGCATAGTTCGTTCCGCGTAAAGAACCCTCTGTATCCACATACTGCCCAAAAATATCAAGGTTTTCCAGTGATACAGTCCCGTTTCTGCCGTCCTCCCATGCAACAAAGTACCTCTGGTTCACTGAGTCATATGATATGAAAGGCTTTGTCTGGTTTGAACTCGCTATATTGGCGTCCTGCTTTCCGCTGCCTGTAGTATCCTGGAAGCTTATAAGAAAATTTCCGTTATAGAGGCCGCCGCCCGAAAAAACAAGCTGCCCCCATATCTTTTTGGTCGCACCGTCGCGCAGATCTTCCCATGCTGTAAGAAATCTCTTTGTTACAGGATCAAAGCCTATAGCGGGATTATGAGCTGTTGTAGTATTCGAGGTATCCAGTCTCTTCGAAAGTATGGAAGTTTTGGAAATTTCCTTATCAAAAAGGCCGTATGCATGATTGAACCCATCATCAAAAGGAGATACAGTAAATGTAGAAGTTATGACTTCACCCGTGTCGCAGACGCCGTTGCCGTTCTTATCGGTACATGTACAGACCATTTCCCCTTTTTGCCTTGTGCCTTCCCATGCCATAAAGGTCTCAGGTCCTGTTGTATCGGTTGCATTGGCGATATTGTTGAGTCCGGTAAAAAATTCGTAATCATACGTCTCTGTCAATGCAGCAAGGCCGGCGCTGATAATCCGGTTCGTTCTCACCAGCCCGTTCCTTATTATATCTGCGCCATTAGTCCCTATATCGTTCGGCAGTTCCGCCAATGTTACGCCATCGAGCATCACATAGCCAGGGAAAGATGAATTATCTCCGAAATCCCACGTGGCGATAGCGAGACCGAAACATATCTCGGATATCCTCTGCAATGTGCTTCGTGACTCATTCCATACAACCCAGAACCTGTCCCTCCCCGGATCATAGCTGATTCTCGGTAATTTCCTTGAAAGGAGGGTATCACCCAGCGGAGAAGTAGCAACTGAAAATGGCGACGGTGTAGTAGCAATATATGTATAACTTACTATTATCGGTGTGCCGAAAGCAGGTGCAGTACATAGACCAGTAGTAGAGAAGTTAAGTGTCAAAGCACCGGTCGAATAATCTACCGTGCCGAATGCACATGTTGGAGGTGGAGAAGTTTGGTTGAGGCCACTGGAACCACCTGTATCATTTAGACTAATACTTCCAGCAGTAACGTTAACGCTTGTCGGCACTATGGGCGTATTTTTTAGAGTTGCAATAAACGCAGTTGTCTTGCCATCTCCAAGAGCAATAGTCTGCGTAGCTGTGACTGTTGATGTCACCGGGGCTGGAGTCGTGTCTACATATTGAGAAATCTGGTGATATAATATCGCGGTATCGCTTCCCAGGGAAGAACCTGAACAGTCATTCACATTAAAAGCAGGGCTGTCGATATTAATTGCCTTGTAATAAACATAGCCTCCGGTACCGGTCCCTCTCGTATCCTGCCACGTCACAACTATCGTGTCGTGCCCTGTTGGAGATGCAAGGATATCCTTTTCACGGTATGCAGCCCATGGGGCTGTCTGGTCGCCTTGCGCATTGGTAATAGTCACCTCACTACCGCAAAACGTACCGTCATTTTTCAAAAAACGTCCCTTAATGTCCGAGCCTGAACTCAGGTTGCCCCAGTCCTCATAAACCGTAAACCAGAGGTCCTTATTCGGGAGGTATATGACATGCGGGTTCTGCTGATCGCCTAATCCATTGGCAATGGGGATTTGGGATCCGACGAGTTTGGCTATCTTCACCTTGCCGTCTATATTCTCAACACCCACAACAGTGGACGCCTTCGAAGGCGAATGATCCCCCGAACAGCCGTATAATCCGCTTAAAGAAACGGAACAAATAATAAATAGCAATATGCTCGCAGCCGCTCTCAGCCTATGGCCTGCAAAATTATGTCCTCCCCTCTGCATTTGGTAATCTGTATTTTTCAATTTATCCCTCCAGTTCATAATATGCTATATATCTGCCATATCTATCTCTAACCTGTAAATATCGTTATTGTACCGTAAGCGTCGAGCTTACGAATGATGCGCCGGAACGCGCTTCTACATTGCCTGTATAACTTAGCCCACCGCCGGACTGAAAATCTAAACGCAGTATATATGCGCCAAAATCATCTGTCTCCGCATCAAATGGAGATTTTTTCGGCGTAGTACCGTCAAAAAGCTGCACTACATTGTATACGTCCGGATTTGCCCATATGAACGAGAGCGAAATTCGGGTATGTCCCAAAGGTCTGCCGGTAGAATCCACAAGTGAGATAGTATAAAAAAGGGTATGAGATGATGGTTCAGTGCTTCCATCAGTGACTGTATTAGTAGTAGGGTTTATCGTGATCACCGAACCAGGCGGTGCACTCCCTCCTCCGCAGCCACATAAGATCAAACTGAGCGCCAAACAGCAGACAGTTAATATTAAAATCTTGCCTCTCATCTTGCCCCCTATTTTTAGTTTTTCAATATTCCTATTTTATATTTCCGTTATTCTTTTCTCTCCAAAACCACGATACGCGGCGTAATAAAGATCATAAGCTCGCTGGTAGTAGATTGTGTATTTTTCTTGCTGAAAAGCCATTTCAGGACCGGGATATTCATTAACCCCGGGACCCCTGTAGACGTATCAGATGTATTTATTTTATAAAGGCCCCCGATAACAACCGTTTCTCCGTCCTGCATCATGACCTTGGTTCTCGCCTCTTTTTTATCGGTCCCGGGCACTCCATCTATTGATGGGACAGTAGGGTCAAGCTCTTCCTTTTTAATACTGAGGGCCAAGTCCAGAGTCTTCTCGCGGGTTATGGATGGAGTTACGACCAGTTCCATGGTTATATCCTTAAATTGTGTTGAGACAGTTCCCTCCGGCGTAAGCTGGCGGACCGGTATGCTCTTGCCCTGCAGAATTCTTGCCTCCTGCCTGTCCATAGTCATCACCTTGGGGTTTGTAACGACCTTGGCAGTGCCGAGTGATTGAAAAGCGGAAAGCTGAAGGTCGAGACCCATAGTCTTTGCAGCATTCATGACCCCAAAGGAAATACCCGAGCCCGAGCTCGCTGATGAGCCTCCGGCAAAATCTACAAGATAATTGTTCCCGGTAAATGTGCCTTTATTCAGCACTGACAATCCGCCGACAGAGGTTAAAGTATTAGCGCCGTTAAAGAACGTCCCCCATTGTACTCCAAAATCCTGTTGCACGTTTGTGTTGACCTCAACAATCCTTGCCTCTATTAATACCTGCCTTATGGGCTGGTCGATTTCCGCGATAAAATCATCAATAAGTTTTATCTTGATCGACACGTCTTCAACAGTCAGCGTATTTGATATCTTGTCCGCCATTACATTGCCCCTGCGCGAGAGGACCCTTAATTTTTCATCGTATTCTGTACGGGCATATGCGGCGCCAAAAGAGGAAGAAGCCCCCCCTGTGCGTCCGGTAGTGGATGTGCTTGTTCCCCCTTCAACTTCGGAACTTACCGCCCTTACCTGGCCCAATAACTTTGCTTTTACGTCTTCCGCATTAGCATAGACTAAACGGTATGTTTTTCTTTCAAGCGGCGCCAATTCCAATTCCGCCGCCTTTTTTGCTATTTCCACCTTTTTCGATTCATCGCTTTCCTGGGCTAAAACAGAATTCGGGGCAACCCGTATGATATTCCCTTCAATAATTTTGCCGAGACCAAAGGTTTTGAGTAATGTATCCAGCGCCTGGTTCCAGGGGACATCCCTGAACTTCATCGTAGCCTTGCCTTTTACATCAGGGTGGATGAAGAGATTGCAACCGCTTATGTCCGCAAACAGCCTGAGTATCGGAACGATATCCTGGTCCTGGAAATCGAGGTTTACATTCTCTCTGCCCGCAACATATGTTTCACATCTTGCCTGGACAGACCTTCCGTTCTCTTTTTTCTCAGAAGGTTCGATCCCTTCTTCTATCTTGCGAACAGGGTTTCTGGATACAGAGGATGCCGAAGTTCCCATTTCCGGATTCTTGAGGGTCACAATTATGGAATCGCCGATTGCAGCCACATCAAAGGTTGTCTTTTCCTTAATATCAAGGACAAGTCTTATCTTGTCATCATGCATACCGGAACGTATTCCCCTCACAGGAGAAATAACGTCGGAAGGAACAGTCGCATTCATTACAACGCCGGGGATGTCTATTACGATCCGGTCGTCCAGGGGGAAGACATTTGGTATCATCGGACCGTTTCCCTTAATCACGACCTTAACAGCGTTTCCGTAAGTCTCAAATGATATGCCGGATATCTCTGTTGCCTTCGACTGCGGCGTCTGTTTCGGCGCGTCGGCATTAGGTCTGTCTTTCTTTGCATATAATTCTTTCTCTTCTTTGGCTAAAAGGACCGGCCTCGTTCTTCCGGAGGGCTCTTCAGCTTTAGGCAGATCATCTTTTATTTTAATAGTCAGCATGTTGTTCTTATAGTCCCGGTCAACGGACGCCGGTGTTTGGAGCAATATTTCAAGCCTTGCCATCAGAGTCGGGGCTTCAATCTGTGAAGGCACTACCTCTGTTATGCCGGCCTTATTGGAGACTATCTTTTGATTGAACGGACCGATTGACACCTCAGGGAGGTCGACGACCATTTTATACGGATCGCCCGGCTTGTATATTGTGTAGATGAAAGGCTTGTCAGCCGTTATTGAGACGGCATTCTCCTGGATGTTTATGCCGGTTATCACAGCGGCTTCCTGGGGCTTTTGCGTCTCGCTGCCGCTCTTTGCAGAAGCACACACTGCAAAGGATAACAGGGAAAAACACAGGAGTGCAGTATATAAGCTCATTAGTTTAAGGCATCGCACTATGTACAGTATTATGCGATTCAATCTCTGATTTTTTATTTTTAACTTCTGGCTCATTATCATTCCCCCTTATGGAGTTTCAATATTGAATCTCTTGGCTTCATTTCTCCCTTATAATCCTTCACATATTCTCTGATTACTACGGTATCGTTGTTTATCTTGTATACTTTTCCGCCCTGCAGTCCGAGCGTCATCCCTTCTGAAATAGTATAATTTTTTTTGTCGGGAAGCATTATTAATGCATAATATTTATTATGGTCCCATGCAATCGCCAACAACTGTATTTCGTCGATATCAAAACTTTCGATAGGGCTCGCCCCTCTTTTCTTTGTAGGTTTTTCTTTTGTTGTAACTACAAGGGAAAGGAAAGGGTCTCTTCTTCCTTTTGAATCATATTTGTATTCTTCTTGTTCAACCTTCTTTGTCTCGTCGGCCTTTGTTGCAGCCGGCTTAGCTTCTAATGATTTAACTTTTTCAGCCATCGGCTTTTTGCCTGTAGCAGTCTCTTTCTGACACCCGATAAAGGGGATAAAGAAAAAAATAACCAAGAGAAGGTATACCGTATTTCTTATCACTTGCCTTTCCCTTTTTCTTTTCCTATCTCTCCATCGGGTACCGCTGAAAATGTCGTAGCAATAAATGATACCTTCAGTACGGCGCTCCCTTTTTCCGGCTTGGGATCAGAGAGTTTTATGTCAGAAATATTTACTATCCTGTTGAACTTTGTCAGGCTGCTGAAAAAATGACCGAGGTTATGGTAACTGCCCGAAAGCTCGACCCTCACCGGAATTTCATAAACTATACCGCTTGGATGGGTCTTCTTCTGTTCCGGCTTCCATAGCGCTATTTTAAGACCGGACCTGATACATAGGTCAGATACCTGTTTAAGTAAGGTAGAAACCTCTTTTTCTTCCGGCAATTGCAATTTTAACTCATCAAGCCTTTTTCTGAGTCTCTCGTTCTCCAGGGTCAATTCCTGAAGTTTTGCAGCCTTTGCCTGGTTTTTTGCTATTTCATTTTCCTGCGCCGATATTTTTATTTCAAAGTTCTTAATTTCCTTGTTCTTCGGCAGAATCAAAAGAAAAACAACAACCGCAATGATAATAACCGCCGGCGCTACGGCTAATAATACTTTTGCGTATAAAGGTAACTTCTTAACGTTGATATTAATTTTTAAGGCCACTTCACCCCTTTACCTTGAATGTTAACTTGAACACATACGCCGGTATCTTTTCTATTTCGAGACTCCGGGTCTCCTGCAAATAAACTTCAGTAAACAATTTTGAATTCTTAAGATTATCTACATACGAAACGATATCAGGGTTTGTAAAGCCGGTGCCGTCTATACTTATGCCGCTTTCTGAAACCGACAATGAACTGAACCAGACACCGGTGGGAAGGAGGGCGCTTATTTCATCCAGAATCTTCACCGGCATGCTCTTGTTTTTACTGAGTTGCTCTATTATATCACTTCGTTCCTTAAAGGTTTTGTTACGCTGCTCAAAATCTTCGACTGCCTTTATCTTTGCCTTGAGCTCTGCAATTGTCTTTTCATTAGCGGCAACCTGCGCTTTTTTTGCAGCCAGCCGGGAGTTAAAAAAGAAGACGAGATAGGCCATTACAATACCTGAAACCAGAGTTACGATAATTGTAACAAGTAAAAAAGCCGGGATGGGCTTGGCTTTCTTTTTCCGTTTGACGGGTAAGAGATTGATTTTTATCATCTGTCGCCCGGTCTTCTCAGTGCCAATCCTGCTGCTACAGCAGCCATAGGCGCCATTTCTTCTATGTACGTCACATCAAATTTTTTCGGAATTCGAATATTCTTAAAGGGTTGCATAATTTTTGTCTCAACCCCTATTTTTTCTGCGACAAGGTTAGAAAAGTCTTTTACAAGCGCACAGCCGCCGCTTAATATTACTTCGTTGATCTCCTCATGGAAATACTCCAGCGAACGGTTTACTTCTCCTATTATCTCCTCTGAAGCCAATTCCATTACTGAAAAGGCGTCCTGCGGGGATACATTTTCAACGGCGTCACCCCTCTTAAGTCTTTCAGCTACATCATAAGTCAGATTGAATTCCCTCTGAAGGACTTCAGTGTGGAGATTACTTCCCACTGCGCTATCCCTTGTAAAAACGGAAATGCCGCCTTTAAGAATATTCATATTGATCGTACTTGTGCCGATATTCACCAAAGCGACATTTTTCCCAGGTTCGATCTCATAATTGATCTCATAAATATTCTCAAGGGCAAACGAATTAACATCAACAATCTGACAATTAAATCCTGCTCCTTTTACAACAGAAATATATTCATTTATGATATCTTTTTTTACCGCAACGATGATAACATCCATCTGTCCAGGCTCTTCTTTTGGTCCAAGGATCTGAAAGTCGAGGGCTACGTCTTCTATATCAAATGGTATATATTGCTCCGCCTCAAATTTTATGGATTCGGATAGCTCTTCTTCAGACATATCAGGCAAGGAGACCCGTTTAATGATTACAGACGAATGACCCGCTATACTAATAGCAACATCCTTTGTCTTTATCTTTGCCTTCCTTGAAAGCTCTTTGAGGGAATCTTCGAGGCGAAGAGAATCTATTATTGAGCCATCGACGATAAGTTCCGGAGGTAAAGGAAGCGTATCAAAAAGCTCAAGTTCATACCCGCTTTTTGTATCTTTCAGTTGAACAACCTTAAGATAACCTGAGCCTATGTCTAAACCAATGGAACTCCTTCCGCCAAAGAACATAGATTATGAATACCAGAAAAAAAAGATATTGTCAAGTATTTTTTCTATTTTTTCTTTAATATAAGAGGAGTTATTCTAAAACTTCAAGAAATTAGTTTAACAATCTTTCGATTTTTATTCTATTATTTTCTATTTTTCCTATCCCGAAGAGCAGATTTTCGTGGTTCTTGAGTCTAACATATTGATTTACAATTAATTTTTCTAACCCATCCTTTAGTGTTGGGGCGAGCAAAGGAATTTCATCAAAATTGATAGACATGCCGTTTCTGGCTTTTCTATAGGAATTCTCATTAAAAATTATTTCACCGAGATGTGAAATCGCAGCATCCATAGAATGGAATGCATCTTTTCGCTGAAGATTTGCCATTGTTACCGAATCTTCAATCCTGAATGGCCCGATCCTTATTCGTTTTAGCGAAACCATATGAGCGCCTACGCCGAGAGCGTTGCCGACATCATCGCAGAGGGTCCGTATATAAGTCCCCTTTGAGCATGATACCCTCAGATCAAGATAGGGCTCGTCAAAACTTAAGATATCTATTGCAGAAATAATAATCGTTCTTTCCGGACGTTCTATAGTTATACCTCTACGTGCAAGTTTGTACAGGGTTTGTCCGCCTATTTTAATTGCAGAGTACATAGGAGGCGTTTGTTTTATCCGGCCGGTAAAATTATTCAGGACACTAAATATTTTTTCCTCACTAATAACAGCCAACTCCGTCTTACTGATAATCGTACCGGTCGAATCGTAGGTATCGGTCCTTTCCCCGAGTTTTAAGCGGACCTCATATTCCTTATCAAGGTCTGATAGAAATCCGGTTATCTTGGTTGCCTCATTCAGGCAAACAATTAATATACCTGTCGCTATCGGGTCAAGCGTTCCGGCATGCCCTGCCTTTTTGGCAGCCAAAAGATGTTTGACCCTCGTTACTGCTTGCTGTGAAGATATATTTTCAGGTTTATTAAGATTTATGACAACGTTCATGGGTGGCGCGCCCAGAGGGATTCGAACCCCCGGCCTGCGGATTCGTAGTCCGACGCTCTATCCAGCTGAGCTATGGGCGCTTTCAGTTGGCGGCATAATAAAATATAATACCTTACCCTTTTTTCAGTCCTTCTTTAAGGATAATGCTGTACTTCGGATGCTCAAATGGGTGTATTGTAGGCACTCTTGAAAACAGCCACCCCCATTGTTTCCCAGGCGCAGGGAATATTTGCTTATTATTTTCAAAAACCCGGATACCCAAAGCCGGATTTCTCGGATCATTTGATCCGGAAGTAAGATTGAGACCGTCCATTTTGAAGTCAGGCAGAAACTCACCCACATGAAGCTTTAGATTGGAGTTCGGGACTTTAAAGTCACTGTTCAGCTTGACTGTATATTCCTGCTTTGCCTTTGTGCCCTTATCTTCAACAATCAGCTTTGCGGAAGTCCATTGCCCCCTAACCGATTCAGGCACCACTATCTTTGTTTGACCTTTTTGCATCATCATACCGGGCTTCGCAAATTGCTGCCCCCCTGGCGGCATTTGTCCTGGCGGCATTTGTCCTGGCGGCATTTGTCCTGGCGGCATTTGTCCTGGCGGCATCACGGGACCCGTTGCCATCGGTCCCTGAGTCTTCGGGACAGGCTGCTCTTCTTTTTTCTTGCATGCACCTATAGCAAAAGTCAATGCGAGAGATAATGCAATTACTAATACTTTCTTTTTCATCTTTGCCTCCTTGTAGCCTGCGGATTTAACATTTTAGTTTTTAACTTTTTATGGCGGAGAGGCAGGGATTCGAACCCTGGGTGAGGTTTTATCCCCACAACCGCTTAGCAGGCGGCTGCCTTCGACCGGCTCGGCCACCTCTCCTCAAGGTTTATATACTAACAACTTAAATTAAACTTTGTAAAGAAATACACCGGGGTACGTTAACTTATATCCCTGTGAACGATATTAATATCAATTGGATGTTTCTTAAGATAACCACGCAGTTTTTCAACAATTGCCGGAGAGCGATGATTTCCACCCGTACACCCGATGCCGATTGTCAGGTAAGACCTGCCTTCCTTAATATACAAAGGGACAAGGAAGTCCAATAGTTCCTCTATCTTGTCCACATATTGTCTTGTTGTTTTATTCTTGAACACATATTCGGAGACCCTTTTATCGGTCCCCTTCAAAGCCTTTAATTCAGGCACAAAGTTCGGATTGGGAAGAAACCTCGCATCAAATAGCAGGTCGATGTTCTGAGGCGTACCGAGCTTAAAACCGAACGAAATGAGGACAACCGTCATTGCTTTTTTGCCTATGCGGAACTTGTAAAGAGACGTAACGATCTGTCTCAATTGATGCGGTGTAAAAGAAGATGTATCGACAATCCTATCTGCATACTCTCGCAGAGGGAAAAGCCTTTCCTTTTCTTTTCGTATCGCTTCTTCAATACTGCCCCCCAGTGGATGAGGCCTGCGCGTCTCTTTAAAACGCCTCACAAGTATGTCTTTTTCCGCTTCAAGAAAAAGGATCTCGGTACGATATTTATCTCTTAGGATGCTCAGAACATCGCTGATACTGGAAAACGGCCCTTTTTCCCTGATATCAATACCTATCCCAATTTTTTTTATATGAATATTTTCCGATATAATTGAGACAAATGAATCTATCAGCGCTATAGGAAGGTTATCTACGCAAAAAAAACCGGCGTCCTCAATGGACCGTAGCGCAACGGTTTTGCCGGAACCTGAAAGTCCCGTAATTATGACAATCATCGGTTTCATCCTTAAGCCGGTTATCCTTTGCGTCTGACCGCTTTATTTCACAGGTTCTATGAGACCGAAATTCCCGTCTCTCCTGCGATAGAGAACATTTATATCCCCGCTGTTATCATTCGTAAAGACGAAGAAATCCTTGTCGAGAAGTTCCATCTGCATAACCGCCTCATCAGGGTTCATCGGCTTCAGTTCAAAGCGTTTATTTTTTATGATCCTGCCGGCCTCAACCGGGACCGCAACCTCTTCTTCAACCGCGCCGGCTTTTCCTTCGGACTTTCTATGCGAAACGAGTTTCTCTTTATACTTTTTTATCTGCCTTTCGAGTTTTTCCGCAACTTCATCAATCGAAGAATAGACATCACCGGTAATCCCTTCTGCCTGTATCAGGACTCCGTTGACCTTGAGCAGGACTTCCGCTTTCTGTCTGTACTTTTCCACGCTGAGGGTCACAACAGCCTCAGATATGTTGGAGAGATAGCGGTCAAATCTCTTAATCTTTTTTTCTGCGTAGTCTTTCAGAGCAGGCGTAACTTCAAGATGTCTTCCTGTTACAATAATGTTCATAAGTTCTCCTTTTAGCTTATCGATTTTTTCCTCTGCGCTTGTGACGGGATTCCCATTTCCTCTCTGTATTTTGCAACGGTCCTTCTGGCAATTACGATGCCGGTTTTCCTTAATATCTCGGCTACTTGCTGATCACTCAGGGGTTTCAGGGAATCCTCTTCTGTTACAATCTTTTTTATGGTACTTTTTACAGATGTTGACGAGATACTCCCCAAGCCGCTGTGCAATGCGCTGCTGAAGAGATACCTGAAGCAGAACACCCCATGTTCACAGGACAG
The DNA here is from genome assembly GCA_963727775.1 of uncultured Nitrospiraceae bacterium. GTDB lineage: Bacteria > Nitrospirota > Thermodesulfovibrionia > Thermodesulfovibrionales > SM23-35 > CAVSHB01. Next base: position 352,768 of record CAVSHB010000002.1, on the reverse strand, counting down.
GAACTTGTTCGAAGTAACTCTGCTGACCGTACTTTCGTGTAAGTCAAGAGTTGACGCAACATCTTTAAGGGTCAAAGGTTTGAGATGTTCCACCCCCCTCTCAAAGAAGTCCCTTTGCAGATGGAGCAATGTCTCTGTTACCCGATATATAGTTCTGTTTCTCTGGTCCAGACTTTTCAGCAGGCCGACGGCGGAACGCAATTTCTCCATAAGAAACTGTTTATCTTCTTTTGGGTAGGCGTTGTTCTGCTGAATAAGTTTTCTATAAAAACTGCTCACCCTCAGTCTCGGCAATCCTTCGTCATTCAAAATAATCTGATACCCTTCCGCTGTCTTGATCAGGTAGACATCAGGGATGATATAATTAGTACTTGTGCTGGAGTAATTTCTGCCCGGCTTCGGTTCAAGCCCCTCGATAACATTCACTGCCGTCATGATATCCTTTAGGGGCAGATTGTACTGTTGAGCAATAGATGTATATTTCTTTTTTTCGAGATCATCCATATTGTTCGCAATTATCTTCTCTATGATCGTGCCTTGCAGGTTCAACACCCATAACTGCAGCAGTAAACATTCCTTGATATTTCTTGCTCCGACCCCTGAAGGGTCAAAACTCTGGACCAAATAGAGTGCTTTTTCGACTGTCTCCGGCGGGATTTTTTCCATCTCAACCATCTCCTCAACAGAAGAGATCAGATATCCGTTTTCATCTATATTGCCTATTATTATTTCACCGGCTTTTTTTATCTCCTCCGGCAAATTTGACATCCGCAATTGCCACAGGAGATGGTCGTACAAGTCCGGTTTTTTGGAGAGGAATTGGTCGAATGATGGAGGAGTTATAACACCGGGATTGAAATACCCCATGTCCCTTCCGTCAGACCCTCTCTCCTCAAAGTATTCATCTACCGAAAAGTTCATAAGCCTTTCGAGCGGAGCGCCTGCGTCTTCAAAGGTATCTTCGACTTCTATCGAATCTCTTTCTTCGGCTGTAAGTTCTTCATCCGGTACCTCATCCGGAGTTTCTTCCAGCAACGGATTTTCCATAAGTTCCTGATTCAGGAACTCGGTAAGCTCAAGATGGGGCAGTTGGAGCATCTTTATTGCCTGCTGGAGCTGCGGCGTAAGTATTAATTTTTGCGATAATCTGAGTTCAAGTCTGCTTTCCAACGCCATTACAGTGTGAACTCCTCTCCAAGAAAGGCCTCTTTAACCCGCGGGTTAACTATAATTTTCCCGGGACTTCCCTCTTCGAGTATCTCGCCGTTATTAATAATATAAGCCCTATCCGTTATGGAAAGGGTATCCCGCACATTATGGTCCGTTATCAATACGCCGAGGCCTTTTTCTTTCAGATAACTGAGCATTTTCTTGAGTTCTATAATCGCAATAGGGTCAATTCCCGCGAAAGGTTCGTCAAACAGTATAAACCTGGGCTTTATCGCAATGGCCCTGGCTATTTCCGTCTTCCTTCTCTCCCCCCCCGAAAGCTTATAGCCGTCCTTTTGCGAAAGCTCGACAAGATTAAATTCTTTTAGCAAACGGTCCGTTTCAACCTCAATTTCATCCCGGCGGAGTCCCTTTATCTCGAGCACAGCCCGGAGATTGTCTTCAACAGTAAGCTTTTTGAAGATGGACGGTTCCTGTGGCAGATAGCTGATCCCCATCCTGGACCTTCGGTACATGGGGAGCGTTGTCAGGTCTTCATTATCAAGAAAGATATTCCCGCCATCGGGTTTAATAAGCCCAACCATCATATAGAAGGTTGTTGTTTTCCCGGCGCCGTTAGGGCCGAGGAGGCCCACAATCTCACCTGTGTGGACACTTAGATTCAGGCCGTTGACAACATGCCTTTTCCCATAATGTTTTGAAAGTCCTTTTGCCTCAAGGAGATGCATACGTAACCCTGTTACTGTTCTTTCTTCTTTGTGAGAATAACCTTACTGTCTTCAACAAGGAAACGGTCGTCATCCATAAGATAGGTCATTATTTTGCCTGTAACAACATTCTCACCCTCTACGGCCCTCGGTTCACCCGTAAAAATAACTTTTTCCACCCCGGCATAATAGATGGCCTCATTGGAAGTAATGACCTTATTTTCTTTAATCACCTTCACATTTCCTGCCGCATCAATCCTTGTGACATTTCCTGTGCCTTCTTCGTAGTAGACAAGCATCCTATCGGAGTATATGGTCATACCCGTCGTTCTTGCCACAACGGAATTCTCAAAAAGGGCTGTATGGGCCTTATTATCAGTCGTCATCGTTTTAGATGTTATGGTGATAGGTCCCTTTATCTTCTTTTCCTGTCCCGTTTTTTTCTGTTCCGCCGAAAAACCGTTTACAGACAGTAAAAGCAAGATGATCAGAGAAGCGCTGACGCGGGAAAACTTATCTATCAAATGTTGCAGTGACATCGTTTAATATTTTCACCTTCTTGTCGCCGTCTGATTCCATCCCTTTGCCTTCAACCTTAAACCCTTTACCTTCAACCTTTATCCTGCCTCCCGTCTTAATATTCCCTGAAGACACATCATAATCAACCGAGTCGGCTGTTATTTTGTAATCCTTCGCATCAGCCTTTACAACACTGCTTGTTGTGAAGCTTCTTTCAGAAAGGTTATAGATACCCTTATCGGCATAGAGCACCACTCCGTTTTTTTGTAACCTCATGCTGATATCGCTCAACTCAGCTCTGTTCTCGTCTTCCAAAAAATGCGCCTTGGTTGCCGTAAGAGTCCAGATTGTTGTTCCGTTTTTCTTCTGCAAAATCTTGAGGCCTTCGATAAAAGACCCCCCGGTTATTTTCAGGTCCCCGCTGAATTCCTTACCGGTCCTCACCATCAGGAAAAGACCGCTGAAAAACAAGACAGAAAGCCCTACCATTAAAACTTTCTTCATTAAAAATTCTATCATACAGGGAGAACTATGTAAACCCTTCTCTTATAAGGATCGAGAAAAGATCTTATTGCAAAAAATGTTATTACTATAGATAATAAGCAATGATCACTTTTGATGATTTTAAAAAATTGGACATACGCGTCGGGAAAATTTTGTCCGCTGAGAAAGTGGATGGAACCGATAAATTAATAAAATTGGCAGTCGACTTTGATACTGGAAAAAGACAGGTCGTTGCCGGTATAGCCGAGACATATCAGCCCGACCAGCTAATCGGGAAAGAAGTCCCTGTGCTTATGAACTTGGAGCCGAGGAATATAAGAGGGGTCGAAAGCCAAGGAATGATTCTCGCGGTATCCGTCAACGGAAAACCCTTCCTTTTACATCCGGATAGAGATGTCCCGCCCGGAAGTATCATAAGATAATCCGTCCCCGCATGTTGCCACATAAAGATCAATACAGCGGTTGCCTGATCGGTCAGTGCCTGGGAGACGCGCTCGGGTTTGTCGTTGAAGGTTTTTCCCCAGAGGCGTGTAAACGATATATCGAAGATATCCTGAGAACGGGCCAGGCAATAGATTTTGGTCATTTCCCGTTCCTCTTCGGTCAGTATTCCGATGATTCACAGCTCGCGCGTGAGCTGATGCAGAGCTATGAGGAACGCAGGAAATTCGATCCCGCAGATTATGCGGAAAGGATAAAACTTATCTTCGCCGAAAAAAGGATCGTTGCCTTCGGATATTCCACAAAAGAAGCTGCAAAAAAGCTGGCGCAGGGTGTCTCCTGGGAAGAATCCGGCACACCGGCTCCTTCAGCGGGAAACGGCAGCGCAATGCGGGCCGCTCCGATAGGTTTGTTCTTTTTTGATGATCCACAGACACTTGTGCAGGCAGCACATAATCAGGGACGCATTACCCATACAGATCCGCGGTGTTCGGCAGGCGCAGTGGCAATCAGCGGAGCGATTGCATTGGCATTGCAGAACGAAGCGATAGACACCGGGTCTTTTATCTCTACCCTTGCGGAATGGACAAGCGTCGTTGACGCCCGCTTTGCCTCCGAGCTGAAGAAATTAGTTGAATGGCTGCCGAAACCTCCTGGAGAGGCGGCGACTTTTATCGCAAAGGCCGGATTTGATGCTGAATATATTGATGACGATGAATGGAAAGGCATGTCCGCATATGTTATCAGTAGTGTTCTCTGGAGCCTCTATTCCTTTCTTAAGACCCCCGATAACTACTGGGAGACGATATGCACGGCTATTGGAGTTGGGGGAGATGTCGATACAACTGCGGCGATGGCAGGGGCTGTCAGCGGGGCCCATTTGGGAATCAGCGCAATACCGGCGCGCTTAACAGGTTATCTTAATGACCGAGGCACGTGGAAGCTCGATAAGCTCGTTGAATTGGCTCACCGGTGTTATGACATAAAAATGCAATCTTGATGATCGATGTAGGGACCTGTTCATGGACGGAAACCTTCGGGGATCGGGAATGTCGCAGTCAAGAGATAGAATCAGTTTTTTGTTTTTCTGAAACTGTCGAGGGACACTATTTTTTTATCGGTGGATTCTCCGGCTTCAGGCACGCCGGATATTTCAGCGGTTTGAGTTTGGTCTTTCGCGCTCCAGATGTCCCACCTGTCAAGCTTAATTCTCGCATCCGGAGAAAATACGGACACTATGTCATCATAGTGGAGAAAACATTTTTCAGACCTGTTGCCGACCCCAAAGCCCAGCGTAGCCGTAATACTTCCATCTTCATTCCACACAAGGTTATTATGATTTCTACGGTTAAAGACCAGGACAAGACCTTTCTTTTTCTCCTCCTCTGTGAAGCCCCGGTTTCCTACAGCTGAATTTTCAGAATACCTTACGGCCACATAAACCTGTCCGTAATCATTCAGCAGGTCATAAAATAAATTTTGAATATATTTAATCTGGTTCTTTAACATTTTATTCTTATATTACATCTTGCAAAATTATGCTGAATAATGCAATTAAAATATGGGGGGGGGTCTCCGGGGGAGGAGACCCCTTGTGGGAGGGAAACTTATATGTCTTTTTGGGGTTGAGGCGCCTTCCTCATAAAGGTAGGCACATCAATATGTTCTTCATATGATGACATGATATCCGTTACAACAAGGTCCAGCCCGTAGCCGGACTTAAGACTCTTTGACAAAACCCTGTCGGAACCCCTGTAAGCCAATGGCTCCTTAACGGGAGTCCACTTTTTAATCTGGGGAAGATCTACCTTCTCTTTCTGACCGTCAAAGCCCGTTGCGATTACCGTAACCCTGACTTCGTCTCCGATATCAGGGTCTATAACCGCGCCAAATATGAGGTGTACTTCCTCATGTGAAGAATCATATATATAAGAAACAGCATCCTTAACGTCGTTGAGCGGAAGTTCAAGCCCTCCCGTAATATTGACGAGAATGCCTTTTGCCCCTTCAATCGAGGACTCTTCGAGCAACGGATTTGATATGGCCTTTTTTGCCGCATCAATCGCACCGCCTTCTCCTCTGCCGACACCTGACCCCATAACTCCGCGCCCTTTGTCCTGTATAATGGTCTTAACATCTGCAAAGTCGACATTGATAAGTCCCGGAATCAGGATAATGTCCGATATCCCCTGTACCGCCTGTTTCAGGACGTCATTGGCTACGGCAAAGGATTTGAGCAGAGGAGTTCCTTTATCGACTACAAGTCCGATCTTGTCATTCGGAATAACGATCAGGGTATCCACATTTTTCTTCAGCTCTTTTACCCCGTCCTCCGCGTTCATGTACCTGATCTTTCCTTCGTAGAAAAACGGTTTTGTGATAACCGCAACCGTTATAGCTCCGAGTTCCTTTGCAATACCCGCAATCACAGGTGCCGCGCCTGTCCCCGTGCCGCCACCCATGCCGGCGGTTATAAATACCATGTCGGATCCCTCAAGATGCTCAGCGATCACGGAGGGATCCTCAAGGGCCGCCTCCCTTCCGATCTGGGGGTTCGACCCTGCCCCGAGACCTCTTGTAAGATTAGCCCCGATCTGGACTTTAACGGACGCCAGAGAGGTTTCCAATGCCTGCATATCGGTGTTGACCGCGATGAATTCAACTCCGTGGAGGTTCGACGCTATCATGTTGTTTATCGCATTCCCGCCGGCCCCACCGACCCCGACTACTTTGATCTTTGCCTTCTGTCCCCTTACCTCTTCGATCTCGAACATAATCATACCCTCCTTTTTTTATCTCAAAATTCCTTTAACCAAATCCTTCATCTTCCCGAATATTCCTGTAAAAGTATCAGGGCAGATCACCCTGTCTGATTCGCTATTAAATCCGTAAAGGACAAGACCTGCGCCGGTTGCGAATATAGGGTTGTTTATAATCTCTTCGCATCCTGCAACGCATCCCGGCAACCCAGCCTTAATGGGCAGCCCCAGGACTATCTCCGCCATCCTGTCGAGACCATCGAGCAAAGACCCGCCCCCCGTAAGGACAACGCCCGCCGATGCCATTTCATATCCTGAGCAGGAAAGCAGTTCTTTTTTTATTAAATCAAGCAGTTCCTCCGTCCTCGGTTGGATAATCTCGGATAAGTGCCTGCGCAAAATATTCCTGCCCTGTTCCGCCTGGACAATCTCAATTTCTTCAGAGTCGGGAACCATATTTACTATTGAGGAACCGAAACTCTTTTTTATCCGTTCGGCTTCGGCCACGGAAATTCTTAGACCGACGGCGATATCATTTGTAAAATGATTCCCGCCGATGGCAAGGACGGATGAATGTCTAAGGCAGCCATCTTTATAAATGATAATATCCGTTGTGCCGCCTCCGATGTCCACAACAGCAACCCCGAGATCTTTTTCATCATCGGTTAATATCGCTTCCGCGGAAGCCAAGGGCTCAAATACGATATCGATAACCTCGATATCGGCCTTCTCACAGCACTTCATGAGGTTCTGTAATGAAGTGACAGCGCCCGTCAGTATATAAACATTTGCCTCAAGCCTAACCCCCACCATCCCGATAGGGTCTTTGATGCCGTTCTGCCCGTCGAGCGTATATCCGGCCGGGATCACATGGAGCACCTCCCTGTCAAGCGGTACATAAACCGCGCTTGCAGAATCGATCACGCGATCTATATCAGCATACGTAACTTCTTTGCCTTTTATCCCGACAGCTCCGTAACTGTTAAAGCCTTTTATATGCCCACCTGAAATACCTACATATACTGTATTTATTTCGACCCCGGTTAAAGACTCCGCTGTCTTCACGGCGTTCTTTATTGATTCGACCGTCGCGTCGATATTTACTACCATCCCCTTTCTGAGGCCTGTTGACGGAGAAGTGCTGACACCTCGGAATTCCAGCCCGCCATTGACAACTTCGCCGACAACAGCGCAAATCTTTGTCGTCCCTATGTCAAGCCCCACAATAATATTTCCACGATGGTCTCGATGTGTCATTATTTAATCACCTTCTCGGCTACAGGTTTCACAATCGCCTTGTTCTCGAACCTTAAATCAATATAGTCAACCGGGATATGCATACTCTTTATGTCCTCTTCCAGTCGTATCAGCTTTTCGAGTTTTTCTTCATGCCTGCCCGCGCCTATTTTTACAACTATCCCGTCCATATCCACGCTGAGTTCATGCGGTTTATGCGCGGTTATCCCGATATGGTCCCTCTCCGAAGGAAACCCTTTGGCATCCATCAGTTTTACAAGGTTGAGTGCCTCGGAGAAACCCTCCTTTTCTTTGAACGGATCCCCTGTTATTATGGGCAGGAAAGGTATCGCATCCCCTTTGAGCTCTTCAAGCAAACTCCCGTTCTCGTCTATTATAAAGAGGTGTTTGTTCATATCAAGCAAAGCAAACGGTTCAGCCTCCTTTATTGTCACAGACAATGTGCCGGGAAATTCCTTCCTGAGGCTTACAGACTTTACCCATGGAGATTTAAGCAACTGCCGGCTGATTTTATTATTTGAAATCGTCACCAGACTTTCACGCATGTTGACTCCGCAAATCGCTTTCAACTCCTCATCCGTCAAATGCTTGTTCCCGGCAAAAGCAATCTGTTTCAGCGGGCAAAACACTTCCAGAGGGTGGGAATAAATATAGAAATAAATAATAATCGCGCCCGTAAAGATAAATACCGGGACAGCAATATTACAGACTATGCTGAACAGATTTTTCCTTTGGCCGGTTTTTCTCACTTTATTAGCCTTCATCAATAACACCTTTGAGGATCTCTGCTATCAAGCCCGGGAAGTCAAAACCTGCAAGCTTCGCAATCTTGGGCAACAAGCTTGTTTCCGTCATGCCGGGGATAGTGTTCACCTCAAGCACATATGGATTCCCCGCTGCATCTATTCTTAGATCAACCCTTGTAGCGCCTTTGCACCCCAAGGCATTATGAGCAGACAGGGCCGTTATCTTCACTTTGTCATAAATTTCACGGTCTATTTCCGGAGGCAGTATATATTCCGTAAGTCCTGACGTGTATTTAGCTTTATAATTGTAAAATTCAAGAGATGGTCTTACTTCAACCCCTCCCAACACCTTGCCGTTGAGAATTCCGATGTGAATCTCTTTACCATCAATATATTTCTCAACGATAATCCTTGATCCGTGGACATAGGCTTCTTTCAGCGCATTCTCAAAACCATCCTTATCTTTCGCAATACTCACCCCGACACTCGATCCTTCCGACACCGGTTTTACAACACACGGGAACCCGAAGTGTAAATCACCGGTTCCGCGCCCGCCGCTCAAAACAATAAAAGGCGGCGCCGGGATATTGTGATAGAGGAATATCTTTTTGGATGCTTCTTTGTCCATTGCGAGGGCAGACGCAAGCACTCCCGAATCTGTATAAGGGATCTCCAAAACCTCAAGCATTCCCTGCATAGAACCGTCTTCTCCATATCCGCCGTGGAGAGCGAGGAATGCTATTTCTATCCCTTCACTCTTTAACACGCTGCAAATATCCGGGCCGACATCTACGGCAACCGCGTTATAGCCCAATCCTTTCAGAGCATTATAGACTGCGCTTCCACTCCTTAGAGACACTTCTCTCTCGGTAGATACACCACCCATCAATACCCCTATTTTTCTATCAGTTAACCGCATCTCTCCCCACAATCTTTATTTCCGGCTCGAGTACAACACCGAGTTTTTCCTTAACCCTACGGGAGACTTCTTCCATAAGCCTTATAAAATCAGAGGCGCTCGCCTTTCCTTTATTGATAAAAAAATTCGCATGTAGTCTGCTCACCTCGACATCTCCGGTCCTCAGCCCCTTGCATCCTGCTTCATCCACAAGCTTGCCGGCGGACACGCCTGAAGGGTTCTTAAATACACATCCTGCAGACATCTCCCGTAAAGGCTGTTTCTCCCGTTTCATCTTCAGAAAATTATCAACCCTTGCAGAAACTTCGCGTTTTTCATCCTTCCTGAGTTTTATCTCCGCGCTTAGAACTAATTCACCCGGCAAAATACCTGAGCTTCTATATCCAAAAAAAATTTCAGCCGCCCTTACCCGCCCAATCTTGCCTTCTGAATCCATACTCTCAACCGAAACAAGGACATCCTTTATTTCATAACCGTAGGCTCCGGCATTCCCGCAGATTGCCCCGCCTACAGTTCCAGGGATACCTGCAAGTCCTTCTATTCCCGAATACCCGTTTTCCCTGGAAAAATTCACAAGCCCCTGAAGCATTGTCCCGGCGTCAACGGATAAATATACATGCGTATCGTCTTCCTTCACAGCTTCTTTGTTTCTGAACTGCATAGACGACAAGACAACTCCCTCAATGCCGCCGTCCCTGACTAAAACATTGGTGCCGCCGCCTAAAGGGAAAAAAGGGATCCGGCTTCTTTTACAATTCATATGGAGGTTCATGAGCGACGAACGGGTTCGGGGCATAACAAAGATATCCGCAGGTCCTCCGATCCTGAGAGAAGTATGAGCGCTCATAGGCTCCATAAATTTAGCCTCTCCTTCAATAAGTACTTCATTGAAAATGTCCTTCAATTCTTGACGTTCCATTTTTAACTTTTTATTTTTAACCTATCCAATATATCTTCTCCCGCCTTCCATACATCGCCCGCGCCGAGGGTAAGGAAAATATCTCCTTCCCTGATGGAAGAGACAACATTATTGATTGCTTCATTCCTGTTTTTCTCGTACACCGCATATTCATGACCTGCTTTTTTTATCCTTTCAACCAGGGCTGCGGCATTCACACCTTCTATGGGTTTTTCTCCGGCTGGATAAATATCCAGGACTATCAGCATGTCCGCATCATGGAATGAAACCGAGAAATCATCAGCCAGGTCTTTTGTTCTCGTATATCTATGGGGCTGGAACAAAACAATCAACCGTTTGCTGTCGCGCGCGCTGCCTTCAGGTTTCCCGGTCGCATACTGATTCCCGGCGACAAGCCCTTCTTTTACGGCTTTTAATGTTGCCTGAATCTCTGCAGGATGATGTCCATAATCATCGTAAACTCTTACCCTGTTTATCTCGCCTTTGAACTCCAATCGTCTCTGTATTCCGCTAAAACCTTCCAGCGCATGTTGAATGACCGTGATATCCACCTTCAGAAGCAATGCCGCTCCAATAGCTGCAAGACTGTTGAGAATGTTGTGTGTTCCCGGCGCAGGGAGTTCGAAAGCCCCTATGTGCTTACCTTTATAAACCGCGTCAAAGCTTGACGACATAAAACCTTTTCTGATATTTTCAGCATAAAGCAGCGCGTCCTTGGTAAGCCCGTAGGTTATGCATCTCCTGTGGATATACGGCAGAAGTTCCCGCAGATGGTCATTTTCAAAGCACACTATTGCTGCGCCATAGAATGGGACCTTATTTATGAAAGAAAGGAAAGCATCTTTCAATGAATCCATTGTCTTGAAAAAATCCATGTGTTCTCTGTCAATATTTGTGACAACCGCAATTGTCGGAGACAGCTTCAGGAACGAACCGTCGCTTTCATCCGCCTCGGCCACAAGGAACTCTCCCTGTCCGAGCCTTGCATTGCTTCCGGTTGCCTTCAGTCTTCCACCTATAACAACAGTCGGATCGAACCCGCCATGGGCAAGGACTGTTGATATTAAAGACGTTGTCGTAGTTTTGCCGTGAGCTCCCGCAACGAGTATCCCGTATTTCAGTCTTGCCAGCTCTGCGAGCATTTCTGCGCGCGGTATTACCGGAATAGATCTTCTTTTTGCTTCAATCACCTCCGGATTATCCATTGAAACCGCCGATGATATGACTACTACATGCGCGTCATCTATATTTTCCGCTTTATGTCCTGTGTAAACCTTTATCCCCAAACCTTGTAATCTCGCTGTCGTCTTCGAGACTTTTAAATCGGAGCCCGTCACTTCGTATCCGAGATTACTGAGCACTTCTGCAATCCCGGACATGCCTATTCCGCCTATCCCGACAAAATGTATCACCCTGTATCTTTCAAACATTATCCTTACGTTCCTTTGAGCTGACTACTATCGACTGTTTAATAAGGGCCATCGCAATATCAACTATTTTTGAACATGCCTCCGGCCTTCCGACCGCCTTGCTGTTTCTCTGCATCTCCGACCTTAAAGTCCGGTTCAGATATAATTCCCTTAAAGCGCCTGCCAAAGTTTCGCCCTGCAGTTCGCCGTCAAGTATCATTTTCGCTGCTCCCATTTTGAGAAGTTTTCTCGCGTTCATTTCCTGATGTCTTCCGGCGGCAAAAGGATAAGGGATTAATATTGCCGGTTTCCCCAGAGCGGTCAATTCTGCCAAGGTCGTCGCGCCTGCCCTTGAGATGACTAAATCGGCTACGGCATATGCTTCTCCCATTTGATAGATAAACGGGGTTATCGTTCCTTTGAATCCCTTTTCCCTGTACGCTCCCCTGATATTTTCATAATCGTGCGGTCCTGTCTGATGGAGGAATTGAATATCCGCTCTCAGGTCATGCATATGGTTAAGCGCATCTACCAACGCCGTATTTATTCTCCTTGCGCCTGAACTGCCGCCAAAGATCAATATGGTAAACAACCCCTTCTCAAGAGAAAAAAGCCTGTATGCGGACTCTATGTTACCCTTCAGCACCTGCATCCTGACAGGGTTTCCAGCAAGAAAAGTCTTGTCCCTCGGGAAAAACGAGATACTCTCCTGGTACGTCACGCAGATTGTATTGACGACCTTCCCAAGAATTTTATTTGTAAGGCCTGGGACCGAATTCTGTTCGAGTATAATGGTCGGTATCGACATAAGGAACGCGGCAACCATTATCGCCCCGGACGCGTACCCGCCGACGCCGATCACGATATCAGGCTTAACGGTCTTAATAATATTAAATGACTCAACAAAAGAGAAGAACAGCTTTATCATCGCCTTTATCTTTTTTAGTACAGACACCCCTACCAAACCTTCCGCCCTCAAAAACTTGATCGGATATCCCTCGCGCGGGATTACCCTCGCTTCTATTCCATGTTCGGTCCCGACGAATACTACCTCTGCTGAAGGGTCTCTGTGCTTAAACTCCTCAGCAACCGCCAGCCCCGGAAAGAGATGCCCTCCTGTACCACCCCCCGCTATTATCAGCCTCATGAAAAAGTCTTCATCCAACTCTCCGACAGGCGGGTATGGATCGACGATTATCTCGCGGCTGAATTGTTGCCGTATACATTTCGCCTTGCTTTTCTCCTTATAATCATTTCGCGGTCATATACTAACGGCTGACTCTCTTCACCCTTGGATATGTTCAGGAGCATACCTATCGCCGTCATGTTAACAAGGAGTGAAGAGCCGCCGTAGCTCACAAATGGTAAGGGCAGCCCTTTTGTGGGGACCAGGCCTGTTGCAACCGCAAAGTTAATAAGCGCCTGCAGAGCTATCATCATAGAAAGTCCTACAGTAAGGTAATAGACAAAACTGTCCTTTGCCCTGTTGGCAATGGATATCCCTTTTATGAATAAAATGAGAAAAAGCGTTATCACAAATAAGACCCCGATTAGCCCGAACTCTTCACCTATAATGGAAAATATAAAATCCGTGTGCGACTCGGGGAGGTACGATAATTTCTGTTTCGAACTTCCAAGACCCACTCCCGTCAACCCTCCGCTCCCGAGCGCTATAAAGGACTGCACCAGCTGAAAGCCGCACCCCTGCGGATCTTTCCATGGGTCAAGAAAGCTGATTATTCTCTTCAGGCGATAAGGCTCCATGGCCAATTTTATGATTACCGGCACGGCAAGGACCAGCAAGGAAGCGAGATACCTTATCCTGATCCCCGAAAGAAAGAGCATTGCAAACGTGAGAAACGCAAGACTCATGGCAGCCCCGAAATCGGGTTGTTTCAGTATGGCCAGCTGAAATAAAGCCATAATAAGGACAGGTTTTATGAATGATACAAAGCTATCTATTTTGTAATCAGGCATAGACATATACTTCGCAAGGAATATAACCATAGAGAGCTTTACGAGTTCCGACGGCTGGAAGGTAGAAGGCCACAGCCTTATCCACCGCCTCGCGCCGCCTGCTGTAACCCCAATGCCGGGCAGAAAAACGAGTATAAGAAGCACACCTGAAAAGATCAGAAGGGTAACGGCAATTTTTTTCATATAAGAAGGTTTCAGTTTGAAGTAAGCAAAGACAAGGAAACAGAACCCTATGATGATTGTAAATAGATGCCGCTTAAAATAATAAAATTCCGAAATCTTTTTCTTTGCGAGGACAGGCGTAATGACGGATGTGGAGCTGTATATCATGAGCGCTCCGAATCCTATGAGCAAAGCCGTCACGAGCAAGAGCCACTTGTCGTATTTCCTCATTGTTCCATTTCCATTACGATCTTTTTGAATTGTTTCCCTCTGTCCTCAAAATTTAAAAACATATCGAAACTGGCGCATGCAGGCGAAAGGAGAACAATATCTCTTTTTAACGCTATGCTTCTTGCTTTGTTTACGGCGTCCCGTAAATCTACGGCCATAACGGTATCAGAGATATCTCCAAGGGCCTTCCTGATCGTTTGACTTGCTTCTCCTATAAGTACAATTGACTTCACTCTTTCTTTTACCAATCCCTTTAATATAGAGAAGTCACCCGCCTTATCTCTGCCTCCAGCTATCAGAATAACGGGACTTGAAAAACTTTCGAGTGACTTCATGACCGCTCCGACATTCGTTCCCTTTGAATCATTAAAATATGAAACCCCGTTCAGTTCTCTGACAAATTCGAGCCTGTGCTCAAGACCCTGGAATTCCTTCAGGGATTCTATAACCGCCCCGACAGGACAGCCTGCAAGGAGAGCCATGGCTGAAGCAGCCATGGCGTTCTCCAGGTTATGGACACCTTTTATTTTTATCTCATCGGCCTTTATAAGTTCTGAGTTCTGAGTCATGAGTTCTGAGTCCTTAAAATTGCAATAAACAACACCATTTTTAGAATAGATGCCGTTGACTTCTCCTTTCCTGCTGAAGAAAAAGGTTTTGGGAAACTCCGAACTCCGAGTTCTCAACGAGTCTCTAAATACTTTCATTGTTCCGGCGTCATCAAAGTTCAATACCAGGGAGTCTTCCTTCTTCTGGTTTTCGAACATCCTTGCCTTTGCGCTGCTGTACTCATCCGATGAATGATACCTGTCGAGGTGGTCGGGAGTAATATTGACTATCGCGGCAACCTTCGGCCTGAACTCCACTATAGTTTCAAGCTGAAAGCTCGACACCTCGGCAACGATAAAATCTACCGATTGTTCCCTGCCGAATATTTTCTGCTTATAAACTTCCTCTGTCAGTGCATTTCCGATATTCCCTCCGAGGATTGTTCTGAATCCGGCCTTTTTCATCATGAAGTCAAGCAACGCTGTAGTTGTTGATTTCCCGTTTGTTCCGGTAACGGAGAGGAACGGTATCTGCACTCTATCCTGCAGGCTGTTTACCGTTTGATATGCAAGTTCAAGTTCACCTATAATCGGGACCCCTCTCGATCGCGCGTCAAGAACAGGCCGGATATCAAGCGGGACTCCGGGGCTTACTACCACAAGATCAGCGTTAATAAAAATACCCGCAGGATGTGATCCGAGAGAAAGCCTGACGGACGGATTAAGCCCCGGAATGAAATCCTTCAACTCTTCCTCTGTTTTTATGTCTGTCACGGTCACCTTTGCGCCGAGTTCAGAAAGCAGGTTTGCGGCGCCTGCTCCACTCCTCGCAAGACCGACGACCGCAACATTTTTACCCTTCACTTCTTTCAATTGCGCCTTTCTTTGCAACCCTGTAATTCTTCCTTTTAGTGCTCTTGCATTTTGCATATATCTTTGCTTTACACTTGCTCTTTGCCAATGCCGTTGCCTTCTTATGTTTTCCAGCCTTCTGTGCTATATATCTTTTACCCTTGTGTATTTTTGATTTTTGACCTTTGATTTTTGACCTTTTCTTGAAGGATGCTTTCTCTGAATCAAATGAATCGCTGTCTATCTGTGTAACATAAACAACCGGGTTCTCCCTGTTTCCTTTTACTTCAAATCCCTTCCCGATAAGTGTTTCCGACTCTTTCCAGAGTTCATCCCTGCTCGGACTGCCGAGAATTGCGACAATGACCGTATCTTTGTCGCGTTCGGCAGCGCATACAAAGCAGTGTCTTGCTTTTCGTGTATATCCCGTCTTTCCTCCAACAAGTTCTTCATCGGACCATAAAAGCCTGTTCGTGTTCTTCAAAAATATGGTTTTACCGCTCTGTGTCGAGATCTCCGCAACGCGGGTCCCTATGATCTCCCTCAGCTTTGGATATCTGAGCGCATAATTCATTATCTTTGATAAATCTGACGCAGTGGTATATTGTCCGGGTCCCGGAAGCCCGTTAGGATTTATGAATCTCGTATTCCTTGCACCGATTGTCGCGGCCTTTCTGTTCATGAGTTCGACAAATTCAGCCTCGGAGCCGGCAACCCCTTCTGCAAGAGCAACGGCTGCATCGTTCGCAGAGCCGATAAGCGCAGCATACAAGAGCTTCTCTATCGTTACCTTATCGCCGGCTTTAAACCCCGCCTTATGGGGGGAGACGAGAGACGCATTCCTGCTTATCGTAACAACATCCTTAAAGTCAGCATTTTCTATCGCGACTATTGCGGTCATCAGTTTTGTTGTGCTCGCCGGAGCGCATCTGAGATCAGGGTTTTTTGCGTAAAGGGTCTTCCCCGTTGACACATCTATCGCTACAGCGGCACGGGACCGAATCTCACCAGCGAAAGAGCCGGCAGGCAGCAAACAGCAGACAGCAAACAGGAAAATAAATAAATACCTTTTATTCTTTCCCTTTCTACGGACTGCTATATTCTGTATACTTTTGTTCATAATCACCTCACTTTTAAAGTTGCCAGGCTCAAGAGAGCAAGCATGATTCCGATTATCCAGAACCTTATGATTACCTTCGGCTCAGGCCAGCCCTTCAACTCAAAATGGTGATGGATGGGCGCCATTCTGAAAACCCTTTTTCCTGTAAGCTTGAAGGATGCCACCTGCACCATTACGGAGATTGTCTCGATAACAAAGATACCGCCGACAATGGCCAAAACTATCTCGTGCTTAGTTATTACAGCAAGGGTACCGAGTGTACCGCCAAGCGCGAGAGACCCCACATCGCCCATAAAAACATCTGCCGGATAAGAGTTGAACCATAGGAACCCCAGCGCGGCCCCGAACATTGCGCCGCAAAAAACCGTAAGCTCCCCGGTACCGGACAGATACAAAACCTGGAGATACTGTGCCAATACCTTATTCCCGGATATATAAACAAGTACCCCATTGGCCAGGACCGCTACAGCGACAAGACCGATCGCAAGCCCGTCTATACCGTCGGTGAGGTTAACGGCATTTGATGAACCTACCATGACCACCACCGAAAAAGGTATATAGAGCAGTCCAAGATCAACGAGCCATTTCTTAAAAAAAGGGATGCTCAGCACATCTGCATAGGGGTCTTTGGGGTTCATGTAAAGGAATAGTCCAATAAGCACAGCAAGGACTATCTGAAGTCCGAATTTTTGATAAGCCCTGAGACCTTTGTGGCTGTTCCTCGCAATTTTCAGATAATCATCAAGAAAACCTATTCCCCCAAACCCTATCAATGGAATAATCATTACCCAGATATAGATATTTCTGAGGTCACCCCACATCAGTATAGAGAGGAGGATACAGAGGATAATAAGAAGCCCCCCCATGGTAGGCGTGCCTTCTTTGCCCATATGGGCCTTGGGGCCGTCATCGCGTATATGCTGGGTCAAGCTCAATTTCTTGAGTTTACCGATTATCCGAGGCCCCAGCAACAAAGCAAAAAGCATCGCTGTAATAATAGCCAACGATGTCCTGAATGTTATATATCTGAAGACATTCAGGGGCGAAAACCAATCATGCAGGCCATATAAAAGGCTATAGAGCATATTCCTCCAGAACCTTTTCCATGTTCATTCCCCTCGATCCCTTTATTAGAACCGTATCTCCCTTTTTATCAAGATCTTTTAACATCCTTCCTGCTTCCGTTGAGGTATTCAGTTTATGAACCTCCCCCTTAAATTCAGACGCGGCGAATGCCATACGATGTCCCACTGCAATAAAGATGTCAACCGGAAGCTCCGACATCAAGATGCCGATTTTTCTGTGGGCCTCCTCTTCATATGGTCCGAGCTCCAGCATATCTCCAAGGACAGCGATTGCCCTTCCTTTCTTTATTCTGACAAGCTCTTTCACAGCTTCTTCCATTGACGCAGGGTTGGCATTATAGACGTCACTAATCACCTTAATCCCATTCAATTCTATTAGCTCAAGCCTCATCGGAACGCCTGTGAAAGAGTCGATCGCATCCTTCAAATCCGTTGGGTCAATGTTCATGAGATGGCCGACTGAAGCAGCTGCGAGGATGTTGTAAATATTAAACATCCCCGATACCTTTGAGTTGACTGCCACAGACTTATCCCCGGCGGTATGCAATGTAAAGCTTGAACCTCTATCATACAGTTTTATATCAGCGGCACTGATCTCCGCAGGGTTTTTTATCCCGTATCTGATTAGCAAACCTCTAAACCCTGACGCATGAACTCCTTCCATCATAAAAATATCATCCGCATTAACAATAGCCGTCTTCACAGTGTCTATAAGTTCCAGCTTCGTCTTTCTTATTGTTTCAATATCCTTAAATCCCTGAAGATGGGCACGGCTTATATTCGTCAAGATTCCGTAATCAGGGGCCGCTATCCTGCAGAGTTCCTTGATTTCACCGGGTCCGCTCGCACCCATCTCAAGTACAACAACTTCGTCCTCATCGCTTATCTTTGTCAGAGTCAAAGGAAGACCGATATGGTTATTCAGATTCCCTGTATTCTTCAATACCCGATATTTCTTCGCAAGGATTGAAGCGACCAACTCCTTTGTCGTTGTCTTTCCGTTCGAACCGGTTATAGCAACAACCGGGACATCCTTTCGGAAACGCATAAAACGCGCTAAATCCTGCAATGCCTTTAATGTATTGTTCACACGGAATATCGTTTTATCCCTGACAGGTTTCACTGCGTGAAGGCTTACGATAGCGCCACTTCCTTTCTCCAATGCCTCCGTGAGGAAATCATGTCCATCGAATCTGTCACCTTTAAGCGCTATGAACAGCTCGTCTTCCTTTATTTGCCTTGAATCTATGCAAACCCCTGTAAAAGGCCTTGCATTTCCATAAATGACATTACCGCCCGTTGCCTCTATAATGTCTTCGGTTTTTAACATGTCCGTACTATCTGTTTTACTGCATTCCAAAGTATTCATTGAGTATTATCAATTCTTAATTTATCTTTGATTGCCTTTGTCAGCTCATCCCTGTCGCTGAAATGAAACCTGACGCCTTTTATCTCCTGATAATCTTCATGCCCTTTCCCTGCGATGAGAATGAGGTCGCCGTCATCAGCCGTTTCAACTGCCTTCACAATGGCCTGTCTTCTGTCAGTCTCTATGATATAGTTTTTCCTTATCGTCCCTTCTTCGATATCCTTAATGATTGCTGTCGGTTCTTCAGACCTCGGATTATCAGAGGTGATAATCACAACGTCACTGAGCCTCGTTGCAATCGCTCCCATCACAGGCCTCTTGCCCCGGTCCCTGTCTCCCCCGCAGCCGAATACGGTGATGAGCCGGGGATGACGAGCGGCTACCGTGGAGTACTCACCCCCCTCATACCCCCCCTTAGTAAGGTGGGGATGGGAGGACGCAATCAGCTCCCTTGCGGTAGATATCAGCCTTTCGAGCGCATCTTCAGTATGAGCATAATCAATAACGCATAAAAAGCTTTGTCCTATATCAACCCTTTCAAACCTGCCCGGTATATTTCCCGTTTTTGCAATGCCTTCAAGAATTGCCTGCCAGGACACACCCAATGATATCGAGGCCCCCACCGCAGACAATATGTTATATACATTAGGGAGTCCCATCAGCGGAGATGTAATATAAAAGTTTTCCCCATTAAACGAGAGCTTAAATCTCAACCCCAGGATTGAGTTGCCAATATCTCCGGCAGCGATATCCGCCCCTTTCCCAAGGCCGTATGTCAATATATTTTTATAGCCATTGCCGGCGGTTTTCAGCTCAGAACCCAGTCTCCTCCCGTAGGGGTCATCCGCATTGAGGACAACCGTACCTTTATCATCGAGAAGTTCTGTAAACAGCCTCTCTTTTACCTTAAAGTAATCCTCCATTGTTTTATGAAAATCCAGATGGTCCCTTGTAAGATTAGTAAACACTGCCGTATGGAAGACAGCTCTGTCCGCCCTATGCTGCGCAAGGGCGTGAGAAGAGACCTCTGAGATAACATGAGTACATCCCGATAAAAACATCTCCCTTAAAAGACACTGAAACTCGAGGGATTCAGGTGTTGTATGGAGCGCGGGGCAGACCCTATCTTTTATCATATATTGAATAGTGCCGATGAGTCCAACATGCCGCCCCCATGATTCAAGAATAGACTTCAGCAGATATGTGGTCGTCGTCTTTCCGTTTGTACCGGTTATGCCTATTAACGTCAATTTCTCCGACGGTCTTTCGTAAAAATTATTCGCTATGCATGCCAGCGCTATCCTGCTGTTATCGACGTGTATTAAAGAGAATTCCGAATTACTTTCCTCGTTCATCTCCGATTGAGACAGGTTGTATTTTGCATAATTGCGCTCGCACACTACCGCGACCGCGCCCCTTTCTCCCGCGTCTTTGATAAAATCGTGCCCGTCAACCTTTTCTCCTTTTATCGCGACGAAAAGATATCCATCCTTAACGTTTCGTGAATCATACGCTATCCCTGATATATCTCTCTCCATATCTATATTATTACTCATATAACGACAATCATCGAGTATCTGTTTCAGCATCATCTCAAAACCATCAAAGGATTGCGGGAACGATTGTCTTCCATCGGCACATCAAGATACGACAATGATTGGCTCGCAATCTCCTTGAAGACAGGCGCGGCCACCGCGCCGCCATAAATCGCGCCTTTCGGCTCATAAACGACGACGATTATTGCAAACCTCGGTTTGTCGGCCGGCACAAACCCCACAAACGAGCTGACATACTTTTCTTTCGAATACCTTTTTGTTAAGGGGTTTATTATCTGCGCGGTGCCTGTTTTGCCGGCCACCTCATTCCCTTCTACCGCTGCGCCCTTTCCTGTCCCGCCTTCTTCTGTAACGCTTTTTAATATATCTTTAAAGGTTTCCGCAGTTTTTGCAGAAAGAACCCGTTTCATTTCTTTGTCCTTCATTGACGCGATAATCTGTCCCTCAGGTGAGATTATCTCGGTCACAACATGCGGCCTGACAAGAAACCCGCCATTGGCAACCGCTGAATAAGCTCTTAGAATCTGTAAAGGTGTCACAGCGACCTCCTGCCCGATAGGTATTGCGCCGATGGATGTACTCGACCACCTTTCAGGCGAATGTATCCAGCCTGAAACCTCACCCACAAGGTCTATTCCTGTCTTTTCGCCGATACCCAACAGCTTTGCATATTTGTAAACCCTTTCCCTACCGAGCTTCATGCCGATCATGATTGAACCTACATTCGAAGATTTCTGGATGACCTCCTTAAAAGTAAGGACTCCGTGCTTGTGGACATCCCGGATAGTCTTCCCTCCGACGTCTATCCCTCCCCTGCTGACATCAAATAATGTGCCCGGTTTTACTATGTTCTCTTCGAGTGAACCTGTGCCGATTATTATCTTGAATGTCGATCCCGGCTCATAGCAATCGGTAATGGCCCTGTTCCGCTTCTCGTTAGCGCCCGCTTTACTCCCTTTGTTCGGGTCGTATGCAGGCCTGTTTGCAAGGGCGAGTATCTCTCCTGTAAAAGGGTCCATCATGATTACTGAAGCGGCGGCAGCCCTCCATTGCGACATGGCTTTATCGAGCTCCTTCTCAACAAGGCGCTGCAACACTTCATCTATTGTCAGCACAATGTTATTCCCCTTGGCCTCTGTATTCACTCCCGATGACAATGTCCTGCCGCTTGCGTCCCTCTCCAGGAATACTTTCCCGCCTGTGGTTTTAAGATATTTGTTATATTTTAACTCGACACCTTCAAGCGCCTGATTGTCAACACCGACAAACCCGAGGATATGAGAGGCGAGTTCTCCTTTCGGATAAAATCTCTTTGCCTCCGTCATAAACCCCAATCCATCGATGTCCAACCCCTTTACTTTATCTGCGATATCCGGATCGAGCTTCCTCTCTATCCACACAAATTTCCCTTCCTGAGGAATTTTTGAGATAATATCTCCGGGATTTTTTTCTATCACCGATGCAAGTTTTTTTACTCCTTCATCGTCAAGATTAAGGCTATCAGGGTTACCGTAAAGAGATTCGAGGTCGAGATTCAGCGCAAGTTCCCTGCCGCGCCTGTCGAATATTATCCCCCTTCTGACCTGGATATCTTCAACTTTTATATGCTGCTGGTTCGCCTTATCCGTCAAACGCTTATGGTTGATGACCATCAGGTCAACAAGGCGCAGAGATATTAATATAAAACTAAAGATTATTGCAGTATTGAGGATGATCGCCCTTTTTTTACTCAACCCCCCACCCCCGTCTCTTTAAGGTTCGGACAATTGCTTTCTCTCCAGAGAGGCCTTATAAGGCAAAAATCTTTTCTGCCTATCTACGTGAATTACCTTAATCCTGTCAGGCAAGATAAAACTGTCGCTGCCCCTTTGATCCCCCTCAAATTTTGCAAAAGACAGCAGGCTTATCTTTTCGGCAAGCAGTATCTTTCTTTCCCTAAGATAATTCATCTTTTTTGTTTCGAGTTCACCGAGGCTATATTCCAATCTCAAAAAGCTTGACCTGATATAAACAACGCCGAATACCCCAAAGATCAGTAGGATGATCAGGCAAGGTTTGACGATGAAAGACAACATGCTCAGAATGCCTTTCCGCATCATATCCTTTCCGCCGCTCTGAGTTTTGCGCTCCTTGAAGAGGGATTGAATCTTTGCTCTTCAAGTAACGGAGTTATCGGCTTCTTCGTGATTATCTTCATCAAACCGCTTTTCGAGCAATCCGCCAGAAAGTGCTTTACAACCCTGTCCTCTAAGGAGTGATATGCGATAACGCACAACCTGCCGCCTTTCTTAAGGAGACGCAGGGCCGCTTTAAGCCCTTTTGTCAGTTGGTCAAGCTCTTTATTGACCTCAATCCTCAATGCCTGGAATGTCCTTGTAGCGGGATGCAATCTCCCCCTTCCGCCATAAGCGCCTTCCACGATTTTGGACAGTTCAACGCCTGTTTGAATCGGTTTTTTACCCCTTACCATGATTATTGCCCTGGCTATCTTTCTTGACAGGTGCTCCTCACCGAAATCTTTCAGTATCCGTTCAAGCTCTTTTTCCGGGTATTTGTTCACGACATCCCATGCGGACACCTTCTGCCTTTCATCCATTCTCATATCGAGACGTTCGACAGAGGAAAAGCTAAATCCTCTGTTAAGGTCCTTTAACTGCATCATTGATACACCAAGGTCAAAAAGAATTCCGTCAACCACGGATATCCTTTCTTCATGGAGCAGACCTTCCATATCCGAAAAACTCCCCCTTTTCAAAACAACCCTTTTATCCGACAGCTTTCTTTCTGTTATTTTCAGGGCATCAGCATCTCTGTCTATTCCGATGAGTTTTCCTTCCGGACCGATACGGGCCAATATCTTTTCAGCATGTCCCCCGGCTCCGATCGTTGCATCTACATACACTCCCCCCTGCCCGGGCTTAAGCATCTCAATCACCTCGTGCTGCATAACCGGCAGATGCGTAGTCTCTATAGTTAATCTCCTGTCTATATAAGCTTAAAGACCATGGGTTGCAAGTCTTTCTTCAATAGCTTTTCTATCTATCTTTGCAGGATCAAATAAGGAGTCCCACTCACTTCTGTCCCATAATTCAATCCTTTCTATCTGCCCGGCCATAACAACATTCGAATTGATATTCGCATCCTCCCTGAGGGCAGCAGGGACGAGAACCCTTCCTTGTTTGTCCATATCAACTTCGATGGCTGATGCTACTACTCTCCTTAAGAAAAATCTTATCGCCTCATCAGATTTCGGCTTTGTCCGCACTTGATCCTGCAGCTTATTCCATTCCTCCATAGGATATATATAAAGACACTTATCAAATGGCGCATTCGTAACACAAAGTTTTGCGCTATAATTACTTGTAATAATCTCCCTGAAAGGAGCGGGAATTATAATTCTTCCTTTTGGATCAACCGTGTAGTAATATTTACCTGAGAAAGCAGACATTTCTCCTCCACCTTTTACCACTTTCCTCCACATCAATATATATATATTAAAATCGAATGTCAAGAAAAAAATTTTGGAATCAATATTCTGTATGAATAGAATCGATGGGCTACTATATATAGACTTAATAAACTGCGATTAGAAAAATGCGGGTGTTGTGAAAAAATTATTTTTCGATACCTAAGTGTACCCTTATGTGTATGACCCCAGGAATATTTTTATGATCACCGACATAACTATATTCTCAATATAAATTTATCGAGTTAAATAATTTTGTGAACAATATCCGCATTTTTCGGGTTGATCTGAAAAAGACAGTTTTTTAAAAAAAGGATGTCTTTTCCTAAGGCAGAGGTATCTGGAGAGACTTTTTCTTCGGTGACCATTTTGATAAGACCATAGACACTAAAAAAACAAAAAAGACAATCGCCATCAACGGATCCCATAATAGTCCGAATCCACGGACCGCATGGCTGAAGATCTCAGGTAAAAGGCCGATTGAAAGTCCGCTCAGCGCTAACCCCCAACCGAGTACGGGACTGTCTTCGATCTTTAGAAAATGGACTGCATAAAACGCAATGACGGGCGCCACGATGACATAACTGTTCACTTCGGTCATTGGGTTAAAAAGCATAAGATAGGCAGTAGTCAGGCCAAGGAGAAGCCATGCCCGTTCAGGCTCTTTGGTGCGGGCAGACCCCACCCACCACAGACCCAATGTTACTATGCCGGCACAAATCCGGACGATTTGCGAAACATTTCCCGGCAGGCCGATACCGATAAATCTCAGGAGGCCGTTAAGATCGGCGAAAATGTGTTTAAGGATAAGAGAACACTGAATCATATGATAATAAAATTGCTGATACTGCGAGAATACATAAAAAGGACCGCCGAAGAAAAAAGGGAACGACAAAAAAAGAGCCAAGCCGATGCAGAGTCTCGGGATGAGGGGCCGATAGACCGCGGATGCAAGCAGCATCATTACCAATCCAATAGGCTTGCTTATTAAAGCAACAATAAGGCAAACCGTCGCAATCCACCATTGTGACCGGGCAATCGAAACAGCAGCATGAATCGTTAAGGCGGCGAAAACAACGTTGGCCTGCCCGTTCCGTATTGCGCCGATACACGGCGCGATCGCAAG
The DNA here is from genome assembly GCA_963727775.1 of uncultured Nitrospiraceae bacterium. Classification (GTDB taxonomy): domain Bacteria; phylum Nitrospirota; class Thermodesulfovibrionia; order Thermodesulfovibrionales; family SM23-35; genus CAVSHB01. The sequence continues at coordinate 327,926 of CAVSHB010000002.1, read as the reverse complement.
CAAAGAGACATATAAAAAAAGCTCAGCGTTTCTCGGTGAACCTTCAAGACCGACAAGCCTCCATAAGCTCCATGCTAATAATCCGACAGAAATTATTCTCCAAAGGATGTCACCGACAGGAACCGGACAAAGGTGGAACGGCATAAACATAAAAACAAACTGCGGGAAATAGTGCATCACATTGCTGGAATAAAGAGATTCATTCGAAAGCCATTTCTCGACCGCCATGTGATAAACAGGAGTAACGGTGTGTCCAAAAGGATCAAGAAAAACCATGATACAAACCACCGACAAAAGAATTAACCATACTGACGCGGCAGATTTCAGATAAAGACCACTGCTGAAGCCTGGTTTTTCTATATCGGGACTGCGCGGATTATTAGGGAAAATGATTACAGGAAATTGATTGCTAGCCATTTAAAAATATAAACTACGAAATCAGTTTTTGTCTTATTTTATAAATTTCCAATGCGTATTAGGGCTTTAACACGAGACTCTCTGATGCCGGCATATTGTTAAAGATATCATATGCCTGAGTATTTTATCAACCTTTGGTCGCCGCAGAACAAACGGGGCTATCGCTTTTACCGCCTTAATATGCTCGTGCTTAATCTCACACATAAAAATGTACAGACGCAAACCATTATCTGGCACGAGTTTTTCTAACAATAAAGGCTCATTTTTGGCTTGACAAATGGATTTCTTCCTTGATACTGTTATCTCAGCATTATTTATTATTATTAACTAATTCTATTTCCATGAAAGGGGGGAAATAATAGATGACAAAAGCGGAGCTTATTGACAAGATCGCATCCGGCACAGGGTTGAGCAAGGCAGATGCCTCAAGAGCGCTGGATTCAACTCTTACTTCTATCAGGGCAGCGTTAAAGAAAGGGCAGAAGGTCACTCTCGTCGGGTTCGGGACCTTCTCGGTCGTGAAAAGAAAATCCAGGAAGGGCCGTAATCCCAGGACCGGGGCTGTTATCACCATTCCTGCCGCAAAGATACCGAAGTTTACATCAGGCAAATCTCTCAAAGACGCAGTAAAATAATATAATAGCTTTCATAAAAAGGGGCGAGTTATTCTTGCCCCTTTTCTTTTAAGAAACCTTTTGCTATCATCACTTTTTATAGTGTGTATTTAATCAGCCAAGGAGGTGTTGTATGCTTGCGGAATTCAGCATAGTTCCAATAGGTATGGGCAGCAGTATAGGCGACCGTCTCGCGGAAGTATTGAAGATCGTCGATGCAAGCGGTCTCCCTTACAAGATTAACCCGATGGGCACGGTTGTTGAAGGCGAATGGGATGAGATAATAAAGCTCATCAAGAAATGCCATATGGCTGTAATGAAAAAAGGGGAAAGAGCGCTTACAACGATATCTATCGATGACAGGAAGGGGAAACGCAACAGGATAGATGAAAAGGTAAAATCAATAGAAAAAAGAATAGGGAAATCACTGAAAAAATAAATTACAGACAGTTTGCGGAAAACTCAAAGAGAGGTTATCCTTTAACAAATTCTTCTACAAATTTCTCTTCATCTTCTCTCGTTGTAAGATTGCCCCTGAGCTTTTCTTCGAGGAGTTTCGTGAGAATTTTTGAATAGACCGGCCCCGGATGAATACCCATTCTCTTTAAGTCCTCTCCCTTAAAGACCGTCTTAACGTTCCTCAATTCAGTAAGATAATGGGATATCATCTTCTGCTTTTCTCTGTCTTTGCTCAGTGCCATCAAAACCAGGACAACTTCGAGTTTAAGATTGCTCAGGAGTTTATGTATCTCCACCGGATCACCAGTGGGAAACTTCCGCAATATGTTCTTTGCCAGAGGAATTCCCTGCAAAATCACCTCCCTCACTCTTGGCGGCGGCGCCAGCCTATCCACAACAGCCTTTATATCCTCCTCCTTTAACCCCGCAAGTAAAGCCATAAGATAGAGGACCCCTTTGTCTGTCTTTTCTTCGAGAAAAAGAAGGTTAAACCATGAGAGTGTCTCCTGCATCGCTTTGAGCGTTGTTTCAAGCTCTATTGTAAACACAAGACTGGGATGTATGACCTTCAGGAGGCCCATATCGGAAAGTTTCCTCAATGTTTTGATCGGCTCGGTCTCATGAAATGCCAGGCGGAGTTCTTCATAGAGTCTCGGGCCTGAAAGCATGTTGAATAGGTTCATCTCAATAGCGGATTTAATAAGGTTTTCCGTATGCCTGCTGATCTTAAATCCGAACCTTTCAGAAAATCTGACCGCGCGGAACGCCCTTGTAGGATCTTCAACAAAACTGAGATTATGAAGCACCCTGATCGCTTTCTCTCTTAAGTCCCTCTGTCCGCCGAAAAAATCTATGAGAAAGCCGAAATCCCTCGGGTTTAATTTAATAGCGAGGGTATTTATAGTAAAGTCTCTTCTGTAAAGGTCTTTCTTAATGGATGACGTCTCGACCTTGGGCAAGGCCGCGGGTGATTCGTAGTATTCCGTCCTTGCAGTTGCGACGTCGAGTTTCATTTTATCAGTGATGATCTGAGCAGTAGCAAACTTTTGATGTGTCCTCACCTTTGCGCTCAGCCTTTCACCGAATGCCCTTGCAAATGAAATACCGTCCCCTTCGATAACGATATCAATATCAAGGTTTGCTTCGCCCCGCAGCAGGTCCCTCACCGATCCTCCGACAATATATGCGCCGAATCCCAACTCTTCAGCTACCTCTCCTGAAAGTTTCAGGAGGCCGTATACCTCCGGCGGGAACTTATCTTTGAGCCATGAAGATAAATTTCTCCCGATAGTCGGCTTTTCCTTTGTAACGGTTTCTTCTATCCTCCTCCTCCTGAGGAATTCTTCATAAAGAGTGCGGAGCAGGTCCGTCCTCGTTATTGCGCCGATAATCCTGCCGTCCTCGACAACCGGCATGAACCTCTGGTTCTGTTCGATCATCAATGTCTCTATCATTCTGATCGGGGCGGACGGATCTACAATTATCGCGTCAGGCGTCGAAAAATCTATCGCCCGGCTTTTCCCGAAACCATGGAATAAGGCCTTCTCCACAATCTCGCGCGATATAAGACCCGCATAGATTTCACCCTCCAGGACCGGCAGCACATTAACACCATACCGCGTCATCATTGACTCTGCATCCTTGACGGGCACATCAGACTGAACGCTGATGACGGGGCGGGTCATGATATCGGCTGCAACCTTCCCGGGTTTTACGGATGAATCCAGCATATCGATCAGTCTCTCTTCAACGACTTCGAGAGACGCCTCTTTTATTGTTGCCGAAGCAGCAGTCGGATGCCCTCCTCCTCCAAACTCCTTCATCACTTTCGATACATCAAGCTCGGGGACCTTGCTCCTTGCGACCATCAGTATCTTCCCGTCCATACTCAGAAGGACAATCACTGCGTCTATATCTTCCATGTCCATCATCCTGTGCGCAAAATGCGCCGCGTCTCCAAGGTACTGTTCTCGTGAAGCCTTCCCTATCTTTATCCTGATCCCCTGTATAACAAACTCCTTCGATGACTGGACAAGCTCGTTCAGGACATCGAATTCTTCCATGCTCATTTCCATCTTCAGGAAGTTTGATGCAATATTCAGGTTGGCCCCTCTTTTAAGGAGATATGCGGCGGCAAGGAGGTCTCTCTCCGTTGTTGAAGGGAAAAGGAGACAGCCTGTCTCTTCATATATCCCCAATGCGAGTATGGTCGCTTCCATCGGCGCAGGGTGTAATTTTTTGTTTTTCAGCATCTCCGCAAAAATGGTCGCGGTCGCCCCGACCTTCTCGATTACCTCAACCTCACCTCTGATATCACCTTTACTAAACGGGTGGTGGTCATAGATATGTATTTTTATGTTCTTATTGGAAAGCAGTTCAGCCAAAGGACCGATCCTTCCGGGCAGCTTTGTGTCTACGATAATAAGCCTTGTGACCTTCGAAAGATCTATGTCCTTTATGCGTTTTATCGTTGTGGGATGGAACACCTCAAGAAAATCTCTGAGTTTCTTCTCCTGGGAACCGGGAAAAACTATTTCCGCTTTTGGATACAGTTTCTTCGCAGCCACCATTGAGGCAAGAGAATCGAAGTCAGCATTTATATGTGAGGTTATTATATCCATAGGTCTATTTTAACCTAAAAATTGCAATTGAGATAATGTCCCGATGGATATCGGGATTGTGGAAAAGTTATTTTTCGATTTCTTAATATACCCTTAAGAAATAATCCAAGGTCTTTCTTAAGAAGGGGTTACTACGATCCGATCGCGTCCCTTGGCCTTAGCAACATATAAGGAATTGTCAGCGGAATTTATTAGATCATCGTAGTTTTTTATCTTCTTATGAGGACTGCATGATATCCCCATACTAATCGCTATGCGGATCTCCCCATGATCGGCATGGAACCGATGTGACCCGACAGCCTCTTTAAGTCGCTCTGCCTCGGAAAGCGCGCCTTTAGCCGTTGTCTGGGGCAGGAGCATGATAAACTCTTCCCCTCCGTATCTGGCGAAGACATCGGACTTTCTCGTGCGCGTCTTAACAAATTGCGCAAATTCCCTGAGCACCATATCTCCGACCCTGTGTCCATAGGTATCGTTGATCTTTTTGAAATAGTCGATATCGAACATTATGCAACTTAAGGGGATTTTATACCTTTCAGCCCTACTGAATTCTTCCTGAAGCCTGTTGTAGAAATATCTGATGTTGTAAACGCCCGTCAGATAGTCCGTGATCGCAAGCCTCTCTATCTTTGACTTCTCCTTATCAAGACTTTCATACAAGAATGCATTATACAGGGCGTGCGCAGAGGAATTAGCAAAAGCGGTGCAGAGTTTTATTTCTCTTTTCGTAAAAGAGTGGCCCGCCCTTGACGTCCTCAACAATAAGGAGCCTATGACCTCGTCGCGAAAGATCACGGGGACCACAATAATAGAACGAATTCCTATCGGAGCAATAATGTCCCTAACCTCTTTCATCAGAGGGTCCCTTTGCGCGTCTTTGATCAGTATGAGCTTTTTAACGGACAATGCCTTTTTTATTTCCGGATATTTCCGGAGATCGATTTTCAAGTTCGTGATCGACGGGTCTTCGAATGAAGAAACGATATTCGCAAATCTCTGATTATCGGCATTTATGCTTATCATGGAACACCGCGTCAATTGAACAATTTCAGACAATTTCTTCACAATATGATAGAGCACTTCTTTGGGATTGAGAGTCGAAGAAATGATGGAGGTAAGCTCAATAATGGCCTGCAAGTCTTTCTTTTCCCGGTAAAAAATATCAAACCAGTGCTGTCCCTTAACTGCCGTCATGAGTTTATTATCAAGGTCGTCCTTATGGAACGGACTGAGCAGATAACAATCCACCTCCGGTTTTACCGCAGAACCGGCGCCGACGGTTTTATCGTCTTTAACCGGGGGAAGAACGGCTATGATGGGACATTGAATCTCCGAAGAGGTCAGATGCCTGAGCCCGTCAGTGCTGCCTATGATCAGGACATCAGGCGCTTTCTTTTTCAGCCTTTGTTTTAAGATATCCCTTTCTTTAATAAAACGGGCCGAATACGCATCTTTTCCCTTAAAGAAATATTTCAAAAACTTAAGGACATCTTCATCTCTCTCATAAACGAATATTTCTTTTTTCATTATTTCCCGATTATCGCAATTTTATTTAAAAATGAATATAATAGCAATTTCTATTCCAGATATCTCATTATATCTCACTTTTTTAAAGCTTTTATCAAACTATTATAACTCATTGTATTCAGAACATCCTTTTTCTCTATCCAACCCCTTCTTGCAATCGATACCCCATAAGACATATAAGAAAACTGGTCGGTCACATGGGTATCTGTGCTTATTACAACAGGCACCCCCATTTCTTTTGCCATCTTTGCATGCATGTCGCTTAAATCCAGCCTGAGGGGATAAGCATTGATTTCCATTGCCGTTCCTGTTTCAGCGGCAACCCTGAGAACCTCGGCCATATCGACGTCATACGGGTCGCGTTCTCCGATTAGCCGTCCGGTTGGATGTGCTATCACCGATACATAAGGGTTTCTCAAGGCAGACACTATTCTTTGTGTAATACGGTCTCTGCTCTGCCTGAATCCTGAATGAATCGATGCAACCACAATGTCCAACTGTTTCAGAATTTCATCGGGCAGATCCATATGTCCGTCGCTTAGTATATCCACCTCCACGCCGGCCAATAGTTTGAACCCCTTTAACTTTTTATTAAACGCCTCTATCTCCCTTTTCTCCTCTATCAGTCTTTCTTCATTCAGTCCCCTCGCAATGCCGAGACCCTTGGAGTGGTCTGTTATTGCTATATATTCATATCCTCTTTGTCTCGCTATTGCAATCAATTCTTCAAAATCATGGCTCCCGTCACTTCGTTTCGTATGCACATGGAGGTCACCTTTTATGTCACTTAAAGCGACAAGATTTGGCAGCCTGCCTTCTCTTGCCGCTTCTATCTCCCCTGAATCTTCCCTCAACTCGGGTGGGATGTAGGGAAGCCCGAGTATCCTGTAAACATCTTCCTCTTTGCTGCCGCCGATTTTTTGATCGTCCTTCTCCCTGAATATGCCGTATTCATTTATCTTCAGGCCGGCTTTGACCGCCATTTCTCTCAATCTGATATTATGGGCTTTGCTTCCTGTAAAATATGCCAGAGCGGCGCCGAAGCTCTCCTCTTCAACAACACGAAGATCAACCTGAAGACCTTCGTGTATTATGACACTCGATTTTGTCGGGCCGTGCATGAGGACATCTTTGACATGGGGCAGATGAATAAAGGCGCTCATAACAGCCTTCGGGTCCCGTGACGTAGCGAGGATATCAATGTCTTTAACCGTATCTTTCCATCTCCTGATACTCCCTGCGACAATGATCTTATTAACGGGGGCTTTCTTTCCGAGATGGTCTAAAATATCGTTTGCAACGGGCAGCACCTTCCCCAACGGCTGCCTCTCCATCCCTCGTTTCAACATCCCGATGCCTTTCAGGATATTCTCCTCTGTCTTTTCCTTAATCCCCGGCAGGCCGCTGAGTTTGTGCTCCCTCGCAAAACGTTCAAGGTCTCCCAGGTTTTTTATCTTCAGTTTTTCGGCAAGAAGCTTTGCGGTTTTCGGGCCAAGGCCGGGGACAGACAGAAGCACACCGAGGCCTTCAGGCACTCCTTTCTTAAGGTCTTCATAAAACTCCAGCCTTCCTGTCTTCACATATTCTTCAATTTTTCCCGCAAGGTCCTGCCCGATGCCGGGGACTTCCATCAACTCGTCTTTAGACGTCTCAGCAACATCCCTGGCAAGACTTTCCAAATTCAGCGCGGCGCGTCTGTAAGCCCTTATCCTGAATGGGTTTTCACCTTTGATCTCGAGCAGGTCGGCAATATCATTGAAGATACTCGCAATCTCCCGGTTCTTCATATGCAAAGTATATCATGAGACCCATGTTATTCATCCAAAGACTGCAATTAGAAAAATGCGGGTGTTGTGAAATAAACTAAACTCGCTTTGCTCGTTTCGACACCGCGGGGTATTAGACCCCGTGGGTCGGCAAGGGTCTGCGCTTCGCTCCGACGCCCTGCACCCCGACGATGTAAGGTGCCCGCCGCAGAGACGGCGGGGTATGGAGATTAATTAATTATTTTTCGATACCTTAGTACATAATATCATAACTACACTAACGTAATATTAGCTTGCTAAATAGAATCGAATATGGCATGATTGATCGTAAGGAGGTCATCAATGCCAAGGAAAAGTCCATATAGCATAAGGCTGACGCCAGAGGAAGTGGAACACTTGATGAGATGTGCCACAAAATATACGTTACCGTATTATCAAGTACTTCGCGCCAAGATGATTCTATTGGCCGCGGATGGGTTAACGAACGACGAAATAGCCCACCGTTTGAATACGCGGCGGGAGGTTGTCAGCATGTGGAGAAAACGTTTTTTTGAAGAACGGTTGCACGGTATTGAAGAACGCCCTCGCTCGGGTCGGCCTCGGGCTTTTTCCCCCAGAGCTGGTCATGAGCATTAAGGCACTGGCCTGCGAATTGCCTGCTACACACAATCTCCCACTCTCACGATTCAGTGTAGCGGATATTACTCGCGAGGCTCGTCGGACTGGACTAGTCTCTACTATCAGTGATTGCACAGTATGGCGTTGGCTCAATGAAGATGCTATCCGTCCGTGGCAGCATCGTTGCTGGATTTTTCCTCGTGATCCTGAATTTACTGCGAAAGCTGGTCGTATTCTCGACCTTTACGAGAGGGTTTGGAATAAAAAATGCCTAAAAGACGACGAATTTGTCCTATCGGCTGATGAGAAGACAAGCATTCAGGCCCGATCTCGGCGTCATCCAACACTGCCACCAGCGCAAGGTGCATCCATGAGGGTGGAACATGAGTACAAACGATGCGGTGCGTGGGCATATATCGCTGCACTCGATGTTCACCGGGCAAAAGTTTTCGGACGCTGCGAGAGAAAAAGTGGGATTGCACCATTCGACCGATTAGTGATGCAGGTTATGGCACAATCGCCCTATAACGAAGCCAGACGGGTTTTCTGGATTGTCGACAACGGTTCCTCACATCGCGGCGTAAAGTCGGTCGCACGACTGAAGGAAAGGCATCCGAATCTGGAGCTTGTTCATGGGCCAGTTCATGCCAGCTGGCTGAATCAGATCGAAATCTATTTTTCGATCCTGCAAAGGAAAGCCCTGACCCCTAATGCCTTCCCTTCGCTTTCGGCCCTTGAAAACCGATTGATTTCCTTCGAACAATATTATGAAAAAATCGCCACGCCGTTCGAGTGGAAGTTTACAAGACAGGATCTTGGCAAATTGCTCAAAAAGATAAGCAGGGTTACAATAGTACATTTTCCATTAGCCGCATAGCTCTGGGAAATACGTGACCGAATTTATGAAGCAGGGCACTTAGTGTACCTTTAACAAATGACCCCAGGAATCTTTTATGACTACCAGCATAACGATATTCTCGATAAATTCATCGAGTTAAATAATTTTTTGAACAATATCTGCATTTTTCGGGTTAAGGATACGAAATCTGCTGAAATCTTTTTAGATTTCAAGATATAATTAATATAGATATAAGTTATGCAAGAAGAAGAGGGGCGGATGGAAGATAAAGACAGTTTTTGGGAAGTATGGAATTCTTTGCCCAAAGATGTACAGGAAGCCTTACAAAAGGCCATAGAGGAATCCTCGGCAATCTCCGAAGAACAATTTATTGCAGAAGTGATGATAGGCGATTGCCCGAAATGCGGCAGCACTAACACAAAAGACTGCGACAGTGTAGACGGCATAGAGGATTTCACAGTGGGGCTTTGCATGAAGTGCGGATATTTATGGTGTTCAGAATGCGGCAGGCCTTTAATGAATGATATCCACTGCGAACACTGGGAAATATGCGACACATGTGATGAAGCCGATGAAATAGGTTTTTGTGATATCGACCCGTTGGAATGTAAAAAGCTCAAAGATGAACTTAATTAAATGAATCACCTTCTGCAAAAATTCCCGTTGACCTCACCTATTTCAAAAAAATTGAAAAACAACAAAGCGATATCGAAGATCAGCGCGGGGATATTCATGTATCGCTATCATGCCGGAGCTATTCAGGTTTTGCTGGTCCATCCGGGCGGACCTTTTTGGGTCAATAAAGATATCGGCGCATGGTCTATTCCGAAAGGGTTAATTGATCCGGGCGAAGATCCTCTGGAAGCCGCATTGCGTGAGTTCAAGGAAGAAACAGGGTTTAAGGTCTCCGGACATCTTATTCAACTTACCCCCGCGAAGATGAAAAGCGGGAAATTGATACAGGCATGGGCTGCCGAAGGAAATTGCGATCCAATGGCTGTCAGAAGTAATACCTTTGCGATGGAATGGCCTGCCGGGTCGGGCAGGCAGCAGGAATTTCCCGAAGTAGATAAAGCCGCATGGTTTGAGGTCGCAGAGGCAAAAAAGAAAATCAATCAGGGGCAGGTCGGCTTGATTGAAGAGCTCCGGCAGATGCTGACGATAAATGAAATTTAATAAAAGGCTTCGTTCCTGAATTCTATTGTTTTACCGTCACAGGAATATTGTCAAATAACAAAGAAGGGAAATTGCCTCCGAAACTCGGGTAGCTCGTATCTTCTATCCCGCAGATATTTCTCAATACTTCATATATATTCCCGGCAACCATCGCGTCTTTCACATGCCCGATGATATTACCTTCTTCGACATAGAGCCCGGGAGAGACCCCGATTGAAAAATCTCCGTTCGGGATGTTGCCGCTGTGCGCTCCCAGAGCACCCGCAACGATTATCCCTCTATCAATGGAATGCAGGAGATCAGAAAATGGCACATTGCCGGGTGATATTGAAAGGTGATGGAGCGACGGGACAGGCTTTGAAGATATCGAGCCTTTGAACCCGTGCCCTGTCGGCAATGCCTTCAGTTTTTGGGCAAAGTAAAGGTCGTGATAAAAGTTTTTCAGCACGCCCTTTTCAATTACCGTAAACGGGTTGCACGGGGTCCCTTCATCGTCAAATGCCCTCGCACCGGGGAGAGAGTCATCTAATGGCTCATCAAATACAGAGAGCTTGTCATCGAATATTTTTTCACCGGCTTTATTTGCTACAGGAGAAATATTTTGGTAAATACTCTGACCGCTCGTTGCCGTCTGGACTCTCCACATCAAAAGATATACTGTTTCAGGCAAAAACAGGACCTTCATCTTTTTCCCTTCAGGGACCAATTCCTTAACAGACTGATTATATGTATCCGCAAGATAATCCAGATATTCAACAGGGGCCTTTTCGAATGCTTTAGATATAAGGGGACGATGCAAGGAGGCATAAGAATAAGGATAAAGTATCTGCACATCCAGGACATACGCGGAAGACTTCAGGGAAACATCCGTGCCGGAACTGTTCATAATCCTTATGCCGCTTATTGAGCGCCGGGCCGACACGTTTAATTGGCCTTTGGTTTTCTGAGACAGAAGCCCGCAAATTCTAACGCATTCTTCAACTATTGCCGAGTTTGACAGGCCCTCTATTGATGGGTCGTAAGTATTAAGTGAAGGCAGTTCCTTTGTTTCCGGAAATTCGAATAATCCATCAACTCCTCCCTTAAGTGAATCAAGGGCGTTCTGTATAAGATTCTCCCTGTTGATGAGATTTTTTATATATGCAAACCCCAGAGTGCCGTTTTTTATGATCCTCAGGCTGATCCCGGATTGTATACTGCTGTCTATATCTTTTAAAGCCGCGTTTTCGAATGAGACATTATCCGCCATGCTTTCCACTGAGTATATCTCGGCTTTGTCGCTGACCTTTTCAGCCATCTGCAGCTGCTGCTCCATTATATCCGTTCCTCCATACCTACTCAAAGCTACTCGTAGGCAGCTTTGAAGCTGGATTCCTGTTTCAACGTGCCATGACTATCAGCACCAAACAACAGTACAGACCCATCAGAGGGCACTCCGCAGGCTTGAAATCCCGTGGAACTCACGGTACTAAACATACCGTCATAACAATTGTCGCATGAAGTGGCATGAATTATAGGGTTGCATTGTAATTATGCGGCAAAATATATGTCGCCATGTTTAATATACCAATTCAGTAGGTTCTTCGCCGCGTTTACATCTCGATCATGATGCGCTCCGCACACCGGGCACGTCCAGTCTCGCACAGACAGCGCCAGTGATTCCAATTGGTGTTCACAGCAGGAACACAGCTTGGAGCTGGCAAGAAAACGTGGGGTAACCACAAGAGCTGAACGGAACTTCCGGCACTTGTAAGCCAGTTGCCGTCTAAACTTGCCCCATGATACATCAGCAATGTGCCTGGCGAGCTTGGAATTACGGACCATCCCCTTGACGTGCAGATCTTCCACAACGATCACCGGCTTGGTTTTCGCCAGTTTCGTCGAAGTTTTGTGTAGAAAATCCTTACGAATATCTCCGATGCGGTGATGGAGCTTTGCCACTTCCTGTCGCGCCTTTTTGAGATTGCTGGAAACGGGCAGGCGCACACCTTTCGGTATTGCCTTACCATCCAAGCCCATCTTTTTCTTCTGCTCTTCCACCTTCCGAGCACACCGACGCTGAAGTCTCCGCAGTCTCAATAGGTTTTTTGCCAGCGGCTTGGGCGCTTCCAACTTACCGCCGCCGCTGTCTGCGGCAAATGTGGTCAATCCCACATCCAGTGCAATGGGCGACCCTTCCGGCGGGTACGGTGTTTCGCCGGGCATATCCACTCCTATTGCTGCAAACCAGCGATCGGCATTACGACTGACCGTAGCGTTCATGATCTTGCCGTCGAAACGTAACGGCTCACGCATCTTCACCCAACCAAGGCCAGGTATGCGGATGCGTGAGCCTTCGATGCTGAACTGATCATTGGTAAGCGTAAATCGGTCATGAATGCCTTTTCGCCGAAACTGTGGGTACTGCGCTCTTTTCATGAAGAAGTTTCTGAATGCAGTGCCCAACTGCATAATAGCCATCTGAGGCGCGTTATTCGTAACTTCCAACATCCAGGGGAACTGCTCTCGCTTGATGCTGTTGAGCTTGCGCCGCAGAGCGGCTTCAGACGGTTTGGGTGACCTTTCATCAGCCGTGTGCGCTTCATATTGCCGCTGCCACTCAGCAAGCGCCCAGTTGTATGCGAATCGTGCTGTGCCGGCGGCACGGGCTAAATAGGTTGCCTGAATGTTATTCGGGTCAAGAGCTATTTTATGGGCAGTTAGCATCTTCCACCGCTTTCCTTACGCCATTAATCAACTTCTGGTTCTTGTGGCTGCGGCTCCTGTAGAGGCGGGCGCTGAATACAGTTATGATCTCCAGCACGTCTTTCGCCAAGTCTTCCTCAAAAGTGGGATCCTCTCCCTTATTGATAATAACCACTTCGACTTTCTTAGCTTCACAGATGGCGAATACAAGTTCAGCGCCAAAGCGGAGAAGCCTGTCCTTATGAGTGATGACCAGCCGTCCAATTTGTCCTTCAAGAATATTATTTAGGAGTTTTTTCAGCCCCTTCTTGTAATAGTTCATGCCGGACCCTAAATCAGTTACTACTTCAAAGGTCCAACCCTGTTGCGCACAATAGATTTCAAGAACTTGTTTCTGTCTCTCCAAGTCATCTTTCTGATCATGACTGCAGACACGGGCATAAGCTATTGTCTTGCGCTCATCCGGGATAAGACGGAATGCTTCAGGTTTTAATTTCGCCATATCGTACCGTCGCTGTCCTCCAACTGTACGCTCAGGCAATAACTTCCCTTCGCGTTCCCAACGTCGTAATGTGGAAATTGAAATCCCCAACATCCTGGATGCGTCTCCTATCCCCATTAACCTATCCATTATAGATAGCTTAGCATATCTTTAGATATATTACAATTAATCAGCTACGCGCCCCCGATAATTACATTATTGATGCGTACATGAGGACCTCCGTGGCAGGAGCGGATATTCGTCTGCCCTTTTCCGCAACCGCCTGTCTTCGAAAGGCAAAGGTCATTTCCGACCGCCGTAATATTCTTTAATGTACGGTAGAGGTTACCGGACATATTAATGTCACGGACCATCGTCCTTTTCTTTCCGCCTTTTATTATATAGCCGTACTGCGCCCCGAAGGTAAAATTTTCTCCGCTTGTCTGTCCGCCCTTGTGGTCCAGGATGTACAGCCCGTCGCCGAGCATTGACAGAAGGTCTTCAAACGTATTTTCGCCGGGTTCTATAAAAATATTGCCCATTCTCACTATGGGAGCATAGCGATAATCTTCAGCGACGCAATGGCCCGTTAACCCTTCGCCGAATTCCGCAGCCGTTCTTCTTGAATGCAGACGCCCGGCAAGCATTCCCTGTTTCATCAGCGGCACACGTCTTGCTTTTACACCTTCATCGTCGCAATAGTAGAAACCTAACTGGCGGGGTATCGTGGGATCATCTGTAATACCGAGCACTTCGTTCCCGAGCATAGCCCCGATTTTCATCCTGTCCCGCATTGTCGGAGAATCTTCTATAAGATCAGCTTCTGAGAAATGGCCGAAAGCCTCATGGGCAAAAACACCGGCCATGTCCTGATTGAGCACGACATTATATTCCCCGCCGCTAACCGGCGTTGCTTGTAACAAGTCAAGCGCTATGGACGTTTTTTTCTCAAACTCTTCTTCCTGGTTCCTTAATAATGCAAATCCGTGGCTTCCTCCGGCGGCGACCCTAACATTCTGTGTAAGCGTACCTTCCCTGCTCGTAATCATCCCGCCTAAAGAGGTCGTAATGAGGTCTTCCCTGATCTCCGTGCCTTCCGTACTCACAAAGTATTTCTCGCGGATGACTTCACTATACCCGATATTTGTTGTAGCGATCTTCTCATGCCCCAATGCTATGGAATTATATTTCCTCGTTAACTGGAGTTTCTCTTCAATCGGAACATGCCTTGGATCTTCATCGATATCCGGAAGGAATATGGCTTTTATAACATCCGTTGCTGCAAAGGTCACGGGATTCTTTACATGCCGCGCCATCAAGGCGGCATTTTCTTCAGATATGCGGAGGGCATTTTCAGCATCATCCGGACGGGTAAAGGCTATTGATGAAAAACCCCCATTTTTTAAAATCCTTATCACGAAACCGTCGGTCGAATTTGTGCCAATGTGAAAGAGCTCTCTGCCGGTGAATACAATTTTTGTTTCTTTTATTATTTCATACCTTATATCCGCGTAATCCGCAGACGTTTTTGAGATCATCCGCTTTATTAATTCGAACATAATTCTCCTTTTCCCAGGTTCCCAATCCTGCAAGTATACCGTAAATTACCGGATAGTCTATATAATTATATATGACAACACCCGAGCGCACAAATGCATAGGGTCACCGCGTTTGGTAACTTTTATTCTTCTCCATCAAAAATATTCGTTACTTGCAAAGTCGCCGATAATAATTTACAATTTACTAAAGCTTACCGGAGTATTTTGACGTAAACCGCGAAGTATTCTATATTGCGGTTTATTGTTTTTTTATTCCTTAAGTTTTAAACAATCAAATGAGAGGTGTTGTATGAAGACAAGGAATGTCACGTTGTTCTCAGTGCTTCTGGCGGTCATCATGGGACTGTCGTTTTTGGCCGCTTATTCCGAGGCAGCGGAAAAGGATAAAAAAGAAGAAGTTGTTATCTCGGAAGGCAAAACGGTCAAGGTCAATTATACCCTGACCGTTGACGGGAAAGAGGTGGATAGCTCTAAGGGGCGCGGTCCGCTTGAATTTAAGCCGGGCAGCCACCAGGTTATCCCCGGCTTCGAGAAGACTGTAATGGGCATGAAGGTCGGTGAGAAAAAGTCTTTTAAGGTCGCACCGGAAGATGGATACGGGCCTGAGGACCCAACCGCCAGACAGAACGTCCCTAAAAATCAGTTGCCCCCTGAGATAACACCGAAAGCAGGGATGATGTTAATGGCGCACGCTAAAGACGGACAGAGCATTCCTGTTAAAATCGTGGAAGTCAAAGACGATGTGGTTGTAATGGACCTCAACCATCCCCTTGCAGGCAAGACTCTTAACTTTGACATAGAGGTTCTGGAGATAAAATAGGACGTCCGGTACAGACCGGTCTGAAAAGGTAAAATATCCATGTTTCTAAAAGTGGGCCATCGCGGCGCCAAGGCTTACGAAACCGAAAACACCCTTGAGAGCTTTAATAAGGCAATCGAATTGGGCGCAAATGCCGTCGAATTTGATGTGCGAGCTTCCGGCGACGGGGAAATGGTCATCAGCCACGACGATAATCTGAAAAAAGTCTTCGGTAAGGACGTCCGCATAAATGAAACTCCGCTGAAGGACCTGAAAGAATTGACAGGTAACAGGATTGCTACTTTGGAAGAGGCCTTGCGCTTCATCGACGGTAAGGCAGAAAAAATACTGGTTGAATTAAAAGAGGTCGGGTATGAAAGCAAGGTCCTGGATGCGATCAAGAAGGAAAAATTGGGAGAGAGGAGCATCATTATCTCCTTTCACACAATGGCCCTTGCTCAAATAAGAAGCCTTGATAAAAAAATTGAAACCGGACTCATATATACAAAATTCAAAAAGCCGATCGAAAAAGCGCTGGAGCTGAACGCCCAGTACCTGATCCCTTTATACAGATTCGTTCACAGAAGAGATGTGGCAAAGGCGCATAAGAGTAACCTGAAGGTAATCGTCTGGACTATCAATTCAGCAACAGAAGCTAAATTATATATAGCCAAAGACGTTGACGGCATTGCAACTGATAAACCCGGTATTTTTAAAGGAAGCGCTTCCTAAGATTTTTTCCTGTCAGGCCGTGCGCCTGTCTTCCCGGACACTCGCGATGGTTTGCCCGTCCGAGAAGGTTTTTCTTTCCGGCGTGTTTCTCTGAAATCCCTCCTTTGCGGACTGCTACTGCCTTCCTTCCTACTGTCATACGCCGGCTTTCTGCGATATCCGGTAACGATCATTTCATCGGTCAACGGCATGATCGGTATCTTCTGCCTAATATAATCTTCGATGTCCGGGAGGGACCGGACATATTGCTCGCAGGCGAGGCTTATGGCCTTGCCGCCGGCGCCGGCTCGGGCGGTCCTGCCGATCCGGTGCACGTAGTCCTCGGAGTCCTGGGGAAGGTCGTAGTTTATCACATGTGTTACACCTTCTATATGCAGTCCCCGACTCGCTACATCAGTGGCCACAAGTATCGGTAATGCGCCGTCCTTGAATAGGGAAAGGACCTTGATCCTTTTGTGCTGTGGAATGTCTCCCGTGATAGTAGCGGCTACCAAACCATTGGCATTAAGGAGGGCCTCAAGCCGCTCGGCTTCAACTCTGGTGTTGCAGAATATAAGATAACGGCCACCGGGTTCGCGCCTGAGTATCCCGAGGAGAACGCCGAACTTTTCGGATCTGCCGACGTGAAACATTTCCTGCTCGACCTGTTCCACCGTCATCTTCTCCGGCGTCACAGAGAACCTCTCCGGATTGTTCATATGCTCATAACAGAGTTCGAGCACGCGGTTGGACAAAGTTGCGGAAAAGAGCATGGACTGCCGCTTATCATAGGGAGACATCCTCCTGAGCAGAAACCGGAGGTCGCTGATAAAGCCCATATCGAACATACGGTCTGCCTCATCGATTACGAGGAACTGGGTCCTCCTGAGGCTGTAAACCTTTTGCTTGAGATAATCTATAAGCCGGCCCGGTGTGCCTATGAGCACATCTACGCCCTCAGCGAGTTCGCCACGCTGCTTCATATAGTCGATGCCGCCGTACACCGCGACGATCCTGAAACCGGTAGATCCTCCCAACAGTTTCGCTTCCGCTTCAATCTGGACCACAAGCTCCCTTGTAGGCGCAATAATTAACACCCGGGGAGACGGACCCCTTCCCGGCGGAGGCATACCCAACATACGCGAAAAGACAGCTATCAGAAAGGCTGCGGTTTTCCCGGTGCCTGTCTGGGCCTGGGCTGCAATGTCCTTACCTTTTAATGCTTCGGGCAATGTCAGGGTCTGGACAGGCGTACACTCAACAAATCCGGCGGCCCTGATCCCCTTAAGGACCTTTTCAGGTATACCCAGTTCTTCAAATCTCATCTATTTACTATACCTAAAGCACCTTTATAAGAGGACAATATTTTTTTATATATAAAAACATATGAGAATAAACATTCATTTCTCACGCCGGTTAATGACATAGCGGCTTCCCGCGCAGGGACATCCAAAGTCAGGCGGCTACACCGGTTCCACGTCTATAACAAACTGCCCCGGCGGAACTGCAGGGTCTGAAAAGATATTGATTCTTACCTTGAACTCTTTTTCCATGGCAACGAGTTCTTCTTTTTTCGCATTGATAAGATGGTTAGCGCTTGAGACGGGCAGCTTACAGGTAATGCTCTTTATCCCTCCCTTAGAGACCTTTGTGTGAATATCCCTGAATGCGGAGAGGGCGAGCATCTCTTCCGTCTTGACGACCCCAGAACCGTCGCAAGTCCGGCATTTCTTATATGAAGAATCAAAGTAAGCCGTCCTCAACCTCTCCCTGGTCATTTCCAGAATTCCAAACCTTGATATTCCGCTTATATCGGTATGGGCCTTATCTGCCCTGAGGGCGGCTTTCAGCGTTGTCTCGACCTCCCGCCGGTTTTTTGAGGGTTGCATATCGATGAAATCAATGACGATCAGACCGCCGATATCCCTCAGTCTGAGCTGTCTTGCGATCTCTTCGGCAGCCTCAAGGTTTGTCTTCAGCGCCGTCTGTTCAAGGTTCTTCTCTTTTCCGCTCCTGCCAGAATTAACATCAATTGCGGTGAGGGCCTCTGCCCTGTCGAATACCAGATACCCCTTTGAAGGAAGGCGGACAAATCTGTCGTTGATCTTTGATACCTGATCTTCTATGTTATAGAGTTCAAAAATAGGGCTTTTTTCTTTGTAGTACTTGATGTTTATCTTGCGCCAGGGCAGAGTCTGTCTCAGAAACGCCTTTATGTTCTTCAATGCCGCCTGGTCATCCACAAGAACTTCATCGACATCCGAGGTCAGATAATCCCTTACCGTTCTGACGGCGATGTCCTGCTCCTTATAAATGAGGGCCGGCGCCCCAACCCCATTTGCCTCTTTCTGTATCTTGTCCCATAGTTTTGTCAGGTATTTTAAATCGTTCGAAAGGTCTTCCCCGGTTTTATCGATCCCGGCGGTCCTGAGGATAAAACCCATTTTAGGGGGAAGTTTGAGCGAGCCGAAGAGTTCCTTTAAACGTGCCCTGTCATTTTTGTCCTCGATCTTTCTTGAAATCCCGACCCTCTCCTGACCCGGCATCATGACAATATACCTGCCAGGGATTGATATGAAAGTCGTAAGGCTTGCGCCCTTTGTGTCTCTCTCAGACTTTTCGACCTGCACTATAATTTCCTGTCCTGCCGATACAATGTCCTGTAGCCTTTTTTTCTTTTCCGGTGTATCGGCTTTGAAATATTTGGGCATTATCTCCCGCCTCTGGAGAAACCCGTGTTTTTTGGAACCGAAATCCACAAAAAGAGCCTGCAATGAAGGCTCTATCCGTACAATGGTACCCTTGTAAATGTTGCCTCTGAGGTGCTCTTTGGTTAAGACCTGGACGTAGAAGTCTACAAGCTTGTCTCCTTCTACAATGGCGACCCTTTTCTCTTCAGGATACTTTGCGTTTATCAATATCTTCTTTTTCATTGATAGAGCGATTATAACAGATATTTCCGCTTAAATTGTACTTACTTTTTAGTCGGGTAGTTCATAAAATTTACGGGTGTCGACAAATACAGTATTTGTCGGCAATCTTATGAAAGCGCTGGTTAGCCTATATTATTAATAAATATTTACTCAATCAGAGCAGATGCAGTGTCAGCGCGGCTTTATCCCGATTTGATCGGGATACCTCGGAGGTCCGCAAAAGCGGACCGAGAATGAGCGATGGTACTGCATCTGTTCTGATTGCCCATGCTTTATGAATAATCTGGATTAATTGCCTTATCATCACTAAAACAGTAATATAAAAGTGTTAAACTTTTCTCCGGCGTCCTGCCGGATATATAAAATTTCCAGAGTGCAAAGACTGTTGTATTATCTTCGTGGAACGTGTCTGAAAGGAAATATCGGTGGATATAGAGAAAGAAATAGCTCGCCTCAATCCAAGGCAGAAAGAAGCGGTCATGCATATGGAGGGGCCGCTCCTTATACTGGCCGGCGCCGGTTCGGGAAAAACGAGGGTCATCACCACGAGAACCGCATATCTTATCCACACCGGTGTCAGGGCCGGATCTGTCGTGGCGGTCACCTTTACGAATAAAGCGGCAAGGGAGATGAAGGAGAGGGTAAAAGCCATGCTGAGGGGAGAGAAGGGCGCGCCCGTTATTTCGACATTTCACTCACTCTGTCTCAGAATTTTGAGGTCCGAGATCGAACACATCGGATATAGAAAAGACTTTACGATTTACGATACTTCGGAGCAGGTTTCGCTCCTGAGAAACATACTGTCGGACATCAGATTTTACGACAAAAGTTTCAAGGCAGAGTCCATATTGGAAAGGATCAGCAGGACGAAGAACGATTTCACTACAACGGACACCGTTCCTTCAGACGATCCTATCGAGGAGGTCTCGACTTTGCTTTATCCAAGGTATCTGGAGGCGCTGAAGTCGCTGAATGCCCTCGACTTCGATGACCTTCTTTTGCTTACTCTGAAGCTCTTCAGGGAACATCCGGCAGTACTTGAAAAATACAGGGAGAAGTTCAGGTATATCATGGTCGATGAGTACCAAGATACGAACCGGGTGCAGTATACATTCATCAGGCTTCTCGCGGATGCCAGAAGAAACATCTGCGTGGTCGGGGACGATGACCAGTCCATCTATGGCTGGAGGGGAGCCGACATCGGCAATATCCTCGATTTTGAGAAGGACTTTCCCGGGACCGTAACTGTAAAGCTCGAACAGAACTATCGCTCGTTCGGAAATATCCTCAATGCGGCAAACGGAGTCATAAGGAACAACAGGCGGAGGATGGAAAAGGCCCTCTGGACCGAAAGGGGCAACGGCCCCAAGGTCAACATCTTCAAGGCTGCGGACACGGAAGGCGAGGCGGAATGGGTAGCAGACAGGATATCGATGATAAAGTTCGAGAGGAATATGCCTTATGAGGATTTCGCCGTCATCTACAGGGCCAATATCTTTTCGAGGCCTTTTGAGGCCGCATTAAGGAGGCAGAGGATTCCCTATTCGGTGGTAGGAGGGATGAGTTATTTCGAACACAAGGAGATCAAGGATCTCGCTGCCTATCTCAAAATCATCGCAAACCCCTCGGACAACCTGAGCCTTCTGAGGACCTCAAGCGCACCGAAGAGAGGCATCGGGACTTCAGCGCTGGCTGTGCTTTCAGATTTCGCACGGTCCAACTCCATAAGTCTTCTTGATACTTTCAGCAGGGCCTCCGGAGTATCCGGTGTCAGTCCTAAGGCGGGCGCCTCTGCAGAGGCCCTTGCCGGGCTGATCGGCCGGTACCGGGACATGTTCAACAAAGGTCGGGAGATGGGCAAGACCGTTAAAGCGCTGGTCGAAGAGATCAATTACAGGGATTACATCAGCGGCCTCTATAAGACCCCTGAAGCAGCATTCAGGAGGATCGAAAATATGGAGGAGTTCGTGGGTTCCCTTGCCCACTACGAAGCCACTGAGGAATCTCCTTCCCTTCACGGGTTTCTCGAAACAATGGCGCTCACGGACCTATTGAAGGAAAAAGAAGATGAGGCCGGGCGCGGCGTCACGCTCATATCTTTCCATTCGTCAAAGGGCCTGGAATTCTCCGTTGTGTTCATTGCGGGTGTGGAGGAGGACATTCTGCCCCACAGGAAATCAGCGGATAAAGAAGAATATATCGAAGAGGAAAGAAGGCTTTTCTATGTGGGGATAACAAGGGCAATGAATGAGCTTTACATTACATACACCGATTACAGATCCAAATACGGCAAAAACAAGACCTCCGTTCCCTCCAGGTTTCTGCTGGAAATCCCCGAGGAAGCGATCAAAAAACTCGACAGATTCGAGAAACTCGATCCGGAACAGGAGAAGGTCTACGCCAAGAAGTGCTTCGCAAACATAAAGGCCATACTCGGAGATTGAGGCCTGACGGCATTTGAAATCTTTCGTGCTATACGAAAAAATCCCCACTTGTATGACCGCTTCAGTTTTAATTCAGGTTTGATAAGCTATAATAATCAGGTAAAAGAAATATAAAGCCGAGCCGTTGGATTACAATCCGGGACAGGTGAATTGCACGATATTTTCCTTATGAAACACGGATCGTCAGGCCAGGAACTTCATCACGAAATATTCGGTTCTATACTGGATAGGATCGAGATGACCCCATTTCTCTTATTACCTGCCGGGGATTATGAGACCGCCCTCGGACAGGCAACTAAAATGATGGCCAACCGGGGTTTTGATATCTTCGGTAATAATGAATTACTGGGTAGCGAGAAGGAACGGGCACTGAAGTATATTGAACAGGTATACAGGTATTTTTTTGACTGGATGCTCCCCTTCACGATTGATCAACTGGAAAGGCTGGATGCTCTGAATTCCACCAACTCCGGTCTTTACCGGAGTTGCTTGCAGTCCATCGGAGAAATAGAATCTCTTCTGAAGAATACAGTGTTCCGGCAGATAGTCTCTGAAGACCCCCGGCATCTTTTTCTTCTCGCCTCCTCCAGAAAGTATCCGCATATCTTTTTTGGTTATAAGGGGAGGAAGATGGAAGTTCCCATTGAGTGGCAGAAGGTGGCCTGTTCCATTCTCAAAATGGGCCATTTGATTAAGGCAATTGAAGAGGACAGCCAGGACATTAACGATTACGCCCAGCTGGGCTTTTTTTTGGAAATGCAGGGGCAGAGCCTTGATGACTTGTACTATTACGACTGGGAAAATCCCGGAATTCTCCCCGAACGTGAATCCGTGCTAAGGGCATTTGTCAAGATTTCCACTTTTTTCCATAAACTGAAAGAGTCGATGACATTTGATAAGGAGAAGGCATGTCTGATTTTCAACAGCGGAGACGGTGTTGAGGTAGACATTGCCGAGATTAAAGCCAGGTTAAAGAGCCCGCAAAGCATGTTTACCAAGTTAGGAAAGAATGTAGAAGCAGAAGCATATGATATAAGGGACATCCTTGCGATCACTTTTATTCTGAAGAGCATCGATGACACGCTGAAGCTTTTCCATGCCCTCCAGAAGAGAGGTGTCATCCTGCAGGAAAACACGGCTTCGCATTCCATAACCCAGACACTCTTCGATGGTCCGAAAAGCATGATTGAAGCCGTTCGCAGACTAATGATCAGCCTTGCTCAGAGCGAGGGCAATAATGAAATGCCGGTGGAAGAAGAGTTGCTTGCCAATGCGAAGAAATTCTATGAAGCCCTTAGTGTTAATGCGGCGAAGAACCCGCATACTTCCTTAGGTCATAAGAAGTTTCAGTGCAAAATTAACTTTTCTCTGCCGATACACCGCACCGCCGAAACGAACGAAATTATGATTCCCGGGACCCCGCTGTATTCGAAAAGAGACCGTGTCAGCAAAAAAACCCAACAGTACACCCTGGGCATAGAATTGCGCATATCCGACGAACAAAGCTGGCGTTCGTCCGAACGAACGGGGGACTCCCACCATGACGCCTATAAATTCCGCCAATTAGTCTCTGTAATGAACAGGGTTTTTAAGAACACTTTCCATTTTCCGGAAGAAGGATTTGCCCAGTTGAGGAAAGACCAGCTAAGTCTCTTCAGATAAACATAAATGAATTACTGATATTTTTTCTCGTAGTCCGCAACAGTTTTGCTTTTCCTTTCTTAAGTTTATCTGGTAACAATTGCAGGGATATGGAATAAATAGGATTCTCTGATGCACGGAAAAATGAAGATTGCGAGATCAACCCTGATTCACTTCTGTAGAGTAGAGAGCTGGCGTAGGGGCATGTAAGCTCTATCTCCAGCTCCCCCTCATCAGTAGGGTCAAAGAATGGCGAGTTACAGTAGGTCTCCCCTTGGCTGTATCCACCGTTTCCAGTTTCGTGCCCGTTTAGGTTCGCCATGGCACTTTTCCATTCCCTGCCACGTCAAACGCAGCGTGCGGATTTCCCGCACTACGCTTTCCTATTGGCTTCTCCTCAAGGGTTATGATGCCTATCCGCTGGCAGCGCTTTCGAGTCCGCGGTAATACCTCACCTTATAATCGGCATAAAGCCCAAGATGCCCGTAAAACCAGTCTCTACTCCACCTGTCCCAGCCAAAGCCTCCGCGTTTTCGAGCCCTCATAAGATACCGCCGTATCTTCTTCTCCACCCAATCTTTTAGGTACTGAAAGCACCTGCTGGAATGTCCCATCCTAAAGTAGTTAATTTATCTAATTTTTGCCGCAGCATTCTGCCACTCAAATCTTCGTTTCAGATCATTGCAATGGCTATATGGTATTTTACCGAAATGCTGAAGTCGTCCCACAACAATGCCTGGAGCAATGCTGAGTTCAGAGGCAAAATCCTTGATGGCTTCTTTACTGCATCTTCCTGAGTGCACAAATTGACTGTATTTCCTGGGTGGAATCAAAATATCAGAAGCAAATCTATCAGCTTCGTCTTCCTTATCAGAGCCTTGATTATTACCCTCAATAAAAACATCTTTCTTGCCGTGGATAAGTATATGTCCCGCTTCATGGAAAAAGCTGAACCACAACTGGTCGTCGCTTTTATAGCGCAGGCTCAATTGGATCACCGCCTTGCTGGGATTCAGCCACCATGTTGCGCCACATGCCCTTATTTTCGGAAGTTCAGGAACAAAAACAACAGCCACCCCGCATCCGGCGCAAAGGCGAATGATTTCAGGCTGAAAAACCTCGGGAGGCTGTGTTGTAAGTTTCCTGATTTCAGAGAGCGCGTTTCTGAACTTGGCCGCAGCATAGGGCCTGCATTCAGTCTTTTGAGCAATGAGCTCTCCTATCCGCAGCCATGGGGCCACGGCATAAGGATCACTCGTGAATACTGCTGATTTTCGATATGAAACCTGAGCGTCAAGCCATCTCAGTGTCCATTGCCCAGGAGAAGCTACACCAAAAAAATTCAGGACTGCCTTAAGTTGCTGAATTTTGTCTTTATAACCCTTAACCCATCCATTCCTGACAAATAAAGCAATGGGAAATTTCTCAAGCCAGTTAATTTGTTTTTGCAGCCTCTTTTGCTCGTTAATGCGCGCAAGGGTTTCCTGATAATTACGTTCCAGATTATTCCAAAAGCTTGCGGGCACTCCGAGTACCCTTTCCAATTGCAAGGCGGTTTCAGGAGTAATCGCAGCCTTCCCCTTGACGATTTCATTAATTGTCTTCTTGGGCCTACCGGTGCGTTCTGCAAGCTCGGCCTGGGACATGCCTATTGTCTCCAACGTCTCAAGAAGCGTCTCTCCCGGAGGCACCGCATAATCAGGTACAAATTCACTTTTTATTTCTTTACTCATGTGTGTCCTCCACGCCAATAATCCTCACACTTGTTACTTTATTCTAGTCAAGTCCACCGTCCGGCTTTTTAGCGACCGGATTATTTGCAGGCTCGAAAATCAACCGGTACGGATGGTCAAGATCGACAGAGAGCTGTCCTTTTCTATTTCCCTTCAGTTCGTGAGACCGCGCCTGAGGTAGAAATCGTAAAACATCAAGTGAAGCAGCCGCTTGCAGTTCATTTAGTCTTCTTTTCAAAAATTTTGATCTCAGTGCACCAAATCTTTTCAACATAAGATTTTTATTATTGCACTCTCTTTCGAGCTTTGTCGTTTTAAATAGTATAACCGTGTATTAAATTAATTTCAATATATTATTAACCTAATGGGTTAATAATATTATGCTACTCATCTTTACCCCAATTCCGTAAGACAAACAACACCTGAAACCTTTTTATAAAAACTGTTCTTTTAAGATCTCAATATTTGTACCAGTATACAGCAATAATTTCAATACATTTCGGCTGCGGAGCTTGCTATATTGTTGTAGAGTTAGGCCTTGTTAAAGAAGGCTATACTCTTTCTTGATTCAGACCAATGTGCGAGTTGGTTAAATCCAAACCAAAGAAAGGAGTATAGCCATGAAGAAGAGTAAAACAAAAAAGTTTAAAGTAGTCAATGGTAGAACGATGATTGTGACAGCTGATATGGGAAAGGATAGACATTTTGGATACTGGCGCTGTCCGGACGGAAGCGATGTGAAGCCCTTTGCCTTCTGGAACAACGGCAGGGGTTTCCAAGAGTTCTGGGATCGTGTATCTTATGCCAAAAAGCTCCATAACATCGAAGATATTGTTTTTGGATACGAGTCCACCGGGCCGTATGCCGAACCTCTTGTTCATTTCATGCGTGCGAGAGGCGTACACATGGTACAAGTAAGCCCTATGCACACTAAGAGGCTTAAGGAGCTTCAGGGTAATTCGCCGAACAAGACCGACCAGAAAGACCCAAAGGTTATCGCTGATATTATGGCACTTGGCCACGCCCTGACTGTAGTGATCCCGGAAGGTCCAGCGGCCAAACTCAGGAGGCTCACTCAGGCCAGGGAAAGGAGCAACGAGCGTTATGTATCCCTGGTGAACCAGCTCCAGAGCTTGCTTGCGATTATCTTTCCTGAGTTTTTGCAGGTAATGAAGGATGTAAAGACGTTGACTGCCCGATATCTCCTTGCGCAGTGCCCAGCACCCAAGGATATTGTCGCGTACGGTCTTGATAATTTGAGTGCAACGATCAATAAGGTCAGCCGCGGAAAGCTGAAGGAAGATCGCGCCAAGGCCCTCTATGAGGCTGCAACAGCTTCTATAGGTGTAACCGAAGGCATGACGAGCATTATACGTGAGATAAGAGAACTTCTTATCGCCATGGACGCTGCTGAGTCCTTTACCGGGGATCTGGAAAAGGAAATGGGGTATTATCTGAAGCAGATTCCCTACAGTGGCTCGATCCTCTCGATAAAGGGGATTAAAGAGGTTACCACTGCCGGTCTTATCGGTGAAGTGGGTGATTTTCGGAAGTTTCAAACCCTCTCCGAGATCCTAAAGCTCGCAGGGCTGGACCTTTATGAGATCAGTTCTGGCCAATACAAGGGGAAGCGACGCATATCTAAGCGAGGCCGTCACCTGCTGCGTAAACTTTTGTACTTTGCCTCGCTCAACACAGTCCGCAGAGGTGGAATAATGCACGATCAATATCAAAAGTACCTTGAGCGGGGCATGCCTAAGACCAAGGCGCTGATCGCCGTAGCAAGAAAACTTCTTGGAATCATATTTGCTGTTGTGCGTGACCAAAGTGTATACAAAAAAGATTTCTCTATAGTCTCACTTCAATACCAGGAGGCTGCATAACTTATAGTATTGGCGTGTAAGCGGGGAGATTACCGACCTGATACCTAAGGCGGCTGAGCCGACCTTCATGCGGAGCTTGTAACTCCCCGCTTGCACCTTAGTCTCGATTAAGCAAGGTCAGGGCTCTGTTGAGACCCTCGAATTACCAGTGTCAGGCAAGGTGCTACACCAAAGACTAAAGTGACTTCCTCCTAATGGAGATGGAAGTGAGAAGGTTGATATAAGGTTAAGTGAAAGGAGCCAAGAGGAGGCATAAAAAAGAGAAACGCCGAATCCAGGGGATACCGTAATATGGGTCATGCTGAGATAATCGATCCTATAGCTTTCTACGAAGCCGCTTTTTCAGAATTGGCTCTCAAACATGCAGAATGGATTACGTAATGAGACAAGGGATCTGGGGGCAAAGAACGAAGCAGAAACCATTGAAGCCAGGAAACCTTAGTAGTGGCTTGTCTCTATCAGAGGGGAGTTACTCCGTAAAAAGTTCTTGACAATAATAAACCAGTAGAAGGTGTTAGAAACGTTTTTGTTTTCTAGGAGTCTGTCGGACTTTCAACATTTCTGAAAAGTTTACTTCTTGAAGGACACGGCAGTCTCTTAAGAACCTTTATTGCAAACTGGGCAGCAGAAATCTTTTCGGCCTGTAATTATCTAAGTCCGACAGACCTGCATGGGCGTTCCTTATGGCATAATAGACAAGCGGCATAAGAATGAACAACAGGAGATCAGCATAATGTTCAAACAATGTGACAGAGAGACGATATATTTATTTCCGCCGTCGGTGCAGGAATGGTTGCCCGAGGGTCACTTGGCGAGATTTGTCGTAGAGATAGTGGATCAGCTTAATCTTGACCGGTTGAAAAATGATTATGCAGGACGAGGCAGTGAGGCATACAGCCCTGAGATGCTGGTGGCATTATTATTTTACGGATATGCGACGGGAGTCTTTTCGAGCAGGCAATTAGAGCGTAGCACGTACGACTCTGTAGCATTCCGGTATGTGGCAGCCAACAGTCACCCTGACCATGACACAATAGCAACCTTTCGACGTCGGTTTTTGCCTAAGCTGAAAGAACTGTTTGTGCAGATACTAATGATAGCAGCAGAAACCGGGGTATTGAAGTTAGGCACGGTCAGCTTGGATGGGACCAAAATGAAAGCCAATGCCTCAAAGCACAAGGCGTTGAGCTACGGGCATGCATGCAAAATAGAGAATAAGTTGAAAGTGGAAGTGGCGGAACTGATGAAGAAAGCTGAGGCTGCTGACAAAGCTGACATTCCTGACGGCATGAACATCCCGGAAGAGCTGGAGCGGCGAGAGAAGCGGCTGAAAATGATAGCTGAAGCAAAAGCTGAGATAGAGCGCCGTGCGGCAGAGCGGCATGCAATGGAACAAGCCGACAGTGAAAAGAAACAGGCAGAGCGTGTAGCCAAACAAAAGCAGAGCGGCAAGAAACCCCGAGGCAAAGGACCCAAGCCGCCTGCAGCCGGGCCAACTGACAAAGATCAGGTCAATCTGACCGATGAAGAATCTCGCATAATGCCGGCATCGGGTGGAGGATTCAAGCAGGCTTATAATGCTCAAGCAGCCGTGGATACAGAAACAATGCTTATTGTCGCAACGCATGTAACACAACAATCCAATGACAAACAGCAGATGAAACCAGCGCTTGAAGCGCTTACATATCTGCCCGAACAACTTGGCAAAGTAAAAACTATAATAGCCGACAGCGGGTATTACAGCGAAGCAAATGTGCAAGAATGTGAGAGCAAAGGAATAGAGCCATATATAGCAGTAGATCGGCAGAGTCATAATCAGCCTTTATGGGAGCGATTCGTCGAACCGCCTCCATTGCCGGTTGATGCTGATGCAGTGACAAGAATGAAACATCGGTTGAAGACAGTTGCCGGTAAGGCAATTTATGCGATACGCAAGAGTACTGTGGAGCCGGCGTTTGGGGTAATCAAGGCAGCTATGGGATTTGACCGATTCCTGTTGCGTGGTTTTACTGCAGTCAATGGCGAGTGGGATATGATCTGCATTGCATGGAACATCAAAAGGCTGCATGCATTGAGGAACAGCCAGGTAGGCGCCTGAAAATGGCGATGGCATAATGTATCCAACAAAACACCGGCAGGAAAGAACCGATGACAGACGATCAAATCATGAAAAATAACTACAATCGACTCTCTCGGATTCCAACCGCTGTCAAAAACAGCAATTCAAGTCCGACAGACTCCTAGTGGGCGTAAAATAATTTTTCGGTTACTTCAAATATGCATATCTATCGTTCTTTGTACGTCATTAGTTACAGAAGTTGATCCCGAATCTGACGGACTTCAATAAGCGTTGACAAAATAGTAAAATTATTTTACTATTTTACTAAGCAGTAAAATTTTGTAAGGAGATTGAGTTATGAAGACACTGACAGTTTCGCCGAAACGGCAGATAGCCATACCGAAAGATGTGTGTGAAATACTTCACATAAAGGAAGGTGATCAGCTTATTCTGGAGGTACGGGAAGGAAAGCTCGTTCTTGAGCCCTCCATCCACATTCCCCGCTCACAGGCGTGGTTCTGGTCTGAGGAGGTACAGGAAAAGATAAGGAAGGCTGAAAAGACATTCAGAGAAGGCAGGTCTAAGACATATAAAGTTGATGAGCTTCTAAAGGAACTGGGAAAGAGAGATTGAGCAACTATCTCATATCCATAGAGCCGGATTTCTTTGCGCAGTACGATGAATTACCCAAAGGTATAAAGAAAAAATTTAAAAAACAAATATCCCTTCTCAACGATAATCCAAAACTTCCTTCCTTAAAAATACACAAGCTTGAAGGTTCTGATTTCTGGGAGTTTTATGTAGACGACTTCTATAGGTGTATTTTCCAGCAGGAAGGCAACATTTATAAGCTTTATTTTGTCGGTACGCATAAACTCATAGATCGATTCAGGTAAGGTAATAGACAATTCCAGCTCGCCTGCTGAGCTCACTTCTTCCTGAGTGCCTCGTAAAAAGGGTTATTCACAAACCGCTTCGGCCTACTACCTTTTTTTTCTTTCTTTTCCTTCATGGCCTCGCTGTTTACTTTTATTTTTTCCTTTGCCTCGGGCTGTCCATCGGTTTTAACCGGCTTGCTTTTCATCGATAGGGAGATTCGCTTCCTCTGGAGGTCCACATCAAAGACGGTCACAAAGACCTTCTGATGGACCTTCACCACCTCTGCAGGATTTTTCACATACCTGTCGGAAAGTTCACTGATATGAATAAGGCCGTCCTGATGAACGCCGATGTCCACAAAGACCCCGAAAGCGGTTATATTCGTAACGATCCCAGGGAGCTTCATCCCGGGCTTCACGTCTTCCAGCTTCTCGATGCCTTCTGTGAACCGGAAAGATTCATATTTATCTCTCGGGTCGCGGCCGGGCCGGGAAAGCTCGGCCATGATGTCGCTTAAGGTGGGAATTCCGACCGTATCGGTCACATAGCGGGTAATATCAATCGTCTTTCTGAGAGACTCGTCTTCCATAAGTTCGACTATGGGACATCCCATATCCTTCGCCATCGTATCAACGATGTGATAACTTTCGGGATGCACTGCGCTTCTGTCGAGAGGGTTCTCCCCATCCCTGATACGGAGGAAACCCGCTGCCTGTTCAAAGGCCTTCGGCCCCAGGCGTGGGACTTTCATGAGGTCTTTCCTCGACCTAAGCGGTCCGTTATCATTTCTGAATGCTACGATGTTTCTCGCAAGCTGCGGACCCAACCCGGAGACGTAAGTAAGAAGTTCTTTGCTCGCGGTATTCACCTCAACCCCTACGCCGTTCACGCAGCTGATAACAACGTCATCGAGGCTCTTTTTTAGGGCTGGCTGGTCGACATCGTGCTGGTATTGTCCGACCCCGATCGATTTAGGATCGATCTTAACCAGCTCCGCCAAAGGGTCTATCAGCCTTCTCCCGATCGAAACAGCGCCACGCACCGTTACATCCCGGTCCGGGAATTCTTCACGCGCCACCTCGGAAGCCGAATAGATTGACGCGCCGCTTTCGTTCACCATTACAACCGCAATATTCTCCGGCAAACCGATGCCCATAACAAAGGTCTCGGTTTCCCTACCGGCGGTACCGTTTCCTATCGCGATAGCTTCTATCCCGAACCTTTCACAGAGTTGCCTGATCTTCGCCGCTGCCTCCGATGTGCCCTTATCCGAAAAAAGGGGATAAATTGTATCATTCTCCAATAACTTTCCCTGTCTATCGAGGCAGACAACCTTGCAGCCGGTCCTAAAGCCGGGATCGATCGCCAGAACGTTTTTCCCTCCGAGCGGTGGAGCAAGAAGAAGCTGTCTCAGATTCTCTGCAAATACCCTGATCGCCTCTTCATCTGCCCGTTTTTTCAGCGCAAGGCGTATCTCTGTCTCAATCGAGAGTGAGAGAAGTCTTTTAAAACTGTCGATTACAGCAGTCTTTACCTGTTCGGATGCCGGAGATGCGCCTTTTATGAAAAGAGCTTCAAGGAGTGTAATAGCCTCATCTTCAGGCGGGACAATCCGCAAACTGAGAAAGCCCTCCTTCTTCGCCCCGGCGTATGGCAAGGACCCTGTGCGAAGGAGACTTCGAAGCCGGCTCTTCCCATCCGTAATAGTCGCGGTACTTTATCCCTTCTTCTTCCTTCGCGGAGATGACTTTTGACTTCATCACTCCTTTGCGGGAATAGAGTTCACGCATCTTTTCCCTGGCCTTCTGGTCCTCGGTTACCCATTCAGCAATGATATCGCGTGCGCCGGAAAGGGCTTCCTCAACAGTTTCGACCCCTTTTTCCAGATCGACAAAAGAAGTGGCTTCAGTCTCGGGGTCGATTTCGCCCTGTTCAAAAATCATTGCTGCCAAAGGTTCGAGACCCTTCTCTTTTGCCGCAGTGGCCCTTGTGCGGCGTTTCGGTCTGAAGGGCAGATAGATATCTTCGAGTTCTGTTAAAGAGGAGGCGCCTGCGACCTTCCCCCTTAACTCGTCCGTAATGAGCCCCCGTTCATCGAGAGACTTCAAGACTGCTTCACGCCTTTGGTCCAATTCAGCTAACTGCTCCAGCCTGTCCCTGATAGCTGTGACGGCAACCTCGTCAAGGCTTCCGGTAGCCTCTTTTCTGTATCTCGCTATAAACGGCACGGTCGCCCCTTCTCCGAGAAGCAGGGCCGTTGCCTTAACCTGTGCCGTCTTTATCTCAAGCTCTTCAGAAATAATTGAAAAATGTGCTTCCTTTATCTCCATTCATCTCTCCTTGTCCGTCGAAGTTCGATACCCGGACATAACTGATAATCAATCTAAACTTACACTATTCATAAGATTGCCGACAGATACAGTATTTAAGCGGTTTTAAATTCTTTCGAAGAAAGAATTTACCTCGGAGGCCCGATCTGTACCGGGCCGAGAATGAGCGCAAATATTGTATTTGTCGGCAGCCGCAAATTTCATGAATTAAGTGGGTTAAATATGAAATCACAATATTGTTCGGCAGATATTTTCAGTTGAACGCATTATTATTTAGTCAAATAGTAATGCGTTCGGTCATCTTTCAAGCGGCGTTTAATTCTTTTCTCATCCATTCTTTGAGTTCACCTTCAAGCGCATATACCCCTTTAAGCTTGCATACTGTTTTTTCAAACCTTTCAGGCAATTCTATTTTTGCAAGCTCCACCGCGTCTTCGGAATTTCTTCTCATGAGGTAAATATAATAAGGTTTTTCCCAGCAGTATACTACAAAATAGACCGAATAATCGCTTTTGGAACGGACTATATGTCTTCGGTCCTCCCCATGGGACCAGATGTTCCCCCATTCCAAATACATCCGGACAGCCATTTCAGGCGTCATTTCCCAATCGATGTCATTAATAATCTTTCTTTCCGTTTTTAATTCTTCGAGTGTTGATATCATGGCTCTCCTCCCAAATTCGTTTCACAATTATTTTATATAACAATTTTATTAATTATATTGCTTTACAGCATCAAAATCCATACTAATATTTCGCGCAATCTAAATAAGGCAGAAATATGTGCAGTCAATTTTATTTGAGGGCCTAAGCTAATACATTTATTCCGAACTTCTTCAGGCTCTCGACCACAGCGTTCAAAGGAAGGCCCATCACATTAAAGAAGTCCCCTTCCATTTTTTTTACAATCACGGCGCCAAGTCCCTGAATACCATAAGCCCCGGCCTTATCCAGGGGCTCGCCGGACCTTATGTAAGCCTCTATCTCAACAGCGCTCAGCCTTTTAAAAAAGACCTTTGTTTCTATTGACCGGGACAGCTCTTTTTTGATTTCCGTATCTATTATCGTAAAACCGGTGATTACGTAATGAGACTTTCCGCTCAGGGCCTTAAGCATCTTCCTTGCCTCTTCCGCGTCGCGGGGTTTTCCGAAAAGCCTGCCCCTTAATACGACGACCGTATCAGCAGCAATTATGATAGCGTCCCTGTATCTGCGGGCAACGACCCTTGCCTTTTTGCGTGAAAGCAATACGGCAAGCTCATGGGGTTTCAGCCCGGATACCATCTTCTCTTCGTAATCGCTTTCATCGGTTCTAAATTTCAGGCCCGTTTTTTCGAGTATCTCTTTTCTTCTCGGAGAAGCTGACGCGAGTATGATGGTTTTCATATTACGCATACTGGCCTGCAACAAATCCTGAGGACCAGGCCCATTGAAGGTTATAGCCTCCGAGCTGTCCGGCGACATCAATGACCTCTCCGGCGAAATAGAGGCCGGGCACTTTTTTTGTTTCCATGGTCCTGGATGACAGTTCATCAGTGTCTATTCCGCCTGCTGTAATCTCCGCATTTTTATAGCCCCCGGTCCCTTCGGGCTTTATTGTCCAGTGGTGTATCAGATGCGCTATTTCCTTAAGCTCCTTTTCCGTAAATCGGCATAATGGCCTTGAAGGTGTATTTATATCGCACCACCTGTGGCTGAATCTCCTGGGAAGATGTTCCGCGAGAAGGTTGCTCAACTCCATTCTGCTGCCGCGTTTCGACATAAAAAGTTCATATGCTTCCGTGTCGGGCATCAGATCTATAATGATCGTATCCCCGCGTTCCCAATAGGATGAGACCTGAAGGATAGCAGGCCCACTTAGGCCCGTGTGAGTAAAAAGGATTTCTTCCCGGAATTGCCTGCCTCTGCATTCAACCATCGCATCAAATGAAACTCCGCTCAATTCAGCGTACTTTTTCAAATCCTGGTGACCGAAAACAAGAGGCACCAATGCCGGTTTCAGTTGAGTGGCCTTAATCCCGAACCTCCGGGCTATTCGGAACCCCATGTCCGTTGCGCCGAGTTGCGGATAAGACAATCCGCCTGTTGCAATAACCAAAGAGTCCGCTTCTATATTGCCGAAGTTCGTTGAGATAGAGAAGTGGTCGGTTCTCATTATGCTTCCGACTCTGCAATTCAAGCGCATTTCAACACCCGCGCTGCGGCATTCCTCATGGAGCATCCTGACGATATCCCCCGAGGTCCCGTGGCAAAAGAGCCGGCCTTTTTCCTTTTCGTAATATGCAATCCCGTGCCTTTCTACCATAGCGATGAAATCATGGGGCGTAAAACGTGCAAGCGCGGATTTACAGAAGTGTGGGTTGGCAGAAAGGTAATTTTCAGACAGCAGATTTATATTGGTGAAATTGCAGCGGCCGCCTCCTGAAACCCTGATTTTATTCCCTATCTTATTCTTGTGTTCAAGGACAAGGACCGAGCGGTGCCGTTTCCCGGCCTCTATCGCACACATAAGGCCTGCAGCTCCGGCGCCTATGATCACGACATCTTTTTTTGATAGATGATTATTCTCCTGCGCCATTTTCTGAAAAACTCTCGATAATTCTTAGGCCAAATTATAGCATAAGGCATGTCCGATACTTATTATTCATGAAGTATTGTCAATAATGGCGGGCACGGCATTTGAGCGGTTTTTTTCGCTGATAAGCGAAAACCTCGGAGGCCGGCACGGCCGAGAATGAGCGAAAATACCGTGCCCGCCATTATTGATAACCCCATTGTATGCATAAAGTGGCCTGACTCATGTGATTCATAGAATTTGAATGGGCCGACAAATACAGTATTTGCGCTCATTCTCGGCCCGGTACAAATCGGGCCTCCGAGGTAAATTCTTTCTTCGAAAGAATTTAAAACCGTGCAAATACTATATCTGTCAGCGATCTTATGAATTATGCAGGCTAAGACCTTTGAGATTGGAAAGGCAAGCCAGCAGGCCGAACTGATATAATATTTGGGATACCCGAAAGAAGCCGTTTCTTTGGAAAGGAATATTATGTCAATAAATAGAATAAAACTGTCCCTTCTCTTAATGTCCGCGATCATGGCCATTTTCGCTAGACCGTGTTTTGCAGAGGACATACAAAAATCTATGCCTACCTTCAATCTTTTCGTCTCTTTCGATCTGAAGGAAAATTCCCTTAAAGGCTCCGCGCAGATCACCTTCCCGGAGTCGCAGGACATCGTAGTCTTTACAGGCAATCTAAGGATTCTGTCCGCCGGTCTGAACGGAAACCCTGTTGAATACAAAAAAAGGGACGGCATTATAGAGGTGTCAGGAAAAGGCACGCTCGAAATAAAATATGAAGGCACATTCAGAGGAGTGCAGGGAAAAGTCAAAAAACTTGAAGATGGCAGTGCGGTTTCCGGAGATATTGTAAGCACTGACGGCATCTCCCTCACCGGCAATTGGTACCCGTCTCTGAAAGGGCTCGCCTACTACAGGCTTTCCGCTCTTGTCCCCTCCGGATTCACAGCGATATCGGAAGCTGAAGAAATAACATCAAGAGAAACGCCCTCCGGCAAGGAATATTCGTTCTCCTTCCCTCATCCCGTTAATGGGATACACTTCGCCGCGGGCAATTACAAAGAGATTAAACGCAGCGTAGGCGGCATAGATATTTATGCATACTTTTTCCCCGAAGACTTGTCACTTGCCGATACTTATCTTGAACACACTAAGACTTATCTGGAGATGTACAGCGCGCTGCTGGTCCCCTACCCTTACAAACGCTTTTCCGTTGTCGAGAATATCCTGCCGACAGGATACTCGATGCCGACTTTTACGCTGCTGGGACAGGAAGTCGTTCGCCTTCCCTTCATCGTGCGGACATCACTGGGGCATGAGATTACACATCAGTGGTTCGGCAATTATGTATTCGCAGATTTTCAGAAAGGCAATTGGCTTGAGGCTATAACCACCTTCCTTTCGGACTATCGCTATGAAGAACAGAAAGGGAAAGGCTGGGAATACAGGAAAAAAATCCTCGCGGATTACCAGAGTTATGTAACGCCGGAGAAGGACTTTCCCCTGAGAGCTTTTTCCGAGAGGACCGGTTTTGCATCGATGGCCATAGGATACGGGAAGGGGACAATGCTCTTTCATATGCTCCGGAGCCTTGTCGGGGAGGAAACTTTCTATCGGTCGTTGAGACTGCTTATAGAAAGCAACCATTTCAGGAACGCCACATGGGAAAACATAAAAAAATCTTTCGAAAAAGAATATGGGAAAGACCTGGGCTGGTTTTTCAGCCAGTGGCTGGACCGGAAAGGGGTCCCCTCCATCGCTGTGAAAGATCAGCGGGACCTCGTCCTGAACGGAGTCCATTCCGCTTCATTCAGGCTTGAACAGGAGGGAGAGCCTTATAAATTAAGCCTTTCAGCATCCATTATCACCGGAAAGGGAGATACAAAAAAGACATTGGAATTCGGGACACAAAGGCAGTATATCGAAATCACCACCGATGAAACCCCCCGGACACTCGTAATCGATGAAGGCTATGACATCATGAGGAGGCTCAGAGAAGACGAATTCCCGCCTGTCATATCGAGACTCCTCGGAGACGAAAAGAGATTGATAGTGTATTCAGAAAGCGAAAAAAGTATATACGGCAGCCTGATCGAAACCTTCAGGGATAACGGTTTTATGCTCAAAGAAACTAAGGACTTGAAGGATGAAGATATCCGGACTTCATCCTTACTTATTTTGGGTTATGAAAGCCCTGTGATTGGAAGGCTTTTCGCAGGATCGAAAAAACCCGGACGAGGGTTCACTCTAACGGTGAGGGACAACCCGCTGAATAACGGGAAAGTAATTGCATGCGCAAACGCTGACTCCCCTGAAGAGGTAGTTTCTGTTGTGAAGAAAATATTCCACTACGGGAAATATACGAGTGTCCGTTTCGAAAAAGGGGAGAATGTGGAAAAAGATATCGCAAAGGCGAACCGGGGCATGATATTCGCCATCGGCGAACCGATGGTAGGCGTTGTACCGAAAAAATTACCGGCACTCGAACAGATTATAGACAACGTCGCTGAAAAGCCGCTCATATTCATTGGTGAAAGGCACGCGAATTACGAGGACCATAAAGTGGAACTCAGCGTAATCATGGAGCTATACAAAAAAGGAAAGAAATTCGCCATCGGCATGGAGATGTTCCAGAAGCCCTTTCAGGAGGCGATAGACAATTACATATCCGGGAAGACCGATGAGAAGGAGTTTCTGAAAAAATCGGAATACTTCAAGAGGTGGGGGCTTGATTACAGCCAGTACAGGGAAATCATCGAATTTGCTAGGGACAAGGGAATCCCAATCGTAGCGCTTAACCTCAAGTCGGAAGTTGTCCACAAAGTCGCCTCAGGCGGACTCGACTCCCTTTCCGTGGAAGAGAAAAAGGAGATACCGCAAGACATGGATATGTCCGATTATGCTTACAGGGAGAGACTGAAGAATGTTTTTGAAAGCCATCCCGCCGGAACAAAATTCGACAATTTTTACCAGTCGCAGATACTATGGGACGAAACGATGGCCCATTCGGCGGCTGCTTTTCTCAGAGAAAAGCCGGCCTATCAACTCGTGGTGCTGGCCGGAGTGGAGCATATCATGTATGGTTCGGGGATACCCGCCCGACTTCACAGGCTGACCGGCAGGGAATATGCCACTCTCATTAACGGGGCCTTCGATGAAGGCATTGGGAACTACGTAATCTTCGCGGACAGCATTAAACCGCCTTTCAGCGCAAAGCTGGGAGCCATACTCCGGGGGAAAGACGGCAGAGTGATCATTGAAGATTTTTCTCCTGACAGCCCCGCGCTGAAAGCCGGGATGAAGAAGGGAGATGCAGTTATATTAGTGGATGGATGGAAAATTCAGACGGTTGAGGATGTCAGAATTGCACTTTGCCATAAGAAGCCCTATGAATCCGTACGAGTACAAGTGATGAGGAAAAGATTCCTTGCGGGCGAGAAAGAGATAGAATTCCATGTGCCGCTATGAACACTAACCGGACTGTCATTTAATGTCATGGTTATGACCAATATTTTAAGATTATGTGAATTCTGGAGCCGGTGGTCGGAGTTGAACCGACGACCTGCTGATTACGAATGGACTATTCAGTATTAAAATAAGACTATGTCTCATAACATTTTTTTTAATAAATGGACACCGATTTATTTATTAGCTATCCCCCCCAAAAAAAGACCTAAAAATCAACAGTTGTAATCCTAATAGTTGAAGAATTTTCATATTCAAACTATATGATAGAGCAAACAAAGAGTCCAGCGTAAATTAGCAAGACTACCACTCTGAAAATCAACAAATATTGTTTCACAGTTATGAGAAATAGGAGGCCGAAAATATTTACATTTCTTGAATTCCTCACCAAATCCAAAAATACAATGAAGTATATGAATTGCAATTCCAACTATAACCGGCCAGAAGAAAAAAAGTAATGACGCCGAAGATACAGACCAAAGATAAAAGGGAACCTCACCATATAAAACTGGAAAGCACACGAAAAAGAATGCAAGTGCTATCATGAGCATAATTATAAATAATGGCGCGTACTGTCGAATCCACCATTGAGGAAACTCATAAAAAATTTTATCTTTATTGTTTAGATCCTTACAGACGACTATTTCGAAGCAACATGTCTTCTTACTAACAAATTCCTCCAACTTATGGCGATGATACATCCAAATCTTCCAGACAAGCGGAATGCTTATAAGCAAAAATAGAAACTCTAAGCGGTCATAATCGCTGTTCTTTGCTAAAGAAGAGAAATATAAACCAACTACTGTATTGATAAGAATACTCCACAATGAAGCCCAGTATAGAGGGATAAACTGATCCGGAAGTAGGTAATGGAATTTTAACAACTCAGCCCCATTCTCAGTCTCAATAAAATTACTTTTGTCAGTAGGATCTTTGATAAGTCTCACTAACATAGGATATCCCGGCGTATACATTTCTTTTTCCATTCTTGCCACTTTAGCCTGTATAGATCTAAAAAGAAAACCATGTGATACGATATATTCGCTTAACACCCAAAAGACAATATTGCCAAATAGACATATCGCGAAATAAAAGTACTCGTTTGATTTATTGTCTTGACTCAAAACATAATAGTAAGCCGATCCGATCGCTGAAATTGTCGTTAAAAAATACCATTTTGCTTTTAACAAATCATCACTAATTTTATTTAAATTGCCTACCATCTTCCCATGGTCATCCCTTAAGAAATCAAACTCTTTATCATTCAACATTTAAAAATTTGCTCCCTTAAACCGCAACATATTCCGCAAGAGAACGAGACTCTGGAACGCAATACATATTATGCCGCTGTAAGTTCAGGCAATTTAATCTCGATCTTCTTGCCCATAACCTTGGATGCCTCTATAACCTCGATCCCCATGAGCTTACCGTCCCTATCAAAATCAGCATGTACACCGGGAGTAATGGTAATGGTCTGAGCCGCCTTTGTTTCAAGCTCTGCAAAATATATATAAAGTAAGTCCCGGTCAAGGTCGTATTCAATTTTCATCTTTTTTCTCCTTTCTTAAAATCCTTTCCATACCTTGCCTTAGCAGTCAATAAAATAAACTGTTCCCCTTTGTACTTATAATATACTGTAATCTCTTTTTCTTCAAAGAATT
Organism: uncultured Nitrospiraceae bacterium; assembly: GCA_963727775.1. Taxonomy (GTDB): domain Bacteria; phylum Nitrospirota; class Thermodesulfovibrionia; order Thermodesulfovibrionales; family SM23-35; genus CAVSHB01. The sequence continues at coordinate 288,026 of CAVSHB010000002.1, read as the reverse complement.
TGCCTTCCCATTCCGCATTATAAGTGAACACGGCTACTTTACCGGCAGTCCCTTCAACCGCATCACCAGCATCCCAGCCTCTGGTTAACGTTTCTTCTATTTCTATTAGGGAAATTCCCCGCTGTAACATTCTTGCGCTTATATGCTGGTGAAGATCAGATTCTTTGATTTTTATTTTTTGTTCCATAGAGTTTAAACTCCTATAGCGTCTTTAGAATATGCAAAGTTCTTATCAGCTAACGCCTGAAGAGGAACCTTTGTTTATGACCCCGGATGCCACAGCCCCTGTTCCTGAGTCAGTGATCTTTCCTGATATTGATGCTAAAGGATTAATTGAGGCCTCGCTAACCAACGTTTGTAAGATGATCTCAAACTTGCCCGATCCCCATTTAGTCACAAAAAAATTTAATGAGCTTGCTCCTGTTGCCGAGTCCATGGTGGATTTTATAACGCTGCAACTCCTCTTTTTTTAAAGACACAAGGTCTTTGAGATAGACCGTCGGTTTTCTGTTTGTAAAGAACTGTCCGTTTATTGTTATTTTTGCACCGGCAGTAAGAGTGTCAGGAGTAACTTCATCAATAGAAGGTGGCATGATGGTGAATGTACCTTCTGCTATAGGATTCGTTTTTGCTATGTTAGGTTTCACCCACAAATTGTACGTCCCAGCAGAGAGGGTTTCCGTCCAAAGACAGGTAATCGAGGTGTTGCTCCATTTTTTTACTGTGGCGTAAACCTTTTTGATAACTCCGGGTTTCTTCTCATATTGAATATACACCTGAGGTTTTTTGGTACCAAAGCCGGAGTCTGTTATGGTAAACACAGTTCCGATAGTGCCTTCAATATCCGCCTCCGATATGCCTGCCATCGCAAAAAGCAGAAACAACAAGAATAGAAAAATTGATAACCTTTTTATTTCTTTTTTCATGGGACATTCCCCTTTGTTAATTTAGATAAATTTATTAAATATTAAGTGCTATTTTACTCCTATTTTCTACAAAAGTATGTCGGGGATGTTTGATATTTCTTGTAGAGGAAGTTTTACAAATTAAATAATGCATGAGAAGTTGTCCGGCTCAAGATTTAAGAATCCTTTACACAGTGAGAGATCAACTATTACCAAGGCCCTTTTCCTCTATTTGCCTATTGAATACTAGTTGAACTACGCACCACTATATCAGGTTTCAGAAATGTTTAGTTCAGGAAGGATCATTGTCGCCGTACAGTTAATAGGTCAGCGCGCTTATTGGCGGCTGCTGAATTTGACCGGTGGCACTTAATATCTTTTCGATGTGCTTGAACACAAAAGATGATTTCGCTCTTTTCCCATGATACAATTTAAACAGGTTTTGGTGAATTAATATAGGAGGATTGACATGGCCGAGATAAAATGGGAAAGGGATTTTGAGACTGCCTTAGAAAAGGCAAAGAAAGAAGGCAAGCCGGTTTTCCATGACTTCTGGTTCGACGGGTGAGCTGGCTGCGCTGCAATGAATGCGGGTCCGTATTCAGATGAAAAGGTCCAAACATTCATTAAGGAGGAGTACGTCCCACTAAAGAGCCAATGTTTCTGGAAGGAACGAACGGAACTTATGAAACAATTCAATATCGCCTGGACCCCTACGTTCCTCATTCAGGACGCTGGGGGCAGGGTACATAGAAAGCTTGTCGGATACATTCCTACAGATGATTTTCTCGCACAGCTCAAATTCAGTAAAGGCATGGTCTTTTTCGAGAAGGAACGACATGAGGAGGCGTCAAAGTGGTTTAAAAAGGTTATTGAAGAGCATCCCAATGCAGGCGTGGCTCCCGAATCAATCTTCTTCCTTGGCGTAGCTGAATATAAAAAGACTCACGAAGCAAGTGCGCTTCGCCGGGCATACGACACACTTTCGGAAAAATATCCTCAGAGTGAATGGGCGCGCCGAGCTCAGCCATACTCAGCGATACCGAAGTAAACAAAAAAGATTAATGTATAATTTTCCAGATGGCATGATAGCTATTTTTCAATATAGGCATGGTATACTTTTTTACAATTAATATTAATGGAGGGTATCTATGACAAAAGCAGAACTTGTAGAAAAAATGGCAAAAGACTCAGGTGCTTCAAAGGCAGTAGCGGAAAAGTCTCTTAACTCATTTGTTGATGCAGTTACCAAGACACTGAAGAAAGGGAACAAAGTAGCTCTTGTAGGTTTCGGGACTTTCTCGATTTCAAAGAGGAAGGCACGGAAGGGGCGTAATCCTCAAACAGGCGCAATAATTAAGATTGCAGCCCGGAAAGCACCGAAATTTACAGCCGGGAAAGCTTTAAAGGGCGCGGTAAAATAATTCATTTAATATAGTTTCTATCTTTTTACTCCTATGATGACAACTGTGCCGCGCAATTCTTTTTTTATCGATCTGTTGATCATTGTTGTTGGGATACTCATGCTCGTCTTCAGAAACGAAATCGGATCATTTACTGGTTATTATGTCGGTCGTGGCAAATATATCGACAAACCAACTCCAGGGTGTCTGCTCATTCCGTTTGCTCTGGCCTTCATCATCGGAGGCTTAATATTGCTTATAAGAAATATTACGGGTGGATAATCAGACATGATGTACGATTCTAGTAAAGGATTTAGAAAGGAGACAGTTATTTAAATGGACCCCTTATCTGAGGTATTCGTAGAGAAAACCTGGCAACAAGTTGCCGCCTTCACTGCAGACAGGGCAAATAAAGAGATGATTGCCATGGGTAAGAACCAGCCAGCTCTCTTAGCTTTTCTGATGGCATACACAGATGATCTTCAGCAGGAAGTGAAAGAGCTTGCCATATATGTCGCCTTTGTTGTTTATAAGATGTTTCTTGACTCAAGCGGTAAGCTCCCAAAAATCTCTTCCAAGGAGATTATGGCAAGGTATGATGAAAATATACGTTTAATAGAAAGCATTGAAGGAACCCATGACAAATTCATCGATAGAATTGCGGGCGTCCAAGTTTCTAAGCAGCCATATGTAATGAAATATGTCCTTGAAGCTCTAATGGAAGACGCCGAAGAAGACGGTATTGGTCTGACCGAAGACGATATTGGTTCGCTTTTCCTACTTTTTAAGACCGAGATAGAAGTCCTTGATAACAGAGCATAAAGGAACATCGTTTCTTCCTGTAGGCAACACTTTCCGACCTTGATATAATTGTGTTGAGTAGAACCATAAATCGTTAACTTTTTTTATTGAATAAACAATGAAGAAAATAGTTTTAATTATATTGCTAATTCCATTGGTTCTGAATGGATATTCGAATCATTTTAAACGGTAAAAAAGCAGCACTTAAACCTGTTCGGACAGCGATTTACAGCGCAAGAGAAAACGGCGGCGTTGAAGTCAGGGTCACCTGGGAAGCAGGTGATGTTAAACGGCTGGTTCGAGAAGCTTGCGCTGATGGATGTCTTCGCCTGGTGGCAGGCGGTGGAGATGGCACTGTAAATGAGGTTGTTGATGCCATGTTACAACTGCCAGCCGCTGAGCGACCGGAATTGGCAATACTGCCGCTTGGTACTGCCAACGATTTTGCCACAGCATGTTCCATCCCTTCGGATCCATTGGCTGCGCTGGAACTGGCTCAATCCGGTCAGTCATGTGCCGTTGATGGTGTAAGGGCCAACGAATTCCACTTTATCAACGTGGCCAGTGGCGGCTTTGGAGCTCAGGTGACAGCAAACACGCCAGTGGCGTTAAAGAATTTTCTCGGTGGAGGCGCTTATACTCTTTCCGCTATGGTACAAGCGCTGAAATTTGTGCCTTATAAGGGCGAACTGCGTATGCCCCAGGGGTCTTTGCAAAATGATGTTATCGTCGGCGCTGTGTGTAATGGTAAGCAGGCCGGTGGTGGCCAGCAGTTAGCTCCCAGCGCTTTTATTGATGACGGGTTGCTGGATATTGTAGGATTACTCCGCTTTCCACCAAAAGATCTGGGGCAAGTGATAAGGGAGTTGACGGAGTCTGAAGTCAGCGGAGATTATATCAAGCGTTATAGGGTGCCTTGGGCTGAATGGGAGTCTGATGTTGCGATGCCGATCAATCTGGATGGTGAGCCTATTAAAACAAACAAAATTCGCTTTGAGGTGCTGCCGGGTACAATTAAGCTGGTGCTACCCCAAAATTGCCCCCTGATATCTTCCTATTAATGATTAATGACGCCCGTTTGTAGAGGTGCTGAAAGAGTAAAGGCGCAAAAAGGACATCCATGGGGTCAGCCCTTGACATAGGACAAATTGACCATAAATAATCTCTGCCATTTACACTAGGAGTCTGTCGGACTTTCAACATTTCTGAAAAGTTTACTTCTTGAAGGACACGGCAGTCTCTTAAGAACCTTTATTGCAAACTGGGCAGCAGAAATCTTTTCGGCCTGTAATTATCTAAGTCCGACAGACCTGCATGGGCGTTCCTTATGGCATAATAGACAAGCGGCATAAGAATGAACAACAGGAGATCAGCATAATGTTCAAACAATGTGACAGAGAGACGATATATTTATTTCCGCCGTCGGTGCAGGAATGGTTGCCCGAGGGTCACTTGGCGAGATTTGTCGTAGAGATAGTGGATCAGCTTAATCTTGACCGGTTGAAAAATGATTATGCAGGACGAGGCAGTGAGGCATACAGCCCTGAGATGCTGGTGGCATTATTATTTTACGGATATGCGACGGGAGTCTTTTCGAGCAGGCAATTAGAGCGTAGCACGTACGACTCTGTAGCATTCCGGTATGTGGCAGCCAACAGTCACCCTGACCATGACACAATAGCAACCTTTCGACGTCGGTTTTTGCCTAAGCTGAAAGAACTGTTTGTGCAGATACTAATGATAGCAGCAGAAACCGGGGTATTGAAGTTAGGCACGGTCAGCTTGGATGGGACCAAAATGAAAGCCAATGCCTCAAAGCACAAGGCGTTGAGCTACGGGCATGCATGCAAAATAGAGAATAAGTTGAAAGTGGAAGTGGCGGAACTGATGAAGAAAGCTGAGGCTGCTGACAAAGCTGACATTCCTGACGGCATGAACATCCCGGAAGAGCTGGAGCGGCGAGAGAAGCGGCTGAAAATGATAGCTGAAGCAAAAGCTGAGATAGAGCGCCGTGCGGCAGAGCGGCATGCAATGGAACAAGCCGACAGTGAAAAGAAACAGGCAGAGCGTGTAGCCAAACAAAAGCAGAGCGGCAAGAAACCCCGAGGCAAAGGACCCAAGCCGCCTGCAGCCGGGCCAACTGACAAAGATCAGGTCAATCTGACCGATGAAGAATCTCGCATAATGCCGGCATCGGGTGGAGGATTCAAGCAGGCTTATAATGCTCAAGCAGCCGTGGATACAGAAACAATGCTTATTGTCGCAACGCATGTAACACAACAATCCAATGACAAACAGCAGATGAAACCAGCGCTTGAAGCGCTTACATATCTGCCCGAACAACTTGGCAAAGTAAAAACTATAATAGCCGACAGCGGGTATTACAGCGAAGCAAATGTGCAAGAATGTGAGAGCAAAGGAATAGAGCCATATATAGCAGTAGATCGGCAGAGTCATAATCAGCCTTTATGGGAGCGATTCGTCGAACCGCCTCCATTGCCGGTTGATGCTGATGCAGTGACAAGAATGAAACATCGGTTGAAGACAGTTGCCGGTAAGGCAATTTATGCGATACGCAAGAGTACTGTGGAGCCGGCGTTTGGGGTAATCAAGGCAGCTATGGGATTTGACCGATTCCTGTTGCGTGGTTTTACTGCAGTCAATGGCGAGTGGGATATGATCTGCATTGCATGGAACATCAAAAGGCTGCATGCATTGAGGAACAGCCAGGTAGGCGCCTGAAAATGGCGATGGCATAATGTATCCAACAAAACACCGGCAGGAAAGAACCGATGACAGACGATCAAATCATGAAAAATAACTACAATCGACTCTCTCGGATTCCAACCGCTGTCAAAAACAGCAATTCAAGTCCGACAGACTCCTAGAAGAACAATGAAAGACGCATCTTCAAAGACTCAAGTAATCACTGATTGTTTCGAAGATATTCATTATTATTCATCATGGACTACTGCAGGGAACAAAAAGGCTATGCTTAGTATGGGGTGAAGGTCGCGAAAAATGATGTTTTTAAAATCTCAGCTCCTTCCTGTACCACGCAACTTCAAGACCGGCTATAATTGTGCGGACTTTAACTGCTATTCGATAAGCAAATATGTGTAAAAGATTATCCCACCCAAATATACGATATCTTGACAAGAATCCAGACAGAGAGTAGCATACAGCTAACCACACAATCTTTAACTCTCAGTATGGGTCTGGATGAGAGGTGAAGGGAAGAATGTCTCAGGGGGATCGGATTTTCTCTTACAAACTTTTTCGAGGAATAAAAGCGAGGGGCGAAATGCGTAAAAAGACCAACGTGAGATTATTATTCATGGTTTTGTTATTAGTAGCGGTTTCCATCGGAGCAACTCTGGCTTATGCAGCTTCATCTGTCTCTACAGTTTCGGGAAGACTGGGAGCAACATATGACAACAAAGCTGGGAATGTTACCGCAATGGTGGCAGGATATTGCGAGGGAAAAGCAGTAACTGTTGGACCGGTAACGTGGGCGGCAACTCAAGAACAGTTCTCCAACCTAAAAACAGAAGATGTTGCAAAAATCGTTTGCGGAAAAGATTTCACTCTCAAGAAAGTAACGAAGTCAGCAAACAACGGCAAGGAGCTTGTTGCTGATGTCTTGATTGTGAGATTAAATTAATTAAGAATCATCCCCTTCACCTCATATTTTTGTGTGGTATAAAATGAGTCTGAATATCGGTAAGATCTCCGCTTAATCCTTCCTGAACTAAACGTATTTGAGACCTGATATAATTGTGTTGACTATTATGGATAATCATCATAAGGATATTAAGAGAAAAGGATTATATGTAGGCATTATTATAGTAGGCATCGGCATTGGTGTTATGCATTTCTTCTTAGGAACAAGAGCAATTTTTGTTTTCAGGCAAGACGAACCCCGGATATCATGGCTTATTATATTAAGTGGGCCTATTTCAACATTGCCTGCGGTGATTCTGTCAATCTTCCGAAATAAAATTGGTGGATCATGGCTCGTCACAGGTAGTATTGTATCCCTGATTGCTTTTTCATTCTATACGTCTGTAGATTTGCAATCATTATTCCAATTTTTTTTGAGGATAAGTGCTCCCATGTTAATCGTTGGAAGTATTTTTCTATTGAGAGATAGAATTTGAGGTCCGCTGATTTTCTAAATTCCCCATTGCTTCCTGAAACCCGCAACATTCAAACCTGATATAATTGTGCGTAGTACAATCGGAAAGGAGTAAAGGAGAGAGCAATGGATGAAGATATACAACGGCAAATTCTTGAAGAGTTAAAGAATCAGACGGCTTTATTTAAGAAAGTTAACAAGGTGTACATAATAGTCACTATTGTCTTTTGTATCTTAGTTGTGTCTGTTGTGGCGGTGACTCCATTCATACATCGCATGTCGAGCCGTCTCAGCGTTGTGCCGCAATCTACGGATTCCTGGCAAGAGGCAAGAAGCCTTTTGGATAAAGGGGAGTTCCATAAAGCGCAGGGTATGTTACAGAGACTAATTAAGGCACATGCGGACTTCTATTACGGATATACACTGCTTGGCTCCCTGAATCAGGAACTTGGCAATACCAAGGAGGCGGAGGCAAACTATGCCAAAGCATACGATCTCTTCCCTACAGAGGAGAACAAGAAAACGCTTGTTGCAATCCGATTGGTCTTAAAGAATAAGAACATAGATGCAAACAAGTAGGTTCACAGGACATTTATAGAACGGTACGCTTATTCCAGGACAAAGGATGCATAGGCGCGTGAGGCAACCATTCTTCCTCTTCTAAACACCATGGAACTCTAACATAATGATGTTTAGTACAACCGTAAATCTTTAGCGGAAAAGAATCTGCTATAATGGAGCGGAGCCGTTAATTATCAAATACCAAGGAGGAATGGTATATGGCTTTACACAAGACGGGAATACAATTAGCAGGGATTATTGTCATATTTACACTCTGCATGTTTTCCATATCTTTTGCAGCAGAGGATGATCATGCATGGGAGGAGCGTTACCAGAGTGAACCCTACATAACGGTTCTCAAGGAAGTTTCGATTAAAATCAACGCAGATTATTCCTTTACAGAAAGTACTCATATTATCGAGAAGATTCAGCATGAGGCTGGAAAAGACCGTGGGGAAATAACGGTAGATTATGACCAGAGCCGCCAAGAAATAAAAGATTTGGAAGCATACATCATTATGCCTGATGGTACTAAGCGGCAATATGAAAAAATTCAGGAAATCAACCCTGCCGGGAGTTCTGGTATTTACAGCGATAATCGGATCAAGGTAATTACAATGCCGAATGTAGTCGTCGGAAGCGTGATCGAGTGGAAGGCGACAATCGTGACGAAGAAACCGATTATTGAGAACAGCTTCTATGACAGTTTCCGTTTCTCGTGTTTCTGTCCTGTCAAGGAAGCGCGATATACGATTACCGCACCAAAAGACATGAAGCTGAATTTCAAGAACCTAAATAACGAGATCAAGCCGACAGTATTAATGTCCGAAAATGAGGTGACCTATATATGGCGCGGAGACAATTTCGATAAGGACGAAGATGAACAAAACATGCCCTCCCCGGAAGAACGCTATAAAAGATTGACGGTTTCGACATTGGATAATTGGAAGCAGTTGTCTGCCTGGGTGTGGCCATTGTTTGATAAGAATATCAAGGTTTCGACAGAAATGAAGAAAAAAGCTACAGAACTTACTTTTGATAAAAAAACAGTACCCGAAAAAATACAGGCTGTAATCCAATATATCCAGGACAATGTCCGGTATGTGGCGATGCATATAGAGTTTCACGGCTTTGAACCTCATCCGGCAGATCAGATTTTTTCAAACAAATATGGTGATTGTAAAGACCAAACGATACTGGCAATTGCTATTCTGTCCGAAATTGGCATCAAGGCGAGGCCGGTCTTTTTGTCTACCCAATCGGAACTTAATCGCAGAGATCTATTGCCAATGCCCTTTTACTTCGATCATGTAATTTTAACTTTCGATCTTGAAGGAAAGAAATATTACACTGACATGTTGTTCAAGGGATATCCTGTACAGCAAATACCGCCCACCCTGGCCGGCAAAGGAGCCTTCATTGTAAACGAGCAAGGCGGGGAGTTTGCGACCATACCACTCACGGATGATAGCGAAGTGGCAACGATAATTAACGGAAAGGTGTTAGTGAAGGAGGATGTTCCCGTTTCCGTGGATCTGACGGTGACTTTCCCCCGAAGTTGGTCTGTTATAATGCGCGAGGGATTGAAGGCCCACGGCAGTGACGATAGGGAAAAATTTTTGGCTGCATTGGGGAAATCGATAGCAGAAGGCGGAACCGTGTTCAAAGCGGATTTGATAAATGAAAATGTACCATACTCACAGATGACCCTTGCCATGAAATTCGACGACCCAACTATAGTCCAGAAGGCCGGTGACATGATGCTGTTCGGATTACCTCCGATTAAACGAGGGAAGCTATTTACAGCGCCCAAGAGACGGTATCCGATAATCGTTTCTCAGGAATCTCGGATGGAAAACACGATTGACTTCTGTATCCCCGACGGATATGAAACTGTTAGCGTCCCTATCATAATATCTATAGATACTGCCTTTGGTACCTACACTCGCAACTATAGCACTCAAGGTAGTAAAATCATAGCTAAAGAAATTATCCGTTATAAACGGGTGCGGATCCCTGTCGGAGAATATCAAAAAGTACAGCAATTTCTTGATGACATATCCAAATTAACAACCGACAAGATCGTCATCAAGAAAAAAACCAAAATAGCAAGCGTGACCCAAGGTAAGTCTTAATTGTTCCAACTAGTTGAAGATTAGCTGCGAAATATCAAAAGAAAGTGTGGGAAATTTGTGAGCACCTCCCATGAAAACTTCGGGATGAAGCTTACTACCCGAGGAGATTTATCCATCACGTAGACTTTTTGAAAGTATTTCGAATATTTCTGAAAGGCAAGCATCCTTCCTGTACTAAACGCGGGGAGTATCGAGCTGAGGCTGTTAAGTACTCTTGCAAATTAATAGGAACTCTCATCGGACATCTTGATGTTTATTATAAATTTCTCTGTAATTTTCTTTTTCAAGTAATTCCTTACTATGCTATATTATTTCAAGAAATCGAGAAATACCAAGTTGGCATAATGTTAGATAGATAAAATAAAAAAGGAGGAACGTATACATGGCTATTTTCCAGTGGTCGGATAGTTTCAGTGTTAATGTGAAAGAAATTGATAATCAACATAAAACGTTGGTTGAAATGGTTAATACTTTACATGATGCATTGCTTTCAGATAAGGGCCGTGAGGCACAGAAAGAAATAATTAACAAGATGGTTAATTATGCAAAAACTCATTTTGAAACAGAAGAAAAGTATATGCGGAAGTTCAACTTTGCGAGTTATCCATCTCATAAGATTGAACACGATAAATTCGCAGTGAAAGCCCTTGACTTAAAAGAGCGGCTAGAAAAATCAGGTTTCGTTCTCACGTTGGAAATATTGAATTTTCTCAAAGACTGGCTTCAAAGTCACATCCTTGGAACTGACAAGAAGTATTCAAAACATTTCAATGAGAACGGTCTCCATTAATAAAGAAATCTGGTCGCTCTTATTTATACCATGCGCAAGCTTCCTTCCTGAAACCGGCAAGATTGAAACCTGATATAATTGTGCTTAGTATAACCGGTAATCAATAAATATTATGGACAGGAGATGAAGGTCAAGTGGATGATAAAAAATTGCATGAGTTATTGGCACGACAAGGTATCCGGCTATTTGATTTGCGGTTAGGATCGGACCACCTCACGTTCATCCATCACAACAAGTCCGTGGAAGGCTGGCGCATGGATGTCAGGAGGTGTATCAAAGAGATCAAGCATCTCCGGAACAAAACTGGTTGGGCTGATGACGAAGTCTTCAACGAGATGACAATGAAACTACAGAAGGCCGGTTACCGTGATGTGTCTGACATAGTCTCGGACGTTTATGAGGGACGAGTGGCAGTATATTCAGCGGGTATTGAGGACAACCCGGCCCATGAGGATCAAACAGATGGTTTCGGGCATTACGGCTGGGAATCAAAGGCAGAAACATAACAAGTACGTATACCCAATCGCGAAAAAAGCCCGCTCCGGGTGACGCTCATGTTACCCGTTTACTTTTAATCAATACTTTTTACGTTTTGTCGCCTCCGCGTAATTATAGGTGGCAGAACCAAAAGATCCATTTTTCTTCCGTGGCGAAAGACGTATGATACCGGACTCAAAGCGGAGAGGCAACAATCCTTCCTGAAATCTTGCATGTTGGAATTTGCTATAATCCTGTTGAGTACGAATGGAATTGTTGCGGAAAGACCATCGGCACTCAAAAGTGCGTCTTAAAAGCAAGGAGCAATTATTAACGAGGCGTTTCATTCTATACAAAATATGTCGAGAATCAAAGAAGATGAGATTAGAGAAGACCGCATTCTCATGGAAATTGTCGTTGACGCTTACAACGAGGAAGAGCGTTCACTGGGATGGTATTATTACCTCGAAGACAAACTGAGATTTCCATTCAAAGCGAAGTGTATTGCTACAAGAAAAACATCGCCACTTCTTATCGGTGAGGAAGTAGAAGTAACAAAGATGGCCCCGGAAACGGAGTGTGAGCATGATATGTTTGTCATGATCAGCTGGCAAAAACGATCTTTGGCAGTTCCATTGCGCCAGCTCAAAGTATCGAAAGCAGATGAGCAAACCCTAGAAGCCGTTGCCGACTGGCATTATTGGGTGAAGAGAGGATATGAGTTTTGAGCAGAATCATAGGCAAGCTTCCTTCCTTGTTTATTCCAGTCAAGATATATTTTTATATGTGGACTTAGATAGAAATATCTATTCTCGTAGACGGTTATCCCCCATCTTGTATGTGACATCCTACCCAACCCTTGTAATTTGAAAGTCGTATTGAACGCTTTTACCTTGCTTAATTGGAGTTAGAATGTCGACGGGGAGTTATGTATTCTGTAGTCGAAGGTCGCATTGCGCCTTAAAGGAAGAAAACGATAATCTCCCCGCCTACGTGAATTATAACTCTAAGCGGCCTTTCTCATCTCCTCCTTTCTCTGAGCTTCATGATTCATTATGAATTCAGTGTCATCCCTTACAATTGCAAATATGATCCTCAATAGTTTCCTGGATACTGCAACGAGCGCCATGATACTTTTCATGCCCCGGCCTATCAGTCTTTGGTAGTACTCATGCATAATGCCGTTCTTTCTGATTGTCTGCATGGCGGCATAATACAGTATTTTCCGTAACAGGCTTCTGCCCCTCTTTGATATCCTCCTCTGTCCTTGTCTTTTCCCGGAGCTTACTTCGTACAGGTCAAGACCGGCAAGCTTCGCTATCTCAGACTGCGTTTTAAACTTTGTAAAGTCGCCTATCTCACCAATAAGCCCTGCTACCGTTACTATCCCGAGCCCTTTGATTGACAGGAGTTTGCGACTGTAGGGTATGCGCTGTAGGGTTGTCTCCATCTCGTGCTCCAGTTCCGCTATGAGACTATCGACCATCTCCAGCTGGACGAGGGCGTGCTGTATATCCATAACTAATCCGTCCAACCCTTCTTGAATACCGATGGTGGTCTTTGCATAATTGATCAGCGCCGTAGCATGTTCTACCCCGAATTTGCCCATGCTACATCTCCTCATTTCCCCTCCAAGTTTCTCTATATTTACGCTGCATACCTTTGCCGGTGTCGTATATTTCTTGAGTATATGTAAGGATGTTTTGCAGAATATCGTCTTTATTATTCGGCCAAATTCTGGGAATATGAGAAACACAAACTGCCGTAATTGGTTGAGAAGAGCGGTCCGCTCTTTAACCCAAAAAGTGCAGTTGACCTAAAATAATATCCCCGAAGAAATTCTCCTTTCGTATTAGAATCAATAGGTTTACCCGACCATCAACTCTAAACGAAAGGAGAATAGAAATATGCAGTCAAAATGTAGCACAAAGATCGAAATAAATAAAGTAAGGATTGGATTTACGGAGAAGAAGATGACGGCATATGGGGGATTCAGTTTATTGGCTGCATTTTTTGAAAAGATCAAATTGAGAGGAATTTTGCAAGAGGTGATTCCGATCCATGAGAGTTCACCCAATGGAATGGGGATATACAGCAAGGTATTGGCATACATCCTTCTGATCTATGCGGGAGGCAGCAGGTTTTCTCATCTACTTTATCTTGGTTGGCAGGAGATTTTCACCGATCTTTTTGCAGTGAAGAGGCTTCCTATCGCCTCGACGACATTGGGCAGGCTTTTCAGGAAGATCAGAAAACTGAAGGAAGTGGAAGAGATGTCGGAGGGATTATGGGGATACTTGAAGAGATTGATCCCCTGGAAAGAGCTCAAAGAGGACTGGTTGACGTTCGATTCTACAGTCCTTGAGCGATACGGAAAACAGGAGGGAGTCAAGAGGGGATATAACCCGAAGAAGAAGGGCCGTGGTAGCCACAGCCCGCTTCTGGCATTTCTTAACAGAAACAAGTATGTGATAAATCTTTGGAACCGCCCCGGCAACGTGATGTCATGGAACAACATTATTGGATTTTTTGAATCCACATGGCAGAGGATCAACGGTCATATCGATATCAAGGGCATTATTGCAGACAGTGGATTTTATCTTAGGGAGTTCATCGAACTGCTTGAGAAGAGAGAATTAGTATATATCATAGCTGCTCGCCTATATCGTCCGCTGCAGAGGATAATCTACGCACAACAAAACTGGGCACAGGTAGAAGAAGGGATATGGATCACTGAGTTCTTCTTCCAGCATGTAGAGTGGATAATCGACAGGAGGTTTATTGCAGTGCGCCAGGATGTCAAGAAGAGACCGCACGCGATGGGAAAAGAGTTGTCTCTTTTCGGAGATGAGTTTGATACAGGGCATTATCGTTATAGCGTATGGATAACCAATTCACATGATTCTACATATGAGGTATGGAAGCAATGCAGGCATAGGGCGAACGATGAGAATACCATCAAGGAACTGAAAGAGGATTTTGCACTCGGCGGGTTCTCGATGAAGTATTTCTACTCAACGGAGGCGGCTATGCTTATTCGGGTATTCATCTACAATCTGTTTGTCCTGTTCAGGCATCAGATACTCGGTCAAAAAGAAAAGACAGAACGTTTGAAAACCTTACGGTACAAGTATCTTGTCCTTCCAGCCCAATTAGGATGGGATGGAAGGAAACCTGTATTGCGGATTTCTGTCTTTACGCAGAAAGTACGATCAAAACTGCGCTACCTCTTTAACCGCGTGGGACAATACTTTCCCCCCAGTTTTGGTAATTGCACTGCATTTAGATAAAAAGAACATAATTTTCAGGAGGTGGAACAAGAAACAGCATCAGTATTAGCTTTTATATCGACAAATCAGCCAATGCCTTGATAGGCTTGACTCTATAGGTATGCCTATAGCAAACGCATTTTTCGGGTTAATATGTCTCTCCCGTGCATTATTTATTCTTCTCAAATAGGCGGCAGCACCTTCTGGGACCACGACGCTTAAGGCGTGCCCTATCCGTATGACATCCGCGATTACCCGGGGATCCTTACGATCAGTCTTTAATGGAGAGTTGTCATTGATCTCTCTCATCCTCTTCGTGTGCAGTGGGTTTACTTGTACGATCGTTGCTGGTTTCTGCTTGAGATAGTGAACCAACGGCTCTCCATAAGGTCCGGTTGACTCATATCCTATAATGACCTCATTGCATTGAAATCTGGTTTTGCTCGCAAGTACCATGTTCCACAATCTATCAAGTCCTTCTCTTGTATTATCAAACTTGAATGTCTTGGTGCTCCTCCCGTCTGCTGCCACACAGCACCCATGGTTACTTGCCATACCAATGTCTATCGCTACTATCAATGCCCCTTCCTTTATCATGTTTACTCTTTTCGTCCGTAACCCTTTCATAAATATCTCCTCCTTCTTTCCTTTGCCGGATAAACAATTCTTACCTGGAAGATATATCGATCTCATCATTAACTACAATATAGCAAGCTGTAGTCCACTACTCGAAGACCTGATATAATTGTTTTGAGTACAAAAGGAAAATAACAAAGGAGGCTTACTATGTCTTCAGCTCTGAGAGCACAATTTATAACAGTCGCTTTCTTGATTTTTATAGGGATATGGTTAACAGGTTTTGATAAGGTTCATTGGTTCCTTTATATTCTAGTTGGCTTATTTACCCTTGCAGGGATAACAGGAATTTGCCCTGGACTTATGTTTTGGAAAAAGATCGGGCTCAAATAATAGATTCTTTGCTTCTTCCTGAAACCCACTGTAGGGAAACCTGATATAATTATGCTCAGTACAACCGGAATTAAATATGAATCATGATAAATTAATGATAAGCAACAAAGCTAAAGGAAACCAATAAAAATGGAGGTTACATGGAAATTCTTTCGCATTTGATCGGCGTGCTTTCAGTAGGGGGAATAATTATAGGATTTATCGCCTTAATCCTGGCATATCAATCAGTTGTTATTGTCGGTGGTAAAGAGATTGCCCTTATTGAACGGAGATGGTTTGGCAGGAAGATGCCACAGGGCAGGGTCGTTGCCATGAACAACGAAGTCGGGATTCAGGCAAGGACGCTGGGGCCGGGAATGCATTTTCTTATTCCGTTTATTTATACTGCAAAAAAGAGCGAGTTTGTAGAGATTATGGACGGGCAGGTCGGTCTTATCGAATCAGTCGATGGCAGCGCAATCCCTCCCGGTAAAATATTTGCAAAGGTGGTACAGGGTCATAATTCTTTTCAGGATGGGGAGGCGTTCTTACAAAACGGGGGGCAGAAAGGTCCGCAGATTGACATCCTCCCGCCTGGTAAATACAGAATAAATCCATACCTCTTTAAGGTATCAATTGCTCAGGCAGTTGTTATCGAAAAAGGTCAGGTGGGAGTTGTTACATCGCAGGATGGCAATCCTATAGCTGCCGGTAGACTGTTGGCAGTAAGTGTGCCTGACCATCATAACTTTGAAGCTGGTGAAAAGTTTCTTGCGAATGGCGGGCAAAAAGGCCCACAGATCGATATCCTTCTCCCAGGGACTTATCGTATCAACACTCATTTATTCCAGGTGGCAACTGAGCCAGCCGCAGTGATTGAGTCTGCAAAAGTCGGTTTGGTTATCGCCAAGGATGGTGATCCGCTTCCTGACAAAGAATATGTTGCCAAGTCAGTCGCCGGACACTCCGATTTTCAGGATGCCAATTCATTCCTTAAAGGCGGCGGCCAGCGTGGACCTCAGCTTGATGTTCTAAAGCCCGGTACATATTATATAAACCCGTTAATGTTTAATGTTGCGTTTGATGACGTTGCAGTTGTTGAGCGTGGACAGGTTGCAGTTGTCGTTTCAAATGTGGGTGAAGAGCCAACATCTGAAATGAAGAGAAGACTCGGCTCAACTCAAATGGGGGCGACCGAAGAAGAAGGCAAAGAGAAATATGTGGTTCCCAAAGGATATCGGGGCATCCAGGAAGAAGTGGCCGGCCCCGGCAAATACTATCTTAACAGATTAGCCTTTATGCCATATATCATCGACACAACAAACATAACGATAGACTGGGATGATGCAAAAGAGACAAGGTTTGACCCATTGAGTGTTATTTCAAAAGACGGGTTCCCTATTGGAGTATCCGTTAAGGTAGTTGTAAGAGTCAGACCGGACCAAGCTCCCTATATGGTGGCGAAAGTCGGTTCGATTGACAATCTCATTCTTCACGTTATTCACCCAATGATTGATTCCAGCTTCAGAAATCAGGCTTCTACCACTTCAGCCATGAACTTTATGCAGGACAGACAAGAAGAACAGACAAAGGCTGAAACAAGGGCCCGGCTGGAACTTGAAAAATATCATGTTGAGTGCGTGTCGGTCCTCATTTGTCAAATTAAACTTCCCCAGGAGCTGATGGATACACAGACAAAGAAAATTATTGCACAGCAACAGACTGAACAATACAAGGAACAGCAGAAGGCTGAAGTTACAAGAATTGAGATGGAAAAGACAAAGGCCACTGCCGACCAACAGCCGGAACTTGTTCGGGCCGAGATCGCCGTCAAAGTTGCCGACCAGAAGAAAAGAGAAACAGTTACACTTGCCGAAGGTAATGCGGAAAGCGCAAAATTGAAGGGCGAAGGTGATGCCAGGGCAATCGAATCAATCGGTACGGCTACCGCAGAAGCCTACGAAAAGCAGAAGACAGCCATCGGGCCACAGGCTATTATGGCTATCGAGCTCGCAAAACATATCTCTGCAGGTAAGATTAAGATTATGCCTGATATTCTTACGATCGGAAGTGGCGGTGCATCTGAAGGGCTCGCGACAGTTCTTACGCAGGCTATTGCACTCACTGGTATGAAGATTGATTCTGAGGGCAAGACTGATATCAAGAAATCAACAGATTCATAAGCTTGTTGTAAGTAACAGGGGAATGGGGTCAGCCCTGACATTGGGCGATGATGACTACATCTAACCGAGGTGTTCCAGCGGGGAATCCGCTCGTAAAAATACCCTTTTTATTACGGGGCGAAAGACGCATTGTGAAAAAAGATGAAGGTATATGCGCAAGCTTCCTTCCTGTAGGTAACACCATTCAAAGGTGCTATGATTGTGCGCAGTTCAACTGGAATGGGTGAAATGTCTTGCTGGATTTAAAAAATGAGAAATGAGTTTTGAAGTGTCTTTTGGGGGAGGTTTAGATTCTTAAAGCGATGTCAGAAAAAGGGGAGCCTATAAAGAGTTTGATTGCCCAGATATTTATAATAATATGCTTCCTGACTGGTGTCGCCTCAGCCGAAAATCAGCAGATAGGTCCGGAAGTAGTCTGGAATCCCGGTAGTTCCTTTAGGCAACAAGTGCTTGAGCGCTGTTCAATGGAAGCGGTGAAGGACTTTGGGGCTTGTTTCGTCACCGTGATGAAAGATTCAGGGGCCCCATGCGAGGCTATCGTCTTTACCAAACACATAGGAAATACGGCCTATATAACAGCCTTCCAAAGGGACGGAGCGGTGGATATCGCTCAAGTTTTTTATCCATTTAGGGCGAATGAGAACTACGGATGTTATCTCGTAAACGGAAACCCGTCGGTCATCGACATCGACGATAATGACATTTTAAAGAATGTGGACCTAACGAAGCACAAACTGTATGAACAAATAGCCCACAATTTTCCTAAAGTGAATCTCTGGCCTGGTGACAGATATGACGCCCCTTGTGTGAAGGGCGAAGATCTTTTAAACAAGGGAAAGAGGTTTGTTGCTGCCTACCGCCTCCAGAATGGCTGTCACGCTTGTGAACTTCTCGGTACTGTACTGATCGCCTTTGATTTCGAAAGTTCCGGTACTTTTGTCGGAGCAAAAGTGATTAATGTCGCATCGAATATACTTGAGTTCAGCAATCCCAGCTTGGAGATTGAAGTAGCCCCTGGTCAACATTTTACGCTTGTTCTTGATTCAAACGTCACCACAGGATATCACTGGGAGATGATCAGCCCAAAAGAGAGCACAATTATCAGGTTAGTGCGCAACAAATATAGGAAATCGCAAACCGGGCTTATCGGTGCAGGAGGTAAAGAAGTTTGGCTCTTCGAGGCTACCGGGAAGGGTAAAACAGCAATCAACTTTAGATATATAAGACCTTGGGAGAAGGATGTGCCGCCTGCAAAAGTAGTGACATTCAAAGTGAATGTTTTCTGATCTTTCTGTTTTTAAAGGTTATCAGGTCTCTTTGATAAAAAAGCTATGCGCCTTACGGGGTGAAAGAAACGTAGTATTCCAGAGAGTCCTGATAGGCAATAATCCTTCCTTGTTGAAGTCAACGGCACCGAAACCTGATATAATCATGTTCAGTACAAGTGGGAACAGACAAGACTCTCGCGCTTCTATACTGATGTCAACCTTAAGTTAATATTTGGCATGACTTAACTGTTAGGGCTCTTTCATTTTTTCTACACTTCTGACACGCTCTGTCGCAAGTACTCATACCATTCGTTCTGTATCCGATCTACCGATCCGATTCTCTTCTCAAATTCTTCCAATGTGCCGCCTGCGCGGATCAAACTTTTATAGCCATCAGAATATTTTCCGTTCGTATAGTGAAATAAAAAGTGTGTCAGGCTCCAATAATGGACGTAGTATAGATTAAAATGCCTGATGATATTAGGCCCTCCTGTCCCTGTAATTAGGGCGCGAAGAGGAATTATCTTGTTATTGTTGATATCCTTCTGAAGGTTGCCCGTCAAGGAAATAGTTTGTAGTATCCATATAGGATACGTGTTCACATCGATTTCACCGGGTTGCAATCTACCATTTCTTATTTTGCTTGAACCGAAATATGTTGCTAAGCCTTCATCAATCCATTCGGGCACCTTAAAATGGGCAACTTCCCGGTTTAATTGATGGGTTCCCTCGTGTATCATCCAGTGATATGGATTGGCCTCACTTTCGGGATAGTAGGCATAACAATACGGGTTGTGATAGAATGCTTCTGCCCAGGGAGCACTCCAGTTGTGTGCCTTAAACTCATCTCTATCCTTATAAAGCCTCATCCTTAGCCGTCCCTTGTGCTCTTTTGCATCTATCATATCTTTGAAAAAATCGGTATAGGCAGCGTACAAGCTTTCACTTGCTTCTCCGATAAGAATAGTTTGCTGCTGCGTCGCTGTAGAATAGATAGTGTAATGAGCCGTCTCTATCTTTATTTGCTCTTTAAATGGCCAATAGCTCCGGCCAATATATATGCCCAACAATATCATGATGATTAGTAGAAACTTAAGTCTTCTTGTCATAATCAATACATTCGTCTTATGTTTTCGAAACCCGAATGGAACTGACTGACCAAGGGTCAGTAGCCAGAAGGACGGATAAAAAAATATGTAATGTCGTCATCGTCTTTACCAAACTATTATACTCTGTAGGCATTTTCCAATTTGCTGCCAGATGAGCTCTCAGCAAACTTTTCGCTCGAAAGAAGAATACAGACATGCGGTTATTCTCGAAAGTTACCACGGGTAAGACTGCCTCCCGAAGCTGAGACCACATGAGAATGATATAATTGTACAGGTTATAACCGAAAGGACGACTTTGTAGCCGTAGATGGAAGGATGAATAATCACGAATCAAAAAACAACCTTAGGGATCTTTTTATATTGCTGGTGGCAAGTATGCTTTGCCCGTCCATCGCTTTCGCTGATCCAATAATCTTGAACCCGGTTCCACTTGTTGTTGTACCCATCCTACTGCCGATGGAAGGGGTCATTGTGGCGCGATTGGGAAAGGGAACAAATCCCTACTTCTGGCGATTTGTAGGGGTGTGGACAGTGATTACAACCGTCACATTTATCCTTCTTATGACTGCAATAGTTGCAATGCAAAACTTCGTTGGCGTGACGATTGTGGGAATTGTCGGCGAAATCGCAGTCACCTTAGCCGAGGGGATAGCGGTTTTTTACCTTCTTCGATCACCAAGACTTACACGACAACCTGAAGCTGCGCCATCACTTTTGAGAAGCATGGCATACAGCTTTGTTGCAAATGCGTTCTCCTTCATTGGAGGTCTCCTTGCAGTTGAAATACCGGCAATACTTTGGGGATGGGGTGTTTCGAATTATTAAACATGCATAATTACAAGAACAAGTGCAACCCTTCTTCCTGAAGCAAACATGTTTGAAACTTGATATAATTCTGCATAGTACACTCGGAAATTATCAATGGAAAGATTTTCGCGACAACACAGGACTCGATAGGGAGTAGAACACATTATGAAACTTGCGCATTCACAGGTAGGCTATCTTACCGTTGCGGTTGTTATTCTCATTTTCTACTCACCGTCTGCCGCCGATATATATAAGTACATTGACGATAACGGCAACGTCAGATTTACCGACGATCCGGGAGATAAGGCTCAAATAGTGTCCCGCGACGCTCAGGAAAGTGACAGTCTGACCGAGACATCTTTCAAACTTGTAGACAATCATATCGTGGTTCCGGTCACAGTCAGCTACAAGGGGCGTGAGGTCAAAGGTCAGTTCGTGTTTGACACTGGCGCTGCTACATCGCTCATCAGTCCGAATATTGCCAGGCAGCTGGAAATAAACCCTAAAGACGCCAACCTTTCGCTGATACAAGGGGTCGGAGGGTTCAGCTTGGCTGGTTTGGTGGTTCTCGATTCGATCAGCATCGGCCCGAGGCGGGTTAGTAGTGTCCAAGTGCCGGTTAGCGCGGTCGGAAGTTACGACGGACTGCTCGGCAATGATATGCTCAAAAGCTCCCGCTTCCAGATAGACTACGAAGACCGCATTATCCGGTGGCAATGAGTGCCGTATGTATGTGATACCAACCGGAATATGGAGTAAGGTCTATAAACCTAAAAAAAGCGGTACGGGATACACATAAGGGGCGAAGCATGCAATAATAAACGGAAAAAGAGTGGCAGGAGGGTTCACCTAATGGGTGAGGCAAAACGGCGTGCGATAGCAAGGAGCAACTCAGTAGGAATTGATACATATGCGGGGAAGATACACGTAGAATGGGACCCTGATGCAGCTGTTACCCCATTGGGGCAGTTGCCATTTTTCATAGAATTTCTGAAAGTCAGCGGGTTGTTTGATTCCTTTGTAAAAGAGTGTCCCCTCTCCTATAGCAGCCCGAATGCGCCGAAGAAGAGAAACGTGTTAGGCACTCTCATGCTTTCGATACTTGCGGGACATAAGCGATATGCACATATCGCAGCGATACGAAGTGATGGAGTGAATCCCGAGTTATTGGGGATGGATAAGATAATCAGTGAAGATGCGGCGCGTCGGGCCTTATTGCAGATAGAAGAAGGGACTGGGATACAATGGCTTGAATCAGAGCTTGCACGCTGCACGATGCCTGTATTATCGGCAGTATCAGGCCCCTCCTGGATACTTGATACGGACACGACGGTAAAGTGTCTGTATGGCAAACAAGAGGGGGCAGTTGTGGGATATAATCCTAAGAAACCTGGGCGGCCCTCACACAGTTACCACAGTTATTTTATGGCAAACACACGATTAGCGTTAAAGGTAGAAGTGAAGGCGGGCAATGAGACCGCATCGAGTCACAGCACGGCTGGATTATGGGAATTGGTAGAGAGTATTCCCCGGGATAATCGGCCGGCCTTCATCCGTGGAGATATAGCGTTTGGAGTAGAGGGAGTGTTATCAGAGGCAGAAAAACGTAGTATACATTATGTCACAAAGCTGAGGATTACGAAGAATGTAAAAAGATTGATCGAGAGAATGTTTGAGATGGAAGAATGGGTAAAAGCCGGTGCCGGATACTATGGAATGGAGTCAGAGCTGAAGTTATTTGGGTGGAGCCGTAGTCGCCGGGTGATCGTGCTGCGCCGACCTATACCTGGGGATATTCTTTTGCAGAAAAAAGGGAAAGATCAAATGGAGATGAGTTTCATCGAGACACAAGGGGGAGTGGCTAAGTATGAGTACACGGTGCTGGTGACTTCTCTTTCTGATGAGGTATCAAGTATTGCACAGCATTACCGGGATCGTGCAGACAGTGAAAATATCTTTGACGAGTTAAAGAATCAGTGGGGCTGGGGCGGATATACGACAAAGGATTTGAAGCGATGCCGCATGATTAGTCGCATGGTAGCTCTTGTATATAACTGGTGGTCGCTGTTTGTGCGCCTGGCCAATCCAAATAAACATCATGAGGCAATAACGAGCAGACCGTTGCTGTTACACGCAGTTGCGAAACAGACAAAACATGGGGGACAGACTTTTCTGACTATTACCAGTCCTCATGCAAAGGCTGAAAAGGTGCGGGGAGCATTGTTACGACTATCACTGTTCCTCGGGGATATTAGGACCACTGCGGAGCAGTTGAATATCGCTGAGCGGATGAGGATTGTAGCAATGCATGCTTTTAGAAAAATCATCGGCCCTTTGAACATAAATTCAGGGAAATTGCTCCCTCAAACTGGTGTGGCATGATCTCTAACTGCTTTTTTTAGGATAAAGAGTGACGAGGGGGTACCCGTTGACATGGGGCAAGGAGAGCCCATGCGCAAGCTTCCTTCCTGAAAGCCGCACCTTTAAGAAATGTAATAATTCTGTGCTGTACAACCGGTAATCGTTAGCGCTCAACATGTGTGGGGCAGTTCACCACATATGCTCTGGAATCAGTGCTTTTTCATATATTGCTTGATGTAGGACAATGCCCACAAAAAAAATCTGAAAGTCCTACACAAAAAATAGCCCACCGCTGACATCTTTATCGTCACCACTTTGATAAAGTAAATCATGGAAAAGGCTATTCAAGAACATATAGAGGAAATGATTGACGGACTGAAATGCCCAAAAGAATTTTCATGTTATACATCCGGTCTGAAGAATCTCTGTAAAGCAAGAGATGTTGGGTTAGAATCGTTTGTCGCTTGCCTAATAGCGGACCCATTGCAATGTAAATTCTCTCTCCATTTTGGCGGTATCTTTTTTTGTCAGTGCAAACTCCGAGTATATATTGCTAAGAAATTGAGAAAATAGTGATTGATGAAGCCTATATATTGGGATATATCTCATCTCTCAAAAAAGGGTTCTTAGAGGTTATAAAACGCAGTTTTGCTCAGGATTCAAAATTAATCCTTTGTTTTATCTGTTCATTAGGTACGGGCACTGGTTTAGTTCTTTCAGTAACGTCTTTTATTTGGAATAATGCGTCATTAGGTCTTTCATGCACGGGCTTGATTATATCGGCAATTTGTTTCGCTGTCTTTCTATATGTAGCCTGGAAAATGGATTAGTAATCTCTCTCAATTACTTCCTGCTATACGTAACAAAACCTACTTTTTCTTTTAGTTTCAGTTGGTTATATGCTGTTGTCTATTATCCCTTTTTTGTCCCACTCAAAGCTATCATCTCTTATTGGCTGTGTCCTTTGCAGTACAACGTTAATGGCTTTATAGTAGTCCCGCTGCACTTTGAGATTGGAGACTCTACAATAGCACTGCGTTGTAGTGATCCGGCTGTGGCCCAGTAAATCCTGTATGGTAACGAGATCGGCATCTGCATTCAATAACTGTGTTGCCATAGTGTGCCTCAAGTGATGACAGGATACCGCTATCCCCGCTCTCTGTGCATAGTGTTCGATCCTCTTTTGAATGCCGCGAACTGATATCGGCTTCCCCCTAAGCGGCCCCTTTTGCACTAAGAACAACCTTTTCTCCTTCGACCATCTACGTTTATCCATATAAGTTTTTAAGGTACTCAGAGCGTCATCGCTGAGATAGACAACTCTGTCCTTGCTGCCTTTCCCATTGAAGACATAAAGCTGTCTGCTGCGATACTCTATCGCATCTGCTGTCAGTCGCGCAACCTCTTCAACCCGCAGACCGCATCTGAGCATTAGCATGAACATGGCCCGATCTCTGGTATCGCTGATTTCGTTGAAGAGTGCTGCAACCTGCTGGTCTCTGAGATGTTTGGGCAGCGGCCGCGGTAACCGAAGCCTGTATTTCTTTTTGACGGGGTTGGCAATAGGCATTCTCTCCTCTTCTATAAGATAATCATAAAAGGTATGGATGCAGCCGAAATGACAATTGATGGTCTTTGGTTTCTTCCTCCTTCTCAAGAGATGGTCCATATAGGCGTCCGTTTCTTTAGACGTTGCCCGCTCTATAGGAATCCGCAGCCAGGCACTGAAATGACCAAGGATATTGACGTAGTTTTTCACGGTGTGCACCGAATAGTTCCTCCGCTTCAGAAATCTCCGGTATCTCGCAATCAGCTCAGTAGGCTCCATCAATGCCTCCTTGCTCGATAATCGCCATGGCACGGAAGTACTCCTCCTCCCGGCTTTTATCGGTAAGGCGAGCATACCGCCGGGTCATCTCTATATCGCGATGGCCCAACAAGAGCTGGAGACATTCCAGGCGCATGCCCGCGTTCAGCAGTTCACTCGCAAAGGTATGTCTCATGCTGTGGATCGTGTAACCTTTATGCTGCAGCCCTGCAGCACATATATACTTCACAAAAATATTGCGGGCTTGAGTGTACCCTAAATGTCTATGCTGTAGACCGGGGAATAGATACTCGCTTTGATGTTTTCTTTTTCTAAGCCAGAGCCTTATGTGGGCGCCGCTCGAAAGGAACCGAATATGGCGGCGGCGGATGCCTGCTGTAGCTGGTCAGGGCGCAATCCAGCGTGGAACGCCCTGCGCCGAGGCGAGTTATCTCTAATCAGTTGTAACCCTGATTCGGAACTTTCGTTATTATTCTACCCAGCTTACTGCCTATTTCTATAGGACCTTCCTTCGAAGGTGATGAACTTTCCGTTCATGCTGAGCCGATCAAGAATCGCCGATGCAGTCACGGTATCAAACACCTTCCCCCAGTTTGACGGTACAAGGTTGGTGGTGACGATGGTCGTGCCCACTTCCGCCCTTTTTGAGATTATCTGGAAGATGCAGTCTGCCTGTTCTTTGCTCGGGATCACATAGCCGATCTCATCCAGACACCAAACGGCTGCCCGCGCGTGGTATTCGATGAAGCTGTAGATGCTCTTGGCCTTCGCCATTTTGGCGGTGAGGTCAAACAAGGTAAGAAAGACCGTCTGACAGCCTTTGGTAAGGGCATCATGGCACAGTGCGGTTGCGACATGGGTTTTACCGACACCGGCCGGGCCTATGAGCACAAGGTTGCTGGGTTTCTTAAGCCACTGGGTGTTCATGTATTCTATGATCTTGTCCCTTGGTATCTTTGGATTATATTTCCAGTCGAAGTCATCGAGGATCTTTGTTCTCTTGATGCCGGACATGTTCATGAGGTACTGGATCCTTTTTAACTCCTTTCGATGATACTCCTCGGTGAGGAACTTCAACATAAACTCCTTTTGTTCTTTTGAAAGAGCTTCAAGATCCGCAAGGAGCCTGAAGTGCCTCCACAGCTCAGATAAGTTCATCATAATCGCTCAGTTGCCTCCCTTCATATGAGATATGTAACAGCCCCGGGTTCTGGGGATGCACGGGATTGTCCTGATTGCCCGCCGGACCCAGAAGCCCCTGGATATAGGTCACTCTATAGGTATCGATGCTTATGGCGGCCTTGACCGCCGATATCAGTGTCTCCCTGGCTATGCCTTTAAGAAGTTTGAACAGTTCGTAAGCAACCTCAAGAGGATCCTGTCCCTCTTGTTCAGCGCGGTTGAGGAAGTGTTCGATGTTTTTGTCCATGGACTTCAGAAGCTGGTGCATCCTTTTGTATTTATAGTGGGGAGTGATATTGAGAAGTTTCTCGCGGTGAGAAGGATGTTCTATCTTTTGTTTTCTGTCGAATACCCGTTTGTGCGTCGCTATCTTTCTGCCATGCACCGCTATTTCTATGTGCTGAGGATACCCAAAGATGTCGCAGGGCATATCTCCGTACTGGGATGGCACTGAGTAGCGGTTGGTGTCGAACTCCACAAAGCACGTCTTGTTGATGGATGCCGGCTCCTGTCTGTAAGGCAGGTAATGGATTTGGGGGAGAGCTATGAGTCTCTCCTGCTTTAACGCCTCAACAGGAGGCATTCCCGTGGATCGGTGAATCCTGGCATTTCTCTGTATGCGCCAGAGGCCGAATCTTTTATTAAGATCGTCGATATCGGCGAAGGTATTGATGACGAGGAAGCTTTCAATGTCTCTGATGACCCGCTCAACCCTGCCTTTCTCATTAGGCTTGCCAGGATTGCAGGCACGGATAGAGAAATTATAGTGCCGTGCAAAGTCCAAAAAACGAGCATTGTAAGTTATCTCCGGTTTTCTCTTTATGACTACGGACTTGAGATTGTCATAAGCATGTCTGTTGGCGACACCTCCTATTTCTTTGAAGGCCTCAATATGGCCGTCCAGGAAAAACTCCATAGAGCTCCTCAGATAGAAGTGAGCGTAAAGGTACCGCGAATAGGACAGGATGTAGCCGAACCCGTAGACTACCCCGAAAGGCATGCTCCTCTGCATCCAATCAACCTGCGATTCTTCCCCTGGAAGAAACTCCAGCGCATGGAAGGAGTTGCCCTTCCGCTTCTTTCTTAATGGGAGCGTGTAATCCTTCACCGCCGTATACCCTCCCTCATACCCGTAGCCCTTCAGCCGCTCCATTACCTGTATGGCCTGCAGAAACGGATATTCCGTGTACCACTGCTGAATTAACCGCGCATAGGGCGCCAGGATGTTACCGGAGGATCTTCTCCTGGTGTCGTCTTGCCGAATGAGGCGGGTAACCTTTTTTCTCGATATGCCCAGCTTCGTCGCTACCTGATTCAGGCTCAACCCTTCAACCTGATATAGGTGCCGCGCCCGGTTTTGAAGCGATTCTTGCATTGATGGATCATCTCCTTCCCTGATGTGATGATCCAGTTTACCTCAGCGCCGATTACGAGTCCATTTCGTCTTTTATCATGGCCCATAGGCCGCAAACGTATGACTATCAAGCCTTCGCAGTCGTATCTCGTCTTTTATCATCCCTTTAATGCCACCCGGTATCAGCAAAACCAGTTCCTGTAAAGGCTTTGAAGGGGGTATCTCGTCTTTTATCATTTGTCGCGGCAAGGGAGACACATGTAGCTCTTTGCGTCGCTGCCGCCAGGGTTTGACATAGTCGAGATACAGGTTATTGAAATACTCAGGATTATTTTGGCGCCACCGCTGCTGGGACTGGTTCTTTCTTGCCCGCTTGCATTGCTTTCGCTGACAGACTTTCTGCCTCGCTCCGATCCGTTTATCAGGCGTGAAATACCGCCCACAGTGCATGCATCTCTTTACCAATGATTACCTCCAACTACTTTGTTGTAGGTATCATTGTATGTAAAGGTGGGTCTCTAAGGTGGGTTCTTCAGTCTACTCATTAATTCTAACTGCAATCTTCAGGCTGGCTCCATCAGCGACGCTTTCGGTTCCTCCGTTACCAGTTCTTTTACTCCGCCGCCCACACCTTAAGGCCATTAAAGCATCGTCGCTGAGATAGACCACTCGTCCAAGGCAGTTCTTTTCCCCCTCATAAATGTGTATCTTTCTTTCCCTAACATCCAAGTCTCTTACATTCAGGCGAAGAACTTCGCCGATTCTCATGCCTGTTCGTAAGAGCACGAGTATCAGGGCACGGTCACGTATCTCTTTAATAGCACCAAGAAACTTTCTTACATCGCCCGGTGCAATAGCTCTTGGCAGGAAATCAGGCACTTTGAGTTTGATCTTACGTTTGAGTATACGTTCGCCAACGATATCCTGATCGATCAGAAACCGCAGGAAAGCAAAGAGGCAATGAAGCCTTGTCCTTACCGTCGTGACCTTCAGCCCTCGATCCTGTTCGTGTTCGACAAATCTCTCAAGATCGTCACTGACTACATCTTGAAGTTGGCTCTTCCCTATGCTGGCATAGAAAGTGAGAAAGGAACTCACAGCGTGGAGACTGCTCTCAAGAGTGCTTGGCTTGTGATTCATTCTCCACTTGTGGCGCATGTAGCTCTCGCAGGCCTCTTTGCCGGGAAACTCCATTGCAGAAATCTTCTGAAGAATACGATCAATATAAGAGCTTGCTACATCCTGATAACTTATTACTTCGATTTCACTGCTGTGTGGTCTGCTGACAATCGGTCTTGCCTGGGTCATTGATCCTCCTCTTCCTTTTTGAAAAAGCAGGCTTGATCATGACCCTTGGTGGTCCTAAGAATCAATCAATTTTGTTACGTATAGCACATAGTACTGTGTACATTTGGTCGTCATAGATATATAAAGATTTCCGAATCAACGTCGCGTTTCAGGGTAAGGCAAATGACGAGCATTTCAAACAACAATTCTCATTTTTAAACATCCCGGAATATTGTGCAGACCCTGGAATCAATATGGATCGTTATTGCAGAACTTTAAAAAAATAATTTGGGAATGGGTAAAGCACGAAAAGGCAACAATGGGAGGTGTCCGATAATACGCCATAAAGGGGATAATCTGATTGTATAATGTACTTGCGCTGTATCCCATTCTGAGAACATTACATGCATGATGTTGCAATATTTTTTATAGCTGGTATAATCAAAATCAGGTCTATGCTTCTGCAGCTGTAAATGGAGGCAATAATGGCTTCAGCACAAAAGTTTTCATACATCTCGCCTTGTAGAAAGTTTATTTTCAACAACCTCATGTGAATTTATTCAGGAACGTTAGATGAAAGACCAAATTAAGTCAAAAAGCAGTTCATTCTAAATGATTAAAAGACAAAAGACAGCAAATAAAAGTCAGAAGTCAATTATAGAAGAGTATCCCAAAACAAAACTTTTTTCTATCAATGAAAGTGTTCCTATCAAATCATCAACAGATACGCGTTCTTTCAAGACATCTCTCAAACAACTGCAAGAATTACAGTCCTCGATACTCAGTGCGATTCCTCACGCAATTGTCGGTTTAAAAGATCGTACAATATTCTTTGCAAATGAAGCGGTTGAAAGAGTGTTCGGCTGGAAACCCGATGAAATAATCGGGCAAAAAACACAGCTATTATATCGGAGCGAGAAAGACTATGAGGAGATCGGCAGGCACTTCTATCCATTGCTTGAGAAGCAGAGAACCCATACTGAGGATTTTCCCTGCAGGCGCAAGGATGGTGAGGAAATACTGTGCAGGATAAGCGCATCAGTGATCGGTAAAGGGATGTTGGAAAAGGGCATTGTTGTGATGTATGAAGATATCACAAAGCACAAAAAGGTTGAGAACAATCTGCTCGAATCAGAAATAAAGTACAGGGCTGTGTTTGAAAATACCGGGACAGCCATGATCATAATCGAAGAGGACACCGCCATATCACTGGCAAATGCAGAAGCAGAGAAGATATCCGGTTATTCACGAAAAGAAATTGAAGGAAAAATGAAGTGGACAGAATTCGTTATGGAAGAGGATGTCGGGAAGATGCAATACTTTCACAGCTTGAGGAGAAACGATCCCGAAGCTGCTCCTGGGAATTATGAGTTAAGGCTGATCGATAAGTATGGCAATATCAAGCAAATATCCCTGACCATTGCCATGATTCCGGGCACAAAAAAGAGTATTGCCTCCATTATAGATATCACCGACCGTAAGCAGGCAGGGAAAAAGCTTCAGGAAAGCGAACGGAAGTATCGGGAGCTTGTTCAGAACGCCAACAGTATAATTCTTCGTTGGAACCGGGAGGGAGAAGTCACCTTCTTGAATGAATTTGGACAGAAATTTTTCGGCTACTCGGAAGCTGAAATTCTCGGCCGTCATGTAGTCGGCACTATTGTTCCTGAATCAGAAACCACGGGCAGGGATCTGAGCCCTCTCATGGATGAAATTTGTGCCCACCCTGAAGACTTTGAGAAAAACATCAATGAAAACATGCGACGTAACGGTGATAGAGTCTGGATTTCCTGGACTAACAAAGTAGTAAAGGATAATGAGGGAAAGGTACTGGAAATCCTCAGCGTTGGTTCCGATATCACAGAACGGAAACAGACTGAGGCGGAGTTGGAAAAGTACCGGCTTCATCTTGAAGAGCTTGTGAATGAACGCACGGCTGACCTTGAGGCAAAGACAATTGAACTGGAGCGATCGCAGAAGGCCCTCCAGTTACTGCTGGAGGATGTGAATGAGGCCAAGAAGCAACTCGAAACGGCTAATGAAAGGTTAAAGGAACTGGACCGGCTCAAATCAATGTTCATTGCCTCAATGTCCCATGAGCTTCGCACACCGTTGAACTCCATCATAGGGTTCACCGGCATGACCCTGCAGGGATTATCCGGAGAACTTAACGACGAGCAGAAGGACAATCTTGCAAGGGTCTACCAGTCAGCCAAACATCTTCTTGCCTTAATCACCGATGTTATTGACATTTCAAAAATTGAAGCCGGGAGACTCGATTTATTTCCGGAGGAAGTTTCACTCAAAAATATTATTGATGAGGCACTATCTACCATAGAGCCACAGTTAAAGGAAAAACGGTTGACTATGGCAGTCGACATACCTGCGGACGTGAAGCTGAATACAGACAGGAAGAGGCTGCTGCAGTGCCTCATTAACTTTTTGAGTAACGGAGTAAAGTTTACGGAAAAAGGCGGAATTACTATTACAGCTCGTGAACTGAACGCTGATGTGGAAATTTCTGTTATTGACACGGGAATAGGAATTGCAGAAAAAGATATGCCGAAGCTTTTCGAGGCATTTGAGCGGCTGGATACACATTTACGCGTGAAAGCCGGTGGTACAGGTCTGGGGCTATATCTTACCAAAAAACTTGCTACTGATATTCTTCAAGGGAGTGTCTCGGTTCAGAGCATGGAAGGGCATGGGAGTGCGTTTACTTTAAGAGTTCCCAGGGACTTAAGTCAGACTTCTGACATAAATAAAATAGGAGATATCCGATGAAAACAGCTCTGATCATTGAAGATAACCCTGACAATATGGTATTGATTACCAGATTTCTGGAGAAGTTTGGTTACCGGACACTTCAGGCCGTAACCGGTATGGAGGGATTCGAAATGGCCCTGCAAAAAAGGCCTGATTTCATCATCCTCGATATCCAACTGCCGGATATTGAAGGCACGGAGGTGCTGCGTAAAATCCGGAGTTCAGAAATAGGCAACAGCATTCCGGTAATCGCCATGACCTCATATGCGATGTCAGGTGACCGGGAAAAGCTTTTGTCCGCAGGGTGTGACGGTTATATCGAGAAACCCATCGACCCGGAACGTGTCATATCCCAGATCAGGCAACTGACCGGTGAAACAGCATGAAGGTATTGATCGTAGAGGACGATGCCAATTCAAGGGTTTTTCTTGAGCGCGCACTCCTGAGCCAGGGATATACCGTTGAGAGCGCTGCCAATGGTCTACAGGCGCTGGAAAAAGCTTCTCTATCGCCTCCTGATCTGATTATTTCGGACATCATGATGCCGAAAATGGATGGTTTTGAGCTGTGCCGCAGGGTAAAGACAGATGAGCGGTTTCGAACCATCCCCTTTGTTTTTTATACTGCCACCTATATTGATCAGAAAGATGAAAAGCTGGCGATCGCGATCGGGGCGTCGCTTTTTCTTATAAAGCCGATGGAACCGGAGAAATTTTTCCGTGCCATCAGAAAAGTAATTAAAGAGCAGCGGGCCGGGCATCTTCCCGTGCCGGACCAACTTCCTGCGGAGATGACGGAACTTGACAGGATGCAGATGGAAGTCTACGCCCGGAAACTGGACAAAAAGGTGCGGGAACTTGAAAAAGAACGTGATGCGATCCGAAGGGCTGAGGAGGAGTTAACATTTCGAAACGTTATCCTGTCTACACAGCAGGAAGCTTCTATTGATGGAATCCTCGTGGTTGATGAAAGCGGCAGGATACTTTCGTTCAATCGGCGATTCCGTGAGCTGTGGAACATTCCTTCTGAGATACTGGAAACGAGATCCGACGAGCGTACATTGCAGTCGGTGTTGGATAATATTGTTGATCCCGACAATTTTTTGCAGAAAGTCCGTTACCTATATGAACACCGGCAGGAGACCAGCCGGGATGAGATTTCTCTACGTGACGGTAGGATCTTTGACCGTTACTCTGCTCCGATGTTTGGGGTTGACGGGAGGTACTATGGCAGAGTCTGGTACTTCCGCGACATCACTGAGCGAAAGCGGGCAGAAGAGGACCTTCGAAGTGAGAAAACCTTTACAGAAAACGCATTGAATTCTCTATCCGACGTCTTCTTCATTTTTGATTTTAACGGTAAGTTTCTGAGGTGGAATAAAAAATTAAATACAGTTTTAGGATACAGTGATGCCGATATATCTTCTATGCAGCCAGTAGATTTCTTTTTAAAGGAAGATGTCCGGCGAGTATTGGAGGCTATTGAGATGGCGGTTAGGAATGGTTATGCCGGTCTTGAGGCAAGAGTTTTGACCAAGGACGGGAGAAACATTCCATATGAGTTCTCCGGTACGTTGCTCAAAAACCTCGAAGGCAAACCTGTAGCAATTTGTGGTATTGGCAGGGACATCACCGAGCGAAAGCAAGCAGAGGAAATGATGCAAAATCTCCGTCATCACAACGAATTGATCCTGAACTCTACAGGAGAAGGAATCATTGGGTTGGATTTTCAGGGAAACCACACATTTATAAATCCATCAGCTGCTGGCATGCTCGGATATGAATCTAAAGAGTTGATAGGGAAACACAGTCACGCAATCTGGCATCATTCGATAGACGATGGAAGCACATATCCTGAAGACAAGTGTCCTATCTATGCGACTTTGAAAGACGGCTCTGTTAATCATAACGTAAGGGACGAAGTTTTCTGGAGAAAGGATGGCACAAACTTTTCTGTTGCATACTCAAGTAATCCTATTATGGATGAAGGCAAAATTATTGGAGCTGTTGTAAATTTCAGAGACATTACCGAACGCAAGAAAATGGCAGAAAAACTCCAGTATCTTGCGTATTATGATTCTTTGACAGACCTTCCAAACAGAAACCTCTTTTTTGACAGGGTCAACCAGGCCATAGCACGAGCTGAATATACTTCAAGGATTGTCGCAGTTTTAATCACTAATATCGACAGGTTTAAGTCCATAAACGATACCTATGGATCTGAGATCGGGGACAGAGTTTTAAAGGAGATCGCAGGAAGACTTTCAACCTCTGTCCGAAAAGGAGATACCATCGCCCGTCTTTCAAACGATGAATTCGGGATAGCGCTTCTCGATGTTGCCCATGCCGATGATATTGTTATGGTTTTAGAGAAGATCATAAAGGATATATCTTACCCTTTAAAGGTCGATAGAGATGAGTTGGTACTGACCTTCAGCACCGGCGTCTCACTATATCCTAATGACGGAAAGAGCGCTTCTGAACTGCTGAAGGCTGCAGGATTGGCGCTTGGGACAGCTAAGAAAGAGAGGATGAAACCCTACCAGTTTTTCACTGAAGACTTAAATATTAAAGCATCGGAACTCATTTTGATGGAAAAAGGTCTTCACAAGGCTATTACTAAAAAGGAATTTATCCTCCACTATCAGCCTTACTGGGATATCAATACAAAAAAGATGGTCGGCATGGAGGCCCTTATCAGATGGCAAAGCAAGGACAAGGGATTAGTGCCCCCGGGGAAGTTTATTCCTGTGCTTGAGGACACGGGAATGATTATAGAGGTGGGGGAATGGATATTAAGGGAAGCCCTGAGACAGGTCAAGGAATGGCAGAACAATGGATATCCGGTAGTTCCCGTCTCTGTGAATATGTCATTAGTTCAGTTTAGGCAAAAGAATTTGGCAGAAATGGTAAAAAGGATAATGGGAGAATTTGGGTTTTATCCATCACACCTTACCCTGGAGATAACAGAAAGCGCATTTATGCAGGACATAGAATTTACCAGATCGGTGCTTACGGCAATGAAAGAGATAGGGTGTTCAGTATCTATTGATGATTTTGGGACAGGGTATTCATCTTTGGCATATCTGAAGAGGTTTCCGGTTGATAACCTGAAGATTGATATATCCTTTATAAGGGAAGTGGTACGAGATCCTGATTCTGCCTCAATCGTCATGGCTATTATCAACATGGCACATACCCTGAATTTAAAAACAATTGCAGAGGGGATAGAGACAGAGGAGCAATGGAATTTTCTGCGCCTTTTAAGGTGCGATATGGGACAGGGTTTCTACTTGAGCAAACCTCTGCCAGCAGTGGAAATTGAAATGTTTTTTAAGAAGGAATAAGAGCCCCACCCTTATTGAAGATATGCCTAATCAGGAATCGACGATCAGTTCAATCAGAAATCATCAAAAGTATCCTATCTTCAAAATATATATTTGCAAAAGAAATATGTTGTCCATGACAGTTTTTTAATTTGCACACTTGATGAAGGAGTTCTCCGATTAATTCAATCCCTCGGATTCAATAATTTCAAGTGCAGTCGATATTCGATACCCTTCAGATGTAGCATTGAAAAATATATTGTCGATAGATTTATGCAGCAGCCCGCTTGTTTTCAATACAAACAAATACTGGCAATCCAAGAAACAGTCATCTATTTCGCTTTGAAAGTATCCCCTTCGGAAAATCTCAAGGCTGTTTAATACGAGATGTATGCGTCAGCGGCGGATCAATCATTTCGGGATGAACTCTTCAACTCAGACGGAACTATGACGTGTGAGACGTAATTAGAGGGAGAAATGAACATCCGCTCTCATTTTCCGAAAGTGTTGAGTAGGAACGGTACTCATCAAATCTCAATAAAGGATTAAATCTTCCTTATCTGCTTTATCCTTTTAACTTCTTGTATACTTCGGCATCGTTGCGTTTACCGACAAGAATGAGTCTTAACGTATCTACTTGGATGTCATAGACTATCCGGTATTCTCCAACGTCGTTCCTCAGGAAAGGATAGCCTCGCAATTCCTTTGAATCATGGGGCCGAGGGTCATCGAGAAGATCAAAGATTTTGTGGACGATCTGACGAAATTGCTTCGCGGGCAGGTTATCGAGAAACTTGTGTGCCTCCCTACTTATCTGCAGTTTCAGCACTAAGCTTTCCTTTTAACCACTTAGTTGTTTCTTTTTGGGTCAAGAACCCACCTTTCAGGGACTTCGCGGCTCTTTCACCCCAATAGCGGTCTTCAAGCTCAGTTAGTCTTTGATATTCGGCAACTGACATAAGCACTGCGACAGGTCTGCCTTTTTTTTCGATGGCTACTGGTTCAGTCATCGCCATTTCTATCAGATGCCCAAATCTGTTTTTCGCTTCTGTTGCTGCTGCTTCTTTCACTATAATCACCTCTCAGCTAATATGGCTATTTTAGCTATATGATATTAAATTTAAACAAACCAGTCAATATAGTATTTTTTGTAAAGTGCGGGTGGGATGGTTTATCTCGCCAAAAAATCTTTATTTCCGGAAATAAGACCGGGGCATATGAGAAAATGGTTGAGAGATTTAACAAATGGCCGTTCGATCCAATGAACGGCATAAGAGGCATACCAGATGGGTTTTGAAGTCACTGGATATTGAGCGACGGCTTCAAAATTCAAGGCGACCAGGTGCATGCCGATTCACAAATTATCCACTATAACCTTTTTACCACAGCTTTCTGGTTCCTGCCACCGTATACCGCTTCACATTTGTGCCAGGCTCTCTCAGCAAAAATCCTTTTGTGAAGCCAAGCAGCGCACCAAGCTTGTAGATATCGACTGCCTGCGCCTCCACGTGAATCAATTTAAGTCCGCCTGCAATCCACGTTCCTACGGGTGATAGCCCTAAAAGCCAACCGCCTATACTGCCGATGATTGAAAACATGATGATGCCGGTGAGGTTGTTAGGAATCATGGCCAAGGTATTGAAAACCGCTAAGACAATAAATTCAGGCCAAGTGACATATTCTTCATTTTGATAGCGTTCTCTCATGTGTCCTCCTTATCCTATGAAGTTAACTCAGTGTTTATTCTTTGTCTATAAAACATTTCTTTTGTGGACAGAAGAAACACTCACACTAAAACCCTTCTCTGTCTATCTTTCCTGCTCTCAAAAGTGATAGGGTTTTGTGAACAGTGCTGGGCTTTTGCTTTGTCTCCTTTGCAATCTGCCGAATTGATAGACCGGGATTCTGCTCATAGGCCTCGATGATTTTACGCCGGTTTATCGGAGAAAGTACCCTCCTGCCGATCTGCTTTCCTTTTGTTCTTGCGTTTGCAATGCCTGCACGAACTCTTTCCCTGATTAATTCGCGTTCAAACTCGGCCATCGCACCAATAATATGAAACATAAGCTTGCCCACAGGAGTCGTAAGGTCAATGTTCTCCTGGTAGGACACAAACCCGACTCCCAGGCTATTAAGCTCATCAACGGTGGCAATAAGATGCTTCAGAGATCTCCCGAAGCGATCCAGTTTCCACACAAGGACGCCATCGATCTGTCTTTTCCTTGCAGCGTCCATGAGCAAGTCGAGCTTGGGCCTGCGATCCTTGACGCCGGTAATATAATCAACATACTCCCCCTCAAGTTCCCATCCTCGTGCCAAACGATACTCCCGAAGGGGTTTCATCTGCATCTCAGGGTCCTGCCCCTTGTCTATAGTGCTGACTCTCCCGTAAATAGCAACTTTCAAGTTCTCTCCTCCATCAATCCTTTTTCACTTATAAACTGACATGCATCCCAGGGAAGCAGATGCCAATTATTACCAACACTCCTGTGAATAGTCAGCCTATCCCGGAAAATAATTCTTTTGAGAGTTCCTCCGTTTAGCATCCGTGTTTTCAGTAAATTTTACTGGCAGTCATGATTTCTTTGACGCGCTCCATTCTTTTTTCTGCTTCAGACGCGAGACGCAGCAATGTTCGCCCTTTAATCTCAAGATTCCCACAGGCGGTACCCATTACACTAATAGCATCCAGAACAGCAATGGTAAAACTCACATTACCACTGATCTCGTCGATCTGATCTATATTCAGGTGCCAAATCACTTCCGGTTTATTTTCCAGCGTATCTTCCGCATTTACCTTTTGCATTGTTACCTTCCTTTGCTCTCTGCCGCGACTACTCATAC
This sequence comes from uncultured Nitrospiraceae bacterium, assembly GCA_963727775.1. Classification (GTDB taxonomy): domain Bacteria; phylum Nitrospirota; class Thermodesulfovibrionia; order Thermodesulfovibrionales; family SM23-35; genus CAVSHB01. The sequence continues at coordinate 250,285 of CAVSHB010000002.1, read as the reverse complement.
GCGCCCACCTCCCTTAACCGGTCAGCAATTTCCTTCTTCGGTTTTCTTTGATAGATTTCTGATGCGAGGTACTTGTCATAGGAACTCCATGCGCCTTCCGGGTCGGAGTCCTTCAGATGGCAGAAAAGGTGGTTCATTTTAGCGTCCGTGTTTTCAATATGATGAAGCGCAACAGCCTCTGGAGTTGCCGGCTTGACAGGGCTGCCAAACTCGAGACTTCCATGGTGAGATAGGATCATATGCGTCAGGAGCAGCCCGAGATCCTCCGGGAATCTTTTCATGAGACGAAGCTTCTCATCGAGGATCATGACCCCAAGCGAAATATGTCCTAGGAGTTTGCCTTCCGTGGTATACGACCTTGTTATTCCGGAGGTCAACTCCCTTGTTTTTCCGATGTCATGCAGGAGAGACCCTGTCAGAAGCAGATCCCTGTCCAGCAGCGCAGGATATTTATCAGACATGTATGCTGCATGTGACATGGTGTTAACTGAATGTTCAACCAGCCCGCCCACATAATTGTGATGCACGGTCATAGCGGCCGGCGCGATTCTGAAGTCTTCCAGAAACTTTTGATCCGAAAACAGCGAATCCAGAATCAATCGGCAATTCATATCTTCGATCGTCTCGATCTTCTCATGTAAGGAGTTCATCCAAAGATCCACCCCTCCCGGAACCACCTCCAAAAAATCTGCTGTAACAATTTCCTCTTCGCGGGCCGACCTTATCTCTTCGATCGACAATATCAGTGTACCGTTATGCGGTTTCGTCTTTCCTTCTACATATACGTATGACACGCCCCGCAGATCTTCCGCCTTCTCTTCGGGGTCATCCCAGATGTATCCCTTGATTTGGCCGCTCTTGTCGGACAAGTTTAGGGCAAGAAAAGACCGTTGGTCTCTGGTCTTCCTCATATCGGAGGAATCAAGGACAAAGAAGGTTTTAACTTGCTCATAAGGTTTAAGGTCTGATTTCATCTGTTTCATTTCCCTCCTTCCTTTTGGGATCTATAAGTTATTTTTATCGATAGCCATCCTGGTTTCTTTGGGCTACGGACAATCAGTCTAACCAGGGATAAGACTAAAGGCCTCCGCTGCCACATAAAGGATCCATCATGGTATTCTTTTAAGCTGCCCTCTTTGATTTATTAATCAGAGTATCTGGACTGAGAGGGTAACCTTCTGCCGTTACGCCATAAGATCTTGCAATATTCCTCATGTTCCCATCGTTGGTCAGGAGAATCACATAATCTCCATCCATTGTTAGCTGTATTGCCGTACCCACAATCCTATTGTCGGCGCCGCTGGCAAGGTCATCTATTACCGCGTGACTGTTGTATATTCTTACAATAGATCCTGCAGACGTTGTGGCCCCCAATTTAATGTCCTGACGTCTGCTCAGCCTGTCGAGAATCCTTGTAACCTGTCTGGCGGGCTTAGCCCTATCGGGATCCCAGCTTCTCTTCAGACCATCAAGCTCCTTCATAACCGCGCCGGGAATAACAATCTGGTTTTTGCCGAGCTTGGAAAAGGCATCCGGATCATCGATCAAAACGCATGTGTCAATCACATATGTCTTTTTCTTCATCTATAAAAGTCTCCTTTCTCTTTTGGGGCTATGCGCGGGCTCAAGGCTTTTTATCTTCACCCAACATGTATCCCTGGATAAATGCACCTCTTAACTGAGCCTTCATGGTGTCTCCTTCTTATGTCTTTTTTTGTCCTTGCTGTATATAAATTGGGGCAGACCATTTGTCAAGTTACTTACACCCACTTTTTCGCCGAAATTGAAATTTATTTGTTTGTTTCGGCTGGAGTGGAATATTTATGTATATAGGATATGGTTACGAAAACAACATTTGTTTTATTATTGAGTTACTTAGTTTTTTACCCTTCGCTTTTATTTGCCGCGGATCGTCCCAAGGATAGCGACATCGAAACTGAGATGGTGAGGCTCGAAGAAAAGATGGACAGAGGCTTTAAACACATGAACGTAGATTTTACCCAGGCTGAACGAGACCCATACGATATAAATACCACTATGCGCTGGGCGTTCGTAATATTATTCTTAGGGAGAATGGGAATTCTTGTGGGGGTTATTACACGGGAGAGGAGAAAAGAAAGAAAAGCCCGCTCTTATCAAAATCAGCTAATCAGCGAATATTACCGTTGAATAGTAGAAAAAGGATTCTTATCTTACACTGATGCGGGCTTTCAGGTGTGGCGGTGCTACTTGCTCACAGTAATCGAACCTTCAGAGCACCGTGACCACGCTGCAGGTTAGAAACGGAAATTGTTACAGGGGCACACTCAACAAGCTTTGTCAGAAAAGAATAAACACCTGATCCCACGGACTGCGTTTGCACTTTGACCTAATCGCCGACAAAAGAGTTGCCTTCTTGTATTCAGCAAAGCGGTCATATTATCATTAACAAACTATGCCATTTGAATCAGGAGGATTGGCGGATAAACTTGGCAACCGGTATGAAGGCCGATGGGTTGCCACTCAACTTCTTTCCCTTCTTGAAGAGAAAATTAAATCTGTCACCATTGAGGGCGTCGGTGATGACGAGCAAGGAGTCGATCTTTGGATCATTCAAAAGAATGGTGTTCGTCAGGCACAGCAGTGTAAGGCTCGCAATGCCAGTAAAGAATTTTGGTCTATCAGTGACCTCATAGCCAGGGGGGTTCTAAGTAATATACGATTCCACCTAGGAGTCTGTCGGACTTTCAACATTTCTGAAAAGTTTACTTCTTGAAGGACACGGCAGTCTCTTAAGAACCTTTATTGCAAACTGGGCAGCAGAAATCTTTTCGGCCTGTAATTATCTAAGTCCGACAGACCTGCATGGGCGTTCCTTATGGCATAATAGACAAGCGGCATAAGAATGAACAACAGGAGATCAGCATAATGTTCAAACAATGTGACAGAGAGACGATATATTTATTTCCGCCGTCGGTGCAGGAATGGTTGCCCGAGGGTCACTTGGCGAGATTTGTCGTAGAGATAGTGGATCAGCTTAATCTTGACCGGTTGAAAAATGATTATGCAGGACGAGGCAGTGAGGCATACAGCCCTGAGATGCTGGTGGCATTATTATTTTACGGATATGCGACGGGAGTCTTTTCGAGCAGGCAATTAGAGCGTAGCACGTACGACTCTGTAGCATTCCGGTATGTGGCAGCCAACAGTCACCCTGACCATGACACAATAGCAACCTTTCGACGTCGGTTTTTGCCTAAGCTGAAAGAACTGTTTGTGCAGATACTAATGATAGCAGCAGAAACCGGGGTATTGAAGTTAGGCACGGTCAGCTTGGATGGGACCAAAATGAAAGCCAATGCCTCAAAGCACAAGGCGTTGAGCTACGGGCATGCATGCAAAATAGAGAATAAGTTGAAAGTGGAAGTGGCGGAACTGATGAAGAAAGCTGAGGCTGCTGACAAAGCTGACATTCCTGACGGCATGAACATCCCGGAAGAGCTGGAGCGGCGAGAGAAGCGGCTGAAAATGATAGCTGAAGCAAAAGCTGAGATAGAGCGCCGTGCGGCAGAGCGGCATGCAATGGAACAAGCCGACAGTGAAAAGAAACAGGCAGAGCGTGTAGCCAAACAAAAGCAGAGCGGCAAGAAACCCCGAGGCAAAGGACCCAAGCCGCCTGCAGCCGGGCCAACTGACAAAGATCAGGTCAATCTGACCGATGAAGAATCTCGCATAATGCCGGCATCGGGTGGAGGATTCAAGCAGGCTTATAATGCTCAAGCAGCCGTGGATACAGAAACAATGCTTATTGTCGCAACGCATGTAACACAACAATCCAATGACAAACAGCAGATGAAACCAGCGCTTGAAGCGCTTACATATCTGCCCGAACAACTTGGCAAAGTAAAAACTATAATAGCCGACAGCGGGTATTACAGCGAAGCAAATGTGCAAGAATGTGAGAGCAAAGGAATAGAGCCATATATAGCAGTAGATCGGCAGAGTCATAATCAGCCTTTATGGGAGCGATTCGTCGAACCGCCTCCATTGCCGGTTGATGCTGATGCAGTGACAAGAATGAAACATCGGTTGAAGACAGTTGCCGGTAAGGCAATTTATGCGATACGCAAGAGTACTGTGGAGCCGGCGTTTGGGGTAATCAAGGCAGCTATGGGATTTGACCGATTCCTGTTGCGTGGTTTTACTGCAGTCAATGGCGAGTGGGATATGATCTGCATTGCATGGAACATCAAAAGGCTGCATGCATTGAGGAACAGCCAGGTAGGCGCCTGAAAATGGCGATGGCATAATGTATCCAACAAAACACCGGCAGGAAAGAACCGATGACAGACGATCAAATCATGAAAAATAACTACAATCGACTCTCTCGGATTCCAACCGCTGTCAAAAACAGCAATTCAAGTCCGACAGACTCCTAGGACGCCTTTCATCCGTATTGCTTCTATGTGCAAGGCCACATCCAGGTCTTCGACCGGCACGGTAAAAAAATACTGTGTTACATTCTGCTGGGTGTCAGCGTCAAAATTGCCCCCCATCTCCGCCGTAATGCGCGCAAGCTGGTCGGCTGTGAGCCCGGGGGTTCCACGGAACATCATATGTTCCTGTGCGTGAGCCATACCAGGGAATCCAGCGGGAGCCTCATCGGAACCGACAAGGTAATTGACCACTGTCGTGGCTACCGGCACAAGCGGATTCCGGACGATCACTACCCTGAGGCCGTTGGTAAGCTTTGCCCGCACTACCTCCTCGGCTCGCGCAGACCTTATGGGCCATAGTGCCGCCGAAACCATCAAAACAAAAAAAAGAAACCCGAAAACAGGCTTTTTCTTCATTAGCGTTCTCTCCTATGAATGGGGATTTCAGTGAGCAGATCTTATGCAGTATGTCTGAGTTTTAGGATACAGCAATGTCTGAGCCTGGTGCAAGTTTGAACTGCTCACAGAAGTCCTCCCAATTATTGAACGCGACAAGTATGCGTGTTTCTTTTGAAAATCAATTATCAACAATGAAGATTTTACCCTAACCTTTTCAATAGCTGAAGATCAGGCGGGAGTCCGCATCCCGTGGCAGTATAGTCATGCCGGGATGCGGGCTGAAGCGTAAAACGACATCGCTCAGTGGTGTGCTGTCTTCTGTCATAACCTTCAATGAGCGGACTGCCTGCTGTCTTGCGCAACTTCTCAGGCACGATGTTATTCCTTTGACAACGGATAGGTTCGGGAGACCCAAAAGGCAAGGTGCGCTTTGCGCTTTCGATGAGTTGCTACTTGAAGCAGAATCTGATAGTGTTCTAAACATGGGGGAAAAGAGCCACCGGACAAAAAGAACTGACGCATAAAATATTAGCCGGGTTTTAGCGCTCAATAACATTATGGGAGGCAGTTATGAACACGTGCTATAGAAATATAAGACTTTTCGGTTTGATTTTGGCCCTGATACTCCAATTGCAACTGGCTGCGTGCGGTGGTGACAGCGGGCCCAACAACACCAGCAACAAAGACTTCCCGGTGCTTGTTTTCTCGGATGTCCATTTCAATCCTTTCTATGACCCGTCTCTTTTTCCGAAGCTTGTCGCTGCGGATGCCGGCGAGTGGGAGAGTATTTTTAAGTCATCGGGCATATCAGCGCCTTCGGTATGGGGCGGCGATACCAACTACCCTTTGCTTGCGATCGCTCTCTCAAGCATAAGGCAGAATATGGGAGCCAGTCCGCTGATTATCTTTACCGGCGACATGCTGGGGCATTACCTTCCTCAAACGTTCTACGGACTTTACGACCCCGCAAACGCCCAAAACCCAACCCCTGCAGACGTCGCTGCCATGAAGGCCTTTACCGACAAGACTATTGCCTTTTTTATGCAGCAGGTGAGGTCGTATGTGGGAAACATTCCCGTCATGTTCGCCGTTGGAAATAGCGATTCATACACAGGCCTCGGACCCGACAGCAGTTTTCTTTCCGATACTGCGGAACTCTATTACACAAACTTTGTGAACGGCACTGTAGATCATCAGACATTTCTTGATGCGTTTACGAGCGGAGGATATTATTCCGCAGAGCCGACCGGCACAGATTTGATGGTTATAGGACTCAACACATTCGAGTTTTCCCCTTATTTCGGCGACACCACTTCGAGTGCGGTAACCGCTGAACTTCACTGGTTTGATTTAACGCTTGCTTCAGCCCAGGCCGGGGGCAAGAAGGTATGGCTCTTAATGCACGTGCCTCCGGGCGCGGATAAATATTCAACCGCACAAGCTGTTGATTCCAACGGTCACATTTCAACTGCCATAATGATGTGGAATGAGGACTATCAAGAAAGTTTTTTGAAAATACTTGCAAAATATCCGGGTCTTATAACCCAGACGTTTATCGCCCATACCCATATGGACGAGTATCGCATCATGTCGCCCGGCAATCCGGCTGTGACAACGCCCAGCATTGCTCCCTATTTCGGCAATAACCCGGCATTCAAGGTCTTTACGTTTTCCCGCGCCACCTTGAAGGCCACGGACTATACCTCCTTCAACTATGACCTCGCTGCTAACCCGGAACAGTTCAATAGCTATTATACTTTTTCAAAAGCGTATTCCGTACATGGTCTTCTGAACGATTCCCTGTCACATCTTTTTCCGGTTCTTGCCACGAATAGCGCAAAACAGGCATTTTACAGAGGGCACTATTTCTCAGGGCACAATTACTCTATTCCCATTACGAATACTTTTAATCCAATTACCGACACAACCTGGCCGGTTTACTGGTGCGGTATTGGATATATGGGGAAACAAGAGCTTATCGATTGTGTGAACTCCTATTGATGTTCATATGCAAAACAGAAGGATATGACAGATGAAGCAAATGATTTCTGTTCTGCGAACAGGCGTCTTTATAACGGCGCTACTGATTTCCCTTTTATCGGGATGTGGAGGAGGATCTTCCGGCGATAATAAACATCCAGCTCCGTTGAAGGCCGACAATATCAATCTGATCTTCGTGGTAAGCGATGATTTGGCTTACCATGCGTCCGGTGACGTCGATCCGGGCACCGCAAATCTCACCAGTCAGGGTTTACAGCGGACGCTCCTCATGGCCGGGTATCTGAAGCAGCGAGTATTGGGGACAAGGAATGTAAACCGCATCTATGCGCTTGAGCCGATGACCCATCTGCAGACCGAAAACAACTATCCCGATATGGCGGCGCTGATGACCATCCAGCAGTTCGCCCTTCTCAACCATATAAGTCTAACCGGTGCGGGCGGTGCGGGCTCGCCCTTAATTACCGGCAATAGCTACCCGCTTAATGCATCGTATGCGTCAGGGACTGTACCCGGCGGAGTTGCTGCGCCGTTGGTAGTCTGCCAGGGTTGCCAGGGACTGGATTTCAACGATACAGACGGCAACAACGAAACCTTGGCAGCCGGTCTTATCAATACAACCCTGCCGGGTTTTTATGTCTTCTCTGCGCCGTGGGAGACCATCCACGCCCTGATGGAAAATATCAAAAATCTCAAGAATTACAACCTGGATCTCCCTGCGACCTATATGGGCCCCAACTATGTCTATGCGATCTCAATCTCGCCGTCCGGAAGCGCCGGCCTGGTTACCTACAACAGCAATCTGGACCCGCCTTCCACATACCCCGTGCTGCCCTCACCGGCAGCCGGCGCATCATGCCCGGGCCCGGATACGACGCCTTCGCTTTTCAAAATCTCGGCGACGGGGGGGATCAATGCCATCAACACCAACGAGACGGTTTACATGATCCGGCACGCGGAGGCGCATCCGGTGCGCGGATGGGACGACGGCAACTTTGTGGCTGCGGGGCAATGGCGCGCGCTGTATCTTCCAAATGCCCTGCGAGGCAAAATCAGTCCCACGCAGGTTTATTCGATCGACCCCGCACAGGTTTCCCCGGGCGCTGAGGCCATTCTGGGTAATTCCGATTTTTCGTATGTCAGACCCTCGTTAACGGTCCAGCCATATGCAATAGCGAACAACTTGCCCTATTATCTGGTTGCAGGTTTGGAGATATTCGATACGAACTTGCCCCAGCTCACCAGCGATTTTTTCTTCAAAGGCGGCAAATTCTCCAACCAGACCGTGCTGCTCGCGTGGGAGCACGCTCACTTCCCGCCGATAATAGATGCGCTCATCTCGACCCATTTCCCGACCTATGTAGGCCCAAAGGCGCCCGCTTGGCCGAGCAGCGACTACGACACTATCTGGACGGTGAGGCTTGACGACAAGGGCAACCTGACGGTGGATAACGCGCTGTGCGAAGGCATCGATTCCGCGAAGCTGCCGGTCAAGGCTCCTCACTTTTGACAGTCTTTACGGACGTTTTGCAGGAGCGTCCTATTCGTAATAAATAAAAGGAGGATTGGCAATGACTTATTGTAAGAAAGAAAAGGTGAGAAACACTTCGGGGCAGCTATTGGCAATATTGATTATCGCCGTGGCAGTAGTTATCATGGGCGCCGGGGTCGGCTATGGAAATGATAAGACATCCATGGAGTGTTACAAGGAAACAGCAAAGACAGTGGTTCACGCGACTGCTGTCGGACTGGGAGAGATCCTCAAGGGGGTAAAGAACGAAAATGAGCGCGTTGATATGATATGTTCCTTTGTCGACCCCATACGTTTTTATGCAGATAAGTCAGGGTATTTTTATGTCTATGATTACAGCTGTCTGAATATTGCCCACGGGACCCAAAAGAATCTCCAGGGAAAGAACCTCTACGATCACAAAGACGTAAAGGGGAAATTTGTCATCCGGGAGCTGAGCGCCGCTGCAAAGAAGGGCGGCGGGTTTGTTGAGTTTTATTGGGTCAAACCCGGATCCAAAGAGGAGTTCAAAAAGCTTGGGTATGTAGAGCCCATCCCGGGAACAGACTATTTCATAGGCTCCGGAGTCTATTTGCCGTAGGTTTCATAGCAGGTGGCGCTGTAATTTGGACTCATGAAGAAATGAAAGTGAATCATGAGCCAGATTACAATGAACAGCGAGATCAAACAAACGGTCTTGAAGATTGTTATGCTTGACAACACCATGGCGCGATACGATACAGGCTGGAGACGAGAGAAGCCAGGGATATTCTGCATCGCTCTCTCATTGCCTCGATTGAACGGGTGCGTCCGGAAGAGAAAAACACGATTGCAGCAAAGAAGGTTGGCCAGGCGGAGAGCGGGACCGAAGAAACGACGACCGGCGCCGGCTTCAGTCTCAAGCCCTGCAGATCAGAGCTGAAATTTACGATATGCGTTGGCTTCTCTCGCAGCAGTTAGGGCAGCGCTCGTTCCCTATGCCGCCCTTGGTGTTGTTGGTTTTCTGGCTTGCCATCTTTTCCAGCTTTGGCCTGCTCACCACTCGCAATACAAGGTCATTGCTGTCTTGTTCGTCTGCGCTTTGGCGGCCTCAAGTTCACTCTTTCTGATTCTGGGGGATGATCAAGGTTTCCTGTGCTTCACTGCTCAATGCCCTCGCACATATAGGCCTGTAGGTTTGGGCTGCTCCTGCGGGAGCAATGGTCGCGTAGTTCGGTCCGGGTTTGAAAAGAAAGACTTTAGTTAAGTTATATAATCCTGATTAATGTGACGCAGATTCGTTTATTTGGAGAAGAAACTTGCATAACAATAAAATCATCTGCTTTGCGACTTTGATGAAGAAAGAAGTGAACTGGCAAAATGGTTGCAAATCTATGTTTGTACCCGTATTCGACACCATACGATAGAAGTCCGCACTGCGGACTTTCAGGTGGACTGACAAAATAAAGGCGGTTCTGGGCTGGACATCATGAAAATTATAAATAGGCCCAGACCTGCCTTATGTCTATCCCATGCTCTTTTCCGTTCCTAACTAATCGCGTGAACTATAATGTGAGTAATGTGAGTCATGAGAGGAGTGGGAAGAATGGCTGTCATGAGAGTAGTGCGATTCGTGATCTGCCAAAAAATTGTTTCTCTCCTGAGCATGTGTGAGGATGTTTGACGCGTGTTCGAGATACAGCGGCGTGTTTTCCTTGATCTTTACCGTATCGCTCTGAAGGGAGGCATTGGTCGAGCCAACATTAACGCCAAAAAAGGAAAGGGCGGCAACTAGACCTAACGCTGTTTTCTTAATCCATGATTTCATAAATACACCTCTTAAATCGTACTCTTATTTAGTTTATATCACACAGACGAGTGTTTGTCAACAAAAGCAAGGCGCAATGTCAAGGCGCAAAAGGTTGGTCATACAGATGCGATATAGGGTTGATATGCTGGCTGATGTATTGCCCGCCAGTAGTAAAAAAACCGCCGCATTTTTGTTTTACCAGACATTCGCCACATTGCCCAATATAGGAGTTTTTCCAGGCTGATATTGACTGTCTGCAGAAGCGCCACATGTTTTGAGGGACAACACAGAGTTGGTGATTATAGATGGAGACATTCAGCCCTGCCCTATTCAATATACGCACTGCCATCTCCAGTTCACGGGTATAATCGAATGGATCTATCCATATGGCCTCGGAGTTCTCTCTGGCATTTCCTGTCATTTCAAGTGCCATGATGGCAATATGGGCAGCAAAAGGTAAGTTCCGATAGATAAATTCGGCCAGTTTGGGAAGCCTTGTGTAGTTCATCGCGGTGACAACGGTTCTTATTTCGACGAAATGTCGGAAAAGGGCCAGATTGTGTAGCCCCCTGATGGCCGCATGAAAGCTCCCCGGGGTACCTACGATCTTGTCATGGATTACGTCTACATCGGAATAAAGCGGGATAGCAAACGTAAGGGCGGGATGCCCGACCATGGTCAGCTGCCTTACCAACTCTAAGTCTTTGAGTCTGGTGCCGTTTGTAAGAACAATAAGTGAAGTTCTCGGAAGGTTGTCCTTGCAAGATTTAATGAGAGTCTGTAATCCCTGCCCAAGCAGGGTAGGTTCTCCGCCGGTGATGGCAATGTTCTTTGTGCTTTCGGGGGACATCATACGAATGAGTCTTAAGGTATTCCCCAGCATCCCCTCCTCATCTGCTTTGGACGGCTGTGGGCACATCACGCAGTGCAAATTACAGCGGTTGGTTACAAAAATCACGTTCTGTTGGGATGCTACCTCATAAAGCACTTGCACCTGCCCGTCCTTTTCAATCTTTACCACGTCACCATCATTGAGCTGGGCAACTACATCCCGCGGGACACCATGAACAACTGGAGATTTGCCAGGGATTGTACTAAGATTCTCGTGTCCCGAGAATATATAAACGGAGGCCTTCGGAAGTCTCTTGGGAGGAGTGTCCGCTACATAGGCCGTTGGCTCAGGGACCCAAGACATCCATCGACTTTTTGGATGCTTAACAACTTTCGCAACCAGAGTTCTTGTTAGATTTGTTGGAATGCCGCTGAATGTCTTCATACTCTGACTTCCTTCAGGTTGCGCTTTGTGATCCAGGACCAGAAGACATCACAGGCGTCGGGATTGTTCTCTATGATGTCAAAAAGGAAGGCAATTATGGTCTTATGCTTCTTGCAAAACTCACTGCTCGGGATGTGCCCAATATATGTATTGTCATTCTGTTGTGAATAGGCACGAATCGGATCAGCCCCACAGTACATTTGGAATGCACAGTCATGGCAGCCCGGTATCGTTTCCGTGCAGGAGTTCCTTGTAATTTTCCTTAAGAGGGCACTCCCGAAGATTTCATTATGGGTATCATGGTGGACGTTGCCCAGCCTGAAGTGGGTATCCCCAGTATTTGCGAGCATTCTTGCCTCGTCCGTAGGGTAGACATCACCATTATGGTTATATATCACGCCAAGGATGCCGGCACCGGCCGGAGACTGGAGATCCATGAAGCCCGTAGAAAAAGGAGTCATGATTCTCGAAAGCAGGATAGTGGCGAAATATTCTGAAAAGAACCTGCCCTTCAGATTCAGCTCGATTATGTATGCGAGAGTCTGTTTGTATGCCTCAATAAACTCTTCCATAGAATACTGAAGCAGCCGTCCGCTTTCTTTCTTCGCATATCCGTAAGGGTTCAGAGACCTCAGAAATACGCCGTTAAACCCCAGTCTCACATATTCATCGACAACATTCCGAAGTAGGGAAAGATTACCTTTGGTTACCGTCAAGAGCGCCGATATTCGATCATGCCCGAGCATACCCCTCGAAAGTTCCAGTTTCTCAATAAAGGTGTTATAGCTGTCTCCACCGTCCCTCATTATCCTATTGGCATTATGGAGTTCATGAGGGCCATCAAGGGATGTGGAGATCAGGATATCATGCTCTTTGAGAAACTGTAAGTTATCCTTGTCAATCAGTGTGAGGTTCGTGCACAGCACAAAGCTGAGCTGTTTATGCCGTTTTTTGTTGAGGCGTTCGGCGTATCTTACAATTTCTTTGACTGCATTAAAATTCAGGAGCGACTCTCCTCCCTGGAACTCAATCTTAATAATCGGAGAGGGGGTCTCAAAGATGACCTCTGTTACACGCTGGGCTGTTTCGATAGACATATCAAACTTCTGTGCATTCGCATCCTGGCTTGATGCATGGCAATAATTGCAGCGGTGATTGCATCTAAGAGTTGTAACCACCATATGCAGGGTAGTAAAATTTCTGAGGAAAGCTTTTTTAGTACGATACTTGGTTGAAAGCATCTCTATCGTTGGCACAAGAGCTTTATCAGAGGCGTATAAAAAATGTTTCGCCTTCAGGTCCTGATAAGTGTTGGAATCTGCAGGTAGCCCAAAGTTGAGGAAACCGTTAAAGTCCTCCACACTAAGAAAAAGATACTCACCAGCCTCATTGACAAGGAGTATCTTTTCGTGATGGAAACGCATAAACTTGAAAGGCAAAAAGTTATAGGGTGAGGTATTGGTTTGAGGTATAAAAGACATCCTGGCTTATTTCTTGAGTCCCTTGACTTCGTTTGATAATTCAGAAGAAGTGAGGGGAGTAAAAGCCTGTCTGACTATTAAGTCACGCAAGCTGCCATACTGCCTGTCGAGATCAAGCCTGACCTGCTCATCCAAAATGTCATTGCAGAATGCAGAAATCGCATCATCAATGCTTTGCTCATTAAGGTTGGCATCTCCTTTCGGTTCAAGGTATACGCCGACAGCGCGGTCATCTATGGGGTCTATCACAACAACAAACCGATCAGTCAGTTTGTGCGCCGCAGCGGAGACGGCTTGTCGTTCATAGTACTCATTGGCAAGCCTTACAATTACCTTGCCATTTTCTTTTTTAGAGATAATCCCTTGTTTCATGATCCCCTGATTCAAATATAACAAATTTTGGGATATGGGCGTTCAGGATTTGGACAAAATGGCATCGAATGCCCCTCCACAAATAAGATCCAATTCATTTTACGACGACCGGAGGAATATTCCTATCGAAAACCAACGCAGCTGGCGAGACGTTTGCAGCCGGACCATTCAAAACACGTTATTTACCTAAGCGCCTCAATACCTCGCCATATCCGGGATCTATTGCCTTTAATTTAGGATAAAGCGTCATGGCCTTATCTTTCTGCCCCAGAGCTAGGTAAGCCAGCCCCAATTCAAAAATTGTCTCCGCATCCTCTGGATCAAGCGCAATTACTTCTTCATATTTATTTATTGCCTCTTTAAATAATCCCCTCGTTTCCAAGTTTGTTCCCAATGAATACAGAGCATCCTTGTTTTGAGGGTCGATCTTAAGAACATCCTCATATTCCCGCGCTTCAAGATCATATAAATGCTTTATATAATATACATATCCTAGCTCGATGTGAGCGCCCACCAAATTTGGGTTAAGCTTCAGCGCCTTCTTATAAAACTCCATTGCTTCGTTCCACCGTTGCGCATCACGGGCGAGAATGCCTTTCATATAGAAATTTAGCGCATCGGCAGAGAATTTGTTTCGTTTTAGTTCGCTCACGGGAATTGCTTTGCCTTCTTTTACTATCCGTTCGGCATCGGCGATCGGAACGGCAAGATTAATATTCTTCTCTTCGGTTATGAGAAGGCCTACCAGTTTCCCTTGTCCATCAATCAGTGCCCCTTTTGTGGTGTTTGTAGTAAATGTCGCAAGCTGGATATACTGTACCGTGCTCTCTTTACGCCTGCCGGGCATCTGCTTGAAATCGCTTACTAACGATTCCTTGAACCCTTTTTTTGCCATGGTAGGGTCCGTGACAACAAAAACGCTCTGCCCAATATTAACCTGCTTTATATCAGCGATAGGTATAGAAGGAAGTGATTCGTTATTGATCTTCATAACGGCAAGGTTTTTGTCCTCGTCCTTCCAGATATTTCTTGTCTGATAGGTACGGCCGTCGCGTAGAGTAACCTGAATGGAACTAGCACCGGCTAGCTGGTAAAGATTGGAAGCTACAAGCCCCTTGGAATTAATAACAACGCCTTGCGCCTCGTTTAACACTTTACCGCTGTCGCTGAGTGCTCTAATATTGACGAAAGAGTTTGAATCGATGTGCGGCACCAAAACATTATGGGTTTCAGTCCTTAAAAAGAACAAAATAAACAGGCTTGTCATACATGCGCTCGCAAGGCCGACTACCGAATATCGCCATTGCCTGAACGGAAAAGCAAGAAAGTCTTTTATCTTGCCGACGAATAACGTAAGAAAGCCGGTTTTTCGGATTGTTTCTTCCTGTTTCAGACATAACCCACTAAGTTTTTTAATAAGTTCAGGAGAGATAGAAGTCTTCTGTTCTTGGAAATAAAGCATCTCCTTCATGTCATTTAACTGCTTTAGACAATAAAGGCAAGATTGCAAGTGGTTCTCTGCTTTCTGTTCTTCTTTGTTCGAAAGCTTGTTTTCGGCATACAAACCAATAGTATTGATATCGACACATGCCGGTGTCTTCAGACTATCGATGTCTTGCAGGAGATTCTCTATCTTTTCTTTAAGAGGTATATTCATTTCTCTTCTTTATAGACTGCTTTTTTAGTGTTTTTCTTCCGTATTATTGTTGCCCAGTAAGCGCCGCAACTTTTCTCTGATTCGTGAGTACCGAGATGCCACAGTACCCATAGATATCCCCAATATGTCGGAAACCTCCTTGTCCTTGTATCCCTCAGCCTTCATTAGAAATATTTGTTTGGTTTCTACCGGGACGCCGTCCAGAACCGTATGGATTAACTTTACCAATTCATTACCTTCCATTTCTACGTCAGGCAAGGGCTTATTATCGGGGATTTCCAAGGGTGGCAATATGTCGTCAGCACAATTTTTACCCTGGTCAAGAGATACAGAGGTCTTCCATTTCCCCGCATATTCAAGATAAGTTCGCGCCTCATTAGTCGCGATTTTCTTGAAATAAGCAAGAAACTCATATTTATTGGTGCCTTGGAAATTTTTGAGACCGCCCTTTAGCAGTTTTGAAAAAATATTTTGAATAACGTCGTCTTTATCGGCCTGCGAGAAGCTTGGGAAGTGGTGATTCAGAATGTTCATGGCGACGGAAGCGTACTCTTTAAAAAAAAGATCCCAGCCGCCCTCCTTATCGGACAGGCAATCATTAATGATCTGAAGCACATTATCTGACATAAATTGAATTATAAGGATTTTAAGGAAACTTTTAAAACATTAATTTCTTGATTCTTAATAGAATTTTTTAATTATCAAAAAGTTGACTTTCCAATGGAAGAAAAATCCTTTTCCAGCAGTCTTTGTAATAAGAAAAAATTTAGGAGGGGACAAATGAGGACAATGAAAACAGTTTTACTGATGAGCGCTTTAATTTTCATATTTTTCTTTACCGTTGCCAGGTCTTCCGACGCAGGAGCGGTCAGAGGTTATTTCAGAAGTAATGGCACGTATGTCAGCCAGTATCAGAGAACGCAGCCTTCCAGCAATCCTTATAAGAACTATAGCTTCCCCGGTAATTTCAACCCAAACAAAGGCAAAATAACACGGGGGAATCCCGACAAATATTTGGAGCGTTACTATAATCGCAGAAACACAAAATAAAAAAATGTCAGAAGGAGAGATTTATGAAAAAAACAACCTTATTGTTAATAATCGGTTTCCTTTTATTTCCTATCGGCGCAATAGCATAGGACGGGTACGATTATGACAGGGGAAATTATATTGAGATTGATAAAGGGAATCTCGTAAGGTCGGGCAATGATATTGAGATATATGACTATGACACGGGAGACTATAAGGATGTTGAAGTGGAATCGATAAGCAGAAGTGGCGGATCCGTTGAAATTGAGGTATATGATTATGATAGAGGAGAGTACAGAAATTTTGGCATGGAATAAGACAAAAACCATGAAACGCTTGGATGTAGGTTCGACATAAAATGCTCTGCTTTAAATGGCACATGAGCACTCCCATATTCAGGCCCATTATATCGAAACGACAGAGGCGGTCATTAATCGCCTTAAGGGAGGAGTTTCATTTGGCTAATGTCAAATACCGTCCCGTGAGGTAAGGCAAGCCCGGGCCGAAGACTGTGAATGTTATAAGTCGCATCCACGGTCGACCACAAATGCGGCAAATAGGTTTTGATTTGACGCTCAGGTGCTATTTAAGGTAGAGCAGCAACAGATGGATGAAGGAGGCCAATAGGCTCTTCCTTCACAGATGCAAAAAAGGAGGACAACACATGACGAAGAAGCAGAAGCATTTCCCTACAGGCCTCGACGACCGGATGCGAGACAATGACGGCCAGATCCGCAAAAAACGGGACGATACATTGGTCGGGACATTACGAGATGAATATGGAGAAAAGTTCGCGACGGGTTATCGATCCAATACTAAACTCGGTACTGTCTTGAAAAACGAGGGTGTGGAAACCCTCGATCAACTTTTGAAAAAAAAGTGACTTCATGCAAGAGCAAGCAATGGAGCGTTCCTATGAAGCTTAAAAACTTCACAGCTCTGGGTCGGCGGGAAGTTCAATTTCAAAAGTCCGTAGCCAACTTTTGACTTCGGACAAGAATGTTTTATAGGGCTTGCGGTTGTTACTCAAAAGGGGGGTAACCAAATGGCAAAGAAACAAGTATTTTACAGTTTTCATTTCGACAACGATGTATTTAGAGTGCAACAAATTAGAAATATGGGCGTTATAGAAGGGGATGAACCTGTTTCCCCGAATGAATGGGAAAAGCTACAAAAAAAAGAAGGCGGGGTAAAAAAATGGATCGATGACAACATGCAGTACAGGTCTTGTGTTATTGTGCTTGTAGGTGAAAAAACAGCAGGTCGGCCTTTGGTTAAGTATGAAATAGAAAAAGCTTGGAACGATAAAAGGGGGCTTTTGGGAATTTATATCCATAATTTAAGCTGCCCGAAGAAGAAAAAAGATACTGGGACTGGAACATGTAACCAAGGCAAAAATCCATTTGACGATTTCACCTTTTCGGATGGCCCCAATAAGGGCAAAAAGTTATCAACCGTGGTGAAGTGCTATAACCCAAAGAGTACGGATGCATATAATGATATAAAAGACAATATTGAAGATTGGATAGAAGCGGCCGCTCAGAGAAAGTGAAGCTATGGTCGATAATTTCAAAGAGGATTCTCCGTCTGTACAGGCACATCTCAGCATTACGCAATCTGTAATTAATCGGATGGCTTCCAACAGTACGTCATGCAAGGCATGGTGTATTACTCTAGTTTCTGCAATTTTGGTTATCGTAGCTGACAAGGGGAAGCCTCAATTTGCCCTTATAGCCCTTATACCAACGGCCTTATTTTGTTTTCTCGATGCCTCTTACCTATCGCTGGAAAAAAGGTTCCGCGATTCTTACAGTTTATTTATCGAGAAATTACATGGTGGCAAGGTGGTGGCCACTGACCTTTATTGTGTGCGTCCTTCTGGCAATAAGATCAAAAACTTTTTTGCTGCTTTGGGGTCGTTTTCAGTTTGGCCCTTTTATTTAACTCTGGTTGTGATGATTTTTCTAGTGAAAGTAATCGTAATAGTGTCCACGGTACCCATACCAAATAAATGAATTCGTGGCCGTTGGGGAGTCACTATCAATCGTTTATTTCAGGAAGGACCGGAAATGACTGAGGCTGCATGCACGACGCAAGGTTATAATCGGAAACCAACGGTCTCGCCGAAATGTCCTGGGTGTTTAGTATCAGGTTGACTGTTGCTCTTCGAGGAAGATCCAAGGAGAGTTTTGTATGGCGGGTATTGAACGCTTTCCGTGAAAGAATGGGATAGGGGTATAGATGGCCCTTGATATAGCACAGATATTATTTGACAAGTTGAATTCTGTTTTCTATTTCTGTGACTATTTACGCGCGTGATATACTTAGCAAAATACTTTTACTCCGGATTGAAAATGAAACATGTAAACATGGAATTACGATTAAACCTAAGAATATTGGCAATTCTTGGCACAAGAATGAAAAAAGTTGATTTTATAAGTATTGATCGGCTTATACGCAGAGGTATGTCCTTTACCGCATGCGAGCGTGTCATGAAAGCTTTAGATATGTCAAAAGAGGATTTGTCCTATGTCTTAGGTATTAGCCAGAGGAAGCTTAGCTCAATAAGAAAGCTATCAGCTCGCCTGCCCCTTGTGGCCAGTGACCGCCTCTATAGGATCGCAAGAATACTCGCTTTAGCGATAGAACTGACAGGAGACGAAGAGAATGCTCGCTCGTGGTTGAAACAGCCTCAATATGGACTCGGCGAGAGAATCCCGCTTGAACTGCTCGATACACAAGTGGGTGCTGATGAAGTCGAGGATCTCATTGGCCGCATAGAGCACGGCGTCCTTTCGTGAGTTTTGGGTTGTCGATGTTTATAGGCTGCCGCTATCTTTATCGTCACAGCAGTTGTACCTACCCTGAGCCATTTCGCATTCATTTGCTGGATGCAGTGCTTCCGTCAAGCGCCTAACTGCAGGGAGAAGACAGTCACTACGACGCCCAACGACCTTCTTCTTGAGCGCCCATTACCGAATTGATGAATCGATCTTTGGTACGATCGGAGAAGCAGTATAGGGAAAGCAAATCGGCAGGGGGGACTCTCTCCGATATATCGGCGTAAGATCATCGAGGTCCATGAGCAGAATTCTAGACTATCAGTTCGTCAGATTGCGAACCAGACAAAGCAAAAGCCCAGCACTGTTCACAAAACCCTATCACTTTTGAGGACAGGAAAGACAGACAGAGAAGGGTTTTAGTGTGAGCGTCCCTTCTGTTCATAAAAGAGTTGTTTAATGGACGAATAATAGTAGGAACGAGACATTCTTCTTGGGAACCAAGAAATAGACGTTGAACTCTATCACCGGATTTCGTGTCCGCTACTGAAGATCCCTCAATCCACCTGTGCTATCAAGTGTGCCTCCAGGTATTGTCTGCTCTCCGCAACATTGGAAAAAGAAAGAACCGGTTAGGGCAATAACACAATGATGGAAATAGGAAATTAAAACGGCGATATTTGGCTCTGTGGGAAACAGACAGGAATTACAAACTAGTGTCCGCAGTTGCGCTTCTTCCCGGCCTTCTTGTCCAGGGCTAAAACGACTAAGCTGAGGATGAAGAACACACCTGCGATGATAATAGCAGCTGTTATTACTTAACCTCTCTTTCCAGGCTGAGGGTATAAAGATCCATTTATGATTTCTTCTTCTTGGGCGCAGAAACTTTCAGGTCGCTCAGGACTTTCGTAAGAGCAGGTTCTATAGCGGGCAACTCTTTCTTGACTACAGACCAGACGACTTTGTAATCGATGCCGAAATAAAAATGCGTAATCTTATCTCTCATCCTCGCCATGTTGGTCCACGGAAGTTCCTTGTATTTTGCCCTTATCTCCTTGGGTACATTCTTTGATGCTTCCCCGATATTCTCAATCTTGAAGGCGACGGCGCTTCTGGTCTTCTCATCGGCAAGAAACTCCCTGCGCTTCATTGTGCCGACAAACTCTTTTATGTGCTGTATCGCCTGATATATATCCTGTATAAAGAGCTTCCACTCTCTCATCATATGTAAACAACCTCTCTAAGAATGCTTTTCCTGAGTTCAGGCCGTATGCCGCCCTTTCTCACGAGGTCCACCCTTTTTCTAAGGATCTTCTCGAGATATCTCTCCAACTCAATCAACTTTAGGAGTCCTGGGATATTCCTCTGCTCAAATTCTACAAGGATATCGATATCGCTTCTGTGTCTCTGTTCGCCGCGAGCAAAAGAACCGAAAATACCTATCTCGGTCACGCGATACTTTCGGGTAACTTCGTCTTTGTGAGCTGAAAGTATTGCCTTGACTTCTTCGACATTTTTCACTGCCTGTTTCATAGCCTTATTTTATCAGTTCTGCTATATCTTTTTGAGTATTTTCTTTCGGCTGAGCCTCTACTTCCCCATGTCATGAGTGCTGAGCAGTCATTATTGGGAGGTCAATTGTGTGATAACAATTCGTCTAACCCACATTAACCCAAAAAGTGCAGTTGACCTAAAATAATATCCCCGAAGAAATTCTCCTTTCGTATTAGAATCAATAGGTTTAAGCGACCATCAACTCTAAACGAAAGGAGAATAGAAATATGCAGTCAAAATGTAGCACAAAGATCGAAATAAATAAAGTAAGGATTGGATTTACGGAGAAGAAGATGACGGCATATGGGGGATTCAGTTTATTGGCTGCATTTTTTGAAAAGATCAAATTGAGAGGAATTTTGCAAGAGGTGATTCCGATCCATGAGAGTTCACCCAATGGAATGGGGATATACAGCAAGGTATTGGCATACATCCTTCTGATCTATGCGGGAGGCAGCAGGTTTTCTCATCTACTTTATCTTGGTTGGCAGGAGATTTTCACCGATCTTTTTGCAGTGAAGAGGCTTCCTATCGCCTCGACGACATTGGGCAGGCTTTTCAGGAAGATCAGAAAACTGAAGGAAGTGGAAGAGATGTCGGAGGGATTATGGGGATACTTGAAGAGATTGATCCCCTGGAAAGAGCTCAAAGAGGACTGGTTGACGTTCGATTCTACAGTCCTTGAGCGATACGGAAAACAGGAGGGAGTCAAGAGGGGATATAACCCGAAGAAGAAGGGCCGTGGTAGCCACAGCCCGCTTCTGGCATTTCTTAACAGAAACAAGTATGTGATAAATCTTTGGAACCGCCCCGGCAACGTGATGTCATGGAACAACATTATTGGATTTTTTGAATCCACATGGCAGAGGATCAACGGTCATATCGATATCAAGGGCATTATTGCAGACAGTGGATTTTATCTTAGGGAGTTCATCGAACTGCTTGAGAAGAGAAAATTAATCTATATCATAGCCGCTCGCCTATACCGTCCTTTGCAGAGGATGGTTTATGCACAACAAAACTGGAAGCGGATAGAAGAGGGGATATGGATCACGGAGTTCTTTTTCCAGCATGTCGATTGGATAACCGACAGGAGATTCATTGCAGTCCGGCAGGATATAAAGAAGAGGCCGCATGCGATGGGGAAGGAGTTATCTCTTTTTAGAGATGAGTTTGATACAGGGAATTATCGTTACAGCGTATGGATAACCAATTCACATGATCCCGCATATGAGGTATGGAAGCAGTGCAGGCCGAGGGCGAACGATGAGAATACCATCAAGGAACTGAAAGAGGATTTTGCGCTTGGAGGGTTCTCGATGAAGTATTTCTATTCAACAGAGGCGGCAATGCTTATTCGGGTATTCATCTACAATCTGTTTGTCCTGTTTCGACATCAGATACTGGGGCAGAAAGAAAAGATAGAACGCCTGAAGACCTTGCGGTATAAGTATTTTGTCCTCCCCGCCCAATTGGGAGGAGATGGCAGAAGGCTGGTATTGCGGATCTCCGTCTTTACACAGAAAGTACGATCAAAACTGTTATACCTCTTTAACCGCATAAGACAATACTTTCCGCCAGGTCTTGATAATTGCACTGCAGTTGGATGATGACAATAAACTTCAAAAGGAGGTATGTCAAAAAACAGTGTAAAGATTAGCTTTGCTAACGCTAATTCCGAGAATGCCTTGATAGGCTTGGATCTATAGGCATGTCTTTTCCAATTGCACTTTTCGGGTTAAGCTCAAGGGTGATTCAGTGATAGGATAATTATTCTTGATTGGAAGAGTGGCATGAATGTTAGTACCCGAAGACAAACATTTGAAGAACGCCACTTCACTTGAGGACGATGAATATGCCTTTAGTGACGAAATGATGGAGAAGTGTGGACGCTCCCGGGTAACTATGCGCCAAGGACAGATTCTGCCTAAGCTTCCTCATCTACAAGAGAGTTGTTTTATGGACAACGTGAGCAGTTTCTTGTCACGTTGTTACAGTTTCAAAAAATCCTTGTTTCAACTTTTCTACATCGTTCAAGATCTCATCAAAATCATATTTTGATGGGACACTGCTTATCATGTCTTCGACTAATCTGTATCTGGACTGTTCCCCTGTTTCATTTTTCAGAATTTCACTAATGGTATGCATGGTATCTCTATCAGATATCTTTGCCATATCCCTCCCAAGCAATCGAATTCCAGCTAAAATCGGATCGGCGCCTTCTTCTTGAAGAAGTGGTAATTCTTCCTCATAAAGCCTCGGTTCATTTCCTGCTTGTGAATACTTCTTCATGATAAACAGCAAATCTTCTGCATCTTTCCTGCGATTTGGATAATTGTCCTGCCATGAAATAATTTTCAAAAGCGCTAACCCAGGCAGGGATGAAAGTTTCACAATAAGTTCAGGCTCTGTGTTTAATCTTACTGATAGACAATACTCATATGCCTCTTTGAATCCGAGCATACTCATGATGATCTCATGTTCTGGAGGCCAGCTTATTTTTTTATGCTCGTCAGTTATAGAACCAAAAGGAATTATATCAATAATGGTAGCTCCGAATTGAAATCGCTGCTTCTCTTCCGTTGAGGAGAATTTCCCTGTTTCAAGAAGAGCTTTTGAGAACATGTGGAACTGATCCCAATCAGCGACTTCTATCCCCAAATCTATGTCTTTTGTCGCGCGGGAAGATTTTATTTTATAACGATGTTCGAATATTATATCCCTCGCTGTTGCCCCAACAATGATCAATGGGATATTCAAAGAATCAGCTACTTTCTTCAAATTATAGACGGCATCGATAATAGGGGGACTAAGTTTCCCTGATAAGTCGAATAATATCTCGCTCATAAATTACCTTTGCAGTTTCCATGTTCCTCTGATTGCCTGTTGCCAACAGATCAGCATAAACAAGTATCGGATGAACTTTATCCTCGTAGAGGTTATTCTGTATTGGCTTCCAAAATCTTTCGAGAATTTCCACATCTCCATTGTGGTCTTTCGTGAGCCTGTTTTCAATAAGGAATCGTTCCAAATTCTCCTTTATGGTATAAACAGTCACGATTTCTGGCTTCAAGTATTGGGTCATTCTGGCAGCAGCCACTTCTCCCCCCCATTGTGCAACATTTGGGTCCAAGGTTTTTTGTTGCCACCAACCTTCATGCCCTCTGAATCGCCCCAGAAAGAGCTTGGGTCTCATTTTTTCTGCATATTCAATCACCCACCGTTTCAATAGCTCTTCCTTCTTAATTATTTTCTTACCTTTTTTACCCATATCAATCATATATCCAAGATCTCTCAGGTCTCTCGTCACCCATCCGACAGCGCCAAGTGCAATATCTGCAATGTTTGCAATTTCCCGATAAGCTTTATCCTCCAACCCGGGATGGCATAAAAAAGCGTAAATCATCTTTAGCCCCGTCGGTTGAAAAGCTCGTCTTACGCGAACAGTTCGGTCGATTTCCATAGGTCTGTTTCCTTTAATAAAAATATAGGTGGGCAGGTGATTGATATATGCATTCCCAGCTGTATCGATGAACTCTATCCCATCTTGTCTTAACTGTTCTGCCATTTGAGGGTTGACGTATCTGGTAACCAGAAGAAACGGATGGGGCGTCTCTCGTTTTAGCATCAGGGCCAAGGCTTTGCCTGCGTTTGTAACATTTGCCTTTACCTCGGCATAGAACAATATCTCCTCGTTCTGCAATACCATGCGGACTTCAAAGTCTGCCTTGAAGGCAAGATTCGCCTCTTGTTCCCTTGTCTGTATATCAATTTCCCATGGGACATTCTTCTTCAGTGCCTCTACTGCTTGTTGGATGATTTCATTATCTATGTCTTCTCTTACCATGACTCTAACCTTCAGTGTTCACTATTATTACATGTTCACTATTAATGAACATAGCAAATAATTGGACAAAAGTCAACCTTGGAATTATCTTTTGTTCAACAAATAATACTGTTCATTAATAATGAACTTTAATAAAAGTGAACAGAATAGGTTTTTCTGTTTTGAACAAAATTCATGAGCAGTACCAATTGCACCTACTGGTTATCTGAAAAGCTGCATAACGAGGGACGATAGACTCATAATTTGTGAATCGGCTTTCAATTGTGGCCACCATCGGTACCTAAGCGTGACATCACCGACTGTTAATTTGCCCTAATAGTTAAAGGCAGTGAAGGTCAAAATGAGCGCCGATGCCAGGTCAAACTTCGAAGCCGATCAACACTCAAGATCGGTTACTCCAATTAGCTTCGAGGAGTCTCCAGAATTTGATTGATCAATTCTACTGGGATGTTTCTTTCAGTGAGGTTGTAGTTACCTTGTATTTCGGAATAGCTGATACCTGCTCCATATATACGTTGTAATTCTGGTTCAAAGAGTCTGATATCTGCCAAATATCCGCTCAATATTTTTCGTCTAAAAAGGATTTTTATTTCTAATGTGGGCTCGCACAGAATGAGAGCTTTGCAGGGATTGCCGAATACGGCTCGGTCGATCCACATACGGTTTGTATCCACATATTTATAAATATATATGTTGGGACAATTCATTTTACTTATTAGAATGTTTAGTGTCCAGAGAAGGGGTTCATAATCAATGGACAGTAGAGGTATCACTTCATCTAGAAAAAACTGTATATATGCTTGAGGGGCAAAATAGCATTCGTTTTTTGTGCACTCTATCCCTATTATGCGAAGAACCCTTTTTAGATTTTCTTCAGAGAGCGCTTTAGTGTTGTATTTTTCGATCTGACCAATTGTGGCCTTTGTATGGCCTGTCATTCGCGCTATGTCAGAGAAGCTCAGATTCTGCAGTTCCCGCACTTTTCTTATAAAATCTATGTCCACATACATGAATATATTATAGTATCTTTACTTGTAAAATAAAAGTAAATAACAGTTGACTTATTGTGAATCATATCTTATAATCCTTATATGAATACTATGATTCATACACTAATGTATAAAAGTATTTCTGCTTAAACCATGCTAAGCAACCTGATAGACGATGAAGAGTATGCCCACCTCAGAAGGCATTGCATTAGGGTTTGGGGAGACAAAGGGGAGTCAGTGCTTCATCGTGCGTTCCTATGCGCACTTGATTCAGGAACATTCAATCCAGATTTTCAGACAATCACTGGCAAAAGAGGGAAGCGTAGTGCATTTAGTAATTATGTCTATGGTATTCTGAAAAGCGCTTCTGCGAAGGAGCAACTTGCCTCTGGTTGGAGTAAGACAACCAATAACACCGATAAGACTCAAATCACCGAAAATATAGAAAAAATCTGGGTACAAATAGAGATACCTGCCGGCGTCACAAGAATTGACAACTCTGGCCATGAGCACGGCATCGAAGAGTATCCGGATACAAACGATTTAGAATCGCATATCCTGCAGACTGAAAAAGAATTGAATCAAGGCGATCCTGACGCTGAAGAAGTTGCTCAGTGGTTTATTGCCCAAATAAATGCCTACCTTTTGCATCTTCGAAACCTTTGTGACTTCAATAAACTATTCGTGTTTCGCGCGATATGCACAAAAGGTGTGCGCATCAAGAACGTTGCGAAAGAAAAAGGATTATCACATGAAAATTTAACTCGTTTTGTGAGAAGGATCTATTATGATTTGGCTGAGCGAATGGGAATACCCATACATACCATCCGCAATGGCATTAGTGTTATCAAATGCGAAGAAACACTGTTCTCTCAACTGGTCATTCAGGAGGCATTGGATGAAGATTCCCGCAATCGCAACGCGTGAAATAACTGTCGACAAAGAGCTGAAGAATTTGTTGCCAAAATTGACTACAGACGAATATGACAGGCTGGAAAAAGATATTTTAGCAAATGGCTGTAAAATGCCTCTCGTATATTATGAAAGCGACGGGGACAATATCTTGGTAGACGGGCATAATCGATTTGCGATTTGCATGCAATATAAACTGCATTTTGAATTAATGGAGGCGCCAGAGGTAAGAAACAAGTCTGATGCGAAAATATGGATATTAACTAACCAAGTAGCTCGCCGAAACTTGGATCCATTAACACGTATAAAGTTAGCTCTTCAGTTGAAGCACCTTTATGGGGAGAAGGCCAAGAAAAACCAGGGGCACGGACAGACCGCACCCGGAAAATCGCTTTGTCAGAATTCTGAAAAGGCGATTCACCCTATCGATACTAACAAGGAACTCTCCAAAATTGCTGGCGTTTCATCTGATACGGTTGCGAGAGCAGATCGCATCTTTAGAAGCGCCTCTGAAGGCCAAAAAAAGCGTTTGGAAACTGGAGCATCCATAAACGCAATTTACAACGAAATTTGTCAAAAGAAATCCAAAAATATAGGCGACAATATAGAAAGTTTCATCAAAAGATTCAGATGGGCTGCTAAACGAGAGCTTATGCCAATCGGGCATAAGCTGATGGATTTGTTCGATGAACTCAGTGACAAACAAAAAAAAGAGGCAATAAATACGATAGAAGAATTATGGGAGTTTTCAAGTAAGATGTCTCAGAAATTTAACAAATTCAAAAATGAAGGAATCCACCACTAAAACTTTGGCAACAATACCATTACAGAAATATTGCGGGATTGAGTTCCCGATGACCCCCAAAAGCACTATTCACTTTTGGGCAACCGAAGCCTATTTCCACAATCGTGGTCCGCTTGCAGGCAGGGTCAAGAAGATCTTCGGGCGGTGGTATGTCTCCATATCCAGCGATGATAACGTAGCACAGAATATTATCGATAACATAAAAAAATTGGCAAACGGAGACCAGGATGAAATATAATTCTTTAAGGATGGGAAGGAAAAGGAAATTTAATAAGCATTACCCGAGACACCTTATATTAAAAAAAGGTTGGTTTTACTACGTCCGGGTCGTGGAAGAAGCCTGCCCACCGAAATGGTTCGCGCTAAGGACGCAAGATGAGAGTGTAGCTTTGCGGAGATGGGCCGAGATAGAGGCCCATCTGAACCAAGAATTGGGATTTGATATCTCAAAGATTGAAAGAACCAATAAGAGGACAATAGCCTTTTCCGCACTCGTAGAACAGTATTTTAAAGATGAAGTTCAGAATGATACCGAAGCGACTGCCGATGAGGACGCCAAGACACTTGCTGATAGCACCAACAGAAATTATCTACGCATGTCTGGAGAACTTAAAAAGAAATTCAACAATAAACCTACCTCTAAAATCAGCAGGCAAGAAATCATCAGGTACCATCGATCTTTGAAAAAAACACCATATGAGGCAAACAGGAGGCTTGCCCTCTTACATGTAATATTGCAGTTTGCTAAAGATGAAGGCTATATAAATATCAACCCAGCGGATGGAATAAAAAAGTTCAAAGAGAAGAAACACAACTTGAGGCTTGAAGAGGAAGTCCTGTTTAAAAAAATTTATCCTTTTGCCGCTCCGATGCTGAAGAGAGCAATCATGCTGGCCTTCCATCTCGTCCAGCATGAGAACGAAGTGAAGAGCCTTAAATGGACAGATTTTGATATGAAGAAGCAGCGCGTATCATTCTTACGTCAGAAAACCGATAAACCGATCGTCATCGACTATTCAGAGAACCCTACTTTTATGGCTTTCCTGGAACATCTTAAAATAAATCGGCGTGAACTCAGCCCATGGCTCATTTGCCATGCGTCGCCAAAAGGGTGGGTTCCCTACAGTCACTTCCGTAGCATGTGGGGGAACGCTCTGGACAAGGCGGGGTATCTGGACGAGAACGGTGTGCCGCAGTTTAAATTCAAGGAGATTAGACACTTGGCAAACACGCTCCTAAAGGATGCCAACATCAGCGCCGACAAGCGTCGTGCCATGACCGGGCACGAGACGAACCAAGCCAACGAGATATACACTCACCCTACTGGGACTGATACCGTGGTTTGTGGTAGGGCTTTGTCCCGTTTTTGCCCCGAAAAATTTTAACCTCATCCTATAAGGAAACCGCGAAAATCTGAAATCTATTTTTCACGGAGCAGCTGACGCGGAATCTCTGGATTTTAGAACAATTTTAGAACAATTTTAGAACGGCTTACAGCGTGATTTTTAGGCTATGTCTAACTGCATGAATTATAAAAGAAAAATTGGAGCCGGTGGTCGGAGTTGAACCGACGACCTGCTGATTACGAATCAGCTGCTCTGCCTCTGAGCTACACCGGCAAATTATAAGATTGATTCTAATGTATTTTTCGATTCCCTTGCAAGTGCATTGAACAGGTTTTAGAGATAAAGCTTCTTAATTATTTGCCGGAACAGACATTTTAATGGATACCCCCAACAGATAGTGTTTAAGTTGCTCGAAAGCATAGTGTTGGTTGAGCAGGCGGTTTGGGAAACAAGTCCAGTCCGCCGCAATGAAAATAAATGGCGGTTCTATAATGGGAGCGATTGCGAAAACCACAAGCCATTCGTTTAACTTTCTCAATCTTGCCGTTGATTGCCTTGCCCAAGGCGTTGGTAATGCGATGCCGTGCGTAAGTAACGATATTGTCTATATGGGACTTAACCGTCTTAGCCGCTTTCTTAATAGGCTCAAGTCGAGAATGAGTTGCCCAAAAATACCAGCGCTTGAAATAGTTTCTCATATGGGCCTCATACCGATACTCCCACAGATGCCGAAGGTTCTCTTTTATAGCCCACGCCCGGCATATCTGCAAGTCTTTGGCTCGCAATGCCTCAAACTCTCCACGTCGCCACGATGGAATATTCTCCTCGCTCCACAACCACAGATATCTGGTTCCCTTCAAAGTTTGCTCTCCGCACTCCGAAAGTTCACGATGTTCTCTCTTTCTGACCTCATCCACCGCAGCCAGAACATGCTTCATCACATGAAAACGATCAAAGACGATCTTCCTTTCCGCACCAGGTACATAAGCTTTTGTAGCCGCAATATACGGGTCCCACATGTCCATTGCCACAGCTTTAACGTCAGACAGTTCTTCCTTGCTAAACTGCCGGTAATAGCTTTCAAGACTTTCCTGGCCACGATCATCCCATACAAACTCAACAGTCCCTGCATCAAGATCGTAAACCAGAGACTCGTATTTGTGTCCCTTCGCAATGGACTTCTCATCCACTCCGATACGGCTTGGGATGCGATGCACCTTGCGTCCGCGACCACGATTAACCGCTCGCTCCAGACGTATTTTCTTTTATGAAAACACCCATAAATGCTTATATTACAATAGATTACCGTGTATTTGGCTTTCAAATGTAGCCATATAATATAGCATTTTATAGTTGACATAGTGGTAATCATATCCTATAATAGTAGCCATGCCATTTAAAAAGAAGCCACGCCCCCATCTCGAAATACAGACTTCCGGCAATAAGCACTACGGCGTTATTCGCACTACCTTCCGTGAGAAGGGCGAAATCAGGCACACGACACATGGGACCATTAAGGATATGAGTCTTGAACAACTAAAGCTCATACAGGCCGCCTTCAGGGGCGATGTGCTGGTAAAGGGTTCAGCCGACGCTCACAAAATCGCGGAATCGAAAGAGTACGGCGCTTCCTATGCGGTATTGCAGTTGGCGAAGGAATTAGAGTTGGACAAGATGATTTATTCGAGATATTCCGAGCAGTGGGTTAAAGACTGTCTTGCCATGATAATCGGCCGTTTAGTATATAGCGGCAGCAAGCTGGCTTTATCGCACAGATGGGAGGACACGGCATTATGGGAACTCTGCGGGATAGAAGGGCCGGTTGACGTAGATAAGCATTGTTATGAGCCTATGGATCGTCTTTTACAGAGGCAGGATGCCATCCAAAGTACATTGGCGAAAAAGCATCTCCGAAACGGCGCGCTTGTGCTTTACGATATAACCAGCAGTTATTTTGAGGGCGAGTATGAAGACAGTGAGATCGTTAAATTCGGATATAACCGGGACGGCAAGCGGGGGCATGAACAGATGGTGATAGGGCTGCTTTGCAGTCCCGAGGGGTGCCCTGTGGGTGTGGAAGTTTTCCCTGGGAATACTCAGGATGCTCAAACGGTACCCGATAAAATAGCTGAGGTGCAGAAAAAATATGGGATCCAGGAGATAATCTTTGTAGGTGATCGTGGAATGGTTACTCATGCCAATTACGAAAAGGTTAAGGATGTAAAAGGGCTCAATATAATATCGGCATTAACACACCACCAGATAAAAGAGCTACTGGAACGCAAGGTGATTCAGATCGATATGTTTGATGAAAAGGAGATTATTGAAGTAGTGGATCCTGAGGCGATAGGACGGCGATACTGCTTATGCCGCAATCCAAAGACCGCTACAAGGGAAGCTGTGACACGCAAAGGCTTGATTGAGGTCACCAGAAAGGCATTGGATAGCATAGCCCAATCAAAACGGAAGTCGTCAAACGAGAAGATAGCGGCAAGGGTGGGGAAGGTTCTGGGAAAGTGGAAGACAGGTAAATTTGTAGAGTGGTCAGTACAGGATGGACGTCTCACATGGAAATTAAAAACAGAGAAGATCGAGACTGAGGAATTGATTGACGGCTGTTACATCATTGCCTCCGATGTTCCTGCCGGGCTGATGGCAAAGCAGGCAATAGTGGCATCATATAAAAAGCTTGCTCTTGTAGAACAGGCGTTTCGGAACTTAAAGAGCGTACAGCTTGAGGTGCGGCCCGTTTATCACAAGACCGACGACCGAATCCGCTGTCATGTGTTTCTTTGCATGCTTGCCTACTACTTGCAGTGGCATATGAATCAGAGACTAAAGCCTCTGTTTCAGTCTGACGGAAAAAATAAACACCGCAGATGGACATTTGAGTATGTGATTGAGAGATTAAAGAGCCTGAGAAGGCAGAGACTTCAAGTGCAGGGCTCTTCGTGCCGAATTGTTTGCACCCCGGATAACAGTCAGCAAAAGATTCTTGATCTGCTCAAGGTAAAATTGTAGCCATTTTCTTGAAATTAGAAATCGCCTTCAAATCATTGCAGCATATGGAGTTCCTCGTAGTTTTTAAAAAGAAAATACGCAGAGCATTCCATCCTTTATCCCAACTCAATCCACAAAGCCGGGCCGTACCCTCGATGCTGCACTCTTGAGCAACACGAATGACCAGACTCTCAAAGGCATGACTCATATCCGAGCCGTTCTCACCAACCGCCGATTCTATCTGCTTAACTCCATGCGTAGGGCAGTTTACTCGCGGTGGCCGAACATGAATGTAGGTTTCCATTTGGCAGGTGTTCAAATGACGATAAACGCGCTCAGGTGCGTGATCGTACATGCCGTAAAACGCACCACATTCCGGACACCTGACGCGTATATCTTTCTCATGCTCCATATAAATGTCGATTCGCTGAGTTGCTTCGTCCATAATAACCTGTTTTACAAACCAAGGCAGCTTGATTCCCAATATCTTTGTATAAAACACTTTTTCATCCATGAACATAGGATACTCAAACCACTATATATTGCATAGACCCATGAAGAACCCAGATGCGCCAATTATTTTAAATCAAAAAAGAAGGCCGCCATTTGGCGGCCTTCCGCAAGTGAAGAAACCCGAGAGATACAACCATTACTAAACAAAAAAAGCATAAGCGCCCGAAGACGCTTTATGCAGAATGTTTTCTTATATTTGCAGGATGAACTTTAAAAGCAATGCGGTTTCATCCTTCATGTATTTTTTCGTATCGCCTGATGTTACATACGAGTTTGTGCCGATAATGCCTTTTCCTGTCTCATTCTTAAGGTAGTTCGCATCCAGCATCAACCTAACTTTAGGGTTCCACAACCAGCGTAGTCCAGCGGTCACTGCTTCCCCTCTTTGCACTCCAGTAAGTATCGAGGAAGTACTTTCACTCTTCACCTGCTGTGCGAAAAGTTTCGCAGAGCTATCGAGATAGGTATACCTTGCAATAACTTCCCAAGCGCCCCATGTTCCATCTTTCAGATTAAGATTCTTCTTGGGTTTCGGTTGTCTCCAAGCAGCGAAGATATCCTGATAGTTCTTCGATTCACCTGTAAGGAAATAACTAATCCATGCTTCGTGCACATCGGCATGATAAGAACCAGGCATACGATAGTCCAGCGTTTTGCCATCTGATTTATACACGTCGATACCTTCCCATTGAACGCGATTAAACTCATAACTCGCCGATAGCGGTCCATATATATAATGTGCTTCACCGCCGAAGCGTTCGAGTTGATGGATCCTTAAATTAGTAGGGTTCCACGCGAACCACTGAGATTCGTAGTCCTCAGTCTTAAAATTTGTTTCACTCCTTGCAGTCTTAATCGACTGGAGACCATCCTGATAACTGCCAACCAAATATAACTTCTTCAGTGCATCGATATCCGTGTCCTTGAAAGGATTCAGGAGGACACGCACAAAAACGTCCTTGTTATTATCGAGGTCACCCGTATTTACATCGGCCGACGCGCCTACTCCGTCGATCATACCTACACAGGTCTGGACTTTTTCGTTGAAAAATTTGCTGATAATATTGAACCCGCGATCATAATAACCCGTTACGGGGGTATCAGCTGCATACTCTATGAAGTTAATATGTACTTCTTCTGTCAACCTGTCGGATGAATTGACCGGCGGCTTGAATTGCCCGACCATGAGGTTGAATTCGGGAGCGAACTTAAATACCCAGTAGGCGTTCTGGAGCAGCGGGGCGTTCGATCCAGCCATCTCTAGAGTGAGGCGGAACTCGTTATTTATGCTACCGGTAAGCATATTACCCCTCATATCATAGCGGGCCCTCCGCACGTCGAACGAACTCGGACTATTCGATCCATCACCGAATACCCTCGTATCGAACTGTATTTGTCCGCCCATCTGTAACCTGAAGCGTTTGTCTCCAGTTTCAATTACGAAAGCATCCCTCCAATAAGCCATCGCCCTTTGTTTACCTTCCTGTTCTAACGCCGCTTCTTCCTTCTCGATCTTCGTTGTTGTTACTTTCACGCTGTCCAACTTCTTATCACTTTCTTTCTGCTTCTTTTCCAGGTCTTGGATCCTGTTGAGCAGTTTCTGCACCTCACCTTTCAGTTGTTCTACTTCCTTGGACGTGTCGGCAGCCAAAATAGGCGCGGCAGTCATGCACAACAGAAAAACAACAGCGAAAAACAACACACTTACTTTCTTCATAACCTTCCCTCCTTTTTTTAAGATTCTTTTAGTGTGGTGTTATTAAAAACAGACTCTCTAAAATATCGTATTGTTTTAAAAATCTCAACATTTTTTTTATCTTTAAGAAAACCAAAAAACATTTGTGAACCATTTTACCATTTTATTATATTTTTGTCCTTAATATGCTTATTATTTCATGTCTTTATAATCTTTATTATTAAAGCAATACATATGCCAAATATTTAACACCTTGATATTTAATAAGATTATTTCTTTATGAAAGAAACGCTGCAATAAACTAAACCTCGCTTTGCTCGGCACGACACCACGGGGTATTAGACCCCGTGGGTCGGCAAGGGTCTGCGCTTCGCTCCGACGCCCTGCACCCCGACGACGTAAGGTGCCCGCCGCAGAGACGGCGGGGTATGGAGATTAATTAAATGATGCAATTGTACGGTGCAAACACTGGGATATAATTAAGATTTGTAAATAATAAAGCAGTGCAACATATAGTTGCGCAGAAACTATTTATTGCTTTTCAATAACCTATGCGGAAGCCGGAGGCGAAGAAGCTTAAAGACAATGCCTCTGTTTCTGAAGCTGTTGCCCGTGGTGTTGAGACTTTGTTAGACCTCGTTATCGAAATGAAAACACCTTCGCAGACAATTCCGATGTCCGCAACAAATTCCTTTTCGGGGGCGGCATCTATATACATTCCCCCTATCCTTTCGCTTACAGTCAGGTCAAAATGGCTACATTCATTCATCTTGTCGAAACCGGCGTTTGTCATATCATATACCCTAACGGCAAGATCGCCCTTAAATTTGGACAGGGTATCTTCCCGCACTTCCCAGAAGGTAAAAATCTTAAGCGGGTCAACGGTCATGAGGGTTATCCCGTTTTCCTCATAGCCGGCCGGCAATGTTTCCTTCAATTCGGCCTTTCTTTTGACCTTAGGCTTGACCTTTTTCGCGGGCTTCTCAGCATTCTTCCCTGTTTCAGCTTTTTTTAAGGATTTAAGGCCGCGTTTCTCTGTCCTTTTTACGGCAGGTTTCTTTTTGCTTTGTTCAGTTTTTTCCCTTCCTTTTGCAGGCCCCTTCTTTTTTGTTGTTTTCCGTTTTTCTTCTTCCTTAATCTTTATAGGCTTTTTCTCTACCTTTGTCTCTGCCTTTACCTTTTTGACAGTCTTTTCCTCAATCTTTTTTGTCCCTTTCTTTTTTGAAGCAATTTTCTTAGGGGATCGGGGGACTGCTATTAGCTTTTTCTTCGTTTCTTTTTTCTCTGACTTGTCGGAAATTTTCTTGGTGGTTGCTTTCTTCTCCATAACCTGCCCTCCATCAGCGCATATTTTACCTGAAATTAAAAGAAGTTGCTTATTTATTCAGTGTGCTTCCGCCCAGTTCTTTCCATAGTTTATACTGACGCTCAAAGGGACAGACAGAGCCATCACCCCCTCCATCTCGGTCTTAACAATATCCATTACTGCTTCAAGCTCCTTTTCCGGAAGTTCGAATAATAGCTCATCGTGAACCTGAAGGATCAACCTTGTTTCCAAATTATCGGATCTTAATTTCTTCGCTATATTTATCATTGCGATTTTAATAACATCCGCAGCCGTCCCTTGAATAGGAGAATTTATTGCAAGCCTTTCACCCAGTTGTCTCGTGCCGGTGTTCTTACTTCTGATTTCCGGGACAGCGCGCCTTCTCCCGAAAAGGGTAGAAACGTAACCATCATGCTTTGCCTTTGCGAGGCATTTTTCGATATAGCTTTGAACACCCGGGTGCCTTTTAAAATACTGCTCGATATATTTTTTCGCATCTTCCCGCGATATGCTCAGAGTTTCCGACAGGCCGAACGGCGATATCCCGTAAATAACTCCGAAGTTCACTGTTTTTGCGACTCTCCTTATTTCAGCGGACACTTTATCGATAGGCACGCCGAATATTTCGGATGCGGTCCTCGCATGGATATCGAGGCCGCTCATGAATGCAGAAATAAGACCCTCGTCATTACTCAAATGGGCAAGTATCCTCAGTTCAATCTGTGAATAATCTGCTGAAAGGAGGAGATTATTTCCTTCAGCAATAAAAGTCTCTCTTATACGCCTGCCCCACTCTCCTTTGATCGGGATATTCTGCAGATTAGGCTCGCTGCTGCTCAACCTTCCGGTGGCTGTTACCGTCTGGTTAAACGATGTATGGATACGACCCGTCTTTGGATTTATCAACGCCGGAAGCACGTCTATATAAGTTGTTTTCAGTTTATGGAAGCTCCTGTAATTGAGTATCTCCCTTGGGAGCTCGTGACTTTCAGCAAGCTCTTCGAGGACACTCATCTCGGTGGAAAAACCTGTCTTCGTTTTCTTGCCCGGCTGCAAGCCGAGACTGTGAAAAAGAACAACACTCAGTTGTTTAGGTGAATTGATGTTAAACTCTTCGCCTGCGAGGAAAAAAATCCTTCTTTTCAGCGCATCGAGTTCCTTATCAAGCTCTGTTGAAATTCCTTTAAGCTTGAGAACATCAATCTTCAGGCCTTCGGTTTCCATGCCGGCAAGCACGTAAATCAACGGCATCTCTATATTTAGATAAAGATCCTCAAGGCCGGTTTCTCTTAATTTATTAAAAAGCAGTTTTTTTAATTCAAGGCTGAGGCTGGCGTCGTCACCTGAATAGATAACTGCCTCTTCCAAAGGCACCTCAGAGAAAGAAGCCCGTTTCCTGATGACCTCCACAAACGTTTTTTTCCTGTAAGACAGATATTCCAGCGCAAGTTCAGCGAGACCGTGGTTCGGTTTGTTGGGATTGATCAGATATGATGCTATCATTGTGTCGTAGAGAGTCCCCCGCACATGAACACCGTCCTGTGCAAGTATCATTATGTCATATTTAAGGTTATGCCCCGTCTTTGCAACCCATTCAGCTTCAAAAAACTCTGAAAGCGCTTGTAATACTTCTTTCTTGTTTATCTGCACAGGCGCTCCCGGATATGAATGGGAGACAGGGATATAAAACGCGTGTCCGTTTTCCAAACACAAAGAAAGCCCTACAAGACTTCCGACCATCGGGTCCCTGCTTGTTGCCTCGGTGTCAAACGCAAAATCGCCTTTGATGAGTGAAGATATCTCCTTAACTCTTTCCATGGAAAAGACCGCCTCGTAATGGGTCTTTCTTAGAGATCCTGAAGGAATAAGCTTCATTAGGCTCCCGAATTCAAGCTCTCTGAAGAGGGAAAGGAGCGAAGACCATTCGGGTTCTCTCAGCCGGAATTCTTCAGTATTGATATCAATGGGGACGTCCGTATCTAGGGTTGCGAGCTTCTTGCTCAATCTAACGACATCGGCATTTTCGGAGACAAGGACCCTCAACTTTTCTTTCTTGATCCTATCGGTATTACTCAGCATCGCATCAAGACTTTCAAATTCAGAAAGCAACTCCCTTGCCGTCTTTTCACCGACCCCTTTGATCCCAGGAATGTTATCGACCGCATCACCTGTGAGCGCCATAAACTCTGTAACTCTTTCCGGGCCGACGCCGAATTTTTTCTTTACGAATTCCTCATCAAGCACTGTATCTTTCATAGGGTCATATACTTTTATCTTATTACCGACAAGCTGAAGCATATCCTTGTCCCCGGTAACAATGAATACGTCCATTCCTTCTGAGGATGCTTTTTTTGCTATAGCGCCGAGTATATCGTCCGCCTCGTAACCCGGGACTTCGAATATCTTAATATTGAATGCTGAAATCATCCGTCTGATATAAGGTATCTGTTCGATGAGGTCTCCCGGTGTTTCAGGTCTCTGGGCTTTGTATCCTTCATATATCCTGTGTCTCTCTGTGGGTACGGGTGAGTCAAAAGATACCGCAATACCGTCGGGCTTTTTCTCCCTAATAATCTTAAGAAGCATGTTGGTAAAGCCATAGATCGCGTTCGTGGGAAAGCCCTTAGAATTCGAGAGCTCCCGGATAGCGTAATAGGCGCGATAGACATAGGAATGCCCGTCAATAAGATAGAGGTTCATGGAAGATTATACCCTAAAACAGTCCCTTGCGATACCCGCACCGACAAAATAGAAAAAACGTAAATCTTGAGTTGGGCGATGCGGGAAAAGTTGTTTGTCGTGATATTCTTATAAGAATATGAAAGACAGTCAGGAGTACCAGAGAAGCCCTTTGAAAATCTTTCTGATTATCGCGTCAGCATTAGCGAGGTTTATATGGAAGATGTTTCTTTCATAATTGTGCGACTATCTCGATACTTGCAGGCTTCCTGATAGCGCGATATGATTATCTTAGATGTTTCTGTGCAACGGGCTGCGGCCATCGTGTACGCGGTCCCTCTGTTTATAAGGGGCGCAAAGATGAAAGAGGATGCACCATCATGACGATACGGCCACTAATGAGAATTGTGTTTATTTTATCGATGGGGGGATCGCGGCCTTTCAGTATACAAAAGTTTACCAGTGATGCATTGCGTCACGTCAAAAAAGGGAGGGCAATATGGAAAACACAGGGTTCTGTCCGGTAGCAAAACTTGAGAAAATACTTCTGGCGGTAGATAGGTCCGAATTCAGCGAAGGGGCAGTTAGTGAGGCGATAAGCTTCGCCGGGAAATGCTCAAGCAGGCTTTATGCATTATCGGTGCTTGAGATAAATCCTGAATATGAGACGATCGGGGCCAAGGCCTATGAGCAGGAAGAGCAAGAAGTCATCAAGTATCTTAGGTCTATAAAAGAAAGAGCTGCAAAGGAAGGGCTTGACTGCGAGATTATCTTCTACCATGGGGATAACGTGTACCAATACATTATTGATGAAGCTGCCGAGAGAAAAGTCGATATTATCGTTGTCGGAAAGCACGGGCGTAAAGGGTTGACAAAGCTTCTTATGGGAGAAGTTGCCGCAAAAGTCATCGGCCTTGCTCCCTGCAAGGTACTCGTCGTCCCGAAGGCGGCCAGGGTGGAATACAATAAAATACTCGTTGCCACCGATGGATCGGTGCACAGCATTGCAGCGGTTGCGGAGGCGATTGAGATTGCGAAGCGTTGCGGAAGCCATCTGCTTGCTGTATCGGCAATGCGTGATGAGAGAGAATTGGACGAAGCAACTGCAAATGTCAACAAGGTAGTCGAGTTGGCGCAAAAGGAAGGTGTTTCGGCTGAGGCTCTCACCCCGACCGGCAGATCTTTTAACGTTATAATTGAAATAGCCGGGGGAAGAGGTGTCGATTTGATCGTCATGGGAGCATATGGGAAAACAGGGCTGAAAAAGGTCCTTATGGGGAGTTCAACCGAGAAGGTCATCGGACTTGCACAATGTGCGGTCCTCGTTGTCACGGCAACACAGGAGCAGCTCCCTTAAACATTTAGGTAATGCTGTGACTTTAAAACGATGGAATTAAGGAAGCTCAACGTGATGCTCCTGCCCGAATTTCTGTTCATATCTTGTTTTTTGCTTGCCGATCTTTATTTCGTAGGCCAAGCCGCTATCACACATTAACTTCAAATTCCGGTCAACTGTTGCACATGTATCCAAGGCCTTGCCCAAAATTGACAAAGCTCCGACGCGTATTTTACAGTAAAATAAAGAATGGGAGGGGTAATTTTGCTTAAGTCAGTGGAAGAGATCAACACAACAAAAAAACGTGTCAGCATAGAAATACCGGCAGATGTGATCGAAAGGGAGATAAGCGGTTCCCTCGAAAGACTTAAACAACAGGTGCGAATACCTGGGTTCAGACCCGGCAAGGCCCCGACTAATCTCATTGAAAAGCGTTTTGGGAAAGATGTGGAGG
Source organism: uncultured Nitrospiraceae bacterium (assembly GCA_963727775.1). Classification (GTDB taxonomy): domain Bacteria; phylum Nitrospirota; class Thermodesulfovibrionia; order Thermodesulfovibrionales; family SM23-35; genus CAVSHB01. The sequence continues at coordinate 211,121 of CAVSHB010000002.1, read as the reverse complement.
CAGAAGTACTCGAAAAGCTGGTCCCTGAATACTTCGGCACAGCTTTGAAAGAAGCTGCGCTCGAACCGATAGCGATGCCGGTCCTGGAAGAAAAATTGGAGTTTAGGAGAAACAGTCCCCTCAACCTGACATTTTTAGTCGAGGTAGTGCCGAAGATAGAAAACCTTGATTATCAAAACATCAGCGCAAAGGATATCCCTTTTACCGTTGAGGATTCCGACGTAGAAGACTTGATTAAAAGATTCCAGAACCAGAAGGCTGTATACGAGGTTGCTGAGAAGAACGTCGAAATGGATGACCTTGTATCGTTTGAACATGTGGGAAGCGAAATAAACGGCGAAGAAGCTGGACCTTCCGTCAAAGAATTGATATCAAAGATGGACAAAGAGATATTTCCTCATGACATAATGGAAAAAGTATTGGGCAAGCAAAAGGGCGATATCGTAGAGTTCAACGTTGCATTCGATGAGAGCAAACCGAAAGAACTTGCAGGGAAAACAGCCGATATAAAAGTAAGCATAAGCGAGGTAAAGAAGAAAAAACTGCCGGGGATCGATGATGAGTTCGCAAAGGACCTCGGGTTTGAGAATATGTCCGACCTGAGAGAGAAGTTGAAAGAAAAAATATACACGGCTAAAAAACAACAGATTCAAAAGATACAGAAGGCTGAGATCATCAACAAGATGCTTGAATCTTACAATTTTGATGTGCCTGAAACGTTATTGGACAGAGAACTCCAGGCGCTCTCGATGCAGCAGAGCGTTTCTGATGCGCAGGATGACACGGCATTAGTTGAATCCGTATCGGATATAATAGAAACGACGGCAGGAGAGAAAACCGAAGGCAAGGAAGAAACCGAAGACCCACAGGTCAAACTGAAACATAAAGCGGTGAAGAATGTTCAGGCATCTATCATCATCGATACAATCGGCCGGAAAGAAGGCGTTATAGTAACAGACAAGGAAGTAGATGAAGGGATGGCCTTACTCGCAAAAAGACTCTCGGCAACGCCCGAGGCCGTTAAAAGTTTCTATATGTATAAACAGGGGTCTCTGGACGAATTCAAGCATTCAATATTTGAAGAGAAGGTCATGGATCTGCTGTTGTCCAAGGCCAGAATTGAAAAAGGAGAATAGATGAGTATTATTCCCATTGTAATAGAGCAGACAGGCCGTACTGAAAGGGCCTATGATATTTATTCAAGACTGCTCAAAGACCGGATTATTTTTGCAGGGACTGCGATAGACGACAATATTGCAAACATAGTCATTGCCCAGTTGCTGTTTCTCCAAACAGAAGACCCGGGCAAAGACATACACCTGTACATTAACTCTCCGGGCGGCATTGTATCATCCGGTCTCGCGATATACGATACAATGCAATATGTGAAGCCTGATATTGCAACATATTGCATAGGTCAGGCGGCCAGCATGGGGGCGCTGCTGCTTGCGGCAGGGACAAAAGGCAAGAGATTTGCTTTGCCGAATTCACGGATTATGCTGCACCAGCCTATGGGGGGGTTTCAAGGTCAGGCTACTGATATCGAAATCCATGCGCGCGAGATACTGAAGATGAAGGATACATTGAATAAGATAATCTCAACGCACACCGGGCAGACACTCAAAAAGATACAGGCGGATACAGACAGGGATTTCTTTATGTCGGGACAGGAGGCAAAAGAATACGGGGTAGTAGATGAAGTGATCAGCAGCATTAAGGACGGGAGGCCCAATGGCTAAAAAAGACGAGAATGCGCTGAAATGCTCGTTCTGCGGGAAAGGCCATGCAGAGGTCAAGAAGCTGATCGCGGGCCCCACCGTTTATATATGTAATGAGTGTGTAGAGTTATGCAATGAGATCATTGCGGACACGCTGCATGAAGAGGTGAAGGTCCCCTCTTTCCCCAGGCTCCCTACACCGAAGGAGATATATCAGTTCCTGAGTGAGTATGTTATAGGACAGGAGAGGGCAAAGAAGATATTGGCGGTAGCCGTGCATAACCACTACAAGAGGATATACAGTCCTGTTACATCAGACGTGGAATTGCAGAAAAGCAACATCCTCCTTGCGGGACCCACAGGCACAGGCAAGACATTGTTTGCCCAGACATTGGCTAAGATACTCGATGTCCCATTTGCCATAGCTGACGCTACAACTCTTACTGAGGCCGGATATGTTGGAGAAGATGTCGAAAATATAATACTGAAATTATTGCAGGCGGCTGATTACGACACCGAAAAAGCCCAAAGGGGAATTGTCTATATCGATGAAATTGACAAGATCAGCAGGAAAACAGAAAACCCATCTATCACGAGGGACGTATCAGGTGAAGGTGTGCAACAGGCATTGCTCAAATTGATCGAGGGGACAACGGCGAATATCCCTCCCCAGGGCGGCAGAAAACACCCGCAGCAGGAATATATCCAGGTAGACACTACGAATATCCTGTTTATATGCGGCGGGGCCTTTATAGGATTGGACACTGTGATAGAGCAGAGAATCGGGAAAAAGACAGTAGGATTTATCTCCGATACCGTTCAAAGAAAAGAAAGAAAGATCGGAGAGATTCTCAGTCTTGTCGAGCCCGCGGATCTTATTAAATATGGACTCATACCTGAGTTTGTCGGAAGGATGCCCGTTGTGGCGGCCCTTGACGAACTTGATGAACCGGCCCTGATAAAGATACTGACAGAGCCCAAAAACGCATTAATGAAACAATATCAGAAGCTCCTCTCGTTTGATAATGTCAGGCTGAAATTTACCGAGAGCGCGCTGTCGGCAATAGCAAAAAAGGCCATTAAGCGGAAAAGCGGCGCACGTGGGTTAAGGTCAATACTTGAAGAAATCATGCTTGACGTAATGTATGAGATACCTTCGCAAAGCGGGATCAAGGAGTGTATGATCACGGAAGATACTATTGTAAACAGGGAGAAACCTATCCTTGTTTTCGAAAAGAAGGCGGAATCGGCTTAATAGAACAAAAGTTAAGGATTAAGAGTCTGAAAATATATGCATCAAATTATCAGTATTAATTTTCGACTCTTAATTCAGTTTTGTTCTCCCGCAGGTAACAGCTTTCTCGATCACGGTTTTTACGGCCACCCTCAGCGCGTCATCGTTTATTCTTAAAACCGTTTGCTGAATATAAGACTGTTCCTCTGCGGTAAGTATTTTCCCTTTCGGCTTTTCCCGGGTCGTCGTCCCGCTGCTGTCTTCCGGCTTTATGTCTGCTGAAACCCTGCCGAGTCTGAACCGCAGCGCTTTAACATTATAAGAACTCAGCTTCTTCAGTATCTCTCCCCTGAAAAAATTCAGCTCCTGGAGCCAGACAGGTGAATCAACGTTGAGGAGAAGCTCTCCTTTGGAAAGCACGGAAGGATACATATGAAATGAAAGGGGTTTTTGAAACAGGACGTACCAATCCCTTTTAATTTCAGAGAGCTTCACACCATCCACGATACCTAATTCCTTAATAAACGGTGACAGTAGTGAAGCTACCCTTTTCATTAAACAGCTTTCTTAACTGATTTCGACCGGAGACATCTTGTGCAAACATAGACCTTCTTTATACTCTTGCCGATCACTATGCGCATCCTTTGCAGGTTAGGCATTATCACCTTCTTTGATCTATTGTTGGCGTGGCTGACATTATTGCCCATCGATCTCTGTTTCCCGCATACAGCACAACTTGCCATATTTATCCTCCTTTACTCGTTGCATTAAACAGGTTTAATATGATAACATTTAGTTGCTTTTGTGACAAGAGTAACTACCGAAGAATCTCAATGACAAACATGGTTTTAGGATAAAGGCTGAGAATACATGAATAAAATAAGAATTTATGAACTGGCTAAAAAATTGGGAGTAGCAAACAAGGTTATCCTGGGAGAGCTTTTAAAGCTCGGTGTGGAAGGCAAGACCCATTCCTCAAGTATCGAACCCGAACTCGCCCAAAAAATAGAAAACATGATGCGCAAGAAAGTTGTCGGACCAGCGAAAGTACCTTCTCCTGAAAAAACACAATTGAAAGGAGAACCCATCAAAACTTCTGTTGAGACATCCCCCGAAGAACACCTTGAAACTAAGCCTCCAGTGGAAGACAAAAAACCTGAAACGGTCGTAAAAACGGCATTAGAGGAAGAAGAGCTGAAGATACCCGACAGGTTCAAAAAAGAGATCGAGGTAGAAAAAATAGAAAAATTCAAAGCTAAACCGGGAATGCAGAGGGCTTTCCAGACTATCAGAAAGATAGAGCCGAAGAGATGGGAGCAGCGGCCAGGTCAGAGGCACGGGAGGGGCAGGTCATTCCATTCAGAGGAACGCAAACCCCAGACACAGCTTGTAGTGCCAAGAAAAAAAATGCTGAAACTCCAGGAAGGCAGCACTGTAAAAGAATTTGCCGAACTGATAAGCGTCAAGCTCTCCGATGTTATAAAGAAGTTTATGGAACTTGGCTATATGCCGACAATAAACCAGCCTGTCGACACCGACGCCGCACTATTAATTGCAGAGGGCTTTGGCGTAAAGCTCGAACTCTCTCCTATTGAAGAAGACACGGTTGATATAGAAGCGCCTGAAGACAAGACTGCTTTGTTGCCGCGACCTCCTGTTATAACCATTATGGGACACGTAGACCACGGGAAGACATCACTCCTGGACGCAATCAGGGAGACGAGGGTCACCGAGACTGAAGCAGGCGGCATTACACAGCACATCGGCGCATACAGGGTCAATCTAAAGGGAAAAGAAATTGTATTCCTCGACACGCCGGGCCATGAGGCATTTACCTCTATGAGGGCAAGAGGGGCCAAGGTAACTGATATCGTTGTCCTTGTCGTTGCCGCGGACGACGGCGTTATGCCGCAGACCGTTGAGGCCATTAACCATGCAAAAGCTGCAAATGTTCCTATTGTAGTAGCGATAAATAAGATAGATAAGCCCGAGGCCAATCCTTCTAAGGTGAAGAATGAACTTTCAGAACGCGGCGTAATATCCGAGGAATGGGGCGGACAGAACATCTTTGTAGAAGTCTCCGCCAAAAAACGTTTGGGGATAGAACGCCTGCTTGAGATGATCCTGCTCCAGGCCGAGGTAATGGAACTCAAGGCAAACCCTGATAAACCCGCCCGCGGCACTATAATCGAGGCAAAATTGGATAAAGGGAGAGGTCCTGTAGCAACGGTGCTCGTACAATCGGGCACCCTGAAGATCGGGGACGCATTTATTGCAGGTCCCCACGCGGGAAAAGTCAGAGCGCTCATCAATGACAGCGGTAAGAGGATGACAGTGGCCGGGCCCTCAACACCTGTTGAGGTCATCGGATTTTCTGATGTTCCTTCATCGGGAGATATCTTCACAGCCGTTGAAGATGAAAAGAGGGCAAGACAGATAGCTCTGGCGCGTCAGCAGAAACATAAGCTCGCCGAGATAGCAAGGACAAGAAAGCTTACACTCGATGAACTTTATGCAAAAATTAAAGAGGGAGAGATAAGGGAACTGAACATTATTATCAAAGGTGATGTTCAAGGCTCTGTCGAAGCGATGAAAGACGCCCTCGAAAACATTACACACCCAGAGGTAAAGGTGAAAGTCATACACTCGTCAGTGGGCGGGATAAACGAATCGGATGTCATGCTTGCTACCGCTTCAAGCGCGATAATAATAGGGTTCAATGTAAGACCTGAGTTGAAAGCTTCACAGGTCGCGGATAAAGAAGGCGTCGATATAAGGCTGTATAACGTGATATACGAAGCCATTGAAGAAGTCAAGAAAGCGTTGGAGGGACTTCTTGAACCGACCCTCAGGGAAAAAATCCTTGGAAGAGCCGAGGTCCGCCAGCTATTTCCTGTTTCAAGGATCGGGACGATCGCGGGCTGTTATGTAGTCGATGGCTCCATAAGCCGGTCAAGCGACGGGGTAAGAATAATAAGAGACAATATAGTGGTGTATGAAGGCAAGATAAGCTCCCTTAAGAGATTCAAAGAAGATGTCAAAGAGGTACAGACCGGATATGAATGCGGTATTATGGTAGAAAATTTCAATGACCTGAAAGTCGGGGATATCATTGAAAATTATATTATCGAAAAGATAGCTGCGAAATTATAAAAATAACGTTCTAATCTCTAAATTCGAAATACGAAATTCCAAGCTTAAATGTCAAAGCTCAAAATTCAATTTATTGCTCAATTTTACTTTGAGCTTATTTAATATTTCGATATCAGGATTTAGAATTTCAGGAGTATAGATGCTTCCTTATAAAAGATCCCAGAGAGTCAGCGATCTCCTGCGAGAAGAGATAGCTGATATAATCATGCACAAACTGAAGGACCCGAGAATCGGCTTCATAACAGTCACGGGGGTTGACGTTACTGAAGACCTCAAAATCGCCTTGGTCTATATTAGCGTTCTTAAAGAAGAAGAGCGGGAGACGACGCTCGATATCCTGAAATCCGCAAAAAGCTTTGTCCGTTCCGAGCTTTCGAGGAGGGTCAAGCTGAGATACATACCGAGTATAGATTTCCGGCTTGATACTTCCATAGAATACGGGAGCAAGATAGAAAAGCTCCTTAACGACATCAAGGGTAAAGATGAAGGTTCCGACTGAACTCCTCTCGTATCTGACAGATAAAAACGACTTTTTTATAGCAACTCACATTAACCCCGAAGGCGATGCGATCGGCTCTTCACTCGCCCTTTCAACTGCACTGGAAAAGCTCGGGGAAAAAACAATTGTTTATGACCGCGACGGAGTTCCCGGGATTTACAAGTATCTGCCCGGGCAAGAGAGGGTCATCCAGTCAGTCCAGGGCGTTCAGACTTCAAATATGAACCTTGTTCTGCTTGATTGCAATACCCCTGAAAGGGCCGGCATAGAAGGACTGAATTTCAAATCTTCGGCTGTAATAGACCACCATGAGACAGAGGCCGAATTCGGTGACATAAAATGGATAAAACCAAAGGCAGCTGCAACCGGATTAATGGTCTTTTACATCATAAAGGAACTGGGGCTGGAGTTGACAAAAGAGATCGCGGTCAACCTTTATACTGCTATTGCCATTGATACGGGCACATTCAGGTTCGGGAACACAACAGCCGAGGTCTTAAGTGTTGCATCTGAACTTGCTGAAGCAGGCGCGAGACCGGGCTATATAGCCAATAACCTTTACGAGACATGGTCCGAGAAAAGGTTTAGCCTGCTTATAATGGCCTTAAATACCCTTGAAATAATAGACAGTATTGCTTTTACATATGTCGACAAAGAAATGTTTAAAAAGACGGGGGCGGGGCCTGAAGACACTGAAAATTTTTCCGGCCTCCCGAGAATGATGAATGATATCAAGATCTCGGCTTTCTTTAGAGAAATAGACGGGTATGAATGGAAGGTAAGCCTTCGTTCAAAGGGGAATACAAATGTTGCAACGATTGCAGCCCACTTCGGAGGCGGCGGCCATAAAAATGCTGCAGGTTGCAAAATAAAGGGCGGCATTGAATCGGCAAAGAATCTCCTATTAAATGCAATCCGGCAGGCAGACATCACCTAATGCATTGCATGGCAGGCATATATGCCTGCCGTCTATTTATCTATTTGATATGCCTCTATCTCGGCAGTCATCTCCTTCATGAAGGTAATTTTTTCATTCTCAAACTCGACCAGAACCGTGTCACCATCCCTGAATGTCTTACCAAGAATTTTCAATGCCAAAGGGTTCAGAATCTCCCGCTGCAATGCCCTTTTCAATGGCCTTGCCCCATAAGCGGTATCAAAACCGATTTCTGAAAAATACTCTTTGGCGCTGTCCGTAAGTTTTATGTCGATGTTTTTCTCTTTGATAAATTTCTTCATCCTGTTCACCTGTATCTCTACGATCTGTTTGAGAAGCTCTTTTGTCAAAGGGTTGAAGACGATAATTTCGTCAACCCTGTTCAGGAACTCAGGCCTGAAAAATTCTTTCAGGTCTCCGAATATCTTCTCTTTCAATTCTGTGTTGTTGATGACCCAATAGGCCTCAGGTCTCTTGGCCCGCTCTTCGAGCATCTCCTGTATATGCGCGCCGCCTATATTTGAGGTCATGATGATAACAGTGTTCCTGAAATCGACGGTCCTACCATGGCTGTCAGTAAGTCTTCCGTCATCCAGCAACTGCAACAGGAGGTTGAATACCTCGGGATGCGCCTTTTCAACCTCATCGAATAAGACTACAGAATACGGCTTTCTTCTGACAGCCTCTGTTAGCTGGCCGCCTTCTTCATAACCTACATATCCGGGAGGGGCGCCGATAAGCCTCGACACTGTGTGTCTCTCTTGATACTCGGTCATGTCGATCCGTATCATAGCGTTTTCGTCGTCAAACAGGAATTCCGCCAAGGCCCTTGCAAGCTCGGTCTTCCCGACACCGGTAGGCCCCAGGAAGATAAAAGATCCTATAGGCCTGTTAGGGTCCTGGATGCCGGCGCGCGCCCTTCTTACTGCGTTTGATACAGCCTCGATTGCCTCGTCCTGGCCGACCACCCTTTGTTTCAAGCGGTCATCCATCTGGAGCAGCTTCTGCACCTCTCCCTCGAGCATCCTGCTCACGGGTATGCCCGTCCACTTGGAGACAACCTCTGCGATATCCTCTTCATCCACCTCTTCTTTCAACATCTTCCTTCTTTTCTGGGTTTCGGAAAGTTGCTTGTTCTCTACTTCAAGGTACCTCTGGAGTTCGAGTAACTTTCCATATCTCAGTTCCGAAGCCTTGGTCAGGTCGCCTTCGCGCTCCGCCCTCTCAGACTCTATCTTTGTCTTTTCGATCCGCTCCTTATAATCCCGTATCTTTGAGATTATTTCCTTCTCGCTCATCCATTGCGCCCGTAATTCATCCCGCTTTCCCTGCAGTTCAGCCATTTCTTTTAGAATCTTATCCAGCCTTTCTTTGGATTCCTTCCCGTCTCTCATTACCGCCTGTTTTTCTATCTCGTACTGGCGGAGCTTTCTCTCAATTTCGTCAAGCTCAGTGGGCATGCTGTCTATCTCCATCCTGAGCTTGGAAGCAGCCTCATCGATAAGGTCAATCGCCTTATCCGGAAGGAACCTGTCTGTGATATACCTATTTGACAATACCGCGGCGGAAATCAATGCGGAGTCTTTTATCCTGACGCCGTGATGGACCTCATATCTTTCCTTGAGACCGCGCAGGATCGAGATCGTATCTTCAACATTCGGCTCCTTAATAAGTATAGGCTGGAACCTCCTCTCGAATGCCGGGTCTTTTTCAATGTGTTTTCGGTATTCATCGATTGTAGTTGCTCCAACGCATCTCAAGTCGCCCCTCGCGAGTGCGGGTTTAAGCATGTTCGACGCATCGATAGCGCCTTCCGCAGCCCCGGCGCCGACCAAAGTATGAAGCTCGTCTATGAACAGGATAACCTTACCCTCTGCCTGCTCGATGTCCTTCAGGACCGCCTTTAATCTTTCCTCAAACTCTCCCCTGAACTTTGAACCCGCAACTATCGCACCCATATCAAGGGCAACGACTTTCTTGTCTTTCAACGTCTCGGGCACATCTCCGGCAACTATCCTCTCCGCAAGCCCTTCCGCGATAGCGGTCTTTCCGACGCCGGGCTCACCGATAAGCACGGGGTTGTTCTTAGTCCGCCTCGACAATACCTGTATTATCCGCCGTATCTCGTCATCCCTGCCGATGACAGGGTCAAGCTTTCCCTTTTTTGCAAGCTCCGTAAGGTCGCGGCTGTATCTCTTCAGTGCCTGATATTTCTCTTCAGGATTCGGGTCCGTCACGCGCTGCGCCCCCCTTATTTCTCTCATGGCCGAAAGCATCTTATCGGCGGTCACGCCATATTTCTTCAGGATGTCGGAGCACGGCCCTCCTATTGATACCAGCGCAAAAAGTAAATGCTCCACGCTTACATATTCATCTTTTAGATGCTCTGCGCTTTGCTGCGCGTTTTCAAATACCTGTTTCAGCCTTGGCGATATATAAATCTGTCCCACTGGCGTTGCGCCGATAACTTTCGGAAATTTATCCACGGCCTCTTCAACATCCTGTCGAAGAGATTTTGTATTAACCCCTATTCTTTTCAGTATCTGTGCGGCAACACCTTCTTCGTCATCGAGGAGCGCCCAGAGCAGATGCTCGGCGTCAATCTGCTGATTGCCTTTTCTCTCGGCAATCTTCTGCGCCTCCTGTATAGCCTCCTGGCTCTTTATCGTAAATTTATCCATTGAAAAACCTCCTTAATACTTCCACGATAACCCCTCCTCGCTCCTCCCTTAACCCCCTCTTTCCCCCTTAAATTAAGGGGGATGAAAGGAGGTTACAGGATGGGTGGGGTTACTCCTCTGAAAAAATCTTTCTGAACCTCCTGATAAAATCTCTTCTTGTATCTTCTTCAAGAAAGCTCATCATTTCTTCCATCTCTTTCTGAAAAGTTTCCAGCCTGTGTCTGAGCCTCAGTATTATATCGACACCCGATCTGTTGACACCGAGCTCCCTCGTGAGACGAAGGATCATGGCCAATCTTTCGATGTCCTCCTGTGAATAGAGTCTCGTTCTCTTCGTCCTCTGCGGGGTAATCAGCCCTTCACGCTCGTAAAGCCGCAGGGTTTGAGGATGGACCCGCAGTATCTTCGAAACTACACTTATCATAAATAAAGGTTGTTTTTTATCCCCGGAGTTTATCATTTCTGTAATAACCCCCTTCGTGGATTTTCCTTGTATAAAGATTCTACCTCTCTGATTGTGTCCTTTGCCTTCTCATCGAGACCCTTCGGCACAATAATCTTTATGTCCACATACTGGTTGCCCCTCTCACCGGTCTTCGCTGAAGGGAACCCTTTCCCTGAAAGCTTTAACCGCTGTCCGCCTTGCGTGCCCGGCGGCAATGTCATGGCTGCTACCCCGTCCATTGTCGGCACTTCTATCTTTGCGCCGAGGGCCGCCTCGCTAAAGGTCACAGGAAGATCAAGGAAAATATCATTCCCTTTCCTTTTAAATACCCGGTGCGGTTTTACTGTAATTTCTATGAAGAGGTCGCCCGGAGGTCCGCCTCCTATCCCCGGTCCGCCCATACCCTTTAGCTTTACCCTGGAGCCATTATCAGCGCCTCTCGGGATCCTTACCTTCAGAGTTTCGGCATGGAAATTCTTACCCTTCCCCCTGCAGATCGTACAGGCTTTTATCGTCTTTCTTCCTGTGCCGCCGCATGAGGCGCAAGCCTGGGACATCTTGAAAAAACCTTTTGAAGTATTAATACTCCCGGCGCCTTTACATACGTTACAGACCTGGGATGATTCAGCGCCTGAACCATTACATGCCGCGCACGCAATCTCCCTATTAAAAGTGATCGGTTTTGTTGCGCCTGAAAATGCCTCTTCAAGAGAAAGCTCAAGGCCCATAACCATATCGTGGCCTTTGGAGTAATATTCAGGGGCCCCTCTGGAGCCGAAAAGGTCAGCAAAAATATCACCGGCGCCGCCAAAGTCGGATGTATCCCTGAAATCGTATGTCCTGAACCCTTCAAATCCCTGCCCGCCGGCCCCGAACGGAGAACTGCCGAACTGGTCATATTCGGCCTTTTTCTTGGGGTTGCTTAAAACCTCGTATGCTTCGTTCAGTTCCTTGAACTTGTGTTCCGCGACTTTGTCGCCGGGATTCAGGTCAGGATGATATTTGCGCGCAAGCTTCCTGAATGCCTTCTTCATATCATCCGGCTGAGCATTTTTATCCACTCCGAGGGTCTTATAGTAATCTTTTACTTCGTTAGCCATAGTTAGTCATATCATATAACTTTAGTAGCTTCTTGTCAATAGACTTATTACGATAAGACTAATGATAATATTTTAAATAAATTTTCATTGCTTCATTTATAATTTTATACTCAATAAAATATTATGCAAATGGATCCGGTAAAGATCATCGAAGAATACTACAGACCCGAATCAAGGGCATATCATTTCCTTATACATCACAGCAGGATGGTTGCGGAAAAGGCATTGAAGATTACCCAAAGGGTAATACATCTTAAGCCGGATCCGGATTTCATTCATGAGGCGGCGATGCTCCACGACATCGGGATATTCTTCACCAACGAACCGGCAATCGGCTGTCACGGCGACAAGGCTTATATATGTCATGGTTATTTAGGCAGGGAACTCCTTGAAAAGGCAGGCTTCCCGCGGCACGGCCTTGTCTGCGAAAGGCATGTCGGCGTAGGAATATCTTTGGAGGATATAGTTCAAAGAAATCTCCTATTACCCCAAAGAGATATGGTCCCTTTGACCCTTGAAGAGCAGATTATATGCTTTGCCGATAAATTTTTTTCAAAAGACACTGAATTTCTTTTGAAAGAAAAACCCATCGAAAGGGTCAGGAAGGGAATTGCAAAATTCGGAGAAGAAAAGCTCAGACGGTTTGATGAGTGGTGGAAGATATTCGGAACTTAATAAACAACCTTCTCAAGAAAAAGGCCGTTCGGCGGGGCGTTTTGACCTGCAAGCCTTCTGTCGTGAGATGCAAGGATGTCCTGCATCTTTTCGGCAGGTATCCTTCCCCTGCCGGTCTCGACGAGGGTACCGACAATGTTCCTAACCATGTGCCTGAGAAAGCCGTTCGCTTCTATGCTTATCTTGATAAAATCACCCTTTAGAGAAGCGGTCATAAAATCTATACTTCCGAGTTTCTCTACGTTAAGCGAATATATCTCTCTCACAAAATCCTTTACGTCGCTTCCGGTCCCCATGAATGAAGAAAAATCATATCTGCCTATCAAAGTATGCGCCGCTTCTATAATGGAGTTCAGTTCAAGTTTCTGCGGGACCAACCATGAGTACCGGTTAAAAAAAACCGATGAATTTCTCTGGTTTGTAATGATATAGAAATAAGTCTTCTTTATAGCATCCGCTCTCGGATGAAGCGAATCATCGGCGTCGGATGCGTCGAGGACCCTGATGTCCCGGGGGAGCACCGCATTCAATGCCCTTTTTATCGTTCCGGCGTCCAGCCTCGATTCAGTCCTGAATACCGCAACCTGCCCGAGCGCGTGTACCCCCGCATCTGTCCTGCTCGCGCCGAGAACGCTCGATTGTTCGCCTGTTATCTTCAGAATCCTTTCTTCAATAAGTCCCTGAATGGTTGTTTTATCTGCCTGTATCTGCCACCCGTGGTATGCTGTGCCGTCGTACTCAATAAGCAGCTTTATTTTCCTCATGGTCTAACATATTATCACCATGCCGAGTTTACCGCAATCTCCGGCTTCCTTTTTATTCCCGCACCAGGCTCGTCTAATCCAAGGTCTGTCGTTCCAGTTCTTTCATCTGATAGAATAATATAAGAGGACCGACATGACGGACATTCATACACTCGCTTCGCAAATCAAAAGAAACTGTAACATTTCAGATGCGCAATTCTGGGGTTTTTATTCCCTTTGCGGCCTGCTCCTCAGACTAAGGGAACTATACCGTATCGAAAATGGAATCAAGCCGTGGGAGCAGGTCATCCAAAAAGATATCGGTGACTGGATAACAGACAGGGAAAAACTCTGGAGGGAACTTGAAGGCAAGGAATTTGAAAATATCAGAGTGAATGGAGATGTCTATAACCCGTTTGATGTCGAAAAAATTAATGCTGCTCTGGGAAAAAAAGGTCTTGTTTACGGCGCAGGGTTCGGGATCCATATGAAGCCTTCTTTCTTCCTCGCAGACATGATATCGAAAACCAAGGTGGATGGGTTTGATATTCGCACAGCCGGTCATGAATATGCAAGAGACCTGTCCGATCACCCGGCGATGCTTCAGGGACAGGCAATCTTTGCGCGGGTCGAACCGACCAGGCTTCTTCTGTGGTCGAGATACGAGGAGATGAGATGCAGGGGCTTAAAAGGAGCGCTCTTATTCGCGTTCTCAAAATACGGGATTGCTCCCGAAGAAGAACCGTCGGAAGACCTGGACTTGAAGATGTCCCTGATTGCGCGCTCTGAGGCGGATACATACATACATCACGAGTTGGGGGAGGCGTTTGAGGGCAACAAAATCGGGGATGAGTGGAAACCCTTTCTGTCTTGTCTTTCCCATAACAGGACCGAGCTGTTTGCCCGGTCCGTGAAGGACATCCTTTCGGATACCTCTGAAAACGGCATGTTGCGATATATCATTAAAAACAAGAAAGAAGGTTCGCTCGGTTTTTATATCGTATTTCTCGGGGGTTTGAGAAAAATAGTCTTCCCTGAAATACCCGAGGCATTCCGTTTGTTCATTGAAACAGGTGACTGGGACCTAATTGAAAATGCAAGAAAAGCCGGTTATAAGACTGCCGGAGATTATATTGAGAAGCTGCTTACACTGTACAGAGGCGGATCTAACAATACTAATATATCGGAATCGATAGAGAAAGAAATCCTCGGCAGGCTATTGTAGAAGTTCAGGGGTTATATTATTAACAAACACGTCGACAAGCCAGAAGTCAAACTGGCTCCCGGCATTTCGCTGCAGCTCTTCAACAGCAGATTTAAAATCCAGAGGCACTTTATATGACTCTTCACTCACCATTGAGTCAAATGCCTCCGCAATAGCAATTATCCTTGCACCCAAAGGTATTTCCTCCCCTTTGAGTCCCTTAGGGTAACCTGATCCGTCATACCTCTCATGGTGATAGAGTATGAAGTGCGCGATGTCTTCATAAAAGTTTATCGGCTTTATCATTTCATATCCGACAACAGGATGGGTCATGAAATATTCCCGCTTGAAATTGTCATCGGTCTTTATCTTCAGAAATCCGACATCATGAAGGAGGCCGGCATAATACAATCTTTGCTGACTTTCCTCGGACATATTTATTGCCTTTGCGATAATGTTACTGTATCTCGCTACCCTCTTTGAATGCCCTGCTTTCTCGGGGACCTGTATGTCGATAACCTCAAGGAGGATATCCGTTATATGTATCTCATAATTTTTCTGGTCCTCATAAAACCTCGCCTGTACCAATGAAATAGCCGTCTGGTCCGCAAGGTATGTAATCATTTCCGCGTCCCTGTCGCTGTAAAAACCTTCCTTCCTATTCACCAGTTCTATGGCGCCTATGACATTTGCGCGCATCATCAACGGAACACAGAGCACAGACCTCGCCTCATAGCCGGTGACCGCATCTGCGTCATTGGCAAACCGCCCATCTTCCTTTATGTCTGCAATGCACAAGGGCCGACCATTCACTGCGACCAGTCCCGCAACACCCTTGCCTTTCGGTATCGCTGTCCCGATGAGGAGTTCCTGCTCATCCCCCGCTATCGCCTTAAATACAAGGCTGTCTCCCTCGATGAGAAAGACAGAGCCTGCGTCAGATCCTGTCATAGATAGTGAATAATCCAATAACTTTTCAAGTATAATATCTCCATATTTTTCTTCTCTCAGGTTTCTCGTGATCGTAAGGATACGGTCAAGTCTGTTTCTGTATTTTTCAATGCTCTTTATGATCCTCCTGGATACTACCCATGACATATAAAATCCCATAACTGAAAGAGCAAGGACTATAACTATGACCACTGTGATGGAGACATCCGGCAGAAAATCCAGCATTTCACTGACCGGTTTGAACAGGTAACGTAAAATGACGGCAAGAAGTGTAACAATAATAAAAACAGCTATGGCATTTACGAGCCTGATCTTCTGTTTTATCTCATCGATTATTGATTTTTCTTCCGTCTTCGCTTCGTTTTCCACTGATAACACTTTAAATTATATGGCTTAGAATGTCAATTCATCCTCCGGCAGTTCACTCTCAATTATTGTGTTCACCGGGTTCTTAGGAGCATCCTTGCTTTCCAGGCCCACTTCCTATCTATTTTGCGCTTAAAAAAAGGTGATTCCTTAAAGGTCTTTATCGATTTTCGGTAGTGGGTCAGTTTGCCATGCTTACCAGAAAAACATAGAACATGGTAAAATTGATACGTGACAGAAGAGAATCAAAATACAAGAGAACCACTCTCACGCTCTTCTATCGCAATTATTTTTACAAGCATTTTTCTTCCAGCCACGGCTGGCCTGGAGCCTTTTTGATTAAATATGAAAAAGAGTCAAGTGTTTATGATGTTCAACTTCAGCCTGTCCTGAAAGCTGCCGAAGAAATATCTGAACATAAAAAACAAAAAAGTTCTGCAACCCACCCCAAGGTATTTCAATTAAAAAGAGATTCGAACACATGGCTCGCTCTTTCGCAATGGGTAGAAGAGACAATGAGAATGAATAGCTATTGGATCAATTTTGCACATGAGATTAGCAAGAGCCTGAAGGAAGAAAAACAACTGACTGATAAGCAGAAAGAAGATATGGGTAAATGTTGGCGACAGGCTATCAAAAAAGGTTTTGCACCAAAGACCTAAATTGCGTAGAAATACAACTAATAGAGCGACCTGATATAATGGTGACGATTACTATTAATAAAGGAGGCATTTAATGAGCAAAGAAAAAAACAAGCAAAAACCAAATGCGAAGAAAAAACCACAGCATAGCCTGAAAGAAAAAAGACAAGCAAAGAAAGAAAAAGGCTCTTCAGGATCAAACATATGGTCCCAAAAGTAAATTAATAGAATTCTGCGGGCAGTAGCTTAATGTCCAGTTATCAGATCACTCCTGGGGACGGGAGTGCCCGCTGTTTCCGAATCTTAGGGGGTTGCAGTGATGGGGGGGCGATCTCCCATTTTTTCTATCCTATATCAGACCTTGTAGATGAAGTCACCCTCTCAATAACTTCCTCTTCCGCAGTAATGTCAGGTTTTGAGAACTGTTTTATACGATTTCAAAGTAACAAATTATATGAGTCGGGTAGGGTTATTTATCCTCGCGGGGACCTGCACCTTTGCATAACCTTATCATTCTGAAGAGTACAGGCAGTAATTCTTAAGGTCCAGTCCAGCAGATGCAATGACTTCACAGCTTGAATACCTATCAAATATATTCTTCGTATCCCTTGCGCTGATGGATTCTATTTTTTCTCCACACTCCACACATTCTTCTTGACAGCTGAGGGTCCTCTTGATGTATCACCAACAAAAGTCTTTCAAGTCTCACCGGATTTACTATGACTTCTTCAGAGCTTCTATTTCTGGCGATAATAGAGCCCGTCAAGACAGCAAGATTATGTAACATTTCCCCTCTTCTTATAGCCTTAATCAAATTATGGCGAGGGTCTGCATTAAGATAAGGACTCTGATACCTAAACAAGATCCTTAGCCCCTTGGAAACTATCGAGATCGTTCTCACAGTGGAATAAAGACCGCTCTTTAAGACGTAATAGCAGTTGTCGCGTCTGCCAACAACTACGTTTCCGTCATCTATCGGTTTAGCCATACCCGCACGGGTAATTTTTCGCAAAAGAGTTGATTTGCCGATGCCTGGCGGTCCTGCCAAGACAATTGCTTTTCCCTTCCGTTCCATCGCAATACCGTGAAATATCCAAACATCTTCAAATTCAGCTTGTTTTTTGAAGGTCATGATATCTTGAGTTGTAACCATATTTGGCTCTAATACTAATTTCTTGAAAAAGGATAAGGATTCTCGCGGGAACTTAGCCATTAGATTTCTTGATGCAATAACTTTCAATGTTCTTTTCACTTTATTCATCCCGGAATCAAATCCTACCCTTCAGAGGATTAACGAATATCATCTTGTCATTGACCCAAATTGGGATCGGCAAAATTGTATCATAGGCGAATGCAACTGAACAATACTCTATTCGGATTCTCTACCATCCTTGACGACCACAGCATTTTCTGATTATATCAGGAAACTATTCATAATGTTCTGCCTTGCTCCGCTCTGGGAGACCATGCCTACATATGAATGGCAAAAAAGGTGATCCACAATCATTACCAGAAAGTTCTCATCTTTACGCTTTGCACGTTTCGCTGACACTGGCCCCAGAGTCAGACTTGCCTATAGATATTTGGACGCAAGGTTACCAACCTAAACCGCCAACAAATAGGACTTGACGAAACTATCAGTTCCAGGGGAAATGTCGTCATTATTTCTTTGCAAAGGTGTTCATTTCCAGTTGTAGTGTTGAGGAAGTTGCGACTTCCTGAAAGTGTCATTAAGTAGGTGTTATCCGCAAACAAACTACACGTGTTGCGCAGCAGACCAAACATATTGCTGGTTCAAATATCCGCTATCCTTTCTCCTGCCGACCGGTACAGCATCTCTCTGGATTTGACTGCAGGATAAATCGGGAAGCGGAAGGATTGTAGCGTAATGAACGGCAGGGTTCCCCGGAATATGCACACCAAAGATTTCTTGATTAATCAGCCCCTACAGGTTAGAATTATTCGCAATGAGAATTTTAAAAAATGATAAAGAATTAGCTTCCTTTTTAGATATTTTACAGAAGCGGGCAGCCGGCGACGTTGAGGAGATCGAGCAAAAAGTCCGGGATATCCTTACGGATGTTAGGAACAACGGCAATAAGGCCGTTCTGAAATACACAAGGAAATTTGATTCCCTGAAAATAGATCATTTACGACTGGACCCCGATGAAATCGCGAGGCATGCGGCTAAGGCTGATCCGAAAGTCGTAAAGGCGCTCAAACGCTCTGCACAAAGGATAAGGACATTTCACGAGAGACAGAAAGAGTCCTCGTGGTCTTTCTCTGAAAAGGGCACTGTCCTGGGTCAGATAATCAGGCCCTTGGAGCGGGTTGGTGTATATATACCGGGCGGCAAAGCCTCTTACCCATCTACTGTTTTAATGAATGTTATTCCGGCACAGGTCGCGGGCGTCAGAGAAATAGCCCTCTGCGTCCCTACTCCGAAAGGAGAGATAAACCCTCATGTCATGGCCGCAATAAACTTGCTCGGTGTTCGGGAAGTATACAGGATAGGCGGGGCACAGGCAGTAGGGGCGATGGCATATGGCACAGAAGCTGTCAAAAAAGTCGATAAGATCGTGGGTCCCGGAAATATATATGTGGCAACGGCAAAGAAGATAGTCTTCGGCGTAGTCGATATCGATATGGTTGCGGGACCGAGCGAGATACTGATTATAGCCGATGCTTCGGCAAGCCCCATAATTATAGCAGCCGACCTGCTCAGTCAGGCCGAGCACGATGAATATGCGTCATCCATTTGCATAACCAATTCCCGGAAGCTGGCGAAGGCTGTCGGCAAAGAAGTCGGGAGACAGCTTGATCTTCTTAAGAGAAAGGATATCGCAGGGAAGTCTCTTGAAAATTATGGGGCTGTCATCATCACAAAAGACATGCACGGGGCTGCGGAAATAGCGAACCGGATTTCACCGGAGCATCTTGAGATTATGACTGCAACCCCCAAGAAAATATTGCCTATGATTAAAAACGCCGGCGCCGTATTCCTTGGAGAGTGGACCCCGGAGGCCTTAGGGGATTATTCAGCGGGACCTAACCATACCCTTCCGACCGGAGGAACTGCAAGGTTCTCCTCTCCTCTCGGTACATACGATTTCGTAAAACGCTCAAGTATACTCAGCTTCACAAAAGCCGGATTTCTAGAACTTGCCGAGACAGTGAAAACAATCGCCGACGCAGAAGGTCTCGAAGCTCACGGCAATACAATAAGAGTCAGGGAAAACTTATAATCGAACCGTCCCCATGGGTTGGATGGTTCGCCTTGCGTAGCTGCTGGTCCGGATTTATCGGCCCACATATTGACTTATTTATATTTTAATTTTTAGAATTGCACTTATGAGAAAATTGATTTTTATCGCCTTTATTATTTTTCTACAGTCATTGGCAGCCTGTGCGTATTCTGTCAAGAATCTCCCTCAGGAGAAAGACATAGTTGCCGTGCCCGGAGGCGACTTCAGGATGGGGATGGATGAGGGAGAGCCGGATGAGCGGCCTGAGCACGCTGTCTATGTGGCTACTTTTTTGATCGACAAATATGAGACCTCCGCAAAAGACTTTGCGGAGTTTCTGAACGCGAAAGGGAATCCTGACGATAAATATTTTTCCCATGATAAGTATTCTACAATCATAGGCGTATCCTGGGTCCAGGGCAAAGAAGAAGAGACAAGAAAAAATCCGGAACGGTATATGCCCAGGAAAGGATATGAAAATTTCCCTGCGAATAATGTCTCGTGGTTCGGCGCCTATGAATACTGCAAGTGGAAGGGCAAACGACTTCCCACGGAGGCGGAGTGGGAGAAAGCCGCAAGGGGCAACAGCAGGAGGATCTATCCATGGGGCAACAGCATGCCGAGCAGTTCAAAAGCACGATACAATCAGAAGTGGGATGAGAAAGGACTCGACGTGATGGTACCTGTAGATGCGCTCCCTGACGGAGCGTCTCGCTATAAAGCCTTCAATATGGCGGGGAATGTCTGGGAGTGGGTCGACGACTGGCTGAGACGGAATTACTGCAGCACGTGTGAAAAGGGACGGCCATGTCTCCCATGCCGGGAACTGGACAAGTGTACCATCTGCCCTGATATTGTTCCTAAAGAAGGAGATTTCAAGGTCCTTCGCGGCGGATCGTGGTTTGACAGTTTCGGGGAAAAGGTAATAAGAAGTACCGACCGCTACTGGCTGGAACCGGAAGCGAGATATTTGCATACAGGCTTCCGCTGCGCAGAATAAAAGGCTGCGCTAATAATAATCTCCCTCAGGGGAGGGTTGAACATAAAATAAATCTTCGAAATTCCACCTTGCTGTTTCATAAGAACATTATACTACAGGTCTTCACGACAAAACCGTTTCTTTATCTTTTCAATCAGCCCTGTGGTTGAAAAACCTTTAAGATACGGAAGGCTATAGGTTTCTTTGGCGATATCCGAGCCGATGATATCTTCTTTCTTCCAGTCACCGCCCTTGACGAGCACATCAGGCTGCAAAGCCTTAATCAACTCATAGGGAGTCTCTTCGTCAAACAGCGTCACAAAGTCAACCATATTCAGGGAAGACAGTACCTCGGCCCTTTGGTCTTCAGGGTTAATAGGCCTGTCAGGCTTTATAACGGCAACAGACCTATCTGAATTTAATCCTATAACGAGCATGTCTCCCAACGTCTTTGCCTTTGCGAGATACCGCAGATGTCCGATATGTATAATGTCAAAGCAGCCGTTAGTGAAAACAATTCTTTGCCCACGGGACCGCAGTCCGTCAACAACCTGTTTCAACTCGTACCGGCTAACTATCTTTCCCATTCGTCAACCTTTTTTTTGATTTTTCTATCATCTCGCGTTCTCCCCTATAACTGGCCTTATCCGGCGCAATACCAAGCGGAACCCAGAATGCATTATCAACTTCCCGGTCATGATCCGCGACATCTCCGCTCACGTATTCCATCAGGAAAAGATGCACGGTCTTCTTGAACTTTGTATTCTCATCCTTTATGTAATACCAATAGGTTATTTCACCGAGTTTTTCGATAATCCTGCCCTGAAGCCCTGTCTCTTCCGCCACCTCTCTCAGTGCGGTTTTTTCAGGATTTTCACCTTTATTAATAAGCCCTTTCGGCAGGCACCACACACTGCCTCCCTTTACCGTCACCATGGCTATTTCTATGATGCCTTCATTCTTCCTGAAGATGACCCCCCCTGAAGAGATTTGTGTCTTTAGTGAGGCCGGTTTCATTATGGGAATTGTTTTCCCGTAATCAACCTCAGGATATCGTTATAAAAAACAACTACCATAAGGCTAAGCAAGATCGCAAGGCCGATCTTCTGGCTGATGGAAACGACTTTCTCACTGAGCGGTTTTTTTCTTATCGCCTCAATACCCAGGAACAATACATGCCCTCCGTCGAGGATGGGGATAGGAAGCAGATTCAGCACCCCAAGGTTAATGTTTATGATCGCCATAAAAATGAAAAAATTCAAAAAACCTCTGGACGCCTGTTCACCTGCCATCTGGACGATGAGGATGGGACCGCCGATGGTTTCCATGGGAATGACCCTTTGAATAAGTTTTACAATTGACACCAAAGTCAGCACCGACATCTCCCAGGTTCTGTCAATGCTGTCGGCAAAGGCATTGACGATATTTTCTTTTTTAATGATCGTGTTTCCTGAAGGCTTTATGCCTATCAATCCGACATCTTTTCCCTCGCCGAAAATATCCTTTACCAGTTTCTTCTCCGGTGTCAGTGAGACCTGGAAGGTCTTGCCGTCCTTTTGTATTGTCATCCTCAGCAGCTTTCCCGGGTTCTTATGGATAACTTCCGTCATCTCTTCCCACTGGTTTATGGTAACCCCATCAATCTCCATAATCCTATCCCCCTTCACAAGCCCTGCTTTTGCCGCAGGCGTGTCCGGCATTGTGCTGCCGATTTCCGGGGTCATAACAGGAAGGCCGTTTAAAAAACTGAAGAAAAAGATGGCCACGGCAAAAATTATGTTAAAGAGCGGTCCGGACACAACTATGACAAACCTTTTCCATACCTTCTGATAATTATACGCAAACTGTTTCTCCTCATCTCCGAGTTGTTCTTCCGATGTTTCTCCGAGCATCTTTACATATCCGCCCAATGGTATAGCTGATATCAGGTATTCGGTATCCCCGTATTTTTTGCCGATGAGCTTCGGTCCGAAACCGAGTGAAAATTTCAGGACCCTTACGCCCATAATCTTTGCAAAAAGAAAATGCCCGAGTTCATGTACGAATATGATTACGCCGAAGAGGATTAGCGCCGATATAAATGTCATCCGTTGATGAACCTTTCCGCTTTTTCCCTCGCCCACATATCGGCTTCAATCACAACATCAAGTTTTCCATCAGCCTTTAAAGAATGAGCGTCCATGGTCTTTCTGATTATCCGGGATATCTCGGTGAACCTGATTGCGCCTTTCAGAAATGCATTTACGGCAACCTCATTGGCCGCATTCACAACAGAAGGCATAGTACCGCCCGCTTCCAATGCAGCATAGGCGTAAGAGAGGCATGGAAAGTTTTTGTTTTCAGGTTTTTCGAAAGTAAGTGCGCCGATCTCATGAAGTGAAAGCCCATCGATCACATCATCAAGCCTTTGCGGATATGTAAGCGCATATGCGATAGGGCCCTTCATATCAGGCACTGAGAGTTGCGCAATGCAACTCCTGTCATTAAATTCGACAATGGAATGCACAATGCTTTGCGGATGAACAAGAACATCTATCCTTTCCGGAGGAAGACCGAACAGATGATGCGCTTCGATCACCTCGAACCCCTTATTCATGAGTGTTGCAGAGTCTATGGTTATCTTCTTGCCCATCTTCCACCTCGGATGCTTAAGCGCCATCGCGGGCGTAATTCCATTCAGGTCCCGAATGCTCTTGCCGATAAAGGGTCCGCCGGAAGCCGTCAGGATAATTTTTCTTACAGCGGATTTTATGTGTCCCTCAATACATTGGAAGATGGCATTATGTTCGCTGTCGACGGGAAGAATCTTTGCCCCATACTTTATTGATTCCTTTATCATTATCCTTCCCGCCATCACCAGCGCTTCTTTATTCGCAAGTCCTATAGTCTTTCCGGAGCGTATTGCAGAGAGCGTCGGCATCAGACCTGCGGCGCCGACAATCGCGGATAAGACAAAGTCCGACTTTTCATACGCTGCTGCGACCGCAACTCCGTCCCGTCCCGACAGTATCTCTAAAGACCGGGAAGACTTCCCCATTTTTTTTCTCAGCTCCCCCGCAGCGGTCTTATCGGCCACAGCCACAATCCTGGGAGAGAAAGTTTTAATCTGTTTTTCAAGAAGGGCGACATTATTTCCCGCCGTTAAAACAGCGACTTTAAATTTATCTCTGTGCCGTGAAACGATGTTGAGGGCGCTTCTCCCGATGGAGCCCGTTGATCCGAGAATTGTTATGCGTTTCATCATTGCCTGTTTACCCCATATATCGCGTCATAAATATGCCTTCATTTTAATCCTAATGCGGTTAATATCCAGTACAAAGCAGGACCTGCAAACAGGGACCCGTCAATCTTGTCCAATATCCCCCCATGCCCGGGGATTATGACGCCGGAATCCTTGACCCCCGCATCCCTTTTAAACATAGATTCAATAAGATCGCCTATTATAGAAATTATTCCTATCATTATGCCAATGAATATTGCTGAAGTTATCCTGATATGCGGGACAAAGGCGGCACTGAGCAAAAGCGCGCCCAGCGCGCCTCCCATGACCGAACCTACCGCGCCTGCAACCGTCTTGTTCGGACTCACTTCCCTGTAAAGTCTTCTTTTCCCGATCCCCTTGCCTATGTAATATGCCATTGAATCAGACGCCCATACCGTCGCATAAAGAAAGATTATCCATTTAGGACCTATTTCCCTGAGCTGTGCCTGGAAAGATAATAATCCCGAGATATATAAGAGACCTATAATAGGGGGCGCGATATCGAAAAGCGAGGTAACAGGGTCCCTCTTAGACAAAAGCCTTATAACCATTATTGCCATTACCGAAACAACCATGATATCCGGCAGGATATTCTTTGCGAGATACGCCGTACCGAGGAGTATGACCCCGAAAAACAAAGAGACATATTTCAAGAGCCCCGTTACCCGATACATGGAATAAAACTCCGATAGGGCCGTAAAAACTATGACCGCGAGGAGAAAGAAAAAATATTGTGAAGAAAGATGCATGACATAAAGATAAATGAGAGGCAGAAAAACTGCAGCAACAATCAGACGCTTAAGGTGCATCTGCCCTCACGGGAATGGCCCCAAACCTGCGTTCCCTTCCCTGATAATCTTGTATCGCGCGGCGAAATTCATCTTTTGAAAAATCAGGCCAGAGCGTGTCCGTAAAATAAAACTCCGAATATGCAGATTGCCAGAGAAGGAAGTTGCTGATACGCATCTCTCCGCTCGTTCTTATAATTAGATCCGGATCTGGAAGGCCGGAGGTATCGAGATTGGAAGCGAACATATCTTCCGTCAGCTCTTCGGGCGTGATACCCGAGTAGAGCATCTTCTTTACCGCCCTGAGAATCTCATTCCGGCCGCTGTAGCTCCATGCAGCGACAAGGACCATGCCTTTATTGTAGGAAGTCTTTTGTTCGGTATCCCTAATGACACTCTGCAAATCTTCAGGCAGCCTCCATAAATCACCGATTGTTTTAAAGACAATGCCGTGTTTCATTAAATTCCCGATTTCTTTCTTTAGATATAATTCGAAAAGCTTCATCAAGGTCGTGACTTCAGACGAGGGTCTCCGCCAGTTCTCGGTAGAAAAGGCAAAAAGCGTCAGTGTCTTCAGCCCGATCTCCGCGGATACCTCAATCACCTCTTTCGTCCTCTCGACACCTCGCCTGTGTCCTTCTATTCTGGGCAGGCCCCGCGACGACGCCCATCTTCCGTTACCGTCCATGATAATGCCGATATGCTTTGGTATTCGACCGTTCAATAACACGGTTTTCTTACATCCCTTTCATATTAAAAATGTATATCTCCGATTTGAGGGGATTTTCTCCCTTCAGTATATTCCCAGGGTTAATTCCGAACATAGGGCTTGCAAGAACAAATATTTTATCGCCGGAGACGGCATAATCAAATATAGTGCCGCTTATATTATTTATAAACCTGCCTTCTTCCGCCGAGAGTCCGTTCCACCATATAGCTTTAATCTCCGATCTCTTGAACCCGAACCCCCTTATAGCCTCCAGGAGAGGGACCCTGCTGACAGCGAGGACATCATTATTTCTCAGGCATAATCTGTCCTTAACGGACCAGTCGCCCCTCTCAACCAAGGTTGTTCCTGATAACGCAGAAGTGAAATCCCTACCCGTTGAGGTTGTTGCGGAAGAAGATTTTTTGAATGTCGCGAGAAAACCGCCTGTGCCGGTCTTGCTCCTCCATATCCTTACCTCTTTGCTGTTATAAAGGTTAAGGAACCCATCTTCGTCGTATGCGAGTACAAGCCTGCCTGCCTGTGCATCATCGATAAATATGAAGTCGTAAATATTGACGTTCCGGGGGAGTTTTATCGAACTACCCCTTTTGAATCCTCCATCCCAGACTACGGTGAATACGTCGCCGCTGAACCCCTCGGCGCGTGAAAAAGACTGTGCGATAAGCTTGTCCCCCATCCTTCGCATGAATACATTATCTTTATAGAGGAGAACAAATTCACCATCTTTCATTTCATAAATATAGGAAAAGACCTCCTCCCCTTTCATCGATGTGACAATGATCTCATCCTTTCCGTTTCCATTCAGATCGATTGAATCGAGCCAAAGATAAGTATCCCGGTTGGAGCCTTCTATTTTTGCACCACCATGGGCCGGCTGTAGGTCGGCGCCTAACGTGTAGAACCTGACATCCTTCTCAGCGGCTAAAACGATATCCTTCCTGCCCTTACCTTCAACATCAGCTACCGTTATGTGCTTTGCGTCGGACGGCAATGCGAGCCGCAAATATTCCTCCTGCTCAACCGGTTTGAAGAATTTCCCGCCGGTCTTCACATCCTTTGCAAAGGCCGGACTGATATTTATGTCTGTATCGGAAAATTTTATCCCATCCGATACCCAGAAAAGCCTCTGGGCAAGCAATGTGCCCGACTCGCCCGTCTTAGACGTCAGAAGAAGGACAACTTCCGCATGGACTTTTTTCCCCTCTTCGATAACCTTTGCCGGGTTGTCAGCGTCAAGGCCCGTATCTAATAAATTAAACCTTCCTGTATCCTTAAGTTCTTTATAATAAGAGTCAGCCAGATGCCAGTCTGTGTCTTTTGATTGATAGAAAAGCATATTTACTTTAATTTCAGATATCCTGATCTTATCGCCTTCCTTAACATTGCCTTCAATAATTGTTCCCTCAGCAGAATCCGGATTTACCTGTTTGATATCGAGCCTTCCGATTAAAGCCTCCAAATTCCCCAATGGTTCTTTTGTAACAGGGTGTTTAAACGGCGCTTCTTCTCTGAATATATTGAATCTCATGCCCGCCTTCACAGCGTCTTTTGCCCCGATGCTTACAGTAACTTTTTTGTCCTCCACCGTCGTTATCCTGCCGGTCACAGGTTTGAAGTAAGAAAGGGTTTCATCTCTCATTCTGTCGAGTGGATTATCGGCAGCGTAAGCAGCAGAAAGCAAACAGCAGAAAAAAAGGAGCAAGCAGAGAGGTAAAAAACAATGCATCCTCTTTAATTTCTGAATTCTGTACCCCATATCCTTTGACCTGTATCCTTCTTTATGTCTCATCTTATCTCCCGATTAATAGCCTTTCTATCAGTATAAGGGGCAATTTTTCTTTCTTCATCTTATTCTGCACACTTACAATATCATAAGGGACCCTCATCAGCGCTACTTCCTCATCATTTATGACGGCATAGCAGGCTCTGGGATCTCCATCACGAGGCTGGCCGACGCTGCCGGCATTAATTATATACCTTCTGCTTTTCCTTATCTTCGCGGCATTCTTGTAAGTCACAAACTCTCCCGACGGCAGTTTTTCTATAATAAACGGTTGATGGCTGTGCCCGAGAAAACAGAATTTGTTATTGAAATACTGGAAGTTTATCTCCGCATCCCAGAGAGTCAGGAGATAGTGCCATTCCCCGGGTTCTTTCGGGGTTGAGTGCACAAGGAGGACATCCTCATCCCTGAGTTCCTTTGTAACAGGGAATGACTTGAGTACTTTCTTATTTTCTTCTGTGATTACCCTTTGCGTCCACTCAACGGCATACCGCGCATATTCATTAAAATAAGACATATCCGTCAGTCCTATTACCCCCCAATCATGATTTCCCGCAAGGAGCGCTTTGCATTTTCCTGTAAGTTGATTCAGGCACTCATTCGGGTTCGGACCGTATCCAACGGCGTCTCCGATAAACAATAAATCCCGTATCTTCTTCTGTTGTATGTCGGCAAGCACGGCATCGAGTGCCTCAAGGTTTGAATGGACATCGGAGAGCACGGCATAGTGCATCAGATTTTACCTGTTTCTTTCGCAAGCCGGTCAAGGACTCCATTTAAAAAAGACGCCGCCTCTGTTGAAGAATATTTTTTTGCTATCTCCAGCGCTTCATTGATTGTAACAGCAGATGGAATATCCTTCCTGTAAAGTATCTCGTATGCTGCAAACCTGAGTATGTTTCTATCAACCGCAGCCATCCTTTTCAGCAGCCAATTTTCTGCAACTCTTTCAATCGTTTTATCGATTTCATCGAGACTGTCCAGAGTACCCTTTACCAGCTCCTCCGCAAAGCCCTTAACCTTCTCGCTTTCAGTCTTCCCGGACCAGAACTCCTCAAGGTCCTTTCTGTCAATCTTCTTTTTCGTAAAATCAGACTGGAACAACATCTGAAGCGCGTATTCCCTCGCCTTCCGCCGTTTCATGATTTAGCAGGCAGCAGCCTGTAAACAACAAACTAGTGATATCAAAAAGAATCCCTCCGGCATGCTGCCTGCTGTTTACTATATTCCGGCTTCATATTTTTTTCAGGAGTTGCGCCATCTCAATAGCACTTATCGCGGCATCCCACCCTTTGTTTCCGCTTTTCGTGCCAGCTCTTTCAACAGCCTGCTCGATTGTATCGCTTGTTATGACTCCGAATGCAATCGGGACACCTGTCTCCATTGATGCTGTCGCAATACCTTTTGAAACCTCTGCTGCAATATATTCAAAATGCGGGGTCGAACCTCTTATTACAGTCCCTATGCATATAATAGCGTTGTAAACCCCTTTTAGTGCCATTCTTTTGGCTACCATAGGGATCTCGAAAGAGCCGGGCACTTTCATAACATCTATATCATCTTCCTTTGCGCCATGTCTTACCAGCGCGTCAACCGCGCCGTCAAGAAGTTTACTCGTAATGAAATCATTAAACCTGCTCATCACGATTCCGAACTTTAAACCTTTTGCCTGAAGCTCACCCTCTATAACCTTCATAAAACCCTCCCTCCTTATACAAAGGATATATTGCCGATGTTATGGAAAAAATATTTTTCGAATTACTTCCGCACTTCTTAGAAATTATCCTTAAACGTTATCAAGCATATGCCCGAGCTTTTTCTTCTTTGTCTTCAGATAGACAATATTCCTTTCAGTGGGGCTGGTCTCTATAGGGACCCTTTCCACCACCTTAAGTCCATACCCTTCCAATCCGACAATTTTCTTAGGGTTATTCGTCATAAGCCTCATTTTCCGAACGCCGAGGTCGACAAGTATCTGCGCGCCGATCCCATAATCTCTGAGGTCCGGCTTAAAACCAAGCTTAATGTTGGCCTCGACCGTATCAAGACCTTTGTCCTGAAGTTCATAAGCCTTCAGCTTATTAATCAGGCCGATCCCCCGTCCTTCCTGCTTCATATATAGGATGACCCCCTTACCTTCTTTTCTTATCTTCTCCATCGCCTTATGGAGTTGTTCCCCGCAATCGCATCTTTCCGAAGCAAAGACATCTCCTGTCAGACACTGGGAATGGACCCTGACGAGGACCTCGTCCTCCGGCTTTATTTGACCTTTTACCAAGGCGATATGGACAACGTTGTCTATGTCGTTGGCATAGGCGATAGCGTTAAAATCGCCGCCATATGTAGTCGGCAATTTTACATTTGCGAGTCTCTTTACAAATAGCTCGGTCCTCATCCTGTATTTGATAATATCCTTAACCGTAACTATTCTCAGATTATGTTTTTTTGCAAACTCCATAAGATCGGGCACCCTTGCCATTGTACCGTCATCACTCATTATTTCACATATAACTCCCGCCGGATTTAATCCCGCAAGCCTTGCCAAATCAACAGATCCCTCTGTTTGTCCGGCCCTCTGCAGCACACCGCCCGGCATTGCCCTTAGAGGGAAGACGTGGCCGGGCCTTGAAAGATCCTCCGGTTTTGTCCCGGCGTCAATTGCCGTCAGTATCGTCCTTGCCCTGTCAGCAGCAGATATCCCGGTTGTAACACCCCTTTTTGCCTCAATAGAAACTGTAAAGGCAGTGCCGAAAGTTGAAGTATTCTCATCGGTCATCATCGGAAGATCAAGTTCCCTGACACGTTCAGGCTTAAGAGACAGACATATAAGCCCCCGTCCGTATTTTGCCATGAAGTTGATCGCCCCGGGAGTTACCTTTTCCGCAGCCATACAAAGATCACCCTCATTTTCTCTGTCTTCGTCATCGACAAGGATAACCATCTTTCCTTTCTCTATATCTTCCATGGCCTCATCAACCGTATTGAATTTATAATCTTTCACAATCTCCGAGTTGTTCCGCATCAAACATATCCTCCTTCCATCAAAGTCTTCATAAAACTCGAATCCTTATCTCCTTGTCTGTCTAAAAATCTTGCAACATATTTTCCTAATATATCCACCTCAATATTTACGGAATCTCCGACACCTTTTACACCTAACGTCGTGAGTTTCGCAGTATGAGGAATAATCACCAGCGTAAACCTATCTTTAAGTATATCAACAACAGTAAGGCTTATTCCATCCACTGCAACCGATCCTTTCTCGACCAGAAAACCCGTTGTCTTCGGGGGTGCCTCAATTTCAAATTTCAGCATGTCGCCGATATGTGTCTTTGAACGGATCCTTCCAACTGTATCAACATGCCCTGTTACAAAATGGCCTCCAATCTTTGAAGAGGGACTCAGAGACGGCTCGATGTTAACAAGATCCCCTTTTTTAAGGCCGCCGAGGTTTGTGCTCCGCAAAGTTTCATCAGATAAGTCAAAGGAGAGTTCATTGCCGCTTATATTCACGACAGTAAGACATACTCCATTAACAGATATGCTGTCCCCTAATCTTGCAGCGGAAGCTGTTTCCTTTGATTTGAGCGAGAGTATCGCCCCGCCGCTCCTTTGTTTAACGGACATTATCTCGCCCGTTTCAAGTATCAGTCCCGTAAACAATCAATACTCCTCATTCATGGTAAAATCCAGTTTCTTCTGGTAATAGCCCCAGAAATCGACTGTCTCGGACCAAGTTGCTTTAACCCTGATTGTCTTTTGATCGAGAGTTACTTCAAGATCTTTATCCTCAAGGGGGATATTCAGCTCTTTTGCCTCTTCTTTTATTTTTGCTCTGATAACATCAATGTTCCCAATTTCCATTTTAAGAAAATCTCTGGTATGGGAGCCGAGAGTATAATAGCGTAAGTACGGTTTTCCAAAGGATATCAAAACAAAAACAACGGCAACAAGCAGTAATATGGTAAAAAAGCCTTTTATAAAACCCTTATCGCCAATCTTATCTTTCATTCTATTAACCTCCCTATTCTTTTAAACCTCAGAGAGTTATTCGGGTCCCAGGACCAGTATATAATTAGAGCCTTGCCCCTTATGCTTTTCAAATCAACAAAACCCCAGTACCTGCTGTCATAACTCTGGTCCCGGTTATCGCCCATTACAAAAAACTTGTCCTTCGGCACAACCAACGGCCCGAAGTTATCTCTGGGATCAGCGCCAAATTTAAGACCGCTGTCATAATGCTGGATATAAGGTTCAACCCTCGCCTTCCCATTAATATAAACAATCTTATTCCTCTCTTCTATCACATCCCCTTCGGTGGCGATGACCCTCTTAATGAAATCCTTTTTAGGATTCTCCGGATATTTGAAGACTATTATATCCCCCTTCTCAGGTTTTCTGAGTATCAATACCCGCTTGTCCGTAAAGGGAATTTCCGTGCCATAGATAAACTTGTTAACAAGTATATGGTCTCCTATAAGAAGGGTCGGGATCATCGACCCCGACGGTATCTTGAACGCCTGTACGACATAAGCCCTGATCACCAGAGCAAGAACCAACGCCGTAATTATAGCTTCTACATATTCCCATAACAGCTTCTTTTTACTTTTCACTTGAACTTCCCCCAAGCATAGTAGTTTATTCCCGCAATAAATACGGGGTTACCGAACAATCTTTATGTTTCATTATTTCCAAAGAACACGAGCCCTGCTGCCCCGACTGTCCCCGCATCGTCCTTAAGCATGGATGGAACAATCTTCACATTTTCAAACAGTTCCTTAAAGGCCCTTTTTGACGCCTCTTTTATTGCTTCCTGTATATACAAATCCCAGGCTCCTATCAGTCCTCCTGCCAGAATAATCGCCTCCGGGCTCATAAGATTAATCATATTCGCTATACCGATACCAAGATATCTTCCTGCGTTCTTAAATACCTCTCTCGCAAGGTTGTCGCCGTCGAGTGCCGCCCTAAAAATATCCTCCACTGTGAGCTTATAAAAGTTGCCTCCGCAATACCCGGGCAACAAACTCTCCCTGCCTGTTTCAAGGACC
This sequence comes from uncultured Nitrospiraceae bacterium, assembly GCA_963727775.1. Lineage (GTDB taxonomy): Bacteria > Nitrospirota > Thermodesulfovibrionia > Thermodesulfovibrionales > SM23-35 > CAVSHB01. The sequence continues at coordinate 178,936 of CAVSHB010000002.1, read as the reverse complement.
GATACAGTCTTTGACCGGATAGCTCTCGCGGACGCGTAAGACTCAAGACATCCGTAATTCCCGCAGTGACATTTTTCCCCATCCGCACTAATAGTCATATGCCCGATTTCCGCTGAAATGTCGAGGAGGTTTTTATCGTGAACTATTCCTCCCCCTATCCCTGTGCCAAGTGTAAAGAGAACAAACCTCGACAAACCTTTCCCGGCGCCGATCCACATCTCCCCGACTGCGGCGGTATTCGCGTCATTCTCGATGAAAACCGGCGTCGAAAATCTTCGCTTCATTTCGTTTGCAATGTCGATTTCCTCAACAGCGTGAAGATTCGGCGAATTCAGGACTTTTCTATTATTTCTGTCAATAACCCCGGCAACGCCGATACCTATCCCTACAACCTTATCGGAAAAAAGACTGTCTACAGCCTTAATAATGGTTTCAAGTAAACTATCGGATGTAGGTTCTTTTATCTTTTTTTCAACCTCACCGGCTGCCGAAACCAGACCGACCCTGATATTTGTTCCGCCAAGGTCTATGCCTATTGCATATTTCTTATCCAACTTTGTGCTTTTTGCTTGCCCTGTATACCTCTATCGCCACTTCCGGACACATCTGCGCACAAAGTGCGCAACCTGTGCATTTTTCCGGATATGCAGGGGCTGCCGGGAAAAAACCTTTCTTATTGAATTTCTCTTCAATGGTAATAACGTCTAATGGACATGCGTCTACACAGTAGGTGCAGCCCTTACACAATTCCTTGTCTATGACAATCATCCCTTTCATAAGGCGCGCTCAAGGAGTTCCTTCGCATGACTGAGCGAGACCTCTGTTATCTTGCCGCTCAACATCCTTGCAATCTCATTCAACCGTTCCTTCCCCGAAATTTCTTTTACTTCAACATACGCCCTTTCATCTCTTTGCCCTTTCTCAGCCTTTAAATGAAAATCCCCCATTGAGGCTATCTGCGGCAGATGTGTTGCGCAGAGCACTTGGTGTTTATTCGATATTGTCTTTAGTTTCCTACCTACACTTTCCGCAGTCTTTCCCCCTATTCCCGCGTCGACCTCATCGAATACGAGGACAGAGGCGCTGTCAAAATCTGCGAGTATGCTTTTTAGTGCAAGCATAACTCTTGAAAGCTCTCCTCCCGAGGCTATCTTTGCCAAAGGCCGGGGAGGTTCTCCAGGATTTGCCGAAAATAAAAATTCCACTTTATCAAGGCCGTGAGAAGAAAGAATTCCCTTCCGTACATCTATAACAAACTCTGTATTACTGAACGCAAGCTCTTTGAGTTCCTTTATAACGAGTTCCTCCATCATTTTCGCTGCCTTTTTCCTTTGCTCGGAAAGCGCTGTCGCGCACCTGAGGAGGTTTTCCTCTTTTTTCTTAAGGTCAGCCTCAAGGGTATCAAGCCTATCATCGGCAAGCTCAAGTTCCCTCAATTCTTTCTCGGCCTCATCCCTGTATCCGGTAATATTTCCAACCCCTTCCCCATATTTCCTTTCGAGCTTTTTCAACAATTCTATCCTGTCGTCGATTGCAGCAAGCCTTTCAGGTTCGGCATCATACCTATCTCTAAACCCCCTGATGGAAAAAGCCGCATCCTCAATGAACGGGTACCCCGCCTCAAGCGTCTTCAGAGTTTCACCGACGCTTTGGTCTATTGATACGATCTCTCTCACTTTTAATATTATAGATGAAAGAGTTTCAATACATGAACCATCAGCCCCATAGATCATAGAATAGGCCGCTTCAGCAAGTTCTTTCAACCTGCCTGTATTTGATAAAATCGTTCTTTCTTCGAGCAAACGCTCTTTTTCATTGTCTTTTAGTGAAGCTGCGTCTATCTCATTAATCTGAAACCTCAGCAAATCAAGTCTGTGCGCTCTCTCTTTCACGTTTTGTCTTAAGCCGGCCTCTTCCGTTTTAAGCGCTTCTGCCTCTGCATAAAGGGATTCCAGCCTTTTCTTCTCCCCTTGAAGTTTACCGAAAGAATCAAGAAAATCTCTCTGCTTGCCAACAGACAACAGGCTCTGGTGTTCATGCTGTCCATGGATATCAACGAGAGACCTGCCTACTTCCGCAAGACTCTGCAGGCTTACCATCGTGTCGTTGATATAAGCCCTGCTCTTTCCTGAAGCGGAGATGGACCTCCTGAGGATAAGACTGTTGGACACATCTATGCCGATATCACGGATCGTATTGACTCCCTGTACCTCAAAATATGCCTGGACAACCGCTTCCTTTTCTCCTGCCCTTATTAAATCCGACTGGGCACGGCTTCCGAGGACAAGGTTGAGGGAATCTACCAGTATGGATTTCCCTGCCCCGGTTTCGCCCGTCAGCACATTAAGTCCGCCTTCAAACCTGACCCTCAGGTCATCAATGATGGCAAGATTCTTTATCCTGAGTTCCTTTAACATTCATTTCTATCTCTCTTGAATTCATTTAAATAAAGAGCTTTAACGGGGGGAACAAATCTTGAACAATATCGCATTGCTTATATTAATATCTTACGATGAACCCTTTCTCAACGCCTGAGAAGGCTTCCCATTGAACATCTATATTTGATACACTTGCGCCAGAGGGACCTCTGTAGCATTCTTGAATTGCCTGCTCAATAAGTCTTTTATCCCCTTCGAAGACCGCTTCAACTCTGCCGTCTCTGAGATTTCTGACCCATCCGTTCAGGCCAAGGTTATGTGCAATTCCCATGGTAAAGGTCCTGTAAAAGACTCCCTGGACTTCGCCGTCAATGAATAAATGAGCCCGCGCGGCTTCCATCTGGAAATTATAGCATATTTCCACAAGGCTACTCTCCGAGATACGCCTTCCTGACTTGTTCATCATTCAAGAGTTCTTCCCCTCTCCCTTCAAGTGCAACCCTGCCATTTTCAAGTACATACCCCCTGCTTGATAATTTAAGTGCCGCGCTTGCATTTTGTTCGACCAGAAGCACGGTAACTCCTTCCCTGTTTATCTCTTTTATAGTTCTGAATATTTTCGTAACGATGATCGGGGCAAGGCCAAGGGAAGGTTCATCGAGAAGCAGGAGTTCCGGATTTGACATAAGTGCCCTTCCGATTGCGAGCATCTGCTGTTCTCCCCCGCTCAGGGTACCCCCAGGTTGATTATGTCTTTCTTTCAGAACAGAAAATAAATCAAACACTTTTTCCAGACGCTCTTTTATCTTTTCATGGGTTTTTGGTTTTCTGAAGGCCGTAAAACGAGAACCGGCAACTGAATAGGCTCCCATCTCAAGATTCTCTCTGACTGTAAGCCTTGGGAAAATCCTCCTTCCTTCAGGCACCTGACTGACTCCTATTCCTACAATCTTATATGGAGCAAGTCCTTTGATACTTTTCCCATCGAAAAGGATGTCACCTGATCGGGGAAGAAGAATTCCGGATATCGTCATTAATGTTGTGGATTTCCCGGCGCCATTGTTCCCGATGAGACAGACAATCTCACCCCGTTTTACCTCTATATCAATGCCCTTCAACGCCTCAATAGGACCGTAGAATGTGTGCACGTTTCTTAGTTCAAGCATATGCGCATCGAAGTATCATTAAGGCTAAAGTTCCTTCCCGAGATACGCCTCTATAACGACCGGATTTTTTTTTATTTCTCTTGGGAGCCCTTCCGCAATCTTCACCCCGTGATCAAGGACAGCTATCCAATCGGAGATTCCCATGACCACTTTCATATCATGCTCTATGAGCAAGACAGTCTTGCCGAGTTCCTTTAAATTTTTTATCAGGTTCATAACCTCTGATGTCTCCTGTGGGTTCATCCCGGCGGTCGGCTCATCAAGCAATATCATCGACGGCTCGGTCGCCAGGGCACGCGCAATCTCCAGCCGTCTCTGTGCGCCATATGGAAGGGTCCCGGATGTTGCATCCGCATAATCAGCCAGGCCTACAAACTCCAGGTATTCCATGGCCTTTTCCCTGATGTCTCTCTCTTCATTCCGAAACTTTTCAAAACGGAGGACCGATCCTAAAAGGCCGGAACCCGTCCTGGAGTGTTGTGCAACCATAACATTTTCCATAACGGTCATCTCTCTGAAAAGTCTGATATTCTGGAATGTCCTTGATATGCCGAGTCGTACAATGTCATACGGTGCAAGACCGGTAACATCCGTATGATAGAAATGAATCTTTCCCTTCACGGGTTTTGCAAGACCGGTGAGACAGTTAAAGAACGTTGTTTTTCCTGCGCCGTTCGGTCCTATGATGCTCATTATGACCCCTTCCTTTACCCTGAGGGTCAATCCTTCAATGGCTTTGATGCCGCCGAAGCGCATTGATAAGTCTCTAATCTCCAGGAGATACACTTTTCCCTCCCAATAACCCTTGGGGCCTGAAAACCATCAGAAGCACAAGCCCTATCCCGAGAGCAAGCATCCTGTATAGCTGTATCTCACGCAAAACTTCCGGCAGCAAAACCAGAATAAGAGCGCCAAAAACAACACCCATGATGCTGCCGAGCCCGCCGAGGATCACCATGCACAATATCAATACCGATTCCATAAACGTAAAACTTTCAGGAGAAACAAACTGCATTTTACCCGCGAAGATCGCGCCTGCCAGCCCGGCCCAGAAAGCGCCGAAAGCGAATGCATAGAGTTTATACATGGTGGTATTAATACCCATAACCGACGAGGCTATTTCATCTTCCCGTATGGCGACCCATGCCCTCCCTATCCTCGAAGAATAAACCCTTTGAGTCACAAAAATACTCAACAGCACAAAAAGCATGACGAAATAATAATAATGTGAAAGTTTGCCGAGAGATACAGATAAAACGGCAGGAGGAGAGATGCCGGATATCCCGTTCGGCCCGCGCGTCACGCTGTCCCAATTATTCAATACAAGCCGCACAATTTCTCCGAAACCCAGCGTCACGATTGCGAGATAGTCTCCTTTCAGGCGAAGCGCCGGTATCGCAAGGAGAAAGCCGGTCACGGTAGTAAGACCTATGGAGAAAGGAAGGGCCGTCCAGAACCCGATGCCGAATTTTGTATTCAGGAGTGCATACGCGTAAGCGCCTATCGCATAGAACGCTACAAAACCAAGATTCAGGAGACCCGTAAAACCGACTACTACATTCAGGCCGAGCGCAAGTATTATATAAATGCCGGCGAGGATTGCAATATCGATAAAGTAATCCCCCGCGAAGAACGGCAGGATGACGACAAACAGCAGTAATGCAGCCCGAGTAAAGAGTGACGGATAACGGGCAATGAATAATGAACAATAAATTTTATTACCAAAAGTCCTGAACCCCTCCGCAAATATTTTTTTATAAGGGGAAAGTAACTTTAAAGCGATAAGAAGAACAGAGAAAATTATGAAAAACAGAAAAGCTGCCTTCAATCCCCTAAATGGAAGAAAGAGCAAGGACAACCATAGCGCACTGATGAATGGTTTTGCAAAGCCCCCCCATTTTTTGGCGAAGGCAGGTAAAGGGGTGTTATCTGGATTGTGACTTTTCATTTGTACTTTTAAACCTTCTCAAGCTCCGCCTTGCCGAAAAGACCGCCGGGCTTAATAAGTAGTATTATGATCAGGATAACAAACGCATAGGCGTCCTTATATTCGCTCGATATGTAGCTGCCTCCAAGGCTTTCGACAAGCCCCAATAAAATGCCGCCGACCATGGCCCCGCGTATGCTGCCTATGCCGCCGAGGACCGCAGCGGTAAAGGCCTTTATGCCTGCTATATAACCGATAGAATAGTTCACAAGCCCGTAGTACATGGCAACCATAAGTCCCGCCACCGCGGCAAGACCCGAACCTATGATGAACGTCAATGAGATGATAGTATTTATGTTAATACCCACGAGCAAGGCCATCGTCTTGTCCTGCGCGACCGCTCTCATGGCCTTCCCCATCCGTGTCTTTCTCACAAACAGGTGAAGCACGATCATCAGGACTACCGACGTGAGTATTATAAAAAACTGAAGGTAGGTCATACTCGCGGACATAAACCGGAATCCCGCAACCCCAAAGAGCTGCGGGAAAACCTTGTCTGTCGCGCCCTGCGTGAGCATCACATAATTCTGCAGGAATATCGACACACCGATTGCGCTTATAAGCGGGCTCAGTCTCGGGGCGTTCCTCAACGGCTTATAGGCTATTTTTTCTATTGTGTACCCGTATGAAGAACAAAATAGTATCGAAAGAAAAAATGTGAGGACCAATGCCAAGGGCAGACTGTAAGAAGTCAGGCCGACAGCGGTAAAAAAACCGAGAAAGATTATGCCGAGGTATGCTCCGAGCATGTAAATCTCTCCATGGGCAAAATTGATCAGTTCAAGGATTCCGTAGACCATTGAATAGCCCAATGCGATTAGTGCATATACACTGCCAAGGGTAAGGCCGTTGATCAGCTGCTGCAGAAACATGGGGAATTTTACCAGAAAGAAAGAGCATAGAGCAAAGTGCAACTGGATAGGAGTTCAGGGTTTACAGTTTAAATTGTTACCTCTCCTTTCTATGCATGTTTTTTGGTAACATGCCTTTAAGTCAACGCGTTGACAATTCCCATAAGATATGACATAGTAGCTATAAACGTAGCTACTTGGAGGTAATGCATGAAATTTGCAAATGTGAGAGAGCTTAAGAACAAGACATCGGAAATTTTGAGGAATGCTGAAAAAGAAGCGGTGATCATCACTTCAAAGGGCAAACCCCGGGCGATCGTTACGGCCATATCCGAGGAGGATTTCGAGGACTACCTTCTTGAAAAGAGTGCCGACCTTCAGGATATGCTGGCCGAATCGATGGCCGAATATAAGAGCAAGGGCGGAGTGCCTCTGGAGGATTACCTTTTAAAAAAGGAAAAGAAGCGTGGATAGATTCCGTATAGTCCTTTCTCCGCGTGCAGTTAGGGATCTGGACGAATTCAGCGACACCGCTGGAGAAAAGATAGTCCGAGCACTCAAGCTTCTCAGGGAAAACCCTTTCCCGAGGGGCAAGGTGATTAAGAAAATTAAAGGAAAGGGGTCCGACTATTACAGGCTCAGGATTGACAAATATCGTGTTTTCTATGCTATAGAAAGCAATGATCTCGTGATTCTGGCGGTCCTCAGTAAAAAAAATGCAGAACGGTTTATCCGGAATATACATTGACCCATGAAACTCGTAATTAAACAAGGCAAATGTGTCTTGAGGTTTCCCCTTATTGGAAGTACCGGAGCATCAAATAAAAATAATTCACGAGTTGACTAATTGATACATATCGCATATAAAATACTTTTAATGTCCGTTAGAAATTATTTACTCAATCTCTCCCTGAACAAAAAACTGATCGGGATGATGCTTTTTCTCAGCCTTATCCTTGTATCGGTCTTAATGTTTTTATACTCGCAGTCCGACAGGGCTTTAATGGCCGAATTCGAAAACCAGACGGCGGAGCTTTCAAAAGCTATACAGGTCGGTGTTGAAGAGGTTACGAGCAAAGGCTACACAGATGAGATGAGGCTTCAAAATTACCTTAAGAAACTAAATTCAAAAGGTGTAAAAGAGATCTCGATTATCAGCAATACCGATGAGATTATCGCGAGCACAAACCCGATGCGGGTAGGCGAAGAAGTCACGCCCAAGAAAAAAGAACGCATCATTAAGGCGGAACTCGGCGAACCTGTTTCCAAAGAGGGCAAGGTCTATAATGTAATCCTGCCTGTTGTCGCGGGAAATGAGCATTACGGCTATATTCATCTCAGGATAAACGCAGAGGATTTTTCCGAAATAATAAAGACGAATGCAATAAAAAGGATAATAGCGACCTCCCTGGTTTTCGCTTTCGGCATACTCATCGCGGTGTTTCTGTCATTGATGTATACAAAACCGATCCATAACGTCGTAAACGCGGCGCGAAGCGTTGCAGCGGGGGATCTGACTGTTGACCTGACAGCGGACAGGAAAGATGAGATCGGCGAGTTGACGCAGAGTTTTAATTTCATGGTCCAGAAACTGCGGGAAGACCGTGCGCTCGAAGGGAAATTGCGTGAAGCCGAGCACCTTTCAGGTATAGCGCAATTAGCGAAGAGCATCGCCCATGAAATAAGAAACCCATTGAATTTTATCAGTCTATCGATAGACCACTTAAAAAAGAAATATCCGCCTGCGGATGTCGAGGGGAAAGAAGCGTTTGAATCTCTGATTACAAGCATTAAACATGAGATACAGCGGCTGAATAAACTCGTAGGCGACTTCCTCGATTACGGAAAACCGTTAAGACTGAACCTTCATGAAACGGATTTGGGCAATCTTATTGATGATGTAATAGCTCTGGTCCGGGCAAAGGCCGAAAAAGACGGGATTAAGATACATCTTCAGCATGGCGATGTTCCGAAAATATTTATTGACCCTGAATTGATTAAGACGTGTATATTCAATATCATTCTCAATGCATTCCAGGCAATGCCTGCGGGCGGAGACCTTTCCATGCATACAACTGCCTCCAACGGTAAAACGTATATTACTATTGAAGATACCGGTATCGGCATCCCGAAGGAAAACCTGCCGAAGCTCTTCGATCCTTTCTTTTCCACCAAAAGCACGGGCCTCGGGCTTGGACTTGCTTTGACAAAAAGAGTCGTCGAGGAGCACGGCGGCAAAGTAGATTTTAAAAGCATCGAAGGAAAAGGCAGCACTGTTACATTGGCTCTGCCTATTGTGCGGAACACCCTTTAAATATTCTGATAAAATTTGTAATCGATCATAAGGAGGGATAATGTGGCTGTTGTTCTGGTTATAGATGATGAACCCTTACAGAGAGATATCCTCAAGACAATACTTGACGACGAAGGATACGAAACTTATACTGCCTCTTCAGGCGAGGGGGGACTTAAAATCGCAAAAGAAGTCAACCCGGATGTCATCCTGACCGACCTCAAAATGGAAGGCATGGACGGGATAGAATTTATTGAGTCCCTTTCAAAGGAGGCATTCGAGCCTCCGGTAATTGTCATGACTGCATATGGGACTATCTCATCCGCCGTAGAAGCAATAAAGAAGGGGGCGTCCGATTATCTCACTAAGCCCCTTGATAAAGACGTGCTCCTCATAACGATTCAAAGGACGCTCGAAAAAACCAAACTTTTAAAAGAAAATTTACAACTGCAAAAGGCATTATTCGACAAATTCAAGATAGAGGGCATCATCGGCCACTCCAGAAAAATGGTAGAAGCAGTGGAGGTTATGAAAAAAGTCTCTTCAAGCTCTGTCACCGTTCTCATACTTGGTGAGAGCGGTACCGGAAAAGAGCTTGCTGCCAGGGCCATACATTACAACAGCCCCAGACGCACGAAACCATTCACTGCAGTCAACTGTGCCGCCATCCCTGATAACCTTATAGAAAGCGAACTGTTCGGTTATGAGCCTGGAGCCTTTACCGGCGCCGCATCAAGGAGTATCGGGCTTTTCGAGGCTTCAAATAACGGTACGATCTTTCTCGATGAAATCGGAGACCTCCCAGTGCTGACACAGTCAAAGCTCCTCAGGGTACTTCAGGATAAAGAGATAAGGAGACTCGGTAGCCGCGAAAGCATAAAAATAAATGTCAGGATAATCGCCGCGACAAATAAAGACCTCGACAAGGAGATTGTAAATAAGAATTTCAGAGAAGACCTCTATTACAGGCTGAAGGTTATTACTATTGAACTCCCTCCCTTGCGCGAGAGGAAAGAAGACATCCCCGAGCTGGTAAACTTTTTCATCAGAAAATATAATGAGGAATTCGGCAAAAGAGTTAAAGGTATTGAAGAAAATGCGCTGAAAGAGATCAGTGAATATCATTGGCCGGGCAATATAAGACAGATCGAATCAGTGATAGAACGCGCGGTTCTGATGTGTGAATCCTCCGCTATCGGGATAAAGGACATTAAGGGTGAGTTAAGACTTTTCCATGGAAAAGATATACTCGATTTTGAGTTCCCGGTCGAAGGTATAAATATTGAGGAGCTTGAAAAAGATCTCCTGAAAAAGGCCATGCAGAAGGCAAACGGCGTTGCTGCAAAGGCCGCAAAACTTCTGGGCATGAGCTATAAAACCTTCTGGTACAGGTGGGAGAAATACAATCTTAATTCCTCAAAAAAGGAGACCCCTCCCTAAAAGAGGAGACGTGTATCAAAACAATCCCTATGTTATAGCCATTCTGAATATGGCATACATATTGCTTTCCATACTCTTACTATAGAAAGTAAGGGCCCGATTACAGGCCTTACAAAATATTAAATTGAAAGGAGGTGATTTTGATGAAGAAAGTAATAGCTATTATCGTATCTCTCGTATTCGTCCTTTCCTTTGCAGGACTTTCCTTTGCAGCCGACAAGGCAGCCAAGATGGAAGATAAGAAGGCGCCGGCTGAAGCCGCTGAGAAAAAAGCACCGGCCAAGGTAAAGAGTATTACCGGTGAAGTTGCAGCAGTCGACGCAAAAGCCAACACCGTCACCGTAAAGGGAAAGAAGGGTGATGTCACCGTTATGACCGATGCCAAAACAAAGGTTATGATGGGCAAAGAGAAAAAGATGGCCGCTGATGTTAAAGCAGGCGATAAGGTCACCGTCAAGTACACAGAGGCTGACGGCAAAATGATGGCAAAGAGCATCGCTATTAAGCCGGCAGAAGCTGAGAAGAAGATGGAGAAGAAAGAGAAGAAGGCTGAGTCAGCAGCAAAACCAGCAGATAAAAAGTAATTCCCCTGTATTTATAAATAAGGGCACTGAAAATTCAGTGCCCTTATTTTTTTGTCTCACCAAATTATTATTCAAGAGTAAGCTTGTTCAACCCGTCCGTGGGAACATTAAATTTTTCGAGAGGCTATAGTATATAATATAGCTACTCTGAAAACAGGAGGTCGTCTTGAAGAAAAAAGTCCATTTTGAATTGGCTTCCCGGTTGAAACATCTTCCCCCTTATCTTTTTGCATCGATAGATAAAATGAAACAAAAAGCGATACAAAAGGGCACCGATCTTATTGATCTGAGTATCGGAGATCCGGATATCCCAACGCCGGCCAAAATCGTAAAGGCGATGAAGAAGGCAGTTGAAAATCCCGTCCACCACCGTTATCCGTCTTATGAAGGAATGCTATCGTTCAGAGAAGCTATATCGGAATGGTATAAAGCGAGGTTCGATGTCCGGCTTGATCCCCAGTCTGAGACACTGTCATTAATCGGATCAAAAGAAGGCATCGGCCACATTCCTTTAGCGTTTGTCAACCCGGGAGATATAGTGCTTATTCCGTCCCCCGGCTATCCCGTCTATCCAATCGGCGCTTTATTCGCCGGCGGGAATAGTTACTTTATGCCTCTTAAGGCAAAAAACGGGTTCCTTCCTGATTTAGATGGAATACCCGAAAAAGTTTTGATGAAAACAAAACTCATTTTTTTAAACTACCCCAATAATCCGACTTCAGCAGTAGCTCCTGTGGAGTTCTATAAGCAGGTGGTAAGACTTGCCCAAAAATACAATTTCATTGTATGCCATGACGCATCATATACCGAGATTTATTATGATCAAAGACCTTTGAGTTTTATGCAGATTCCGGGTGCAAAAGACGTGGGCATCGAATTCCATTCATTGTCAAAAACCTACAATATGACGGGATGGAGGATAGGTTTTGCCGTCGGAAACAGAGAAGTGTTGGCCGGCCTGGGCAAAGTAAAGACCAACCTTGATTCAGGAGTTTTTCAGGCCATACAGGAAGCAGCTATTGTCGCCCTCGGCATGGACCCGAAAAGTCTTTCTACAATAAGGAAAACCTATCAAAAAAGGCGGGATGTGCTCTGTGACGGCTTGAATAAACTCGGGATGGATTTCATGAAACCGCAGGCAACCTTTTATGTATGGGTAAAGACACCTCATCGTTTTGAGTCTATGAGTTTTGTGACACATATGCTCGACAAAGCAGGAGTACTTGCGACCCCAGGGAACGGCTTCGGTACCGCTGGAGAAGGGTATGTGAGGTTTGCCCTCACTGCATCGTCCGAGAGGATTAAGGAAGCCATAGACAGGATACAGAAAATTCTTTAAAGAGCTATTGCATTCAGATGCCTATTGTATATATCGGGATCGGTTCCAATCTCGGCAACAGGGAGAAAAATTGCGTATATGCAATTGAACTTCTAAAAAAGAAAGGCGTCATAGTCAATAAAAGTTCCTCGCTCTATAAAACTGAACCGTGGGGGCTCAAAGACCAGCCGGAGTTCATAAATATGGCAATCGAGATAGAGACGGACCTCAAGCCGTATGAACTTTTAGCCGTTTTAAAAAAAGTAGAAGCTGAAATCGGCAGGAAGAAGTCATACAAATGGGGGCCACGGCCTATCGACTTGGATATTCTCCTTTTCAGCAATATTGTCATAGATGAGGATAATCTGAAAATCCCGCACCCCTTAATGCATGAAAGAAAATTTGTCTTAAGACCTTTGCAGGAAATTGCGCCTGACCTAATACACCCATTATTCAGAATGAAAGTGAGTGAACTATTACGACAGCTCTGCGGGAAGTCGCAGAAAACCCATTGAGATTGCAGATCTTAATACGGGCTTTGAAGGTTAACCCTTTTTTACAAAATCTCCAAAATTTTTCAGAATCCGGAGACCGGCATCCTGGCTCTTTTCAGGGTGAAACTGAGTCGCTAAAATATTCTCTTTCCAGATCATTGAGGTAAAGGTGACGCCGTAGTCGGTTGTACCCGCGATGACATCAGAATCATCAGGGGCAACATAATAGGAGTGTACAAAGTAAAAGAAAGACCCATCCTCTATCCCGTCAAAGATCGGCGGTCTCCTCAATATTTTCACATTGTTCCAACCCATGTGGGGGACTTTCAGATCAACCTGAAACCTCACAACCTTTCCCGTTAATATGTCCAAGCCTTTATAGGTCCCGAACTCTTCCGATTCCGTGAACAGCACCTGAAGCCCGAGGCAGATACCGAGGTAAGGTTTGCCTTTCCGGACAGCCCTCTTAATAGGTTCTATGAATGACGCCTGTTCGAGGTTCCTCATACAGTCTCTGAAGGCGCCGACTCCCGGAAGGACAACAGCCTTTGCATCATCAATGGCCTTGGGATCTGTTACTACTCTTGCATCTACCCCAACCTTTAGAAACCCTTTCTCAACGCTTCTCAGATTCCCCATTCCATAATCAATAATCGCAATCATGGATTTTATTATACACGATGTGGGCTTAGGTCGGATGTCAATAGTGGATACCAACCCTTTTAATCGGCCCAATATGGAGTTGAAGTACATTTTTAGGGTGGGCCTAAGAACATGAATATTCGATATATTTATGTTCTTCATGACTTTTTCTTTCATTGCATTTGACATTCCATATCGCCTTATGCCAGAATATTGGCAGTTTCAAAAGTTTTTGTTATAAAAAGCCGCAAAGACTTTGGACTCTGCGGTTTTTTGTCGTTAGGCATGGCGTTTAAGCGTTGCAAAGGGAACAATAACCGAATCCCTCAGGAGCATTCAACACCTCATGAGGAAAAAGGACAACAGAAGAAGGAGAAGAAGGAAAAATGGCAAAAAAGATTTTTGTAGGAAACCTTTCTTACAAAACAGATGAAGAGGCACTGCGAGAGGTGTTTGCGAAGATTGGAGAGGTTCAATCAGTAAAGATAATTACAGATACGGCGACCGGTCGTTCAAAGGGATTCGGTTTCGTTGAGATGACCTCAGATGCAGATGCTGACAAGGCGATTGCCGAACTTAACGGCACTACACTGCTTGACAGACCTCTCACCGTTAACGAAGCAAGACCCCAGACTTTCAAAAACAGGGCAGGCGGAGGCGGAGGCGGTAGAGGCAGACAAGGAGGATTTAACGCTGGTGGAAGGAAGTCCGGTAATTGGAGATAAGAGTTAACGGAAATGATGTTGAGAAAGCCCTAAAGATCCTGAAGCGGCAGATGCAAAAGGACGGCCTTTTGAGGGAGCTCAAGGAAAGGCGTTACTACGACAAGCCCTCTGTTAAGTTAAGGAAAAAACAAAGAGAAGCGCAGAAGAGGAGAATTAAGAACGCACGGCTGAGAAGGCAAAGCAGACCTATTAGTTAAACTTTTTCATGTAATGCCTGACAGTATGTTTTCCGGCCAGAAATGTGTCTTCCATCCCCTAATGCATTCGTTGACACGCTTTAATTTTACCTGATATACTCGATTACAATTAATTATAGCGTACATCTGAAAACTGGCAGGGGATTTCTTATTCCTTAATGTATCTTTCATGACAGGGAGATAAACTGGTTTGTGTTAGCCCGGTAGCAGAGCAATGATCTCGAAAGGGTCTGAATTCAAATGAGTCTTGTCGGAAGGCTGGAAGATCTTGCCCTTTCTGATATCTTCCAGATACTCAGCATAGGCAAGAAGACAGGCACACTCGTTCTCAAGGGAAGCCGCGGGAATGCACTCATCACCTTTAAGAAGGGCCTTGTCTTCAGGGCAGAGACAAACGACATTGATAAAACCCTCGGGGAAGACCTGTTTCGCGCCGGGACAATAAAAGACACCATATATAATTTAGCCGCTGAAGTAAAAAAAAAGCTGCCTTCAAAATCCTACTCGGAAATATTGTATGAACTCGGCTCGGTCAATAAAGACACCCTTGAGAAAATAACGCGGAAGAGAATAGAGAAAGTCGTTTATCAGCTTCTTGTCTGGCAGGACGGTGATTTCCAGTTTGAACTTGATGATATAGACCCGCATGGGAAGGCCGACATACCCGATCTCGGATGGGAGATTTCGAAAGGTATGAGTCCGGAATATCTTTTGATGGAGGGAGCGCGGGTACATGATGAATCTTCTCAGACAGTGTCGGTTTCTTCAGAGGAATTCACGGGATTCAAGGAAGAGGAAGGGGCATGGGAAGAAGATTGGGACATACAGCCCCAGGCAGAAAGAAAAGACATCGTATCACTTAGAGCGTTAACTCAGGAACTGAGGTTCCCTAATTCTGCTTCAGAGATAACCCTGCTTATTTTAAGATTCGCAAGCGACATATTCCAGAGAGGGATCCTTTTTATGGTTGGAGACTCCGAGATGATAGGGCTCGGACAGTTCGGCCTTGAGATAGAGAGTCCCGATGAAAAAATAAGAGAGATAACATTACCATATGAGGAAAGCGATTTCCTGAAAAAGATTATATTCGACAAACGACCATACAGAGGAGCCGTTGAAAACAACGATAGGGTTATCGGGTCGCTGATCAAAGAAATCGGCGGACAGCGGCCTAATGAATCCGCCTTCTTCCCGATAGTCGCTGAAGGGAGGGTCGTTGCGCTTCTTTACTGTGACAATCTGGTAAATGGAGAAAAAATCAGGGAGACGGAAGGTCTTGAAATATTCATAGATCAGGCAGGGCTTGCCCTTGAAAAATCATTGCTTCAGAGAAGACTGCAGGAGATGGAAAAAAAGACTGAATTATAATGTTTTTTTTATTTCAATCTGTTAGAATTTAGACAATGCAGAGAGATGCCGCCAAAGCCATTCTTATCGTTGAAGATTCGGCAACAACAAGGGCTCTCATTAAGGCCGTTGTTGATGAAATGGAAGACTTTACGATTGCAGAGGCCGGGTCGGGATTCGAAGCGCTAAAACTTTTGCCCACGCAGGAATTCAACCTTGTTATAACCGATGTAAATATGCCTGATATAAACGGACTTGAACTTATAAGCTTTATTAAGAATAATCCACGGTACAATCATATCCCCTTAATAATAGTCAGCACAGAGCGGAGCGAAGAGGACAAGAAGAGGGGCCTGTCATTGGGTGCAATAGCGTATATTACTAAACCGTTCAAAGCACATGAACTCCAGGAAGTTATAAAGCAAGCACTATTGAGAATATGAAGGCCTCAAAAAAAGAGTTCATAGCAGAAGCTGAGGACCTCCTTTTCGAAAGCCAGCAGTTAGTAATCGAGATCCAGGATACTTATCATTCAGCCATAAACCCCGACACCATCAATGCGCTTTTTCGTTCCATGCATACTCTAAAAGGACTTTCAGGCCTATTCGGGAGTAAGGAGATGACGGATCTCAGCCATAACCTCGAATCTTTACTGGATGAAATACGGCTCGGGAAGATAACCGTAACCGGGGACGTAGTAGATTTTCTTTTTAAGAACGTAGATATACTGAGGTCTGCTGTAGATGGAGTTAAAGAAGACAAGGAATCGGATCTAACAGAGTTTATCGATGATATAAAGACATTCAGGGCATCATTGAAGGAGAGTGAGAGCAGCGTAAATCTTCAAGGGGTCATTGATGATTCCATAATTAAAGTCCTGTCGGAATATGAGGAACACAGGCTTAAAACAAATATAAAAGCCGGCAACAACATCTGTCTTCTGAAGGCAATATTTGACCTTTCTTCCTTCGATACATCACTCGAGGAAATTACAAAAACAATAAAATCGAAAGGCGAACTCATATCAACATTGCCGACGTCAGCCGATGTGCCTGAAGGCTCAATAGGCTTCAATCTTATGTTCGGCAGCAATCTTCCCCTCGGCGAGTTAACAGGGCAATTAGGCGAGGATATAGAGGTATTGGTTCACTCAAAACAGATGGGTCTCCACCCTCAAAAAAAACATGAACAGTCGATCAAAAGCACGACAACTACAGTAAGAGTCGATATAGATAAACTTGACAGGATACTGAATACAATAGGCGAACTCACCCTTGCAAAGGACGCTGTCAAGAGAATCGGCGCAGACATGTCCGAGGTTGATCATTATTCTCCGCTTATACGCGATGTCCAGAAAATATCCCAGACCCTTGAAAGAAAGCTGACAGAACTGCAGGATGAAGTTCTCGAGATACGCATGGTGCCCGTAGGCCAGATATTTTCGAGGCTCGCTCAGGTAATCAGACGTTATTCGAGAGAGATAGGGAAAGAGATAGACATAACCCTGTACGGTGAAGATACTGAACTCGATAAATCGTTGGCTGAAGAAATAGTCGATCCTTTGATGCATCTCGTAAGGAATTCAATCGACCATGGAATAGAGCCTTCCGATGAGAGGAAGGAAAAGGGTAAGAAAGAACATGGCGCCGTCGTCCTGAAGGCATTCCAGAGGGGAAACCATGTTGTCATCGAATTAACAGATGATGGTTGCGGGATAAATCTGGAAAAGGTCAGGGCGAAAGCCATAGAAAAAGGGCTTCTCGAACCTACCGCCGAGGCTGCGGAAAGAGAGGTCATTGATTTCATCTTCCTACCCGGCTTCAGCACAAAAGAAAGCGTGAGCGAGATCTCCGGAAGGGGCGTCGGTATGGATGTTGTCAAGGAAAAACTTTCCTCGCTGGGTGGTTTTATAGAGGTCTATACAAAAAAGAATGAAGGCACAACTTTCACCCTAACCCTTCCGATTACACTCGCAATCATCAAAGCATTAATTGTAAAAGCCGGCATAGAAAGGTTCGCAATACCGATAACAACAATATCCGAGACTGTCGCATTTGAGCCTAAAGATATCCAAACCATAGAATGGAAGGATGTATACTATCTCAGGGGCGAAATGCTGCCCATAATGAGCATAGGCAAAATATTCAATATAGAAACGAAACAAAGCGACGTATTGTTTGCAATCGTTGTCGGTTTCGGCAATAGGAAATTAGGACTTCTCGTTGATGAGATTCTCGGTCAGAACGAGATCGTTATAAAATCGTTGGGTGAATATTTCAAAGGGCTAAGCGGTTTTGCAGGCGCGGCAGAAATAGGCAGGCATGAGGTCATACTCGTACTTGATATCGAGTCTATCATGGAAAAATCCCTCATAAAGCAGGAAGGCTTGTCATATGTATGAAGAATTCTACGGGCTGACGCAGAGACCGTTTACCAAAACGCCGGACCCTAAATTTCTTTTTTTGAGCCGAAGTCATGAAGAGGCATTGGCAAGACTGCAATATGCGGTTGAGGAAAGAGACCTGATCCTGCTTACAGGAGAAGTCGGCAGCGGCAAGACAACCTTAACGCGCGCCTTAATGGACTCCCTCGGAGAAAAATACAGGGTAATCGTCATAAT
Source organism: uncultured Nitrospiraceae bacterium (assembly GCA_963727775.1). Taxonomy (GTDB): domain Bacteria; phylum Nitrospirota; class Thermodesulfovibrionia; order Thermodesulfovibrionales; family SM23-35; genus CAVSHB01. The sequence continues at coordinate 160,894 of CAVSHB010000002.1, read as the reverse complement.
AAATCCTCAGCTTACACCTCTTCAGTTCTTAAGGACGGTCGCAAAACGTTTTGATATAGAGGTACCATACAATTACAAGGATAACCTGCTCGATGCAATTTATGAAAAGGTCTATAAAGACTACGAGTCCGGAATAACGCCAGTCATTATAATAGACGAGGCACAGCTTATCCCGAATAAGAATACGTTTGAGGAGATCAGACTGCTGACAAACTTCCAGCTTGATTATACAAACCTTCTGAGTCTTATACTCGTCGGCCAGACGGAATTAAGGAAAAGACTTAATCATAAAACATATCTCCCGTTGCGGCAGAGGATAGGACTTTTTTATCACCTCGGACCTTTAGCTGAGCATGAGATAAAAGACTACATCGAGCACAGACTGAAGGTCTCGGGGATTGGCGGCCCTTTGTTTACAGATGATGCTTTGAATCGCCTCTATCACTTCTCAGGCGGGATCCCAAGGGTCATTAACAGTCTTGCGACATCTGCACTTCTTGACGGTTTCAGTAAAGAACAGCAGATTATAGATGGTTCTCTTATTAATGGGGCGGCAATGGAGCTCGGATTAAATGGATATCGCGAAAATTAGGAAAAAGCTCGCAAAGGCTGAGGCCGACAATCAACGGTCAAAAGAAAATAATCAAGTCGCAAAAAGACAGGAAGAACAAGAGACGAATCCGGTCGGTAAAAATATCATTCAGGAACCCCCAGCGGTGATTGATTCACATGAGGAGACAACAGGACACACGCCGAAGGTTGAGGTGCCTATTGAGCAGGAGGCCGGGTCCTCAGAAAAAGATGAGGATAACAGCCATAAAGAGAAAACCAAAACATACGGCGTTGAAAACAGGATTGGTGCGGAAAAGACAGAGGACGTTATCGAGATACTCACCTTCAATCTGTTAAATGAAGATTTTGCTTTCAGGGTCTCTCAGCTTGAGGAGATATTGCGATACCAATGGATAACCACGGTCCCAAATGTTCCGAAATATGTTCTCGGAGTAACCTCGCTAAGGGGGAAAGTTATACCCGTGCTTGACCTTAAGCTCAAGCTTTCCCTGACAGACAAGCCCTTAGACAATAACCTTAAGGGTAAAATACTGATTATTAAGGGTACCAAAGGCCCTATCGGGGTAACAGTAGATAAGGTGGCAGGTGTCGTCCGTCTGACAAAGTCTGAAATTTTACCCCCGCCTTCTCATCTTTCCGAGACTGAACTCAAATTCATCGAAGGGATTGCTGTTGTAGATAAACATTTCGTATCAATAATTAATATGGAAGAAGCAACAGCCCTGCTATTGAAATGAACCTTTTAAAAACTCTCTTTTTCGATAAGGGGGCCTCATGAAAAAGATTTCAAAGGAAAGCCTCGAATTCAAGTATCTAATCTTTGTTATAGCACTATTGATAGGAGGGATTTTGTGGACCGGCATTATATCGTTTAGCGCACTTTCGCTCGAAAAAATATATGGCAAGAGTTTTCACTCCATCATGTGGACGACGATTATCGCGATCACAGGCATCTCCATAGTAGCTTTTCTATTCTGGGTTGTTGCCAGGAGACTGGTGATAAAACCGCTTCAATCCATTGAAAAAGCCGCCAGATCCCTGGCTGACGGAGATCTCACCTTCCGTCTGGATATAAAGGCAGATGACGAGATAGGAAGGATGGGACAGGCCATTAATGAATCTCTTTATTCCATCGGGGATATTTTTCAAAGGGTCAGAAACGGTTCGAACCGTGTAATGGAGGTCGCTGAAAAAGTTGAGGTTGAATTCAAGAATATTTCAGAAAGCACGAAACTCGAATCCGAGTCGATAGCCAATATCGCTAGTTCTTTAGAGCAGATGAATTCCGCCGCAGTGGAGATTTCTGAAAGCACGGAGCATCTTGCCGTCTCTACGGAAGAGAAGGCTGCCTCGATGGAAGAGATGGTCACGAGCATAGGCCAGGTTGCAAACAGCGCCCTCGAACTTTCTTCCGTGGTTGATACGACATCGTCGTCCATTGAACAGCTTTCCGCGACGATAAAGGAAGTGGCGAATAAGGCGGAAGAGCTTGCCGCTGCATCCGAAGAGACACTTGCCGCTGCTGAAGAAATTTCCTCTTCGATAAGGGAAGTTGAACAGAGTTCAAAAGAGTCCGCGATGCTTTCAGAAAAGGTCAAAAACGATGCGTCGACCTTCGGGCTTACGTCGGTAGAAAAAACAATAGACGGGATTCAGAAGATTAAAGTGTCTTTTGACAAGACAGCCGGATTTCTGAAAAAACTCGGAGGCAGGTCAACAGACATCGGCAAGATTTTAAATGTCATTGATGAGATAACTGACCAGACAACATTACTCGCTCTGAATGCGGCGATACTTGCCGCGCAGGCGGGTGAGCACGGCAGAGGATTCTCAGTCGTGGCCGACGAGATAAAGGACCTTGCCGAACGGACTTCTTTTTCAACCCATGAAATAGACAGGCTTATTCAGGCCGTGCAGCAAGAAGTGAAAGACGCCATCAATGCGATGGACGAAGGGCTGGGGTCTGTCGAGGAAGGATTAAAAGTCGCAAGCAATGCCGGCGATGCCCTGAACAAGATAGTCGAGAGCACGAAGCAGTCGGCGGAGATGTCCATTTCCATTGAGCGTTCTACGGCGGAACAGGCGAAAACTACAAGACTCGTATCAGACTCAATGGAAAAGGTGAAGAATATGGTATCGCAGGTTGCAAAAGCAACTTCCGAACAAAGCAAAGGCGCCTTTCTCATCACAAAAGCTACGGAGAAAATGCGGGAAGTATCCAACCATGTCAGAACCGCAACGAGCGAGCAACTTATAAATACCAAACATATATCTGAAGCCATGGAACTCGTGTCGGAGAAAAGTCTTCAGATTTCAAAGGCCGTCAATGAGCAAAGAGCAGGCTCAGCACAGATATTCAATTCTATTGAAAAAATAAAGGACATCCCCAAAAGCAACATGGACAGGATGTACAGCATAAACCAGTCACTGAAAGGCCTATTCAAAAATACTGAACTCCTGCGGAATGAATTTCAGAGGATTAAATTAATCGAGGAAGGCACAAGCACTGAGAAAGACATGGATGTTTTGAGGTTCGGCATCGAACCGTTCGGCGGAAGATCGCCGGTTGAGAACCAGGAAAAATTCAAGCCGCTGGCAGAATATCTCAGCAAAAAAATCGGCAAGAAGGTCATATTGAAAGTTGTGTCCGATTATGAAGGCGCGTTAAGAGACATAGGGCGGGGTGTCACTCAATTCTGTTTTATCAGCCCCGTTACTTACATCATCGCAAATAAGAAATTCGGGACCCAGGTCCTTGTGAAAATATTGTCCGAAGGTAAATCCACATACCGTTCCGTTATCATAGCGAAAAGTACCGGCAGGATCAACTCTGTAGAAGACATCAAAGGACACAAATTCGCCTTTGGAGATCCGCATTCGCTTTCGAGCTATATCGCTCCACGGTACATGCTTCTTGAAGCGGGAATAGATCTAAAAAATCTGCTGCATTACGAATATCTCGGCTCACATGAAGATGTGGCTAATGCAGTCCTTGCCGGTAATTTCGACGCCGGAGGGGTAACCGATATCGCTGCAAATAAATTCAGGGACAAGGGCATCAAGCATATTAAGTTCTCCGAGCATTTACCGGCATTCAGTGTTTGTGTCAGTAAAACAACTCCTCAAAATATAAAAGACTCTATGGAGCACGCGCTCACAGCGCTTTCGGACGCAACACCTGAAGGCTCCTCAATCCTCCATCCCATTAATAAGCTTTTCAGTGGATTTGAAAAGACGTCCGACTATGATTTTGTCCTTGTAAGTACCATGATGTCAAAGATAGGAATGCTTGAAAAATTTTAAAATAGATAGATGCTTAAATACAATTATGTAAGAGGCAGAACCGGGTTATGAAATTTACCGTCTTTAAGATCGGTGATGAAGATTTTGGGATCGATATCAAACAGGTTGTTGAAATTCTTAACAGGCAAAAGGTGCATATTCTGCCTGAACTCCCCGATTTTCTGTCCGGCGTTATAACCGTTCGGGGTGAAGTAGTTCCATTACTCGATCTGAGAAAGCGGTTCGGCATTCAGTCCTCTGAGACAAAAGAACTGATCATCCTAGTGCGGTATGACAGTGAAAAGATCGGTCTCCTTGTGGATGAAATAAAAGAGATCCTCTCCTTCACCGATGAAGAGATAGCCGCGCCTCCGGCTATATTCAAGGGATTAAAGAAAAAGTACCTTTCAGGTATTGGTAAAAAAGATGATAGGGTCATAATCATCATTAATCTGGATTATCTTCTTAGTTCAGAAGAGAAGATAATGCTGAAAGACTCGGAGGAACTCTTAGAGGAAGATGCAGGAACTGGAAAGACTTCTTAAAGATAGTGACGTTGAGGTCAGAAGGGAAGCCCTTGAAAGCCTGAGGGGTAAAGCGGACGATATCTCCATAAAACTTCTCCTCAGCGCCATGGAAGATACAAGCTGGAGGGTCAGAAACACCGCGACGGACATCCTCATCGAAGAGTATCAGGTCGAAAAGTATATAGACGGCTTAATCAATCTCCTTTACTGTGACGATAACGCAGGCGCACGGAACTCCGCGATAGAGACTTTGGTAAGACTGAATAAAAAGGCGACCCCTTTTTTAATCGAGGCCTTCAACACAAAAAACAGAGATGTTAGAAAATTCATTATAGATGTTTTGGGAGAATTCAGGGACAACAGGTCCCTGCCGCTCATGCTCGGCGCACTGCGGGATGACGATGAAAATGTCCGTGTTACAGCTATAGAGCATATCGGCAAGATAGGCGAATCTTCCGTAATAGATTCTTTAATAGAAATAATCGAAAGCGATGACATATGGACTGCCTACCCCGCTGCTGATGCGCTCGGCAGAATTGGAGATAAAAAGGCCGTGCCTGCCCTTGTAAAGATACTGAACAAGAAAACTCTCAGGGCGCCTGCTATAAAAGCGTTGAGTTTAATTGCGGACCCAAATACTCTTAAATATATCATCCCTTTTTTAGAAGACCAATCAAAGACTATACAGGGAGAAACCCTTCGGGCCATAGAGAGATTCTATCGTAAAGGCATTAGTGAGGAATTCATTACAGCGGAGATAAAGAGACTTATCGGCGAGAGGGTGTTGGATATTCTTATAACACATGCCTGGTCCGGCAACCCCGATGTGAGGACATCTTCAATACTAATACTCGGCTTATTGAAAGACGAGAGGGCATACGCTCCCCTCCTTGATATATCACAGGAAGAGGAATTCTCAGAGGATATCAAGAGGGCCTTCGTATTCATCGGAAAAGACAAGCCTGAATCCCTCCTTAAGCTTTTCGAAACGGAAAATGTCTCCCAAAAGCGCTTTATTTACGATGTGGCAAGCAGGATAGCCTCTCATGTCTATTACGCGACATTCGAGAAGGCCCTTGGAGACGAGGATGGGCATATTCGGTCTATCGGCGCGATAGCGCTTTCAAAAATCGGTGACCCTCGTGCAATAGAACCTATAAAGAAACTCTTGACTGATCCATATTATGACGTGCAGGAAGCTGCAGTTGAAGCGCTTTCAGGTATGGGGCCACACCTTTCAGTTGATGAACTTACAGCAATGCTCAAGGATGCAGACCCGGCGCTCAGGAAAAATGCAGCCTGCTTACTCGGGAAAATAGGTGCGACAAAGACAGTGCCTTCTCTGGGTTTCGCAATGAAAGACGGAGATGTAAACGTAAGGAAGGCATGTGTCGAGGCTTTTTCACTCTTAAGAACAGAAGACTCCATCAAGTTTCTTAGCCTTGCGCTTACGGATGAAGAACCTTCCATAAGGGTATCTTCAGCTCTCAGCCTCGGCCTCATTGGGGGCAAGGGTGCATTCGAAGCCCTTTCCCTCCTCTTGTCGGATTCAGATGTCTCTGTAAGGGTTGCGGTATCCAAGGCCTTCGGTATGCTCCGGGACCACAAAGCTGTTGGTCCATTGATCGGGCTTCTTTCCGATAAAAATGGATTCGTTATAACGACAACAATAGAGTCTCTCAGCAAAATAGGTGGAAATGAAGCAAGGTCGGCATTACTGGGCATGCTTTTTTCTGAGGATAAAGAAATCAGGAGGACCTTGATAAAGTCCCTTTCATCCTTTGACGGCGTCGAGAACAGCTTACTCCCTTTTTTAAAAGACGGCGACTGGGCGACAAGAATGGCCGCTGTTGAGGCGATAGGTAATAAAGCCACAGGGGCCATACGGAATGAACTTGAAAGGCTTCTCGACACCGAAGAAGATCCCATAGTGAAAAGAACAGTTGAAGAGCGCCTTAAAAAAAGCAATCCGTGATTGACTATCAGTTGATTTAATAGGAAAATCTGAATTCCAATGTTTGAAAAAGAAGAGATAATACCACTTGAAGAAGATGTTTTCAGGCTCATCAGGGATCTTGTAAAGGACTACTGTGGAATATATTTTGCCGACGACTCACGGTACCTTCTTGAAAAAAGGCTTTCACGGAGGTTGCTGACTCACCACTTCGGCAACTTCAGAGAATATTACAGGTATCTGCTGTATCACAAAAACCGTGACGAAGAGCTCGCAGCGATAATCGACATTATCACTGTCAATGAGACATATTTCTTCAGGGAACAAAACCAGCTTAATGCATTCAGTGAAGAGATACTCCCTGAACTAAAGGAAACAAATAAAGAGAAAAAGAGGCTGAGGATATGGTCTGCAGGTTGTTCCACCGGTGAAGAGCCGTATACGATTGCCATGCTCGTGCTCGAAAAGGGATATTTTCATAACTGGAATATAGAGATATTCGGAAGCGATATAAACCAGAGGGTCCTCCAGGCGGCAAGGAGCGGTATTTACAGAAAAAATTCTTTCAGGACTACAGAGAATTTTTTCCTTAACAAATACTTCAAGAAACAGGAAGACGGTTTGTTCAGGATATCGGACATTGTCAAGAACCATGTAAATTTCAGTCATCTTAATCTTCTCGACCCATTCAAGGTAAAATTAGTAGGTACGATGGATGTTATATTTTGCAGAAACGTGTTAATCTATTTTGATCAGCCGTCGAGAAAAAAGGTAATAGACATGTTTCATGAAAGGCTTACGGACGGAGGGTATCTGTTATTAGGTCATGCTGAATCACTGATAAACTTGTCAACCGCTTTTACATTGAAGCATCTTAAACATGACATGGTCTATCAGAGACCTGTAAAAAGAAGGGCTCATATAGATGTCTAAGATTAAGGTCCTTATTATTGATGATTCTGCATACAGCAGGCAGACGATAAAAAAAATGCTTGAGTCGGAATCTAATATTGAAGTAGTAGGGATAGCGTCTGACGGCATAGACGCAATGGCAAAAACTCACAGGCTTCAGCCCGACCTAATCACCTTGGACCTTGAGATGCCTGAAATGGACGGCTTCAGTTTTCTCAGGTGGCTGATGAAGAGCAGGCCGACTCCCGTGATCATTGTCAGTTCGTATTCCGACTCAAAGACAGTATTCAAGGCGCTCGAACTCGGCGCAGCCGATTTTATAGCGAAGCCGCCAAGGATTCCGTCCACCGAATTTCAGAAACTCGAGAAGGACTTATTGAGAAAGGTGAAGGGGATAAAGGACTTCCGCCTGGATAAGCTGAGCAGAAATCTTGAACTTCTCGAACGAGAGGACAGCCGGCGTAAACACCCGGATACTTCGAAATATGATATTGAGGCTGTCGCCATAGGTTCATCAACAGGAGGACCGGCCGCACTTAAAATAATACTGACAAAGCTTCCTGCCGATTTTCCGGTCGGTATCGCGATAAGCCAGCATATGCCAAAGGGGTTTACCGCCTCATTTGCAGAGAGGCTGAACGGGATGTCAAAAGTGCGCATAAAAGAAGCCCGGGATGGCGACGAACTTGAAAGCGGAAAAGTACTGATCTGTCCCGGAGGCTACCACATGTATTTCAACAAACAGGGACGGAGGGTCTATGTCTCACTTAAAGAACCGAAAAGCACCGACAAATATATTCCTTCTATCGATATAATGATGTCATCGATTGCGGAAATATTCGGGCATAAGTCAATGGGCGTTATCCTAACAGGTATGGGGAATGATGGGAAAGCGGGAATGCTGGAAATTAAAAAGCAAGGCGGCTATACTATAGCAGAATCAGAAGACACTGCCGTTGTCTTTGGTATGCCTTCAGAGGCAATTAAGGCAGGCGCGGCAGAGAGGGTCTTGCCGATATCCGAGATTCCCATTGAGATAATAAAATTAATTAAAGAAACAGGTATAGACGCAGATTCATAGAGCAGAGGCTTAATGGAAAAAGAACCCAGTATTTCAAAGAAGGCCGATGAGTTTCTTCAAATCTTCAAAAGGGGAGAGGAATTCACAAAAGACCTTATTAAGGAGAATGAAAGACTCAGGTTCAGGATTGCCCAACTCGAAGAGTCTGTAGAGCAGGCAGGGAACGAGGAAAAAACGAGGCTCTATGAAGACAAGATAAAAATCCTGGAGGACGAGCTCGGGTCCATCCTGGACAGATATAGGAAGACAGAGGAAGAAAATAAGGATTTCGCATCGAAATATGTTGATGTAGAGACTGAAAACAACATGCTTGCGAACCTGTATGTGGCGAGTTACCAGCTCCATTCCACACTGGATTTCAATGAAGTCTTGCGGATAGTTATGGAAATAATAATCAACCTGATCGGAGCTGAGAAGTTTACAATATTTCTCATGGATGAAAAGACGAATGAACTTGTTCCTGTTGCATCAGAAGGATTGCCCCTCGATGAAATGCCGAAGGCAAAGATGGGAGAAGGAACGATAGGGAAAGTCGCGAGGGAAGGAGAGAGTTACTTTCTCAAAGACCTGTCAAGCACACCGACATCAAAAGTCGAGCCTGCGAACCCTATTGTATGCATCCCGCTCAAGATCAAAGAGCATGTAATCGGCGTAATCTCAATTTACTCAATTTTTGTGCAAAAGACCACATTTTCAAATATTGATTATGAACTCTTCAATCTATTAGCAGGTCATGCTGCCACAGCGATATTTTCATCAAGGCTGTATACACAATCGGAGAGGAAGCTAACGACCATACAGAGCTTCCTTGATCTCCTGAAGGAAAAGCCGAGAAGATGAGATTAAAGGAGGGATGAATGCCTAATATCCTTGTTGTTGAAGATTCCCCTACAATGAGGCAGCTTATAGGGTTTGCCATAAAAAGAGTGCCGGGTGCAAAGGTTATCGAAGCTACCGACGGCGTGGACGCATTAAAAAAATTATCATCCGAACAGATAGACATCATCCTTGCAGACATAAACATGCCCATCATGGACGGACTTAAGTTGGTAAGTCTTGTAAGGGGTAACCCTTCTTATAAAAATATCCCCGTCATAATGATAACGACGGAGGGCGCTGAGGAAGATAAAAATAAAGCTTTGGCGATAGGAGCGAATGCTTATCTTACAAAGCCCATCCAGACACAGGAATTAATGAAACTCGTCAACAGTTTCATATCATAAAAGCAAATCCTGTATTCCCGGCTTCTTTACTCTTTTTTCAAGAGAACTTCGATCTTGGCCTTTGCCTTTAACCCGGCGATCCATTTCTCTCTGAGTTCGTTTGCCCGCTTATCTTCAAGCTCTTTTTTAAGCTTCCCCTTACTCTCTTCAAAAGACATTTGTTGTTCAGGCTTTTTATCTTCTACTTTAATAATAAACCAGGTGTCTTCCGCCTTAATAAGATCGCTCAGTTCACCAACTTTCATTTTAAAAGCTGCGTCTTCAATCTCGGGGAGCATTCTTCCTTTATGCATATATCCTATATCGCCGCCTTTAACACGATAACTATCTTCAGACATCTTATATGCCAAATCTCCAAAGTCCTCGCCGGCCTTCAATTTATCAAGAATATCCTTGGCTTTTTTTTCGTCTTTTGTTGAGATGAGTCTCAATTTTACACTCTCAGGGTGTTTAAATTTCGATGTGTTCTTATCATAAAATTCCTTTAACTCTGCATCCCCCGCCTTTGACGGCTCGGTCACCGTCTTAGCGATTACATTCTGCACCAGCATTTCTTTCTCTATTTGCGCACGCAGCTTCTCTTCAGATAGGCCGTCTTTTTCAAGAGCAGCCTTATATTCATCCGGTGATTTGAACCGCTTCCTAATCTTTTCCATCTCGGCGTCTACCTTCTCTTTGTCCGGCTTCATGCCTTTTGCAACGGCGTCCTGGTATTGAAGCTCTCTGTCGATTAACGCCTCCATGGCCTGATCATAATAAAGTTTACGCTTTTCCAAAGGCACATTGCGGTGGAATGTCATCTTTGGTATTAACCTGTCTACCTCGAGTTCAAGGTCTTTCTGTAAAAAAATTGTACCGTTTACTTTCGCGACCACATTATCAGCATTATCGCCGGCATATGATAAAGATGAAACAGAAAATAGAGCAATCATTATTAAAATCAGAAACACAAAATTTCTATGCATGCAAAACTCCTTTTTTCTTTTTATAATGCAGGATAGATCAAACAAGATTCAAGCAAAAAGCAATTCATCGGCCTGCAGAGGACCTCAGTGTTTAAATGCCCTTTGGCCTGTAAAAACCATCGTTACTTTTGGATCGGCCTCATTACAGGCGATTATAGATTCAAAATCCCTCTCAGAGCCTCCGGGTTGAACTATTGCAGAAATGCCCTCCTTAATCCCGGCATCGACTCCGTCCCTGAATGGAAAGAACGCGTCAGAAACCATCGCAGATCCGATAAGCCCTCCCTTCTGCATCTTCGTCTCTTCATCTATCTCAAGGAGCGCATCCTTATTGCGGTTACCGCTTTTTACGTCGAGTTCAAATGTCTTGTAAGGAATGCTGTACCTTGTATGGCACAATGCATCTGCATATTTGGTATACGCTTTGAAAATTGCAATTTCCGCAACGCCTACCCTGTCCTGCTCACCAGTCCCTATTCCTACTGTCACGCCATCCTTTACATAAATAACGGAGTTTGATGTAACGCCCTGCTCTACATTCCAGCCAAATAGCATATCCTCATATTCGCTCTCAGCAGGCTTTCTGTCGATACTATATTCCTTTCCCTTGTATGTCGTCTTAGCCGGTAAGAAATCGTTCTTTGATCTTATTTTGTTGACAGGAGACTGTTGCACAATAATGCCGCCGTCAATTAACGACTTAAAATCTACAAATCGCATGTCCCTGTATTTTTCCAATTCGTTAATTTTGCTTACCCTGATTATCCTCAGATTTTTTCTTTTTGCCAGTATGCTTATAGTTCCATCTTCAAATTCAGGTGCGGCGACGACCTCAAGGTAGTTCTTACTGACCATCTCTGCAGTTTCTATATCCATCGGCCTGTTTACAATAAGGCATCCGCCGAATGCCGCTATCCGGTCTGCCATATTGGCCTTATCGTAAGCATCGGATAGCGTCTTTCCATATGCAGCGCCGCAAGGATTGTTATGCTTTAAAATCGCCGCGGCAGGACGGTCCATCAGAAATTTAATGATATTCAGTCCGTTATCAAGGTCGGTAAGATTTGTCTTCCCGGGATGTTTACCGGCCTGTATCATATCTTCTTCGTTAATGCTGCTCACAAGGCCGTTCCCGGGCTGTATAAACTCGCAGGCCCCAAGCGCCAGATTCCCGTTCACCAGTTCGTAAAGGGCCGCTTCTTGCTCGGGATTTTCTCCATAGCGAAGCCCTTTTTCGATTATTTCACCTGTTTTTTCATCGAGTATCTTCCAGGCCCTCTTCTTATACACTAACGTCTTGTCCCCGAATTTAATGACCATCTCAGCAGGGAAATGATCCGCCATAATGGTACGGTATATTTTTTTTATATCTGACATAGGACCTCCGTTATTTCTTTTTTATATATTCTTTCTTCACCTTCAAAGTCTCATCGAGCATCAAGAGATATTTTATATACCTGAACCCGAATTTCATTAATGCAATCTCATCAGCCTTCATCTTTTCGACTTCTTCTCCATCAATATCGAAAATATCAAGGAACTTGCTCTCGAATACAAATTTCCTGAATCGGTCCATGTCGTAACTGGCTGTGTAAATCTGAGCCTGTTTATTGGAATCAAGGTTCTTGCCGAAAGGATGCCGCCTCAACTGGATCTCTTTCCACTCTCTGTTCATATCATCATAGAGGTTAACCTCTTGGTCATCTTTCCAAGATTGTATTGTCCATTCCGTGTCTTCCTGATAACCGAGGCAATGAGGTTCTCTGATAAAAAAATAGAACTCTTCATTAATCGGCCCTTCATTCGAATCTTTTCTCACGACACCCTGCCCGACAGGATAATAGCGGCAGTTTGCCGGCCGGTCCGTATAAACCGTACAGCCTTGGGGGGTGACGAACGGACATTTTTTTTCATTATCATTCAGCATCTTCAGCCTTACGTGAGGATGTGAAGACTTCTCATCAAATTCCATGTAAGTATATTTATCGAGGAATTCTTCAGATGAAATCCCGAGTCTTTTTTTAATCCTGATGATATCATATGGAGTAAGCATGATATTAATATCTTTACAGCATTTCGTAAAACATTTCACTCCCTTATGGCACCTGAATTTAAATTTCGAATCCAGTTTATACTTGGTTGGTTCTACATCTTTCATGCTTGGTAATGGCATCTTTATTCGGTCCTTTCCGTCTGATTTTAAATTCTTGTCTGCCTAATTATTATCTCTCATTATAATAAAAAAGGCCGGCAGAAATCTCTGCCGGCCTTTTAACTTTTTAAAAATTATATAAGCGGGACGATCAGCAGTGCAACGATATTGATGACCTTAATCATCGGATTAATTGCCGGGCCTGCTGTGTCTTTATACGGGTCGCCGACTGTATCGCCTGTTACGGAAGCTTTATGTCCATCGCTCCCCTTCTTGTGAACGACACCTTTGTCGTCGGTAACACCCTCTTCAAAGGATTTCTTGGCATTGTCCCATGCACCGCCGCCGCTTGTCATGGCGATCGCCTGGAAGAGTCCGGTAAGGATACTCCCGATGAGGACTCCACCGAGTGCTTCCCTGCCAAGTGCCAAACCTACAACAATTGGGACAACAACAGGGATAAGCGCAGGTACCATCATCTGTTTTATGGCGCCTTTTGTGACAATATCAACGCACTTGCCGTATTCCGGCTTTGCCTTGTATTCCATAATGCCGGGGATCTCCCTGAACTGTCTTCTGACTTCCTCAACAATACTGCCTGCCGCCTTTCCAACAGCCTCCATAAGGAGTGATCCGTAATAATAAGGGAGCAGACCGCCGATGAAAAGGCCGGCCAGAACCATCGGGTTTGAAAGGTCAAAAAGAATCGGCACATTGAAAGACCTCGAATATTCTGCAAAAAGGACTAAAGCGGCAAGACCTGCAGAGCCTATAGCATAACCCTTTGTAACAGCCTTTGTTGTGTTTCCGACTGCATCCAATGGGTCTGTAATGTTACGGATCTCTTCAGGCAGTCCTGACATCTCTGCAATACCGCCTGCATTGTCCGTAATAGGCCCATACGAGTCAATAGCAACAACGATACCAGTCATCGAAAGCATCGAAACCGCTGACAGGGCAATAGCAAAAAGACCACCCGCTGCATCACCGGCAAATCCGCCGCCTAATGTATAGGCGCCAAGTATTGAGGCTACGATAACAATAACAGGCGCGGCGGTTGACTTCATGCTGACGGCGAGGCCTGCGATCACGTTTGTGCCGTGGCCGGTAAGGCTGGCCTTTGCAATGTGTTTCACCGGGGGATACTGCGAAGCAGTGAAGTACTCAGTAATAACCACGATCAGTCCGGTCAATGCAAGGCCGATAACCGCCATGAGGAAAACGCTCATCTGCGTAAATGAGGGGTGAGCGATCAGCGAAGCCTGTGCTGATGCGCCTTTCAGAAACTCGCCGGTCACAATATAAAATGTTATTGCCGCAAGAACACCTGCAACAGCAAGCCCCTTATAAAGGGCGCCCATGATATACTGGCTTTTACCGAGCTTGACTGCAAATGTTCCTATGATGGAAGCGATGATTGATATTCCGCCGAGGAGCATCGGGAATTCCACCCATGCGCTGTCAGCGCCAAAGACCGTCTTTGCAAGGAGCATTGCTGCAACGAGCGTAACCGTATATGTCTCATAAAGGTCGGCTGCCATGCCTGCGCAGTCGCCTACGTTATCACCAACGTTATCAGCAATAACTGCAGGATTTCTGGGATCATCTTCAGGAATACCTGCTTCAACTTTTCCAACAAGGTCAGCGCCTACGTCAGCAGCCTTTGTGTAAATACCGCCTGCGATACGAGCAAACACGCTCATGAGTGAACATCCGAATCCGAGTCCTACCAGTGCATGGAATGCCATCTCAGGGGCTGCCGACTTTGCTATAAAATAAAAACCCGCAAGTCCTATAATTCCGAGACCAACGACCATAACGCCGGTCACAGAGCCGCCCTTGAATGCAAGGCTGAGCGCAGCCTGAAGGCCATGGTGTGCTGCCTGCGTTGTACGGACATTTGCCCTGACTGTAACCCACATGCCCACAAAACCTGCGAGTGCAGAACCACAGGTTCCGATGATGAAACCGATAGACGTCCATATGCCTAATCCCATAGCAGCAATCAAAATAACCAGGACAACAGCTACGATTGCAACAGTTTTGTATTCACGGGCAAGAAACGCATATGCACCCTCTTTGACCGCATTCGAAATCTCCTGCATCTTAGCAGTTCCCGCGTCCTGCTTTGATACCCACATTGCGGTTATGACAGCGTATAGAACGCCTAACGCTCCGCAACCTAAGGCAAAAAGTATCGTATTACTCAAATTTCCCATACTATCCCTCCTTTTTAAGCTTTCTTAGTTAAGTGAAAAGTGAAAATAAGGCAATTTGTTTTTTACCTTCCACCTCCCTTCTCCTTTTAAATTTTCTTGCAACATTATACTATTTAACCTCGACATCTCTTTCAGTAGCTTTTGCAAAAACCATTGCCGTTGCCCTATAGAGCATATGAGCCATTTTTGAGAATGGGGCATATGCGAAAAGGAAAAATACAACAACAAGGTGAATGAAATATATTATGTAAGCCAGAACTGCAATATCAGCTAACCTAACTAACTCGGAAAGAATGCCGGTAGCCATTATTGCAAACACGATATAGATGAAAAGCCAGTCATAATAACCGCCTTTCCCCGCTTTTTCCTCGTTTTTCTTCCTGTTATTGATGACCATAACTATGCCTGCCAAAAGCGCTAAAGCACTGGCATTTCCAAGCCACTTGACAGGATCGGTCAATGGATATGGTGACGGTCCGAGCATCCAGGAGTAGGGTGTTTTACCCATAGCTTCCATTATCTCAAATCCGTATAAATAAACGACTGCCCATGCGGTTGTAATGGCGAGTCCGATAAAGCTGAAAAATACGAGCATATGGGCCAGCTTTCTGTCTTTGGTCACATTGCACTGTTCGAACCGCTTGTGCGCGAGTATTTCACCGATGGTTTCAGTGATCGCGGTCGCAATATTGCCTTTCGGCGTAATACCTGTTGTTCGTATCATGTCTTTCCAGTATTTGTAAACACCGATACTAAGGGAAGCTACGGCAAACATGAATATCGGGACAAACACACCGTCGATGTAGTACGACTTTAATAAAGAGGAGTACGCGATCTTTCCCGCTTCATTCCTGATGCTCTCCAGATTCAGATGGCCTAAGCCCGCAAGGATAGCGAGAAAGATAACTGCAGGGATTGCGAGAAGGAGTGTCAGTGCGCCCGGGTTTCCGACAGCCTTTCCCAGGAAACTGGGAACTGAATAGTTTTCTATGGACAATTTTCTCACCACATTCAGGACCTCCCCGGGTTTTGCGCCTCTCGGACAATACGCGGTACAGTCGCTGCACTGGTGGCACAGCCAAATATCAGGATTGCCGAAAAGCTTGTCCTTCAATCCCCATTGCGCGTGTATCATCTCTTTTCTCGGGAAAGGTTTATCAGCCGGTGTCAGGTTGCATACCACAGAGCATGTCGCACACTGGTAGCACTTCTTTAAGGATTCTCCTCCGCCGTTGATTACCGCTTGGACAAAATTCAGATCGGGCAATGCGATAACGGCATCATCCTTCTTTGGTTCAGGTGCCGGAGTTGTTGTTGCTCCCGCCTTTGCTGCCTCGATTTTCTCTTGTTCCATATATATCCTCCCTATACTGATAGGTCGTCGACAATCCTAATTTTTAGAATTCCTTGAACGGATTATGGCCTATTTCCTTCACCCTCGCGGCAAATTCATTGATCATGTCCGGAAGCTTATGATATTCATCAATAGCAACTTGCAGGAGCTTGACCCGCTCCGCCTCAAGCTGTAATTTGTTCAGGGTCTCACCAACCTTGCTGAACCGGACGCTTGCAAGCTCACTTCCCTTCACAAAATGGCACTGATAGTTCTCACCGAATTTACATCCGATAAGGAGGAATCCATCAATCCCCTTTGAAAAAGCGTCTGCAATCCATACAAGGTGCATTCCGCCGAGGCATCTTAACGGCACAAAGCGAACACTCGGGTCAATGGACTTGTGTTGAAGTGCCATTGTATCCAATGCCGGATACGCATCGTTTTCACATACAAGTGAGATAATTCTGAACTCTTCCTCCGGCACATCTATCGATTTGATCATTGAGCCTATCAGATCTATGCTGTAGTCCTTGAACGATACGATTCTTTCAGGGCACGCTCCCATACAGGTTCCACACCTTCTGCACCTGTTAGGCATATATGTAGGTATACCTTTCGCGTCTTCTTCAATCGCACCGAAGGGACATTCCTCCGTACACCTCTTGCAGGCCGTGCATCTGATAAGCTGAGGGTCAGGGAAAGTGATGTCCCATGTCCTCGGGTGGACCGCCATACCTTGGGCAACATGATCGATGCACTGTATCGCCTTAAAGGCGGCGCCGGCGGCGTCTTCCTGGGCCTCGGTCATGTTCATCGGCTGTCTTACCGGGCCTGCGGCATAGATGCCGGTTCTTCTCGTCTCATACTGGAAACAGATGAAATTTGAATCGGCGAAACCGGCCGCGCCCTCAAGGCTCGGAAGCTCAGGGCCCTGCCTGTAGGCGAGGTTCAAAATGAACTCCGGCTTCGGGGTTGTTTCTAAATATGCCTTCTTTGCATCATCGCCTTGCGAGGCAGCCACCGTAAGTCCGTCGAGGTATTCCTGCGGTGCCCTCGTGGTAGGAACCATTCCCGCAGCAAGTACCACGAGGTCTGCTTCTACCTTTATCTTGTCCCCAAGAAGGGATTTTTCCATTTCAACAAACATATTTCCGTTCCCTGCATCGGCAACCCCGGTCACATCGCCTTTGGTGAGCATAATGCCGGGATCGTTCTGCGCTTCGCGGTAAAAGGCCTCGAGCCGTCCCGGCGTTCTGATATCCTTATATAGGATCATCGCCAAGGCGTCCTGGCTCTGTCTTACATAGCGCGCCTGCTTCAGAGAAGTGACGCAGCACATGGAAGAACAATAGGGAAGATGGTTCGGATCCCTCTGTCCGGCACACTGAATAAAGGCGACTTTTTTTGCCTCTTTGCCGTCCGACGGACGGACAATAACGCCTTTCCTCGCGATATCCTCAAATTCCAGGTTCGTCACCACATTCTTGAACTTGCCGTATCCGAGATAATCCAGCTTGGTTGCATCGTAGGGGACCCAGCCCGTCGCAAGCACGACGGCCCCGGCCTTTACAGTCTCAGACCCGGTGCTTGAAGTTATGGTCACGTCATACAAACCCGGCTGGCCTTCTGTCCTTTCAAGCTTTGCCGATTTATAGACCTTAATATTCGGATTGCTCTCGACCTCGGCGATAACCTTATTGATCTCTGTATCTACAATCACAGGATTTGTAAAATCCCTTGTGGGGACCTTTTTATACAATTTATTTGCAAACCCTCCAAGCTGGGCCTCTTTCTCAACCAGGACGACCTGATAACCGGCCTTGGCAGATTCAAGCGCCGCCGTCATGCCGGTGATACCGCCGCCGACCACCAGGATTGTCTTACTGAGATTTTCAAGGATTTTCGGTTCGGGCAGATCGCTTTTCTGCACCTTCACAGCGCCCATGATCATATAATCTTCTGCGAGACTTTGGGTGTCGTCAGTCTTGGGAGGCTGCGTCCACGCCACGAATTCTCTTATGTTCACCCGCTCGACTATGCAGCCGGGAAAATCAAACTCTTCATACTTGACCCTGGGGGAACAGGCCGCAATAATAATAGTGTTGATCCCATCTTTCTTGGTATCACCCTTTATCAACTGTAGTCCCTCCGGACTGCAAAGCACGTCATGGACTTTGATGTTCTCTTCTTTAAACGGCCCTTTCTTTGCTGCCTTGGCGAGCTTCTCTATGTCAATGGATTCCCCGATTCCACATCCTTTACAAATGTATACTCCGTATTTTTTCTCCATCCCTACCTCCTATTCACGCTCTGGATGCACTTGATAGCCACACCAGTCGCATCCTGGACTGATCTTGCTACATCAGCAGGGCTCTTAAGCGTTCCCACTGCATAAATCCCCTTTTTCAAGGCCCCATCGTCAATAAGGCCATCCGGCGTATACGGGATATCAATCCCGACATTTGATCCCTTGGTCGAGACTTCCATGCCGGTTGCGAGAACAACCATGTCGAACTTTGCCTTAATCTTCTTTCCCGCATAAATATCTTCAACCTCGACAATCACGTCCTTTGTGCCCGCTTCTTCCGTGATCCCCGCGACCTTTCCTTTTGTAAAAACGACACTGGGATCATCCTTTATCTTCCAGTAAAACCTGTTTTCATAAAGGCCCGGGGTCCTGATATCAATGTAGAAGATCTGTATCTTCGAGTCCGGATATTGCTCCTTCATATACATTGCGTGTTTCAGCGTGGCCAGGCAACAAATATAGGAACAGTAGGGGAGATGGTTTTCGTCTCTCGACCCGGCGCATTGGACGAAAGCAATGTTCTTGACTTCCTTTCCGTCCGAGGGGCGCACGATTTTGCCGTCTGTCGGCCCATCGCCCGCTGCCAACCTCTCCATCATCATATTGGTAATAACATTCTGAATCTTACCTGCACCGAGAATATCCAATTTCCCCGTATCATAGGGTTTCCATCCGGCGGCCAGGACAATTGCGCCAACTTTCAGGTTGATCGTTTCAGGCTTCATATCGAGGTCGATTGCGTCATATTTACAAGCCTCAAGACACGGTTTCATACAGTCCTTCGAGCAGGACGATCCGTCAATCACATACTGAAATGGGAAAGCCTGTTCGAACGGCAGGTACGCAGCCTTTGTCTTGTTCATGCCGAAATTAAAATCGTTGTCCCGCTGAGACGGGCAGGCCTGAGCACACGCATCGCAGCCGACACACTTGTCATTCACATATCTCGGGTGCACCTTCACGGTCACCTCAAAGTTACCTTCCTCACCCTTGATTTCCTGGACCTCTGCGAGTGTAAAGAATTTGATGCGAGGATTATTCTTAATCCTTTTGAACTGCATCTCAAGACCACAGGTGGGAGGACAGAGTTTCCAGAAATACTTATTGATCTGTGCAACCCTTCCACCAAGATACGGACTTTTCTCTACGATATAAGACTCAAGCCCTGCTTCCGCCGTTTCAATCGCAGCGGTGAGCCCGCTCATACCGCCTCCGACTACAAGAACCTTTTTATTTTCTGCCATATTAACCCTCCTTCAAGGCAGTAAGTCACAAAGAGGCGACCATACCTTGTATAACCATCTCTTTCTAACCTACTAACTAATTGAAAACGGGGTGTATTATAGCATAACCACCGGCAAAAAGCTTATCTGAGACTCTAAAAAAATGGGGAGGGCTTTGCCCTCCCCATTCGATATCAACTACGGGTACATCTGAACATATGGTACTTTCTTAAAGTCCCAAGTGTTGGTATCAGCATGGTACACGGAGTTTGTGAAGCATTTCCAGTTGGCGTCATCAATCTTATTGAAGTCACCCCTGTAGTAGTATCCAGGATATCTGGACTCTTCCCTGAAGAGGATATGCCGTGCATGTGCCTCGACCGAAAGAATTCTGTGGTAGTTCTCAAAACACCTTAAGAGCTCATGGAGGTTGGCTGCTGCCATTTTGTTGCAGTCCTCTTTGAGCATGTCAAGTTTTCTGAGCCCTTCCTCAAGCATGGTCTTTGAGGTCATATACCAGGTAGAGCAACCACCAAAATATTCATCAGCGATTTTCATCAGCCTCGCCTGGAGTGCTTTTGGACCAATGTAATTAGGGTTAATCACGGGATCGGTTGTGTAGACTTTGTATTTCTCATAGATCTCGAACGGAAGATAGAGTTCAGCTGCAATCTCGTCAAGAGATAATTTGGGTGACGGCTTGTAATCAGCGTGATCGAGGATGTATGCCAATGCTGCCTTGGCTGCCATTCTGCCTTCTGCGTGAGAACCGGATGAAAATTTGTGGCCTGAGGCGCCGACAACGTCGCCAGCCATGAAGAGACCGGGTACGGTTGTCATTCTGTTATATCCCCAGGAATAATGTTCGGGTGTGCCTGGAAGATCGCCAGGACCGCTTACCCAGAACCCTGCGCAGCCCGCATGTGAACCGAGGAGATAAGGCTCTGTCGGCATGATCTCGGAAGCAACCTTGTCCGGCTCAATATTACTTGCCGCCCAGAGAGATGCCTGTCCGATAGCCATATCAAGGAAGTCTTCCCAGGCCTCTGCTTCAAGGTGCTTGACCTGCTTGGCGCCTTCTTTTTCACCGAGCTTCTCTTTCATGTTCTTGGAGATTGTTTCCAGCGCTGCAGGGGTCTGCATAAGGATCGGGCCCTTACCGTCCCTCATGGCCCTCATCATGAGATGGTTCCTGATGGCTGTACCCAAATTCTTTGCATAGTCGCCATATCTTGCGACTGCATCGTCAAAGTACTCTTTATTGGTGCAATAGTCTTCACCATAGCTGTCAGTAGCTTTTGCCTTGAAGAAGAGGAACCATGCGCCGACCGGTCCATAACCGTCCTTAAACCTTGCAGGGACGAACCTGTTCTCCATAAGGGTCAACTCTGCACCGGCCTGCATGCCGAATGCATAACCTGAACCGGCGCAAAACACCGGGTACCAAGTCCTGCCCATACCTTCACCGACCGACCTCGGTCTGAAACAATTGACCGCTCCGGCAGTTGCACAGAGCATTGCCTTTGCTTTAAATGAGTAGATCTTGTTTTCTCTTGTGCTGAATCCGATGGCTGCGGCAACGTTCTTGCCGTTTGTATCCATTACAGCCTTAACGATAAATACCCTTTCAAAATGGTTCTGTGCCATACCGGTTGCAGCCCTGTTGGTCTCAAGGGCCTTTTTTGCAGCCTCTGCAACGACGACCTTGTATGACTCGCCGTTGATCATGATCTGCCATTTACCGGTTCTTACCGGTGTGCCGCCTTCCTTCAGGGATTTTTTCCCGGCTGCAATAGCCTGGTGGCCGTCCATTGAGAATCCGTCATCGCCTTTTTTCCAGATGGGGAGTCCCCACTCTTCAAAACACTGGACTGAATTATCCACATGCCTTCCGAGGTCGAATACAAGGTCTTCCCTGATGATGCCCATAAGGTCGTTTCTGACATATTTGACATAATCAGCGACTTTATTTTCGCCGACGTATGTGTTGATAGCGGAGAGACCCATTGCGACAGCGCCGCTTCTGTCAGTTGCAGCCTTATCGACCAATACTACTTTCATTCCTTTCGCGTTTGCCCAGCGGCACGCCTCAAAAGCTGCACCGCAGCCGGCCATACCGCCGCCCATGATCAGGAGATCACAGTCAACTTCAGTTACTTCGGGTTTCTTGCAATATGAAAACGTACAAGTTTCTTTTTCCATTTATATTCACCTCCTCGATTATTCAGTTCTTGCTGGGCTATTAAAGAAGCCCGGCTTTTTAATAGTTGCAAAATCAGGCTCTGGTTTGCCTGCATATGGATCAACGGTGCCTTCCACTGTAGTCCTGATGGGGAATTTGAACCTCTTGGTCAGACCACTTCTGAACTTGATCGTCCACATGATATTATCAGAACCTCTCAAAGGAATAGTCTGGGATCCGAGTGGAACAAAGTCTGAATAGCCTCTCACCTCGACCGCCTGCTGCGGGCAGATCTTTACACAGTTAAAGCACTCCCAGCACTGTTCCGGCTCCTGATTGTAAGCCTTCATCTTATCTCTGTCGAGGATCATGAGATCGTGAGGACAGATATACTGACATGCAGTCTTGTCCCCTGCCTTGCATCCGTCACACTTTTCAGTAATTACAAAACTTGGCATTTAAATGCACCTCCTTTTATTGTTATAAGTTAAAGTATTGATGAAAAACTATAACTGAGAACCTGACTGTCTTCCACCTCCTTTCCTTCAATAAACCTAATTATGCAGGCGAAGTAAGGATCGCCCCCACTTACGCCTGCTATTCATAAATATATGATTTATCGTTTTTCAAATACTGTGCAGCTTATCTTATTTTTTCTTAAATAAGAATTATTTCTTTTCGCCTTCTGCATATTTGTGCAGTTTGATCTCGACCTTCTCGGTAAGCCCTGCGTAGTATGCTTGAAGGATATCGAGGACTTCTTGCCGGCTGAACTTCGTTGTGACCGTTTCGCCCTCGGAAAGCATCTTTCTCAGCTTTGTTCCGCTGAGCAATATCCTGTCGTCTTTGCCGTGCGGGCAGGTCTTCTGGGAAGCCATGCCTTCACATGCGTTGCAATAGAAGGTCCAGTCGATCTTCAGCGGCTTGGTCTCCAATGAACCGGCCGGGATCTCTTCAAAAATCTTCTGGGCATCAAAAGGACCATAGTACTCGCCGACGCCTGCATGGTCGCGGCCTACGATAAGATGGCTGCAACCGTAATTCTGCCTGAATACTGCATGCAGCAGGGCCTCTCTCGGACCGGCATATCTCATATCAAGAGGATAACCGCCAACCTGGACGGTATTCTTGACAAAGTATTTTTCTACGAGCACATCAATACATTTCTGTCTTACATCCGACGGAATGTCACCAGGTTTCAATTTTCCAAGGAGCATATGGATATATACGCCGTCGCACACTTCAACAGCTATCTTTGCGAGGAATTCGTGTGAACGGTGCATCGGGTTTCTGGTCTGGAATGCTGCTACGCGGCTCCAGCCTTTTTCCTCAAATGACTTTCTGGTCTCAGCAGGGCGCTGATAGAGACCCGGATATTCAGTCGGGAAGGTGCCTTCGCTCAAAACCTTGACCGGGCCGGCGAGGTTCACTTCAGCTTGATCCATGACCATCTTGACGCCGGGGTGTTCAACCTCGGTAGTCCTGTAAATCTGCTGGCACTCATATGCCTTGTCGATGGTGTATTTCTCGGTGACTTTCATAGTCGCCATGATCTCGTTGAACTCTGTGGAGAAAAGGGCTATCTCCTCACCCTCTTTGATGCCGTCTGCATCGGCCTTCGATGCGGAAACCGTGATCGGGATCGGCCAGAATTGACCGTCAGCCATCTTCATATCCGCGCAAACGCCCTTCCAGTCGGCCTTTGTCATGAAGCCGGTCAGCGGGGTGAAACCGCCGATACCCATCATGATGAGGTCACCGGTTTCGCGTGAGCCGATATTGATCTTCTTCAGACCTGCTGCTTTTTTCTTCTCTGCATCCAGTGCCGCCCCTGTCAGTAATAGGGGTTTAAGTTTTTTCTCTTTACCAAGTGGATTTACTAAAGCCATACTATTTCCTCCTTATTTATATTTTCAAGGCAAACCTTGAATTTTCTTATTTCAGCCCTAATGTTTCGCAAACTTTCTTGAATATATCGTCAATGTTTCCGGTCCCGGTAACAGACTTCACTATGCCTTTCTTTCCGTAATAATCGATCAGAGGAGCGGTTTGAGCATTATATACCTCAAGCCTCTTCTTTATGGTCGCTTCCTTATCATCGTCCCTCTGGAACAATTCGCCGCTGCACTTGTCGCACGCGCCTTCTTTTGCAGGGGGCTTGAAATAAATATTGTACATCTGCCCGCAGGCCTTACATGTCCTTCTGCCTGTAAGCCTCTTCATCAGATCTTCAAACGGCACATCCACACTCAAGGCCGCGCTTAAGGACATGCCCAAGGTACCGAGCATCTTGTCTAAAGCTTCTGCCTGTGCAGTATTCCTCGGAAATCCATCGAGTATGTAGCCTTTCTTACAGTCATCCTGTTTGAGCCTTTCTTCAACCATCCCCAATACAACCCTGTCGGGAACAAGCTCACCTTTGTCCATGTAAGATTTAGCTTCTTTACCCAGGGGAGTTCCCGCGCCGACAGCTGCCCTCAAAAGATCTCCCGTTGAAATCTGCGGCATTCCGTATTTTTCAATCAGCTTCTTGGCCTGGGTCCCTTTACCTGCCCCCGGCGCGCCTAACAACACAATTCTCATAATTCTACCCCCATATTTTTTCAGGACTTTTTAAAATAACGACTTCTATCTAATCTGCAAAGAAAAACAACATTAAGTTACGAACCTATATGCTTACAAAATTTAAAAACTGCGTGGCAGAGCTAATTTTAAATAAAAAAGAGACATATAACTATATTCTTCAGCATGTTTTAAGTCAAATTCATATTTTTGATATAAAGATAAGATTTCCTTATTACTCAAGCCGGCGATTTATTTAATATCTTTACTCTCTTCTTTTAACTTTTTGCTTAAATATTGCCGGAATTTTTCCAAAGCCCTTCCTCTATGGCTTAAGGAATCCTTTTCCCCATCACTCATTTCAGCAAAAGTCTTATCGTATCCTTCGGGATAAAAAACAGGGTCATAACCAAACCCATTAAGACCCTTCGGTTCCATACCTATAGCGCCTTCAGAATACCCGCAAAATACATCCGCGTCCCGACCCGGGAATGCAACGGCTATATAGCAGACAAACCGTCCCCGCCTATCCTGCGCTGAGTTCATTTCTTTAAGCAATTTTTCTGTGTTTTTCCTGTCGGTTGCGTTCTCTCCGGCGTACCTTGCAGACAATATGCCCGGAGACCCTTTCAGTGAATAAACTTCAAGCCCGGAATCATCGGCAAGTGCAGGTTTATTTGTACATTTCGCTATGACCAAGGCCTTTTTTATTGCATTCTCTTCAAATGTAGTCCCGTCTTCTACTACATCGGGACATTCCGGAAAGTCCTCAAGGGTAAAGATTGAGACTTCCATTCCGGCCGTAATCCTTCTGATCTCATCAACTTTCTTCTCATTTCTCGTGGCAAGCACAATTTCCATCATTATATATCAGCTTTCGTTGGTATGTTTGGTCATAAAGACTGTTTTTTATAACATAATAATCTATAAAACCTCAACAGTTTTATACTAACCAAAAAACAGTCTACACTTGAAAAACTCTGGAATTCTCTGTTAAGATTTTTGAATGTCTGAGGAAACTAAAAAGGCAGGTTTGCTTCTCAGAACTGTCGCCAAAGCCCTCGACGTCATCATCATAGCAGCAATAGCGGAGCTATTGCCGAAGGTCGGATTTTATGCAGGATTGATCTATCTGTTAATAGGAGATGGCCTTTTCGACGGGAGAAGTTTGGGGAAAAAACTTATAGGGCTTAAGGTTATCTCAGCGGTTACGCATAAACCGTGCGAGTTCAAGGATTCGATACTCAGGAACAGTATTTTCGGCGCCGGGTATCTTCTATATAAGTTTCTCTGGTTCGGATGGATATTTATAGCGCTTGTCTCTGTGTTTGAATTTATTATTTTACTGGGGAGCAAAGACCAGATGCGCCTTGGAGATGAGTTTGCAAAAACAATTGTTATCAAGAGTCCCCGGATAACGCAGGAGGTATAATGTTTTTCCATAAAATACTCGGTATGTTTTCGAATGATCTTGCCATAGACCTCGGCACAGCTAATACCCTTGTATTCATGAAGGGCAAAGGCATTGTCTGCAATGAGCCTTCAGTGGTTGTAATCAGAAGAGACGATAAGAGGCCTATCGCGGTCGGAGTCGAAGCAAAAAGGATGCTCGGGAAAACTCCTTCGAACATAACGGCTATAAGGCCCATGAAAGATGGGGTCATAGCCGATTTCGACGCCACTGGAGAAATGCTGAAATATTTCATAACAAAGGTCCATAACAGGAGGAGTTTTGTCTCTCCCCGGGTGATAATAGGCGTCCCTTCGGGAATTACTCAGGTTGAACAGCGGGCGGTCAAGGATGCCGCTCAGGTATCGGGAGCAAGAGAGGTTTATTTAATAGGCGAGCCCATGGCAGCCGCAGTGGGAGTCGGCCTTCCCGTTGGTGAGCCGTCAGGGAACATGATTGTAGACATCGGCGGCGGGACCACCGACGTTGCCGTCATATCCCTTGATGGGGTCGTTTACAGCAAGGCAGTCCGGGTCGGAGGGGATAAGATGGATGAGGCTATTATGGCCTTTATCAAGCGCAAATATAATCTCATGATAGGAGACATGACTTCCGAGCAGATAAAGATAAACATCGGGTCCGCGTATAAAACAGAGGGCAGCGATAAGCACACAATGGAGATAAAAGGTAGGGACCTCATTTCAGGTATCCCGAAGACCCTGACCATCAATGAAGCGGAAATCAAAGAGGCGCTTGCCGAGCCCGTAAATATCATACTGGAGACTATAAAAGTCATACTGGAGAATACTCCTCCCGAACTCGCATCGGACATCGTCGACAAAGGGATAATACTTGCCGGCGGCGGCGCTTTGCTCAGCGGTCTCGATTTGCTGATAAGGGAAGAAACAGGACTTCCGGTTTTTGTGGCAGAGGACCCGTTGACGGCGGTTGTGCGTGGTGTCGGGAAAATGCTTGATGAAATTGACCTCCTGAGACGAGTGGCCATTAATCTGTAATGCCTAAGCAAAGGCTCCTGCTCCTTTTCTTTATTATCATATCCCTGAGTTTGATGACTTATCAGAGTAACAGGCATCACCTGCTTCCGCTTAAATCTTTGGATCATGTCCTCAACGGATTCCATGAGATAAAGAATTCTCTCAAGGACTCTATAACAGCTCCATTCAAAAGGATGCTCATCAGGGAAGAAGAAAACTCAAAACTTAAGGCGGAAATATCGAGATTGCTCAGAGAGCAGCAGTCTTACCGGGAGACGCTCCTCGAAAATAATAAACTCAGGGAACTGCTTTCCCTCAAGGACAGGGAACATGGATACTTTGCCTCGGCGCGCGTAATTGCGAGGGATACTGATCAATGGTCAAATACCCTCACCCTTGATAAAGGTTCCGCAGATGGGATCACCAAAGACATGACAGTTTTAACAGATAAGGGTCTGGCAGGAAAAATTACAGAAGTGGAACATTCTTACTCATACCTGCTTTTGCTCAGCGATATTAATTTCTCTGCGGCTGCAAGGGTCCAGGATACCAGGGCAGAAGGTGTAATATCCGGTACAGGCTTCAGGAAATGCCAGTTGAAATATGTATCATCCGAAGAGGAAGTAAAAAAAGGTGATGTTATAATAACCTCAGGACTCGATTCACTTTTCCCCCCGGGGATACCGATTGGATATATATCAAAGGTCAACAAAAAAGATATCGGGATCTTCCAGGACATAGAAGTCACGCCATTTGTAGACAATAACAAGATCGAATATGTCGCTATTATAAAAAAAGAACAGTGATGATATACCTCCTCTGGGCAGCAATAATTTTTTGCACCCTTATCATCCAGGGAAGCATATCTTTGTTTGATATAACTCCAAACCTCACAGCTGTTTTGGCATGTTATGCAGGCGTAAGGGGCAAAGAGATAAAAGGGATGTTCCTGGGCGCCTTAATCGGTATAGTGGAAGACAGCCTTTCGGGAGCATTCCTGGGACCTAATCTACTGAGTAAGGGTCTCATTGGTTATCTTTCTTCCTTTGTTTACAGCAGATTTTTTGTATGGACACCTTTATTAGGCATGATAAGTATTTCTGTCCTTACGTTCATTGACGGCTTTATTGTTTTTGTGTCAAGGAGCCTCTTTGATAAAATGCCGGTCGGCATCGGTACTGCTGTTTTTATAATTGCCATGCAATCCATTGCGAATGCGCCGTTAGGTATACTGTTGAGGCCCAAAAACATCCAATAGGCAGCCCGGAAAACATTAATGAAAACAAACGGAAAACCTGAAAAAATAATTATTATCAGTTATATAGTCATCACAGTTTTTCTCCTGCTTATCATGAGACTCTGGCAGTTGCAGATATTACAGGGAAATGAGTTCAGAAAGCTTTCAGAGGCAAACAGGCTAAGGATAGTCAGTATTCCCGCTCCACGGGGGATAATCTTTGACAGGAACGGCGTTCCTCTCGTAAAAGATTATCCCTATTATTATGCATCAATAATCCCGGATGAGTTCGATAAAAGCAGAGTCGACCCTTTGTCAAAAGTCCTCAAGATACCCGTCGAAGAAATACTCGAGAAGATAGACAAACCCGGCCTAAGCCCTTTTGTGCCGGTAAAATTAAAACAGGCACTGAATTTTGAAGATATTGCGCATATTGAAGCCCGACGGTCTGATTTTCCGGGGCTCATCATCGAAGCCGAGGTCAGCAGGGAATATATTTATGGAGATGTCGGGTCCCACCTTATAGGATACCTTGGGAAACTTAGCCCGTCTCAGGCAAAAGAGCCTGCCTTCAAGGACGTGCCGTCCGATATATTCATCGGCCAGTGGGGCATTGAAAAACTTTTTGATGAGTCCTTGAGAGGCACACCGGGCAAAAGGATAATCGAAGTAAATGCGCTGGGCAGGGAGATAAGGCTGCTGCAGGAAAAGACGCCGATAAAGGGGACGGATGTCACTCTCAGTATCGACATTAATCTTCAGAAGGAAGCGGAGAAGGCTTTCGGTGAAAGGGCAGGCGCTCTTGTTGCTATGAAGCCCGAAACCGGGGAGATACTCAGCTTAATAAGCAAGCCTTCCTTTGACCCCAATCTCTTTACAAGGGGCATAAGCAGTGACAAATGGACGGCGATCACAAAAGACCCCAAAAATCCCATGCTTAACAGGGCGTTGCAAAGTCAATACCCGCCAGGATCAACATTTAAGATCGTCACAGCCCTAGCCGGTCTGGAGGAAGGGGTCATCAACCCGGGCACAAAAGTGGACTGTAAGGGAGAGATACGTTACGGCAACTGGCATTTCGGCTGCTGGCAAAAACACGGGCATGGCGTAGTTTCTTTAAACAGGGCGATAGTCGAATCGTGCGATGTATTCTTTTATGAAGTCGGCAGGCGCCTCGGCATTGATAAAATTTATGCATACGCGACAAGTTTCGGATTAGGGAAAAAGACAGGCATTGAACTCGGGAAAGAAAGGCAGGGTTTGATACCAAATACAAAATGGAAACTTGAAAACAAAAAACTTCCATGGTTCCTCGGGGAAACATTCAATGCGGCGATAGGCCAGGGATATGTCGCGGTGACTCCCCTTCAGTTGGCGGTCATGACAAACACTATAGCAAACGGCGGGACCCTTTACAAACCAAGTTTGATTAAAAACGCCCCGCCTGTAATTGCGGGCAAAGTGAAAATAAGTCCTGCCAATCTCGAAACCGTTAAGAACGGACTTTTTGGCGTTGTGAACGGGCCGGGAGGGACCGGATGGTCTGCGAAATCAGACCTGATCCCCATCGGCGGGAAAACGGGTACAGCTCAGGTTGTAAAGATGAAAAGCGGGTTCCAATACGTATCGGAAAAATTCAGAGACCATGCATGGTTCGTTGCATTCGCGCCCATTGAAAGACCTGAGATCGCACTCGCCGTATTAGTTGAACACGGCGGACACGGCGGCGGCGCTGCCGCGCCTATCGCAAAGAGAACAATAGAAGAATACGTCAACTCAAAGACAAAGAAAGAAGACAAACCTCTCCCTATGCCTGACGCCGTCCGGCAGTGAACCGGAATGCCAGGTCGTAATTCAGGCATTACTAATAAGGGTACAAATAATGCCTCACTATTGTCATTGACCCGAAAATGATTCTATTTACTTCAATTAACGCCCCCCATTCCCATCTTAAACTAAGAGGGGGCGAGGGGGAGTTATTTTCATACTCCTTTGTGAGCCGAAGGCTCGTGTCGATTTCCGCAATCCCGAATGCTTTCGGGAGTCGGGAATCCCTCTGAAAACAAAAAAAGATTCCGGACAAGCCGGAATGACGAGATGGCGACTGAATGTGGCTTTACTAAAAACCTTTTTAGTAATACAATCAACGCGCTTACTTGACCGTCGCATGCGGTCGTCTTTATAATGAAGTAATGGGAATTCTTCAGTGCATAGGAAATACTCCGCTCACCAGCATAGAATCAACCCCCAATCCAAAGGTCAAGCTTTTCGCAAAGCTGGAAGGCAATAATCCCAGCGGTTCCATCAAAGACCGGATTGCGCTCTATATGATTGAGGCAGCCGAGAAAGAAGGAAAGCTCACCAGGGACAAAATAATTCTTGAGGCCACGTCCGGGAACACCGGGATAGGACTTGCTATGGTTGCCTCGTCAAAGAAATACAGGGTGAAGCTTACAATGCCCGCCTGCGTCAGCATAGAGAGAAGGAGGATCCTTGAGGCTTTCGGCGCGGAACTGATACTAAGCCCGCCCGATCAGGCGACAGACGGAGCGATCAGGCTGGCGCATAAGATCCTCTCCGAAGACCCCGGGAAATATTTCATGCCGAACCAGTTCGACAATGAAGCAAATGCCCTGGCCCATTACGAAACAACAGGCAAAGAAATTATCGAACAGACAGAAGGCCGGATCACCCATTTTGTGGCCGGCATGGGGACGACAGGCACATTGATGGGAGTCAGCAGAAGGCTCAAAGAGTTCAATAAGGACATCACGATTATCGGGGTTGAACCCGTGCTCCATCACAGGATACAGGGTCTCAAGAATATGACGGAGTCCATCAGACCGAAGATATTCGACCCTAACCGTCTCGACGAAAGGCATCTTGTCAACGACGAAGAGGCCTTTGATACTACAAGGATGCTGGCGGTAAAGGAAGGAATATTCGCAGGTATGTCGAGCGGCGCCGCAATGTACGTTGCACTCAGAAAATCCAGTGAGCTTAGGGACGGGGTCATAGTCGTTATCCTGCCCGATAGGGGAGACAGGTATCTTTCTACTTCTCTCTTTACTTCTGTCTGCGCAAAGTGTCCGCCATAGGAACAGGCAAGGTACAGGTAAAACCCTTGTTTCCGCCAGGTTGTCATTTTTACTTTGTCTGTGCCTTTGTATCCCGGTATCAATAGATGCTTCGCATAGACCGCAGATTACTTCACAACTTCGACTGGATAATGCTTTCGGTTGCCATTCTTATATCCTTAATCGGCATTATGACAATCTACAGCGCAACACGTCCTCTCGCCGCGGAAGAGCATTCCGTTTTCTATATAAAGCAGGTGACCTGGCTCATACTCGGCCTGGCCGCCCTATTCCTGATCGTCGGGTTTGACTATATCTGGCTCAGCAGATTCTCAACCCCTTTATATGTGACGGGTATTATCCTGTTGATTACGGTAATTATCATAGGAAAGATAGGCATGGGCGCAAAGAGGTGGATAAATCTCGGCCCTATCGCATTCCAGCCGTCTGAATTCTTTAAGCTCATGTACATCATCATGCTCTCAAAGTATCTGAGCACCCTAAAAAGCCCCATAGACACGATTTCACTCTTGAGGGTGTTCTTTTTCATAACTTTTGTACCTTTTATCCTTCTTCTTAAACAGCCTGACCTCGGTACAGCATTAATAATCCTTTCGATTTTTATTGCCTTAGTAATAGCAAAGGGGCTTGAAAAAAAGGTTGCGGTATTGTTTATCATTATCGGTTTAATATCCATGCCTTTTCTCGGCAATATATTCTGGGGCGGGCTCAAAGACTACCAGAAGAACAGGCTCGTCGCCTTTGTCGAGCCCGAAGTCGATCCGACAGGCATCGGTTACCATTTAAACCAGTCAAAGATTACGGTAGGTTCAGGAAAATTCTTTGGGAAGGGATATTTGAACGGCACACAAGGACCGTTCAGGTTTTTGCCGGAAAAACATACTGATTTTATATTCGCGGTCTTTGCGGAAGAATGGGGGTTCTTCGGAAGCACACTACTCCTGTTTTTTTATTTTCTTCTGATCATGAGAGGGCTTGATACAGTAAAAAATGCGAAAGACGAATTCGGCAGGCTGCTTGCGCTCGGAATAACATTCATGTTCTTTATCTATTTCCTGATTAACGTCGGGATGACGCTGGGCTTGATGCCGGTCGTAGGGGTGCCTTTGCCGTTCATGAGTTACGGAGGCACGGCGCTCCTGTCAAACCTCATATCAGTGGGTGTGCTTATCAATATAAGGGCCCGGAGGTTCGAACTCTTCCATTAAATGGATTTCTTCTGTTATAATTTGTTTTTGTTTTTGGAGAATTCTTCCGCTCCTTATTGACTTCTTGCTTTTTATTGTATTTCAGCGGCGGCGTAGCTCAGACGGTTAGAGCATGCGGCTCATATCCGCAGTGTCCGGGGTTCGATTCCCTGCGCCGCCACCAGCCTTTTCTAAGTCCTTATTAGATAAGGATTTCTCTTATATCTCATAGGCTTACTTCAAATTAGGTCACTTTTTAGGTCACTTTGGGGAGGAAGGAAGCCATGAGACACCTTTACTGCTTTAGAGGTTACTATTATTTCCGTTCAAAGATACCAAAAGACCTACAAGACATATTCCAGTGTGGGATAATTAAGAAGGCTCTCAAGACAAAAGATTTGAAAACTGCCTTATCATCAGTTAAAGTATTAACCGATAATTTTTATAGGATTGTGAACCTAATTAGGAGCGATATCTTGAACAAAGAGCAAATGAGACTTCTTGCCCGTAAATTTTTGGACAATATGTTAAACAGTTTTGAGGATTTAACCATAAGAGCCAAATTGTATCCTACCTTAGAAACCCGTGATAACCGCATAGGGCAATATCAGACAATGATTGATATCTTCAAAAACAGTCTGCCATTAGCCCAAACGCATTGGGTAGAGCGTGACGTTGATGAGTTATTGGCAGAAGAATCCATAACCCTTGAAAAAAATTCAAATGATTACAGAAAACTTTGCAGAGAATTTACGAAGGCTTTGATACAGGTCTATAATATTGAGATTGAAAGAATAAAAGGCAATTTTGATACAGAGTATGATAAATCCTTATCTGTCACTCCACCCGAAAGAAACCCGATACAAGTTTCTGACAAGAAGGGGAAACTACTGTCTAAGGTAATCGCTCAATATTGCAAAGAAAAAATTGACGGTAAGGATTGGAACGCCAAAAATGCAGAAGAAACACAGAACTTCTACAAACAATTTGTTGAAATAATCGGAGACAAGGACATTAAGGAATACGATAGACCCGAATTGTTAGACTATCGGGGGTTATTAATCAAGTTCCCTGCTAATGTGAACAAACACAAAGTCCTTAGAGACCTTCCGTTAGAGGAAGTAATTAATCTGATTAAAAATGATGACCTACCACCTTGCAGAATATTAAGCATAAAGACAGCAAATAAGAATCTTATCAGGATAAATGCAATCTTTGAATATGCTGTAGGACGTGGGTATATAGATTTCAATCCTGCTTACAAGTTAAAAATTGCAATAAAGAAGAAGACAAAAGCAAGTGAGGAAAAAGACCCTTATTCAAAAGATGATATTAGGAAGTTAATTACTTCCCCTGCTTTTGTCAAAGTTAATCAAGAGCGTCCTGAGAGATTTTGGATTCCTTTAATAGGTTTATATAGTGGCTGCCGTCTCGGTGAAATATCTCAACTTTACAAGTCGGATATTAAGGAAGATTTCGGGATACCGTATTTCGATATTAACGATGAAGAGGATAAAGTTCTTAAGACTGTGTCAAGCAAGAGATTGGTGCCTATTTCTCCTGAGTTGCTGAAATTAGGCTTTATAGATTATGTCAAGTCAGTGAAGCATGAACGCCTTTGGAGCAATTTAAAGAGAAGACGAGACGGCTATGGACACGATTTTTCCCGATGGTATAACGACTATGAAGCAAAATACATTACAGACCATCCTAAGAAATCATTTAATAGCTTGCGACATAATTTTATAAATCAATTGAAACAGGAAATCGTCAAAGAAAAAGCCGTTGCGTTAGATAGTGTATTGAAAGAAACAGTTGGTCATACAAATGAATCAATAACACTCGACAGGTATGGGAAGGACTACGTATTACAACTGAAGTTGGAACTAATCAAGAAATTAGATTACGGTATTGACTTCAGCCATTTGAAATTCCCCTGTTAAAAACTCTCATTTATTTACCCCCCTTTGTGCCGACAAAGAGTTGGAAACTCAGCCATACTCTTATTAGCCTCATAGCGTTGACCAAATCCCACTTTCAACCTTTTTGAGACCCCGACAAAGGGTAATCTATCCCTTTCTCCACAATCCCACTTGAAACTGTGTCAGAATTAAGCCGACTACATCAGGAGAATTCATGACCTACCCATCAGTCACCTGATAGAAAAGCATCTTGAAGACCTTTGAATGTCGTCCAAATTGATATAATATTTACCACTCCTCATTGTTATTGAACTGCTGTTTGAAAAGTGGTAAATTTCAAGTGAAGCATGAAAAAAATTAAGACATATTTAGGAATTGCATTAGCGATGTTCTTATTTTTATTCGGCTCTGCTGCACAAGCCTCTCAACAATCGATGCCCAAAGAAGTGCAGCTTGTTGCGGAGAAAGCAGAAAATGTAATTGACTTTCTTTTGAAGAAAGAGTGGACAGAGGCTCAGTCTGCTATAGACGTTATTGTTCGAAATGAGACAAAAGTTGAAGATGAAATGCTGGATAAGGGACTGTCCTTATCCACGGTGAATAGATTCAGGTATCTCATTTCCCGATTAAGAGCATTAGCAAAAGAAAGAAATGAGCCTATACGGGCTGCCTTAAACGCAAATCAAATCACTGCATTATTAATTGATTTACAGGACTGTTACCCTCAGACAACTCCTCTGGATATAAGCCGAATAGATTATTTGGGGAGGGAAATTGTTTTGTTATCTCACATATCAAATAGTTCCGATGCACTGAATAAACCCATTATCCAACTGCAAGATGTTTGGAATACGCTTAAGCCGACTATCCAGAAGCATAAAGGTGGGGGAATTATATTGCAGATGGATCAAGTAATTTCCAACTTGAAAAAAGAATCCTCACGCTCAAAAATAAAAAAAGACGGGAATCGCATACTCGACCTAGTGGATGATATGGAAGCCTTGTTCAAATGACACCTATTTTCACGGTGAGGTTTTCCGAAAGGCAGATAAAGTGCTCCAATGGTTATACATTAATCCCCACCTGATTCCTTCCTTTGTTATTTTTCTGGTAGGTGTAATTTTATTAGTCTTGGCATCCATTCTGTATCACATCAGGAAAAGAAAAGTTATAGTTCTTAGTCCCATAGAAGTTATTCGTGGATATACAGGGATTGAAAAGAAAATCTTCTTTGTCGGAATAATATTAACAGCACTGGGATTAATAACTATGCTGATGATATCAGAACTATATGGATATTATTATTTTGACAACGGTGTCGCAACCTTATTTAAGAAATATTGACCTTGCCTATCAGTATGAATTTCAGATTACGGTTGACGGCGGAATAGGCACAATTACTCCCCTCAAGACAATTTGCCCTGCATCCTTATCTCGTTGAACACCAAAAAATTAAGAAAAACAACAACTTCTTTCTTAGCATTTATTATGCTACTCAAAAAAGAAGGTCCCTTACTCGGCAGTCAGTCCCCCTATACACTGGCTGCCGACCCTCCTCTTTAAAATGACGTCATTCCCAAATTCTTTAATAGTCTATAATAAAAATAGACTCATAAAGGAATGAGGTGAAACATAAAATGTTTGGAACCCAGGACATACTCCTTATCGGGATAATAGTTGTTGTCTTATTTGGTGCCACTAAACTTCCTCAACTTGGAAGTGGCATAGGACAGGCAATCAGGAATTTCAAAAAAGGTATAGCTGAAGCAGATGCAATAGACGTAGAACCAAAGAAGGATAGTTCCAAGAAAGAAGGGACAGAGGAAAAAGAAGATAAATAAAAATCGATTGTAAAGTTAGATATTAAAATTGAAAACAAGTGAGATAAAAAAATGTTTGATTTCGGCATAGGAGAATTAGTTGTAATCTTTGCTGTTGCCCTCATTGTTGTTGGCCCAAAGAAACTTCCAGAGGTTGCAAGAGCAATCGGTAAGGGACTCGGTAGCCTGAAAAAATCATTTGATGAAGTGAAGGTAGAAGTTCAGACTGGACTCAATGAGATTAAGGATACATCGGGTATTAAAGAAGCACTGGAGGGAGGGGCTGAATTAAAGAAATCATTAGAGGACATCAAGGAACAGGTAAAGACCGACTTCAAAGATGCTGTGGATTTATCCGTTACGGAACCTTCCGTAAATGCTCCACCTGAAAATATTGCGGATAAGAAGGCGGAAGAAAAAAATGCCGAGGGGTTAGGTAAAACTTCTCAGTAACTTCTTTCTTGGAATCACCTTTATTATACCCGTGAGGAACCCCAACCTCCCCAATTAACATGTTCCCCAGGATAACCGAGACTTCCTATTGTCTGAGGGAGTGAAGGGCTATGGGATGCTGCCATTATTGCACCACCTCTTTTTTAGTACTGTTTTCTCACCTGACAGGAAAGACTTTTTGAAGACCTTTGAATACCGCCCAAACTGATATAATATTTA
Organism: uncultured Nitrospiraceae bacterium; assembly: GCA_963727775.1. Taxonomy (GTDB): domain Bacteria; phylum Nitrospirota; class Thermodesulfovibrionia; order Thermodesulfovibrionales; family SM23-35; genus CAVSHB01. Next base: position 124,014 of record CAVSHB010000002.1, on the reverse strand, counting down.
ATGGGCATTATCAAGCATAAGAGGCTGGCTTACCTTCTATCCCTCCCTATATGAGAGTAAAGAAAAAGGAAAACTCAGGCGTATTCTTAAAAGGTTAATTCAGTTGATAAGGGGGCATTAAGATAATCTTTTTTTCAAACCATGTTCGCTTTTTTCATCAAGGCATCAAAAAATCGGGGTTGGTACTTTACCCCAGCCCGTATCCTTGGACAGTTCTTTAAGATTGTGAATACTTAAATTATGGATATCCATATCTATCATAAACTGTGGTATCCTCATTGCATTGATAGAAAATACATCGAAAGGCTTACTAACCGTCACATTATCCACTTTCAGAAATACTAGTCTTCTTTCAACTCCCGTGGTCATGCTGTGCTCGGCATGACCCTCTGACCCATGCATCGTATGATGCCCTTCCTTTAAATGACTGAAGGGATGAATTATCCAATCGGCAAACATTCCGATAGTATGTTCGTGTTTATAAAGCTTCCACTCCCCTCCAGTATCCGCTATTAGACCCTGCATGATGTAATTCGGAGGCAGGAAATAAACAAGGTAGTGTCCATCGTATTTCAGACGTGTTTTCACTTCCTCCATGTTAAGAATATCTCCCATTCTGTGTTCCATCTTTTCCATATCATCTGGAAGAATCGCAAGGGCAACCACATTGGTATCAGTCCAAAGAGGAAGATGCGTGACGGTATAATCTCTAAGGAAGAAAGCACCCCCAATAGTGACGGCAGCAATAAGAACAAAAAGAGCTATCTTGCCAAGAATGGTTGAAAGGGAAACAGAATCCTCAATTTTCTTAGGCAGAAACATGCCTGTTCTTTCCATATATTCCCTGTAGGTGGCGGAATGTTCCCTTAGCATTCTTCTTTCCTCATCTTTCGATAGAAAATAATAGATAAGTATCATCACAAGCCAGAGGATGGCAACTAAGAATCTGGGCCAGAGGATGGATAAACCAATACCAGTGATACCAAGACCCAAATACTGAGGATGTCTTATGAATGTGTACAGTCCTTTTGAAACGGCACCTTTTCTGAAAAATTTATTGGTATATACCTGAATAGCACAGATGAGAAAAACAACAATTCCCCCCACAAACAGAACTGACCCTAATATTCGTATTGATTTCAGGAAATCATCAGGGGGGACTACCATATGGGGAAGGAAAAAGGAACTTAACCATCTTGTGGCGGGATACTTTGCCGTCTCAAGAAGGAAGGGGTTAAACACGGAATAAAAGAAACCCGCAAATGGGCTGATCATTATCAGGATTTCAAGACAGATGATGAAATAAAGAACTATGGCACTGTTCAATATGGCTTTACTCTTATTCATTAGTACACCTCATAAGTATTATGTCATAACGCAGTTTCAACTTCACCACTCGCATTATAGTAAAATACAGCCATGAACAAGATTCCTAAAGAGATAATATACTATCCAATCGGGATAATTCACTCGCCTCATAAAGACATTAAGGGAATGCCTATACAGCCGACAGGGGCAAAAGGAATTGGGGGAACCGTTGAGGTAAAGAAGAAGTATGCAGATGGATTAAAAGACATTGGCGGATTTGAATATATTATCCTGATTTATCATTTCCATTACTCCAAAGGTTATTCACTTGAGGTAAAGCCATTTCTGGATGACAGTCTGCGGGGGGTGTTTTCTACAAGGGCACCGAAACGCCCAAATGCTATAGGGATGTCCATTGTCAGGCTACTGAGGGTTCAGGGCAACATACTCCATGTTGAAGATCTGGATATATTGGACGGAACACCTTTGCTGGATATAAAGCCTTATGTTCCAGACTTTGATATCAGGAGTACTAAAGCAATAGGCTGGTTATCACGGAAAGCAGTGAGGGCGTATACCAAAAAAGCTGATGGAAGATTTGATTAATCATGAGACTTCTCCACTATGAGAATATGGGACATCCCTCCTGATAAATTATGCCGTAATCATCTCCTTGGTGAACTGATGTAGGATGGAAAAAGTGGACACCAAAGTCAGATAAAATAAATGAAAGACGGAGGTGTCAGAATGAAAGGGATTCCGCAGGGACGTTACACGAAGGAGTTTCGTGGGGAGGCAGTGAAGATGGTGTTAGCCGGGGGTATATCGTTGCTGGAGGCAGCTCACCGGCTGTCATTGCCGCCCTCGACGTTAGGGAACTGGGTCAAGGCGCATAAAGCTGGCAAGCTGGAAGATATAGGCAAGACACAGAAGCCACTGACGGAGCTAGAGATGGAACTGGCAAGGGTAAAGAAAGAGCTGGTAGAGACGAGAATGGAGCGTGATCTGCTAAAAAAAGCTGCCGCGTACTTTGCGAAGGAGTCGCTGCCCGGTACGCGCTAATGAAAGAAATGCGACTTCAATATTCAGTGCCGCTGATGTGCCGGATATATAACGTATCGGCAAGCGGATACTATGCACACGTGACAAGGCCGCTTTCTAAGCGGGGGCAGGAAGACGCCCGCTTGGAGGTTGAGATTAAGGCTGCACATAAGAGGACACGGCGGGTATGCGGCGCTGAGAGATTACAGAAGGATTTGGCAGACAACGGTATTGCAGTGGGTGTTTGCCGGATCAAGCGACTCAGGAAGAAGCTCGGTATACGCTGTAAGCAGACGAAGAAATTCAAAACTACAACTGACTCAAAACATACGCTTCCGGTGGCTGAGAACCTACTGGACCAGCAGTTTGAAGTATCCAGGCCGAACATGGCATGGTTGAGCGATATAACATATGTTTGGACCGATGAAGGATGGCTGTACCTTGCCGCGCACAAGGATCTTTTTAACGGTGAGATAGTCGGATACGCAATGGGAGAACGGATAACGAAGAGCCTTGTAAGTCAGTCTTTATTCCGTGCCGTTGCAGCGAAGCGTCCAGGGAAGGGGCTGATTCATCACTCGGATCGCGGGAGCCAATATTGTGCTCATGATTATCGGAAGCTTCTTAATCAGTTCGGCATGACGGCATCAATGAGTAGAAAAGGGAATTGCTATGACAATGCCCCGATGGAGAGTTTCTGGGGCACGCTGAAGCAGGAGCTTGTCCATCACAGACGCTACAGGAACAGACAAGAGGCAGTGCAGGATATCACGGAATATATCGAGATCTTCTACAACAGGCAGCGCCGACAGGCAAGACTTGGATATCTATCCCCAGTTGCTTATGAGTATCAATTCTATGCACGAGAGCTGGCAGCATGAAAGGTTTGGTGTCCACTATTGACATCCGAGGTCACTCCAGTGTAATTGAGCCTGTTTATATATTTAGCAAAGGGAAACCCAAAACAGTGAATTTGATTTCTGACAAAAGGAATACTTGTGCGGGCACAACTGGTTTCGGGAAGGCATCGAAAAGGCTTGCTAACGGTGATTTAGTCTCATTTGAGAGGAAACCCGTACCAGAATTCAGTCCTCGTGACAATGTGTGGAGGTACTATACGGGTAAAAACTATTCGTCCAAGGATGCCACAGCATACCTTCACCCAGCTATTATGCCTGACATCTTAGCGTTTGACATCATAAGAACATTCAGTAATGAATTTGAAACAGTCTTAGATATTATGGCTGGGTCTGGTACAAGCTGTGTCATGGCACAGACATTAAATCGTGCTTATGTAGGGATTGAAATATCTTCTGAATACTGTTCAATAATTGAGGAAAGATTGAAGTACAAATATGACGTGGCTGAATTGATGAGGAAAAGTTCTGAGCAGTATAACAGTAGATTCCCCAAAAAAGTAAAGGAATAAATAACAAAACCGTCATTAACGGAATTTTTTAAAGGAGAAGTAGGTTTTAAGCCTGTTGCGTGCTTGGCTTTTTTTGCTGACACTTTCTCTCAGGTCGACCGAAAAGTTGACCTGTGCAAAAAAAGCAACAGCAGTTGACAAATACAGCACCAGATCAGGATCATTGGTCCCCTGAGACAGTAAATTTATGGGGGCTATCATTGAAAGGTATCAGAGCAGAAGGTAAATGCCCTAAGTGCAAGGGTAGATTTAAAACAGACGCAAACAAAGGATTCCTTTGTCCCACCTGTTTAACCCATCCTGAGAGATTCCTCATAGACATTGTGCGTAATCACGCTTGACAATAGTATTCTAATCCACTACTATTAAATTATGATTCTGTCATGGAAAGACAAGGAAACACAGATAATATGGGAAGGTGAATTTTCAAAGAAGTTCCCGTTTGAAACGTATTTTCTTTTATGAAAACACCCATAAATGCTTATATTACAATAGATTACCGTGTATTTGGCTTTCAAATGTAGCCATATAATATAGCATTTTATAGTTGACATAGTGGTAATCATATCCTATAATAGTAGCCATGCCATTTAAAAAGAAGCCACGCCCCCATCTCGAAATACAGACTTCCGGCAATAAGCACTACGGCGTTATTCGCACTACCTTCCGTGAGAAGGGCGAAATCAGGCACACGACACATGGGACCATTAAGGATATGAGTCTTGAACAACTAAAGCTCATACAGGCCGCCTTCAGGGGCGATGTGCTGGTAAAGGGTTCAGCCGACGCTCACAAAATCGCGGAATCGAAAGAGTACGGCGCTTCCTATGCGGTATTGCAGTTGGCGAAGGAATTAGAGTTGGACAAGATGATTTATTCGAGATATTCCGAGCAGTGGGTTAAAGACTGTCTTGCCATGATAATCGGCCGTTTAGTATATAGCGGCAGCAAGCTGGCTTTATCGCACAGATGGGAGGACACGGCATTATGGGAACTCTGCGGGATAGAAGGGCCGGTTGACGTAGATAAGCATTGTTATGAGCCTATGGATCGTCTTTTACAGAGGCAGGATGCCATCCAAAGTACATTGGCGAAAAAGCATCTCCGAAACGGCGCGCTTGTGCTTTACGATATAACCAGCAGTTATTTTGAGGGCGAGTATGAAGACAGTGAGATCGTTAAATTCGGATATAACCGGGACGGCAAGCGGGGGCATGAACAGATGGTGATAGGGCTGCTTTGCAGTCCCGAGGGGTGCCCTGTGGGTGTGGAAGTTTTCCCTGGGAATACTCAGGATGCTCAAACGGTACCCGATAAAATAGCTGAGGTGCAGAAAAAATATGGGATCCAGGAGATAATCTTTGTAGGTGATCGTGGAATGGTTACTCATGCCAATTACGAAAAGGTTAAGGATGTAAAAGGGCTCAATATAATATCGGCATTAACACACCACCAGATAAAAGAGCTACTGGAACGCAAGGTGATTCAGATCGATATGTTTGATGAAAAGGAGATTATTGAAGTAGTGGATCCTGAGGCGATAGGACGGCGATACTGCTTATGCCGCAATCCAAAGACCGCTACAAGGGAAGCTGTGACACGCAAAGGCTTGATTGAGGTCACCAGAAAGGCATTGGATAGCATAGCCCAATCAAAACGGAAGTCGTCAAACGAGAAGATAGCGGCAAGGGTGGGGAAGGTTCTGGGAAAGTGGAAGACAGGTAAATTTGTAGAGTGGTCAGTACAGGATGGACGTCTCACATGGAAATTAAAAACAGAGAAGATCGAGACTGAGGAATTGATTGACGGCTGTTACATCATTGCCTCCGATGTTCCTGCCGGGCTGATGGCAAAGCAGGCAATAGTGGCATCATATAAAAAGCTTGCTCTTGTAGAACAGGCGTTTCGGAACTTAAAGAGCGTACAGCTTGAGGTGCGGCCCGTTTATCACAAGACCGACGACCGAATCCGCTGTCATGTGTTTCTTTGCATGCTTGCCTACTACTTGCAGTGGCATATGAATCAGAGACTAAAGCCTCTGTTTCAGTCTGACGGAAAAAATAAACACCGCAGATGGACATTTGAGTATGTGATTGAGAGATTAAAGAGCCTGAGAAGGCAGAGACTTCAAGTGCAGGGCTCTTCGTGCCGAATTGTTTGCACCCCGGATAACAGTCAGCAAAAGATTCTTGATCTGCTCAAGGTAAAATTGTAGCCATTTTCTTGAAATTAGAAATCGCCTTCAAATCATTGCAGCATATGGAGTTCCTCGTAGTTTTTAAAAAGAAAATACGTTGAAATACAAAGGAATGCAAGAAAGAAACTCCGTCATATCCATGCGGCTATTACCTTGCAAGATTTAAGAATATTACCAGGGAATAAATTACACCCATTAAAGGGAGATAGAAAAGGACAACACAGTATAAACATAAATGACCAATTTAGAATATGTTTTAGGTGGGAAAATGGAAATGCTTTTGACGTGGAAATTGTAGATTATCACAATTAAAAAGGAGAAATTATGAAAAGAATACCAAATATACACCCTGGTGAAATTTTAGAAGAAGATTTCCTTGTCGCCATGGGTATCACATCCTATCGACTGGCAAAGGCTACAGGCATTGACCAAACACGTGTAAGTGAAATTATCCGTGGGAAAAGAAGTATCACAGTAGACACAGCCCTCAGATTTTCACAATACTTTGGTAATTCCCCTGAATTCTGGATTAACCTTCAAACTGCATACGACATTGAGGAAAAGAAAAGGAAAATAAATAAAGATTTGCAGAAGATAATTCCATCCACGCCTAAGAATAAGAAGGTTGCCTGACATAGAAAATATACTCTAAAATTAGCAGAAATTTTTCTTGTAAACCAGTAATAATTTCTTATGGAGTAAACGGGTACTAATCTGGTAAAATTAGGTCACCAATTAGGTCACTTTTCAACGATTTTCAGACCGAACCTAAATTAGCCTATGAGTGTAACACATTGTAATTAAAGGGATTTTATACGGAAGGGAAATCGGTGGTGTCAAATCCCTGCGCCGCCACCAATCTTTTATTACTGTGCGAAAATATATGCCGCTTCAGCAAGGATATATTGCCCTTTTTTAGGCTCGTTTTGCTTCAAAATTGTGCCAAATTCATGTAACTTGTAAAGCGGCATTGAAAATTGACCTACCATCTACGCTAAAGGCCCAATGATTCAAGGACTGAATCCAATTGAGCTGCCGATAACGGGTCAAACTTCGAAGCCGTTCAACATCAATCAGGACCTTTTCCCCTGAGCGCTACTTTCAGAATGGTGCATTCTGATGCAAAATGGTGTATAATTATTTTATGGGTATAACTGAAAAAGCAGTTCGCCAGAGCGTCTCTCTCCCTTCTCCGATAGCTAAACGCGTGAAGGCCTTGGCGAAAAGCCGAAAAGTGAGTTCGAATCGGATACTCGTAGAACTCATTGAAACTGGATTGCGATCAAAAGAAGAGGAGAAACGCAGATTCTTCGAATTGGCAGATCAGCTAAGCACATCAACAGACGCGAAAGAACAGCAAGAATTAAAGAAACAACTTGCCCGAATGACTTTCGGAGAATGAGTGCGGAAAATCCAGGAGGAACAAATTACAGGGTCAGACTTGCTTATTGACTTTTGATTCTTAGCTGTGGAATTTCAAATCACTTTTTTACCCGTCCTGATAAGCAAGTTCAGCAAACAAATAGTCAAAAGGTCATCAGTCTTTTTTTCGCACCCTCTTCAGAAAGACATGATATTTTATTGTATGACCTTCTTCACAGGGGCTTGCCGGCTCTTCTCGGTCTTGTACGCCCACTGTAGTAAGCTTTTTTTTCTTTATCAGGAAGAAATTCATAGGCTTTCTCCAGCAGAGCTTTCAACTCGTCAAGAAAGGGATATCTGGGATTAAAAGTGTATATCCTTACCTTGCCTATAAGACGGCTCACTACTACCCCGGCGTTTTCGAGCCGCCTCAACTGCTGTTGAAACCTGTTCACCGGTTCAACAAAGTTCTTCGCCATCCCGAGGGGATACCCTTCTCCATACACAATGAGCGTAAAGAGTATTCTTTCAATTGTTATATTTCCAAAAACTCCTTCAAGCATCACCTCTCCCATTACCATAATATATGGTTATGTTAACATAATTAATGGTACTTGAACGCTTACATCTTGTCAAGTGAGCGGCACTTAATAGGGTGCATCCTGAGAAGCCAATTAGAACAATTGCTTCATCGAGTGTCAATTTCTCCGGGTTCAGGATTCTGTACAATGCTATCGATCCTTCTTCTCCCTCCGGTATATGGATGATATCGGGTATTGAGTGCGTCTACTGTATTTGTTTCCCTTACGCTCTGTGATCGAGAAGATAGTCTTGTATGCTACTAAAGCGGATTTTGCCGGCGGCCGGATGTTGGACATTGATGAGGTAGTTTCGAGATGTTGGTTCTAATGCGGACGGAACTGACAGAACAGCATATTTTGCTGTCTTTAGCCACGATAGCCCAAACGCCTCTGTCGTGGGAGGATATGGATAGGTTCGCCAGTCTGCGGGAAGGTCTTTTTCAGGAGGGGTGTAGATAGTGTAGTCGGGAATGTCAGCATATCCTATCGCCCAATGAAGTTTACTGGCAGTTTGGCGTTTGAAACGAATGAGAATTTCCAAAAGAGCCAGTGCCTTGCTTTCACTTGTGTAAACCACCGGATAACCTTTCGGTGTCCAGCGACCACCCCAGTAAAAAGCTCCCTTGCCGGACCAAAATTCATTGGCGTAGTCTTTTTTACCTATATGCCAGACTCTGATCAAGCAAGAATACCGTATTCCATGCGGTTCAGTACTTCCTCAACGAGAGACGACCCTGCTGATGTGGTAAGAAGTTCGAGTGGCACACGGTCTCCTATGTCAATCTGTGGTGTGCTAAGCCATTCCTTTGCATCCTCAAGGGTACCAAGAACCTTAACCGCCAGTGCGAAAATTGATTGAACTCGATAGAGACGGTCACTTTCTACCGGTGTTAACGTTGTACGCGCCTTGCGCTTTCGCTGAAGGGTCTTTGATGTTATACCAAGAATCTGAGCAAGATCGCTGTCACCAAGAGACAGCAACGACTTAAGATTGTCCGCTATACGGATGGGCATCCCATGTTTTATGAGGGCATGCATCCGATCTTTGTCCGCAATTTGAGTCCCCAGATCCTTGATCGTTGTGATCGCCTTTGGGACCGCAGTAGTTTTGGTTTTTGCTGCTGATAATGTCATTTAGCTTCTCCTTTTAAATACTATATTAGATATTTGTCTGTTAGTCAAGGGATAAATGTCTTTATATCAAGATGCACTTTGTAGCCGGAATAGCAGGGTTGCACTGGTGTTTGTGCAAGCTCGTATTTCCAGATTTTGTGATCTCAGGACCACTTTTATGTCATTGACAAAACACGTTTGACGCCTTACTATGAAAGTAAGGATAGTATTCCTTACAGGAGGTGTGCATGCTAACAGCGAAGGTAACATCCAAGGGACAAATCACCATCCCCAAACAAGTGCGGGATAAACTCGGAGTGCAACCAGGCGAAGGCATAGGGTTTGAAGAAAAAAACGGTATTTTTATTATCAAAAAAACTGTTGGAAAATCCCCCTTCGATAAATGGATCGGGAAACTTAAACAGCGCAAGGGGGAGAAATCCGATGCTGTAATAGACGAATTGAGGGGGAAATGATAACAGCGGTAGATACGAATATCCTGCTTGATATCCTTATTCCAGATGAGACTTTCTTAAAATCTTCAAAAGAATTACTCGACCAGCATATTTCCAAGGGTCAGCTGATCATTTGTGAACTTGTATATGCCGAACTATCTTCGCAGTTTTTAGAGGAACAGGAATTACGTTCTTTCATTGCGGACACCGGGATAAGGCTCGTACCGTCTGATCAGCGTGTCTTGAGTCTTGCGGGAAGAACATGGAAGGAATATAGACGAAACAGGAAAGCTCAAATACAATGCCCCTCCTGTGGAAAATCCATATCCATTGCTTGTCCGGCATGCAAATCCCCGCTTAAAATAAGGCAGCACATCATTAGTGATTTTATGATAGGCGCCCATGCACTTCACAATGCGGAAATTCTCCTCTCCAGAGATCGTGGTTTCTACAAGACATACTTCAAAGGCTTGAGGATCGAACAACTACCCGTGAAGTAATTTGAACCTGCTATAATGATTACAATATTAACTTCAAATATCAATAGGGGGTAGAAATGACCGACAAACCACATCCATTATCTCATGAAGAACTAAGAAAACTGCGTAAACCGATAAAGAATAGCAACGTCGAGCATAAGAAAAGTCTCACTCCATTGGATAAGTTTGCAGTCTGGATTACTGATCATATTGGTTCAATGGGGTTTTTTATTATCATCTTCATATGGACAATAGCCTGGCTTGGTTGGAATACTCTCGGCCCAAAAGAATTACGGTTTGACCCTTTCCCTGCCTTTGTCTTATGGCTTTTTATATCTAATATGATACAGATTTTCTTAATGCCTTTAATTATGATAGGACAAAACCTTCAGGGGCGACATGCTGAAATAAGAGCAGAATCCGATTTTGAAATAAACGTTAAAGCCGAAAGAGAAATTGAGGCAATTCTTTTGCATCTGGAACAACAGAATGAGCTTATTCTGAAAATCCTGCATAATTTAGAGAAAGGCGATAAGGATATGAAGATATAGAAGTGTCAAAATAATTATGAGAACTATATAACACCCTGAAGAATCTTGACAAAAGATGTCCTTTAATATCAAACTTCACGAAAAGTACTTACCTATAGAATATCTGATCAAAGCCCTATCCTAAACTGCCTCAAAAGTCCTCAGAACCTAATTTGGCAAATCTGGCCCCCATTCCAAAGGCTTTTTCGCAATCCTTTGGAAATATTTCCTTGCGGCTCTGTGCTTTCTTCTTGGGATCAAAGCGGTCTGAAACCATCTTTGAATAATCATCAAACTGATAAGTATCAAAGCTGCACATATGCTCTGAAGCCCCGAATATCATACGTAGTAACATTTCATGAAGTTTGAAGAGTTGAACGTAGCCACGTTCTTGCATCTGCTCCTCTGGGGTATTCATCGTATAAATGAACCCCGCCTTAATCTTTCTGGGAAAAAGCGACTGCGGAGGGTCGGTATATGTCAGATTCGGAAACAGTAAACGCTCCATAAATGATCTCATCTCTCCAGAAACATTTCCAAAATAGATCGGGGAACCCAAGATGATGGCATCGGCTTTTTCAATTTTCCTAAATACTGGTGTCAGGTCATCATCGACCACACACTTGCCATAACTATTGCCGCCTTTGGTCTTACAGGCAAAACAGCTTATGCATCCTTTATAGTTTAGATCATACAGATGAATGAGTTCTGTTTCTGCTCCCAGTGAGGCAGCTCCTTCAAGTGCCTTTTCAAGCAATGTTGCCGTGTTCCATTTTTTCCTTGGACTTCCATTAAATGCAATAACTTTCATCATTATATCTCCCTTGTATTGATGTTAGAGGTTATTTCTCCTGTCTTCCTCAATGCCCTTTTCTGGTATATATTAGTACTAATTTAACATCACAAGATTAATATAGGCAAAATGACTCACCTTAAGACAATTTGCCCTGCATCATTTTATAGTTGAACACCAAAAAATTAAGAAAAACAACAACTTCTTTCTTGGCATTCATTATGCTATTCAAAAAAAGAAGATCCCTTTATCGGCAGCCAGTCCCCCCCAAAAAGACTGGCTGCCGACCCTCCTAAGAATTTCTGCGTGAAAGAAAGACTTGACCTAATGTTTGAGCAATCCATATGACCTTGCATCTTCCTGTCAAGATTAGTTAATTTCAAATATGCCTTCCTCGAGAAAAAAGAAAAAGAAACAACATCCCCTCCTTTGGGTTGTTGAACCCTTAATGGAAGAATCGAGTTATTTGGAAAAACCCATGTTTGGATGTCTTGCGGTTTATCTTCATGGGAGGCTTATGCTTGTTCTTGCATCAGGAGAAGAACCCTGGTATGGTTTAATGATCCCGACTGACTATCAGTTCCATCAAGATATCATGGAAGACTTTCCCGATGTAGTTCAACACTCTGTCCTGAAAAAATGGCTTTACTTGCCTGAAGCAACAGAGGCTTTTGAAACAGTAGCTTCTGATATTGTTGAGGCGGTTAGGATAAATGATCTCAGATTTGGAGTAGAACCTCAAGGACGGGTTTCAAAGAGAAAAAGAAAATCATCGGCAGATTAACAGGACTATCAAGGTAGCAATAAGGTACCAGCGTCCCATTGAGGTTTTGAAGAAGATGTTGCAGGGAGCTAACCCTATCGTTTCTTGATTCCCTCAAGCAACCCAACCTCCCCAATTAACATCTTCCCCGTAATCACTGAGACTCCCCCTGCCCAGAATTACCTTGACTAACTGCTTAAAGAAGTAATATACTATGAATAGAATTTTAGAGGTTTTTGCGTTTACAAAATAGGCCCCAAAGACTTTTAGCTTTGTGGCCTTTTTTATTGAGTTCTTCTGAGATTTTAGTTTTTATAAGGAGGTAAACAAAATGACAACAGGAACAGTGAAGTGGTTCAATGACAGCAAAGGTTTTGGCTTCATTACCGCTGAAGACAACAGAGATGTTTTTGTACACCATACGTCCATCCAGGGCAGTGGCTTTAAAAGCCTTGCCGAAGGTGACAATGTCAGCTTTGATACTGAACAAGGCCCGAAAGGTCCCAAAGCGATCAATGTAGTCAAACTATAATTAATCGATTGGTTAAAGCTCCCTCTGCTTGAGGGAGCCTTCTCCTTTGAGAAGAATGAGAGGAACATGATTAACAATAAGCGTGCAGCAATGATGGAGAAGAAGCAGGAGATTATACAGCAGAGACTCGAAGCAGGCTCCGTAGCTACAAACTTCCCTGAAGTTGCAAACATTGTCATGAATATGACATATAGCCAGACCGGGTCAAGATCGATACTCCGGACCTTTCATTTCACTCCTAACAGCGATGCTTTCTTTATAGTTAACTGCTTAAGACAAAACTGTGTTGATGGTGGGTTTGATCTGACCCAGGTTATAACCGCGATGGTCAGAAACCACAAAGCAGAGGTAAAAGGAGAACTTAGTTGTACAGGAACAGATTCCTCCACCAGCCACTCGGATATTGTTTATGAAGTTGCCATACAATACACGTAAATAGCTGTCCTTAAGTCTTACGATATTTTGAGATAACAGCATCTCTCTCGCAGATTCAGCTCCCAATATGGTTTGAGAATCCTTTCGGTTTTTTTTCAAGCAAGAGTCTTCCAAATTGCATAACTTCTGCCGGAAATCGACATTTCAAACGACGGCTTAAATTTTAGGGACGCATGATATCCAGTTAGAAAATACGAAATCTGTGAAAAACCCGATTGGGTATGATAGAATTTGTGAAGATAATCAGAAACTCTATAGTTACTTTGTTAGCAGTAAAAAAATTATGGTAATTCGGACATTTGATTCATTAATTCACTGGAATTTTTTTCTATCTCTCGAAAAGGATTTAGAGACTTTATCGAGATATGTCGAATTTTGTGATTCAAACTTTGAATGTTACTCACTTGAAATGGCAAGGATTTTACTTGCGGCTTCATCTGAGGTCGATGTGATTGCAAAACAACTTTGTCGAAAAATAGATATCAATTCAAGTGCTGACAGGATAAATCAATATCGAAATGAAATAAAATCTACATATCCAAAGTTTCCTAATTTCAAAGTGACCATACCAAGATTTGGCTTAAATCTAACGCCATGGGAAAAGTGGAATGAGAGCAACGGAGTGCCTGTTTGGTGGACCGCTTGTGATGAAGTTAAACACCATAGAGATACAGACTTCTATCAAGCCAATCTGATAAATGTACTCAATTCAGTTGCAGGGTTATTTGTGATTACTTTATATTTTTACAGAGATAAGGCTGAAAATGCTGAGTTGATTCCTATGCAGTCTCTGTTAAGAGTAACGGAGGATAATTTTGACGGTGCAACTTTTAATGAAATTGAATTCGGCATTAAATATAAATTTTAGAACTGATAAACAAGCAGCGCACATGAATTTGATGGGATGGAAGCCACGATAGATTATACTTTCTGGGATAACTGGTTGCAAATAGACTGCAAGATTAAATAAACCTTAGAGGGCAAAGGTCGCATATGTAATGTTTAATAACTGTCATGGTGGTTCTGCCATGAAAAATGCCGTGAAATTGAAAGAGTTGGCAAAAATACCGTAAAGAAGGCGGAATAGCATGACAGGGATAATAGAGAATCACCCATACATTGGGCTATTTGCACTGCTTATCCTCGGGGGCATAGGAGTACCCTTCTTCCCTGAAGATGCCACGTTCATTCTATGTGGATTATTGATTCACGAAGATTTAGTAAAACCGATGCCTGCCCTGCTCACTGTATACACAGCGGTTTTGATAGCAGATTTCATCCTTTATCTTTTTGGTAGAAAATATGGTCGCATGGTTGTTTGCCACAAGTGGTTTCAAAAGTTATTATCCCCAGAAAGGCTTGTAATGCTTGAAGAAAAATACAAGAAGAAAGGAATCTTCTTAATATTGTTTGGGAGGCATATTCTTGGTCTAAGGGCACAAATCTTTCTCGTATCTGGAATTATGAGAATGCACCCATTGAAATTTCTATTGACAGATGCTTTCACCGTTATCTTTACGATTGCCGTAATGGTTTCGATAGGATATGTAGGTGGGGACAGTCTGAAAGACATAGGCATAGATAAAAGGAAGATCGAATATGTGGCTGTTTTTCTATTTATCAGTTTCTTTGCCGCTTACCTAATATTAAAATACATTAGAGATAAGAGAAAGGATTTGAATAAATGATGAAGAAAACCTTATCATGCTTTTTTATGGAGATGGTGTCTTGAAACCTAAAAAGCCTGATCCCTTCAAAGGGAAAAGAAAAATCATTCCGATAAAACCTCCAGAAAATAAAGCTAAGTTTTGAAGAAATGGTTGAGAAATTTAATGAATATGTGCATGACCCTGAACAGTTCAGTAAGATATTTTCCGAGTTGGGGTTCAGTTACGTTGATGACGGCTGCGAAGGGGATTGTTATGCCTGTGAGAAGAAAAATGGCTGCACGGTTTATGACAATATAAAAGATGCTTCCAAAAGTAGAAAAAGTAGAAAGAAGGTCATCCCCTTAAAACGGAACTAATTCGGCGGTAACAATTTGTTACCGGTATAATCAGCCTTCCTATTTCTGACACCTTCAGGCGTAAAATCCCACTTCATAGTTTATTGAAAAGTATTAAGGTCAGAGATAGATAGAATGCCTATTTTTTCACCGCATCCTTAAAAGCCTTGCCGGCTGAGAACTTCGGCACTTTCCTTGCTGCAATCTTTATAGCTGCCCCTGTCTGAGGATTACGCCCTGTCCGTGCTTTTCTTTTGCTGACGGAGAAAGTTCCGAAGCCAACCAGTGTGAGTTTCTGTCCCTTTTTCAGAGCGTTCGTAATATTATCGATTATCGTATTGAGTGCCCTGCCTGCGTCAGCCTTTGAGAGTGAAACTTCCTTTGAGATTCTTTCGATCAATTCTACTTTTGTCATACAGTCCCCTCCTATATTATTTATTGTCAGTATACATGAAGCAAAAAAATAAGGGAAGAAGGAGATATAAAAACCTTCCCTAACTTTAAAGCCTCTTTGAGCCTCGCCCCTCCTGTCACAATTTCTTTATATCCTTTCATTGAAATATGGGATGTGTCCCGGTTTTGATATACAATCAACGACTCAAGCCTGTGCAAACAGTACAAGTCTTATTAGACAACCTGCGGATTTTTACTATTCTGCTGACTGAACTGAGTTGATTGAACTGAACTTGACAAGTTAAGTAAATTTTGATAAAAGTTATTTGGAGACGCTACAGGGAGGTATTGGAATTCTCTCTTGATGAAAGAGACAACCTCAATAAAATTATAATATTGCAAATGAAGTAACACTATCTACTTCCATATAAAATCCCCCATTACACAGGTTGGTTCTCCCTACCAAAGAATGCCTGTCATTTTTAATATTTACAGGATTAAATGGCATTCTTTACAGAGATGAAAATTAAGTAGGAATCAAATATGAAGAATAAAGAAGAAATAACAGGACAAGAAACAAATGAATCCGAAGTGCTCCTACATATTGCAAAACTGGAACAAAAAGAAGCAGAGCACGAGCTGATTGAGAAAGCATTAAAGGAGAGCGAAGAGCGATACCGTGCTATTGTAGAAGCTTTCGATGGACTCATATATATCTGTTCACAGGATTACCTCATCAAGTTTATGAACAGACAATGTATTGAGCGTACAGGCTATGACGCAACTGGAGAATTATGTTATAAGGCACTACATGCTCTCGATTCTGTCTGTCCATGGTGTGTCAACGAGCGTGTATTCAAAGGTGAAACTGTGCGGTGGGAAATACAGAGTCCTAAAGACAACCATTGGTATTATATAGTGAATACACCGATATATCATACAGATGGAACATTGTCCAAGCAAGCCATGATTATAGATATCACTGAAATTAAAAAGACTGAAGAGGAATTAAAACGATTATCAGAAGAATTGGCACTATCCAATGCTGAACTAAAAGATTTTGCTTATATAGCTTCACATGATCTGAAGAAGCCGCTACAATCAATTGAGAGCTTCGCAAAGCTGCTGGCAAGACGTTACAAAGGCAAACTCGACGCAAAAGCTGACGAATTTATTTCATATATAGTTGAAGCTGTTCAGAGACTGCAGATGCTTATTAAAGACTTGCTGGAATATTCCCAGATTGAAACTAAAGCAAAAAATATCAAGCCGACCGATTGTTCGTTTATTGTGGAAGAGGCAATAAGTAACTTGGATACAGCAATTGATGAGAGCAACGCTATAGTGACATATAACAAACTGCCGACAATCATGTCCGATCCCCAGCAAATGATTAGTCTGTTTCAGAACTTAATTGATAATGCCATCAAATTTCGCAGCAACAAGGCGCCAAGAGTTCGAATCTCTGCTGAACAAAAAGGAAATGAGTGGCTCTTCTCAATTCGCGATAATGGTATTGGAATAGATCCGAAAAACTTTGAAAAATTATTTGTAATGTTTCAGCGTCTCCATGGCAGTACTGACTATCCGGGAACGGGCATTGGTTTATCAATCTGCAAGAAAATTGTAGAACGACATGGTGGACGAATTTGGTTGGAGTCGGAGACCGCCAAGGGATCGACGTTTTACTTTACAATCCCTGAGAGACAGTAACCGCTAAAAACTTATGTTGATAGAAGCAAATATATTCTATAGCTTTAACCACCAGGATGAATTGATCCATTGGGTTTAATCTCGCTTTGCAGACATGAGAGAAAGATGCAGATATCTCTCATCCCCCTGATCCTATAGGCTTTATATTATCAGGAGAGTTATACCTCGGAGAGTTTACCTTATCAGAGACCCGGTTAACCACCATCTCCTCTGATGGATATGGCCTGAGAAAACTTTTCAGAAGCTCAACATCATCTACTTCGGGATTCAGCCAAATGTCTTCCTTGTCCCGGGATATTATTACCGGCATCCTGTCATGGATAGTGGATAAAATATCGTTGGCTTCCGTTGTCAGTATCGTACAGGTGCATATCTTCTCTCCATCCGGAGAAATCCAAACATTATACAACCCGGCGAAACCAACAGGCTTGCCGGATTTAAGGCTTACATAGAGCGGCGCCTTTGTCTTTTTATCCTTCTGCCATTCATAAAAACCGTTTGCAATCACAAGACACCTCTGCTTCCTGAACGCAGCCTTGAAGCTCGGCTTATCAGCCACAGTCTCCGACCGGGCGTTAATCATATTACAGCCTTCGGAAAGGTCCCTGGACCAGGGAGGAACAAAGCCCCAGTGACATTTCACCAACTGCTTGACCCCCCGGTTATTGATGATAACAATGTCCTGTGTAGGCGCCACATTGTAGCTTGGCTCAAACTCAAACGAAGGTTGCTCTATGTCGAAATAGTCAGCTATCTCCTCGACGGAGCAGCATCTTACAAAACGACCGCACATAAAATAAATTTATTTAATAACGTTTACATCTATGGCCTACACATCTCATATAAACATTCCCGCAGTCTTGGTTTGTGGAACATTCATATCTGTTAGGGTCAAGAGTATCAAATTTTACGTTTTCATCTTCAATGACTATCTTTGGTCGAGAAGGAGCAAAACCCTCAGCCTCAGGCTTTAGGTCTTCCTCCTGATATAATCTACTATCCGGTGAACGCTCTTGATATTGTTGTCCCTCTTGATATTGCTTCCCTTGACCTTTGGCGATTGAGGTATTCCTTACGCATCGGACATATCCACTGGAGCCTTTATTATATGATTTGACTGTCCCATCGCCAAAGTCCACAGACCACGCATAGACCGGAGAATTGTCGACCGTGGTAGATGACCAGTAGTAGGACAATCTTGTATTTGGGAAATAAGCGGCATTGATACTCGGTTCTTTCGACGAAGCTTTAATAACTAAACTCAGCAGTTCATTTTTTGATGGTAATCGCCAATCTGTGTGACCCCCGAGCTTGAGCGAGCTGCAGATATCAAGAGTCCTTGGATTATATGAATCTTTATAGATACCCATCGCTGCATACCAGCTATAGGTAACACCGTCATCCTGCTTCTGCCACATGAGGCCGGTGTTATTGTCCGTCACAGTTCCGTCGCCAACGAAAGCTGACTCTGCCGGTGCAACAAAAAATACAGACACCATCAGCACTATGATAAGCCGTCTCCTCATAATTTTCTCCTCCCACCCTTAAATATTTTCGTTTGAAACAGTTCCATAAACATAATATACAATAGAATCCTGCCCAATTGAATCTTATTCTAAAATCAGAGCCGATAATAGCGAGGCTGGTGCCACAACATATGTCCCAGTATTCCGAGGCCTACGAAGTAAATAAGCGGAGAGACAACGAAGGCACAAACGAGCAGTACGACACCGGCGCCTACTCGACCCTTTACCATTACAATGATGGCAATGATAAAAGCAGCCAAATTGAGAGCCCATCCTATTATCCCGACTCCGGGTATTGGTATCAGGAAAAATATCCAGGCAACAATAAGGCACATCCAGCCTGCTTTTACAGGCGGCTTTTGCGCCTCAATGAATTCCGGACCCGTGCTTTGGTTATCCATAATATTTTTTACTTTATAATCCGGCGAACTTCAAATGCAAGGTATTTCGCGGTCCCACAATACAGCTAATTCATCTGTGTATTCACCAATCTTGTATATTATTTTCGTGGTTCCAGCAGTAACCTCACATGTTGTTTTCACCACCCATACCCCTCCCTGCACCACATCCTTTGTAACATGATAGGGCGCGGTAACCACAGCACAGCCGTTTGAAGATACAATAGCAACTTCAAAGCACAGAAGAAGGATCGCTTTTTTCATCTCTGTTATTCCCGGGACAGGCTCGATGCAAATTATTATAAAGGTAACACTTCATGTAGTGAAAGAGTATTTCAACGGTTATTCCGATCATAGATACCATCAGCCTGTCCATAATTCTTTTGGGATGGTTAGATATTTTATCTCTCCCCCTGAAATAAATATTTTTAATCTATTTTTTAATGTGATACAATCTATCTAAACTAAAATGAGGAGGTAACAGCAATGAAAGCAAAATGTGCTGCAAAAACCAAAGAAGGAAAACAATGTAAGAATTCCGCAGCTGGGAAATCGAAATTCTGTGCATCTCACAAGAAGAAATAGTTGTAAACTGTAAAAGCATTTAAGAACATTCTCAGAGAATAGAATTATCCATAAACAGCGTGTAAATTTAGATTCTACACGACAAGATATTTTTTTCTTTATTCCAACCAACATATTTCTCAGGGGTGCTGGACACTTATTGGGTTCTTCCTATTCTAAACAGTTTACAGTCCTTCAAAAAAGATATATATTTAAACCAGTAATCAATAGGACTGTCATTGCTCGATTTTAACTATTAGTTTAAGAAGGAGACAAACATGAATGCAAAGGCAGTTGTAATCAAGTTCTTTGCACCAGTGATTGATATTACAGTAAATGCTTTAATGGAGGCCATTGATCAGAAGGTGAGGCAAGGGGTAACCAATTTTATCCTTTTGATTTCTTCACCAGGCGGCTCGGTTTTTCATGGATTAAGCGCATATAATTATTTGAAGGGACTGCCTGCAAAAATTACTACACATAATTTTGGCAGTGTGGATTCAATAGGAGTTGTACTGTACTGCGGTGGTTCAGAAAGGAAATCTGTGCCTCAGGCAAGATTTTTACTCCACGGTGTTAGCCTGACTTTCGAGCAGAAAACAAGTTTGGAAGAAAAACAGTTGGAAGAAAAATTGAAAGGACTTCGAATTGATATTGAAAACATTGCAAAAGTAATTGCAGCAAATACCGGTAAAAGCGTTAAAGAAGTGACAGATGCAATGCTTGAAAGGACAACTTTAAATCCAGAGGAAGCACAGTCTTGGGGTCTTGTGAATGAAATCAAGTCAGAGCTATTTGAAGCTGGAAGTGAAGTCATCTCTATACAATTTCAGCAACAACAGACAGCGAGCATCGGTTAACAGTATTCATGAGTGAGGGTCATCTCAGCGATAACTTCCTATGCTGCACCACTGTGATTTGATGGACGAAACTACCGATTACTTTTGCAAATAGAACTATGACGAACGATCAAGATAAGATTGACGAAATCTTAGGCGTGGTCAGATGTGCCTGTTGCGGACATCGGCTGGAAGGCAAGATTGAATGCCCATTTTGTTCTCTTTTCCAGGAGTCAACGAAAAGTAATGCCCTTCCGAAGTGGATCTATATTACGGCATGCTTTCTTACTTCACCGCTTAGCGTTTATTTTATTTTTAAAAATAACCGATTAAGTACCTTTGAAAAAGTTCTAACGTTGTCGGGTTGCCTATTTTGGTTCGCTCTTTACTTTGCCTTATAGGTGGCATATCTGCGCATAAGCTGCCCGAAGATTCTACGTTTTCAACTTCTTCCTCTTCGCACATTCAAGACATGACATGCTGGTGCGTAGTATAACCGGTAATCATAAATTGACAACCTTTTAATTATGTGCTAAATCTAATACCAGATCATTCGATCAGAGGGGAATCAGTAAATACTATCTCTCCAAATTTCTCCAAAAAAGGAGGTGTAGAGAATAGAAGCGCTAAGCCGTTGTTAGAAGAAATCTGCTGAAGAATAAAGAACACAGGAGGTGTGGCTGTGAATAAACTCAAAGTATCAATTTTGTTTTTTGCGTTGTTTTTTATTACGGGATATGCGCAAGCTACGAACATTTGGTTCAGCCCTTTAACCGCGATCCCAGAGGACCCGTCAGGGGCGCGTTCCCTTGTGTTAGGAGTTAATACGTATGGTGATGCACTGGTAGTTACAGCTACCGAGCCGGTAGCGGAAGGTGATTTTAGGTGGATAGATCTCGGTCTTACAACTCAGGAAAGTGTGACAATAAAGGGAGTACAGGTCTGCTATCACGTGATAACGACTTCTCCCGGTTCTACTTATATCTCTCAGGTTAGACTCACAACGATGACCACCCCGGATTTCTCGACCGTTATACTTGATGATCCGACGGACCTAACCTCTACCAGTCCGACATGTTATACCAGCAATATAGCAAAGCACAGGCCAAAGATTAGTGGTACAACGTCACTATTATTAAAAATGGTTTTTGGAAGCGCCAGTGATAAAATTATGATTGGCGGGGTAAAGCTTATCTACCAGTAATAGGCTTAGAAGTAGCTGGGTAAAGCTTATCTTTTAGATGCCATTAGAAGCTAAGAATATGTAGAAAGAATAACAGAAAGTTACCATAATTTTTAAAATATTCTTGTACAGGGCAGGAAATAATATCTTGCCTTTTTTTTGCGCATTTCAGGCGACGACTATTGATCTTCCGACCGTATTAGAAGTGCTTCTTTGGTTCCGTTTCCACTAAAAACATATAAATTACAGAGAAAAAACGCATGATAACTGCTTATATAGACTTCCCAACGTTTCTTCCTTGTTTGTGCAAAGGCCAAAGCTGATAAAATATTGTATAATTCTACTCGTAATCAACAGGTACGTCTTTAATTATTTCTTCAAAAAATAAAACTGATGAACATCAATGAGTCAATTCAATTAGCTCGCAAGTATCATATTGAAGGAGAATTACAAAAAGCAGCAACTATCTATATGGAAATATTAAAAATCCAGCCTGATAATGTTGATGCCCTTCACTTTCTTGGAGTGACGCATTTTCAACTTGGGAATTATGATTCTGCAATAAAATATATTAATAAATCACTCCAGTATAACCCGAACAATGATAAGGCATATTATAGCCTTGGGTATATTTTTCAAAGCAATGGGCAACTCGATAAAGCTATAGCTTGTTATCAAAAGGCTTTACAGCTTAATCCAACACTCGATGATGCTTACTATAATCTTGGGATTGCTCTTAAGAACAATGGGCAACTTGATGAAGCTGTATTCTCTTTTGAAAAAGCAATAGTAATTAACCCAAAGTTGGCTGATGCATATAACAATATTGGGCTTATCTTTCGAGAAAGAGGACAGATTGATAAAGCTATTACATATTTTAGGAAAGCTCTTGATCATGATAAAAACCTTGTCCTGGCATATGTAAACATAGGCGTCACTCTCGAAATAATAGGACAACTTTGGGCCGCAAAAACGTTTTATCAAAAAGCGATACAACTTAAGCCGAAATTGGTTCTTACATATAATGAACTGGGAGAGATTTTTCAAAATGCAGTTCAAGACTATAAAGTCAACGATGCCATTGTAGTTCCTAAAACTGAGTCTGCTGCTTCCATAGGAAATTTTGCCTATGCACTTTTATTATTGGGTGATTATAAACAAGGCTGGAAATTGCATCTGGAACACCACAAGCTGCTCTTGAAAGAAAAGCAGCATGCTACTCCTCTTCGATTATTTTGGGATGGTTCTAATATCGCAGGACGTACTATTTTATTGAATTGTACAGCGTATGGTTGCGGTGATATTATTCAGTTTATTCGTTATATCCCTTTGGTTGCACAACTTGGTGCAAGAGTTATTATTATATGTCGTAAAGAATTAAAATCATTAATACAAAATATTGAAGGTGTATATAAAATTATCATAGAAGGTGAAAAAATATATGAGCATATTGATACACACATCCCTCTTATGAATCTTGCTTCCGTTTTTAACACAACACTTGAAAATATCCCAAGGAAAATACCATATGTTAGAGTAGATTCACTATTAGCGAGGAAATGGAAAGATAAAGTTCAATGTTATAAATCGAAATTAAAAGTTGGTTTAGTTTGGGGTACTGCTGAGGGACCGTTAAAAAAAATAAAATCTTTTCCACTTGACGTCTTCTCACATTTTGCAACATTCAGTGATGTTACATTTTATAGCCTTCAGAAAGGAGGAGATGCGGAACAAACAAAAAATCCTCCAAAAGGCATGAAGATTATTGATTTTATGGGAGAGATTAATGACTTTGCAGATACTGCGGCACTCATAGGGAATCTTGATTTAGTCATTTCTGTTGATACATCTGTAGCCCATTTAGCTGGTGTACTCGGAAAACCAGTGTGGACATTAATACCTTTTGTTTCAGACTGGAGATGGATGCTAAATCGTGAAGATAGTCCGTGGTATCCAACAATGAGACTTTTTCGACAAACTTCACCAGGAGATTGGGAATCAGTGATAGCCAAAGTTAAAGATGAACTTTTTAAAGTATTGAGTAAGAATTAAAAATCGCTTTCTTGGTGCATATTTCCTTTGTAAATCAATAATTGTTGCCCTTCGAATCATTCAATACTTGTAGGTGTTACAAACAACCTGACGGCACGACATTGTGCCGCTTCACAATATCCCTATAGAAAACGCGTATCTCTCCTCTGATTCAATGGCCTGCCAGTTTTTATCGGTGCGTCATTAAAATCGGATGTCATACCCTCGTTCTGTCGGACCTATTTCTCAGAGACTACGGAATCTGAACTTCTTATTGACCATATTATCTTAGTAAATATAAAATTAGGCCATGACAAAGAAGCCGGAGACTCTTATGAAAAGCCATAAGATCATGGGTCAAAAATCAATGATGGGAGAGGTTGCCGCACTCCTTGAATCAGTCCGCTGTGCATCAGTTCGTGTAACAAACACCGTGGGGCAAAATGACTGAAAAGGAGGGGACTGAGAAATTCTCGACAGTTTCGGTTTAGAGAAATGTTAATGGATGAATCATCTTCCAAAAAACTTTTAATGCAGCTTGTCAATGCCCGATCAGAAAACGAGGTCAGAAAAATTATCGATTCAGACCCCCTGTTGGCAAACGAAGAGAACTGGAAGCCTTATGGCGGGTATGAGAGTAATTTTAATACGATAAATAATCAGGCGAAGAATTCAGTGGCCGCGTTGGCTGAAAAACCTATCAATTCCATTGATGCTTTACTTCTGAAAGAGTGCAAGCTGAGGGGTATTGATCCGGAAAGCAAGCAGGCGGCGAAATCAATGAAAGATGCTGTAGAGTTATTCTTCGGCATTAAGAGCGGCGATTTTTCAGACCATGCGGATAAAGAGAGGAGAAGGCTCGCCGCGAATATTCAGATCATCGCGGAAGGAGACAGAAAGAAACCGAATTTAATAATTGCCGATAAAGGCGAAGGCCAGCATCCGGATGACTTCGAAAATACCTTCCTTTCCCTGCATAGGGGCAACAAAAACAAAATCCCTTTTGTGCAGGGAAAATATAATATGGGCGGAAGCGGAGTCCTGCCAAACTGCGGCGAAAATAACTATCAGCTTATCCTGTCAAGGAAGACCCCTGCGCTTTTGGGAAAAGGTCAAAAAGACGAATGGGGCTTTACCCTTGTCAGATTGCACCTTGCAACAAGTTCTGAATACAAAAACTCCTGGTATGAATATTTTGTCCGGGGGGATGGAGGAATTGCATCGTTCGCCGGTGAATCATTATCCGTTCTCCCTGATAATGAATCCCTGGAATCAGGGACATACATTAAGCTTTACAATTATTATCTGCCGAATCCTTCCCAGATTACCCTGGATTTATGGCGTGACCTGAACAGAGTGCTGCACTATCCGGGCCTTCCTTTAACGCTGCATGAAACAAGGAAGTTTAAGAAACAGACGCATCCCATCATTCTCTTTGGGAACAGATTGAGAATCCTTAAAGATGAAAACAAAAGCATTGAAGAGAATTGCCCTCCTATCATTCCGATTATTGCAGAGCTTGGAAATTTCGGGAAAAGGACAATAGAGGTTACTGTCTTCAAAGAAGGGACAATAAAAGACGAGTTTGCTTCTCCGGGTGAATCCATCTTTTTCACGATCAACGGCCAGACACACGCTGCGATCGGGCGTTCCTTCCTGAGAACTAAAGCCAACCTCCACTATTTAGCCGATTACATGCTGGTCCACATAGATTGTACCGATGTCGATACAAATATAAGGGAAAAGATATTTATGCCTTCGCGCGACCGGATGAGAGACAGCGAAATTTCCAAAGAAATTGAGTTAATACTGGCTGAAGAACTCAGCAGGCATGAGGGACTGAAACAATTGAATCAACACCGCAGGGAACAGCAGATTACCAAAAATCCGAAAGATGTAAAGTTCCTCGAAGGGGTTGTCTCTAAGTTGATAAAGAAGAACCGGACCATTTTGCATTATCTGGGAGTCGGAGGCAATATCAAAGACAGAAACGAAGCGGGCACAAACGAAATAAAAGAATTCGAAGGGGAAAGAATTCCGAATTATCTGAAGATAATCGGTCCTGAGCGAAAGCAAATGCCGATTAACTCCTATTCAAGGATCGCATTTGAGACCGATGCAGCAAATGACTATTTCAGCAGAGAGACGGACCGGGGATCGTTGATAGTCTATCCGGATGTGATGAAGTCCTGCCATCTATGGAACGGCAGGATTACCGTAAAAATTATACCCTCAAAAACAGCGCGGGCGGGCGCTATCAGGAAAATGATTGTTTTATTGACAAGGCCCTATGATGACCCCTTGTCCGTTGAATTTGAAGTAGAATATCTGCCGGAGGTTGAGCCTGAAGTAATACCTCCCCATCCGTCAAGGCCGCCAAAAGCAAAAGACTATAAATTGCCGGAACCGATATTGGTCCATAAAAATAAGCGAGCCGGCTGCAGAACATGGGATGAAATCAAAAAAGAGGACGGCAGGAGTTGGAACGGTGAAGACATTGCCAAGGTTGTCCCAAGCGGTGACGGAGCAGGAGTTGATGTTTACATAAATATGGATGCCGACGTCCTGCGCAATTTTCTCAGGCAGCAAAAAGTGTCCGACCAAAGACGGGACTTCGTGAAACGTTCATGGGAAACCGCAGTTTTTCTAAATTCCATGGTCATCTATAATGATCTGGCAAAAGCGGAACGAGGGGAGATGGTTTCAGATGTCATGAAGAGTGTTTCAAAAATAATTCTCGATTTAATGTGCAACGACACTTTTCTGAAGGAACTCGAAAAAGATGACTGATAAGGAATATTTAAGGAATATTTTATGTGCCTGACGTCATCTACGGGTTTATATTAATCCTCCCCTAAGTTAAAATAATCAATGCGTTTAATTCTTTTTGACATAGACGGCACCCTAATAGATTCCGGCGGGGCAGGGGTGCAAGCGCTCGATCTCGCAATGAAGGATTTGTTCTCTATCGAGAATGGTTTTAATGGAATAAGCATGGCAGGCAAGACGGACACGCAGATTATTAAAGAAGGGTTGATCAAGCATCGCATATCGGCAGATGGAAATGTTGAAGTTATTGTAAAAGCCTATCTCAAGCACCTCGGCGAACAAATTAATAATGACAGGAAGCATGTAAAGCCCGGTATCTATGAATTGCTGGAAAACTTGAACCGCAAAAGAGAGCCGGGATTGGGTCTATTGACCGGCAATCTTGAACAGGGCGCAAGGATTAAACTTGAACCCTTCAGACTAAATGGATACTTTCCCGCCGGC
The DNA here is from genome assembly GCA_963727775.1 of uncultured Nitrospiraceae bacterium. Taxonomy (GTDB): domain Bacteria; phylum Nitrospirota; class Thermodesulfovibrionia; order Thermodesulfovibrionales; family SM23-35; genus CAVSHB01. The sequence goes on along the minus strand of CAVSHB010000002.1, from coordinate 97,071 downwards.
GCCTTCGGGAGCGATGACGAGGACAGAAATAACCTACTGCCTATCGCAGTAGACAGATTCGAGAAATTATTTCAGACGAGAATCAAGACTGAAAACTGCATAATTGTCGGCGATACGCCGCGTGACGTCGAATGCGCCCATGTTTATGGCGCGATGTGTATCGGCGTCGCAACCGGTCCGTATTCTTTTGAAGATCTGGTAAAAGCCGGAGCAGACTATGTTTTTGAGGATCTGTCGGATAATGCTTCTTTATCTCAGATCCTCTAATGCCCGTACCTTTTCTCTTAATTCATTAACAAAAAACTGGTACTCATCCATCCCGTCCGGCTTCCCGGACAAACGGCATTACAGGCTTCATTTTATCCCGGCATGGACTTTCATTTTTTTACCCTGATACGTATCTCTGAGCTCAAGTTTTTTCTCGATATCGCGCAAAATCTCCTGCCGGTTTTTCTTCCACTGCGGGGCGATGAGGATACTGTCGGGAGCTGTGGCAAAAAGCCTCTGCAAAACTATCCGGGGAGAAAGTCTTTCAATGAAATCCGCTGCGAATTCAAGATATTCCTGATATTCAAACACATGGAATGGATCCTCTTTAAATATAATTTCCAGCGGCGTGTCTTTTATGACCTGAAGCTGATGTATCTTAAGAAATTCAACAGGCAAACTGGAAAACTCATCCGCAGTAGAGAGCATCTCCTCTCTCGTTTCTGTAGGGAACCCGACTATGATATGAGTCCCGATATATATACCCCTGTTCTTCGTCAGGTCGAGCGCTTTAAGAAAAGCATTATAGTCGTGGCCTCGGTTTATATACTCGAGCGTCCTGTCATACATGGATTGCATGCCGTATTCAATTAGGATAAAATGCCTTCGCGCCAGAGATTCAAGCAGCGCGATCTTCTCTTTATCTACGGCATCGGGCCTTGTGCCTATAGCAAGCCCTATGACGGAAGGTTCCGAGAGGGCCTTTGTGTAAAGATGTTCCAGTTCATCAACAGGCGCATATGTGTTTGTATAAGGCTGGAAATATACGAGAAACTTATCTGCTTTGTATCTCTTTCTAATGTATGTGACGCCTTTATTGATCTGCTCACTGACTGAGAGAGTCGGTACGCAGGAAATCGGCCTGAAACTGTCGTTGTTGCAATAAATACATCCTGATATCCCGACTGTTCCGTCCCTATTGGGACATGTAAACCCGGCATCAACGTTCACCTTGTAAACAGTGGTCCCGAATAATTTTTTTATATATGAGCCGAAAGAGTTATACCGCCTGTCCATATTTAATTATTTAGCCGCAACCCTAAAAAAAGCAATTTTCGTGCCTTTTCCTCTTATACCGTATCTCCCTCCGGTGAATAATACCCTTTCATTTTCTTCGCAAAATCACTTAATCTTGCGTCAACAAGATAATTGACTGTTCCTGCGGGATACGTACCGTCCGGTTGTCTTTCCCCCGCAATAATACCGGTCAAGACTTCGATTCCCTCATCGATAGTCTTGACCGAATAAATATGGAATTGGCCATCATGTATGGCTTTTACAACATCTTCCCGCAACATCAGGTTTCTAACATTTTGATGGGGGATCATAACTCCCTGCTCACCCGTCAGCCCCTTTGCTTTACAGACATCATAGAAGCCCTCAATCTTATGGTTGACTCCTCCAATAGGCTGGACTTCACCTTTCTGATTCACTGAACCCGTGATTGCTATATTCTGCTTTACGGGAAGATCAGCAAGGCTGGAAACAATCGCGTAAAGCTCTGTAGATGAAGCGCTGTCCCCTTCAACCCCGGAATAAGACTGTTCAAAGCAGATACTTGCGGAAAGGGACAGGGGCTTGTCCTGCGCATATTTCCAGCCGAGATAACCGGACAGGATAAGCACTCCTTTATCATGGATACGCCCGCTTAACTGGGACTCTCTTTCGATATTGATGATGCCGCGCCTTCCCAGAAAAGTTTTGGCGGTAATGCGGTTCGGCCTTCCAAAGCTGAATATCCCGAGGTCGTAAACGGCAAGCCCGTTGACCTGTCCGATAACCGCCCCTTTAACGTCAACCATTAGGGTGCCCTCTGCAATCATCTGCAGGATGCGTTCCGCAATCAGATCGAGCCGGTGTATCTTCTCCCTCATTGCTTTTTCCACATGCTCTCCGGTTACCATCTTGCGCCGGGAATCCCTTGCCCAATAGTCGGATTCCACGATCAGGTCTTTCAATGGACCGAACCTTGCAGATATTTTTTCCTGATCTCCTGCCGCCCGCACTGCATATTCTACGATCTTTGCCACTCCCGTAAGATCAAAGGGCAAAAGATTTTCACCGTCACAGCAGGTACGAATGTAACAGGCAAAAGACTTTATATTTTCATCAGAACGCTGCATCTGATAGTCGAAGTCTGCCTTGACCTTAAACATTTCCCAAAAATCCTCGTCGTAAAGGGTAAGAAGCTGATAGAGAGAATCGTCACCCATAACAATAATTTTGAACTCTACGGGCATTGGTTGGGACTTCATACTGTGGGGTGCAAAATACCCGAATTGTTCCCCCGGGTCTTCAGCCCGGATTTCCTTGGTCTTAATGACCCTTTTTAATCCTTCCCACACAATCGGGTTCAATAGTACGTCGCGGATATTCAGGATAAGATAGCCGCCATTTGCCGATTGCACGGCCCCTGCCTTAATCATCGTATGGTCGCTCATGTATGTGCCCATTAAGGCTTTTCTTTCAATCTTCCCAAACATATTAAACCAATTGGGATTCGGCTCAAAAATTATCGGCGGCCCGCTGATAGAGCTGTTATCCACAAAGATATTCACTTTGTAAGCCATGAGCAAGTCTGCCTGCGGCATACCGGGAAGTCCCGGGAACTGCGGCTGGACAGGCGCCTGCGTGAATAAGTCCAGCTTAGTCAGGGTATATTCTCTCGCCTCTTTCAGAAATTGTACGACGTCGGGATATTCACTATATTTTTTTAACATCTCCTCAAAGGGGTGTGCTATCGCATATTCGCCGGCCTTTGTGTCTATTTCTTTCATTTTTTCACCGATCTCTTTCTCCAGATCACGAAGTCGCGCATATGTCTCATCGACCCTTTGCATCATTCCCAGACGTCTTGTCTCAATTTCTGCTCTTTGTGTTTCAGGAAGGGCCAGGAATTCTTCCCTCGACAACGGTTTCCCCTCAGCTACCGGCACGACAACCGCACCCATCGGAGAGATTTGGACCATCAGCTGCTTTTCCGTGGCTTCCTTGTCCAGTACGTCCATAGCCTCCTGGTATCTCCTTTGATGCCCTTCCATGATTTCCTGTTTTCTCTTGTTGTATTCCTCACTGCCGAAGGTTTTCGGTATTTCGTCTTTTAATGTTTTCAGGAGCTCTTCCATATTGTTGTTGAAGGATTTCCCGAATCCCTGCGGTAACTTTAGTATCCGGGGTTCGTCAGGCGCAGAGAAGTTATAGACATAACACCAGTCAAAAAATTGATATTGCGTCCCCCCGGATTTTCTGTCTTCTATGAATTTCTGCAGGCGTGCCTTAATGGTCGCCGCCTTGCCTGTGCCTGTAAGTCCTGTGAGGAACAGGTTATATCCCGGCCTTTCCACAGCCAGTCCGAAATTTATGGAATCAATTGCCCTGTCCTGGCCTATAAATTCTTTCAGAGGTTCAATATCTGCAGTACACTCAAACTGAAACAAGTCGGACGGGCAGATCCAGCGAAGTTTATCAAAGGGGACAGAGTATTTCTCAAGATTGAAGGCTTCCATATTTCACTCCTTTTGCGTTTAGAATAATTATATCACTATGCGGTCCGCATTTTATTGAGATGCTGAGCAGCATTCTGATAAAATTTAACTATAGGCTGCAGTTCCAACACCAGCTTTAAAATTGCTGATGAAAAAAACAAAAAGCAAAATTACAGGCCGCCCCCCGAAAGATCAGGCAACATTCTCCGGTTCAGAAGAGAAATACCGCTCTCTGGTTGAGAACATAAATACCGGGATTTACAGGAATACAGGTGGAGCTCATGGCCGGCTCCTCCAGGCAAACCCGGCCATGGCAAGGATGTTCGGTTATGATTCCGTTGAAGAGTTCTTGAAACTTCGCATATCCGAGCTTTACCAGGACCCGGAAGACAGGAGACGTTTTATAGAAAAAATTCAGGAACAGGGTTTCGTAAAAAATGAAGAATTGAAACTCCGGAAAAAAGACGGCACTTTCATGTGGGGCTCTGTTACCGCAAGAGTTCAATATGATAAAAACGGACGGATCAAATGGATTGACGGTGTTATCGAAGACATAATGGACCGCAAACTCGCGGAAGAAGCGCTCTTTGAGAGTAAAGAGAGACTGCGCTCCTTCTTTAACGCAGTGAACGACTTTATATATGTATTGGATGAAAATGGAATAATTACCCAGGTTAATCCGGCCGTCTCAGATGGATTGGGTTATACGGAAGATGAATTAGTCGGTTCAAATATAGCGAGGTTCTTCAGCCCTTTGTCAAAAGAAATTTATAATGAGCACTTTCCTGTGCGCTTAAAGCAAAGGTCCCACCGCCAGGAGGTAGATATAGTCTGCAAAGACGGCTCGATAATCAATACCGATTGCACGACTTCCGTTGTCTGCAATGAACAAGGGGAGATTATTAACATTGTCGTTTCACAAAAAGACATCACCAAGCGCAAGCGGGCCGAAGAAAGATTGGTCCAAAGTCTCGAAGTGTTACAGTCGGTTTACAATATTGCCACGACACTGCGCGGCTCATACGAAGCGGTCTGCGACCAGGTGGTTTTCAATCTTGCCGCCCTTCTCAGAATTTCATATGTTGCAGTTCAGCACATTGAAGAAGACCGGATCAAGATTATATCGAGGATAACCGACGGAATATTTATCCATAACGAAACAATCTCGACGGAGCACTCCCCCTGTGCAATCATATGTGAGAAAAAAGAGCCTTTCCAGATTAAAGGTCCGCTCAGGCAGCTTTTCCCTGAAAATAAATTCTTTCATGATCATGATTTCAAAACGCATATCGGGGTCCCGATAAAAATTGTCAGCGGCAAAGTAGTAGGCTTTGTCTGCGCCATGGATTATGAGGAAAACATATTCAGCGAAGACGAGGTCCGCCTCATAGAAATCTTCGCGCGGTACGTAGCTTATGAGTTTGAGCGAAACGTAATGGAAAAGCAATTGCGGCATTTGGACAGGATGAAGATCCTCGGCCAGATGGCTGCGGGGGTTGCCCACGAGGTAAGGAACCCTTTGTACGCCATCCTGGCAATTACCGAGGCCCTCTTCCAGGACATCGGGGACAACCCTGAATACCAGCCCTTTCTCGATCATATCCGGACCCAGGTGGACCGGTTGGCCCGGTTGATGGGAGATTTATTGGATCTGGGCAAACCCCTTCAGCCGTCCAGCTTGCATCAGGAGTCATTGCCTTTGCTCTGTGCAACAACTATGGATTTATGGAAACAGACAACCTTGTCAAAAACCCATAGGGTGCGGTTAATTCTTCCTTCCGCGAACAGTAACTTTAATGTGATGGCGGACAGCTCAAGACTCCAGCAAGTCTTTTTCAACCTGCTGGAAAACGCGGCGCAACACAGTCCTGATGGGAGTGATATACAGTTTATTGTCGCTAACCCCAAGGGAATGACCGCGCGGATTTATGTGGTTGACCATGGCGCAGGGGTGCCGCCTGAAAATTATCAGAAGGTATTTGAACCTTTTTTTACGACACGCAAGCGTGGGAATGGGTTAGGTTTAAGCCTGGCAAAAAATACCATTCTGGCCCATGGTGGTAATATAACTATAAAGAACAATGATCCGCCGCCCGGATGCACGGTGGAAATCAGTCTGCCTGTTATTGAAGGAGCTGAGCTATAATGAATCCGAAAATCCTTTTCATCGAAGACGATGAGGGCACTAGGTTTGGGCTATCGAGATACCTCTCAAAAGCGGGTTATACAGTCCAGGAAGCTTCTTGCCTGTCCGGGGCCCAGGATGCTCTGTTGTCTCAGCGCTTCGATGCGGTCCTGCTCGATCTGAAGCTGCCGGATGGAAATGGGTTGGAATGGATAATAGAATTCAGGAAAAGTTATCCGGATATCCCGATCATTATCGTCACGGGTTTCGGTGACATTCCCGTAGCTGTCGAGGCTATGCGGCGCGGCGCGGACAATTTCCTGACAAAACCGGTCAACATGACGGACCTCGATATTTTTTTAAGAAAGAGTCTTGAACTCGGGGACCTTCGGCGGAAGAACTTCGCTACCAGGAGGCTTGAGAAAAAAGACCGGATTTATTTCGGGAAAAGTCTTGTCATGAAAAAAGTTAGCGAGATCGCTTCGCTTGCGGCAAAAAACGATTCACCTGTTTTAATTTCAGGCGAAACCGGCTCCGGGAAAGGGGTTTTGGCTGGATGGCTGCATGAAAACAGCTTGCGCAATACGGCGCCGTTTGTAGAGGTGAATTGTTCCAACCTCAGAGGTGATCTGCTCTCCAGTGAACTCTTCGGTCATGCGCGTGGCGCATTCACAACCGCCGTACAGGACAGGCAGGGACTTATCGAGGTTGCAGACGGCGGGACCCTGTTTCTTGACGAAATCAGTGATATGGACATCGGCGTCCAGGCGCAGTTTCTCAAGGTGATTGAAGAAAAACATTACCGCAGACTTGGAGAAGTAAAGGTCCGCAGAAGTGAATTCAGGCTGATCTGTGCAACAAACCGGGATCTCCTCAAAGAAGTCCGTCAGGGCAGGTTCCGAAGCGATCTTTATTTTCGTGTCCACGTGCTTCCCATTGACATCCCTCCTCTACGGGAGAGACAGGAAGACTTACCCGGGCTTATTCTTTATACCCTGAGAAATCTCGGCTCACCGGATGTCATGATATCGTCTGAGGTAATGCAAGTATTAAAACATTACCCGTGGCCCGGGAATATCCGCGAATTGAGAAACGTTCTGGAAAGGGCACTCCTGCTTGCGCATGGGCAACCTTTGCTGCCTGAACATTTTCCGGGTCTGGATTCCCTGCGTATTACAGGAGAGTCGGAAAAAGATACGGGTAATTTAAAAGATTTCGAAGGGTCCCATATCAGATCGGTCATAAGACATTTCGGAGGCAACACCCTGAAAGCTTCCGAGTCCTTAGGCATCTCCAGGGCGACCCTATACCGAAAACTAAAAAAATTCCGTAAAGACAATTAGCTCTCACTCGATCCATGAAATTTGTGGATGCCGACAGCTACAGTATTTGCGCTCATTCTCGTCCGCTGCGGCGGCCTCCGAGGTAAATTTTTTCTTCGAAAAAATTTAAAACCGCTCAAATACTGTAGCTGTCGGCAATCTTATAACTAGTACTTGATAGCTTTCATCTTATTCATACGCTCCGAAGTAGCCGCTCCGACATTTTCCATATTCTCATCATTCTCATAAATGAGACTGCTTTTTGCGAAAATGAGAATATGACAAAAAGCAGCGAATTCTGAAACGCTGTCCTGCTTGCATTTCTCATATTTTTACCGTGGCATTCATTTTGCAATAAATATTTATGAGGGCATTGATAATAATTGTTGCTGCACTGTACAAAGGAGAAACATGCCGAAACATTTATTGGTTGTAGACGATGAAAAGACTATCCTGGTTGCCTTTAAAAAATTGTTCCAATGCCCTGAAGTCGAAGTGGATACAGCCGAAACCTTCGAAGACGCGGCTGGTTTGCTGAACGAACAGTCTTATGACGCCGTTATCGCGGACCTCAGGCTTTCGGGCTTTGCAGGAGAAGAAGGATTGGAGGTCATTCGTTATGTTAAGGACCGTCATCCGGAAACGCGCATCATCTTGATAACAGCTTATGGGAACCAGGATATAATGAAAAAAGCTTACAGGTTGGGGGCGTCTTTTTATTTTGAGAAGCCTGTTTCCACTAATGTCATAAAGGATGCATTAAAAAGTTTTGGGATGGTCTTAAAAACTTTATGGATATAGCAAGGGGGAAAAGATGAAAAATGACGAGAAAATCGTGAGTGACAGATTAGATTCCGAGACATATCACTTTATATTTAAAACGGCAATTGAAATATTCGAAGAAATATCCAGCGCGTCGAAGCGTTTTCCGAAAGAGAAATTCTACTTAACAGACCAGGTTGTCAGACATTCCAGGTTAGTGTGCACTAATCTTGCGGAAGCATGGCAAATGAAAGATGACAGGTCTGTCTTTATGGGTAAGTTATCGGATGCGGCGCAAGCCGCCTCAAAAACACAAAATTGCCTGGAGTTTGCTACAAAATATAATTATATTGACAGCCTAAGTTTTCAAAGATTAGATTCCAAGTATGAAGATATCTTCGCGCTGATCTGTAATAGGGCAAAAATTAAATCGCAAAATATCATTTAATAATAATAAATTAACCCGAATTTTATCTCCCCGTTTCATGGACGTTTCTCCATGACTTTTCTCATTTTCTCTGATATACTTTTTTGAGAATCATTTTTTTATATATAATGAGGTCACTGCCCGAAAAACTGAAAGATGAAAAACATCTCCGAGGAAGAACTTCTTGAAATAGCCAAAAAAATCAAGCTGCTCATATTTGATGTAGATGGTGTGCTTACAGACGGGAGTATTATACTCGACAATAATGACAACGAGTACAAAATCTTTCATGTCCGGGACGGTCACGGTATAAAAATGCTCATGAAGGCAGGGATTCAGGTGGCGTTGATTACAGGAAGACATTCGATAGTTGTCGAGAGAAGAGCTCGTGAGCTCGGCATCAAAGACGTCTTTCAAAAATGTCATAACAAGAGGATAGCGTACAGAGAACTCGCTGAAAAATATTCCCTGTCTGAAAACGAGATTGCATATGTCGGAGATGATGTCGTCGATATCCCTGTTTTGACTAATTGCGGGTTGCCGGTAACTGTTGCAGATGCGGCCGACGGGATTAAGGATTGTGTAAAAATGGTAACAAAAAAAAGCGGGGGCAGAGGAGCGGGCAGAGAAGTATGTGATTTTCTACTTAAGGCAAAGGGGCTTTGGCAGGATATTATCGATGGGTACTCTAAAACTTAATCTCCCGACAGTTCTCACGCTGAGCAGGATTGTCCTCATCCCCGTATTTATTTACACTGTCAACTTGCACCCGGTTTTCGGCGCCTTTGTCTTCAGCATTGCATCTTTAACGGACTTTCTTGACGGATATCTTGCGCGGCGTTCGGGTGAAATAACTAAATTCGGCATCATTCTCGATCCGATTGCCGATAAATTCCTGGTTATATCGGCCTTAATCGTGCTGGTAGACATGGACAGGCTACCTGCGTGGATAGCTATTACCATTATTGTCCGGGAATTCCTTGTGACGGGACTAAGGGTGGTCGCCCTCTCAAAGGACATAGTAATCTCTGCTGAAATCGGAGGGAAGATAAAGACAACTTTCCAAATAATAGCGATACTCTGCCTTATACTGGAGAACAGTATTTTTGATATTGATCTTTATGATATCGGCGTAATTCTTATCTGGATATCACTCATAATGTCCATAATTTCAGGAGTCCGGTATACAATATCTTTCGGCAAAAAGATACAACAATCATAATGAAATTTTTCTTGCTCTTTATATTCTCGTTTATTCTCGGATCGATCCCCTTTGGTATAATAATCTCAAGGATAAAGGGAGTCGATATCAAGAAAGTCGGCAGCGGCAATATCGGAGCGACGAATGTGCTTAGGTCACTCGGGAAATGGCCTGCCGTATTGACCCTTCTCGGAGATATATTGAAAGGCACTGCAGCAGTCGCAATAGGGAGCCATTTTGAAACAGGATCGGTCTATCAAGGCCTTGTCGGTATTTCGGCAATCCTCGGACATAATTTTTCCATTTTTTTAGGATTCAAGGGGGGCAAAGGAGTTGCCACAAGTATCGGCGTCCTTATCTTTTATACCCCGTTCGTGGCACTACTAACAGTGATTATATGGCTGGCAGCCGCGGTTTTAACAAAATATTCATCCCTTGGAGCAATTATTTCATTCGGCCTTTTACCTGTAAACATATATTTTTTTGATCCTGATGACAAAGGGAAAATGTTAATAGCAGTTCTTATTACCGTCTTTATTCTTATGCGGCATAGAGATAATATTCAAAGGCTTATAAATGGGACGGAAAGGAAGATAGGCCGGCGGGGATGAAAAAAATTATCATACCGCTCTTCTTATGCCTTTTCCTTATTCCTTCTTTTTCAGCAGGGACATCTTTACATGAAGAACAGCTCAATAAGGGCATAAGGAATTCGGAGTCATACTCGTACCTTCTTATTAGGCGGGCAAGGGCGGACCGCGCTGAAGCTAAAAGCATCCTTCAAGAGGCCTTGCGATATTCTCCCGACCTTCCCGCCGCTTATTTTGAATTGTCAAAAGCAAGTTTCAGCTTTAAGCCCGAAGACGTATTTGAAGCTGTTAATTACATACTGCAGGGGATAGAAGCATACCAGCGAAATTTCTGGTGGTCATTTATGGTGACAGCTTCTCTGTTTTCGAGTTTAATACTATCGTTCATCCTTGCAATTTTAATCACGGTTATTTTAAGACTCCTTAAAGATAGCCCTCTATTCTCGCATGAGATACAGGAAGTCAAGACCAAAGCAATGCTCTTGTTTGTGCTTATGCTATCTATATTCGGACCGCTATATATGTTAGGGTGCATACTCATTATAACCGGCCTCTATATGAAAAAATGGGACAAGGCGGTTGTCTATCTTTACTTTTTGTTTCTTCTTCTATCACCTGTTGTCTTTATGCCTGTTTCTTTGATCCTTAACGCGCCTGCTTCAGGAGAATTAAAGGCAGTCATTCAGGTAAATGAAGCAAAAGGCAATACCTATGCGCTTTCTTTGTTAAAAGATAAAAACGACCCTGTTGAACTCTTCGCATATGCCCTTGCCTTAAAACATGAAGGCAGATATTCCGAGGCCATAGACATTTACAATAAGCTCATTGCCAGAGGACCCGATCCCCGAACCTATAACAATCTCGCGAATTGCTATGTTGCCTTAAATGACATGGAAAAGGCAAAAGAACTGTACAAGAAATCCATTGAACTTAAGCCATCTCCTGCTGCGCTCTACAATATAAGCCAGGTATACAGAGAGACACTCAAATTCGACAAAGGCGAGGAATACTTCATCGCAGCTCAAAAGCTGGATAGTAATGCAGTATCGAGATTCAGGGAAGTATTCAGTAGAAACCCGAACAGGTTTGTAATTGATGAAGGCCTGCCTTTTTCAGCGCTCTGGAAATATATTGAGGGAAGAACAACCGGAATCTCTACATTGGGGTTATCAACAGTATCGCCTTTGTTCATGCCGGTGATTGCAATCTTCATGGTAGTCTTTTTTTATGTACTCGACAGGCAATTGAAAAGCAGGGCACACAGATGCAACAGGTGCGGAGAGATCTTGTGCAGTAAGTGTGAAAAACATATCCTGTGGGGGCAGATGTGCTTGAATTGTTACAGGTCATTAGTAAAGCTTGATGAACTCGACGCCAAGGACAGGATCTCAAAAATACTTACTGTGTATAATTATCAGAAAAGAAGGAGAAATATCATAAAGATTATTTCTTATATTCTGCCGGGATCAGGACAGATATTTGCGGGAAATATTTTATTCGGTTTATTATTTTTGTGGACATTCCTGTTTTTCCTTCTCGTTCCCGTTATGAATTCGGTATTCGTAGTAGGCATGTCCAATTTTTCTCATATATGGATAAGCCTGATCTCACTGTTCCTTGCGGCCCTCGTATATGTATTATCCAACATAATAACAAGAAGGAGGCTTTCAAAAGGTTGGCTTTAGAAGGATCGCTCAAAGATTTCGGACTTGCCGATATACTTCAGCTTATCTTCTTCCAGCGGAAGACCGGCGTGCTCACTCTTGAAGGCAGGTTGGATAAGGTAAAGCTGCTGTTCATTGATGGAAACATTGTCGGTTCGGAATCAAAGAGGAGAATGGAAGCCAACCGGCTCGGCAAAGTGTTGGTCAAAAAAGGCATATTAATGGAAGATGACCTTCAAACCGCTCTCGGAGAACAGCGAAGCTCTAATGTAAAACTCGGCAATCTGCTTATAAGAAAAGGGGTAGTAAAAAAAGAGAAGATAGAAGAGATCATAATAGGGCAGATCAAAGAGACAGTGGTCCAGATATTCGGCTGGAAGGGCGGGACATACGAATTCACCCCCCAGGCTGTCCCTGTTGATAAGGACGTCCCGATAACGATAGATACTCAACATCTGCTTATGGAAGGGCTGAGAATAGTCGATGAGTGGGCACTGATTGAAGGGAAGATAACTCTCGACACTGTATTCACAAAAAAGGCTGAAGACATAACAGACCTGACCGAAGATGAAGAAGATATTCTATCGCTGGTTGATGGAGAGAATGATGTCAGCACCATAATAGACATAACAGGTAAAGACGATTTTTCTGTTTCAAAGACTCTGGTTTCATTGATAGAAAAAGGATTCATCGAGGCCACAAAGGTCCTGCCTGTCCTTACTGAAATACCCGTACCAAAAGCAAAAAGAGCCGGGATTTCTTATCGTTTCTTGCCTTTTTTGGCTGTTGCAATTGCATTTCTGCTTTCTCTTTCATCTTTCTTATTTGCTTCCGGTTATATGGTTAAAAGATTCTCTGCTTCTGAAGCTATTGATGATCTGAGGTTCAAAATAGAGGCCTACAAGTTTGAACACGGCTCATATCCTGAATCGCTTGGCTTGATATCAAAAAAATTAGATCCGTGGGGAAGACCGTACATTTATGAACATAATAACTATTCTTTTGTTGTTGTCAGCGCTGGAGCTGACGGAATAAAAGGTACGGCAGACGATATTCATTGAAGGTCAAAGCGCGGGCTTCAGATAAATTTCTAAACCTCTGGCAACAACTTATTGAGATCGTGAATCTCATATCGTGTATTATTAATAATTATGTTACAGGATACCAAAACTAAATCCGTTGTCCTTCTTAGCGGCGGGATTGATTCTTCTACGGCCCTTGCGATTGCAAAATCTGAAGGACATGAATTATATGCTCTCAGTTTCGATTATAACCAGAGGCATGGAATTGAACTCAATTCTGCAAAAAAGGTTGCGTCATCCCTCGGAGTTCAAAAGCATCTTATCATAAAGTTTGACCTTAGAGAGATCGGCGGGTCTGCTCTTACATCAGAGATAGAAGTCCCTAAAAAGGAAGGAACCCCACCCATCCATCCCCCCGGCAGCAAGGCTAACAGCGGAGCTGTTGTCTCTTCAAGTATACCAGTCACTTATGTTCCTGCCCGAAACACGATATTCCTTTCCTTTGCCCTCGCATGGGCGGAGGTTCTCGGCGCCGAACATATTTTTATCGGTGCAAATGCGATCGATTACAGTGGATATCCTGATTGCAGGCCCGAGTATCTCAAAGCTTTCGAGGACATGGCAAATCTCGCCACAAAAGCGTCAGTCGAGGGCAAACTAAGATTCAACATAAGGTCTCCGCTGGTCACGATGAAAAAATCAGAGATAATCAGGAAGGGTATCGAACTCGGGCTCGATTACTCTTTGACTTGGAGTTGTTATGACCCGCAGCCGGAGAAAGTTCAAAGTTATAAAACCCAAAACTCGAAATTCGAAATTCAAACCCTCACGCTTGTTCCTTGCGGAAGGTGCGACAGCTGTGTATTCAGGGCAAAGGGTTTTCAGGAGGCTGGGACCAAAGATCCCTTACTAAAGCTATTTCGATGAAAAATGTTCGAGAACCGGCTATAAGGTTTAGAGGCCATCATCTGATTTGTCTCCATTTCTTTAAGGGCGAGGGATACACCTCTGAATTCATTGAAAATCTCTCTCAACTGATAAACAGAGCAAAGGCGGGAACAAAGATTAAGGTTTCCCCGGAGGCCGATGATGTCTGCAGGATGTGTCCTTATCTGAAAAATGAGGAATGCTTTTACAATGAGGTCGCCGAAGCTGAGATAAGAGAGATGGACAGTCTGGCGCTGAAACTGCTGCGGATAAAAAAACATGACAGCATTAACTGGCTGGACATAAAAGACAGAATTCCAGAGGTATTCGGCAAGTGGGCGACGATATATTGTAAAAAATGCAGTTGGAGAAGGGCGTGCGCAAAGAACGAAGAATTTAAGAGGATGTTTGCCGGTAATTAACCCGAATAATGCACACATTGTGAAAAGCCTTAGGGTAAGTTTTGCTGAGATACAAAAAGCCATGGAGGATATTTCGAGGGAGACATTCGACTACTTTCTTGACCTTGAGACCGGCGAGGTTATATCGTTTTCAGAAGAAATCCTCGATGAGGTCAAAGCGAGATTATACGACAGTGACTCCGACGAGATAAGGGACGATGTAGAGTATATAGAATTTGATGAAGAACCCGAATTGCCTGATTGGATGCATGACGAGATAGAGCTTGCACTGGAAATTTTTCTTGACGAAGCTGAACGATTTGTACGTATCCCTGAACGAAATAAGTCAGTTGCATATAAATCCATGGCTGCATTTATTGATACTATTGAAGACCCCGTGTTTAAAGAAGAACTTTCCCTTTCCCTGGGCGGGAAAGGGGCTTTCAGGAAATTCAAGGATGTCCTTATTGATTATCCGAAAGAAAGAAAACGGTGGCACGGCTATAATGCGAAGGAAATGAAGAGAGAAATTATCGAATGGATCAACTCTATCGGAGTGACCCCGGTATCATAGATTCTCGCCCTTAGTCCGTGGTCTTCCGGTAATCAGAGTTGATCATCCATCCGAGCAAACCCGTACATACCTGAAAGCACCTAACACCCTTCTTATTTCTTATTTCTTATGCTTTCTCAGCAATCCCCGACTTCACTCAAGTCCCATCTTCTTTAGCGCATCTTCAGCCGCATCTCTTGCAATAGGCGCATCTTCAGGAAGATAAAGCATGACACCACCCTTAACGGGCCTTATTACCAGCTTGCCTTCCATCGCGAGTTTGTTCGTAGCTTCAACCGGGTTCTCTCCGTCGAAGTATTTCTTGAACGCATTATTGAACCCGGAATATACGGAATGAATCCCTTTATACCCCTCTTTCCTCAGACTGACAATTGCTTTTTTTACAAACTCCTCATAATTCAATTTCTCTGACATAACCCCTCCTTTTTAAATTTCCATATAATCCACCCTAAAAACTAAGCAATAATAATATGCCTCCTAACGAATATGGCTATTTTACAGGACATTATGAAAATATTTAAGTTTTATTTTTCTTCCGTCTCTTCATGTTCATTTTCAGACCCTCCATCCGATATATATAATTTGGATTCTTGTATCGGCAATTCCTGAACATTTTTTAGTTTACGCTGAATTTGTCTTGTTCTGGTCCCGACTAAATCATCAATTTCGGCGCCCGCCTGATCTATCTTTTCTCGGGCCTTTTTCAAGACACCGCCAAATCTTTCAAATTCCGTTTTAACAGCTCCCAATATCTTCCATACCTCACTTGAACGTTTTTCTATTGCAAGAGTCTTAAAGCCCATTTGCAAGCTGTTTAATATTGCCGCCAATGTGGTTGGGCCGGTAATGATAATTTTAAAATCTCTCTGTAAAACTTCGATTAAACTTGTTCTTCTTACTACCTCAGCATAAAGGCCTTCAACAGGCAAGAACATGATTCCAAAATCTGTTGTATATGGAGGATCGATGTATTTATCTCTTATATCTTTAGCAAAGCTCTTTATCTTATTCTCAAACAGTTTAGCGGCATTCTCAATAGTTATCGCTTCACCATGTTCATAAGCATTCATTAATACATGGTAGTCTTCAATCGGGAACTTGGAATCTATGGGCAGATATACGGGCTCTCCCGAATCATCTTTCCCAGGAAGTTTAATGGCAAATTCCACATTATCTCTGCTGCCTTTTTTTGTAGCTACATTTTTGGCATATTGTTCAGGAGTCAAAAGCTGTTCTAGAATATTGCCCAATTGTATTTCTCCAAGTACTCCTCTTGTCTTCACATTCGATAACACTTTTTTCAGATCGCCTACCCCGACAGCCAAAGTCTGCATTTCACCTAACCCTTTATGAACTAATTCCAGTCTCTCACTGACAATTTTGAAAGATTGACTGAGTCTTTCCTCAAGCGTTTTGTGGAGTTTTTCATCTACTGTTGCTCTCATTTTTTCAAGCTTGTCATTAGTGTCATCCTGGATCAATTTCAGTTTAGCTTCGATTGTTTCTCTCATTTTTTCAAGTTTCAGCTCAGTAGACTGAATTAATTCCGTTTGTCTATTTGTCAAACCGTCGAATTTTTGCTTTTGCAACTCATTAAACTCATTCACCTTTGAAGTAAAATTATCTTCAAACGACTTTAGTGACTTGCTCAATTCCGCCCTGTTATTCTTAGCATTTTCTTCAACAGTTTGAGTCACTTTATACAGCTTTTCTTCATTTGAAGCTGTTAATATATTAAGCTGCTTTGAAAAGGTATCAAGCTGATCTTTTTGCAGATTGGCAATATTTGACATAGTCTGAAGAAGTGAATCGTTAAACGATTTCAAAGAAATTATTGTCTCTTCCCGTAACTGCTTGGAGTTTTTAGATGTCTCTTCCCTGTTTTGAACTAATTCTTCCTTTAACGTCTTCTCAACCCGTTCCTGATTTTTTTCAAAAGAATCGAACTTCGCTTCAATTTTTGCGGTCGAAGTTTTAGTCAATAATATAATAGAAATAATTACTGACACCAAAACCAAAACCGTTAATATTAACAATGTAGACTCAATCATTTATTAAGCCTCCGGTGGTTTGCTTCCAAATCAAAGCTCAAAAATTTTACCCCTTTCAGGGACATGTGTCCTGATACCGAATTTCTCTTTCACAAGTTCGCCGAAATATACGGCGACATCTTCTTCGCCATGCACTATGAATACCTCGGGTAAATCTTTAAAGCACGCTAGCCAACCGATGAGTTCTGCCTGGTCTGCATGTGCGGAAAAACCGTTTATTGTGTAAACAGATGCTTTGACCGCTATCTCATCTCCGAGTATATGAACAGACTTCGCGCCATCAACAATCTTTCTACCCAGCGTGCCCCGTCCCTGAAATCCAACAAATACAACGCTGCACTCAGGTCTCCATAAATTATGTTTAAGGTGATGGCGTATTCTCCCCCCGTCGCACATGCCGCTCCCCGCAATTACAATGATGCCTGATTTTATTCTGTTTAATGCCCTTGAGTCCTCGACGCTCTGCACAAAATGCAATTTTATTGAGTCATCAAAATCTCTCTGTGAAAAAAGGACCTTTGCCTCGTCATCATAGCACTCAGGATGCGCAAGATATACCCTGGTTACCTCTTCTGCCAATGGGCTGTCAAGATAAACATTTATATTGTAAAGCCTTTTCTCTCTCGCAAGATTATTCAATATATAAAGCATGTCCTGGGTCCTTCCGACGGCAAATGACGGGATAAAGACATTCCCTCCTTTTTTAAAAGTAGCTTTTACGGCATCGACTAATTCATCTATACTTTGTGTCAGCGGTTTGTGTGTCCTGTTTCCATAAGTTGACTCCATCACGATAAAATCAGCTTCAACAGGCGCTAAGGGGTCTTTGATTATAGGATTATCTTTCTTCCCTATATCGCCTGAAAATACGATTTTCTTTTCCTCTTCACTGTCCTGAAACCATAATTCGAGTGTGCCTGAACCGAGTATGTGCCCCGCGTCAAGAAACCTGTATTTGACTCCATTGCCGAGATGGATCAACTCACCGTAAGGTTTTGTATCAAAGAGAGGGATTACGTCCTCAACATCCTCTATAGTGTACAAAGGAATGACCGGAGGTTTTCCGGCCCTGACAGCCTTTTTGTTAAACCACTCAGCATCACTCTCCTGTATATGCGCAGAGTCATACAGCATCGGCTCAAGGAGGTCTCTGGTTGCGGATGTTGTTATGATCTTTCCCTTAAACCCTTCCTTAACAACCCTCGGCAGCATTCCCGAGTGGTCCAGATGAGCATGGGTTATAAAGATGTAATCAATCTTTTCAGGCTGGAAAGCGAAGGCATTTCTGTTTATCTCATCATCTCCTTCACCCTGATACAAGCCTGCATCAATGAGAAACTTCAGATTATTACATTCAATGTAAAAACAGGAGCCTGTGACAGTCCTCACTCCTCCAAGAAAAGTAAGCCTCATTTTTCCCTCCTACCCCAAAGGCTATAAAATTATTTATCGCAATCCTTACAATCCGTCACAGGGACCGACATTTTTTTCTTCAATTAGCTCCGGGATTAATAACCATTCCAGAGACCATGCACCGGACTCATTCCTCTTAAGGCAGACGATTCCGGCCATCCTGAAAGACACGATATTCTTATTAACGTCCCCGCACAGCAACAGAGAAGCCAGTTTCCCAAGATGGGGGAGATGGCCTATTATAACGCTGTCTTCATTTATGTTTCGGAGTCGTTCAGCCCAAATATTCGGGTCATCCAGAGGAAAGAGTCCGTCTGCCTCTGATATACTACCCTTTGGTTTCAGGTTTTCTGACAGTACCTCCGCCGTCTGCCTTGCCCTTAATTTAGTGCTGTGGAATATTTTATGGACCGCTATATTCAGTGTCGCAACATATGAAGCAATCCTCTTTATATCCTGCAGGCCCTTTTCAGACAACGGTCGCGAAGGGTCTTCTTTTTCCGATTTTGCATCTGCGTGCTGAACAAGATAAATATTCATTTTCCACCTCCTAATCCGTACTTTTTATCTCAATAGAAATGCTTTCTTTCTTGTATTTGATATATTCGAACAACCCGATAAGACTACCGATGGAAGTAGCGATAAACCACGCTAAGGAGATTGCTGTTGCAGCCTCGGGTTTTATGCCGACAAGTCCAAAAAAAAGCACGAAACCGCTTTCCCTGATTCCAAGACCGGAAATAGAGAGGGGAATTGTTGTAAAAAGTACGATGAGGGGCAGGAAAATGAGGCACGCAAGGATCGGAACATGTTGCCCGATTCCCAGCGACAACAGATATACGGCAACAACGGCTGATACCTGTATCAACACCGACAGCAGGAATGCCTTTCCGATGACCTCTTTCTGGTTTCTGTATGCATGAAAATAGTTGTAAAACTCGGAAAGCGTCCTTAATCTTTTACCGAGCCGTAGCCCAAAAATTAAAAGACTTGCGACGATAAAAGACAAAACGACCAAAGGCAGCAACCATTCCACACGTGAACCCTGCATATATTTAAAGCCAAAAGGAAAGGCAGCGGTACATATCGCAAGCAACCCCACAAAGCCTATATATCTATCCATGAAAATAGAAGCCAGGCTTAGGCCGCCTTTTCCGGTTGCCTGGTAAAGATAATATCCCTTAACGGCGTCTCCACCTATAACTCCCGGCATAAAGTTATTAAAAAAAGCTCCTATCATATAAAGGGAAAAGAGCTTTCGTATTCCGATTCCCGCCGGCAGGAGAAACCTCCACCTAAAAGTAGATATTAACTGGGCAAATATATTAAGTAATATGGCGGCGAAAAAAGCGGGGAGACTCATTTTTTTCAATATCTCGAAGACTTTCTCAAGCCCTGTTTTCGAAAGAACAATATAAAGCAGGAACGAGCTTACGGCGAGCTTTATAATGGTAAAAAATATTTTATTTACTTTCAGGGCCAAGGATCTTCTTAATCACATAGATAGGTTTTTTCTGGCTTTCGTGGTAAACCCTAACAAGCATTTCCCCTAAAAGCCCCATACCGATAAGCTGAATACCGACGATCACTAAAAGGGCGCCGAGCAAAAGGAGAGGTCTGCCCCCTATATCACGCCCCTTAACCAGTTTGTCCATGCTCAGGGAAAGGAGAATAAGAAAACCGAGCAAGCCGCTCAAAACACCCACAGGTCCGAAGAATTGAATAGGCCTTGTGGAAAAACTCTGTAGAAATTTCACGGTAATCAAATCCAGAACGACCTTTACCGTACGTGATATTCCGTACTTTGATTTCCCGTGCGTCCTCGGATGATGAACGGTTTCAACTTCCGCTATACGGACACCGTACCAGCTCGCTACAGCCGGAATGAACCGGTGCATCTCGCCATAAAGCTTAAGATTCTCAATCACATCTCGCCTGTATGCCTTCAGGGAACATCCATAATCATGAAGCTTTACCCCTGTAACATTACTTATCAGCCAGTTTGCCATTATGGAAGGAAGCCTTCTTGTGAAAAAGGGGTCTTTCCTCTCTTTTCTCCAGCCGCTCACAAGATCATAGTCTTTGATACGTTCGAGAAGTTTAGGGATGTCGGCAGGGTCGTTCTGCAAGTCACCGTCCATTGTTACTATAACATCTCCCCGCGCAAAATCGAATCCGGCTGCAAATGCCGCCGTCTGTCCGAAATTTCGTCTCAGGCTCACCACGACTATACGATTATCCTTTGCCTGGATCACATCGAGTACTGAAAGCGTTCCGTCAGTACTCCCATCGTCAACAAAAAGGATTTCATATTCCTGCTTCAGGGGGTCGAGAGCTTCCCTTAATTTTTCGTAAAGCAGATGAACATTTTCTTCTTCGTTGTAAAGCGGGATGACTACCGAGAGTGTCATTAATAAGTCTCCGTTTTATCTTGCTTTAATCCTTTGAAATCATAACACATAAACATAGAATAGTCTTTAAGCTTAACATGTTTTTTAGTATAAGCAGTAAAAACCTTTTTCTCAATCTTT
The DNA here is from genome assembly GCA_963727775.1 of uncultured Nitrospiraceae bacterium. GTDB lineage: Bacteria > Nitrospirota > Thermodesulfovibrionia > Thermodesulfovibrionales > SM23-35 > CAVSHB01. Next base: position 76,309 of record CAVSHB010000002.1, on the reverse strand, counting down.
TCAAAAGCAGAAGCAACTTTTTCAGGTACCTCGGCATCATCTGTCATGACAAAAATCGCATCGTAATGGGATAAACTGTTGAACCCCGGCCAGAGGTCATACTGGTTCATCCTGCGGTCTATATTAACGCAATAGGTAAAAGGATGACCTTTCACATAAAAAGCAAGTTCGCTTGCTGTTTGATAACTGTCGGAAAAAATAAAGACGGGATGGCCCGAAGACATCTTCTTATATATAGCGGAAACCTCTGTGCCAAGCTCCTTCCATCCTTCAAGTTTTGTCGCGGGGTCCAGACTGACAGGAAGGTTGAGCATCGCGGGATAGTGAGCTACTGAAGTTACGATGAACGAAAGTAGAACGGCTGACGCTATGAGAATTTTCTTACCGCCGGAGCTGGAGATGAATCTTTTCATGTAAAAAGCAGAGAAAGCGACGATTCCAGTTATATATCCAGGCAAAGCCCAATTTGCCTGGACCTTGCCCTGAATGCTCTTTAATGAAAAGAAAACGACCACAGGAACCGAAAACCAGAATAAGAAAGAGCCTTCCGGTTTTTTTCTCAGTTTCCATAGAGAGACGATCATAAGCAGCAATAAAACAGGGGTTATTACGCCGAATTGCGAGCCTAAAAATTCAAAAAGACTTTGAAACGATATCTGGATACCGTCTGCAATATGCGCCTGTCCGGCTGTATGCCTGAACGTGACCCAGTCGTGGTCCGCATTCCAGAGTAAGACCGGACTAAAAACCAGAAAGCTGACTAAAAAAGCGATATAGGGATTTTTAGTAGACAGGAGTTTCCTGTATTCGTTCGACAGCGCCAAAAAAAGAAATGCACAGATATAAAAGAAGGCCATTGTATATTTCGTCAAAAGGCCGAGTCCTATGGACAGGCCGAGAAGAAGCCAATATATCCGGGGCTTGCGGTTTGCGATTTGAGATTGACTGTTGATGGATTTCCAGAAAAAAAACAGAGACAAAATCCAGAAGAAAATAAACGGAGAATCGATAGTAAACAGCACACCGAACACTGAAAACAAAGGGATTATCTGCATAATTATTGCTGAAGACAATCCGACCTGTTCATCATAGAGCCCTTTACCGAAAATATAAAGGAAAACGCTGCCAAGCAAAGAGGACATAACAGCCATAAAACGTACACCAAAAACGGTGTCACCGAAAAAAAATGTTCCTAAACGGATCAGATACGCTATCATCGGACCTTTCGAGTAGTAACTGAGATCCAGCCTGCGTGACCACTCCCAATAGTGAGCTTCATCAGGACTTAAATCGAACGGACTATTCAGAATGAAGTATATCCGGAAGAAACTTATCGCCAGAAGAAAAACAAAAAGCAGAGTTGTATGCGGCCTTACTTCATATCTTTTCAATGACCATTTATATCCTTTGATCACCCCGGCAGCCAAAAGTACCCCAAACAGTGCTCCTGCGATAACATCGGATGGATAATGGACGCCCACATAAACCCTCGAGAAGCCCACAAGAACTGCGAGAACTATAAGGACATATCGAAGTCCGCCCGTGAGCATACTGCAGAACGGGGTAATAAAAGCAAAGGCATTTACAGCATGGTTTGAAGGCATGGAAAATGACCCTGTGCACCCTACCAAAGTTCTTACCCCTTCAAGCGCATTACATGGCCTCGTGCGCTCAAAAAAGTGCTTCAATATATTTGCCCCCCAGTCAGAAATTAAGAGAGAAGCAAATGCGAGTGCGAGGACAGTCAGTGCGTGCTTTCTCTCTTTCAAAAGGAACCATAACAAAACAGGCATGTAAAACAGGTAGGATTTGTCTGTTATAAAGGGCATGAAGATATCAAAAAATCTGTTCTGAAGGTCTCTGTTTACAAAAAAGAAGACAAGGTTGTCTATTCCGGGAAGGCTCATTAGGACAAATCACTCACATTCTCTATTTCTCTTTTTCCTTTTTCTCTTATCCATTTAATGATCTTTGCTGCCATTGCCTCGATGGTAGCCTTTTCCGGCATGATGTCCACGCGAAGTCCGGCTTTTTCAATAGCCTTTGCTGTAACGGGTCCAATGGCCGCGATTGTGATTCCTTTGAGGAGGTCCTCTGCATCATTTCCCATGATGTCCCTGAAATTGTTGAATGTTGCCGCACTTGTAAAGGTAGCTATTGAAATTCTTCCCTCTTTCAAAAACCTCCTCAGCCTTTTCCCGCGATGTTCAGGTTTTATCGTCCTGTATGTAACAGGCACATCTATCTCTCCGCCGAGTTCCCTCACTTTTTCCGGAAATATCTCCCTTGCCTTCTCGGCCCGCGGGAGTAAAAATCTGAGACCTTTAAGCTTTGAACCCTCAAGCTCTTGAACCGATTGAATAAGTCCTTCAGCCCGGAATTCATCTGGCACTAAATCAACCTTTAACCCATAATGTTTCAGCTCTTCAGCTGTTTTTGTGCCTATAGCGCAGATCTTTATTCCTTTTAACTCTCTGATATCCAAATCTTTGTCCAGGAACCTTTTGAAAAAATATTTCACACCGTTTCTACTTGTGAAAATCAGCCAGTTATATGTCGTTATTTTGTCAATCGAATCATCAAGCTCCTCGTAATTTTCAGGAGGTACAATATCTATTGTCGGGAATTCAATAATCTCAGCGCCGAGTTCTTCCAATGGTTCAAACCCTTCAGCGTGTTCTCTTGTTGCGAGTATCCTGTGGCCAAACAGCGGCTTCTTCTCATACCATTGCAGGGACCCCCTGAGTTTCACCACATCTCCGACAACCATTACCGCAGGAGGTTTGATATGCTTTTCTTTTACGAGTTCGGCAATGTTCTTCAATGTCCCTACAATCGTCTTCTGATCCGGTCTTGTGCCCCATCTGATAACCGCGACGGGGGTGTCGGATGAACGGCCGTTCTCGATTAACTTCTGAGCTATCAGGTCCACATTTTTAACACCCATAAGAAACACCAGTGTTCCCACACCAGTCGCGATTTTTGACCACTCAATTGTGCTCTCCTTTTTCGCTGCATCCTCATATCCCGGAATGACCGCAAAGGAAGACGAAAAAAGTCTGTGCGTCAGCGGGATCCCGGCATACGCGGGGGCTGCAATCGCAGAGCTCACGCCGGGCACAATTTCAAACTCTATCCCTTCTTTCGACAGTGCCTCTGCTTCCTCTCCTCCACGTCCGAATACAAAGGGGTCCCCACCTTTAAGCCTGCATATCATTTTACCTTCTTTTGCCTTCTGAACAAGGACAGTGTTGATATCATCCTGGGTCATGGTATGGTGACCGCCGCGCTTTCCGGCATAGATGAACTCCGCATCGTGGTTGATATAATTTAAAACCTGTGCGTTTAGGTGAAAATCATAGACAACCACGTCAGCCTTCTTGAGGCATTTCAGCCCTTTTATCGTAAGAAGACCTATGTCTCCCGGACCTGCGCCGACTAAATAAACTTTGCCTTTCATAAATAATTCTCCGAAATATTTATTTTATCATAAACAGACAGGGCCTTAGACAGATGTTTATTCATACCGGGTTGAATATACAATTTATCCCACCTTAATAAAATATGTGGGTAACGACAGGTACAGTATTTAAGCGGTTTTAAATTCTTCCGAAGAAAGAATTTACCTCGGAGGCCCGATTCGTACCGGGCCGGGAATGAGCGCAAAGACCGTATCTGTCGTCAATTTTATGAATAATGCGGACTATGCGTTAATCCAAATACCGCAATTATAATAATGTCCCAATGAATATCGGGGAGGAAAGAAAACCATTAAGCTTTGGGGTTCATTGCTTCCCTGAGGGCCTTTCCTACCTTAAAGTGCAGAACCCTTTTCTCCGGTACCTCAACCTTCTGCCCCGTCTTCGGGTTTCTCGCTCTTCTCGGTCTTCTGTTCTTCGGTTTGAAGTTTCCGAAACCTCTTATTTCTATTTTCTCGCCCTTTACAAGCGATTCTTTTATGCTTTCAAAAACAGTCTCAATAACTATCTCGGTCTGCTTTCTTGTAAGGCTGCCTATTCTCTCCGATACTTTTTCTATGAGGACTGATTTTGTCATACAACCTCCTCGAGTCCCCTATTGGGGAAAGTTTATGGTGAAAACAAGTATTTTACTTTTACAGACGGAAAGGCATCCATAAATTCTTTCGGTACCTTTCCTCTCAGCAGGTTAATCAAAGAAAACTTTTCCTTTTTGCTTATTACCTCAGGCTCCCCCCTGATACCCGAAAGCTTTGCAGCAGCTTTGACCGCGTCGTCAAGGTTACCAAGTTCGTCTACAAGCCCGGCCTTGAGCGCCTGCTCGCCGGTGAAGACCCGTCCGTCAGCGATTTTTTTCACATCGTCGCGGAGCATCTTCCTGCCGTCGGCAACAGCTATGATGAACTGCTCGTGCACATTATCGAGCACATTTTGAAGTATCTGCTTCTCCTCTTCTTTAACGCCCCGGAAAATTGATGCAATATCTTTGTGCCTGCCGCTTTTTATTACCTCGGTTTTAATCCCGATCTTATTCATGAGACCTTCCAGGTTCGGTATCTCCATAATCACCCCGATAGATCCGGTCAAAGTTCCCGGGTTTGCGACAATTCTTGATGCAGGAGATGCGATATAATAGCCCCCTGACGCGGCAACAGACCCCATGGAAACAACGATCTTCTTTTTTGTGACGGCCTTTCTCACCTCTTCGTATATTTCCTGCGAAGGCGCCACTGCTCCGCCGGGGCTGTCTACACGAAGTATAATGGCTTTAATTGAAGGGTCTTTCACATAATCCTTGATCTCGTCGATTGTGTCTTTTGAATCAAGGATCGGTCCTTCCACACGTATAAGCGCCACGCGTTCGCCTATGGACAGGTTTTTTTGCAGCATTACAAAGACCAGACTTATAATTACCAACACGAACAGGCCGAGCAGGATCAGAAAAAATTTCTTCACTCTTCAACCCTCTTTAAATTTTTCATGCTCAGTCCTATCTTTCTTTCTTCACAATCCACTTTTATTATCCTCACAACGATGGAATCTCCGACATTTACAACATCCTCTATCATTCCCGACGCCGGCTTAAGAATCTCGGAAGAATAAATAAGACCTTCAACCTCGCCTTCAAGTTCAACAAAAATCCCGAAATCGGTGATCGTCAGGATCTTTCCTTTTACCTCGGAACCCAGCTTAAACTTTTCAGGTATATCGTGCTGCCACGGATCGGGTTCAACCTGCTTCAGCCCAAGCGCCATCTTTTCCGCCTCCGGTTCCATGCTTAAAATAACGGCATCGACTTTTTGTCCTTTCCTCAGAACTTCTGAAGGATGTTTTATGTGTTTTGTCCATGACAGGTCGGATATATGGATGAGTCCGTCCACGCCTTCCGGAAGCCCCACAAAAACGCCAAAGTCTGTTATTGTCTTAACCTTCCCCGATATCTTCTGACTGACTTTATATCGCTGCGAAACAACTTCCCAAGGACTCGGCTTTATCTGTTTTATGCTTAATGAAAGACGCCTCTCGTCCTTATCTACCTTCAATACAACAGCTTCAACGGTCTCCCCGATCGACAAGTATTTTGAAGGATGTTTCGGCCTTGATATCCAGTCTATCTCGGATATATGGACAAGGCCCTCAAGACCTTCTTCAAGTTCAATAAATGCGCCGTAATCGGTAATGCTAACAACTTTGCCCTTCACCCTTTTGCCTAAGGGATATTTCTCATCGACGACGGACCAGGGGTCTGCTTTTCTTTGTTTGTAGCCTAATGTAACTTTCTCGGTCTCTCCATCGTATTTCAGCACAATAACATCAATCTCATCGCTGATAGCAAAAAATTCAGAAGGATGGTTTATCCTACCCCATGAGATATCCGATATATGCAAAAGCCCGTCTACCCCACCGAGATCAACAAACACGCCATAATCTGTGATATTCTTGACTGTGCCCTTCATGAGTTGACCTTCCTTGAGGCTCTTAAGGGTTTCTTTCTTCTTCTTTTGCATCTCTTCTTCTATAATCACTCTTCTCGATACTATGACGTTTGAGAGTTTATTGTTCAATTTCAAGACCTTGAAGGATATCCTTTTCCCGATAAGGTTGTCACTATCTTTGGGCGGTTTTATATCAAACTGAGAACCTGGAAGAAATGCATTCACGCCCGATATATCGACCGAAAACCCGCCTTTTGTCTTTCCAACAATCTTACCTTCAACAGGGCTGCCGCTGCGCAACGCGTTCTCAAGCATATCCCACACCTTGATTTTTGTTGCGCGCTCTTTTGACAGAGTTATCATGCCTTCCGAATCCTCAATGTTTTCGACAAACACCTCTATATCCATACCGGGTTTAAGCAAGGCGATTTCCTCATGTGAGAATTCCTCAATCGGTATAAAACCCTCCGATTTAAAGCCGATATCCACAATCACCCCGTCCGGTCGCAGGGTGAGTAATTTCCCTTTCAGTATTGCCCCTTCCTCAATGCTGTGAAAGGTCTCAGCATAGAGTTTTTCCATCTCGTCGTTTTTAAGTTCCACCTAACCTACCCTCCTATATCTCTAATTCTTTTTTCTACTTCTTTTATAATCCACTTGGGCGTTGATGCCCCGGCAGTTATCCCGATCTTTTTTGCCCCCTTAATCCACGCTTTTCTAATCTCGGAAGACGTCTCTATGTGGCGTGTCGGCACGGACAAAGACGTGCACAATCTGGTAAGCTGGGTTGTATTTGCACTGTTCTTGCCGCCGACAACAAACATGACATTTACCTTACCCGCCATATTCCCAGTTTCTTTCAGCCGAAGGGCGGTAGAATTACATATTGTATTATATACTTTAATCTCTTTCGAATGCTCTAAGGCCTCAGACAGCACTTTTTTCAAGACTTCGAGGGGTTGTGTAGTCTGGACAACTATCCCCACCCTATTTTTCAAGACCGGCAAAGGCGTTTTGCCGTCAACCACTATAACACGGTCATCAGCATAACTCATCAGGCTCTTGACCTCTGGATGGTTTTTTTCTCCAAGAATAACTACCTGATAACCCTCTTCACTAAGGAGTTTAGCATAATACTGGGCCTTTTTTACAAATGGACATGTAGCATCGATAATCTCACAGCCGCTGGAAGATATTTCTTTCGAAAGATTGCGCGGTATGCCGTGGGTCCTTATTATCAGCGCCTTTATATCCTTCTTTGTCCTAAAATTTTCGATGGGGATAATACCTTTTTCTTTAAGCTTGTCCACCACTTGGGGATTGTGAATTATAGGACCAAGCGTATATACACCTTTGCGCTTTGCCTTGGCCATCTTAAAGGCTATCTCAATAGCCCTCTTGACCCCGAAACAAAAGCCGGCTGTCTTGGCTATAATTATTTCCATTTGGCGTCAGACCTGCTGACCACTCCAAGAATAATACAAATTATTGCAACGGAAATTGTAAAAAAACTCAATGATCGGCCTCTATAAAATCAATTATTTTTTTCTTAACCTGATCGATAGAAAGTTCCGAAGAATCCACTACGATAGCATCAGGCGCTATTGTCAAAGGGGCAATATCGCGGCCCGCATCTCTACTGTCTCTTTCTATTATATTAATTTTAGCCTCATCAATGCTTATATCCACGCCATTGCCCCTGAACTGAAGATAACGTCTTTTCGCCCTTTCTTCCACTGAGGCGTCAAGGAAAATCTTTTTCTTCGCATTCGGAAATACAACCGTCGTCGTATCTCTGCCCTCAACAACGAGGTCGCTGCTTAACGCGGCACTTCTCTGGGACTCAAGAAGAAAATCTCTGACGATTTTCCTCGCTGAAAAGACGGAGGAGTAATGATCGATTTCCTTTGATCTTATATGGTCTGAGATATCCCTGTTGTTAAGGAAAACCTTGCCTTCGTTGAATGTAACGAGAGTCCGGCTGAGTACATCCCTGAATTTTTCATCACTGTCTTCTTGCTTTATCCCGGCGTCCCTCAATGCAATGGCAACAGCCCTGTATAATGCGCCCGTATCGAGGTAGTTCAGGTTCAGCTCTTTTGCGATGAGCTTTGCCAACGTGGTCTTCCCTGACCCTGAAGGACCATCTATAGCAATAACCTTATTCATAAGGTTAATCTCCTTAATACTTGAAAAAATCCGGGGAATGAAATGTTTACAGAAGAGATTCCATGTATGGTTGTCGTATCATCGGCAATAAGCGCCGCTATCGACATTGCCATCGCGATTCTGTGGTCTCCGTAACTCTCTATAACAGAGCCTTTTAATTCACATTTCCCTTGAATACTTAAACCGTCTACGAATTCTTCAACCTGCGCTCCCATTTTCCTGAGTTCTGTCACCATACTTCTTATCCTGTCGGACTCTTTCACCCTAAGCTCTTCAGCACCTCGAATGGTCGTGACTCCTGTTGCCTGTGAGGCTGCAACACACAAAATAGGGAACTCATCGATAAGGGCGGGTATCTTTTCTTTAGTTATGTCTACGGCCCTTAATCCGGAGCCACCCTTGCAGAGGATATCCGCGATCGGTTCGCCGGACACGGTCCTTATATTATCCACCTCGATCTCAGCGCCCATTTCCTTTAAGACACTCAACAGCCCTGTTCTCGTCGGATTAATCCCAACTCCCCTTATTGTTATATCGGAATCCCCGATCAATAATGCGCCGACCATAAAAAACGCGGCTGATGAGAAGTCACCCGGTACATAAACATCATTCCCCGTTAATTCCGCACCTCCCTGTATAGTGACACGCAGCCCGTCAATTTTTATCTCTGCGCCGAATGCGGGCAACATCCGTTCGGTATGGTCTCTTGATTTCGCAGGTTCCACTATTTCAGTTTCCCCGTCCGCATAAAGACCTGCAAGGAGGACCGCTGATTTTACCTGTGCACTGGCAACGGGTAAGCTATATTTCAGCGGTTGCAACTTCCTCCCTCTTATTGATACCGGAGGATACTTGTTTTCCGCCCTTGAGACGATCTCGGCGCCCATCTGTCTTAAAGGAGTGATGATCCTGGCCATTGGTCTTTTTCTCAATGATTCGTCGCCTGTAAGCACGGAGAAGAAAGGATTACCTGAGAGGACCCCTGAAAGCAACCTGATAGTTGTCCCAGAGTTTCCGCAATCAATTATATTGAGAGGTTCTTTGAGTCCGAAAGTACCATTGCCGTTGATAATAATGTCATCTCCGATATCGTCTATATCAACACCTAATGCCCGGAAAGCATTGATAGTGCTGACAGGGTCTTCAGCCCTGAGAAAATTTCTTATAACGCTTTTCCCTTTTGACAGGGAAGAAAAGATCACCGCCCTGTGGGATATGGATTTATCGGGGGTAGGAGAAAACTCGCCTCTAAACCTCTTTGCCTTATTAAGTTCAATTCTGTCCAATACCTTCCCTCAGTGTCCGGGCTTTTTTGAAATCTCTTTCAAGAGACTCGAAATCATAAGCCCTGAGATACTGACTCACCCTATCGAGATTTTTCTTGAAAATTTCGACATACTCAAGGAGATTCTCTCTGTTCAAAATGCATATATCGCGCCATAGTTCCGGATGGCTTGATGCTATCCGGGTGAAGTCCTTAAACCCCTGTCCTGAGAATGCGAGATATGAGCTGTCTATGGCCGCTACTGTATTTATCATTTCATACGCGATGAGATGGGGGAGGTGGCTGACCGCTGCATATATTCTGTCATGTTCATCGGGATTGATAAGTTTTACAACCGAACCGAATGTCCTCCACAGGGACGTGATGCTGTCAAGAGCAGTTTTATCCGTATTCTCAGTGGGTGAAATAATACACTTTGCACCATTGAATATATTTGCTGCAGCCGTGTCGATCCCCGAGCGGTCGCTCCCAGCAATAGGATGCCCTCCGACAAAAAAAACGCCGTCAGGCATTAATGCCTCCATATCGCGGACGAGCTTTCCTTTTACACTCCCGACATCCGTTACTATGACGTTCTTTTTTAATGAACCGGTTATCTTTTTTGCTAAATCAATAAATATACCCACCGGCGTTGCAAATAACACGAGGTCCGATCCTTTACAAGCCTTTGCGGCATCGAGTTCAACGACGTCGATTATTTTTTTTCCCTTTGCCTTATTGAGATTTTCCTCTCTCCTTCCGAAGCCGACGACCTCGCTGCAAAGGCCGCGATTTTTCAGCGCAAGCGCAAAAGATGCACCAATTAGACCGACACCAAGTATCGTTACTTTGTCAAAAAAAAGGGGACCTTGTTCCGCTGTCACTATATCTCTCTCCCGACAGCGGCTGCTATCGGTTTCATTTCTTTCATCAATTTTTTGAAATCATCCGGCTTCAGTGACTGCTCACCATCCGACAATGCCTCCTCAGGGTTTGTATGTACCTCGATAATAAGTCCGTCCGCTCCTGCGGCAATGGCTGCTTTTGACATGGGCGCAACAAGATCCCACTTGCCGACCCCATGGCTCGGATCAACAACAACAGGGAGATGTGTGAGTTTCTTAAGGACCGGAACAGCGCTCAGGTCAAGGGTATTCCTTGTTGCAGTCTCAAACGTCCTGATCCCGCGTTCACAGAGAATTACATTCTGATTGCCTTTGGACATTATATATTCGGCCGCCATAAGCCATTCCTTAATCGTTGCCGATAAGCCTCTCTTAAGCAGCACCGGTTTTTTGGCCATGCCGACCTCAAGGAGCAGCCTGAAGTTCTGCATGTTCCTTGCTCCTATCTGTATTATGTCTGCATATTTTGAAATTACTTCCATATCCCTGGGGTCCATCACTTCTGTAACAACGGGAAGTCCTGTCTTCTTTCTTACATATGCGAGATACTTTAATCCTTCTTCACCAAGGCCCTGGAAAGAATAAGGAGAAGTCCGCGGCTTGAAAGCGCCCCCTCTGATAAATGCAGCTCCCGCGTCTTTGACTTTTTCAGCGATGTTCAGCAGTATAGTCTTGTTTTCGACAGCGCACGGGCCTGCGATCACTTGAATCTTCCTGCCGCCGATAATATTCCCTTTTACATTGATAGTCGTGTTTTCAGTCTTGAAATCCCTGCTTGCAAGCTTGTAGGGTTTCAATATCCTCATTACATCTTCAACGCCGGGCATCACCCTTATCGCATTTTCTTCTTCCTCTGTTACATTGGAAGTGTCCCCGATTACTCCAACTATCGTTCTTTCGGCGCCTTTAGAGAGATTTGCCTGAAGCCCGCGGCTTTCAAGCTTCTTTACAATATGCCTCAGCTCTTCTTCAGAAGTCCCCGGCCTTAAAACAATAATGTCCATTTATTACTCCACCTTTTATCAGCAGTCATTGGTCATCAGCAGATATTTACATTCTTGAGCTTGATGCCTATAGATTTATTGAGAATTTTCTTCAGTGCTTTAACAAAGCGTTCATTTTCTTCAGGCAAACCGATCGTAACCCTTATTTCTCGAGGTCCCATCGGCCTGACAATTATACCCTGTGTTAATAATTTATTGTACAGTATATTTGAATCCTGTTCTAATACTATATAGATAAAGTTTGCCTCGGAAGGAACATACTTAAAGCCCAGAGAGTCAAGCTCCTTGTAAAGGAACCTCTTTCCCTGTTCGTTTGTTTGCTGTGTTCGTTTTATATGATCTTCATCTTTAAGCGCCCACAGCGCGGCATTTTGGGCGAGCGAGCTTGTGTTAAAGGGAGGCCTGAGTTTATTCATCTCAGAAACTATTTCCTTCTTTGCGATCCCGTAGCCAATCCTGAGGCCGGCAAGCCCATAAATCTTGGAAAAAGTCCTGAGTATTAATATGTCCCTTCCTTCCCTGAAATATTTCATACTGTCGGCATATTCGGGGTCGGTAACATATTCAAAGTAGGCTTCGTCAACTACTATCAATATACCGTCAGGAAGTTTTTTTATCAGGCGTTCGAATTCATTCCGGTTATTTATGGTGCCTGTCGGGTTATTCGGATTTGCTATAAAAACCGCCTTTGTCCTTGAGGTAACCGCATCCGCCATGGCATCGAGGTCATGTGTGTATTCCTTCAAAGGTACCTGTATGGGTTTCCCGCCTATTGCCTGTATCGCCATCGGATACACAACGAAAGACGGATAAGCCATAACAGCCTCGTCCGCAGGCTGGACAAATGTCCTTGCAGCAATATCGATCAGCTCATTGGAACCATTGCCGAGGATTATCTCATCTTCTTTGACCGACAGCTTTTCGGATAAGGCTTTCTTAACATAGTAACCGCTCCCGTCGGGATATCTGTTTATAGTATTGGAAAGATCGTTACTCATCAGGCTCTCTGATATGGCCCTGACCGCCATTGCAGACGGGCCCAACGGGTTCTCATTCGACGCAAGCTTTACAGAGTCTTTAATCCCCAGTTCACGCTCAAGCTCCTCCAGAGGCTTCCCGGGGATATATGGCTTTATGGCTGAGACATAATCAGGCGGCTTGATCATTTAGACTCCACTATAAGGATAAGAGCCGAGAATTTTGAGATAAAGACAATTATCTTTCAGGGACTCTACAGCCTTTTTCAATTTTTTATCATTTATGTGCCCTTCCATATCAACAAAAAATATATACTCCCAGGCTTTTCTTTTGGAAGGCCTTGACTCTATTTTTGTAAGATTAATCCCTGCTTTTTTTAATGGGTAGAGGATATCGTAGAGCGATCCGGGTTTATCTTTGATTGAGAACATGATGGAGGTCTTGTCTTTCCCCGTCTTATGGGGGAACTCCTTTGAGATAACAAGGAACCTGGTAAAATTGTGTTTATTGTCTTCTATGCTCCGCTCGACAAACTGTAGGTTGTATATCTCTGCCGCCAGTTCACTTGCAATAGCAGCTGCGTCGTCATCATGCGCAGCAAGTTCTGCCGCATTCGCTGTGCTTGTTGCTTCTATTATCGGTATCCCGGGCATATTTAATTGAAGCCATCGCCTGCATTGAGCTGTCGGTGGAGAAAATGAGTATATCTTTTTAATTCTCTTTCTATCACCGCTTCGTGAAAGCAGGTTATGAGTAATTTCCAGCATAACCTCGGCAGAGACCTTGAGGTCATAATCTATGAATAGATCAAGAGTATAGGTTATGACACCCTCGTTAGAGTTTTCAATAGGAACAACCCCGAATTCTGTTTTTCCGGTTTCAACTGCCTCAAAGACATCTTTGATACCGATGACCGGTACGAATGAGGCGGATGAACCGAAATGTCTTAAAGCAGCAAGATGGGTGAAGGTCGCCATAGGACCGAGGCAGGCAACCTTTAAGGGTTCCTCAAGATAAAGGGAAGCAGAGAGTATTTCCCTGTATATGACTTTCAGAGTTTCATTCGGGAACGGCCCTTTGTTGAGGGTTGTAAGGCGTTCGAATATCTCGCGCTCCCGATCAGGTGAATAGAATTTTGATTTGTTATTCCTTTTTATATGTGCGACGTCAAGTACAATATTGGATCTTCTATTCAGGAGATTGAGGATTTCATTATCGATTTTGTCTATCTTTGCTCTTAATTTTTCAAGGTCATTCATATTTTCATTATGTCCAAGGATTAAATCACCCGATCTTCATTCAATTAACAGAAGATTAATATTACTAATTTTTAAGTATTTTTTTCAATGAAATCCAGCGCCTTGACAAAAAACAGGTCTATACTGTATAAATCGCTTCAATGAAACCTAAACTGTCTGCTAAACTTCTGAGTGTTTTATTCTTTCTATTGGTTATTTTTAATTTCACCTTTAGCGCTTTTGCCGCTCAGGAGCATCTTTGCCTGACATGCCATGAGAACTTCAGGAATATCGGGAAAACCGGCCATCGGGCCTTGTTATTAGGCTGTGAGACATGCCATCTGAGAGTATCAAACAAAGAACATCCGCATGATGCCGCCAGCATAAAACTGAAAGATGACATGCCTGAACTTTGTTACAATTGCCATAAAAAATCTTATTTTGAAGGGAAAGATGTTCATCCTCCCGTGGCAGGAGGCGCCTGTACAAAATGCCATAACCCTCATCAGTCAAATTATTACAAACTTCTTACCGATGAGCCTCCGGAGCTTTGTTATGGTTGTCATGACAAGACAAAATTTACAAAAAAATATCCCCATAAAGTGGCTCTAAATGCATGCGGCAAGATATGTCATAACCCTCACGTTAGTGAAAATCCTTTTTTGCTTTCTCACTCAATAAATGACCTCTGCACAGGCTGTCACAAAGCCCAGGCAACAGGCAGACATATAGTGACACTCCCGGGAGGGCGTATCCACCCGATCGGAGGGGTACCGGATCCCAAGAAATCAACAAAAGAACTGAGTTGTACAACTTGCCATAACCCCCACAGTTCAGCTTATGCACAATTATTTTCTAATGGAAAAAAATGTAAAAGGTGCCATAAATTTTATTGAGTAAATACAAAATTCCTTGAAGTAATAATAAATCTCAGCGGATACTAACAAGCAGCAAATAAAGAATTGACAGGTTTCAAAAAAGGTATTAAATTAACTTAATCGGATTTTCCGGCCAAAAAAAATTTATGAAAAAAATTATCGTTATTTTCGTAATTTTATCTCTCATAATATTCTATCTCTTTGGTTGTTCTACTGCTTACGGCAGGCGTGCCCCTGAAGAAAAAAGTGCTTTACGTACTCTTGCCGGCGGCGTGTTGGGCGTTTTGGTTGCCGGGAATGCGGGTGGCGCAATAGTTGGGGCTCTCGCTGCTGATATTTTCAGCCTGGCTACGATTAAATATGAAGATAAACAATTGGAAAACGGGGAAGAAGCTGCAAGAAGATTCCAGGATAAATACAAGGCAGAAGAGCAAAAAAAGGAAGACAAAAAAGCTGAGCAAAAAAAACCGGAAGATAAGAAGGCCGAAGAGATAAAAGAAACTGAGAAAAAGGTCGAACAAAAAAAGCCGGAAGATAAGAAGGCCGAAGAGATAAAGGAAATAGACAAGAAGGCTGAACAGAAAAGGCAGGAGGATAAAAAAGCTGAAGAGATAAAAGAAACTGAGAAAAAAGCCGAAAAGAAAAAAGAAGACGAAAAAGTGAAACTTATTATAGAAGCGGCATCGGTCTTGAATCAACTGGTAGAAACCGGTTCTACAGTGGAGTCAAACGTCCAGTATGCATTACTTGCGCCTGTCGACACACAGCAGATTAAGATTACGGAAACCAGAATACTGTCCACTGCCGGCAAGAGGATGGAATTATCCAGGAGAGAGATTATTAGGACACCTGGGACTTATGTTTCGACAATTAAGTTCACTATGCCTGAAGACATGCCGGCAGGTTACTGTATTTTATATACCACCATATCCGGTGGAAAGTATACAAAGTCAACAAAGTCAGTCTTAAATATCATATAAATAGAGTCTGTTTATAAATGTTGAAGTTCACGCTACCCTTCCCCCTATTAAACGGCGGTAGATGGCTGTTTGATATTGTATTCCTTATCAAGGCTATAAGCCATGATCACGGCGTTATCGATATCTTCATAAGGGAAGTCGGGGGCGCTGAGGATAAGATGCGGGGCTTTGTCATCGAATTTGAGGCCGAATTCCCTGCTCTTTTCATAAAGGACAGTGCCCGGTAGAACGTGCAAAATACTGAAAACAATCGTTGAAGGCTTCATATCTATTAGAGTCTTTGCGGACTTTACGAATTTAAAAAAGTTATCACCGGGAAGTCCGATAATAAGATCGGTCGTTACTTCTATCCCATTTTCTTCGAGAAGCTTTACGCCGTTCCTGAATTTATCTTCACGGTAATAGCGGTTAACGTTTTTGAGCGTATCAGGATTGACCGTCTGGGGGCCTGTTTCGACACTATGCACGTTTGCTTTTTTAAAGAAAGCGACGGTCTCTTCATCAACGAATTCAGTTATGATCTCGACGGTGCGCAATTCCGTTCCGAAGCGGTTGGCGCCTGAAATCATTCCCACTAACTTTTCAAGCCTGTCTTTCTTAACATTAAAAACAGTGTCTACGAAGTGAAAGCTCTTTATATCCTGATGACCCAAAACGAATTCTATTTCTTTCTTGATTCTGTCCTCGGGGAAGAACCGCAGTTTCGGAAGGTGCTTGCCTTCGAAACAGTAGTGACACCGAAAAATGCAACCGCGATAAGTTTCGATATAGGTTACCTTGTCTCTGGGGACTAAGATACCCTCTAGATAGGGAGAAGGGATTTCGCTCAGATCTTCTATCGGCGGCCTTTCGGGATTTACATAGACCTCGCCGTTTACCCGATAACTGATGCCGGCTATCTCTTCTATCCGGACAGTTCCCAAATAATGCTTCAGTAGTTCGGTAAAGGTAATTTCACCTTCCCCTTTTATTACCACATCGATAAAATGATTTTCCTTTAAATACTTCGGGCCAACGGGTCCAACCTCCGGCCCTCCGAAAACTATCTGAATTTGAGGATATATTGTTTTTATGATCCGCGTGGTATCCAGGACCTTGTCGATATTCCAGCAATAACAGGAAAATCCGATAATATCGGGGCTGATCTGCGAAAGATAGTAGACCACCTGCTGGACATTCAGCATCTCGGTGTCGAAATCGATTATCTCGATTTCCGTATTTTCGCGGATGAACCCGTCTTTAAGAGCGTATGCCTTCAGATAACCGAGGGCAAGGGAAAAATGGTTTGCCCAATTAAAGGAGATGAGAATGACCTTCTTCTTATTCATACAATGCCTTGATACTGTTAAAATGTTTATTTGTCAGAACCGGACTAAATTCCTTGTCTCCGAACCTGGACAAATATTTCGCCTCCACTCCGGGGCAGAGTTCTCCAAAAATGCAATCCGTACAATATTTGTGGTGTTGAAAAATCCTGTCATAAATATTGTTCCAGCCGGAGTAGATTTCTCCTACATGCTTCTCCAGCCCTTGCAGGGTACAGAAAGGCATCCCTTCGATCATAATCCACGTTCGATTGAAAATGCTTATATTAACCGCATTATTGATATGGGGCAATAAGGATTGAAAGGGGACCTTGTTATCCTGAACAGAAAGGATGATGCGATTGACGCCGAAATTCACGGCTGTTACAACCGTGTTTTCCATATCCGAATAGTTTTCTTCGCAGATCGGGATGCGTATGCAAATAAACTTATCTCCTGGATATCCTGTCAAATTTTCCAATCCTTTTATCGTTCCCAAGAAACTCCCATGGATCTGAGTCATGTGATCGTGCAGGGACGGATTGGAGCCCCATAATTTAATTTCAAAGATATTACACCCCGCTGCAACTGTTTGCTGGAGCAGGCGGACATCGGAAAAAGCACGGCCATTCGTTAATAACTTGATCCTCTTGTAACCACTGACTCTCGCATGACTGATGATTTCCGGAAGATCATTTCTCAAAGTCGGTTCCCCCCCGTAAAAAAAGACACTATCTTCTTTATCCTGATCCAGAGAAGCAATGATATGGTTGGAATCAACAGGCAGCGAGACCTTGTGATTGGCGGGACAATAAAGACAGTTATTGTTGCATAGGCCGCCTAAAAATATTTCCTTATATTGAAGCAAAGTGTCCTTTTAAAATATCTAAAGGATCGAAAATCATACTGAATTATAGCACAACCTTTTAGCCCTGCCGTTTGAATCGTGCAAGAAGAATCCTTTATAGTAAAATTATGCATAAAGACCGTGATTATGATGTCGTGGTGATCGGCGCGGGACACGCGGGTTGCGAGGCTGCCCTTGCGTCCGCGCGCATGGGTTTTTCCACATGTTTTTTCACTATAAACCTTGACATGATCGGCCAGATGTCCTGTAACCCTGCTGTTGGCGGTCTTGCGAAAGGTCATCTCGTTCGTGAGATAGACGCGCTCGGCGGCGAGATGGCGAAGGTAACGGACAAGGCGGGCATACAGTTCAGAATGCTCAATATGAGTAAGGGCCCCGCTGTCTGGTCTTTGCGCGCACAGGCCGACAGGGTCTTATACAAGCTCGCTATGAGGAAAGTGATCGAGGCACAGGCAAACCTTGATATAAAACAGGCATTGGTAGATAAAATAATAGTGGATAACGGAAAAGTCCAGGGTGTTCTGACTTCTCTCGACATCTATTACGGGGTAAAGGCTGTAATCGTCACAACAGGCACCTTTTTGAAAGGGCTGATACACATCGGCCTTGAAAATTTTTCCGCCGGCAGGGCGGGAGAATTTCCATCAATAAGATTGTCCGATTCGCTGAGCAGCCTCGGCCTCAAGATGGGGCGATTAAAAACAGGTACACCTCCGAGGCTCGACGCTAAAACGATAGATTTCTCGGAAACTGAGCCTCAACATGGAGATGAACCGCCTCCGCCTTTTTCTCACAGCACAGAGAAGATAACAAACCCGCAGCTCCCATGTTATATAACATATACAAACTCTGAAACCCACAGGATAATCCTCGCCAATCTTGACCGGTCTCCGCTTTACAGCGGGAAGATTAAAGGAGTCGGAGCGCGGTATTGTCCGTCAATAGAGGATAAAGTCGTACGTTTTAAAGAACGTGAAAGGCACCAGGTCTTTCTTGAACCTGAAGGTCTTGAGACCAAGGAATATTATGCAAACGGGATACCTACAAGCCTGCCTTATGATGTCCAGGTAAAGTTTGTGAGGACTATCCCCGGTCTTGAGAATGCCGAAATCATGAGGCCCGGTTATGCAATCGAATATGATTTTGTTTATCCGACTCAACTCAAGCACAACCTTGAAACAAAAATAATTGACGGCCTTTTTTTGGCTGGACAGATAAACGGGACTTCAGGATATGAGGAGGCTGCTGCACAGGGGCTCATGGCAGGCATAAATGCTTCTTTAAAACTTCAGGGCAGGGAGCCATTGATCCTCGGGAGGCATGAAGCCTATATCGGCGTTCTCATTGATGATCTCGTAACAAAAGGTACTAATGAGCCTTACAGGATGTTCACCTCAAGAGCTGAATACAGACTTCTCTTAAGGCATGATAATGCCGATCTGCGTCTGATGGATAAAGGGCATGAAACCGGGCTTCTTGATAATGCGGTTTATCGGAGATTTCTCGAAAAAAAGAAGCTTATTGATGAAGAACTTCAGCGGCTGGGTAAAAAACGTATTAAGTATAGGGATGAGCACAAATCGGAATCTCTGGAGCAGCTTCTAAAAAGACCTGAGCTAACCTATGCATTCATTGACAACAATTCGCCTTCGGACAAATCTCTTACCGTCGAGATTAAAAAGCAGGTAGAGATACATGTCAAATATGAAGGCTATATTGTTAGGCAGACGGATATGGCGGAAAAGCTTAAGAAGATAGAGGGGAAGAAGATACCTGAAGATTTTGAATATGTCTCTGTGAATGGACTTTCCAAAGAGGTTTTGAGCAAGCTTCAGGAAATAAGGCCGGCAAATCTCGGCCAGGCAAGCAGAATCCCCGGCATCACCCCCGCTGCAATTTCACTTTTGATGGTGTCAATAGAGCGGCTTAAAAGAAACCGTGGAGATAATAGAACTACTTAATAAAGGTCTTGCAGAATTAGGTCTTGCTCCTTCAGGAGAACAAATACAGGCCTTCATGACTTACCTCTCCGAACTGAAGAAATGGAGTAGGGCTTATAATCTAACCGGGATCAAAAAAGATGAAGATATAATCATCAAACACTTTCTTGATTCCTTGCTTTATCTCAAAGCCATTCCAGCCGGTGAGATGAGGGTTGCCGATATCGGAAGCGGCGCCGGGTTCCCGGGTATACCGCTTAAGATTATCAGACCGGACATGGAAATGTACCTGATAGAATCGTCAGGAAAAAAATCCGCTTTTCTCAGGCATATCATAAGGCATCTTAAGCTCAGAAATATTGAGGTAATAGAACAAAGAATAGAAGATATTAGGGTGAATGAAGAAATATCAGCTCCTGTTGACGTTGCGGTCACAAGGGCATTGTGTGATAGCAGAGAATTTATCAATAAAGCGTCTCATATTGTCAGGCAAGGAGGAACTTTGGTCCTCAGTAAAGGCCCAAAAGTAAAAGAAGAAATAAATACGCTCACGGATGTCACATACGACGTATTGATTATCAGTCTGCCCTTGTCGGAGATAAAACGGCATCTTGTTGTCGTCACTCTGAATGATTGGTCCTGAATGAACTTGAAAAAACGCTTTTCTTTTATTCCTGCCTTATGAGTTTGGCTCTACCTTCAGCTATTATTGTACCGTCTGATTTTTTGACAATTGCATTTGTCTCGATAATCTTTTTGTTCATCGTTATTATTTTTGCCTCAACAACTGCCTTTTCGCCGGTTATAAGCGGCTTCTTGAATCTCACCGTAATCTCAGCGGTAACAGCAGGCATGCCTTGCATCAAAACGGCTTTGACCATTGCTTCGTCAAGAAGCGTGGAGATTAATCCACCGTGGACGATATCTTTATATCCCTGATGAATTTTTTGCGGGATGAATTCGGTTAATACCTTTCCGTCCTGACTGGAAAACTTGAGATGAAGACCGGAGGGATTTTTCTTCCCACATACGAAGCAGTAATTATCGTCTTCTAATGTTTTTGTCATTAATACTAACAATGCATTGAAATAAACAGTTTAAAGGCAAGTTATTTGTTCATCATCTCGAGAAAATCCTTATTGCCCTTTGTACCCGTGAGTTTTCCGAGAAGAAACTCCATGCTTTCAACAGTGCTCAGAGGCGTAAGTACCTTTCTGAGTATCCACATTTTATTAAGTACCTCTCTATCTACAAGAAGCTCTTCTTTTCTGGTGCCTGAGCCGTTAATGTCAATGGTCGGGAATATCCGCTTGTCGACCAGTTTTCTGTCGAGATGCAGTTCCATATTGCCGGTGCCCTTGAATTCTTCAAAAATTACATCGTCCATCCTGCTTCCCGTATCTACAAGCGCAGTTGCCAATATAGTAAGGCTGCCGCCGGTCTCTATATTTCTTGCAGTACCGAAAAATCTCTTCGGCCTCTGGAGCGCATTAGAGTCAAGTCCTCCTGAAAGGACTTTCCCGCTTGCCGGGATAACCGCATTATATGCCCTCGCAAGCCTTGTGATACTGTCAAGGAGTATTACAACATTCCGCTTGCCCTCAACAAGCCTTTTCGCCCTCTCTATGACCATTTCAGAGACTTGGCAGTGTCTCTGGGGCGGTTCATCAAATGTCGAGCTTATTATTTCTGCTGTGGGAACCTGTCGCTTCCAGTCAGTCACTTCCTCCGGCCTTTCGTCAATGAGTAGTATCATAAGGTGTATGTCACGATGATTTTTCTTTATTGCCTTCGCTATAGATTGAAGAAGCATGGTCTTGCCGGTCCTGGGCGCAGCGACAATCATTCCCCTTTGTCCCATGCCGATCGGAGTTATGAGATCCATGACCCTCGTGGAGTAGTCATGCGTATCGTATTCAAGCTTCATCTTTTCGGTAGGATAATAAGGGATGAGGTTGTCGAATAAAGGTCTGTTTATATTGTCATCGGGAGATTCATGATTTATAGCCTCAACTTTGAGGAGGGCGAAATAACGCTCGCTTTCTTTCGGCGGCCTTATCTGTCCGGAGACGAGATCACCTGTCCTCAGGTTAAAACGTCGTATCTGGGAAGGAGATACATAGATATCATCAGGTCCAGGCAAGTAGCTGTAGTCGGGTGATCTTAAAAAGCCAAACCCATCGGGAAGTATCTCAAGCACGCCCGCTGAAAATACATACCCTGTCTTTTCAGTCTGCGCCTGGAGGATTGCAAATATGAGGTCCTGTTTTCTCATGCCGCTGGCGCCTTCAACATTCAACTCCCTTGCAACTTCCGTCAGTTCGTCGATCGTTTTTTCCTTGAGTTCGGAGATAGAGATATTATCAGTCATTAAATTCTTTTTAGTATTTTCCATTATTAAACTCCTATTGGATTTACTTATATGGCGGTTTTTTTAAATAACCCGGTAGGACTTTGCCTATCCAGGGAGGTTCATACGATTTTTAAACGAAGTATTATATCTGTTTATAACATACTAAAAAGCAATTGACTTTGTCAATACCCGAATATAGAATTGCCTGAATATAGGATATCGAGATCGGAAAAAGAAACTTTTCAAAAAAGTTTACTCAATTATTAGTTTATGATAAGTAAATATACCTCAATTGGGTTCCGAGGGCGCTATGAAGGCGGAGCTTTCCCATGAAGCTTCTATTTGAATTTCGCATTCTGGCCGTGCTAAGATATTTGAATTCTTTTCTTAAGATTCTGCGGAACTAAAATAATGGCTAAGATAATCCCTTTTAAAGGACTTCTTTACAATGTCTCCAGGGTTTCTGTAGAGGATGTATTGGCGCCTCCATACGATGTTATTACGCCTGAATACCGGGAAGCTCTATATATGCAGAGCCCCTATAACATCGTAAGAATTGACTTCGGGAAAGAAGAAAAGGGAGATACTGAAACTGAAAATAAATACACGCGCGCCAGAGGATATCTGGACACATGGATGAAAAAAGGCGTATTCATCAGGAGTGATCAGCCCTCATTCTATGCATACGAGATGTCCTATGCGATAGAAGGAGTAAAGAAGCGTTTACTCGGTCTCCTTGGTCTTGTGAAGCTTGAAGAATTAGGGAAAGGCGGCATATACCCGCATGAATGCACGCACTCCAAACCAAAGCAGGACAGGCTAAACCTCATGAGATCATGCGGAGCAAATACAAGCCCGATCTTCTCTCTTTACAAGAGTTCGGAGGGACGGATCTCAAACATTCTTTCGAAAGTATCCGCAGCCAAGCCATATATAGAATCTGCCGACATAACCGGGGATGTGCACCGGCTCTGGCAGATTGATAATACAGAGTGGATAGAGACCATCAAACAGGAGTTTGAAGACAAGGCTGTTTTCATTGCCGACGGACATCACAGATATGAAACCGCTTTTGAATTGCATAAGGAGATGTCGGCAAAAGAGAGCCCGACGAGCGCCAGGCCGTTTGATCATATCCTTATGTTTCTTGCCAACATGATGGACGAGGGGATAACAATACTGCCGACCCACCGGCTGTTAAAGAAAATCCCGGAGGACATGAGCGAAGTTCTTTCCGAGTGTTTTGAGATTGAGTATGTGAAAAACGATCTCGATATCAAAAAAAGACTGGCAGGCGGAGGGCATGTCTTCGGGTTTCTTCAAACGGGGAGTAATGTGTGGTCTTTGCTTAAATACAAGAGCGGAAACTTATCTGAAGTACGTCCCGACTTGAGGGAAATAGATGTGGTCATACTGCATGAACTTATCCTGAAAAAAATATTGAATACAACTGAAATCGGATATGAGATGGACGTTAATAAGGCTATTGATAAAGTAAAAAACGGCGAATTCAGCGCCGCCTTCTTTCTCAATCCTACAAGGGTAGAGGATGTTGAAAGATCCGCCCTTTCCTCTGTCAGGATGCCTCCCAAATCGACCTATTTTTATCCCAAACTTATGACTGGATTAGTTATAAACAAATGGGAATAGCGTCTGACATATCACCCAGGCAAATTTCGTATTTTTAAACTTTTCCGTTATAATTTGTAGAAAGAAAAAAGGAGGTCTTTATGTCACTGCGCGTTGCAATTAACGGCTTCGGAAGAATAGGAAGGAACTTCCTCAGGACAAGCTGGGGATACAATGAATTTGAGATCATTGCTCTGAACGATCTCACCGACGCAAAAACCCTTGCACATATACTTAAATATGACTCCGTGCACGGCATCTTTAACGCCGATGTAAAAACTGGCAATGGGAGCATAATTGTCGGCAATAAGGAAATAAAAGTCTTTGCCGTCACAGAACCTGAAAAACTCCCGTGGAAAGACCTCGGTATAGACATTGTCATAGAATCCACAGGCAGGTTCGTAGATAAATCCTCTGCCTCAAAGCATCTGGACGCAGGCGCCAAGTGGGTAATTATTTCCGCGCCCGCAAAAGAGCCCGATGCAACGATCTGTCTGGGTGTAAATGAAGAAATCTTAGACCCTGCGAAGCACAAAATCATTTCAAATGCCTCATGCACAACAAACTGTCTTTCGCCTGTTGCCAAAGTCATACACAGCGAATTCGGGATAATAAGGGGACTGATGACAACCATACACTCCTATACAAATGACCAGAGGATACTTGACCTTCCCCATAAAGATCTCAGGCGGGCAAGGGCGGCTGCTATTAATATGATCCCAACGACGACCGGAGCGGCAAAGGCTGTCGGGATAGTACTGCCGGAACTGAAAGGAAAACTTAACGGTATGGCCATTAGAGTGCCTACTCCGAATGTTTCGATGGTGGACCTCACTGTTGAACTGGGAAGGGAGGTTACCGCTGAAGAAATTAATGCCGCTTTAAAAAGGGCAGCTGAAGGTCCGATGAACGGGATTCTTCAGTATTCTGAAGAACCGCTTGTTTCGTCCGATCTCAACGGTAACCCACATTCATCTATCGTAGACGCAACATTGACTATGGTCCTCGATGGAAAAATGGCTAAGGTATTCGCGTGGTATGACAATGAATGGGGCTACAGTTCACGTCTCAGGGACCTTATCATTTACATATTGAAGAGGATGTAGCGATGAAAAAGAAGGACATAGACCCTATGCTGGCTAAAGGTGTATTTAATAAGCTCACCATAGAGGACCTTGAGATCAAAGGGAAAAGGGTTTTTATCAGAGCGGATTTTAATGTTCCTCTCGACGATAATCTGATGATCACCGATGACAGAAGGATACGATCGACACTCCCCACCATAAACTATGCCATTGACGAAGGAGCAAAAGTCATACTCTCTTCACATCTCGGAAGGCCGAAGGGAAAGGTAGACCCCAGATACAGCCTTGCCCCTGTGGCGAAAAGACTTCAGAGGCTTCTCAATAAAGAGGTCACCTTTGCGCCTGATTGTGTCGGGAGCCAGGTCGAAAATATTGTCTCAAAAATGAATGAGGGAGATGTGATTCTCCTCGAAAACCTGAGGTATCACCCCGGGGAAGAGAACAACGATGAGGATTTTGCACGTGCTTTAGCGAAACTGGCGGATGTCTATGTGAATGATGCCTTTGGGGCGGCGCATAGGGCCCATGCATCTACCGTCGGTATTACCAAATTTCTTCCCTCTGCAGCAGGGTTACTGTTGAAGAAAGAAATAGAATATCTGAAAGGGGCAATAGATAATCCAGTCAAACCTTTCATTGCAATCCTCGGAGGGGCAAAGGTTTCCGGAAAGATCGGTGTTCTTGAGCACCTTGTGGGCCACGTCGATAAAGTCTTAGTCGGAGGAGGTATGGCCTTTACTTTTATAAAGGCGATGGGGAACGAAATTGGCGACTCTCTGGTTGAGGACGGCATGCTGGAGACAGCAGAGAGGATAAGAAAGAAGCTGATAGAAAACGGGATAAAGTTTTATTTGCCTGTAGATTGTGTGATTGCTCAGAATACCGAACCCGGCGCAGTAATCAAGATCGTACCGACTCAGGAGATCCCAAAGGGATGGAAGGCCCTTGATATCGGGCCTGCTTCTGTCAAGCTTTTTACCGTTGCATTGCAGGATGCAAAGACAATTTTGTGGAACGGCCCGATGGGCATGTTCGAGATGGATATATTCTCGAGGGGAACCTTTGATATAGCCCGCGCGGTCTCGGATGCCTACGCCCTCACAATTGTCGGCGGCGGGGATACCGACCTCGCTGTGCATAGAGCCGGTGTCTCCGACTCGATATCATTCATATCAACCGGCGGCGGGGCCTCTCTTCAGCTTCTCGAAGGCAAAGAACTCCCCGGGATTGCGGCCTTAACAAATCGGGTAGATTGACGAAATGCCGTCAATCCTAACTGGTTATTGTCTGATAAAAATTAGTCTCGGAGGCAGAAGAAACCTTATGGGGCAGCTTCTGGTCTCCGTGAGAAATAATTCCTCTCTTCATCTCGACAACAGAGGGACTCTTGCATTCAAATTGGTCTATTAGATACGAGGCGGCTGTTTCCGGTTTTATAATATCTCCGCAGGTAAAGATATCAACGGCTGCATAAGCATATTCGGGCCATGTATGAATCGTTAGATGGGATTCCGCTATGACAACAACTCCGCTGATGCCAAAGGGATTAAATTCGTGGAAGGAAACGTCTACTATAGTTGCTTTGGCCTCTTTGGCGGCCGAGACCAATGCATTTCTGACCTTATCAAGGCTCTTCAGAATCTCGGGATTGCACTCCCGCAATTCTATTAATAAATGAGTTCCTAAAGCATACAATTCTCTACCCCCCTTCTATGCTACCGTATTTACTTATTAGAATTAAAAAGATACCGAAAAAACCGGCATGTTGTCAAGAAATTTTTTAAAATATTTTTCAAGTTGTATTTTTTGATTTGTGGATTTTGAATAATGATATTATTAATACCAGGTTATTGAACCATCTTTTGCCTTTATAGGTACGCGTCTCAACGGTATCTGTTTTTCCCAAAGTCCACTATTCTCTTTATACCAGTGAATAGTATGTTTAAGTCCCTCTTCAAAGCTTATTTCGGGGACAAAGCCCAGTATCTTTTTAGCCTTTTCATAAGATGCAATGTGCTTCTGAACCTGTCCATAGCGGTCTTCCATAAAATAAAGATCGTGTTCGTGTAGGCCAAAGACGTTAAGTAATTCATGGGCAATTTGAAGCACTGTGTAACTTTTTCCTGTGCCGATATTAAATACTTCTCCTCTCACCTTACTCAGAGAAACATGGATGGCCAAATCCACTGCCTTGAGGGTGTCTGAAGTGTAAACCCAGTCTCTTGACGCAGAGCCATCCCCATGGATTGTCAGGGGCTCTCCAAGGATGCAACTCGTAATGAATCGCGGGATAACTTTCTCAAGATGCTGCCTGGGACCGTAGTTATTAAACGGCCTTATGATTACACCGGGTAAATCGTGGGCAAGTATATATGAATATACTAATCTGTCTGCGCCTGCTTTTGCTGCTGCATATGGGCTTGTGGGATTAAGAGGGTGATTTTCATCCATCGGTTCATACAGTGCAGTGCCATATACCTCTGAAGTGGATATGTGTATGAATCTATCTATTCTATCAGAATGTTTAAGCACTGCATTTGCAACCGACTGAGTGCCAAGGACATCTGTGACAAAAAAGACTCTATGAGAGTAAAGGGAACGGGCCACATGAGTCTCTGCCGCAAAGTGTACAACTATGTCGGACTTGGCGACAAGATCGCTTACCAAATCAAGGTTGTTTAGATCACCATACCAAAACTCAAACCTGTCTGAGTTCCTCACATCTTTAGGAATATTCTCTATGTCACCTGCATACGTAAGGAGATCGAGAACAAGTATTCTGTAATCAGTGTATTTTCTGAAAATGTAATCAACAAAGTTACTTCCAATAAAACCGGCGCCACCTGTGACCAAGATAGTCTTCATAAAGCCCCCCTAAATTTTAATTATCGATTTGTTCTTTTAATTTCCGAATTATATACTTGATCTCCATCTCCTTCAACAAAGGATATAGAGGAAGAGATATAGTTCTTGCCCCGATTTCTTCAGCCACAGGATAAGCGCCTTCTCGATATCCAAACCGTTTTTTATAGTAGGCCAAAAGGTGAATAGGCTTATAATTAACGGCTATACCAATTCCGCGCTCCTGAAGTGACCAAAGCAATATATCTCTCTTACGCTGGGGAACCAGTAAAGTAAAAAGGTGTCGGGCATGTTTTACAAATTTAAGAGTTTTTATGGGGCTTACGCCTTTGACGGATTTCAACTCCTGAATGTAAAACTTCCATAGCTTGTCTCTTCTTTGCCACATATCCTCAATACGCTCAAGTTGACCAATAAGGAGGGCTGCTTGAATATTATCCATATTATATTTCCATCCGAGCAAAGGCATGTCCCAATGTTTGTATCTCTTTGTATATCTATCCGAAGCACCTTTGTCTATGCCGTGAAGTCTTAACATCTTGAGTGTACCGGCCAATTTTTTATCGTTACTGCTTATTGCCCCGCCTTCCCCTGATGTAATATTCTTTGTAGCATAAAAACTGAAGCAAACTGTGTCGGCGAGTTCCCCGACCCGTACATTATCTCTTGAAGCTTCGATGGCATGAGCGGCATCCTCAATAATCTTTAAATTATATTTTACCGCCAAAGCTTTTATTTTTTTCATATCGCACATCTGACCGTAAAGATGCACGGGTATAATTGCCTTTGTATTCTTTGTTATGGCCGGTTCGATAAGATCTGCGTTTAGATTTCCGGTTTCTTCTTCAACATCTACAAATACAGGCTTTGCTCCTGCGTGCAGAATAGCATTGGCTGTTGCGCAAAAACTCATCGGCGTTGTAATAACCTCATCTCCTGGGCCGATTTCAAGCGAAAGTAAGCTCAGATGGAGGGCAGCAGTACAACTGGTAAGGCCTATGGTGTGTTGAAGATTGATATAATGAGAAAATTTATGCTCAAATTCCTCAACTTCTTTGCCGGTTGTAAGAAATATTGACTTAAGAACCCGGCAAACCCTCTCAATATCTTTATTATCAATATTGTGTTGGAAAAACTCTATTTTTTTCAATTCAAATATTATAAAATAATTTTATAAATAGCATCAATTCATATATTCATACAAAATGACAAATAAAGCACAAGACTCATCTCTCGAATTTTCAATTGTTATCCCAATATATAACGAGGAGGAGAATATCTCGGAATTATATAAAAGATTGACCGGCGTAATGGAAGGATTATGTTACAACTTGAAGTATCCTATGGATAGCTATGAAGTCATCATGGTAGATGACGGCAGTAAGGATCATTCTTGGCATTCGATCAAAGAACTCAATAAAGAAGACCAAAGAGTAAAAGGGATAAGCTTTTCGAGAAACTTCGGGCACCACTTAGCAATTACTGCCGGACTTGATTACGCAAGAGGCAAAGCCATAATCCTGATGGATGGTGATCTTCAGGATCCGCCCGAGGAAATACCGAAACTTTTCGAAAAATTTAAGGAAGGTTATGATGTAGTTTACGGAATAAGACAACACAGAAGAGACTCTTTTCTCAAGAGAGTGACTTCATATGCATTCTGGTGGATATTGCGAAAA
This sequence comes from uncultured Nitrospiraceae bacterium, assembly GCA_963727775.1. Lineage (GTDB taxonomy): Bacteria > Nitrospirota > Thermodesulfovibrionia > Thermodesulfovibrionales > SM23-35 > CAVSHB01. The sequence continues at coordinate 47,259 of CAVSHB010000002.1, read as the reverse complement.
TTTTCAGGTGTTGATATTCCTCAGGGACAGACTATGTTAAGGATATTAAGTAAAAGGCTTGTTAATATATTAAAGGAGATGAGAGAACAAGCGCGGTTTATTCATGGACTTATAGCATGGGCGGGGTTCAAAACAACCACATTAGAAATCCAACATAATCCGAGGACTAGAGGAAAAAGCAAATATAATATTCCCAAAATGTTCAGGCTTGCATTTCATGCAGTCACATCTTTCTCAACCGTACCTTTAAAACTCGCCATATATATGGGTTTTGTAAGTGCTTTTATCAGCTTTATTATAGGAATATTATTTATTTATCAGAAAATATTTTTTGGTATCCCGGTTTTAGGGTATGCATCGATCATTATTTCAATCTTCTTTGTTGGTGGAGTACAATTACTTGTTCTTGGGCTATTCGGCGAATATCTTGGAAGAACTTATCAAGAAGTTCAGAGAAGGCCGCTTTATATTCTAAAGGAATCTCTTTTTTAATTTTCATGATTAAAGAATTACTATGGGATAGTACTCTTTTCAAAAAGAAAATAGGTGAATTCATTATGGTTTCTCAAAAACCATCCTATTTGAAAGAAGTTCTTAATAAGGCAAAGGAGAATAGATTCGATTATATTACCTGTAAGATGAGAGCTCAGAATACTTCGTTAAACAGGCTTCTGGAATCATCTGGATTTTACCTGACAGACATCGGCGTAACATTAGTAACAAAAACCGATATGTTTTTTCAGAGGAATTTAGAAGATTTGACCGTCACGAAGACTGTAAGGCCTGCGTATACCCAAGATATTTCCACGCTAAAGAGAATGATCAAATCACTTTTTATCGAAAGCCGATTTTATAGCGACCCATTTTTTTCGAAAGCAATGGCAGAAAGACTATATCAAGTATGGGTAGAAAATTCAGTGGAAGGACAGGCTGCTGACATAACTTATTGGATTCCTCAAACGGGATTTATCACGTGCAGAAAATCGGAGAAAAATTCTGGCTCGATTGTCCTTATCGGCATAAAGAAAGGTCTTAGAGGCAAAGGTTTCGGGACAGCTCTCATAAAAAAGGCGATGGAATGGTTTAGGAGTCAAAAAATTTCATTAGTTACCGTGAGGACACAGTTAAAGAATCTTGAGGCGCTAAATTTCTATATCAAGATAGGCTTTTTTGTTAAAGAATACGATATGATTTTCGGAAAGATTTTGTAGGTGCCGGACATATTTTTACTGCTATATCTATGACACAGATTGATACATATAATCCTTCTTTTTTTGATCGACTGAGAAATGTTGAAGAAAAACATTTTTGGTTTCGCATTCGTAGAAAATGGATTTTTGATCGAATCAAGAAGTTCGTCCTCCCGCCGGCAAAAATCCTTGAGATTGGTTGCGGTACAGGCAATGTGAGCAGTTTCCTGGCAAGAAAAGGTTATCAGGTTACTGGATGCGAGTATTATTCTGAAGCAATTAGCAGAGCTTGGCCCAGTTTTCAAATAATTCAAGGTGATGCCAATGGCCTTCCGTTTGAAGACAACAGCTTCGATGTAATTGGGCTCTTCGACGTGATTGAACACTTTGAAGATGAAATCACTCTGCTCCAAGAGGCTGTTAGGGTGGTTAAGGACAAAGGTATTGTCGTAATAACAGTTCCTGCAAGGGAAGAGCTATGGAGTTGGTTTGACGAGATTTCCTTGCATAAAAGGAGATATGCAAAGGAAGGATTAAGAAAAATTTTCATGGAATTACACTTGAATACACTGATAACAGATTATTTATTTATGTCGCTTTATCTGCCCATGAAATACATGCGCGGCAAAGGCAAAAAAGGCAACGACCTCTTTAAAATAAATAAAATTACAAACATGCTGCTTTCCGGGCTTTTTGAGATAGAAAGAGTTATTTCAAAGGGCGTTCCATTACCTATCGGGACCTCACTGGTCGGTATTGCAAGGAAAAAGTAATATTATAAGTATTCCAGTGGGTCAGAGCGAAGGTTAAAAGTTTCTGTTGTTAGTGCAGTCTATTTGAAATTTATCACCATTTACCCTTGAGCCTGTGTTGCCAAACGCAGAAGCTCTAAAGCACGGTGTCTGAGCACCGCCGGCAAGGACAATATTTTGCTCAATGCAGTAACTAAAATTCAATGTGTTTCCCGGCCCCGGCTTGAATCCGGTAAGAGCATTTGTAGGATCAGCAACAGCGCCTCCCTGATATATTTGTTGCACATTCCCGGGATTATCTTTTGCACATGTACCTAAGCTGACAGTATATCTGGCATTGTCTGCATAAAACTGCTCCTCGAGGAGCCTCAAGTTCTGGAGATTGGAGTATGCCTCTGTTCGCGTGGATTTTAATAGACTGCCGGTATACATCGGTATCGCGATTGTAGCGAGAATACCGATAATAGCAATGACAACCATTAACTCTACCAAAGTAAATCCTTTTTCTCTCTTCACTGTTTCTTCTCCTCTGCTTTTACTTTTGGTCGTTTAGTAAATTATTATATTTATTGTATATTGTAACATGATAAATTCTAAATTAAAAAATACGATCGCAATTCTTTTTTTCATATCAGCTCTCCTCAGTTTTATTTCTCCAATTGTAGATGGGGATTTCGCCTGGCATCTCAAGACAGGAGAGTACATCTATCAGCACGGGGAAATCCCTAAGACCGATCCTTTTTCAATCGTTGCAGCCGGAGATATGTTTGCAAGATTCATCCTATCACAGTATTGGTTGGCACAGGTCATTTTTTATATATTCTTTACACTGACAGGGCCCGTCAGCATCATTCTGATGAGAAGTTTGCTACTCACAGGAATTATCGTTATCTTATGGTATTTCATGAAAGAAACGCCGATATTAGTAAAAATCGGTATCCTTTATCTTGCCGCGACGCTGTTCCTCAATTATGCAACTGACAGACCCCAGCTCTTTTCTTTCTTCTTTGCAGCGGTAGTGATTGCGCTTTTAGAAAACTTCAAGAAATTTTCTTCCATAAAATCCATTCTTTTTATTCCGTTGTTAATGCTCTTATGGGCCAATCTGCATGGTGGCTATATTTTCGGCAATATAACGATAGTAATCTATTGCCTATCTGAAGCCGTTAAGTATTTTTTCTTGCGGAAATACTCAGGATCGTTATCCGAAGACAAGCTTTTGCCATTGGTAGCGATAGGTCTTATCTCCATACTCGTCTCTTACTTGAATCCAAACACTTACAGAGCCCTCACCATTACGCTTGCGACTATGAACAATTATGCAAATATGATAAGAGAGTATCTTCCACCCCTCAAGGAAACAGCTGGCCCTTTTGTAAACAAAAACGATTTTATCTTCTGGGCCATTGTGGGATACAGCCTTGTTCTTCTTGTCCTCAATCTCAGGCGGTTAGATCTAACGCATTTGGCAATGATATTCTTTGCCCTTTATATATCATTATCGGCAGTAAGGTTTTTACCTTTTTATGTTATAACTGGGCTTCTCATCAGCGGGCAGTACGGGTTTAATATAGTCAACTTTGAAAATTTCACCAGACTTAAGAAACTAAAATTCCTTGCGGCGGCAGTGTCGTTGATTCTTGTTTTGTGCTGGTGCGGATCTCTCGTCCGTCCAGTGTATAGGAGTCTTCGATATTTCAAAGAATTGCCCGAGACAAGGCTTTACCCCAAACGGGCTACTCAATTTCTGCTTAATAATGTGGAGGGTGGAAACATATTCTGTTCCTATAACATTGGAAGCTACCTTCTCTACAGGCTGTACCCTAAATTCAAAACCTTTGTGGATGCTCGGGGGCTTAGCTATAAAACTACCGTTGAAACAGAGGCGATAGAAAGCGCGGAGAGATGGAACGGAGATCAATATTCTTTAATAGATGCGATCAGTGACGTTTTACCGAAGGAGTACGGGCGGGTCGAATTTAAACTTGGGAAAAGGCCTGCACATCTTCCGGTGAAAGAAAGATGGTTGACCCTCCTTGATACCCATAATATAGACATAATAGTTCATGAGGCATGCAACGTCTACACGGGCATGCTATATACCTTTGCAATCCGAATGGTCACAAATGATCAGTGGAAGCTCGTCTACTTAGACGGCAAAGAAATGATATTTGTAAGAGACATACCGAAATTTAAGGACCTTATAGCTAAATATAACCTCGATAAGGGCAAGATATATGACGAGATAGGCATGGAGAATGTCAGTGGGATTGGAATATCGAATCATCACCAGCTTTACTCTGCCTTAGCTTTTGCACTGTTGATGAAAGGGGCTTCTGATGAATCAGTTGAGGAATATATCCGACACGCACTCTATCTAGATTCGAAAGAGACCATTGCCAACTACTTAGAAGCATATCTTGCATTAAAAAAAAAGGCGGGAAAGATAACTCCTCCCCGCCTGCCGTCCGGTAAAAATTAATCAGCGCCTATAACTTTCGAATACGCGACGTTGCCCGTAGAGTCCATTGCTATGATCCCGACACCAGGCGACAAATCATAGAGACTTACTGCCCCATTAACTGCTGCTACGTTTGGCAGTGTACTCGCGGCGCCGCCATAAACCCAAAGGTTCTGAGTAGAGTTCCACGGTGACGTTTCGGGTTTAGTCATAGCAATTTTTCCGGAAACGTATAGATTCGCAACTTTACCAACAAGAGCGGAATCAGCCACATCGGCAGTGTCAATCGTTCCATTGAAGTTCGAATCAACTTCAATTAAGACACCATTTGGATTCCCAGAGGCTACAAGCCACCCCTGTAATTCAGGACCTACCGCTGTTGCAGATCTGATTAAGGCGCCCTTCTTAGATTTCTCCTGCATGCCGATATACCCCGGAATTGCTATGGCTGCAAGAATCCCGATAATCGCCACGACTATGAGCAACTCAATCAGGGTAAAACCTCTCTCTTCCGCAACTTTCATCTTATGAATTGTCTTAAACATTTAAACCCTCCTTCTTAATGAATTTTAATCTCCAGTCATTAATCAATGACCAATTTGCCACCTGATGACCGATAAACCTTAAGAGCATCACCTCCTTCAGATTCGCTTTACTTTAAACATGCAATCTTTATGCCAAGCCCTGAAAAGGGATACTGCCTTAATGCTACACTAAAAAATAACAGATAATCAATGGGTTGGCAAGGCACCACTTTGTGAGCCTATCATAACTCTATAAGCCGTCACTTCCTAAAGCTCCCATTAAAGTACGTTAACTGACAAAATTCGTCAGTCGTATCACTGTAGTCATTATTCCCAGCTGTTGATATCTTTAGCTTCACCTTCTCCGCCTGGTGCGCGGTCGGCTCCGTATGAAATGAGGTCATAATCCCCGTGGGTGCCGGGTGATTCATAGTGATAAGGCGTGCCCCACGGGTCATTCGGTACGCCCTTTTTCAAATATGGACCATCCCAGCCGGGGAGACCCGGGTCTGTTTGAAGGACATTCAAACCTTCTGCCGTAGTCGGGTATCTTCCGGTGTCGAGCCTGAATTGGTCGAGTGCCTGGCCGAGCAGCTCTATCTGCGTTTTAGCAGCGGATTGCTTGCCTTTTCCTACCTTCGGCAGTAACTTGGGAAAGACAAGGGCCGCGAGCATTCCGAGGATAACCATAACGACAATGAGTTCAACAAGTGTGAATCCTTTTTTGTTATTAAGATGCCTTTCATTTATGCTCAGCTTCATACTACCTCCGTAACGATACAATTCTATCAAAATTTGATCTAAACACAAATATCAAAATATTTATGATAACGGAAAATTCTTTGTGTTCGGCTATGCTTAATTAATCCCGTTTATGCATTATTATGCTATCATTATACATATTTTACGTCAATTAATCCTTTACCTATAATTGTTACAGATGCTAAAATTTCCTACTTTATGGGATACCAGAGTATTAAAAAATGGCCTGAAGGAGAAAGGCCGAGGGAAAGGCTTCTGAAACATGGCGCCCATAATCTTTCAGATGCTCAACTCCTTGCCATAATACTCCGCACCGGGGGAGGAGGCAAGAGCGCTCTTGACCTTGCTATAGAGATTTTAAACTCCTTTGCCGATTTACAGAGGATCGAAAATGCGTCTCCCGGGGAATTCGCTCCTTTCAAAGGGATGGGTGACGCAAAGGTTGCTCAGCTCAAGGCCGCCTTTGAACTCGGCAGAAGACTTAATGAAAAACCTTACGACAAAGGGCCTGCATTATCATCGGGCCACGACGTTTATGCCTTCTATCACCAGCGCCTGAAAAACATGAAGAAAGAGGTATTCCACTGTGCGATGCTTGACGCAAAAAACAGGATACTCAGGGACTGTCGTGTCTCTGAAGGGACCCTTACTCATTCGTTAATACATCCGCGCGAGGCTTTCAAGGATGCAATAAAGGAGTCCGCTGCGTCTGTTATATTTGTCCATAACCACCCGAGCGGGGACCCAAGTCCGAGCCGTGAAGATATTGCGATCACTGAAAGGCTTGCTGATGCGGGGGAGATAATAGGGATAAAGGTACTGGACCACGTCATTATAGGATACAACAATTATGTAAGCATGATGGAAAAAGGATATATAAAGAAAGGGACGCAAAGAAATGCTAAGGGATAGGAGGGATTATGTCAAAGATTAAAACAGTTTTGATAAGTGTATCGAATAAGAAAGGAGTTATCGAATTTGCAAAGGGTCTCCAGTCGATGGGGATTAAGATACTTTCAACCGGCGGGACTGCAAAGGCCTTACGGGATGCGGGTTTATCGGTTAAAGATGTTTCAGAACACACCGGATCGCCCGAAATGCTTGACGGCAGAGTAAAAACCCTTCACCCCAAAATTCATGGTGGGCTACTTTCAAGGAGGGACAATCCAAAAGACATGGAGGAAATAAAGAAGCATGGGATTGACACTATAGATATGGTTGTTGTGAACTTGTATCCCTTTGAAGAGACTATCTCAAAGCCCGGGATTTCATTTGCAGAGGCCATAGAGAATATCGACATAGGCGGGCCTGCAATGCTGCGGTCTGCGGCAAAAAACTTTCAGGATGTCGTCGTTATAGTAGACCCGTCTGATTATGACTCTATCCTGACTGAAATGAAGAACCATGACGGCAATCTGGATTATACTACGAAATTAAGACTTGCAAAAAAGGTATTTAAACACACGTCAAGATACGATTCAATCATTGCCGATTACCTCACACGGGTAACGGAAAAGAAATAAATAGGCTATCCCAAGTGAAAGTATTGATCATCGGTGGAGGAGGCAAAGAACATGCAATTGCATGGAAACTGTCCCAGAGTAAACATATCACCAATATCTATTGTTGTCCCGGAAATGCGGGCATATCCGAAATAGCAGAATGCATAGATGTAAGTCCCAATAACTTTAAGGCATTAATTGACTTTGTAAAGTATGAATGGATTGACTTTACAATCGTCGGCTCAGAGAAACTTTTCCCGCGAGACATCGTACCCGCGTTCGAAAGAGAAGGCTGCAAGATATTAGGCCCGAACAGTACCGCTGTCCGGGTAAGTTCAAGCAGGATATTTGCAAAAGACCTTACAAGGCTTCATCGGCTGCCGGTAGCTGAATACAAAGTATTTACATCATTCCCCGATGCACAGGATTATGTGAGATTAAAGGGCTCCCCGATAGTAATAAAGGCTGCCGGACATTCCGGAGATGACGGTGTATTTGTTGCTTCTTCCGTTGACGGCGCAATAAATATTCTCAAGCTCATGATGAAAGACAAGATCCTTGGCGATGCGGGAAAGCAAGTGATTATTGAAGAACGTCTGAAGGGTGAAAGGCTCTCCTTTGTTTGCTTAACCGACGGGAATACCATACTGCCGCTTGCCAGTTTGTGTATTTATAGGGACACAGGCGATGATACCGGTTCAGGATCTAAAATTGTGGGCGCATACAGTCCTGTAAAGATCGTTACGAGGGAACTTGAGTCTACTATAATGGAAAAGGTAATGATACCTCTGTTGAAGGCGCTCAACTCAGACGGCATAAAATATAGAGGCGCTATCTCTGTGGATCTCGCAGTCGACAATGACCGCATTCATATTTCTGAAGTCACCTGCGGGTTTGGAGATCAGGAAGCACAGACTGTTCTCCCAAGGCTCAAAACGGACTTTACTGAAATAGTGTTATCTATCATTGAAGAAAGGCTGTCTGCTACGGCTATAGAATGGCCTCAGGGATCATCAGTGAGCGTTGTGATTTCATCCAAGGACCACTCGGGTGAATGCCATAAGGGATCGATTATTACAGGACTTGAAAAACCCAAAGCCATAAATGATACGGTTGTGTTCCACGAAAATACATTATTCAACAATAATAATATAGTAACCTCTGACGGAAGAATCATCAGCGTAACGGCAATCGGAGCGGATATGAAAGAAGCCAGAGCAAAAGCATATGCCGCAGTGGATAATATTCACTTTGATGGGATGTATTATAGAGAAGATATCGGTAAAACATAATTATGGATAAGGAGCAAATATGAAACCGCAAGTTTTGATCATTATGGGGAGTGATTCCGACTATACCATTATGGAGGGCGCAGAAGATATTCTAAAAAAACTTAAGGTCCCGTATGAAACGACCATCGCCTCTGCACACAGGACTCCTGCACGCGCGATTAAACTTGCATCGGAGGCTGAAGGAAAGGGCGTTGAAGTAATTATCGCAGGCGCAGGCATGGCAGCCCATCTGGCCGGAATTATTGCTGCACATACACTCATCCCCGTGATCGGAGTGCCTATCGATTCTTCACCCCTGAGCGGACTTGACTCGCTTCTTTCAACCGTCCAGATGCCGGCCGGTGTCCCTGTTGCTGCAATGGCGGTAGGGAAAGCAGGAGCAAAGAACGCTGCGATCCTTTCAGCCCAGATTATCGCAAAGAAAGATTCAAATCTGGCACGAAGGCTGAAAGATTACAGACAAAATTTGGCAGCAATGGTAGAGAAAAAAGCAAAGATATTTAAAGGGCGTAAAGACTGAAATGAGGTTCATCTCGAATAACTATCAGCAAAGGACAAGGCAATTTTAAGGCGCTTATCAGCGCAAAAAAGAACATTTTCTTCCTTTTCCAATCCAAAACTGATGTGGTTTTTGAAGAACTGGGCCTTTCTAAAGTATCAATGCTTCTAAAAAATCCTGACTTTGTCGGCTGGATAATCCCTATTCGGAAATGCCTATCTTCTTCCCCCTCTTGCGCCAAACCCACCCTTATCTCTTGAGTAGCCACCGGATCTTTCCCGCCTTTCCTGCGGCTTTGCCTCATTAACAACAATGTTCCTGTCCATAAATGCATTTCCGTTGAACTTGGAAATAGCCTTTTGGGCATCGTCATCTGAGGCCATCTCTACAAAGCCAAACCCTCTCAGCCTGCCAGTAGCTGCATCTTTGATAAGCTTGACGGAAACAACTTCACCTGACTGAGAAAACAGGTCCCTTACATCATCCTCTGTTGCCTTAAAGGAGATGTTACCGACATAAAGCCTTGTACTCATTCTTCCTCCTTCTGCTTTTTCGCACTGATCTTTAACAAGCTTTCATAAGCCCTAAAAGATTTAAAATAACTATGTAGGATAAAGAAACGATTTGTCAAGCGATAAAATCGCGGCAGGCCATAGATGTTGCTGAGTTAAAAACATTTTTTGTGATAAGATAAAAAATATGCTCTAAAAACGAATAAGGAGGCACCTGATGGGGAAGTATGAAGGTATATTCCAGAGGAGCGTTCAGGATCCTGAAGGTTTCTGGGCCGAAGCCGCAGAAGCCATTACATGGCACAGGAAGTGGGATAAAGTCCTTGATGCTTCAAATCCGCCATTCTATCGCTGGTTTAGCGGCGGTGAGTTGAACACCTGTTACAACGCTTTGGACAGGCATGTTGAAGGGGGAAGGGCCGACCAAACAGCGCTCATTTATGACAGCCCGGTAACAAAAACTATACAGAAATTTACATATCGTGAATTGCTTGATCAGGTATCCCGTTTTGCCGGTGTTTTGAAAACCCTTGGTGTACACAAAGGGGACACAGTCGTTATCTATATGCCGATGATTCCGCAGGCTGTTGTTTCGATGCTCGCGTGTGCGCGGCTCGGAGCGGTCCATTCAGTCGTATTCGGCGGCTTTGCTCCGCACGAACTTGCACTCAGAATTAATGACGCCAAACCGAAAGTCATCGTTTCAGCTTCAGGCGCAATGGAGACAAAAAGACTCATTGAATACAAACCGTTGCTCGATAAGGCGATTGATCTTGCAGTTCACAAACCTGAGAAATGCGTGATCTTCCAAAGGGATATTCTTAAGGCTGAACTTACTCCCGGCCGTGATCTGGACTGGGACGAGCTTATGGTCAAGGCAGACCCCGTCCCCTGTGTGCCTGTAAAGGCAACAGATCCGCTTTACATCCTCTACACTTCCGGCACTACAGGAAAACCGAAAGGAGTTGTACGTGACAACGGCGGACATGCCGTATCTTTGAGATGGAGCATAGAACACATCTATGATACAAAGCCGGGAGAAATATATTGGGCTGCGTCTGATGTCGGATGGGTAGTCGGGCATTCTTACATCGTTTACGGTCCATTGTTAACCGGTTGCACGACAATACTCTATGAAGGTAAATCCGTTGGGACTCCGGATCCGGGGGCCTTCTGGAGAGTCATCTCTCAGCACGGAGTAAAGACCCTGTTCACTGCTCCAACTGCATTTAGAGCAATAAAGAAAGAGGATCCGAACGGTGACTATATAAAAAAATATGACCTCTCTGGATTCAAATACCTTTTCCTTGCCGGTGAGCGTACAGACCCCGACACTTACCATTGGGCACATGAACTCCTGCAAAAACCGGTGATCGATCACTGGTGGCAGACCGAGACCGGATGGCCGATTACCGCTAATTGCATGGGCATTGAACATTTTCCCGTCAAACCCGGATCTTCCACAAAACCTGTGCCCGGATACGATGTACAGATAATCAACAATCTCGGGCAAAGGCTCGGCACAAGAGAGGAAGGGCTCGTTGTTGTAAAGCTTCCCCTCCCTCCAGGGACATTGCCGACTCTCTGGAACGCAGATGAAAGGTTTATTGAATCGTACATGAAGATATTTCCCGGCTATTACTTTACAAGCGACAGCGGGTATATGGATGAAGACGGATATGTTCATATCATGGGAAGGGTTGACGACGTCATTAACGTCGCGGGACACAGACTTTCTACAGGCGCTATGGAAGAGGTCGTGGCGCAGCACCAGGATATTGCGGAGTGCGCGGTAATCGGGGCAAATGATCCTCTCAAAGGGCAACTCCCTTTGGGACTCGTTGTTCTTAAATCCGGAGTGGCAACAGATGAGGTTGGCTTAAAGAAAGAGCTTGTCCAGATGATGCGCAATGAAATAGGACCTATCGCCTGTTTTAGAGAGGCGGTCGTTGTGACGAGGCTCCCCAAAACGCGGTCCGGCAAGATACTCAGAAGCACAATGAGGAAGATCGCCAACGCAGAGCCTTATACTATGCCGTCCACGATTGATGACCCGTCTATTCTCGGTGAAGTGGAAGACGCTCTCAAAAGAATAGGATACGCTCAGAAAAAACAATAAAATTCATCTCTCGAAAACAGCGAAGGAAATCTAAGGCAGTCTAAGATATTCTATTTAGATCGAGGCAGTCTTTTCCCAAGTTCGTAGGCGTATTCCAAGCGGTCGGCTTTCTTTAAGATATCTCCCCTATTGCCGACTCCGGGCACTATGATTTTACCGACTAATTTCATCTCCAAATATTGAAGGCTTTTCTTAAAGAACTTGATTAATAGATCGGCTGTTTTTGGATTTTCTTCTTCGAAAGGAATTGCTATCACTGCAGACTTGCCTCTGATCTTTGATCTGTTCTCAGGGCAATTGAAGTAGACGAAACGATCTATGAAACATTTCATCAACGCTGTCGGTCCGTACCAGTATACCGGAGTACCGAAAACGATAATATCACTATCAATAATCTTCGCATAAATATTATTCATATCGTCTTTTTTACTGCACTGTTTCCCTTTCCAGCAGACATGACATCCATCACACTCCCGGATATTCATATCATTGAGAAAAAGAATTTCTGTAGAGGCGCCTTCTTTTTCAGCGCCCTCCAATATTTTGGAGACTAGGGCATATGTGTTTCCCCTTTTGCGCGGACTTCCTATAACACCGAGTATTTTATTTGCGGCTTGCCCTTGCATGATTAATAAAGCCCCATTGCCTCCCGGACAAGTTGCATGGTCTCTTCAGCTACCTTCTTTGCCTTTTCCGTACCCTTGTTTGCGATGTCTTGAAGGATATCCGGATCCCGAAGGAGTTCATTCCGTCTTTGCCAGATCGGCTCCATAACCTTAAGGACATTCTTAATAAGAATTTTTTTGCATTCTATACATCCGATACCCGCAGTCCGGCACCCGTCAGCAATGTATTCCTGCTCTTCCTTCGAAGAAAAAATCTTGTGGAGATGATACACCGGAGATAATTCCGGATCTCCGACGTCGGTCTTCTTCACCCTTGCGGGGTCGGTAACCATCGTCCTGATCTTCCTTTCAATCTCTTCAGGGCTGTCGGAAAGATAGATCGCGTTGTCATAGCTCTTCGACATCTTCCTTCCGTCCGTACCGACAACTTTGGGAAACTCGGTAAGCAGGGCTTCGGGTTCGGGAAAAATTTCTTTGTAAAGATAATTGAACCTCCTCGCAACTTCCCGGCTTATCTCAAGATGCGGCACCTGATCGACACCTACAGGCACATACTTAGCCCTGTAGATGATGATATCAGCGGTCTGAAGCAACGGATAGCCGAGGAAACCATATGTGGATAGATCTCTATCCTTAAGCTCCTGTTGCTTCTCTTTATATGTCGGGACCCTTTCGAGCCAGCCGAGGGGGGTTATCATAGAAAGGAGCAGGTGCAACTCCGCATGTTCAATAACCCGTGACTGTATGAATATCGTACATTTTTCCGGGTCGAGACCTGCAGCCAGATAATTAATCAGCAGGTCTTTAGTAGATTCCTTCATATGCGACGGGTCCGCGTATCCTGTGGTAAGAGAGTGCCAGTCGGCAATAAAATAGTAACACTCGTATTTGTCCTGAAGCGTTACCCAATTGCTCAAAGCCCCTACAAGGTTTCCTAAATGAAGCTTGCCGCTCGCCTGCATTCCGCTTAAAACTTTGTCCTTATTCATATATCCTTTGCCTCACCAAATATCCTTTAATATCCCCTTGTTATGGTCGGAATTGGACGCAACAAAGGGAATTAGGAAATTTTTTCTTAATAATTCGAATTATTATAATACCATTGTTTTTGATAATTTGTTTCGGTCTAAATTAATTGCAGAACACTCAAGAACAGATTTATGATGGGTATGACAAAATAGTTCGCTATGCCCGTTGCGATAAGAAAAATAACTATTATAAAACCGAATGGTTCGATTTTACCGAAAGTGACTGCCTGTTTGTAAGGCAGAAAACCCATTAATACCCTTCCGCCGTCGAGAGGAGGTATCGGGATCATATTGAATACCGCAAGAACGACGTTAACTACTACACTTGACTGAAATATCATAATTAAAGGGGTCATTATGGCCGAGCTGATCGATTCAGGCAGTAAAAACGACAGGGGGGCCATTATGAATTTAAGAATAAGGATACTTAAGATCGACAGAATGATATTGGTTATCGGACCCGCAGAAGCCGAAATGGCCATGTCCCTCCTGGGATTTTTAAAATTCATAGGGTTTATTGGGACAGGTTTTGCATATCCAAAAACAAATTGGCCGTTTGTAAATATTATAAGCATCAATGGCATTAATATTGTTCCAATCGGGTCAATATGGGCAATAGGGTTCAGTGTAAGCCTGCCCATCATTTTGGCGGTAGGATCGCCTAATTTATTTGCCGCAAAACCATGAGAAAGCTCGTGAAATACAATAGCTATCAGAATTGGAAAGGCCGATACAATTATCTGCCTCGCAATGCTTGAAAAATCCAAACCGGATATCCTCCCATAAATTTTAGTATTGCTTTAGAATTAACTCAATCTATACTGTAGCAGATAATGAAAAACTATTGTCAAGGCACAGGCGGTCAGTATATAATTAAAATAAACAATTTATGACTGCCATAGTCATTATCCCTGCCCGTTATGAATCAACCCGTTTCCCGGGAAAGCCTTTATACCCCTTAAAGGGGATACCGGTTATTCAACATGTATATGAAAACTCAAAACTGGCCGACCTTGCCGGGGATGTAATTGTTGCGACAGACAGTGAAACCATCTTCGAGAGGGTCTTAGCATTCGGCGGCAAGGCAATAATGACGGACAGAAGACATCCTTCCGGGACTGATAGAATTGCTGAGGTTGCCGCTTCAATGGATTATGATATAATTGTTAACGTGCAAGGCGACGAACCTCTCATCCGTCCTGAAATGATAAATGATGTTATTACGCTTCTCGGCGATAAAAGGGCCGCTATCGGTACCCTGGCTAAAAAAATTGAAGACCCGAAGGAAATAATCGACCCGAACGTAGTTAAAGTCGTTTTTGATACAGAGGGGTTTGCGTTATATTTTTCGAGGGCGCCAATCCCATTTTATAGAGATGAATGGAAAGCCCTGGATCATATTCCGCGAGTTGCCGCGCATCGATCATCGGGCGCTGTTTACAAACACATAGGGATTTACAGTTATCGTCGCGAAGCGCTGCTTTCCCTCGCTGCCATGGAGCCGACCGAACTGGAAAAGATAGAAAAACTTGAGCAGTTAAGGGCATTGGCGAACGGCATGAAGATTAAGGTTAAAGAAACTTTCTTTGAAACATATGGGGTCGATACCCCCGAAGACTTGGAAAGGGTGGAAAAATGTCTAAGTACATCTTTGTAACAGGCGGCGTTGTTTCGGCCCTGGGAAAGGGGATCGCGGCAGCGGCCACCGGCGCATTGCTTAAAGAAAAAGGGTTAAAGGTTACTCTTCAGAAATTGGACCCTTATATTAATGTTGACCCCGGTACTCTGAGCCCGTTTCAGCACGGCGAGGTCTTTGTTACCGATGACGGCGCCGAAACAGACCTTGATCTCGGCCATTATGAAAGATTCACATCAATAAGGACAGCGCAGTCAAACAACTATACAACCGGAAAAATTTATTACAATGTAATTACAAAAGAGCGAAGGGGAGATTACCTCGGAGAAACGGTGCAGGTAGTTCCCCATATAACAGACGAGATTAAAAAGGCCATAAAATCCGTAAGTGATAATTATGACATCGTGATAGTTGAAATAGGCGGGACTATCGGTGATATTGAGAGCCTGCCGTTCCTTGAAGCTATAAGGCAGTTCCGATATGATGTCGGCAAGGAAAATGTACTCTATATCCATCTTACCCTTATCCCGTATATAAAAACGGCTGGTGAAATTAAGACAAAGCCGACACAGCACAGCGTTAAGGAGTTCAGGGAAATAGGTATCCAGCCGGATATCGTTTTATGCAGGACCGAATGGCCTTTGCCGCCTGAAGTAAAAAAGAAGATCGCGATCCACTGTAACCTCGATGTAGATGCCGTCATCGCAGCAAGGGATGTTGAGACTATATACGAAGTGCCTCTCATGCTGCACTCCGAAGGGCTCGACCGCCTGATAAGCAAGAAATTTAATCTCGATCCAAAAGAACCCGATCTTTCCCTCTGGAAAGATATAGTAAGAAAAATTAAGGAACCTAAGAGTGAGGTCAACATTGCAATAGTCGGGAAATACACCGGATTGAAGGACTCTTATAAAAGTTTGATGGAAGCCCTTATCCACGGCGGCATTGCGAACGACGCCCGTGTAAATTTGCAGTGGATAGATTCAGAAGAAATAGAAATTCACGGTCCGGAGAAGTTCCTGTCTGAAGCCGATGGGATCCTTGTGCCCGGCGGGTTTGGGTATAGAGGGATCGAAGGAAAGATAAAGGCCATAAGATTTGCACGGGAGAAGAAGATACCGTATTTCGGCATATGCCTTGGGATGCAATGCGCCGTGATCGAATTTGCGAGAAATGTATGCGGTCTTGCCGCCAATAGTACGGAATTTGATCTCAACACAAAAGATCCTGTTATCTATCTTATGGAAAGATGGTATGACTTTAAGAAAGAAAAGATTGAAGTACGCTCGGAAAGTTCCCATAAGGGCGGGACAATGAGACTCGGTGCGTATCCCTGTGTCCTCAAGGAAGGGACTCATGCTCTTAGGGCATATGGGGCTAAAGAAATATCGGAAAGACACAGACATAGGTATGAATTCAATAATGCATACAGAGGAATACTCACAAGGCATGGCCTGAGAATCAGCGGGCTAAGTCCTGACGAAGAACTGGTAGAGATCATTGAGATTGAGAACCATCCCTGGTTCCTCGGATGCCAGTTCCATCCTGAATTTAAATCAAGGCCGACGGATCCCCATCCCCTGTTTCGTGCATTTATAGAGGCAGCTCTCAAAGAAAAAAGGTCGTTGTTTCCTTATCCGGAGATAGGGTCTGAAGAGAGAAGCAGAGGCATTTAACCAAAAGTGCAGATATTGTGTCAAACACCTGCATTATTTTATCTGGGATGATTTTTGACTAAAGAAGTAAGGATAGCAGACAAAAAACTCGGCGGCAGTAATCCTTTATTAATCGTTGCAGGCCCATGTGTTATTGAAAGCGAAGATATTGTATTCTTTACTGCCGGGAAGCTGAAAGAGCTTTGTATAGGACTCGGCTTACCCCTCTTATTCAAGAGTTCTTATGACAAAGCGAACAGGACTTCTTTGTCCTCTTTCAGGGGACCCGGATTAGAGAAGGGGTTACAGATCCTTTCCGATGTGAGGAGCAAGTTCGATATCCCGGTAATTTCGGATGTGCATTCAACAGAAGAAGCAAAATATGCCGCAGAGGTCCTTGACGTCCTTCAGATACCTGCTTTTTTATGCAGGCAGACCGACCTTATTATAGCTGCATCAAATACAGGGAAATCTGTAAATATAAAAAAGGGACAGTTCCTTGCGCCGTGGGATGTAAAAAATATCATCGACAAATTTACCTCTACCGGCAATCAAAATATATGTATTACGGAAAGGGGCACATCCTTTGGATATAACAATCTCGTTGTTGATTTCAGGGGGTTTCCGATAATGAGGTCCTTTGGATACCCTGTCATCTTCGATATCACTCATAGCCTTCAATTGCCCGGCGGCATGGGGAAAAGTTCAGATGGGCAGAGAGAATTTGCCGGATATCTCGCCAATGCAGCGGCGGCGGTTGGGGTAGACGGACTTTTTATGGAGGTCCATCCGGAACCTGGGAGGGCATTGTGTGATGGTCCGAATATGATAAAACTCGATGATGTTCAAAAAATATTAAAAACTGTTAAGGCTATTGACGGATTGGTAAAAGACCTGCCTTTTTACTGAGATTTGGAAAGGCATTCCTGAAAAGCAAATCTGTTATGATATAAAATTAAAGGATGAAAGTTTTTTTATATGAAAAAAAAGGTAAATAAAACACAAAAGAACCCCGATGTTCATAGCTCCGTCCTTGATATCGCAAAAAAGGTTTTAAAAACCGAAGCAGAGGCTGTCCATGCCTTAATAGAAAGGCTTAACAGTGATTTTGAAAAAGCAGTAGATATTCTCTTTGCAAGCAAAGGGAGGGTTGTTGTCTCCGGCATGGGCAAATCAGGGCTTGTCGGCAAAAAAATAGCTGCAACCCTGGCTTCCACCGGGACCCCCGCCTTCTTCCTCCATCCGGCTGAGGCAAGCCACGGTGATCTCGGAATGGTTACAGAGCGGGATGTTATTATTGCCATATCAAACAGCGGCGAGACCGATGAACTTACCGGACTGATCCCTTTTCTGAAAAGATTTGGAATTAAGCTGATCTCTATGACGGGAAATCCCGGATCGTCACTCTCAAAGGCATCTGATGTTACACTCGATGTATCTGTCCTTGAAGAAGCCTGTCCCATGGGCATTGTCCCTACCGCTTCGACTACTGCAACGATGGCAATGGGAGACGCCATTGCTGTTGCACTCCTCGTTAAGCGCGGATTAAACGAGAAAGACTTTGCATTTTTCCATCCCAGTGGAACAATAGGTAAAAGACTTTTCATTACGGTGAAAGACCTGATGCATACCGGAGACCGGCTTCCCGTAGTATCAGCTGATACACCTATGTCCAGGGCTGTAATCGAGATGTCTTCAAAGAGGCTCGGTCATACAATTGTTATAGACAAGGATAAAAGGATCACTGGGGTAATAACTGATGGGGATGTCAGGAGAGGTTTGGAAAAATGGCGCAAAAAGTTTTTTGAGATGACAGCAGAGAAGATCATGACGAAAAAGCCTAAGACTATCTCCGGAGAAGACCTGGCGGCAAAGGCTCTATCTATTATGGAAGGCCGATCGATAACGGCACTGATAATCCCCGATGCCGCGGGAAGACCCGTCGGCATAATCCACCTGCATGATATCCTCAAGCAAGGTATAGTTTAGGAATAGTTGCGTCTTGAGAAACCGGCTAAACGCAAGGTTTAGCAGAATGAAGGTCTTCAGCCGCCGCCGCTGAATCCGGAATAGGAACCATCCGAGGAAGACCCTGAATCAGACGAACAACTGAAGGAAGAAGGAACCTTTTTAATGTCCTTTGAGCCGCACTTGGGACATAAAGTATCATTCACTTCAGCAGCACGCTGAAGGAGGGCAAACATTTCATTGCATGCGTTACATGTATATTCAAAAATAGGCATAATTAACTCCCCCTGATTTTATATTTAAATAACTATTTATTTTATATATTAACCCTTGTCATTGTCAAGAAACAGCCTTAATAATATCACCGACCTTCTCTTTGAATTTCTTTGGATGTGATCCTTCCCAGTAAATTTTACCACAATCCCCGCATTTCAGAAAGTTGTTGTATTGAAGGAACACAAATTCAGGAACGGAGTCCTTTACCTCCTCTTTATCTATAACCTCAACAAGCCGGCCATTACACTTGACGCACCTGCTGAGCGTATTAAAATGTCTCAATTTTAGTGAGTGCATGACCTCAAGAAGCTGTTTGAAAGGATCGTTTGCAGTAATAAGAAGACAGTGCTTTATACGCTTTATTTTTACCAGCCGAGTATCCCTCGTTAATATAAGCCTGTCCTGTTCCATGGAAATCCTGATAAGCGCGTTGTCGGTTATCCCCGGATAATAAAGCGTGTCGAATCCTAAAAACCTCAACCACCTGGCGAGCCTGCCGAGCATGGCATCGGCGATAAAGCGGATATCCGGCAAGGCGTGAGACGAACAAGCAATCTGTTCACCCGTGCGTCTCACGCCTTTTGTAATCTATTCTTCGACCGGCGCCAATTCAGGAAGCGGTTGAGTAAATTCTCTTTTTACAAACGTGTTTCTGTATCTCGGCATTCCGGTACCGGCAGGGATTACTCTTCCCATAATCACATTCTCTTTAAGCCCTCTGAGTTCATCCACCGCCCCGCCGATAGCCGCCTCTGTAAGGACCCTTGTTGTTTCCTGGAATGAAGCAGAAGATACAAAGCTGTCTGTCGATAAGGAAGCTTTTGTT
Source organism: uncultured Nitrospiraceae bacterium (assembly GCA_963727775.1). Lineage (GTDB taxonomy): Bacteria > Nitrospirota > Thermodesulfovibrionia > Thermodesulfovibrionales > SM23-35 > CAVSHB01. Next base: position 27,631 of record CAVSHB010000002.1, on the reverse strand, counting down.
ATTCCGAGCAATAAAGGTTTGCCCTGGGCCGGCCTGCCGCCTTCTGCCTTTATCCGTTTGTTATCTTCCTGGAAGATCTTCCTGTCTACCTGCTCACTGATAAGGAAATTTGAATCACCCGGGTCCTCTATTCTGACTTTTTTCATCATCTGTCTGACAATCACTTCTATATGTTTATCATTAATGGTAACGCCCTGTAATCTGTAAACTTTCTGAACTTCATCAACAAGGTATCTCTGAAGCTCCTGAGGCCCGAGAATATCAAGAATATTATGGGGATTCACCGCACCGTCCATCAACGGTTCTCCGGCCCTTACCCAATCGCCTTCATGGACGCCTACGTGCTTGCCTTTTGGGATAAGGTATTCCCTTGTTTCATCTCCTCCTTTAACAACAACAACCCGCATGCCCTTATGCGCGCCTCTGAACTCTACCATACCGTCTATCTCTGAAACTATAGCCTGCTCTTTCGGGCGTCTTGCTTCAAAAAGCTCGGCGACTCTCGGCAACCCTCCGGTTATATCTTTTGTTTTGGTTGTCTCTCTCGGTATTTTAGCGAGTATATCTCCAGGGTAAACTATATCGTTGCGGTCAACGAGTATGTGCGCTCCGGACGGCAGGAGATACCTTGCCAAAGCGTTTGTTCCCGGTATCTTGAGTGTAACCCTTCCGTGTTCGTCCTTGATTGAAATCCTTGGTCTCATATTGGCAGGATAATCAATGATAACCTTATGAGAGAGACCTGTTACCTCATCCACTTCTTCCTTAACCGTCACTCCCTCAATCATGTCGCCATGGGCTATCTTTCCACCGAGCTCTGTAAGAATGGGCATTGAATAAGGGTCCCATTCGACAAGTTTTTGTCCGATTTCAACTTTCTGTCCGTTACCGACCATTAATTTCGCGCCGTATACGACAGAATACTTCTCTTTTTCCCTGCCTTTTGAATCCACGACAGCAATGGTTCCGTTTCTGTTCATGACAACCAAAAGGCCTTCTCTGTTTTTTACGGAGCTTATATTTATGAATTTAATCGAACCCGAGTTCTTTGCCTCAAGAATTGTCTGTTCAACGACTTTTGAAGCCGCCCCACCGATATGGAATGTCCTCATTGTAAGCTGAGTGCCCGGTTCCCCTATAGACTGTGCCGCAATTATTCCGACTGCCTCGCCTTTTTCGGTGGTTTCACCTCTTGCGAGGTCTCTTCCATAACACTTTGTGCATACACCGAACTTCGACTGACAGGTAAGCACGGACCTGATCTTGACTCTGTCTATGCCGGCTTCAATGATCTTTTGAGTAAATTCCTCATCTATTTCCTGATTCCTTTTAATGATAAGCTCTTTTGTTATTGGGTCCTTAATGTCTTCGACAGCATTTCTGCCCAGGATCCTCTCCTCTAATAACTGTATTACCTCTCCACCTTCAACAAGGGACGTGACTGTTATACCATCGGTTGTCCCGCAATCGTCTTCATATATAATGACGTCCTGGGCAACGTCAACAAGCCTCCTTGTAAGATAACCGGAATTTGCAGTTTTTAATGCCGTGTCGGCGAGACCTTTTCTTGCGCCGTGTGTGGATATAAAATATTGCAACGGCGTCAAACCTTCCCTGAAGTTTGCCGTTATAGGCGTCTCGATAATCTCGCCTGAAGGTTTTGCCATCAACCCTCTCATTCCTGCAAGCTGCCTAATCTGGGCGGTGCTTCCTCTCGCGCCGGAATCAGCCATCATAAAGATGCTGTTAAATGACCTCTTCTCCTGAAGGTCTTCTTCAGAAAAGGTCTTTCCATCCTCCGCGCCAAGCTCTTTCATCATCTCGTCCGCGACCTTCTCCGTCACGTTTGCCCATATATCGATTACTTTATTGTAACGTTCGCCGTGTGTGATAAGGCCGTCTGCGTACTGCTTCTGGACCTCGATGACTTCCTGCTCTGCATCATGGATAAGCCCAGGTTTTGTTGAGGGTATATGCATATCAGCCATAGATATGGATACGCCGGATTTTGTCGCATATTTAAACCCGAGGGCTTCCAGATTATCCAGGAAAACAACTGCATCACGCTTGCCCGATTTCTTATATATGAAATCTATCAGTTTCCCGAGTTCTTTCTTTGTCATGTCTTTATTGACCATGGAAAAAGAGATTCCCAGGGGGAGTATCTCGCTGAAGATTATCCTGCCGGTAGTCGTTTCAACAAAAGAACCGTCCATCCTCACCTTGATCTTCGCGTGTTCATCAATCACACCCGCCTCATAAGCAATTCTGACATCCTCAGGGTCGGCAAAGAGCTTCCCTTCACCTTTCGCACCTCTTCTTTCTTTCATGAGGTAATAAATGCCGAGGACCATATCCTGGGTAGGCACAACTATCGGTTTCCCATTTGCAGGAGACATGATATTATTGACTGACATCATTAGGACCCTTGCTTCCAGTTGGGCCTCGATTGACAGAGGGACATGGACAGCCATTTGGTCTCCGTCAAAATCGGCATTAAAAGCAGTGCAGACCAAAGGATGTAATTTGATGGCCTTTCCTTCTACAAGAATGGGGTCAAATGCCTGAATACCAAGTCTGTGCAGGGTCGGTGCACGGTTTAAGAGAACAGGGTGTTCCCGTATTACCTCTTCAAGGGCGTCCCAGACCTCGTGACTCTCTTTTTCTACAAGTTTCTTTGCTGCCTTTATTGTCGTTGCATATCCTTTTTCTTCAAGTTTATTAAAGATAAACGGTTTGAAGAGTTCCAAGGCCATTCTCTTTGGAAGGCCGCATTGGTGGAGCTTGAGTTCCGGTCCGACAACAATAACGGACCTTCCGGAATAGTCAACGCGTTTTCCCAAAAGGTTCTGCCTGAAACGGCCCTGTTTTCCCTTGATCATATCACTTAAAGATTTAAGGGGCCTTTTTGTTGTAGTCTTCAAAACCCTGCTTCTTCTGCCGTTGTCAAACAATGCGTCAACAGCTTCCTGGAGCATCCTCTTTTCATTTTTTATGATTACGCTCGGAGCTTTAAGCTCCATCAATCTTTTAAGCCTATTGTTTCTGTTAATGACCCTCCTATAAAGGTCGTTAAGGTCGGAAGTAGCAAACCTCCCGCCTTCCAGCGGCACTAAAGGCCTGAGGTCCGGAGGCAAAACCGGTATAACATCCATAATCATCCATTCAGGCTTATTGGTAGATTTTCTGAATGCATCCACAACCTTAAGTCTTTTAGTAACCTTTTTCTTGATGCCTATTGAGACAGCCTCACTTATCTTTGTTTTAAGCTCTACGTAAAGGGTTTCAAGGTCGATCCTTCTTAAGAGTTCTCTTATCGCTTCTGCTCCCATACCTGCTTTAAACCTTGAACCGAATTCAGAAATCTTTTTCTTGTATTCATCTTCAGTAAGTATCTCTTTTTCCTTTAGAGCAGTATCGCCGGGGTCGATGACCACGTAGCTTTCGAAATAAAGGACCTTTTCAAGTTGCCGCATTGTCATATCAAGGAGCGTGCCGATCCTGCTCGGCAACCCCTTAAGAAACCATATGTGCGCGACAGGGGTTGCGAGCTCAATATGTCCTAATCTCTCACGCCTTACCTTGGACTGAATAACCTCAACTCCACATTTATCGCAGACCACTCCCCTATGCTTCATCCTTTTATATTTGCCGCAAATACACTCCCAGTCCTTTATCGGACCAAATATCTTTGCGCAAAAGAGTCCGTCTCTTTCAGGTTTAAAAGTACGGTAGTTTATCGTCTCAGGCTTTTTTACTTCGCCGTAAGACCACTCCCTTATTTTTTCCGGTGAAGCAAGTCTTATTCTCACAGCTTCAAAATCTGTCGGATCCTTCGGCCTCTGGAAAATGGCATAAATATCTTCTGTCAAACTACTCCCCCTTGCTTTTTTTCTCCAGAAGTTCCACATCAAGTCCAAGACTCTGGAGCTCTTTTATTAATACATGGAAAGATTCCGGGACCCCCGGTTCGAGGGTTGCGTCGCCTTTCACAATAGCTTCATACATACGGGCTCTACCTATGACATCATCACTTTTCACAGTTAAAAACTCCTGAAGGGTATAAGAAGCTCCGTAAGCCTCAAGCGCCCATACTTCCATTTCTCCAAGCCTCTGGCCACCGAACTGTGCCTTACCTCCGAGAGGTTGCTGCGTGACCAACGAATAAGGCCCGATAGAGCGGGCATGGATTTTATCATCAACAAGGTGGTGAAGCTTAAGCATATACATTTGTCCAACGGTTACCGGTTTGTCAAAGGGCTCCCCCGTTCTGCCGTTATAAAGTGTAATCTGTCCTGTTGTCGGTAATTTGGCTTTTCTGAGCAGGTCTTTTATCTCTGCTTCTTTTGCTCCTTCGAATACAGGCGTCGCCACGTGAAGTCCAAGGGCTTTTGCCGCCCAACCAAGATGGGTCTCGAGAACCTGTCCTACGTTCATCCTAGATGGAACACCAAGCGGATTAAGAACGATGTCCACCGGACTTCCATCGGGAAGATAGGGCATGTCTTCCTCCGGCATGACCGTCGCAACTACTCCTTTGTTACCATGACGTCCCGCCATTTTGTCGCCCACCTGGATTTTTCGCTTCATAGCGATAAAGGCCTTTACAACTTTATTTACACCCGGAGGCAGTTCATCCCCTTTTTTTAATCTGTTAATCATTTCTTCATATCGCAAATCAAGATAACGGGCGTACTGATTAGCCTCAGAGGCGATGGACTCCATCAACTCACGCACGGAACTGTCTTCGAGTTTAATGCGCATGAGATGTTCATCCTTTATTCTTTCCAGATGCTTTTCTGCAAGTTTCTTCCCTTTGGGACATATGATCTCTTTTGTTTTATAATCCTTGACATCCTCTGAAACCGACTGTCCCACAAGGATACCTCTCAGCTTCCTGAACTTCTCTTCCTTGGCTATCCTGCCCTCTTCTTCGAGATCTCTCTGCAGTCTCTGTATTTCCTCTTCTTCTATGCTCTTTGCCCGTTCATCTTTCTGTGTACCTTTTCTTGAGAAGATCCTGACATCGACTATTGTCCCCTCGATCCCCGGCGGCACATAAAGGCAGCTCTCTTTTACCTCTTCTGCCTTTTCTCCAAAAATAGCCCTAAGAAGTTTTTCTTCCGGCGTCAGTTGAGTCTCTCCTTTGGGGGTAACTTTCCCTACAAGGATATCGCCCGGCTTTACCTCCGCGCCTATCCTGATTATGCCGCTTTCGTCAAGATTCTTTAAGGCTTCTTCTCCTACATTAGGAATGTCACGCGTGATTTCCTCCGGACCGAGTTTAGTTTCTCTTGCCTCAATACCGAACTCTTCTATATGCACAGACGTATAAATATCTTCTTTTACAAGCCGTTCACTGAGAAGGATAGCGTCCTCAAAGTTATATCCGCCCCACGGCATAAAAGCAACGAGTACATCCCTGCCCAATGCAAGTTCGCCGGCGTTGGTGCAAGGCCCGTCGGCAAGTATATCGCCTGATTTAACAACATCACCTACGTTGGCTAAAGACTTCTGGTTAAGGCATGTCGCCTGATTTGATCTCTGGAACTTAATCAGATTATATATATCAACTCCGCCGCCGTCTTCAGAGGACCTTACAACAATCCGGGAGGCATCGACACTTTCGACAACTCCGCTATGTTTTGCAAGGACGAGCGCGCCTGAATCTCTCGCGGCAACATGTTCCATTCCCGTTCCTACTACAGGCGCTTCCGGTCGAAGTAACGGGACAGCCTGTCTCTGCATGTTTGAACCCATCAGAGCTCTGTTAGCATCATCGTTTTCAAGGAATGGGATCAAAGAAGCGGAAACGCCTACAATCTGCTTGGGAGATACATCCATGTATTCCACTTCCTGAGGAGAGACCATCTTAAAGTCTCCGCCGACCCTGGCAGAAACAGTTTCTCCGGTTAAATTACCTTTATCGTCTACCGGAGAGGTCGCCTCGGCAATTATATATTTTTCCCCGTCTATTGCGGAAAGATATTCAATGGTCTTTGACACTCTTCCGTTCACAACTTTTCGATAGGGTACTTCTATAAAACCGAAGTCATTGACCCTTGCATAAGAAGCCAAGGATGTTATTAGCCCGATGTTCGGACCTTCCGGTGTTTCTATGGGACATATTCTCCCGTAATGAGTAGGATGCACGTCTCTCACTTCAAACCCTGCCCGTTCACGGGTAAGACCGCCGGGACCAAGAGCTGAAAGTCTTCGTTTATGAGTAATTTCGGACAATGGGTTTGTCTGGTCCATGAATTGACTCAGCTGGCTTGAACCAAAAAACTCTTTTAAAGCAGCCATGACAGGCTTGGCGTTTATTAAATCATGCGGCATGGCTGTTTCAAGTTCTGTGAGAGTCATCTTTTCCTTTATGGTCCGTTCCATCCTAACGAGCCCTATCCTGAATTGGTTTTCAAGGAGTTCGCCGACCCTCCTGACCCTTCTGTTTCCAAGATGGTCTATATCGTCGACTTCACCTTTGCCGGTCCTGAGGTTGAAAAGGTATCTGACTATCTCCACAATATCGTTGTCCGTTAATACCCTGGTTTCCAGAGACACATCGATATTAAGTCTTTTGTTCAGCTTCAAACGGCCCACAGAGGACAGGTCGTATCTTTTAGGGTCGAAAAATAATCCGTTAAAAAGGTCTTTTGCGGCAGCCAAAGTCGGCGGTTCACCAGGTCTCAACTTCTTGTATATTTCAAGCAATGCCTCTTCCTGAGTGCTGACTTTATCTGTCAACAATGTGTCCCTGAGAGAAGGAAGGTAATGCACACTATCGATAAACAGAAGGCTGATCGAATCGATCTTGAGAGAAAAGATTTTGTTAAAGGCCTCTTCTGAAATAATCTCATTGCCGTCGAGTATTACTTCTCCGGTCGAAGGATCAATAATGTCTTTCAAAGTTATTCTGCCGACAATTTCCTCTTTGGTTATGGGGATCGTTTTTATTCCCGATGCCTCCATTTTCCTGATGGACCCCCTTGTAATCTTACCGCCTTCCTTTATAATCAGCTCTTTTGTATCAGGAGCAGTTATAGTCACGGAAGCCTTTAGCCCCACAAGAACCTGGCTGACAGCGCGAGTAAATTTATTACCGGCTATATTGATAGCCTCTACAGGGTAAAAGATCTTTAAAAGATCTTCATTAGAATATCCTAAAGCCTTGAGAACTATTGTTGCGGGAAGCTTTCTTCTTCTGTCTATTCTTACATAAAGGATATCTTTAGTATCAAATTCAAAATCGAGCCATGACCCGCGTGAAGGGATTACCCTCGCAGAATAAAGAAGTCTTCCGCTCGCATGGGTTTTCCCTTTATCATGGCTGAAAAAAACCCCGGGCGAGCGATGAAGCTGGCTGACTATAACACGCTCTGTCCCGTTTATCGCAAAGGTGCCTGTATCAGTCATTAACGGCATCTCGCCGATATAAACATCCTCTTCCCTTGATTCCTTTAACCTCTTGCTGCCTTTTGGTTCGAATTCCCACAGGTTAAGTTTAACCTTAATTTTAAGCGGAGCGGCAAAAGTGATCCCCTTTTGTAAACAGTCCCGGATATCGAATTTCGGTTCGCCCATCGCGTAACCCAAAAATTCTATCGAAGCTGTCTCATTATAGTCCAGTATCGGGAATACACTCAAAAACGCCGCCTGCAAACCGGATTCTTCTCTTTGGCCGGCAGGAACATCCCACTGTAAAAACTTCTCATAAGACCTTTTCTGTATCTCTATGAGGTTTGGGATTTCAAGAATCGGGGGAACTTTTCCAAAGTTTAGTCTTTTTCTAAGAACCCTTGTCATACATCTCCTTTTTACTTGATTTCTACGGTTGCACCCTGTTCTTCAAGTTTTGTTTTTATTGACTCTGCTTCTTCTTTTGATATCCCGGTTTTGACAGCTTTCGGAGCTCCGTCAACAAGATCCTTTGCCTCTTTCAAACCGAGTGAAGTAATTTCTCTCACGACCTTTATAACCTGAATCTTTTTGTCACCCGCGGCAGAGAGGATTACGTCAAAACTTGTTTTTTCCTCGACCTCAGGCGCTGCTCCGGCAGCAGCTCCGGGCATAGCGGCCATTGCAACCGGCGCGGCAGCGGTAACGCCGTATCTCTCCTCAAACTCTTTTATAAATTTTGACATCTCAAGAATTGTCATGGTGTCAATAAATTCAAAAACCTCTTCCTTTGTAACAGCCATTTTTAAATCCTCCTTTTTATATCGTCAGACGTAAAATGTTCAAAGGGTTTTACTTCCTTAATCTTTTACGCTTCACGTTTGTTTTTTAATGCGGTTAACACATAAACAAATTTGGTTAACGTAGCACTGAAGCCATATGCAAGTTTATTAAGAGGCGCTTTAAAGCTACCGGCGATTATCGAAAGCAAAACGTCCTTAGGCGGTAGTTCGGCAACGGCTTTTAGATCATCCGAAGCGCAAAGTGAACCTTCAATAAGACCGATGTTGACTTTCAGTTTATCATTTTTCTTCGAGTACTCAAGCACCTTTTTTACCGTCAAAACAGGATTGTCATAACCGATAGCTATGCCGACAGGACCTTTAAAAGAGTCCCCGGCGGTCTGGACGGAAGTACCTTGAGCAGCGAGCTTTGCCAATGTGTTTTTTACTATTTTATATTCGAAATTGCCTTCCCTTAGGAGCCTCCTTAATTCTGAAAGCTCAGCAACGGTCAAACCCCTGTAATCTGTAAAAACCACTGCCTTTGCCCTCTGAAACTCCTCATTTAATTCTTTAATAACCTGTTCTTTTTCTGACCTGTTCAGTTTACACCCCCTTTCCTACGGATGCTAAATCAACTGCGATTCCCGGTCCCATAGTCGATGAGATGGATATCTTCTTGAGATACTTACCTTTGCTTGTCGCCGGTTTTGCCTTCATTATGGAACTGATAATTGATTTGACATTATCGACAAGCTTATCGGCATCAAACGAAACTTTTCCGATAGGAACGTGAATAATTCCTGCTTTTTCAGCCTTATATTCAACCTTTCCAGCTTTAATTTCTTTAACGGTGCGCGCTATGTCAAACGTTACGGTGCCGAGCTTAGGGTTAGGCATAAGTCCTCTTGGCCCTAATATCTTGCCTAATTTTCCTACAAGGCCCATCACATCCGGTGTTGCTACAGACTTATCAAAATCCAGCCAGCCCTTGCTTATTTTATCGACAAGATCTTCTGCACCGACAAAGTCAGCGCCCGCGTCCTGGGCTTCCTTTTCTTTTTCTCCTTTTGCAAAAACAAGAACCTTTACTTTTTTACCTATGCCGTGAGGAAGGACAACCGTGCCTCTTACCATCTGCTCCGACTTCCTCGGGTCGACGCCGAGATTCAGTGCCACATCAACAGTTTCATCGAATTTAGCATAGGAAGATTCCTTTGCAAGTTTTATTGCATCTTCAAGTGAATATTCCTTACCCGTTTCAATTTTTTCTCTGACTGTTTTCAGCTTTTTACCCATTTCTACCTCTTTTAGTCTGTTATTTCTATGCCCATACTTCTTGCAGTTCCTTTTATGATAGGTTCCGCTCTGTCAAGAGCGAATGCATTAAGATCCGGAAGTTTTTTCTGGGCAATTTCTCTTATCTGCGCAGATGTGACCTTACCGACTTTCTCCTTGCTGGGATTACCTGAGCCCTTTATGATGCCGGCCGCTTTCTTAAGGAGATCCGAGGCAGGAGGTGTTTTTGTGATAAAGGAAAATGATCTGTCGGCGTAAACAGTTAAGACAATGGGCACTATTGTATCGCCGAGCGCCTGTGTCTGAGCATTAAACGCCTTACAGAACTCCATGATATTAACTCCATGCGGGCCGAGCGCCGGACCTACTGGCGGCGCAGGATTTGCTTTCCCTGCAGGTATCTGGAGTTTGACCTGCGCAATTATTTCTTTCTTAGCCATATTACCCCCTTTAAAAGAAACGCAAAATTCAAAATGAGAAGCTCAAAATTAAGACATCGTTAATTTTGCATTTTGCACTTTGCATTAAATAAGTTATGCTTTTTCCACCTGGAAAAAATTAAGTTCAACAGGCGTCTGTCTCCCAAAAATACTGACCATCACATTAAGCCTGCCGTGATCTATATCCACATCCTCTACACTGCCTATAAAATTGGTAAAAGGACCGTCTATAATCCTGACACTATTCCCTTTCTGGAATTGTGTCTTGACCTGCGGCACCGGGCCCTTTTCTATTTGCTGAATAATGACCGAAACCTCTTCCTCAGAGAGAGCAACAGGTTTCGCCCCGCCCACGAATCCGGTTACACGCGGGGTGCTTCTTATAAGATGCCATGACTCGTCGTCCAGGTCCATCTCAACAAGTATATAACCGGGATAAAATTTCTTATCGCTTTCCTTCTTCTTCCCACCTTTGAGCTCTATTACCCTTTCAGTGGGTATTAGTATCCTTGAAATCTTCTCTTTCAGATTTTGCTTGTCTACTTTTTCTTCTATAGAAAGCTTTACCTTCTCTTCAAAGCCCGAATAAGTGTGCACTACATACCAGTTTTTTTCCATAGTTATCTCAAAGCAATCCCGACCAGTTTTGTTAGGCTAAGATCTACGATTCCTAAAAATACTGAAATGATTATGACGGTAATTATTACAACCCACGTGGACCCTATAAGTTCATCTTTAGACGGAAAAACTACCTTTTTAACCTCGACTTTCACTTCTTTGAAAAATTCCTTAATTTTATCTAACATAAAATTTTTTCCTGTTATCCTTATGTTTCGCTTATAACGCCTTGCTTATAAAGTCTGGCAGGCCAGGAGGGATTTGAACCCCCATCCCTCGGATTTGGAGTCCGATGCTCTAGCCGTTAGAGCTACTGGCCTATCTCTTTCAAATTCCAAATCCCGAACTGCAAACTCCAAGATTTGTCTATTTGGAATTTGGTCATTCGTCATTTTAAGATTTTGTTTCCTTGTGAGGTGTGTGCCTCCTGCAATGTCTGCAATATTTTTTTAACTGAAGTTTGTCGGTTGTATTTTTTTTGTTCTTCATACTTGAATAATTTCTGTTCTTACATTCTGTACATTGAAATAAAATTATATCTCTCATTTTTCTACTCCAATACCTCTGTAACAACGCCGGCGCCTACGGTTCTTCCACCCTCTCTAATGGCAAAGCGCAACTCTTTTTCCATTGCAATAGCCGAGATGAGTTCAATCGCCAAGGTCACATTGTCGCCGGGCATCACCATCTCTACCCCCTCAGGAAGCTGCGCTACACCTGTTACATCAGTTGTCCTGAAATAAAACTGCGGCCTGTAACCCTTGAAAAACGGGGTGTGCCTTCCGCCCTCTTCCTTCGTCAATATATACACCTCTGCCTTAAACTTCGTATGCGGCGTTATGCTACCAGGCTTCGCTAATACCTGCCCCCTCTCTACTTCTTCCTTCCCTATGCCTCTTAACAATACCCCTACGTTGTCTCCGGCACGACCTTCGTCAAGCAGTTTCCTGAACATCTCCACTCCCGTGGCCACCGTCTTGCGCGTCTCACCCAATCCCACTATCTCTACTTCTTCTCCTACCTTAACTATTCCCCTCTCTACTCTGCCTGTCACCACCGTTCCACGCCCGGAAATCGTAAATACATCCTCTATCGGCATTAAAAACGGCTTGTCTATAGGTCGGTCAGGCGTCGGTATATAACTGTCTACCGCATCCATAAGCTCAAAAATGCACTTGTACTCTTCTGCTCCCGGTTCCGTGCCCGTGCTGTTCATCGCCTTTAACGCACTGCCCCTTATTACCGGTATCTTGTCCCCAGGAAACTGATACTTCGTCAATAACTCCCTCATCTCAAGCTCTACTAAATCCAAAAGCTCAGGATCATCTACCATGTCTACTTTATTCATGAATACCACTATATATGGTACCCCTACCTGCCTCGCAAGCAGAATATGCTCCCTCGTCTGCGGCATCGGCCCATCCGCTGCCGATACTACCAGCACCGCTCCGTCCATCTGCGCCGCTCCCGTTATCATGTTCTTTATATAATCCGCATGCCCCGGACAGTCTACATGTGCATAATGCCTCTTGTCCGTCTCGTACTCTACATGCGCAGTCGCTATCGTGATTCCCCTGGCCTTCTCCTCAGGCGCATTGTCGATGCTGTCAAATGACCTGAACGTCGCTCCCCCCTTCATCGCCAATACTTTCGTTATCGCCGACGTCAGCGTCGTCTTGCCGTGGTCTACATGCCCGATCGTCCCTATGTTCGCATGAGGCTTTACCCTCTCAAATTTAGCCTTTGCCATTTTTCCTCCTGTTTTAATAAACAGTGAATTACGAACGTTGTTCGCCATCCACCAATAACTATTCACTGCCCTTTTTACAAAGCCCATGACCGGGATCGAACCGGTGACCTCATCCTTACCAAGGATGTGCTCTACCGACTGAGCTACATGGGCATCTCAATTAACCGTTCAAACCGCTCAAACCGTTTCAGGCGTTCAAACCGTTTAACTACTTAAACGTTTGAACGGTCAATGGAGCGGGAAACGGGATTCGAACCCGCGACCCTCAGCTTGGAAGGCTGACGCTCTACCACTGAGCTACTCCCGCACTCTAAAAAGTAAAAAGTAAAGAGTAAAAAGGCAAAGAAATATAAAATCACAAGCTCACTGACCATTCTTTACTTTTTATCCTGTACCTTTACCTTTTTACTCAAACCTTGCCTCGCAAAGTTTGATGGTGGAGAGGGGAGGATTCGAACCTCCGAAGGCTGCGCCGGCAGATTTACAGTCTGCTCCCTTTGGCCGCTCGGGAACCTCTCCCTGGAGCCACCGAAGGGAATCGAACCCCCGACCCGCTGATTACAAATCAGCTGCTCTACCAGCTGAGCTACGGCGGCTTCATCATAGCCCTAATCATAAATAAGGGTGAAAAAGACAACACTAATCCCTTTTTATTAGAATTTGAATTAAACAATTTATATTATAAAAAGGTCAATGGTAATAATTCAAGTATAACTTCTATTATTAATATTTTTCTTGTTTTTTCCCCTTATTTTGGAATCTTTGGCGTAATATCTCAAAAGCAAATATACCGGCGGCAACGGAAACATTTACAGAGTTTATTCTGCCCTGCATCGGAATAGAGACCAATACATCACAGATACCGCTTACTGTTTTTCTCAATCCACTCCCCTCTGAGCCGATCACGAGCGCCACAGGCGCCTTAAAATCCACATCCCATAAAAGATCTTTTGCGCCTGCTTCCGTACCGACTATTGTTATTCCTCTTTCTTTCATTTCATGAATTGCATGTTTTATATTTACAACCATCGAGACGGGCACATACTCAACTGCACCTGCAGAAACTTTTGCAGCCTCAGCCCCGAGGGTAGCAGACCTGTGTGATTGGATCACTACCCCGTGAATGCCTGCGGCGTCCGCCACCCTTAATATCGCGCCAAAATTTCGCGGGTCTTCGATGCAATCAAGGATCAAAAAAAATGGAACATCATTTTTCTTTAGGGGTATGTCAAGTAATTCATCGAGAGAGAGATAACTTTTTAAAGAAACCTCTGCCGCAACTCCCTGATGTCCCTTACTGAAAGAATGGTCAAAAAAATTCGGGTCCAGTATTCTAACAGGAATATTTCTGTCTTCTGCCCCTTTTTTTAACTCTGATACTTTATCACGCCTGCCGGAAGATATGAAGATACATTTAATGTTTCTTCCTGCCCTAATTGCCTCAAGTACAGGGTTCAGGCCGTAAATCCAATCGCTACCCGATCCTGATTTTCCAATCTGTTCTGTCTTTCTTATCTTCAAGGATAATCCCTTTTTCTTCGAGTTCTTTCCTGACTGCATCTGCCCTATGCCATTCTTTCTTCTGTCTTGCTGCCTCACGTTCTTTGATCTTCTCAAGGATTTCTTTTTCAGAAAGCCCGATATTTCTTATTTTCATTAATGACAAATACCAATCATACGGCATTTTATTAAATATATTGAGAATGTCCCCGGCTTCTGAAAGGAGTTCCTTTGCCCTCAGGAGAAGCTCCCGGTCTTTTGAAAATGAAGGCTTACTGTCAAGAAATCTGTTTAGTTCCCGTATAAGCTCGAAAACATGTCCGAGCGAAAGTGCGGTATTAAAATCATCATCCATAGCTTCTGCAAATTTGTCCTTGAAAGAGAAAAGTATTTCCTTGAAAATGTTCCCCGCATCTGAGATTTCCTTTGTGGCGTCATAATCTTTTTCGAGAAAATCATTTACCCTGACAATAGTCGTGTAATATCTGTCTATGGATCTCTCCGCCTCGTGCAATTGCTCATCAGAGAATTCGATCGGACTCCTGTAATGTGTCGAAAGGAGAAAAAATCTGAGCACTTCGGGATTAAACTTATCGAGGACCTCCTTTATCGTAAAAAAATTTCCCACAGACTTCGACATCTTTTCTTTATCGATCGTTATAAATCCATTGTGGACCCAGTATTTCGCAAAAGGCTTCCCTGTAAACGCCTCTGACTGCGCAATCTCATTTTCATGATGGGGAAACAAAAGATCAGCTCCTCCTCCATGAATATCAAAGCTTTCCCCGAGGTGTTTTACAGACATTGCAGTGCATTCAATATGCCAGCCGGGTCTTCCCAATCCCCAGGGACTCTCCCATAATGGTTCTCCTTCTTTAGATTTTTTCCATAAAGCAAAATCTACTGGGTTTCTTTTTCTCTCATCCACCTCGACTCTTGCCCCTGCCACCATATCATCCTTATCTCTCTTTGATAATTTCCCATATTCGGAAAACTTATCTACCGCAAAGTACACGCTGCCGTCAGACTCATAGGCAAAGCCTTTCTCTATGAGCCCTTTAACAATATGAATTATCTCTTCGATATGTTCGGTTGCCTTTGGCTCCACATCCGCCCTTTTCACCCCGAGCATGTCCATATCTTTGTGATACTCCTCAGTATATTTCTTGGCTACAGCATCCCATAAAATACCTTCCTGCTTTGCCCTATTGATTATTTTGTCATCTATATCGGTAAAATTCCTCACATACTTAACCTTAAACCCTTTATACCTTAAGTATCTCGTTATAACATCGAAAACGATTGCACTCCTTGCATGACCGATATGACACAGGTCATAAACTGTAACTCCGCATGCATATATGGTTACCACATCAGAGCGCAAAGGGACAAAATCCTCTTTCTTACCGGTAAGCGTGTTATATATCTTCATCTTTTATCAATGCCTTATTAAGAATTTCAGTACAGAGATTATACAACAATTCGGGGCCTTGATACTTTATAGGCCTTTTACATTAATGGCGTGCACAGTGACAAGATAATGGATATTATTGTAATATTTCACTCAATGGGGATTGCAGATACAAAAGACGACAGCATAAAAAAAATGATAGCAGATTATATGGAAGGTGGATTTCTCGATAATATTATTGATATGTTCAGGCATGATAAAAGCCTGTATTCATATGTCGGAGACTTAATGAAAGATGAACGGATGAGAGTCAGGATCGGAACCACAGCGCTCATCGAGACTTTAAGCGATGAAGACAGGGGGAATGTGGTGATGAAGGCTATCCCGCCTATATTGCCGCTTTTGAAAGATCAAAACCCTGTCGTCAGAGGAGATGCAGCTTATCTGCTCGGCATAATTGGAGATGCAATAACTGTCCCCTTCCTCGAAGAACTGAAACATGATGAAGACAGTAATGTAAGAACAATCTCAGAAGAGGCGATAACTGACATTAAGTCAAGATCCCAATCAAAATAATATCTTCCACCTCAAACTGGTCTCCGCATAGATGACAAAAAAAACAAAAAACGCGACAAGCTATTAAGATTTAGTGCCATGGTATGGTATAATTTTTTTTGCAAACCCGCGTGCCCCCTTAGCTCAGTAGGATAGAGCACAGGTTTCCTGAATCGAAATAGAGGGATCGGCAAGTGCTTGAAAATACTATAAAACACACGCTAACTCTATGTTTCTGAAGGTTTTTTACGGAACATTGCCATATCTGTAGTTATCTATAGATATGCTTATTTATACCTCGTTTTATCACGTTTTTATCACGTTAACAGTTATGATGATAGTCCACCATGGTGAGTAGTTACCGCCTTGAAAAAGAGTCGGTTGAAAACCCATATATGTAGGCCGCGTAGCGACTTTGTCCTTCATACTTCAATCTGCAATTGCACCAATACCGAAAATATCTTTCCTTTTTTCGCTCCACCGCACCTGCAGATTGAAGCTTAACCGAAAACGCAACGCGAAGCTAACCGGCCGCCTGCTTTTTGGCGGCCCGTGTTGAGCGCTTGGTCAGGCGAGCGTTGGGAACCAGCTTAATCTCCAAGCGACAGCCGACGGCGCGCGCGTACTTTTTGAGCGTAGTCAGAGACGGAGCATGCTTGCCCGCAGCTTCTAAGCGCGATACCGCACTTTTTGTCGTCCCCATCAACTCTGCAACGGCTTCCTGAGTGAGACCGAACTTGGAACGAGCGGCAAGCATCTCTCGGGTAAGACGGTACTCTTCTTCCATATCCTCGTACGCTTTACTGAACTCTTTCCGTTTCAAGGCTTTTTTAAGGAAAGCCTCATGATCATGCGAAACGGGTTTGTATTTTAAATCAGCCATTTCGTACCTCCTTCATTCTTATCCGGGCAAGGCGTAATTCTTTCTCCGGAATTTCCTGCGTTTTCTTTACAAAAGCGTGAAGTATCAAAATGCGTTGACCGTCAATATAACAGTATAAAGCGCGTCCGATACCTTCACGGCTGCGTGGCCGCAGTTCAAAAAGACCGTCGCCCATAGCACGCGAATGCGGCATGCGCAGAGTCGGTCCGAACTCCATCAAAAGTTCCACCAACCGCGCATAATCAGCCAATATACCATCGGGCCAGCTCTCGATCTCGTCTTTGACGCGCGCATGGAAATACTCGATAGTATATTTCATGTTCTTAATGTTAGCAATTATGCTAACCTCTGTCAAGTGATATTATCAACTGAACAAGTATAAGAAAAGAGGGGCACACGCGGCACCCATTTTGGGAATCAGGACTCCTTTTCATCGAACTCAGCCGCTCAACAACGGCAGGCTGTGTTTGTTTCGGTTAAGCTTCAATCTGCTGTTGCGGTATAGCGAAAATAAAATATATTTCCAAAATACCGATAATGACTCCATCCTCAAGAAAGTCATCATTGATCACGCCGATCATCATAGAATACCAGGGTTACGTATGGTTGCATAACGGAGAACTTTACACTGGCAAGTTCTTTTGTGAAGAGAAATATGCCCACCCTGCTGAAAAAAAGCGCAGAGAGCAGACGGCAAAAACAAGAGTCCGGTCCGTTGCCTGGCAGTGAGTTACACGTCCAGGCCAGCCTTCAGATAAGAACCGATTTCATCCTCGGAAAATATTGTGTAACTGTACCCTTGTTCCGTGAGGAAGAGCTGTCTTTTCAGAGCGAACTCCTGTTCATCCGTGTCCCTCGACACAAGGGTATAAAACCTTGCTCCCCTTCCGTCTGATTTCGGTCTCAATATCCTTCCGAGTCTCTGTGCCTCTTCCTGACGTGATCCGAATCTACCCGATACTTGGACAGCGACTGACGCGTCAGGCAGGTCTATGGCGAAATTGGCGACCGAGGAGACCACAAGCGTGGACAGGTCGCCCTCCCTGAACCGATGATAAAGGGCTTCACGCTCGGCCTGTGGTGTTTTCCCGGTGATTATCGGTGCGCCAATACTTTCCGCAATTCCCTGCAACTGTTCGAGATATTGTCCTATTATCAATACCCGGTCGCCTTTATGCATTGAGATGAGCCTATGGATCACCGGGGTCTTCGCCGGATTCTCGGCCGCTATGCGAAACCGCTGTCTTTTTTCAGAGGATGCGTAATGGAATCTTGTGTCTCCTGTAATCCCTACCCTTATTTCAAAACATTCAGCCTCTGCGATCCATCCCTGTTTCTCTATCACTTTCCAGGGAACATCATAGCACTTCGGGCCGATCAGGGAGAAGACATCGCCCTCTCTACCGTCCTCTCTTACAAGGGTTGCGGTCAGGCCGAGCCTCCTTATCGCTTGCAAAGAAGCGGTAAACCGGAAAACCTGGGCTGGCAGAAGGTGTACTTCGTCATAGATCAATAACCCCCACGGATGATCATTTACAGCACGGAAATGTGTGAAATCATGCTCACGGCTTTTCCTGTGGGTCAATATCTGGTATGTTGTTAGAGTCACCGGGCGGATCTCTTTCACCTCGCCGCTATACTCACCAATGTCCTCAGGACTTATGCCTGTCTTATCGACAAGTTCCCTCTTCCACTGTCTGACCGCTGTGATTCCGGTGGTGAGTATCAGTGAATGAGATTTGATCATCTCCATAACAGTTATGCCCACGACCGTTTTTCCCGCCCCGCACGGCAGGACCACTACCCCGTTGCCGCCAAGGGCAGAACCGCCTTTGTAAAATGCGTCACGCGCCATGACTTGATATGGTCTGATTTTGAATAAGTCGTTTTCTCTCAGGGAAATGTCGAGGGGAAGACCCTCAGAATAACCGGCAATATCTACCGCCGGATAGCCTGCCTTGATCAATGCCTGTTTTATGAGGCCGCGATTGACGGAAGTAAAAACGGCAGACTCAGGGCCGATCCTTTCAAAAAGGAGATTTCTCACATGCTCCGTATGATAAAGCTGTTCCATCAGGAGCGGGTCTTCAGCGACGAGCTTAAGCATGGCTTCATCATGCCCTTCGATCCTTACCTTCCCGAACCTGCCCATTATATCCCTGATTTCAACAAGGAGGTTATGAGGGACCTCGTACCTGCTGTAACGGATGAGCCTTCCCCTGACGTCATCAGGGTTGACGCCTGAAGAAGCGGCATTCCAGAGGGATATAGGGTTGATGCGATACGTGTGGACGTGCTCGGGGCTTTTTATGATCTCTGCAAACGGGGCAATGGCGTCTCTCACCTCCTCATAAAGAGGCGAATCCACTTCGAGCAGCATGGTCATGTCGGACTGGATTATAAGGGGATTCCGAGGGTTATAGTTCATTGCTGTCTTTGCATTCAATCCTTCCCATAGGGACCGTCATCGAACATCGTACAATAAACCTCTTTTTCACTGATGCAGCGAGTAGGGCAGACTTCACAAGTGCCGAGTTGGTCGTCCCAAACTTCTGCAATAACATCCAGAACGGCATTTACCATTCTGTCACTGATCTTCGGGAAAAATGATTCAATCGTTTTATGGGAGAAATAAACAGTCTTAATTTTGCCGGAAAGCTTTTCGAGGATAATACTTTTCATCGATTTGGCAAAATAAATTGAAAAGTCGGTGATTGCCCTATCCCCAATATTAAACTTTGCAAACTTTTTCCCTACTTTTCTTGTAAGCGCATCGTACAATCCCAATGATAACTCGTAGCAAAACCAATTGAATTTTATCTTCTCCCCGGCATCAGAATAAAAATCTTCCGGCATTATCTCCACTTGATCATCGCTGTCTTCCATAGATTTCCTTTTCATCTTGTTTTCTCCGTTATCACAACATACCCTTTCTTCCTCAGCGCGGTTCTGAAGGCCGATTCGTTCTTTGAAGGGACAACCAGAGAACGGTCCCCGGCAGGCAGGCATAATTTCTTCAGATCAGGATCATTTGCCATAAGCATAGCGGTATCCGCGTCGGCGCATTCTATGATCCTTCCCATGCCACGGTCACTCAATTTTTCCGAACGTTCTTTAATGTCGTTCAGGAAGACCTCCACAGTCTGGGGGATTTCTCTTTCTCCGCTTCGGCTGAGAAGAAAATCCTTTATCACCCCGAATTTCGTATTAGCTTCCAGCGACTGAACGATCTTGCTTCGCGAGAGTTCCCATACCCTCTCCGATTTTCGTTCGGCTATCCGGTCAAGGAACAGCCTATCCGGGGCCGCCATGTGAGATGTCATCGCAATTTCGAGGTTTGGGAGGATGGTGAAGATGTGAATACTCTCAGACACAGCGGGCGAATAAGTATCGGCTTTGCCAAGTATCCACGTTCCCAGAGGAGTCAACCGCAGATACATAAGCCCGTCGTATCTGCTCAGGCAGGAGTATGCGTCGGCTCCCCAGAGATTCCCGATATCATCGGCCGCGCCCCAAGGGGGCACTAAGGCAACGTCGATAATACCCATTGTCGCGCCGTATTCAAGGAGAAATGCCCTGCCAAAACGTCCTTCGATGTGGTTCCAGGTAATATGGTTGTAACCGAGGCTACCATGCTCTCTATCGGAAATATAAAGTTTCCACGGGTCGCGGGCAACAGTGAACCTGAGCCCCCGGGCTATCAAGTAACGGAAAAATTCATCTGTCTCTATCCATTGGCCTATCGTAAGATAAGACAATGCAATCTCAAGCGCTTCTCTGCACTCTTCAGCCGCATACAGAGGATTTCCCTTGGATTTTTGACCTTTTATGATATCTATCCTGTTCATCTCGTGCAGGAGTTTATTGCTACGCCAGCTTTCCCATAATTCCTTTAATACCGTATGAGGCGCCTTGTTGAGGGCCTCATGTCCCTTTTTTGTGAGCCGCAGTTTGCCGCCCTCTACCTTTGCGAGCTTGCCCGCCTGCAGGATCATACACCATGCAAAGGGACGGATTCCCTGCTCCCCAATCTGCACATCATATTTATCCTCCGCCTCAGTACCTTCGGGATAATAATCTCCATGCAGCAGGACTTCACGGACTGTGGAGGCGCCTGCTCCTGTGATATATCCCGTTGCGCTGCTTGCGCTCAACCGGCTGTTTCCGGCAAGGTGAAGCAGTACGGAAAGATCATGGAGCGCAGCAGGCTCTGTAAGATGCCTGACAAGAGGTGTTTCCTCATCTCCAACAACTATTTTATCCTGCGGATTCTCCTCAAAAGACGGTTCTGCCATGGGAGGCTTCGGCACAAAATGTTTTAAGACTTCCTTCAGATCCGGCGGAATGATGCCTCCGTAGTAAATAAATAACGGCAGGAGGCTTCGCGATTCTTTCTCTTTTTTTGACATATAAGGACTCTTCCCGTATTTTGCCCTGAATACGGCGATGTCGAGTACCCCATGAATGTCCGAGACCGCCTCCTGCACCGCGGCCTTCTCCGGTTCGGCAAGATGATTGTATAGTGCCGCTGATGCTTCAGCGTGTTTCATGAGCTTGACGAGCATCGGCGCTAGGTCCGATTTCCTCTGCGATGATACCTGCTCGATATGCCCGCTGACCCAGAAGGGGCCCTTCTCCGTGGAAATAATATCTACTGCTAGTTTCGAAAACTTCCTTACCTCGTCAGCGGAATATGCTTCTACCGCGTCTGCCAAAAACGAAGGCTTATCATTATATTTCATTTACGACTCCTGTCTGCCTGTTTTCCTTCTTCTGCCAGCTCGGCAAAGATCCCGTGCTTTTTCAATATCCTGAGCACTTCGCCAGGAGACTGGGCGGAAATATAGAGATAGTCATCAGCTCCCTCCAGTCCTTCCGCCTTCAATCCCCGCATAGATAATATCTTTGACTTCAGCCCGAGCCCCTTGCAATGTATGAGGGTCGAAGATGGCATCACAACCGCCTCGCCCCGTTTGTTTAAGCACGTCTCGACAAAATTTTCAACGGTCTTGGGGACATCCTTTGAGGAAATCGACGAAAGGAAGGTGATAACCTTTTTTATATCCCATCCCAGATCCAGTCCTCGCATAAGACTTTTTTTCGACAAGGCAAAGTGGAGCATCTTGTCAAGCACGATCAGGTCGGAGAATTCGGAGAGCTTCTTGAGCGCCTTTATTTCCGTATTCATAGGTATCAGCAGCTCAAGGTTCGGCTGCACTATAAGCGGCCGGGAGTCTCCTTTAATTACCCCTATGGATTTGAAGTGAGGAGAGTCGAACATCTTTGACAACAAGGGCGCGACCTGCGCTCTCTTGCCGTCAGGGGAAATATCCAAAAGGCCGAGCATGCCGAGGTCTTTCAGCGCGGACTCGATAACGTTTTCAGAAAGTGATGCTGAAAAGCGGTAGAGGTCTCTATGATTGAGAAGATATTTAATGAGGCCATCCATATGCACCCATCCCTGAAAAGGCTGCAAAATGGGAAGGAGAGAAACGACATATTCGTACTTGAATAGATATGACTTGAGCAGATCAAAACTACTGTAGTTTATGATATTCATCCCGCTGGGGTGAAAACCTAACAACCTAAACAGATTTTCCACGTAACATTCAGCAGAATTCAACAGCCCGGCAATGTCGGATATCGAACGTTTCTTAAATTCGGGCTTGTTCTTCACAAATCCGACCAGACCGCATGCAGCAGCTATCTGGACCTTGATAAGGTCCTCTGCTACTCTGCCGGAATAGGAGACAAAAACATCGGGGGCCGCAGCGCGCATTGTTTTTCTTGCGACTTCCCTCTTTTCATCCATCTCCCTGAAAAAGTCCCCGGCCAGCAATGGGAATACCTCTTCAGGGATGAAATAATGCCATATGCTATCATAAGTCTCTCTGTATGAGACGCAGACTACCCCGGACAAGACAGGGTGCAACAACGCCTTTTCAAGGTCGGACAAATCTTCTTTTTTTCTTCTGTACGCTGTGCTCATATAATCAAGAAAGTAATCCCCTCCGTACCAACTCCTCTGGCCTCCGGATTCTTTCATACCGTTGGCCTTGGCCCATACATCGAGGTTTCCATTCGAAACAAAGCCGCCGCGCCTGAATATATGCCTGATGATCTTTTTCTGCAGATCGGTGAGCGACCCGATATACTGGGAGTAGTTTTCGATAATCCTTTTATAAACGACTGCGGCAAGCCTGATCTTATGCAGCTTGTTGTATTGGGGAATCCCCAGATGAGGCGCCATGAGCTTGATTATGTCAGAGGAATATCGGTTCATCGCCCTCATGAGTGAACGGTATTCCTCATTTTTATCAAATGGCAACCCGAGGCAGATTTCGAGCGGCACGGCAACCCCGCGACCGTCAGCGCCATCGCTCCTGAAGGCAAGCTTTTTTTCTACAAGGCCATCGACTGTGCTCTTTTCAGGGAAGTGTTTATCGCCAGGCCGCAGGAAACCGCCTTTCCTGATAATCTCCCTTAACGCCTTTAATTCATCCTTTGATATCTGATCCGGAATGCCTTTGATATATGAGGCAGAGGAAAATTTGTCTAAGAAGCTGTTCATCAGGTTATCTTCGTTTATCCGGTTTGTAAAAAGGTCGGCAGTAGCAAGATCGCCCTTGAAAAAGCCCCTCATAAAGGATAAAAGGGCGTCCTTATCCAATGTACACAATAAATCCCGATATGTTCTGGGAACAGGAAATTCCATGGCATCTATTTTACATTAAGAAACCCTCGTATCGCTAAATACATGCCCAATGCAATTAGTGCATCCATGATCCTTTGATTTAGGAAGGGACTTATGGCAGCCCGGCAAGGGCATTCTTGAAGCAATCGTGCGGGAACTTTGAAAAACCAGCCTGTCCCCTTTTACAGCTCGCTTGAGGGGATGAATGCCGTGTGACATCAACGGTGTCAATTGGTTAGAATAGAAATAAAAGATTCATTCGCAATAAAGTTGAAAAGAATCTATTAAGGTCATTATTAATATTTAATTTCGAATGGTTATGAGCACTGAAATTAGTAAAACCGCGTGGACTAAGGATTTGGGAACGACTAACATCCCAAGACTCCTTTAAGATGGATAAATACTGGGCAAAAAAGCCTGCAAAGCTTCTATTGATACGGTATTGCAAAAGCTTGCTCACAATTAGCCTTATAAAACAAGGCAATATATCGAATGTGTGTTTCATTTCAACTTAAATACGAAAGATGGAAATAAAATGGCTTCATCAACTACTCACAAATGGAATTTTGTAGCGCGGTTTCGTCGGAATGCCTTCGGATGGCGCTCGCAGCCGGCCCTGGCACGCGTAAAAGAGGCTGTGGCAGAGATAAAGAAAACAGTACGTAAAGAGTCGGTCCTGGCTGCTGAAGGCGCTGTGTTGTTTCTGGAAAGGTTATCCCCTGCATTGGCCCACGTCGATAGTTCATCGGGTGCGATAGGATCGGCTGTGAACAATGCCATTGAGATACTTGCGCCCATTATAGCCGGTGCTCCGGCAGATAGTTCTGTGCGAGACAGGTGGCTGGAGCGCCTCTGGCAGGCGGTCGAGGCAGACGATATCCCATATATCGAGCTGTTGCCCGAATATTGGGGAGAACTCTGTGCAACCGCTGACCGCGCGTCACAATGGGCGGATTCATTTATAAAAGTGGTCCGGATGGCATGGAATCCTTCTTCTGGGCATCATGGTTATTTCAAAGGTACGACCGCCTGTCTGAGCGCCCTCGTCAAGGCCGGGCGAAATGAGGAAACCCTCTCCCTTCTCGAACTTTTGCCGCACAAGAACTGGTATTACAGGAAGTGGGGTGTGAAGGCTCTGAGCGCTATGGGCAGAAATGCAGAGGCGATCCGTTACGCAGAGGATTCCCACGGAATCAACGAGCCCTCGAGCGCAATTGCACTGGCCTGTGAGGCAATTCTTCTTTCGAGTGGCATGTACGATGAAGCATATGCCCGGTATTCACTTGACGCTAATCGAGGCACATCGCATCTGGCGACCTTTCGGGCCATTACAAAGAAATATCCTCATAAGACTGCCAGTGAGATCCTGCACGATCTCGTTGAAAGCACACCCGGAGAAGAAGGTAAGTGGTTTGCTTCTGCGAAATCCGCTGGTCTGTATGCCGAGTCAATCGGACTGGCCAACAAGACGCCCTGTGACCCCAGGACGCTGACACGGGCCGCAAGGAAGGCGGCCGCTACGCATCCGGACTTTGCTGTCGAAGCCGGGGTAGCTGCGCTTAGATGGTTGTGTGAGGGGTATGGCTATGAAATTACTTCTGCGGATATCAGAGATGCCTACCTTTATACCATGGAAGCTGCCGCAAACGCCGGTAACGGGCGTGAGACATTCGAGCGCATACGCAAACTGGCTGCATCGCAGACCTCGGGTGATCGGTTCGTCGCTAAGGTGCTCAGCGGAGAGCTTGGTCTGGACGGCCCGCAAAAGAAATCGTAAACAGCAGATGCCACCGTTCAGAAATATCATTAAGAAAATGAAACAAAATAAGACAAATGGAGAATATTCCGAGTGAAATGTGCAGCTCCACATTTCAAGGGAGGAAATTGAGACCGTTGGAAAGACCCATTAACGGCAACGACGTCTTTCACCCGGTAATATATGAATTGGAGAATTGCGGACGCACCTTAAAAACGCTTCTAAGGATTTGAGGAGCTTTAGAATGCATAGGGATTATCAATGTTCTAAAAAGAATAATGCCTTTTTTATCGGTGTCGTTCACTGTGTCTTTCAAAATGCATGGTATGCAGATCAATCGTCACGTACGTAAAATCATCAAGCTGACCTGGTTGTATGCAGATTGTTCTACCAAGTTCTGCGAACCATTTGTTAGTCATTTGAGGGGACTCGTGAATATGTCCATGTAAAGCCATAAGAGGCTGATTCTTTCTGATAAAGTCATAAACGGCTGTCGATCCAGCTTCTACCCCGCTATAACATTTATCCAGCCCCAGTTTGGCGGGTGGCATGTGAATCACATATATAGCTTTATACATATTTTGGGGGCGCACCGGATTGATCAACTCATCATGGAGAGTAGGCAGTGATCTAGCGTAGGCAGGCCAGTCTTTAATCTCCTGAAATCCCTCTCGAGTTGACAGCAGGCCTGTCCCCAGTTGTTTTTGGAATACGTAGTCGTCGGTATCCACCCGGCATCTGTCCTTAAGCCGAAAAGGATAATCGACAACCCAGTTCATACCTATAAACTCGTAACCGCTGATGTCACATTTTTGCTGGGCAAGAGAGACAACAAAACGGTATTTCTCACAAACCTTTTCGAATAACTGGTCGAAGATCATAAGATCATCGTTTCCAAGATAGCAGAGGTAGTAGATTCCGGCATTATTAAACTTCTCAAAGAATAGGTCAAGAAATGAAGTGATAAAATCATCTTGTTGTAACAGAGCCCCTTCCTTGGGAAGCATATCGCCGGCATTGACAACGATCTGCACCCCTAACCCCGTTGCAACATCAAACAGTCGGTCATATTTCCACTGAGATCCATGCAAGTCGGTGACAAAGAGTATTTTCACTGTATGATTATATAACTTTTTGACTGCAGTCTTGTTTGATTAATGGAAAGTTTTTGGTTTATAGTGGCCAATGCCTATAGGAAATGCACTGCATAATGAGGATGCACTCACAATTCATTCATTTGATTGGAGGTCTTAATGTTTGAGGAATTTGAATTTTAACGAGACGAATTGTATGAATAGGTATGTTCAGTTTCTATGTCAACCTTGTCTAACAAATATTCCTTGTAGGATGTGGCCCAAAGCCGTATATCTGTCTTTCTTTTTAGACTTGAACATTCTTCTTACGTTTTTCTATTCATATTTTCGTTTAGATATATTCTTATCCCCAAATCTTTAGAAATTCATCGGCAAATTTTACGGCATCCATAAACATATGTAAATCATACGCCCACGCTAACCTGTAAAAATTCTTGTCATGCGGTCCGTTGGGCATACCCCCTTGCCAGTCGTCAAGTATATGGTTCTCAGCAATTGGCATAGCCGCTGTCCCAAATATTTTACCCACTGCTTTTATCCCCATTTTATGGTGCAGGATTACCCTATGGTCTCTACCAAAATATTTGCAGAATTGATCCGTAATTGGGTGTATATTTTCTCCTGCACCACCTGTTGTTTTTAAATGGTCTATTAGGTTCATATTTGTTGGGGAGAAAGCCTTTGGCAACGTTCAACTTCCTCTGCACATCCGATTGGTTCGCTGGTGAAGGGCTGTGTCCCGGCCCACCCCCCAACGCAGATCTACAGCTTGGAATCGGCATCCATGCTGCTCACACAATTACCGCAGCTTTGGGGATCCCCTTTCCTGAAGTGCGTTACACTTTCCCTTTAGATCACTGAAGGTGGAAATGACGAATACTCGAGATGTTCTTGATGTCTTTAATATTTCTCTGAATGCGTTTAAATTACTGGGTATGATGCATATGATACATTGTTCTTAACAGGCTTTTCATTAATATACAACGATATTCTCGCAAACTGACATGTGACTTTAGCACAGGAGTATTTGAAAATCTAGTTGGCTTCAACACTACACAGCTAATTTCTCTATCCTTAAGAATTTCATTCCTTCTTTTGAAAGCCTTTTCCCAACCTCATAAGAGATTCGCTCCATCATAGCATAATGTTTGCTGAGAATGCATTCCCTTAGCATTCCACTCTTTTGTGGGCATGACACGCCCACCCCACTTATGTCCATCGAAGCCATCTGTACACATAAGGAGGCCAATAACTTTAACCAGCACTAGACCCGTAGACAAGTCCCTTGCCCATAGTGATCGTCAACTTCGTATGTCACATATCAGTAAATTCTTACACCACTAAAGGTTGCTCGCTCCAGGTAGTGACAGTCACCATGGTGTGTAGTTGCTCACCTTGAAAGGGCGAAGCGGGCAATTTTGACAGAAGGGCCACTGGCAACGATTTGGGTA
>CAVSHB010000001.1:0-1574198 GCA_963727775.1 uncultured Nitrospiraceae bacterium | reverse complement strand
TAAATCAGGCACTTCGGACTCCTCGCAAACAGAAAGCGTAAAGACAACATCGCGCTATGCCGTAAGCTCATCGGCAGTTGTAAAACCGAAACAAAAGAAGAAGAAGAAGAAAAATCAGAGACCTGGCAGGATCAGTTGCTCAGAATCTACGGTATCGATATCAATACCTGCCCGGTTTGCAAGAAGGGCACAATGGTCACGATTGAGTATTTGCTCCCTTCCAGGTGCAATAGCCCTCCGGATCGATACTGATGCACACCGGCGATAGCTCAAAAATCATAGCTCTATCAACCTGCGAAAACAGCATCCTGTTTCGCTATGCTCCCCTATTGTCTGAAATCAGACCTTGGGATACTATCCAGCTGCAATGGTCGCAATCTCAGCCTCAATTTTCGTATCAGGATGATCTCATGCAGATCAAAATAAGACAGATGCTCCATAAACCATATCCTCTTCGATAGAAAAAGTTCCGGGAGAATTAATCGAATCCCCATATCCGGCGCACCGGCTTAGTTATATATAGAAATGGCATAAGATCAAACTTCCCCATTCAATCATAAGGGAGACTAATTTTATAGCTATTAAAAAATAGAAACCTCCTGTAAGAATAAGTTTATGGAGAAACAAAATTCTTTTGACAGGAGGTTTCTATGGAACAAGTAGATGGTATCAGACTTAGGGAGTTTCGACAAGTCAAGAAAGAGATACGTGGCTCCGATCAGTATTTGATCATCGGCATCGACGTGGCTAAAGAGAAGCACAATGCCTTTTTCGGCACGGCTAACGGCAAAACGCTGCACAAGGGAGTGATCTTTGACAACACGATTGAAGGATTCGAGAAACTGCTGACGCTGACAGAAGCGCTTAAGGTCCAGCATGACCTTACAAAGGTGGTCTTTGGTCTTGAGCCCACAGCCAATTACCATAAGCCTCTGGGAGAGCATCTTATTAAGTGTGGGCATATGGTTGTTTTGGTAGCGGGGACGGCAGTAAAAAACAACCGCACGCTTCTGGATGGCAGATGGGATAAGCACGACACCAAGGATTCCTCTAACGTAGCCGACCTCATTTCCCAAGGGAAATTCCTATTCTATGAATATCCGGATCCGAAGATGCGGGATCTGAGGAATCTCCTTTCCTTAAAGAGACGACTCAAGAAAGAGGAACATGGCCTCCGGGTTCGCATCCGCAATCAGCTTCTGGCCCAGTATTTCCCTGAAATGGACCGCCACTTCGGCCCAGCGGTGAGCCTGGCCGTAGTCGGCCGCTGTCTTAATCCCTCGGTGATCGCCGGGATGGAATTCGATGAATTCCGCAGGCACGTTGCCCTCAGCAGAATGAATATTGCCCAACAAAAGCTGCTGCAGGCGATCTGGCAGATAGCCCCTGATTCCATTGGATGTTATGTAGGAGACGCAGTGCCGTTCGAGGCGAAGGTGATGGTATCCATGCTTAATCAGGTGCGAGAGACGATCAAAGAGGTGGAAGATAAAATAGAGGATATGTGCCTACAGTTTCCGGAATACCCATGCCTTTTGAGTATCCCTGGCTTTGGGCCGGATGTCTCATCAAAGGTTCTCGGGGCGATAGGTAATCCCTTTCGCTTTACGAGCGACAAGCAGGTCCTGAAGATGGCTGGTTTCGACCTTTGCGCGGAGCGAAGCGGAAAGACTTCAAACAGCGTAACGCCGGTAATCTCCAAACAAGGGAAAGCCGATCTTCGCTACGCCTTATATCAGGCTGCTCTAATCGCTTCCTTTCATAACAAAGATTTTACGATTTATTACACCAATAAGCTCAGAGGTCGGCAGAGGGAAAAGGGAATTAGTACGAAGATGCGTGTAAAGATAGCCGCAAAGCTTTTGGTTATCGCATGGACCTTGATGAAAAAGAAGGAGCTATTCGATCCAAAATATCTCAATAAGGGGGATATCCAAATATAGGCCACATCAAAAGAACTTAACTGAGGGCTTCCTGTGAAGCCGTTTCTGTTCTGGAGGCCCCAAAAACAAGACGCAGAGAGCCCGAGCTTGGCTTAGTTGAGGCGAAAGACCTCGTGGAGAACAATATAGGGCCTCTCACTGAACTTGAGAGTCTGGATAAGGGATGATGGGCGGTACGCTCAATGCGGAACACGTCGGATAAACGTAACTATCAGAGATCAAGTTCGATTGTAGTGAGAGAGTGCGTCGAGAAAAAATACTATCGTCCAGATGGACGTACGGCAGACTATTGTTCTTGCAAGATCTCGGATAACGATCATTGATATTTAAGTAAATTTCCCAGATGTTTTTTGTCTTGACAGGAGGCACTATAGGATGTTCTCCACACGTTATTCCGCAACTTCGCAGCGGAATAACGCTTATTCGTTAGCGACAAACACACTGTGCGTATTCCGGGGCGGATCAAACATATTCGCGGTATCAAGATATCTGCTATCTTTTCCCCTGCCATTCTGTGGCAGCCTCTCTGCAGTTTTGGCGACAGGAACAGGGCTGACGGTATTTAAGCGTATATTCGAAATAGAAATGGCATGTCTATTAAGAGAGTCTTTGTCAGTGACAGTCATATGAGTACAGGGTTGAGTTTGGGAAATTCACAAGGCTGTTATGATTGGTTCTACAAAAATGAAGCCAGGATGTTCGAGCAATTTATGGAATAGTTGATTAGAGATGATTCAATAAAAGAAGTGATATTATTGGGAGACATGATGGACTGCTGGGTATATCCTATCGAAATGCAGCCGCTAAGCTATGACAGTATAGCCAATGCATTTCACATAGTTAATATAATGACGAGACTTCAGGAATTGGCCCAGAGCAAGGAAGGCAAAGTTACATATGTCACTAATTAGAGTCTGTCCATAAACTACCGTTTCCTAATTTACGAACAGAAAACTGTCCCGGCAGTGCCGGCACCTGTTCGGATTGTGGTTCTTATACTTCAAAAAGCATGCTGTCGTCATATTTTTCATGATTTCGGACGTGGATATCCCTTTATGCTCCTTTTGTGATCTGCCTTTCGCCTGTCTTCATTGCATCTGCGTTTGCATCTTCGCAAGGAGCGCTCCTGTCATCACACGAATGTTGTAAACAATCACGTTCCAGTACACCTTGGCATCAAATCGCGCCCTTGTCTTCCATTCGCACCGGTACAATTCAAAACCCCTTTTCAGATTCGAGATAACTGCTTCAATGCCGCTGCGCCATTTCTTCAGCCGCGTTTCCATGTTCGCGCTTCTGACGATGTTCTTAAGCGACCCTTTTATCTTATTGAAGACGATGTTGACGATCCCTTTCCCATGCGCTATCCTCGCATTGTCCTTTGAGGCATAGCCGCCGTCAGTCACCATATCACGGGGGATTATCTTATAGTTATCCTTGAGACGATCTATCACTGCCCCATAAAGTGTTGCGTCGGCAGGGTTGCCCTCCAGCACCTTGCAATCAAGTATCAGATTGCTACGGCCTGTCGCAAGGTTTATCTTATGTCCAAATTCTACTTCTCTCCTCCCCTTCACTATGATGTCCGTATGGTCTTCATAGATCGAAAATATCTTCTCTTCGTTCGGCACAGCCTCCCCAAGGATCTCATGTCGCCGGGAGATGTCATATACTTTCTCCGCCTTCGGCAACACGTCTTTCAGTTCTTTCCTTGCCGCCTCTGCAATTATCCAGCCTTCTATCGTTTTGGGCAGTTCTGCTGTTAATGCCCTCTCTGCCTGGTTGATGCTGCTGCGAAGCAGCTTCAGTTGTTTCTTGAATTCCTCTTCCCGTTCCTCTTTAGCTTTGGTGTTATTGATCTTGTAATGGTTCTTCTTAGCCTGTTTCTTGTAGCTCCGTACCTTGATCTCCACTCCACTGGCCTTCAGTTTTTTCAATAGTCGATCTATGGTTTTGATGCAGTCCCATATCAATGAGTTGTTTGTCGGATAATGTATATTTGTCTCTATTACGGTCCCGTCGGTCCGTATGCTTTTGCCGTCTTCAAGCCCTTCGCCTATTGCGGTTTTATTGATCGCTACCATCACCTTATCCAGCGCTTCTCCGCTTATCCGGGATATGTATTTCTGATACGCCTCAAAGGAAAACGGCTTCCGGTCGTCAAGTTTGATAAATACCGCGCACATCCTGGAATCATGTTGCGCATGCTCAAGCTCACGATAGGTCAGGTTTTTCATCTCTTTGTATATCGCCGCCCTCACTATCTGTTCCACTGTCGGCATGTCCTGCCTGCCGAGACTGCTGCTTTCTTTGCCCTTGGTTATGTCATCCTTCACTATTTCGTATATCTCAGGATGCTGGTTCAGTATCGTGTCCATTACAGCCAGTTCCGGATTCAAGGCCCACAGCTCTTTTTCAAATTGCAGTTTCAGTTCCTTCAACAGTTTCAAGGCTTCCTCCACGTTTCTTATTTCCTCTGCAATTTTACCATTTCTCTTTTTGTTTCCTATAGTTATAATTTATGGACAGACTCTAATTATAACGAGGCGGATATAGTATTTGAGCGGTTTTAAATTCTTTCGAAGAAAAAATTTACCTCGGAGGGATGACGTATGTCAGGCCGAGAATGAGCGAAAATACTATATCCGCCTCATCCTATGGGGGGTTTATTAGCTTATCTTCTTCTTGATATCAATAAGCCTGATCAGCGCTTCTTCGGGTGTGAGTTTTTTCAAATCGAGGTTTCTTATTTCAGCGATAACGGAATCACTCATGGACGAGAACAGATCGAGCTGGGTTTTCCTTTTCTTTGATTTCTTGTCGGCAAACCTTGGACTTCCTGTTTCATTCAACTCCTCTTTCTCAAGATTTGCAAGCACTTCTTTTGCCCTGTTTATGATATTGTCAGGCAGACCCGCAAGCCTTGCAACCTGTATACCGTAACTCTTGTCCGCAGGACCTTTTTCAATCTTCCTTAAAAAGATTATCTCATCTCCCCATTCTTTTACAGATACGTTATAATTCCTTACCCCATCGTTCGTCAGCGCAAGTTCTGTAAGTTCATTATAATGCGTTGCAAAGAGAGTCCTAGCTTTAATAGTGTTTAAAATATGTTCCGCGACAGCCCATGCAATGCTTATACCGTCGAATGTGCTCGTCCCTCTGCCGACCTCGTCAAGGATAATGAGACTCTTCGATGTTGCATTATGGGTGATGTTTGCAACCTCTATCATCTCGACCATGAATGTGCTCTGTCCCTTTACAAGGAAATCCGATGCGCCTATCCTTGTGAATATTCTGTCGGTGAGTCCAATCTTTGCGCGGGAAGCGGGGATAAAGCTTCCCATCTGCGCCATAATAACAATGTGGGCGACCTGCCTCATGTATGTGGATTTACCGGCCATATTGGGTCCGGTGATTATAAGGAGTCGGTCATCTTCCGTATCAAGAAAGGTGTTATTAGGGATAAACCTGTCGGCTGACGGTATCCTTTCGAGAACAGGGTGCCTTCCATCTTCGATGTCTATCTCGCCGTTTTCATCGATAGCCGGTTTAACATAGCTGTTCCTCTTAGCGACAACGGCCAAAGAAGTCAGAAAATCGGCAATTGCAAGGGCGGACGATGTTTTTGACAGCAAAACGGATTCCTTTTGTACATCTTCAAGTATGTCCTGAAAAATCCGGTACTCAAGATTTTTCAGCCTCTCTTCGGAACCGAGCACCCTTGATTCGTATTCTTTTAGTTCGGGCGTTATGAATCTTTCTCCTCCAACCAATGTCTGTTTCCGTATATAGTCAGCAGGCGCCATATGGAGGTGCGATTTTGTGATCTCGATATAGTAACCAAAGACACGGTTATAACCGACTTTCAGGGAGGATATGCCGGTCCTTTGCTTTTCTTTAGTCTCTAATTCAGCGATGAAGTCTTTCCCTTTTTTGGACAGATTCCTGAGTTCATCGATCTCGGCGTTATAACCGTCCTTGATTATCCCGCCGTCTCTGAGACTTATCGGAGGCGCATCAATAATACTCCGACCTATCAATTCCTTAATATGAGAAAATTCGAAAATTTCCTCGGAGACAGAGCGTAAATAAGGGTTTTTGGAAAGGACAAGGGATTTTTTTATCTTTGGAAGGTTCTGCGCCGAAGTTTTTATTGCAATGAGGTCCCTTGCATTTGCGCTTTTTGCATTTACCCTTGATGAAATCCTTTCGAGGTCCTGTATCTTTCTTAAGGATGTCCTCAACTCTTCAAGAAGCTCGTAATCCTCCAAAAGATATTCGATTGAATCAAGTCTGTTTTTTATCTCAGTTATATTAACCAGAGGTTTCAGGATGGATGACCGAAGGAACCTGCCTCCCATCGGAGTGAGGGTTTCATCAAGTGCCCACAAGAGAGTCCCTTCAGTTGTACCGTCTTTGAGATTATGCGTAAGCTCAAGGTTTTTTTGTGTTGACGCATCGAGAAACATAAAAGAATCCAGGCGCAATGCAGATATTTTTTTGAGGATGAACGTTTCCTTCTGTGTGTCTTCAAGGTAACTGACCAGGGCCCCGGCGGCGGAGATGGTGGCATTCATGCCTTCACAGCCATATCCTTCAAGGGACGATACCTTTAGATGCTTTAATAAAATCTTGTATGCTTCAGAATAATCAAAAAACCAATCATCATAAACAGAAATATAAAACGCATTAAGGGCCTCTCTATAATGGATATTGTTCTTAGCGCTCTGAGGGATTAGGATTTCCCTCGGTTCAAACCTGAACATTTCGTCTTCAATATTCTCGGTTGTCTCATATACGACGAATTCCCCTGTGGAGATGTCCGCTATCGCTATGCCGTGTTTATCTCCGGCAGGAAACAAACTAATGATATAAGAGTTTTCTTTAGGATTTTCCGGAGTATGTGTACCAGGAGTAATTACCCTGACAATGTCCCTTTCAACTATACCTTTTGCCGTTGCCGGGTCTTCCATCTGCTCGCAGATCGCTACCTTGTACCCTGCCTTGATCAGTTTGAGTATGTAAGATTCAGACGCGAAATAAGGGATTCCGCACATGGGCATAGGGTCTTCTTTTGATTTGTCTCTTGTGGTCAGCGCGATCTGAAGTATCTTTGACGCCTTTTCGGCGTCTTCCCCGAACATCTCATAAAAGTCTCCGAGCCTGAAAAAGACGATAGCGTCTCTGTATTTTTCTTTAATGCTGAAATATTGCTTCATCAATGGGGTCAATTCAGACATACTGGATATTTAATATCATCAGACAGTGAAAGTGCAATATGCATGTGCATATCAATGATGACGTGAAGGCTTCAAATTGGATCTATAATTACCAGGATGAATATAGATAATATCTATTATACTTATGCATATAAACTATATGATAATAGACACGAGGGGTAACGGGGCTGGGCCCCGCCTGGTCTGCAAAACCAGCGAAATGTCCTCACAGGATTATTGGTGGGTTCGATTCCCACTACCCCTCTCCATAATTATACTATCTCAATTTACAATTTGCTATGCAAAATATAATTCTCGGTACCGCCGGACATATTGATCACGGTAAAAGCGCACTTGTCAAGGCGCTGACAGGAATAGACCCCGACAGGCTTAAGGAAGAAAAAGAGCGCGGGATTACCATTGATCTCGGTTTCGCCGATCTTAAATATTCCGACGGACTTACGGTCGGGATCGTTGATGTCCCGGGACATGAGAGGCTAATAAGGAATATGCTTGCCGGCGCAGGCGGCATAGACCTTGTTCTCTTTGTTATTGCCGCAGACGAATCGATTATGCCTCAAAGCTGTGAACACCTTTATATCTGCGATCTCCTCAAGATTAAATCGGGTATCATCGCCATTACAAAAGTTGACCTTGTAGAGCAGGAGTGGCTCGATCTCGTTGAAGACGATGTAAGGACCTTTGTCAAAGGAACCTTTCTTGAAGGTGCTGAAATTATCCGTGTCTCATCGAAATCAATGTTCAACATTGAGCTTTTAAAAGAAAAGATTAAAGAAAAAGCCATTAATGTTGGATCGAAACCGGCAGGAGGTCTTTTCCGGCTCCCTATCGATAGGGTGTTTACCTTAAAAGGGTTTGGAACTGTCGTAACAGGCACAGCCGTATCCGGTTGCATATCCGTTGATGACGATGTTGAAATTCTTCCGTGCGGAATAAGGAGTAAAGTACGAGGTCTCCACAGCCATGGGAAACCTATACAGACGGCGTATGCGGGACAACGCGTGGCGATCAATCTCCAGGGAGTTGTTAAAGAAGCCTTACAAAGAGGAGATGCAGTTGTCAATCGCTCAGAGTTTATACCGGCCACGATGATAGACGCAAAAGTGGAATTATTGAAACACTCTCAAATACTGAAAAACAGGGACATTGTTCACTTCCATATAGGCACGTCCGAGAATACAGCAAGAATTATCCTTTACGGGAGAGATGAGCTGAGGGCCGGCGAGAATTGCTACTGCCAGTTCAGACTCCAGTATCCCGTTATAGCAATGTCCGGAGATAGATACATTATACGAAGATTTTCTCCTTTAGATACTATTGGCGGCGGAGAAGTGCTGGATCCTTCGTCATACAAGATGAGTCATAAGAAAAGTTTAGATGATTTAATACTGTTTGATTCCGGAACTTTGTCCGACAAAATAGCGTTGAAAGTGAAAAGGGCCGGCATACAGGGTATTAAGTTTTCTCTCATTCAGAGCTGGATTAAAGAAGAAGTCACAACCATCAACCATTCAATAAGGGAGCTGATAGAAAAAGGTATTCTTCGGCAGTATGATGATATCCTGCTTCATAGGGTGAATATAAATTCCTTCGGTAAGCTCGTGCAACATGAGATTGCGAATTTCCATGAAAAAAATCCCTTAAAGCACGGCATTCAGAAGGAGGAACTGCGGACCCGACTGAATCTTGACCCCAAAGTTTTTGCTTGTCTGCTCTCGTCATCAAAAGAAATTGTTATGGAAAAAGAAATTGTGAGGCTTGTGCAATTTCGAGCGACTTTCTCAGGGAAGGATGAGACAATCCGAAGCAAGATTCTTGAACTGTTGGACAACGCAGGAACCCGGCCGTTAAGCTTTGAAGAATTATATAAGATTCTCGAAGTGGAGCAGAAATATATGTCGGATATGCTGAAACTCATGGTAAAGGAAGGGAGTCTTGTAAAAATTAATAATTCTCTCCATATAACTGCTTCTGTTTACAGGAAAGCAATTGAGAACCTGAAGAACTTTTTCAGTGAAAAATCTGAAATGACAATGAGAGAGTTCAAAGATACCTTTCCCACTACAGGTAAGTATGCCATTCAGTTTCTCGAATATCTCGATTCAAATGGAATTACAAAAAGAGTTGGAGATATAAGAAAGGCTTTACACGAATGGTAATTTAGCTACTTTAAAAGGAATGAAATTGTCTTGGGGTGTAATTCCCGGTATGAAGCTCATTGATAAAATCTTCGACATCATAAATATTCTTATTGAATATAGTAGCCATTCGACCTATCTCTTCAGGGGTATGGGCATCGCTGCCTCCAATCTGCCTTGTACCGTTGCCATATTGAGCAAGCCAAATTTTACATGATTCGTTCTCAGATGGTTGGTTTCTGCCGTTTAATACTTCGACGATTTTCACTGATGACAGGACCCCCAAATCCGTAGGCCTGCTTTTCCTGAATGGGTGAGCAGGGATGACCACTCCGCCTTCTTTATTAACCCACTTGATAAGACGTTCTGCATCCATTCCTTTTGGTATGGATTCATTCGGGCCAAAAACCAGGAAATCGCCTTTTACTGTTGTATATTCCATGCCGATAATGATACAGATTCCCTGGTTATTATCTATATTGTTGAAGATGGTTTGTGAGGCCATTGTGTCATGATCAGTAATGCAAATTCCATCCAACCCGACTTTCCGGGCTCTTTTTAAAAGTGTAGGAATATTAAGCACGCTGCATGGGGAAAAAGAAGTGTGAATGTGCATGTCAAGAATCATAATTTTATATTATTACCCGCCTTTACTGTTGTCAAATAGAGAAAATCAATCGCAAAAGATTGATCTATAGGCAACATTGATTAGGATAATCAGTGTTTGCTGTGCTATAAATAGACATGCGATGTATCTTAGTGATTTTGGATGGTCTTGGAGATAGGGGGCAGGATTGCTTCGATGGCAAGACGCCTCTCTATGCCGCCTATACACCTCATCTGGATTGCCTTGCATCGACAGGCATGAACGGTTTGTATCACACGTTGATGCAGGGTGTTCCCATGTCGAGCGAGACGGCCCACTTCATCATCTTTGGGTATGAAATAGACGAATTCCCGGGAAGGGGCTACATCGAAGCAAAGGGAAAGGGTCTGTCCTTTGATGATAATGATGTAGCCGTCTTATGCCATCTGTGCTGTGTTGAGCAAAGGAATAATAATCTTGTTCTGAAATGGGGCCGGCCGGATATTTCATCTGATGAAGCCAGGGAACTGATGTCATCGATAGAGTCCTTCGAAACAGATGGAATCAATATTCGCTTGATACCATCAAAAGGCCTCGATGGGTTTCTTGTCCTGAGCGGAGACGTGAGCGACAAAATAACCGATTCGGATCCGATCTACGAAGGCAAGCCGCTCATGGAGATCGTTCCCATTCAGCATAAAGAAGTATCTTTCATCTCCGGGAAGACCGCTGAGATTTTAAACAAATACCTTATTTGGGGTTATCAAAGACTCGCCGGCCATAGGATTAACAGCGAGCGCATATCCCGAAATCTACCGGCTGTAAACGCAGTTGTGACGCAAAGGGCCGGCAAGAAAAGACCGCTGATGTCTTTCAGGGACAGATGGGGTTTGAGGGGACTTTCAATCTCCTCCGGAGCCATTTACCACGGCCTCTGTGATGAACTCGGGATGGACGTAAGGAAGGTCAGCGATACGGGAAATATTGAAAAGGACCTGAAACAACGCCTATATATCGCTAAAGATGCGGGTGATTATGACTTCATCCATGTCCATACAAAGATGCCCGACGAGGCGGGACACACCAAGAATCCATGGTATAAGAAAGATGTGATTGAGGCGATTGACAGGGCGATGTCCGTTGCCGTGAATGAGATTATAAAAGACAGAGAAGTTCTGCTTGTTATTACGGCAGACCATTCAACAGCAAGTTCCGGCACGATGATACACACCGGAGAGACTGTGCCTCTCACCTTGGTTGGTAAATATGTAAGAAGAGACGAAGTCGGCTATTTTAATGAAATAGCCTGTGCAAAAGGGGCCCTCAGTATGATGAGAGGAAAGGAATTGATGCATATGATCCTTAATTTTCTTGACATGGCGAAGATGCAGGGACTTATGGATACCACGGTTGATCAGCCTTACTATCCCGGGAATTATAAACCATTGATCGTATGAAAGACCTAAGCGCAAGACTCCTATCACTATTAGCCGGTAAACCTGATCTTATCTCTGAATTCCCTGAATGGATGCTGCCGGAAGCGACTGTGAAACAAATCAGGGAAACACAGCATGTTGCCATAGCAGAAATAGCAGGGCGGGACAGCATAGCAGCGGTTATCCGGGCATGTGATATACGAGCGATTCAGGCTATCATTCCTACCCTGGCATATACTGGGACAGAATATGGTAACTGGAATATTCCCCTCCTTAAAATAAAATCCATGAAAACCTTATTAAAGAAAAAGAGGATTAAAGTTTTCGATCCTGTTATATTGGGTTCTCCGAAATTCTGGTGGACCCTTTGCGGAAGATATGCCACACATTTGTTTCATAAATATGGTTTTTCCTCCCATTGCATCGGCTGTCATCTCTATCTGCACGCTATTCGTATCCCTTTGGCCGAAAAATTACAAATCAATATAGTCATAGGAGGAGAGAGGGAATCACACGACGGAAGAATTAAGATCAATCAGATAGGAGTGGCTCTGGATGCCTATCAGAGTTTTACGAACAGGTTTAACATAGAGCTTTTACTCCCCCTTCGCTCCATAAAATCAGGCATGGAGATTAAGTCAATCATCGGTTCGGAATGGGATGAAGGAGAGCAGCAGCTTGCCTGTGTTTTAAGTAAGAATTACAGGGAAATGGATGATAGTGTTTCTTTCGATGAGAATACCATCAAACGATTCTTAGATGAGTTTGCTCTGAAAAAGGCTGAAGAGATTATACAAAGCTATCTTAAATAAAAAGAATTTATCTAAATAGTGAGAACCTCAGAAATCTGCTTTTAACTCCACTTTTCATAGTCGCAGGAATAATTTTTAGATCCGATGCGGAAATATAGACATTTCAATAAATCTATGCCAGGTTATATAAGTATATATAAAATCTATTTTACTTATTCATCAGCTCTATATAACAATAAACACGAGGGATAACGGGGCTGGGCCCCGCCTGGTCTGCAAAACCAGCGAAATGTCCTCACAGGATTATTCGTGGGTTCGATTCCCACTATCCCTCTCCAAATTATATCAGCATGATATTTAGAGTCAAATATAAAATGAAACTGCTATTAATATTATCTCTGTCAGTTATTGCAGCATGTTCATCACAGAAATATAGCATTGCTTATTTTCAGTTTAGTTAAAAATATGCAGCTAAAAGGAGGTTTTATGAAAAGACATTTTTTGATAACAGCTGCAGTAATGTTCTTTACTATGAATATATTTATTTGTACCTCATCAGGAGAGGAAGCCAATGAGAATGTCAAAGTGTCAAGTCAAGGGCAAGCATGCATCGGTTGTCACGAAGCATTGTCCCCGGCTTTTGTGCGGGAATGGAGAATCAGTAAACATGCACAAAAGGGTATCGATTGTTATTCATGTCATAAAGCGGAAAAGACTGACGCCGATGCAATTGAACATAACGGGTTCACAATAGCAATTCTCGTAACCCCAAATGACTGTTCAAAATGTCACCCCAAAGAAGTTAAAGAAATGACCACAAGCCATCATGCTAAAGCGGCGGATATTCTCAATTCGCTGGACAATTATCTTGGCGAGGTTATTGGAGGACATGAAGCGGTAACCGTAGGATGTCTGCAATGCCATGGGGCAAAGGTAAAAGTGTTAGCTAACGGAAAACTTGATACAAACAGCTGGCCAAATACAGGTATGGGCAGGATTAATCCTGATGGTTCAAAAGGTTCATGCTCAGCATGCCATGCAAGACATAATTTTTCAAAGGCTCAGGCACGCGAGCCTCAAACTTGCGGAAAATGTCACCTTGGGCCAGACCATCCACAAATAGAAGTCTATGAAGAATCAAAGCATGGTATTCTCTATGTATCAAATAAAAAAAGATTACAAATGGACAAAGATGAATGGGTTGTTGGAAAAGATTATTCTGCGGCTCCAACCTGCGTAACATGTCATATGGGGGCTACCCCTTCCCAGAAAGCTACCCATGACGTAGGGGCAAGAATAAGCTGGACATTGAGACCACCCATATCGAAGAAACTCGCCGATGCCGATAATAAACGTGAAGCCATGAAGAATGTCTGCAGGAATTGTCATTCAAAACCTTTCATAGAAGGACACTACAATCAATTTGATAATCTTATCAATTTTTACAATGAAAAGTTTGCTAAACCTGCAATGCTAATAAGAAATGAACTGATGGAAAAAGGCAAATTGACAAAAGCGGACTTCGATGACAAACTAGGAGTCTGTCGGACTTGAATTGCTGTTTTTGACAGCGGTTGGAATCCGAGAGAGTCGATTGTAGTTATTTTTCATGATTTGATCGTCTGTCATCGGTTCTTTCCTGCCGGTGTTTTGTTGGATACATTATGCCATCGCCATTTTCAGGCGCCTACCTGGCTGTTCCTCAATGCATGCAGCCTTTTGATGTTCCATGCAATGCAGATCATATCCCACTCGCCATTGACTGCAGTAAAACCACGCAACAGGAATCGGTCAAATCCCATAGCTGCCTTGATTACCCCAAACGCCGGCTCCACAGTACTCTTGCGTATCGCATAAATTGCCTTACCGGCAACTGTCTTCAACCGATGTTTCATTCTTGTCACTGCATCAGCATCAACCGGCAATGGAGGCGGTTCGACGAATCGCTCCCATAAAGGCTGATTATGACTCTGCCGATCTACTGCTATATATGGCTCTATTCCTTTGCTCTCACATTCTTGCACATTTGCTTCGCTGTAATACCCGCTGTCGGCTATTATAGTTTTTACTTTGCCAAGTTGTTCGGGCAGATATGTAAGCGCTTCAAGCGCTGGTTTCATCTGCTGTTTGTCATTGGATTGTTGTGTTACATGCGTTGCGACAATAAGCATTGTTTCTGTATCCACGGCTGCTTGAGCATTATAAGCCTGCTTGAATCCTCCACCCGATGCCGGCATTATGCGAGATTCTTCATCGGTCAGATTGACCTGATCTTTGTCAGTTGGCCCGGCTGCAGGCGGCTTGGGTCCTTTGCCTCGGGGTTTCTTGCCGCTCTGCTTTTGTTTGGCTACACGCTCTGCCTGTTTCTTTTCACTGTCGGCTTGTTCCATTGCATGCCGCTCTGCCGCACGGCGCTCTATCTCAGCTTTTGCTTCAGCTATCATTTTCAGCCGCTTCTCTCGCCGCTCCAGCTCTTCCGGGATGTTCATGCCGTCAGGAATGTCAGCTTTGTCAGCAGCCTCAGCTTTCTTCATCAGTTCCGCCACTTCCACTTTCAACTTATTCTCTATTTTGCATGCATGCCCGTAGCTCAACGCCTTGTGCTTTGAGGCATTGGCTTTCATTTTGGTCCCATCCAAGCTGACCGTGCCTAACTTCAATACCCCGGTTTCTGCTGCTATCATTAGTATCTGCACAAACAGTTCTTTCAGCTTAGGCAAAAACCGACGTCGAAAGGTTGCTATTGTGTCATGGTCAGGGTGACTGTTGGCTGCCACATACCGGAATGCTACAGAGTCGTACGTGCTACGCTCTAATTGCCTGCTCGAAAAGACTCCCGTCGCATATCCGTAAAATAATAATGCCACCAGCATCTCAGGGCTGTATGCCTCACTGCCTCGTCCTGCATAATCATTTTTCAACCGGTCAAGATTAAGCTGATCCACTATCTCTACGACAAATCTCGCCAAGTGACCCTCGGGCAACCATTCCTGCACCGACGGCGGAAATAAATATATCGTCTCTCTGTCACATTGTTTGAACATTATGCTGATCTCCTGTTGTTCATTCTTATGCCGCTTGTCTATTATGCCATAAGGAACGCCCATGCAGGTCTGTCGGACTTAGATAATTACAGGCCGAAAAGATTTCTGCTGCCCAGTTTGCAATAAAGGTTCTTAAGAGACTGCCGTGTCCTTCAAGAAGTAAACTTTTCAGAAATGTTGAAAGTCCGACAGACTCCTAGATTGGATTTATTTTGAATTATGGCATCACGAAGGAAGGCGGGCAAGACATGGCGCCTCGATGTCGGGTCCTGATTATGCATGGTGGCTTGGAATCTATGAAGTTGCTAAAAATTTTTATAGTGAGTTTCTTCCCGAGGTGAGAAATGTTGCGGGACCCGACCTTTATAATGAACTTG
The DNA here is from genome assembly GCA_963727775.1 of uncultured Nitrospiraceae bacterium. Taxonomy (GTDB): domain Bacteria; phylum Nitrospirota; class Thermodesulfovibrionia; order Thermodesulfovibrionales; family SM23-35; genus CAVSHB01. The sequence goes on along the minus strand of CAVSHB010000001.1, from coordinate 1,558,679 downwards.
TAAAAAAATATATTGGGTCAGATATCAGACATGAATGGTATATAAAAGGTATGAGCAAAGAACAGCTTGAGAAGATAAACAAGTTCTATGAAGAAAGATATGGTGGAGCTGCCACAAAATAAGGATAAGGTCTAAATACCTCCAGTGAATTTGATACTATGGTCTTAGAACTACCAGATTAACAGAAAAGTGCAAGAATCGATGTCAGAAGAAACATTATCAACATTTCGATGACAAAGGGGGTTTTATGAAACCGAGCATCAAAATGGCGTGGGTTATTATTGTATTAGTGTTGGGAGGGTTTGGGGGTTCTGTTTTTGCAGGGTCCAAGGTCTTTAATGTAGATCGTGAATTTTATCCTTATTATCCCTCCCTGATCAAGTGGAACAAGTCCAACGCCAATTTTACCTCACCGCATGTTTGTGGCGGTTGCCATCGCAAGCAGTACGAGGAATGGACAGGGTCGGTACATTCTTTAGCTCTCCAGGAACCTGTGTATCAGGGAGAGTTGAGCAGAGCATACAAAGCAGTGGGACATGAGATCGCCCGGCAATGTGAAGGATGCCATTCAGCGGCGGGGATGATAACCGGCGAGATCAAGAGACCCGGTATCGCAGATTTAAGTCCTATGGCATTGGCAGGGGTGTCCTGCGATATCTGTCACTCTATTAGTGGCACAACCCATTGGCAGACTCCATCTCATGAGCCCGAAAATGGCTCTTTTATCCTCACCCCCGGGATAGATTCTGCCGATGGTGCTAAGCTTATCAAACGCGGTCCCTTCAAAACTTCCAACAACTGCGGAAGGGGTTTCCATGATTGTGTCGAATCGTCGTTGCATTTACAGGCCGACCTTTGTGCTAGTTGCCACCAAGTCTACCATTATGAAGATCACTTCCCGCTGGAATCCACCTATCTTGAATGGAAGCACGGCGCTTATGCCCAGAAGGAAATCCTTTGTCAGGATTGTCACATGGTCGACTTCGCCACTTTTTTGCGCGCCTCCGATGATTTCCGCAAACCCCAGCGTGCGGAATACCATCACAACTTTAATGGCGCCAACTATCTCCTCTCTTATCTGGCCTCAGGCGCTGCAAAGAAAGCCGGTGACGACAAGAAAGCAGCCATCCTGAATGAAGAATACGAAATGGCGGTAAAAAGGTTACAGGCGGCGGCAGATATGGACCTCTCTCCCATCTATCGCAACGGAAGACTTGCGGAAATAAGAGTGCGAGTCAAAGATGTCCGTGCAGGTCATAACCTTCCTACGTCTCTTACCAATGTTCGACAGATGTGGCTGGAAATCACGGCAAAGGATGACAAAGGTAACGTCCTTATGACCAGCGGCAGTATCGATGCGCAGGGTCACCTCGTTGAGAATACGCGAATCTTAAATTCCGACGGAATGGGCAAGGAATTTTATTTTGCTATCGACCCATGGGTTGTGACCTCGTTCTCCAGGCATGACACCATCCCTCCGAGGGGTTATAAGGACGTTTACTACGGAATAAGCGCCCCGCAAGGTATCAACACTATCATGATTGAAGCGAAGCTTCGATATCGCCAGGCCGACCAGGGAGTGGCTGAAGCACTTCTTGGCGCCGTATCCGAAAGCATAAACCTGAAAGAGATTTACGGTCTCACGAAAGTGCCTGCATTGCCGATAGTTGATATGGTTACTAAGCAGGCTTCTTTTAACCCCACAAAGTAGACTTTTGGAGATTTTCAGCTTATAGACATGGCCCCGGCAATAAGAAAAGGAGGGGGAAGATGAGGAGAGGAATATATTTTTTATTTGTTGCTCTTTTTATGGTTCTTGTTCTGATTGGAGCGACAAATCAGTTGATCGCTGAGCATCAGAATTACTCAACAGAAACGAAGGAAATAGTCGATCTATCTCAGTCTGTTTTGGCGGGTCAGCCACCAGGAAAGCCCCGTGACTACATTAAGGACTATCTTCCGTTTCCTGAACATAAATATACTTCTCCTGTCTTCCTTCCTGATTCATGGTACTTTCCCCCAATTCCTCACCAGGGATACATTGACCCGGAGGATTTCTATAATGACAAAATAATCAACCATCCCTTTAAATATCCATACCTGGGCCTAAAGCGGCATATGTGTGTCCAATGCCACAACGCTCGTGTCGGGATGAAAGCTACTCCGGGTCTCTGGATGATGTGGTCAGAAGGAAGTCACTATGATATCCCCATGGATCGCTTTGAGAAAAAGTTAAAGGCTTCCATTTTTCTTGCCGACGGCAAAATCGAGGAATTTTTTAAAGAGGCAGAAATCCCTAAATGGTTCCAACAGAAGGTACCAGGGATAAAGGAAATTGCCCGGAATTACTCTGAGGTGGTAATCAAGGGCATGGGTATCCATCCCAAAGAGCTCACAGGTATTAAGAGTCCTCTTTTCGATCCTACAAAAACTACGTATACAGTGCTGTGTATTGATTGTCACATGAAACCGGGTGCCCTTGAGACAAAGACAACCGAGACCGGTGTTATCCTTCCCACAGTCCGGACCTGTGCTGTGTGCCATGCGAAACAATATGTAGAAATGTTAAGCGAGATGACAGTAACGACACCACCGTATCCTACAGGAAGACCCAGCCATGGGGCTAATTGGATTTCAAACATTGCACCTCCCTGGTATGCGAGCGTGAATCACAATCTCCAGGTCGGTTGCGATTTATGTCATAACACTGAAGTCCGTGGATGTGATTCATGCCATACACGACATACGTTTAAAGCATCAGATGCGCGGGCTCCCAAAGCATGTGAAGCATGCCACATGGGATATGATCATCCGGATGCAGAGACATTCAAGGACAGTAAACATGGCCATATCACGGAGACCTACCATCCAAATACGAAAGTTCTTTTGAAAGAGGCTATTCCAGGTTCTGACTATGTTGCTCCTACATGTCAGTACTGTCACATGAGGTATAAAAAAGATGGTGAAACATATGTCAGCCATAACATGGTTTCAAAGGCGATATGGCGAATGGGAACAGCATATCACGATCCAACAGGAAATTTTATGCCTAAAGAAGAACCTTTGGATATGCGGATAGTTCTTCCTAAGGCTAAAGCAGCAGGAGCTACTACAATGGATTTTCAGGAACGCCGCGATCTCTGGGTTAATCTCTGTGGCGATTGCCATTCAGACCGTTTTGCTTCAACATTCCTGGACGTCTTGGACAATTACATGGTTGCTATGAATAAAAGGCTTATTGATCAGCGTAAGCAAGTCCAGTCTCTTTATGACAAGGGGCTTCTTCCGGGATACAAGGCAGGTGTTAGAGGCATAGACACGATACAGGATTTTCTTGGGGTGAAGTGGACGCTTGATTATCCAGCAGGACTATGGCGATGGTTTGCAAAGGTAAATTATGGCGGCACAGATATTGAGAGAAGATTTGTTGAGAGTTGGTTCCGTTATGTGCCTCAAGGCTATAAAGGTACAGCCCATGGATCGCCCGACTGGTCATGGCACTTAGGGGTTGCGCAAGTCTTTAAGATGGAATCTTATATGGATGACTACGGACTTCGCCTTTATAGATATCAGAATGTGACTGATAGATTGAAAATTCTTGAGGATAAGATCAAGGTGACTATAACTCCTGAATTAAGTGTGCCGTCCCGTTCTAAACAGTAAGTTGATAATCTATAAAAAAGAAAGGAACAAAGAATCGTCCTTAACTTGACAGTTTCTTTGAGTGTGTTACATTGGAAGTGTGGAGGACATTTGACATATCAGCGTTAGACAAGGAGCATTAAACATGTCGAATCACAAAAAGGCCATAGTAAAGCCCCAGATAATCATACGTGAGCCGGAAAGTATTTATCAGATCCATGGAGAAATAGTGAATGGCACCTTTCACGGCCGCTGGCATTTCTCTTTTGGCGACAACTACGACGCCGAACACATGCAACTTGGGACACTGCGGGTCTTCAATGACGATACCCTCTCTCCCGGCGCTGTATGGCCGCTTCATCCCCACAGTGAAATAGAGGTTGTCACCTATTGTGCAGAAGGGGAATTCCGTCATGAAGACCAGCGGGGGAAAGGCGGTGTCCTTAAAAAAGGATGGGTGCAGCATACTACTGTAGGACGGGGCATGTACCATTCGGAAATAAACAACAGATCAGACATTCCGATGCGATTCATTCAAATGTGGTTCATTCCATCGGAAATAGATCTGGTACCTTCTGTAGAACAAAAGGCAGTTGAGAAAAAAGATAGGACAAACAAGCTCCTCCCGCTTGTTTCGAATGAGCATGAGGATGCGCTCCTTATCCATTCTGATGCGCGGGTGTATTCATGCTTTCTCCGAAAAGGGCATAGTGTCGAGCATTCATTGGAAAAAGGTCGCGGAGCATATCTATATGTGCTGGAAGGAGGTCCAGTGGAAACAAATGGTAACAGAATCCCTGTCCTCGGAGCGGCCCAAGTTGTGGGAGCAATGGATACACATATATCTGCTGATAGCGATGCCGAACTGCTTCTGATTGATGTCTCACTGATTACATAAATGGAGGGGCTATGAACACAAAAATATCAATTCTTGGGTTCGCAGGCAGTTTAAGGAAGGATTCTTACAATAAGGCAATATTACGGGCTGCATCGAGTTTAGTTCCGGGTGATGCTGAACTAAGCATATTTGATCTTGAAGGCATCCCGCCTTTTAATCAGGATTTGGAAAAAGAACCAGCGGGAAAAGTTAAGGACTTTAAGGCTAAGATCAAAACGGCGGACGCTATTTTAATTTCCACTCCCGAGTATAACTACTCTATTCCCGGGGTACTCAAGAATGCGATTGACTGGGCCTCAAGGCCATATGGTGACAATGTTCTGGAGGGCAAGCCGGTTGCCGTTATGGGAGCTTCAATAGGCATGATAGGTACGGCAAGAGCACAATACCATCTACGTCAATGTTTTGTTTTTTTGAACATGTATCCAGTGAACCGTCCCGAGGTCATGGTACCTTTTGCTAATGAGAAGATCGATAAAGACGGGAAGGTTACAGACCCAAAAACATTAGAATTAATAAAAGAACTTTTGGTTAGCCTTGTCGATTGGACGCTGTTTCGGAAAACTCGCGGCGAAATAAAAAAATGAAGCTAACTATATTGTCAATTTTAACGGTTTTTTTGATTTCTGCAACCTTTATGGTGGAAGTAACACCGCTGTTAGCTACCTGTGAACAAATAAAGTCATACACATTCGACGATGAAAGTTATACAGACTGGGAACCACATGATGAAGGTGGTAGTATTTTATTGAGTGATGGTTTTAGTGGAAAGGCTGCGAAAATACAGAGGATATGTACCGATGAAGATGATTTCACGGCATTGGAATTGAACTTGCCTGTGACTGTCTGGGCTGGGCAAATAATTAGAATAGATGCAATGATTAAAGGCGATAATATCGGAGATAAGCCTCAGCACAATTATGGTGGATATATTGATATCGAGGCTGTGACCCCACATGGTCTAAAAAATCCAACCGATTGGGATCGTTTCCATGGCACATTTGATTGGAAAGTAGTATCTTATAAATGGAAAATTCCGGAAGATGCCCAAAAAGCAATGATTAGAATAGGCCTTCAGGGTGTTACCGGAATTATTTACCTTGATGATATAAAAATTTATCGCTGCACAGAATTAGAATAAGCAAATCATTATTACATTTGATCACAGCAGATCAGGCTTCCTTTTTTTAATTTTGTAACGTCTGTAAAATAACGGAATTAACGACACTAAAATGATAAGGCCGAGTCCCAGAATCTAAGGGCACCTTGCTCAAGATAGCTTGTTGCACCTGTAAAACGTATCACAAAGATAGCGGCGATAATAAATACAAGGAAGAGAATGCGCTTTAATATTCCTCTTTTCTTAGTCTTTGCTGCCGTGAAGGTTCTTTCACGGCTTATGGAGCCGTTCACCATATGCTTCAGCTTTTTTTTCAGTATTATCCTATTTAAATAAGTGAAAGGAGCCTTAGAGACTTTAACGGTTCCGGCAATAGTTCCTTCATCTCATTAAACAATGCATTGAAATATTTTTCTTTTCCAAGGTCATGTGAGGGCTTTGCGCAGCAATCAAGTACAATTCCAAGCGCAGGGATGAACTGCTTCAAGTGTTCATAGAGTTCTATTACCTTATCAGGCCGTGTTCCTGCAAGAGTACAGCCGGGGAATAAAATAGTGTTACAACCCTCAGGAAAAGCGTAGTAAGTATAGCGTTTGGATGTTCCGCGCTTTTCATATTCCAATATGACGGAATGCTCCGGATAATCACCTTTCCCGCGTTTGGCAGTATCACGCCGCATTTCAAGAAACATAAGGGAGGGATTGATCTTTACGGGACATACAGCCGCGCATAGCTGGCAAAGGCTGCATTCAAACGGTCTTTCCTGATAAATTTTATCCGAAGGATTATAGGAATCAGCAATATACTTCGGTTTCCCATATTTTCTGAGGAATGCACATTCTTCCTGGCATAGCTTACATTCAATGCACTTTTCAGACATGACATCAAGCTGTTCCCGAAGGGCAGCGGCGACATCCCTTATTGAGGCTGCTTTGTCAGCCAGAGCCTCTTTTTCCATATGGTTATTTACCTCTCATATTTTTGACAAAGGATTTTAGTGCTTTAGCAGCTGTATCTATTTCCTTGATAGTGTTAAAGCAGGACAAAGAGAACCGTAATGTGCCCCGGGGAAAAGTGTTAAGCGTCTTATGAGCTTCCGGCGAGCAACGCAGTCCCGGTCTCGCACAGATTCCCCATTCAGCATCAAGATAATGGGAGATGTCCGATGCTGTTGCCCCTTTGATATTGAAGGAAATCGTGGCTACCCGGGGCGCGTCTGGTGCATAGACTTCAATTTCTTCGAGTTCTGATAGTTTCTTGAGGAGATATTCTGTGAGTTGGTGTTCACGTTCAATTATGTTATCAATGCCTTCGGTTAGAAGGAAGCGGATGCCTGCGGCGAGTCCTGCATATCCGGGGGTATTCAGTGTCCCGGCTTCAAACTTGTCGGGAGGGAAATCAGGGTGTACCGTCTTTTCCGATGAACTTCCCGTACCTCCCTGCATCAAAGAAGACAGCTCAACAGGCTTCCTGACAATGAGCGCCCCTGTACCCTGGGGGCCGAAAAGATGTTTATGTCCTGTGACTGCAAGAAAATCAAAAGGCGTTTTCCCTAAATCTATCTTCATAGCTCCCGCGCCTTGCGCCCCATCAACCAAAAGCTTTACGCCCTTAGTCGCACAGACCCCGTGAATTCCTTCCAAATCAATTTTTGTGCCGGTGACATTTGAAGCAGATGTCACAGCGATGAGCTTTGTATTACCAGTAATAGCTTTCTTTATCTGGGCAGGGGATACGATGCCGTTTGTATCCGCCTTCAATATCTTCAGAGAGATTGCCCCCTTATTATTAAGATGATTCAACGGCCTCAGTACGGAGTTGTGTTCCATCGAAGTTGTGATCACTTCTCCCCCCGGATCCAATGACCCATGTAGCACAATATTTAATGCTTCAGTAGCATTTTTGGTGAGGACAATATTTTTTAATTTAGGAAAATTGAATAATTCACCTATCGCCTCGCGGCAATTATATATGACCTCTGCTGCCTTAACGGACAATGAATGCCCGGACCTGCCCGGATTTGCATTAGCATGTTTCAGGCAGTTACAAACTGCGGGGACGACCGTATCGGGCTTTATCCCGGACGTTGCGGCATTGTCAAAGTAAATTACCTTTTTCTTCATATTAAGCACTCACTATTACACACCGACCTAAACTGTAATGACCTTGGAAGACTTGAGCATGGTCTCCGAGATGTCATACATATTCGATATCTTGCCGACGGCTAATTGTTCTTTCAGATTGAAGTATACGAGACATGTTCCGCACACAAGGAGTTCGATCCCTTTTTCTTCGAGCTCTTTCAGGTGAGGTACGGTTTCAGCTCCTGTGACGGTCAACTTCACTCCGCTGTTCATAAAGCAGATCGTCCTTGGCTGAACAGACAGTTCTCTAATAGTCGAAATGAAGACTTTGATAAGATTATTCCCCAGTTCATCGCTGCCGTGACCTATTCTGTCTTTATTGATAAAGATCGTGGTCCCGATCCCTGTCTGCTGGGTGTCGCAGATGTAATCCTCAGTCTTTAGCTCTGCCTTTGTGGTGTCTGATATTTTTTTTGTATAGATAGAAAATTCGCCCGCCTGTTCATCGATCTTTTCAATCTCAGCGCCTGAGTATTTAAGAAATCTTACGACGTTGTCCCTTGATTCCTCACTACTGACGACTACTATCAGAGAGCCTCCTTTTGCTTGCTCCAATGCTTCTTTTGCTTTCAGAACAGGCTGCGGACACGGTAATCCCCTTGCATCAACTTTTATTACCATCTGAACCCCCTTTGTTTCTCAATTTTCAACCACAAACCAGATATTGCACAAATTAAACAAACCTGAACTTCTTCTTTCTTTCCATTTCCTCGTCTCTGACCCAACGATAGATCGCGTCTATTTCAACGTCACTTTCCCGGAGAATTGTCTCAATTTCCTCTTTTTCTTCCCAGATCACTCTGGAGCAGAAACCACATTCCGAGCTAAATTCCCTTGGTACCGGTATCGTTTCTGCCCTTCTGCCATTTATTTCTAACACCTTTTTGGCTTTTAGGGCAAAGTGTGTATTACAAAACGTTATAATTGCATATACTGTCATGAATGTTTCTTGGGGTAAGGAGGCTTACTCATGTTTTAATATTCTTTATGAATTAATTTGATAAAACAAATAGTATTTAATTATCAGTAAGGGTTAAAACATAGAAAATTCCTATACAAGAAAGAAGACACTGGATTGTTCCGGGTCAAGAAATATATCATCTAAACAACAGTAAAATATTTTTATTGAATTTTATATTGTAGCTAAATGAATAAACTAAATGATGTTAGATTTGCGATTACCAACATTTATGGGCAGGATGCCAAAATGCTTGCGGATTTCGCTTCTAAATTTGGCTTTGAGGGGATAGACTGGTCTTTAGGTTTTGACCTCACTGAAAGAGATTTCCTGCAAAAAATGGATATGCTGAAAGATTTTGAGGTTCGTTATCATTGTCCCTGGCCGCGTATTGATATTGCCTATGCTGACCAAAGAGCAGAGAAAGCCATGCATATATTCAGACTAATGATAGGTTTAATTTCTAAGGCTGGCGGAAGATACATAACAATGCATATAGGCCTCGGACAAAACTCCGTTAAAGAACTTGATTGGGAAAGGGCTATTGAGAATCTCTCAAGCCTTGTTTTATTTGGAGCAGAGCATGGGATAACCATCTGTCTTGAGAATATAACCACTGCCTGGACGAGCAACCCCAATAAGTTTAAAACTTTAGTTGAGAGAACCGGCGCGGGAGTAACCTTAGACATTGGACATATCAATGCCTGCGGGGGGGAAAGGCCCTCTGAGAATTTTTTAAAATTGTATGTACGGCCCAACAAAGAGCGGATTTTTAATGCCCACATCTACTATACGGAGATTCCGGAGCGAGGGCATGTCGCACCCCAAAGCCTCGACCAGATTTTTGATTCCCTATGGCTTCTCAGGTCAGTGATCCAATGTGACTGGTGGGTTATCGAGCTTTCGAACCCAGATGAAATTCTGAAGACCAGAGATTACCTAATCCAGTTTCTCTCTTTTATTTAGAAATCTCAGATCCGATAGATAATCACGATGGGTAATAAATCTTCTATATTATTTATCTATTTGCTTTATACGTTTTTTATTTTATATGATGAGTTTATGAGTATCTTTATGTTGAGGCTGAGAGGATAGCCTGGAAGATGCCAACGCCAAGTCTTGCCATATGCAATATTTTTGGACAGGATGCAGGGATGTTGGCTGATTTTGCCCATACGCATGGTTTTCAGGGTATAGACTGGTCTTTCGATCTTAATATGTCTAAAGATGATTTCTTGTGGAAGATGCATCAACTGAGGGAATTTGAGGTACGTTATCACTGCTTCTTTTACAATGTCGATCTGTGTTACTCGGATCACAGGTCATACGAGGCCATGGATTTATTCCATAAGGCAATAGATTTCGCCTCTTCTGCCAACGGGAGATACATGACCGTTCATATCGGACTCGGTGACCATTCAGATGCAGAACTGGATTGGACCAAGGCGATTGAGAATCTGTCTGAACTCGTATCTCTTGGATCTGATCGGGGAATAACCGTTTGTCTTGAAAATATCATCAATGCATGGACGCATAACCCGGAACTGTTTGCGACATTGATTAAGGAGACTGGTGCGGGGATAACTTTTGATATCGGTCATGCACATTTTTGCAGGAAAGATGACTATGATGTATATATCACGCCACATCAAGACCGCGTCTTCAACGCGCATATCTATCATACAGAGATTCCACGGGTAGGGCATATAGCACCCAGCAGCCTTGATGAACTTTTTGATCGTCTTGAGCTGCTGAGTTCAACGCCTTCCTGTGACTGGTGGGTTATTGAGCTTCCTCTTCAGGATGAAATTCTGAAGACGAGAAATTTTCTCAACGAGTATATGCAGCTTTTCAGAGAAAACTGTGGACAACATGCAGTTGCCGTATAGTTCGTATCAGGTTTCCTGAATCTTATTGTCTTTGTTATTATAAAAAATGATAGATACCCCCTATAAGAAATATGAGTTTCTAAAAAGCATCCTCAAGAGTTACGGCGATATGGTTTTGGCCTACTCAGGGGGGAAAGACAGTACCCTACTCCTGTATACAGCAATGGAAGTATTAGGACCGGAACATGTAGTAGCAGTAACTGCTGTTTCACCAATACGAAGAGATGAAGAAAAAAATCTTGCATCAGAACTGGGCACGAGGCTCGGCACCCGCCATGAAGTAGTTCTCACAAGGGAATATATGAATGATGAATTTATCAATAACCCCGAGAAGCGCTGTTTTATATGCAAGGCAGAATTATTTGATCAGCTCAGGAGATTTGCTGACCAGCTTGGCTTTAAAAACCTCGTTGATGGCACGAACCTTGATGACAGCAGGGAAAACAGACCGGTTTTCGAGATTGCAAGAAAATATGGAATTAAATGGCCACTGGCAGAGGCTGAAATTGGCACGTATGGGGTGAAGCTCCTTCTTGAAGTCGTGGGATTAAAGGATTTTGTGCGGCCCCATTATTCCTGCTCAGCCTGGGAAATAGACCTCAGGGGCATTGCCGCAAGAGATAATAAACAATAACAGCGCCTGCGGGGACCTGTGTCCAAAAAATCAAGTTGCCTCTCTTTTATTAATTTGATACGAGAATAATATGCCGGATAACCTGAAGGAAGCTCCTAAACTCATGGAGAAGGTGCGTGCTGCCGGCTGAGCATCAAAAATAAGTCCGGCGGACTTAGAGGAAATTCTTAGTGGCTTACCGTTAGAAAATAATCCCAATCTTCTTGTAGGTGCTGAGAAGTGGGCTGATGCTGCTATATATCGTTTGAGCGCTGAAATAGCAATCGTTCAGACTCTTGATTTCTTTACGCCTATCGTCAATGACCCGTTTAACTTTGGACGTATCGCTGCTGCCAATTCGCTCAGCGATATCTATGCAATGGGTGGCAAACCCATAACTGCCATGAATATTGTTTGCTTCCCGGTAAAAGAAATGGATAAGGCAATCCTTCGGGCAATCCTCGAAGGTGGAATGGAAGTTGTACACAGGTCAGGAGCTGTTATGGCTGGAGGACATAGCGTAGAGGATCCGGAAATAAAATATGGTCTCTCAGTGACAGGGGTCGTTCACCCTGATCATTTTTTGACAAATGATAATGCCAAAGAGGGGGATGTCCTGATTTTGACCAAACCCCTTGGTACTGGTATACTTACAACCGCCTTAAAAGGCGGATGCCTTACTGAAAAGCTTACGGGGGAGATCACGGAACTAATGGCTGCTTTGAACAGAGGAGCGGCGGAAGGAATGATGGAAGTCGGAGTGAGCGCAGTTACTGATATTACCGGCTTTGGACTTCTCGGTCATGCATTGGAAATGGCAAAGGCGAGCAAAGTATGTATGAGGCTTTATGCAAAAGAAGTACCCATCATTCCCGATGCACTGCCCTTTGCATCTATGGGCATGTTTCCGGAAGGTAGTTTGCGCAATAGGAGTTTTTGTTCTCATCAGGTAGATGTTTCTCCAGGTTTGGATGCGGTACTCATAGACATTTTGTCGGATGCTCAAACCTCAGGCGGTCTCCTCATATCTGTTCCACATGAAAAGGCTGACCTACTGATAGAAAAACTTATCGAGAAAGAGACACCTGTAGCTAATAAAATTGGAGAAGTTCTGGGCGCGCCACAAGGAGTAATCCAGGTGCGCTAAAATGAGTCTGACGATTTATTTAGATTAGAATACATAACCTGAGATAGCATAATATTACTATAGGTATATGTAAACCCATTGATATTAGCTATTTGATGTATATTGCAATTCTATATTAAATTTAATCAGGATGTTAGAAAGCCATCAGCATTCTGACGAAAACCTGAGAGAATTTCCTGCCATATGCGGTCTGTGTCCACATGGATGTTGGGTGCGTGCCCATGTCTCAAAAGGAAAGCTTGTTTCAACCGCAGCTGATCCACATTCCCAATACGGTAATTTGTGCAGGCGGGGAAGACTTGCGCCTCAAATTGTATACTCGCCGGACCGTATCATCACTCCGCTGATACGATCCGGGAAAAAAGGTAAGCAGGCCTTCAGACCGGCGACATGGGATGAAGCACTCGATAGGATTGCAAGCGAGTTTTTGCGGATTAAAGACGTATACAATGCGAGTGCCGTGGCGAGTTACATGGGCGCTGGAACTCTGGAAGACGGCCTGTCCGATTTTTTTGAGAAGATACTCGCTCCTTTCGGTTCTCCAAACGATATGAACTGCGGTTCGGTCTGTTACGTCTCATCAAAAGTACTTGCGCCTATGACAACCATGGGGCTTGCGGGAGATAGTATCACTCCCGATTTCGAAAATTCGAAACTTATTATTCTCTGGGGAGCTAATCCGTTCAAAGACGGACTGCCTGATAAAATGCGGCGCATACGGCAGGCACGAGCAAGGGGCGCCAAGTTAATAGTTATTGACCCAAGGCGTCATCGCCTGACTAAGAATGCAGATTATTGGATACCTGTACTACCGGGCACCGATGGTGCACTTATCCTTTCTATTATAAAAACAATTATTGACCGGGATTGGTATGATCGGAATTTTGTTGAACGCTGGACATCAGGGTTCGAAGAACTCGCGGAGTATGCATCTTCATTCACAGCAGCAAAGGCAGCGCATGTGTGTGGCATTGATACCCAAACGATAGAATGGCTTGCTGAGACCATTGCCAAGACTTCGAATGTTGCCGTAGATTTCTATAGCGGTCTTGAATATGCGCCAAGTGGCGTGCAAAACACAAGGGCGTTATACTCATTACTGGCACTTACAGGCAACATAGATGTTGACGGTGGCCTCTACATTTACGATTACCCGCATAAGCAATTTAATGAATATACCTATAATGGCAACCAACCTCCTTTGGGATGCAAAGAATACCCTTTGTTCTATGCCTTGACCGGCAGAGCACATGTTTCCGGATTAGCCGCTGCGGTATTGCAGGACGATCCCTATCCTGTGCGAGGCCTGCTCCTAGTTGGCGGCTCTCCCTGTCGTTCTTACCCTGATCAAACGATTTGGAAAAAGATATATGATCGTCTCGACTTCATGGTTGTAATCGACAGATTTATGCCTGAAGAAGCGGCCTGGGCTGATGTCGTCCTTCCTGCAAGCACATACTACGAGATCGATTCCTACCATATTTATCGGGAACATGTCCGCTTGCGCCGGAAGGTAATAGAACCGGTTGGTGAAGCAATGAATGATTCGATGATCCTCGCTGCCATCGCGCAAAGATTAGGTTATGGAAATGCATTTCCTCAGACCGAGAATGAGATAATAAATAAGGCCTTCAGGAATCAGGGATTACAGAATGCCATGGATAAAGGTGATGAAGTTTTCACGCTGCCTTTTCCGGAGCGTCGATACAAAAAGTATGAGTCGGGTAATTTGCGCCATGACGGCAGACCCGGTTTTCCGACTGAGACAGGTAAATTCGAATTCATGTCAACGCTGCTGAAGCGTTATGGATACAATCCGTTGCCTGCTTATACCGACCCTCGACCATTTAACTTTGAAAGTGCAGCTTCGCTGATGCTTACCACCGGGGCACGAAGCAGGTCGAGGTTCAATTCCCAGTATCTGGACCGTCCTGAACTCGCTGACCGCAATAGGGCGGTCATTGAGATTAGTCCACTTGACGCTGAGGCAAGGGACATACATAGCGGTGATATTGTCACTATTCAAACGTCGAGCGGACAGCTGTCTTTGGAGGCGCATGTTACACCCGATATTTGTGCCGGCACAGTACATGTGCCCTTTGGTGGAGGTGGCCGCCGGCAGATTGGGGCATGGCCGCATGTAAGCGTAAACTCAATAATTCCTTCCGAGATAAAAGATCCTATTTCGGGATATCCTGTCTTGAAGGCCGTAGTGTGTGAGCTCTCTCGATTTGAAGGGAATCAGCATGACAAACTTGTAGAGGATTCCGGGCTGCCTGAACATGATGCGTTGCTGAATGACTTAGAAGTCAATAAAAGAGTCGGGAACGAAGTAATATATATCGATATGATCTGATGCGTGTCCGATTACAACGGCATAAGCATCTTACTTTTATAAACCGGTTGCTGCTATAATTCTAAAAAATGCAACTTGGACCATTGTCATGATTAAAATTGAAATACCTGCCTCAGGCGTTCTTCACATTGAGCATTTTGTTACTGATTTTTCAGGGACCCTCTCCGAAGACGGCCTTATGCTGTCAGGCTTAAAGGAAATGCTCAATGAGTTGTCTGAAAAATTAAAGATCCATGTGCTGACCTCTGATACCTTTGGCCGTGCTATGAGAGAGCTTGAAGGGGTAAATTGCACGGTGCATGTGTTGGAAGGCGAGGGGCATATAGTTCAAAAAGAAAAATACGTAATCAATCTTGGCGCTGACAGAGTGGTTGCTCTCGGTAACGGGAATAATGATGTACTGATGCTTAAAGCGGCGAAGATTGGTATCGCTGTATGTCTCAAAGAGGGGTGTTCAAAAGGGGCTATTGAAGCCGCGCAGATCCTTGTTACTTCTCCGATTGATGCAATCAATTTGCTTATTTCACCGAAAAGGCTTATCGCCACCCTGAGAGTTTAAAGTACAATTAAGGGAAAAAGTGGTTATGGACAAAGAACTCCGCATAGGACGCATCACCGAGCGAAAGCAGGCAGAGGAGTCGGTTGAAAGGTTTTATCATCAATATGAACTTGTTCTAAATGCAGCAGGGGAAGGCATTTTTGGTTTGGATATTCAGGGGAAACACACATTCGTTAATCCAGCTGCAGCTCAAATGCTCGGGTATACCGTTAATGAACTAATAGGCAGACATAGTCATACACTGTGTCACTACAAGAAATGGGATGGAAGTTCGTATCCTGTAGAAGAGTGCCCTATCTACGCTTCATATAAAGATGGGAAGGTCCATCATAGAGATGACGAAGTTTTTTGGAGAAAGGATGGTACTTGTTTCCCAGTTGCGTATACCAGTACCCCTATTATAGAAGATGGGAACATTGTTGGAGCGGTTGTAACATTTATTGACATCACAGAGCGTAAGCGCATGGCGGAATCTCTGAAGCTGGATGAAGAGCGCCTCGAAGCATTACTACTCCTTACCCGGATAGATCTAAAATCTGAAAAAGAGATCACGGATTTAGCACTTGAAGAAGCGGTGAGGCTGACTAAAAGTAAAGGCGGATATCTGCATTTTTTTAATGAAGATGAGCAGACCATACAACTTTATTCCTGGTCGAAAGATGTATTGAAAACATGTACAGCCGAGCAAGATCATCATTATCCACTTGAAGCTGCCGGCGTATGGGCGGATAGTATTCGCCTAAGGGGAGCAGTAATACATAATGATTATCAATCCTTATCGAATAAAAAGAGCTATCCGGAAGGACATTTCCATTTAATGCGTCACCTGGGGATCCCTATTATTGATGGAGATCGTATCGTAGGAGTTGCAGGCGTCGGCAATAAAGAAGAAACATACGATGACTCTGATGCCCGCCAGATTACTCTGCTCATGAACAGCACGTGGGGGATATTGAAACAAAAGCGTTCAGAACAGGAGCGAGAGAGGCTTGTTGCAGAACTCCAATCATTGTCAATAAAGGACGAACTCACAGGCCTTTACAATCGACGAGGCATTTTATCTATGGTAACACAGCAGTACTCAATAGCAAAACGTCTTCAAAAAATCTTGATGTTGGTTTTTATAGATCTGGATGGCATGAAACAGATAAATGACCTTTATGGTCATCATGAAGGTGATAACGCTTTAATAGATACCGCAAATATTTTAAGAAATACTTTCCGAGAGACAGATATTATTGCACGTATTGGTGGTGATGAATTTGCTGTTTTTGGAATGGTGATAGAAGATAAGGATCTGAATATCGTCACTTCCCGAATTAATGAAAAACTTAAAGAACGTATAGGAGAGTATACCGCATATTCTACAAAACCCTATAAACTTTCCTTAAGTAACGGGATTGCCTTCGCCGATCCCGAAAAGCCGTTTTCCCTTGATTCAATGCTGTCAGAGGCTGATCAAAACATGTATTTGCAGAAACAGAAGAAGAAAGGGAGTAAAGAGTAAGCATAGAAAAAAGTAACATCTCGCTCTTACCATTAATAGTTTCTGTGGACCACTACTACAGTGTTTTGCGTTAAACATATTTATACTTCTTCACTTGCATAGAGTGCTGCACCAAGCGCGGCAAGCATTTCCGGTAGATCATAAACATGGATTTTTTTTTGGGTGCCTTCTTCAAGGAGTGCTTTAAGGTACGGGTTCTTTGCGCACCCTCCGGCAAAGACAATGTCCTCTTCTACCCCGACTCTTTTTGTTAATGCGATAACTCTGCTTGCGATAGAATTATGTATAGCGGACGATATGAATTCCCTTTGTATCCCTTTTGCTATTAAACTGATAACTTCCGATTCTGCAAAAACAGTGCACATGCTGTTTATCTTAATCTTGGCCTGGTTTCCATTGTGACAATGTCCGAAATTATCGATATCAAAACCGAGCGTTTTTGCCATGACCTCGATAAATTTCCCCGTACCAGCGGCGCACCTGTCATTCATCTCAAAATTTGTGACCAGGCCGTTTTCATTAAGAGATATTGCTTTTGTGTCCTGCCCGCCTATATCGATAATTGTCCTGCATGAAGGAAATACTTCTCTTGCTCCTCTGGCAACTGCTTTAATTTCTGTTATGGCTTTCACGCTTCCGTATATCTCAAGCAAATATCTACCGTAGCCTGTCGCCAACAGCTTGTCCGGTTTATCTTTTTCAACAAGCTTTTTACAGACATCCAGAGGGTCATGTCCGGTCTCTTCCCTATAGAATGAGACCGGACGATTATCGACTGTAACTACATATTTGATATATCTCGAGCCAATGTCAATGCCGCCAAACTTCAAGATGCCCCCTTACTTGTTAATCATTTCAAGGAAAGCATCGATACGCGTTTTCAGCTGACCCATATCTTCCATGCTGTAGTCCGTTTCAATACGAAGGAAAGGCATTTTCATGTTATCTGCGACCTTTTTGACTTTATACGCCTCCATCATATAAGGAGTGCAGAACTGAATGGCGTAGTGGATAAGCCCGTCTGCCTTTTGTCTTACCGCAATGTCTTTCACGTCCGTAAGACGCTCATCATTCGGGGTAAAGCAGGCGCAATTTATCGTCATATAACGCTCGGCTATTTTTTGCATTGCTTCTTCGACCGTTGAAAAATCATCATTCAGGAGTGTGGCGAAATTTCTTTCACCTACGCAGGACTCTTCGCCGACAACAACAGCGCCGCTGCCTTCGATAATAGCATGGAGCTTCCAGTTCGGGATTGCCATTGGTGAACCGGAAATGAGGATCCTTTTGGTACCTTTTGGAGTTACCCCTTGTCCTGATTTTACCCGTTCATCGAGTTCATCGCATAAAGCATTTACCTGGGCGGTAAACCGCAATGGGTCATCATAAAATGCGACCTGGTTTACAAGCAATGCATCAAGCCCGGAGACAGGGGAAGGGTCATGCGAGCGCAACAAAGAAAGCCTTTTAAGCGCTTTTCTTTTCTCATTCACAACCTTTGAGGCTTTTGTTAGGTTTTCGAGGTCTATTTTTTTGCCGGTGAGGTCCTCCAGTTTTTTTGCGAACTGCTTTACCTCATTTTTCCAGAGTCTTTTCCCGTCATCGCCTTTTTTGTGCGGGACCTCCATTACATACACTTTCCCGCCCGTAATTTCATTAAAGGTCTCATATGCTTTTTTCTTGCCGTCACAAGTTGTCTCTCCTACGATCAGGTCGGTGACCTGGACGTAGGGACAGAGTCCTGCAAGCTTGAATCCCATGAATGCCTTTATCAGCGCGCAGGTATTTCTCGGAACATATTTTTCCGCTTCGGAAGAACCCACATCAGCCCCGGCGCATAGACCTATGCATACCCCGTCAACAGCGAGTATCAGTTCTTCAGGGACATATACACAGAATGTACCCACTACCTTCCTGCCGGATTCACTGGCCTGTGCTATTTCTTCAATCCTCAGGCCATGTACCTCCGAAATAACGAAATCAAAATACTTCATTCCTTCGGGGCGATTTTTCTGTGCCAGGTATATGCTTTTATAAGCGTC
This sequence comes from uncultured Nitrospiraceae bacterium, assembly GCA_963727775.1. Lineage (GTDB taxonomy): Bacteria > Nitrospirota > Thermodesulfovibrionia > Thermodesulfovibrionales > SM23-35 > CAVSHB01. Next base: position 1,539,804 of record CAVSHB010000001.1, on the reverse strand, counting down.
CGTAAGCACTGCCAATAATCCGTTATGGGCCTCGAGATTAAGCCCGAGATTGCTCCACATGCTCGTGTAGTCTTTTGTCATTTAGTAGCCTCCTTATTTGCCTTTCTCTACAGGATAATCCGCTTCCGCCCATGCCATAATCCCGCCGGGATCGCGATATACATTTTTGTATCCGAGCTTAACGGCCCACATTGCGCCGTTGTGGCTGCGGCCGCATTTGGTAAAGCCGCAGTAAAAAACAATTAACCGGTTTTTGTTCGGCCCCAATAATTTCTCAAAAGCGGCCTTAGTTTTATTGTCAAGAGTGGTGACCTCTTCTTTTGCGAATTCGAATTGTACCGCGCCTGGTATATGCTGCTTTTTATAACTGTCTTCATAAGGCATTGTGTCGACTATAAGCATGTCCTTCTTTTGATCAATCCATCCCTTGAGTTCTTCAGTAGTGAGAATCTTGTACCCGCCTTTCATTACCTCTCTTGCAAAATGCACAGCCGTCTTTTCGGTTTCAATTTCTTTGCTGCCCCATGCAGCCAGGCTAACGCCTGCCAATCCCAATACAAAAAGTAAAGTCAAAACCCACATAAAAAATTTTTTCTTGAACATTGTCTAAATCCTCCTTTTGTTAATTTTGTTTTGCACAAATAGTGCGTTGCTTATTTTTTGATGAATAAAGCCTTCCCGACAAGAAAAGGGAGGCAGCCCCTAACAACATGACTAAATCACGATAGAGTGCCGACTTGAGATTATTCTGGTCCGTTATCTCTTCCGGAGAAAAACATCCGCAATCGATGTGCAGATTATTATGAATTCCATATCCCAGGACAATGGTAAAAGCAATAAGAAGGGCAAGGATAACCGGCAGGCTTCCGCGGGCATTAAACATAAGGCCGAGACCCGCGAGTAATTCAATAACGGGTAATCCAATAGCGACAGGAGCCAAAAGGATTTCCGGGATTATGTCATAATGAGAGATGACCTTGGCAAATGCCTTCGGGTCAATTATTTTAGCGAAACCGGCATAAATGAAAACGGAACCTAATATGAGTCTGATAATAAGAGCCGGCCAGGGAGAACGAAATTTTTTTATTATATAGTCTCTGTCTATTTTGCCGATCATTACATGTTTTTCCATATATCTATATAAATATATAATTTAAATTTGCACTATAATTCCAATAGAAAATAGCTATATAAAAGCCTTGAGCTATAGATTTTATTTGGTAATTTAATTAAACTTTTTTTATTGATTAATATATGAAGGTAAATGATATAATTAAATAAGAACTTAAGTATTTGGAGGAAAACAAACATGTGTCTCGGAATCCCGTCTAAGATTATAACGATTGGGGATAATGCAAGAGCGACCATAGATGTATACGGCGCTCAGCGCGATATAAGCACTATGCTGTTAGAAGATGAAGTCAAGGTCGGAGATTATGTGCTGGTGCACGCAGGTTTTGCGATACAGAAACTCCAGGAGGATGTTGCAAAGGAAACCCTCAATCTATTTGATGAATATTTAAAGGCGACTGAAAATGAGTTCGGACCTCCGCCGGAAACAAAGCCCGCAAAGAGAGGGCGCAGGAAAAAGGTCGGCATTTCTTAAGCCACGCCTTTTCTCTTAAAGAGTTTGATTCAATTCTGTTTTCCCTATCTTGAGATAGATTCTTGTCATCTTTCATCCCTTTATGGTAATCTCCTCTACGCATTATTTTATAAAAAGAAAGGTATCGTAAATGATTAAGAGCGACCGTTGGATAAAGGAAATGGCGGGGAAGGGAATGATAGAGCCGTTTCCTAAAGACCATTTGAAAAAAGGCGTAATATCTTATGGGGTAAGCTCATACGGATATGACATGAGAGTGGCGGATGAGTTCAAGATTTTCACGACTGCGAATAATACCCTTGTCGATCCTAAAAACCTGAGCGCACCCAATTTTATTGACTTCAAGGGAGATGTCTGCATTGTGCCTCCGAATTCCTTTGTGCTCGGCAGGTCTGTTGAATACTTTCGAATACCGAGAGAAGTCCTCGTAATATGTCTCGGAAAATCAACCTATGCGAGGTGCGGCATCGTTATAAATGTGACACCTTTGGAGCCTGAGTGGGAAGGGTATGTAACCATGGAAATATCAAATACGGCGCCTCTGCCGGCAAAAATCTATGCGAATGAAGGCATAGCGCAATTACTTTTTATCGGTGGGTCGGAGGTATGCGAAAGATCCTATGCCGATAAGGCAGGGAAATATCAGGCGCAGAAAGGTATTACACTGGCAAAAATAAAATGAATCAGGAACGCATTTCAGTTATCGATAAATTAATTCTTGCACTTGATGTGTCGGAACATGATTATGCCTTAGAAATTGTAGATAAATTCAAGGATTACATCGGAATATTTAAAGTTGGGCTTGAACTGTTTTCCTCCTGCGGTCCCAGGATAGTCGAAGACATAAATAAAAAAGGTAAGAAGGTTTTCCTTGACCTGAAATTTCATGATATTCCCAATACTGTCTCAAAGGCAGCTCTTGCTGCAACAAGACTCGGAGTGCATATGTTCAATGTTCATGCATCGGGGGGGCTTGAGATGATGAAAAAATGCAGGGACAGTGTTGTGGATTTATGCCTTAAAGAGAATTTGAAAAGACCCAAAATTCTCGGCGTGACCGTTCTCACAAGTCTCTCAAGAGATGTTCTCAGGGACGAACTCGGTATCCAGTATGGATTGAGGACACATGTAAGACATTTATCCGCGCTTGCCCTGAAAGCCGGCCTCGACGGCGTAGTTGCATCCGCAAAGGAAGTGGAAATAATCAGGAACCACTGCGGAAAGGGATTTCTTATAGTGACCCCCGGCATCAGACCCTCATGGACTCCACCCGATGATCAGAAGCGTACTATGACCCCAAAGGAAGCTTTCAGGGGAGGGGCCGATTATATTGTTATGGGAAGGGCGATCCTTCAGCAGCCGGACCCTATAAAAACACTTGAATTGATTTCACTCGAAATTCTTTCTGCCTGACTTGCCAAGATTGCCACCAATAATCGTATTATTTACCATTTCCATCAACCTCTCTGTACCATTTGGTAGGATAACGGATTTGAGATTGCCGACAGCGTCATAGTTGTATGTGGTGGTCGTCTGTCCTAACGCACTATGCCGTCTGACCCGGTAGTTACTGTTACCTGCGTGTCTGCTGTGAGCGGCTTTACACCTTTTATTATCCCCCTGCAATTATCTATTCATCAGCGGTCAGTCCCAAGCTTCGGAATAAGCATCGGCGGTTTATCCGGCATCCTGCTGATCCTTTCAATCCTTTGCTCTCCATCTTCGACCCTGATGATTATCGTTTCAACGTTTCCTTGAGACTTTTTCTCAATCACAAGTCTTCCCTCTACTATCTCGATCACTTTGCCATAGTCTCCTATCGGGTCTCCAACCTTGATAACCTGCGTCTTCCCCTGCGGCGTTTGAACAACCGCACTTTCGTCTTGAGGAGAGATTTTAAGAATCTTGATTTCAGCAGGAGTTTCCGCAAATGCGGTTAAAGTTATAAAGACTATACCTATCACTATCGCAAGTCTCATCATTGTGGCTTTCTGCATAGTGAACCAGGATAGATATTTATATTTTTATACCCAATAACAACAACTTTATTACCATGTTGTGATACATTTGAAAGTCTACACTTTCAAATGGCAATATCTTTCCATTACTCCAAGACACTTTATTACCTATCTCCTGCCATCTACAATTTGGACCTATAGTGGTAGCAATAAAAAACCACTAAGCAACACATAAATATTTCCCTAATTTCTTCATCATTTTTCTTTTTTCCGTCGCCAAGAGATCAAGCCCATTATCAATATTGGGATAAATGTAATAATAAAGATTATTAAGAAGAAGGGACGAAGTGCGAACCACCATACAGCAGAGGGGCGGTCATAATGTTGCTCCAGGTAGATTTCTTTTTTCATAGTATCAAAATCATTAAACCCGCTATCGAAAATAATCTTGACTTTGTATTTCTCCCACTGATTTGCATCGAATCGCATCAATGTCCATTCAAAATATTCATTTGTAAAACCTTTTGGCATAAAATTACCAGGCTCTATAGTATTCCGCTTAATAACTCTATTTTTATGGTTCTTTAATTCTGTCTGAATAGCATAATCAACTTTACCTGAAAATAAACCTACGTAATTAATGCCTTCTTGCTTATAAAATCTCACGATTACATCAAAAGGTTTGTTTTTCAGCTTATCAAACTCAAACTCATTTTTCTCATTAATCACCTTGAAAACGCCTTCTTTCAAAACTATTTTTTTTTTAGATGTCCAGCATTTCATTGAAATGTAAAAATAAAGCAAAGGACAATATGCATATAACGATTAATAAGCCAATAAAAATTTTACCCATTAGTTTCCATGACTCCTTTTGTCGATTCCTTTCAATAGCAATATGTTCTAAGCATCATAGTCGCCCACTCCTGGCAATTTATCCCGCCGCTTTCGTTATTGAGAGGGTCGTATGATAAACAATAATAATACCGTGTAAAATTAGCCTGTCCTATAGCTTCTTCTAAAAGCCGGGCAGGATTATTGCATGAAATATCCTGACAACTTCCATGCATGGAACCGGAAGCTGCTGCCCAAATATCCTCCGTTAAATCTTCCTCAACCTTACCGGGACCTTCAACTATGCACCTTTCAGTATACGTTTTATCCCCCGTGGTGAACCCAAATGTATGCCCATCAATCCAAACAAAATTATGGTAAAGCTGATTATAATCCTCCTGTGAAATAAACCTCTCGACAAGCCAATATGGAACACCTATTAAATCCCTCCTACAAAGCTTTACTCTTGAATTACTTGCAATCATAGGCACTCTATGACTCCGTATCTCCATGTCGGTACCTCTGTTTAGCACTACCTCAAAGGAATATGATTTTGCAGGGTCGATTTTTTGCAAAGCCCTGACTCACTATCACCTCGTCCCTGTTTCCAGGTATTAACCCCATATATTGGTTATTTTCGTAAAAGAAGACTTCAATTGTTGCAGGGTTATATTCGTCTGGCATTATTGTATATCCTATTACCGTGTCAAGGGATGGATAACCGTCACTGTTTATTATTACAGCGGCATTGTCTGCAGTGGCCGTTACCGTCCATATAGGAACATTATCGCTCCTGGCATACAGGTCTTTCCCATCTATCGTTGCATTCCCGGTTGCATATAAAATGTTCTGTTCCGGTTCCGTTCCGAGTTTGTAAGAAGTCATATATTTGTTGTTCTTCTTCCATCCAAGGTTAGTTACAGATTGTTGCCAAAAGGTACCGGTTCCCTGGTCTTGGTATACATAAAATTTTGCTGTACCGTCATATACAGGGGTAGAATCGAATATAGTGGTGTTTTCTCTTTCCTTCATATACCACATCTCTACCGTAAACGGAAAGAATTGTTCTGTTCCGCCCGCGTCAATTATTTGTCCTTGTTCGTTAATACGGGATACGTAAAAAAGCTTAAGGAAATCAGTGACGTCTGCATGCCCTATATAATGGTCGAATTCGGCAGGAGAAGCAGATCCGGAAGCAAGTTTTACATCGGTTATATCGGCAGTAGTATCTACCCTTTCACCTTTATCGTTGAAGAAGTCTTTCTTTGCACTCACTTTAAACGCATATTTGGTGTCGGTTGTATTTCCAAGAATTGCGTAGGTCATAACTCCATAATAAGTCGTAGTGGTTTCTATAGGATTACGCGGGTCTGTGTCATTGGGTAAAGCATTAGGACAATCAAGTGTGGCTATCATCGGGCAGTCGTTCAACGCCTTGAATATCTTTGCATTTCTTGTTTCGCCGACTGGGGGCACCGATAAAAAGGTCTGGGGCAATATAGTGAAATAGACTTTCTTGTTTGAGATCGGATTTTCATATTGGTCGGTTATCTTCACCCACAATGTTCCCGAGAAAACATTGGGATACCCGGAAATTGAGTCTCCGTTCACTTTGACAATGGTTGTTGCCTCTCCCGGGCTTCCATAGGCCTCAAAAGGTTTGTCGGTAGAGATAGTATTCTTTTATGTTGTTGCATATACCGAAACAAAATTCTGACCTACAAGTTCCCAATATATTACACCTTTAGAATCGGTCATCTGACGGTAGTACGGAGAGACCGACGTCTTCTGCCCCAGAGTAAGCAGCGCCCAGGCTATACCGTCTGCCCCGGTGATTACCGTTACCTGGGTGTCTTTTGCTGTGAGCGGCTTTATACCTTTTACTTGCCCCCCACCCGCAAGTACCTTAAAGGTTATATTGACACCTTGAACCGGACTGTCATTAGCGTCCAGGGCAATTACTTGAAAGGGAGTTGTAAGATCTTTGCCTACTATACCCGCCTGGTAGTCCGTATTTGCTTTGTCCAATCTGACAACCCTTACGACTGCGTTAACATCCATATTTGTTTGCTTTGTATTCGGCAGGCTCAATGTATTCGCCAAATCCTGATTTATCCACAATTGCTTGTTCTTCGCCGTCATGCCGCCCGCTATCATGCCGGAAAGCATGTACCCCGCTTCGCTAGTCAATGGGTTTTCCGTAATATAGCCAAGCCCTGTCCAGTCCTGATAATTAATTATTAAAACACCCCGTGGTCTCTGCCACGGGAACCTTGCGTCGTCGGGGTGCAGGGCATCGGAGCGAAGCGAAGACCCTTGCCGACCCACAGGGTAAACGCCCTGTGGTGTCGTAACGAGCGACGCGCATGGTGCGGCGCTCGTTTATTTACATCCGATTGCGGAATCTTTACGTTTAGATTTTGGTTTACAGCATTTGTAATGTCCGTTTTTATCTGTTCATCGAAAGGAAGGCTTGGAAGCATACTATCTACGTTGGTTTTGTCTATTGTTATAATTGGGGTCGGAGGCAGATTAGTGTTTACAATTTCAAATAGCTTTGCCGTCGAGATCGACTCCACCTGAAAATCGTCCTCAAATATCCTGTTCTCAAGGATAGACCCCTGCAATGCAGAAAGCTGCATGAATGTCTTTTGTCTATCGCCTTCTCCACCTTGGGGTAAGGGGGAGTGAGAGGGGGTTACTTCCATCGCTCTCAGATTTGCGTCTGCAAAGACGCCTTTCCATTCGTATCCATGCGGGGTATCAAGAACATAGGTGACATCTATCACTCCTCCAACACTTATAAGGCCCTGCCCTGTCAAGAGAAAAAACGATCCTGATCGGAAATAAAATAAAATTCTATTTCTTTTTTTTAAAAGACCATCGCCAGCTCTGACTTGGTTTCAAATGCGGCGTTAGATCAATGTCTGCACCAAACACTTATCGAGGTTCAATAGCCATGAGAAAGAGAACTGTTTTCACAATCTCTATCCCCGGCGACAGTGGAGAGAGCAATTGCCCTTGTTCTCCACGACCTAGTGTACTGTCCCACTAAAAGCTGGACAATGATTAGTTGTCATGGTAAGCTATATGGCATGTGGGAAAAAGCAGAAGTTCTGGAGATGACAAAAGAGCAGCGCAGGACATTGGAAGCTTGGAAACGGGCTAAGACCAGCCCTCAGCGAGCAGTACTGCGAGCGAGTATTTGTCTTTTGGCGGCGGATGGCTTGTCGAACAACGCTATCGCGGCCCAACTGTCCACCTCCCGCCCGACAGTAATCCAATGGCGCAAACGTTTCGAAGAGCATGGACCGATGGGATTGGCCGAGGACGCACCCCATGGCCCGAGTCCACAGGCTCTTCCGCCGGACCGGGTGAAGGCCATTGTCGAAGCGACTCTCCACACGACACCTCGCGATGCCACGCAGTGGTCGGTGCGTTCGATGGCAAGGGCTCAGGGAGTCGGCAAGTCCACGGTGCAACGTATATGGGACGCGCACGGTCTTCAGCCTCATCGCGTTGAGACATTCAAGTTATCCAAGGACAAGCGGTTTGTTGAAAAACTGACGGACGTGGTGGGAGTGTACTTGAATCCGCCGGACAAGGCGGTGGTGCTGTGTGTTGACGAGAAGAGCCAAGTTCAAGCGTTGGATCGGACACAACCCGGCTTGCCGATGAAGAAAGGGCGCTGCCGAACCATGACCCATGACTATAAGCGCAATGGCACTACGTGTCTGTTCGCGGCGTTGAATGTGCTGGAGGGAAAAGTTATTGGCTCCTGTTATCCGAGGCATCGCAACATCGAATTTCGGAAATTCCTGCGACAGATCGACGCCACCGTACCCTCGGAATTGGGCGTCCATATGATTCTGGATAATTATGGTACGCACAACCATCCCAAGGTTAAAGCATGGCTGAAAAAACATCCCCGATTTCACCTTCATTTCACGCCGACCAGTTCCTCATGGTTGAATCTGGTGGAGAGATGGTTCGGAGAGATCACACGGAAACGCATTCGCTGTGGAGTTTTTCGCAGTGTTTCGGAACTTGTTGCTGCAATAGAAGACTTCATCCAGATCAACAACGAGAGTCCCAAGCCGTTTGTCTGGACGAAAAAGGTCGATGCCATCTTGGAAAAGGTCGTTCATTGTAAAGCCGTTAGTGGGACACTACACTAGAAACAATTTAGTACCCTTGTACCGTCCTATTCAAAGGTCTGGTTCAGGTCAGTGGCCTCATCCAGTTAGTATCAGGCTCGGGTAAGGGACAGAACCTTAACAATCTTTATATGTTATGAGGGACCGGATGTCCTAATCAAAGCGTATTTGCGCCGGGCATAATATTCCAGGATGATCGAAGGGCAGTCGAAGCTGCAAACATATGATGTTTACGAGCATCTATCGGACTTCACCCTAATGGCGCCAGTTAGACGAACAGGCTCACCCGGTCCCAGCTTTATTTCGCAAAGAATACTTTAGGATTAAACACCTCCTTTTTCTTGAGGATATTATAGACAGCCCTTGCAAGCTTATGAGCAAGGATGGTCAGAGACTTTGCCTTGCCGTGCTTTCGCTCCAGCTTTGCGCGGTATTTTACGGCTTCTGGGTTTCTCCTGAGGAAAAGCACAGCAACTTCGGAAAAGGCCCATTTCAGATGGGCATTGCCGATCTTCTTGCCGGATGCCCCGATTATTTTCCCAGCCGACTCCTTGGCGGATTTCACCAGTCTGCAGTATGAGACAAAATCCTGTACGCGAGGGAAGCGGTTGATATCATGTATCTCATAGAGGATGGTGAGGCCGAGGATCCTTCCGACGCCTGGAATAGAGCGGAGGCGGAAATAGGAATCGGCATCATGCACTTTCGCAATAAGAGAGAGTTCATGTTCGAGATGGTTTAGGAGTTTATCGTAATGCTCGATAAGGGTGATATCGAGCTCTATGCTTTTTTGTACGCTGGGATCGGTGAAGCGGTCGGCAACGCCTACTTTGATTCTGTCGCATTTCCTTGCGATCCTTCCCATATCGGCGAAGTTATACTGGTGATTGGTGTTTTGGATATGGGCAATGAGTTCAGCCCTTTTTCTTGCGAGGTGAGTGCGCCGCCTGAGCAGATCTCTGGTGGAGCGCATATCGGAAGGATAAACATAGGCCATGGGCATCATGCCGCCCCGAAGCAGGGCTGCTATCTTATATGCGTCTATTTTGTCGTTCTTGGCTTTGCCGCCATGGATGGCTTTCATATAGAGAGCATGGCCAAGGACGAAGGAAATATTCTCTTTACAGCAGAGATCGGCGAGCCAGTACCAGGTGAAGATGCACTCAACGGCAACTACGATGTCCTCACGATATGGCGCGATCGTCTTGAGAAAGATGTCGGGGTCTGTCTTGATGTCCCTATGCAGGACGATCTTTCCTTCCTGGTTGAGGATGCAAAGGTACATAGTCCTTGCGTGAAGATCGATACCGCAGTAAAATTTGTGCTGCTTGATGTAAAATCTCATTTGAGGCCTCCTTTTGGTAAATGATTTCGGTTCCTGAATCATACCTGATTCGGGTATGGTTCAGGGGGGCCTTAATCAGTATCAGTTACAACGGTTGGGACCGGTCTCGTGAAAGAAAGATGGATGAGTGATGCAAGTTCTTCCTCAGCCTGGTTCCAGCGATCGATATGGTTGCTTGCCTCTTCATACAGAAGCCTCTCTGCGTCTTTTTCTTCCATAGGGATTTGTTCCGGTTTTATGACTTTTTGAGCAGCTATCGCTATCGCTGAGACATTCCCTATTATATGGGCGGTTGTTATCTTTTCATCTCCACCCGGCGAGATGAGCTCGATGGTGAGGTTGTAATCTGTGCCCATCGGCAATCCGGATTTACCTGCAACCACCATCTCTTCGTTTACCTTTAATACAGGTCTCAGTCTCACTAAGTAAGCGGGCGTGTTGTCCAGCCCTCCATAGGAATCGATAATCTGCTGGTCTTCCACTGTCTCAGGTTCGTAACTTATGGCTGTCTGCTGGTTCGAGAGGTTCAGAGTGTCAATGATTACACTGAACAATTCATTGTTGTTTACGTCTGTTGCTGTGAATTTTATGTTATGTTTGAGCTCATCGGGTATCGCGGTATATTCATGGGTTATACTCGGTTGGTCGAACTGCATGCTCGCCGGAAGGATGTTCATGACCTCAGGGGTGAGTGTCTTTGATTGCAATAGATCGCTGTATGTTTTATCAGGATGGTTTTGTGTCAGATAAGCCTGCACATTTGATTCTATATATTCCAAAGGCGTCCGTGTCTGTATTGTACCCAAATATTCATCTCTTATGTTTGAGAAAGACATCTCCTGCAGAATATCCAGCGGATTATTGTACTGGTAGTCCTTTACCTTTATACTGGTATCAAGTCCGAGCCAGGTCTTGCCCTGTTGATCGATCATAGCCCCACGATAGTTCGCATAAGGTATCTGGCTTTCCACCCATATATGCTCTATCTGAAAATTGGATATCGTCCCACCCGCTATGATCGGCTTATTTGGGATACCGGCCTTCTGGAAGAATTCTGCTATTTTCCAGGGATCGTCGATTCCCAAAAGGTTCCTTACCTTTGTGATAGGCGCATTTTTGCCGGCGAAGAATGCTATTGTTCCCCTCACATACCTCGATGGAAAACCGGAAGACCTCAGCAAAGCAGTCAGCAGTGTCGCTTGGTCACAGTCGTTGCCGGATTTCTGCCTTAATGTCTCCTCAGCCCCTTTCATGCACCCCCAGTACCACTCTGTCTCTATGTTGTTTTTCACATATTCATATATAGATACCGGGTTCCAGTTTAATGATTGTGCAAGGTCCGCTATCTCCGCTGATATCGGGGCTTCTTCCGTATCTTTAGTATCGTCAGGACTTATAACTTTGTTGCCGCCTTTGTATGCAGGCTTTATTGCAGGGTCTGCATTTGGTTCTTTGGAGGGATAATTCAGGTTCCTGTATGGAAGACTGCCAAGGAGCGGTCTTTTCTTCTTATGAAGGATCTTGTTAAGGAAGGCTGCTACATTTTCCAGTTGGGGCTGTGAGACTGCTACATTAGGGGGAAGACCGTCTACAAGGCTCAGGTATTCCTGCAAAGCCTCTCGGTAAGCATCCGACATGTCTCTTTGTCTCTCCAGGGCCTTCGCCCCCCTCGACTGTGTGTCTTGCTCGCTCTGCTTGAACTTATCCTGGAGCAGAAAGTCTAAGCTTCTGATTTTGTCTGCAACTTTCTTAAGTCCGTTTATATCATTTACTACGGAGTTGCCCGAGGAGAGGTTCCCTAAAGCTTTGTCTATTATAAGACTGCTTTCTTGCAGCCGCCCCTGTAAGTCTTTTTCAAGACCGAGATCAGATGCCTCTATTGGGCAAGGAGCAAAAAAGATAAATAAGGATAGAAATAATAGTCTGGCATCAATTTTGCGCACTATGTCCCCTCTAATAAACTTCGGCTTCACTAAAAAACCCCTCTCAGATTAAGGTAGGCTGCAAAACACGATTCGAGCATTATATCAGATGCTTAAACGAAGGTGTTAACCATTTTGTGTCTTTTTTTAACCATTTTGTGCGGGATGCACTATTTATTTGTAACCATGGAGTACACAGTATTTTCACGGAAAACCCGGTGATATATTTTGCCATGGAAACTCTATTCAGGCTATACTCCATATTATATGATCGCACCCTTGAAAAAGAAGTTTTTAGAAATTGCGCAAAGTGGGAGTATACCGCCACTTTACAAGGAACTCCCGTATGCGGCTCCAGACTCTATCTATGAGTCTATAGCATCGCCAAAAAGTTTTCTGCTCGAAAGCGTGAAGGGTCCCGAAAAAATTGCAAGGTACTCTTTTATAGGCTTTGATCCCGTTCTCACATTTAAAGCAAAAAATGGGTTGATAGAGATCTATTCGGATAGGAAAATGACTTTATCCTCAGCCAGACCTATAAATCTGCTAAAAAACCTTATAGGAGCATATCATCAATCTGCTGTGCATCAGCTCCCGCCTTTTCAGGGCGGTCTTGCCGGCGTCTTCGGTTACGATTTTGTACAGTATTTTGAAAGATTGCCGAGGAATGCATTAGATGACATAAACCTCCCTGATGCGCATTTTTTGATGATCGATAAACTAATTGCCTTTGATCATAAACTAAAAAAATGCTGGATCATAATTTGCCCTGGAGTTAAAGATTGCGTTAAAGGTGAAACACCTTACATACCGTCATATTGGTCTGAAAAATATGATGAAGCGGCATGCGGGATCGAGAAGATAACAGAGGCAGTTAATAGGTTTAATTTAAAATTAAAAATTGAAAAAGTCAAATCCAAAACAAAAATAGATATTGTCTACGAGATGAGAAAAAAAACATATATGGATATTGTAAAAAAGGCAAAAGAATATATTGCGGCAGGTGATATCTTTCAGACGAACCTTTCTCAGAGGGTCTCTGCGCATCTCATGAAAAAGGACCCGTGGCCTCTGTATAAAATACTTAGGAACATAAACCCGTCTCCTTTTGCTGCATATGTCGATTTCGGAGATTACCAAATCGTGAGTTCTTCCCCTGAAAGATTACTGAAAGTCAAAGACAGGGTGATCGAGACAAGGCCTATTGCAGGTACAAGACCTAGGGGCAAAGACAGGGATGAAGATGAAATGATGCGCTCGGAGTTGCTTTTGAATGAAAAGGAGAGGGCGGAGCACATTATGCTGATAGACCTCGAAAGGAATGACCTCGGCAGGGTTTCTGAGTACGGCAAGGTAAGAGTTGATGAGCTTATGATTACAGAAGATTATTCACACGTCATCCATATAGTTTCGAATGTTACCGGAGATCTTGTATATGGGAAAGATTGCTTTGCCGCAATAAAGGCCGCCTTCCCCGGAGGGACTATAACAGGCGTTCCGAAAATCAGGTGCATGGAAATCATAGATGAGCTTGAACCTGTAAGACGAGGTCCCTATACAGGGTCAATAGGGTATGTCGGTTTCTCGGGAAATATGGACTTGAATATAGTCATAAGAACGTTTGTCATAAAAGACGGGACAGCATATGTCCAGGCAGGCGCAGGTATTGTCGCAGATTCGGACCCGGAAAAGGAATACTTTGAAACATTGAAAAAAGCCGAAGCACTGATAAATACCCTGAAAATGGCTTGAGGTGTTCAGCTCAGTTTATGAAAACCTGAACCAGCTTTTCTTCATTCTTATGTCTTCAAAAGTGTTTGTCAAGGTCCTGAGCATGCTGCTGATTTCTTTTTGGTCCCTCTTCATCTCCTTCATTTCAGAGTGAACACTTGAAATTATGTTTTTTAATTCTCTTATGGTTTGCGACATCTCGGTTACGCTATTGGTTATCTTGTCAAGCTTTTCAACGGATATACCAGGCGCTTCCTTGATTTCTACGCTTTGTTCGACAACACCTTTTATGGGAGCAGGGTGGGGCTCTTCGATGACCGATCGTAAAGGTTCCTTCTTGTTTTCAGCCATATCATAAACGGAGCGTTCTATTTCCGTTCCCGGATGTTCATCGTATCGTAAAGGTTCGATCACGGGGATTATTGGCTCAGGCTTTGTCGGTGCAGGTTTATGAACAATCTCTTCCCGTACGGCGCTTTTTGCGGCATGTTCTGCAGATTCCTCGACGGGTTGTATATTTACCTTGTGCTTTTTTGAAATACCCTCGATCACGAGTTTGGTTATGCGCTTAAATGTGTCCTCAACGCCTGTCCCGTCTATGGCTATTGCTTCTCGGTATTCATGTTTCCCTTCTTCGTTAAGGTCTTTGTTTAATTCAGTTACAGACAGGATATTTTTTATGTCCCTTTTGTTGTATTGCATGATGACCGGTATTTCATAAGGGTCAATGTTGTTCGCAATAAGATTTTCGTGCATATTTTTCAGACTCTCTATGTTCTGCTCTTTCATCTCGCGCTGCGAGTCTGCAACAAAAATAACAGCATCAGCCCCTTTAAGGACGAGTTTTCTCGTTGCGTTATATCTGACCTGCCCCGGTACGGTATATAGTTGGAAACGGATCGAAAAATCACTTATTTTACCCAGCTCTACAGGCAAAAAATCAAAGAAGAGCGTCCTGTCGGCCTCTGTCGCAAGGGACAAAAGCTTTCCCCTTTTGGAAGGATCAAAAATGGAATGCAGATACTGAAGATTTGTTGTTTTGCCGCTCAGTCCGGGGCCGTAATAAACGATTTTGATTGTGATCTCTTTGGTAGCATAATTAAAAAGCGCCATCGCTATAATATAGCATAAACCGCATTTCTTGTTTGAAACTTCACCCTGTACATCGCGTCATCTGCAAGCCTTATAAGATCTTCCTTGGATTTTGCGCTTTCAGGGAATGAGGCCACACCAAAACTTGCGGTCAACTTCAGCGCGTACCCTTCTTTCTTAAGGAAGGTATTCTGTTCAATGGATTTCCTCATCCTTTCTGCGATCTGTTTTGCAGCGCCCGGGTGGGTCTGTGGAAGCACGATAACGAATTCGTCTCCTCCATATCGCGCCACTATGTCAATAGCCCTGAGACTCTTTATAAGAAGCTGTCCTATCTCGACCAACACTTTGCTTCCCACGAGATGGCCATATCGGTCGTTTATGCGCTTGAAAAAGTCTATATCCATGAAGATCAATGAAACAGATGTGTTGTATCTGCTTGAGCGCTGTATCTCGATCTCGATGGTCCTGTTGAGGTAACGCGTATTGAAGAGCTTTGTGAGATCGTCCGTTATAGCCAGCTCCGTCATCTTCTGGTACAACGACGTCCGTTCAATAGCGATCGCAATCTGATCAACGAACTTCATCAGGAGGTCGAGATCTTCCTTTACGAAATGTTCTCCCGTGCTCTTGTTAACAAGCTCAATAACACCGATTACCTGCTCATTGATTTTTATGGGAACACACATCAAAGATTTGGTCTTGAAATGGATGGCTTGATCTATCTTTCTTAAAAACCGTTCGTCCTTGGACACATCGGGGACAACAACGGGTATCCCTTCCTGGGCAACCCAGCCGGCAATCCCTTCGCCCATCTTTAGCCTGAATTTCCGTATTTTCTTTACATCTGTGTGCTCAAAAACGAGGTCTCCGGTTTCCTGGTCCATTAAAAACACGGACCATGCGTATGATCTTGTCATCTCTTTGACTTTTCCCATTATTTTTACGAGAATGTGTTTCAGCTCCAATGATGAAGTAAGGGACTTGTTCACTTCTTCGTAAAAATTCAGCTCGCGCTTCGCTGTTGATAATCCGTATTTTAATTTGTTATTTTCTTCGAGCATTTTATATTCGTTAAGTATTCTCTTAACAAAATATACTAGTTCCCTATCTCCGGGCGAATACAGAGGATAAGCCGGCGTATCTTTTGTCCATGGAGTAAAACCCTTAAAAGAGTGGATATCTGAAATGATAATCTTGGGGATGGTTTTTGATCCGGCGAGGAATTCTTTGAAAGACGAAGTATTTCCGAGTTTCTTGTCTACGATGCACAAAACGGGATTTTCTTTCAAGCCGGGGATGACCTTATCAAATGAAGAGAACTTGCTGATACTATATCCTGAAGATGTTAAAGCATACTCATAATCATCTCTTATTGCGCTTTGACCGACTAAAAATATTTTAGGCATTGACGCCACAGCACTTCTTAAATTTCTTACCGCTTCCACAAGGACAAAGGTCGTTCCTGCCTACTTTTTTGCCGCGCCTCACTGATTGGGCAGGAGCAGAGGAACCTTCCCCCCTGTTATAGTTTAATCTCACCTGCCTTGACGGCTCATTCCTTATGGGTTCTTTCTTTTGAAGCTGGATTTTAAAAAGTCTGCTTACGACCTCAGTTGAAATCCTGGTCGTCATATCCGCGAATACGTCAAACGCCTCTTTCTTATATTCAACCAATGGGTCTTTCTGGCCATATCCCCTGAGTCCGATGCCTTCTTTCAGATGGTCCATCCCGAGCAGATGGTCTTTCCACTGGGCATCGATGACCTGTAAAAGCATGACTTTCTCAAGGTACCTAATGAGATCACTGCCGGCTTCCATTTCCTTCTTTCCATATGCATTTCTGAATTCGGAAATGAGCGAATCTTTAAACGAATCACGGTTCGCAGGCACGATATCCGGCATGATCAAAAATATTCCATATGCTGCATCCTTAAGCCCTTTCAGGTCCCATTCTTCAACGTGTTTTTCCTCGGGACAATAAATGAAGAGCAGCTCGTCGATGACTTCTTCCATCATACTCATGACACGGTCCTTAAGGTTTTCTCCCTGAAGGATCTCTTTTCTGAATGAATAGATTTCCGTCCTTTGCTTATTCATAACGTCATCGTATTCGATAAGATGTTTTCTTATATCAAAGTTATGCGCCTCCACGCGTTTCTGCGCATTTTCTATCGCTTTTGAGACCATCTTATTTTCTATGGGCATGTCTTCCTCCATGCCGAGCTTGTCCATGAGTCCTGATATCTTGTCTGAACCGAAGATCCTCATAAGGTCGTCTTCCATTGACAGGTAAAACCTGGATGAACCGGGGTCTCCCTGCCTTCCTGAACGGCCTCTTAATTGATTGTCAATCCTCCTTGCTTCGTGCCTTTCCGTTCCAAGTATATGCAGTCCTCCGGCGGATACTACTTTTTCCCTTTCGGCCCTGCAGATATTTTCCGCCTTTGAGAATGCCCGTTCCCATTCTTCATCTGAATAATCGGTATTATCCCTCAGGAGTTCTCTTGCAAGGCCGTCGGGATTGCCACCGAGCACTATGTCCGTCCCTCTTCCTGCCATGTTTGTAGCTATTGTGACGGCCCCGCTTCTCCCTGCCTGGGCAACAATCTCCGCTTCTTTCTCATGGTATTTTGCATTAAGGACGGAATGTTTAATGCCTTTTTTCTTTAAGAGGTAGCTCAATAATTCCGACTTCTCTATGGAAATAGTCCCTACCAAAACAGGCTGTCCTCTCTGGTTGAGTTCTTCTACCTCTGTAATTACAGCATTAAATTTACCCTTTTCCGACTTATAAATCATATCGGGATGATCGTCCCTTACCATAGGTTGATTCGTCGGGATAACAACAACTTCCAGGTTATATATCTTTGCGAATTCTTCCGCTTCGGTATCGGCTGTTCCTGTCATTCCGGAAAGTTTATTGTACATTCTGAAGTAATTCTGAAAAGTGATCGTCGCAAGGGTCTGGTTCTCACTTTCGATTTTAACGTCTTCCTTTGCTTCTACCGCCTGATGCAGGCCGTCAGACCATCTCCTGCCGGGCATTAGCCTGCCCGTAAACTCATCAACAATAATCACTTCACCGTCCTTAACAACGTAGTCGACATCTTTTTTGAAAAGTGTGTACGCTTTCAGCGCCTGCAGGACATGGTGCACAAGCTCAATATTTGAAGGGTCATAGAGGTTTCCCGCGCCGATCAGTCTCTCCACCTTAATGTTGCCGTCTTCAGTGAGAACAGCCGTCTTCGCCTTTTCATCTACCGTATAATCTATGTCTTTCTGGAGTTTAGGAATAATCTTGTCTATTTTATAATATTTATCGGTCGATTCTTCCGACGGACCGGATATGATCAGGGGCGTCCTTGCCTCGTCTACGAGGATGCTGTCTACTTCATCGACTATGGCGTAATTCAATTCCCTCTGACAGTAATCGGTAATTTCATATTTCATATTGTCCCTGAGGTAATCGAAACCGAACTCATTGTTAGTGCCGTATGTTATGTCGGCTGCATATGCCTCCTGCCTAGAACACGGCTTAAGGAAATTCTGTCTTTTATCGGTCGATAAATAAGACGGATCGTATAAGAAAGAAACATCGTGTTGTATGACGCCTACCGAGAGGCCGAGAAAGTTATATAGCGGCCCCATCCATTGCGGATCTCTCTTTGCGAGATAATCATTCACCGTAACAACATGCACCCCCTTGCCTTCGAGGGCGTTCAGATAAACGGGCAAGGTGGCGACAAGGGTCTTGCCTTCACCGGTTTTCATTTCTGAAATCTTGCCCTCATGAAGCACGACACCACCAAGTATCTGTACGTCAAAATGCCTCATGTTCAGTTTTCTCCTGGAGACTTCGCGTACCACTGCAAATGCCTCAGGAAGTAAATCCTCGAGAGATTCTCCTGTGTCGAGCCTTCTCTTGAATTCCCCGGTCTTTTCCTTGAGCTGGATATCCGACAGAGAAGCTGTCTGCGATTCCAGGGTATTAACGCGCTCTACCATCGGCCATAGCCTTTTTATTTCGCGCTCGTTCTTTGTACCGAAAACCTTGCTTAGTAATGTTCCAATCATAGCTAATATAATAAGATTAAGAGAGTTATTATTTCAAGAATTAGCAGGCGAATAAGATGAACCGGCCATGCATAACTATTATTATAGAAATCACGCCTGCTGCAATCCAATAACATAAACTTAGCAAATCAAGTTTTTGCCGTCAAGATAAATCACTGACATATCCTTACCAGCCTTGTCATAACAAGAAAATACATGTTACATTTTAAAATGAATAAAAGAGTATATATTCACACCTTTGGCTGCCAGATGAATGTCCACGACTCCGAGAAGATTCTTGGAGTATTACAAAAAGAAGGTTATTCCCAAATTCACAACCCGCAGCACGCTGATTTGATCGTTTTCAATACATGCAGTATAAGACAGAAAGCGGAACAGAAGTTTTACAGTGAACTGGGCAGGATGAAATCATACAAAAAACACAGACCGGAATTGAAAATTGCCGTTGCCGGTTGTATCGCGCAGAATGAAGGCAGGAACATACTAAAAAAGGCGCCGCATGTGGATTATATATTCGGGCCCCAGAACATACATTTTCTCGATGGTATTTCAAGCAAAATGACTGAGGTTGTTGCTGTTGAAGATAATCCGCACATAGCTCTGAAAGACCTTCCTGCGAAAAGGGAAGATGGAGTTAAAGCCTGGGTGACTATAATGTATGGATGTAATAATTTCTGCAGCTATTGTATTGTCCCTTACACGCGGGGCAGGGAGAAATCGAGACCGAGTGAAAATATCTATTCAGAGGTCTCTGACCTTGCAGAAAAGGGCTATAAGGAAATAACCCTGCTTGGACAGAATGTCAATTCATATAGAAGTGATACGGACTTCCCGGGACTGCTAAAAAAGCTTAATGAAGTGGAAGGTATCGAGAGAATACGCTTTGTAACTTCACATCCCAAAGACCTATCTGCAGAACTGATAGACGCCATGTCCGAACTATCCAAGGTATGCGAGCACATTCATCTGCCTATGCAGTCAGGCTCAAGCGCTATATTAAAGTTAATGAACAGGGGTTATACACACGATGAGTATATAAGAAAGGTCTTGGATCTGAGGGAGAAGATCCCGTCTATGGCGATAACTTCCGATATAATCGCGGGATTTCCCGGCGAGACGGAGAAGGATCATCTCCTTACTATCGGCGCATTAAAAGATATCGAATTTGATGGTGTATTCGCCTTCAATTATTCTCCTAGGCCTCACACAAAGGCTGCTGTTATGCAGGACCAACTACCGGATGAGTTAAAGACCGGGCGGCTTAATGAAATCCTTGGTATTCAGGATGAGATAACAATGAAAAAAAACAAGTCTTTGGAAGGAACAGTCCAGGAAATACTTATCGAGGGAGACAGCGAAACGGATAAGGAAAAATTAGCAGGCAGGACAAGATCGAATAAAATAATAACTATCACCAAGAACCCCGGAGATAATGTTGTGCGCGGCACACTAATAAACGTTAAAATTACAAAGGGCAGAAAACATTCTCTTGAAGGAAATTCCATCGGATAATGAAGGTCTCAATCCTTACCCTCGGGTGCAAGGTTAACCAGGCGGAAAGCATTACAATAGAAGGCAACCTTCGCTATTGCGGATGTTCAATTGTCGGCTTATCTGAGCATCCTGATTACTGCGTAGTGAATACCTGCACAGTCACCGCAAAGAGCGATTATCAATCACGCCAGCTAATAAGAAGGGCCGTTAAAACAGGGGCAAAGGTAATTGTTACCGGCTGTTACTCGCAATTAAACCATAATGAAATAAAGAATATAGATGGGTCTGTTGATATTGTTGAGAATAATAATAAATTGCATATTATTAATAAGATAACTAATATAACCGCAAGCAACAATTTAAGCTACAGCTCGAAAGCGAGGCCATATATAAAGGTGCAGGACGGATGCAATAATGCATGTACTTATTGTATTGTTCCTAAATCAAGAGGAAGATCTATAAGCACCAATATCGCAGAGATAATTGAACAAGTTGATAATTTCGTGTCGGCAGGATATAAAGAAATTGTGTTGACGGGTATTCATCTTGGCTCCTTCGGATATGACTTAAAACATAAATCAAAACTTTCACAATTACTTAAAACTATACTATATAAAACAAAAATAAACCGTATACGACTAAGCTCTATTGAAGTAAATGAAATACATGATGAAATAGTTGAACTGCTCCAGGAAAACCGCATATGCCAACATGTGCATATCCCATTGCAAAGCGGAGACAACACTATTTTAGCGCGTATGAACAGGACATATACTGCGGAAGAATACATAAGCGTAATAGAAAATATTATTAAAAAGTCGCCTGGGATGTCTATTGGAACAGATGTAATAGTCGGATTCCCTGGAGAAAGCAACAAAGAATATTTAAATACCAAACGGATTTTGGAATCATTGCCTATAACATATATGCATATTTTCCCATTTTCACCCAGACCAAATACAATAGCTTTAAAAATGCCCATGCAACTTACATCTTCTGAAAAGAAAGAACGCTTTGATGGGCTGAATGCCTTAAACAGCGCGAAAAAGCTCGCCTACATGTCTGCGCATATTGGCAAGACCCTTGATATTGTTGTAGAAGGTAGGGGTGATGATAGCGCGGCACTCGGAACATCAAGCAATTACCTGAAAGTAAAGATACCGTCTGATAGGTATAACCCCAAATCCCTTGTGCATGTAGGGATTGTATGCATCGAAGGGAATTTGTTAAAAGGAATTCCCATAGATAACATGTAAGGTGTTATAAATGCGAAATATTTCCCGTGCCTAAATCCTAATCAAAGACGGTTGACCCTATAATCCTCAAGGAGAGAGATAATATCCAAACAGTATTAATAACAGGTTATTAACAACGCTTGTTTATTTACAATGTCTGATAATATATATTATGTAAAGTAGGCTTTCTTGCGGGCATGTTTATTTGTAAAGCATCTGATTCATTATATTTATTTCTTTCGTATACCCCCAATAACGTCTCTCGGTCAAATGTTGTGAATTCATAGGGAGTTATAGTAAAAGCCTAAAGCAGAGTATAGATTTTTATTAATTGTTAAAGAAGCTTTTAAGCTTAATCAAACTAAATTAGCACTTGCACTATCTATACGGAACCTCTAATTTCTCTGATGAATTTTATTGCCCTGCTTTTTGAATTTACCCTTTTTTCGAACTGGGCTTTTTGGAGTTGCAGTATCATGTTCCCTAATTCAGGGCCGGGATTGATCCCCGAAGTGTTGATTATTTCTTCTGAACTTAAAATTCCTTTCCTAATAATCTTTGTATATCTTCTTAAATATGTCAAAAGGTCTAACCTATTCGATATTATCAATATATCAAGTGATGCTTCTCCAGAGTTTTTAAACACGTCAAATAATTTTTCTTTAAGGTTCCTTTGTGCTGCATGTAATTCTCTAATCCCTCTATGAGCTATAGCGATCCGTTTTCTTATAATATTACTCAGTCTTAAGTTGATATTTTCCATATTTGCAGAAGAATGATGTTGCCGCATTATCAGTTCCAAACATAATAATCCTTTATAAGTAAGGTTTTGGGAAAATGATTTCTTAAGTAATGCTTTAATATTACTCGATATACACTTAAAGGTGATGTGTTCAAGCTTAGAAATTGCTCTAATATTATTTTCTAATATATTATCCGGTAACAATAAAATATTATTCAAAAGGCGGTCGGACAAAGCCATCGTAAGGTATTTTGCCGGATGATTCGAGTTTAACAAATTAAATAATTCTAAAGTAATTCTTTCATGAGACACATCTTTGATATTGTTGTGGAGTGTTTTTATAATATTTCGCGTTCTTTCATCTAAAGATCCTTCGAGTTCGGCTGCAAATCTGTATGCCCTCAACATCCTCAAAGGATCAGAAATCATATTTTCTTTTGAAACTAAACATATCCTTTTCTTATTTAAATCATCTATTCCATTGTATAAGTCTATAAGCCCGCTTTGAGGATACCAGGCCATGGCATTAATCGTGAAATCTCTTCTGGACAAATCTTCTCCAAGTGTTCCAATCGGCGATGAAAAATCCAGGGTGACTCCTTTTGTAAAAGCTATCCTGATCGTTCCTTCAGTTTTGAATTCAACAACGCTCCCTCCAGTATTTCTCTTTATATCATTTACAAAAGACCTGAGATTTCCGAAGACGATATAATCTCTGTCCTGAGATTTTATTCCTCTCAAAATGTCACGTACATATCCACCAACAAGGTAAACCTTTCCCCTTCCCTTTTCGAAGACGATAGAGTTATAGCGGTCTCTGAGTACCTTACTCCTTATCTCAATTTCTGAAAGCAGCATGTCACTCAATTTTCTTGAAGTCGATGAATCCCTGCTCCACGTCAGTGTGAATCAGCTGTACGCGAATCCGCCGGCCTATGTCCATACCTTTGAACCCTTGTACTAATTTCCCTTCAATGGGCAACTGAAGAAGACGAACCCATGTGCCTTTGGGAGCTGCGCCGGTCACAATAGCATCAAATTGTTCCCCGATTTTTGACTCCAAGAGCATTGCTGCTGCAGATTTTTCTACCTGGCGTTCGACCTTCTTTGCTGCGTCCTCTTCTTCCGTACAGTGGCGGGCTAAAGCTTCCAGATCATCTTTTACATAGGGTACGAGGTGTTCAGCTATTGCAGCTTTCAGCAATCGTTGCGTAATGAGATCGGGGTACCGGCGATTAGGGGCCGTGGAGTGGGTATAATCCTTAACTGCAAGTCCAAAATGCCCTTCTGAACTGTTTCCTGGAAATTCAATTGTGTATTCACCCGGTCCCAGCAGCTTGATAATACTCAGAGAGAGATCGGGAAAGCGCAGGGGATCAGCAGTTTTTGTTTTTACCAGGAACTGCTCCAGCGACCTTACATCCGGCTTCGGGGGCAGCGCATATCCTGACTCTGAGGCAATCTCCATGATTCGGTCCCAGCGTTTAGGCGTGTGGACTACACGCCGCAGAGAGGGAAACATTTTGGAAGAAAGATATCGGGCGGTTACGCCATTAGCCGCAATCATGAAATCTTCAATGATATCTTTAGCCCTATTCTTGCTTTCGACTTCAAGTCCCCGCAACTCATCTGCATCAAACACCGGGCGCGCCTCTATAGTTTCGAGATTCAGGGCTCCATGCACATGCCGGAAAGCTTTCATACTTTGAGCAAGCCGGTCCTGAATGCGAAGGTTCTCGTCAAGCCCCTCAACTGCACCAATACCTTCCGGCATGGGGCCGTTACCTTCAAGCCAGGCAGCGACACTGTTGTATGCAAGCTTTGCATGGTTATGCACCGTTGCTCCATAGATCCCGGAAGTCTGGAGCGAGCCATCCTGGGCAATCACCATCTCAATTATGATGGCAAGACGATCTGTCCCGTAATTAAGGGAGGTAAGATCGGTTGACAATTTTTCGGGAATCATAGGAAATGTCTCGGCGGCAGTATAGACAGAGGTAGTGTTCTGCCGCGCATGAGCGTCGATGGCCGAACCCTTCCTGACAATAGCGTCTACGTCTGCGACAGCGACCAGGACCTTCACTGAACCGTCAGACATTCCCTCGGCAATAGTAAGCTGGTCCAGATCACGTGAATCATCATTGTCGATTGAACACCACGGGAGGTTTTTGAGATCACGTATCGGTTCTTCCGTTCTTATTGCAGGCGCATTGATTTTGTTGAGTTCGGACAACGCCTCGGGGGAAAAATCAGGAAACAGGCCGCGCATGATCATCGCCCGGCGGGCAATTCTCTGCAGTATAGCGCGATGACCTTTAATGCTTGGATCCGTCATAGCTAATAATATGAACAATTATCTTTCAAAATTTCACCCTTTTGTAAAATACCTTTTTCAGCACTTCGGCTGAGATAATGTATAGAGCTACGATTACTCCCATCAATATAAGAAAGGAGATCGGCAAGGCTGTAAATCCAAAGAGCTTTCTTCCGACTGGAATGAAAGGCAAAGCAAGCGTAATGCTGATAACCAGCAGTGTTGCCGTCAACAGATATTTCCCTGGAATGCTTTTGAAAAAGGGCATCCTTGTACGCACAACAAGTACAACCAATGACGCTGAGATGACAGACTCCAGAAACCAACCGGCTCTGAATTCTTCGGGTGCAGCATGCAGGATGAGGAACAGTACTCCAAAGGTGAGATAGTCAAACACGGAACTCAAAAGACCGAAAGTCATCATGAATTTGCGTATGAAAGCTATGTTCCATCGCCGGGGTTTTTCAACTAATTCTTTGTCCACGTTATCAGTGGCAATAGTCATCTCCGGAAAATCCGTAAGTAAATTGGTAAGCAGGATCTGCTTTGGAAGTAAAGGGAGAAAGGGCAGGAAAAGAGATGCCCCTGCCATGCTGAACATATTACCAAAATTAGCGCTTGTCGCCATAAACACATACTTGAGAGTATTGGCAAAAGTTCTTCTTCCTTCCCGCACGCCCTGCACAAGAACAGCAAGATTTTTTTCCAGGAGTACGATATCGGCTGCGTCTTTCGCAACATCAACGGCGCTGTCCACAGATATGCCCACGTCGGCGGCATGGAGCGCTGAAGCATCGTTAATGCCATCTCCCATGTACCCCACGACATTTTTTGCCTTTTTCAGCGCAAGGATGATGCGCTCCTTCTGATTAGGTTCGACTTCCGCGAAAACATCCGCTTCATTGACCCGTTTGAGCAGCGCTTCATCGCTCATCCGGCGAAGGTCCGGTCCCGCAAGAATTTTTGCATCCGATAAGCCGACCTGACGACTGAGGTGGGCTGCGACCAGACGGTTGTCTCCGGTGATGACCTTGAGCGAAATTCCGAGGCCGCGTAGTTCCGAGATGGTTTCAACGATTCCGGGTTTGACCGGATCGAAAAGAACAAGGAACCCTAAAAACGTCATATCAGCTTCATGATCTTTTGTAATTTCCGCAGCCACTCCCATATCCCTGTAGGCAATGCCTATCGTACGCAGGCCTTGGCCGCTGAGTTCCTCAAAGCGGCGCTGTATTACTTCGCGGACTCCTGCGATATCCACAATTGCGCCAGTCGAATCTTCTGCTGTTGAGCATGCATCAAGCACATTTCGTAACGCCCCTTTCGTAATCATAAGATGTGCGTTACCTTTAGATACCAGGATGCTTAATCGCTTACGAATGAAGTCATACGGCTCTTCATCAAGCTTCTCATAATCTGATACGTCAAATTTGCGATAGGAGCATATAGCTTCATCAATCGGATTTGTGAATCCCTTCTCGTAAAAAGAATTGAGGTAGGCGAAGAGCAGGACTTTTTCGCTCTCATTCCCATTTATATTAAGGGCAGACTGCAGATGTACTACTCCCTCTGTTAAAGTGCCGGTCTTATCAGAGCAGAGGACATTCATGCTGCCGAAGTTTTCGATAGAGGCAAGTCGTTTCACAATTACTTTTTTGAGCGCCATGTATTTTGCGCCGTGCGCAAGATTGACACTGATAATCGCAGGCAGCAGCTGCGGGGTCAATCCGACGGCCAGTGCCAAGGAAAAAAGAAACGAATCCAGAACCGGGCGCGCCAGGTACACATTGACTGCAAAAATGATAATTACCAGCAGTAGTGTGACCTCCATTAGAAAGTAGCCGAATCTCCTGACACCGTGCTCAAATTCCGTCTCAGGCGGCCTGAGCGCCAATCGTTCGGAAACCTTTCCGAATTCAGTTCCCTTGCCCGTACGGACAACCAGTGCTTTTGCATTGCCGCTGACTACATGCGTTCCCATGAATAGAGTGTTCGTCCGCTGAGCCAAAGGAGTTTCTTCCGGCAGTATTCCCGGCATCTTATCTTCGGGGTAAGTTTCACCTGTAAGGGCAGCTTCATCTACAAAAAGGTCTTTCGATTCGGTAATCAGGCAGTCTCCGGGAATAACGTCGCCGGCGTTGAATATGACGATATCTCCGGGTACTATCTCCTCAACGGGGATTTCCCTCGTTGCGCCATCACGCAGCACCTCGGCTTTTATCTGTACAATGGAGAGCAATTTTTCGACCGCATTTGCCGCTCCGCGTTCCTGCCAGAAACCGAGAAGACCGCTTACTAATACGATTGTCAGGATGATGCCGGCATTGACGGGATCGTGCAGGAAAAATGACAGTCCAACCGCAAAGATGAGGATAAGGATGAGCGGGCTTTTAAATTGAGAAAGCAGAAGAGTGAGTGTGTTCGATCTCTTTTTGGGCTTCAGAAGATTGGCGCCGTAGCGGACAAAGCGCTGCCGCGCTTCATCATTTGTCAGTCCCTGGGGAGTTGTCTGCAGTTGCTGAAGAAGATCAGCAGCGGGGATGCTCCAAAATGCCGGTTGAGGGTCCAAATTCAATTACTTGCCTTGTTAAAAAGATTATCTTTAATAATAGTACTATTCCGTAGTTGTGTTATCAATTGCCGGTTATTTGCACCCTCTTCTTCTTTTTTCTATCGGTTGAATCCAGCTCCCTATTTCAGTGCGCTTTTTGGTTGTTTGTCCTTCTTCTCTTTTATATCTATTGCCTGTTTCATCGCCTTCTGTTTCTGGCCCTTCTCTTTGTCCTTTTTGCCGCCTTTGTCTCCCATTGTGTGCCTCCTTTGGTGTTGCCGGTCATATTCTTGTCTTTCGAGAACCTGTGTCCCTTACGTTGAATGCTATCAGAAATATGCGCCGAAGGCAAGGACGGGAGTGGAGGGTTTATATCTGCAGGATCTTCAAATGTCTTTTAATGCCTGTCAGTTATGACGATCTTAAACATTAAAGACTTCTTCGAATGATTTTATTCTGCCTTCTTTGTAATCTTTTCTTGACTGTTCTATCGAAAGTAGAAAATTTTCACTCGAAAGCGCGAGCATATCTTCGATCACATCTTCCATCGTTTCTCTGACAGTATTTGATATAAGCGTTTGTAATTCCTCAACGCTCAAATCTTTTATTGATGTTCCCATATGGCAGCCTCCTTGTTATATTCTATATAAAGCGTTCACTTTCATCAAACGCGGTATTACCATAACGAAAACCTCCTCCTGCAAAGTAGGTAGAATTTCACTCGTTTTTATCGGTTCCACACCGCTGTGCACGCCAAGAGTTAATGATACCGAAATGAGAAAAAATTGGGTAACACTTTTCCATTAATCGTAATCGTAATAAAGCCTTTCATGTTCAGCCATGCCTCCACGGCGATGCGCCAAGCCGCCTGGGGCTGAACCCCTTCACTGCAAAGTATATCACTCTGCAAGGTCGTTATCCAAACATAGGCATCCCTCCTTTCCCATTTGGAAAAAGCTCTTTTTCCGATGAAGTACACCCTGCAGGCGTTGTTACCGTTCAAGCACGGACGAGGTTGGTGATTAAGATCATGCTCAACCGTCGAGGCGTATGCCTCTATGTGTTCTCGTGGGCAAAAGGGCCTGTACGAGAGCTTAGCGGCAAGCCCATTTTTCAGCTCGGTTTGCGCCTCTTCGATCGCACCGTTATAAGGCGGATAATGGACCGGGCTATTCACCGGTAGGACAAAATAATCGGCAAGCACGTCATTGACAGCTGCATGATTGAGGTTACCTCCATTGTCCCGTTTTAGGAACAGGGGTGCTCCAAACCGATTGAAGGTTGCCGCAAGATAGCCGGATATCTCTTCGCCGCAGGGAACTTCTCCCGTCATGGGATTAAACTTATAGCGTGACGCGAGATCTTGCATCTGGTTCAGGTATACCTTTGCACCAGTTGCGTCACGCTGTTCGTATTCGCAGGGGTCCATGGACCAGGCGACGTTCGGCACGTTCCAGCGGATGCGCCGCAGATTCTGACGATGGTAGGTATTGAGATCGTGCCGCGCCATTGCTACCATTGTATGCAGCTTCCGCCTTGATACGGTGGATCCGTAGCGAACATATAACGCCCCGGTTCCCTGCGTGCGATTGTGCCCGTGAGATAACTGTGCTATATCCTGCTCAATCTTGCCAAAATCCGGTGGCTTGACCTTGGGAGGACCAGGTTGCCGCACCAAGGGCGTATCTTTTTTGCGCCGTATGCGCCACCGCATAAAACTCGGGTAGGGCAGTCTTACGGCATAGCAGATCGCTCTGTAGGGCATCCCGGTCCTCTCCCTGATCTGGTCAATCATGGCAAGCATACGAGTTATCGTTTCTTCCTTTGCTTTCGTTTTTTTTCCTCCCGATTTGTCGGGACGCTTTTCTTATCACCGGCATTCTGCAACTCATACGCATGCAACATATCCCGCACTTCTACCGTCTTTTCAGCGACAAACAACTTCTTCCGGAGTTCGGTAACCTCCTCCTGTAAACGCTGCTTCTCCTCGTCCTGCGGCATGTTCGGTCTGCCGGCAGATTTGTTTTCCATGGCTTCTGTCATCGCCTGTAATGCCCGGCTTTCCCATTCGTAGTAGGTCTTGCGGGACACGCCCAGTCGGCGCGCACCCTCCTCGGCTGTTATCTGGCCGCTGCGCACGGCAAACACCACCGCTGCTCTTTGGCGGGCACGCTCCTTATCCTTTGAGTCGCTCATAGCACACTCCCTTTAACAACTAAAAATCTTCGGATTGAGAGAAAATCGCCTTCCTCAGAAGCCCTACAATCGATTTTCTCAACTCGGTCCATATTTAACCATCACCCGTTTTCTGCCTTGCCCCATTATTAGGATGTCTCTACGCTACGGTTTCTCAGTTTTCCGCAAGGCTTCGCCGGAGGGTTTTATCTCCTTCGACTGAGGCGTCTCCGCTTTCCTTGCTTCCTGTGCCTTTGATAGCGTCCTTTCCAGTCTGCCCTGCACTGTGCTCGTCAAGAGCGTCAGACGCTTCTTCTCCAGCAACGCCTGCAAGCGGGGAGAAAGCGCTGGCCCCCTGTCCAGGCTCACCCTCGGCTCCAGCGCCTGGAGCATCCCCTCCATCGCCCGCCTCTGCCAGTGCGCAAGCGCCATCCAGGGGATCGACAGCTCCCGGCATATCTCCGCCGGTCTGCGCCTCTCCGTCCATACAGACAGTACCGCCTTGCACTTTTCCATTGCCCCGTAGTTCATCGGCTGCCGCTTCTTCTCGCTCTTTATCTTCTCCGTCTTCTCCATTGTCATGTCCTTTCTCATTTAGATTGTAAACTACTTCCTGCGTAATGTCGTCGTTTTCGGCGTCAACCGACAACCTCAGCCTGCCCTTTTCCGCACGCAGCACCACCGACTGCCCCTCCATCCGGCCCACCATGTAAAACGGCAGGCGCGGCTTGCCCCTTAGCGCCATCTCAAGGAGGTTGTCCTGGATGCCCTGCTCGATGGTCTTTCTAAGCTCGCTCTGGATCTCAAAATACCGGTCTGCGGGACACAAGCCGCCGATACCCTGATGCGGCCTTTTATGGTTGTAATACTTCACCCACTGACGTATCCGCTCAACCGCATCTTCAAAGCTACCGAACTGGGCTCGGCTTAGGAACTCCAGAAAAATCGTCTTCCAGAATCGCTCTATCTTCCCTAATGTCATCGGGTGGTGAGGCTGCGATTTGATGTGGTGGATTTTGTCTTTCTTTAACTCCAGTTCGAAGCGGCTGTTGCCGCGCCAGCTCGTATACTGCCGCCCATTATCCGTAAGCATCTCTTTGGGCGGGTTGTACTCGGAGGCCGCCCGACGGTATACCTCTATAACATTCTGCGCCGTTTGGCTGCGGAAAAGCTCAAGCCCCGTTATGTAGCGGGAATAATCGTCTATATAGCCGATCAGAAACGCATAGCGGCCCCCAAGTCGAAACGTAAAGATATCCGTCTGCCAAAGCTGGTTCGGTGTTGATCGCTCGAAAAACCGGGGACGGGTAATATTACGCTGCCGCTTCTTGGGTGGGGCCGTCATGAGGGATGATTCATGCAGTGTCTTACGGACCGTCTCAGGGCTGGCGGAAAGGAAAAACACTCTCTTTAATAGTTGCGAAATGCGCTTGATACCGAAAAGCGGGTTGCCTTCTTTGATTTCGACGATCTTCTCTTTCACTGGAGTGGGAAGGCTGCGTCCCTTACCGGTGTACCTCATCGATAGTCCGGCTTCGCCCTCACGACGATAGGCACGTACCCAGCGTCTTACCGAATTACTGCTCACTCCGCATTCCTGCCGGATCACCGGAACGGGAACGCTCTCCTCAACGTACTTCTTGACTATTTGAAGCTTGAAATCGGGCCCGTAACGATTGCTTCGCTTCGGAAACTTCCTCTTTGTACTGCTCTTTTGTACACCCTCTGCTGGTTCCATCTATGACACTCCTTTCGTTAACCTAAACTTGGAGTGTCACCCTATTTCCTCAAATCTTTGGTATCATTATCTGGTCGTTAGCACAAAATGTATTTTATTGCTCATGATCAAAAGCTTTTGTAAATATAATATATGAAGACGGATTAAATGATGAGAAAATGGTATCTCTGCGTTTTCTTGACTGTATTTTCTTTTTCGTGTAGCGGGAAGTTTTTATCGCAACAAAACTCCATTCCGTTGATAGGACCCTTCTCATATTGTGACTTGCTCCATGTGCCGTCAAAACCTTATCCCGCAATTGAACGTAAGTCTTATCTTGGAATCTATTTGGCTTCCAAGAAATTAGAACAATCTATTCACGCGTGTAAGGAAAGTACTTTCATACAGGTTGCAGGAGTTATAGACGGAACGGCGGCGGCAAAGACGGGTCTCAAAGACGGGGATATCATCCTGTCCATTAACGGCAATCCTGCCTGCGGTGATGTTGAGCACATCCTAACGTCTTTCAGAAAAATGATTGAGCAGCAAAAAATCGGGGCTCAGGTCGCACTGGGTATTTTGCGTAACGACCAACAACTTTCTATGACCGCCGTACTGGAAGAGAGGCCGACGCATGAACAACCGGAAGCCAAGCACCCTAATATGGATAAATGCTCCGGCCCATCCTCGATGCTCGAAAATTCCCTGCGTGATCAAAATGATCTTTCTGCATTTAACAATGTCCTTGATGAATTATATAAGAGGTCAAACGCCGTGCATAACCCGGGTCTGGCTTATGAAAAGAAATCTCATCCGCTGCAGATGAAAGAACTGACCTACATGATGAGGCATCCTCTGGCGGCGGGAGAAGTTGCCGGCGAATTGTCGCAGCGAGTCATCACTCCTTTCCATGAAAATGACTGGCGTATAGGGCAGAGTGTCCGAGAGATTGCCTCTCTCCTTGATATAGAGCTGTCTCTTTCCGAAAGGCCGGCAGAAACCAGTTTTCCTGCATTACTTCGGATAATGGAGGAAGCAAAAAATAAAGTTGAAGAGGCCTTAAACAACTTAACGCCGGAAGAGAAAGAGCTGTTGTGGAATAAGGCGTTAAATCCATGGGACGACAGCCAGTGGAATAGGATACTCGATATTTCGATGAAGGTGGATCGTGCAAAACTCTTTAACGCATTTTCTCCCCTTCTTTCCTTTTTTACCCGGGACAATCTGTCGCATTTGAAAGATGACCTCATTAATCGGTTCGGCAATAATAAGGAAATACTCTACGAGTCTATGACCCCCATAGGCAAGGTTATCGTAGGCGGTCCCGGACCTAATGTATACAGGGATGATGCAGCTTTGATTCTTGACCTTGGCGGTGATAACCTCTACCTCAATAACGCGGGGGGAACTCGACCCGGAATGCCTGTATCTTTGGTAATTGATTGGGGAGGGAATAATCGTTACATCAGCAACGAGAATTTTTCCCAAGGAGCTGGAGTTTTGGGTGGTGGCTTTTTGATTGATCTCGGAGGTAATGCGACGTTTGTTTCATTGGATGCAAGTCAGGGAGTTGGTTTTTGGGGTATCGGATTCCTTTACCATGGCGATGGGAACGGAGTTTATACCGCAAGGAGCTTCTCCCAAGGTGTAGGACAAATGGGTGTCGGCCTAATCGTAAATAGCAAAGGCGATAATTGCTATCTTTGCACGTATCAGGGACAGGGACTGGGTCTTTTCGGCGGAGCCGGCATTCTAATCGATGAAGCTGGTAACGATTTCTACAAATTAGGCGGGGTAGTGCCGGACTTCCGTGACCCCTCGAAGTCTACGATTAGCATGGGGCAGGGTTTCGGGCAGGGAGTGAGACCAGAAAAGGGCATAAACGGTGTGCCTGGGGGGATAGGGATGCTGATAGATGAAGAGGGAGACGATATCTACGTTGCCGATTATTTTGCGCAGGGTGCATCCTATTACTATGGGTTGGGTATCTTAAACGATATGGCCGGCAACGACCAGTATATTTCAGGACGCTACGCTCAGGGTGCCGGCATACATTCCTCTGTAGGGGTTTTGATAGATCAGAAGGGCAACGATTTTTATTATTCTTCATTCGGCGTGGCGCAGGGCATGGGACATGATTTCGGTATCGGTTTTTTCCAGGATGCCGGAGGCAATGACCGGTTTTGGGGAGGGACCTTAGTGCAAGGTGCGGCCACAGATGGGAGCTTAGGCATATTTATAAACCTGAAGGATAATGATCGACTCACTTATAGCAGCAAAGGACAGGCTTACGCGGAAGATGAAAATGGTATGGGAATAATGATCGGTAAAAAGCGCAAAACTAATTCAGCTGATATCAGGCTTGGGATAAAGAAAGAATGACTTTCTTAATTTTAGACCAAGCACTGCCATATGCAACCATTTCGAAATAAGGCGAAGGCCTCCAGGTATATTACCCCTGAAGGTCGAACGCATTTAAGCGAGGAACTCTCATATCTCTGGAAGGTGAAGCGCCCTCAGGTCACACAGGCGGTTGCCGAGGCCGCGGCCATGGGGGACCGATCAGAGAACGCGGAGTATATCTACGGTAAGAAGCAGTTGAGGCAGATCGATTCCCGTTTGCGGTTTCTCACACAAAGGTTGAACGAATTGATTGTCGTGGACAGGCCGCCTGATGATACGTCGAAAGTATTTTTCGGCGCCTGGGTCGAGCTTGAGGATTCCGATGGGAATCTGTTTCGGTATCGCATCGTAGGTCCGGACGAATTCGATCTCAAAAGGGGTTATATCAGCATTGATTCTCCAATGGCAAAGGCGTTGTTGCGCAAGACCGAAGGCGAAGAAGTCGTGGTGAGCAGGCCCCACGGTACGGAAGCCTTTGTGGTGACATCAGTCGGCTATGAAATGCAAAAGTAAGAAAGCGACCACGAATAAACTTCTTCAATTCCCAGCTTCTTAAATGGGTTTAAAAATGGGCAAAGTATTACGATTTTTTTGACGTTGCATGTTATAATATGCGGTAAGTCGTTGATTTGCGGGCGTAACTCAGTGGTAGAGTGTTAGCTTCCCAAGCTGAAAGTCGCGGGTTCGAATCCCGTCGCCCGCTCCAGTCCAATCTCCTATCTTGACATTCAATATCGATAGCGCTAACCTACTAATTAATTTTTATAGGTCTCATCCATTGTTAACCTTTAATTCAGCAAAGGAGGGTCTCATGGAAGAGGAAGCAAGAAAACCGATGGGATGGAAGGAACTGTATCTCAAAGAGGATTGGTGGGCCATCTATGTCGGTTTCGGCATTGCGCTGCTTTGCCTTATCGCTTTTTTTAACGGCTCGACATTTGCAAAATCATTGGCGATCAATCCGGGCGGTCTGAAATGGACATTCGATTCTACCGACAAGGTGGTTGAGCATTTCTCAAATAACATAGCTCTGTACGGCATGCAATTTCTGTTCTGGCTGGTCGTATTCAGCATTACAACAAAGATAATGCGCATAAAGACTTCGGAGTTTATTCCCGCGTTTATCATTCTCTATATCTTGTCAATATTAGCTTTTTTGATCGGCGGATGGAAGGACGCGGGCCGGTGGATGCTGGAGCCGCCGATTGCGGCTCTTTTGATAGGGCTTGTTATAGCAAACGTTTTCCCCTTTCCGAAATGGATGGACTCGGGCTTCAGGGTGGAATACTATATCAAGACAGGCATTGTCCTCCTCGGCGCAACGTTTCCCCTCAACCTTGTGGCATCGGCGGGACCGATTGCTCTATTTCAGGCAACGCTAATATCTGTTACAACATGCCTGACAATTTACTTTGTGGCAACGAAGATATTCGGACTCGATAAGCGACTCGCAGCGGTTATCGGCACGGGAGGCGCCGTATGCGGCGTATCGGGTTCCATGGCTATCGCAAGCGCGGTGGGCGCCAAAAAAGAGTATCTGTACACCTCGGTTACCCTCGTGGTTATCTGGGCCATAGTCATGGTATTCTTTATCCCGTTTGTGTCAAAGACGCTTAATCTTCATCCCGGAATAGCCGGGGCTTGGGTGGGGACATCAGAGTTTGCCGATGCAGCCGGTTTTGCCGCTGCCAGCGCCTATGGGAAAATGGCAGGCAATGAGGACGCAGCCATTCAGGGCTTTACTTTAATGAAGGTCATCGGCAGGGATATCTGGATAGGCATCTGGTCATTTGTCTTTGCCCTGATCGCCTGCCTGAAATGGGAGAAAGAGGAGTGCGGGGTGAGGCCGAACGCCATGGAGATATGGTGGAGGTTCCCGAAATTTGTGTTAGGATTTTTTTTGGCATCATTGCTTATGACCATAATAGCTTCCGGCTATTCGGCGGTGGACTTCAATAAGGTCTTTAAACCAGGCGTCTTTGGACCTATCGCAGGGCTTCGCACATGGGCCTTTATTTTCTGCTTCATGAGCATAGGGCTTACGTCGCGCTTTAAGGAGCTAAAGTCTGCCGGGGTGAAACCTTTCATCTCATTCACGGTCGGTGTTCTGGTGAATGTAACGCTTGGCTTTGTTCTCTCTGTTTACGTATTCGGCGGTTATTGGATGACCCTCGGCAAATAAGATATCTCGGCGTAAGGCAGGGCATCCTGGCCCTATGAAGGAGAGTTTAGCCCAAACTATTCACAGGCTTGCGGGCAATAGACGGAGATAGAGCGTTGGAGCGGATTCTTTTGCCGATAATCAAATACATTATGATAGTAGAGAGGCAAAAGCCCTCGGAGGCCACGAAAGCTTTCGGGGCCGAGAATGAGCGGAAATACTCTGTCTCCGGCGCACCTATTGAAGAATTCTATGAATAATGTGG
This sequence comes from uncultured Nitrospiraceae bacterium, assembly GCA_963727775.1. GTDB lineage: Bacteria > Nitrospirota > Thermodesulfovibrionia > Thermodesulfovibrionales > SM23-35 > CAVSHB01. Next base: position 1,504,028 of record CAVSHB010000001.1, on the reverse strand, counting down.
GGCACAAGTGCATTGACTGCGTGTTCTTCCAGAACGATCCCGTTGTGATCGAAACAGCCTTTCCAGGCTTGAACTCCCTGAGTTCCGCCTATTCATCCGTGAGGGCAGAGTCAGGGATATGCGACCGCCTTAAACTGTTTGTATCATCGCGTTATAGCTGTACATTTTTTGTTCAAGCGGACAACTCAGAGCCTTGACACGTCTTCAGCTTCTTTTTCTCGATGAGAATCGTTATAGTGAGAGCTTTTTACTTTCTTAATCCGGCAGGGTTATCGGGTTATTTTATACAGATCGTCGTGGTCAAGTATCCGAAGCAGGATAATACCTTTATTCCAATCCGGGGTACCTGGTTCATTATAAGCCTTAGGATCAATAGAGATGCGATATCGTTTATCTACTCGAACGGACCAAGCGGTTGGATCATTGATGATTCTCTCAATGTGCAGCCCGGGGTGGAACGGGTTTTCCTGAAGAAAGGCCAAGGCTTTGACTATCTTTTTGTCGAGTGCCTGGTTTGATTGGAAAACAGAAATGTCTTTGAGAAAAAGCTTAGTCGGCGTCAGTTCCGGCATTTTTTATTTGTTTTGCCAACTGAGCAGGCATCTTCGCTGTACCGCTCTTGCGCGCTTCTCTGAGTTTGTTCAGACCCTTCTCATTCAGTTTAATGGTCGGATAAATGGCGACAGGCGTTAATACAATAGCCCCTCCACTGAGGACCTCAAGATTCAGATGCGTTCCCGTATCGAGGCCCATTTCCTTTCTGATTGTTGAAGGAAGGTTGACGCTTCCTCTCTTATCAATTGCAACCAACATGTTAACTCCTTTCTATTTATAGAATATCATCCTTATTGTCTTTTCGTCAATATGTCATAATGTAATAGTTTCTAATTGCCATAATGTCAAATGAGAACGTCCCGCTGCAACTTCACGTGAGTCTCGAAATATTTGGCTTGTTAATTTGAACATTCCGTTCAAAAATATTGCGGTCACTTCTAAGATATGGCACTTTCAAAGCGAAACAAATCCTGCAACCCTCGCCCCGTATCAAACGTCCTCCCTGAGATGAAAGTTGAGTAATAATTCGTGCGTCTGATATCTCAGGTTCACCTACAAAGTGTGAAAATTAAAGCGATCGGAAATCTGCATGTTCCCGATCATAACAAGCATAAGACTCTATTCTATGCTGTTCTCTCTGAATACTATGTGCAATTACTCAATGGGATCTGATTGGATAATCTTACCACCAGAGCCCACAGCCACAAAGGTGCCATTGCCATAAGTTACCCCGGACAAAGATGGTACTCTTAACGAGTTTATGGATGTCCACGTTACTCCATCTGGTGAGCTGAGGATGATGCCCCACTCCCCCACTGCCACAAAGGTACTATTGCCATGGGTCACCCCATAAAGAAGAATAGCAGCATTAGTTTCCAAGTGTCTGGTTGTAAACATTACCCCATCTTGTGAAGTCAGGATAGTGCCAACCCCCACAGCTACAAAGGTGCCATTGCCATAGGTTACCCCGAACCAACCTCCAAAGCCGTCCAAGTCTCTGATTGTCCACATTACCCCATCTGGTGAAGTCAGGATGATGCTAGTCTCCTCTACGTAAGACCGCCCCACGGCTACAAAGGTGCCATTGCCATAGGTCACCCCATTCAAAGAACTAAATGTTCCCGAGTTTATTCCCGTCCACGTTACTCCATCTGGTGATGTTAGGATGATGCCAGAATTCCCCACGGCTACAAAGGTGCTATTGCCATAGGTCACGCTGTGAAAATTACCTTCTGGTACATCCCAGGTGGTAGATGTCCATGTTATCCCATCTGGTGAGGTTAGGATGATTCCTATAGGATAGCTGTGATGACCTGCATTTACCTCGTCTCCTCCGACTGCCACAAAGATGCCATTGCCATAGGTGTGGGCGCCGCTCGAAAGGAACCGAATATGGCGGCGGCGGATGCCTGCTGTAGCTGGTCAGGGCGCAATCCAGCGTGGAACGCCCTGCGCCGAGGCGAGTTATCTCTAATCAGTTGTAACCCTGATTCGGAACTTTCGTTATTATTCTACCCAGCTTACTGCCTATTTCTATAGGACCTTCCTTCGAAGGTGATGAACTTTCCGTTCATGCTGAGCCGATCAAGAATCGCCGATGCAGTCACGGTATCAAACACCTTCCCCCAGTTTGACGGTACAAGGTTGGTGGTGACGATGGTCGTGCCCACTTCCGCCCTTTTTGAGATTATCTGGAAGATGCAGTCTGCCTGTTCTTTGCTCGGGATCACATAGCCGATCTCATCCAGACACCAAACGGCTGCCCGCGCGTGGTATTCGATGAAGCTGTAGATGCTCTTGGCCTTCGCCATTTTGGCGGTGAGGTCAAACAAGGTAAGAAAGACCGTCTGACAGCCTTTGGTAAGGGCATCATGGCACAGTGCGGTTGCGACATGGGTTTTACCGACACCGGCCGGGCCTATGAGCACAAGGTTGCTGGGTTTCTTAAGCCACTGGGTGTTCATGTATTCTATGATCTTGTCCCTTGGTATCTTTGGATTATATTTCCAGTCGAAGTCATCGAGGATCTTTGTTCTCTTGATGCCGGACATGTTCATGAGGTACTGGATCCTTTTTAACTCCTTTCGATGATACTCCTCGGTGAGGAACTTCAACATAAACTCCTTTTGTTCTTTTGAAAGAGCTTCAAGATCCGCAAGGAGCCTGAAGTGCCTCCACAGCTCAGATAAGTTCATCATAATCGCTCAGTTGCCTCCCTTCATATGAGATATGTAACAGCCCCGGGTTCTGGGGATGCACGGGATTGTCCTGATTGCCCGCCGGACCCAGAAGCCCCTGGATATAGGTCACTCTATAGGTATCGATGCTTATGGCGGCCTTGACCGCCGATATCAGTGTCTCCCTGGCTATGCCTTTAAGAAGTTTGAACAGTTCGTAAGCAACCTCAAGAGGATCCTGTCCCTCTTGTTCAGCGCGGTTGAGGAAGTGTTCGATGTTTTTGTCCATGGACTTCAGAAGCTGGTGCATCCTTTTGTATTTATAGTGGGGAGTGATATTGAGAAGTTTCTCGCGGTGAGAAGGATGTTCTATCTTTTGTTTTCTGTCGAATACCCGTTTGTGCGTCGCTATCTTTCTGCCATGCACCGCTATTTCTATGTGCTGAGGATACCCAAAGATGTCGCAGGGCATATCTCCGTACTGGGATGGCACTGAGTAGCGGTTGGTGTCGAACTCCACAAAGCACGTCTTGTTGATGGATGCCGGCTCCTGTCTGTAAGGCAGGTAATGGATTTGGGGGAGAGCTATGAGTCTCTCCTGCTTTAACGCCTCAACAGGAGGCATTCCCGTGGATCGGTGAATCCTGGCATTTCTCTGTATGCGCCAGAGGCCGAATCTTTTATTAAGATCGTCGATATCGGCGAAGGTATTGATGACGAGGAAGCTTTCAATGTCTCTGATGACCCGCTCAACCCTGCCTTTCTCATTAGGCTTGCCAGGATTGCAGGCACGGATAGAGAAATTATAGTGCCGTGCAAAGTCCAAAAAACGAGCATTGTAAGTTATCTCCGGTTTTCTCTTTATGACTACGGACTTGAGATTGTCATAAGCATGTCTGTTGGCGACACCTCCTATTTCTTTGAAGGCCTCAATATGGCCGTCCAGGAAAAACTCCATAGAGCTCCTCAGATAGAAGTGAGCGTAAAGGTACCGCGAATAGGACAGGATGTAGCCGAACCCGTAGACTACCCCGAAAGGCATGCTCCTCTGCATCCAATCAACCTGCGATTCTTCCCCTGGAAGAAACTCCAGCGCATGGAAGGAGTTGCCCTTCCGCTTCTTTCTTAATGGGAGCGTGTAATCCTTCACCGCCGTATACCCTCCCTCATACCCGTAGCCCTTCAGCCGCTCCATTACCTGTATGGCCTGCAGAAACGGATATTCCGTGTACCACTGCTGAATTAACCGCGCATAGGGCGCCAGGATGTTACCGGAGGATCTTCTCCTGGTGTCGTCTTGCCGAATGAGGCGGGTAACCTTTTTTCTCGATATGCCCAGCTTCGTCGCTACCTGATTCAGGCTCAACCCTTCAACCTGATATAGGTGCCGCGCCCGGTTTTGAAGCGATTCTTGCATTGATGGATCATCTCCTTCCCTGATGTGATGATCCAGTTTACCTCAGCGCCGATTACGAGTCCATTTCGTCTTTTATCATGGCCCATAGGCCGCAAACGTATGACTATCAAGCCTTCGCAGTCGTATCTCGTCTTTTATCATCCCTTTAATGCCACCCGGTATCAGCAAAACCAGTTCCTGTAAAGGCTTTGAAGGGGGTATCTCGTCTTTTATCATTTGTCGCGGCAAGGGAGACACATGTAGCTCTTTGCGTCGCTGCCGCCAGGGTTTGACATAGTCGAGATACAGGTTATTGAAATACTCAGGATTATTTTGGCGCCACCGCTGCTGGGACTGGTTCTTTCTTGCCCGCTTGCATTGCTTTCGCTGACAGACTTTCTGCCTCGCTCCGATCCGTTTATCAGGCGTGAAATACCGCCCACAGTGCATGCATCTCTTTACCAATGATTACCTCCAACTACTTTGTTGTAGGTATCATTGTATGTAAAGGTGGGTCTCTAAGGTGGGTTCTTCAGTCTACTCATTAATTCTAACTGCAATCTTCAGGCTGGCTCCATCAGCGACGCTTTCGGTTCCTCCGTTACCAGTTCTTTTACTCCGCCGCCCACAATAGGTCACCCCACTCAAAGAACTAAATGTTCCCGAGTCTCTGGACGTCCACATTACCCCATCTGGTGAGGTTAGGATGACGCCCGGAAACCCCACGGCTACAAAGGTGCCATTGCCATAGGTCACCCCTGCAAGTGTATTTCCCTGTGGCAATGGATTTCGCCAGTGCCAGTTCTGAGAAGTTCCCACAAAATCTTGCCCAGTCATATCAAAATTATCCATTGTTACTGTTATGCTCTGAGGTAAGAATGAATACCCTGTTTTCGAGGGAGTTATTGTATAACTTCCATTTGGGATGTTTGTGAAAGAATATATTCCATTGACATCAGTAGTGATGGAACCCGAACCTGATCCTGAAAGAGTCATCGTTACACCCGCTATCCCCATTATCGTTGATGGTTCAGTCACCCGTCCTAATATGGAAGAAACATGAGTTCCAACAAAATCCTGCCCTGTAATGTCAGCATCATTTACCGTTACTGTAATGTTTTGAGGAGAGAATGTATAACTTGACGGGGAAGGAGCTATCGTATAACTTCCATTTGGGATGTTTGTGAAAGAATATATTCCATTGACATCAGTAGCGATGGAACCCGAACCTGAAAGAGTTATAAATACACCCGCAATCCCCATCCCCGTTGATGAATCAGTCACCCGCCCTAATATGGAAGAAACATGAGTTCCAACAAAATCCTGTCCTGTAACGTCAGAATCATTTACCATTACTGTATGTTTTGAGGAGAGAATGTATAACTTGACGGGGAAGGAGCTATCGTATAACTTCCATCTGGGATGTTTGTGAAAGAATACGTCCCGTCATCAACTGTAACAGCAGAGATTGTCTCCACACCGTTAAGTACCACAGTGACACCCGAAATACCAGATCCAGTTGATGAATCAGTTACCTTACCGGAGATGGACACTAATCTGAAAGATGTTTCACTAACCAATGTCTGTAAAATGATTTCATACTTGCCCGATCCCCATTTAGGCACAACAAAATTTAATGAGCTTGCTCCTGTTTCCGGGTCCATAGTGGGATTTACAACTCTGCAACCTTTCTTCTTTGAAGACACAAGGTCTACGAGATAGATCGTCGGTTTTTTGTTTGTGAAAAATTGTCCGTTTATTGTTATCGTTGCCCCTGGTGTTAGAGTGTCAGGAGTAACTTCATCAATGGAAGGTGGCATGATGTTGAATGTACCTTCAGCAATAGGATTGGCTTTTGCTATATTGGGCTTTACAAATAAGTTGTAAGTCCCGGCAGAGAGGGTTTCCGTCCACAGACAGGTAATCGAGTTATCGCTCCATTGTTCCACTTTGGCGTATACCTTTCTGACCACTCCAGGTTTTTTCTTATATTGAATATACACCTGAGGTTTCTTGGTCCCGAATCCGGAGTCTGTTATGGTAAACCTTGTTCCGATAGTGCCTTCAATATCCGCCCCCGATATGCCTGCCATTGCAAAAAGCAGAAACAGCAAGAATAGAAAAATTGATAACCTTCTTATTTCTTTTCTCATTTGGAATCCTCTATTATTAATATTTGCAAACAAGCCGGTTTTGTTTCTATCCAAATATTAACTCTTTTCTTCTGCAAAAGTCTGTCAGGGAAGTTTGATTTTCCTTGTAGGGGATGTTTGATAAGTAAATTGCAGGAGAAGTAAGCTCATTTGAAAAGAGTTATAAAAAATATTTTCCAAAGTTGAATAATCGACTACTTGGTATAGCCTTTTTCACATATTTGCTTATCGAATATCAGTTGCACTACGCATAAATATGCTGTGTCTGGGATATGCGGATAAACAAGGAAGAAATAGAAAAATACTCCTATAGGTGACTCCCCAGAAAAGAAACCCGCCTTTTGCGCTGGATAGCAGGCGTGTTGCGCAAAATGGGATGTTTCTTTCGGGGCATACTGAGGAACAATATTTTGGTCTCCCTCCGTCCCTTAATGTATACTCATCGTTTCTTTTTCGTAGCCAGCCAAACATGATATATCCGCTGGATGACAGTGATGTGCGTTAGGATCAACATTGCCCACAATATGGGCACAAGCCAGCCTGTCAGGGTTGCAAAGATCAAGAGAATGATTCTTTCCGGTCTTTCCATTATTCCGGTATGGCAGGATTCACCGATTCCTTCCGCCCTTGCGCGGGCGTAGCTGATCAATAATGCGCCGACCAGTGTGCCCAGGCTGAGAAAGGCTCCCGTATGATTTCCATTTGCGGCGAAGTAATATGATATTGAAAGAAAAATAAAGGCGTCCGAATACCTGTCCAGAACTGAATCGAGAAAAGCGCCGAATTTCGTGGCCCTGTTGTTTATTCTTGCAGCAACTCCGTCGAGCATGTCAAAAAAGCCGCCGAATAAAATAAGTATTCCGCCAAGTCTAAGACTATGTGGAATAACCAAAGCCGCAATAATTGTTATGAGAAAACCGGTTATGGTAAGGACATTTGGACTGAAAGGAATTCTTTTTACAAGCAGTCCGAGGGGAGCATCCAGAAAATGACCGAATTTTGCACTAAGCATTTACCTCTCTATCTTGCCTGTGATAAAATCTTTAACCATATCTCTTGCCTTCTCATCGGGGAACTGAATCATCGGATGCTTCATGAAGTATGCAGACGAAGAAATGAGCACTCCCCCTATCCCCCTGTCCCGCGCAATTTTACAGCATCTTATTGCATCGATAACAACACCGGCGCTGTTCGGAGAATCTTCGACAGAGAGCCTCATCTCAAGATTTATCGATATATTCCCGAATCCCCTACCCTCCATTCTGAGAAAACATATCTTGTTGTCATTTAGCCAGGGTATATAATCCGAGGGACCTATATGGATGTTTTCGTTCTTCAGGGGAACGTGCAATTGCGATTGTACGGCCTCCGTCTTTGATATTTTCTTTGATTTTAACCTTGCCCTGTTCAGCATGTTCAGAAAGTCCGTGTTGCCGCCGACATTCAGCTGATATGTTTTATCGATCTTTACGCCTCTGTCTTCGAATAATCCCGTGAGTGCCCTGTGAATAATTGTAGCTCCAATCTGGCTCTTGACATCGTCGCCTATTATCGGAATATCTTTCTTTTTGAAACGTTCCGCCCATGATTTATCCGATGCGATAAAAACCGGCACGCAGTTGATCAAACTTATGCCTGTCTTAAGACATGCTTCTGCATAAAACGCGGTTGCCTTTTCAGACCCCACAGGCAGATAGCTTAGAAGGATATCCGCCCCGCTTTGCCTTAAAACCTTTATTACATCACATGACTTCTTTCTTGCAACAATAAACCTGCGTTCTTCAGGATAATCCTTCATGTGAGATGAAACCCCGTCAAGGACATTCCCCATCATCACAGTCACGGGGAATTCGGCAAGACCGGCGTTAAATACTTTTGTGCAATTGGGTTTTGCAAAAATAGCTTCCTTTAGCGGATGATCAACTTTTCTCTTGTCTATGTCAAATGCAGCCACAACCTCGATGTCATCAGGCCCGTATCCTCCGAGGTCATAATTCATAAGGCCGAGAGACTTGTCAGGATGGTCCTTGCCGAGTGACCTGTAATATCCGATACCCTGGATTAATGAACTGGCGCAATTTCCGACACCCGCAATCGCAATTCTGATGTTTCCCATTATTATCTCACCTTCTGAATTCTTCAGGATAAAAGCATTATAAGGTCTTCGAGTTTTGAGTTAAACTCCTTCAAAAGACTTTCTATATCCGCAGATTTATATATCAAAGATGTTTGCAATGTCAAGATAAAATCAATGAAATAGGGACAGGCACTACAGGATATTGCCGTACTATTTCCCTATTTTTATGCCGAGCTTCTTATACAGCAACGAAAAACTTATGTTCTCAATCACAAGATTCATGCCCTTTTCAACCTTGGCTTTGTCCCTCAACCTGAGCCGGACTGAGAGTTTTTCGAGCTTCTTTGCAATGCTGTACGTGTCTTCTCTTACCACCAGAATGGGAACATTTTTCTGCTCCGCCCTCGACAGGATCATTTCACTGGGATAGAGCTCACCGGTGAGTATGAGACACTTTGAACCGGACTCAATGGCGGACAGTTGAATATCCGCTCTGTCACCCCCAACGATAACGGCATTATTTCTCGTCCTCTCAAAGTACTGGATCGCTTTGTCCACCTGCATAGCCCCGATCAGGAAATGCTCGATCAGATTATCAAGCCTCTCATGCCCGCACAAAACCTTTCCTCCCAGCATTTCATTCAGTTCTTCCACGGTGATCGAACCCACTACCGCATCGTGCGGGATTATCCCGAGAATGTCCACGTTCTTTCTGTTCAGGAAGGGAACGGCATTGTCCGCTGCACTTTGGTTGTGCTCCGCAGTGACTTTATTCAATATCACCCCGATGAATCTGTCCTTAAGGTCCTTTTTCGCCTGAAGAACATAATCGACAACATATTCACCCTCATATTTCACTACGATGACCACTTTGGCATTGAGACGCTTTATCACCTCGAGTCCCTGAACGCCCAGATAACTCCCCGTATAGATGCTTCCGTAACCGCCGATGAGCATGATATCCTTGTCTTGAGACAGTTGCTTGTGCGCCTTTATAATCCTGGATAAAAGGCACTTCACATCCTTATGGTAGCTCCTCACTTCCAGCTCCTGCGTCAATACTACAGGGCATATCTCCGATATCGGATCTTTCAGCTCCAGTGCCCTATAAATGCGCCAGGCGTCATGGTCCGTAAGGGTGTCGTCCACTTTTATCGGCAGGATACCGACAGGCTTGATATAACCGACCCTGAGACCGTCCTTCCTGAATTTTTGGCCAAGCCCCATGGTCACCAGGGTTTTCCCTGTATATCCCGATGTTGATCCTACGTACAAAGAAATCATTTAGGCACCTCCTATGGTAAACCGTGCGTCGATTGCTGTTACCCCTTCTCCCCTTGCCCTGACCAGGAGAGGGTTGATATCAGCTTCGATGATCTCAGGAAAATCAATAGCCATCTGGGAGAGCGTCAGCAGACACTTCTCGATAGCCTCGATATCCGCCTCAGCCTCCCCTCGCACTCCCCTCAACAAAGGGAACGTTTTTGTCTCCCGTATCATCTCATGGGCATCTTCCCTGCTCAACGGAACTATCCTGAATGAAATATCCTTCAAGACTTCAACATATATCCCTCCCAGTCCGAACATGATCATATGACCGAACTGCGGGTCGTGGGTTATGCCCATTATCACTTCTTTTCCCTTGGGTATCATTTCCTGAATCATCACCCCTGAAATATGCGCCGTCGGCATAATATTCCTGACACGAGTAGTAACATCGAAAAAGGCATTCTCAACGTCCTTCTTGCTGTTCAGATTCACTCTCACGCCGCCGATATCACTCTTGTGCGAAATCTGAGGGGAAATGATCTTCATTACCACGGGGTATCCTATTCCCTTGGCAGCGGCAACAGCCTCTTCGGGTGAACTGGCGAACAAACTCTTCGGTTGTTTGAAGCCATACGCATTTAGAACGTCATGAACTTCCATTTCGTAGAGGCGCTCACGATTTTCTCTTTTGACATCTGCAAAAATCGGGGACGCCATTGCTTTCAGATTGTCAAGTTTGGGATACGTCTTCTCAGGACTTTGGGCCCATAACTTATAACGATACATCGCATTCAAAGCAAGGACAGCCTCTTCGGGATAGCTGTAATTAGGAACACCGCCTTTCATGAGGACCTTTATGCCGGGCTCAACCCTCTGCTTTCCCATAAAGGAGGCGAGTATCGGCCTGTCGATTAATTTGGAGACACTCACCACGGCCTTGGCAGTCTCCTCAACGTCAACCACCGCTGTCGGCGTAAGGAGGACAATTACACCATTTGTCCTCTCATCTTTCAGCACGGTACGGATAGCTTTTTCATATCTATCCGCCCCTGAGTCGCCGAGAATATCCACCGGATTATAGAATGACGCCACCGGAGGCAAGAACGTCCTAAGCTCATCAACGATATCTTTCGGCAACGGGTTTAACTGAAGGTCCGATTTATCACACGCATCCGCAGCCAGAATGCCCGGTCCGCCTGAATTCGTTACGATCACCGCATTCGGACCTTTCGGCAAGGGCTGATTCGCAAAAGCCAGGGCATAGTTGAAAAGTTCGTTTATTGTGTGCGCCCTGATAACTCCGCTCTGCCTGAAAGCGGCATCAAAGGCCGCCTCACGGCCTGCAAGGGCGCCGGTATGAGAAGACGCCGCCTTGGCCCCCGAGCTTGTGATGCCGGATTTCAGGATAATGAGAGGTTTCTTTTTCGATATCTGCGCGGCGACTTCCATGAATTTTCTCCCATCGCTCACTCCCTCAATGTATCCGAGAATTACTTTCGTATTCTCATCTTCGGCCAAAGACAGCATAATGTCCGTGTCGGAGACGTCCGCCTTGTTCCCCATACTGATGAACTTGGAAAATCCTATCCCATCAGGCAGTGCGCGATCCAGAATAGCAATACACAGAGCTCCCGACTGCGAGAAAAAACCGATGCTGCCTTTAGCAGGCATTCCCGAAGCAAAAGAAGCGTTGATCATCGAATGAGTATCGATTATCCCGAGGCAATTCGGGCCGATGAACCTCACCCCGGCCTTCTTTGCTTTTTTGACCAGTTCGAGCTCGAGCTTCGCCCCTTCCATTCCGCTTTCTTTAAACCCTGCACTTATGATTATGGCTGAGTCGATCTTTCTCTCGCCGCACTGTTCGATCGTCTCAAGAACATTCTTTGCGGGAACCACTATTATGGCCAAATCAATCTTACCGTGAACGTCGAGGAGTGATTGATATGCCTTCACTCCCAGGACCTCCGGTGCAGCGGGATTCACAGGGTAGAGAGCCCCCTGAAAGCCGTATTGCAGTATGTTTTTGAGGATGTCATAACCCACTTTTCCGGGGGTTCTGGATGCGCCGACTACCGCAATCGATTTGGGAGAAAAAAAATTGTCCAGCATATACGGAAGATATTATCGGAAGCAGCGTTCATTTTCAAGATAAATATTATTGGCGCAATGTGATAGTGGGTGCGTACTATCAGGTAATCTCGTTTCCCGGGGGCTTGTTCTTTTGTATATCCATAGGATATACTATATCAAAAGTCTGTCGCTAAAAGGAGGTGCTCTATGATTGCGAAGACAGCCCAATGGGGTAATAGTATCGGCGTGAGGATACCCAAAGACCTGGCGAAGAAGGCAGGGATTGGTATTGACTCCACTGTAGAGATTGACGAAGCTGACGATGGCATTATTATAAAGCTTGTAGGGAAGAAGGAGTATTTGTTAAGGGAACTTGTTAGCAGAATTACTCCTCAAAACCGGCATGGCGAGATTGATTTTGGACGTCCTGTTGGAAAGGAGCTTTTGTAATGAAAACAATTCCAGATCGCGGAGATGTCATCCTTTTGAGTTTCGATCCAACATTAGGGCATGAGCAAGCAGGCTTCAGACCCGCGGTTGTTCTATCGCCGGAATACTACAATAAGGCCTCCGGACTCTGTCTTGTCTGTCCAATTACTACGAATATCAAAGGTTACCCTTTCGAGGTGATTCTCGATGGTGCAAAAAAGACCACGGGGGTCGCCCTCTCCGATCAGGTTCGTTCTGTCGACTGGAAGACTCGAAACATAAAGATTGTCGATCACATTTCAATGACATCTCTTGCAACAATTCTCGCCAAATTCAAGCCGCTTCTGTTCTGAACTATCTTTGCCAAGATAATGGCTGATGGCATGAAAAACCGTGGATCAAAAAGTTCATAAGACATAGAAATAGAGAATTTCAGCGGTTTAACGGGTTGTCTTTCTTTCTCCCTATAAGTGAGATGCTTACGACATTATCTAAAATATCACTTTCATCTACAAAGTGTTAAAAATGGATCGACTTGAGGATTCAACATTTCTTCATCAAGAACGCATTTTAGGAGTTTGTTAAATACCGTGACTTTCATGTGCAAATAGGTAAGCCTATAACATGTGGGATAATGTCTACTTGCATTTATATATACACTTCAACAACAAGAATAGACCCGTGTGAGAGTCTATTATGTATAAGATCCATAAATTCTTGTCAAGTGACGCCTTTTCAATAATTTCAAAACATAAGCCAAACCATTAAGAAGAGTGTGTTGTTATCAGAGGCAGCCCTTCCTGATCCATCATAATTTGAATGGGAGCCGTTGAATCTGTTATAGATTGTGTACTGAAGCGAAATCTTTCCTGTTTTCCAGGGTAAGTAGTCTGCCTCAAGAATGAAACCATTGCTGTTTGGTTTCCCTGTTCTATTTCCGTCAACCGGATCAGGAGCATATAGCAAACTATCTTTATCGCCCGTTGTAGAAAAATAGCCGGCAGTTCCTCCGATATTGCCGAAATGACTTCTGTAATAGTAATTTGCATTGATTCGAAACGTAACCAGGCTATCAGATTTATTGGATGTATTACCCAATGCAAAACTGGCATCCCAGTCCTGTTGTTCATGAATCCAGGTCGTCTGGGCTGAGAAAATATGATCTTTGTTAATATATTGATACTGAGCATCAAAGGCCATGTCGGTAAACTTATCGGATGGTCCGCTACTGCTGCCGCTCGGAAAAATACTTGCAACCATTCCATAAGTGCCGACAGATAGGAAATGTTTTTTCTCCCATTGCTGCTGCAATACCAGTCGCCAATAGGGCGCAACATCGTCGACTACCATGTCGTTATGTGTCCCAGCTCCTAAAGGTCTCGTAATTCCGTTACGGGTAGTCCTGTATAGGGTCGCTTCAGCATATATCAGATTATTCCATAGCGCGTATAGACCTATACCGCCTACTTGTTGGCCTAATGTTCCATCAATGACTGTTACGGCGGTAGGAGTTGGAGCGATACCGGATGTTCCGTATGGGAAACCCCATGCAGGGGTGCTGTTCCAGACATCTTGTACCGTGGGATTGTTATTGATTGTAATACCGTAAATCAATTTTCTCCCGAATATGGTGCCGCTATTTGCAAAGCGGATATCGGTATTGTCCAGGAAAACCGAGTTGCTGGGTCCGTCAAAGGTGCCTTGTATGAATGCGCCTACGTTGTAAATAATCCTTCCCCCGTAAAATACGCTCAACTGTTGCGGAATATTTATAACATTGTTTTCTGACGAGGTGATGCGGGTTGCCCAATTATCGTCGATGGAACCGGGAGGTTGAGCCCTGTCAGTATGCGTATATGATATCTGCGCCATGCCCGCAAGTGGCGGAGGAAACTCATACGGTTTATCGCTCGATGTCATTAAATAACCGCCGAGCTTGAAAGATCTTCCCAACGGGGTCAATTCTGGGAAGACCGTATGGCAGGCATTGCATTCCATCCCCACCTGTCTTGCAAAACTCGGTACCCCAGAGGCATTATTAAAAGACAGCAATATTGACACGATGACAATACCTATCGGTATGGTAAATTTATTGAGTATCTCTTTAGCCATATCCACTTCCTTATTTGGTTTCTGGTTTGAATGAATTGGTTATGTAATCGATAATGGCCTTCAGCTCCTCTGGCTTCAAGTTAAATGCTGGCATTTCGCCTTTGCCGTTTTCAATTGTCTCTGCTATCTTCTTAGTATCCTCTTTCTCCCAGAACTTCGGATCGGTGAAATCAGCAGGTTTGGAATTGAGAAACGCAGCTGCATGACTTTTACCATCTCCCCTGACACCATGACAGAGCTGGCATCTATTTGTATAAAGTTGTTTCCCTTGATCGACTTCTCCCATAGATATTCCGCTCCATAAAATGGCGATTATTGCAAATACTAAGACTAAGACTACGGCATACATAGTAATTTTTGTCATAATATAGCCCTCCGTATGGTAGTGATTATTCTTGGCTCTGTAGAGCAGCCTTAACGAACAATTACAGTCAAACAGGCTTCATGCCAAATGAAGCTTTCGAATGAATCTATTCTTAGATTTCTGTTGTCTCAGTTCCTTCTTGTTATTCTCATATCAGAAAATAGGGGAACTGTCAAGTTATACAGGAGCCTCTTTTATACAGGAGTCCAAGCCTACCCTCATTTATTATTATTTGAATCTGCATCGCAGTGAATCTTTCTTATCTAATTGCTTTAGTATTTGAGAGTCATCTACCGACTTGGGAAATGCGACTTTGTGGCTGAAGTATGCTTTTAAGGATCACTCTGAAAAAAACTATATCTGCAAACTTTAAATCTATTGATGTGACAATCGAATAAATATCTCGGATTTTAAAGGTCTTGTCAGAATATATTTTATATGCATATT
Source organism: uncultured Nitrospiraceae bacterium (assembly GCA_963727775.1). Lineage (GTDB taxonomy): Bacteria > Nitrospirota > Thermodesulfovibrionia > Thermodesulfovibrionales > SM23-35 > CAVSHB01. The sequence continues at coordinate 1,488,976 of CAVSHB010000001.1, read as the reverse complement.
GATTATGCCTGAAAGCTCCGTTAGAAGACTGTCTGACGGTTTGATCCGATTTATTTTTATGGTGTCCCATGTAAGCAGGTCTGTGTAGAGTTTTAAAACTGCAGGGGAAATCTTTATCGGCGAATCCATTCCCTTTGCACATGTCTCGCAAATGACAGATCCATGGGACAAATAGAACTTCGTTCCGTTCTTACCGCATTGCCCGCAGGCATTGAGTTTAGGCGCGAAGCCTGCGAGATTAAGGAGTTTTATCTTGTAGTGTTGCGCCATAAAATTTTCATTACGGTTTTTTTCGATAACCTGAAGTGTATCTAAAAGCAGGGAGTACGCCTTTCTATTTACGTCTCTTTCAGGTAAAAAGTTTATGGTGAGTTCAATGATCTCCGACACCTTAAGAAAACTGTGCAACATATCCCTGATGCCCTGGAAAGGCTGCATGATATCAGACTGCGTTAATTTCGGCAGCGGAGCGTCTTCCTTGCCCCAGAACGATATCTTTGAGTGTGTCAGCGGCTCAAGACTGCTTCCGAAACGGCTCCTGAACTTGCGCGGACTTTTAGCAAAAAGCTTGATAAGTCCAAAATCAGACGTGAGATACGTAACGATAAGGTCTGCTTCACCGAAAGGAATTGTTCTGAGGACAATGCCTTCAGTCCTTTGCAGCATTACATAATATTCCCGAAGTCTTCCGGCTTAAGATTCTTAAGCCACTCCTCAAGTTCGTCGGAGCTTTTCTGTTCCAGGATGCTTTCTTCCACAAAAATGGGGGCGCTCACCCGTAAGGCGACAGCGACAGCGTCACTTGGCCTCGAATCCACGACGGTTTCCTTTTTCCCGTCGTTGAGGCAGAGAAGGGCATAGTATGTATTTTCCTGGATATCGGTAACGATGATCTTTGTTATCTTGAGTTTCAGGCTGTCGGCAATATTTTTAATAAGGTCATGGGTCAACGGCCTCGGTGTTTCTACCTTCCCCAAGGCCAATGCTATTGAATCGGCCTCCGGTTTGCCGATCCATATGGGCAGCGTGCCGTTACCGTTGATCTCTTTCAAAAGCAGTATATACATATTGCTCCGGGGATCAAACAGCATCCCTTCAACTTTCATCTGGATCAGCATTTATCTATACCCTAATTCTTTCAGCAACTGGTCGTCATTTCTCCAGTTTTTCCGTACCTTTACCCATAATTCAAGAAAGACTTTTGTCTGAAGGAGCTTTTCAATATCAACCCTTGCAGCGCTGCCTATAGATTTCAGCATTTCTCCTTTGCTACCTATTATTATAGCCTTTTGACCTTCTCTTTCAACATATATGTTACAACTTACAGATACGAGGCCGTCCTCCCTCTCTGTCCAGTTATTTACTTCGACTGCCGCCGAGTACGGTAATTCCTCCACGGTGAGTTCCATGATTTTTTCCCTTATTATCTCGGAGACCATAAACTTTTCCAATTGGTCGGTCACAAGATCATCGGGGTAGTATGGCGGCCCTTGCGGGAGATAGTCACAGATTTTTTTGAGAAGAACGCTGATACCGTCTCCTTTCTTTGCGGACACCGGGATTATTTCCTTAAACTGAGACAATGTTTTATATTGGTCCATTACAGGAAGGATATCGGCTTTTTTGACGGTATCGATCTTGTTTATAATGAGCAGAACAGGAGAACGGATTTTATTAACCAAATTAATGACAGCCATGTCTCCCCTATCCGGTTCTTTAGGCTCAACCATGAACAAAATGATATCCACCTCATTCAATGCCTCCATGGCAGTCTTGACCATTGCTTCGCCAAGCTTATGTCTCGGCCTGTGTATCCCCGGGGTGTCCATAAAGACAATCTGTGCCTCGGGAAGGCTTTTGATTCCCACAATTTTATTCCTTGTTGTCTGCGGTTTAGGCGTAACGATCGCGATCTTTTCACCGAGGATAGCATTAAGAAGTGTTGATTTACCGACATTCGGCCTTCCGATGATCGACACATAACCGGAGCGAAAGTCTTTGATAGTCTCATTGTTCATTTATTTTATCTCAGGAAAGATTACCCAAAGCCTTTGTGATCCTGTCAACTCCTTTCTGTATCTCATCTATAGACGTTGCGTATGAAAGCCGTATATAAGCATCATCGCCAAAGGCATTGCCCGGCACAAGTGCTACATTGGCCTTTTCAAGAAGATAGAGGGCAAGATCAGCGGAAGACGATATCTTCCGGTCGTCAATAGATTTTCCGTAATACTCTGAGACATTTGGAAATGCATAAAAAGCGCCTTTTGGAGTAAGACAGCGTATTCCGGGAATGGCGTTAAGCTTTGCGATGAGAAGCCTTCTTCTTCTGTCGAACTCCTCAAGCATTTTCTTAATAAAGTCCTGCGGTCCTGTGAGCGCCTCGACAGCGGCTTTCTGGGAAATGGACGTGGGATTGGACGTCGATTGACTCTGAATATTTGTCATCGCCTTCACTATATCTTTGGGTCCTGCAGCAAAACCGATCCTCCAACCCGTCATAGCATAAGATTTTGAAAGGCCGTTTACAACAATGGTTTTTGCTTTAACATTATTGTCCAGTGACGCGATGCTTATATGCTCAAAGCCGTCGTATGTCAGTTTTTCATATATCTCATCTGATACCAGGTAAAGATTGTGCTTCAGGACAATCCCGGCGATGCTCTCCAAAGTCTTCCTGTCATAGGTGAGCCCGGTCGGGTTTGAAGGCGAATTCAAAATCAAGGCCTTTGTTTTTTTTGTTATATGAGACTCTAACGCATCAGGATTAACCATAAATGAATCGGTCTCGAATGTTTTAACAAAAACGGGGACAGCGTCGTTTAATAAAACCTGGTCGGGATATGATACCCAGTAAGGGGATAGGATTAAGACCTCATCTCCCGGACTGAACAACGCCTGTGCAATATTATATAGACTATGTTTTGCTCCGGACGAAACAATAATTTCCTCGCGTTCATATCCGAGGTCGTTGTCCTTCCTGAATTTATCTATAACCGCATCTTTTAAGGGGTTTATGCCGCCAACAGGTGTATATTTTGTGAACCCCTCTTTTATGGCTTTAATTGCGGCCTCTTTTACATTTTCAGGTGTATCAAAGTCCGGCTCACCCACACCAAAATTAACAATATCAACTCCCTTCGACTTCATCGCCTTTGCCTTTGCATCAATGGCGAGTGTCGGTGAAGGTTTAATCTTGCGCGCCCTTTCAGACAGCATGAAAGATCCTCCTCTATCGGCTTAATATTTTTTGCATTTTACCACATTACGGATGAAGAAAACTATTTGGATCTTACCATTTTCAGTTATACTAATACGATGATACATGAACGAAGATGCGTTGCATGGAAGAAGATTTTCATTTATTGTATTGCTTTGCCTGTGGTCCCGCTTGTATTGTATTTTGCTTATAATGCTCTGCTTTTTTCTTCAAGTGTCTTCACTGTTATAGAAGGCAAGGTCTACCGCAGCGGACAGCTCTCCGGCGACATTCTCGAAAGAACCATGAAGGAGAAGGGTATTAAGTCGATTCTTAACCTCACAGGTAAAGCCACTGATAGTGCATGGCATATGAGGGAGAATGAAATAGCAACAAAATATGGCGCAAAACTGTATGACATCGGACTGACAGCTGATGAACTCCCTAAGTATCTCGACCTCATGAATATCCTGAATATCATCCAAACGTCCGAAAAGCCTATCCTCATTCACTGCCGGCGGGGGTCCGACAGATCCGGTATGGTAAGCGCTTTAGCTTTGGCTATCGAGAATGACCCGCCTTTATCCGAGCTGAAAAAGCAATTCTCGTTCCGTTACGGCGTCTTCCCATTCTACCGGTCGATCGGACCGTATTTTTTTTCGAAGTATGAGCAATGGCTCGATAGCGCAAAAAAAGCGCATAGTAAAGATATCCTTTTATACTGGATTAATCATGAATATCACGACAGCTATAGAAATCAGGAATTCTGGATAGATCAAATAAATGATACAAATTGCAAAGATTTCAAGTTTTTTAAAGACCGTAAGGTAAGAATACCGGACGATGCAAAATATATCATCATAAAGGGATGGGCATTTGATGCGGTTAAAAGTGTTCCTACAAACAACCTTTCTGTTGCCGTTGATGGACGCATTTCATCTAAAGCTAATTTTATCGTTAACAGACCTGACGTTGCAAAGTACTTTAACCTCGGTGAACAATACTATCAGGATTTTATAATCGGATGGGAGGCCGAATTGAGCAGACAATACATACCGTCCGGCTGTCACAATATCTCTCTTAAATTTAATGACGACAATACAATCTGGGATATACCCACAGGAAATAAATTCTGTCTTTAGCCCGGATTATTTGGGAAAATATGCCGGTGGATACGGTATTTAAGCTGTTTTAGTCGACGCGGCTGTCTCTGAGCATCCCTTCGAGTTCTTCATCCTGATACTTTTCCTGCTGTATCGTAAGATCAAGATCAATGACCAGGCCTTCAGGCTTTTTAAATTCATTGTCTTTGCTTAATTTCATATGCCTTTTACGGGATTTTCTGACATCTTCCAATGCCTTCTGTAATGCCGTCCCGAGGGCTTTACTGATATCTATCCTACCGGGCTTGAATTGCGGACGTATCCCATTACCGCCGATGTCCTCGGCAAAATGAGCAAGGTGTTTCATCTTTTCCGCAGCCTGGTCCATAAGCTTCCATCCCAAGCTCCCTTTTTTCTGAAAAACCCAGGAATAACGAATGTGCTGCAGCATCTCGTTGTACTTATGTGTTACCTCTTCCTGCAGGACATCAAGGAATCTATCGGGCAATTTGACATCGCCGCCCGGCGCGCTGTTTGCCTCTTCAGGACCCAGCTTGTCCAGTATCCGCTGGAATTTTCTGGCATGAATTGCGGATTCCCATGCCTCTCTTTGTAATACCTTTTTGATATATAAATCATCAACCATATCGGCTTCTCCGTTATAATGAGGAACCAGTTTTTCCTCGTAATCAACATATGATTGGAATATTGTCGTCCTGTTTGAAGGATCGTAAGGATACGGGTCGGGAATGAAGTCCGGTTCTCCTCCCAGCTTACCGATTATTGTGCCAAGCCAATTCATATGCCACATTTCTTCCCTTGACCTTGACAACAGACTTGCGCCTATAGGTGTGTCTTCACCTTCAAGCCAGCCATGGACAAGATAACGGATTATAGCCGCATGTTCGTCTGTAAGGTCCCTATTCAAAAGTTCAATTAATTCTTTTTTTTCATTTTCTCCCCTTTGATAATGTTGATATAAATAATTGCAATAATATCAGGCTTCATTTGCAGATACTATTGAGCAAATTGCCGAATTTATATATGATAAAATTAATATGCTGAATTTTAGAAGAAATTCTTCTGCTTTTTTTATATCTTTTTCCCTTTCGATAATATTCCACTTTACCTTTGTGTCCTGGTTATCCGGTTATAAAGGATTGTCGTTTCCCGTTACGATGCAAAATCAGATCCTGGCTGTAAATCTGGAAAAAGAAATATCCACAAAAGCCGCTTCCTCACCTGGGAAAAGACCACCCTTATCTGCAGATTCTCGCGAAAGCAAGGACATTGAAGAAGATGCTTATATAAATAATATCAAAAATGTCCCCTTAACGGAAGATAGAAAGGAACCGGAAATTGATTCTAACGCCTTAATTAATACGGATATTGCACAACCCCTAAAAGAAGCTATTGCCATTAAAAGCAGTAAACCTGAAATAAAGCCGAACACTAATATTGCTGATGATAATTTCCGGAGAGAGACCCATCAAGCAGCGAGGTATACCAAAGAAAAGCTGAGCTTTGACATATACTGGCTCGGTATCTATGCAGGTAATGCTGTCCTTGAATCATCCAATGAAAACGGCGTGATGCGAATAACCACTCAGGTCCATTCAGCCCCTTTTGTATCCGCCTTTTATAAAGTGGAAGATTATATTGAAAGTCTTGTCAAAGACGGAATGCCGTCGAACCTGAGGATCAGGCAGCGCGAAGGCAGATATAAAAGCGATAAAGAGACGATATTTGACATGAACGATAAGAAAATAACCTTTTACAATTACCTGAAGGGCAACAGAAGTGAACACGCCCTTAATAATGAAGTCGTATGGGATCTTCTTTCAGGTTTTTATTATCTGAGAGATCAACGGCTTGAAGTGGGAAAGACAGTTTATATTGATGTGTTTGACAGCAACAAATTCTTTAAGGCGGAAATTAGTGTGCTCAGAAAAGAAAAGATAGACGTGCCAAATCTTGGAGAGGTGAGTACTGTCATTGTAAAGCCGGAACTAAAATCAGAAGGTCTTTTTCAAAGGACCGGGGACATACTGATTTGGCTTACTGATGATGAAAAAAAGATGCCGGTAAAAGTAGAAACAAAAGTACCGGTGGGAAATATTGTCGCGAACCTGAGTAATCTGGAAATCCGCTGACCGCCTGCTCCATCTGCTGTATTATGCCTGTGCTGCCCGGCTCATGGAATCAGCCTCTCCCGATGTTTTTGCCCTGAGTTGTCCGCACGCCGCAAGGATGTCCTTGCCCCTGCTCTCCCTTATCAATGCCCTTACCCCATTTTGCAAAAGGATCCTTTGGAAGGCCAATACTTTTTCATCAGGCGGCCTTTCAAGGCTGCTCCCCGGATATGGGTTCAGGGGGATAAGGTTTACCTTGCAGCGGATTCCCTTCAGAAGTTTAAGAAGTCTGTATGCATCTTCCCGCAAATCGTTTTTTTCTCTAATGAGCACATATTCAAAAGTGATCTTCCTGCCCGGGCGCAAGGGATATTTTTTGCATGCGTTAATCAGTGAACTTATGGGGTATCTTTTTGTGATCGGCATGATCTCGCCACGTATTTCGTCTGTCGTCGCATTCAGAGAAATAGCGAGGTTTATATCCGGAGCCTTTTCCGGCAGGAGCAATATTTTGGGAACTACGCCGGCTGTCGATAAGGTAATCCTTCTTCTTGAAATGCCGAGAAGCTGCACGATCCTCCATAACGCGTCAACGACTTCGTCAAAATTCGCGAGGGGCTCTCCCATGCCCATGAATACGATATTGGTAATCTTTTTATCAGAAACTTTCACCTTACCCACCTTTTCAAAAGGTGGGATGGTGGGATTACTGTATTCATTTTTTATTATCCTGTTCACTGCTATTATCTGGTCCACAATCTCGTATGCCTTCAGATTCCTGATAAACCCGCTTCTTCCCGTCAGGCAGAACAGACATCCCATTGCGCATCCTACCTGTGAAGATATGCATAGTGTGAGACGATTTGCATCGGGGATCAATACGCTTTCTATCGTGTTACCGTCTTCCAGAGAAAAAAGAAATTTTTCAGCACCGTCAGAAGACCTCATCCTTTCAACAACAGCGAGGTTACTGATAAAAGAATCTCTATTCAGGTCGTTCCTCAGGTCTAAAGAAAATACGGTTATTTCGTCTATCGCAGCAGCATATCTTTGATAAATCCAACGGATTAGTTGTTCTGCCCTGTATCCGGGAAGTCCTTTGTCTTCTATAAATCTGAATATTTCTTCTTTTGCCAGTGACTTAAGATTTGTTTTTTTGCTTTCATATAACTTAAGTTTCAACATAACTTTTCCTTGACCTTGCGCCAAGGGACGTTAGAATCTCATATGAGATAGTGTTAGCTTTATCTGCCAGATCATCCGCTGTTATCGTCTCTTTCCCTTGTTTCCCGAGAATGACAACTTCATCATTTTCTGTTGCTCCTTTAACTTCTGTCAGGTCGACCATCGTCAGGTCCATACAGACCTTGCCGACAACAGGCGCCCGCTTTCCATGAACCAATATCGCGGCATTATTAGAAAATAATCTGTTGTATCCATCAGCGTAACCTAAAGGCAATACGCCTATCCGGCTCGGTCTTTTTGTGATAAATGTCCTGCCGTAGCTTATAGGGGTTCCCGAGGGAACATCTCTAATAGTGAGAATCTTTGTTTTGATTGTCATGACGGGTACTAACGTTGGAAGCTCAGTTTTTTTTCGCTCTGTCGCCAAATACCCGGTGTTTAAAGAGCAAGGAGAATATCCATATAGCATAATTCCGGGTCTTACCGCGTCGAGATGGGCTTCTTTAAAAGTTAGGACTGCTGCGCTGTTCGCCATGTGCAAAAATAATTTTCTTTTTATCTTCTTTGAGACTGTCTCGTTGATAGTGTTAAATTTCTCGATCTGCGAGATCGCATATGACCTGTCATAAAGGTCTGCTTCTGAAAAATGGCTTAAAAGTCCTGTCAGTTCTATGCCGGGCATCTCGGACAGCTTCATCAGCTCCTCGATTATATGCTCGCCATGAAACCCCAGTCTCCCCATGCCTGTATCGACCTTCGCATGGACCTTTATTGACGTGTCCCTTTTCCGGGCCTCACGTGACAAAGATAGAGCGGTATCTAAATTATGGACAACCGGGATAAGCCTGTGATCAAAGAAATCCTTTTCGTACCCTTTGTCAAACAGGACAATAATGGGTCCGCTGATCCCCGCATCCCTGAGTTCCACGGCTTCTGAAGTATATGCGACTGCCAGGCAGGAAACTCCTTCCTTTCGGAGTTTTTTTGAAACTTCCACTGCGCCGTGGCCGTAAGCGTCAGCCTTAACAACGCCTATTATCTCAGCGGTCTTCGCGATCCTTTTAACGGATTGAAGGTTTTTCGCTATAGCCGAAAGACTGATCTCTGCGACATGGCCCCTGATCACCTTTTCCTCCTGCTTTGCATTGGGTATTCACACCTAACAAATCCTGCCCCCTTCTCTTCTGAAATCTTCCGCAGCATTTATATTTACAAAAGACTTCCCTTCCCTGTCTATTCTGTTCACCGTTGCTTCAGATATATAGAAAACATTCATCCTTTTTAAAAAATCCTTCAAGCTCCTTTTGCCGCTCTTTATGCTTTCCTCCACGCGATGCGCAATTTTCTTTGAATAAATTCCAGGGAAAGGCTGCGGCTCCTTATTAAAGACAGGTATGAGGGCATCGTGAGTATTTTCCCACTTCTCAAGCATATACCTGACAAGTATATCATTTATAAAGGGCATGTCACACGCTGTCACGAAAATATCAGATACACCGGGAACGGTCAAAGCTGAAAATATACCCGTCATCGGTCCTCTGTATTTGATTACATCGCCGACCATTCGAACGTCGAGATAGAAATAGAGCTCGGGATTGTTTGTGCTTATGAAAATCCTGTCAAACAGTCCTTTAAAAAGCCCGACATTTGCATCGATGATCCTTCTGCCGTTTATCTCAAGAAACCCCTTTATTACCGGTATCCTTCTGTTTTCCCCGCCCGCCAAAATCAAGGCATCCATAGGTATATCCTATCATTATTGTTCGACTCAAACGGATCCATTTATATTATTTATTAAAAAATACTTTCAATCAAAAATCAAATTTACCCGAAAAATGCAGATATTGTTCAAAATAATTATTTACTCATAATACACAAGCAGACAATCAGATTTACGTAACTCCCCCTTGCCCCCTCTTAGATTAAGAGGGGGTTGGGGGAGTTATTTAATTTAAATGTCGTCATACTGCAGAGGTTTTCTTGACAAATGCATTCATCTCAAATAAATTAACTCAAGATACAAAAAGGAGGTATACATGCTGACTGCAAAGGTGACATATGTAAAGGGCCTGCAATTTTTGGGAGACTCATCTACAGGCCATGCAATAGTTATGGACGGCGACAGTGCTTCCGGCGGACATAATTCAGGACCAAGGCCGATGGAACTACTCCTTCTCGGCGCAGGAGGATGTTCGGGAATGGACGTTATTTCGATCCTTAAAAAGAAGAAACAGGACGTTACAGGGCTTGAGATCAACATAAAGGGCAAAAAGGCCGAAGATTATCCTAAAAAATTTATCGAAATAACGTTAGAGTTTGTGGTAAAAGGCAGGAATATTTCCGTGATTGCGGTAAAAAGAGCGGTCGATCTGTCCATGAATAAGTATTGCTCTGTTAAAGCGACACTCGAAGGTTCCGCAAAAATAAACTTCAGCTACCGGATAATCCCGGAATAGAACATAATTGTGAAGTCGGGATAAGAAGTGAAACCCGGTTCTCATTTCAGCCGATCAATATTGAAAAACATTGCCACGCTGAGCATGATCGGCTATATGCCGTTCGCTCCGGGGACCTTCGGCACTTTGGTTGCGTTCATCGTATATATTCTTCTGAAGCCTTCTCTATTTATTCATATTTCCATATTGATTTGTACAGTAATTATCGGTACGATAAGTTCTCACCATGCTGAAAGGATATTAAACGTTAAGGACAGCAGGCACATAGTCATAGATGAATTCTGCGGATATTTCCTTTCCGTTCTCTTTGTCCCTTTCAGCATCAGCTATGCGGTAACAGCCTTTTTTTTATTTCGAGTTTTCGATATACTAAAACCGTTTCCGATCAGGAATATAGAATCCGCTTTAAACGGAGGCTTAGGGATCATGGCGGACGATATTGCAGCAGCAGTATATGTAAATGCACTTTTGCAGATATGGAGAACCATAAACCTTCATGTTGCCTGACACATTCTAAGAAATGAACCTCAGATGTTTTATAGCTATAGGGGTACCGGAACCGATAAAGACAGATATCGGAGAAGTAATGGATATTTTGAAAAAACATGATGCGGATATAAAATGGGTCAGACCCGAAAACATGCATCTTACGCTCAAATTCTTAGGCGGCACAGACGAAGCCATATTACCCAAAATAAAAGAATCGCTCTCGGATATAGTATCATCTTACGTACCGTTTTATATTAGAATATATGGGACAGGGGTTTTCCCAAATAAAAGATACCCGAGGGTAATCTGGGTCGGCATAGAAGATCCGGACATTCTGAAAAAATTAAAGAAAGATATCGAAGGGTCCATGTCAATATTCGGATATCAGAGGGAAGACAAAGAATTCAACCCTCATCTCACGCTCGGACGGGTCCGCTCCCAAAAAGGTGTTGTGCATGCAGTTACCGAACTCGATAATTTTAAAGGCAAGGAATTCGGGTCCTTCTCTGTCGAATGCATTGAACTGATGAAAAGTGAATTAAAGCCCGGAGGTCCCGAATATAGTTGTTTGTATGAGATACCTTTTATGCAAAGATAGATGATAACTATCAAACTGATAACGCTAAGTTTATCGGAAAATATGGAGGGATGATGAATAAAGAAATGAATAAAGACAGGGTCAAAGCCCTTGAGATGGCCATTTCGCAGATCGAAAAGAGTTTTGGGAAAGGCGCAATCATGCGTCTTGGCGAAGGAGCAGCCGCAGAGGGTATTCAGGCAATATCAACCGGTTCCCTTACCCTTGATATTGCAACAGGCATCGGTGGTTTTCCCAAAGGAAGGGTTGTTGAGATATACGGTCCGGAATCATCGGGAAAAACTACACTTGCATTAGGCGCCATCGCTCAGGCCCAATTAGCCGGGGGTTCCGCGGCTTTCATTGATGCAGAGCATGCGCTCGATATCGGTTATGCGCAAAGACTCGGCGTTAAAATAGATGATCTCCTTGTGTCTCAACCTGATACGGGTGAGCAGGCGCTTGAAGTCACAGAGGTCCTTGTGCGAAGCGGCGCTGTTGATATCGTTGTCATAGACTCTGTGGCTGCATTGGTACCGAAGGCTGAAATTGAGGGAGACATGGGTGACTCTTTGCCCGGACTGCAGGCGCGTCTTATGAGCCAGGCATTACGAAAACTGACCGCGGCAATATCAAAATCTTCTACAACAGTTGTTTTTATAAATCAGATACGCATGAAGATAGGCGTCATGTTCGGAAGCCCTGAGACAACAACCGGCGGCAATGCTCTTAAGTTTTATTCCTCTATGCGTCTTGATATCAGGAGGATAGAAAGCCTTAAAGAAAACCAGGAGACCATAGGCGGCAGAGTAAGGGTCAAGGTTGTAAAGAACAAAGTAGCCCCTCCCTTCAGGCAAGCGGAGTTTGATATCTATTTCAATGAAGGGATATCGAGGGTCGGAGAGATTGTTGACCTCGGTGTTGAAAAAGGGTTTATCGAAAAATCAGGCGCCTGGTACAGTTATGGCGGCAACAGGATCGGACAGGGTCGGGAGAATGCCAAGGAATTTATGAAAAACAACCCTGAAGTCTCGAAAGAGATCGAAGGCAAGATTATCGAATGGTTTAATTCCGGGAAATAGTCATGGATATAAATGAGCTTTTGAAAAAAGCACACTCTTTGGACGCCTCGGACCTCCATATTAAGGTCGGATCTCCTCCGATAGTAAGGATATACGGGGAGCTTACCGCTTTGACCTCCGAAAAGAAAATAACCAATGAAGACGCAATGAATATAGCTTTGGCTGTCATGACCAAGGGACAGACTGATACCTTCAAGAAGAAAAACGACATTGACCTCGCCTATGGTGTTCCGGGTCTCGGAAGGTTCAGGTGCAATATCTTTATGCAAAGAGGGACAATAGGCATTGTTTTCAGAGTTATCCCGATGAAGATTCCCACAATCGAAGAATTGAACCTTCCCGAGGTCATTAAAAAGATATCCATGGAACGCAGGGGGTTAATCCTTGTTACAGGGACTACCGGAAGCGGTAAGTCGACAACTCTCGCCTCGATGATAGATTTAATAAATTCAACGAGGACAGAACACATCATGACTATAGAAGACCCCATAGAATATCTCCACAGAGACAAAAAAAGCATCGTCAACCAAAGGGAGATCGGGAGCGACACTGAATCTTTCAGTAAGGCGCTGAGACAGGCACTAAGGCAGGACCCCGATATCATACTCGTGGGAGAGATGCGGGATTTTGAAACCATTCAGACTTCATTGGTTGCCGCTGAAACAGGCCATCTTGTATTAAGCACATTACATACAATAGACGCGACAGAGACCATCAACAGGATTATCGCCGTATTCCCTCCTTATCAGCATAAACAGGTGCGGATGCAACTCTCGTCCGTTCTTAAGAGCATCATCTCCATGAGGCTCGTGCCAAGGGCCGACGGCAAAGGAAGGGTCCCTGCCGTCGAGGTACTTATTGCCACTGCTACGATCAAAGATTGCGTCCTCGATCCTGATAAAACTAAAACGATCCCTGACGTCATCGAACAAGGCGCCTTGCATTATGGAATGCAGACCTTTGACCAGTCTATTTTCAGTCTCTACAAGTCAGGGCTGATAACATATGAAGAGGCGCTCAGGAGGGCTACGAATCCCGATGATTTTATCCTCAGGGTAAAAGGGATCCAGTCCACAAGTGAGCTTTCCCTCGAAGAACAGCTTAGTTACAGACCCGAAAAACCCGAAAAGCCAGATAACAAGGACCAGATGAAAATTGAACGGTTCTCAAAATAAAGCAAGGCAATATGCCTTGAAGCTTTTAAGCTACCGGGGAAGAAGCGAAAGGGAACTGGAAGAGCGCCTCATAAAAAAAGGTATTTCCAGGGCCGAAGCGTTTTCTGCAATAGAGTATCTGAAACATGCAGGTCTCATTGACGATAAGTCATTGGCCGAAACACTGAAAAGAGAGGCTTTAACCACAAAAATGCTCAGCCGAAACGGGGCGAGAAGATTTATGATGAACAGAGGTATTCCGGTTGATATTGCCGATATGGTATTCAGCGAAACTGACGATACGGACATCGACAATGCCGCAAGGTTTGCGGAAAAAAAATTCAGGGTATTAAAAAATTATCCACCGGAGACAGCAAAGAAACGGCTATATGGCTTGCTCTCAAGAAGGGGGTACTCTTCCGATACAATAATGACAGTATTCAGAAAGATAAATTTTACAAAGGAGGATTAATATGAAAAAAGTTTTGCTCTTTGTCATGGCTTTACTATTCCTTTTACAGACAGGCTGTACAAAATCGGTACGTTATACGGAAGAAGAGATAAAGAGTTTCCCACCGAATGTCCAGGAGCACATCAGAAAGGCGCAAATTGACTTAGGCATGTCTCAGGAGCAGGTAAGATATGCCTGGGGGTCTCCCGATTCCATAAAATTCCTGGAGCCTTTTGAAGGGAAGCCGAGAGAAGAATGGACTTATTCAACACAGGCCACACTGGGCGTAGTAGGGAATAAACTTCTTTTATTCTTTGACGGTAAATTGATATATATAAAATAAATTCAGGCAAAGATACCGGATATAAATGAAAAGTTCAGAGATACGTACCACATTTCTTGAGTATTTTAAATCGAAAGGTCATAAAATAATTCCGAGTTCTTCCTTGATCCCGAGGCACGACCCTACCCTCCTGTTTGTAAACGCGGGCATGGTCCAGTTCAAATCGGTCTTTCTAGGTGAAGAAAAAAGTCCATACAATCGCGCCACCTCTTGCCAGAAATGCATGAGGGCGGGAGGCAAGCACAGCGACATCGAAAACGTCGGGCATACCGCAAGACACCACACTTTTTTTGAGATGCTCGGCAATTTCTCATTCGGTGATTACTTTAAGGAGGACGCGATGCTTTTTGCCTGGGAGCTCCTTACCGAATGTTTTAAGCTGCCAAAAGAGCAAATTTATGTCTCTGTATATGAGGAAGATGATGAGGCTGCAGAGCTCTGGTCGAATCTTGCAGGACTTCCTGAAAATAGAATCGTAAGGCTTGGCGCAAAAGACAATTTCTGGCAGATGGGCGATACAGGCCCATGCGGCCCGTGCTCGGAGATCATTATCGATCAGGGTGAAGAATTCGGATGCGGCAAACCCGACTGTAAGGTAGGATGTGACTGTGACAGATACCTTGAACTCTGGAACCTCGTTTTCATGCAATATAACCGTGATGAGTCCGGAAGCCTCACCCCGTTGCCGAAACCGAGCATCGATACGGGATTGGGACTTGAAAGGATAACGGCAGTTTTACAGCATAAAAAAACGAACTTCGACACCGATATCTTTGCTACCATTATTTCATCCATTGAATCTTTATCCCGGGTATCTTACGGCAAAGACCCCGACAAAGATATTTCGATTAAAGTTATAGCGGACCACATACGCGCAATAACCTTTCTCCTCTCCGAAGGGTTAATGCCTTCCAATGAAGGCAGGGGTTATGTATTGAGGCGCATAATGAGGAGGGCCTCTCGTCATGCAAAATTACTTGGCGTTGAAAATGCCTTTCTGTTCCGCCTGGTAGACTCGGTTGCAGACGCGATGGGGAATATTTATCCTGAACTGCTTCATGACAAAGAACGCACATCAAAGCTGCTCCTGTTCGAAGAAGAGAGGTTCTCGCAGACCCTTGAACAGGGGATGAGAATACTCGATAACCTCATCAATTCCGTAAAGAACACCGGTAAGGATATTATTCCTGGGAAAGAGCTTTTCAAGCTTTATGATACCTTCGGGTTTCCCCTGGACCTTGCAAGAGACATAGCAATAGACAACCATTTGCTCATCGACGAGGAAGGGTTCCACCGGGAAATGGAAATACAGAAAGAGAGGGCAAGGGCTTCCTGGGTCGGCGAAGAAGAAGCTATTGCTTCCATCTACAAAGAGCTTAAATCCGAGACGGGAGAAACTCATTTTATCGGTTATGAGACTATTGAGTCCGAATCCACGATTAAGGCCATGATCAGGGACGGCAAGATAGTTAAAGAGGCAAATGAAGGCGATACGGTCGAGTTGTTACTCGATAAAACACCCTTTTATGGCGAATCAGGCGGGCAGGTCGGTGATACAGGCGTAATCTCCGCCGGTACCACGGAAGCTCATGTTATCAATACAAAGAAAGAGGCCGGGCTTACAGCGCACGTAGTAAAGATCAGGAGCGGAAAGCTGCACGTTTGGGACACTGTAAAATGCAGTGTCGACAGAGAGCAAAGACTGGCCACAGCGAGAAACCATACCGCTACACATCTGCTCCATACAGCGTTGCGGACGGTTATAGGAGAACATGTAAAACAGGCAGGCTCTTATGTTTCGCCCGAACGATTGCGTTTTGACTTCTCTCATTTCCATCAGATCGACAAGAAAGAAATTCATGCGATTGAGGACATTGTTAATGATAAGATACTCTCCAATATTAAAGTTGAGACAGAGATTAAGGATATACAGGACGCGATTAAATCAGGCGTTATTGCTTTATTTGGAGAAAAATATGGAGAGAGAGTCAGGGTGGTCAAAGTGCCCGGGGTCAGCGCCGAGTTATGCGGGGGTACTCATTCTGCGTCAACCGGGGACATTGGAATCTTCGTCATCGTTTCCGAAGGCAGTGTTGCATCGGGCATCAGGAGAATCGAGGCCTTAACAGGAAAGCCGGCTTTTGATTATTTGAGAAAGAAAAAATCCGACCTTGAAGAAATACAGGGGATGCTGAAGACTGACAGCCCTTTTGAGAAGATTGAAAAAATTATCAATGACGTAAAGTCAATGGAAAAGGAAATCCGGAAACTCAAGACAGGCTCTGCCGGAGACAAGATATCTGAAGCACTAACAACTGCATACGACCTTAACGGAGTGAAGATTGTGAAGATAAGGCAGGACGGTCTGAACGCTAACGAGCTCCGCCTGTTTGCCGATAACGTAAAAGACCGTCTAAGGTCAGGCATTATCATTGTCACTTCAGTCGTTGACACTCAGGCTTCCATTGTCTGCATGATAACACAGGACCTTACCAATATCTATAATGCAGGGGAGATTGTAAGAAAGATTTCGACTGCTGCAGGCGGAAAAGGCGGCGGGAAACCCGAAATGGCCCAGGGCGGAACAAAAGATATCGAAAAACTGAACAGCGTATTTATTTCATTGAACGACTTCATTAAAAAAAACCCGGCACGTCACGGGTAGAGTTCTGGTCCGTCTTATCGTTTACAGGCCTTCATCAGACCGCCGTTCACTTCCCTGACTCCTTCACTCAGCAAACCGCTTAAGCCCTTTGCAAGGCTCAAAAAAGAGGCATCGCCAAGGGGTACCTTTTTTGCTATGGTGGTACGGTAGAGCTCTGCGCCACCGGGAGAGTTCAATACTGCATCGAATTCAAGTACTCCGAAGGACTTGGTTTCTTCATCAGACCGTTCCAATTTCCTGAGATTTATTTCGAGAGCGTAAGAATCGTCGGGTATAACCTCGGCCGCCCGCATCGTCTTGAAACAGCCGGTTGCCGAGAGCGAATCCTGAAAGGCCAACCTCACCATATCACGGGGAGATGATTCCCACTTCGAATATCGTGATATCTCCAACTGGTAGGGCGAGTTCCTGTACACAATATAGGATTGAGCCAGATACTTCGGTGAGTTTATGAGTATGACCAACGACGCGTCAGCATTCGCCGCAGCTTCAGGATTCTGAGGCAACTGTGAGGCCGGCATGTAAAGGCTGTAGATCCTGGTGTCAGGCATTGTGCATGCCGTTATCAAGAAGACGGCCAGAATGATCAGCAGGCTTTTCTTCATATCATTCTCCTCTTTTTTCTCTATAAATAATGCTCCAGGGCTTGTTCTTTATCTCCTGCAGAAGTTCCTGCAGTTCCTCAGTAGTTCTCGTCATGGTGTTGATAAGGTTGTCGAGATTCTTCGACTGGCCGATGATAAGCCTGTCAGCAGACTTTGAAGTCTTTTCGACAGATTTGGCAGTCGATTCTATACTCTTGATCATTCCTTCCGCCTTTTCAATATCTTCTCTCGCCTTTCTTATCATCAGAGTGACTTCTCCTTTATTGCCGCGAACGACATCCTCCACTTCATTGAGAACGCGTTCAAGCCTGTCCGTAGTTCCCTTAAGGCTTACTGCGACTTTGTCGAGATTCGAGGAACCGGATATTATGGCAGTGTTGGTATTTCCGATGAGACTCTCTATTCCTTTTAAATTCTTTTGACTGAAAAGCTTGTCAACATCTCTGATTAAGGTGTCCACAGACTGAGACAGGCCATTAACCTTTGACATAAGCGCATCGAAATCGACTTTCTCATCGGATGGAATGGTATCCCCAGGCCTTATTCTATCATTAGTCGTGTTTTCGACCGCAAGCAGCAGGAATATATCTCCCACAAACCCTATCTGACCTACCTGCGCCTTTGTCCCTTTATACAGAATCGTTCCGCGCTTCACTCCCACTTCAACGGTAACCGGATTGCCGGGCTTATCAGGCGCGTGAATGTTCGTGACCCTTCCCACCCGCACTCCTCCGAGTCTGACCTGAGCGCCTGTTTCAAGGCCCGCAGCATTCATAAACCTCACATAGTATTTATCAATTTTTTCGAAAAGGCTGCTCCCGCCGATCAGGACTACCGAGCCGCTGAGGATAGCGAGCGATACAACGACTATTATTCCAGCCTTAATCTCTTCTTTCAAAGCCATCTCACAAGTAGAACCTGTTTATAAAAAAACCAATCCATCGCACCGGTCGGTCGATATGTGAGTCGGATGATCCGGCGCTCAGAACGCCCCGAACAAACAATTTTGTTGCCTTCTACTCGCCTGCGATGATCTTAAAATAATCCTCCGGCGAATATGCATCTTTCTCAGGCCTTCTTTCGAGAAACATTCTTATTCTCGGATTATCGGACACTTTCAATTCATCGAGCGTGCCCGAAAAAATCACATTCCCGGTATCGAGCATAATAACATAATCCGCGATCGTGAATACACTCGGAAGTTCATGCGTCACCACAATGATCGTCATCTTGAAGACATTCCTTAGCTTCAGTATCAGCTCATCAAGACCGGCGGCAGTAACAGGGTCAAGACCGGCAGACGGCTCATCAAAAAAAAGCAGTTCCGGGTCCAGGGCCAGCGCTCTTGCCAGTCCGGCCCTTTTTTTCATACCGCCTGAGAGTTGGGAGGGATAAAACGATTCAAACCCTGAAAGGCCGACGAGGTCAAGCTTCATGCGTACCATAATCTGAATGGTGGATTCCTCCAATTTGGTATGCTCTCTTATCGGAAGGGCTACATTGTCCGAAATGGTCATAGAGTTAAGCAGGGCCGCCCCCTGGAACGATACGCCCATCCTTTTCCTCACCTCATCAAGCTCCTTCTCATCGAGGACCGTTGTATCTATGCCGTTGATGAGAATTTTTCCGCTCGTGGGCTTCAAAAGCCCGATGAGGTGCTTGAGCAGCGTGCTCTTACCGCACCCGCTTCCTCCGAGTATTACAGTCGTCATGCCCTTTGGTATCGAGAAGGAGACGTTTTTGATGATCTCCCTGTCTCCGTAATGGGTCACGAGTCCTATGGCCTCAATTGCCTTTTCCATTTATGTAAAATAATAAAACAACGTCGTAAAGAACAGATCAAAGACTATCACCAAAAAGATGGAGGCGACGACCGCCGCCGTCGTCCTTCTGCCGACATCTTCAGCACCGCCCGATACTTTAAAACCCTGATACGCGCCTACAGTGGTTATCACAAAGCCGAAAGCCAATGCTTTCATAAGGCCCGTGAGTATATCTTTGACAAGCAGCGCATTCAAAGTCTGGTGTAAATAATTGACCGGATGTATTTCAAGAACCGCCACTGACAGGACAAACCCTCCGAATATTCCTATGCAATCCGAAAAGACCGTAAGGGCAGGCACCATTACGATTAGGGCGATGAGTTTAGGGACCACAATGAACCGGACAGGATTAATGCCCATGCTTATGAGGGCGTCGACCTCCTCGGCAGACTTCATAGAGCCTATCTCTGCTGCAAAGGCGGAGCCGCTCCTTCCTGAGACGATAATGGCAGTGATGATGGGCCCGAGTTCTCTGGTTATCGATACACCCACCAGGTTTGCAACGTATATCAGGGCCCCAACCCTCTTCAACTGGTAAGCGGATTGAAGAGCAAGTATTATTCCGATAAAGAATGAGATGACAGCCACTATGGGCACAGAGTCATACCCGGCTTTGACCATCTCGTGAATAGACGCCCTGAGCCGGATGGGTTTTCCTCTCAACGGAGAAACGAACGACCAGAAGAAGATATCGTTTATGATCTTTGATGCGTCGTGGATGTCTTTTAAAACAGGTAAAGTCTTTCTGCCTATGGTACCGAAGAAACCTTCAACTTTCGATGGCATCATCAATGCTTCCGTATATCTCAAATACCCTGTCAAGCTTCGAGAACCTGAATATCTCCATAATTCCGTCAGGCACACAGAAAAGCCGTAATTTTCCGCCGTAGGATTTCATGTATTTTAACCCTTCAACAAATGTCGCAATGCCGGAACTGTCTATATAAGAAACGCATTTGAAATCAATAAAGAGAGAGTTCGCCTTTTTCATAATCAAGGTCATCAACTCTTTCCTCAGATCCGGAGATGAATACATATCGATATCACCCGATAATACAATAACCTTTTTGCCCTTATAGTTTACAAATTCGATAGTCATTTGTTGCCCGTATATTTAATCAATATCAACCTGTTACCCCTCTGCTTTCTATCGTCCAGCTCGACCACATCAAATACTTTTCGTATAAAATGGACGCCAAGCCCGCCCGGTTTTACATCATCAAGGCTTCTCCCCCTCATTTGTTCGATAGCCGACTTTATACCGTTATCGTCTATGTTCACTGTGAAAACCCCTCGTTTTATAGTATATCTCAGAGTAATCTTCCGGGATGTTTCTCCTCTGTATGCATGTTTTATAACGTTTGAGCACGCCTCGTCAACGGCAAGTTTTATATCATCTATCGCAGTCTCGGTCATCTCATGCAACTGCCCCATCCTGGCTGTTACCGCCCTGACCACCGAAAGATACTTCGGATGAGACGGGACTGTAATAATGACGGAATCTTTCACTGTTACCCAAACCTCACTTCAATAATAGTGAGGTCATCCGCCCTTTCCATACCTCTCGAAAACTTGTTCACATGCTCCGTGATCATATCAATCAACGGTCCTTTGTCTACGCCCTCTTTGATAAAATCGACGAGACTATCAAAACCCATCCGCCGGCCTTTCCTGTTCTTCGCCTCAAACACCCCGTCAGTCAAGAAGAGCAGCCTGTCGCCGTGTTTCAAAGAAAACTTACTCACAGGGTAATCTCCGGGTACTATCCCCAGAGGGGGACCCGCCGGTATGGACATGATCTTTACTTTCTCGTCTCTAAGCCACATAAACGGAGGATGCCCGGCGACCGAAATGTCCATTTTGCCTTTTTTTGTGTCCGCTATCATATAAACAGCGGTCAGAAACATGCCCCTCGGCGCACTTGAAAGCAGGGAATTCAGCCTGTTCATGACAGTCCCTGGAGAAGGCGTCCCATTGGCAATATACCGAAAGTCGCTGATAATCTTTGCCATATAAAGCGCGGCTGATACACCTTTCCCTGAGACATCGCCTATGAAAACCCCAACCTTACCTTTAACCGGCTCAATAAAATCATACAAGTCTCCCCCAACCTGTCTCGCGGGAATATTTACTGCCGAAGCCGTAAGATTGTCCTTTGTGAAAGTCGGCGATTCCGGAAGAAAACTTTTCTGCAAAGAAGCTGCAATATCGAGTTCCTGCTTCAGTCTCTCTTTCTCAATCGATTCTTTGTGATACAATGCATTTTCAATAGCAATAGCAAAATGCTTGCTGAGTAACTTCAGTATGTCGATATCATAATCCTCTTTCTGGGGATTAATGATCTCCGCCACTCCTATGAGCCCTCTTCTCCCTATAAGCGGCACGGCGATAAGGCTCTTTGTCACAAACCCTGTCTGCTTGTCGGCATCCTGATAGAATCTGCGGTCCGCCTTCACATCCTTAATGAACAGCACTTCCTGTTTCTCCGCAACCCATCCGGCGATGCCCTGTCCGATATCAAGGGTAATTTTTGTCTTTAAGGCGTCTGATGTAGACTCGTCTCCGCACAGCGCAACCTCAAATTCCAGCTTCCCGGTCTCTCTGTTGTACAGAAGGATAGAACATCCTTCGGCATTCATTAGACCCTTTGCCTTTTCCATCACAATAGTCATAAGCTCTTGAAAATCGAGGGTTGACGATATAATTGCAGAGACTTCGGTAAAAATCTTAAGGTCTTCCACTTTCTTTTCAAGATGCTCAAGATATTCCCTCAAGACATTTACGTTCTCTTTCACTGCCATAGCATATTGGATAACAGATTTCCAGGAGATTTTCAAGGAAATTGTTCATTAAGGTTATACCCATTGCAAACCGG
Organism: uncultured Nitrospiraceae bacterium; assembly: GCA_963727775.1. Taxonomy (GTDB): domain Bacteria; phylum Nitrospirota; class Thermodesulfovibrionia; order Thermodesulfovibrionales; family SM23-35; genus CAVSHB01. The sequence continues at coordinate 1,466,837 of CAVSHB010000001.1, read as the reverse complement.
AGATCCAAGTCCTTAATGGATACGTTCAATTTAGAAACTTTTTAATCAATAAATAATTATAAATTGACAATTTTAAGTTTATTGTGATAATGTCGCATTAAATTATCGACCGGCTTATAATTTTGGAGTTTCTTAAGAAAGCATCGGGAAATAACAGGTCTTTTCGAACAAGCCGGTAGAACTTCAAGTTTGTCTTTTTTTATTGCTAAAAAGTGGACATCATGGGGTAAATAATTTCAGAACCATCAAAGCTGTTTACCTGGACGAACTATCCGATCAAAGGAGAGAGAATCGGAACGATATAGTCGGCGTAATAGAATATACTTTGAATTCCCTGCATGAGAATGATACTTTTGACGGAGTTATAGCAAATATCAGTAAATCCGGACTTTGTCTTTTCACAACTAACTTTCTTAATAAGGACCAAAAGATAACAATCAAGAACAATAATTATAACCCTCATCAAACAGCGATTGTTCGCTGGAGTGAAAGGAATAGCAGTCTTTATTACCGAGTCGGATTAGAATTTGTCTGATAGTTTTTTATTGATTCTTTTCTTAGAAAACAGCTTGCTTATTCGTAGCGGCAACGAGAGAAAAGACACGCGGCCTGCCGGATTGATTCTGAGTTCTTAATGTAAAAACAAGAAGAACCCGTTTACGAAATACATTATGCCGAGTACACCTGTAACGAGACCGAGTGTCCAGACAACTTTCTTTTTCAATAAGGCGGCTATGGATGAAAGCAGTATCGCAATCTGAAGGAATATGATGGCCATTCCGAACGCCTGGGAATGCTTCTGCGCCAGATCCCTCAGGCTTTCAAGATTCTTCGCATCCTTCTCGATCTTTGCCTTTTCCGTGTCGTATTTTTTTATTTTCTTGGAATATGAATCTATTTTTTCTTTATATTCCCCTACCAAATATTTTGGAAGTTTTTGTGCTCCGGCTTTTATTTCAAAATCAAGTTTCTCTTTCTGCAACTCATACAAATACCCTTTAATGCTCTTGGCCTGATAAAATGCCCATTGGTCGGATGCCTGGGACTGCGCAAGTACGGACCGAGTCGAAAAACCTCCGCCTTTAAAAGTGGACAGCGTTGCACATACGGCAAATATTACCGTTGTGAGCGCCAGGTAGTTCAGCCATTTCTCTTTTTTTTCTTCTGCCATTGCGTCTCCCGATAGATCGTATAGTCAACTTTGTTTAAGGATATGCCTAATATTGTCCGGCCACAGAAAATCATGGCAGAGGCTTTACGCCCCTGCCATGATCGTAACACAGCCGGTTTATTACATCGGCTTTTCTTCGCCTTCCGCTTTTTTAACTTTTTTGGCTTTTTTGGCTTTCTTGGCTTTTTTAGCCTTCTTTGTCTTTGTTGCTTTTTTCTCAGCCTTTTCAGTTTCTTCCTTTTTCATAGCGCCCGCAGGTTCAGCCTTTTTCTCAGCCATTGCAGGAGCCTTTTTCTCAGTTGTTGCAGGAGTAGCCTTTTTATCAGTCTTCACAGGAGCTTCCTTTGTCTGATCTGCCGCAAAGGCTACCGCAGTTATTGAGAATACAAAAAGAAGGGCTACCAGTATTACTGTAACTTTCTTCAACATTGTATCACCTCCTCTCTTTTTAAAAAGATAAAAAAATAACCTATATAAGTTACTCAGACTGTATATATTTGGTCAAGTGGAATTATTTATTACAGACTGCATTTTCTGAACCATTCCTGCCACTCCTTCTCTGCCACCCCTGGCACGGGTAAGTCTCGCCTTCGTGCCGTAAGACATGCTACTTCGCAAAAAATGGCTAAGTTGTAGGTTATATCAATAACACATAGGAAGAAGAAAATGAATGCCGTAATTGAGGCAATCAGAAAGAGACGGTCAGTTCGATCTTATGAGTCTAAGCCCATACCCAAGGATATCATCAACACGATAATAGAGGCTGAGTGCCAGATTTCACCGGAATATGCAGGTATCGAGAAGTTTATCTTCTGTGAGTTCTTTTCCCCGCTTCCACGCTATCATTCATAAGCATTTTTTCTATGCCACACCTTGAGTACTATTATCGTTTTCTTTGTGAGGTCTACAACGTACAGAACTCTATAATCTCCATAGCGATACCTATAAAAACCTGAAAACTGTCCCGTAAGAGCTTTCCCAAGTTTCAGAGGATCGCGAATAAGATATGTACTCACCCGCTCAATGATCTTCGCCGCAGTCTCTTTATCGAGTTTGTATAGGTCCTTCCATATGTCTTCGTGCCATTGTACTTTATAGGCCAAGGCGCTTTTCCAATTCTTTTGTGCTCAGATATTTTGCGTTCTTCTTATTGAGTCGCTCGAGAGCAAGGAAAGCGTCTTCGTATTCTTCAAGATATTCAACGAGCGCCTCTCGCATATAAAAACTTTTCGGCCGTTTAGTTTTTTTAGCAAGCTGATTCAGCCTATCTTCCAAGTCGGCAGGCAATTTTAATGTAAGCATTCTTCCTCCTCGAGTAATACTAATAATACCTATAATAATATAGAAGTACAAACAACTCAATGAAATAGAGCGACAAGTTGCCTCATAATTTTATTTGTTCGCACAACGTTAGCGTAGTATCTCACAAACGACTGGTGTTATGAATAGCTCAAAAGGGATGTCATTCCCTCAAGTGAAGCGCGTCGGGAATCATTCCGAGAAGCCTGGAAAGATTTCGGACAAGCTGGAATGACAAAGTGAAGCCAATACAGTCTGCGTGGTCGAATAGCAGACCGCCGACAATTATGAGCCTTAATATAATGAACCTCCCCGCCGCAGAGACGGCGGGGTATCTCGGAAAACTCTCACCAGCGATGGCATCTTTAAATTTTGAACAGTTTTAGCTGACCTGTGCGCCGCTCTATTTCAGACTTATCCAAAGTCTGATTCCTTATGTATCGCTTAATCACTTCTTCATTTGTTGCATCCCCGACCGTTCCTATGTCCTTGCCGTCACTCCAGAATTCTCCACCCCACAATTCTACTTTCTTCATCTTCGGAAATTCTTCGAATACTCGTTTCGCCGTTATCGACTTAATTACGTTCAGCACCTGACTCGGGCTATATTGCGGTTGAGCACCGCAGAAGATATGTATATGATCCTCATCAAATCCAATTTCATCGATTACAATATTGTACCGTTCAGTAATTCCCCTCATTGTCTCTCTGATACATTTCTCAACTTCCTCATTCAACAAAACCTTACGGTACTTTACAGCAGTCACCAAATGGTATCGAATCTTATAGACCGCATGAGGCCTCTTTCCCAGTTCCATTGTAACAGCATTATAATCCCCCAAACCCCCTTTTCAAAAGGGGCTTCACGGTTTCCCCCCCGCAGAGACAGCGGGGTATATAATTTAATTAAAGTTTGAGGAGTGTCAGACCTGAAGCCTGGTCAAATTCCCTCCTGGCGTCAATTCCGAGTATCTCTATGACAACGGCTTCAAGAACAAGAAAAGTTTCGGACGCTCCCCTAAGGCATCCAGTCTTTACTGCATCCCCTTTACCAAATGCCCCGTGTAAATGGACCTTGGGTTCATCGTCCTGCCAGAAAATCGTACCAATACCGATAACTTCATGACTTTCCCGTATGTCCCTCCATACAGGCGTTGGCGGCAGCTCCTCTTTTTCCGGGCCGACAACAACCCTTCCCTGTCTCACACCGCCGATCAACTGGACTACAGCACTCCTTATATTTTCCTTTCTCGTAATTTCAAGAAGGTTGTCAAGTATATCTTCCTTATCCTCAAATCTTGCGACAACAACCCTTCCAGTCTTCCCTACCTGGTATTTCATGCTCCCTCCTGCCGGTATTTAAAGGTTATTAATTATCAGTAAACTATATAAATAAATAATTCTGTTATCTTTCAGTAGAGGATATGATATAATTTTTTTAATTCTTGATCAATGAGCTATTTACAGCATTACATATTTGAACATACCGAATAAAAGGGGGTGATATAGAAGAGAATAAAAAGACTCCTATTTTTTTACGGCAGTTTAAAAATTATTTCAAGGAGGTGTGAGAATGCAATTGGTTCGTTTTAAAGGCCTTTTCCTGCTGATTTCATTGTTTGCTTTAATTTTTCTCATGGGTTGTGCGGGAATGGAATTCGCTCCAAAATATGCGGTATGGTATTACCCTCACGAATTAGTTAAAGCAGACCGCGCTGTTGCAGATGCGCAAAAAGCCGGGAAAGACAAGACATGTCCTGTTGAGTTTAAGGAAGCAAAAAAGGCAAAGGACCAGGCATATGAGACTTATCTCGCGTGCCACACAAAAGAAGCAATAGAAATGGCCAAAAAAGCCACTAAAATGGCAAAAGCACTCTGCCCCGCCACTGCGAAAAAAGAGGCCAAGGTTATCGATAAGCTTACGATCATGGTCAATTTTGATTTCGACAAGGCAGATATAAGGGATGTTGACAAGCCTGAGTTAAAAAAGGCGCTCGATTTTGTCAAGAAATATCCCGGTGCAAAAATTAGGGTAGAAGGACATACTGATGCTATAGGTTCTGTAGCATACAACAAGCGGCTTTCGAAAAAGAGGGCAGTAACCGTAAAGAATTTCCTCATAAAGGAAGGGGCAGTTAACGCCAAGAAAATCAAGTCGGTAGGCTATGGTAAATCAAAACCCATAGCTACAAATAAGACAGAGGAAGGCAGGGCAAAAAACAGGAGGGTTGAAATCCTAATTTTATCCGATTAGGTCCGCTCGGCTGATAATTAAATCTGAAAATATCCCCGCTTGAATGGCGGGGATATTTTTTTTACTTTTCAGGAAAGGTCTATATATGAAACAAATTGCATGGAATCTTAAAACCCTATTTGACGGCGACGATGACCCGGGAATGGCAAAAAAAAGAAAATTAATCGAAAAAAACAGTTATGAATTCATAAATAAATGGAAAGAACGTAAAGATTATCTTGAAGACCCCGCTATCCTCAAACAGGCATTGGAAGAGTATGCAAAATGGAAAAAAAATTACGGTAGTGAGGGCGACGAAGGCTATTATTACTGGCTCCGCACTACCCAGGACCAGAACGCCCCGGATCTCAAGGCAAAATTCAATCAAATAGAACATTTCAGCAAAAAAATAGAAAACGATATCCAGTTCTTTTATCTCCGCATAGCAAAGATACCTGAAAAACAGCAGAATAAGTTTCTTGAATATGCGGGCTTAAAAGATTATAGGCATTTCCTTGAACGCATCTTCGCCGAATCAGAATACCTCCTGAGCGAACCTGAAGAAAAGATAATAAATCTCAAAACCCCAACCTCTTATTCCAACTGGGTAAGGATGACGTCGAGTTTTCTCGCCAGGGAAGAGAGGAAGATTATTCCGGAAGGCGGGAAAAAGGAAAACAAAACTTTTTCGGAAATTCTGAGCCTCATGAACAGCAAACAGAAAAGAGTTAGAGACTCTGCGGCAAAGGCATTCAATGACATATTGAACAAGTACGCTGAAGTTGCCGAGGCGGAAATCAATTCCGTGCTCGCAAACAAAAAGGTAGACGATGAACTTCGCATGGTATCAAGACCGGACCTGACCAGGCACATCAGTGATGATATAGAAAGCGATATTGTGGATGCGCTGCTCCAAAGTGTCTCCGGCAGGTTCGACATATCTTCAAGGTATTATGAATTAAAGGCGCGGCTCTTGAAAGTCAAGAGATTAAGATATCACGACAGGAATGTTGAATATGGAAATATCAATGAGAAATATACCTATAATGAATCCCTGAAACTTGTACACAAAGTCTTTTCAAATCTCGACGGAAAATTTGCGGCTGTCCTAAACACGTTCATAGAAAACGTACGTTTCGATGTATTCCCAAGAAAGGGAAAAGTAAGCGGGGCGTTCTGCGCCCATAACTTGATATCTCAGCCTACCTATATTCTTTTAAACCATACAAACAGGCTCAACGACGTTTTGACTTTGGCGCACGAGATGGGACACGGCATAAACAATGAATTAATCAGGGAGAAGCAGAATTCCTTAAATTTCGGGACACCGATATCTACAGCAGAGGTCGCGAGCACCTTTATGGAGGATTTTGTACTCCAGGAGATACTGAAAAAGGCAGACGATGAATTGCGCTTATCAATCATGATGATGAGACTCAATGATGAAGTCTCTACCATATTCAGACAGGTTGCGTGCTACAGGTTTGAACAGGAACTCCATAAGGAGTTCAGGCAAAAGGGGTATTTATCGGCAAAGGATATAGGAAGGTTGTTCCGGAAACATATGTCGGAATATATGGGGGATTCTGTCGAACAGTCGCCAGGCTCTGAAAACTGGTGGGTTTACTGGGGTCATATCCGCAGCTTTTTTTACGTATACTCGTATGCCAGCGGCCTGCTGATCTCCAAGTCCCTGCAGAATTCCGTAAAGGAAAACCCTGATTTTATTGATAAGGTCAAAGAGTTTTTATCAGCCGGATTGTCTGATTCTCCAAAGAATATATTTAAACACCTCGGGGTAGATATAACGGACAAGAGGTTCTGGGAGAAAGGGCTTGACGAGATAGAAAATCTTTTGCAGGAGACCGTGCACCTTGCTCAACGACTCGGCAAATTAAGGGGCTAAAAACCCTATTGATGTCGCAAATTATCGTTGACAATGATTTTCCCGTTATTTAGACTTATTAAACGTTTATAATTCTTTTTTCACAAAGGACATGAGTATTTATGAACCCATTTTCAAGGCTGCATGTACTGCTTTTTTCTTTTATGCTTTCTCTGTCAATGATGTTGCTGACTCCGGCAATTCCTGCGGAAACAATGGAAGATGCCTGGGGAATAGCATTGTCTGTTGATAACCGCATTAAATCAAGCCATAAAACCACAGAATCCTTTGTCCAGTCCCTTTCGGCAGCAAAGGCCGCGCGTCTTCCTTCCCTCAGCATCGAAAGCGGGTATACGGTTCTGGACCATGCGCCTGCTGCACGCATCGACAGTTCATTGTTTCCTGTTAAAGAATTTCCTACGGCGGAAGACAAAAGTCTTTCTTACAAAACAACAGCGACTTTGCCTTTGTTCACAAGCAGCCGCATCAGCAAAGGAATCAGCGCTGCCGGCTCGGGACTGAATACGGCAATTCAGGACGAAATAAGGACCGTGCTTGACGTTAAGCTGAATGTTGCGGAAGCTTATGTAAATGTACTGCGGTCGAAACGCGCAATGGAGGTTGCAGAGAGCAGCGTTGCCAACCTCTCGGCTCATACCAAAGATGTTGGAAATTTTTATGAACAGGGAACGGTCACAAAGAACGATCTTTTGGCAGCCGAGGTTTCGCTTGCGGATGCCCGTCAAAGGCTGATACAGGCCGGCAACAACCTTGACCTTGCCCGTGCGGCATATAACCGGTCATTAAGCCGTCCTTTGGACCAGGAAGTCAAAATCGATGACCTTACAGCGGTGCCATTTAAGACAGATTTACAGGATTCCACATCAAAGGCGCTAAATAAGCGCCCTGAGCTTGCTTCATTGTCGGAGCAGGCAAAAACATTGCAATACCAGGCTGAAAGCATACGCGCATCCATTCAGCCGCAATTTGAACTCTCCGGCGGTTACGGTTACCAGCAGAACAAATATCAGGTCCATGAGAATGTATGGTCTGCAATCCTCGGGTTGAAATGGGATATCTTTGACGGAGGCATAACCAGGCATAACGCAAACGCTTTAGTCCGGAAATCGGAAGCCTTAATCAATCTGCGCGCTGAAACCGCTTCCATAATCTCGTTACAGGTGCGCAGTGCGTGGCTGGACATAGAAGAAACGTTCAAACGCATAGAAGTGACCCGCGATGCCGTATCGCAGGCCGAAGAGAACCTGAAAGTCGTTAAAGACCGATACCGCGAAGGAGTAGGAACAAATACGGAAGTCCTCGATGCGGAAACTCTCAGGATGAGGACTCATAGTAACTATTACAACGCGGTCTATGATGCGATAATAGCGAAAATACGTCTGAGATATGCTATCGGTGAACTATAATTCTTAACACAGATAGTTTCGGGGTGGTTCTTTTATGGGTTACACCAGGTCGAAAGGAAGTTCGATTTCTTTTCCTTTACAATTTTTTCAAGTACTGCCTTATTAACCTCGATGTCTTTTGTTGCCACGATTGTCCGTATCGAAAAAACCCGCAGGGCGTCGGAGACCGAAAGGGTCCCCTCCCCTGAATCTTTTCTTCCGGCAAACGGAAAGATATCGGGACCGCGCTGGCACATTGTGTTGATATTCACCCTGCATACCTGATTGACCATTACATCAACAAGGTTTGCGATAGCGTCGGCGTCTTTCCCGAATATGCTTGCCTGCTGCCCGTAGCTCGATTCGATAATATACTGAATGGGCCTGTTGATATCATCGAACGGCACAACAGGCACAATCGGCCCGAATTGCTCTTCAGTGTATAATCTCATTTTAGAATTGACAGGATACATCAAAGCAGGATAGAAGAACGTCTTATTTACAGTACCGCCGGCTTTATTTATTACCCGGGCGCCTTTGTCCCGGGCTTCTTCAATAAGTCCGGCGAGATACGCGGTTTTGTCCGGTTCAGGTAAAGGGGTTATTGTGACATTCTCTTCCCAGGGCATACCGAATTTCAGTCTCCCGAGCGCATCAGCAAACCTATCGAGAAATATATCGACAATGCGGGAATGGACAAACAATATCTTTAATGCGGTACACCTCTGGCCGTTGAAGGAAAGGCTTCCCATCACACATTCCCGGACAGTCGTATCCATGTCCGCATCAGAGAGAATAATTGCAGAATTTTTTGCTTCAAGCCCGAGGACCGATCTCAGACGATGCGGTTTAGGGTGCTGACTCTTGAGCAGGTCGGCAACCTTACTGGATCCGATAAAGGCAAGAACATCGATCTTGCCTGAAGCAAGGAGTGGAGTTATGACCTGCCTGCCGTCTCCGTAAACGGTATTCACTACACCCGGAGGAAAAGATGTCTGCAAGGCCTTCAGTAAAGGATAATGGAGAAGCACCCCGATCTTTGGAGGTTTGAAGATAACAGTGTTACCCATCATTAGAGCAGGTATAAGCGTTGTAAAGGTCTCGTTCAAAGGATAATTGAATGGTCCCATACAAAGGACCACTCCCAGGGGCGCCCTCCTTATCTGTCCTATTATTCCCTGCTCGGCAACAAACTTTGATGATACACGGTCAATATCCTTTAATGCGTTAATGGTATTTTTTATGTAATCAACAGTTCTGTCGAACTCTTTCTCAGATTCCTCATAAGACTTGCCTATTTCCCACATCAGGAGGAGAACGATGTCTCTCTTCTTTTCCTGCATCCTGCATATAAACTCCTCTATGTGCTTAAGCCTGTCATTCACAGGCATCGTCGGCCATAGCCCTCTGCCGTTATCATATGCGCGGACAGCCGCACCAAGGGCACTAAGAGATTCATTCTCCGTCAACAAAGGATACTTTCCGATTACTTTTTGTATGAAACCTGATGGGCCTTTGAAAAATACCGGGGAAAGGACTTCCTGCATCCGTCCGTCCCAATTGCGCAATTCTCCATTAATAAGGTATTCGCGCTGAACAACCTGATCATCCATGCGAAACCCTGCAGGAACACTGTTCTCATCAGGAAATATCGAACGAACTTCGTCCTCTATAGACATTAGGAAATCACCTCTAAGCCTTCTAATTGAAAATCTGCGAATGTTATAAAAAACTTTTTTATTATAACAGATACTTTTTTCATAAAGTGTGTTCAACTGTTCAATATCTTCTGCTCGTTTCCGGACACGATCAGTTTTCAATAAAAAATTTGACAATAATTGTTCATATGATAAAATTTTAACGCGAATGTATTATTAAGGATTTTTAAAAGAAATGATGCGGATATTATGAATAATTTTATTTTTCGGTTATACATTATTGTTCCTCTATTGCTTATTGCAATTTTTTTGTCGCCTTTTTTGATATTCGGGCAATCAAACCGGCCTGACAACTCCGAAAATTCCAGGTTTTGCATAAACTGCCATGTCATGCAGGCGGAATATGAGGCCTGGATGCATTCGGGCGCGCACAGGAGAAAGATGTGCGTTGACTGCCACCTGCCGAATGAAAACAGGGTTGTCTATTATTTATGGAAATCTATAGACGGATTAAAAGACGTGGTAGTTTTTTATTCCGGCCAGGTCCCTGACCGCATTAATATATCGGCACACGGTAAAGAAGTCCTGCAATCTAATTGCATTCGATGTCACGAAACGACTGTCATGCTGATGGACACAAAAAGAAAATGCTGGGACTGCCACAGAAGAATAACACATATTCATACAGGGATAAGAGAAACTTTATAGGAGGGTCGAATGAAAAATAGAAGATTTGTTTTATTGGTGGGTATCACCGTAATGATAACAGGCACTTTGTTATTCTTGTATGGCTGTCCTCCGCCCAAGACAGAGCCTGTCAGGCCGGTGAAAATCGCAGACTGCGATGTCGACCCTGCAAACTGGGGGAAGGCTTATCCTTTCGAGTATGACCTTTGGAAAAAGACGTCCGAGCCCTCGGAACGCAAAAGCAAATATAAGAAGGGGTTCGATGCTGAAAGGATAATGTACGATAAATTGTCTGAATATCCTTATATGGCGCTGCTGTTCAACGGATGGGGTTTTGGTACTGAATACAACGAACCGCGAGGACATGCTTACATGGTCATCGATCAGCTCGATATAGACGCAGGGAGGGTAAAGGCCGGTGGTGTCTGCCTTACGTGTAAAACCCCTTATGCCCCTAAACTCGAAAAAGAGATGGGGGTCGATTATTACAAAATGCCCTACAAAGATGTCTACGCCAGGATTCCCGCGCAATACAATAAACTTGGCGTTGCCTGCATCGACTGTCATGACAACAGGGACATGTCCCTGAAGATATCGAGAGGATTTGTAATGGGTCCTGCCTTGAAAGATTTAAGTGTGGAGCCTGAGAAACTTACCCGTCAGGAAATGAGAAGCATTGTCTGCGCGCAATGCCATGTCACTTACAACATCGTTAAAGACAAGGACATGAAATCAATCGGGGTTTTCTTCCCCTGGCAGGGGAGCAAAATGGGAGGCATTACAGTCGAGAATATTATCAAGAAGCTGCGCAGTGATCCTTCATATCTCGAATGGAAACAGAACGTCACCGGCTTCAAGCTGCCGTTCATACGTCATCCCGAGTTTGAATTGTTTACCAATAACAGCGTACATTGGAAAGCCGGCGCGGCATGCGCGGATTGTCATATGCCCTATACAAAAGTCGGCGCTTATAAGGTTTCAAACCACCGTGTTACAAGTCCGATGAAGACGGACCTCAGGGCTTGCGTCCAATGCCATTCAGAAAGTCCAGAATGGCTGAGGACACAGGTAGAAACTATTCAGGACAGGACCGTATCGCTCATAATACGTGCCGGATACGCGAATGCAACAGTCGCAAAACTTTTTGAGAAAGTCCATAATGCCCAGGCTTCAGGCAAGAATATCGACAAAGCCTTATACGACAAGGCCAAAGATTATTATGAAGAAGCTTTCTATCGTAATATTTTTGTGGGAGCTGAAAATTCCGTCGGCTTCCATAACCCCGCAGAAGCGTTGAGAGTTCTTGGAGATTCTATTGCCTTTGCCGGCAAAGCTGAAGGATATCTCAGAGAAGCTTTAGCCAAGGCGGGAATTGATGTGCCTGTAAAGGTTGATCTTGAGTTGAACAAATACGTGGAAAACAGAGGTGAGAAAAAAATAAAATTCAAATCCTCCATGGAAATCAAAGACCCTTACGGACTACAGGAGAAATTTTAGTCCACTGTAATTAAATAAGAGTTATCAGAGGATGCAGTATTTCTACTGCATCCTCTGATAACTCCCTCTTTTTCAATTCTTCATACTTCTTATTCAGAAGCAAATTCTGTTAAAATATTTTTATTGGACCATATTTTTTACCGTTGATTTTTTCAAAACGGAGATACACAAGTGGCAAAATATAAATGCAGTTCCGCCTGTGGCTATGTTTACGCCCTGAAAAAGGCGACCTTAACAGTAACAGTGAAGTACATCAGGGGATTCTATGGGTGTCCCGTTTTGGGTAAACTATAAACATATATTCAACACCCTGGAAAATGACTGAGTCAACCGTTATCCCATTAGTCTCGATAATAGTCAGGACAAAGGATAGGCCGAAGCTGCTGATGAGGGCGCTCCGGAGTATTGCTGCTCAGACCTACCGCTCGATAGAGGTCGTGGTGGTGAATGACGGGGGCTGCCCACTGGATACAACGGCGCTGAGAAGCGTCATAGGCGATATACCCCTGAAATACCTGCCACTGGAGCAGAACACTGGGAGGGCGCATGCAGGGAACGAAGGTATAAGAAACGCCAAAGGGGAATATGTCGGGTTCCTGGACGATGACGACGAGTTCTATCCTGAGCATCTGGGAACCCTTGTCGCTTCCTTGAGCGGGTCAGGGTGTGATGTTGCCTATGGCGCAGTTGAGTTCGTAGATGAAGTACTGGACAGTGAGGGTACCCGGGTGAGCAGTCACCTGAAAGGAACATTTGCGACACCTTTCTCTTACGATGATCTTCTCATAGGAAACTACATACCGCTTATCTCCCTGCTATTCAGGGCAGCTACCCTGAGAAGCTTCATGTTCGATGAGTCCTTTGAGCTCTACGAAGATTGGGATATGCTCATAAGAGCCGGAGAGGCAGCGCCGTTCCATTATGTTGACAAAATTACGTCAGTATATTATCAGAGGGACGATTTGCAGATTGCTTTCAAGAGCCCTCCTGAAGTATTGAGGGAGGCGACTGTAAAACTTTATGAGAAACACCGGGCAAAACTTCCTCTCGGTATCGTGTTCACCATGAGGGAGAAACTATATAGAAAAGATGTAATGATTGCCCAAAAAGAGGCTTGCCTGAGAGAGCTTGAGGTTCGCATCCATAACCTCGAAGGTGTCGCAAATGATCTCAGAAATATTTTGCAAGAAAGAGATTCGTATATACAGAGCATCCATGCTATGCGGGGATGGAGACTTTTGACCAGGTCTTATAGAATAAGACAGTGGTTTCTTAGGTTGATACGGTTGGCGCACATCGAAGTGTGAACTCTCATGAAAGCGAATGACGATATAGTGCAAGCTTCTGATTACAGAGCAAAGCTCAGTGACACCGGATCGATCACAGACGGCTGCAAGGTCTCCTTCATCATCGCCAACTGGAACCACAGGCAATTGCTCCACGAGTGCATATCTTCAATATACGAAACCGATGCCTCTCTCTCTCTTGAGATAATCGTGGTGGACAATGCGTCGGAAGATAACAGCGCCGCGCATATCAAGAAAACCTTTCCCGGAGTGATGTGGGTACAGAACGATACCAATCGCGGATATGCGGAGGCAGTCAACCAGGGCGTAAAATTGTCAACAGGGGATCCTATCTTTCTTCTTAACAACGATATCACACTGGCTGAAAACAGCGTGAAGATGCTTTTCTCCTTCCTTATCACCAATCCGGACGCAGGAGCCGTTGTACCCAGGTTATATTACCCCGACGGGAGAAAGCAGATATCATGCAGCCGTTTCCCGACGCTTCCGGCGCTCTTGATGGAATATTTCGGTATCGACAAGATTGGGCATTATCGGCGGTGGACATTGAAGGAAGAGGAACATCTTAGTACGAGGATTGTACAGCAGCCTATGGCGTCGGCTCTGATGGTCAAAAGGAAATGCTGGGATTCGGTGGGACCTATGGACGAAGGCTTTCCCATTTTTTTCAATGACGTGGACTGGTGCTACAGGCTTTATACGAATACTCTCTATAGGATCTATCTTTTCCCCGAGGCAAAAGCGATCCACCATAGGAGCGCTTCAGTGAAGCGGTTGGGATATAAAAAAAAGTGGTTAATGTTCTATCGGGGGCTCATGAGGTTCTATCTGAAGCACTTTCCCTTTCGTTCCGTCTGGTAACTGCTTGTTGCGGGAACACGCCCGGAAGGACTTCTTAACCCCGCAGCCTTGCCTTGATCTTCCTCACCACGTTCCTGAGATTATAACCAATATGGAATACGTGGAAAAACCGGTGCGCTGCTAAAGCAATTGCCCACTCGGAGAGTCGTGGGGAAAAAAGAGGATGCCCACGTCTGATCCTGAACATTACCCGATGAACCAAGGCAACAAGCAGGACAGACGGAAGACCGCATCGGAGAATATCCAGGTCCTTCTTAAAATAGGAATTGTTCACAGCTCTCAGGGCCTCCACAACAGATCATACAGCCTCACAAGCAGGTTGATTCCCGGAATGCCTGACGACCTCGCTGTCCCGTACGGCCAGTTAGAATATTTGATCTTGTTCACGAATTTGCCCGGATGGAGGATGGTCTTAAGGCTGCTTATTTTGTCCGAGGTTAAGTCCATTACATTTTCATAACCGAAATCCTCCGAATGTTTCAGGTCCATCAGGCTCTTTGTCTCTTCGCTTCCCGGGAACGCGATACACCGCTCGATGAGGGTCAGGAGAAAAGGCTTGATATCTTCAAAGGAATACCCGGTAAGGTGGACAGCCCTGATGAATTCCATCGAGAAACTGAGGGCCCCAAGCTGGATCTGCGCTATCTTTCCGTTATGCAAAAGTTCTACTGTTCTGTCATATGCCCGATCGTTCTTGAAAACGGGTTCAATCAGTTCCGTCTCAGAATTACGTCTGTACCCGATTGTCGTGGAATGCATGGCACGCGCTCCCTCCTCGAATATCTCCTTAAATCTGTTGAGTATCTTTTCGGCAGGGTCATTGCGGCGATAATCATAGAAGAAGCCCTGAATCGTGTTCTTCTGCGGGTCGAAGGCATGCCTGATCCCATCAACGAAGCCCAGATAGAGGCCGTAGATGTGAGGGTAATCAGCTCTTTCGATGAAAGCGTCTTGGACAAATTTCTGAATCGTTGCATTCCATCCTACGTCCACGAAAGCAACAGCGCTATTATTGAAAAATCCGATTTGTTCGAGATAACGTGCGAGGAGTTCTCTGTCTGCGCGGGCATATCTCGTGACGATAT
Source organism: uncultured Nitrospiraceae bacterium (assembly GCA_963727775.1). Lineage (GTDB taxonomy): Bacteria > Nitrospirota > Thermodesulfovibrionia > Thermodesulfovibrionales > SM23-35 > CAVSHB01. The sequence continues at coordinate 1,451,748 of CAVSHB010000001.1, read as the reverse complement.
CCTGTAACCTCGCGTCCATCAACAGCTTCTTGAAGCGCTCGTCATGCCAGTCATGTAGGGGTTTTCTCATGTCGGTGAGGCCATACCGTCCGGCGATGTCCGTGAACTCCCCGGAGGGCAACCCGAAGACGTCGCATATGGATTGCAGTCCCTGCTGCTTTGGATTGTAGAGTGCCATAATCGCCTTTTGGTAAGAAAGCCCCTGATAGGCAGATGCAAGTGCGGTGGATTTTCTTGTGAGGTATATGTATTGCTTATCCGGCGCAGTTCCCTTTTCAAAGAAATGGCTCTCAAACGTGTTGAAGAGACGTAGGAAAAGCTCCCCTTCCCTTGCAAGGAAATAGACTTTCCTGATGTTCTGTTTCTTTATTGTTTCGATGACTCCGTAAACAAACGCCGAGTAAACGGGTCCGAGGAAGGAGAAGCCATAGGTGTAAAAAAAGTCTTCGCCTCCCCTCAAAGGACGAACCAACTGAAGAAGATGTCTTCCCTTCCAGTAGGAATTCCTCGTTGCCAGCCTGTTGTATGTTTTTAAAACATATTTCCTTCTAAGGTGTGACACGTCTTTGAGATAGATCGTGTGAATTCCAAGCCTCATGGGAACACGGTGGTCGGATATTCTGTTATCGCCAATGTGGATCATCTGTCCCGGCAGGACCCTCTCGCGTAACAGGACGTGCCTGAAGAGATTGCCGGAGTACTTGCAGATTCCCGACTCGGATGAGACGTAGATATCACGAAAATAATGGTCCAGGGACTTGCGCTGCAGGATCCTCCTGATATGCTCTTTATCCAGATACATGTCCGATATAGCGATTATCCTTTTCTCTCTGTCCCGCAGTTCCTTCAATAGTTCTCTCATCCCTTCCTTTACATAGAGGACCTCATCCTCGACGTTGATTTCTTCCTCTATCATTTCCTTATAGAGCTTTTCGTCATACTCTCCGAGGATTACGGTAACCATCTCCTTCACGATATCGCTGTAACGGCATTCATAGTCACTCCCGTTGTTCAACGCATCCCGTCTCAGCTTCGACTCTATGGAGTCCCTCAGCCTGAGAAGTTCAAGAGGCGAGCAGGTGATGTGATAGACGTCCTTAAGAATCGCGGCGACACGCCGAGCAACTATTTCCTTTACCTTGTCGGGAGGGTCGATGTCCCGTTCAAAGATGGTGTCAAAAATGTCAAAGGAGATGACATCGACGTGAGGGACAACGGGGTCCAGCTTAGCATGAAGGTCGCAGATGTCCCGGGCCGTTGCATTCATCGGCGTCAGAGGGTTCCTACTGAGCGTGCGCAAAGGCAGGGTTAAGAGCCTTCCGATTCTAAAACTAAAAGAATTCTTTATAAAATAGAACTCATTCAGTTGCCTCTGGTTGAAACCCGCTTCTTCACTGAGTCTTCTCTCCACTTCATGGAGTTCCTGAATAGTCAAAGTCAACTCTCGCGAGGCAAACTCGAGTTCAGTGGACTTCTGCGCCACTTCTACAGATTTTTCCGCCAGTTCCGCGGACTTGATTTCAATCGCAGCCGTCAGGTCCTTGCTTATTGCGGCAATATCTTTTTTCCGTCTGAGCGTCAGCTCTTTTACCAGATACCGCCTTATCTTGTTGAGATGCTCCACGGGTATCTCCATATCCGGGCCGAAAACGCCCTTGATCGCATTAACCAGGAAATAGAACGTCTCGTAATTAGCGCCCAGCGGGTTTCTGAGAATGGTATTCTGGCCGTGCAACCTGTAGGAGAGCAGTTTCCTGTCATCGAGGAACACGAAACTTCTCGGACGGTTTCGGGCTGCCCTGAAGGCAAAGTCATAATCGAGTATATACGTATAGGGTTTGAATGCCCCGATCTCTTTAACGAGCCGCGAATTGAAGAAGAAATTAGAAGTCGTAATCGTAAAATTCCCTGAGAGTAGGGCCTTATCCGGTGAATCTGAAGTTCTGTATGCCAACTTGAGGTGCTCATACCATTTTATCCACCAGTGATCCGGATCGTCGATTATCGCGGAGTGCTGATCAATTAGGTTCATATCGGTGATCAGAAAGTCAAGATCGCAGCTCCTCGCAGTATCAAGTAGTACAGCAAGCCGTTCAGGATGATAGACATCATCGGAATCTATTATGGAGATATACTCTCCCCCGGCGAGCTGTATGCCTCGGTTGTGAGTGTGGCAGGAACCCTGGTTCTCCTGACGATAATACCTGATTCGTTGGTCGCCATATCTTTTTATCACGGATTCAGTCTTGTCGGTGGAGCCGTCATTGATGATTATCAATTCAAAGTTCCAAAACGTTTGGGAAAGGACGCTTTCAATAGCCTCACCGATAAATTGCTCGTGGTTATAGGCGGGCATTATAATAGTAATCTCAGGGGCTTTCATTGGAAAGTATCTTTTCAAAATCTTTTCCTGTTATGACCTATTATAACAAAACATTGAGGCAGGGCCCGCTCCCCCCCCGATGGTCTCCGCTGGCTTTCAGGTGTAGTTATTTCATTTTAGAAGGCAACTTAATCGTCTCACAGGCAACCATAAAAGTGCCCTCCCGCGATGATGAATCGTCCATGGGTCTTTCCTTGATGGGTCGATCCACGCTTTGAGTACCTTGAGGATGAAGGGGTTGTACTTGGCCACCATCTTCTCATCGACGACCTTGCATTCAAGATTTGCATAACACTCGTCGATGAGCGGTGCTTATGCTTAACTTATTGTATCGGCTTTTTTCCGGTGCGGCAGGCATTCACGATGCTTGCCGCCACTTCTTCGATTGCCCTGTTTGAAACATCTACTATTCTCCAGCGCGGGTTCTGTTTGAAAAAATTCATGCACCATTCAATCTCATCGGCAATCTGCACAGGGTCCGCGTATTTGGCATCAGGTCCAAGACCTAATTGCTTCAGCCTTCCTTCTCTCAGCTTCACGAGACTTTCAGCATTGATGACCAGTCCGAAAACCTTGCGCTGGTCTGTCTGAAGAAGCTCTTGAGGCGCTTCCATTTCAGGATGGACCGGGACATTCGCAACCTTCCATCCCTGATTTGCGAGATAAGTGGACAACGGGGTTTTCCCGGTCCTGGACAGACCGACAAGGATGATGTCGGCAAGTTTAAGACCATTGGGAAGCTTGCCGTCATCATGCTTAACTGAGAAATTGATCGCCTCTATTCTCTTGAAGTATTCTTCATCAAGAATATATTGCCTTCCCGGGATCTCCATAGGTTTTTCCTTTAAAAAAATAGAAAGCTGTACAATAAAATCTCCGATTAAATCAATCGCTTTTGTCCCCCGGCTTTGGGCCTCGAGTATGAGGAAATCCCTCAATTTTGGATGGACTATACTGAAAGCAAGCAATGCATCGTCCTCAGCCGCTTTCCTTAAAATGCGTGATATATAGCGCTCATCCGTAACCAGAAAAAATGTTTTTACCTCGATGTTTTCGCGGTTAAACTGGGCCAGTGACGCCCTCGCAATCCTGCTTATTGTCTCACCGGTGCCTTCTCCAACGAGGTAGATGACTTTCTTTTTTGGTCCATGCCTCTTTATGGTGCGAATTTTTTCCATTTTAAAGTACCCTTATTTTTGTCATATTGTACCCGCAGAATAATTCCTTACAAAAAAAGTAGTATCTCCATTTCTCATTAAACGAAAATTATCCACATATTCAGAAGATAAAGGTTTGATAATTAAATCCGCTGAAATCGTATCAGCCAATTTCTTCATATAGGGAACAAGTTCAGGAGGCGGCCTCATTGAATAAATAAGCTCTATGCCTGCAAACATAGAGGTGTCAGGAGATAAAACATCATCTCTAAAAATCTTAATTCCCTTATAAAGAAACGGATAAATATCAGTCGCAAACATATCGACACCCCGCTCACGAAGCGCAAAGGCAACATCAGGGAAACAGCCGATACCAATCTCGGCAACAGTGTGATATCTGCATGCAATAAAATCTACAAGGCCCTCTATTCTTCTACATGTCTCCAAAAGAACACCTCATCCAGTGGAATCTTTGCAATCTTTGGTTTGGTCATTAACCCCAGCGCCTTTTCCATCAGAATTTTTTGCTCTACGACAGCCACGCCTTTCCTCGATGAGATAACGGTATCCGGGTTAACCGATATCGAAGTCGCGCCGCATCGAATCATGAATTCCAGATAATCCGGGTATACACTCGGCGCCTGTCCGCAGATGGATGTGGTAACCCCGTATTTCTTACACACCGTCATCGTATAGGCAATCGCCCTCAGGACTCCAAGGTTCCTCTCGTCGTAAAGTTCCTGCACTGAAGTGTCGTTTCTGTCTACGCCGAGGACGAGCATGGTCAAATCATTGGTACCGAAGCTCACGCCGTCAATACCTTCTTTGCAGAATTCGTCAATCATAAAGACTGCGCTGGGGACTTCCACCATAATCCATAGCTGAAAACTGTTGTCGGTCTTATGGTCCAGACCTTCTTCACGCATGATATTGATTGTCTTCCGAAAAACATCGAGTGTCCTTACAAAAGGTACCATGACCCATATATTCGTGAATCCCATCTTTTCTCGTGCCTGCCTGACGGCCCTCAATTCGAGCCTGAAAATATCATCTTCTTTCGTATATCTGTATTCTCCTCGGTAACCGATCATGGGGTTCGGACCGACATGACTTCTCTCATACTTTTCGCCGCCGGGCAGTTCGAGAAACTCATCAGGTTTAAAATCGAGGAACCTGTACACAACCGGACGCGGGAAAAAAGCTTCCGCCACCTGTCCCACACCCCGGGCAAAGGTATCTATCATAACCTGGTCTCCACCCTCTTCCATCAGAAGTCTCGGATGTTTCCCGATGCTGAGCATCAGATGCTCGGCCCTCAATAATCCGACTCCATCCGCGTTGGTCTCCTGCGCTATCTTCTTTGCGATCTCGGGTATGGAAAGATTTACATAGATCTTGGTTGCCGTTACAATCTGCGCCGACATATCCACTGGTGATCCGGAGGCGCCTGTTTTCGCGTCCTTTGTCTCGGCAACATCCCCCTTAAATATCATGCCGCGCTGGCCGTCAACTGTTACGATATCGCCGTCTTTCAGGATCTTAGTCGCTTTTTCAGTTCCGACAATACACGGCACGCCGAGTTCACGGCTTACGATAGCGGCATGGCACGTCTTCCCGCCTAAATTTGTAATGACCGCAGATGCGATCTTCATGGCAGGGACCCAATCGGGAGTTGTCATCTCAGTAACTAAAATATCACCTTTTGGAAAGCTTGATATGTTTTTGACGTCCAGGATAACCTTGACCTTGCCTGAGGCCTGACCCGGACTTACCCCTATTCCTTTCAAAAGTATTTCTTTTTCCATAATCTGCCTCCTTTCTTCACCTTTGCTTTCGCCGGCAGAGCCATGCACTGTTTCAGGTCTTGCCTGGAGAATAAAGATATTTCCCCGATCATCAAAAGCCCATTCGATATCCTGGGGCATGCCATAATGATTTTCTATCCGGATAGCGTAGTCTGCAAGACGGGTAATCATTTCATCAGTTATCGCCTGCTTTTTCTGCAGTTCCAATGGGACAGCAGCCCATTTTGTGCCTCCTTTTTTATCGGAGACTATCTGCCTGTCTTTCTTCACAATATGTTTTTCATCTATATGCAATGTTTTCTTGTCTATGACATATTCATCGGGATTTACCTGGCCGCTTACAACAGCTTCTCCCAAGCCGAAGGCCGCGTTTATGACGATCTTATCTTTTGCGCCGCTCACAGGTTCAATAGTGAACATGACACCTGAAGCCCGGGAAAAAATAAGCTCCTGAACAGCTACGCTGATAAGCACCTCTTCGTGTGAAAAATCTTTTTCTTTCCGGTAAACAATGGCACGCGGAGTAAATAAAGAACTCCAGCACTTCTTTATGCTGCTTAGAAGGTGCCGCCTGGTTATATTCAGAAAAGTGTCCTGCTGACCCGCAAAACTGGCGCCGGGCAAATCCTCGGCAGTTGCGGATGACCGTACGGCAACAGGCATATTTTCCTTACCCGTTTTCTTGCAAAGTTCCTCATACTTTTTCAGGATCTCCTTTTCCATGTCCTTTGGCATTGACATGCCCTCGACATGTTTCCTGATTTTCATGGAGACGTCCTGCAGGGAATCCATATCGGCTATATCCATTTTTGAAAGGAGAGATTCAATAGTTTTATTTGACTTTGTTTTTTCCAAAAAGACCTTATATGCATTCGCCGTTACTGCAAACCCGTCAGGTACCGGCACTCCTATCCGGCCTGTCAGTTCTCCAAGATTGGCGCATTTTCCGCCGACCAAAGGAATGTCTTCCTTTCTTATCTCCTTAAACCATAAAACCGTGTCCCGATCTCTCATGGAAAATTATCTCCTTTCATTGATATTATTTCTTGCTCTTCCGGCTTTCATGTGGACTGCATCTTTTTATCCCTCCCCTTTGGCAAAGGGGAGGTTAGGAGGGGTTACTTTCAAAGACAGTTTGTTTAAAACGCCCTGCATATCGAGCAACACCTCATTATCCCAAAACCTTATAACTTCAATCCCGTGTGCCTTCAAATATTCTGAACGGAACTCATCATATTCCTTGTTCTTGCTCTGATTGTGCTGCCCTCCGTCCAATTCTACAGCAAGCTTCACTGCGGGACAATAAAAGTCCAAAATATATAGGCCTAAACTGTATTGGCGGAAGAACCTCATCCCATTAAAATGTCTATTTCGCACCTCCGTCCAGAAAACCTTTTCCGCATCAGTCTGATTCCGCCTTAATTCTCGTCGCCGTTGCTTTAATTGTGTATCATTTCTCAAAAACTTCATAACTCCCCCTCACCCCCTCTTAACTTAAGAGGGGTATAACTTCCACACAAAAGTCAGTGAACCTTAGTTTTTGCTCATGTCTTCCTGTCTGCTATCTATTATCTTATTGGCAACTTCTTCAATGGAACTGTTTGTAACGTCTATAATCTGTAAATTTTCGATTTCATTGAATATCCTGCGGCTGTATTCGATTTCCTTCTTAATATGTGATATATCCAGGTAATCCATGTCACCGGCATACTTAAGTCTTCTTTCTCTTATAAAAGCGAGTCTCTCAGGAGCAATTGTCAGTCCCACTTTCTGCACGGTCAATGTAAAAACATTTTCCGGAAGTTTCATGCCTTCAATAACGGGAATGTTCGCCACCTTCATGTTATTGTTACAGGACAGATAAAGACTTGTCGGGGTCTTGGACGTTCTTGAGACCCCGATCAGGACAATATCCGCATGCTCCAAAGTGTCCGTACCCTGTCCGTCGTCATGTCTTAAGGTAAAATCGATGGACTCGGCAAGACGGATTGATTCTTCACCGACTCTCTTCATCAAACCGGGACTGAATGCGGGGACAAGGTTCCACATCCGCCCGAACCGGTCCAGCAGAGGACCGAGGACATCAATAACGGATATGTTCACTTTGCGTTTTTCCCTGCGCATCCATGACCTGAGGTCCTGTGACACCAGGGAATAAACAACAATGCCCTTTGCGGCTTCAGCCTGCTCCAGAATTGCCTTGATCTGTTCTCTGGTCTTAATATAAGGGATTTTTTTAAAAACAGGTTCTATCTCTTTGAATTGAACGAGTACAGCGCTTATCACCATTTCTGCCGTCATTCCCGTAGCATCGGATACGACAAATACATGGACTTTTTTCTTCACACTGGCTTCCCTTTGACCTTCCAGACCTCGCCGACTTTGCCGGCGTTGAAATGAGACGGGACGGGCAAAGTACTTCGTAACACTGCAGCCCTCCTTAACCTAAAACTACAATTAGAAAAATGCGGGTGTTATGAAAAAAATTATTTTTCGATACCTTATCTGCATTTTTCGGGTCAAATCAATTCAGCGCTTTTTGAGGTGTCGTATTTTTTTTTCAAGGCCGCTTCGACTTCCACTGATACTAGACCCTTTACAGAACCTCCAAAAGATGCTATCTCCTTTATTATGCTCGAGGTCAGAAAACTGTATTCTTCGCTCGGCATCAGAAAGACGGTCTCGATATCCTTATCGAGTCTTCTGTTCATAAGTGCCAACTGCAGTTCGTATTCATAATCGGATATCGCCCTCAACCCACGGACTATAGCCGTCCCTTTTTTTTCTTTGACATATTCGACAAGCAGGCCGTTGAACGCCTCTACCCTCGCCCTCCTGAATCCCTTAGTCGCCTTTTTTATCAGGTCCAAGCGTTCTTTAACAGTGAATAATGGCTGCTTCTTCCGGCTTGGCGCTAACGCTATTATCACCTCATCAAATGTCCTGAGTGCCCTTTTCACCAAATCAAGATGTCCGTTTGTTATCGGATCAAAGGTCCCGGGATAGATGGCCGTTTTTTTCATATCTCAACCTTTCTATAGATTGTGAGCATTGTGTCTCCATATCTGTAATTCCTGTCCATTTTCAACAGACCCGCTTGTTCCGACATTTTATTCTTAAAGAAGTGTTCTACTATTACCATCCCTCCCTCATTCAAAAGTCCATCTTCTCCGATCAATGGCAAGACTTTTTCTATCTCTTCCGAATAATAAGGTGGATCTAAAAACATGATATCAAACTTCTTTTCTTCAGTATACGCCTTTTTTAAAAATTCATATGCCCTGCCCTTCACTATAGTCACCTTTTCACTAAACCCGAATTTTCCCGCATTATTTATTATTGTTCTTAGCCTCACGTCCTCGGGCTCAACGAACAGGACCGCTCCCGCCCCTCTTGATAATGCTTCAAACCCTACGGCGCCCGTGCCGGCATAGAGGTCGGCGAAACTTGCGCCGTCTATACTGTTTCTGATGATATCAAACAATGCTTCCCTGACTTTTGAAGAAGTAGGTCTTAATCTCTCGCCGGTTTCTGTCTTGGTGAATAGCCTTTTTGTAGCTGTCCGTCTCCCCTTTGCAATACCGCCGGATATCCTCATTTGTCTATATCTTACTACAAGACATCCGGTGCTTCAAGAAATCTACTGATTTTGTTTGGAAAAAATAGATTTTCGCTTAGCTGATATTTCAAGACCGGAGCCCAATTGTATCTTTCTATATAACTGGCTTGAAAAGGCAAGGAGTATGTGAGGATGTGCTATAATTAACCATGAAGGAGACGATGACATGACACATACATATACAGCAAAATATACGGAAATACCATCCGGTTATATGGGCCAATTGATTGAATGGCCGGAAGTTATTACTGAAGGCAGGACGATAGAAAAATGCAGGGAAATGCTTAACGATGCCTTAACTGAAATGATCGCAGCTTACAAACAGCAAAAAAAAGAAATACCTGTGGGCAGGGTTTTATTCGAGCAGATTCCTGCAGAGGTATAGATTGTCCGTTAAACGCCGTGACCTCATCAAATATTTTGAAGATAACGGCTTTTATCTATTGCGGGAAGGCAGCAATCATTCAATATATACAAACAACGATAAGACCATTCCAATAAAAAGGCATACCGCAATTGACAGAATAACAGCCAATGAGTTATGTAAACAGGCTGGCCTTAAGCCGAAATTCTAAGATGATAATAATTCATAAATTATAGAAGTCGGTCTTAATCTTTCTCCGGTTTCTGTCTTAGTGAACAGCTTTTTTGTAGCCGTCCGTCTCCCCTTTGCAATACCGCCGGATATCCTCATTTGTCTATATCTTACTACAAGACATCCGGTGCTTCAAGAATTCTACAGATTTTGTCCGGAAAAATAAGTTCCGCTTAAATAAATGGCCGTTATCTTACTTGCTACTTGGGCGTATCTTCGAAAAGACTAAAGCTGGACAATTCAGGTTATTTCGGATGCATCTCCCCTTGTACCTTAAAGATGATTTACAGCAGAATTGTTTAACGCCAGGCTTCAGCGGGAGCCTCCGGCGATCCGCAAGAAGCCTGCTTATGCCCGCGTAATCCTTCTGGGAACTAACCTTATCTGTGATTGTTCAATCATGTGCTCACTATTGAAATAATTGGGATACTGTTCGCAGAAAAAGTTGTGGTAGTTAGCTACCCAAGCGTATTTGCTCCATATCGACGGGTTGTCTTTGTGTCCTGAGAGGGCGCTTTCAACGACTTCCTTATGTTTCAGTAATTCGTCGTAAAATGGCCCGTTCGCCTCTTCGGCAATTAGGACGGAATCCAAGTAGTTAAGAAATAGTTTTCCATCGGCATCCCGATATAAGTCCCTGCTTTGTGGCGAATTATCAGGTTCAGCGTAATATCTCATGTGGGTTGTTACCGCCTCTTCGGCTGATGACGCAAGCACAATGCGAGGGTCTCTGGCGAAACGAGACTCCGTGTCATATGCCTCATTAAGGCCACGACCGAAAACAGCAATATCGTCCATGTACAGCGGACCTATGGATAGACCGCCGCGAATAAAAAAACCTGCGAGAGTCAAATTGAACTGAAAAAACGAAAGCTGAAAGAATGTGGACCCTAATTCACTTTCTCCGTCCGTATGTATGGGCCATCCCATTACGATATTGTCTGTAAACGCTTTAACGGCGTAGGAGTCTTTCACTCCTAATTTTGACGGAGTGAGATCGCCTTTTAAAAAGTTCTGGCCACATCTAGAGTGGAATGGAGCCGCAACAGCAACTCAGGCTCTGTTCCGGCTGAAGCGGCATTTTCGACTATTTCGCGGTATCCCAGAATATCCATGAAAGCCACAACTGAATTCAGAGCTGGCCGGGAAAAACTGGACAGAGACATAAGTGGTAAAACTGCTCTAAACTAAAACGCAGGGGTATCAGAGATCGAGACATTGTCTGATTGCCCCGTATAGGGCAAATGGCGAAGCCTATTTTGCCGTTTGACCCTGCAGAAAGGAAAAAGGAGCAGCTAAGATGGCAAAGAGACCGAGAAGGAACCACGGAGCGGCATTCAAGGCAAAGGTAGCACTGGAAGCAATCAAGGGAGAACAGACGATAGTTGAATTGGCGGAGCGCTTCGAAGTGCATCCTAACCAGATCACTGAGTGGAAGAAACAGCTTTTGGAGCGGGCAGCAGAAGTGTTTTCCAGGGATAAGAAGACGGAAGAAGGATCGAGTGTTAAGGAGCTCCACGCCAAGATAGGACAACTCGCCATGGAGAACGATTTTTTATCAATCGCGCTCGGGCGGATAGCCGAGCCGAGCGCAAGGAAATGATCGACCCTGAGCATACCTTACCGCTGACGCGGCAAAGCCGGATACTTGAGCTATCCCGATCGAGCCTGTACTACGAGGCGGTTCCGACCAGCAAGCGGGATGTGGAACTTATACTTCTGATCGATGAGATCCACCTGAAGTATCCGTTTTACGGCATTCGGCGGATACGCAATGAACTTCGGGACCTCGGACATGACGTAGGACGCAGCCATGTCAGCACCTTGATGAAGAAGATGGGCATCAGAGCCTTATACCCGAAACCCAGGCTGTCGAAACCGAATCCGGAGCACAAAATTTATCCCTATCTCCTGCGGGAGCTGGAGATTAACCGCGCCAACCACGTTTGGGCAACCGATATAACATATATTCCAATGGCCAAGGGGTTCTGCTACCTCGTAGCGATCATGGACTGGGCAAGCCGACGGGTGCTGGCGTGGCGACTATCAAACACGTTGGACGCCTCCTTCTGCACCGAGGCGCTTGAAGAAGCGATCAGGAAGTATGGAACACCGGAGATATTCAACACCGACCAGGGCAGTCAGTTCACCTCGGACGCCTTTACGGACATTCTCATCAGCAATGGCATCGGTATCAGCATGGATGGCAAAGGACGCTGGGTGGACAACGTCTACGTAGAAAGACTCTGGAGGAGCGTAAAGTACGAAGATATACATCTGAAGGCCTATGGCTCTATTACCGAGGCCAGGCGCGGGCTTGCAGATTATTTCGAGTTCTACAACAATCGGCGTCGGCATCAAGGCCTTGACGACAGGACCCCGGATGAGGTTTACTGGACTACACTACCTCAGATACAGGTAGCGGCATGAGGCAGAGCAGCTTACCACTTAAAAAACCCTGCAGGCTGTCCAAACAAACCCGGCCACCTCTTTCTTCAGTTGCGGACCTTCGCCTTCCTTCACATAGGGGTTTCTTCTTTGATCCATCATCGGTCTTTCGCCCTTGTTCTGTTCTTTCTTCCGAATGAGGCTATTTTTCTATTCCTTTAGACCTTAAACATTCCTTATAATAATGTTCATAATCCTCTGGAAAGTAGTACCTGCCTTCAGGATTATAACGGTGTTGTGCTTCCTGAATTGCCAGCTTATTACAATTTTTTCTAATGGCTGTTGGTCTATATTCATACCAGTAAAATAGAAAACCAGACATTAAAATAATGACTACCAGTATACTTATTATCTTTTTACTCATAACTTAGTGTAGCAAAATTATAGCAAGACCGCAGAGTATCAAAAATTCACTTCTAAAGTGTAGCAATCACCACTTGTATTATGCAAATTGTAGCAGATTCTTTTTGCGCGTATTTCAGGAAGAAGTCCACTTTTGGGGGTAATCTTCTCAGTCAAGGATAGTGGGTAAAATAACCAATGAATTAGTTTGTAGAATTACTCGCGCTGTGAAATTATAGAATTGATAAAATCAATATAATTAGAATCTTTTTCTATAATCTCAATTCCCATACCAGTTTGTTGATTATTTACTGGGTTTCTCAGCGCCCGTCTTGTAATGCCTTTCAATTTTGATGTTGATCCGTTAGAGAAATGAACTATTAAGTTTGTTACCGTATCTGTAGGAAAAGGTCTTCTTGTTCTTATGAATAGTCCATTCATTGATAGGTTGCTTGAAATGCCCCTATAAGAAGTCCCATTCATTGAGAATTCTATTTCACAACGACTTGTGTATCTTTTCTGTTGCCTTTTTTCCAAAAGAATATTCTTTTATAGGTTTCTTAATAGTTAGTTTACAGGTTTATTATTATAAATCAATCCTACTCAGGTAGGGGGTACAGAAATTATTGATTTCTGTTTGTAGTGTTGCATCTTAGAATAAGATTTCAAAATCTCTCTTTCAGGAAGAATTGTGCTTTCCATAGTTCTGTCCGAAAGAGTTACTTCCACCGCCTTTTGAGACCAGAAACAAGGGGACGTTGTTGAGTTGTTGACTAAGCATGAAAAGCGGCCCGCCCTAATGCATCAGAACATTTGCAGCGTGTAATCATGAAGGGAATAGAGAGGCGCACTTATTTTCCTTAACGAAAAAGACAGGCAGTTATTAAATATGCATGGCCAATATCTTACCCCAACTTTTATGAAATGTGCTATTTGTATTACACTATGGAGAAGAGAAAGGAGGTGCTTATGCCTACTAAGAAACCACGTATAAATGTCGTTTTGACCCCGCGTATTTATGCTGATGTGCAGACCCTTTCAGAAGCAAGAGGTCTTTCGATGTCTTCATTGGTCGAGGACCTAATCGAGGATGCCCTGGAGATTCAGGAAGACATAGCTTTGGTTGCGCTTGCGGATGAGAGGAAGAAATCTCTCAAGAAGTCGGAGCTTGTTTCCCATAAAAAGGCCTGGAGTTGAAGTGCCTAAATATAGATATTCTCTAAGCAACGCAATACCGTGTTTCCGCAGACCTATGATTCAGACCCGATCGTTTTCGTCCCGGTGATTAGATTTTGGGTCGGATGTCAAGTGACTGGAAAAGAATATAAATCCAAAGGATATAAAAATGGTAATACAAGCCACTGTGAATGCAAGTTGTTTTCCATGCCATAACTTTTCAAACCAGAGTTTGAACTCATTCGCAAGCACGTTCGCTTTTCCACCATAGAGTTCCAAATCATGTATATATATCTTGGAATCTTCATTGTCCAAAATATTCTCCGAATCATTCTCCGCCGTCAGATAAATTAGGGCGGCGCTACCTAACCCAACCAGCAGGATAATGGCGGCGATGAGTTTGAGTCGTGTCTGCAGATTTGTGGTACCTTTCATGTTGTGTTCATTTTCCGTGTTTTGTAGAACAGATCGGGTTTGTTAGACCTATATCTCGGTGTGATTTTAGAGCTATAACGCGACATTCTAAATAAAGCTGATCAGTTTCGCAGATGTGGGTTTACAATATGACAGTCGGCAAAGGTATCGCCTTTAATGTTTACGATTCTCCCTTTAATCTCAATCCTGCCTTCTGAAAAAAGCCTTATTGCTTCCGGATATATTTTATGTTCAAGACCCAGTATTCTTTCCGATAGCGTCTCTTCTGTATCATGCTGAAATACCGGTACTGCGGCCTGTATAATGACAGGACCCGTATCCATGCCTTCATCCACAAAATGGACGGTACATCCCGAAATTTTCGCGCTGTATTTTATTGCCTGTCGCTGGCTGTGCAGCCCCGGGAAAGCCGGAAGGAGTGCGGGATGGATATTCATTATCCTGTTCGGGAAGGCGTCTATTAGGGCTTTCCCGACAATCCTCATAAAACCGGCAAGAACTACCAGACCTATCTCTCTTTTTTGGAGCTTATCCGCTACCTCGATGAAATAGTCATCTTTCGAGTTAAAATCACCGGGCTTCATTACGAGATATTCTATGCCGTATTTCTTCGCTCTTTCTATGGCATATGCCGACGGGTTGTCGGTTATTAAAAGAACAATCTCGGCATTGAGTGATTTATTATTAACGGCATCAACGATGGACTGGAAATTTGAACCCCTGCCGGACGCAAGTATTCCGATTCTGACCCCTTGTATGGTCCCCTCCGAATTTACAGCCTTATTTCTACGTGCGCCTTTTCTCTCAAGCTTTTTATCCAATTTTTATACTTTTCCTGAAACTGGTCTTCCGCTAACTGCTTCTTCGCGTCTTCCCTTATTGAGTCGATGCTCTTCGCGGCTGTTTTTTCATCCAGTTTTATGATCTGCAGTCCCTTTTCCGTCCAGAAAGGACTACTGAAATCACCAATATTCATCTTAGAAAGCGCCGCAAGAAATTCTTTTGCCGTCTGGCTTTGTTTTATGAAGCCGAGTTCACCGCCATTCTTTGCAGAAGGGTCTTCGGAATACTCTTTGGCAAGCGCCGAGAAATCCTCCCCGGCTTTCAATCGTTGTATAACTAATGAGGCCTTATCCTCTACTGTTTTTCTATCGGTGTCGTCTTTCGGTTTCATGAAAAAAATCATTCTGAGTTTGAAAGACTCGCCATCGTTCAAGTTCTGTTTGGATAAGTCGATATATTTTTTTATGTCTTCTTCAGAAACAATGACCTTGTTTTTTATTTGCTGATTTACAAAATGGCTGACAAGTATCTGTTCGGACAGCCTTTTCTTATACTCTTCAATTGTCAGACCTTCTTTTTTCAGAGATTCCTTAAATAAATCATCGGTCAACGAATATTTCTTTTTTATCGACTCGATAGCCTCGGTCAACTCTTCAGGGGTGACTTCGAACCCGAGTCTCCTGGCATCCTGGATTTGGAGTCTTATATCAATCAGCCTGTCAAGAAAGAGGGCCTCATTGTTTTTAAACACCTTCATCCGGTCCTCCTGTTTTAATGCCTTCACCTGGTCTGTTGCCTCATAGTCCATCATCTCATAAAGCTCACTCCACGTTATTACTTCTTTATTGACCACGGCAACAACACGGTCGAGGAGAACGGATGAATGGGCCGGCGCCGGAAAATTCATGGCGACAAATGTCACCAAAGTCACAAAAAACAGTTTGAATTTAAACATTGTAGATATCCTTAAAATTAGTTTAATCTTTTTATATAACACAAGGAACTGTTCAAAAACAAGAAAACTGTTTCAGATACAATTAATATTAGCTTCTGCTAATTTTCCCTTGAAAAGGAGCCGTTCTATTATGATAATATAAATAAAGACCCTCCCTGGTATCAGGAGGGTTTATTTGTCATTATAAAAAAATGAGCCCTCTAACTATGCAAGAAACCTTCAATAAGATACTTGAACATTATATAACAAATGACGGTAATATTATAACCATCCTCCAGGATATTGAGAAAGCATGCGGTTATATACCCGAAGAAGCCGTAAACTGGTTTTCACGAAAGCTTGATATCCCCGCCAGCAGATTTTTCGGAACAGCTACCTTCTACTCACAATTTCATCTGAAGCCGAGAGGCAAAAATGTGGTTACAGTCTGCCGCGGAACTGCTTGCCATGTTAAAGGCTCTGAAAGACTGATCAACAGGCTTTCACTGGAGCTTGACATTCCCCCTGGGGATGATACGACAGCGGACCTTAAATTCACGGTGGAAAAGGTCAACTGCATCGGCGCCTGCGGCATTGCCCCTGTGACATTGATTAACCACGAAGTACACGGCAAGATAACTCTCGACAAATTGATGAAAGAGATAAAAAAGCTGAAGTCAGGCGATTGATGAACAAGGAGATAGTAATCAAGGTATGCACCGGCACCGGAGGCGTGGCCTCAGGCGCCGCCATGGTGTTGTCCGCATTCAGGGACGCTATATCGTCTTCCGGCAGAGAGGCGACATTTTCTGAAAGGTGCTCCGCAGAAAAGGTCGGTTGCAGGGGGTTCTGTTCAAAGGATGTCCTCGTTGATATCATCATCGACGGTGAAAAAACCACTTACAAGCACATCAAAGCAGACATGGTCGAAAGGATTCTGAATGAGCATATCATAAATGGGAAGCCCGTCACAGAATGGGTTGTCGAAGATGAATACCACAAATTCCACGAAAGGCAGACGAAAGTGGTGCTGTCCCATTGCGGAGAGATCGATCCGGAGGATATCAATGCCTATATTGCGGTCGGGGGCTACGAAGCCGCAAAAAAGGTCCTCACATCTATGGGACCAAAAGAGGTTGTAGAAATTATCAAGGGATCAAATTTAAGGGGAAGAGGCGGCGCGGGCTTTCCGACGGGGCTGAAATGGGAACTCGGACTCAAGATCAAGTCCGACATTAAATATGTCATCTGCAACGGTGATGAAGGCGATCCCGGCGCTTTTATGGACAGGTCCGTTATGGAGGGAGATCCCCATTCAGTCATCGAAGGGATGATCATAGGCGCAAAAGCTACGGAATCCCATCACGGCTATATCTATGTAAGGGCGGAATATCCCTTGGCGGTCAGACGCCTTCAGATGGCCATCGACCGGTGCTATGAGAACGGCTACCTCGGTAAAAATATTTTCGGCACTGATTTTGATTTTGATCTCAAGATATTCCAGGGTGCAGGCGCATTTGTCTGCGGTGAAGCAACGGCGTTGATGCGCTCTATCGAAGGCAAACGCGGAATGCCGAGCCCGAAGATGTGGCGCTCTGCGGAAAAAGGATTATGGGACAGGCCTACCGTGTTAAACAATGTAGAGACCTTTGCAAATATCCCAAGAATTATTCTTAACGGCGCCGCTTGGTACAGAAAGCTCGGGACCGACAGGAGCGGCGGGACCAAAGTCTTTTCGCTGTCCGGAAAAGTAAAGAATACAGGTCTTATCGAAGTCCCTTTTGGTGTTACCCTTAGAAAAATAATTTACGATATAGGCGGAGGGATCGAAGGCGGAAAAGAGTTCAAGGCATTACAGACGGGCGGTCCGTCCGGCGGATGTATTCCAGCTGAATTGCTTGATATAGAGGTCGACTATGAAACACTGGCACAGGCAGGCTCGATCATAGGTTCAGGCGGGATGGTCGTCCTCGATGAGACGAGCTGCATGGTCAACACTGCAAAATTCTTTCTTGAATTCACACAGGCCGAGTCGTGCGGCAAATGTACGCCCTGCCGTATCGGTACGAAGAGGATGCTCGAAATTTTAGAGCGGATAACGGCGGGAAAAGGGAAAGAAGGAGACATAGAGCTTCTTGAAGAGCTCGGCCATTATATCAGGGCGGCCTCATTATGCGGATTGGGGATGACTGCTCCAAATTCCGTATTGAGCACTATCAGATATTTCAGAAATGAATATGAAGCGCATATCAGAGACAAAAGATGTCCTGCAGCGGTGTGCAGGGATTTGATCTCATATTCCATTCTTGAAGCGGCCTGCAAGGGATGCGAAGCCTGCAAAAGGGCTTGTCCGGCAGACGCGGTGAGAGGCAGAAAAAAATCCCCTCATAAAATTGATCAGGAACTATGTATCAAGTGCGGGACTTGTTTTGACGCATGCAAGTTTAAGGCGATAGTGAAAGCGTAAATGGTAAATCTTAAGATAGACGGCAAAAAAGTTTCCGTAAGGAAATTATCCACTATCCTCGACGGGGCAAGAAAACTTGATATCCCTATCCCGACGCTCTGCCACCATCCGGAACTCTCCCCTTTTGGAGGGTGCAGGCTATGCCTTGTCGAAATCAAGGGTTTGCCCAAACCCGTGACCGCATGCACGACATTTGCGCGGGACGGCATGGAAGTAATAACAACAAGCCCGCAGCTCGAGAAAATGAGGAGAACAACATTGGAACTGATACTCTCCGATCACCCGAAAGATTGCATGGTCTGTGAAAGGGCCGGAGACTGCAAACTCCAGGAATATGCATATTTTTACGGTATCAGGGAAAACCGTTTCGAGGGAGAGAGAAGGATTTATACAAAGAAGGACAATAATCCATTTGTCGAAAGAGATATGGAAAAATGTATTCTCTGCGGTAAATGTGTGCGCATATGCGACGAGATACAAGGAGTCGGGGCCATAGACTTTGCTTACAGAGGGTTGAAAACAAAGATCGTCCCGCCTTTTGAAAGGGACCTCGACTGCGAGTTCTGCGGCCAGTGCGTTGCGGTATGCCCTACGGGCGCCCTCACAGGAAAGATGTGGACGAATAAAGGAAGGCAGCACTTCAAAGAAGTAGACACAATCTGCCCCTATTGCGGCTGCGGCTGCAACCTGACACTTTTTGTGAGGCGCAATGAGGTCATAAGAGTGTCTTCGAAACAAGACACGATTAATGAAGGATGGCTCTGCGCGAAAGGAAGATTCGGATACGGTTTCATACACAGCCCGGACAGGCTCACAAAGCCCTTGATCAGAATAGCGCCAAAGGAAAATCAGGTTCCGGATTATGTTCATAGAGCTTCAGATATCAAATATCAAATATCAAATCTTTTCAAAGAAGTTTCGTGGGATGAGGCTTTGGATTATATCTCAACAAAGCTGAAACAGATAAAGGACAAATACGGCGCTGATTCCATCGGTGGGTTATCTTCGGCAAGGTGTACCAATGAAGAAAATTATCTGTTCCAGAAGTTAATGAGAGCGGCCATAGGCACGAACAATATCGACCACTGCGCCCGGTACTGACATAGTTCAACAGTGGCCGGGCTGGCCACGGTATTCGGTTCCGGAGCGATGACAAACTCGATTGCCGAGACCGAAAACCACGATGTTATTTTTGTAATAGGCTCGAACACGACGGAAACCCATCCGATCGTAGGACTCAAAATGAAGAAGGCCGTGAGAAGGGGCGCCGAACTTATCGTGGCGGACCCGAGAAAGATCGATCTCGTGAGGTTCTCCAAGTTATGGCTGCAGCACAGACCCGGCACCGATATCGCGCTTTTGAACTCCATTATGCATGTCATCGTAGAAGAAGGGCTGATAGACAAGAAATTCATAGAAGAACGTACTGAAGGATTTGAATCCATCAGGCAATCCCTTTCCGATTGCACACCTCAAACAGGAGAAAGCATAACCGGAGTGCCGAAGGAAAACATCATAAAAGCGGCGCTGATATATGGTAATGCCGTTCGACCTGGCATTTATTACACAATGGGGATTACTCAACATACACACGGCACCGAAAATGTATTTGCCATAGCAAACCTTGCGTTAATGACCGGCAATCTCGGGAGGGAGTGTACAGGAGTCAACCCGCTGAGAGGACAGAACAATGTACAGGGCGCAACCGATATGGGGTGCATACCCGAATTCTATCCGGGCTATCAGAAGACGGCAATACAGGGTATCAGGCAGAAATTTCAGATGGCATGGGGTGTCAAGCTATCAGACAAAAAAGGACTTACTGCGACTGAGATGACCGAAGCAGCCCATGAAGGAAGTCTCAGGGCGATATATATTATGGGAGAAAATCCTGTTCTTAGCGATCCTCATATGAGCCACACTATCTCTGCGTTAACAAAGTTGGACCTTCTTGTGGTCCAGGATATCTTTATGACGGAGACGGCAGAGCTTGCCGATGTAGTATTACCGGCATCCTGCTTTGCAGAGAAGGACGGGACATTCACAAACACCGCAAGAATGGTCCAGAGAGTCAGGAAAGCGCTGGATCCGCCCGGTGAGGCAAAGGAAGATTCTTTCATCATCACCGAATTGTCAAAAAGACTCGGGTACGACATGGCTTATGACTCGATTGAAGATGTATTCCGTGAGGCAGGGGAACTCTGGCCGGCGCTGAGAGGCGTAACTTACAGGAGGTTAGCTCAAAATGGACTTCAATGGCCCTGCCCTACACCGGACCATCCGGGAACGCAATATCTCTTTAAGGGAGGCTTCCCGAGAGGCAAAGCTGCCTTCACAGTCACGGGATACAGACCGTCCGATGAATTACCCGATAAGGATTATCCGTTTTTACTCTCGACAGGAAGACAGCTTTTTCAGTATCATACAGGCTCAATGACAAGAAAGATCGACGCGATTAATGCAGTATGTCCCTCGGCATTTATAGAGATCCATCCTGATGACGCGAATATATTAAATGTCAATGACGGCGAGATTGTGAAGGTCTCCTCAAGAAGAGGTTCTATAGATGTTAAAGTCTCCATTTCCGTGCGACCGATAAAGGGAATTGTTTTTATGCCTTTCCATTACAGAGAAGCCGCGGCAAATGTATTGACAAATACCGCTCTCGATCCGGTCTCGAAAATACCCGAGTTTAAAGTGTGCGCGGTAAAAATAGAACGCAAAAATAAACAGATTCAACAAGGAGGGAGATCATGATTAAGCCGGAAGCATTAAAGCAACAGGTTTTGCTTCAAGGTATCGACACAGCAGGGCTGAACAAGATAGTCAAAATTGCAAAAGAAGTCTTCATCAAAAAAGGCGAGCCCTTATTTAAGGAATCTGAAGAAACGCACGGCCTGTGGCTCATCCATTCGGGAAAGATTGAGATATCCAAAATAACCGCTGACGGGTGGAGGCAGACCATTGTTGTTCTGCCACCCGGTCATTTCTTCGGAGAGCTTTCAATTCTCGAAAAAAGGAAACATGTCGCTTCCGCTACGGCCCTTGAGGATACAGAGCTTTTCTTGATCCCAAAAGAAGATTTCGACAGAATGATGGAAGAAGATTGTTACCTCGCACTTTGTATAGTAAAGAAGATCGCTATCGCCATGAGCAAGAATCTGAGGCGAATGAACGATAAATTCCTGAGCGCGCTAATCAGCTACTGACCTAAGTAAGCATACAGTGGGCGGCATACAGAATTAATTTTGAGTCTGTACCACCTATCTACTGTTTACTGCCTACTTAATACTTTTATACAGGAGGGTTATTAAAATGCCGCTTGATCCAACAAAGCATGCAGATTGGGAGATTGCAGAAGCAGCGGAATCTCACATGAAAACGGTCTATCAATTAAGCGAGGAGTTGGGCCTGGAAAAACAGGAACTCCTTCCTCACGGTCATTATGTGGCAAAACTCGATTTCAAGAACATACTGAATCGTCTTAACAACAAACCCGACGGAAAATACATTAATGTAACTGCTATCACTCCTACACCTCTCGGTGAAGGAAAATCTACGACAACCATGGGCCTCACCGAAGGACTCGGAAAAAGAGGCAAGAGTGTTATAGCCGCCATACGGCAGCCGTCAGGTGGCCCGACCATGAACATCAAAGGTTCTGCAGCAGGCGGGGGGCTGTCACAGTGTATTCCATTGACGCCTTTTTCACTCGGGCTTACCGGAGATATAAACGCTATTATGAACGCGCATAACCTCGCTATGGTGGCCCTTACCTCCCGTATGCAGCACGAATTCAACTATACTGACGAGCAGCTTGCAAAGCGTAAGTTACAAAGACTTAACATCGACCCGCGTAATGTCGAGATGAAATGGATCATGGATTTTTGCGCTCAGTCATTGAGAGAGATAATAATCGGTATCGGCGGCAAGAGTGACGGCTTTATGATGAATTCCGGATTCGCCATTGCTGTCTCGTCGGAAATAATGGCCATCCTTGCGGTTTCGAAGGACCTGAAAGACATGCGTGAACGGATGGGAAAGATCGTCGTTGCTTATGATAAAAAAGGCAACCCGGTGACTACAGAGGCACTTGAAGTCGCAGGCGCAATGGCGGCCTGGATGGTCGAAGCGTTAAATCCCAACCTTATGCAGACTATCGAAGGACAGCCTGTGCTTGTTCACGCCGGTCCTTTCGCCAATATCGCTATCGGACAGTCTTCAATCATCGCCGACAGGATAGGCCTGAAGCTAGGAGATTACCATATAACAGAATCGGGTTTTGGTGCGGACATAGGGTTTGAGAAATTCTGGAACCTAAAGTGCAGATTTTCAGGTTTAAAACCCAATGCATCTGTTATTGTCTCTACAATAAGGGCATTGAAATGTCACGGCGGCGCCCCGATTCCCGTGCCCGGAAAACCTATGCCGGCGGAATATAAAAATGAAAATGTAGAATGGGTTGAAAAGGGATGCGAGAATCTTGCCCAGCATATCAGGACAGTAAAGAAAGCGGGCATTAATCCGGTAGTCTGTATCAACGCCTTTTTCACCGACACGGACAATGAAATCAAAACAGTAAGAAGACTTGCTGAGTCGGCAGGAGCACGGGTCGCATTGTCAAAGCACTGGCAATATGGCGGCGAAGGAGCTTTAGAGCTTGCCGATGCCGTTATAGACGCCTGCAACGAGCCGAACAATTTTAAATTCCTTTACGAACTGACTACGCCATTGCGCAAGCGTATCGAGATGATTGCCGAAGAGGTATACGGCGCCGACGGGGTCGAATACTCGCCTGAAGCCTCGGCAAAAGCGAAGAGGATGGAAGACGACCCTGAAATATCCAAACTCGGAACATGTATGGTCAAAACACACCTTAGTCTTTCTGACAATCCGAATTTAAAAGGCGTTCCAAAGGGATGGAAACTTTTCGTGCGTGATATTCTTACCTATAAGGGCGCCGGTTTTATTGTGCCTGTCGCAGGCGCTGTTAAATTAATGCCCGGGACCGCCTCTGATCCCGCTTTCAGAAGGGTTGATGTAGATGTTGAGACCGGCAAGGTTAAAGGCTTGTTTTAATTATTGTTTTCACTATCGAATAAATAACATCTGATTATGAAAAAAATCGGTTTCGTATACGACGACATATTCCTTAAACACGAGATGCCCATCGGACATCCCGAATCCTCCAAAAGACTAATTGCCATAACAGACGCCCTGAAAAATTCCGACCTCTGGAATAAGCTTATTCAGATTAAACCCCGAAGGGCAAAAGACGAAGATATACTGTCAATTCATACCAGGGAATATTTCGACAGCATAAAAAAATTCACAGGTTATTATGACCCCGACACATACATCTCTGAAAACTCATTTGAGGCGGCAATGTTCGCTGCTGGCGCTGTCATTGAAGCTATAGACAGGTGCAGAAAAGGAGAAATAGAAAGGGCATTCTGCGCTGTGCGGCCACCCGGCCATCACGCCGAAGCGGACACCGCGATGGGTTTCTGCATCTTCAATAATATTGCAGTGGGGGCCCGTTATGCCCAGAAGGTCGGGTACGAAAAAATATTCATCATTGATTTTGATGTCCATCACGGAAACGGCACCCAGCACAGCTTCGAAGAAGATGATACTGTTTTTTATTTCAGCACTCACCAGTATCCTCACTATCCCGGTACCGGAAAAGATACCGAGCGGGGAAAGGGCAGAGGTGAAGGCTTTACATATAACATAGCTTTGCGTCCCGGATCGGGAGATAAAGATTACTATTACGCGTACCGTGATATCCTGCCCGGATTAATCAAAAACTTCCGTCCGGACATCATACTTATATCCGCAGGTTATGATATACACGCCGATGACCCTTTGTCAGGTATCAATGTCACATATGAGGGAATGAGGAATATAGTGAGGGGGATTCTTCTAAAGAAAACGACGACATATCTTCCGTCTATACCGTATGTGTTTGCGCTTGAAGGAGGTTATAATCTTCATGCGCTCAGCGAATCGGTATTGCTCACTATAAGGGAATTGTTAGAAGACTAATAAAAAGGAGGGGAGTTTTGATATCAAAGCATGTGAAATTATTATTGCTGTTTTGTTTATTTTTCGGAATATAAAGCACGTTAAGGTGATGCATACAGAATTCGGAATTTAGACTACACATGTTAATAGTTGTCCTGACGTTAGAAACTGTCGGCAGAGTACACCCCGAAGGAAATACCATGTTTTTGCTCAGTACCCCGTCTACTCACCGCGAATAACAAAGCTCCCTCTTGCATAATAGCCTCAGATACCGTTTTCACGTACTTCATCAAACAAACGTTCTCCAAAGTGATAGATAAACGTAGTTCTCCAGCCACGAACACACGTTTTCAGCAGATCGAAGCGTTTAACTAATTGCTCATCAAAGTCGCAACGGTGATAGAGGCGAAAAGTGTCGAAATACATATGAACAACGAGGTTATCATTGATTTCATTCTACATTCAAAGCGTTTAGTTTTCGAATCCGTGAATGCAGTCAAGTTTTCCACTCACCTTCTTGAATCTCGGGAAAAGTCCCCCTGTTAAAAGAATAAATAATAATGATAAGATTGGTATTGATATTAATCTGCGATAGACTTCTATAAGGAGCACCAATGAAGGGCGAGACACAGCCTCAGGTACCCAGTCGTTGGCACCGGCTGGCTTGGTTGCCGATCCCACTGCTGCTGACGATAATGACCGCTCTATGGGTGGTGGACGTGCGTATCGCTTGGTCTTTGCCGCTTTTGTACTGGCTCGTCCATTATGGTTCCGTGGCCCTCGGCGTTGCATTCATTGTTATTCCAGCAGCACGCAGTTTCCTGGCTAACGGGCAACCCAGCGTCCTGATGCTTGGTTGTGGCATGCTAATGATGGATATCGGCGTGACGGCTATGCCCATCGGATTCACTCGAAGCTCAGACACGGCTTTTGCGATCTACAATACATCCGCCTTGCTGGGGGCAATATGCCATTTTATCGGCGTTTCAATCACTTCCCAGCTCAAGATCCATCTGAGGCATTCCGCCACGTGGTTGGTGATTACTTATGCGGGCGGTGTAGCGGCGATGGGACTGGTCATCTGGGGCGCCTTCGCGGGTTGGATGCCGGTATTCTTCATCGACGGACAGGGCGGTACTCTGCTGCGAAGCATAGTGGTGAGCATGGCCGTAGCACTCTTCCTCCTCACGGCCGGACTTCTTTGGCAGACAAACCGCCGCAGTGCGTCGCCATTCCTCTACTGGTATGCGCTGGGACTAGTTCTGCTTGCAACCGGTTTGAGCGGGTCCATGGCGATTGCAGTGAAGAACTCTCCCCTCCAATGGGTCGCACGATTTACGCAATTCTTCGGCACGGTCTATATGTGCATAGCGGTGCTGTCGGCAGCGCGCGAAAGCGGTGTCCGGAGAATTACGTTAGCGGCAGTGGAAGAAGAGTGGCGAAGGAACGAGTTGCTGCTGGCGATCCGGAATCAGCCGCCCCTCCAGTTGGCTTTGCGCTATACGATGTCGGTGGTAGCTGCGTGTGCGGCCATGGGGTTGCGTCTCGCGCTGACGGCATGGATCGATCGGCCCCGGCTTACCTGCCTACCTCACGTTCTATCCGGCGGTAATGGCGGTGGCTTTGCTGGCTGGCTTTGGGCCTGGCTTGCTGGCGACGGCATTAGCGGGCTTGACGACGGCATACTACATTCTGCCTCCGGAAGGGTTTGCTATTGCTTCGCCAGCTGACCGCTTGGGGCTCGTCATTTTTACCGGCATGGGCCTATTTATGAGCGGGGTCTCCGAACTCTACCGGCGGAGCCGGGACAAGGCAACTGCCTATGAGTGTGAAGCGGCCTTGCACGACAGTCAGGCACGTTTGGCGGTGTTTGCGGAGGTGACCTTTGAAGGCATTGTCGAAAGCGAAGCGGGCCGGATTGTGGACTGCAACAAGCAGTTTGCCCAGATGATGGGCTACACCGTGTCAGAGCTGAAGGGGTTGGAGATTGCCAGTCTTATTATCCCCGAGGATCGTGAGCGGGTGATGGCGAATATCTGGCAGGGCAGGGAGTCGTTGATCGAACACACCATGCTCCGCAAGGACGGCACGCGGATCGCTGTTGAGGCAAACGGGCGGACCGCGTCCCCGGGCAGTGGGAGCCGTCACACTGCGATTCGCGATATCTCCGAACGCAAAAAGGCGGAGGAAGCGATTATCCGGGCCAAGGAGGAATGGGAGCGGACATTCGACAGCGTGCCGGACATGATCGCAATCCTCGACAATCAGCATCGGGTTATACGGGTGAATCAGGCAATGGCACAGCGTTTGGGTCTGAAGCCCGAGGAGTGTGTAGGCCTTCATTGCTACAAGGCTGTTCATGGCACATCGGCCCCGCCATCATTCTGTCCTCATTCGAGAACGTTGGCTGATGGAGTAGAACATATTGAGGAAGTGCACGAGGACCTCCTTGGGGGTGACTTTGTAGTCAGCACTACCCCATTGTACGATGAGAAAAGGCGCATGATCGGATCGGTCCATGTTGCCCACGACATCACCGCGCGTAGGCGGGCAGAGGATGCGCTTCGCGAGAGCGAGGAGCGGCTGCGCC
This sequence comes from uncultured Nitrospiraceae bacterium, assembly GCA_963727775.1. GTDB lineage: Bacteria > Nitrospirota > Thermodesulfovibrionia > Thermodesulfovibrionales > SM23-35 > CAVSHB01. The sequence goes on along the minus strand of CAVSHB010000001.1, from coordinate 1,424,987 downwards.
TATTCATCGACCACGCACCCGCTTCTCTGGCAATGTTTGATCGCGAGATGCGCTATCTGAGCGTGAGTCGTCGCTGGCTTGCAGACTACGGTCTCGAAGAGCGCAACCTGCTTGGCATTTCCCATTACGAGGTCTTTCCTGAAATCCCCGAGTACTGGAAAGAAGTCCATCGCCGTGGGCTGGGCGGAGAAGTCGTGCGCGCTGATGAAGACCCTTTCGAGCGTGCAGACGGATCAGTACAATGGCTTTGTTGGGAAGTGCGACCCTGGCACACTGGCTCTGGGGAACTTGGCGGCATTGTCATTTTCACCGAAGATATTACCGAGCGCAAGCGGGCTGAGGCAGATCTCCTAAGGTTGAACAAAACTCTGAAGGCTCTGAGTGACAGTAGTCAAGCTGTAATCAGGGCCAAAGACGAAGAAGAGTTCTTGGAGGACGTTTGCAGGATTATAGTGGAGGACTGCGGCTATAGCATGGTCTGGATAGGTTTCGCGGAAAATGACGAGGATAAATCAGTGCGGCCCGTGGCTTACGCAGGCTTCGAGGACGGCTATCTTGAAACATTGAATCTTACATGGGCAGACAGAGAGCGGGGCCGTGGACCGACAGGCACGGCTATCCGCACAGGCAAAGTCTCCATATGTCGCAATATGTTAAACGACCCGGCCTTCGCGCCTTGGCGCGAACAGGCGAGACGGCGCGGCTATGCATCTTCAATCGTATTCCCCCTATGGTCTGAGAACAAAGTATTCGGCTCACTTACGATTTATTCCCCTGAAGCCGATCCATTCTCGGAGGCCGAAGTGAAACTATTGACCGAACTCGCAGACGACCTGTCGTATGGAATCGAAGTCATGCGAACGAGAGCTGCTCGCACAAAGGCGGAGGAAGCATTGCATAAGCTCACAGAGGAACTCAAACGCTCCAATTCAGACTTGCAACAGTTTGCATATATTGCGTCCCATGACCTGCAGTCGCCGCTCAGGAACGTTGAAGGTTTCGTACAACTGCTGGCAAGGAGATACCGTGGCAAGCTTGACAATAAGGCGGATGAGTTTATGCACTTTATCACGACCGGTGTCAAAGATATGCAGGCACTTATTCTCGACGTCCTTGAATATGCGAAGGTGGGGAGCGATAACAATTCCTTTAAGGAAACAAATACGTCGCTATGTGTAACAAAGGCAATTTTCAACTTAAGTAATGCCGTCAGCGAAAAGAGCGCAGATATCACTTTGGATGAACCGCTTCCAGCGGTACAAGGAGATGCCACTCAACTGACGAGTCTATTCCAGAACTTAATAGGGAATGCGATCAAGTTTTGCAAAGATACTCCCAAAATACATATATCAGCGAAAAAAGAGGGATCGGAGTATAACTTTTCGGTTCACGATAATGGGATTGGTATAGATCCTGAAGACTCTGAGAAAATATTCGCTGTATTTCACCGGTTGCACAGCAAGTCCGAATATCATGGAACCGGCATAGGGCTTGCCATATGCCAGAAGATAGTGGAACGGCACGGAGGCCGCATCTGGGTGGAGTCGGAGCCCGGCAAAGGCTCGACATTCTATTTCACTTTGCCAATCCCTGAATAAGGGACCCGTCTCCTCTGTTTGTAAAAGTAATATTCAAATTTCCTCAAGAGAACGGATGACGTGGTTGCAGAAGAAATCTGCACTGTTAGAAAAAATTGGGCCTATTTAGTTCTATGTGTTATTGAGACCTGAATCTGCACAGATCATTGCTCGGCTCGGTCCATCGAGGGCGTTTGATATAGGGAAAACATCGCACTGCTTAGTCCGCTTCGAAAGTCTTTGCGTATGGACTGGACAAAGGATTTCTTTAATTTTCACGTTGGGATACGGATAGAGAAGCGTTTATCTTATTGAGGTCGTCGTCAAAAGAAAAGAGACTCAGATCAGGATTCGTGGACTTTACGCACAAGATGCAATCGACGATATCAATGTTACGGTCCTGGAAAAGAGTCAGTGCACGAATAAGTTCTTTTTGGTCCTCATTGGCGACTCCCTTATAATGTAAAATATCCTTAAGGCTTGCCGCTGCCTCATTTTTCGGAACTTTGTAGACCTTTGTGAGCACATAAATACATTCAGCGATAACGCTTTCTACGATGATCACCTTGCAGCTTCCATTTTTCACCCTATCGAAAAATTCTTTGGCCTTTGAGTACAATACCTCATCGTCTTTCGTAAGATATCGGATAATAGCATTTGTATCAGGAAGACTTTTTTCTGGCTTTTTCATGTGCCACGGCCTCCCAAGCTTTTTCTTTTATCTGTTTCATCGGCGTACCCGGCTTCACATTTCTTGCATATGATTGCAAGGAGCCAGCGGCGTCTCTTACCGCTTTGACCATAATCGTGTCATCCACTATATCAAAGTAGATCGTGCTGGTCTTCAGTTTTTCACGAATTTCCTTTGGGATAGTTACTTGCCCCTTCTTAGTAATTTTTACTGCTGCCGTCGTCATAACAATCACCTTACCTTTCTTGCTTAACCTTACATATATTAAAATAATAGCATATTTAATATGCCATTGCATATTAACTGAATCTTTTCTTTCTGATCATGGATAGATAAATATGAATACGTTACTTATGGAAATTGCCCTACTATTACTAATAGTAATCCCTTTTCACAAGGATCGGTCCGCATAGGATGTCAGTCTGACTAAGATGGCGGACTGGAATTGCATTTTGCTTTCATAATACCTATACTTTAGTATACTATGAGAGGCAGTCCTAGAATCCAAATAAATAAGTCCTTTACTATTAAATCCCTGCTGTTGATCCTCCTGTTTCTTTTCTGTTCCCATGCCTATTCCGATGAAATTAAAAAAGCCGACCGTAAAAAAGAAGTTATGGTCATAACTGTTGCCGGTGTCATCAATCCTGTTGCGGCCGAGTTCATCGGTAAGAGCATCAGAAATGCTAATGAGAAAAAAGCTGAGGCTTTGGTGATAGAACTTGATACCCCCGGCGGGTTGGACACCTCCATGAGAAATATTGTTAAAGAAATTATCGGAAGTGAAGTACCTGTTGTTGTCTTTGTCTATCCGAGCGGCAGCAGGGCTGCGTCTGCCGGGGTATTCATTACTATGGCCGCCCATATTGCTGCGATGGCGCCGGGTACAAATATCGGAGCAGCGCATCCCGTAAGCATAACTGAAAAGATGGATAAGACAATGGCTGAAAAGGCGACCAATGACGCTGCAGCGTATATCAAATCACTTGCGGAGAGCAAAGGAAAAAATGCGAAATGGGCTGAAGACGCTGTAAGGAAAAGCATATCCGCTACTGAGACCGAGGCTTTGAAAGAACACATAATAGACTTTATAACAAAGGACCTGAATTCTCTCCTTCACGATATTGACGGGAAGAAAGTACAGACTGTATCCGGCGTTAAAATTCTCGATACAAAGGATGTGGTTGTAATAAGGAAAGAAATAAGCATCAGGCACAGAATACTCAATCTTATCTCCGACCCGAATGTCGCTTATATAATGATGCTCCTTGGTTTCTATGGCTTATTTTTCGAACTTACAACCCCCGGTGCTTTGTTCCCGGGAGTGATAGGCGGGATCTGCCTCATACTGGCTTTTTACGCCTTTCAAACACTGCCGGTAAATTATGCGGGACTATTGCTTATCATACTCGCTCTCATCCTTTTCATTCTTGAAATAAAGATCGTATCTCACGGGATACTCACAATCGGAGGCATTATTGCCATGATTATAGGTTCATTGATGCTTTTCGAATCTCCCGCGCCTTTTATGAAACTCTCTCTTTCGGTTATATTGCCCGCTGTTATCATAACCGCCCTATTCTTCACTGTAATACTCAGCCTTGCATTTAAAGCATATAGGAGGAAACCCGTTACAGGCGCTGAAGGCCTCATAGGGACACATGGTATCGCAGATACAGACATAACAAAAGACGGCGGAATGGTTTCGCTGCAGGGCGAGCGATGGTCAGCACATTCCGCCACGCAGATTGAAAAAGGCGATACGATTATTGTCGAGGAGGTGACAGGCTTAAAGTTAAAAGTCAGGAAACAATAACTTCATTATTTACTTGAAGTTATTGTTATAACAAACCTATTTATTTAAATAAAAGGAGGTTATTATGCAGCTATTTGGACCGTCGCTTATGAGTTTTCTTTTCATTCTTTTTCTCGTCGTCTACTTTCTTTCAAGCGCAATAAAAATCCTGAAGGAATACGAACGCGGGGTCGTATTCAGGCTCGGTAGGGTGATACCGGTGAAGGGTCCCGGACTCGTCCTCATATGGCCTCTTATTGACAAACTCGTCAAGGTAAGTCTCCGTATCGTTACGATGGACGTCCCTTCACAAGACATTATTACCAGGGACAATATCACGGTCAAAGTAAACGCCGTTGTCTATTTCAGAGTTATGGACCCGACAAGAGCCATAACTGCGATCGAAGATTTTTTCTTCGCAACGTCACAGATAGCCCAGACAACGCTCAGGAGCATCCTCGGCCAGAGTCAGCTTGACGACCTGCTCACGAACAGGGAGCAGCTGAACGCCGAACTCCAGAAGGTGATCGATTTTCAGACCGAACCGTGGGGCATTAAGGTTACCACAGTCGAGGTCAAGAACGTCGACCTGCCCGAAGAGATGCAGAGGGCGATCGCGAAGCAGGCAGAGGCCGAGCGTGAGAGAAGGGCGAAGATCATCCATGCTGAAGGCGAGTTCCAGGCCTCGCAGAAACTTGCTGATGCGGCAACCATTATTGCAACGGCACCGACCGCGATGCAGCTCAGATTTCTCCAGACGCTCACCGAGATCGCCACAGAGAAGAATTCAACGATCATCTTCCCGGTTCCGATAGACCTGATCACCCTTTTTCTTGAAAAAAAGGAGAAAGAGAAATAAATGGCAAAGGATTTCAAAAAGTGAGGAATGTCTCCGTAATGAAAGAGGAGAATACCCATAGGAAAATTTCGAAATAAGACATGGCTTAAATTAGCAATTCTCGTTTCGATTGTTGCAGGTTCAACCTTCATCCTGTATAAAACAGGCATGATCTCTTTTTTCCTCAACAGGGAAAAAATGACCGCTTTCCTGAATTCTCTCGGTCCCCTCTCTTTTCTCGGTTTTATACCGGTATGATTATCTTCTTCACCATAAAGGGGCTTTCCTGGTATTTTTACTCTTCCTGATACCCGGCTTTCCTTAAGGATTACCTTTGCTATATCCTCGGACTTGGCCATCTGAGCTTAAAAGAATTTCTGGTGATCAGCACTACCGGAAGGTTTCTGGGCACAGTTTTATTGACACTCGGCGGTAGATTATATTCGACGTCATCAATATTACAGGTTTTCAGTTCTCCTGGGAATCGCAATTTTAATTATATTGATCTCAACGGCTTACAGAGACAAAATCGAAAAGATTTTCAGGAGATCGCATTCATCAGCGCACAAAGCTTCATCAAAAAATAATAATAGAAAAGATTTACCATAATCTTTCCTTTTTTTTCAAAAATCAAACTTCCCCTACAAAAAAAGTCAAACTCTCCCGACAGACATTTGGAGAAATATAGATTTAAAATTAAAAAAAAAGTGGGAAAGCGACTGTAAAAGTCAATTATCACAACAATTAAAAAAGGGAGGAAAGTTATGCAGAACGCATCAACTATGCTTAACGCAAGAAGATACGAAAGGAAACCTTATTCACAGACCATTGACTATTCATTGAGCGTTTCCGGATCAAAGGAACACAAATGGTTGCAGCTGAAAGGTAAGGCTGTCAATATCAGTGAAGCAGGAATTTGTATCCAGACAGACTACCCTTTGGAGACAGGCAATATGTTGTGGTTCGATGGCGGGATAGAAGAAAAGGCAGGTTTTGTGAGATGGTGCACAAAGCTTGACGATACTTATAAGGCAGGTATCGAGCTTGACGGAAAACATATAAAGGCGCTCGACGAAGCAACAGAGATATTTAATAAACAGCTTGAAGAAATAGAAAAAAAATGTTACGGTGCAACGGAAGTCTCTGAAGAAATATTTGAGATAACAAGAACCGCTGTTGATGATGTATGTGAAGCATGCAAGGTTTTTGAGACAGAGGTGAAGGACAAAGATATCGTGCGAGATGCGCAGACCAGGTTCCGTGAAAAAACCAATGCTATCTTATCGAAAAGCTACTTTATGAACCGGGCGCGAACATGGCCGCAGGGATATCAGGGTGACTATAAAATGCTTGAAAATATGTACAGAAATACTCCGTTGTCGGATGGGATAGGGTATTATCTGGATTTATATGGTTTAAATGCCCAACTGGCTTTAGGGGTAAGGAATAGAATAAAAAAACTTAAAGAAATATTAAAAGGCGAGCTGCTTAAGAGACAAAAACCGTCCGTCTTGAATATAGCCTGCGGCTCATGCCGTGAGGTCTTTGAATTGGCTCCTGAAATAGAAAATTCCGGAGCAAAATTTACCTGTATTGATTTAGATAACGATGCCCTTGCTTTTGCCGCAAATCGCCTGTCCTATACGAACATCTCACCGACCATATCAAATCTGGTTAATGTCCGTAAATATAACGCTGTCAGGATGTTCGATCATGAGTTAAATATGAGCGAGTTCGGCAAACAGGATATCATTTACAGCGTAGGTTTTTTTGACTACCTGCAATCTGATTTTCTATCAAATTTGTTTAATGCATTATACAATCTTCTAAATCCGGGAGGTTTGCTTATCACATCCTTTAAAGATGCTGCACGATATAGCTCTCAGCAATACCGCTGGATCGTTGACTGGGACGGGTTCCTACAGCGAACTGAAGAAGATTTCATGGATATTTTCCATGAATCTCAAATTCCTTACTCTTCAATATCCGAGATTCGTGACGAATCCGGCATAATAGTTTTCTATCTGGTCAATAAATAGGAATGAAGAAAAATGTTGTTGTGACAGGCATAGGTGTCCTTTCACCTGTAGGCATAGGCAAAGAAGAATACTGTGGAGGCTTATTCAGAGGAGAGACAGGATTCGGAACAATAAATCTCTTTGATACAGCAGATTTTAATGTCCATATCGCGGGGGAGATAACTCGTTTTGACCCGGCGGCATTTCTTGGCAAAAAAGGACTTCGCACGCTTGACAGAAGCACGAAATTGATCTGTTCAGCCGCAAAGCTTGCTATTGATGACGCCGGGCTCCAGATCACTGAAGAGAATGCGGGTTCCATAGGTGTCTCTGTCGGCTCAACATTCGGAAGTCTTCATAGTATTTCTCAGTTTGACCGTGAAGGTCTTATTGAAGGACCTAAGTATGTCAATCCATCACATTTTCCCAATACAGTGCTTAATTCTCCGGCAAGCCAGGTCTCTATCCGTTTCAAAATAAAGGGGTTCAACACAACCGTATCAACCGGTTTCTGCGCAAGCCTTGATGCCCTCTCATACGCCGCAGACTTCATTCGACTCAATAGGGTCAGCGCAGTTCTTGCCGGCGGGGTTGAAGAATTATGTGAGGAAACTTTCCTATTTTTACATAAACTTGGGTATCTTTCAGGGTCCGATGGCTCCGAACCTGTGTGCTGCCCCTTTGATGCACGTAGGAATGGTGCCATCTTTTCCGAAGGCGCAGCAATTATTGTTCTCGAAGAAGAGGGACATGCCTTGATTCGGGGAGCAAACATCCTGGCCAAAATCGCCGGGCATGGTAATTCCTTTGATCCGGGAACAGACTGCTATTTTAATTACACAGGGAATGGCCTGAAAAAAGCCATAACTCTTGCCTTAAAGGATGCCTCTCTGCCTCCCGAAGCAGTGGAATATATATCTTCCACCGCAAACTCAACTAAAGGATTGGACATGATGGAAACGAAGGTCATAAAGGATGTCTTCGGGGAACATTCTCGTGATATACCGGTAAGTTCAATAAAATCTATGGTGGGTGAATCTTTCTCTGCTTCCGGGGCTTTATCAGTTGCAGCCGCCCTACGCGCCATAACAGAGGGATATATTCCGCCAACAGTGAACTATAAGGAAAAAGACCTTAATTGCGATCTCGATTACGTTCCGAATCAACCGAGACGGAAAGATATCAAGAATGCACTGGTTATATCATCCGATCCATACGGAAACAACTCTGCTGTTATAATCCGAAAGTATGAACAGAATACAAGACAATAAATACCATAATGCATCATGATTGCACGTGCATCCTGCGTCTTGCGTCAGGTTTTTTGGAGGGCAAATTATGCAACTTGATTTTGAAGAGATAAAGAAGCTGATACCCCAGCGCTTCCCGTTTATTATGATAGACAAAGTCCTGAATTTAGAGCCTGGGAAAGAAGCATCGGCTGTAAAAAATATTTCCGGCAACGATATTTTCTTTCTCGGGCATTTCCCTGAAAAAGCCGTTTTTCCGGGGGCCGCAATAATAGAGGCAATGGCCCAGACCTCCATCGTTCTTTTCGCCACTGAGAAGAAAGGAAAAGGCGCTGAAAATCCTCTTTATTATTTCGGATCTGTTAAGGCCAGGTTTCTCCATCCCGTCGTGCCGGGAGACCAGTTAAGGATAAAGGTTGTGAACATTAAATCTCTGCCCAACGGCGCTTATATATCTGCGGAGGCATTCGTTGATGAAAAAAAGGTTTCAGAGGCAGAGCTCGTTTTTAGTGTAAAAGATTAATCCATATCACGGAGGCAAAAATGTCATATGAAGAGAATGTCACAAAGAATCTATTTAAAAGCTACTCGTACAATACCGGTTTTATGGTCTATACGGCGGAAGAACTTCAAAAGTTATACCATGTCCTTGGAATCGACCCCAAAAGCACAAACAGAAACATCCTCGACATAGAGAGCTTATCGCATCATCTGCAATCCGAGGTCCTCAAATTGATCAATATGATGAACATTAACAAAGATGATTTATTATTAGACGCCGGCTGCGGCAATGGGGCGCCTACAAGGCTTATCGCCAAGACACGCGGTTGCAGAATCATCGCTTTTGACATTAATCCGGACCAGATCAATAAAGCGGTTGATTGTGATCGCCTTGAAGGAGTGGACCATTTAATCGAGAGAAAAGTCAGAGACGTCCATAAATTGGATTTTGCAGAAGACATGTTTGATAAAATTTTTCATAATGAAACGATGTGTCACTGGAGAGACCAGAAAACTGCATTGGCCGGACTATTCAAAGCTTTGAAAAAAGGCGGTCTTATGGGGTTCCATGAATGGCTCAAAGGTGAAAAAAGTGATCTTAACGATGCCGGCGGCGATTTTCCTGGGATTTACGCAGAAGGCGTCTGGTTCCAGAATAGCATTGAAGAAACACAAAAAATATTGGAAAAAGCCGGGTTTGTTGTTCTTCATGCAGAAGATACGACTGATATCGTCGATCGTGGATTGCGCGCCCGTTTAAGGGAACTGGAGATGGCGCAGTCTTATTATATAAAGATCGGTTATGAAGAATACTTTGCTAAGGCCCATCATTATTTAAAGGCCATGATTAAGACCCACTATGACTATTTAAAATACGGGAGATTCCTGTGTACCAAGAATTAGCATATTTATCATGAAAGTAACGTCATACAATCATAGGACCGTTATAACAGGGATTGGCGTTGTATCTTCAATAGGCATCGGTAAAAAAGATTTCTGGAATAATCTCTTGAACGGGAAATCAGGCATAAGCAAGATTTCATCTTTTGACACATCAGCGCATTTCACTCATTATGGCGGTGAAGTAAAGATATTTCACCCCGAGGATTTTATTCCGTTTGAACGTATACCGTTCATGGGCCGTTCAACGCAAATGGCAATAGCGTCAGCAAAACTCGCGATTGAAGACGCTGCTTTGACAGAACAAGAGTTAGCCGAAAGCGAGGTAGGTGTTTCTTTCGGCACTACGCTCGGCGCGGTCCAGACTATTGAAGCAATTGATGACTTATTAGTAAATAAAGAATATGGCAATATCGGTAAAGGACTGGTATCTCAGCTTCCGGCGCATGAAACTCCTTCACGCATAGCCTCGGAATTTCAATTACACGGTCCGAATATTATGTTTTCCACAGCCTGCGCAGCGGGTAATTATGCTATATGTTACGGCTATGACATGATCAAATTGAACAGAGCGGATATTGTACTGGCAGGCGCCTCAGATGCTTTGTCCCGGATTGAATTTACCGGCTTCAATCAACTTGGAGCGGTGGCACCGGAAAAGTGTCAGCCCTTCGATAAAAACAGGAAAGGGATGATGCCGGCAGAAGGCTCAGGCGTCCTGGTCTTGGAATCTTTAAACCACGCTTTAGAAAGGAAGGCCCAAATCTATGCCGAGATACTCGGCTACGGGCTCAGCTGCGATGCAAGTCATATGACCCATCCTTCTGTTGAAGGCATTTCAGAATGTATGAGGAAAGCGATTAGATATTCGGATATCCAAATAAAGGATATCGGCTATATCAGCGCACACGGAACGGGAACTCCGGCAAATGACAGGGCGGAATGCGCGGCAATTAAAGAGGTATTTGGTACGCTTTACAGGAAAGTACCGGTAAGCTCCATCAAATCCATGATAGGTCATGCAATGGGCGCAGCCTCTGCGCTCGAGGCAATAGCCTGCGCTTTGGTTGTAAAGAACAACGTGATCCCGCCCACAATCAATTTTGAGACTCTTGATCCCGAATGTGACATCGACTGCGTTCCGAATGAGGCCAGAAAAAGCGCCGTTCATATTGCTTTGAATAATTCATATGCTTTTGGAGGTAATAATGCTTCAATGGTTTTAAAAAAAATATATGATAGGGAGGAAAATTAGACATGTCTGACAACATAGGAAAAGAAATTACGGCAATAATCTCAGAGATTTCAGGGACAGATGAAGATGAAATGTCATCGGACACAAAATTAGCCGACGATTTAGATATTGACTCAATCAAGTCCATTGAGATAGTAGTGGCAATTGAAAAGAAATATAAAATATCCATACGAGATGAGGATATACCCGGGATTACTACGGTGAAACAGGTAATCGATCTGACCAAAGAACTGATTGAACAAAAAAACAAGGCTTTACTTTAGAGCATATTATTGATACGAAATTATGTTTCTATATTTTAAAAAGTTATTTGGTAAAATAATGATATTCTAACGTCGATCAATAAGGCGGGCAATGGACAAAAATCAGTATTTAGAACAAGAGCTTTTTAAGTTGACCAAATATTGGTTGTCTTTCGGTTTGGTAACGGCCTCTTTTATTTTTCTTGCATTAAGTGCTTTAGACTATTTTGTAACCCCGCATAATTTTGTCAGATTTTTTACCTACCGATCAATTTGTACGACTATGATGATTATTATGTTTTTGTTCAACCGCAAAAGTAAACGCAAGCTTTCTCAGAATATCTTATTGATATTAACTGTCATCATTACATCTTCAACTGTTGAGCTTATGATACTCTCATATGGAGGCCACCAATCAACTTACTATGCAGGAATGATAATCACCGTTGTATTTTTGTTGGGTGTCCTTCCCCTTCCTTTCAAAATGTCGCTCACACTTGTAGCAATTACTTATTCCATTTATCTTTTCCCGATTTTGATCTTTGATAGTATTACAAATATGCAATTGTTTGTAAGCAATAATGCGTTTTTGATAAGTATTGTCAATATCGCCTTAATCTGGAGATTTCTAAGCCAGCGGAGTCTGACTAATGAGTTAAGTCTTCAGTATGAGCTCGATAAAGACAAACGCGAACTCGAGACATATTCTACCCAGCTTGAAGAACTGGTACAGGAGAGGACAAAAGAGCTTGCAATATCGGAAAAATGGCACAGGTCTATTTTTGATAATGCGACGGACGGCATCATGGTACTGGACAAGAACGGAGTAATCATGAATGTCAATCAAAAGGCGTGCGAAATTCATGGTTTTGACTGCGATGCATTAATCGGAATCAATACCGGCCTTCTTGAGGCAGGAAATAATAAAGAAAAACATGACGAGAGGATGTCAAGGATTCTTAACGGCGAAACACTCATCTTTGAGACGGAGCATTATAAAAAAGATGGCAGCAAAACCCTCCTGGAGATAAGCGCAAAGTCTATCGATATAGGAGGTGAAACGTATATCCAGTCATTCTACAGGGATATTACTGAAAAGAAAAAAATACAGGAACAACTCATGCATTCCCAGAAAATGGATTCCATAGGGGCGCTTGCGGGTGGGATTGCGCATAACTTCAATAATATATTGACGTCCATTTTAGGCTATTCGGAACTGCTGCTTGAGTACAGTAACATAGACGAAACTTCACGGCAAAGAGTCAAAAATATTGAAAGCTCTTCCCGTAAAGCCGGTGTCATGGTCTCAAAACTTCTGAGCTTCGCAAGGAGAGAGGTGCATGAAGTCCTGCCGCTGAATCTGAATGATATTGTTAGTGATTCCGTCAAGCTTTTTGAGGGAGTTCTCAATAAAAGGATAGGGCTGAAGATAGATTTATATAACAATCTCCCTTCTCTCCAGGGCGACCCTAACCAGCTCGAACGGGTCATTATGAATCTCATGGTAAATGCGAGAGATGCGATGCCCGATGGAGGTCTCCTGTCAGTCCGGACCAATCTCGTCGAGATCGGAAAAGAAAACCCCGACATATCAGGCAGCGTCGCACCCGGTAAATATGTTGTTCTGACGGTATCAGACACGGGATGCGGCATAAACAAGGATATAATGAACAAGATATTCGACCCTTTTTTCACTACGAAAGAAAAAGGTAAAGGCACGGGATTGGGACTTGCTTCTGTCTATGGCATCATTAAGGACCATAACGGGTATATCTCTGTCCGGAGTGAAGTCGGGAAAGGCACAACTTTTGATATTTTTATACCATCTTCCGAAAAAATCGTCCATAAGTTATCGAAGTCTCAACCCGTTTCCCTGGAAGGACATGAAAACATTCTCGTTATTGACGACGATAAAGATGTTCTCAAACTCATTAAAGATATCCTTGAAACCAGTAGATATGATGTTATGCCCTTTGATAATCCTCTGACCGCAATAGACATGTTCAACAATTTCTCCGCGAAGATCCAGCTTGTGATAACGGATATTATGATGCCGCTTATGGAAGGGGACGAGCTGATAAGACGTCTGAAAGAAATAAAACCGGATATTAAGATAATCGTAGTTTCCGGTTACGGCAATGAAAGAATAACCATAAGAAAAATGATAGATGCCGTTGTTAAAAAGCCGTTTGAAAGGCTTGAGCTCCTCTCAGTCGTCAGACAACTCATTGATACGGAGGTCAGGAGTTTACCACTTTATTAGCGCAGATGCCCACGTAAGCCCACCCCCGAAGGCTTCAAGGAGTACATAATCCCCTGCGTTGATCCTACCGGACGTGACGGCCTCATCGAGGGCTATCGGTATGGATGCAGCGGATGTATTTCCGTATTTGTCGAGATTTATGAAGACTTTGTCTATCGGCAGTTTGAGTCTGTCGGCAGTCGCCTGTATTATCCTGAGGTTCGCCTGATGCGGTACCAAGAGTGAAAGCTTCGTCGAATCCAAATTGTTCTCTTCAAGGGTTTTAACGCCCAGTTCTTCCAGTGTCCTTACCGCGACCTTGAAAGTTTCATTTCCCTTCATCTTTATATAGTGAAGTCTTTGTTCCAAGGATTCAACAGAAGCCGGGTTTTTCGATCCCCCTCCCGGTATATGGATAAAATCCCACATCCTTCCGTCGCAGTTTATATGCGCTGAAAGTATCCCCCGGTCTTCATCTGTAGGTCCGACAATAACCGCGCCCGCCCCATCGCCGAAAATTACACACGTAGCCCTGTCATCCCAATCCGTGATCTTTGACAACACCTCTGTTCCAACTACAAGGATTTTTTTATGCATGCCGGATTTTATAAACCCATCCGCGATATAAAGACCATAAAGGAATCCAGAACAGGCCGCATTTACGTCGAAACCGGCTGCATTTACCGCACCGAGTTTCCCCTGCAGAAAACATGCAGTTGAAGGAAAAGGCATATCTCCCGTAACTGTTGCGACAATGATAAGGTCGATGTCTTCGGCTTTCAGACCAGCTTTTTTCAGCGCAGTCTTTGAAGCGTCATAGGCAAGATCAGACGCAGTCTGACCTTCATCGGCTATTCTTCTCTCTTTTATTCCTGTCCTCTCTATTATCCATTCATCAGAGGTGTCAACCATCTTTTCCAGATCATAATTTGTAAGGATTTTTTCCGGAAGGTAGGAGCCTGTCGATATGATTCTACTTCTCAGCAATTTTCATCCTTTCGTGGTGCGACAAATCCTTTTCTATAGCGGACGATATTATCTCATATACTTTTTTTTCGGCAAAATCCGATGCGACTTTTATGGCGTTACGTATTGCCTTTGCGGTTGATCGGCCGTGGCTTATAATACAGGTGCCGCTTATACCAAGGAGAGGCGCTCCGCCATACTCGTCGTAGTCCGTCTTCTTCTTGAAATTCCTTAATGCCGGCTTCATTAAAAGGTATCCGATCCTTCCGGCCGTCAAATTTGCGATCTCCCTCTTCAACATCTTCATCAGAGCGTCTGCAAGACCTTCGCTGGTCTTAAGGATAACGTTGCCGGTAAATCCGTCGCAGACGATAACGTCTATATCGCCTGTAAATATGTCCTTGCCGTCAACATTGCCTATGAAATTGATATCCGCTTCCTTAAGGAGTTTAAATGTCTCTTTTGTAAGTTCATTCCCTTTTGTGTCCTCTTCGCCGGTACTTATGAGCGCCACCCTGGGGTCCTGTCTTCCGAGTATCATCCTGCAATAGGTGTTCCCCATAAGAGCGAACTGGAGCAGATTCTGCGGCTTGCAGTGAAGGTTAGCGCCTGCGTCGATGAGTACCAAAGGAGACCTCAAAGTAGGCATAATGGTCGCTATCGCCGGCCTGTCAACGACATCTGAAGTGCCGAGCACCAATAACGCCGTCGCCATCACAACGCCGGAGTGGCCGGCGCTTACGAAGGCGTTTGCCTCTCCGGTCTTTACAAGATCAATGCCCTTTCTTATGGATGAATCCTTTTTCTTTCTTACTGCAACAGTCGGAGATTCATCCATTCCGACAACCTGTGAGGTGTGTTTTATTGATAAACGGTTGGGAGGAAACCTTTTATTGTCAAGTTCTCTTGACAGTTTCCCCTCGTCGCCGACAAGGATAATATCTATATTATCAAAATCATTTACAGTCTCGATTGCGCCCTCGATATTCACTGCGGGGGCGTAATCACCCCCCATAGCGTCAAGGGCAATTTTCATACTTCTTTTTCAACTACATCGAGCACCTTGCGGCCATTGTATGTACCGCAACTGGGACAAACCTTAAATGAAAGCTTTATTTCATTGCAATCAGGACACAGGCTCAGGTTGGGAGTCTGTCCCTTCCAGTTGGCCCTTCTCTTGTCTCTCCTCGTTCTTGTATGTCTATGTGTCGGGTTAGCCAAATCTCACTCCTTTCATTATTGTAATAATTTTTTCAGTCCTTCAAACCGCGTATCAATATTTTTTACGCTGCACGCACAATTTCCACTGTTAAGATCTACACCGCATCCGGGACATATACCTCTGCATAATTCATCACAGAGCGGCTTCATCGGCGTATTGAGAACTACCTGTTCTTTCAATAAGTCCGTCAGATCCAGTTCATCACCGGAATAAAAATCCAGATCAAGTTCTTCATTCTTGACCTCACGTCCGTTTTCGTCCTTAAGCTCTTCAATTGAAAGGTACACTGCGTCAACAGGGACAGACACCGTTCTATAAAAGTCTTTCAGGCATCTGCTGCACTGAAGCTTTATTCCAACCGTCAGATCACCTTTTACTACAATCTCGGCGCCGAGCTTCTCAATTTTCAGCCGGGCTGAAACAGGAGAGGACACGGCATCGTATTCTATCGTTTCCTCTACAGTTACATCAAGCCCTTCCTTGGGTATGTCCTGAATTATTATTTTCATTCTTAAAGATCATAATAAAAAGTTATATAATTATAAAAACTATGAGAAAAAACTGTCAAGCGAATCAATTCCTTGACAAAGCAGAAAAACCTATGATAAGAAATTTGGAGTTGTATAATTTTAAAGGAGGGATAAATGAATCCAGATGATCTCAAATACCATAAGGAACACATGTGGGTAAGAGTATCGGGCAAAAAAGCGACAATAGGCATTACCGATTATGCTCAGGATGCACTCGGAGATATCGTCTATATTGATTTGCCGGAGGTTGAAACGGATGTGGAAGTTAACAGCGAGATCGGAGAAATCGAGTCTACTAAAGCGACCTCATCAATTATCTCACCTGTGAGCGGAAGGGTTATGGATGTAAACGAAGACCTTTCAGAATCTCCCGAGATAATGAATGACGACCCTTACGGCAAAGGATGGATATCTGTTATCGAGGTTGATGACTCCTCGGAGATTGACGATCTTATGGATGCTGCAGAATATACCAAATATGTCGAAGAAGAAGCAAAATGAAATTGTCCGTACTTGGATCGGGTCCCGGCGGGTACGTTGCCGCGCTTAAGGCTGCTCAGTTAGGCGCACAGGTCACCGTAATCGAAGAAAATGAAGTCGGCGGCACGTGTCTCAACCGGGGATGCATACCTACAAAATCGCTTGTCGCTTCATGCGAGGTGTTGGCCAAAGCACGGAAATTGAATGATTATGGAATCGAACTTAAGGGTGAAATACTCCCGAATTTTTCCGTAATCTTGGAGAGAAAAGACCGGATCGTAAACACCCAGGTAAAAGGGATAAGAAACCTTTTTAAAAGCTGGGGTATAACCGTCAAAGAGGGGCGCGGAATATTAACTTCCCCCCGCGACATACTGTTTACATCAAAAGAAGGCCTCAAGGAAAAGATAGAGTCTGATACGATAATAATAGCGACAGGATCGGGGCCTTCAGAGATACCTGCCTTCCCTTTCGACGGCAATAAAATACTGTCCAGCGATGATATTCTCAAACTACAGAAAATACCAAAAAGCATTCTCATCATAGGGGCAGGGGTTATCGGCTGCGAGTTCGCATTTATCTTCAAAGAACTCGGCTCTGAAATAACGATGGTCGAGATGCTGCCGAGGGCGGTCGCAACGGAAGACAGTGAGATATCGGAGCTACTTGAAAGAGAATTAAAAAAGAAAAAGATAAAATTACACACAGGTGTCAAAGCTGAAAAAGTAGATATAAAAAACGACGGGGTTCATGTCCTGCTTACGGACGGAAAGGAAATTGTTGCCGAGAAGGTCCTCGTATCCGTAGGAAGGATTTTTAACAGCGCCGGGATAGGAACGGAAGAGACAGGCGTACTGAAGGGTGTCTGCGGTGAGATCATCGTCGACGAAAAGATGCAGACAAACCTCCCCGGCGTGTACGCCATAGGGGATGTCACCGGCGGGTTGTTGCTTGCTCATGTCGCCTCAAGACAGGGGATCGTCGCTGCAAGGAATATAATGGGAGGAAACGATATTATGGATTACACGGTTGTCCCTGCCGCGATATTTACATCACCTGAGATCGCCTCAGTAGGGATTAGAGAACAACAGGCGGAGGAAAATGGGCTCAAGATAAGGACAGGGCATTTCCAGTTTAGAGCTTCGGCAAAAGCGCATATACTCGGCGAGATCGAAGGACTCATCAAAATAGTGGCCGATCAATCATCGGACAGGGTATTGGGTGTGCACATCATCGGACCGCATGCCTCTGATCTTATTCATGAAGCAGTCCTTGCTATAAAGCACGGCCTTACAGCAAAAGACATTGCTGAAACAATACACGCCCATCCTACTCTTTCGGAAACTCTGGCGGAAGCGGCAGAAGATGTCCACGGTGAAGCCATCCATGCGCCTAAAAGATGATTCCAGAGAAAATACGGACAATTGGATTTTACACTCAAAAAAAGTGCACAAGGAAATCTTCTCGGAACTCGATACGCTGCTGAGATCACTCGATCGCTTCTTTTATGTAGAAAATCTCCCTATTCCAAAAGATACGCTCAGAGACAGAAATTTTTCCGGTGAGTTGAACATTGTCAGAGATGTCATATTCAGGGTACTCGGCATCCTTGAGGTCATAATGCCTGAAAACAAGAAAAACGCATACTGGTTCCAGAAGTTTGCCGAATCTAAATTCCTTACCGACTATTCGAGGGATATGTTCAGGGAACAACTTTATAAACAGGACACACCGGAAAAAGGGATTTATATCTTGTATGATCTGTTCATAAACCTTAAAGGCATTGTCACAGACCTGCTTGAGACCGATAAAATCTCATATCTAAGCTATACAAATATTGGGCAGCTCATATGCAATAAGAGATAAGGGAGAACAACTTCCTTAACCCGTTCAGAAAAGAAATTGTTCCGGACTTCGACATAATAGAAAACCACGAGATATCCGATATAGTCAGGTCTATAAAAGACAAGGATATCAGGAAATCCGCTTCACTTCTCTATCTTCATCTTTTCAGGCTCTTGCGTTATCTTAGACATGTCGATATTGCCTCCCATCAATCTATCGCCCTCCATTCCTCTCTATTGATCCTCATTATGCTCAAATCCGAGACAGGCATTATGCATTCCTACATCAAAAACCTCAGCGAAGAAATAAAAGATGAACAACTGAAGACCCTTCTGCAAACTATTTCTTATCAGTTCTCGATGGAGACAAAGAGGGTATACCTGCAGGAACTGAAAGATGTGATGGTCAAAAATACTCCCCGTTTTTTAAGGGGGAAGATAGAAAACAGTCACGGTATATTGAAGAATCTGCTTGAACAAAGCATCGTACGCCTGACACAATTCTTCAAGCCGGACATCGATGGGAATGATATCTTCGAGAGCTTTACGGAGAGGCGTGCTCAATCCGTTAAATTAAGAGAAGACCTGTTTGTGCTTAACAGATTTCTCACATTGGTAGAAGACACAGCAGGCCTGCCGGTAGAGAAAACGAATGTTTTTGAAGCGACAAAAAACTTTATGCAATATTTCAAAACCTTCACCTTCAAACTGTTGCGATATGAAGACTATGACGAGTTTTTGTCTTTCTTTGACGATATTTTTTCCTCAAAAAATTCCGAAGTGAACAAAATCCTTGAAAAGGTCCACAGGTTTAAGATATTTTTAGAGACAACGCTGCAGCATGTATCAAACAGGGCGGAGTTGCATGATACGCCCGTAGACATCAGCAGAGCGGAAGAATTTTTGAAACAATATTTATAAGCGGAGGGCGCAGATGGGAGAAATTGTCGACATTATTGCAAGGGAAATTATTGACTCAAGGGGAAACCCGACAATCGAAGTAGGTGTGTTGCTCGACAGCGGCGCCTATGGCAGTGCAGCTGTCCCCTCAGGCGCATCCACGGGTCAACGGGAAGCACTTGAACTAAGGGACGGTGGTCCGCGGTTTCACGGGAAAGGGGTGAGAAATGCGGTCAGAAATGTCCTTGAGGAGATAGCCCCTGAACTGACCGGCCTCGATTCCGAAGAACAGCCATCCATAGATAACCTTCTTATTGAACTCGACGGCACGGAGAATAAAAGCAGGCTTGGAGCAAACGCCATACTCGGGGTCTCTCTCGCCGTATGCAAAGCGACTTCAATTGAATTGGAGATGCCCTTGTACAGGTACATCGGAGGATGCAACGCAAAAGAGCTTCCCGTGCCGATGATGAACATACTCAACGGAGGCGCCCATGCAGACAATAATCTCGACATCCAGGAGTTTATGATAGTGCCTGCGGGATTACGGAATTTCACTGAAGCGCTCAGGGCAGGTTCAGAGGTATTCCATACATTAAAAGGGATAATAAAAAAGAAAGGATTGAACACCGCTGTCGGCGATGAGGGAGGCTTTGCCCCCACCCTGTCGAGTCATGAGGAAGCTATTTCACTTATACTTCAAGCCATAGATTCTTCAGGTTATGAGCCGGGCAGAGATATTTACCTTGCGCTCGATGTTGCGGCGTCTGAATTCCATAAAGACGGCACTTATTCATTTGAAGGTAAACAGCTATCTTCAGATCGGATGGTCTCATACTATGAAGACATGATTTCCAAATATCCATTGATCTCCATAGAAGACGGGCTTTCGGAAAATGACTGGGAAGGCTGGAAATATCTTACGCAGAAACTCGGCAAGAAAATACAACTCGTAGGAGACGACATATTTGTCACAAATACGAAGATAATTAAACAAGGGATAGAAGACGGGATCGCAAATTCAGTGCTCATAAAACTGAATCAGATAGGCACGCTGACAGAGACTTTGGACGCTATCGAGACCGCAAAAACGGCGCGATATACCGCCGTTATATCACACAGGTCGGGAGAGACTGAAGATACGACTATAGCGGACCTGTCCGTTGCCTGTAATACCGGTTTTATAAAGACGGGCTCTGTAGCCAGGAGTGAGCGCATAGCGAAATATAACAGACTTCTGAGAATCGAGGAAGAACTTTCGGAATCAGCAGTATACAAAGGGAAAAAAGTGTTTTATAATTTATACTAATGGGTAACCCGGGTAATCTTTTAAGAAAACAGGTAGCCTCCGAGATCAGGAAAAGAAAGCTCATTTTCATGACTGTTATTTCCCTGAGTTTTATCTTTCTGTTTATAAGCTTGATATTCGGCGATCTGGGCCTCCTCAAATATAAAAACCTTTACAAGAAAAAGGTCCGTTTAGAGGCCCAGATAAAAGATATAGAACAGGAGAACAAGCAGCTCAAATCACAGATAACATCAATAAAGGAAGACCCCTATTATAAAGAAAAGCATGCGCGGGAGGACTATGGATTAGCAAAGCCCGGTGAGCTTATCTTTCAATATGACAGATAGGCCGCTCTATATCTCTTTCCTCTGGCACATGCACCAGCCGTTTTACAAAGACCCTGCCACAGGCCTTTACAGGCTTCCCTGGGTTAGGCTTCACGGGACAAAAGACTACCTGGATATGGCCGAGATCCTTGCTGATTTTCCGGACATAAAACAGACATTTAATTTTACCCCTTCACTCCTTGAGCAGATCACGGATTATACGGAAGACAATGCAAAGGACCGATACCTCGAACTCAGTCTCAAAAGAGCCGTGGAACTGAACAAGACAGAGAAGATGTTTATACTCGAAAATTTCTTCCTTGCAAACTGGGACAACATGATAAAGCCGTTTCCGAGATACTATGAACTTCTTACAAAGAGAGGTCTGCATCTTGCTAAAACCGATCTTGAACGGTCAATAAGATATTTCAGTGACGGCGATTTCCTCGACCTTCAGGTACTCTTCAACCTCTGCTGGATAGACCCTATGTTCAGAACTGGTGACCCTTTTCTTGCAACGCTTGTCAAAAAAGGCAGAGACTATACGGAAGACGATAAGAATACACTCATTGAAAAACAATTCGCCGTTTTAAAAAAGATAATACCACGATATCGCGAATTTGCTGAAAAAGGGCATATCGAACTCTCCGTGTCTCCTTTTTATCACCCTATTCTTCCATTGCTTTGCGACACAAATATCGCAAGGGTTGCTATGCCTGAAGTAAGACTTCCTCAACACAGATTTTCACATCCTGAAGATGCGGAGAAACAGATACGGATGGGCATCGACTATTTCGAAAAAATCTTCGGCCACCGTCCCCATGGGATGTGGCCTTCGGAAGGCTCGGTCAGTGAAGAGGTACTGAAAATAGCTTCCGCAGCCGGTATTAAGTGGATCGGCACAGACGAGGACATCCTTTCCATTTCCACAGGGAAACAACTCAGAGATGCATCGAGGAACCTCCTTGATCCTGAAATACTGTACAGCCCCCATATATTTGAAAATGTATCAATAATTTTCAGGGACCATGTTTTGTCCGATCTCATAGGTTTTGTGTATTCAAAATGGGACGCGAAGAAAGCTGCGGATGACCTTATCAATAAACTGCTTCAGGTGCGGGCTTCTATAAAAACGAACAGACCTCACCTCTTGTCCATAATACTCGACGGGGAGAATGCATGGGAATACTTTAAAAATGACGGTCACGATTTTCTGAGCTTCTTATACGAAGGATTATCAAAGGAAGAAAGATTGCAGACGGTCACCGTATCTGAATACCTCAATGAAAACGATAAGGGCGCCCCACTCAACAGGCTCCATGCAGGCTCCTGGATTTATGCCAATTACGGCGTATGGATCGGGCATGAGGAGGACAACACCGCATGGGATTATCTGACAAATACACGTAATGACCTCGCCGTATTTCAGAAAATGAATCCTGAAAAAGATCTGTCGGAGGCATGGAAAGCCGTTTATATAGCTGAGGGGAGCGACTGGAACTGGTGGTATGGTGATGACCATACGACCGATACCCAGAAGGATTTTGACGAGCTCTTCAGGCTTAACCTCATTAAAGTATATACGGAGATAGGCAAAGAGGTACCCCAGTATCTATACGTCCCTGTTTTGAAAGAAGACAGGACCATTTCCCCAACGGTCACCATAAGAGGATTTGTAGAACCCAGAATAGACGGTTTCGTGACAAGCTACTATGAATGGTACCAGAGCGCGCACATGGACATCAAGAAAGCCGGCGGCAGCATGCATAAGGCGGAAAGCATTCTGTCTGGCCTGTACTACGGGTTCAACAAAGACAACTTATATTTGAGATTGGATCCGGCGGTCCCTTTCAGTGAATTACCGGATAATATCATCTTTTCTGTTAATCTGGCAAAACCTTCACAGATAAAGATCGCCGTTTCGATCAAGCCTTTATTAATTGCGGAACTTCTGACAAAGACAGACGGCGAATGGAAAAAGATAAAAGACATTACTGATATTGCGGTCCAGGATATATTTGAGATCAAGCTTCCCTTCTCTGATTTGAATGCCGGGGAAAAAGATGAAATCAACCTGTCGGTTTCTGTTATAACGAATGGCGAAGAGATAGAACGCTGTCCCTGGAGGGGACATATCGCGCTGACTGTTCCGACAGCTGATTTCGAGGCGATGATGTGGTACTGATAAAACGGGGCCAAGGCCAAGGCAATGAACCTCCCCGCCGCAGAGACGGCGGGGTATCTCGGAAAACTCTCACCAGCGATGGCATCTTTAAATTTTGAACAGTTTTAGCTGACCTGTGCGCCGCTCTATTTCAGACTTATCCAAAGTCTGATTCCTTATGTATCGCTTAATCACTTCTTCATTTGTTGCATCCCCGACCGTTCCTATGTCCTTGCCGTCACTCCAGAATTCTCCACCCCACAATTCTACTTTCTTCATCTTCGGAAATTCTTCGAATACTCGTTTCGCCGTTATCGACTTAATTACGTTCAGCACCTGACTCGGGCTATATTGCGGTTGAGCACCGCAGAAGATATGTATATGATCCTCATCAAATCCAATTTCATCGATTACAATATTGTACCGTTCAGTAATTCCCCTCATTGTCTCTCTGATACATTTCTCAACTTCCTCATTCAACAAAACCTTACGGTACTTTACAGCAGTCACCAAATGGTATCGAATCTTATAGACCGCATGAGGCCTCTTTCCCAGTTCCATTGTAACAGCATTATAATCCCCCAAACCCCCTTTTCAAAAGGGGCTTCACGGTTTCCCCCCCGCAGAGACAGCGGGGTATATAATTTAATTAATATAAAGAGGCGTTAGACGCGGTAAATTACATAAGATATTCTGCGAGGTTTATCTTATACTTGTTGGGATCAAGGGTTTTCACTACGGACCGGTAATATTTCCCTGTCTCGTCTTTTTCAGTAAGGTTCACTACCGGGCCGTTTACCCTCTGCCCCTTTTTATCTATAATAATAAGAACCCTGGGCCTGTCGGCAAAAACCACATCACTCTCATAAACAAGACCGAGTTCTTTTGTATCAAGCATCACGAGTGTCCCTATCGGGAAGACACCCACCATATTGATAAAAAACTTAAACAGGAGAGGGTCAAGCTGAGTAGACGCTCTTTCCATCATAACACTCAGAGCCTTATCGGGAGACAAAGGGATCCTCGAATAGACTCTTGATGAAGTCATCGCATCATACTGGTCCACAAGACTCACTATCTTTGAATAAAAATCAAGTTCAGGATATTTCCCGACCTTGGGATACCCCGAAAGGTCAAAGTTGATATGATGTTCAAAGGCAACGATTGCCGATCTTATTGAAGTTATGTCCAGCCCTCTCAGCTTCAATATTGCCTTAACTCCCCAGACAGGATGCCTTTTTATAAGTTTCCATTCGTCTTCATTAAAATTCGTTGATTTGTTCAGCACCTCACTGGGTATCTCAATCTTTCCTATATCGTGGAAAAATGCAACCAGGCCGAGTTCTGTAAGCATCTTTTTGCTCAGCCCAAGCCTCTGCCCGAGCGCTATCGACAAGATGCTGACATTTACGGAATGATAGTAAGTGTATTCATCATAATTCTTAATCGCGGTCATTCCAAGGAGAAGTTTTTCTTCCTCGAGGAGCTGGTCAACCATTGATTCCACAATCCTCTTCGCCTTCCTTACATTGATCTTCTCCCCGGACTTAATCTTCGTCATAACACCTTTTGAATATGAGACGGCATTATAATACGCCCTTTTTACGACTTTCCTGTTATCCACTTCTTCGCCTTCAGCTAATCTCTTTAGTCTGTCAACATCGATATTCCTTGATTCCGTCATAATATTCGAGATTTTGTCGTATGGCGTATCGGAAAACCCGGCGGCAATGAAGGCCTTCAGGAACAGCTGGACATCTGCGGGTTTAATAGCTCCCTTAAAAGTGACTGTGCCGATCTCTCTTTTCTTGAATTCCCTGATGAGGAAATCAAAGTTAAGGAGATATTCGAGCGAATAACGTATCCTGATATCGTTGATATAAAAAAACTCTCCCTTAAGCTCAAGAACTATAGACCTTTCCCCGGATAAAAGATCGTTAATCAACAATATAAATTTTTCAATAGACGTTATTACGGCAATATTTCCAGGGTCGTGTATTTGGGCTGTCCTCAAGATAACAGATAACTGGTTGATGATGTCCTGTGCGCTCTTGTGTAATTCTTTGTCATTATTTTCCATATTCAAGTCTCTTAACTGCAGTGTATGCAAATTCCCTCAAAAGATTATTGTTGGAGTCCGCCAGTTTGTGAAGCATAGGCAGGGCATCTTTATTTCCCAGAAGGCCGAGACATAACGCTGAGCATGCCTTATTTTCAGTAATCTTTGCCCTGCTGAAGAAAGATTTTGTCTTAAGTATCTTAATGAGAAACTCAAACACATCGTCGTCTTTCCACCTCGAAAGCACCTCAAATATTTCTTTCTTCTCTTCAAAATCTTTTTCCTTAAACGTCTTGTCAGAGATATAATCAAAGAGAATTTTTTTTGCGGCCTCCGATCCGATCGCTGCAAAGGCCTTTGCAGACGCAATCCTCACCTGCATGTCAGGATCATTGAGATATTCCTTCAGGGTCTGCACGACCTCCCTCCCGCCAAGTTCACCGAGGGTCTTAATGACTTCCTTCCTTACTCTTATATCTCCGTGTCTGACGGTCTTCAGGAGATATTCGACAGCCCTCTTGTCCCCTATCTTTCTCAGAATATAGATAATATTCCTAATTACATACCATCTCTCGTCATCAAGTCCCCTTGCAAGCGTTTTTATGTCTTTTCTGCCTATAATACTAAGCGCATCGATCACAAATCTTCTTGCGCGGATTGTCTTCAATTCACCGAGATATTTTATAAGCGGACCGATTGCATTTTTGTCAAGAAACCCGGTGAGTTCTTCAAAAGCTTTTTCATCCACCTCTATGCTGCTGTCAAGGATCTCGGCTATAAGGCTTACGATCTCTTCCGTCCCGAGATATTGGGGAAGTATTTTCAGATATTTTTTGTCGTTTTCATTAATTGTCGGGTCCTGAAGTACCTCTTGGTTCTTTTTCATCACATTCAGCAGAGTACTCAATTCCCCGTGCGCCACGGAGTACTTAACGGCATCTTTCAGGAACGTAAAAGAGTCTTCTATGTCGCTCCTGTCCTCAGCCTGATAAATGAGTTCAAAAATGATAGTGACCAGCTTTTCTATCTTATCCGTTGCATCTTTTTCCAGCTCTTTTACAAGCGTTTGCAGGTCCTTGTCAGCTAACGGCACAATCGATATGCTGTTGACATCTTCTCCTATGAAACCGTCGGCGTATGCCTTCATAAGATCATCTACATCGGTGACTTTTTCTGTTACTTTCTCCTCTACTTGCTTTTCAAATTCTTCTACATCAAGATCTACAAGAAAACCCTCCTCTACAACGTACCGTATATTCTGAAAATCCTTTTCCCATAAAAGTGTAACAACATCGTCATCGACTGTTTCCCTGTCAAAGTCCAAAGCAACAATCTTCAAAAATTCTTCAAGCTCGTTCTGAAGCAACCCCTTATTGAATATTATTTCCCTTAAACCGTCTTTAAAAAAGAAAAGGGCCAGATTGTCTTCTTTTTCAGGGTTGTAATAGAGCTGTTCTGAATCAAAATAAATACTGTTTTGTTTTATCTTTAAGGCCAAGCTGTCCCTGTAATCAAAGAAGGCATTGAACCTTGAATAAGAATCCTCCAGTGTCTTCACGTAAATAGGATTATTTTCAGGATACATCCTAAGGTTCTTTTTTGCCTTGATAATATTCTGGAGAATGTCCCGTGCCTCTTTGATATCTTCAGATAATTCCATGCTTAAAATTAACACAGATTCGACAGGGAGTCAAACCTCAGACAAGTATTATCTTTCTCTCTCTGGCAAAGTTTTTGAGAATCATGAGAGCGGAATTGAGCCTTTGGAGTCTCGTATTCCTCCACCTGATCGCCCTGGGGTCTCCCAGCGGAAATTTCTCAGTCCTTATTTCTATCTGGGATCTCATTATTTCATGGTATAGTCCCATAAGTGACTCTGCGTCAAGCGATTTTAAAAACAACGGGTTGACAACAACATATCCCTCAGCTACGTCGTAGGCGGTAGCCTTGAGGCTCTTTCCCCTTATGGTAGGCATTTATTCAGCTTTCTTTCTGACAAAGATGCGCGACGCGAGAATGCCTACTTCATAGAGAATTATCATCGGTATGGCCATAAGGGTTTGGTTGAAGGCATCGGGTGTCGGAGTAATGATAGCGGCTACGATAAAGGCTATTAAGATGGCGTATCTTCTGTGTTTTGCGAGTGTCTCCGTAGTGACCAGTCCCATGCGCGTAGCAAAAATTATAAAGATCGGAAGCTCAAAAACAACACCGAACGCAAGGAGGAATTTGAGACAGAAATCAGTATATTGTCCCACAGATAGCATCGGCATCATAAAATCGCCTACCTTGTATGTAAGAAGGAAATCCATGGCGAACGGTAATACAATAAAAAAACAGAAGGCATCACCGACAAGGAAAAGGGCAGTTGCCACAAGTATGAAGGGGACAACATATTTTTTCTCTTTTCTGTGCAGACCCGGAGAGACAAAACCCCACAATTGCTGAAAGATAACCGGCAGAGAGAGTACCAGCGCGGCAACCAGTGCGATCTTCATGTTCATCCAGAAACCTTCAGCAGGCGCTAGAAATACGAGCTTTGTGTCTTTCAGTTTGTCCTGCGGAGCAAAGTATATATACATCTTTCTTACGGAAAAAACCAAATTATATCTTAGGGGAAACATGAGAAATTTCAGGAAATATTCAGAGTAACTGAACGTACCCACAAACATAACACTTATTGCAATCAAAGATATGATGATCTTTTTTCTGAGCTCGCCGAGATGCTCAAAAAAAGACATCACCTTGGTTTGTGCCATTTTACCTCCGCCGTCAGACATTTCCACATTATCATTTGTTGATATTAAACAGGCTTGCTGCTGTCAGTATGCCGGGTTCCGTCTGCTTTATCTATTGAAGCACTGCCGTCGTCTTTAACAACATCGGGCGTTTTATTTTGTTCTTC
Organism: uncultured Nitrospiraceae bacterium; assembly: GCA_963727775.1. Lineage (GTDB taxonomy): Bacteria > Nitrospirota > Thermodesulfovibrionia > Thermodesulfovibrionales > SM23-35 > CAVSHB01. Next base: position 1,396,994 of record CAVSHB010000001.1, on the reverse strand, counting down.
AGAGCCGGTGTCCTTCGATTCGCCGGCATTTGTTACGGTGTCCCTTATGTTTTTATTTATCTCTTCGGATTCAGTCACAACCTGTTCTTTTATCTCCTGCAAGGTTTTCCCTGTCTCCCTGACCTCACTCTCAATTTGTTGCTTTACTTCTGTTACCGCCTCGCGTATGCCAGAGGTAGTCTCTTTGAATTCCTCCCCGACCGACTCTTTTACATCATCCAGGACTTTTTTAAGTTCTCCGAGTCCCTTGCCGAGTCCTTTAGCCAATTCAGGAAGTTTCTTGGGACCAATAACAAGGAGGGCGACAACAAATATTACTATTAACTCCGGCATGCCGATGTCAAACATTTTGTCTACTCCTCCTCGTATATCCTTTCGATTTTTTTCTTTTCTTTCGGAGACAAAAAAGTAACCGCAAACAAGACCCTTGTTTCAGGGCTTCTTTTCTTAAAATCCCACCCTGCGCCGAATGTAGTATATATGAAATCGGTAGTCTTTATTCTATACCCTATCCTTCCCTCCATTAAATCAAGCTTGTCCGAAAAATAGCTTTTTCTGCAATACAATTCAGCGAGAATCTTAAAATTGTTCGCAGCCGCAAAGTCCAGACCCGCCAAAAAAGACACCTCATCTTCGAATCTTTTTGATCCCGGTTTCATATAAAAGAGATTCAGATGTCCGTTAACCGGGCCTACTCTCTTACTCATAATAAGCCCTGCGCCGTACGCTCCTTCAGTGCTGAAAGCATCTCTGCCGGAAGGCAATGAGGCGCTCAGGATATACGCCAAAGACGGACCGTACTTGCCCTCCTCAAAAAACCTGTGCTTAATCCCGAAGGAGGCGTCTTCAAACCCGTCAGGAGTACCGGCACCGCCGAGCACATAAGGTATCGTTACATTAAGTTCGACGTTGTCTGTAATACCGTATGCGCTTTTGAAAACAAACCGGTAAAAATCCGGGGACACGGACATTTCAGCTCCGGTAGAAAACGCCGCCTTCCCTTTTGCGAGACTCTGGGCGCTAAATGATGAAAATACCCCGTACGGATCGACAGGTTGAAGCCCCTTTATATCAAAACCATATGAATTATTACATAACAAAAAAAGAACAAAAACTAAGAAAGGTAAGCGCTTTTTCATTGTTAAAAAATAGCAGAAAGAAGAGGATAGTGTCAAATATATAAAATTTATGCGATACTAAATTCATTGACAAGATTATTATCGATAAATATAATTTAATTAAATAAATATTCCCTGTTTTTAACGGGAATCACAGGAGGTTCTGATGGCAGAAGGCATAATCGAGGCGACAACAGCCAATTGGGAAAATGAAGTGATTAAGGAGCAGGCACTTGTTATGATCGATTTCTGGGCAGCGTGGTGTGGTCCCTGCAGAATGATTTCGTCTACCGTTGAAGAATTGGCAAAAGAGTACAGCGGAAAAGTTAAAGTAATGAAGCTCAATACGGATGAGAATTCCGAAATTGCAAGCAAATATAAAATCATGGGGATACCTACTATCATGTTTTTTAAAGGCGGCGTCAAGCTTGATCAGATAGTTGGTGTAGTTCCGAAACAACAGCTGAAATCAAAAATAGATACTTTCCTTGCTGCTTAATGGAGTTACGATTATCGGCTGCGGCGAAATATATGGGAATTTTCAGGAAGACCATATCAGTTCAATAAATGTTTGAATCCCTCACTGAAAAATTAGAATCCATATTCAAAAAATTAAAAGGGAAAGGCCTCCTTAAAGAAGGGGACGTTGAACTTGCGCTGAAAGAGATACGCCTCGCCCTACTGGAAGCAGATGTCAATTTTAAGGTAGTAAAAGATTTTATTCAAAAGATCAAAGAAAAAGCTGTCGGCAAAGAGGTGCTTGAGAGCCTCAGTCCGGGGCAGCAGGTCATAAAGATAGTTAATGAAGAACTGTGTGACCTGATCGGGAAGACAAACAGTAAGATACAACTCTCACCTAATCCACCGACTGTCATCATGATGGTGGGCCTGCACGGCTCAGGCAAGACCACAACATCCGCGAAATTGGCGAGGCTTTTCAAAAAAGAAGGCAGAAGGCCGATGCTCGTTGCGGCAGACCTTCAGAGGCCCGCCGCTATAGACCAGCTTATAGCACTCGGAGCCCAGATTGAAGTGCCGGTTTATTATTCAAAAGAAATTAAAGACCCTGTAACCGTTTGCAGCGATTCAATTAAAAAAGCAAAGCTCGACGCCAGGGATATCGTAATCCTTGACACTGCAGGCCGGCTCCATATCGATGAATCGCTGATGACCGAATTAAAAAAGGTAAGAGAAACCGTTTCCCCCAAAGAGGTCCTTTTTGTTGCAGATTCAATGACAGGGCAGGATGCGGTAAACATCGCCAGAAACTTTTCAGAGCAGATTGGCATTGACGGAATAATACTCACTAAGATGGATGGCGATGCGAGAGGAGGAGCTGCTCTCTCGATCATATCAGTTACGGGAAAACCGATAAAATTCATCGGTACAGGCGAAAAAATCGAGATGCTCGAACCTTTTTATCCCGACAGGATCGCATCAAGAATACTCGGGATGGGTGACGTCCTGAGCTTGATAGAACAGGCGCAGCAAACCTTTGACCGGAAGGAAGCAGAAAAACTCCAGAAGGCCATCATGGATGAATCGTTCACATTTGACAACCTTAGAGAACAGCTCCAGAAGATGCGCAATATGGGTTCTTTGGAAAGCCTGCTCAATATGATACCCGGTTTCAGCAAAATTAAAGATGCGGATATTGATGGAAGGGAATTGGTAAAGGTTGAGGCAGTAATAAATTCCATGACGAAAAAAGAAAGAAAAGACCATACCCTTATAAACGGAAGCAGGAGGAAGAGGATCGCCATGGGAAGCGGAACGACTGTAGCAGATGTCAATAGAGTAATTAAACAGTATGTCGAGATAAAGAAAATGCTCAAGATGTTTAAAGGTAAAAAAGGGTTCAAACTGCCGAAATTCATGCCTTTTTAATGTATTCAACTATATTCTCTTTAAAGGACATAAAATTTGTTCTTCTCGATATGGATGGGACACTCCTTGACAAATACTTCGACGATTACTTCTGGGAACATCTCGTGCCGGAGAAATATGCTGAAAAAAATAACATTACCTTCGGTAAGGCAAAGGAGAAACTTATGGAAAAATACAAAAACCATGAGGGCACTCTGAACTGGACAGACCTTGATTTCTGGTCAAAAGAACTCCATCTTGATATACCTGTCCTAAAAGAACAGATCAGGCATCTTATAGAGGTCCATCCGCATGTCGAGGATTTTCTGATGATGCTGAAAAAACACAGAAAAAAAGTTTTCCTTGTCACGAACGCCCATTATAAATCGATCGACCTGAAATTCAGAAAAACACGCATAGGGAAGTATTTTGACTCTGTCCTTTCTTCGTTTGATGCCGGACATCCCAAGGAAAGCCTGAAGTTCTGGACAATTGCGGAGAAGCGCCTGGGGTTCGATAAAAACAAAACGCTTTTTATTGACGATACAGAAGAAATTCTAAAAACGGCAAAAAAATATGGAATAAAGTATATCCTTTATAAGGCAAAATCTAATTCAAAGGTAAAACCCGGGAAGTCGGATGAATTTTTGCACATCCTTGATTTCAATGAACTGTTATGAAATCTTCCGAATTATTTGTTCAATGTCTTGAGGCCGAAGGGGTTGAGTATATCTTCGGTCTGCCCGGCGAGGAGAACATCGAACTCCTCAATGCATTGTCTCCATCAAAAATAAAATTCATTCTGACACGCGACGAGCGTTCCGCTGCATTCATGGCTAATGCCTATGGAAGGCTCTCCGGCAAGCCCGGAGTATGCCTCTCGACGCTCGGTCCCGGCGCGACAAACCTCATGACAGGTGTTGCGGATGCATTGCTTGATTTCTCCCCGATGGTTGCTATTACCGGACAGGTAGGTCTTTCGAAAATGCATAAAGAGTCTCATCAATACATAGATATTTTGTCTGCCTATAAACCGCTTACCAAGTGGAACGCCAGGATAGAAAGTCCTGTGACAATACCTGAAATCATTCGCAAGGCATTTAAAATAGCGGCCATTGAAAAACCGGGACCTGCACACATCGAGGTCCCTGAAGATATTGCTTCAATGGATACCGAAGGAGTTGCTTTATCACATGAATCCTTAAAATACCCCGGGCCCGCTGAAGCAATATTATCAAAAGCGGTCTCGATGATAAAGGAGTCTCGAATGCCGTTCATCCTCGCAGGGAACGGTATTATTCGGGGGAAGGCAACAAAGGAATTAAGGGATTTCGTTCTCAGGACAAAGATCGGCGTTACAACCACGTTCATGGGCATGGGTGTTGTGCCCGCTGATGACGAATGCTTTATTTCTACGGTGGGTCTGCAGTCAAATGACTATATATCATGCGGTTTTGACAGGGCAGACCTTGTCATCGCCATCGGTTACGACCCTGTTGAATTCAGCCCCAGCTTCTGGAACAGGGACGGAAGCAAGAAAGTCATCCACATAGATTTCACGTCCTCGGAAACGGATTCATATTATAATGCGCTTGATCTCATCGGTGATATCAAAAATACGCTCTCCATGCTTACAGAACGGATATCCGTTGCAAAAGATACCGTTTATTACCATAAGCTGAAGCTTTATGCCGGTCATGCGCTTCATTTTTCCACAAAAGGGTTCCCGTTAAAGCCTCTCAGGATAATCAATGACATCAGGAATATCCTGGATAGAACTGACATCCTGGTAAGCGACGTGGGAGCGCACAAAATATGGATAGCGAGATTTTATCCTGCCTATGAGGAAAATACCGTGCTGATATCAAACGGGTTCGCCTCTATGGGATTTGCGATACCGGCGGCGATATCTGCAAAACTTTTGTATCCCGGGAAAAAAGTTGTAGCAGCGGTCGGTGACGGCGGGTTCCTCATGTCGATGTGCGAGTTAAATACAGCGGTAAGGCTCGGCCTCAATATTGTCTGTCTGGTCTTTAATGACGGCGGATACGGCCTCATCGAATGGAAAGAAAAACTGAAATACAAAAAGGATTTCTTTGTCAAATTCAGTAATCCTGATTTTGTAAAGCTTGCGGATTCATTCGGCGCAAAAGGGTACAGAGTGTCTTCTGAAGATGAACTTCTACCGGCCTTAAAAGACGCCCTTACCCAGCGCGTCCCGGCGATTATAGACTGTCCTGTAGATTACTCTGAAAATCTCAGTTTGACTGAAAAGCTCGGAAATCTTATCTGCCCGATATGATTTATTCCCGTTGTTAATCGTCTCCAAAATATCTTAGAATAAACAGATATGAATTTCACTTTCCCTAAAGATATTTTAAAAACATCGAAGATAGCTTATTTCTCGATGGAAATAGGAATCGAGAATGATATCCCTACCTACAGCGGAGGTCTCGGGGTGCTCGCGGGAGATACTATCAAGACAGGCGCAGACCTCAAATTACCGATGGTGGCTGTTACTCTCCTCTCAAAAAAAGGGTATTTCGTACAGGAGCTGGATGCGTCGGGAAGACAGACTGAACTACCTTTCACATGGGACCCGTCCGAATATCTGACGTTGCTTCCTGTAAAGATTACCGTTGAAATTGAACAAAGAGATGTTATGGTCCAGGCATGGCAATACAATGTCGAGAGCCTGACACGCGGGTGCATTCCGATTCTCTTCCTTGACACGGATATTGAGGCGAATAAACCCGGGGACAGAGAGATTACCCACTACCTTTACGGAGGCGACCTGGCGTACCGGCTTAAGCAGGAGATAGTCCTCGGCATAGGCGGCGTGAGAATGCTCCATGAACTCGGCTTTGAGATCAAGAAATATCATATGAACGAGGGCCATTCAAGCCTGCTTACTCTCGAATTGCTCAATAGATTCAAACGGCCGATAGAAGATGTATGGGATGAAAATCTCGTTTGGGACATAGAAAAAGTAAAGGAACTCTGTGTCTTTACAACACACACACCCATAGAGGCCGGCCATGACAGGTTTCCTTACAGCATTGTCTCTGAGGTTATGGGAGAACCGATACCGTTAAACGTTTTAAAAAAGCTCGGGGGTCAGGACAATCTGAACATGACCCGCCTCGGCCTGAATCTCAGCGAGTTTATTAACGGCGTTGCAAAGAAACACGGCGAAGTCTCGAGAAATATGTTTCCGGGTTATGAGATCAGCGCTATTACAAACGGCGTACACAGTTTTACCTGGACATGTGAAAGTTTGAAAAAGCTTTACGATAAGTATCTTCCGGGCTGGGCAAATGAGCCGGAATTGTTTGTAAGGGTCGGACGTATCCCGGACGAGGAAATCTGGAATGCTCACATAGAGGCAAAAAAGATACTTTTGGATTATGTCAGGGAAAGCACGGGAGTCGACATGAGTCCGGATGTCCTTACTATCGGTTTTGCAAGGAGGGCGACTGCATATAAACGTGCCGACTTGATTTTCAGTGACATCGAAAGGCTCGAAAGCCTTGGTACCGGAAACCTGCAGATTATCTATGCAGGAAAGGCGCATCCCAAGGATGAATTGGGCAAGAAGCTCATCGAGACTATCTTTTCCATAAAGGAGAAGCTTAAAGGCAAGATCAAAATGACTTACCTGAAAAACTATGATATGGACATCGCTCTCAAAATGATTTCAGGGGTCGATGTATGGCTTAACACACCATTAAGGCCGAGAGAAGCGTCCGGCACGAGCGGAATGAAGGCAGCGCATAACGGCGTCATAAATTTCAGCGTTCTTGACGGATGGTGGATAGAAGGCCATATAGAAGGGTTCACAGGCTGGTCCATAGGGCCAAGCTCTACGGAAACAACCCTTATCGATAATCTCGACACCAGAGACGCGGAAGACCTTTACAATAAACTTGAAAATATAATCATACCCATGTTTTATAATGACAGGCACACATGGGTGAGGATGATGCAGAATGCGATAGGCAAGAACGCCTATTATTTCAACAGCCACCGCATGATGCGCCGTTACGTCACCGAAGCATACATCAGGTAAATATCTCCAATTTTCTCCCTATTCCTTTATCCTTCTCACGTCCGCACCGAGCCTGATCAGCTTTTCTTCCATGCTTTCATATCCCCTGTCAAGATGATAAATCCTGTTTATGACTGTCTCTCCTTTTGCTGCGAGGGCCGCAACAATGAGAGATGCGCTTGCCCTTAAGTCGGTTGCCATGATAGGGGCTCCTTTTAGTCTGATGATTCCCTTCACCGTTGCTGTCCCTCCTTCAACCGTGATATCCGCTCCCATTCTTTTGAGTTCAGCGACATGCATAAACCTGTTTTCAAAAATAGTTTCCTTGATTATGCTCGTGCCATCGGCTATGCATATCAATGACATAAACTGCGCCTGCATATCCGTGGGAAACCCGGGATAGGGCATTGTCTTTATGTTGGCGGCCTGCGGTCTGGATGGCCCTATCACACGCATGCCATCTTTACCCGTCTCAAAAATAAGTCCGGTTTCCCTGAGTTTCATAACCGACGCATCGAGATGCTCCGGTCTGCATTCCTTAATAAGGATATCTCCGCCGGTAATGCCGGCAATCGTCATGAAGGTGCCGGCTTCAATCCTGTCCGGGATCACAGAATAATTTATGGGCTTTAATACGTCCACCCCTTCTATCTCTATAGCACCTTCCCCAGCGCCTTTTATCTGTGCTCCCATCGAAATCAATGCGTTTGCAAGATCCACAATCTCAGGCTCCCTTGCGGCGTTCTCAAGCAAGGTGCTGCCTTTTGCGAGCGAGGCGGCCATCATTAGGTTTTCCGTGCCTGTTACGGTCGGTGTGTCAAAATATATCGATGCCCCCTTTAGTCTCCTCGCCCTGGCGATAACATATCCTGATTCGAGTTTGATATCGGCGCCCATCTTTTCAAGGCCCATCAGATGCAGGTTGATCGGTCTTGCGCCGATTGCGCATCCTCCCGGCAGTGATACCTTTGCCCTTCCGAATTTCGCCAATAACGGTCCGAGAACGAGTATAGACGCACGCATTGTCCTTACAAGGTCGTAAGGCGCTTCGAAGATTTTGATCTTTTCCGTACTGATCAAAGCCTTCCTGTCTTCATAGTGAAATCCCGCGCCGAGGTTTGCAAGAAGCCTCCCCATTGTCATGATATCTTTCAGATTCGGGACCCTGCTGATTGTGCAATATCCGTCAGACAGGAGGGACGCGGCTATTATCGGTAAAGCCGCATTCTTCGACCCGCTTATAAGTACCTCGCCTTTAAGTTTCTTGCCGCCGCGTATTAAAAGTTTATCCAAGTTCCCGCCTTATAAAATGTTTTAAAATTAATTATAACTCAAAACAGCGATAAGAAATGACCCCAGGAGATTCGGCAGCCTTTAGAAGGTTTAAATGTCTGCTATTTTCATATTGCCGAAATAAAAACCTGTAAGCTATACTTTAGCAAATATTTAATGTCTAAATTCTGAACAACGAGGCACTTGCAAAAGTCCTATTTTGGTACCCGCGGGCTTTAGCCTGCGTTTTGTATCATAAAGAAAATACGCAAACTGAAGTTTGCGGTCACATCGTAATTTTATGACTTTTGCAAGAGCCTGCAATCTCAAGAGAAACTTAGCAACCCACTATTTAGCCGAATTTTTTTATTTGCTAAATTTTGTTTTGGGACCCGGATGAGAATTTCAAATTTGGTTTCTGGAGCGTGAGATGCCTTTTTTTGGTGAACTGTTTGTCAGCGAAATATTAAAAAAACTTGTGCTGGACCCCAAAGGCGAGGAACTCGGCAGGGTCAGAGATATCGTTCTTGTTAAAGGCGAAAAGTTTCCTAAAGTGTCCGCGCTGATCATCGTAAGAAAAAAGGGAATGTTTAACCTTCCCTGGGCTGATTTGAACATATTCAACAAGAGAATAATCTCGGCAATAATCTATGGAGAATCGCTGCAAAGCTATGAATTCGGTGAAAATGATCTTCTGATAGTCAGAGACATCCTCGACAAACAGATAGTCGATGCAAACGGCGCAAAGGTTGTGAGGGTAAATGACATTAAACTTGAAGGGTATAATTCGGAAGCGATACTTGTTGCGGTTGACGTAGGGATGAGGGGAATTATGAGGAGGCTCGGCGTAGAAAGAAGCGGGGAAGACCTAATGAAGCTCTTTAAGAAACGCATTCCGTATACCCTGATAAGCTGGAATTACATTCAGCCGCTGGAGCCGAAATTATCGACCATATCCCTCACTGTTCCCAGGCAGATGGTATCGGAACTTCATCCTGCGGACATTGCCGATATTATCAGCCAGGTTTCACACAAAGAGGGAGCATCATTTTTCAAGGAGCTTGATGTTGAAACGGCTGCCGAAGCCCTTTCGGAACTTGAGCCCGACGTTCAGGCCGCTATCATTACAGGGATGGATACCGATAAGGCCGCAGACATCATAGAGGAGATGCCGCCCGATGAGGCCGCAGACGTCCTGAGCGACATTCCAATGGACAAGGCTAAGGAGATCCTCGAACAAGTGGAAAAGGAAGAGGCTGAGGATATCCAGGAACTCCTAAGCCACGAAGAGGACACGGCCGGGGGAATAATGACGAACGAATTTATAGCATATGCTCCGGAGACAACAGTAAAGCAAGCAATAGAGAACTTCAAGAAAGATTCAGAAGAAGTGGAGACGGTCTATTACATTTATATCATCGATGAGCATGAAAAACTCATCGGAGTCACGTCCCTGCGAGATCTGATCCTTGCCGATCCTGACACAAAGCTGTCGGATATTATGAAAACAAAAATTAAAGCTGTTACACCGGAGACCGACGAAGTGGAAGTCGCCGAGATCATATCAAAATATAACCTTGTCGCCCTTCCGGTAGTTAATTACGAAGGTTATTTGCTCGGTATCGTCGCAGTCGATGACATTTTAGACAGGATATTGCCGCCTGCAGCAAAACGCGGGAGGAGAAAGATGTGACCAGATGGAAAAAGTTTTTCTTATTGCTGTCCGTTATCGGCCCCGGCATTATAACAGCGAATGTAGATAATGATGCGGGTGGTATTGCAACGTATTCCATAGCTGGTGCGCATTTTGGTTATTCTCTTTTATGGTCGATGATACCCATTACTGTCGCGCTTATTGTAGTCCAGGAGATGTGTGCAAGGATGGGAGCTGTTACAGGAAAAGGACTTGCGGAACTTATACGGGAAGACTACGGCGTTAAAATAACCTTCTGGCTTATGCTGGCCTTATTCTTATGCAACTTAGGAAATACTGCGGCAGAATTTGCCGGTTGGGCTGCAAGCAATGAGTTATTCGGTATCAATAAATACCTTTCTGTTCCCATCGGGGCTGTTTTTGTTTGGCTGCTTGTGGTAAAAGGCTCATACCATATAGTTGAAAAAATTTTTTTGGTCATATGTGTTGTTTATTTTGTTTATATACCCGCGGCTTTTTTGGCTAAGCCTGATTGGTCTTCCGTGGCATGGCAGACAATCAAACCATCTTTTCACTTCAATTCCGCTTATATCGCCATGTTCATCGGCGTAATTGGCACTACAATAGCTCCTTGGATGCAGTTCTATTTACAGTCATCGGTCGTTGAAAAGGGGGTACGAAAAGAGCAGTACTGGGCATCGAGGATAGATGTAATTGTGGGTTGTTTTATGACTGACATAGTAGCTTTCTTTATTATCGTTGCCTGTGGAGCTACCCTGTTTCCATCTGGGATAAAAATAGACAGTGCTAAAGATGCCGCCATATCGCTTGCTCCTATAGCCGGCAAATACGCTTCTATTCTATTTGCAGTTGGCCTTGCGAACGCCTCGCTTTTTTCCGCATCTATCCTTCCGCTTGCTACTGCATATTCTATCTGTGAAGGCATGGGCTGGGAGGCTGGGATTAACAAAACGTTCAAGGAAGCCCCGCAGTTCATGTGGCTTTATACTTTCTTGATCGCTATTGGTTCTCTGATAGTACTCATACCAAATGCGCCTTTGATTGCTATCATGTGGATTTCTCAGGTGATCAATGGCATCTTGCTCCCGTTTGTGCTGATTTTCATGCTGTTCCTTATAAATAAACCTGAATTAATGGGTGATTATACAAACTCAACCATGTTTAACAGAATCGCATGGGTAACAACAGTGACAATGATCGTGCTGACATTGATGTTTGTTGTTTCTATGTTTTTCTGAGGTTTTCTTACGGAGGATTTAAATGGTTAAAGCGATAGAATGGAAAGACGGCAAGGTAATAATGCTCGATCAGACAAAATTGCCCTTGGAAGTAACTTATATAGAATGTCTTGACTACAGGAAAGTGGCTGAAGGCATAAAAAGGCTCTGGATACGGGGAGCGCCTGCGATAGGCATCGCGGCAGCTATGGGAGTCGCGCTGGGAGCGCAGGACATCAGAGCAGCGAACTTCGATGAATTCATGAAGGCTCTCGATCCTGTTTTTAATGAAATGCTCTCTACGAGGCCCACAGCAGTAAATATACGTTGGGCTGTCGACAGGATAAGAAGTTTTTTGACAGAGAAGAAAGACGAACCTGTAGACAGGATGAAAGAGCTCCTCGTCGAAGAATCAATAAAAATACTCGAAGAGGATATAGAGGCAAACAAGGCTATCGGCAGATGGGGCGCTGAATTCATCAAAGACGGCGATACGATTCTAACCCATTGCAATGCAGGGGCTTTGGCGACGGGTGGATATGGTACTGCTACTGCTCCCATGCTGATAGCGAGAGAACAGGGGAAAAGGATACAAGTAATCGCCGATGAGACAAGGCCTGTGCTTCAAGGCGCAAGGCTTACGGCATGGGAACTTATGCAGGAGGGGATACCTGTTACCCTCATCACCGATAATGCGGCGGGAGCACTCATGAAAAAAGGTGAAATAGACCTTGTGATCGTAGGCACCGACAGGACGTCAAGGAACGGTGACGTAGCAAACAAGATAGGGACCTATACAGTGGCTGTTCTATGCAAAGCACACAAAATACCGTTCTATGTTGCTGCTCCTCTGAGCAGCATTGATTTTTCCATTCCTTCAGGCGAATACATCCCGATTGAAGAAAGAGATCCCGAAGAAGTAACCAATATATGCGGGAGATGCAGGATTGCACCGGCTGGGGTAAAAGCACGAAACATAGCTTTTGATGTAACACCTCACAAATATGTCACGGCCATAATTACTGAAAAAGGGGCATTCAGACCGGGAGATATAAAAAAGCTGGCAAAAAAAGACATTGATCCTGAGGATTTTCGATTGAGGCCTTAACCTGAAAAAACAAATCGTTAATAGAATTAATATGATGACCTTTCACTTGACTTTAAAACAATAGCTGGCCTACCATTAATGATGGATCTGGAAGATGTCTTCAAGCTTTATGAATCTGAGTTGAAGCTTGTCGAAGAAAGGCTCAGAGACCTCTTTAAAAGTCACGTCCTGACCATACCCCTGATCGGAAAATATATTCTTGACGGAGGCGGCAAGAGACTCAGGCCGTTAATTCTTCTGTTGAGTTCCGATCTATCGGGATATAAAGGAGACCCTCGCCTGACCCTTGCAGGCATCATCGAATCGATACACACTGCCTCTCTCCTGCACGACGACGTTATTGACGGCGCTGATATCAGGAGAGGCAAGACCCCCGCCCATTCTTTATGGGGGAACCAGGTAGTCATTCTCGTAGGTGATTTTCTGTATTCCAATGCCCTCAGACTTGCCGTCCTGCAAAAAAATCAGCGCGTCATGGAGTCACTCTCAGAGGCAACAACAAAGATGACTGAAGGTGAAATTCTACAACTTTCCAAAACAGGAGACCCGAATATTTCCGAAGAGGAATACCTTAGTATTGTATCCGCAAAGACCGCAGTTCTGATTTCATCCGCGTGCAGAATAGGCGCAATCCTAGGGTCCCTGCCCACAGACAAGGAGGATGCACTTGCAGGTTTCGGGATGAAGACGGGGATCGCTTTCCAGATGGTGGATGATATACTTGATTATATGGCTGAAGAAGATGAACTCGGAAAGAGCCTCGGCAAGGACCTCAAGGAAGGCAAGATAACACTGCCTTTGATCTATCTTCTAAAGACAGCTTCCGCCCCGGAAACAGCAAGGGTCGGAAGTATTATCAAAGACGGCTTCAAAAAGAGCAGCCTTAAAAAAATCCTGAAGCTTTTTAAAAAATACAACGCGATTGAATTTTCCCTTAAGAAGGCACAGGACCTTATTGCTGAAGCAAAGGCGGAACTCGCTGTATTTCCGGATTCGCCTTCAAAAGAAGCGCTGTTCACAATAGCTGATTATGCATTGTATAGAAGAAAATAAATGCACCCCTTTGTTGAACTCGCAAAGCAGAGTGTAGAGACCTATATAAGGGAAGGCACGGTCATCAAACCTCCGGACCCGCCTATACCGGGATCATCAGAAAAATCGGGCGTATTTGTCTGTGTGAAAAAAAATGGCGAACTGAGGGGATGCATAGGCACTTATGCGCCTTCCTGTGAGTCAATTTCTCATGAAATTATAATAAACGCCATATCCGCTGCAACAAAGGACCCGAGGTTCCGTCCGGTCGAAGAAAATGAACTCGATAAACTCACCTACTCTGTTGATGTGCTCACCTGTCCTGAAAAGGTAAACGAAATATCCGAACTTGACCCAAAACAATACGGCATAATCGTTATAAGCGGACACAGGAGAGGATTACTGCTGCCGGACCTCGAAGGAGTCGATACAATAGAAGAGCAATTACGGATAACGAGACTGAAGGCCGGAATTCTGCCCCAAGAGGATGTAGAAATTTACAGGTTCGAAGTGCAAAGATACCGATGATAAAAGCGCCGCTCCAGGGAAATATCAAAAATACCAGCCTAACGAGAATACTCGTCTATCTCAACAGAAACAGAAAGACCGGTACACTGATCGTAAAAACTCCGGCATTCACTAAAAAGGCATACCTGTCGAAAGGCGACGTTATATTTTCCTCATCAACATTTGAAGACGACAGACTGGGAGAGATGCTCATTAAGGCCGAAAAAATCACTATGGAGCAATACGATAAATCAGTTGAGATACTGAAGAAAAAAGGGAAAAGACTCGGCGCGATCCTTGTTGAACTCGGATATATTACGCCAAAAGACCTCTTCTGGGGCGTAAAATACCAGGTTAAAGAGATCATCTACAGCCTTTTTCTGCTCGAAGACGCCGACTATGAATTCATTGAGGGAGATATCCCTTCCGATGAAATAATTACGTTGAAGATGAGCATGGGTAACCTTATATACGACGGAGTGAAAAGAATAGACAACTGGACGAGGATCAGAAATGAAATGCCGGTTGCCGACACAGTACTCAAACTGAGTTCCGACCCTGTAATACTGTTCCAGGATATAGAACTCGGGACACAGGACAGAAAAATGCTTTCAATTATTGACGGCAAAAAAACAATCAAAGAGATTATCGAAAGTTCCTGGATAGGCTCATTTGAGGGAATGAAGATCTTGTATGCATTATGGTCTATAGGTGTAATCGAAGAAAAAGAGACGGCGTTCGAAACGGAGGAGATGGTTTCTCTTGAAGACATATTGCAACCGGTTTCTGAAGATGAAGACGCTTTCAGAAGGAAAGTAGATGAGATATACGCAAACCTCGATACAGTGAGCGCGGATGAACTCCTTGAGGTTAATGAACATTATGACGAAGAAACAATTAAGAAAAATTACTACAGACTCACAAGGGAATTTCATCCCGACAGATATTTCAGTTCTGCTGACCCTGCAATAAAAGACAAGCTCACTTCGATCTTCGACGCATTAACACACGCCTATTCAATGCTCAGAGACAGTTTCGATTCTAAGGTCAAAATTTTCGCGCAGAATACCGGAGCCCCGGCTTCGGACGGAGCAGAAGAGCATTTTAAACGCGGGATTGAGTTGTTCAAGAAAGGCGACTATTTGTTGTCTGTTGACTCTTTCAGATCGGCAACCGGACTTAACCCGGATAACGCAAGATATTGGAGCTACCTCTCTTTGGCGTTGTCCAAGATTCCGAATGGTACAATAGACGCTGAAAAAGCATTGTTTGCCGCCATAAAACTGGAACCGAAAAATGCGGACCATTATGTCAATCTCGGCATGGTTTATCTCAAAGAAGGATTGAAGAAAAAGGCGAATGAGCAGTTTCAAAATGCGCTGAAATTCGATCCGGGAAATATGAAGGCAAGAAAGGGACTCGAAAAATCAAGATAACATCTGTTTTCTCTTGAAGACCCCGCTTTTCCCGCCCCGCTTTTCAACAAGCATTATATCCGAAATGATCATTTCCTTATCAACAGACTTGCACATATCATAAACAGTCAAAGCGGCTACGGATACCGCGGTCAACGCCTCCATCTCAACACCCGTCTGCCCTGTGATCTTCGCTTGTGCCCGGATATCGATCTTATTTTTTTCTCTGTCAAGATCGAAGTCTATATTTATGGATGCGACATTCAAAGCATGACACATCGGAATCAGGCTGCCGACATATTTTGCAGCCATTACACCTGCTATCCTCGAAACACAAAACACATCGCCCTTAGGTATTTTTTTATCCTCGATGAGCCTCATTGTTTCGGGTTTCATATAAACAGAGCCTTTGGCAATGGCCTCCCTCACGGTCATAGGTTTATTGCTGATGTCGACCATTTTCGCTCTGCCCTGTTTATCAAAATGAGATAGTTTTTCCATGAAATATCGTACCCCACCGTTTTAGAAACAGGGGAAAAACATGAGACGATGCAGACCGATGGACATCTGCAATATATTGATTCTATTTTGAGACTGCCTTAGATAACGCGCCTTCAACAGCCTTTAGCAAAGCTTTGCTGGTTGTTGTGGCGCCGCTGACAGCGTCGACATTTAAAGACTGAGAATATAACACTCTATCAATTACTGTTTCAGCTTCTTTCGCATAAATGCTGTCTCTGTTTTTTAAAATTGTAATATTATCGATTCTGTGCCCTTTTATTGATACCTCAACCTCGTAGGTAAAACCGCCGTAACTAAAGTCACCTCTGTATTTGCCTGCAGAAACGGTAGAAAGGTCGATTTCTTTAATTGACATATTCCTGACCTGCTTCATCTCTTTATATCCGCTGCAACCGAACAGCACACTTATTGCAACAGCCATAATTGTAGAGGATAAAACAATGCTATTTTTCATTGAATGTCCTTATACATATTGTCATTTATTCCTGCTTATACCCATTACCATTATAGCAGATTTAGTCGAGATTCACTGTCAGTTCAAAATCGGAAGGGCTCGTTGCGGCTGACTTGGCCATATCATATTCTATTTTACCGCGTCTGTACAGTTCCACAAGATGTTGGTCAAAGGTCTGCATACCATATTGGTCGCCGCCGGACGACATATAATCTTTTATTAAACTTGTTTTTTCGGGATTTTCAATGCAGTCTTTTATCGTTAAGGTGTTTCTCATGACTTCCAGTACGGCTACCCTTCCCTCTTTGTCTTTCCGTTGCAGCAGCCGTTGGGAGATGACGGCCCTCAGTACTTCCGCCAGCCTCAGCCTTACTGCCTTTTGTTGACTTAATTCAAAGGCGCTTATGATCCTGAGAATAGTTTTCGGCGCATCCATTGTATGCAACGTCGACAAGACCAAATGCCCCGTTTCTGCCGCCTTCAGCGCAGTCTCGATAGTGACTGTATCGCGCATCTCACCTACCAGAATAACGTCCGGATCCTGCCTCAGCGCCGCCCGGAGCGCGCTCGAAAAGCTTTCTGTATCACGACCGACTTCCCTCTGAATAATCGAAGCCTTCACCTCTTCGTGCATGTATTCGATGGGGTCTTCGATAGTAACAATCTTACATGGTTTAGTCCGGTTGATCAAATTTATCATCGCCGCCAGTGTCGTAGACTTTCCGCTCCCGGTAACGCCGGTCACAAGAATCAGCCCTCTTTCTTCGAGGGAAATGTCTTTAATGACCTTTGGCAGACCGAGATCATTTATTGAGGGAATAGTGATCGGGACGACGCGCAGGACCACAGAATAAGATCCCTTCTGGCGGCAGATATTTACACGAAATCGGGAAACACCCGGGAGGTCATAGGCGCAGTCTATGTCATGCAGGTCCTTCATTGACTGCTCAATCTCATCAGCGCCGAAAATCTTTGAGCTCAGGAGTATATGTTCGACAATAGCATCGCATTCCGACATTTCTAAGGGTTTGATATTCAGAGCGGTAATATGGCCGTGTATCCGATATTTCCAGGCAAATCCTACGCAAAGATGGAGGTCGGAAGCCTTAATCTGAACGCACCGGGTCAGGACTTTCTTGAACACCTCGATAACGTTGCCCATGGTTTTTATGCCTTTTTCAGTAGTTCCTTGATTATTTTTTTTTGCCCGTCATCCAAATCTATAAACATAATGCCCATTCCGATTCCCGGTTCACAATATCGGACTTGAGCTTTAAACTTTAACTTCTTCCCCTTAAAAGGGATGATCACATTAATCACGTTGTTTTCCTCAGGAGTTTGAATTGTAGAAATGTAAAGCCCGCCTTCGCTTATGTCCATACTCGTGCACGCGCTTATACCGTCTACCAGGATGTCCTCTCTGAAAGGGATCCTTTCAGATCCTCTTTTTTCCTGTTTATCTTCGTTATTCATCGATAAACATTATACTCTCAAAATATCATTTTTGCATCAATCTAATCTGTTATTTTACTTCCTGCTCTGAATGACGGGTTTTATATTGCTTTACCAAAATGAATCCTCCCCAAATAAATGCGCATATCATCAGTACCGCCCCTGTCACATGGGCGGCTTTAGCGAGCAGGTGGTCATATTCAAGCAATCCCAGGTTACGCAGGATAAATTCCCAATCGTGATAGTCATCCACATCCCGACCGGTTACACCACCTAACAGCATCAGCTTAAGCTCTCTTGCATCGTTGATATACGGCGCCAGGTCTATCAGGTTCTCCCCTACCCACCATAACGAAATTGAAGCCGCGAACGGGTCTTTTGTCCTCATAAGAAAGGCCATAAGACATATCGAAGGCACCAATAACTGTGTCAGGCTCCCGCCCAATGTCATCATGAATTGACCGAAGATACGGAATAATATATGGCCTGCCTCATGAAAAGGAAGATTGATAAGGTGCATGAAACTGGCCCCGGAATAATTGCTGTCTATTGAAGAGAAAATAAATTTCAGGCCCCAGGCAATAATTACTAACAGCACAAATACCCTGCCGATCAAATAGAAAATATTGGGTTCGGGCTTAACATAAAAAAGCAGATTTTTTAGATACGCGCCTGTTCCGGTCGATTCTTCATCTGCTTTTTTATTGAACTGAGAAATATTCGCGGAATTAGCAAGTTCCCGCTTTCTTACCGACAGATATTTTTCAAAGACAATACCGCATTTTACACATTCAATGCCGCCGTCAGGCTGGTCATAATTACACTTAGGGCATATCATTATTGCTGCTAAGAATGTACCATAAGTTGCGACTGAGGTTCAATTTACCTATCATAATTCATAAATTTCTAATCCTATGGCGGATATAGTATTTTCGCTCATTCTCGGCTTGATATACATCGAGCCTCCGAGGTAAATTCTTTCTGCGAAAGAATTTAAAGCCGCTCAAATACTACATCCGCCTTCAAGAATCATGCTATTGACTTTCGCCTGTGCCTACCTCGTTTATGAATATTCAGATTAGCCCGTATTATTCATAAATTATTTGATCAATCAGAGCAGATGTTGTATCGGAGCGGCTTTATCCCGATTTTATCGGGATTCCTCGGAGGGCCGCAGAAGCGGGCCGAGAATGAGTGATGATACTGCATCTGCTCTGCTGCGTCACGAGTCATGAATAATCGGGGCAGATAAAATGCTTTATCTTTCACACCGCACAATGGTAGATTATTTTTGAAGATATATTCTCTAATTTTTTTTAAAGAGGAGGTGAAATAATGAAAAAGCTATTTTTAACAACATTTATTATTGTTTTGGCGATGGCGTTCGCCATACCTGCCTTTGCAGGACCAAAGGGTAAAATGGACCTCAAGGTCGGTGACCAAATCTATGCATGCAATTGCGGGGAAGAATGTCCGTGCAACACGATGTCAAAGAACCCGGGCAAATGTACATGCGGCAAAGACATGGTCAAGGCAAAAGTGACAAAGGTTGAAGAAGGCAAAGCATACTTAATGGCTGAAGGATGGAAAAAGGAAAGGGTCTTTAAGACCACCGGCAAGTATGCCTGCGGTTGTCCGAATTGCAAGTGTGACACAATCAGCCAGAAGCCCGGCAAGTGTACATGCGGGAAGGAAATGAAAAAAGTCGCTCAATAATATTTTTTTAAAAATCTTTTTGACAGAGGCGGGTCTTTCAACCCGCCTTATTGCCCCTATTGGTAATGTAATAACCCGCACCTTAATTAGCCTTAACAGCCTTAATTAGCTGCGTTGACAGAAGCAATGGTGTCTGCTATATTCAAACTATTCTATGCTAAGTGAAAAGAGAAAACGTATGCCTGTTACTTACACTCTGCTGGTTTTGGTTTTAATGTTTCTCGGACTGGAGGCGAACATGGCAACTGCCAAGACCATCGACCTCCTTGGAAGATGGGATGGTACCGCAGAAATAGCAACCGGTGCCGGATTTGACAGGATCAGCGCGCGCCTTGACGTTCTGGCGCAGCAGGGCCGTACATTTTCCGGGACTATGCTATTCGGCGACGGCGACGTTCCTTTCAACGTCAACGGGGTAGTGGATGAGAAGTTTGTGCGCATCACCGGCAGCGCCAGCACATTCGAAGCAGATATCTCCGGCCAAGTCAACAGGACAATCCATGGAACGTGCAGCAGGTTTGAAACACCTGCTTTCCCCTCTGCCACGTTGGTTTTTGACCTGAATAATAAGGAATTCACCTGCGTACATTCCGGGGGAACTGTCGGAACAAAATTATGCTGTGCCTCTGTGGGCGATTTCCAAAACACCTGCTCGATTGGGGGTTGCGGATGCTCGCCCGCCAGCAGCCATCAGGTGACGGTATGTGACTGCGGTCCCAAGAGGTGCTTTGACGGGACTAAATGCGTATCTAACTCCAGATGAGTTTCACATTGGAAGCCTACCACCGGTCTGTTAAAGTCTTTAAAACTCGGCGGGAAAATTCTGTTTACAGAAAGCGAATTAAACAAAGTGTTGCACCGGGCGAAGAAAAAGAGATGATCCCGGTGACTTGCATGATTCAGACACACTTCAGACACAGTATAAACGGTAATAGCTATATCAATGTACAAAGTTATCGATCCTTAAACACCCGATAATTCACTGCATGCCGTCGCCGCTGCGCATATTACATCAAAGGCAGTAGCTTCGTCCTGATAATCAGATGACCCGAGGCTGCCGTGGCTTCTTAATACTTCAAGCTTCACTGGTTGTCTTTTGGGTTCTGGTCTTTCAAATAGCGCCTGGCAGGCTCAAATCCCTTTTCCGCTGCCATGCGGATCCACTTCACGGCCTCGACCGCATCCTTGGCAACACCATGTCCCAAAATGTACATCATCCCCAACTGATACTGCGCCTGGACGTCACCATTTTCCGCGGCCTTCCGGCACCATCTGGCCGCCTTATCAAAATCCTTTGGCACTCCTCGCCCCTCATAATAGCCTCCGGCGAGATTGAACTGGGACCAGGCGTGTCCTTTTTCCGCCGCCGCCTTGAAAAGCGTCTTCGCCTTTTCATAATTAATCGGCGTACCACGTCCAAGCAAATACATATTGCCCAGGTTGTATTGCGCCAGTTCACTGCCCTGAAACGCGGCTTTTTCAAACCACCTCATTGCTACCGCAGGGTCCTTCTCTACACCCAAACCCTCAAGGTACAATCCTCCTAAGACGGTCTGGGCGTCAGCGTTTCCCTGTTCCGCTGCCTTTTTATACCACTTAGCCGCTTCTTTGAAATCCTTTTCCTTACCTGACAGGTACATCCCGCCGAGTCTCAATTGGGCGTTTACATCCCCCTGATTAGCGAGATTCCGGTAATAATCAAGGGACTCTGAGGCGGCGCTTTCACTGGCATCGGCGGTGGATATTCCGCTTAGAAGGAAAAGAAGACTGACCGCGAAAATAAAGCTACAAAACATGATTATAGTCTGTCTGGCCTGATTACCGAGATGGACGCCAGCCCCTTCAATTGTCGGCCTGCTCTTCCACACCTTTTTTACCTTTCGTGTCATAACGGTCATCCTCCCTGAGAGAATGCTGATGTTCTGTTTACAGTGTAGCAGCTTTCCGCGATGTGTCACAATTTTATAGAGCATTCTATAATTCTCATCGAAACCTTATTCTTTCAATGTCTCACCCATAATAAAATTAGAAACGACGACTCAAAGAGTTGTTCGTTCCTCAGTACTTGATACCATCATCGTTTTTTCATAACTGAGGAGTACGCCCTGAATTGTGGGTAGTCTGGCTACATCCAGAGGATGCCCTCGTCTTGCCGGGATGCAGAATCATATTTGAAGCAAACAATACAGAACACCCCGGACATTTCGTGTAAAGTGCGGAGTATTGCAGAGTACTTCCGGAGATTTAGTAGGTCTGTGTGGTTAGCTTACATTCGCCTGATTGACAGTGTTATGGTTCACTGATACTATTTGATTAATGAGTTGGAAAGTAATAAATAGAATTGAGTTGACAAGGAGGGGACAATGAGCGAAGCTTTATCTCGCAGCATATCTGCAGCATGGTTGTGGCTTTCCGTCGGTCTCAGCATATCGTTAATTCTGCTGACGCCGGTATCTTCATTTGCCCACGGGTTTGCCGGTAAGAGGTTTTTCCCTACCACATTTCAGGTTGATGACCCGTTTATTTCCGATGAGTTTTCGATCCTGATTAACCGCGTGAAGGGAACCGATGCAAAGACCACGGAAATAGATATCGACTATTCCAAACGTATTGTTCCTAACTTCGGGCTCGAATTTCATGAAGCGTACCTGCACAATCGGGCAGACGACGGCAGTTCAGCAAACGGCTGGGATAATCTTGGCGTTGGCGCGAAATGGCAGTTCCTTACGAACGAGCCTCACGAACTGATCCTCTCGATAGGCACGGATATCGATATTGGCGGAACGGGAGCGCACCAGGTATCGGATTCTTTTTCAACCATTACCCCGGCCATCTTCTTTGGAAAGGGATTGGGTGACCTGCCCGAATCGGTCAATTTCCTAAGGCCTTTCGCAATCACTGGAGTTATCGGAACGAGCTTCCCCACGCGGAGCAAGAATGTCACGGACACAGGTATAGAACGCAATCCAACCGTCTTTAACTGGGCCTTCACCCTTCAATACAGTCTGATATACCTCCAATCGTTCGTGAAAGATATCGGACTCGGCGTTCCGTTTAACCGTATGATCATTGTGACCGAATTCCCCATGCAGACAAACCTATCACAGGATGGTAAAGGACAGACGACTGGAACGGTTAATCCGGGAATCGTCTGGTGCGGCAAGTTCATGGAGTTTGGTGTCGCCGCGGAAATCCCGATCAACTCGAATTCAGGGAAAAACGTCGGCATTCTCGGCCTGATTCATTTGTATATAGATGACCTTTTCCCCAAGGGTATAGGAGGGCCGATTTTTCGCTGATATACAATGCAAGTCATGAAGCTCAGGACAATGGCCTCGTTATTTTTTCTTGCGTTCCTGCTGTTTCCGGGAGTGTCTCATGGGCATGTTTTTCCTGACCATTCAGACCCGAAGGTGGGGGCAACGGTTTCCGGTTCCCCATCTGTTGTCCGTATCTGGTTCGATGGCGATCTGGAACCTGTATTCAGCACGATTGCTGTTCAAGACGCAGGCGGGAAAAAAATAGACAAAGGGAATGGAAGGGTAGATCCGTCCAACTCAACGTTGCTCGAAGTCAGCTTGCCGCCGCTGCCGGGAGGAACCTATCATGTGTTTTGGAGCGTCGTAGCGAGGGATGGGCACCGTACCATGGGCGATTATACATTCGTAATTAAATGAGGTTAACAGTATGGTCCAAACGGTTTTGCATAGCATAGTAACATTTATAGACATTACGGCATTGACAACCTTGGTTGGAGTTGCCTTATGCCTTTTTTGGACTGCACACTCAAAGGTTGCTGAAGACACTTCTCCGCCGTTTGTCGGCAGGCTACGGCGATTGCTCATGCTCTGTTTGATTGCGCTGGTTATAAGCAGCATCAGCAATTTTATACAGCGTACCATGGAGATGAGCGGTCTTGGCATCGCAGCGATCTTTCCCGTACTATCCACCGTCTTGTTAAAGACACACTACGGGAGAATCGGAATAGTTCGGTCAGGTGGACTCGGACTGGCTTTGATTGTGTGGTTTGTCGGCAGGCGGCATCTGAATTCCCGCTTAGTCGCAGTCTTTCTGCTATGCGCATCCGCAGCCATCGCTTTTTCACGTAGCGCGACGAGCCACGCTGCGGACTTAGGTGACTTGAGTTTGATGGAGCTTTCGGATTGGCTTCATTTTACGGCCTCTTCACTCTGGGGTGGGGCACTCATAGCCATAGCAATCATTTTCCGACCCTCTACTATTGCGGAGGATAGCAGGCAACAGCTTATTGTATCCGGTATTGCTGACAGATTTTATGTTTTATTCGGCCCTGTATTGTCCCTATTGGTTTTCACCGGACTCTATAATGCCTGGGTTGAAGTCGGAAGTTTCGGGTTACTCTTTACAACTCCTTATGGAAGAGTGCTTTCCGCGAAGATTGCGCTGCTCCTTTTTCTTGCCTTTAGATACATTGCTCCTCCGCAGCACGGTCAGGATGAATCGGCATTTGCCATGAAGTTTCTTCATAGGACGCGTGTTGAGGCAATCATCATATCAGGAGTGTTTCTATGCGCCGGCTTGCTTACACATAATATACCCGCACGACATTTTATGCACATCGAACATGCTATGACCATGGGGAATCATGCCAGTAATGAGGGCGGTCAACACGAGCATTATGCTAATACAGGGCCTGAACCTGTCATACACCTTGAGACAAGCCCCTCAGATATTAAGGCGGGAACACGTGCAAAGATGACAGTTCACATCGAAGGGCAAAACGGAAAGCCGCTTGAAGGGCTCACGGTTCATCATGAAAGAATTCTCCACGCTATTGTCATAGGCAGCGATCTAAACGTCTTTGCGCATATACATCCTGAAGATATAGGCCCTGTAACCGATGAGATGCTGAAGAAGGCAACGTTCCCGCTACGTTTCACTTTCCCGAAGGCTGGAGAATATTTAGTTGGACTCGACTTCGCAACGGCGGACGGGCTTTACAGTAAAACAGCACATATTAAAGTCTCCAGCCAGCTGAGAATGGGAGAGCCGAAGCTAGATTTCTCCACGGAGAAAGATTTCGGAGCATATCATGTCACACTAAAAATATCCCCTGATATCATCAAGGCGGGCAAGGAGACAAGACTCCGATATCTTATTAAGTCTAACAAGAAACCTGTGGCAGATCTAAGTCCATATTTAGGTGCTCCGATGCACCTCGCCATTGTGCTTGCAGACCTGAAGCAGTTCATTCATGCTCACGGTGTTATTCCCGGGGAGTCTCACACTCATATGGATCATATGCACATGCACGCCGAGCCTGGAGAAAAATTCGGACCGGAGATAGAGTCCATCGTGGTTTTTCCGGTCAAAGGTGTCTATAAGATCTTCAGTCAAGTGAACCATCAGGGCACGGTGCTTCTCTTCGATTTCATGGTAAAAGTTCAGTAGCTGCTGGTGAGGTGACTATTTGCATAGCCCTTTTTACTGAAGATTCGGCAGGATGCCAGGTACCCATCGGGTAGGATTTGTGATCGAACACCATCATCTATTTCTCATTTATTTTTGACGTCGTTTCTCTGCTTGTTTTCCTGAGGTAAATGAAAAAAGCAACTATGCAAAGGAGTGTCGCCGCCCCGACGGTTGCCAAAATCATGTAGAAGCGAGCTTCCTGCTCAGACAAATTGGGGAAACAAAGGATTATCGGGTTTTTTGAGCCGGTCCAAACCTTTCCCTGAGAGGCATTAATGAGCGCCGTAGTAATATCCACAGGCAAAAAGGCAATCGGCGCCATCGTCCCATAGTGAGATCGATCTACATAAACGTACTGTGTGATCTTGCCATCCGGTGCCAGAAAGATCAGCACTGACGGATGGATGAACCCGCGTGACACTTTTCTTGAGGCGAATCCAACAGATCCCGTTTCCTCATCTCTTCGGAAACTGAATCCGACCGCTTCAGTGATCCTCCCGATATTTTCTCTATTTCCGGTTAGGAACTTCCATGCCTCCTCCGGAAAAGACAGGCCGGTTGCCTTGATATAATTGACCTTCTGACTCTTCGCAATGGCCGGGGTATCATCTTCATCGAAGCTAATCGTCACTACGTTATAATCTTTGCCCGGCGTGAGTTTTATGCTGCCCAGGGTAGTGGCAAGCCCTCCCAGCATTTGGGGACAGATATTAGTACAAGAATAATAGACGAGAGTAAGGATGGTAGGCTTCGTTACAATATTGCTCAACTTCACCGGCTTGCCGTTTTCGTCAGAAAACGTAAGGTCAAGCGGTACTCGCTGTCCCCTCTTTTCAACTATACCGATCTTGCCCGCCACATCCTCCTGATGCGCTACTACAGTGCCTAATAAAAAAAAGACCGCAATCGTAATCATTAAAATAATTCTTTTCATGACTTAACCATTCTCCCTTGTCACTCGAGACCCTTTTTGACAAACCACTAAGGAAAATCTACTTCGTTTTTGCGTAATCGATCATACCCTGAAAATCAACTACAACTTCAAGTCGTCCCTTTGGAAACTTACGAATCTCATCCGGCTTGCTAAAACTCTTGTGTTGCGCTTTTTCCATTATGTACCTCCTATTGGTGACCCTCATTCATGGGTTACCATTATAATTCCTATAATATAAAGCTTACAGCATAAATGACAGTTGTTCAAGAAAAGACCATTATTCGATCGGGTAGGCCATTCACGTAAGTATTTCGGCGGCGCACGGCTATAACAATTTGCTCACTGGGTAATTTGTGTATTACCTTTTTTGGTGATAGACTGAAAAAAGGAGGTGAGGATGTCTTATGGAAAAAGAGAAAATTAAAGAAATAGCAAAGAGGATGGGCATCAAGGCTGGGAATATGAATAAGACAAAATTGATCAGGGACATACAGAGGGCAGAGGGAAATTCCGATTGTTTTGCGACTCACTCTGTTAATGAGTGTGATCAGTTAAATTGCCTGTGGAGGCAAGACTGTGTGGAGGCAGTTACAGTATAGATGACCTTTTCCTCAAGAGTATAGGAGGGCCTATGTTTCGCTGAGAACCATGCCATATCGTCAGACGGATCAGGATTCTAAGAAATAATCAACCAATCTGATAGGAGGATTTATTATGAAAGGTGAACATGAACACAAACATGAGCATGCGCATAAGCATGCTCATACTCACGACCACGAGCATCTTCACAAGGACGAGAAACATAGTCATGAACATTCCCACGCGCACGATCACGAGCACCCGCATAAGCACAGCCATGAACATGACCATAAAGGCAAAGCCGAGGTTCACAATCATGAGCATGCGGGCAAACACGGACCTCATGAACATAAGCATCCCGGACACGCGAAAGAAATCCACAAGCACAAATAGATAAACGTAATGGGTATTTAAGTGAAAATGCTTAGAGTGGTGGAGTAGCACGACTCAACGCTACCGCGAAGGGTTGTAAAAAATGCTTGACGGATTTCTGTATTTTGGGGTATGTTAAATTATCCGAACATGAAGTTCAGAGTCTAAGCTGTTTTATAAGAAATATCAGGAATTAAAGCCACGAAGGCTTAAAAAATGACCAGCAGGTCAAAAAGCTTTCGGGGTTTTTTTATTTTCGACGGGAAAGAGGGCTTTTTGAAAAGGCGCTGCTGAAGATTCAAAAGCCCTGAAGGGCTGAAACAAAAAAACATTTAAAGAACATTTCAGAAAAAGCCATGAAGGCATTTCACCCGAAGGTGATCTTTCATGGCTTTTTTATTTGGAGGACTCATGGAACAACTGGAAAAACTCAAAAGGTTGCTCAATTACTGGACGGAGCATAACAACGAGCACGCAAAGATTTACATGGACTGGGCGGAAAAGGTCTCTTCTATTGGTAATGAAGAATTGTTAAGGACACTCGTAAGGCTTTATATGGAGCATAAAAGATTGAACAGACGCTTTGAAGAAGCCAAAAGGATGATCAGTTGAACAGTGGCGAATGCAACATTCAATATGAATTGTGAGAGGCAATATGGAAGGAATTATATATAGCAGACAATGCCTTTGTGGCTTTTTATTTTTTATTTTTCAGGAGGAGATTTTATGAGAAGACCCCGCGCACGATTTAATGTCACACCGAGAACGACCCGAGTCTGTTCTAAATTATTCGTGGTGCTACTTAGCTTGATTTTTGTCTCATTGGCCAACGCTGGCGGTATCCAGACTTTGCAGGAAGTGGTGGTCACTGATACCACCGAAAATCTGATCGGCACAGCTGACTCTGCAAATGAAGGGACCGTCCCGAGGGAGGAGGTACAATCGCGGCCTTACAACCGAATTGGCGAATTATTGGAAGTAACACCGGGACTGATCGTGACCCAGCACAGTGGAGAAGGAAAGGCCAACCAATATTTTCTCAGGGGTGTTAATCTCGATCACGGTACGGACCTGCGGATTACCGTTGATGGCATGTTAGTCAATGAACGCACTAATGCGCATGGCCAGGGATATTCCGATTTGAACTTCATGATACCCGAACTCATCAGCAACATGCAATATAGAAAAGGGCCTTACTATGCTGAGTACGGGGATTTCTCTTCTGTAGGCGCCATTGACATCAACTATGTAGATACTCTGGATCAGGGGATGGCCAAGACGACCGTGGGATTTCAGGGTTATGAGCGCGGCCTTGTTGCCGACTCGATGAAGCTGTTGGGAGGAAACCTTCTCGGGGCTATGGAATACATACATAACGATGGCCCGTGGACCAATACCGCAGACTTCCGAAAAGTCAATGGAGTGTTGCGCTATACTATAGTTGAAGGGCAAGACCGCTTTACCTTCTCTGCAATGGCGTATACAAGCCAGGGGGTAGCCACTAACCAGATTCCCGAACGCGCAGTAACCGAGGGTTTAATATCGCGTTTCGGCTATATTGACCCAAGTGACTTCACTTATACTCGCCGTTACAGTCTATCCGGGGCCTGGCAGCATACTACCGGTAATTCCGTTACCAAAGCAAATCTCTATTTTATCGACAAGACGATGGAGTTATATTCAAACTTCACCTATTTTCTTGATGACCCTATCCATGGGGATCAATTTGAACAGCATGACAAGAGAACAATGAGCGCATTAAACGCCAGCCATACCTTGACTGGCAAATGGTTTGGACATGAGGTGGAGAATGAAGTAGGTATACAACTGCAAAATGACAATATTCATGTCGGTCTTAACCATACTGAAGATCGTCAAGTTCTTACTGTTTGGCGGGACGACCACGTGGTCGAATCCAGCGAAGCAGCGTATTTTCAAAACACTTTCCATTGGTTTGAAAAGTTTCGTACCGAAGCTGGTGTCCGCGTTGACTTTTTGCAGATAAGCGACAAAAGCGTGACCGCCAATTCGGGGAGAACATCCGCCAGCATGGTAAATCCCAAGTTAAGCTTGATATTCGGTCCTTGGGCCAAGACAGAGTTCTATATCAACTCGGGAGAGGGCTTTCACAGTAATGACGCCCGTAGCACTATCGACACCTCGGTTCCTATAAGCGACCCAACGGCGGGCCCGAATCAACGAGTTGCGCCGTTGGTACGTTCCAGGGGATATGAGGTCGGCGCACGCACTGCTATCATTCCAAAGCTTCAGAGTTCACTGACATTTTTTCAGTTGCATTTCGACTCAGAACTTCAGTGGGACGGAGATAGCGGTGAGACCTCGCCGGGCCGTCCCAGCCTGCGGACGGGATTTGAATTTGCCAACTATTATACCCCCACCCCTTGGTTAACGATTGACTTGGATTATGCATATACCAAGGCCCGCTCTACGGGTCCGCAAGTTCCCGGCGTCGTTGGAGATTATATACCCGGCGCAGTTCAAGGTGTTGGGTCCCTGGGTGTATCAATACATGATATAGGTCCGTATTTTGGATCCTTGAGGGTGCGCTATCTTGGAGGGTACCCGCTTATAGAGGACAACAGCCAACATGAAGGGGCCACAACCCTGGTGGAAGCACAAATAGGGTACAAATTCTCTAAGCACTTGACGATGGAATTGGAAGGGTTGAACTTACTCAATAGCAAGGCCAGCGACATTGCGTATTATTATACCTCCAGGCTGCCGGGGGAGCCCTTGCAGGGCGTAAATGATAGACACTTTAAACCGGTAGAACCGATTACCGCTCGCCTAAGCGTCATATACTACTTTTAGGCGCATGGAAGATAAATATATTTCATTCAAGAAGGAGTGTGAATATGCACGATTTTTCTAATTCATTAAAGGCCCTGCAATTCGGCGGTATGATGGTGTATCCGCTGTTGCTTTTGGGGATTATAGCCCTTACTATTATCATAGATAAGGCGTTCGTATATAGGCGTTATGTCAAGCTGTCTGCCTCGCTGCTCGTACT
Organism: uncultured Nitrospiraceae bacterium; assembly: GCA_963727775.1. GTDB lineage: Bacteria > Nitrospirota > Thermodesulfovibrionia > Thermodesulfovibrionales > SM23-35 > CAVSHB01. The sequence continues at coordinate 1,367,225 of CAVSHB010000001.1, read as the reverse complement.
GGTGGAGACCTATAGTTTTGCATGGACAGAATTGGACGAGCAGATAAAGTCTTTTGTGCCTGGAAACTACTTCAGACGTTTCTTCCAGGTGATCCTGGACAACCGCGCTAACCCTGCCTGGTGGGTAGAGTCTCGTGCTGCAGACGAGGCGCAGTTGATAGAAAAGGCCTTAAACAGGGGGCTCTGGGTGTTGGAGACCATCGTGACTGCGGCGCCACTGCTTGGTCTGGTAGGGACAATCATAGGCATGATGGAGTCATTCAAGTTGATTGGCGGCACCGGGCTGGTAAATCCAACCGGAATAACGGGTGGAGTGGCCCAAGCGCTAATAGCGACCACTCTTGGCCTTATCATTGCCCTTATTGCCCTGTTTGCATTTAACTTCTTTGCGCACCTGCAATCCAGGACTATGGATGAAATGGAACGCCTTGGTACACGACTGGTAGATCATATCCGAATGGATCAGGAAAAGAATGGAGGTGGTCATGAGACTACGTAGGTCCCGGCAGTCCCGTCGAGGGCGCATAGAAATTATACCTATGATTGACGTAATGTTTTTCCTTCTGGCAACCTTTATGCTTGCGTCACTTGCCTTGCAAAAACTCCATTCCCTGCCCATTGATCTTCCACAGGGCAAGGCTACACCGATGCAGGCCAGAACCCCGGTAACACTGACTGTGACTAAGGAGAGCGCAATCTTATTAGACAGCACCCCTGTGACGCTTAACGCTCTGGCCGGAACTTTACATCCCATGTTAAAGGATTCGGATGGTCACATCATTGTTGCTGCAGATAGTGCAGCACCGGAAGGAGTGGTGGTACGAGCCATGCTCGAGGCCCGCCATGCAGGAGCAGAACATTTTCTGATTGCAGTGAAGTACGTTGAATAGAGACTTTTTGTCACGTCAATCTGCCGATATCGATAACCCTTGGCAGCGTCTGCCTTGGGTTTTGTTAACGGCTCTACTGATATGGGGAGTGATGCTATGGGGATTCGGGCTACTGCTGGGACAGATAGCCGAGCAGTCCCAGTCATTAGAACCCATAGATGCGCAATTCATTGAGCTGCCGTTGCCAGCCAAGCACACAGCTGTTTCGATACCTTCAAGGCCCAAGCCGATACACCAATCGCCGCCGCAAACACCCGCTCCAATACAACAACCGACGAGCCCGCCTACCTCTGAGGTTAAGCCCAAAGTTGAGACGCTCGCTCCGTCCATCTCCACGCCTACTGTTTCAGTGCCTGAAACAAGCTTGCCGTCCGGCAATAAAGCGGCATCAAATACCGTCCAGCCCTCTGTTCAAATCTACCCTCAAGTCTCACCCAGTACTTCTACTGTTTCGGTTATCCCTCCCCAGTTTGGTGCTGCCTATTTGAACAATCCGAAACCTGCCTACCCTGCTTCGGCCAGACGAATGGGAATGGAAGGAGTAGTGACGTTGAAGGTGCTGGTAAGCCGGGAAGGAAAAGCAGTTAAAATTGATATATCCCGCTCCTCTGGTTACAAACTTTTGGATAATGCCGCTGCTGAGGCCGTAAAAAACTGGCGCTTTGTTCCAGCGCGTCAAGGGGAGACCCCGATTGACGAATGGGTACTGGTACCGGTGGCATTTCGTTTAAATAAGTAAATTGAAGATGTTTGTATTTGCTTTCTTGACATGAAGAGTAAAAAGTTCATAATATAAATTGTTCTATATTTATAAACGATGCTGATGATTCGAAAAATGCGCTTAGAAAACGGCCGTACTCGAAAGACAGGGAAACTAACCTTTCTCTTTTTAATCCTTTTCCTTTTCGCCACCTTAGCAACGGCTTTTCACTATCATCATGATAACGACATCGACCACCACGATTGCCCTGTTTGCGCAGCCGGTCATCACTTTTCTCCTGCAAGCATCAATAGTTTTTCTCTTGCAATTCATCAGACCGTTTCTAATTATGAAGTACCGACAAAGCCGTTTCTTTATGACTGCATACGACTTACTCTCCTAACCTGCCGGGCGCCTCCCGCTTAAGTTCTTACAATACTACATTCAATTTTATTGTCACGCGTCAAGTGCAAGCCATTTGCGTGTGCATTTTCATTGTAAGAACTGAAAGGTGGAGGTCCCATCATGAAAATCATGAGCATGTTTATCACGCTATTTATCTTGTCATTGTTTTCAACAGGCGTATTCGCTGAAACCTTGGAAGACCGGGTAAAAGCTCTTGAGAAAACCCTCAAGAAGCAAGAGCAAACTATCAAGGAAATAAGAGGACTTCAAGAAATCCTGAGAAAACAGGAGCAAACCATTGCTGAGCAACGGAAGTTGATAGAAGAATTGAAAGCTGAAGTCAGACAGACCCAACCTTCTGCAGCGACCGAGAGTGCCTCTGTCAATGAGACGCCGCTGGCGGCCGGGCAGATACAGCAGCAGGTACAGGAGTTGAAAGAGAAGGTGGATCAGGTGGCCGAGGCGCAGACAAAGACCGTCCCGAGCGTTTTCAATCCTTCTATCGGCCTCGTGGGTGAGACGCTCTTCTCGTATCGCGGAAGGGGATCGGCGCAGACGGGAAGTGACCGGCCCGGCGGGTTCGACGCATTCCAACGTTCCGTGGAACTAAACGCGGCCGCTTCTGTAGACCCGTTTGCGAAGGCCTATGTAGTGGCCAACGCATCAGTCGATGCCCACACCGGAGAGTCGACTTTTGGTATCGAAGAGGCAGCGCTCCAGACTGAGTCGCTGCCTGGGAACCTCACTGTGAAGGCGGGCCGGTTCTTTGGTGAGTTCGGCCGGCTGTCATACATCCACGATCATGAGCTGCCTTTCGTGAACCGTCCACTCGTGCTCGCCCAATACATAGGCGGCGAATCGAGGACTGACGGCATACAGGTCAACTGGTTGGTGCCTGTCGAGCATTATATCAACCTGACAGTGGGCGTTGGCAACCAGTTCGGAGGCGACAACCCACCTAACGATGTTGGCCAATTCCGTCATTTAAGCGGCTGGAATTACTTTGGACGCTTGTCCACATATTTCGATCTGACACCAGATATCTCACTCGAATCCGGCGTTTCAGGCCTCTGGAATCCAAAGACGGCCGGACAGTGGTCGGACCCAGGCGGTGTTAATCCTCTGTTTCCTACGGTAGCCGGCAGCACGTTCACCGAACGCGAGCGCCGTCTGGTAGGAGCAGACCTGGCGCTCAGTTGGAAGCCGCTCCGTAACAATCAGTTCCAGAGCCTTACCTGGGGTACTGAAGTGCTTCACAGCAGCAACCGTTATGACATGACGGATCCCTCGGGCAGCGCCCTGTCCAGCCTGTCTGTCGGCTCCTTAGGCCTTTACTCGTATCTCAATTACAAGTTCCACAGGCAGTGGTCAACCGGCTTCTTGTTTGGCTTTGTGGAGGATGCCCAGGACAACAAAGCCAAGACTTACGAATATTCTCCGTTTATCACCTGGGCGCTCAGCCACTGGAACCAACTGCGGCTTCAATATACATACACCGACCGCAATGCCGTAGCAGTCGCATCCGGTCTGCGCTCCGATAATGCCGTTTACCTGCAATGGGCGTGGATCATCGGCTCACACTCGCATGGATGGCAGCAACGCTGAATATGGAAAGGATGAATGTCAATATGAAATCAAAACTATTTTGTTTGTTCTCGATCATCTTTCTGGCCGGGGTATTTTGTATAGGTGTGATGCCGGCTCATGCGGCCAAAATCCGTGTTGTAACGACACTCACCGATCTCGCAGACTTTACGCGCGCCGTTGGTGGGGATTTGGTCGAGGTCCACAGCCTGGCTACCGGCGTTGAAGATACGCACGGCGTGCCGATGAAACCCAGCTTCGTGCCCATGATGAACAGGGCCGACCTGATGATCCTGGTGGGGTTTGATTGCGAACACGCCTTCCTGCCCGCGTTGCTGGAGGCGAGCAAGAATCCGCGCATCCAGGTAGGCAGGTCCGGCTACGTGGACTGCTCCAGAGGCATCTTCCCACGTGATGTGCCTAAGTCAACCGAGCACTCCGCCGGCGATGTTCACCCCTACGGTAACCCGCACTACATGCTCGATCCGGTATTGGCGAAGACTGCGATTAAGAATATCTATAATGCGCTCGTAGAGTTCGCACCACAGGACAAGGCGCAATTCACACACAACCGCGATGCGTATCTCGCCAAGCTCAATGCCAAGATCGCCGAGTGGGAGAAGGAAGTCAAACCGCTCAAGGGCACTAAGTTCGTGTCCTATCATGAGCATTGGCCATACTTCGCAGAGCGCTTCGGCATGCACTATTTCGGCACGATCGAGCTGAGGCCGGGCATCGATCCGACAGCACGTCACATCGAGGAACTGACTGCCGCCATGAAAGCCCAGTATGTGCCTATTGTTGTGCGCGAGCCGCAGTTCCCAGAGAAAGTTCCGAAACGCATTGCGGAGCAAACCGGTGCAACCATGATAACGTTACCCATCATGCCGGGCGGCGTGCCACACACGGAAACGTACATCAAGATGATGGACTATATTGTTCACACGATGGTTACCGCCGTCCAGTCGAGGAAATAAAGACAAGGAGAACGTGTCCGCCTGAAATATCGGGCGGACACACACAACAGACTATGAATGAAACACTTATGATACTGGACAACCTAAGTATTGGCTACAACAACCAGGCTGTGCTATCCGGCATTTCTCTATCTATTGCACGGGGCAGTTTCACAGCCATTCTCGGTGCAAACGGTTCGGGCAAATCGACCCTGCTCAAGACGGTGCTTGGACTGCTTCCACCGGTAGGCGGCCGCATAGATACCTCATCGGCGGGCGCACCACTTGTATTCGGGTACGTACCCCAATCCATTCAATTCGATTCGATTTATCTGCTGACTGCGTTCGAGGTTGCCCTTATGGGCGTATATGGACGCGTGCGCGCAGGGCATTTTGTCCCGCCTGTCGAACGCGCATTCACGTATGAATGCCTGCGTGCGTCGGGCGCTGAGGAGTTTGCCCGCCAGCGTTTTGCCGAACTCTCCGGGGGCCAGAAACAGCGCGTGCTCATCGCTCGCGCTCTGACCACGCGCCCCGATGTACTGGTGCTGGACGAGCCCACTGCGGGTGTGGACCGTAATGCGACGCATGCGGTGATGGAGTTCATCTCGCAGATTCGCAAGGAAAGGAAGATCACGGTCTTGCTCGTCACTCACGACTTTGCGGCGGCGCGACGCGGCGCCGAGCAAGTCATATGGCTTCACGAGGGCAAAGTGCTATGCGGCACCACGAACGAACTGCTTACAGCCGAACGGATAGCCGAAATGTTTGAAGGGAGGATCGACTGATATGGAAACGCTTTATCAGATTCTCTCGCCGGATTTTCTCCTCAGGAACTCGATCTACACCAGCGTGCTCATCGGCTTCGCTTGCCCGCTCGTCGGTGTGTTTCTCGTGATGCGCCGGCTGGTATTCATGGGAGTGGCACTGCCCCAGATTTCTTCGACGGGTGTCGCTATCGCGCTCTCGCTTCCCATGTGGCTCGGATTCAATCTGGCAGATCATGGTTCACACAGCGCTCACGCGCTCGCCTTTGCCGGATCTATCACCTTCTCGCTTACCGCGATTCTGGCGTTGGCGTTTATGGAGCGACAAGGTCGCGGACAACCCGAAGGCCGGCTCGGCACTGCATACGTAGTGGCCGCCGCATTGGGCATTTTGCTGCTGTCAAAGAACCCCTACGGCGAAATCGGTTGGCTCGATATGCTGAAAGGGGAGGTCATCACCATCTCGAATTTCGATCTCGTGCTGACGGCGGCAGCGCTTGCTCTGGTACTTGCGGCTCTTGCACTGTTCCACAAGGAGTTGCTCTTGGTCTCGTTCGACCGCGAGATGGCGATTATACTTCACAAGAACGTTATTTTTTGGGACGTGCTGCTCTATATACTTATCGGTCTAACGGTCTCGATGGCGGTGCTCAGCGTCGGCCCGCTTATCGCATTCGGATTTTTGCTTATCCCTGCGCTGATGGCTCACCTGTTTGCGCACAATATGCGCCAGTTCACTATGTTGGCCTCGCTAGTCGGTGGTGCGATCGCGTTTTTCGGCTTTTGGATCGCTTACCAATATGATTTCCCCGTCGGCCCTACGGATGTCGTCCTCCTCGGCGTGCTTTACGCAATAGCATGGATTGTCGCCAGGCTTCTCCCCGGAGGTTCACGACACCCTCATAAGAGTTAAATGATAAGGACCAAACTTTACCAAAGGAGCATTCTCATGAGAACACTTGAGGCCGGAATTATTTGTGCAGCGGTTCTTGCATTTGCACTTGCAGGGTGCTGCACCACGTCAAAGGAGATTTACAGTAAATGTCAAGGCGCGAGAGCTGACGTCTTTGCAGAAATCAAGCCGGGGGAACCTATTCACGAGGGTTTTGCAGACCTTCTGATAAAGGCGAATATCAAAACCCCTCGCGCAGGATACTACATCTTTGAGTCGAAGCAGTCCCTTCGTGGCAAGTCTGAATACCCCTTTATTTTTAATATCGGAGGGCAATATGTTACCTGGATGGCAAAGGGCAAACCCGATACTCAGCAGAGAATTGTAGATTCCAAAAGAAATCCTGAAGGTGGCGAAGGTGTAAAGTATTTGCTCGAAAAAAGGATAAGACTTCAGGCTGGGAGTTACAAAATTTGTTTGGTTTTGACCGAAGAAAATGTCCAGAAGGAGATTGATATTAACCTAATTGAAGGAAAGACAAACATTCTGGACTTCACACCGGTTTACCAGAGGGACAGAGTCAGTGGATATACGTTTTATAAAGGCATCCACGATTTTAGAGTGAGCTTTGATGAAAAGGAAATAGATCCATTGTAATTCGCATAGGTGTAAAAATAGGTTGCTATTCATTTCGGTTTGAAAGATTCCCGCGCTTCTATAGCCGAGCGTTTAGCCCAGATTATTCATAAATTCTGCCTAAAAAAATAGCCAACAATCCTAAGACCTTTGGTATTATTGAGTTTACGAGAGCTCAAAACCAAAGAAAGGATGGTTGGCTATATGACAGAGTGTATCACAAAACAGCTCACCTTTTCATTCATACGGAAGCAAAAAATAACGGTAGATTTTAAGGGAGGGGAGATAACCTCTGATTCGGGCTTGTTGCTGGTGAGGCAAGCAGACAATGCTTTGCGGTTGATAACAGGGATGGCAGGATGTATTACAGACCGAAGAGACAACCGTTACACCGATCACAATCTGGAGACACTGTTACGTCAGCGGACATATCAAATCGTTGCTGGGTATGAGGACTGTAACGATGCAAACATAGTAAGAAAAGATCCAGCACTGAAGACAGCCTGTGGACGGAAGTTGAGCGATGAAGATCTTGGCTCACAGCCCACCTTGTCACGCTTGGAAAACGCAATCACCCGGAACGATCTATACAGGATAGGAGAATATTTTATTAATCTTTACATTCGTCGGAACCGGAAGAGAAAGCCAAAAAGGATTATTCTGGACCTTGATGGGACGGACGATCCGACATACGGCAATCAGCAGTTGACGTTCTTTCATGGCTACTATGACCAATACATGTACCATCCGCTTGTAATCTACGATGCTGACACAGGGCAACTGATAACAGCGGCCCTCAGAGCTGGTAACCGGCATGCCAGTTATGGAGCGGTGTCGATCCTCAAGCGGATCATTCCGAAACTTAAGGAGGCGTTTCCAAAAACAGAGATCATCGTCCGTGGCGATGCTGGATTTGCAGTACCAGAGTTATATGAATACTGTGAAGAAGAGGGTCTCAAATATATGATCGGTCTGATCCGTAATGATGTGCTTGAGCGGATGATCGAAGCCATTCTCAAGAAAGCGCATAAGCAGTATACGGAAACAGGACAAAAACAGAGGATGTTTACAGAGGGATTATATCAGGCGCAGAGTTGGCCGAAAGAGCGACGGGTTATCATGAAGGCTGAATGGCTGATACAGGGACCTAACCGTCGTTTTGTCGTAACCAACCTCTCCTATGAACCAAAAGAACTCTATGAGTTTTACACCGAGCGTGGCGGTACCTGTGAGGTACGGATTGACGAGTTTAAAAATGGGCTCAAGGCAGACCGGTTGAGTTGTCATCGCTTTGTTGCCAACCAGTTCAGACTCTTCCTGCATATGGCGGCGTACTGGCTTGTTCTGAGGCTCAGGGAAGCTCTTCAGAAAACAGAATTTGCCTCAATGCAGATACAGCAGTTAAGGCTGAGGCTTCTGAAGATTGGAGCCCAGGTAATCCAGACAGCCCGACGGGTATGGTTTCGCTTAGCCAGTGGCTATCCCTGGAAGAAAATCTTTGCATTAGTATATCATCGGCTTGCTGCTGATACGACCTGAACATTTTCTTACGGAAAAACTTCAACAGGAAATGTCCTCAATGGTGAAGTGCGCTTAAAAACTGCCACGAAGCCCTTCTCCGTCTGATTTTACGGGATCAGATCGTGACTCGTCTATAAAACTGCTTCGCAATAGTCTTCTATTGTCTTCGTTTGACTCAAAAACCCACCAATAATCTCATATGCCAAAATTTTATGAATTATGTGGGCTAAGAGGAAAAGTACGTCTCAGAGTGGATTCAATCATTCCTGGATAAAATCTGCCTCTAATGCGGGATTGTTACACACGTGTGATATAGGGCGTCAGGACTGTTTTCCCATTCCGAGGAGTATAAAAGGAAAGAAACAGGGTAAGGATATTTAAATTAGTGTGGTGTAAACAAGGAAGAAGTGTTGCCCGCATACTTCTTAGTTAATGAAAATACCAATGGTGTCCAGGTGGAGTCGAGATTCAGGTACACAGAGATTTCTTCCTCATTCGATCCCGGTGCCAATGCATGCTTCGGGGCGAAGTCTTCGTGAGTTGCGGTTTCGCCTACGCGCGTGATCAGGTGAATATGGCTCTCTACCCAAATCCATAAAGTATTTATAAGAAGAAGTGTTGCAGGTATCGATGAAGATTTGCGGACGGCATATATAGAGGTATACATTCGTAACATATTGATATCTAATACTTTATTTGGTGCCGAAGGCGGGACTCGAACCCGCACGGCCTTTCGACCACTAGACCCTGAACCTAGCGCGTCTGCCAGTTCCGCCACTTCGGCATCCGAATATTATACGATTCCTTTGCTAAAAATTAAAAGGTAGCCCATCGGTTTTTGTCACAAGCCATTTTGTTCTCTCTTTTTCGAGCGTAAACTTCAGGTGGACCGGCTTTGGCAAATCTCCGAGTATATACCCCGTATCATTTCCAATAGTCGCTATAATTCTCACGTCCATGTCCGCTGTAGCAGTTTTGTCGGCTATGTTTATATGCAGATTTTCATATTCGATTTTAATGTCGCTCATCTTCATAAAAAGATGTTTCATCGTTTCTTTTATATAAAGATATGTAAAGCCATATTCATCGCGGTAATTGAATGACACTTTTGACATCACCGCATCGAGGTCTTTTTTTTCTAGCGCTACCGATCCTTCCCTGAAGAGTTTCTTTATCCTGCTTTCATCAGAGGGCCATAGAAAATATATAATTACCGGCACGGCTATTAAAAGGAACAAAAGTACTATGGATTTTTTACTCAATTGATTTGCCCTTTGGTTTATGAGTCGAATGCTTCTTAGCTGTCGCTTCAATGATGGACTCTTCGATGACCTTCAACAATTGCCTTAGGTTCTGTTCGCTGATACTTAATGGGGGCATGATGACAATAATATTTCCGAGTGGCCTGATAAGAACCCCCTTTTCCCTTGCGTAATAGGCTACCTTCCATCCTGTCTTTTCCTCCCAGTTATAAGGTTCCTTTGTCTTTTTATTTCTTACCAACTCGACACCTGCAATAAAACCGGCATTCCTTACATCTCCGACATGCCGGAGAGCCGATATATCCTTAAGCCATGTTTCAAGGATATTGATCTTCCCTTGAAGGGTTTTCAAAACCTCCTCTTTCTTAAATACATCGAGGCATGCGATTGCAGCGGCACATGCCAGTGGATTCCCGGTATAGGAGTGGCCGTGAAAGAACGTCTTCAGTTCTTTGAATTTTCCGAAAAATGCCTTATAAACTTCATCTGTGGCAAGGGTCACTGCCAGCGGCATGTAACCGCCGGTTATTCCTTTTGATAAGCACATAATGTCAGGCACAACATCTTCGTGTTCACAAGCGAACATCTTGCCGGTCCTTCCAAAGCCGGTTGCGACCTCATCGGCAATCATCAGGATATTGTACTTATCACACAATTTTCTGACGCCTTTCAGGTATCCCGGAGGAGAGGTTATCATCCCACCCGCTGCCTGGACCAAAGGCTCTATAATCATAGCGGCTATCTTTGCTGAATGGCACTTGAATATATTTTCCATTTTCTTGAGGCATGCGTATTTACAATCCGGATATGTTTTTCCGAGTTCGCACCTGTAACAATATGGCGAAGGCGCTTTATATGTTTTAAATAATAATGGTCCGAATGCCTTATGGAATATATCAACCCCACCCACACTCACAGTTCCCAGGGTATCGCCATGATATGCGTTATTAAGTGATACAAAGGTGTTTTTTCCGTCAACCCCTTTGTGTTTCCAATACTGAAATGCCATTTTCAGCGCGACTTCAACAGCGGTAGAACCGTTGTCGGAATAAAAGACCTTACTTAAAACTTTTCTCTTACTCTTTTCAGGAAAAGATTGGACGTTTTGAAACGATTTCTGAACTATCCGCACTAATTTTTCAGCTAATTTTATAGCCGGGACATTGCTCAGACCGAGCAGTGTGGTATGGGCGATCTTATCAAGCTGTTCTTTTATTGCGTCATCTATCTCCTGTTTTCTATGTCCGAAAATATTTACCCACAGGGATGATACCCCGTCAAGGTACCACCTGCCGTAAATATCCTTAATAAAACAATCTCTGCCCTCAGCGATAATTATCGGCGTTTCCTTAATCCAGTCCTTCATTTGTGTAAAGGGATGCCAGATATATTCCTTGTCAAGCTTTTCTATTAATCTGTTTTCTTCAATTATGCTCATTTTTTTATTTTACGGTTAACTATCCTTTTTAGCTATCAGTATCCTGTCAATCCTTGCATAATCCTTGATCAGAGATATATTCCGGAACCCTTCATCCTCTGCCATTTTCTTCACAGCTTTCGCCTGGTGGATGCCGAGCTCAAACATAAGGCAGCCATGCTTTTTCAAATAGGTTCCCGCTTCCGGTATTATTGCTCTGTAATAATCGAGACCGTCTTCTCCTCCGTCCAGCGCTTCGATAGGCTCCCAATCTTTTATCTCAGGTTGCAAGTCTTTTATGTCTTGCCTCCTGATATAAGGCGGGTTTGATATGATCAGGTCAAACCTGAGATTCTTTTTTAACGGGTCAAACAAACTGCCGTTTAAAAAGGTCACATTGGTAATACTGTTTATTCCGGCATTTTTTTCGGCATATCCAAGCGCTGCTTCTGAAATGTCAGTCCCGTATACCTTCGCATCAATAAATCTTTGTGCAAGTGCAAGTGCTATGCACCCACTGCCCGTGCAGAGATCAATTATCTTAAACTTTGGACTTCCGCCTTTGAACTCAGAGACTATTTTTATTGCTGCTTCAACCAGCAACTCCGTCTCCGGACGTGGTATTAGGACACCGGCGCCGAGCATTATTTTTATTCCATAAAATTCCGTATAACCGAGAATATACTGCAGAGGTTCCCGGCTTATTCTTCTTCTTACAAATTGATCTATCTGCAGAATAGATTCTTCCGGGATATCAGGGTTGTCGCTATAAAGGCTGACCCTGTCCACCCCGAGTGCATGAGACACTATGATTTCAGCCTCTCTATCGGCATCATTCACGCCATTCTTTTCAAGCATGTCTCCCATTCTTCGCAGTTTGTCGAGAGCGTTCATTGTTCTATTTTATCCTACTTCAAGTTTTTGAGCGCAGTTCAACCCGCTGTTACCACCATCACAAACCCGGGAAACATTAAAATAACGGCTTCTCTGTCCGGAAGATAAAAAATATTGACATGCATCCGGGTTTGTGATATAGAAAGTGCATGATATGAATTCATTAATTATATGAATAGTAATAATATAATCATGTTCCTAATCATTATGTGCTCCATAGGGAAACCCCCATATCAAAAAAAACTGAGAATAGTCGGTAATCCCGATGAAAAGAAGAGCAAAAAATGAAATCAGAGAGACACAAAGGTTATCTCTGTATTCACAGAGGGGGTTTTTGAGAACATTTCCGAAGAAAAGGGGGAGATTATGAATGTTATCACGCGCAGAGATTTTCTGAAGATCTCCGGAGTCACTGCGACAAGCTTAGCTTTGAGCCGTTTGGGCTTCGATCTGACACCTGCCCTGGTTTATGCTGCCGAGCTTCGGACTGAGCTCCGCATCAAAGGGGCTAAGGAAACGCCCACCATCTGCTGTTACTGCTCCGTGGGATGCGGAATCCTCGTATCTACGGACCAAAAAGGTAAGGTCATCAATGCAGAAGGAGATCCTGATCATCCGATCAGTGAGGGAGCGTTGTGTCCGAAAGGTGGTTCTACCTATCAAATTGCGGTAAACGACAACCGACTTAAGAAAGTCCGTTATCGCGCCCCCCACAGTGACAAATGGAAGGAAGTCAACTGGGAATGGGCGATGAACAAAATCGCTGCCAACATAAAGAAGAGCCGCGATAAGAGCTTTGTGGAGAAGAATGCGGACGGAAAAGTCGTCAACTGTGCGAACGGAATCGCCTCGGTAGGCAGCGCTGCCATGGACAATGAAGAATGCTGGCTTTTCCAGAAATTCCTCAGGGCTCTTGGCCTTGTCTATATTGAACATCAGGCCCGTATATGACACAGCGCTACAGTAGCGGCTCTGGCAGAGTCGTTCGGGCGCGGTGCAATGACAAACCATTTTATTGATTTCCGTAACGCCGATGTTATTCTCAACATGGGAAGTAACGTTGCCGAGAACCATCCGGTTTCCTTCAAGTGGATTCAGGCAGCCAGAAATAAAGGGGGTATCTTTATCCATGTAGACCCCCGTTTTACCCGTACATCGGCAAAAGCCGATATTTTTGCGAGACTTCGCTCCGGCACCGATATCGCCTTCCTCGGCGGCATGATCAGGTATATCCTTGACAATAACCTGTATGATGAATTCTATGTCAAGAACTACAGTAATGCTTCCTGCCTTGTTAACCCCAAGTATAATTTTGATGACGGTCTCTTCTCAGGGTACGACCCTAATAAGAGGGCATACGATCAGTCTGTCTGGGCATTGGAAAAAGACGAAAACGGCATACCAAAGCGGGATATGACATTGCAGAACGAACGATGCGTATTACAGCTTTTGAAAAAACACTACTCCCGCTATACCCCTGAGAAAGTTACCGCGATTACCGGAACACCTCAGGAGGATCTCGAAAAAGTGTACAGTGCATATGCTGCAACCGGAAAGCCTGATAAAGCCGGCACTGTCCTCTACGCAATGGGATGGACACAGCATACAGTAGGAGTTCAGAACATCCGCGCCATGTCCATTATCCAGACACTGCTTGGAAATATGGGGATAGCCGGAGGCGGAGTGAACGCCCTGAGAGGCGAGTCAAATGTGCAGGGATCGACAGATCAGGGGCTGCTTTTCCATATCGTCCCCGGATATATTCCTTCACCCAGGGCTCAGTGGGCAACACTTGAAGACTTTAATAAAACTACCCCGGCAACAAAAGATACCAGAAGCGTCAATTGGTGGAAGAACAGACCAAAATACGTCGCAAGCCTGCTAAAATCTTTTTATGGTGATACGGCAACCAAAAAAAACGATTTCGGGTATTCATGGCTGCCGAAATTAGACACTACGCAGGATGCCTCATGGCTCAACCTCTTCGATCAGATGTACAAGGGAACATTCACCGGTTTCTTTGCCTGGGGCATGAACCCTGCATGCTCAAGCGCGAATGCAGGTAAAGTACGTCAGGCGTTGGCAAAACTGGACTGGATGGTCAATGTGAATGTTTTTGACAGCGAAACAGGCTCGTTCTGGAAAGGTCCCGGCATGGATCCGAAAAAGATCAAGACCGAGGTCTTCCAACTGCCGTGCGCAGCCTTCCTCGAAAAAGAGGGTAGCATCAGCAACAGCGGCAGGTGGATGCAGTGGCGCTGGAAAGCAACAAACCCTCCGGGCAACGCACGGCCTGACGGTGAAATCATGTATAACTTATTCAAAAAGGTGCGCGCCCTTTACAAGAAAGAAAAAGGCGCCTTCCCTGCTCCGATCATGAATGTGAAATGGGATTATGAGACAAACGGTACATTCGATATCCATAAAGTTGCCAAAGAAATTAATGGATATTTTCTCGTTGATATACCGGAACACCCCGTGGACAAAAAGGTATATAAGAAAGGGACACTGGTCCCGAGCTTCGTCTTTCTTCTGGATGATGGAAGGACCTCCTGCGGCAACTGGATATATTCCGGAAGCTATACAGAGGCCGGCAACATGGCTGCCCGGAGAAAGAAGACTGATCCGACCGGATTGGGTCTTTATCCCGAATGGTCATGGACATGGCCGGTCAACAGGAGGATTATCTATAACAGGGCTTCTGTCGATTTGGATGGAAAGCCACGGAATCCGAACAGGACTCTGCTGAAGTGGGATGCTGAAAACAAGAAATGGGCCGGTGACATCCCTGACGGGCCTGCGCCTCCTATGGGAACAGAAGGAGTTTACCCGTTCATTATGAAACCGGACGGCGTGGCTTCACTCTTCGGACCGGGGCTGAAAGACGGACCATTCCCCGAGCACTATGAGCCGTTGGAATGCCCGATCGAGAAGAATATCATGTCGAACCAGAGGATCAATCCTGTGGTAAAAATATTTGAAGGTGGTGCGGACAGCTTCGCAACATGTGATCCGAGGTATCCCTTCGTCTGCACAACCTACCGCGTCACAGAACATTGGCAGACAGGGGTACTGACACGATGGCTCCCGTGGCTTACTGAGGCTGAGCCACAGATGTTCTGTGAAATGAGCCATGAACTCGCAAAAATGAGGGGCATCGAAAACGGTGAGCGTGTATTAGTCGAGACACAGAGAGGAAAGGTTGAGGCTGTAGCGATTGTGACACTCCGCTTCAAACCTTTTGTCATCGCCGGCCAGACCATCCATCAGATCGGCATACCATGGCACTTCGGATGGCTCCATCCAAAGGACGGAGGCGAAAGTGCAAACTTGCTTACTCCTACAATCGGCGATCCCAATACGATGATACCGGAGTCAAAGGCATTTATGGCAAACGTAACAAAGATAACCGCACACCCGGCTAAAAAACCCGGGAAAACGTAAGGAGGTGATCAGAAATGGCGGATAAATCCTTCTTTATAGACACCACAAAATGTACGGCATGCCGTGGATGCCAGATCGCATGCAAGCAGTGGAACATGAATCCGGGGACTAAAACCGTTCAGCGTGGAAGTCATCAGAACCCTGAAGATCTCTCCTACTTTACGTATAAACTCGTAAGGTTCAGTGAATTGGAAGAAGATGGAAAACCGAAATGGTATTTCTTCCCTGACCAGTGCAGGCACTGCACTACGCCTCCGTGCAAAATAATGGCCGAATCTTTGAACGTAAAAGCCATAGCACAGGATGCGTCAACCGGCGCGGTCCTTTATAATCCGAAGGTGAAGGTTAAGGAAAAAGAGTTCAAACAGATAAGAGAAGCCTGTCCATGGGACATCCCCCGATGGGACGCAAAGACCCAGGGAATGGCCAAATGCACCATGTGTATCGACAGGATTAAAGAAGGGATGCTTCCTGCATGTGTCAAAACATGTCCTACCGGAACGATGAATTTCGGCGACCGGGACAAAATACTCGAAATGGCCCGTAAACGTCTCACTGAAGAGAAGGTGAAATACCCGAAGGCAGCGCTGCTCAATGATGATTTTCACCGTACGATCTTCCTCGTGATCGATGATCCGCGGAAGTACCACAAGTATGCTGCGGCAGGGGAGCCTGAAATAACGAGATTTGCGGCGATAAAAAAGATATTTCAGCCTCTGGTGGATCTTTCCCGGATAGCGGAATAATAGTACATAAAACGTGCTAAAATGGCTTGTTCCGTATGACGGTACAAGCCATTTTTTTCTTAAAGGGGATATATTGTGATCGAATCACTGGAACATACAAAAAAACTGATCGAACATCTGAAAGAAACGCATCCCCTCTACCGGGAACTCCTCGGTTTTTATGAAAAGGTAATCGAAGAACAGGCAGCGGTACAACCCGTTGTGACTCTGCATTCTGCTCCGCAAAATAGCATGAAAAGTCTGCAGACCCGTGAGGGCTCTCCCCTCATCGACAGAAAAGATTTTATTCTTGATATCCCATCATGCATAAGGCTCTTCGAGTCGTTATGCCGAATCTTAAGGAATTCAAATGAAAAGATGAGCGATAATATTCAGGCGATAGAAGAAGCTGTTGCGATCAATGCGCTGAATCTCAGGGAACTCTTGAAGAGACATTCTGATGACGCGTATGTGAACAGAATTGCGGAAGAGTTCAATATCAACGGGGCTGTCCTGATATTCCTGATTCATTCAAGCATTCAACCTTCCCTCAACGTCAACGTAGAACATTTAAAGGGGCAGGTCGATCTAAAAAACTGGCTGAGAGGTTACTGCCCTGTATGTGGCTCATCTCCGCAGATATCAGAGTTGAAGGATGAAGGGATACGCTCCTTCCTGTGTTCTTTCTGCGGCTTTCAGTGGCCGTCTGAGCGGCTGAAATGCCCGTATTGTGAAAATGCCGACCATGAAAAACTCCACTACCTTTATGAAGAAGGACATGAAGCATACAGGGTTGACATATGCGATCACTGTAAACAGTATATTAAGACTGTGGATTCGCGTAAGCTTGATTACACGCCTGATTTACAACTGGAAGACATCATAACCATTCACCTGGATATTCTCGCATCGGAGAAGGGATATAAACGGCCCTCTCCTGCACCCTGGGGAGTTTAACTGCTCTCTTCAGCCAAGTACTTCTTATTAAGAAGAATTATTGATGCCTTCGATTAATTCTTTGATGATTGCTAAGCCATTAAGGGTCATTATTCTATGAGTTTTTCATCTGGAACTCTACGACCTTGCTTTCTTCCTTCGACATAGATGACCTGCCCTCAAACGTGCCGCCTTCCACAATAGTAAGCTTTTGCGTATGAATATCTCCAAAGACCTGACCCTTGGCCTTAATTTCCACAATCTCTTTTGCCTTCAGATTACCTTCGATCCTGCCGCCTACCACAATCCCTCGTGAGCTGATATCTCCCTTTAAAGATGCTTTTTCGCCAAGGATAACCCAGTCGGCAGTGACATTGCCTTCCATGCTGCCGTCAATCCTCAGTGTTCCTTTGGTCTCGATATCTCCTTTAAAGCTTGAATTTAATCCTATAAGCGACTCAAGTTTCTCGGTATTTTTATTGAACATCATGCCCTCCCTTTTAAATAATTGATGGGGTTAACCGATTTTCCGTCTTTCCATATCTCATAATGTAAATGAGGTCCTGTTGAGCTGCCGGTAGAACCCACATAGCTGATAACATCACCCCTTTTTACTTTCTGTCCTACTTTTACCTTGGTCATCCTATTATGAGCATAAAATGTTGAAAACCCATGCCCATGTTCCAGGACAACGAGATTACCGTTGCCGCCGCTCCACCCCGAAAAGCTCACTATTCCGTTCGCAGTGGCTCTGACAGGGTTGCCGGGCTGTGTAGAGAGATCAACGCCGGAGTGAAATTCATCACTTCCATCTAAAGGGTTCAGCCTTTTTCCGTAAGGCGAAGAGATGTTCCCAGCTACAGGAAACCCTTTGGGAGTCGAGATATAAACATCTCTTTGTACATGCAAATAATCCTTTATTTCTCCTACACTTTCTATGGTTATTTTAATCTGTTTCTTTAAACTTTCCATGTCTATGGAGCCGCTGTCCGAGGTATTCATATTCTCAAGGACTTTTTCCCTGGATCCAAGGGAAAACAACCTTTTGAATTCGTGTTCGGCCTTTTTAAGGGCAAATATTGTTGTGTTCAACTCTGTAAACTGTTGCGAATAATAATTCAGCTTTTCTTTCATACGGTAATATTCGAAGGTATTTACCGCAATAGAAAGAATATACACAATACCGAAGCAACATAATACTACCGATGTAAATATTCCTATGAAAGGCATCTTAAAATTCCATGGCTTGCTCTTACTATGAGGGACTAGCATTATTGTTACAGGAGTGAATGCCTTTTTCAACAACGCTTTTATTCTATGAATATCGAACACCCTTCCCTCCTTTCTCTGTACTGCCGATTATAAAGGCCGGATATCCAGATCTATTAAGTATAGCAACAGTGTCTTCTGCCGCTTTTCCCGAGACGATTATGGTATATCCAATCCCCATATTAAAAGTCTTTTTCATATCATCTTCAGGGACATTCCCCGTGTTTCTTATGCTGGTAAATATTTTCGGGACAGGCCATGAACCTGGTTTGATATGAGCGCAAATACCTGCCGGCAATATTCTTGGAAGGTTGCCCGGAATGCCGCCGCCTGTTATATGCGCCATTCCCTTTATTGTTATCTTGTCTTTAAGTCCCTTGAACGCTTTAACGTATATTTTCGTAGGCTTAAGAAGCTCCTCGCCTATTGTTCTTCCAAGGTCCGGAACAAATGAAGATATGTCCATCTTCTTTACATCGAAAAATATTTTTCTTACAAGTGAGTATCCATTGCTGTGGAGGCCGCTGGATGCAAGCCCAATAACAGCGTCTCCGGCTTTTATCTTCGATCCGTCTATTATGTTTTTTCTGTCCACAACCCCGACGGCGAATCCGGACAGGTCATATTCACCCTCGGAATAGAACCCGGGCATCTCTGCTGTTTCACCACCTATGAGAGAACAGCCGGCATCTTTACAGCCTTTCACTATACCTTTTATGACTTCAGATGCTTTTTCAGATTTGAGTTTGCCTGTCGCAAAATAGTCGAGTAAAAATAAGGGCTCAGCCCCGCTGGTAAGTATATCGTTCACGCACATCGCAACAAGGTCGATCCCTACAGTGTCATGCTTGCCCATCATAAAGGCAATCTTCAGCTTTGTCCCGACACCGTCTGTTCCGCTGACAAGAACAGGATTTTTATATTTTTTGTCAAGCTTGAACAGAGCGCTGAATGAGCCTATATCCGTAATTACTTCAGACCTGAATGTCTTTTTGACCATCGGGGAGATACGCCTTACAAACCTCTCTCCCTCGTCAATATCAACACCGGCCTTTTTATAGGTAAGTTTTTTATTCATCTTAATTTAAAAAACTTAAAAACGGAAGGTTTCTAAAAACTTATATATTTTGCACAAATAAGGTTACAAGAGCAAGCTTTTTCGAAATTCACCTTTTTGAGATAAGATCGAACGGGATAATTTTAGATGAATGCCGGCGAATTTACCAATTTTTGTATGAATCGGCAAAGGTCAGTGGTAAAATATCAATCACAGGAGATTTCATTATTTTGAAGATAGCCTATTTTGACTGTTTCTCGGGAATCAGCGGGGATATGTGCCTCGGCGCACTTGTAGATGCAGGTTTGTCTTTTAAAAAATTAAAAGGAGAACTCGATAAAATTCCTGTTCAAAGTTATCGGCTGGTTATTGAAAAAGTAAAACGGGGGCATCTTGCTGCAAGCAAGGTATCTGTTTTACAGGAAAATGCAAAAAAAGGCAGGGATGCATCTACTAA
This sequence comes from uncultured Nitrospiraceae bacterium, assembly GCA_963727775.1. GTDB lineage: Bacteria > Nitrospirota > Thermodesulfovibrionia > Thermodesulfovibrionales > SM23-35 > CAVSHB01. The sequence continues at coordinate 1,347,413 of CAVSHB010000001.1, read as the reverse complement.
GAAGCTATTGATCAGACGATGGAAAGATATCGAAGAGATAATTCTGAATTCAGCTTTGTCTCAAGACATTAAACATAAAGGCCTCAGGGTTTTCAAGCGGCTGTTTGATGCTGAGTCAAAGGTACACGGGGAGCCATTTCATAAGGTCCATCTCCATGAGCTTGGCGCCGTTGATTGCATTGTCGATGTATTTGGGATCATTATCGGGCTGGATGCCCTCGGCATAGAAAAGGTCTATTCATCCCCTCTCAATCTCGGCAAAGGTTTCATAGAGACGGAAGATGGAATTCTTCCGGTCCCGGCGCCTGCTACTGCCGAGATCCTGAAAAATACGCCTGTATACTCCGGCGGCGTCTCATTCGAACTGACAACCCCGACAGGAGCGGCCATAATCAAAGAGCTTTCAGAAGGGTTCTCGGACATACCTTTGATGAATATTGAAAAGATCGGTACGGGCGCCGGGCAGAAGGATTTCAAAGAGCAGCCTAACATTCTGAGGATATTAATCGGTAATCCCATCCTGCCGCTTTTTAGTAAAAGGGGTATGAGGCGATTATCCGATAAAGCAGTGACAGTTATCGAAACCGATATCGATGACATGAACCCCCAGATATTTGAATACGTCATGGAGAAGCTCTACAAAGCAGGCGCTCTCGATGTCTATTTGACACATGTCATGATGAAAAAGGCAAGGCCCGGAGTAAAGCTGACAGTGCTCTGTAATGAAGAGAAGAATGACGATTTAATGGACATAATCCTCAGGGAGACAAGTACAATCGGGCTGAGATTTTATAAGGCGGGTAGAAGGGTCCTCCAGCGCAAGATCAAAAAAACAGACACGGAATTCGGCAAGATAAGGGTAAAGGTCTCGAAACTCGGGAATGAAATTATTAAAGTTACCCCTGAATATGAAGATTGCAAGAGAATTGCAAAGAAACTTAATATTCCCCTCATCGATGTAATGAGAAAAATAAAATGACATAGGGCGGGTGATCACCACCCACCCTATGTCATACAATCTATCTGTTGGACAAAGTAACGAACAGGGACGTGCCGTTTCTATAAATAAGGAGAAGGATATCGCTGCCCGGTTTTATCCTGGAAGCAACTTTCTCATATTCCCTGACACTGGATATCTTCTGCCTGTTTATTTCCTGTATCACATCACCCTGAATGACCATCGTGGCAACCGGACTTTCCTCATCGACCTCTGTGACAACAACTCCCTTAAGTCTTTTGGAAAGATTCATTTTACCGTACATTTCCGGGGTCAGGTCTTGTACGGATACGCCTTTCAATAGGTTATTGTATTCACCTTTTGAAGATTTCATCAACTCAGCCGGCAATTCAGTTATCGTTACTTTTTTGGTCTCTTTCTTGTCGTCCCTGATAATTTTCATTTCGACTTGCTGCCCCGGTTCAGTATTAGCAACCATATTTCTCAGTTGGGACGGCTCTTCTATTTTCTTGCCCTCATATTCTACAATGACATCTCCTCTTTGCAATCCCGCTTTTTCAGCGGGGCCGTCTTCGACTACGTCGCCTACCAATACTCCCCTTTCCTCTTTTATGTTGAACTGCTTTGAAAGCTCAGGAGTCAGGGGCTGAATTGTCACGCCGAGCCACCCTCGTATGACCTTACCCTTATTGATCAAACTGTCCATAACGGACTTTGCCATACTTGTAGGAACGGCAAAGCCTATTCCCTGATACCCGCCGCTTGTGCTGAAAATAGCAGTATTAATGCCTACAAGCTCACCCTTTGCATTCACCAAAGCTCCGCCTGAGTTGCCAGGATTTATAGCTGCGTCTGTTTGTATGAAATCCTCGTAATCAGCTATCCCGACATTGGCCCTTCCGACCGCGCTGACTATGCCCTGAGTGACAGTGGAGGTCAGCCCGAAAGGACTTCCGATTGCAAGCACCATCTCGCCGACCCTCAGTTTGTCTGAATCACCCCACTTTATAATCGGAAGGTGGTCATCCGCATCAATTTTTATTATTCCAATATCGGTCAAAGCATCACTTCCGATGATCTTTCCTTTAAACTCTCTTTTATCGGACAGCGTGACCTTTATCTCTTCCGCGCCCTGGATAACATGATTCGCCGTTAATATATAGCCCCTCGAATCGACAATGACGCCTGATCCCAGGCTTGCAGATTTGCGTTCTTTGGGTGCCCTGGACTGGTCGCCGAAAAATCTTCTGAAAAACGGGTCGTCCATGAACGGGTTTGCATTGCCCTGCATCTTTACGGTGCGCGTAGTAGATATATTGACTACAGCCGGCCGCACTGCCTCGACAACTTCCGCTGTGGCCTGTCCGATTTTTGTAAGCAAATCTACGGACTGCTGTGAGATTTTCGGGTCGCCTGCAAAAGCGGATGACCATGCTCCGCATGACAACGATAAGATAATCCCGAGAACAAGCCACGTTTTCGCGGCAGAAAGACAAGAATACAAACACTTCCTTTTCAAAATCATTTTTCCTCCTGTTTTTAAGATTGCATATGATATATATTTTAATATAACACTTATGATAAATTTATCAATAATTCGCGAATTACCGAAAAACAGGAAGGACAAATAAAAAGTGAGAGTATCTATTATCGGATTATCCAACACCGGCAAAACAACATTGTTCAATGCGCTTACAGGCCATAACCTTGAAACAACAATCTATCCCACTACTTCCGCTGAAGTAAATATCGGTGTTGTGAAGGTGCCCGACCCCAGAATTGACAAACTTTCCGGGATATTTAAACCGAAGAAAACTGCGAACGCCTCGATCGAATATCTGGATTACATCGGTCTCACAAAAGGCGACGCCGCACAAAACAGAAAAGTCTTCGATTTAATAAAAGACGTTGACGCCATCGTGCATATTGTAAGGGCATTCGCTGACGATACGGTCATACACCCCATGGGGGATATCGATCCCCTGCGGGATATCGGCACAGTTGAACTTGAGTTGATATTCGGAGACCTCGAGCTCATAGAAAAACGTCTGGCTAAGATGGATGAGGCTATAAAGCGGGGGAAAAAACCGGATGAATCGGAAAAAAAATTATTGCTCAAGTGCAGAGATTTTCTTATGAAAGAAGTCGCCCTGAGGGATGTGGAATTTACGGAAGAAGAGTTAAAGGCCATGAGGCCGTTGCAATTTCTTTCAACGGTGCCTGAGATTGTGGTATTAAATACGGGAGAAAAAGACCTGAATTCGGATTATATTAAAAATCTTCAGTCTTCAATCAGTGAGCGCTACACTTCACTTTCAGTCCTGACGTTATGCGGGAAAATCGAGATGGAGATCGCACAGCTCGCTCCCGACGAAGCGGCGCTGTTCCTTGAAGACCTCGGCGTTGACGAACCGGCATCCAATAAACTTATTCAGGCGTGCTACGGCATCCTCGGTCTGATATCTTTTTTCACGGTCGGCGAAGATGAAGTAAAGGCATGGACTATAAATAAGGGGACTATTGCTCAGAAAGCTGCCGGCAAGGTACACTCCGACATAGAAAAAGGGTTTATTAGGGCGGAAGTCATTTCATATGAAGACTTCATCTCCAGCGGAAACATGCACACTGCAAGGGATAAAGGTCTCCTGAGGCTGGAAGGGAAAACCTATGAAGTAAGGGACGGGGACATCATTAATTTCAGGTTTAATGTTTAGATACCCGGGTTTCTTCCCTGTCCATAAGCTCTCTGTAAATAAACGGCTTTGTGCTTGCCGGCACCTCCGGGGCGGCATAGAGTTCCTCCAGGTCGGTAGTCTTGAAATTCTTGAGGAAACCCACAACACGTGAGAGCGGAGCGTGTCTGTTGCGGATCAACGACCATCGCACATCATACCTGCCTGACCACTTTGGATGTTCTGCTATCTGCCGAATTACGTGAGAAGCTATTTTTTTCATGTTTACAAGCTTGCATATGACCCCTTCGGTCATATAAATGCTGTTAAGGCATACTGCAACAACTTCCTTCATGCCGTCCTCCAGCAATCTTATGAGAACACTGCCGCTTGCCATGCGCGCCAGCGCAGTTTTAATGCCCAGTGGCATCGACAATATTTTCTCGTTGATATGCGTTTCCGCTTTCATCCTCACATTCAGCGGGACTTGCCGGTTCCTTGTCAGGTCAGCGATATCAAATATTCTTAAAGATTTTAATAACGAGAATAAGACTTTCTGCGGCGTCCTGGGGTTTTTGCATAATGCGAGCATGATGCGATAACTTTTCAGCCATCGCTTGTCCTGATGAAGGGATTCGAGTATCACCGGATCAATATTCTTTCTGTTTGCGATCATGAGCGCAAGTTCTTCAGTCAAATTGGGATTGTAAAGGAGGGTTGCAACAACTCTGGAAGAAGGATGATGCACAAGCAGCTTCAGCTCTTCCACTGTTGCAGTAAGCGCCGACCGGATGTCCTTCTCCGTATCCTTCATTCTTTATTTTACCTAAACAGGCATAATTTCATTCTGTTTCCGTATAGCGTCTGTCTAAATAATCCCCCCCGGATAAACCACGCCATATTCCCATTGACCGGACTCGGATATTTTTGTTAAGTTAAGTAATTATCTTATATTATTAGGAGTCCATATGACAAAGAAACAGGCCGTCAAAACCAAGAAGCCGAATACTAAGCCGAATACTAAGGCTAAGGATAAGGCTAAGAAAGCAAAGGAACCAATAAAAGAAACAAAAAAGGTAACAGCAAAAATAACAGCAAAAACAACTACAAAAACAACTACAAAAACAACCGCAAAAAAAACAGCAGGCAAATCAATAAAGATGAACCCGCGAGAAAAGAAATTGCACGATATAAAGAAAAATCTCCTATCACAGAAAAAAATCCTCTTGCTTGGCGCGCTGGAAGCACTGAATGAATTGCCGGGACAGACTATGTTTCCAGACCTTGGTGATCAGGCAACTGCCGAAATCGATAGAAATTTCATGCTCAGGCTAAAGGGAAGGGAACGTAAACTTATAAAAAAGATTGACGAGGCCTTAGAAAGGCTGAGCCAGGGTATATTCGGCATATGCGACAAGTGCGGTCTGGAAATAGATATAAGGAGACTCGAAGCAAGACCGGTCACCACTATGTGCATAGAGTGTAAAACCTTACAGGAAGAGGAAGAAAAACTCAGGGAAAAGTAAAAGGTCCCGCCTCTATATCAATTCTGTCCTTTGGTCCTCAATCCGTATTTATCTCTCAGCGCATCTCCGAGAATATTAAAACTGAGTGCCGTAACAGCGATCATCAATCCCGGGGAAAATACCATCCAGGGGGCGGACGAAATATAAGCCCTGTTTGCATTTATCATGGACCCCCAGGTTGCCGCAGGAGGCTGGGCGCCCAAACCCAGGAAACTTAGCGACGCCTCCGTCAGTATATACCCGCCTATCTTCATGCTTGTCATGACAAGCACCAAAGATATGCATTGGGGCATGAGATGAACAAATAATATCCGTGCATCCCCGCATCCTATTGATCTTGCCGCTTCAACAAAATTTGCTTCTCTCAAGGTCAATATGTGGCTTCTTATAAGCCTTGCAAACGATGCCCAGCCGACAGAGGCAATCGCTATCATTACCGTATAAATACCGGGCGGAAATATAATGGAGATTCCAATCGCGAGAAGCAGCGCCGGGAAAGAAAGTATCAAATCGACGATTGCCATAATAGCCGTATCTGTCTTCCCTCCAAAATACCCTGAACACAAGCCGACAATAAGTCCGATAACCACCGATACGAACGCTGCGCTCAGCGCAATGCTTATCGATATCCTTCCCCCATAAATTAACCTTGCAAAGATGTCCCTGCCTTTGTTGTCCGTGCCTAAAAAGTGGTTTACGCCCGGAGGTTCTCTCAGGCTGTCGAGGTCAATTCTGTCGGGGTCATAATGAGAGATCAAAGGCGCAAACAAAGAAAGCAGTGATATTAAAATTAATACGGAAACCGAAATCTTACCTGCTGCTTTCATGCACTCTTACCCTCGGATCAAGATGATGATAAATAAGATCAACAAGCAGATTAACGATAACGAAAACAACAGTCCCCAAGATCACACATCCCATTATTACGGGATAGTCTCTCTTTACTATTCCCTCCATCGTAAATCTTCCTATGCCGTCCCATCCGAATATGGTTTCGGTAAGGACCGCGCCGTTCAGATAGCTTCCGAAATCAAGCCCTATGACGGTTATAATGGGAATGAGCGCATTCTTGAGCACATGGATTAGGGCTATCTTCGTCTCCCTTATCCCCTTGGCCCTTGCCGTTGTAACAAAAGGCATATCGATGATATCGATGCATATGGTCCTTACAAGCCTTGATAAGGTCGCAAGGGCAGGCAAGGCGAGAGTTATCGAAGGCAGCACAAGAAATCTGAGGTCCCCCGTTCCCGACGGAGGGAAAAGTCTAAGCTTCAGGCTAAAAAAAAGCATAATCAGGAGTCCGCTCCAGAAAACCGGCACACTTAGTCCGATGACCGACAAAGAAGAAATCAGCCTGTCCGTGAGGGTATCCTTATAAATCGCGGAAATGAATCCCAGCAGCAGGCCGACAGGTATGGCTATTATCATGGCGCATAATGCCAGCTTTAAGGTATTCGGGAATTTAAGCATGAGGTCGTCGAATACCTTTCGGTTTGTATAATAGGAGCGCCCGAATTCTCCGGTCATCAGCAATTTTACATATCCGGCATACTGGCTGAAAATATTTTTATCCGCGCCGAGTTCTTTTCTGATCTTCTCTATAACTTCAGGTTGCGCTCTTTCACCTACCATGCTCAAAACAGGATCACCCGGCAATGTTTTTGTGAGTGTAAATGTAAGGAGAGTAATGCCGAAAAGGACAGGTATCAGCAGAAGCAATTTCTTTATCAGATAGCCTTTAATTGGAAATCACTCCATTTCCTTTATCTGCTAATTGATACTTTGCCTTCGTTGTATTTGTGAATCAGCATCGAGATAAGGGACTGATACGGAATGCCCTCTTCAATTGCCTTCGCCCTGATTTTCTTTAAATCTCGCTCACTCATTCGGATGTTTATCCTCTTTTGTTTATTGAGACTATAGCGTGCATATTCCTCGTATTGTTTCTTTTCCTTCCTGGTAAGATCGGATACCCATTCTTCATTTTCAAGTGATCTTGCTAACTCCATCTCGTCTTTATCCAAATATGTTGCCTTTTTCATTTTTTGCCTCCAAAATATTTTTTGGTTGCTTTGCCGTTTGGTATTATCGTTTTTAAGAATATTTTTTCGTTATCCTCAACATAGGGCACTGAATAAATATAATTGTCGATCTTAACAAGAAAAACTCTCTGATTCGGATATTTTGCTGAATTCGGATGTTTTACTCGGTCGATCAAATCTCCCAACGCTATTGCCAATTCAACCTGTTCAAAAGATACGCCCCGTGTTTTCTTAAGCACTTCATTCTTCTCATCATTCCAGTCAAAATATTTCATAAACGTGTGCCTATTGTATTCTTTATTATAGAATAGCAATGATTTCTGTTTAAGTCAAATCATTATTATTTGTCAGGATGTTTTTTGACATAAAAATTATGCATATGGTAAGGTTTAGATAGAGCGTATCTGCTAAAGGAAAAAAGATGAAAGTAAATGTAGTCATAGAAAAAGATGAGGCCGGCTATTATGTAGTTGAAGTGCCGGCACTCCCTGGATGTCTTTCTCAGGGAAAGACTTATGAAGAAGCCATTACTAAACATAGCGACTTAAGTTATGCCGCATAATCTTGTCAGAATCCGGTTTGGTTTTTTCCATTGGTCGAAACATGATTCGACGACCTCTATCAACATGCTCAACGTTACAAAGTATTGGTTGTGTGTTGCAATGCGCCTGGCAAGCTTCCATACTCTCTCGATTGGAGCAAGTTGCGGGCTGTATGGCGGCAGAAACACCAATCTCAGAATGCTGCGATATTTTTCCAATAATGGAACAAGCAGCACCGCATGGTGGTATCGGGCATTGTCCAGGATGATCACCATCCGTTTGCCGCGTGTTCGGTGTCGCAATAATTGTTTCAGAAAAAGCTCGAATGTTTCTGCGTTGAACTTGTCGCAAATGGTTCGAACGAACTTGCCAGTGTTCATGTTGACCGCACCGAAGCACGCTACCGATTTGCGAGTAGGCGCATGGTACAATATCGGGTCTTTTGTTTCGGGTGGTACCCACATTCGGCTTCGTGTGCCGTGCTGCTGGAAATGGCATTCGTCCAGACTCCATATCTCAATGTCCTTTTTTCTTGCCAGGCGCCGCAGTTTTTTTAAAAACATCGATCTTAACGGGATCGGCTTGGGCTACCTGAGGTCTTGGCTTACGCAGTCGAAACCCAAGTTTGCTGAACATACGTTGGCATTGTCGCACACCAAGCTTAACATGATAGCGCTGTTTCAAATGTTCACTCAGCATTTTGCCATCCCAAAGGTTTTGCCCATGTCTAAAATCGCGAGGATTTTTTCGCAGGTCAGCAGCTACAGACTCCCACTGCCTCTCGTCAAGCCTGTCCGGTCGGCCAGGATGATCTCCCTCTCGAAGACCATCAAAGCCACCCGTTTCGAACTTTTTGACCCACCGCTGGATCGTCCGGCGATCCTCACCGAACAATCTCGCTACTTCGGTGCATGTGTGATTACTTGCAACCAGAAGCACTCCGTGAAGACGATGATCATAACGCGACTCATCTGTTCGATCTATTTCCTGGCGAATTGCAATTTGCATCAACTCAGCATCTCCAATTATCAGTTTCCGCATTGCCACCTCCTTATAAGGGATATGGCTATATGATAGCATATTTATGCGGCAACTATTATGTCGTTATGTTTAATATCAAAGAAGCCATTGAAGGATGGCTTGAGGTAATGGAATCCAAACGATCCCCTGATCCTTCCAGACTTATCGAAGTTGCTGTTTAATGGGGCAATTAAAGCTCTGCTCCGGCTCTGAAGCAGTCCGAAAATTTCAAAAAGCAGGCTGGACCGCCGTCCGTCAAAAAGGCTCTCATGTAATGATGACAAAGCCCGGATATCAGTGGACATTATCTATCCCCCAGGAAAAGACATCCAGGGTCAAACCTTCATTCTTCATTGAGTATCTTGATCTTCAAATTTTCTATTTCTATCTTTTCGTTTCTTTAAATGAACAATGAAGGTTTGACCCTGAGTAATTCCTCAAAGAATTGGAAAGGTGTCGTAGCTTCCGATGGCAACGGCGAGCTTCTTTTGAACGGAAAGGCGACTCAAAAACCAGAGATCAAGAACCTCACACGGAGGATAATGAGCATCAAGGAGAAGATCAATGTTCTCTCGTCTCTTGATCCTTACATTCAGGGCGTATTTGCTTTCCCCTCAGCTTACGTCGAGGCAAAATGGGGCACGACCGGTTATGTCCACTGCGTCAAGGATGAGCAGCTTTACGATTACATTGTTGAAAATAAGAAGGGCAAAAAGCTGGACAACAAAACCATAGAGTGAAGAACCCTGCGGCAGAGACCGCAGGGTGTATCAATTATAAATTTCACAGGCATTCCTTGCGCTGGCCAGAATGGATAAGGACTTTGGACAAAATAGCAAATAGAGGGGCTTGACTGGACTGGGTGGAGCGAAAAATGGGGAAATGCAAAACTTAACAAAATCCATTGAGGAAATACTCAGCTTATCTGATAAAGATTACACAATTTACATTGGCACCCTTTTGAAGGAGAAGGATGCCTTATACAAGGTAGACGAGCTTGATGACGAATTACTGAAAGCGGTTGATGAGCATCCTGTGGATGTCGGGCGCATTTGCCGACTCAACTCGATTTTTTTTGCTAAGCTTACCCGGAAAAAGCGTAATCTCCTTCTGGCATATAATTACAATACCAGCATGATTGCAGCCATCTGTCAAAATAACATCCCAGAATCCAAATTTATCTTTACAGAAGGCATTGCATTCTGTCGGAAGAACAGGCATTATGAGGCTGGTTACTCATTATCCCAAAACGTCTTTCGGCTTTTTGCATCTAATCAAATGCCTCTTGATGAAGCACCATATTTTCTTACTCAAATAACGGACTTCTTTAACACTTTGGGAAAGCCCAAGGACACTATTGAAGCATTGTGCGCTGCAGCATCGTACTTCGCAGATGCTGCGGCATTCCAATCCGCTTATCGAGCCCTCCATGACGCTCGACAGATTGCACTCAGCCACAAATTGGTTAACTTGCAGATGCGAATACTTGAAACGCAAGGAATGGTAGCGCTGATAGAAGGAGACCTGTCGTGTGCAGAGGCTGAGTTTCAGAAATGCTTTGGGATTTACAAAGCAATCGGTGAAACACCTTCTGTTGAATTGATATCAAATACAGCGCTCATTAAATTACGGAAGGACGAATATGGGGCAGCAAAGGATATATATACGGAGTTACTTAATGACTACGAGGATGTATTACAGCCTTCACAGAAGAACGAGATAAAGACCAATCTTCTCGTATGTTATAGAGAATTAGGTGATATAAATGCCATTGAAGATTTATTGCCTCAAATTGAATTGAACATTTCACAATGTGATCTTGAGACACGAATTGAGGCGTGGCTTATTATGGCGAAGACATGCTTTAGTATTAATAAATTATTACTAGGGACTGCTCACCTTAAGGAAGCATGTATCGAAATACAGTGCCAGATTGATCAATATCAGCGTCTGCATTATAGACGAGGTATTCGCGAACGATATGTCCCTCGAATTAAATCTATGCTGCTGAGCATGCAGGCGTCGGGCGTTGCTGAAGATGTACTGCATGCGCTTGTGCTTTGTAATTCAAATGCACTCCATGACTGGTTTTCTGTTCTGGAATGGATCGAACTTATCCTGCAATCAGGAATAGTTCCCGCCACAGTAAAGGAAGAACTGTCAGCCAAGAGGGAGAATTTGATACGGCATGGAACACCATTCATGTATGGTTTTAGGGAAAAATATGATGACCCGTTTCAGCTTGCGGACGGAGAAATTACAGAGAAATTGGGTGAACAAGTAGCAAGAGGACTGGATTATAGCCTCCCTTGGCGTGAGTTCAATGATTTGACCGCTCAAATTTGTCAGGACTATTCTTATCCATTACCGTTCGAAGGAGCATCCCTACTGAATGGTGTCAACATGCTAAGCCAACGGCTTTTGTCCGAATCGGCCTTTCTCTTTTCTTTCGCACGCAAGGAAGGTTGTGTTTTCGTTTTCCTTGCAGAAGGAAAATACTTCAGGAACGATATACCACTAGATAACTTATGGCAATTTTCCAAGGTGCTCCATGAATACCAGAGGGGCAATGCGGACCGAAGCACCTTTCATGCCCAGCTGAACAAGCTGCAAAAGAGTATAGAGCCAATAATGACCATTATTGTGGATGTTCTAAAAAATAGTTCAATATCGGAACTTGTGTTTATGCCAGACCCCCTTTCGGAAGGAGTTCCCATTTTACCCGCGATCCTTGCGAACGAACAGCTTAGGTCACGCATAAAAGAAGGAGGATTTGTTTTTAGGACATGTCCGGCACTCAGGGAAGAGTCAACAGATTCTTTAATCACTGGACCCAGCTTGTTTGTTTCTTACAGTGTGAAATTTCTAGAATTGGTTGAACCAGAGAAAGCTCTCGTCAAAAAAACATTTGCTGGTCAAGATTACTTTGAAATCGACCTTCAACATGAAGAAGCTGACTTCTCAAAGCCGCCTGCAAATTCAGCCCACCATTTGCACTTGGCAACTCATAGCATGCCAGCGAATGCATTCACTGACCCATTTTTTGTATCAACTTCAACTGATGAGACAAAGAATGGCGTATGGCTGGAATCCGTCCAGAGAGAGGCACATAAACTACAATTCAAACTGGTAGTATTGAACGGATGCAATACCGGGACTACAAGTAATAGAAACTATTTTAAAGGATTCTTGACAAATGAGAAGATAGGATTATCCTCAGTTTTTCTCCTAAACCGCCGATGCGCTGTAGTAGCAACTCAATGGAATGAGCCCGAGATAGTCGGGTACATATTTTCGTCACTATTCTATGAGAGACTGGCAGAGCGGCACAAGGCGGATCAAGCATTTATTATTGCGCTTGTGGATATGTATGAATTAACGAAAGAAAGGGCGATTGAACTCCTTGAGCAAATATCGGATAAAGAAGTGCGGAGTAAACGATGCGAAGCGCTAAAGGGGTCTCAAGTCAACTTTCCTTTTCGCGATGCATACTGTCTGGGAATGTTTCAATACCATAGCCTTCTCCATAGTCAATGATGCCAGTAGATGATGGGGCGGACTTGACCATTGACATTTACAGAGATACAAACGATTGATTAATGGTAAAGGGGACAGGCTATTTATAGACGCAAATTAATTTGGGATCGGCAGCGCCGGATATGACTTTGGATAATCCGCAATCACTCTGCATAATTGTTCAATCCTGCTTTCATTAAGCATTCAGTCCTTATTTAAGAAACTCCCTGATATTTTGTATATGCAATCCCAGCCATTCTTTTTTATAACCTTTATATTCTTCTGACAGCTTTAACGCTTTTTCTTTTAAAGCCTTCAGGTTGATCCTATAAGAGTCAAGCTTGATATCGCCAAAGACGACTTCTTTTCTTAAGTCGTTTACAGCTACAAGGTCAATCTCGTTCTGATTTCCTCTTTCCCAGTATGTGCCGATCCGGTTATATCTGCCGGACTCAGCAAAGACTTGCTGGTAGAAACTCTCAAGGATGCGTCCGGCATAGGTGGAATAGTCCCGATTGATGATTTCCCTGATATAGCTGAAATTACCTGTCTCAACTGCAGAACGGTTTTTGAATATGAAACGGAACCAGAAGCCAAGAAAATTATCAATGATGCGATACTTTTGAAGTCGTGAGTTGGGTTTGGCATTTATGGGTTTGAGCTTTGCGATGAGCGCGTAATCGGTTTCAAGCTTTGCCAGATATGCTCCCGCATGTATTTCGAGTACAGATTCAATCTCTGTTCTGGCAGTCTTGCCGGAAGCGATCAGTTCCATAATCGAAAAGTATGTGCCGTATTCTTTGCCGAATTCTTCGACAAGAAGGCTCCTGCCCTCATTGAGAAAGGGAGAGTTGTCCTTAAGAATAAAGTCCACCATGCCGTCAAACTGAAAGACGTCGTTTGATGCAAGGATGTCGAGGTATTTAGGCATCCCTCCGGTTATCGAAAAGCAGTCGAAAAGCGTCCGGCCGTCTGCGTGCTCATGGTCCCTTAGAAGAGCATACATATCACGGATAGAGAAGGGTCGGAGAAATAATATCCTGTCGGCCCGGCCAAAGAGGGGTTCCTTTGATTCCTCGAAAATCTTATGCATAAGGGAATAGACCGAGCCGATACAGATTAGGTTGAGCCTGCAGGATGATTTATTTATATCCCAAAGGTGCTGAATGTCGGAGTAAACTGAGGGATCGATATTAAAGAACTCCTGAAATTCATCAATGATCAGCGTGAAGCGTTCCTTCCTGGCGTACTCAATAAGCAGCATAAATATCTCTTTGAATGTCTTTATCTCTCCTATGACAGGAATGGAAAAGCTTTTTCTGATCTCTTCAATATATTCCATGCAGAGCAGATGCTCTGATTTTTTCGAAACAAAGAGATACAGGTGTTTGTGTTTGCGTGCAAATTCCAGCGCAAGCATGGTTTTCCCGACCCGGCGGCGTCCGGTAATGACGGTAAATCTTGCAGACGTGCTGGCCTGATCGTAAAGCTTGGTCAGTTCCGCCAATTCGTTTTTTCGGTTATAGAATTTCATTTCATACCTATTTCGTAATATGTATTACTGTAATTCAGATTACAATGGACGGCGCCGGAAAATCAAGAACTTTTTAAACTGCCCAAATTGTTCATCTGAAGTCTTCTATGTCTTGGTAAAACAAGCTTTGCCGAGAAGGAAGGTAAGTCACTAAAAAGATATATCAGTCCCTTTATCCATACTATAGATAGGATATATCTTATAGTTTTTTATCCACGGCTGTCTTATAGTAAAATCCGTCCTGTGCCATAAAAAAACCCATGGGGCATCGTCAACTATAATTTCTTCGGCCTTTTTGTAACAGAGGAGTCTCATTTTATCATCCAACGCGCTTTGGCCCTTTTCTATCAACGTGTCAACGGTTTTATTTGTATACCTTGTCCTGTTCCCGGCAGGCCCTTGGTTGGAAGAATGAAACAGTGGGAACAGAAAATTCTCCGGGTCAGGATAATCAGCCCACCAGCTGAGATAGAACAAGTCAGGCTCGCCTTTATTGACAGCTTCTTTGTATGCGCTCCATTCGAGCTGCTTTATTCTTACATCAAGCCCGACATTGCGGAGGTAAGCCTGGATTACTTCCGCTATGTCGATAATTTCCTGGTCGGTCGTAATATAAAATTGAACTACCCCTCCGTTAAACCCTTCTTTTATAATCAACTCTCTTGCCTTCCGGGGATTATATTTATATCGCGCCGTCATGTCCCATTCTCTCATGACATCGGGCAGCGGGCCCGCCGCCGTTCTACCGCGTTTTTCATAAATTGTGTTCAGTATCTTCTCGCGGTCTATGGCGTAATTCATCGCCTTTCTGAGATTAATGTTGTTGAAAGGGGGCTTCGAACAATTAAGACCTACATAATAGGTATTAAGTCCTTTGATGGATAAAATCAGCCCCTGCTTCACGGGGTCTTTTTTGTATCTTGAATATTCGGACGCAGGAATCGTAAGGACATCAATGTTCCCGATATCAAATTCAGTTACCGCTGTCAGGTCTTCAGGTATTATTCTGTAAACAATGCCTTTGACCTTTGCAGGAACATCAAAATAACCATCTCTTTTTTCAAGCCGGATTTCCCTGTTCGGCAACCACTCCCTCATGATAAACGGTCCTGTCCCGACAGGATGGCTCGAAAAATCCGGGCCCCATTTCTCTACCTCTTCACGGGGCACTACGTATGCGGCAGTCATGGTCAGAAGCCTGATAAACGGAGAAAACGGCTTTTTGAGCTTTATCTTCAGGGTATAATCATCAGTTACCATTATCCCCTTAACATCATCCGCCTTCCCTTTCATATACTCATCAGCGCCGAGTATCTTCTCGAACACCCATGTATTCGGAGATTTACTTGCAGGGTCCAATATCCTTTGAAACGAATACTGAAAATCATCGGCCTTGACTTCACGTCCATTCGAGAAGTGCAAGTTCCGTTTCAGGTTAAAGGTATAGACTAAGCCGTCTTTGGACATCGACCAATTTTCTGCAATATCAGGCATAATGCCCAGATCATCAGAAATCCTCACAAGGCCGTTGAAAAGCTTGGCCGATAGAGAACCTCCCGTAACATCAACGATGAGAGCGGGATCGAGCGTAGTCGGATTCGTGTTGAGCCTATAGTAGAGATACCCCTGTAAACGGTTCTGTGATGAACAGGCTGTAATACAAACTATAGAACAGGAAACCAATAATAATAAAAAATAACGAAATAACAATTATTTCTTAAAACCTCAAAAACGCTCCGATGCCGCCCGCATCCTGCAGTTTTTTGTTCGCGGCCGCTACCTCAACCATAGCCCCCTGTTCGACCGCCTTTTGCGCAACCATGTCGACGATATAATTGGCCTTCTGTACTTCACCTTTACAATAAGGGCAGGATGATATGTCCTGAATAGTAAGGCTTTCGCATGTTTTGCATGATAGACCGGACTGTTTATAATCCTTCAGAAAAATGAGCTTCATAATGCGGCCTTCCTGCAGCGCGTTCAGCACATTCTCTATGCCTATGACGGCGTTCTCATTCTTCATGGCCCTTGTAAGCAAGTCATCAATGGTCTCCGCCTCTTTCTTTTCTTCAGAAGCGCGGAGGACAGGCCCAACCTTTTCAAGGATTTCTTTGCTGTTTGCAAACATCTCTGCCTGGAAGGTGCCGATAATCTTATCAGCCGTCGTTTGGGGGAGCATGGACTTTACCTTTGTAACCGTTTCCTCCGATCCGCCGATTATCAGTCTACCGACATATTCGCCGGAGAGGAG
Organism: uncultured Nitrospiraceae bacterium; assembly: GCA_963727775.1. Taxonomy (GTDB): domain Bacteria; phylum Nitrospirota; class Thermodesulfovibrionia; order Thermodesulfovibrionales; family SM23-35; genus CAVSHB01. The sequence goes on along the minus strand of CAVSHB010000001.1, from coordinate 1,331,352 downwards.
GGTCTCCAGCTCTTTGAGCACGTCTTTCAGATGGAGTCCGACATGATAATCGGTATGCCTCTCATAGCTCTTTTCTGAAAGCGAGAACCAGCCGCCCTTTTTGTGTTTGCCCGGAACATCGGCAGAATGGACTTCGGAGTATTCTTCTATCTCGCCGAGATGGACGAGAAACAGGCGCGCAGATTCTTTTCCGACAAGGAGTATGGCATACCTTTGATAATTATCGAGGATATCGATCAAAGGCTTTATATACGGCGTGTTGTCTACTGTGATCTCATTCTTCAGCGGGACTGCAACATGAAATTCTTTCCAGAATTTTCTCTCCTGTGAACTCAGGATAGCAAGCCCTTTTTTAAATATCCTCTTATTGGCCAGGATATACGATTCAATCTTTTCAAGATCGTCTTTTACTTTTTTCACTACCGCTTTGTCCAGAGTTTCTATCGTCTCTTTAAGCATGTTCTTTACGTGTATCACATAATTGTCTTTTATGTTCGTCATCGGATTCACGTTCAAATACATGCTTACAAAAAAAGCGCCGTCACCCCGCATCTTTGCAATTTCCTTAAGTTCTTCTCTACTGAGCATTTTGTCCTCCTTCTGTATGTTTAAACATTTCAAATACCGAAACAAAAAGGGCCGTCACCAACGGACCCATAATAAATCCTACTACTCCGAAAAGCTTTATTCCGCCGAGAACACTGAAAAAGACAACGAGCGCAGGCATCTTTGTCCTGCCGCTTATGATTATCGGCCTTAAAATATTGTCAATCATGCTGATAACGAAAACACCGTATAGAAGCAGGACAACTCCCTTGACCAAACTGCCCTGGGCAAAAAGATAGCCTGCAGCGGGCCCCCATATGGAAAAGGTGCCGAGCAGGGGAAGAAAAGACATAATACTCATCGCACTTCCCCACAGTACCGGAGATTTAATCCCGAGGAAGTAAAATGCGATTCCACCCAATACTCCCTGAATAATGGCTATGACAACTCCTCCATAGACGGTTGATATGACCATATCTTTTATCCTTAATATCAGCCTGTTCTTGTTTTCTTCAGAGAAAGGGAGGTATTCCCTTATCCTTGAGAGGAGATTAGGCCCGTCCTTAAAGAAGAAAAATACGGCAAGGAGCATAAATATAAAATCTATAAGCATGCCGGCTATATTCGTAAGACCCGAAGACAGCCTGTCCGAGACAGCCTTACCGACAATTTTGATATTTTCGGCGATTGCTTCTCTGCCGACAATACCTTCTATCCCCAAATGTGATTGCAGCTTATAAACAAGTTTCGTTATCCTTGTGTAAGTAAAAAAAGACTTTACGGAATCGAGCGCTCCCTTATTAATACTGTCCACAGAATTCCCTATTTCATCAATAAGACTGAATGAGAGATATGTGAACGGACCCAGGATTATCAATATAACTATGAGCACCGTCACCGTCGATGCTACAGCTTTAACTTTCAAAAGCTTCAGTAAAAATATATATACAGGATAGAAAACGATCGCAAATACAATCGCCCATGCGATCGAATTTAAAAAAGGCTGGAATATCTGATAAGTCAAATACCCCAGAAGAAGAACTAAAAATATTGATATTGCCGTATAGAATCTATTTTCCGTCACATGATACTTCTATAAAAGATTTAAAAAGATTCAAGGAAAGCTCTTCGCCGGCCAGCCGTTCCGGATGCCACTGAACACCGATCAGAAAATTATAATCTTCCCTGGAAAACGCTTCAATCAGCCCGTCCTGAGAATATGCAACAGGCAAAAGGCCGTTACCAAGCTTTTTTATAGCCTGATGATGTGTGCTGTTCACATAAAACCGGTCTTCTTTCAAAAACCTGTTTTTTGTTATCACTATCAAATGATAATCCTTTTTATGATCGGTTTCCACTGAAAGCTGTGTTCCGATATCCTGGTATAACGTCCCGCCGAAGAATACATTTATAAGCTGCATGCCGTAACAGATGCCGAATACCGGTTTTTTAAGGCCAATCATTTCACTGAGTAAGGAGAACTCAAAGTCGCTCCGTTTTCTCGATACAGGTTTTACCTGAAGCAATTGTTCTTCATTATAATACGACGGATCGAGGTCATCCCCTCCGGAGATAAGGAGCGCATTAATGATTTCTGCGTAATCTTTCGGATTATCAACATGCGGCAACAACACAGGGATCCCGCCCGCTTCCGCAACCGCTTCGCAATAGCCGTGCTTCACTCTTAAATATTTTTCATCTGAATCCGCAGTTATTCCGATGACAGGCTTATTTCCCATGTCTGAGTATTCTGCCGGACCGGTTACCTGTCATTTCACCTTCCCACACAGCGGGCAGTCCATTGACTATAACATAGTGAATACCTTCGGGCTTTAAAAACGGATCATCGAATGTCGCTCTATCGATTATTTTTTTATGGTCAAAGACAACGATATCCGCAAAAACTCCTTTCCTTAAAACTCCTCTTTTCTTTATGCCGAATGTCCTGGCTGGAAGCATCGTTATTTTATGCACCGCTTTGCTCATATCCATTAATGAATTGTCTCTCACATATTTGCCCAGGAACCTCGGGAAACTCCCAAATCCTCTCGGATGGGGCTTGCCTTTGAATGTCGGACCATCGGAAGAACGCGCAGAGCTGTCGGTCCCTATCATAAGGTTGGGCAACGAAAGAAATCTTGATAGATTCTCCTCATTCATCGACAAAAATATCGCGCCTACCCTGAGTCTTTCTTCGGTCAGCACCTTGAAAAGGATGTCTACCGGCTCAGATTTTTCGCGTTGTGCTATCGAAGCCATGTTCTTTCCCTCCATCCATCGGTATTGCTCAGAGACCACTGATGATATTGTTATTCTTTCCCAGTATTTCATTTCGGGATATTCGGACAGCACTTGCTTTCTTAACTTCTCCTGTAATGCAGGGTCCCTTAACCTCCGCAGCTCTTCTTCAGAACCGCCTTCATATGCCCAATTCGGTAATACCGTATCGAGGTCGGTAGAGGCGGCGGTATAGGGATACCTGTCACAGGTGATATTGGTTCCTTCCTCTTGCGCTTCTTTTATTAATTGTATCACGTTATTTATCTTATGCCAGTTTCTTTCGCCGCTTGTCTTTACGTGTGAGATATGGACCTTAATCCCCGCTCCTTTGGCGATCCTTAGTATCTCTTCAACCGATTGTATCAACCTGTCGCCTTCACTCCTCATGTGGGATGTATAGATATGCCGGTTGCAGCATTTTGCCAGAGCAATGAGTTCTTCGGTATCCGAATATACGCCCGGCGGGTATATCAATCCCGTAGAAAGTCCTATTGCGCCTTCTGCTATCGACTTCCTTAGCAAAGCGCATGCATCCTTAATGTCCGGAGCTGTTAACTTTCTGTCGTCATATCCCGCCACACACGCCCTTATGTTTCCATGTCCGGCCAACGTGGCAAAATTAAGGGAGATTCCTCTGCCTTCAAGTATTCCAAAATATTCCTTGAAGGTCGCCCATCGTTCCCGTATGCCCAATTCCCTGAGGTCCGCTTCCCTTTGCTTCAATGCCTTACCGAACAGCGGTCCGGCGGAAAGGCCGCAGTTTCCGTTTATTTCAGTTGTTATACCCTGACATATTTTACCTTCCGCGCGCGGGTCGGCCAACAACGTAAACTCGGAGTGCGCATGGGTATCTATAAATCCGGGCGCCACTGCCAGTCCTTCGGCCTCAATGACTTTTTTTGCATGACAAGATTTTTTCTTTTTGTCAATAAATGCAATTGCATCGCCCGCGATACCTATGTCCGCTTCAAAAGGCTCCGAACCGGCGCCATCAAAGATCAGGCTGCCTTTGATCAATATATCAATCGTTCTTCTCACTGTCTGATTCATCTTCAAAGAATACCTCCGGAGATTGCATGCTTTTTACAAATAACGGCACCAGGAACAGAGAAATCACCTTGGCCCTGTTCCAGAAGCCTGTTATATTCCCGTCCCTTACCTTCTCTTTATATGCAACGGTAATATGCTCCTTAAGCTTTGGTAGGGTTTTCATGGTCAACCCCATCATTGAGAAGAATTCGCGGACAGGTATACCCAACCGCTCCAACGGATTTAACATTTTACCGAGAGCACCGACAAGCAATTCAACCTTTGTGGTAGCAGTCAATATCTTTGCACCGGCTATCATAAAAAATACCCGGAGCGTTCTAATCGACGCCGCATTGAGCCCTTCCTGAGTAATAACCAGTGGGCCTGCGTAGTAGAGTATTTTCCCATGCTGGAATAATACATTGCCGAGAAAAGTGAAAACCAGAAAAAGGCTTATCGGGATCCAGCCGCTCTTTACATATCTGATGGGAATAAATAGCAGAAGCATCGATATCGCAATGCCTATGAACAGATAAACATAGAGGTCTTTAATCAAAAACAGACAAATGATGAATATTATGTATGAGAGAATCCTCAGCTCAGGTAACAAAAGCTTACCTTTGTCGGCTGCTGTTTAATCTTACAACCTTCTGGACTGCCGGGGTAGAAGTGAAATAGGTAGTGACGCCGTCTGCGATGGCCCTCGCTATTTCCATCCTGTATGAATCACAGGACAAAAGTTTTTCTTCATCCGGGTTACTGATAAAAGAGACTTCCGCGAGCACCGACGGCATTTTTGCGCCAAAAAGCACATAAAAAAGGGCCTGCTTCACGCCGAGGTCATGCACGTTATGGTTATTCTCCAGGGTTGATATCATAGACCTCTGGACATAATTGGCAAGCTTCAGTGATTCGTCCCTTTTGTTTTCCCTCATGAGATCGCTCTTGATTACCTCCACAATGTCCATCTGCCTGTTCATCGCCTTCATTTTCTTCAAGGATATCCTGTTCTCCCTTGCCGCGACTTTCATCGCCTCCTCGTCATCCGTCCAGTTAAGCAGGTATGTTTCGACTCCTCTGGCCTTTATACCCGGACTTGCATTTGCATGAATTGATACGAAGAGGTCCGCATTCTTTCTGTTTGCGATAGCCGTTCTCTCTTCAAGAGGTATGAATATATCTTTCTCCCTCGTTAAAAAAACTTCATACATCGGATCTGCCTTGAGGATTTTTTTGACCTTCAGCGCGATATCAAGCACCACGTCTTTTTCGTAGAGTTTGTTTGGCCCTATGGCTCCGGGATCGTGGCCCCCATGCCCGGCATCAATGACAATCCTTCTTTTCGAAATATTCGTGGCCGATCTGTCGATCTGTTTGCCTTTTCCATATAAATCAATCACAAGCCGCGCAGGATCTTCAAGCACAAAGGAGTTATAATCTGTAATCTCTTCGATATCAAGTACCACCCGCACCGTATCAGGGTTAAACTGAGATGCTCTTACCGTCTTCAATATGCCGTCTCCCACGGGCAGAGTGGTCTTTATCTCCGTCACTATACTGGTATTCTTCAGATCAAAATAAAGCCTGTCGGGGTTTGACAAACGGTTCTTTGAAAACTCAGCAGGCCCTGTCATATCAATCACAATTCTTGTGTAATCCGGAGATGACCAGTGATGAATATCCTTTACTTTGACCTTATCGGAAGCCGCTAAAAACGAAGGAGACAAAAAGAGCAATAGAAGAACAACATATTTCAACACATTTCTACTGTATAATTCGAGGTTTAAAAACAATTTTTGTTCTCCAACCCCCAAATAATTATTTAAACAGCCTGCACAGAACTTATTTCGGGTATCTCTCTTTTGAGCGTTGCCTCGACCCAATTCTTCAATGTCAGCGTTGACATTGGACATGAGCCGCAAGCGCCTTTAAGTTTTACGTACACTGCCGTATCCTTTATCTCAACGAGCTCTATATCTCCGCCGTCTCTCTGAAGACCGGACCTTATCTTTTCGAGTGTCTTTTCCACGTCTTCCTTCAACATATGTCCTCCATATTTTTCTTTAATAATAATAAAATATACTTATTTATTCAAGTTTTTATTCACTAATGTGACAAAATGTTATTTAACCGTTTTTTATGTTTAAGGTATACTAAGAACTCATATTTACGAGAAATACCTTTTTTATTTAAATTATTAAAATATAAATATCGAGTGTATCTATGAAGAAAATTATGTTTTTGTGTACTGCAAACTCCTGCAGAAGCCAGATGGCAGAAGGATTTGCCAGAGAATACGGGAAAGGGCTGGTTGAAGTATACAGTGCGGGCCTCATGGCAGCCGGTGTTCACATAAGAGCTATTTCTGTCATGAGTGAAATCGGCATTGATATTTTCAGACAGAAATCCAAGGAGATTGATCAGAAATTACTTCAGCAGATGGATATCATCATCACTCTGTGCACAAATGCTGAGGAATACTGTCCGAGGACACCCCCGGGGATTAAACGCATTCATTGGCCCATTAAAGACCCTGTTGGGACATTCGGAACTGAAGAGCATATAATGAAAGATTTCAGACGGGCCAGAGATGAGATAAAGGAAAAGGTCCAGGGATTACTGAGAGATATCGCGGAGTCAAAAATATAATTCAACTTTTTAACTAATCGGTTTTTCAAGAGGCATTTTTCTTTAATAAGGAAAATCTTGATAAAATCAACAAGGAATAACTCTGATATGAGAAAAATGGATGGGACTAATCGGTCGGATGTAAAACCGGGCTTGCGTGTTTCAATCGTTTTGAAGAAAGACCAACGATCCGGGAAATTAACAGAAGGAATTGTTAATGATATCTTAACCAATTCATCCTCACATCCACATGGCATTAAAGTCCGTCTGAAAAGTGGAGAAGTAGGACGCGTGAAGGAGATACTTGATTGATTTGTGTTATACGCTTTAGATAAGCGTGTACTTCCAGTACGTTAAGCAAAGGAGACTGCAGCTGTGGAATCATTTTTTGCCGGTTCATCCTATGATACTCCCGTGGATTGCCACCGGTTCTTCGGGGATAGGCTGTCCCTGAATACCCGATGGTATTTTGCAGGAAAATACCTAAGAGAGGTCCTCAGATCGCGCTCCATAGCACTCAAAGGCTTGTACGACAGAAAAGCCTGGGCAGAGTCCTCTTATAGGGTATTTAAATTAATAGAGGGCTGCGGCGGGCGTTTTCACCTCGAAGGGTTGGATAACTTGCGTTCTTGTCGAAAGCCTGTCGTTTTTATCAGCAACCACATGAGTACCCTGGAAACAATGGTATTTCCCGGCATAATCGCACCCGTAATGGAAGTTACTTTTGTAGTCAAGGAAAGCTTGGTCAGGCATCCTTTGTTCGGGCCCGTCATGGGTGCCCGGAATCCCATACTAGTTAACAGAAAGAACCCACGCGAAGATTTTCAAACAGTCATGGTAAGGGGAAAAGAGTTTTTGGATAAGGGAATTTCCGTCGTCATTTTTCCTCAGAGTACGCGAACCAAAGATCTTGTTCCTGAAGAATTTAATTCCTTAGGCATCAAGCTTGCCAAAGCTGCAGGTGTAATGGTTTTACCCGTAGCTCTCAAGACGGATTATTGGGGAAACGGCAAATACCTTAAGGAAATAGGACCTATCAGCCGCGATAAATCGATTCATATGGTTTTCGGCAAACCGTTTATGGTCCAGGGTACAGGTAAAGATGACCATAAAAAGGTCATCAATTTTATTGCAGACAACCTTCTGCAATGGGGAGCCTCTATAAAAAGATAGTCGCGCTTACTGTTTCTTCCTCGCCTCAAGTTTATTCAGCGCGTTAATATAGGCCTTGGCAGCGGCCACAATAATATCAGTATCAGCGCCATGCCCCCTTGCAGTCCTGTCATCTTCTTCAAGCGAGACCACTACTTCGCCGAGCGCGTCCGTACCGCCTGTTATGCTCTTAACTTCAAATTTCAGCAGTTTGCTCTTTGTAAATGTTGCCGCTTCAATGGCCTTATATGTTGCGTCAACAGGCCCGTCACCGTGTTCCAGCTTGTCTATGACATTTTCACCGACTTTAAGTTTGATCGCCGCTGTCGGCTTTTGGTTGACTCCTCCCACAATATACAAATCAATCAAACTGTAAACCTCAGGCACTTTTGTAACACCTTCGGAAACCAAAGCCTCAATATCTTCATCGAATATGTCTTTTTTCTGGTCCGCAAGTTTTTTAAACCGCTCGAAAGCCCTATTAAGTTCCTCGTCTCCAATGATGTAACCGAGATCTTTCAATCTTGTCTTAAACGCATGCCTTCCGGAGTGCTTGCCGAGGACAAGCTTCGTAGAATAAAGGCCTATACTTTCAGGCCGGATAATCTCATATGTAGACTTTTCTTTCAGTAGGCCGTCCTGATGGATGCCGGATTCATGCGCAAACGCATTCGCACCCACAATCGCTTTATTCGGTTGCACGGAAATACCGGTTATCTTGGTCACGAGCCTGCTGGACCGCATGATTTCCTCTGTATGCAGTTTGGTATCCGCATCGAAAAGGTCGCGTCTTGTCCTTAACGCCATAACAACCTCTTCCATTGAACAGTTGCCGGCACGTTCTCCGATGCCGTTTATCGTGCACTCAATCTGCCCCGCGCCGTTCAACACCGCTGACAGGGAATTTGCAGTCGAAAGCCCGAGGTCGTTGTGGCAGTGAACAGAGATTATTGCGTTGTTAATATTCTTGACCCTCTCGTGTATAGTCTTTATCATTGTTCCGAATTCAACAGGTATGCTGTATCCGACGGTATCGGGTATATTTACCGTTGAAGCACCGGCCGCTATCACAGCTTCGATCACCTCACATAGATAATTGATATCTGTTCTGGTCGCATCCATGGGTGAAAACTCGACATCGTCTACATAACTCCTCGCAAGCTTCACCATCTCGACAGACCTTTTTAATGCCTCTTCCCTGCTCACCCGAAACTGATATTTGAGGTGGATATCAGAGGTAGAGTGGAACGTATGTATCCGTTTCTTCGGCGCCTCCTTCAGCGCTTCCCATGCGCTCTTTATATCTTCTTCCCTTGCCCTTGCAAGACTGCAGATGATCGGTCCGGTCACTTCATTCCCTATGGTCTTTACCGCCTCAAAATCACCTGGGGAACTGTAAGCGAATCCTGCCTCGATAATATCGACACCCATTTTTGCAAGCTGTTTTGCAACCATCAGCTTTTCCTGGACATTCATGGATGCGCCCGGTGACTGTTCACCGTCACGCAGTGTTGTATCGAATATTTTTATCATTCTCATTGCCTTGCACCTGCATTATTCATTTGCTTTCTTCTCCTGTAAAAAAGAATGACGTTTTCAATTACCCCGATGATTAAATAGATCATTGCAAATATAAAAAGCGCAACCGCGGGATGCATTACCACGATCGCAAAAGCCACAACGATCGCAACCAGCAGCCAGAACGGCTTCCTCCTGCTGAAGTCTATCTCCTTTGCGCCGTGAAACCTCAATGTGCTCACCATAAGGACAGCCAGAATGAATGTTAATAATAAGATGTAAATATTCTTCCCCGGCATGGGCTCCCATGCCGTATGATAAAAAATTACCATCGTTGCAACAATTGTCGCAGCGCCGGGAATCGGCATGCCGGTGAATGATTTCGATTCTCTGGACCCCATCTGTACATTATATCTGGCAAGTCTCAGAGCGCCGCACGCCATAAATAAAAAAGCCGCAGACCACCCGATTCTTCCGAAAGGCCAGAGCGCCCACTTGTAAAGCATCACCGCCGGAGCAACGCCAAAAGCGACAAGATCCGACAAGGAGTCCAATTCAATCCCGAACTTAGTCGTACTGTTTGTAAGTCGCGCCACCCAGCCATCAAGCCCGTCGAATACCATGGCGATTATAATGGCCCAGGAAGCATGGACATAAAGACCCTTAAGTGATGACAAGATTGAATAAAATCCCATGAACATCCCGCACAACGTAAGGGTATTGGGAAGTATATATATTCCTTTTCTCATCTTGTAATTATAATAAATATAATTATTATTTGCTTCAATCTTTCCAGCTCTCAAATTTAATGTCAAAAAATTTAAATCCGACTTTCATCGCTCACGGTTATAATATATACTGTCAGAATAAACCTATTTACATGGAGGGGCATATGGCAGATGAGCATTCTTTTGATATCGTAAGCAGGGTCGATATGCAGGAGGTCTTAAACGCTGTGCAGCAGGCTGTGAAGGAGATATCACAGAGGTTTGACTTTAAGGGAAGTAAAAGCAGCATAGAACTCAATAAGGACAAGGCTGAAATAACTCTCGTTGCCGACGATGACTACAAGCTTCAAAGCCTGACCGAAATCCTCAAGTCAAAGCTGGTAAAACGGAATGTATCCTTGAAGTCTTTAAATTTCGGCAATGCCGAAAAAGCGGCGGGTGATACCATAAGGCAGGTAATTAATTTGCAGCAGGGCATATCTACCGAGAGGGCAAAGGAGATTGTGAAAATAATTAAAGACAAGAAACTCAAGGTCCAGTCAGAAATCCAGAAAGACCAAGTCCGGGTCAGGGCAAAAAAGATCGACGATCTTCAATTGGTGATTCAGACACTTAAGGCAAAAGAGTTCGATTATCATATCGAATTCATTAATTACAGATAAATTGAAAAGGGGTTTAAAGGTCCAACAAGTCTCCACCTTTATTTTTTATGCTAAAATAATATTTGTTCTTATCCTTTGTCTATCTTCATTTCTGCCGACAGAGTTGGATGCGCGTGATAATAAAGATGTTCGTCCCCAGGTAAGGGTGCCGATTCTTCTTTATCACCGCTTCGGTCCGACGGTTGCCGACAGTATGACTGTCACAACGCCTGTTTTCGAGGCGCACCTGAAATATCTGAAGGACAACGGTTATACGGTAATACCTTTGAGACATCTTATAAATTTCTACCTCGGCAAAGGATCGCCTCCACCGCCAAAGTCGGTGGTAATTGCCGCTGATGACGGGCACAAATCCGTCTATTCGGTTATGCTCCCGTTGATAAAAAAATATCGTTTTCCCGTAACGCTTTTTATATACCCCTCCGCCATATCGAATGCATCATATGCCATGACATGGCGCCAACTCGGCGAGATACGGAAAACAGGTCTTTGCGATATCCAGTCGCACACTTACTGGCACCCTAATTTCAAGAAGGATAAAAAAAAGTTGTCTCCCTCCGAATATGAAAAGTTCGCGGATATGCAGCTTAAGAAATCAAAAGAAAAACTGGAGAAAAAGCTCGGGATTAAAGTTGATATGCTTGCATGGCCTTTCGGCATTTATGATGAATGGCTTGAAAAAAGAGCGTCCGGGGCAGGCTATATCGCTGCATTCACGATTGAACGGCGGCATACAAGTCCTTCCGACAATATCATGGCTTTGCCCCGTTACATTATGATCAATGCAGATAAAGCAAATGTTTTCGGCAGGATACTGGAAGGAAATTCACCCCGGCGAAATATAATTTATTAACAGAAAGGTATAAATCAGGAAAAAATGAATAACAAACTCAAAGTCTTCACGTTCGTTTTAGCTCTCATGTCCTTATTCATGTCTGTGGCATGTGCAACGAAACCCGTTGCCGCCGTAACTTACACAAGCGGCAGAGTAGTCGATTATTTTACGAACAGGCCGATAGGCGGCGCTATCGTCACTATGAATAGCCAGGTTGTAACTACCGATGAAAAAGGCATGTTCGTCTTCAAAACAACTGGGGCAAAGATAGCGGTAAGAGCTTATGGATACTTGAGAGCAGAGCAGGTTATCGCCACGCCTCTCGTTACTACGCGTCTTGAGATAAAGCTTGTGCCATTTACTCCGAAAGCACTCTATCTTACCGTTTATGGCGTTGGAAGCAAAAAGCTTCGTGAGGCTGCGCTAAAGCTCATTGAAGAGACCGAACTCAACGCCCTTGTTATTGATATAAAAGGGGACAGAGGTTTTATACCTTTTAAGAGCTCCGTACCCCTTGCCTCGGAAATCGGCGCCCAGAAAATAACAACAGTAAAAGACATGAAAGGTCTGATAAAATCTTTGCGGGAAAAAGGTATTTATACAATAGCGCGTATTGTTGTGTTCAAAGATAATCCATTGGCCCTTGCAAAGCCTGAACTGGCTATTCACAAAGACGGCCGGATATGGCAGGACAGGGAAACCCTTGCGTGGGTTGACCCGTTTAAAACAAAGGTTTGGGATTATAATATAGATATCGCTGTTGAGGCGGCCCGGTACGGGTTTGATGAGATACAGTTTGATTATGTGCGGTTTCCCGACGCCGGCGGACTCAAGTTTTCTCAGGAAAGTACGGAGGAAAGCAGGGTGAAGGCCATTTACGGATTTCTAGCGGAAGCAAAAAGAAGGCTTGCTCCCTATAATGTTTTTCTTGATGCCGATATATTCGGATATGTATCGTGGAATCAAAATGATACAAAGATCGGCCAGAGGATTGAAGACCTTGCAGCGACGCTTGAGTACATGTCTCTAATGCTTTATCCTTCAGGGTTCCAGTACGGAATACCACAATACAGAAATCCTGTTGCACATCCTTATGAGATCGTTTTTCTTACACTCAATAGGGCACAGGAAAGAGTTAACCTGCCGGCGGTCCGTTTCAGGCCATGGCTGCAGGCATTCAGGGACTATGCCTTTGACAGAAGGCACTTTACAGGCAAGGAGATACGCGACCAGATTAACGCCGCTGAAAAGTTCGGCTCTGACGGCTGGATGCTCTGGAACCCTCATAACATTTATTCTTCAGACGGGTTGAAAAAACGTGGACATAAGGATGCCAAGCCCTAAAAATAAAATGAAACGGGCGCGCCACATTTTCCTGACGTTAATATTTTGCGCACTCATTGTAACAGTTGTTATGTACGCATCTTTTGCTCAGGCGAAAGAAGATATTATTCATGTTGTTCCGACCCTGCGGACAAAGCAATTGACGCCGATCTCCGCTATTGTCAATAGAGAAATTCGAAAAGGCAGAATACCGGGAGCTGTTGTCCTTATCGGCAATCGCAACAAAGTACTTTACCGCAAGGCATTCGGCAATAAGGCAACCAAACCAAAAAAATCGCCCATGACTGAAAATACCATCTTTGACCTGGCCTCCCTTACAAAGGTAATCGCCACCACTACGGCAGTAATGCAGCTTGTAGAGGATGGAAAACTACAATTGGAAAAACCTGTTGCAAAATACTGGCCGGAGTTTAAGGTCAACGGCAAGGACAGGATTACGGTGATGGAACTTCTTACCCATTATTCGGGACTCCGGCCTGATCTTGATCTTAAGCCGGAATTGCAGGGATATGACACGGCACTGAATATGATCGTTGAAGAAAAGCCTCTCTCACCTCCAGGTACCGGTTTTGTTTACAGTGACATCAATTTCGAGATTCTCGGCGAACTCGTCCGCAGAGTTTCCGGTATGCCGTTGGATGCGTACTGCTCAGAGCATATTTTCAAACCCCTCGGGATGAAAGACACTTCCTTCAGCCCTGCCCTGTCTCAACGAAACCGCATAGCTCCAACCCAATACAGAAACGGACACTCAGGAGAATTGCTCCAGGGTGAAGCACACGATCCCGCCTGTAACAGGATGGGGGGCGTAGCAGGCCACGCCGGGCTTTTTTCTACTGCTGACGACCTCTCTACCTTTGCAAGAATGCTCCTGGCCGGAGGATCTTTTAACGGCGTAAAGATACTTGGTCCCCACATGGTTGAGCAGATGACAATGCCCCATTCTCCGCCGGGCAAGACACCTCTGAGGGGCCTGGGCTGGAACATTGCTTCTCCATTTGCCTCCAACCGCGATGAATTATTCCCGGCAGGTTCTTACGGGCATAAAGGCTTCACAGGTACTCTAATATGGATTGACCCTGTCACGGACACTTATATTATCATCCTTACCAATAGAGTCCACCCAAACGGAAAAGGTGATGCGGACCCGTTGCGCAGAGAAATTATATCTTTGGTCTCGAAGACCCGGGGACATCTCACGGAAGATAGAGTTCTTGCATGCATACCGTCCTTGATAAATTATTCTGAGATTTCAAAAAACAGCCGGTTAAATAAAACGCACAACAGTAAGGTTGCGAGCGGGATCGATGTATTAGAGAAAGAAGAATTTAAGCCTCTCGACGGACTTCGCATCGGTCTTATCACAAATCATTCCGGGATTGATTTTGCAGGGAGACGTACTGCGGACCTGCTTTATAAAGCACCGGGCATAAAGCTTGTGGCATTGTTCAGTCCGGAACACGGCCTGTCCGGCAACTCTGATAAAAAAGTGTCATCAACCATGGATTCCATTACGGGGTTGCCTGTTTACAGCTTATATGGCAAGACCCTGCGTCCTTCAGAAGAAATGCTTGACGGTCTTGACGCTCTGGTCTTCGATGTCCAGGACATAGGCGTACGTTTTTATACCTATATCACCACAATGGCCTATGCAATGGAAGCCGCCGCAAGAAAGGGAATAGCCTTTTACGTTCTCGACCGTCCGAATCCCCTCAATGCCTTATATGTTCAGGGCCCGATTATGGATGAACGAATGAAATCATTTACCGGATACTTTCCACTCCCTGTCCGTCACGGTATGACAGTGGGTGAATTGGCGGAGATGTTCAATGCCGAAAATAAGATCGGCGCGAAAGTACATGTTATTAAAATGAACGGCTACAGGCGTTCATACTGGTATGATGAAACAGGTCTGCCCTGGGTGAATCCGTCACCGAACGTGCGCAATCTGAAAGAGGCAATTCTCTATCCCGGAGTAGCGCTGGCTGAAGGCTCAAATGTGAGCGTAGGCAGAGGTACGAATACCCCATTTGAGGTCGTCGGCGCTCCCTGGATCCAGTCCAAAAAACTCGCCTTCTACCTGAACAAACGAAAGATCGCAGGCATAAGCTTTACGCCTGTTGATTTTATGCCTAAAAATGATAAATTGGGGAAAAAGAAATGCCATGGTGTTCGCATCATACTGAAAGACCGCTTTTCACTCGATCCCACTGTCCTTGGAATCGAAATTATCAGCGCTCTCGCCAAACTTTATCCGAAAAATTTCCAGCTCAATAAAACCGTCGGCCTGATCGGATCGCAGCAGATCCTACAGGAAATCAAGAATAATCAAGACCCGCATTCCATCCTTCTTGAATGGCAGAAGGACCTTAATCATTTTAAAAAAATAAGATCGAAATATTTACTCTACAGTTAGCGGCCCTCCATGAAAAAAAGCAGAATGACGAGGGAGAGAAGTACTGTTAAGGCAATGCTGAAAATCTATTGCCATAACCGGCATGAAACCCGTAACGAACTCTGTACCGATTGCAGAGAACTTCTTGATTATGCAAAGCAAAGGCTTGACAGATGTCCTTTTCAGGAAGGCAAAACATCATGCGGAAACTGCAGGATACATTGTTATAAGCCGGTTATGAGAGAAAAAATTAAAGAAGTGATGAGATACTCCGGTCCCCGAACAGTGTACCGACATCCATTGTTAGCGCTTTCACACTTCATCGACGGTTTCAAGAAAGAATCAACCCGCCGCAGACGTTAACCCAGAATATTTTATTCCAAAATAATATGGCAGGCAGATGTGCGGAAAAAGATTTACTTCGCCACCTTTGCAAGACAAATCCCGATGGAAATGCCTTCGGATTTTCGTTATATGGACAGGTTTCCATCAGAGTCAAATTGCGATTTGTGAAGATTTTTCCGCATATATGCCTGCCATTATTCCGCTCAAAGTACCGCCTTTTTAAACTCTTCTATCCCTGTACGCTCTATAAAACGCGGCATTCTTTCTCTCGGTTTAGCATTTTTTGCATAATAATCGATGCATTTTTTTATCAGTTCAAGGGCCTCCTCATCAGAAAGCTTTTCTGCAACCACATTACCGATGCGTGGCCTGCCGCCTGAATTGCCGCCCACCACAATGACCCACCCGTCCGGCGCTGCAAAAAACCCGAAGTCTCTCAGATAACTTTCAGCGCAGTTAAGCCTGCAACCCGAAATGCCGAATTTTGTTTTGGCAGGGATAACGCCCTCTTTGCCGACATACATCTTTTCGATCTTTGCGGCAAGTCCGAGAGAATCCCCCTGGCCGAACTTGCAGGTTGAAGTCCCGGGACATGCCTGAACATAATGAACGCACAATCCCTCCGCGGGGCCGACTTCCGTCCCGAGGTCCTTCCATGCCTTCTCAACATCCTCCGGGTTTACCCCGACAAGCGCAATACGCTGTCCCGAGGTTATCTTGATTATTCTCACGTTATATTTACGTGAGACCTCTGCCAGTTTCTCAAGAATCTCAGGGGTCAGAATACCCATAGGGATTCTGGGCACTATGGCATATGTTTTTTTGTCTCTCTGAAGAATAGCTCCTTTTGATCCTTCACTCATATATACTCCTCCGATGTGTTTATTAATTATCAATCAAGATGTGAAAAAATTACTACCACATGCCGGAAACGTAATTTTATATTATCATTTCACAAACAGATTTCAAAATAAGGGTTCAATGCAAATAGCCTGCCTCTGTTTGAAATAATTCTTTCTGCACATATTTTGAACCTGTTATAATGATGCAAGTTATGAAAAGGCAAGCGTTGATGACTGTTTTTCTCTTCACCTTTATCCTGAGCGTCTCAAGCGCCTTTGCAGAGCAGTTGAAGGTCGCCGCAAGTATCTCTCCGATCGGAGACATGGTAAGACAGGTGGGCGGTGACCGTGTGGAAGTGCTGGTGCTGCTGCCGCCGGGAGCAAGCCCTCACGTCTTTGAGCCGACATTCGGGATCGCAAAGGCACTATCAAAGTCAAGACTCTTTTTTGAGATAGGCGCAGGGCTCGATTTCTGGGCGGAAAAGCTCGTGAAAACATCAAAAGAAAATATCAGGGTCATCATCCTTTCAGAAGGTTTAAAACTCCTGAAAGAAAGCGGACATGGCCACGAGCACGAAATAGGCAACCCCCATGTCTGGCTCGACCCGAATCTTGCCGCAATAATGGTCAAAAAGATCGCGAAGGTCCTCGAAGAAGCAGACCCCCCGGGCGCAGAGAGTTACCGCAAGCGGAGCGCCGAGTATCTTTTAAAGCTTCAGACACTCGACGCTGAGATCAGAAAGACCGTTGCGAGCTTCAGAATAAAGAATTTCGTGAGCTTTCATCCCGCCTGGGATTACTTTGCCCTGCGCTACGGTCTTCAGAGTGTTGGAGTAATAGAGGAATCGCCCGGCAAAGAGCCGACACCCAGGAAACTACAGGCGATTGTAAAATCCATTAAGGACTATCATATCAGAGCGGTCTTTGCCGAAGCGCAGTTTAATCCCAAAGCCGCCGAGGTTATAGCGCGCGAGGCCGGGGTGAAGGTTATCATGCTTGACCCTGAAGGCGGGCTTCCGGGGCGTGACACGTATTTAGGCCTCATGAAGTACAACCTTGAGCAAATGAAAAAGGCCATGTAGTGAACCGTCTTGGCCGTTATTTTATTTAGAGCTTGTTTATAAAGTTCTATGGTGCAAAGGTCGTCATTCCGGTGGAAACGGAAATCCAGTGGTTTCAAGTTGCGCAATTTGATTATAAAGTAATTTTCGGCTTTTTAATTCTTATGTCGCTATGGGATTTTCGCCTCAGTTGATTCCTCATCGAACATATCCAGAGATTCACAATGCTAATGGATATGTTTTAAAAAAAAATAGAGAGAATAAAAATAGAGGAACTCTAAAGAATTTTTTCAGCAGTCTCAATTTATAGCAGAACTGTACAGAATTGGAATGCTCAATGAATTTGTAAAGATAAAATGTCCAAAGGTATTCTGGAGTCAGGATTCTCATCATATGCATCCTCAAAAATCCAGCGTCCAGCGATTCTTCTTCGAGATTCAACACAGTGTGTCCCGAGATTGAATAGGACTTTTATTGTCTTTCCTTTATCTTCTGTACAACAGCTACGTATAACCCATTCCACCAGTTTTCTATATCATTGGTGCCTTTACCTGGCAACTCCCACTCCTTTAGAACTTTGTATCTTAAATCAGCGAATGCTCTGCGTGTGCCAACCTTAACTTCCTCCCAGTTCCAGTCATCAATAATAGCAATGAATGTATCATCTAATATGAAATCGTATTCTGTGAAACCTGAATATTGAGATGATTCAGTGTGTTCACCATCAAATAAATATACATTGATGTGCGCCTGCGGATGGTGTTGCTTAAGTGCATCTATAAACACTGATGAAAAACAGTCATTATCGTAGAAATGTAAGTTTAGCGGTTTTCTCAAAAATCTATCAATATTTTCTCTACAACACTCACGTGGATGTTTTTGCTGTGGAGATCTTCTTCGGTCAAGAGTGTCTTGAGAGATACTGATAAGGTTTATAGTAGTCCCTAAGTCGGCAAATTCGGTGAAATTATCAATTCCAATGGCTAAATCTACCATTTGCTCATTAGCATATAATGCACTAATGAGAGTTGACCCTTTCCATGATCCTATTTCGAGATATCTTGTGCCTTCTCTTTCGCATAGATTATTAAGAAAAGCCCTTACCTTAGGACTAGACATACCGTCTAAATAGAATATGTCCTTAGATAAATTCGAAACTCCTAAATAGGCAAGTTTAATGCTACGTTGTGTATGATAAATTAATTCATCCATAATCCTACCAAATATCAATTGAGCGAAAACAGTATATCCGCCATATACATCAAAAAATTCATGAATAATATGCGTTAGAAATATTATGAGTCTGAAATGTTTGATGAAGCAAGTATTTTCATTAATTAGTCAGTTGAAAAATACCCACGTTCAGGCGTCTTGCTTAATTTAAAGGGAGAGCGGTTGTAATGTTTGCAATCACGGACTCCCCGGCCTTTACCCGATCACCAGGTTTCACTGTAATGTTTGCGGTTACGGGCAGATAGACATCGAGCCTTGAACTAAACTTTATAATCCCATACCTTTCGCCGCGCTGCAGCATATCGCCCACCTTTGCCCTGCATACTGCCCTTCTCGCCAGAAAACCCGCAACCTGTCTCACAAGCACTCTTCCCTTTGCGCAATCAAGGACCATGACTATATTCTCGTTTTTGAGAGATGATTCTTCCTTATACGCGGCCATATACTTCCCGGGGGAGTATTTCACGATACTCACTTTTCCGTCACACGGCGCACGATTGACGTGCACATCAAGCGGCGACATGAAAATGCTTATCTCTTTCATGTCGGAGTTCAGGTAATCTTTTTCGTAGACATCTTTTATGAGTATGACCTTCCCATCGGCAGGTGCTACAAAGAGACCTTCTCCGGCAGGGACTGTCCTTTCAGGGTCCCTGAAGAAAAAGGCCATAAACAGTGTCACAATAAAGCAAAGACCGGAAGTAATGAGCAAGGAATAATAAACTACATCATTACTTCCGGTTTTCCGGCTCCATAACAAAAATATTGAAGCAATAACGGTCAGCAGAAAGGAACCGAATATAAAGGGAAAGCCCTCAGGGGCGAATTTAATCACGCCTTTGTCTTATCTACCAGTTTCCCCTTTTTGAGCCACGGCATCATGGCCCTGAGCTTTGCGCCGACATCTTCAACGGGATGTTCTTCACCCCTTCTCGTAAGGGCGTTAAACACGGGCTTGTTTGCCTTGCATTCCAGAAGCCATTCCCTGGCAAACTGTCCTGACTGTATCTCGTCGAGTATCTTCTTCATTTCCTTTTTCGTTTCATCGGTAACAACCCTCGGACCTCTTGTAAGATCGCCATACTGGGCGGTATTGCTTATTGAATACCTCATGTTTGAGATGCCGCCTTCGTATATGAGGTCAACGATCAGCTTCACCTCATGGAGGCATTCAAAGTATGCCATTTCAGGTGAATAGCCCGCTTCGGTAAGGGTTTCAAACCCTGCCATAATAAGAGATGTAAGACCGCCGCAAAGCACAACCTGCTCGCCGAACAAATCCGTCTCGGTCTCTTCCCTGAAGGTCGTCTCTATGATACCCGCCCTTCCCCCACCTATCGAAGAGGCATAGGCCAACGCAACTTTCTTCGCATCCTTTGAAGGGTCCTGGTTTATTGCTATCAGGCAAGGGACCCCGCTCCCCTTAACATATTCGGATCTGACAAGGTGCCCAGGCCCTTTTGGAGCTACCATAAAAACGTTGACGTTTAACGGAGGGACTATCTGCCCGAAATGGATATTGAAACCATGCGCAAAACCGAGATAAGCCCCTTTTTTAATATGAGGAGCGATCTCTGCTTTATATATGTCCGCCATATATTCATCGGGGACGAGCATCATAATGACATCCGCCTTCTTTGCCGCCTCTGAAGGCACAAAGACCTTGAACCCTGCCTTTTCTGCCTTTTCCCAGCCGGCCCCGCCTTTTTTTACCCCTATGATCACATCCATGCCGCTCTCTTTAAGATTGTTGGCATGAGCATGCCCCTGGCTGCCGTAACCCATTACAGCAACTTTTCTCCCTTTCAGTATCTTTTTATCCGCATCTTTATCGTAGTAAATCTTGACCATCACTTCCTCCAATTTCTTTAATAGAATACTTCGTATTATATTACAACCCCGCGATTTTTTCTATTTCGAATTCCAAAACATTACCCCCAGGAGCTATTACCCGTAGTATTTTTCTATACTTGCAGGGCCACGGCCAATTTGATCTCTTAACTTTTCCAGAGTAAAGAGCATTAATCGGCAAGCGGGATGAATCAGCGGTCCTCTTCTTCTTTATAAACCTTGCGAAGTTTGTATTCCATTAAGGCTATCTTCTGACTTAACTCTTTGGTCCTGCACTTTAAATCGGACACGGCTAGAGAAAAGTAGAGCATGACCAGGACCAGAAGAAGGACAACGATTATAAAAGCGAGCGCCGGCGGATAACTGACGCCGAGCTTAAAGGCAAGGGGGTCTATAATCAGATCGGCGAAGGAGCTCAGGATCAGGCCGATCCCGACGAGCAGCCAGCCGAGTGACAATTCCTCTCTGAATTTTTTTCTCCTGACGAGTTCAAATATCGTTGCAAATAAGATAACGCCGGACAGGAAAATGAATAATCTGACACCGAAGGTCATAGTTGTTTCTCCTCGTTTCTCAGTAATACCATAACAATGGCGAGGAACATCCTTAGCATATAAACGATAGGCCTCAATCCCCGGTGCATCGACTTGCCCTTTTTTTCTTTCATCCTCACCGGGGCCTCCACCACTTTAAATCTCATTTTATGGAGGGCGATAATAATGTTGACATCAGGGTAATCGAGAGGATAGTTGTCGCCCTCGGAGAGATAAGAAAAGATCCTTCTGTTGAGGAGTTGAAAACCCGAGGTAGGATCGGTGAAGCTTGTTCCGGTATAGAAGCTGACGATTTTAGAAAAAAGCCAGACCCCCATCTTTCTGAAGATGCCCATATGGTAATTACCCTCGATAAAGCGGGAACCGATAACCACATCCGCCTTTTCCCTTTCCATAGTCTCCATAAGGTTATTCATAAAATATGGGTCGTGCTGGGCATCTCCGTCGAGGGTGACCACAAATTCGTATCCATACTCCGTTGCAAAGCGAAAGCCTGTCTGGACCGCCCCGCCGTAGCCGATATTGAAAGGCAGGTCCAACACCATAACCCCTGCCTGTTTTGATATCGCAGACGTTCTGTCGGCAGAGCCGTCGTTCACCACCAGAACATCAACTGAGGGATTACTTTTTCTGACGCCGTCAAGGACGTTCGCGATATACTCTTCTTCATTATAAGCAGGGATAACGATCAAATAAGATTTCAATTCTTTTCGGCGTCCTTTTAAAATTATTGTTAATTATAGTATCTTATACACCATAAGGTAAAGGTATGGTAGAAAGCTTTAAAGAAGTCGTAGAGATTGTAAAATACAAAGAGCTGCTAAGAAATCTCGTATCGAGAGATATAAAGAAAAGGTATAAGAGGTCCGCCCTCGGTTTTCTCTGGGTTATGCTCGACCCTCTTTTGATGATGCTTATCTTTTATTTGGTATTCAATGGCCTTTTCGGAGCAAGTGTGGGAAATTATGCTGCCTATGTCATGTCGGGGATTACCCTATGGCAACTTTTTGCCCAGGGGACGAAGACATCAGGAGGGGTATTTTTGCTAAGCCGCAACCTCCTGAATAAGTTGTACCTCCCAAAGGCGATCTTTCCTCTTTCGGTTGTTGTCTGTTCCATGGTGCATTTTCTTTTTTCCCTTGCCCCGCTCTTTGTCATCATTATTTTGTCAGGTACGAAACTCAGCTATGACATCCTGCTGCTTCCGTTCGTTCTCTGCCTTGTATTTATGTTTTCGCTCGGGATATCCCTCATGGTGTCAACGCTGGCTGTTTTTTTTCATGATGTCATCTATATTTACGATGTTATCCTGATGGCATGGATGTACCTCACTCCCCTCTTCTATCCTATTTCTGTTCTTCCAGAACGGTTTCGACCCATTATGTCATTGAATCCTTTTTATCATTACGTATCCCTTTTCCGGGCCTGTCTCTACGACGGCACTATTACAAAAACCGAGCATTTTGTTATAGGGACACTGTTCTCAGCCGGTTCTTTTCTTGTGGGATGGGTCATTTACCGCAGGAATAGGAACAGGTTGATATACTATCTTTAAAGGGCGAACCCATTGTGATAAACCTTCAAGGCATATCGGTTGTATACAGACTTATCAGGGAATACCGTAGAAATACGTTCCAGGAATACATTATCAATTACCTCAAAGGGAGACGGACACGGGCTGAGGCCTTTTCAGCGCTGAAGGATCTGACGCTTGAAATCAGCGAAGGCGAATCGCTTGGTATCATCGGACACAATGGCGCAGGCAAGAGCACTCTTTTGAAAGTCATATCCGGTGTCATAATACCTACGAAGGGAAAAGTGACAGTGAACGGTACAATAGCGCCGTTGATTGAACTCGGCGCAGGGTTTGACCATGACTTAACGGGGAGGGAAAACATCTTCCTCAATGCCTCCATACTCGGATTTTCGAGAAGAGAGATCAAAGAAAAGTACGAACGTATTGTTGACTTTTCGGAATTGAGTGAATTCATCAACACGCCATTAAGGAATTATTCTTCCGGAATGGTTGCCCGTCTCGGTTTTTCCATTGCAACGGAGGTAAACCCCGATATCCTGATACTGGATGAGGTACTTGCCGTCGGCGATGCGCATTTCACCAAAAAGAGCGAAGAGAGGATAGCCCAATTCATAAAGAAGGGGGTTACCATCCTCTTTGTTTCTCACGCCATGGAAGACGTTAAGGCTATTTGCAAAAAGGTTTTATGGTTAGACCATGGAAAGGCCAAGATGTTGGGCGACCCCGATACTGTTATCGGAGCATATGAACGTTTCCAGCCCGGAAGTGAGGAAGGCGTTTTAAGATGACGGAAATTGACTCGTGCTGTATTAACTTAGGGCAAGATGGACGAGGAAAGAACTATATAAACGTACCTTTTGTCGACCTTTATGTTCAGTATAATTTAATATAGTACATGAAAAGAGAAAAGACGTTAACTGCTCCGGTTCTGTTAATTATTTTTAATCGCCCGGATACAACCCAACGAGTGTTTAACGAAATATGTAAGGCAAAACCCGTCAAGTTATACGTTGCTGCCGACGGCCCAAGGAATGTGAAAGGCGACGAAGAAAAATGTGAAGCTACCAGGACTGTTGTCAAACAAGTGGACTGGGACTGCGAAGTCAAATTGCTTTTCAGGGAGAAAAATCTGGGATGTGGAGTGAGCGCGTCCACGGCGACGAACTGGCTTTTTGAAAATGAAACCGAAGGTATTATCCTTGAGGATGACACGCTACCCAATCAAAGCTTTTTCTGGTTCTGCCAGGATCTTCTGGAGAAATATCGGGATGATGAAAGAATAATGATGATTGGTGGCGATAATTTTCAAGATGACAATAAACGGGGAGACGGAAGTTATTATTTCAGTAAGTATCCCCAGACCTGGGGATGGGCAGGCTGGCGCAGGGCCTGGAGACACTACGATTTCAAGATGGCTGATTTCCCGAATTTTAGGGATCAGAATCAGATCAGGAATGTTTTCGAGGATACTTTGGTACAGGAATATTGGCTTAGGATATTTGAGCTGACTTACGAAGGCAAAATTGATACTTGGGATTACCAGTGGCTATTCGCTATATGGCGCCAGAATGGTCTTTGCATTACCCCTAATGTCAATCTTGTTTCAAACATAGGTTGTGGTCATGAAGATGCTTCCCATATAAAGGATGCAGATAATAAACTCGCCAACGTAAAGACTTTCAGCCTTGAAAGGATAAATCATCCCACGTTCATGTTGCAAGATAAAGAAGCGGATGAATACGACAGCAGGCATACCTTTTTAATAGATTCGAAATCTTGCCGGCATGTTTCATTCTCCATAACATTGAAGAAAATATATCAAAGAATGCTTCGCAACCTTAATTCAATGAGTTCGCCTTTGACTCAAGCCGGACCGCCTGCCGCGAAGCGCGGTTTTGGGGGTGATTATTCCTCATGGGAAGAAGCCAGGAAACAGAGTACGGGTTACAACTCGGAGGTTATTTTTGAAAAAGTCAAGAACGCGGCGTTAAAGGTGAAAAACGGTGAAACCGTTTATGAGAGAGATTCTGTCCTGTTTGATAAAATCCAGTATTCCTGGCCGACCCTGAGCGGGCTGTTATGGATCGCTTCCATGAATGACAACAGGTTGAACTTGATAGACTTTGGCGGGTCGCTGGGAACTTCCTATTACCAGAACAGGAAATTCTTGAAGCATCTGAAAGCCCTGACATGGAATGTAGTGGAACAGGAGCGTTTTGTTAAATGCGGGAAAGAATTATTTGAAGGCGAAAATCTTAAATTTCATTTCAGCATGGAAGATTGCATAAGGAAAGGGAATGTACCCGATGTCGTCCTCTTTTCCGGTGTTCTCGAATATATCGAAAAGCCTTATGAACTGTTGAACAGGATTTTCGATTTTACTGTTAAATATATACTTATTGACCGAACGCCGTTTTCAGCGGACGGGAGGAACTGTATAACCGTCCAGAAGGTTCCTCCCGACATCTATGATGCAAGCTTTCCGTATCGGTTTTTCAGCCTTGAAGAATTCAAAGACTTTTTTTCCCGGAGGTATGAGCTCATAGAGGAGTTTGATTCATTTGATAAGGTTGATTACCCCTCATTTTTTAAAGGATTTATCTTTTCGTGCAAGGAATGATGAATTATCTGCGTTCTATCTTTAATCACAAGAAAAAGACTGGAAGAAACGATATTGTATTGAGAAATGACGCTATGATATTAAGAAATATTGAAGAACTCAAGATCCTCGCTGCACAGGGCTGCATCCATAATATAAAGCAGCAGGTAGTTTTTGAGAATATTCACGACACCGAATTTAAGGTCTTTTCGCAGTTCGGGGATGACGGCATTATTCAATACCTGATACATGCTATTGATATTCCTCATCATTCATTTATCGAATTCGGCGTGGAGAATTATATGGAGTCCAATACCAGATTTCTCCTCATGAATAATAATTGGCGGGGACTTGTTATTGATGCGAGCAGGGAGAATATTGAATTTATAAGAAAACATGAAATCTGCTGGAAGCATGAGTTGACCGCGGTTGAAAAGTTTATAACGAAGGAAAATATCAACAGTATCATTTCTGATAGCGGATTTAGCGGCGATGTCGGTATCTTGAGCATAGACGTTGATGGAAATGATTTCTGGATATGGGAAAGCATTAATGTAGTGACTCCTGTAGTTGTTATCATCGAATTCAATAGTGTTTTTGGTCCGAACCTTGCGGTGACGATTCCTTACAGCGCAGCCTTTAACAGGACAAAAGCCCACTGCTCAAACCTTTATTGGGGATGCTCGCTAAAGGCATTATCTTTGCTGGCAGAAAAAAAGGGCTATTTTTTCATCGGATGCAACAGCAGCGGCAATAATGCGTATTTCATCCGCAAAGACAAGATTGGCCGGCTGAAACCGTTGACAGTGGCAGAGGGATATGTTGAATCCAGGTTTAGAGAATCACGGGATTCCAGGGGAGAGTTGACGTATGTTACCGGTATAAAACGATTTGCGGCGATAAAAGATATGGTTGTTGTTGACATAGAAAGTGGTGCGTATGTAAAAATAAAAGACCTCTCCGGGCTGATATGAATAATTTTATTGTGCAGAAAAAGGCCGCTAACCCTCTGACACGAAGTGTTGTTGCCGGGGCTGCATAACATGAAACGAAAATGGCGATTCTTTTTAGAGTACGCGAAGTGGGGTGGACGGTCTCGTGAAAGGGTTCTCCTCACTCTGTTGGAAAAACATTATGATAGTAAATTCAGGAGAGAGTGGGTAATCGGTGATGAACCTCCTCATTTCGACGATAACCGGAGAGATACATTCGATTTTGCTTTCAGCGCTTATTCCGTTGGAGCGTACCCACTTTACAGGGGTTTTTTCAGTTCCGAGGTGATACAAGAGGGTGACAGACTTTTGGATGTAGGATGTGGCGATGGATTCTTCACAAGGAGGTTTTTTGCTGAAAAGTGCTCATCAATAGATGCTATTGATATTGAGCCTACCGCAATAAAGGCGGCCAAGGAATATAATAGCTCCGAAAAAATAACCTATTATCTCTGTGATGCGGTCAACCAACCCTTTCCCAATAACCCATACGAGGTAGTTGTCTGGGACGGCGCGATTGGACATTTCTCTGCTGATACGACGGATATTATGGTTAGGAAAATATGTGCCTCGTTAGTTTCTGACGGTGTTTTTGTTGGATCTGAGTCGCTATCTGCAGAAGAGTGCAAACGGGACCATTTGCAACTATTTTATTCTTTAGATGACTTACACCAGGTTTTTAAAAGACATTTTAAATACATTGAGTTGAGATCAATACAATACAGGATCAATAAAAGAGATTCGTTCATACGAACTGAAGGCTATTGGCGCTGCTCGAATGAGCTGAAACGATTGGAAACAAGTAGTTGGAAAAAGTTTTATTCCTGAAATGATAAGCAGATCAATCAAGAAAATGCTATGGGTATCGAAAAGATAGAATTCGGAGACACTACATATGCGGAAATAATCTGGGCAGATACCGAGGTTGATCAAACTACATTCTTCTCAAAACCCGAATCCTCATTCCAGTTTGGCCTTCTGGCGCATAAGGCCGGTTTTGTGGAACCTCCCCATTTTCATAAACCCATAACAAAAACAATTACGGATCTTCAACAGATGTTTGTTGTGCAGCGCGGTAAGGTTGCAGTGCAATTGTACAGCGACGAGAAGAAGCTTCTGAGAGAAGTTGTGCTTAATCCCGGTGACGCGATTGTGCTGGTTCACGGTATTCATGCTCTTCGTGTCCTTGAGGATATGCAGTGTATCAGTGTGAAGCAGGGGCCGTTTATGGGATCCGAGAACGATAAAATCATTGTAGAGGTCGACTGATGATACCTGTTTTCGAGCCCGTCATAGGAAAGGAAGAGATAAGCGCCGTTACAGCAGCTCTCAGGAAAGGTGAATTATCCGGGACATTCGGGGATTCACTCAACGAGTTCGAAAAACAATTTGCCGAATACTCTGACAGCATGTATGGCATCGCAGTTACAAGTGGCACAACCGCCCTACATCTTGCGGTAGCGGCAGCCGGCATAGTATCCGGTGATGAGGTTTTGGTAAGTGCCAGCACCAATATTGCGACTGCACTGGCTGTGGTTCATAACGGTGCAATCCCTGTCCCTGTAGATTCGGAAAAAGATACCTGGAACCTCAACATTGATTTAATTCCGTCGCTTATCAGTCCAAAGACAAAGGCAGTGATACCGGTGCATCTTTACGGCCATCCTGTAGATATGGATCGTCTTATGATTGAGGCCCGAAAGTATAATTTGACTATCATCGAGGATTGCGCCGAAGCTCACGGCGCAACATGCCGGGGGCGAAAGACCGGCAGTTTTGGGGACATGGGATGCTTCAGTTTTTATGCCAATAAAATAATAACCACGGGCGAGGGAGGCATGGTGGTTACCAATAATGAAATCCTGGCCTCACGTCTCAGATTGCTGCGCAACCTCGCATTTACAAAGCCGCGTTTCAGGCATGAAGTGGCTGGCTTTAATTTCCGTATGACAGGTTACCAGGCGGCCTTAGGCCTGGTACAGGTCAAGAAGATTGAATATATCATTGCTGAAAAACGTCGTATAGCGCAAACCTATAATCATTACCTTTCGGATATTCCGGGTATTCAGCTCCCGATGGAAGCGGAATGGGCGAGAAATGTGTACTGGATGTATGCCCTTGCAATCAAGTCCGGGTTTGGAATGACGAGGGATCTATTGATGCAATGGTTATACGAAAGGGGTGTTGATTCCCGCACATTTTTCTGCCCGATGAATCAGCAACCATGCCTGGAATCGATATCTGGCTTCAGGAAGATGCCATGCCCTGTTGCTGACAGACTTTGGGAAACGGGACTCTACCTTCCCTCGACATATACGCTGAAAGAGAGGCAGTTGAAGAAAATCGCACGTTTCATGCAGGAAGCATATGAGCATGCCCAAAAAGGAAAGGCCATGAAGGGACGGAAAAAGGCGAGATGAACTCCTATGGCGGCCGCTATGCAGAGCTCTATGACATCTTCTATAAGGATAAACCATATGCTGAAGAGGCGGCATTTGTCCATTACTGCCTGCAGGAATTCGGTAAGCGGCCAACCTGTTCAGTTCTTGAATTGGCATGCGGAACAGGATCACATGCCATAGAGCTTGAGAAGTTGGGCTATGAGATTGCCGCGACAGATTATTCGAATTCCATGCTGGCCGTCGCACTCCAAAAGGCTGGAAGGCTGTCTTCTCAAGTGGAGTTTTATAATCAGGATATGCGTTCACTGAACTTAAAGAAAGGACCCTTTGATGCGGCAATCTGTCTATTCGACTCCATAGGGCATGTTGTGACTAATGAGGCACTTACACAAACCCTTCAAGGGATTCATCATCATTTACATGCCGATGGTTTATTAGTGTTCGAATTCTGGAATGCCGGAGCGATACTCCGTCACTATGAGCCCGTTCGGGTCAGGCGATGGATAACGGAAAAAGGTGAAGTCCTGAGGATATCAGAAACGACGCTTGACCATTCCCGGCAGGCATGTGAAGTTTCGTACAGCATATTCGAGCTGAACAATGACGGCGCATATTCCCAGCTCAAAGAAACGCAGGTGGTGCGATACTTCCTCGTACAGGAAATGGCGGCTATCCTGGAAGGCAATGGGTTTGTTCCCATAAAATGGTTTGCCGGGTTTTCAACATGTGAAAACATTACTGAAAATATATGGCATATTGTGGCTGTGGCTCGGAAATGTTGAAGACGAAAAGGCGCATCGCCATTCAGGAAGTAAAATTCTGTGAATGGACATATGATAATGTTGGTAAAATATTCTTTTGGAAGGGACATGTATTTAGAGCGATACATAAAGAATATTCAGAACATGTAAAAGAGCTTCTTGCTTCTGAAATGGTTAAGGAACTTATGGGGGAAGGTTTTTTCATTGATTCATGGATTACGGATTATGAGATTGATGGGTATGATCTGGTGATCGAGCACAGAAAAATTGATCGTGTGACATATTGCCGCGAATGGACATTCTCCATGTTAAAGGATACTGCCCTTTTAGTGCTAAGAATAGCAATGATAGCTGCTGACCATGGATATTATTTAAAAGATTGTCATCCTGGGAATATACTGTTTGACGGTTCTCGTCCTATTTATATCGATATCGGGAGTTTTATAAGAGGTGAAGTTGAAACAAAAGAAAACAGGGATTGTTTTAGGTGCTACCCTGAATTTCTGCAGTTGTACTACTATCCCCTCAAGGTGTACTCGCTTGGAGATGAACAGGGCGCTAATACGCTTGCTGTCCGGCTGCATAAAAGCTATCTGCTCTGGAAATGGGGACTCTTGAGACGGGTTAATCCTGCTGCATTGAGAAAACTGATCTCCTTGTATTTCTCTGCGATGGTCTTACCCTTTTGTGAGAATGAAGAAATAAGACGAGCGCATTCTCGCCTGAATGGAAAATTGCTCATGTTTATGAGGAAAAGGGCGTGGCTGTTCAGGCATACAACCTCTCGATCGCTCTCAAGAAAAATAGAGCAGATAACTTTTGGACCAACTGGCAGCGCACGGTCTTGTCATCACAATATCCACGGAGCACGCGGCGAAGTGTCTTCTTCCCCTTATCTTGACGAAATACTCCGCCTGATTGAGTCGGAAAACATTTCTTCTGTCGTTCAATTTGGAGGCCCCAACGTTCAGTTCTTGGAAAGGTTGTTGATACAGACGTCAGTTAAACAAGTGGTTTGTATTGATAACGACCCATCTGCGATCGAGAAGGCATATACATTCGCAAAGAACAGGAGCTTTCCGATTACTCCGGCTGTTGTGGATTTAGCAGATCCAGAACCTGCCGAACGGCTTAAAGCACAGGCAGTGGCTGCGGTACCTTTGGAGCGTTATTTGCAGCAATATCCCCTGGAGAGTATATTGAAGAGTCTGGCGAGTTATACAAACGATTATGCTTTTGTCGAATTTATGATTTCAAAACCCTGTAATAGGCTCGACGCTTCAGTGCCGCAATCTGAATGGTGTGACAGATGGTCTTTGAGAAAAGCATTTGAAAAGCATTTTAATTGCGTTGCTGAATTGCGGTTCGAGCCCGACCGAATCTTGTTTGTCGGAAGATTGCAGGGAAATCAGTGAGGGAAAGTAGTCCGCAATCTGGGAAATCGGTATACTGATAGAATGTGTGAGGGAAAATGAGGATAGGCGTCTGTTTAGGATATCAGCCTAAGGAATTCGGGGGAGGATATACTTATCAGGAGGACCTTGTTGAAGAACTTACCAAATATAACGGGAAACACGATTTTTATTTTTTTCACTATGGTGAGGGATTTACACTTGGAAATGAGCGCTGGAATTTTATATCGTTGGGCAAAACGGTAACTCGTCAGGACAATATTACTGATTTGTCCTTTCAGTTGCTGAAACACAAGATAGATATCTGCTGGTTCATGGTGCCTCCTTTCGAGCACGTCCATCTCCCGATCATCTGCACAGTTTTGGACCTAGAGCACAGAAAACAGCCTTTTTTCCCTGAAGTCAGCCAAACCGGGTGGACCTGGGATAAAAGAGAAACCAACTACAGGGAATTCCTTCCCAGAGCAGCTTGTGTTATTACCGGCACAGAGAAAGGAAAGAAGAAATACACGATTTTTACCGCGTATTAAACGAAAGGATTAAAGTAATCTCTTTCCCAACCCCGAATTGGGTTTTCGATTACAAGAAAATAAGTGATACACTTTTTAATGATGTCCCAAAGCCTTTTCTTTTCTATCCTGCTCAATTCTGGCCCCATAAAAATCATATAGTTTTACTCCATGCCCTAAGAATTCTTGTCGATAAATATTCTCACGATTTTCATCTTGTCTTTACCGGTTCAGATATGGGAAATCTCGGTCATGTGAAAGAGGTTGCGGTGAAATTAGGGTTGACAAAGAAGATAATCTTCAAAGGCTTTGTTGACCGTCATGTACTGGCTTCTCTCTATAAAAATGCTTTCGCCCTTGTCTATCCTTCATTTTTTGGACCTGATAATTTCCCTCCCCTTGAGGCCTTTGCATTCGGATGCCCCGTATTAGCTGCCTCGATCTTGGGTTCGCATGAACATCTCAAGGATGCAGCCATCCTTTTTGATCCAAGAAACGAGAAAGATCTCGCAGAAAAAATTCATAGACTCTATTTTGACGAAAACTTGAGGAAACCCTTGATTGAAAAAGGATACGCTTTTTCAAAAACAAGGGAAACTAAAGATTGTCTTCGTGAAATAATTGCCCTTTTTGATGACTTTGAATCATACCGGAGAAGTTGGAGTCTTAATAAGCTATACTGGCATTTTGCTCCAGATTCGAGTGATAGCGCAAGGAACGTTCAGTATACGATTGATGAGATTTATTCCCGTTTTATGTCGGAACAGGAAAGGATCGAATCTTTTGTCAGTTTGCCTTTTGCATTTAAGACAATCATTTTTATTATTTCCGACAAAATCGGGGTCTACAATATTTTAAAACGCGTTCAAACAGTTTTCTTACGCAGGTTCAATAGTTTCTTAGGAAACCTGTTGCCGAATTTATTTTTGCCGCGTCTCGGTGTTCTCTATCAACATAAGCCCAAACCCATGAGTGTCCCGAAGCATTATACTTTTACAAAGATATTGGATTCTTTCCCCGTTATCTCTATGGTTACGCCATCCTTTAATCAGGCAGATTTTATTGAACGCACTGTAATAAGTGTGCTGAGTCAACACTATCCGAAACTGGAGTATGTTGTCCAGGATGGTGACTCTGTTGACGGTACAAGGGAAATACTGGAAAGGTATCGGGAATCGCTTTCCCACTGTGAGTTAGCTGAGGACAAGGGCCAGGCGAATGCCATCAACATTGGGTTCAAGCATACAACAGGTGAAATTATGGCATATCTGAATTCTGATGATTTGCTCCTTCCGGGCACCCTGCACTATGTGGCGGGGTTTTTTGAGACGCACCCTGATGTTGATGTCGTCTATGGGCACAGGGTTCTAATAGACTTGCTTGACCGGGAGATTGGACGTTGGGTTCTCCCGCCGCATAACGATGAGATATTATCCTGGGCGGATTATGTGCCGCAGGAAACGCTCTTCTGGAGGAGGAGAATCTGGGATAAGGTCGGAGGGTATATCGATGAAAGTTTCCTGTTTGCCATGGACTGGGATTTGATACTTCGATTCCGTGACGCCGGCGCCAGATTTGCCAGGCTCCCTCGTTTTCTCGGCGCATTCAGAGTGCATCAGCTCCAGAAGACTTCGGCAAATATCTCAGCAGGACAACAAGAAATGGATCGTATCCGCCAGAGGTGTCATCGACGAGTCGTATCGCGGGAGGAAGTCGACAAGAATGTAAGGAAATATTTGGTTAAGCATCTGTTCTATAATTTATTGTATAAAATTAAGCTTGTGAGGTATTGATTGGATTAGGGAAATCATGGGGCTTTGTCATTATTGATTCTCTGAAGCAACATCCATTTGTTTGAATACATATTTTGATAAGCAATGATCTTCCATCCCACTGACTCAGGTGTTCTAATAAATTTCTGATTTATTCTCTGATTATCCAGAGTTGTCCAGAGATTATTATCAATATAAATTAGATTCACACCTATCTTATCAAAATATTCATTTATCGGCATGTTCCAACTATCTGCACTCTTTGGGATTTGGAGCAAGGAAATCTCCGCGAAATCGACCAAACATGGTAAGGTCGACGGCATTTGATCGACCAATCGATACCATACGAAGGGCTTAGCTTTCGTAGCTACTAAATATGACTGAAGTTCAAAAGGGAAACCATTCACCATAAATACAACCTCAGGCTCCGTAATCACTTCCTTGTACGGCACGAGTCTTTGGTATAGTTCGAGCAAGGGACGAGATTTAGCTTTGTTGACGTAGGGATAATAGCTTGGAATGAGAATGAATAGAGCAATCAAAATTATAGGGACAAAAGTCGATAGACGTTTTGACAACATAGAGATAGCGGTCGATAGGCGTTTTGACAAGGATAATTGATGGAAAGCAATAAAAGTGCACAGACCCACGCCTGACATCAGGAAAATGCCGGTCGTGAAAAGGTATGATGGCCTGGGCCTCTGGCTCAGAATAATGAATGGAGAGACTGCGGCAAGAGAGGCGAGAGTCATCCATCCTACAAAACGTGATTTTAGCCAGTAATTCCACCAGAAAGATTTTTCCCGGTAAAACAGAATTATTCCGCCGACCAAAAGTATTACTATAACAAAACTGAAAAGTAATGCCATGTTAGATTTGAATACTGGCGCGTAATCCGGATTCGCCGAACCGGACGTGACATTGAACAACAATACCTGCAGGCCATATGGCGTCAAGCGGATATTCCAGAACATATTTTCGAGCACCGCTTTTGGGTTTTTTAGGATCATTTCAGATAACGACAACTGAGGCGAGCCAAAATGCTGCTGGATCAATTCCTGGCATTCCAACCACGGACTCTTTGTCCACTCCGGATGCCGCTGCTGGTATCCAAATGCATAAACCTGACACATATTCAGAGTGTGCTTATCGGTAAACACATCCTTTAACTGCGGATATTTAACGTCAGATCGCCAGTAAAAAAAGATGACAACAAAAGCGGCCAAGAGTAAAGGAATGATATAGCTATACAGATAATGTCTCAATGGTGGTATTACCCTATTTTCCAGCTTGGCGGTCTTTACGAGCCTTATCTCCCACAAAAAATAGAGCAAAGCCAGGACGGCAGCTGCCACGACAAGCTCATTTCGAATCAAGAAAGATGAACAGGCGATAATCGCGAGCGCACAGCCTCGCGCCCAAGCAGTCGGTTTATAAGCAGCTAATAGACATGCGGCCAAGGGCGCAATGACTGCAAAGAGATGGACCTCATACAACGAGTCAAAATGGATGGGCAAAATAGCCCACCATGCGCTCACGATCCATGCTACCGAGTGAGGAAGCAACTGTCTCATCAACGCCAAAACCATTAGAGTTATCGCAAAGACTATAATGATGCGGTGAAGAATCGTTACGGTGAATGGATCGGTCGAAACATGCAAAAGAGTTCCATAGAACGCCGTATAAAGAGGCGACCAGGCAATATTGACCGTATAATTTTGAAACCATTGATAGGCGAATCGAAAGTAACTCGAAGTGTCTCCGTTTGCAATATCTTTATATTCCCATATACCCCAGAGGACCTTCGCCTGCAGTAAGAAAAGGGTCAAATAGGAAAACCATGATTGACTTGTTATTTTCCTTAATTCTTTGATGAATGACATATCCTGACCCTGGAGATTAAAGAAGTCGGTTTTCCATTCATAAAATCTCAAGGCTGCCCGACATCAGAAAGGCTGAACCGCTCAGTTTAACTTCTCAATATCTATAGGCCATTAGACCCGATACGAAGAAAACTTTATACTCCGACCTTGGTATAATAGTTTATAATGAAAAGAAAAAACAATGGAAGAAAGAATTAATCGTTATGAGAAAATGAAAAGCTGCAAGAACCCTCTCCTAACCTTCTCTGTCGATGAAAAAGAGCTTGAAAAATCTATAAAGCTGCTGGGAAAAATGAGGTGCGCTGTTTTCATTGTCACCTATAATGCCGAAAAGCATATTTTTAATGTATTGAATCGGATTCCAAGAGAAATGCGGGATAAATTTGCAGAGATATTCATCATTGACGATTCATCGAGGGATTCGACTTTTGATATCGCTTATCAATCAGGGAAGAAGCTGGGATATAATAACTTGAATGTTTTGAGAACGCCCTTTAATCGGGGATATGGCGGAAATCAGAAGCTTGGCTATCTCTATAGCATAAAAAAGAATTTTGATGTTGTGATTTTATTACACGGGGACGGCCAATATGCCCCTGAATGTCTTGCACGGGTGGTCAACGCATTTGAGAATGACAGTGCAGATGCCGTGTTCGGCTCTCGTATGCTCAGGAAAAGAGACGCTCTCAAGGGCGGAATGCCTCTTTATAAGTGGGCGGGCAATAGGATTTTGACTGCATTTGAAAACTTGATCCTTAATACTTCGCTATCGGAATTTCATTCGGGATATCGCGCTTACAGAATAGAAGCGCTGAAAAATCTGCCGTT
This sequence comes from uncultured Nitrospiraceae bacterium, assembly GCA_963727775.1. Classification (GTDB taxonomy): domain Bacteria; phylum Nitrospirota; class Thermodesulfovibrionia; order Thermodesulfovibrionales; family SM23-35; genus CAVSHB01. Next base: position 1,295,654 of record CAVSHB010000001.1, on the reverse strand, counting down.
CGTTTACAACAGTGATGACTTTCATTTCGATACAGAAATTATAATTCAACTGTTAGCTCTTAAGAAAAAGGTGTTTGAAGTGCCTATCCCAACCTTCTACGGTAGAGAGACATGTCATGTGAATGGTCTGAAGTATGCGAAGAATTGTATTAAATCGGTTATCAAATACAGGTTGGTACAGATAGGACTATTCTATGAGCCAAACTTTGATTTTAAGCTTTTTGAAGTCGATAATTACTATTTTAAGTCTTCTCCCCGCTCTCTCCATCAACATATGATAAAAAGGGATTGGGACCACAATTTTGAGATCTGCGAATTAGGTGCGAATCGGGGGGAGTTGAGCGCACGTTTAGCAGAAAAGGTCAGAAAGGTCACGGCGGTAGACAAGATTTTTCCTCATGGAGCAGGAAAAGCCGAGCCGCTTCAGTTTAATTTAGACGATGACTTTGTGAAGATTCTGGGCAGGGAAAAATATGATGCTGTTATCGCGTTGGATTTAATAGAACATTTGAATGATGCAGCCGAGGGGCTGAGAAAAATATTCCTCACAATCAAAGCAGGGGGGTATCTGTTTGCGAGCACTGCAAACGTAGGGTATATAATTACGCGGATGAGCTTGTTCTTCGGGCATTTTAATTATGGAAAGCGTGGGATACTCGATTTAACGCATAAGAGATTATTTACAATTTACTCTTTCAGGAAGTTATTGACCCAAAATGGTTTTGTTATAAAAGAAGCAAAGTTTTTTGGTCCGCCAATCGTCGATCTGATATCAAGGAATACTTTTTGCCGCTGCATTGAAGCCATTTCTTACTTTTTAGCAAAAATTCTTCCTTCCCTGTTCGCTTACAATTTTTTGATTGTTGCCCAAAGGACTGATGACATTGGTGACATTTATGATAAGACGTTTAGGAAAGAATCAAGTTGTCCTGCTGACCGTTGATTATGGAAAAACCTCTTGTAAGCATCGTTACCCCTTCGTTCAATCAGGGGAAGTTTATCGAGGAGACGATAAAGAGTGTCCTTTCGCAGGACTATCCTCATCTGGAATATATTGTAATAGACGGAAGCTCTACGGACGGCACCGTTGAGATTCTCAAGAAATACGAAGACAGGATGCAATGGAAGTCTGAGCCGGATCTCGGCCAGGCGGATGCCGTCAACAAAGGTTTTTTAAGGGCGAAAGGGGAGATATTGGGCTGGTTGAATTCTGATGATACCTATACCCCCGGGGCGGTGAGCACGGTAGTAGAACATTTTCTGAGGAATCCTGAAATCATTATGGTATATGGAAACGCTCACTTTATTGATGAAGATGGAAACGTTACGGGAAACTATCCTTCGGAGCGCTTCAGACTCAAGCAACTTGCGGAAAGATGCTTTTTGAGCCAACCTACAGTATTCATCAAAAGAGAGGTCTTCGGGAAAATTGGTCTGCTTGACATCAAGCTCCGGACCTGTATGGATTACGAGTACTGGATACGCGTCGGCCAATCTTACCCGGAGACAGCCATAGCTTATCTGAAGGAGAAATTCCTTGCAAATGCCAGGAACCACAGTGAGAGTAAATCGGCTAAACTCAGAGAGATTCATTACAAGGAGGCGATGGAAACAGCCAAGAAATATTTTGGTTCTGTCCCATCTTTCTGGATGGTTGCATACATGATCGGAACAGCAGAGGAGAAAATGACAAGCCTTAAAAACGCTAATGTGATGACAAAAGCGTTAGTGAGAATATTTTATATTACCAGAATTTTTGGAGTGCGCTGGGGATACAGATATTTCACCATATTCTTTAAGAAATGGCTATTCGGAAATCTAAAGCGGTGATATTTATGGGTTCCATGAGGCAAGGGAAAAGATTCTCTTCAACACAGTTGACTGAATTATAAAGCGGGAAATGATGAAAAGAGCCCTCATTACAGGTATTAGGGGACAAGACGGGTCATATCTGGCAAGGCTCCTTCTTGAAAAGGGATACGAGGTTTACGGCACGGACAGGAGGGGTGGGGAACAGGACTTCTGGAGGCTGAAGGAATTAGGCATTGAGAAGGAAGTACATATTCTCTATATGGATCTTTTGGAACTTAGTAATATAATGGAAACACTGGAAAAAATAAGGCCGCATGAAGTATATAACCTTGCAGCTCAGAGTTTCGTTCAAACATCTTTTCAGCAACCCATTCTCATCTCGGAGATAGACGGACTGGGAGTCCTGAGACTGCTTGAGGCCATAAGGATTATGGACGCGAAGATAAAATTCTACCAGGCCTCCACATCCGAGATGTTCGGCACGGTGCAGTCCATACCACAGAATGAGAAGACACGGTTCCATCCGAGAAACCCGTACGGAGTAGCCAAAGTGTTCGGCCATTGGGTAACGGTGAACTACAGAGAGTCGCGCGGCATATTTGGATGTTCCGGGATCCTTTTTAATCACGAATCTCCACTGAGAGGGCCTGAGTTTGTTACACGAAAGATAACCGGCGGCGTGGCGAGGATAGTCGGTAGCCTGCGGGACAGAATAGTAGTGGGCAATCTCGATGCCAGAAGAGATTGGGGCTATGCTCCGGAATATGTCGAGGCTATGTGGCTTATGCTCAATCAGGCAGTACCCGATGATTACGTCATTGCAACCGGAGAGACGCACTCTGTCAGGGAATTCATAGAAATTGCTTTTCGTTATGCGGGATTTGATATACTATGGTACGGAAAGGGAATTGAAGAAAAGGGAAGAGACAGGAAGAGCGGTAAGACCCTGATCGAAATATCGCCTGAATTTGTGAGGCCCGCTGAAGTTGATATCCTTGTGGGAGATTATTCAAAGGCAAGGGAGACACTTGGCTGGCAGCCGCGTACTAAATTTGCGGAGTTGATAAGGATTATGGTCGATTGCGATATAAAGAAAGTGAGGGAGTCATTGTGAGACACGATCATTCCCGTGGAAGGACAGACGCTTTACCGTAACCATGCGGGTCCTCTTCAATACGAAACCCCTTACGTTATATGGTAAGACAGGTGTTGGCTACTATGTCTTCAACCTTTACAGAGAGCTCCTGAAGTCAGGAATAGATGTTGTTCCCACTCTTGACGACAGATCACGGGCGTTAGTGAATTTTCTCAGCAGGGCGTCGTCACTAATAAGGATGCGCATTGCTAAATGGTATCCATCCTTCGTGTCCGATATCGGCAATTCGCTCATCCGCACTCTTTCTCAAAAAGAAGATAGATCCCATTTTGATATATACCATGAAACAAGTATAGATCCGCTGCCCGGAGTCAGCGCCGTGACTGTCTGTAATCTTTACGACCTATCATTTATGAGCTGTCCTGAATATTTGACAAAGGACTTTTTAGACTATGCGTCAGAACATGTGACGAAGAATGTCTCAGCTGTGAGACGGATAATCGTCAATACGCAGTTTATAAAGAATGAGGCTGTCCATTTCTTGAATGTCCCGGAAGAGAAGATTGATGTTATTCCTTTAGCCCCTTCGACAGGGTGCAAGGTGTGCGAAATAGCCCCGCATGCAGCGGGAATGAGGAGATTTACGGAAAAAGATTATCTCTTGTATGTCGGAACTATAGAGCCGAGAAAGAACTTGAAGACTTTAATAAAGGCGTTCTATGATGTGAGAAGAAAACATGATCTTGTATTAATAATTGCAGGACGTTTGGGGTGGCTCTCGGATGAAATAATCTCATATCCGGAAGAGTTAGGAATTAAAGAAGCGGTCATATTTACTCACTACGTTGATGAAAATACGCTTTCTTCCCTTTACAAAGGTGCGTCGGTGTTTGTTTATCCTTCCCTCTATGAGGGTTTTGGTCTGCCCCCTCTTGAAGCAATGGCATGCGGGATACCTGTTATCATTTCGGATATACCCCCTCTCAGAGAGATCTCGGGTAATTCAGCTGTGCTCTTTAATCCCGGAGATTATGAAGATCTTGCTTGTAAGATCAATACTGTTTTGTCTTCCGGAGCTTTGATATCAGAACTGAGAGAGAAGGGTCTGCGGAAAGCAGCCGAATACTCCTGGGAAAATGTTGCAGCATTAACCATCCAGACGTATGCAAAGGCGTTGGATAAATGAAGATCGGTATCAATGCCACCTTTCTCAATGAGAAGCCCACCGGGGTAGGAATATTGACGCGGGAGGTATCGCGTTTTATATCACTCCACAAAGAGCTGTTGATGTTCACTCCTGTTGAACAGAATGATTTACCATCAGACTCTGTCATTAAGGTACCCGAGGGAATGAAGGGCTCCGCGAGATTATCGAACAGCCTGTACCGGCTTGCCTATATCAATACCATTCTCCCCGTGCTCTGCAGGCTCAGAGGGGTGGATGTCCTCTACTGCCCTATTCTGGAGTTTCCTTTCACACCCCTGACATCTCTCGTGGTTCATCTGCACGATCTTCACTTTGTCCATTTCGCATCGGACTTTGGGCTGGCCGCGCCGCGCATGAAGTTTTACCTGAAATTGCTTGGGCGAATTGCAAAAAGGGTAATCGTCTCTTCCGAGTTTATTAAGAAGGAAGTGTGCATGGCGACAAATATCGGAGAGGGCATGATTGATGTTGTCCCCCTTGCCTATAGCGATACCTTGTTTACCCCTATGCCCAAAGAGAGGAAAAGAGATTTTTTTGATAAGTATCGTCTTAAGGAAAATTATCTCTTATTTGTCGGCACCCTCTTTCCATACAAAAATCTGAAGACCCTCACAGATGCATTTTTACGCATAAAGAACCAGATACCGCATTCCCTTGTCATAGTAGGGAAACAGCAGTTCTCCGCTGGATCCCTGGCGAGCGACGAGAGGATTACGTATGTGGATTATGTTCCGGCTGAAGAACTCCCGCTTTTTTATTCCTATGCTGATATATTCATCTATCCTTCATTGAGAGAAGGTTTTGGTATTCCTCCATTGGAAGCCATGGCCTGCGGAACGCCTGTTATTTCATCTAACGGCGGTTCACTGCCTGAGGTTGTGGGAAATGCAGGGCTTCTCTTTGACCCCGAAGACAGCGGAGTATTGGGCACATTAATTTTAAAGGTCATTTGTGATGAAATATTGCGAAGAGAGCTTGTCGATAAAGGATTCAAGAACGCAAAGAAATTCTCATGGAGGAAAACAGCAGAAGGCATTATTAAGTCATGCGAAAGGGCGGTGGAGGAAACGGGATGAAGATACTTCATCTCCTCTACGAAAGCGAGGGAGATTATTTTGGTATAGGTGGAGTCGGGATAAGGGCGTATGAGATTTATAAATACCTGAAAGACCGTCATTATATAACGCTTTTATGCAAAAAGTATCCAGGGGCTGCGGATGGAGAGAAAGACGGCTTAAAGCATGTTTTTGTCGGGACCGAAAGCAAGAGCTTTACGAAAACTCTGCTCTCATACGCCTGTCACGCCGCGCGGTTTGTTAAGAGACATGGAGACGAATATGATGTGATCATTGAGGATTTTTCCCCTGCAATCCCGACCTTCCTGCACGCCTTTACAGAAAAGCCGGTAATTTTACAGATTCAGGGACACACGGGAGTTCTCTATTTCAGTAAATATAATCCTCTTTATGCCTCGATTCTCTATGTGCTGGAATTATTGAGACCCGGGTTTTATGACAACTTTATCTTCATAAGCCAGGAGACTGCAAGAAAGCTCCAGGTAGGAAGAAAGAAGCGTGTGCAGATTATTTCAAACGGCGTTTCACGTGAATTGCTGGATGCAGTGCCGGAAGAAGACGGGTATGTCCTTTACATCGGCAGAATCGATATTTATGGAAAGGGACTGGATCTTCTCGTCAAGGCCTACAGGGAATTCCATGCGGCATTTCCTCATATCAGGCTGGTTATCGCAGGAGACGGTAGGGACCGGGACACCTTTCAGGCCGAACTCATGAAGTTGCCCGAGGAAGTGAAAAAATCCATAGAGCTTGCGGGCTGGGTCTCGGGGGATAGAAAGGTTGAAGTGATAAGGAAGGCGCTGTTTTGCGTTTTCCCCTCAAGGCACGAGGTCCAATCCATCTGCACCCTTGAGGCAAAGGCATGCGGGAAGGCTGTAATTGCGAGTGATATTCCCGAATTTATGGTGATCAGAGATGCGGGCACCGGAGTTGTGTTCAGAAGCGGGGATGTTTCATCTCTTGCGCAAGCCATGAAGGACCTTGTCTCGAACAATGAACGAAAAGAGATGGGACAAAGGGGGAGGGAATGGGTAAAGGATTTTATCTGGGATAAGGTAGCTTTAAAATATGAAGATTTTTTGCAGGATGTTGTGAGTGGTGTGAGATGAACATCGGGAGTTAATAAACATGCCGAGAGTCAGTGTAGTAATTACTTCATATAATGATGAAAAATACGTAACCGAAGCGATACAGAGCGTTTTAGATCAGACATATCAGGATTTTGAAATAATAATCGCAGATGACGCTTCGGTAGATGGGACTCTCGGCAAGATTAAGGAGTTTACTGACCCTAGGATAAAGCTCTTTACCATCGAAAAAACCCAGGGTGTTTCTCTTGCCGCTAATAAATGTTTTAAACATGCGCGCGGAGAGTATTTGGCCGCTTTAAGTTCCGATGATCTTTTCTTGCCTGACAAACTTGAAAAGCAGGTTCGCTTTTTAGATGAGCATCTGGATATAGGTGCGGTTTTTGCTTATGCGCATATTATCAATGAAACCGGGAGCAATTTGCCGGATGTTAATGATTCTTTTTACAACATCTTCATCCAGCCTAATAGGACACGTCATCAATGGCTTAATTATTTTTTTTATGAAGGCAATTGTATTTGTCGTACGAGCAGTATGCTTCGCAAGAAATGTTTCGAGGACATTGGTTACTATGATGCAAGATTTGCGCAATTGCCCGACCTTGATTTATGGATTAAGCTTTGCATGAAATATGAAATCCATATATTACCTGAAAAGCTGATCAAGTTTAGAAAACTGCCGGGAGGCGTCAATGCAAACGGAGACAGGGTGGACAGCAGGATAAGAAACCTATGGGAAAAGGAACAAGTCTTAAGAAATTTCTTTTCAATAAGATCGACCGATGAGTTATGCAGGATATTTCCTGCACTCAAGAAATACAAAGAAACCCTTGAGGATGATCTTATTCCTTTTTTCATTGCGATACTGGCGCTCGAAACAAATTCTCCGGTACATCATCGCTTTGCCGTCGGCGTATTGTTTGATCTACTGGGTAATGCTGCAACTGCTCAAAAAATTGAACAAAAATTAGGATTTACCTGCGGGGATTTTATCCGGTTGACGGGTGAGTTCGATATTTATAACACAGAGATAGAATACGGAGGAAGAGCCGCGATGTCCAGATTAAAAGAAATAGAGGGCAGTCTGATCTGGAAGGTCATGCATAAGTGCTTCTGCTTTATCGATGAAAAAATATTACCCCGGCACACAAGAAGGGGGCGGGCTTACCCGAAGACCTTCGAACGGTTAAAACAATGAGGGTATATGGATAGCTATGGCAGCATTGATGACAGGCTGTATGTGGAAAAAGGATATATACGAGGGCGGCATGAGGAGACATGGCGGAATGCTGTACAGACTTATCTTTATGCAGGATAATGAAGGATGACAGGATAATTGAACACGTCACCTTCATTGTGGTAAACTTAATAGTATTGAAAAGCAAGTTTTTATCAGTGTCAGTCTTGCCCCGACGCCGATGAACAAGACCACGCGATTCAAGCAGCTTCTTTGTTCGAAAGATCTTGAATTCATCTGCGAGGCACACAATGGCCTGAGCGCCAAGATCGTCGAGGAGGCGGGTTTCCCAGGCGTTTGGGGCAGCGGTTTGACGATCTCCAGCCAGCTCGGCGTCCGTGACAACAATGAGGCAAGTTGGACACAGGTCCTCGATGTCCTCGAGTTCATGGCGGATGCCACTACCCTTCCGATCATGATGGACGGTGACACGGGCTTCGGCAATTTCAACAACGTCCAGCGTCTCGTCCGGAAGCTTGAGCAACGGTCGATCGCAGCGCTCTGCATCGAGGACAAGATGTTCCCTAAGACTAATAGCTTCATCGAAGGGCGCCGCCAGCCACTCGCCGAAATTGATGAGTTCTGCGGCAAGATCAAAGCCGGCAAGGACGCCCAGTCGGACCCGGATTTCTGCCTCATCGCCCGCGTCGAGGCCTTTATTGCCGGCTGGGGGCTTAGCGAGGCACTGCGTCGTGCAGAAGCCTATCATCGGGCAGGCGCCGACGCCATCCTCATCCACAGCGCCTTGTCGGATCCCGAGGAGGTGCTGACGTTCAAGCGCGAATGGGGAGATCGAAGTCCTGTTGTTATCGTCCCGACAAAATACTATTCGACACCGACTGAGGTCTTTCAGGAGTACGGTTTTTCGCTAGTCATATGGGCAAACCATCTTCTCCGCGGCGCGATAGCTGCGATGGCCAAGGTCGCAGGTAGGATCAAGGAGGACCGTTCCGTCGTCCGCATCGAGGACGAGATCGCCACGGTTGCCGATGTCTTTCGCCTCCAGGGAGCGACAGCTCTCCGGGATGCGGAACAGCGCTACCTGCCGCGCGCCGATACCATACCGGCGGCCATCGTGCTCGCCGCGGGCCGCGGCGAAGAATTGGGCGAGTTAACTCGCGACCGTCCGAAAACAATGGTCCGGATTGGCGGTACGCCGCTTTTGCACCACATAGTATCGGCTTACAACATGGCAGGTGTCAGGGAAATTGTCGTTGTCCGCGGGTACAAGAAAGACAAGATCGCTATTCCCGGGGTCACCTGTGTCGATAATGACGACTATGAGACTACCGGCGAGCTCGTCTCACTCAGCAAGGGAATCACGACTCGCGTCGAAAGCGAGGGCGGAGTGATAGTGTCCTATGGCGACGTGATCTTCCGCAAATACATCATCGACCTCCTGATTGAGGCAGAGGGCGATCTGGTCGTAGCTATAGACACTCAATGGCGAGAAAGCGCCAACCGTGGACGCACCGCCGACTATGCCAAGTGTTCACTGCCCTATTCACGCCAACACTACAACCGCCCCGTCTTCATCGAGCGGATCTCTCCTGATATCGACCCGGGTGAAATCGACGGCGAGTGGATAGGCTTCCTCAGGATCGGCGTGCAGGCCCTGCCCAAAATCGTCAAGGTTCTCGATGCCATTTTGTCAAAGCCGCTCAATAGAATGGCGACCATGCCCCGGCTCATCGACGAGCTAATCGCCAGCGGCTCCCCGGTCCGCGCCGTTTACACCAGCGGCAATTGGTGCGACGTGGATAGCCTCGATGACGTTATCAACGCGGGGATCTTCTGATGCTCCGTGCTCAGGTCTTTGTCGAAGCGGCTCGGCGCCATAGCTTTGTGCTGTGGAGCGGCGTGCCCTGCTCCTACCTCCAGCCCTTCATCAATTACGTCATCACCGACAGCTCGACGCGCTATGTCCCGGCGTGCAACGAGGGCGATGCAGTATCCATAGCCGCCGGGGTAGAGATTGGCGGCGGCCGTGCGGTGGCGATGTTTCAGAACTCCGGCCTCGGAAATGCGGTCAATCCGCTGACCTCACTTGCCAATACCCACCGGATACCCTTGCTCCTGATCACCACGCTGCGGGGAGATCCCGGCGGACCGCCAGATGAGCCACAGCACGGGCTCATGGGATCGATCACGACTCGCCTTCTCGACCTTATGGAGATCCGATGGGAGTATTTCCCGATCCGTGATGAGGATGTCGAACCGTGTTTCGGACGCGCGCTCTCATGGATGGAGACCGAGCGGATCCCCTATTGCCTCGTCATGCGCAAAGACTCGGTGGCACCCGTACCGGCCCCTCCGCTTTTGGAGGTTAAGCCGACTGGCGGTAACCGTTCCTGCTCTCCCGTAGTTGACCGTATAAACGCCAGCCGGGCCGACATGCTTGCCGCCGTCCAGGCGGCTGTCGGCGACCGCGACGTAGTGATAGCAACGACCGGCTATACCGGACGCGAACTCTACGCCTCGGCGGACCGTACGCATCAGCTCTCCCTGGTCGGAGCCATGGGCTGCGCTTCGAGCGTCGCTCTCGGACTGGCGCTTCAGCGCCCGGATCTACGGGTGATCGTGCTCGATGGTGACGGTGCTGCACTGATGCGCTTAGGAGCATTGGCCGCGATCGGCTATCAGCGGCCTTCCAATCTGGTGCACATCGTGCTCGACAACAGCATGCACGAGTCGACCGGAGGCCAGTCTACCGTCTCGCGGTCGGTCGATCTTGTTGGTATCGCCCTCAATTGCGGCTACGCTGACGCGCACGTCCTTGCCGACCCGGGCGAGTTTCTCCGCCTACTCAAGGGAGGAGCGCGTGGATTGACTTTCATTCGAGCCATGATCACACCCGGCGTGATCCCCGGCCTGCCCCGTCCTAAATTGGAGCCCCCACAGGCAACGGAGCGATTTCGAGCCCACGTCCGCAATATCGGAGGGAACCGTTTGTGATACTCCTCAATCCGGGTCCTGTAACGTTGACACCGCGCGTGCGTAATGCACTCCTGCGCGGGGATATATGCCATCGCGAGCCGGAATTCGCCGCATTGTTCCTCGATATCAGGCAGCGGCTGGAGACCGTCTATCCGGAGGTAAGGCGCACCCATGCTGCCGTACTACTCACTGGATCCGGAACCGCCGCCGTAGAAGCGATGCTCTCCACCTTCGCGCCACGCGGGCGTCCGACTCTTGTCGCCTCCAACGGTGTCTACGGGGAGCGGATGACATTGATGCTGGAGCGTCAGGGAAAGCCGTCTATTGCCGTTCGGTCCGCATGGACGGAGGCCGTCGACGGCGATCGTGTCGTCGCGGCATTGGACGCCGATTCCTCCATCGCGTGCGTGGCAATCGTCCATCACGAGACCACCACAGGCAGGCTTAACCGGCTTGATGAACTTGCCGGCGTCTGCCGGGAGCGTGGCGTGGGTCTATTGGTCGATGCTGTCAGCAGCTTTGGCGGCGAGGAACTGCGCTTCGATGAATGGCAGCCGCTGGCTGTTGCATCGTCTGCAAACAAGTGCCTGCACGGTGTTCCCGGGCTGTCTTTCGTACTGGCCGAGCGCCAACAGCTTGACCGAAGCACCGGTCACGCGACGTCACTATATCTTGATCTGGAGCGTTATTACGCCGAACAGACCACAGGATGGTCGCCGTTCACCATGCCTGTCCACGTCTGTTTCGCACTGCAGGAGGCGTTGCACGAATTCGCCGAAGCAGGTGGCTGGTGGACCCGACGGGAGCGATACCGATTCATTTCTCGGACGGTGCGCTCGACTCTGGAAACGCTCGGTGTCGAAGCACTCCTACCGGAGAAAGATACCTCCGCGGTCATGTCGGCCTTCCGGCTGCCGGCCAGCGACAGCTACAAACGCATCCACGATAAGCTGAAGGCGGGAGGCTTTGTAATCTACGCCGGTCAGATGGATTTCCGGAAGACGATCTTCCGCATCGCCAACATGGGCGCTATCAGTGACAACGATCTTGACCGCCTGATCCGCATACTTCAGTCGGTGTTCTGCGGAGCGCGCGGCTGATGGAAAACGTGAATACCGCCGTCATTCTCGCCGCCGGCCGCGGCCTGCGGATGAAGGAGGCCGGGTTAAAGCGGCCGAAAGGTTTCATCGAAATCGGGACGATGCCGATCGTGGAGGAGTCTGTGATCCGCCTGGCGGCGAGCGGAATCCGCCATATGATCATCGTGACCGGACACCTCCCTCATCACTACATGGGGCTTGCCGCGCGCTATCCTGACCTGATAACGCTCGTTCCTAATCCCCTCTTCGCAAAGTCCGGCAGTATGTATTCGCTTTCGTTGGTCATCGAACGGATCGAAGCCGACTTCCTGCTTTTGGAATCGGATCTCGTTTACGAGCGCCGCGCATTGGTAGAAGTGCTCGGCCATCCGGAATCGGACGTGATGCTCGTGTCCAGGCCTACCGGATCGGGCGATGAGGTCTATGTCGAGGTGTCGGACGATCGGCGGCTCCGTGCGATGGCCAAGGACCGCACCCGCCTGGGTTTGTTGGTTATCGGAGAAATGGTCGGCATCACCAAACTGTCTCTCGGTTGTTTCCGCGCGATGAAGCGATATGCGGATGAGGTGTTCAAAACAACGCTGAAACTCGAATACGAGGACGCTCTTGTAGCCGTTGGCAAGCTCGTCCCCGTTTACTGCCATCTCGTTGATGACCTCGCCTGGTCGGAGATCGACAATGAGGCACATCTATTACATGTCAGAAACACGGTATACCCAGACATCCTTGTCCGAGAGAGTAAATCAGACCATAGGGCTGGCTCATGAATTCGCGTTGGCAAGGGGTTTGGAACCAGCGCAAGCCGCCGGATGACAAAACCGTTGGGCTTCGGGATCTGCTCGATCTCGACGGTTACGACACCGCTGTGTCCCAGATCACGCCCGACAATATGCGATCTTATGCTCGAACAATATCGGAAATTCTTGGGATTACCACAGGCAGCTCAGTCTACGAAGTCGGCTGCGGCGCAGGAGCCTTCCTGTATGCGCTCCGGGAGCAGATCGAAATTTGGATCGGTGGCTGCGATTACTCATCCGCCTTGATAGATGTAACGCGCAGGGTCCTTCCTGCCGGTGACTTTGCAGTCCTAGAAGCCGCAGAGCTGCCACAGGTTCCCTATTACGATCTTGTCATATCGAACGGCGTCTTCCACTATTTCCCTGATCTTGACTATGCCGGGCGGGTGCTCGACCTGATGATCGCCAAATCGAGGCGAGCCGTCGCTGTACTCGACATTCCCGACCTGAGTCGCCGTGACGCAGCTGAAAGGATGCGGCGCGACAAGTTCAAAGCTGATGAATACGAGCGACGCTATGCAGGCCTGGAGCATCTCTACTATCCAAGCGGTTGGTTTCTGGATCTTGCCGCAACCCACAACGTGGACTGTCGCATCTTTCCTTCGCAGATCCCGAACTATATCCAAAGCAAATTCCGCTTCAGCGCTGTTCTTGTTAAAAGGTAGGATAACGAGATGATATGGAAATGGAGACGTGGTTTCAAACGCGAAGCCGAACACTGCGTGGCCTTCGTGGTGCAATGGATGGAAACCTTCGAGATAGTCGCGCCGGTCGTCTGCGCACTTCGTGAGGCTGGCTGGACGACAAAGATCGTCGTCACTCCCGAGCGGCACTGGTCATCCTCCGCCGAGATCGACTACGATCTGGTACTTGCCAGCCGGGTATGGGAGTGGCTGGCGGCCCACGGGTTCGAGCCGGAGCGCTTTGTTCCGGCAGATTCCGAGGCGACCCGCCTCCGAGATCTTCGTCCGGCGGCGGTATTTTTGCCAAGGCAGTATGTCGAACAGCGACACGAGTCACTGGCTCCCAGGCGTCTCGGTCTGCCGGTTCACTATATCAACTACGGCTTTAATATCTACCCTGAGACGGAGACACAGTTCGAGCTTCCTTTCTTCCGTGAATGCCAGGCCATCTACGCGGAGAATGACTATTGTGCCCAGCAGTACGAATGCACAGGAGTTGACAAGTCAAGAATCATTCACACGGGCTCTCCAGCGCTCGATCACTGGGACATCGATCGGGGGCGCGCTGATGTGCCTACGGTGCTCTGGTGTCCATGGTGGTCGACTCACTGGACTGATGAAGATAAGAAGACCGCCGGTTACTCGACCTTCATTCCTTCATATCGGGCTGTCCTCGAAGAGGCGGCGCACCGACCGTACATGCGATTCATCATTCGCCCGCATCCTTTGCTCTGGAGCGAACTTCGCAGCGAAGGTCTCTGGACCGAACAGGACGAACTGCACTTCCACGCCAGGGCTGCGGAACTCGACAACGTTACGGTCGATGGCAACGTCACCGCGACGACGCGTTTTCCGGCGTATTCAAGTCACATCGAGCAATTCGAGCAAGCGTGGGCTATGATGACCGATGGGGTATCGTTTCTCGCAGAGTTCGGATACACAGGGAAGCCGCTCCTGCTGACGCAGGCCCCTGGCAATCCCGGGTGGAACCCAGTGGGTCAAGCGATCTGCGATGTAGTCGAACGATCCGACGGCATCCAGGGTCTCAAATCGTTTCTCGACCGGATCGAGCGCGGCATCGACCCTGACGCCGACAAGCGGCGCGAGGTGATCCGGCGGCAGTTCTATCGTCCTCCAGGCGGATCGGCAGCCGCAATCGCACGCCACCTTCGCAAGGAATCTTTGTGATTTACGGCAAGAAAATCTCAATAGTCTACTTCTCTTTCATCCCCGGCATAGTCGGATACTCCAGATTCAGGGTGCCGATACTGCCTTACATCAGCACTTTCTCTGCATTTGGTATGCAGAAAATGTTCACCTCTCTACGATTTGGAAAATGAAAATCCTTCAGCTCATCTATGAAAGTCTTGGAAGCCCATTCGGATCCGGAGGGGCAGGTGTAAGGGCCTATGAAATTTATAAGAGATTGAAGGATAGACATGATATTACGCTTCTTTGCATGAAATATCCTGGGGCAAGAGATTCCGAGATTGAAGGACTAAGGCATATATTCATCGGAACAGAATGCGAAAGCCTTACAAAGAGTGTCTTTTCCTATACGGTAAAAGTAGCGGATTATGTGCGAAGGAATGGTGACAGGTTCGACATCATCGTAGAAAATTTCCTGCCATCAACGCCTTTTTTCTCGAGATTTATGACAAAGACACCCGTGATATTGCAGATTCAGGGTGTGATGGAAAGACATTCGTTAAGGAAATTCAATCCGTTCTATTCCATCCCGATGTATGTGGCCGAGAAATACTATCCCCGGCTCTACGACAAATTTATCTTCGTTTCAGAGATAACAAAGGAGAAGGTGATGCCCAGGGTCAAAAGAAAGGTAGACCTTTGTCGCGTCATACCAAATGGTATAAATAAGTATCTTTTGAACGTCACACCTATAGATGGAGACTACATTCTTTTCTTAAGCCGGATAGACATTTACACTAAGGGACTCGATCTTCTTATAAGGGCCTTTGAGGAGATCGGCGCCGAGTTTCCCGAAATAAAACTCATCCTCGCAGGTTACGAATTCGACAAATTTCAGGAGCTTATATCCGATTCTAATTCTCCTGTAAAAAAACGAATAGACTATGCAGGTTTTGTGACGGGCGATGAAAAGGTGAGGCTCTTGTCAAGGGCCCGAATATTCGTCCTGCCGTCCCGGCATGAATCTTCACCCATAAGTATTCTTGAGTCTGCTGCTTGCGGAAAACCGGTAATCGTAAGTGACATACCCGAACTCGCTTTTGTAAGCCGCGAAGGATTCGGGATCAGTTTCCCCTCCGGATCGGCCGCCGAGCTGTCGGATAAAATGAGACTATTGTTGTCAGACATTAAGAAAAGAGAGGTATTAGGGAAACGGGCCAGGGAATCCGCGGCTCAATTCTTATGGGATGATATCGCCATTCAATTTGAAGATGTGTTAAAACACACTGCAATGAATTCTGAATAATGAATTCCGAAAATTACCTATTGAAGGCGATACGGAAAGTGCTCTATCAAAGGAGCCATAAATCCGGACTGGTTGACCAATAGTCTCCCGTATATCAACTGAAAAATATCATCTCACTACGAGAACAGGTACCTTTGACGCTTTGTTAATTACACCGAAGGTAACACTGCCGAGCACCGCCGCTTTCAAAGCGCTTTTGCCCCGCGAGCCTATAATAACGAGGTCGACCTTTGATTTTTCAGCTTCTTTGATGATTTCTTCCACAGGATGTCCCGACCTGATAACTTTTCTCACCGGGACTTCATTGGTCCTGCATAACTCTTCGGCTTCTTCGATATAAGATTCAGCGGCGCGCTTCAGATAATTTTCAATAGGCTCGGTCAGCTTTGCAGATGCGGTAACCGGTATCGACAGCGGTACAAAAGAACTTTTATCTATCACGCTTAGTAAGGTCACAGTCGCGCCTGTCTGCTTTGCAAACCGGGCTGCATATTCAATAGATTTACGCGCCTGCTTTGAGCCGTCTGTCGTAACAAGAATTTTTGAAATCATACTGCCTCCTTTTTCATTTCACTTTATATATGCCGCTTTCAATGCATTCTGATAAAATTTTATCGCGTATTCCTTTACCATCCTCCGGGCGCTGAAGGCTGCGCCTACACTCTTTATAGACTCTTTCATCACCTTGACCCAATCGTTGGGAATACCGAATTCATCCACCTTATAGAAGAGAGGAACAACCTCCGTCTCCAATATATCATAAATAGCTTCAGCGTCCCTGTCGTCACCTTTCCCCTCAAAAGCCCATCCGTTTTTGCCGCTGAAACCCTCTATCCACCAGCCATCGAGAATACTCAGGTGAGGGACCCCGTTCAGGGCCGCCTTCATACCGCTGGTCCCGCACGCCTCTAAAGGCGGGACAGGGTTATTAAGCCACAGATCAACCCCGTGCACCATATATTGCGCCAGTTGTTCATCATAGTTTTCGACAAAGGCGATACGTCCTCCCAGTTCGGGGTCCTGCGCAAATTTGAATATACTCTGCAATATTCTTTTACCTTCATCGTCTGCCGGATGGGCTTTACCTGCAAAGATAATCTGCAGAGGCCTCCAGCGATTATTCAGGATCCGTTTCAGCCTGTCGAGGTTTTTAAAAACAAGGTCCGCTCTTTTATAAGATGTAAACCGGCGCGCGAAACCGATAGTCAGTGCTGTTGTTTCGAGCAATGTGCCCCCGGTCAGGATATTTATCGGATTGACTTTGTTTTCGATCCATCGATGCCGCGCCTGTTCGCGGATGAAGTTAAGGAGTTTTATCTTGAGCCAGTAATGGGTCTGCCATAACTCAGCTTCAGGTATGCCGTCGACCATCTTCCACATATCGGGATTATCGTGATCTTCAAGCCAGTTTTGCCCGAGGTACTTATCAAAAAGAAGGTCGATCTTCGGTTCCGTCCATGTTGGGACATGGATTCCATTTGTTATAAAATCAATCGGGACTTCCTCTTCTTTTTTGTCCGGCCAGAGCGGCTGCCACATACGCCGCGCCACCTCGCCGTGCTTTTTGCTGACGCCGTTATTATATCTGGACAGCCTCAGAGAAAAAGCGGTCATATTGAAACCGGCTGCAGGCTCATTCGGATGGATCCCCATCTGGAGAAAGGTTTCACGTGAGATACCAAGGAAAGGATAACAGTGGCTGAAATACTTGTCCATAAGGTGAAACGGAAAGACGTCGTGGCCCGCCGGTATGGGTGTATGGGTAGTGAAAACCGTTGTGGAACGCACTTGTTCTACCGCGGTTTCAAAACTCATCCCGTCCTCTATCCTTTCTCTTATGCGCTCCAGTAACGCAAAGGCGGAATGTCCTTCGTTCAGGTGCAACACGGAATGCTTTATGCCGAGTGTGTTCAGCATCGCGTTCCCTCCTATGCCGAGCACCATCTCCTGACACAAACGCTGTTCAATATTCCCGATGTACAGATGGGCGCTTATTTTCCTGTTCCAGGGATCGTTCATGTCGATGTCCGTATCCATTAGATACAAAGGGATACGTCCGACATCTACCTTCCAAACGGCTATATATATCGGCGGTTCCATGAAAGGCACCCTGACGATAAGCTGTTCACCCTTTTCATTCATCACCCTTTCTATAGGAGAAACGTCCCTGTTAAGAACCTCGTCAATATCTTCCTGCCAGCCGTCCATTCCGATCTTCTGGAGCAAGTACCCTTCAGGATACATAAAACCAACGGCCACCATCGGCAGGCCTAAATCACTGCACTCCTTGAGATAATCACCTGCTAAGAAACCTAAGCCGCCCGCGTAGAACGGCAGGGAGTGATGAAGACCGTATTCGGCAGAAAAATAGGCCAGCGGCAGGCAACCCGGGTCGGCGATATTTTCAGAGAACCAGCATACCTTTTTTTGAATGTCCTCACGAAACTTCTTAATGACTTCCCTGTAATGCTGCAAATAGTCATTATCATTCTCAAAAGGTTTTAAAATATCTTCCGGTAAATCTCTGAGCATCTGCACAGGATTATGGCCGCTCTCCTTCCATGCAACCCTGTCCAGCATTTTAAAAAGCATCCTTGCCGCCGGGTGCCAGCTCCACCAGAGATTGGAAGCAAGCTCAGAAAGACCCGACAACTTATCGGGCGCTGAAATGATTCTGCCGTCCTTGCCGCTCAAATCGCCGCCTCCTTCCAAGCAACAGCCTTGCCTCGTTATTACGCAATTATCAAGTTTACCGAAACAGATTGTATTTTAGTATACAGCGTATCGCCGAGAATCCGTCTTTCCATCTGATTTTTTTCCCCTCTTCATAAGTTCTTCCAGAATACGATATCCCGACCTCATAGATTCTTGCTCCCATCTTAGATAATTTCGCGGTAACTTCGGGCTCGAAGCCGAAGCGATTTTCTTCAATCCTTATTTGTTCGAAGATTTGCCGTTTAAGTACTTTGTAGCAGGTTTCCATATCGGTCAAGTTCAGGTTCGTCAAGAGGTTTGAAAGAAGGGTCAGAAACTTGTTCCCTGCCATATGCCAGAAGAATAGGACCCTGTGGCATTCTCCACTAGCAAAACGCGACCCATAGACCACATCAGCTTTACCCTCAAGGATGGGCTTAATCAACTTTGGGTACTCGCCGGGGTCATATTCCAGATCAGCGTCCTGTATCACAAGTATATCGCCTGTTGCATTCTTGAATCCCGTCCTGAGCGCCGCGCCTTTCCCCATATTTTTCTCATGGAAAAAAACTTTTGTATTTTCATCCTCTAATCCTTTGATAATATCCCCGGTTCCATCGGTCGAACAATCATCGATCAGCAAAATCTCTTTGTCCAGATCAACGGCCGTTATTTTTTCATACACAGCCAGGATAGTATCTCTTTCATTATAAACAGGAACTACGACCGACAATTTCACGCCGGCTCCCATCTCTTGATCCCTGTTACTCAAAAGAAAATACCTCCCTTTTTATAAAAAGCGGATTCCTCTTTGTTTTCTTAAGGGACATTGGTCTGCATTTGTTCATGTATAGTATACTTTTCAAAGGTCATCGTTGAACATCCATCAGCGGATAAATTATACTTGATATCACAAAGAATGCGCAAAAACACCTTCAGAGAACGCATTTATCGGATACATGAATAAAAGGTACAACACTGGAACTGCCTCCTTTTCGTATATCCTGTTCATAGCTTTGGGCATAAGAATGCTGGTCCCGCTTTTTGTTGTTCTCACGACAAGGGATTATACTTTGTTTTATAGTCCCGATACCTTTTCATACATAAGACCTGCTCAGGAACTGCTGTCTCATGGACGGTTCTACGCCAATGGAGCCCCTGGGCTTTTCAGGACACCGGGATATCCGGTCCTCCTAATCCCCGGAATATTCCTCGGCAACGTAGAACTCGTGACTATTGCAATACAGATAGTACTGGCTTGTTTGACAACATATCTTGTTTTCAGAATATCGCTGCTCCTTTTCAATAATATTAAAGCTGCATTGTTGAGTGCTTTTCTTTGTGCGATTGAACCTGTTTCCATAATTTACGCTTCCAAACTTCTGTCCGAGACATTATTTACCTTTCTTAATACGCTGTTCCTATTCTTTATGGCCAGGTATTTGGAACATGCGCAACCGAGGAAAATAATTTTTGCTTCGGCTGTGCTGTCTGCAACTGTATATGTGAAGCCGATAAATTATTTCCTCCCATTTTTTACAACTCTAATCTTAATCATATGGGCGCTTACCCGAAGGGGATTCAGGACAAGGTTTTTGGCACATGCCCTTTTGTTTCTTTTTTCTTCGGTCGTGTTGCTGGGCATATGGCAGGTGAGGAATTTTGCGACGACAGGATATTCGGGCTTCTCCAGCATCTCAGACGTGAGTCTGTATTGTTATCAGAGTGCCTCACTCCTTGCGGCTGAGGCCAGCATGCCCGTCAACGAGATGCGACAAACAATGGGCTGCACTGACAAAAACATATACCTTCAGAATCACCCCGAGCAACGGGATTGGGATCAAAAAAAAATATATGAATATATGAGAAGAGAGGGTGTCAGAATAATTATGGCGCATCCCCTCGATTATACGATAACGTATGTCAAAGGGATAGTCAGGACTTTAATAGACCCGGGTTCTACGGAGTACCTGATATTTCTTAAACTTTATCCCAGGTCCGGTGCGCTCCTCAGCGAGCTACTGGACAAAGGGTTTATTAAGGTAATACAAAACATAATCAACACAAAATCTTTCGTTTTTATGGGCGCCATTGTGATATTTGGAATATTTCTGGTTGTGTCGCTTTTATGCGCTGCGATCTCATTGTGTGATAAGGATTTTTCCTATTCTTTTCTGACGGTATTGATCCTTTGCATAATAGGTTACAGCCTCTTGCTGTCGGGAGGGCCGGTGGGATATCACAGGTTCCGGCTTCCCATTATGCCGATGATTTCGGTCTTCTCAGGGTATGGCTTATATTTGATATGCGAAAGATACAGGCAAAAAGAATCCTGCTAATATTGCGTCGTCGAATTAAGCTTGCTCATTTACGGAAGATTTTGCAAAATTAATTGAGGAAAAAGCGGGAAGAGTATGGAATTCCAGCCAGAGGGAACAAGGGGTTATGGTATTTTAGAGGGTTTCTTGGCAAAGCAGAGATGCAGAATGGCCAACAGACTCATAGATGCCGCCCATAGAAAGGGAAGAATCTTGGATATAGGCTGCGGCGCATACCCATTTTTCCTGCTGAACACAGAGTTTTCTTACAAGTATGGTTTTGATAAAGTCATGGCGGAAGTTTCTGACAACCGGATTTATGGCCAGGACGTTACTCTTCTAAATTACGACATAGAAAAAGAAAATACGCTCCCCTTCTCCAGCGAATATTTTGACGTAGTGACCATGCTCGCGGTTTTTGAACATATTGAACCGGGAAGACTCCCCGAAGCGATAGGGGAAATTCACAGGGTCTTAAGCAAAGGTGGAATATTTATTATGACAACACCGGCGGGATGGACCGATATGCTGCTGAGGTTCATTGCCAAATTGAGATTGGTCAGCCCTATTGAAATCGAAGAACATAAGGATGCATACAGTCACGCAAAAATTTCGGCACTGCTTCAAAAGGCAGACTTTTCAAAAAAGAAAATACGTCTCGGGTACTTTGAACTTTTCATGAATATATGGGCAACGGCTAAGAAATAAAGTCAAATCTATTTCATCGACTTTATTCGTCTACAATGCTCTAACGCGGTCTTTATTAAAGGCTTTTCCGTAGCCTCCCGGGCGTATCCAGGGAGTCTTACACCCTTCTCATTTCGGCACCGAAAATGATTTTGTGGAGCTGAAGATTTAGTCTGGCCTTAAGCCTATCCTCGATCATCCACCGGGCAAGTTTCGCCGCGGATAAAATACCGCATGCAGGAGACAGGAGGACACTGCATTTGTTGGATAATTCATATTGATTCATTATTTTTATTGTCCATTCATAATCCTGCCGGCTCGTGATCACAAACTTTACCTCATCAATACGTTTTATCTCGTCAAGATTCGATAAGTCCATCTTCTCATGCATACCGCTGCCGGGCGTCTTCATATCGAGGATAACAACAGCCTTAGCGTCAATACCGCTGATGTTCATTGACCCGTTCGTCTCTACCAATACGGTAAAACCGTCCTTTATCAGCTCTCCTATAAGACGATAAACTTCCGGCTGGAGCAGCGGCTCACCTCCGGTAATCTCCACAAGGTCAACGCCTCTCATCCGTACTTCCCTCATAATATCTTCCGCCGAAAGCTCGCTGCCTTCATCGTATGCATATCGCGTATCGCAGTAAGAACACCTGAGATTGCAGCCCGTCAGCCTAACAAACGTACACGGCAAACCGGCATAACTTGACTCTCCCTGTATACTCGTAAAAACTTCACAGACTTTCATTTCGGCTATACTGCCTTTTTACAGCATTTGAAATAATGTAAAAAACGCCATGTTCTATTATATAATGATTAAGGAATCTAAAATGTCTTCGGATACAAAAGCTGCAGCATCAGAATATGAAATCCTGCGGGAGGTAGTTAAAGACTACCCCGGCATTGTCAGCGCCGTTGAACCGCTTTTACGCGAGTTGGACCACCATCCTCAGGATTGGGGTTTTATCGTAAAAGAGACAAGGACGTATGCCCTCAAGAATTTCTATGTCCATGACCACCACGAAAAAGGTATAGAGGTCATCAGGACTATCCTGGATATATTTCTAAAAGCGATAAACAATCCCGACTACAGCGTGCAGCAGTCGGCTGTTGAAGGCATTATATTCTACATCGAAAAAATACTCATAGACGGCAACGGCGATCTGCGGAAATATGAAACTGTATTTGACGAGTGTTTTGCAAGACTTTATCAGCTGCCGGACAAGCAGTTTTTCCTGCTTGTCACGAACCCCCATCAACTGAAAAAGCTGGGACAGATTGTCCTTGGGAAAACCCCGTCGCACTTTGACCTTGACATGTTCAATAACCTGCTTGTCAGATACCTATCTGCAACATATGAATACTGGATTCAGGAAGAAGATCCGTTCCTGCGGCTAAAACAAACTGCAAATCTCTTGATAAACGCAAATAAGCTCGGAGAGCTCGAAAAACTGTGCTATCCCGTTTCACACGCGCATCTGAATGAATTGGTCGTTCAACTCAACAATGTCGGGAAATCCACAGACCGTTACGAGCGGTTAAAAGAAATCTTAAGACTGCCCGGTTATATGCAATTAGTGAAATTCTATGAAGAACTTGCAGGCATGCTGGCGATAACAGGAACCGCGCTTAATGACCTTAACCTGAAGATTGCTTATCTCCTGATGATCATGGAGACCAAGGGACTTTCGGGTATACATGAGAATACGCTCAGAGAAATCAACCGAACGATCTCCGTAATTGTGAAGATCGAAAAGCCCGAGCAGATAAAGAGCGTACTTTCCGGGATACTCGGCATGCTGAAAATTAATTTTAACATGTATGCAGATACGGCCTTATATTGCGTCCAGGTTATCGGCAATGAAATATACAATAAAGGTAACAGCGGTCTTGTTGAGTGGTATCTGCAAAATATCATCTCTCTCGGGTTCCATCATCCGGGGATATGCGGGGTAACCGACGAATGGCAGGTCAGGTCAAATCGCTCCCACCTTAAAAATATCCGTACCTGGCTTGATTTAATAGAGAACAATCCCAAGTGGTCCAAATCACTCATCTCGGCCTTAATCATCCATCTGCGATTATGCGGCGTACATATCAACGACACTGATCTTTTCCAGAAAGATATAACGGAACTCCTGAACAGCGACGTCAGACCCGTCTATCACCTCATTAAACAGATGGCAAAGTTGTTCCCCGCTTATTTCAGCGAGATCGGGGCTGAAGGCCCGCTAAGAGAAGTCTCTACCGAAATCGATGAATCAACTCACAGGGCGGATATCCTCGTGCATTTTCTGCGGAAGCAGAGCCATGTCGAAAGCAGCGCCCGTGTAGTTGATTTTATCGAGGCAGTCATACACTTCTGGCGGACAAAGGACAAGACGCCGTTGAAGGAATTCCTGCCTGGGGATGTTTATCAGCGGATCAAGACTTCAGGAGCATATATCGATGAGCTGTATATCATCTTCAATGATATATTTCTCAATAAAGGAATTTCCGACGTAAAAGACCTTCTCCGCCTTTCGGATGAAGAGATCCTCGAATTTACCCGGGGCATGCCTGATATCTCTGAAAGGGAAAGGAAACGCGCGGAGCTCTCGGTCAAATTCTATCAGCTGCTCACTAAAAAATATAAAATGGACCCTCAGGATATCAAGTATCACTTAAGATATATCCAGAGCCTTGGGCTTCCAAATACAGACGCGCTGATATCCGTATTAGAAGAAGGGAACGTTTCACAGCGTCTTGAAGGCGTCCTGAGCTACCTGGAGCTCTTGAGAGATATCATCCTGTCATCCGAAAAATACGAGGCGGTTGAAAATATCTACCATAAAAGACATATTGCCGCCGGCATTCAATCGATGTACGGTAAATATCATGAGAGAAAATTTGATGCTATGGCGGTAACATTTCGACTGGAAAACCTGGCGAATATCCTTTTCGAAGAACTCATTAATTCAATCAACCTCAAATTTATTACAAGGGCCACCCTGTTCCAGATCGAAAAGTATGTCAATCTTTTTTTCAGGGCCTTGCAGCTTGACGGTATATCTTCAAACAAACTGGAAAACGCGCTGGAACTATTATCCGTAGCTTTGGAGGTAAGAAGATTTTCCTTTTCTCAGTATATAGACATATTTGGGGGATTCTCCGAGGCCGTACAGGATATTCTCAATACGCATTACAGCGGCATCTTCAAGAACAACCTGAAGCATATAATCTCTCAGCTCGGCGCTGAAAATATACTCTCAAAATATCTTCAGACAGATCACGAACAGAATGAATCTGAATTTATCAACAAGATATCCGAACAATTTTTGAGGGAGGTAGTTGCGGCTTCATTCGGGCTCCAGCAATTGGACGTTTTTATAAGCAGGATATTAAAAACGCTCTTTGAACAGGCAGAGGGTCTTGATGTGCAGAACCTGGATCTGCTGATGAGCTATGATCCGAAGAAAGCACTGTCCGGTATTCATATCCCGAACAGTGCCACGAAAGACAGGATCCATCTTGGGAATAAGGGATATAACCTCATAAAACTTGCGACCCTCGGGATACCCGTCCCGCCGGGTTTTATTATTACTACTGAAGTGTTCCGCTGTGAGAAGGCTATCAACAGGTTCAGATACGCCGGGGAACATCTCGAAGAAGAGATCAGGGAACAGCTTACCACGCTCGAAAAACAGACCGGAAAAGTCTTTGGTGATCCTGAAAATCCGTTGATTGTATCCGTAAGAAGCGGTGGCGCTATTTCCATGCCGGGAATGATGATCTCTTTTCTGAACGTCGGCATAAACGAATCCATCTGTAATGGATTAATAAGACGGACCCACAAGCCGTGGTTTGTATGGGATTGTTACCGCCGTTTTTTACAGTGCTGGGGGATGTCGTACGGCATGGAAAGAGACAAATTTGATGACATCATGAATTCGTTCAAGTCCAGACACAAGGTCTTAAAGAAAATTCATTTTGCTCCGCAGCAGATGAGAGACCTTGCATTGGCATACCGGGAGACTATTAAATTGAACGGCATAGAAATTACAGATGACCCCAGGTCCCAGCTGCATAAGGCTATAGAACAGGTATTTAACTCATGGTATTCAAATAAGGCGCAGGCGTATCGTGAGATATTGGGTCTGTCCGAGAACTGGGGCACGGCGGTGATTGTACAGGCGATGGCCTACGGCAATCTTGATACGAATTCAGGTACCGGCGTACTTTTTACGCGTAACCCCCAAGAGTCAGGAGACAGGATCATGCTATGGGGTGATTTCGCGACAAGCGCGCAAGGTGAAGATATCGTATCAGGACTTGTAAGAACATTACCCATATCAAACGAGCAGAAGCCTTTTGAGGACAGGACAAACGAAATCTCATTCGAGGACAATTTTCCGGAAATCTATACCGCATTGCTCAAAATAAGCAAGGACCTGATTTATCAGGAGAGGTGGGGCGCCCAGGAGATTGAATTCACTTTCGAAGGCAGGAGCAGCGAAAACCTGTACATACTGCAGACACGGGACATGGCTGTCACAAGAAAAGAGAGTTTCATGGCATTTCTGCCCTCAAAGAAACTCTCTGCCAGCTACCTTTCACGTGGAATCGGCGTCGGCGGCGGCGCATTGAGCGGCAGGGCCGTATTTGATCTGGATGAAATACAGGAACTCAGGGAAAAAGACCCGTCTACGCCCCTTATATTGATCAGGTCTGATACTGTCCCGGATGACATCAGACATATTTCGGAGACTGACGGATTATTGACCGCCCGGGGCGGGTCAACATCTCACGCCTCAATTATTGCCAACCGGCTGGGGAAAACCTGCATTGTGGCTTGCAATAATTTAGTTGTCTGGGAGAATGAAAAAAAGTGTATGGTGAATAACCGCGTCATTAAGGTAGGCGATTTCCTGAGCATCGACGGACGGAACGGCTCTGTTTATTCAGGCAAACATCAGGTAAAAGAGATAAGGGCTGAAACAGGTACCAACTTATAGAACTTTTGTAGTGCTATAATAGTGTGATATGATTTTAACGGTATCGGCTTCGGGCATGGAGTCATTTAAAAATGAACAAATAAAAATATGGAAGGTGGAAAATAATGATCTCTGAAAAAAAACCTGTCCTGGGCATCAACGGTCTTGGAAGAATCGGCAAGCTGACACTATGGAACCATATAGGCAGAAAATATTTTTCGGAGATTGTCGTTAATATAGGCAGAAAAGCAGGGACAAAGCTTGAGGATGTCGCTCTGTATATTGAAAAAGATTCTACATATGGGTCACTGCACCAATATCTTCACGGATATAAAGCGGCAAGGGTAATCAAGAACGTCAATGAAGATAAGGGTACAATGCTCATCGATGGGATACCGGTTACTATCCTGAGAGAATCGCGGAACCCGAGGAATATCGCCTGGAAGAATAATAACGTTAAAGTGGTGGTTGAAGCAACAGGGAAGTTTAAAGACCCTACAGTCCCGCCGGATGCCAAAGAAGGCTCTGTCAGAGGACATATTGAAGCAGGATCCGAAAAGGTCATTGTCTCTGCGCCATTTAAGATAAAAGAAAAAGGCCTTGCTGTTCCTGAGGATGCAACGACTACCGTAATAGGTATCAATGACGACACCTATGAAAATGCCAAACATCACATTATTTCAGCCGCTTCCTGCACAACCACCTGTCTCGCCTATATGATTAAACCGCTACTGGATTACTTCAGCGCGAAGAAGATACTCAACGCATCCATGGCCACTGTCCATGCCGCGACCGGTACCCAGGAGGTGCTTGACAGGCTGCCGACGTCAGGCGCAACCGACCTGCGCAAAAACAGAAGCATCATGAACAATATTATTCTGACTACCACAGGGGCCGCCAAAACCCTCGGCCTTGTGATACCCGAAATGAACCAGATCGGCTTCAGCGCCGAATCAGTGCGTATCCCGACCTCCTCAGGCTCTCTTATTATTTTGGTAGTGACCTTTTCCGATGAAGTCGGAGGCCCTGCAATCAACAGGACGCTTATCAACGATATTTACCGCAAGGCCGAGCAAAAAGAAAAAAGAGGTTATATTAAATATACCGATGAGCAGAATGTGTCCTCAGACATTGTAGGCCACTTCGGTCCGGCCACTATCATTGAAGGACACGAAACTCACACGAGGACGGCCTTTGCCACTCTCGACCTTTCAAAGTTTTCCGGAATGCCCGCCGAACTCGTGAAACAACTCCCTCAAAACATGGAAATCCCTATTACACAGGCGAGTATCTATGGATGGTACGACAACGAACTCGGAAGTTATACTAATATGCTCGGAGACCTTACTGCAAAGATAGCCTCGATGGTTTATCAATAGATAATTTTCCTAAATAAAGAATATCTCCCTTTTTGAGGAGACCTGTTTGTAGTAAAATCTTTATAGGTTGTGCTTAAACCGTATGGCATGGAATTTGTAACAGACTCTCAAGAGTCTGAGATTTTTTATGAAAGGGGGTGATATATAGTGAAGATTGCAACTTTGATAATTAGTCTGTTCGTAGCTCTCGCGTTTGTCGGCAGCGCTATGGCAGTAGGTCCGGGCAAAACGATAGAATACGCCGGTGGAGACAATGGCAAAGTCGTATTCAGTGGAGACACGCACAGCGCCAAGCAGGGGATGAAATGTAATGACTGCCATCCGAAACCTTTTGGAATGAAAAAAGGTTCATTCAAGATGACAAAAGAAGACCACGGGAAACCCGATTACTGCGGAAAATGTCATGACGGGAAAGACCATAATGGCAAGGTAGTATTCTCTCAATCCTCAGAATCAGACTGCGGAAAGTGCCATAAAAAGGAAGAAGTAAAGAAAGAAGAAAAGAAATAATAGGAGTAATAATCAAAAAAGGGGTGCGCAGTTAAAATGCGCACCCCTTTTGCATTTTAAAAGTCAGATCCTCGTCAGCCAAGATTCAAATCTTTTATTCTTACCCTTCACAATATTAAAAAATATCGATTGCAGTTTTTGGGTTATTTCACCCGGCTTTCCCTTCCCAACAACTCTCCCATCAGACTCTCTGATAGGAGTCACCTCTGCAGCGGTGCCGGTAAAAAATGCCTCATCAGCAATATACAGTTCGTCTCGTGTAAACCTTTCTTCAACCACCCTTATCTTTTCATCACCAGCGATTTTCAAAATGCTGCTCCTCGTTATACCTTCGAGTATGGAGGTCAATGGCGTGGTCTTTAACAGGCCGTTTCTCACAATAAATACGTTCTCGCCGCTACCTTCGGACACATATCCTTCAGTGTCGAGCAGCAGCGCCTCATCGTATCCGCATGAGATGGCCTCATTCTTGGCAAGCTGTGAATTCACATAGTACCCGCAGACCTTCCCCCGCGTCATGTTCGCATTCACATGGTTCCTTATGAAAGACGAAGTTTTAATCCTGATACCGTCGGTCAGCCCTTTATCTCCGAGATAGGCCCCCCACGGCCATGCAGCGATAGACACATTAATCGGGTTCTCTTTCGGATACAGACCCATTGCGCCATACCCTATATAAACCAGAGGCCTAATGTAGCATTCCTTTATCCTGTTAACTTTTACTGTCTTGATTATCGCATCTCTGATCTCTTTTTTTGAATAGGGGATTTCCATCATAAAGATATGGGCTGAACTGAAGAGCCTGTCGACATGCTCATCAAGCCTGAAGATCGCCGGGCCTTTCCCGGTTTCATAACATCTTATACCTTCAAACACACCGAGCCCATAATGCAAGGTATGGGTAAGGACATGCACATTGGCGTCATCCCAATTCACAAGTTTGCCGTCCATCCATATCTTTTCGGTTTTCTTTAACATAGTTGTTATTTATAACAGGATATCATGGATATTGTCAATCACATCCTGTCCGGAGCGCTTATCCCAAGCACCTCCAGGCCGTGGCGGAGCACAATCCTTATCGCGTCGCATAGCGCAAGTCTCGCCCTGGTCAATGCCATATCATCGAGCACTACCCGGTGTCTATTATAGAAAGGATGAAATGTCCCCGCGAGCTCCTGAAGGTAGAATGTGATCCTGTGTGGTTCATGGGCATCGGCAGCGCCCTCAAATATCATAGGATACATAAGGAGCTTCTTGATTATGCTGATTTCCTCATTCTCCGACAGAAGCGTAAAGTCCGAATCGTACAGTGTATCAACAGATATTCCTTTCTCCTTTGCATGGGAGAATATGCTGTTTATACGGGCGTTCGCATACTGCACATAAAATACCGGGTTTTCCGACGACTGGGCCTTCGCGGTCTCAAGGTCGAATTCGAGGTGACTGTCCGGCCTTCTCGTGAGGAATATGAATTTTGTCGTGTCCGCGCCGACCTCATCCATGACCTCTCTGAGCGTGACGAACTCACCGGCCCTTTTCGACATCTGGACAAGTTTTCCGCCTCTCAATAACGTGACCATCTGTACAAGAACGACCTTCAATTTCTCCTTCGGGTAACCGAGGGCCTCGATGACCGCCTGGACCCTCGGGATGTAGCCGTGATGGTCCGCGCCCCATATATCGATGAGCTCATCGAATTTCCTTTCTATCTTCTTCCTGTGATAGGCGATATCGGATGTAAAGTAGGTATATTCCCCGTCCTGCTTGATGATGACCCTGTCCTTATCATCTCCGAATGCAGTTGCCTTAAACCATGTAGCTCCGTCTTTTTCGTATACAAACCCTTTTATTTTCAGGTCCTCCATGGCCTTCTCAACCTCGCCTGCTTTAAAAAGCTCCCTTTCACTCTGCCATGTGTCAAAGGCTATGCCGAAATCCTTCAGATCTTCTTCTATACCGGATAATATTTTTTGATACGAGTGATCGATAAAAAAGTCCGCTGCTTCATCAAAGCTCATCTGAATATATTTCTTCCCGTGCTCTCTAATTATCCGGTTCGCTATGTCCTCTATATACTCACCCTTATATCCGTCTTCAGGGAACGGGTACTCAATCCCGAGAAGCTGCTGATAGCGCGCGAATACAGATAGGCCGAGGATTTTTACCTGCTTCCCTGCATCGTTTACGTAATATTCCCGCTCGACAACATATCCCGCTGCCTTAAGTAAATTCGAGAGGGCCTCGCCTATAGCGCCACCCCTACCATGCCCGAGATGCAAAGGACCGGTTGGGTTTGCGCTTATAAACTCAATCTGCACCCTCCTGCCCTTTCCGATGTCTGACCTAAAAAAACTGCTTTCGTACTGCATCATTTTTTTTATTTCCGAATAAAGGTATTCCTTTGAGAACGTGAAGTTGATGAACCCGGGTCCGGCAATCTCTATCTTCTCGAAAACAGTCTCATCTTTCATTAAACCTGCAAGCTCTTCCGCAATTCTTTTAGGAGCTTTTTTCAATACCTTGGCGAGAGACATCGCCACCGGCGTAGCCAGATCGCCAAAGGAATCATTCGGCGGAACTTCGATCTCTATCGCAGGGACCGCCTCAACCCCGAGTTTTTTCAGCGAATCTTCAATTATCTTTACAACTTCTTTTTTCATAAGTTATTAATATACTATAAATATAGCGAGATGGTGTGAAAATATTGTTATTTGAAACGAAAGGACTGAAAAGCTTATTGGTGACGCTATTGATTATTTTTATTCTCAATAGCGCCTGTACATCAGAACCGGAAATTAACAAGAACAAATTCGATAAATTGAACAGCGCTGGCCTTTCGGTAAAAACCTCGATAGCCGCAGGCGAATCCTACCAGCAGGTCGCCGACCATATACAGCAGCTTTCAACCGAACTTACAGCATTAAGAAACGCGGGAACCACGAAAAGAGAAAAAGACCTCCTGGAGGCCTATTCAGACCTTTTGACGATTTACAGGGACGGCCTGCTGCTATGGAAATACAAATTGGAGTTTGCTTTTTTTGATTCGGTGCTTAAAGGCCGCATCTATGTCGGGCAGGATGTTGAGCCGATAGTTCTCAAATACCGGCTTTCCACGGAGTCCCACCTGTATACGCCGACGGGGCTGTATTGGAAAAGCATATCGGGTGATTCTATCCAGATAATCTGGAGCAACGCTGATTCACAGATGAAGATCATCGAGCACATCACAAATTACTGATTTATATCGATGGCCGGGCAAGATATACTTACTGCGCCTTTGTCATTTATATACGCAGAAAATCCTTTCTCGATAGCGTATTCCGGTGATTATGGTCACTCATTCCGGATCATTTGGAAAACCTATTCCGGAGTATTATGGACAGCGTAATATGCTTTTTATTTGAATATATTACACGAGGGATTTTGACGAGTTCACTGCGTCCTTATTCACGAAATTTAACCCCGTTGTTTATTTTTACCTATACTGCGCAGCCGAGATAATATCCTCAAAAATTTGAGTACACATAGGAATGTGCAAGGTATTCCTTATCATTAAGTAATTATTTATGATTGTACTCAATAAGAATAAATGTTTGTCCTGTCATGTAAGCTCTAACAGGGAAATCTGCAATGGGTCACTTCAATTTTTGTAAGGAATTAGACATGTGAAGTTAGCTTGACACCCATCTAAATGCTTGCAGTTTTTGCGGAGTTCATTCAGTTCAGTTGCAATATTATTTGTAGATGGTATAATCGAAATCAAGTTAACATTTCTATAGTATCAATGGTGCAAAAATGACTTTTCGCAAAATTTATACTCACTCACATATCCCAACTTATAGAATGGATTGTTTTTTCAATAACCTTATTTAAATTCATTCAGTGTGGAACTTTTAATGAAAGACCAAGCAAAGACAAAAAAACATCTTATCGAGGAATTGGAGGCTCTGCGCAAGCAGGCTGAAGAGGCATTGCAAGATAGTGAGAAGCGGTTCAAGACACTTTTCAAGAAATCCGCGGAAGCCCAACTCCTTTTGAACCACGAAGGAAAGGTTGTCGATTGTAATGATGCGTTCCTTGATCTTTTTGCCTTACAAGACAAGACCGAGGTTATTGGGCATACACCTGAAGATTTTGCGCCTGAGTTTCAGCCGAATGGCGCACTGTCCAGGGAGAAGGGGGATGAAATTCTCAAAACAGTTCTGGAGCGAGGTTCAGCACGATATGAGTGGGCGCACTTCAAACACGATGCAAGCCGGACTCCGGTTCTCACAGAGCTGATCTGTACTCTTATATCGATTGCTGGCCGACCAATGCTCCATGCAGCAATCCGAGACATTACCGAGCGCAAGAAGGCAGAGGAAGCACTGCAGGAAAGCAAGGATCTTCTTAGAAATACTATCGAAGCAACTGCAGATGGTATCCTTGTTGTTAATAAAAAGGGTGAGGTAACACATTCGAATAAGCGGTTTGCAGAGATGTGGCGCATTCCGTCAGATCTCATAGTGCAGAAAGACGACGCGAAGCTACTCAGCTATGTCCTTGATCAGTTAGAAGACTCAAATACTTTTCTTTCTAAAGTCAAGAAACTGTATAAATCAACCGGAGAAGATGTGGATAAGCTATTTTTTAAGGATAAGCGGGTGTTTGAACGGTTTTCGGCCCCTTTGCTTAGAGATGGTGAAATAGAAGGTCGCGTATGGAGTTTCAGAGATATCACCAAACGTATGAAAGCTGAGGGAGCGTTGCGTGATAGTGAAAAACTGTTTCGCACTCTTGTTGAAAGCACCCCGACAGGCATTTGGCAGGACGACACGGATCATAGAACTGTTTATATAAATTCAGCTATGTGTCATATGCTCGAAGTTGAGAATGCTAATGAGATATTCGGCCAGGAATGGCAATCATTTTTCACCACAGAAAGTCTGAAAAAAGTGGCACATGAGCACAGGAAGCGGTTAGAAGGAATTGCATCAAGCTACGAGCTGGAGATGGTAGGAAAACGTGGCGGCAAGCGCATTGTTTTGGTTTATGGCGCTCCTTTATTATCTGACGATGGCAGATTACAGGGCACGATTGCAACTTTCCTAGATGTCACCGACCGAAAGAGAGCTGAAGAAGCGCTAATGGCCTCTGAAGAGAAATACCGTCTTGTCGTAGAAAATGCAAATGATGCTATTTTTATTGTGCAGGACGAAATAATAAAGTTTCGAAACCGACAATCGATAGCAATTTTAGGATATACAAAGAAAGAATTGACAGGCGTACATTTTTCCCATTTCCTGCATGCCGATGATAAAGATATGGTTATGGATAGACTCCAGAGAAGATTGCGAGGAGAGGATGTTCCATCTGTGTATTCTTTCAGGATCATCAATAAAGCAGGAGAAACATTATGGGTTGAAATCAGCACAGAGCTATCAACTTGGGAAGGAAGGCCAGCCACACTGAATTTTCTCAGGGATATAACCGTCCAGAAAAAGCTTGAGGAACAGCTTCTTCAGGCACAGAAGATGGAGGCTATAGGTCAGCTTGCCGGAGGGGTAGCTCATGATTTCAACAATCTTCTGACAGCTATCATAGGTTATGGTCACCTATTGAAAAATGAAGCACCTCTAGATGACCACATGAGTGCTTATGTGGGGCAAATTTTAAGCGCTGCCGATAGGGCTGCTATTTTAACGAATGACCTTCTGACTTTCAGCAGAAAACAGATAGTCAATCTTCAACCGGTGAATCTGAACAAGATAATCAAAGATATGGAAAGTCTTTTATTGAGGGTAATAGGTGAGGATATAGAACTCACTACCATTCTTACAAATGCTGATTTAACCATTATGGCTGATAGCACTCAGATAGATCAGATACTCATGAACCTTGCCACAAACGCGCAGGACGCTATGCCCAAAGGAGGAAGTTTCATAATCAGGACAGACCGTGTGGAAATAAATCTTGAGTATATCAAGGCCTATGATTACGGCAAACCGGGTTCTTATGCCCTGCTGTCAGTTGAGGACACGGGAACCGGCATGGATGAGAATATCAGGGAGAGAATATTTGAGCCATTTTTTACAACAAAGGAGGTAGGGAAAGGCACAGGCCTTGGACTTGCAATGGTTTATGGGATTGTCAAACAGCATAATGGATATATCAACGTATACAGTGAATCCGGAAGGGGCACGACATTCAAGATTTTATTGCCATTGATTCAATCAGAGGTTAAAGAAATTAAACCTGAGGACTCACAGAAGGTAAAAGGAGGCAGTGAAACAATCCTTGTCGGAGAGGATAATGCGCAGGTGAGAAACCTCCTGAAAGAGGTACTTTCAAATGCAGGGTATCACATTATAGAAGCAGTTGACGGAAATGATGCCGTAAAGGTATTTGATAAAAATAAAGATAATATCCATCTACTTATTCTTGATGTTATCATGCCAAAGAAAAATGGGAAAGAAGTGTATGCAGAGATAAGAAAGATTAAGGCTAATATAAAAGTAATTTTTGTCAGTGGATATAGTGCGGATGTTATTTATAAAAAAGGACTTTTAGAAGTTGGTCTGAACTTTATCTCAAAACCTACTTCACCGGATAACCTCTTAATAAAAGTAAGAAATGTTATAGACAATTAAACACCAACTGCTGGTCTTTCCCAAAGAAACGCGCTCTTCTGCAACAATGTAATAAGCGAGTAATACATCCAAATACTCTGCATTGTTGAAATGAGAACTTCCCCCAGTCGCATGTTTGCAAAACCACGTCAGATCTTGTATATTCTGAGCAAAGTTTCATTAAATGGAGTCGTGAAAAAGAGATGATTACTTCTGTGATCAAACAAAAAATCATCACAATCGGAGTGATAATTCTCACTGGTGGTGCGCTGTCTGTAGGGGCCTTTATTGTTGCACATAACCCGAAAAGTGCAGATAGAAAAGACATACCTGTAGATACAAGCCCATCAAGGCATTATCGGAATTAGCGTTAGCAAAGCTAATCTTTGCACTGTTTCTTGGCACATCTCCTTTTGAATTTTATTGTCATCTTCCAACTGCAGTGCAAATACCGATACCGGGCGGAAAGTATTGTCCTATGCGGTTAAAGAGGTATAACAGTTTTGATCGTACTTTCTGCGTAAAGACGGATATTCGCAATACAGGCTTCCTGCCATCCCATCCCAAATGAGCGGGGAGTACAAAATACTTATACCGCAAGGTCTTCAAGCGTTCTATCTTTTCTTGCTGCCCCAGTATCTGATGTCGAAACAGGACAAACAGATTGTAGATGAATACCCGGATAAGCATCGCCGCCTCTGTTGAATAGAAATACTTCATCGAGAACCCACCAAGCGCAAAATCCTCTTTCAGTTCCTTGATAGTGTTTTCATCGTTTGCCCTCGGCCTGCACTGCTTCCATACCTCATATGCAGGATCATGCGAATTGGTTATCCATACGCTATAACGATAGTTACCTGTATCAAACTCATCTCCAAAGAGAGACAGCTCCTTTCCCATCGCGTGCGGTCTCTTCTTTATATCCTGCCGAACTGCAATGAATCTCCTGTCGGTTATCCAATCCGCATGCTGAAAAAGAAACTCCGTGATCCATATTCCATCCTCTATCTGCTGCCAATTTTGTTGTGCATAAACCATTCTCTGCAAAGGATGGTACAGACGAGCGGCTATGATATAGATTAATTTTCTCCGCTCCAAAAGCTCGATAAATTCCCTGAGATAAAATCCGCTGTCCGCAATAACACCCTTAATATCAATATGCTCGCTGATCCTCTGCCATGTGGACTCGAAAAATCCAATGATATTATTCCATGACATCACATTGCCCGGACGATTCCACAGATGCACCACATATTTGCTCTTGTTCAGAAATGCCAGAAGCGGGCTGTGGCTACCACGGCCCTTCTTCTTCGGGTTATATCCCCTCTTTGCCCCCTCCTGTTTGCCGTATCTCTCAAGGACTGTAGAATCAAACGTCAACCAGTCCTCTTTGAGCTCCTCCCAGGGAATCAATTTCTTCAAGTATCCCCATAACCCCTCCGACATCTCTTCCACATCCTTCAGTTTCCTGATCTTCCTGAAAAGCCTGCCCAATGTCGTAGAGGCTAAAGGAAGCCTCTTCACTGCAAAAAGATCAGTGAAAATCTCCTGCCAGCCAAGATAAAGCAGATGAGAAAACCTGCTGCCTCCCGCATAGATCAGAAGTATGTACGCCAATACCTTGCTGTATATCCCCATTCCATTGGGCGAACTCTCATGGACCGGAATCACCTCTTGCAATATCCCTCTCAATTTGACCTTTTCAAAGAATGCCGCCAATAAACTGAAGCCCCCATATGCAGTCAGCTTCTTCTCCGTAAATCCAATCCTCACTTTATTTATTTCAATGTTTGTGCTACATTTTGACTGCATATTTCTATTCTCCTTTCGTTTAGAGTTGATGGTCGGTCAAACCTATTGATTCTAATACGAAAGGAGAATTTCTTTGAGGATATTATTTTAGGTCAACTGCATTTTTTGGGATAACTGGGAGCGCCAAAGGTTGTTGGAAGACTTCGATCGGAGCGCAGAAAACCGCTATGCCTTTTTGAAGAGAGAAATCGAATCTGATATGCAAGCGCTTTTAATGCTCAAAGCTTTTTATGTTCTTTCAGGAAGGATTACCAAAGCAGAGTTTCACGCTTTCTCAACACCTCTTTTGATGAAGCATCCCAGCATTCAAGCGCTTGAATGGATACCGCGCACATCTAATAGTCAGCGAGAAGAATATGAAAAGGCCGCTCAAAGAGATGGTTTCTCCGGTTTCCAGATTACCGAATGGGTAGCTCATGGGAAAATGGTACGGGCCGGTCAAAGAGCAGAATATTTTCCAGTCTATTTTGTGGAGCCTTACAAGGGCAATGAGATCGCCTTAGGGTTCGATCTGGCTTCGAACCCAACGCGGAAAGAATCACTTGAGCGGTCGCGCGACACGGGGGAGGAGGTTGCCACTGCACGCATAGTACTGGTGCAGGAGAAGACAAATCAATTTGGATTTCTTGTTTTTTCTCCAATATATAAGAGAGGTGCTCCTGACAATTCGGTCTTGGCTCGTCGGGAAGGGCTGCTGGGTTTTGCCCTAGGTGTCTTTCGGATCGGTGATATCATGGAGAAATCCCTTACTTATCTAAAGCCCGAAGGAATCGATGTCTATCTTTATGATAGATCTTTACCAGAGAAAGAGCGTCTTCTCTGCTTCCACCCTGCAAGAACGCGAATAACAACAGCCTCACCAATAAGTGATGAGGGGCCAGAGCCAAGCAGAGGTCTCACATTTGCCAAAACGTTAAATGTGGCAGGGAGGGAATGGCTGCTACGGTGCGTGCCAACACCCGATTACATTGCAAAAAATAAAAGCCTGCAGCCTTGGGGAGCTTTATCAATTGGACTGCTATTGACAGGACTTCTAAGCGGCTTCCTCTTGGTCAATCTCAGACGTTCTGAAGAACTTTTAATCGCCAATGAACAACTTGTGCACCAAATCGCTGAGCGCAAGCGGGCGGATGAGGCGCTGAAGAATAGCGAAGAGAGGTTCCGCAGCCTCTTCGAAAGCTCTCGCGACGCTTTAATGACTTTGGAGCCACCTTCTTGGGCATTCACTTCCGGAAATCCGGCAACAGTTACCATGTTCAGGTGTAAGAATGAGGAGGATTTCATTTCCCACGCGCCTTGGCAGCTATCGCCGGAGCGACAGCCTGACGGGCGCGCTTCGGGCGAAAAGGCTAAGGAGATGATTGAAACAGCTATGCGGGAAGGTTCCCATTTTTTTGAGTGGATACATAAGAGGATTGACGGAGAGGAGTTCCCCGCCACCGTATTACTAACACGAATGGAGCTGGCAGGAAGGCGGTTCCTCCAGGCTACCGTCAGAGACATCACCGATAGCAAACGTGCTGAAGAGGCGCTCCGGGCCTCAGAAGCAGAACTTTATAATAACTACTTTGCCCAGACTACGATCAACATGATTATGATCGAATCAATGAAACAAATACCAGTAGAGGAATTTCTGCGGAATGCATTGAATATGATAGTTTCAAATCCTTGGATTGCCTTTGAACCAATTGGCAGTATATCTATCGCAGAAGATCAGACAGATGTTCTGGTGATGAAAGCTCAAATCAATCTTCCCGAACCGCTCATAAAATCACACATTTCTTTCGGAAAGTGCCTTTGCGGAAAGGCAGCGCAAACCCGGCAAATACAGTTTGCCGACCATATTGATGAAAGACATGAAATCTGTTGCGAAGGGATAGCTCCTCACGGTCACTATGCTGTGCCCCTCCTGTTTGGCAAAAGTATATTGGGAGTAATAAATATCCATCTTAAAGAAGGGCATATCAGAAGCCAAAAAGAGGAAGATTTCCTGCGTACTATTGCCGATACCATGCTGAGATCATTACAAGAAAAAAGGTAGAACATGAGAAAGAGAAGCTG
Source organism: uncultured Nitrospiraceae bacterium (assembly GCA_963727775.1). Lineage (GTDB taxonomy): Bacteria > Nitrospirota > Thermodesulfovibrionia > Thermodesulfovibrionales > SM23-35 > CAVSHB01. The sequence continues at coordinate 1,257,118 of CAVSHB010000001.1, read as the reverse complement.
CATGCCCAGCTTCTTCATGCCCAGAAGATGGATACTGTCGGACAGCTCGCAGGCGGCATTGCCCACGACTTCAATAATATCCTCACCGCAATGACGGGGTATGGTCATCTGCTGAAAATGAAGCTGAAAGAAGAGGACCCTTTAAGGAGTTATGCCGATAACATCCTCTTATTATCAGATAAAGCGGCTAATTTGACCAAAAGCCTTCTTGCCTTCAGCAGGAAACAGATAATCAATCCAAGGCCGATAGATCTCAATGAGATTATCAAAAGAATAGATCATTTACTATCAAGAATTATAGGGGAAGATATCCGCTTACAAACTACACTTTCAGAGAAAGCCCTGATTGTCATGGCAGACCCCGGGCAGGCAGAACAGGTATTGATGAACCTTGCAACGAATGCAAGGGACGCAATGCCTAAAGGCGGGATTTTGACTATCAGGACTGAAATTGTTGCTATTGACAACGGATTCATAAAAGGGCATGGTTTTGGAAAAGAAGGAAAATATGCTCTTATATCGTTGACCGATACAGGCGCCGGCATGGAAAGAGAGACAAGGGAGAAAATATTTGAACCTTTCTTCACTACAAAAGAAGTCGGTAAGGGTACAGGACTTGGGCTTGCCATGGTATACGGGATAATCAAACAGCATGAAGGACATATCAATGTTTACAGTGAACTGGGTAGAGGGACCACGTTCAGAATTTATTTACCGTTGATACGGGCAGAGGCAGAAGAGATAAAACCTGAAGCTATACAAACTGTTGAAAAAGGCACGGAGACAGTGCTGTTGGCAGAGGATGAAACTGAGGTAAGGGAATTCACAAGGGAATTGCTTGAAGAAAATGGTTATCAGGTAATAACCGCGATAGATGGTCAGGATGCTATAAACAAATTCAAGGGGTACAAGAATGAAATTCAGTTTGTACTCCTTGATGTAATAATGCCGAACAAGAACGGTAAAGAGGCGTATGATGAGATCAAGCAAATAAAGCCTGATATCAAGGTGCTGTTTATGAGTGGATATCCGGCAGATATCATTCACAAACACGGGATTATTGAAAAAGGATTTGCATATATCGAAAAACCTGCTTCACCGACGAAGCTTTTGCAAAAAATAAGAGAAGTTTTGGGGAAATAAATCCCGGAAGTCAATCGGGATGATCTTGTAATTTCGTGTCAGTGCAAGATACATTTAAAAGTGAAACTATAGACTCAGTTCGCAATCCAACCAGGCTTGAGTTCGCGCATTTACAAGAATACTCCACACTTGCTGAAAAATGACAGAAGTGCGTGTTTGATGAAGCATTGATGAAGACCTTTGGACCCAGGTAATCGTTTACTTGTGATTGGTACTCCGCAACCGATGTCATCTTAACTGATAAGGAGTAGAAAATTTACGGTATACGATTTATGATACCCGATGCTTTTGTTTGACATAAATCCGCATCATCAATAAAATAATTCTGTTAATCTTATATGGCACACACAATAATCAAGGCATCAGGGCAGTCTGAGGAATTCAATATTCAGAAACTAATAGCGTCGTTAGTCCGGTCCGGGGCATCAGAAGACGCCGCCCTGGATATTGCCCAAAAGGTTGAATCCCAGATATCCCCGACTTCCCATACAAAACACATCTTCAGAATGGCTAAAAAACTACTGAGGCGCTATAACCGCGCTTCAGATATGAGATATTCCATTAAGAAGGCAATCTATTTCCTCGGCCCTGCCGGTTATCAGTTCGAAAAATACTTTGCAAAGATACTCGAGGTTTATGGTTATTCTGTTGAACTGGACAGGCTCATGAACGGGTACTGTGTTGCGCATGAAGTCGATATCGTTGCGAGCAAGGAGAACAAGGGCTTTGTTGTAGAATGCAAATACCACAGCAACGCGGGAAATCCCACTGATATAAAAATAGCGCTTTATATCCATTCACGATTTGCGGACATCAAAAGGTCCTATGACTTAAAGCCTGAAAAGAATTTCACTATACAGCAGGGATGGCTTGTGACCAACACACGCTGCACCACAGATGCAATAAAATATGCCGAATGCGTCGGGCTGAAAATAGTAAGTTGGAAATATCCTGAAAAAGACAGCCTGGAGAAGATGATCGATAATAAAAAGCTTTATCCTGTAACAATCCTGTCCTCAATAAGAAAGAGTTCGCTTGAGGTCCTCTTCCGCAACGATATTATATTAGCCAGGGACATTGCGGACATGGATGAAACCTATTTCATAAAAAGAAGCGGCCTCGATGCGGACATTGCCAAAATATTAAAGAGAGAGGCTGATCAGTTATGCCTTCATCCATAGGCAAACTTTTGTAATAACCCGTTTCTTATATCACAGGGGGAAAAGATGGAAAAAAATATTTTTTTCTTACCGGTAATGGTTCTATTTTTATTTGTGTCTGCCGGCATCGGCAAAGACGCAACCGCAGCAGACGGATTAAAAATATCAAGCCCTGCATTTGAGAATAACGCTTACGTGCCCTCAAAGCATTCCTGCGAAGGGATCGACAGTAACCCTCCCCTGCTGATCGAACATGTTCCGCCTAAGACAAAGTCCCTTGCCCTGATTGTTGATGATTATGACGCGCCGGGAGGGATATGGGTACATTGGGTCGTTTGGAATATACCTCCTGAAACAAAAGAAATCAAAGAAAACTCTGTTCCGGCAGGAGCGATACAGGGTCCGAATGATTTCAGAAAAAAAATATACAATGGTCCTTGCCCTCCTCCCGGGACCCACAGATATTTTTTTAAAATCTACGCCATTGACACCATCCTCAGTTTGACTCCCAATTCAACAAAGACCGACCTGGAAAAAGCTATAAAAGGACATATAATTGAACAGGCGAAAATTATCGGCTTATATAAAAGAAGGTGAGATTAATAATAAGGCGAAAATGCAAATCAGAGAATTTACAGACAGGCATACGGCCACAAAAACCTTTACAATGCAGGATTTAGCTTCACACAAATATTAAATGCTATCACGCAAAAACATGTATGGCAAATAAGTGAGCAGACGCATATACCGGCATCAGCAGAATTGACAATAGAGCAAGACCAAGAGCGCAGCATAGCATCATATGTCTTTTAAAAAAGCAAGCGGCGATTAGCAAGTTCTTCAGCATATGTACCCCCTATCAATTGCATTTTTCCGGCTAAATGAATTCTATCAGTTTATATAGTAATATCAACCTTTTTGAAAGGACAAACAATCATCTTAATCAACCTGGACCATAAAGCTTGTGAGAATTACCTTGCCATGGTGTTGCACCTGGCCGAATATCTGATACAGACCTTTAGCCGGAAAAACAGTATGCACCTCAATCTTGGGACCGAACTTTTCAGGGACTGTCATATCCATCTCCATGTGATGAGCTTCGTGCCTCATACCCGGCATACCGGACATATCAGACACTTCACCGTGCGTATGCATGAAATGGCTCAGATCGGACGAGATTATCGCAAGATGCATGGGCGCTGAAAGATAGGGCTCAAGGTCGTTAACAGGTCTCCCTTTTTTTCTGAACATATAATTGAGCGTCACTTCTTTCCCGGCCTTAATCCCTTCAGGCGCAAAAGATAAAGTCACGTCTATGTCCCCGATTTCCTTTTCCCTTGAGAAGTCCTTCGCCAAATGTCTTAAGGCAGGTCCACCCGCGACATCCAACACAAAATGCTTCGAAAAAAGTTGGTCCTTGGCGGCAAAATCAACTCCGATTATATAACGCCCGGATTTTGGAAAGGTAAAGCGCACAGGATATCTTGCGGCCTTTTTCATATCCGGGGTTATTATCCCGAAATCTTCCGGATGGATGTGGGCAAATACACTGAAGTCCTGACTCGCAATTACCACATGCAAGATGCGGTCGTGATGGACGAAAAGTTCCTGCATCGGCTTTCCTTCGCGATCTTTGATAGTTACCAGCAAAGTTGCGGGATTACCTGCCTTTATGCTTATGGGCTCTGTCTTAAGTTCAACAGCCGCTTCTGCTGTTGCATTTGCATGCTTATACATACTGTCGCCGGCATGATGCTGATGGTCCTGCATACCGCTCATTTCACCAAATGAACGGGTTTGAGCTATGAGAAAGAATGCGGCTGAAATAAATAATACTATGAAAAGAACCTGGCTAACCTTTTTACCCACCATATGTTTCCCTCCTGGCATATTATGAATATCATTCTACTTCATATCAGGACGCTTTTCTATATTTCAGAATATATTATTGCATATGCTCTTTTAATTCTTCGATGATCCCGGCAAATTCCCCGCTGTATTGCTCTTCGTGTTCCGAAAGGTAATCCGACAATCTGGCTTTTACCGCTTCGTCAACAGATACTTTCATTTGCATTGCCGTTTTTCCATCGGGCATTCTTACCGGCTGCATTCTCAACTGCGGGTTTATTTCTATCTGCTTCTTTAAATCTTCGATAATTCGTTCCTTTGTTTCTTCGTAATCTCTTTGCAGCTCTTCAATTGAATTCAGTCCGGATTCGATCACTGCCGTATTCGGGTCCTTTTTCAGTGTTTCTACAGCCAGAATGCCCGTCTTTTTCATAATTAACTCTTCATGCGCATTCCCCAGACCGAGAGAATCGATTAAGTTCATCTGGACCTTCCTCAACAAAGAGGGTTTGCTCCCTTTTAATCTCTCCCATAGGCCGTTTGAATCGAGCCTTCCCTGATAGAATTCTTTGAGGATGGATATCACTTTCTCTTCCTCTTTGATTTTTTCCTTTTCTTCCTCCGACAATCCGCCGATCTTTCCTGCTTTTTCCAGGGCGATCTCAAGAGCGCTCTTTACTTTTGCCATCAGGCCTCCTATTTATATGAACAATTTGATACTTGTCATTTACCGGACCGGTAGAGCGAAGATTTAAACAAATCGGGATGAAACGGCTTCAGGCGAACGACTATGCATTCAGGCAATATCGCCTTTATGTCATCTTCGGATACCCTCTGGTCATACCCGAGCGCAACTATGTCGGGCAAAAGCTCATTGAGTATAGAGAGAGGATATTGTCCCAGATTGCCGAGTACGACCTTATCAGGGATACCGGTTTTTTCAAGATTCAATCTCCGGTAATCCTCGTGCTCAGGCTTAATACCCTTAATCTTCTCAACGTTCTCATCTCTCGCTACAATGACTATAAGTTCATCACCTAAGGACTTCGCCTGTTTGAGAAAATCAATATGTCCTGGATGAAGATAATCAAAGGTCCCTGCACAAACAACACGTTTTGCCTTCCGGTCCATTCACGCTTCTCCGATTATTTCTGCATCTTTTTTGTTTCAATCTTATTTTATGAAAATCCGGAAGAAAAAAAAGGATTTATGTAACAGCGGAGATGCATTACCCTGCTCTCTGTAAATCCGCCTGATTATGACGTATAGACAGTCCGTGGGTCTCGAGAATTTCATGAACAGGGCGACCGAAAATGAAAGACTCAAATTCATCCTTCAGCCCCAATTCAGACAGCGTGCAGGACCGGATAGACAGGTCTTTCTTGACAAGCTCGGTCAGACTCGCAATGGTTTTTTGTTTATCGGTCCCGCGAGACAAAGCCGAGACCAGACTTTCTATTTCCTGAAAAGGACATTCTTTCTCGTGGATATCAATAACACTCATAATCGGGTCCTCAGGGTTAACGATGTCGGCGCGGACGATCATATCTTTGCCGATGACGGACATTATATCAGCCGTGTCCCAGCATTTCAGAAGGCGGCATTCAAGGAAGCGGTGCTCATAAATCCCGCACGAGTTTTCTTTTTCATCATAAAAGTAACATGACCAGTCTTCTTTCTTCCCTTTTACTTTGACAAGCTCGCGCTGGACGTGTTCCAGTCTGCCCCTGACAGGATTAAATACCAATTCCCCTTTCCTGATGGTTATCAGGTGCTGATGCCCCGCGTGTCCGTCGAGGAGGATTTTTTTGTCTTCATGGTGCAATACAGGGCCGCCTTTCAGGCAGCATGTGCCGCATCGCCGGCAGCAGGTAATATTTTTAGAAACAGAACCGTCCACGGTTAAACCTGCAGAATACCTTGCACAGCGCTCATTCTCCTATTTCTTTTCCAGGACGATCTTATGCTGCAGGAGAGATATTTCCCTGATCTCCCCGTCAAAAACTTTCTGCTCTCCAAAAAGATTCCGGAGAAAGATCTTCCCCTCCTCCGGCCTCATGATATCTACACTCTCCAGATAAAGGTCTTCTTTTCCATCCTTGTAGATATAGGCATTTGCTTCACACATATTACTTCTCCTTTCCTGACTCCCGCCTCACAGTCTCAATGATCTTCTCTATCATATGCGGCAACGGCTCTTTCTCAACTCCTATGACCTCTATCCCCTCCTGATTAAGAGCGAGAAGAATTTTCTTTGCGCCGGACGACGCAATCGCCTCCGCCATCTTCGGTGTTATTTCCCCGAGCATCGCATTGGGCAATACAATACTCAGAGGTCCTATAATCATATGGACCCTGTTCGCGTTCCATACAATTGCGTTCTCCCCCGTTGCCCCTTTGTTCGCCCTCGACTTCATCATAGACGATGTCGCAGCCGCATTAGTGCCGAGCGCGAGTATTTCGATCTCATCTCCGAATACTTCCCTCAGCCCCTTTACAATCAGGCTCCCGATACCGCCCCCCTGACCATCAATCAAAGCGATCTTAAACACAAAATAAGTATAAAATTAACTCTTTACTATGTCAAACACAGGCACTCAGGGACAACCCTTTTCCCGGAGGAAAAGCAATCAAAAAGATCAAAGGAACAAATTCAGATTATTACAGGCTCAGGGTGGACAAGTACCGGGTGTTCTATATGATTGAAGGCAATCGCGCTATAGTTTTGCGAATTCTCAACAAAAAAGATGTTGAGCGGTTTATCAGGAATCTGACCTGAAAAATACAAGTGGATGAAGAAAACCTAAATACCAAATGATATAATCGAGAGGAGCATTTAGAGGGTTCCACTGAACTCGCCGTATCCGAGTTCCGCCGCGAATAATGTTTCATGGAATACATAGTTCGAATAAGCGCCCTGCATACCTATCAAGAAGTATGACTTCTACTGCCGATCAATAATTCTATAATAAGAAGAATGATTAGGGCTCTCGCCCAGAAAAGGCATACTTAATGACAAGGCAAAAAAAAGACAGGGGGCTTAGGAAGATCTTTCGGATCTCTGTGACGTCGGGAATTTTCGGGCAGATTTTTAGTACACTCTCTGGATCGGGGTCGGCATTTCTGACGAAGTTCGCCATTATGCTGAATGCCACACCCCTTCACTTCGCCATCCTCTCCGCAATAGGACAGGTTTCCCAGATATTTCAGCCCCTCGGTGTCTTCGTAACGCAAAGGCGAACAAAAAGAAAGGGTGTCGTGCTTACCCTCCAGTTCATCGGTTGCGGTATCGTACTGTGCTTCGGAATACTACCATTTGTTTTTTCCACCGGTAATGCGATTCACGCTTTACTCCTCCTCTTTTTTCTCAGCGTTTCCCTGCTGTCGATCGCAAGCAACGCGTGGATTGGATGGATAACGGACGTTGTACCGTTAACTGTTAGGGGACGCTTTTTCTCGACACTCTCGCGGTATGTGATGCTCACCGCTGTCGGAGTGGGGGTGGGATTTAGTCTCTTCATTGATCACTTCAGTTCAGCAGGCATACAGGACATCAATGCACAGGCAGCTGCCTTTTTTAGGGCAGAAAATTTGCCTCTCGGTTTTGCGATTATTTTTTTTATAGCTGTTGTTGCCGCCTTCTTCGGGCTGGGTGTTCTTTCACGATTGCCGGAGAAGGAAAAGAAGATCGAGGAAGAAAGCGCCGCAGGGATGTTCTTCCTTCCCATGAGGGACAGCAACTTCCGAAGATTTCTCCTTTACAACTGCTGGTGGATGCTGGCAGTTGGAATAGGTGCTCCTTTCTGGCAACCATTTATGTTGCAGAAACTCCACATGTCGCTTTTTGAGGTCCAGATTTACAGCAGCATAAATATTGCAGCAGCCATACTGGTCTTGCGTCTGTGGGGAAGGCTTATCGATGCCTGCGGTAACAGGACCGCTATGCGTCTTATCATCATGCTGGGGGGGTTCAACCCCATGGTGTGGCTCTTTGTAACTCCTCACAGCTATCAAGTTGTGTACCTGGAGGCGATCACATCAGGGATTATGTGGGCAGGAGCCGGATTAGTCGCGACGAACTTTGTTCTTTCAATAGCTCCAAACGAGAGAAGGCAGCTTTACTCCGGAGTATCCGGCGCATTTTCAGGTTTTGCGATGATGACGACCATGCTTGTTTCAGGTTTCTTCCTTCCGCAGCATCTTGACATCGGCAGTATTCATCTGGAACCTGAACAAGTGCTTTTTGGGTTAACAGGTATAGCACGGTGGAGCGCTCAGATACCTCTTTCCCTAGTACGGGAACCGAAGTCCAGACCTGTCACTGAGGCAATCGCCTTCTTCATTCGGGAGATCAAGCCGAGAATTATGAAATAGCGTCGGCGTAGCTCTCCTATCCGATTGCTTTTGTAAAGACAGATTTGTAGGCAACCACTCTAAGAACTATTGATTTGCTTCTCGACTGCACCTGCAAACACGCGTGGCGAACATATAATGAAAAATGATGATTTTCATTAGTATAACTAAACCGCTGCGCGGTGGTAACGAGCACAAACATAAAGCTTCAGTGAATACTATATGCAATTACTACAGAGGGTCTGATTGGATAATGGGGCCGCCAAACTCCCCCACAGCCACAAAGGTGCCATTGCCATAGCTCACGCAGTTAAGTGTATTGCCTTGCGGCAATGGATTCCGCCAGTGCCAGTTAGCAAGTAAAAGATTACTTGACGCATTGCCAATCAACGTTTGTAAAATGATCTCATACTTGCCCGATCCCCATTTAGGTACAATGAAATTTAACGAGCTTGCTCCTGTTGTCGGATCCATAGCGGGTTTTACAACCCTGCAACTCTTCCTTTTTAGAGACACAAGGTCTACAAGATAGACAGTCGGTTTCTTGTTTGTGAAGAATTCTCCGTTTATTGTTATCGTTGACCCTGGTATTAGAGTGTCAGGAGTAACTTCATCAATGGAAGGTGACATGATTGTGAATGTACCTTCAGCAATAGGATTGGCTTTTGCCATATTGGGCTTTACAAATAGGTTGTAAGTCCTGGCATAAAGGGTTTCCGTCCAAAGACAGGGAATCGAGGTGCCGCTCCATTTTTCCACTTTGGCGTATACCTTTTTGACCACTCCGGGTTTTTTCTCATATTGAATATACACCTGAGGTTTTTTTGTTCCGAACCCGGAGTCTGTTATGGTAAACCTCGTTCCGATAGTACCTTCAAAATCCGCCTCCGATATGCCTGACATCGCAAAAAGCAAGAATAACAATAATAGAAGAAATGATAACCTTTTTGTTTCTTTTTTCATTTAGAATCCTAATTTTATTAATATTTATAGACAAGCCGGTTTTGTTTCTACTCCCAATATTAACTCTTTTCTTCTGCAAAAGTCTGTAAGGGAGGTTTGACTTTTTTTGTAGGGGAAGTTTGATAAAGTAAAAATACAGGAGAATAAATCTCATTGAAAATACTTATAAAGAATCTTTTTCCACAGTTGAATGATGGCCTATTTGACGTAGTCTTTATTACATATTTGTTTTGCGAGATTTTATTATCTTGGTTCCAATTGGCATCATCGCGTCGAACATATCGGGGCCAAGGCGTCGATAGATCAGGAAGGGCCGCTGATTGTTTAAAACCATCGTGATTCTGTTCACAAGCACGGGCGAAATTGTGTAAATATTTCTCTGTTATAAGCTATAATATGCACTTAAAATAAATACTTCATGCCTGGGAGGACGCTATTAAAAAATTACCCGACAGCAAAGGTTATTTTGGTATTTACGGCGGGCGGTTCGTGCCCGAGACCTTAATGCCCGCGCTTAAAGAGCTTGAAGATGCTTTTTTCCTTTTGAAGAAAGACGCGGATTTTCAAAAAGAGCTCGCCCATCTCCAGAAGACGTATATAGGCAGGCCTACGCCGCTGTATTTCGCGAAACGTCTTACAGCGCGTCTCGGCGGTGCGAAGATATACTTAAAGAGAGAAGACCTCGCGCATACCGGAGCGCACAAGATTAATAATGCCGTAGGCCAGGTATTGCTGGCAAAAAAAATAGGCAAACAAAGGGTAATTGCGGAAACAGGCGCCGGGCAGCACGGCGTGGCTACCGCGACAGGCGCGGCGTTGGTAGGTCTAAAATGTGATATTTATATGGGCACTGAAGATATGCATAGACAGGCGTTGAATGTATTCAGGATGAAGCTCCTCGGTGCAAAGGTTGTGGAGGTGCCGATTGGATCAAGGACGTTGAAGGACGCGATCAATGAGGCCCTGCGGGACTGGACAACAAATGTAAGTACAACGCATTACGTGCTGGGGACTGTATTCGGGCCGCATCCGTTCCCTGTTATGGTAAGGAATTTTCAGTCGGTCATAGGCAGGGAGGCAAGGAGACAGATCCTCGCTGCCGAAGGTAGATTGCCTGATCATCTGATCGCCTGTGTAGGCGGAGGAAGCAATGCGATAGGCCTTTTTCATGAGTTTCTGCAGGACAATGAGGTAAAGATGACCGGGGTTGAAGCTGGAGGAAGAGGGATAGAAACCGGCGAACATGCCGCGCGGTTCGCGGGCGGCTCCGTCGGCGTTTTTCAGGGATGCAAGAGCTATCTCCTGCAGGACGAGAACGGAAATGTCCTCGGGACGCATTCCGTATCGGCAGGACTTGATTATGCGTCCATAGGTCCTGAACACCCTTTCCTCAGGGACAACGGCCGCATTGAATATACATATGCGACAGATAAGGAAGCGCTCCATGCGTTCGATATACTGTCGGAAACAGAAGGCATCATACCCGCTCTCGAATCCGCTCACGCAGTTGCGGAAGTGTTAAAGGTCGCGCCAAAACTCTCCCCGGATAAAATTATTATCGCCAACCTCTCGGGCAGGGGCGATAAAGATGTCCAGCAGGTCGCGAGGATAAAAGGGATAGAGATATGCTGACCAGGATCGATAAGACGTTCAGGATACTGAGGAGCAAAGGCAAAAAGGCTTTTATCCCTTATATTATGGCCGGAGACCCATCACTGGAAAAGACCAAAGAGGTCGTGCTTTTGTTCGAAGAATGCGGGGCCGATATTGTCGAATTAGGCGTGCCGTTTTCAGACCCATTGGCGGACGGCCCTACTATACAGCGCGCAGCTGAAAGGGCACTGAAAAACGGCGTAACCTTACGAAGCGTCATTGCCACGGTCAAAGATATGAGAAAGTTCACGCAGGTGCCCCTGGTCCTTATGACCTATTTCAACCCTGTATTTAAATACGGTACAGAGAATTTTATCAAAGACGCCAAAGATGCGGGAGTTGACGGCGTCATTATCCCGGATCTGCCGCCTGAGGAAGCGGGAGATTTTATTCACCTCTCAAAGAAGGAGGCACTCAATACTATATTCCTGCTCGCCCCGACTTCTACGAAGGACCGAATAAAAAAAGTATCAAGGGCTTCAAGCGGCTTTATCTACTATGTTTCTATAACGGGAATAACAGGAACAAACATATCACTCGACGGCTCGATAGATATGTCAGTTGCAAAAATCAGGGGATATACGGGCAAACCGGTTGCGGTCGGGTTCGGCGTATCGACCCCTGAGGAAGCATCGGCAGTCGCCGGCATATCCGATGGCGTTATCGTCGGGAGCGCTATAGTGAAAAGACTGCATGAGTCCCCTGAAGAATTAAAAAATTATCTCGTCGGTCTGAGGGAAGCTATAAAGTGAACGCACCCTTTGAGAGGCTTGTGATAAATGGCATGGTTTAAAAAGACAAAAGAAATAAGAACAGACAAGAAGGGAAAAGTTCCCGAAGGACTTTGGGTCAAGTGCGACGGGTGCAAGGAAATAATATACAAGAAAGAGATTGAGAAAAACCTCAAGATATGTCCCAAATGTAATTACCATTTCAGGATAAGCGCGCGCGAGCGTATGAAACTTTTGGTTGATGAAGGAAGCTTTGTGGAGATGGATGGAAACCTCGCGTCCGTCGACCCACTTCATTTTAAAGATTCTATCTCTTACAAAGAGAGGATTAAGGAGAACCAGAAAAAAAGCGGCCTTAAAGAAGCCGTGATTTCAGGCGACGCCTTAATAAAAGGCCGGCCTGTGAGTATCATTATCATGGACTTTTCTTTCATGGGCGGGAGCATGGGCTCTGTTGTAGGCGAAAAGGTTTCCAGGGCTGCAGAAAGGGCCATTGAAAAAAAACAGCCACTTATTGCCGTCTCGTCATCAGGCGGGGCGAGGATGCAGGAAGGCATTTTCTCATTGATGCAAATGGCAAAGGTATCTGCCGCGATAGGCAGACTGAAAGACAGCGGGTTTCTTTATATATCTGTTTTGTGCGACCCGACTTTCGGCGGCGTCACCGCAAGTTTTGCCACATTGGGCGATATCATCATTGCCGAACCGAAAAGCCTTATCGGCTTTGCGGGTCCGAGAGTAATAGAACAGACCATAAAACAACCCCTGCCCGATGATTTCCAGAGGGCCGATTTCCTCCTCGAACACGGGATGATCGATATGGTTGTAGATAGAAAAAACCTGAAGGAAACGCTCGCAAGACTATTTGAAATGCTCGCATGAGTTACGGCGATACGGTCCAGTATCTCTTCAACCTTCAGAAATACGGCATAAAATTCGGGCTCGATAATATCAGCAGACTCATGTCCGCTTTGGGCGACCCCCACAAATCTTTTTTGTCTGTTCATGCTGCAGGCACAAACGGCAAAGGGTCTACGTCTGCAATTATCGCATCTGTTCTGAAATCCGCCGGGTTCAGAGTCGGCCTTTTCACATCACCCCATCTTATCAGTTTCACCGAGCGGATCAGGATCAACGGCGCAGAGATCACCGAAAGCGATGTCGTCACCCTCGCCGGAGAGATCAGGGAAATTGTTTCAGGTTTTGAAGATTTTTCGCCTACGTTCTTCGAAGTTGTAACTGCTATGGCAATGCTGTATTTCAAAAGAAAGAAGATAGATATAGCGGTAATAGAGGTCGGGATGGGCGGCAGGCTTGACGCTACGAATATAATTATGCCGGAGGTATCCGTAATAACAGGCATAAGCCATGACCACAAAGATTTCCTTGGAGACACACTCAAAGAAATAGCACATGAAAAAGCAGGCATCATAAAAGAGCATATCCCTGTTGTAATGTCCCGTCAAACTTCCGAAGTCATGCAAATAATAGAGAAAAAAACAGGCGAGAGCAATGCCGAATTATTTTCCTGCGGCAAAGATTTTTCTTCTGCGCTTAATGACGTAACTATCTCCGGAATCCGGTTTGACTATTATGAAGGCGGGGCGCCTGTAATAAGAGATTTATTCCTGCCGTTGACAGGTGAACATCAAATGCAGAATGCCTCTGTTGCTATAAAGGCGGCAATGATTCTGCTGATGCAGAGGGGTAATAACATTTCATCAAACACGATTCATCAATTTATCAGGGACGGCCTTAACAATGTCAAATGGCCCGGGCGTCTTGAATTTATACATGAAGACCCTCCTGTTGTCGTAGATGGCGCACATAACCCGGCTGCGGCAACCGCGCTTTCCGCAGCATTGAAAAATGTTTTCCTTAAAAAATATAAAACGATTATACTTATACTCGGCATCATGGCCGACAAAGACTTAAATGGGACAATGGGACCGTTATTGCCGCTGGCGTCAGAGATCATCCTTACCTCTCCCGCTTATAGCCGGGCGGCTTCTCCTGAACAGCTTGCGCATGTCGCCGGATCTTTGGGTTTCAATGATTACAGAATCGAGCCGGCGGTAAAAGACGCCCTTAATACGGCAATGAAACAAAGGGACTCACTCATCGTGGTCACCGGTTCCTTTTATACAATAGGAGAAGCCAAGGAAGCGCTCGGAAAGAAAGGCATACTCACAGGGCTGAGGGAATGACAACAAAAACAGACATCAAACGGGTTTCGGCAAACGGCAAAAAGAACAGGTCAATCTTCCTGTATGCTGTTTGCTGTATGCTGTTTGCTGTTTGTTATATGTTTTCCGCTTCTTTCTGTTTCGCGGAGGAGAAAACAAACATTGTATCCGAAAGCCTTGAATACAATAAGGAGACGACAACCTATATTGCAAAAGGCAAGGTAAAGATCCAAAAGGCTGATGAGCATATTGAGGCCGATGAGATGACCTATAACGACCAAACCTCTGAAACGGTCGCTGTCGGTAATGTGAAGTATACCGAAAAGGACGCATCTTTTACAGCGAGTAAAGCGGAATTAAATCTCGACGACAAGACAGGCACACTGTACGATGCGGAAGTTATAATCAAAAAAGGCGATTTTCATATCAAAGGAAAGGTAATAGAAAAAAAAGGAGAAAAATATTATACCAGTCCCAGGTCTGTCTTTACTACTTGTGACGCCCCTGTGCCTGCATGGTGTTTCAGCGGCAAAGATATTGACGCAGTAGTTGAAGATACATTAAAGGCAAAGGATGTCACATTCCGGATTAAGGACATCCCTGTTTTTTATACTCCTTATTTCAGGGCACCCTTCCTCACCGACAGAGCTACGGGATTTCTCACTCCTTATGCCGGTTATAGCAATACAAATGGCTTTTACTTCAATATTCCATTTTACTGGGCGATTTCTGAAAACCGGGATATGACCTTCACATTGAATGAGTATTCAAAAAGAGGTCTTGAAGAAGACCTTGAATTACGGTATGTTGAACCCGGAAATATACAAGGCAAATGGTGGTTTTCCCACCTACAGGACAGATTGCTGGATAAGGATTTCCTGGAATTTAGGGGGTTACACGATCAGAGATCAACGGAAGGTATTGGCGGATACCTGAACATAAATCTTATAAATGAAAAGGATTATTACAGTGAGTTCGGCCGTGAGATTGAAGTCCGCACTAACCGTTTTCTTGAATCTACAGGAGAAATAAACCTTCCCTTTTCAAATTCCCGCGCTTATCTCTTGTCTCAATACTGGATCGACCTTGAACCAAACAGCGTTGCGCCTGCCCAAAAATTGCCTGAAGCTGGCTATGTTCTGAACCCTACAAAGATCGGGTATTTCTGGATCTCCGCTGCGACAACATTCGCAAATTTCGGCAGCAGCGCAAACCAAGGCGGACAGAGGATAGATATATACCCGAGGATATTAAATACTTTTGGGAACGATATCCAGATATCACAGGCGCTCGGCTTGCGTGAGACGGCCTATTCTCTGCAGGGAAATGATGATCAGACCTCTCCACACAAAGAAGCCCTCGAATACAGCCTGACGGCGCATACCAGGCTATTGAAAAGGTACGAATCATTTACCCATATTATCGAGCCTTCTTTAAGTTACACGCTTATTACAGATTCCGAGAATAATCTCTCGAATCTCCCGGTATTCGATTCAACAGAGTTGTTTAAGAGGACGTCTACTATCGGCCTTTCCCTGCTGAACAGGTTTCTGAACAAGGATGGAGAGTTTATGGTTTTCAAGGTTTCACAGGGGTTCGATACATTTCTCGGTAATCAGGCGTTACTGCCTTTTAACATTGAGCTCGGCCTTAAAAAGCCGGTCTCATTAAGATTCGATGTAAATTACAATTTTCAAACCGGCAAGGTCGATAGCGCATACTCCGATATCTCTGTCACGATTTCCGATGTATTTGTTTCTATGGGGCAGAGATATAACGTAAGCGATGATACTGAATATTACACGGGCTACATTAAATTCCATCCGTATAAACCCTTATACGTGGAAGGCAACATCTGGTATGACGAGAAAGCAAAGCAGATAGCACAATCCTCGGTGACCTTCAAATATTTAAAACAGTGCTGGGGGATAAGCCTTCAGGCCATCAAGAGTCCCGGTCAATTCGACATGCGGATAATGTTGGAATTGAAGGGACTGACAAAGAGCATTAAGACCTAATCCGCGATATTTCCACAATTATTCGTGCTACAATTTCCCGTAAAGAAGTTTTGTCCGTATTAATGGTAATCTCAGGATTCACGGGTTCTTCGTAGGGTGCGGAGATGCCGGGTACAGGCCACCCTTCAGTGCCTTTTTTATAAATATCCACTGGCGCTCCGTGTTTTTCTATTCTCTGTTCTTCTCTCTGCATGCAAACTTCTATCGGGCAGTTAAGATATACTTCTATAAACTTGGGGATAAGCTGTCTGGCAAATTCCCGCCACCTCCTGAGATTCCCTGTGGCGTCTATAATCACATCGTGTCCGAGATTAGCAAGTTTTTGGGAAAGATAGACCAAAGCCCTGTATACTGTTTCCCTCTCATTTTCGGAATATGTAGGATCTGGAGTAACAATTTTCCTAAGCTCATCCATCCTGATAATAACAAACTCGGGACATGCCTTTTTTATCTCATCGGCAGCGGTGCTCTTCCCGCTCCCAGGAAGTCCTGTTATCCACAAAACAATGCCTGACACTCCCTTCCTCCTTATTCACATTATATTTTTGATTTAAAATTCTGATGGTTTGATATTTCCATTACTTGTAAGGATATCAATGGTGTATACTGAAAATAAAGCTTTAAATGAGGTAAACATGAAAAAGAAATTAAGTGTTATTTTTATAGTTGCTTTTTTTATACTTTGTCCTTCATTTATTGTTTATGCCGTTGATAAGACCCCTGATGAGCTTGTAAAAGAGGCAAAAGCCGCAATAAATGAGATATCTATTGATAAAGTCAAAAAAATGGTGGATAACAAAGAAAACATTATTATACTTGATGTCAGGGACAGAGAAGAATATGAAACTGGGCATATTCCGGGCGCGATCAATATTTCCCGTGGAAGCCTGGATTTTAAAGTGCGTCTGATTATACCGGATAAAAACTCAACGATTATTGTATATTGTGGTCTCGACCTGAGAAGTCCGTTGGCGACTAAGTCAATGAATGATCTTGGATATAAAAAAGCTGTAAACATGATTGGCGGTCTAAAAGCATGGAAAGAAGCGGGATATCCGATACTAAAATAGTATATCTATTTGCTTGTTTTTTGTCGGTAGCAAGTAACTTACCATTCTCATAGAAGTCACTCGTTTCAGGTGTTCTTGTTAAAAAGCTGCGTTTGCTGCAAGGCTTATTTGTATGAACAGAACATTCCTTCAGCCCCTTCCCTTTTTTCACCACTGCTATATATAATAAATTGATTTTTATTTTAAAATAAATAATGCTTGTCGGGTACAATACAAACATATCCTACAAAGAGAAAATATATCATATCCAGACCGAGGATAGCGGACAAAATAATCCTGTGATAGTGACCCTTCTCTATTCGAAAGGCGCAATTCTTGCCTCTAAAAAGACCAGTTACGCGCATATTTTGAATAACGCTGATTTTACAGAGAAAGTCACAAAAATAATGAAGGCGCAGCATAAATTAATCATAAGAGATCTCCTGTCCGGTAAATTCACAGGCGATGCCAAAGGCGAGGAAGTAGCTGGAGTAGAAGACAGTGTAGTCGATGAAGCTAAAGAGGCTGAAGATATACGCACAGCCGAAGTAATAATTAAATTGAGAGCAAAACCGGCAGCGGAAGCGGTAATTTCTATGGATACAAATCTGACAGCGGAGCAGAGTGAGGCAAAGGACCAGATAACAAAAAGCCTTGACGACATTTTGTTAAATTATATAATGAAAAGGGCCAAAAAATGATTTCAGATATTACAACAGCAGATATAGACCTTCTTAAGGAAAAGGCGCGATTGCTCAGGATAGAAATACTGAAGATGCTTACCGAGGCGGGCTCGGGTCATACGGGAGGGTCACTCTCAGCGGCGGATATTGTGGCCGCGCTATATTTTTCCAAAATGAGGCACAATCCGGCAAATCCTCAGTGGAAAGAAAGGGACCGGTTTATCCTCTCAAAAGGCCACGCGGCCCCGGTCCTCTACGCAGCGCTTGCTTTGACCGGTTATTTTGATAAATCATTACTGAAGACATTACGGAAACTCGGCAGTCCGCTACAGGGACATCCGTGTTCCTGGAAGCTCCCCGGCGTAGAGATATCAACCGGTTCGCTTGGTCAGGGACTATCTATTGCAAACGGCATCTCGATGGGGCTTAAGATGGACGGACTGAGTTCACGCGTATATTGTCTCCTTGGAGACGGTGAGACCCAGGAAGGACAGGTATGGGAAGCGGCGATGACCGCTTCACATTACAGGCTTGATAACCTGTGCGCAATTATCGATAACAACGGCCTCCAGATCGACGGGCATTGCTGTGACGTCATGTATATTGAGCCGTTGGTCAAGAAATGGGAAGCCTTCGGCTGGCACGTTATTGATATCAATGGACATGCCATGGATGCAGTCCTCAATGCGCTGAATGAGGCGGAAACTGTAAAAGGCAAGCCGACGATGATAGTCGCACGCACAATAAAAGGAAAAGGCGTTTCATTTTTTGAGGGGAAGGTCGAATATCACGGGTTGGCTCCTACCCATCAGGAACTCGAAATGGCTTTAAAGGAACTCGAAAAATAATGGGCGAAAGAACAGAAAAACCGGATACTCATACCTCCGGACTTCATACCCCGGACACTAAACGTAAAGTTGCAACAAGAGACGCTTACGGTGAAGCTCTCCTTGAGCTCGGCAAACAGCGGACTGACGTGGTCGTCCTTGACGCGGACCTCTCGGGTTCTACAAAGACTGGAAAGTTTGCAAAGGCGTTCCCCGGCAGGTTCTATAATCTCGGGGTTTCGGAACAGGACCTGATCGGTACTGCAAGCGGCCTCTCTCTTACCGGCAAGCTCCCCTTCGCTTCTACGTTTGCGGTCTTCGAGACAGGCAGGGCATGGGAGCAGATAAGGCAGACCGTCTGCTATTCGAACCTGAACGTAAAACTTGTCGCAACACACAGCGGTATTACAGTCGGCGAAGACGGCGCTTCACACCAGGCAATAGAAGACGTTGCCCTAATGAGGGTCCTTCCGAACATGACGGTCATCGTGCCGGCGGACGGCAACGAGACAAAGCAGGTAATTAAAGCTATATCTGATTACATCGGCCCTGTTTACGTAAGGCTCGGACGGGCCAAAATCCCTTCTGTAATGCCGGATGACTATGATTTCAAGATCGGCAAGGCCCATGCATTCCACATAGGGAAAGATGTGAATATTGTAACTATGGGGATTATGGTATCTATGGCTATCGACGCCGCAAAAGTCCTCGGACAGAGAGGCATAGACACAGGTGTAATAAATATGTCGACTGTAAAGCCGCTCGATACCGAAACCCTGCTTGAAGCCGCAAAGTCCTGCAGGCTGGTTGTCACCGCGGAAGAGCACTCTATAATAGGCGGCCTCGGGAGCGCCGTCAGTGAATTCATATCTGAAAACTGTCCTACAAAGTTACTCAGGATCGGGATAAAAGACGACTTCGGATGTTCGGGCTCTCCTGAAGAGTTATTGAAATTCTACGGTCTTACCGCCGACAATATTGTAAATATGATCACAAAGGCATTGCATTGATACATTTTCAGGACGTATCAAAGCATTACGACGAGCATACGGCGCTGAGAAGAATAACTTTTTCAGTCGAAAAAGGTGAGATGGTGTTCATAACCGGACCGAGTGGCTCGGGAAAATCAACACTCCTCAAATTAATATTCATGGCCGTAAAACCCGATGAAGGCAATATCACGGTGGCGGATTTGGAGTTAACAAGGCTTAAGGAATCAAAGATAGCGCTGCTGAGAAGAAATATCGGAGTGGTCTTTCAGGACTTCAGACTGCTTAACAACAGGAATGTTTATGATAATGTCGCGATCGCTTTAAGGATAAGGGGAATAAACGATGATAAAGAATTAAAGGCGCGCGTGTTCGACTCGCTTAAAACAGTAAACATCCGTCATAAGTCGGACAATTATCCTGACGCCCTTTCAGGCGGAGAGCAGCAGAGGGTGGCGATTGCAAGGGCCATCGTTTCAGAACCGATGATTATCCTTGCCGATGAGCCGACCGGCAACGTTGACCCTGATACTTCAACAGGGATCATAAGGACTTTTAAGGACATCAACGCAAAAGGGACAACAATCCTGATCGCTACACATAATAGAGAACTTTTTAAGAATTCAGGCAGAAGAGTGCTGAAACTGGATTTCGGAAATTTTTCAGGAGAGGAGATCGGCTGATGTCTGTACTGTTTTCGTTTCAACTCGCCGCCCGCAGCATATTACATGAAAAATGGATAAACCTGCTTTCCGTGCTTACCATAGCAGCGGGTATCCTGATTACCGCCCTCACACTCCTCTGCGTGTACAATATCGATATTGCAACGAAAAGACTCCCCGAAAAATTTTCTGTAATGCTTTACCTTAAGGACAATCTGTCACAAGATGATATAACAAATATCACAAATGCCGCCAAAAATGAGAGCTCAGTAGAAAAAGTAAAATTCATATCGAAAGACACCGCCATGAAGGAGCTGAAGGCTACCTTAAAGGACACGGAATATGTCCTCGACGGCCTCGATGAAAATCCCCTGCCTGATTCACTGGAGATCAAATTGAAGAGTGACGCCATAGGTCCTGAAACCGTAAAGAAACTTACGGCGAGGCTCACAAAAATAAATGGCGTCCAGGAGGTCGAATATGGAGAAAAATTCCTGTCCTCTGTCTATTCTTTAAGGAGAGGCATTAAAACTGTGGGCATGGCGTTTATCATAATAATGTCCGCAGGTATGGTCTTTGTGTGCTACAGCACGGTAAAGATCCTTTTTTACAGGAAAAGCAGGGAGATTGAAACCTACAAACTTTTGGGCGCTTCAAAGACCTTCATTAGGGCGCCGTTTTTTATCGAGGGAGCGGTCATCGGTTTTTTGGGCGGCCTCCTGGGACTTTTCGGCCTGCTCTCTCTCTATTATCTGATCATTCTTAAACTCGGCCTGCTGTTTCCAATTTTCAGCACAATTATTTTCCCGATTAATATGTCCTTTATCCTTCCCCTGACGGGTTTCCTTCTCGGAATAACAGGTGCCGGTATAGCGATCGGGAGGATTCGATATTGAGCAAAGTTCAGGGTGCAGTAAAGAAGGCACAAAATACAAAAAGCAAATTTCCGGATCTCTGTATTTCCGTCTCTCTTTTTTGCTTTATGCTGCCTGTCTTGGTCCTTTCCACCCTGCTTAATGCCTCATTCTGCCTGGCCGGGTCTCCTCACGAGGAATATAAGAGAATACAGAAACAGATAACAACTCACAAAGAAAAACTCGATGAAGCCAAAAAGCGTGAATCATCGATACTCACTGAAATGGAAAACACCAACAAACAATTGAAAGAAGTTGATTCCGCCCTCAAAAAATACAAGACCAAACTTGTGGATACGGAATCCCGCATTTTACGGGTTGAATACGACATCTCGCAGAATAAGAATATTATTGAAAAGCACAGGGAGTGGATCAAAAGGAAGCTCAGGTCGATACATAAATACGGACACAATTCAGATATCGTCATGTTGTTCCAGAGCAGCGATGATATTTCCCAGTTGATGAGGAGGGTAAAGTACCTTCAATATCTTACGGTATACGAACACAGGATCATGGACAATTATAAGGGCGATCTCGAAACCCTTTCTGAAAAAGAAAATCAGCTCGTATCACTGAAAAAAGAGCTCACAAGAAACAAAGAGAAGGTGAAGGCCGAAGAAGAATCCCTGGCGCAAAAGAAAAAACATAAAGAGGTATTGCTTGCGTCTGTAAAAAGAGAAGAAACCTCCTATTCAAGGATGCTGAAGGAATTGAAAAACGCTTCGCAAAAGATACTCGATATCATCAGGGAATCCGAGAAGGCCGAAAAGGAAGAGCCGTTCGCAACGAAAGACTTTTCAGGCCTTAAAGGTAAACTCCCCTGGCCTGTGGAGGGAAAGATAGCAATTCATTACGGTTCTCAAAAGGACCCTCAGTTCAACACGCCGATATTCAGGAGCGGCACATACATACAGTCAAACGCCGATTCCCTTGCAAAGGCGGTGCACAGCGGCAAAGTGGTATTTGCCGAGTGGTTCAAGGGTTACGGACAACTCGTAATTGTGAACCATGGCGACGGATATCATACATTGTACGGAAGTCTGTCAGAGATTTTTACGAAAGTTGGAGATATAATAAAAGGGAAGCAGGCGATAGGTCGGGTCGGCAATTCGGGCATTGTGAATTCCCCGGGTCTTTATTTTGAACTGCGTTATAAAGGTAAACCCCTTGATCCATTACAGTGGCTGAAAAGGAGATAATTTTTGGAGGATAGAGAGAATATGAAAAAGTTCATGAGCAAGAAGTTGGTCCTTATTGTGTTCCTTATCGTTACCGTTGCCTCAACAGGTATTTTTATCGGCAGGTTGTCGGGAAACAGCGTCAGCGCTGAAGAGGGGTATGAAGAACTGAAGGTTTTCTCCGAGGCCCTGTCGCTGGTAAGAAAAAACTATGTAGAAGATGTAAAACCGAAGGACCTGATTTACGGCGCAATTAAAGGGATGCTCAGCTCTCTTGACCCGCATTCCGCCTTTATGACGCCCGAGCAGTACAAGGAAATGCAGGTGGACACAAAAGGAGAGTTCGGCGGTATCGGTATACAGATCGGGGTAAAAGACAACATGCTGACCGTAATAGCCCCGCTGGAAGACACCCCCGCATATCGGGCCGGTATAAAATCAGGCGACAAGATAATAAAGATCAACAATGATTTTACAAAAGACATGGCCCTGCATGACGCTGTCAGCAAGATGAGAGGGGCGCCTTCTACTTCCGTAAAAATAACGATTCTCAGGGAAGGATGGAAAGAGACAAAGGAATTCAACTTAATGCGCGAGGTAATAAAAATAAACAGCGTGAAGTCCAAGCTCCTTGAAGACGGCATCGGTTATATAAAGTTGACCCAATTCCAGGAACAGACCGCGTCAGACCTTACCACCGCCATGGAAAAACTGGCGGAGCAAAATATAAATTCATTGGTCCTCGACCTCAGGAACAATCCCGGCGGCCTCCTTAACAGCGCTGTGGACGTATCGAGCCAGTTCCTTCTGCCGGACAAATTAGTCGTGTTTATCAAAGACAGGAAAGGAGAAAAGGTCGAGTACCGGAGCGGCAAAAACAAATCAAACTCAACTATACCGATGGTTGTCCTTGTGAACCAGGGGAGCGCGAGCGCTTCGGAGATTGTTGCCGGCGCGTTGAAGGACTGGAACAGGGCAGTCTTAATCGGCACCCAGACATTCGGGAAGGGGTCCGTGCAATCCGTAGTGCCGCTCGGAGACGGGTCCGCACTCAGGCTGACAACTGCAAGATATTACACGCCAAACGGGGTATCAATACAGACAACCGGCATTACACCGGATATCGTGGTTAAACCTGAAGTAAAGGATAAAGCGAAAAGCCGGCCCGCAATAAGAGAAAAAGACCTCGAAAGGCATCTCAGAAACGGCGGGGAAGAACTGGAAGAAAGATCCGTCGAACCGGATGATATGATACCTGTAGAAGTTGATGAGAAAGAGGACATACAATTGCAAAGGGCTATGGACTTATTAAAGACGTGGAAAGTCTTCAAAGAACTGCCTAAGGCGTCATAGAGAGCGGCGGGTCCTATAAAAATTGTCCAGAGTTATATTCGACATAGAAACAGTCGGAAAGGATTTTGAGGCCCTTGACAAGCCGACACAGGGATATATGTTGCGGTATGCCGAAACCAATGATGAAAAAGAAGGAGTCAAAGACAGCCTTTCATTCTATCCGCTCACTGCAGAGATAGTCGCAATAGGGATGCTTGATGCTGATACTCAGAAGGGGTCCGTCTTTTTTCAGACTACAGGCGACCCCCTGCTCCCGTTTGAAGAAGATAGTATACGCTACGAAACGGGATCGGAGAAGGAAATAATAACGAAATTCTGGAATGTCGTTAAAGGCCATAAACATTTTATTACATTTAACGGCAGGGGTTTTGATTGCCCTTTTATTCTGGTCCGTTCCGCCGTGCATAAAATAAGACCCGCAAAAGACTTAATGCCGAACAGATATAACGACACTCATATAGACCTGCTTGATCAGCTCACATTTTTCGGCGCTTCACGCAGAAGGTTCAGCCTCGATATGTGGTGCAGGACTTTCGGCATAAAGAGCCCCAAAGAAGACGGCATTACGGGATATGAGGTAAAAGATCTGTTCAAAGCAGGACGGTGCTTCGATATAGCAAAATATTGCGCAGGCGATCTTAAGGCCACAAGGGAACTTCTGCTCTACTGGGAAAACTACATAAAATTCTCACCTTAAAGCCGCTCAAATACTATGTCCGCCATTATTTATGATCGGTTTTATGAATATTTTTGTGTTCCCCTGAAATAATGATAAGATTATATCTAATGGTTAAAACAAATTGAGTCCCAAAAAACAGATAAAGATCCTGCTGATCGAAGATAACCTCGGCGACGCCGAACTTATACGCACATTATTGATGGATGAGAATGGTGCGGATTTTTACATAAGCCGTTCAATCACATTATCTTCCGCTATTAAACTTCTTGAGAGCGAACCGTTTGATATCATTCTGTCGGATTTGGGTCTGCCTGACAGTCAGGGTATCGAAACATTTCTTAAAGTCCATACTCTTTATCCCTCCGTCCCTGTAATCGTACTGACCGGCCTGACCGATGAGGAACTTGCGATTAAGGCCGTTAAGAACGGCGCGCAGGACTATCTGGTCAAAGGACAGGCCGAAAGCGGATTACTGGTCCGGTCAATACGGTATTCCATAGAACGGCACAAATTGTTGACACAATTGGAAAACAGCCTCAAAGAAATAAAAACCCTTCGGGGGCTGATCCCCATGTGCGCCTGGTGCAGAAAGATACGCGATGACAAGGGTTACTGGAGCCAGGTGGAAACCTATATTGAAAAAAACACCGACGCCGCTGTTACTCACGGCATTTGCCCTGAATGTCTGAAAAAGGTTACTCAGGAAAAATAATTTTCAAACAATAAACTAAACTCGCTTTGCTCGTTTCGACACCACGGGGTATTAGACCCCGTGGGTCGGCAAGGGTCTGCGCTTCGCTCCGACGCCCTGCACCCCGACGACGCAAGGTGCCCGCCGCAGAGACGGCGGGGTATGGGAATTAGTAAATAAATTCTGTTGGTTATCGTTCTCTATTTAAAAGTCTCCAGAATATATTCGGCTATTTCCTTTGCCTCTTTTTCCGGAAGACTATTCTCGTCAAACCTCGTCATATTCGGTCCCGGGTTCCTCATTAATTTTACAATGTCTTCAGGTGTTCTGATATTATTTGCCTCCAGGTCCTTTTTATGCAGCGTTTTTTGCGGATCAAAAACATTTTTCCCACCGGGGTGGCAAGCAACGCAATGTTCATTGAAATTTGTCTCACCAATTTTTACATTTGACTTTTCATCTGCAAACCCGCTTATGACAAACAGACATATTCCTGCAACTACTATCGTTCCGGCCAAAACTCTTTTCATAGCATTTTCTCCTTTCAAAAAATTATATTGAACATATTTCTTATTTGCTCAATATTTCTTCTGCACAGAAATAACCGCTCAGAATCGCCCCGGTAAATCCACCGCCCGGCATAGTCCAGGCGGAAGCGAAATAGAGATTTTTAACCGGCGATTTATGCTTTAGTCTTTTCATTCCCGACTGGCTCGGAATCTGGGCAAAGCCATATGCTGTTCCCAGGGGATTCAAAGTATAGCGCCTTATTGTTTTCGGAGTGCCGACTTCATAGAAATCTATCCCCTCTTTTATGCCCGGGAAATGCTCGTTAAGTCTTTTTATGAAATCGCGTGCTGCAACTTCCTTCTTCGCCTTATATTCATCGTCACTCAAATTCTCCCAATTTTTGAGATAATCGACAGTGCAGATCACTCCGACTCCCTTCCCTTCCGGCGCCAACTTCGAATCTATTTGGCTATAGTCGACAAATACAAATCCTCTCTCCTTGTAATCAATGTCGTAATTGAGATCTTTCATTGATTTTATTTTAGAGCTGAAAAAGAAATTTGAATAATGTTTACAACCATATTCCTTCGCCGGCGTTTTAAAAAATAAATATATGGACAGCAATGAGCATGCAACCTCCATTCCCATAATTTCTTTCTTGAGAACCCTGGCTTCTGCAGTCGGAAGGAGTTTATTGGCAACATTCGGAACTGCTGCGTTGGCAATAATGACATCGGCATAAGCCTTCTTTGTTTCCTTTTCTCCCGAGGTCTTCCTATAATCTATGCCTACAGCCTTTTTATCTTCGATTAATATTTTTGTCACCAAGTGCCCCATGACTACTTCCCCACCGCGTTCTTTTATAGATCCGGCCAGGTAGTCTGAAAGTTTCTGCGATCCGCCCTTAATATAATGGCCTCCGCCAAGATAATATCCCCCCTGCGCTACGCCGAAATACAGCATAGACAGTGTATAAGGATTGTCATGATAATAGCCGACGTTCGCGATCAGTGCCAGCTTCAAATCCTCATCCCTAATAATCAAATCTACAAATTCTCCGACGCTTTTATTGTTGTAACGAACAATATTAGGATATAGGAGCGGAAAGATGGGAATCTGTATTAACGTTTTCCAGATCTCTCTCGGCATTTTATTGACTTCTTTCTTTATCCCGGTAACGACCCTCATGAACTTCCGTATCCCTTTCTCTTCGGAGGGAAATTTTTCAATAAATTCCTCTTCAGCTTTTCTGCAGTCATCAGATACGGCAATATCGACATTGCCGTTAACAAAGCGGTAGAATTCCGGTACACGCAAAAACTCGACATTGTCAAATACTTTTAAATCATTGAATATTTCTGTCTTTATATCAGTCTCATCAAGTCCATCAGTCTCATGCAGCCCCACATCCATCGTATACCCGCGACGCTTGAATGTCGTGGCACATCCGCCCGGAATATTATGCTGTTCGACCAGCATTACCTTTTTGCCTTCCCTGGACAGTTTGGCTCCGGCAGTGAGTCCTCCAAGACCACCGCCTATAATTATTACGTCGTATTTCATATGTTCATTCATTCCTGTTCGTTAATCGCTGTGGTGCTTGGAACGCCTTATTAGCATTTTTTGCTTCTATTAGTTTGCCGTTAAGGAATTTATGAATGATACTGGAAACATAAGTCTGATAAGGCAATCCCTCGATTACCGCTTTTCTTTGTAATTCATATAAATCTCTTTCGGAAATTCTTATGTTTAATCTTTTATCCTTCTTTAAAGTGTTTTTTGCGTATCTCATCAGTTCCGCTTTTCTCTTTGAAAGATTCTTTACCGGCACCCATTCGCCTTTTTCAAAACTGTCCAATATTTCCTGTTCTTCCTTGGTTAATTTAGTTTTCATTTTTTTCTCCAAAATAATTTTCTGTTGCTTTTCTGCTGGGGATAATGGTTTTAAGGAATATTTCTTCCTTATCCTCAACATATGGAACAAGGTATGCGTAATTATTTATTCCGATTACCATTATACGTTGTTCCGGATACCTTGTCTGATTTGGATGCAAATAGTCCTCCAAAATATCGCCCTTTTCAATATAAAAAACCATATCTTCAAAGTAATTTCCTTTTGATTCTTTGAGGTTTAAGCTCTTTTCCGTATTCCAATTTATTTGCTTCATCTATTGATAAGTTATCACATTGTGTGCTTTTTGGCAACTATTTGAGATTATGCATTTCTATTTTCTTGTCTTGTGCTAACGAGTATGTAGAAAAAGTCCTTTATGATCCAAATAATCGTAATTTGAGGAATCTTCTACCCCTTCGTTGATCCGAGATCGTTCAATCCGGAGCATCCCACGCATTCGGTTTTTTTTGACCTGTCAAAAATATTTTATCAAGTGGTTTTTTCTACAGATTCAACGATACGGCTGACCAGTGGGGGCAATAAGCCTATGCAGAAACCACCAACGTTATTCGCCATCTGGTCGAGCCGATTGTTATAACTTATTATTATTTTTATACTTCTGCAACTTGATGAATAACTTCTGAGATATAACTTTGATATTTTACCCCGAGTTTTTTTGCTTTATTTTTTATTTTTTCAATATCTTCACTGTTAACTCTTATAGTCATCGTTATATCTTTTTTCCTCAGTTTAAGTGCTTTTTCTATATTGGCCAGTTCTTTTCCTTTTATCGGAATATATTCACCGCGCAATAAAGCATTTTCGATTTCCTTTTCTTCTCTTGTTAATTTATGTTTTTTCATTTTTCGCCTCTTTTACTTTAAATAATTTTGTATATTTACGGCTTGGAAACATCGTTTTTAAAAATATATAATTATCTTCAATAACACAAGGAATAATCCAAATATATTTTTTATATTCAAATTTCAAAACCATTCGATTTTTTCTGGTTGGATGCCTTTCTGCTCCAATAAATTTTGAGTCTAATATTTCTTCGAATGAAACTCCTCTTTCCTCTTTTAGTAATTTATTTTTATCTTCGTTCCATCGGAATTCTTTCATAATTTTAATTTCATATTATCATAAATTAATTGTATTTACAAATGTATTTACAATTAAATTTATAACATTATACCAACTTGGCATTTTCCGCATTTTCAAAAGAATATAACATAGTAGGGAATTACTTGAAAGATAAAATTGTGAAGAACCCTGCGGCAGAGACCGCAGGGCGTCAGAAGTCAAACAACCTCAACTGCCCAACATCCTTCTCTCTGCCTTGGTTCTTTATGTATTTCTCAATCACTCCTTTATTCCCTTTACCGCTGATCGTTGCTATGTAGTACCCGTCTGTCCAGAACTCACCACCCCAAAGTTCTTTTTTTACCTCGGGGGCCTCTTCATATACTCTTTTCCCACTTATACTCTTTATTATCTTGATCACCTCCCCCCAGAATACTTCGATAAATATCGACACAGAATATGCACATGGTTTCGATCAAATCCAACTGTATTGATCTCTATCGCATACCTTTCTTTCAATCCTTTCAGCGCTCCAACTATAGCCCCTTCTACTTCTTTACTCAAAAGTGACTTGCGGTATTTCACCGTTATTTGAATGTGATAGTAACACTCCGATATATTGTGATACCATCGCCATATATCGTCGTCAAGAGTTACCATCGTCTCTTTATTCTATCAGTCTACAGGTCTTTCCCTCCATTTACTCTACATACATCGGATCCTGCGGCAGAGACCGCAGGGTGTATCAATTATTAAATTGTTATAAAAATCAAGCTGTCTGATGAAAGGTTAGTTGGCTTTTACTCCTTATTACCGTAATATACCAAGTTGGTATATCACAGGAAGCGATTCCATATGATATTTTTTAACATCACATTTCGCCATTCAGGTATTTCTTCCTCTTCGCTTCCGGGAACCGCTCAATCGCATACCGCAGCATGGTCCGCGGCATCTTCTTGTAATGCTGTTGCAGAAACCGCTCCTCGGTCACGAGCGACCGTTTGCCGACCTCGCGCAGCATCCAGCCAACAGCCTTATGGATCAGGTCGTGCTCATCAGTGAGAAGGGTGTTTGAAATTTTGAGTGTATCATCAAAATCATTCTGCCTGATGAACGAAAACGTAGCCATGATCGCGATCCTGCATTGCCAGAGATCATTCGACTTCGCAAGAGCATAAAGCGGCTTTTTGCTCTTGTCCAGGAGATACGTCCCGACAATATTCGGCGCTGTCAGGTCAACGAGGTCCCAGTTGTTGATGTACCTGGTGTGCTTAAGGTAAAGGTCGTAGATCTTCTTTTGGAGAGCTTCATCGCCTTTTGAAAAAGCATGGACAAGCATCAGGAGAGCAAGCAAACGTTCTTCGTGGATGGAGGACTTAAGGAGTTGCACCGTTTCATTCAACGGGATACCATCATGCTCTTTTGACAGCTTCCTGAGCGCCGGCACTTTGATACCGAGAAAAATGTCCCCTTCCCCGTATTCCCCCGGCCCGGTCTTAAAAAAACCCTGGAGGATTTTTGCCTTGTCTTTGTTAGCGAGCTTTTGTAATTTCGTCCGTATTATTTGTGCCGTCATAATCTCCTCATACTCTCTCTTATTCATTAGGTCATTGCTGTGAAAAAGCTGAAATACCGAGTGCGTCGTTATTTAAAATACTTCATAAAATCGACAGATACAGTATTTAAGCGGGTTTAAATTCTTTCGGAGAAAGAATTTTCCTCGGAGGCCCGATTCGTACCGGGCCGAAAACGAGCGCAAATACTGTATTTGTCGGCTTCCGCACATTTTATGAATTAAGTAGACTAAGCCTCCACCTGAGTAGTTGAACTGCATAAACCGGAATAGACCAATCCTGTTGAACCGTCTAAGCTTATATAGTCGCCCTCTGCTACCTTAAGAGTCCCAATCTGTGCAGACAGGCCGCCTTTTTCATCAGGTCCTATTTTCATTTCCGAACATCCTATGACTGCAGTCAGATGAAACTTTTGTGCCAAAATAGCTGCGTGAGATGTTGCTCCCCCGGTCGATGTAATAATGCCGTTTATCTCGGGCATGAGGGCAACGTCATTCGTGCTGGCCTCTTTCCTTAAAAGGATTACCGGAAGACGCGTTATTGCTCTTTTTTTCCTGATAAGTTCCGGAGAGACGGAAAACGTTACCGTCCCGCTCAGGGCCCCACCGTACACACCCGCTCCGCGACCGATAATATTGGGTTCCATTCTGCATATATCATCAAATCTTTTGGTGAATCCCCTGTGAAACTCCATCCGTTTTGTCTGAAGCACATAGATGATCCTCTCTCCATCAGCTCGCTTTACATAGGTAGCTTCTACCTCCTGCGGCAGCCCCCTCATTGCTTTTTCAATGTCCCCTGCGAGTCCTTCATGCATCCCGAATAATTGCGGATCAATCTCTTCGAGGCTTTGTTGATTGATTAATGCCTGCTGCCGTGTCAAAGGACGCGTAGCAGTCCTTCCATAGACAAGCTCGCCTCCGCTCGCCTTCTCTTTTGTATCGCCATAAATGCCCTTTTCGAAGGTAAGAGGTTTTCTGGTAAAAAACACCGAAGCTCCTGATCCCGGATCATTGCCGTAAATCATCTGCATCAATGTTACAGATGTCCCCCAGTGTTCTGAAATACCCATTGCTTTCCTGAATTGTACCGATCTTTCCGAATACCATGACCTGAAGACCGCTTTGACCGATTCTTTTAACTGTTCATAGACATCATCAGGTAACTCCCGGTCTCTCGCGGACAGTTCAGCGCTGTAAAGATGCACTATCTTTGCCATCTGTTCAGAATTCAGGTCTTCCCTTTTTGTGACGCCCTGCCCTTTCATAAAGGTATTGACTATTGTTTCGAATATATCCATGTCGAGGTCGTAGACTACAGTACCGTAGTGCTCAATGAACCTCCTGTAGGAATCCCACGCAAGCCGGGAGTTTTCCGTATCGTCAATAAAGGCTTTAAGGGTTTCTTTATTCATGCCGCAGTACAGGATCGATGAGAGAATGCCGGGCATCGAGATATATGAACCGCTTCTCACCGATAAAAGCAAAGGTCTTTGTTTACCGCCGAATTCAGCGCCCGTCCTGTCTTCTATTTCCCTTACTGCATTTCTCAGGATTGATTTAAATTCATCGCTTTCGGTGTATTCCTCATAATTCCGTGTCCGTTCGGCAGGCAGAACAACGGCACAGGGAACGAACAGGCCCTTGTTATTAAGATAAACAAGGTTCTTTGCTTTGTTCCCTATAGACGGAGATAGTCTCATTGCGTCCTCATCAGAAAGGTTGTCGATGGAAAAATAATCGCCGGCTATCCGGGGATTATCGGTCAGCCTGAAAATTTCATCCGGCTGTAATCTCATATGAGCGGTCAGCTTATCGATGAGATTATTAAAAAGTCTGTCGAGCTCAAAAAAACCGGGAATGCTGTTCATAAGCGCCCTGATAATAATATCCGCTGCCTTAATTATAAAACTGCCGTCTTCAGGATTGATCCCCCGGAGGTATTCAGGCAATTCATCCTTTGGAAATTTTTCAAGAATCTCCAGCAATGGTTTCTGAAAAGTCATGTTAAATATCTCAACCAGCCAGGTAAGTTCTCTCTGACATATCCTCAACAGATCGACTATCTGCGAGATATGCAGCTCATTGCTCCTTAAAATCTCCACTGCCTCATCCACCTGAAAATTGCCGAGGTCATGCAATTGCAAAAGTTCATTGAGGTCCCCAACACAACAGATCCATTGTTTGACATCCTGAAGTGTAAGCCCGCTTTCTTT
Source organism: uncultured Nitrospiraceae bacterium (assembly GCA_963727775.1). Lineage (GTDB taxonomy): Bacteria > Nitrospirota > Thermodesulfovibrionia > Thermodesulfovibrionales > SM23-35 > CAVSHB01. The sequence goes on along the minus strand of CAVSHB010000001.1, from coordinate 1,224,762 downwards.
GTTTTTTATATCATTGCTTATTGCGTCATGGAGCGTCCTTATCTCTTCCTCGGTCCTGAGGGTCTCTCCAAACGCATCGAATTTCGGCTCATGATACGACCCCATCACAGAGGGTATCCCGAATGCTATATGCCGCTTAAAAAAAAGCGCTTCCTCCGGCTGGGTCTTCTGTGGAGATAAGACTGTATCTTTCAGGTGTTTTAATTTTTGTATGGACATGGTAATTCTTGAAGCTATATCTTCTTTGCCGATATCCAAAGGTACAAGCGAATACTTCCTTGCAATCTCGCAATAAATTCTGCACAACAACAGTATCTTCAGGCGTATTTCATCCGAAACATTTAAAGACAAAAGCCTGCGATTGATATCATCTTCCGGGGTGCTGAGGAGTTTTTCAAAATGCATGCCGTTGTTGTTTATTATGCCGAAGGATTCAAAGAGCGGGCGGATAGCCGGGGAGTAATGTTCCAGCAGATCTGTATTGAAGGTTTTCAAAATATCTTCGGGAACCGATAGCTTTAAACCTTCCGTTGTTTTATATACCCACGACTTAATGATATCTTCAATAACAGGAATAAGGTGATTGCTTGCATTCACGTGGACCTGTTTACGAAGGAAATAGAGGACTGGGTCATTGCCCCATGAATCTATCTCCGTGCTGTCATCTCTCAGTCTGCCGGTAGCGCCGACTTCATGGTAATAAACAGGCAGTTTCTTGAGAAGCATATAATGAAGGAGGTAATTCTCCCTGATTATTCCGGAGTTTAAATATTTTGATATTTCCCTCTGGAAAAGCCTGTCGTCCGGTATAAAAACCCCGCTAACATAGAGGTTACAGATTGTCCGTATTAAGATCTCCTTAAAAGGTCCGGCGCCGAGTTTTATGATATCCATAAACTTTGCAATCCTTGTCAGATGAAGCGGATTCACAATCTCCGCCCAGGTCTCTCGTGAAAAACCTGTAATTCCCGGCGCCGGTATCAGGATCTGCGCCAAAATCCCTTTATAGCGCGAGATGAGTTTATTGTCGCCTGCATCGAGTATGGCTGAAGCCGCTTCGGGATTGAGGATGATATCTGTTTTAAAGGGATCAGACTGCTTCTCTAAGTGGGTCAGAAGTGTTTCACATATGTCGGCGCTTTTCAGGTCAATCAGTTTTTTCATCAGATTGATTGTATCGGCTGAGGCCCTTCTGTAAAGATCGGAAGGTAATGCATTAAAATCAGGGAATAGATTCATGAAAGCCATAGATAATGCCTCCGCCGAAGCTTTCGATATGTTCCTTTCAATGACATCTGAAAAAACCGTTATCATGTCCCTGTCTTTTGAAAGCCACATATCAGCGGAATCTATAACTTCGAAGATCTTTGCATATTCCTTATTGCCCGGTGAAACATCTGTGCCGTATAAAATATCTTCCAATACTTTTTTCATTTCTTCACTGTAATCGCTCAATAGGATTTGATCATCGGCTGAAACAATATCTTTAACCACCCGTAAAACATCTGCATTCAATGCGGGTGTGTTTTTGATCCTGTCGTGCAAAGAATTTATGAGGACCCTTAAGGCCGGCCCGATATCTGTATCAGGAAATACCTCATTAATCCGCGAGAATACCTTTCTTGCATGCGTCAGGCCCGCGGCAAGGCTTATAGATGAATCCTTTACTCTATTCAGCCATGTATTGACCAAAAAGACGAGCATTTGCATGTCGGTCTCTTTCTCCAAAGGCAACTCTATCAGAGAGAGGACATTTGATATGGCTTTGTCCCAAACCATGCAATCTATCCTTTCGCATGTATTTACAGACCACTTCACCATAATTTCATACCAGGCGTAGTAAGCTTCTCTGTCAAACCAGAAAAGGTCTTTTGAAAAACTGTTCATTTTTTCGGAGAATTTTTTCCAGTCCTGTTTTGTCGAGAGGATTTCTGAAATGATATCCTCTGCTTTTTTCAATAAGCCTACCTTGCTCCTTAAGCGGCCTGTGAGCAATCCGAAATTAATGCCCTTGGTTTCCTCCGACAGCTCCAGGGCCGAGATGAAAAAGCCTTCCTTCTTCTCTTTCTTCAGCAGGAAAGTGCCGATATGCCTGCCGCTTTGAAGAATGTCGATCTGCAGGTTTTTTGCAGATCCTATCATTTCATTTTCAGCATATAATTCAATAAATCCGTTTTGAATAATACCCCTTGAAAGCTCAAAACCTTCATGTATGAGAGACGCCATATATGTCCCCTCAGGCATTGAGAGAACGGTCCCCTTAAAGATTGTGGAACCATCCTTTTCCACCATACAAAAATCTTTCAGAACCAGAGAAGTAATAAGCCCTTTGTAGGCAGTGGCCAAAGTGCCTATTAAATAGTCAAGATTGCAGATCGTTTTTTCTTCGCTCATATCAGTCATCTGCTCTTATTGATCGAATCCGGCTTCCTTCAGATTTGCCACAATGACAAGTGTATATTCTTTCGGATGGAGATACGTCCCGGCAACCCTGAGGATATCTTCCTTTGTGACGGACCCGATAAGTGCCGGATACTTTTCAGGGTAATCTATGCCGAGCCCGTAGTACTCTACCTGTGTGAGAAAATTGACCAGCTTTGACTGGGTATCCAACCGCATGGGGAAACTTCCGATAAGATATTTTTTTGCGCTATCCAGTTCTTTGTCTGAGACTTGTTCCTTTTGCATCCTATCCATTTCTTGCAGTGCCAAAGATACGGCCTCTTTGGCAGAGGTGTTTTTCGTTTGCAAAACAATCTGGAAAGAGCCGGGATACTTATCCGGTTCAAAGAAACTGGAAACGGAATAGGCAAGCCCTCTTTTATTCCTTATTTCCTCCTGCAGCCTGGAAGCAAACCCTCCGCCTCCAAGAATATAGTTCATTAAAGACAGCGCATAAAAGTCGGGATTCCCCCTGCTGACGCCGGCATGTCCGATGATTATGTTGGCCTGTGTGATATTGCGGCTTATCTTCACTGTTTCCTGTCCTTTCGCAAACACAGGCGTGAATTCCTTTTTCGGAACTTCAACAACCGGCCACTTTGAAAGACGCGGTACCAGCTTATTCTGTATTTCGTCACCGGTGATGTCCCCGGCAACGGAAAGGATGGCGTTATTCGGATGGTAATAAGCCTGGTAATGTTTCATGACCGAAGTTCTGGTAATAGCTGACATCGATTCTTTGGTACCTTCTACCGGATGGGCGTAAGGGCTGTCCAGAAAAAGGGTTTTTCTGAAAGTCTTTTCCGCAACCGACATAGGTTTGTCTTCATCCGACTGTATGCCCGCAATGGTATTCTCTGCTTCTTTTTGAAGTTCCTTATCAGGGAAGGAGGGCTGTGTTAAGACTTCCATGAGGAGGTCTAATCCCTTATCCAGATCTTTTTTCAAAACATGGAGAGTCAAAGTCATAAAATCCATGCCGCACGAGGCATGGAGGGAGGCGCCCATAAAATCCAGTTCATCATTGATTTCACTGATTGAATGTTTAGAAGTCCCGAGGACAAGACTGTTTGCTGTCAGATTGGCCAAACCTTCTTCCCCTGCAGGATCCGTTCTTGAGCCCGCTTCAATGAGAATCTGTATCGTTATCAGAGGGATTGAGTGCTCTTCACCGGATAGAAGGACAAGTTTATTGGTAAGGACTGTCCTCTGTACCGGCTGCATTGCCTGTGAAGTATTTGCCGTCAGACTGAAACCAATCAGTACAAGAATAAAAATCATAAAAAAAGATCGCATGTTTCTTGGCATTATAAAATCCTCCTACCTTATTATCTGCTCTTTGAGAGAAGAACCACCTGTTGTATTTTTCCCCTTTGACGGCAAAGGCGTAAGAATCCCTATAGTACAATTGTCTGGAACCATGTATTTATTGGAAACACGCTTTATGTCATCAGCAGTCACTTTACGGACGGATGCGATATAGTCATCAATCTTCTTCCATCCGGACGCAATCTCGTATCTTGCCAAAAGCATAGCCTGGGAAAACAATGAATCCTGTCCGGAAACAAAAGCCGACTCGATTTGGTTCTTTGCTTTTTCGAGTTCATATGCGGTGACCGGCTTTGTCTGCAGACGTTCAATCTCCTGATTGAGCGCCTTCTCCACGTCAATTATATCTTTACCCGGAAGAAGCTCCGCAGACAGGGAAAAAAGACCCGGGTCATGCGACAGGAGTGAATTGTCCGCGTCGGCATCGAGAACAAGCCTTTTTTCCCATACAAGGTCCCGATAAAGCCTGGAGCTTTTACCTTCCGAAAGCAGGGCGGCGGCTACATCGAGCACATACGCGTCAGGGTCGGACATATTCGGTATGTGGTATCCCATCATAATGGAAAGAAGTTCCGCCTCTCTCTTCACGATAATTCTGCGTTCACCTGTCTGAGGCGAATCTGTATCTCTTTTTTGATCCGGCGTAGCTCCCCCTGGTATTTTCCCGAAGGCTTTCTCGATCCTTGGAAGAAGATCATCTTTTCTAAAGTCGCCGACAACGACAAGAAAGGCATTAGCGGGGTTATAGTAAGTCTTATAATGCTTCTTTAGGTCATCGAGAGTAAAGCGTTCGATGTCTTCTTTCCATCCGATTGTAGGCCAGTGATAAGGAGAAATCTGGAATGCGGTTGCTTCAACCTGTTCCATAAAATAGGCCTGGGGATTGTCCTCTGTACGCATCCTCCTTTCTTCCATCACCACCAGCCGCTCGGGAGCAAAATCCTTTTCATTTAAGACAAGGTTCTGCATCCTGTCCGCTTCAAGATCGATGGCGACCTGGACCCGGTCGGCGCTGATATTTTCGAAGTATGCCGTAAAATCACCGGACGTAAAGGCGTTATCATTTCCGCCATTCTCCTGTATGATCCTGGAAAATTCTTCGGGTCCGACTTTTTCCGTTCCTTTGAACATCATATGTTCGAGCATATGTGAAAGGCCTGTCTTCCCCCAGGCCTCATTCCTTGATCCCACCCGGTACCACACCTGAAAAGTGAGCAACGGCGCCCTGTGATTTTCCAGGAGAATTACCTTGAGCCCGTTGGGTAAAACTTTTTCGAAGACCTTCTCTCCGATACCCGCCTCCGAATATGCAGTCAAAGCAATGAGCAAACAAGTCGTCAACAAGACCGTAAGCCCTGCATATCTAACGTCTCTCCGCTTTATTTTCGCACCCTGCCCCATTTTTTTACTTTGATCGTGAAATATCAGTTGATACATACAACGTCTGACCTCCTTTATTGATAGTGAAAAGTAACGTCCTGCCCTTTCCTCTATTTCCTGTTTCCAAGCATTTTATACTCCATGTATCTTTAACCCGGCCACACAGGATAAAACATGGTTAGATGCGTGGTTTTAAATCATACGCAGCCATAAAAAAGAAACAGCCATGCAGAATAAAACCTTACTGAAAGAAGCAGTTCACCCTTTCATGCATGGTTTTGTTTCTCTATTTGAAGCTCTTCAGAATATACTCTGCTATCCTTTTTGCGTCCTTATCAGGTATGGTTTTTTCGTCAAACTTTGTCATGCCCGGTCCCGGGTTTCTCATCTTATTTATAATATCCTGGGCTTTTTTGATATTGTTTACCTTTAGGCTCTTTTTATGCAGGGTTTTATCAGGATTAATTATATTACCGCCATCAGGGTGACAGACCGCACAATGGTGTTTAAACAATGCCTCACCCGATTCACTCTTGGCGGATTCCTTTCCGTAGCATACCATTACCGACACACACAACAGACCTGTTAAAACTGTTAATACAAAAAACTTTTTCATTTTTCCTCCTTTCCTCTTTAAACAATAATAGTAAAAAACAATATGGGCATACAATTCATTTTTTCATGTTACACGAACGCCTGAAGTATTTTCACCGGTATCCCAATCCGGACAAGCTTGTCGATCATTATAAAAAATAAAACCGTGGTCATGTACATATTAATTCTCGTAAAAATCAGCCCCCTGTTATATTCGCTTCCCCGTAAAAAACTTATCCCCGTATAGACAAGCCCGCATGACAATGCGAGGATGGCTATTTTTAAAACGGGAAATGTAATGCCACGCAAGGTAATAAATAAACAGCTCAAAGAAACAGCAAATATCCATTGACGGATAATCCTCTCTAACTGTGCGCCGGTAAATACTCCTGCCAAAGAAGGTAGCCCCGCCTTTTTATAGTCGTCTCCATAATGGAGAAGGAGCAGCCAGAAATGGGGAATCTGCCACATGAAGCAAAAAAAGCATAGCGCTGATATTCCAATATTTATATGCATACCTCCTCCTGTAACCCAACCGATGGCGGGAGGTACAGCTCCGACTAACGCGCCCGGTATAACTGCAAAAGCGCTTTTCCTTTTCAGGTATGTATAGACGCCGTTATACCATACCATCGCACACAATCCGGGCACGGATGATCGAAAACCGCCTGCCGAATAAAGAGCGAATGCTCCAATCGCTATTAGTATAATTGAAAAATACAGTGCGAATATGGGAACGATCCTGCTCGAAGGGATAGGTCTTTTCTTCGTCCTGCCCATAAGCGCATCAATATCTCTGTCCTGGTACTGATTTAATGCGCAGGAACCGCAGGAAAGGGAAAACACTCCGGCAGCCATGACGACTATCCTTATCCCGAGGCCGGAAGAAACAATTAAAAATCCTGCGAGCGCTGAAAATACCGTCAGGAGTGATATCTTCAACTTACAGAGCTCAAGATACGTCTTTATGCGTTCCATTATAGCCGTCACTTAAGACTCTCGATGTAATCGGTGATCTCCTCTAATTCTTCTTTCGTTACAGGAATGGCCGGCATGATATTCTGATAGCCTCTTACAACGTCAGCCCCTGGCTCAAGGATTGATTTTTTAAGATATTCTTCATTGACTATAATCTCTATTTCTTTCCCGTTCGTCAGCACGGTCACCTTTGTCCCGAAAATACCCTTCAGCGTCGGTCCTGTTTTCCGGGAGCCGTCTGTGCTGTGACATCCGATACAGCCTTTCTCCTGCAATAACTTAAGGACTTTTTCTCCGGGCCCCCCTGCGCTTTTATACCACTCCGCAAAATCACTACCGGACATTACAATGACTTTTGAAAGCATGTGTGAATGTCCCACTCCACAATATTCCGTGCAGAAAATGTCATATGAGCCGGTTTGGGTCGCAGTAAACCAGAGATGGGTCTTCATCCCCGGCACACAATCCTCTTTTATCCTGTATGCGGGAATATACAGACTATGGATAACATCCTGAGATGTGAGAATAAGCTTTACAGGTTTATTGAGAGGGACCCTGAGCAAATCGCTCTGTTTCCCGTTTTCATACTGAAATAGCCAGGACCATTGTCGCGCGATTACATTAACAGGCATGGCGTCTTTGGGAGAGTTGCGAATGTAATCGAAATCTACCCATCCGAAATAAAACATCAGAAGAACGAGTATAGTCGGGATAACTGTCCATATTATTTCAAGGAGGACGCTCTCTTTCACTTCCTCGTGCTGCGGATGTCTGTTTCTGTTATATTTGATCAAAAAGAAAACCATAACAAAAGTGACCACCGCAAGCAGAAAAACGCAGGCTGCAACTATAAACAGAAACGCGGTATCAACCTTTCCCGCTGTATTAGAAGGTCCCCAAAACATTGTCCAACTCACCTGAACCACACGTCAGAAAATGTAAGGGCTATTATGAGAGTTAAGGCCGCAATCGTAAGGAAGACCAGACTTTTTAAAAACCATCCCTCATATTTCAGGTGCATGAAAAACATGAGGACCAAGAATGCCTTTATTGAAGCTATGAACAGGTTAATAACCACGCTGTACCTCGATAAATATACCTTTGCCGCTACAATGGTTATTCCAAGCAGAAGCAATAATGCACCCCAGACATATATATACGTCTTGTTTGCTACTATGCGTGTGTCCATCTCCCTTTGCATATCTATCTCTTTCTCCATCTGTTGCTTTGGCTGTATCACGTTATCAAATAGAAGAGCGGGAAGAGATAAATCCATACGATGTCCACAAAGTGCCAGTAAAGCCCCGTGTTTTCAAGTTTTGAAATATTTTCCATGGTTATGACTTCTCTTAAAGTAAAAACAACCATAAAAGTTATTACGACGATACCGATCAAAACATGCAGCCCGTGAATACCCGTCATTACGTAATAGAGACTGAAATAAAGTATCTTACCCTTACCTTGCTGAAGCATTAAATATGAATTAGGATAAATCCCTTTAAAAATCTTCTCTGTCCACTCAAAGTATTTATTGACAATAAAAATGATACCGCAGAGAATCGTTGCGGCCTGAAACAGGACGGACAAATTCTTTTTTCCCTTCTTAACGGCGGATATGGAGAGCGCGATCGATAAACTGCTCGTGAGGAGTATCGCTGTATTTATTGACCCTATGACCAGATTTTCATCCATCGCGGCAGCATGGAAATCTGCCGGGTATCTATACCGGTAAACCGAATAGAGGAGAAACATCCCCCCGAAAAATAGAAGTTCTGTAAAGAGGAAGAACCACATCCCGAGCTTTTTACCCGTATAATCAATACGCTGGATCTTTTCTATCTCCAAAGCGTCTCCATTACATTTTCATATCAGTCCGAGATGTCCTTGATAACAGGAATTTCCTTGAAATTTTCAGTTGGCGGGGGTGAAGAAATCATCCATTCCAAAGATCTTCCGCCCCAGGGATTATCCGGCGCCTTTTCACCCCTGAATAAGGCCCTGATCAAATTTACAAATATAATCGCAAGGCCGACTGCAAGTATCCACGAACCTACCGTAGATATAAGATGGCCCGTAAAATATTGAGGGGGATAATCAAAGTATCTCCTCGGCATACCGTTGTACCCCAGTACAAACATACTGAAATAGAGCATATTAAACCCTAAAAAAAGTATCAGCAATCCGATTTTAGCAGGTCTCTCCTTGTACATCTTTCCGAACATCTTCGGAAACCAGTAATGCAGCCCCGCAAGAAAGGCCATGCCTGCGCCTCCGAACATAACATAATGGAAATGGGCCACGATAAAATATGTACCGTGCAGGTGCAGGTTCGGCGCAAGCGACCCGATTATCAGTCCTGTGAGACCTCCTATGGAAAACAGAAAAATAAATGACAGGGCGAACAAAAGGGGAGCGTTCACCACAATAGAGCCTTTGTACATGGTTGCAACCCAATTGAAGATTTTGACACCCGACGGGACGGCAACCAAAAACGTGATGAAAGAAAAAATTATGCGTGCGGTATCGCTCATCCCGCTTGTAAACATATGGTGTCCCCATACAAAATAGCCGACACTCGCGATCCCCAAAGCAGATAATACAATTGCCTTATACCCGAATATATTCTTCCTTGAAAAGACCGGCATGATCTGGCTGATCACACCCATAGCGGGCAACACCATGATGTAAACCGCAGGATGTGAATATGTCCAAAAGAGGTGCTCATAAAGGATTGGATCTCCCCCCTTTGAAGGATCAAAAAATCCTACCCCGAAGACCCTGCCGAGGACGATGAAAACAAGGGTGATGGCAAGGACAGGCGTGGCCAATAACTGGACCCAGCCGGTCGCATAAAGGGTCCAAACAAAGAGCGGCATACTGAACCATGTCATTCCGGGGGCCCTGAGACGGTGAATCGTGGTTATAAAATTAAGGCCTGTGAGTATCGAAGAGAACCCGAGGACAAAGACCCCGAGGACAGCGAGCGATATATTGGCCTGTGTCCGGATGCTGTAGGGCGCATAAAATGTCCATCCGGTATCCGGTGGACCTCCCTTAATAAACAAAGAGAGGGCTATGATTGCCGCGCCTGTGATATAAAGCCACCAGGTAAAACGGTTAAGCCGCGGGAATGCAACATCCCTTGCACCGATCATGATCGGCAGAAAGAAATTCCCGAAAGCAACGGGGATACCGGGGATGATAAAGAGAAATATCATAAGTATCCCGTGGGTCGAAAATATCTGATTGTATGTCTGAGGCCCCATTATCTTTCCCGGAGCAATCAGATTGAGGCGTATTAGCAGTCCGAGGATAACGCCTATCGAGAAGAAAGTGATAAGGGCGGCGAGATACTGTATCCCTATCCTCTTGTGGTCAGTCGACATTATCCAGGAAAGTATCCCACGGTATTTACTTGTTTCTTTGTAAAAGCCGGCTTCTCCCGTTGTATTATTGTCCAAGCCTTTCACCCCCTTTATCATGCTTCTTTGCTGTTGACCTCAAATATATAAAGAAACAAAGTATTAAAGCCAATGTTATAGTCCCTGCTACTTTCAATAACCGGAAATATTTTTTTTGTCCTTCCGGCTCGTGTGGAAAACAATAAAGCACAGATTTTCTGATTTCTGTGCTGATTTTTCCCATCGAAGCCCTATTGAGCGCAGATACAAGGTCATATGATGAGAAAGTTACCGGATAAGCTGATCCGTACGCATATTTTGAAACATGAAGATAGCCGGATATCTTTCCTTCAGGAGAAAGTATTACAGCCACAACGGGATGAACAAATCCGTGCGCTTTTTCCCGGAAAGTGAAACCAACCGCGTTAGTAGTTTTGTCTATATTTTCTTTGTCCCCTGTCAAAAACTTCCATGCGTCTTCGGGAAAAGGTCTGTTGATCGCCTTAATATAATTATTCTTTACAACGCGCGCGGTTTCAGGGGTATCTTTATCATCAAAACTTATCGTTATGATTTCATAGTCCTTGCCAGGAACAAGTTTTAAGCCGGTTATCTCTTCAGCAAGTCCACCGAGCACCTGGGGGCAAAGATGGCTGCAGCTATAATAAACAAAGATAAGAACGGCAGGCTTGTCAATAATATTTTTTAAATTTACCTTTGTTCCGTTTTCGTCACTAAGTCTTATATCAGGGGGGATATATCTCCCTAATTTTTCCTTTACCCAGTCTTCGTCATCGTTATTTTGAACCGCGCATGCATCATTCAACAGCGATAACGATAGAAAAAGAAAGATATAGACGAATATTTTCATAGATAAAATTTTCTCATAATCGGGACACCATGATGCTTTTATCGCAAAGCCTTTTCTATCCTGATTTTGCCTGCGCCGTTTACTTTCTTCAGGACAGTTGCATCTCCAAGGATCTTTCCTACGATATTTACATCACTTGCAGGAACAGGTTCAAAGCCTTTGCTTATCGGAGTTGGCCCAAAGAATATCGCCAGCGCGTTTCCCGGAGGCCAATAACCTATATCGCCGACTTTAACCTTTGTCGTTGCTGTTTCATCCAGCGGCATCTCAACGGGAATCTCAAAATAGAACTCATCTCCCCATTTCTCAGTAATCGTTTCTATCGGCAGGGCATCTGCAACAGCCCTCGCGGTTTTCGTCTCAAAAAGCTCGGCATCCAGAGTAACGTCTTTAACTGTTATCCTTATTTTTTCTTTCTGCATAATCGCTAAAGCCACATATCGTTATAAAAATCTGTTGTAATAAGAGTATATCAAAATTATTTTTCGCATGCCTTTTTCAGGTCCCTCAAAAATATTTGCGTCAGGTCGTGCATTCTTTGTACGGGAAGCAAAAAACCTGAACCCGCTGCAAGTAATCCCGAAAAAGCTTCTTTGCTTGTAACGAAAACTCCGTCCCCGTCCGCCCGGAAAAAGAATTCATGCCGCGCAGACAGTCCACATTTCTTTGAAGACCATGTAACGCGTGAATATGGAACTATTTGCTCAATCTTGATAATCATCTTTATCGGAAAGAAAAATAGGAACTTGCACCTAAAACATGACCCATTCACAAATGAATGCCCATCAGCACTCACATCTTTCATAACAGTGTTCCAGTATGGCCAGCAACCCGGATCAACAAACGTTTCCCAGACTTTTTCTATCGTCGAATTGATCAGAACAGACTTTGTTATTATCACACTCTATGCCTTCGGTAGCTCCTATAGTTCTCATTAATCATTAGGCAAGCATCTTCTCGATGCTGATGCTGACGGACTCTGCAAGGGCCTCCAGGTCATACCCGCCTTCAAGGGTAAATATCACGGGGCAGGACGAAGAAGTGAGAATGCTTTGCACAATGCTCCTTACCCCTTCACCGGTGACCCTGATGTCCGCATGGGGGTCCTTAACATGGATATCATAGCCGGCTGAGACAAGGATAAGATCAGGACCGAACCTCCTTACAAGGTCCGGTAAAATATCCTGATAAACACTCAGATATTCCTTGTCGCCGGAACCCTTCAATATCTGCACGTTATAGGTATATCCCTCCCCTTTTACCTTCCCTCTCTCGGAATCTTTTCCCGAGTCGGGGTAATACGGATACTGGTGCGTACTGAAATAAAAGACGGTATTGTCCTCTTCAAAAATATGTTGTGTTCCGTTTCCGTGGTGCGCGTCGAAATCAACAATGAATACCTTCTTGTAGCCTGTTTTTTGCGCAAATCTTGCTCCGATCGCCACGTTGTTAAAGAGACAGAACCCCATTGACCGGTCCGCTTCCGCGTGATGCCCCGGCGGACGGACAGCACAAAAGGATCTCCTGATTCCATCGCGCTTACACATCTCCACAGCCGTTAAAACAGAGCCGGCTGCGTACAGCGCCGCTTCCATACTGTCTTTGGAAGTATATGTGTCCGGGTCCAAACTTCCTTCACCAAATGTCCTTATTGCTTCTATATGTTTACGTGTATGGACAAGGGCAATATCGTCAAGCCCGGCCCTTGCAGGCTCGATATGGACCAGCCTTTCCCATAATCCCGAACTTTTCAGTCTGTTGATAATCCATACTAAACGGTCCCTTCTTTCAGGGTGCCAGGGTGGCGGTTCATGCTTCAGCATAACGTCGCTATAAACGAATCCTACCTTGTGCATCATTTATTATTACAAAACACACCAGCAGTTGCAATCAGGACCATCGCAGAAGGCTTTAAGATATGAATCGAATTCAACTGATATGGATTTGATAAAACAGGAGAACATTATCAAGGGAAACAATCAGGACTGCTGAATTGCTTAGAAAATTGACATTTTGTTATTTTTGTGTTTACATAAAAAAACTTAAATTTATTTACCGGAAAAGGAGAGGTATGTATGCGTAGGTATGTTTGTATCATAGGTAGTTTGCTCGTGTTTGCATTCTTTCATGGAAAGGCATTAGCACAAAACGATGAGATAGTTGCAAAAATCGGGGACAAAAAAATTACCGTTTCAGATTTCAAAAAAATAATTATAAATAATTTTGACAGCGACAAGCAGAAGATGATCGAAAACACCCCGCAGATCAGAGAGGCGATCCTGAACCAGTATATTCAGACTATAGTAGTATCCGGGTTGGCCAAACAAAGCGGATTTGATAAAAAACCCGACATAAAAGAACAATTGGAATTTTACAGAGAGAACTTTCTTGCAAATGAATACATTAAAAGAGAAGTTGCCGGCAAGATAACCGCTCCTGAGGATGAGATAAAGGCCTATTACGATTCTCATCCGGATGAGTTCAAGAAACCCGAAATGATAAGGGCGCGGCATATTCTTGTTAAGGTAGAACCGTCCGCTTCTCAAAAGGACAAGGAAAAGGCGAAGGAAAAGGCAAATAATATCCTTAAAAAAATAAAGGCGGGCGAGAATTTCGAAAAACTCGCAGAAGATCTGTCCGATGACCCAGGGTCCAAATCCAAAGGAGGAGACCTTGGCTTTTTCTCCAGGGGGCGAATGGTAAAACAATTTGAAGACGCTGCGTTTTCTTTAAAACCTGGAGAAACAAGCGGTATTGTTGAGACACAATTCGGATATCACATCATTAAAGTTGAAGAAAAGAAAGACGCCTCGACAGAGCCCTACGATGCAGTGAAGGACAAAATCAGCCAGAAGCTCATTCAGGAACGGGTAAAAACAAAGGTCACTGAATTCTTAGACAAAGTGATGAAAGACGCCAAAGTCGAAATTCATCCTGAGGTGCTCGGCGGCAAGAAATAATACCGGATAGCGTTTCTTAAAAAATATAAAAAGCCCCGGCTGTAATGTATAAAGGCATGCCCGGGCTTTTTTATTTATTTTTTTGCAGCTTCTTTAACCAAGGCCTGTCCGATGACATTCCTTTGTATCTGATTTGTGCCTTCATAAATCTGGAGAATCTTTGCATCCCGCATCATCTTTTCAACAGGGTATTCCCTCATATATCCGGACCCGCCCATAACCTGAACAGCGTTCGTGGTCACCCTCATGGCCATATCCGTAGCAAAGACCTTTGCCATTGCAGATTCTTTCGTTACCTCTTTTGCTCCACTGTCGATATATTTAGCAACAGAATAGACCAGCGCTCTGGCCGCCTCTATCTCGGTCGCCATGTCGGCAAGCATATGCTGAATAGCCTGAAAACTTATGATAGGATGTCCGAATTGAACACGCTGCCTCGCGAACTTCACAGCTTCTTCAAAAGCGCCCTGGGCTATTCCGACACCCTGGGACCCGACTCCCGCTCTGGCGTGATCCAGTGTCTTCATGGCCACAATGAAACCTATACCTTCCTTGCCGATTAAATTGTCTTTAGGAATTCTGCAATTATCGAAAATAAGCTCCCTTGTGGAAGATGCCCTTATCCCCATCTTTTTTTCTTTTTTCCCGAAATCAAAGCCGGGAGTGCCCTTTTCAACAACAAAGGCCGAGGCCCCCCTTGGGCCTTTTGTCCTGTCTGTTATGGCGATGATTGTATAAATTTCGGCCTCGCCCCCGTTGGTAATCCACTGCTTTGTGCCGTTTAACACATATTCGTCTCCATCCAGTTTAGCTGTTGTCTGGATCCCCGCGGCATCGCTGCCTGCATTTGCCTCTGTAATGGCAAAAGCTACAAGTCTTTTCCCGCCTGCGATATCAGGCAGATATTTCTTCTTCTGTTCTTCCGAGCCGAACAATAACATGGGATATGTGCCGAGTGCGTTTGCGGCGAACGATGTCGACACGCCAAGACATGCCCTTGACAGCTCTTCAACCGCTATGCACAATTCGAAAGATCCTTTTCCCAGTCCACCGAATTCTTCAGGGATAAAAAGACCGAAAAGATCCGACTGCGCCATCACCTTCATGATCTCCCATGGGAATTCTTCTTTTTCATCAAGCTCTTCCCTTACAGGAACAATCTTCTCCTCCGCTATCTGCCTGGCGAGAGATTTTATCATCATCTGATCTTCATTCAAAAAGTAGTCCATTATTCATCCTCCGTCACTTTAGGTTGAAACTTCCCGTTTATTACAATTCCAAGTAGAATATTAATGATAACAAAAATAAATGTGTTTTGGAACAGAAATGCTTAATAATCAGATATTACCGCGAAGATTTCAAACGGTTATGCGCGGCCCGCATAGATCCTTGCGCTACGGAAGCTTAAAATTTCCATCCAGAATCTTAAGTCCGGTTATGGCGGTAGTCGATTCAGGATTGTTAAAGACCCATACAATCTGGGCCTTTACGAGTGAATTTCCGATATTGAGCTCCATTATGTCTCCTACCGGCAGTACCGGCAGATAGGTATTCCCGAATATCTTTAAGCTTAAACCATTTTCAGAAAAGTTCAAGGTACTTGCCTGGAGGCTTTGTCCATTATAAGAAAACGTAACAGGAATCTCTTTAGGGTCACGATTTAAATCCCGTCTTTCAGCACCGTACTTACCGCTGAACAGAATTCCACAGTAAGGACATGGCTTGAATGACTCTACAGAGGCGCTGTATGAATCCTTTTTACACTCCGGACAAACAAGTCTTAGAATCAAGCCGCCTCCTGCAGAAGATCAATTAGACGTCTATGCTGATGTTAACTTACTCTATTCATACTAAAATTATTTTCCTTTTACAATTACCCGAAAGGTTTATTTTGATGGCAAATGGTTTTAGATAAGACTAATACTTTTGTTTTAAGATTAGATGTGGCTGGGCCAAATCTTATGGCTGTGCAACGCCAGCTGAAGTCTGTCCGTAACTCCAACCTTTTTAAAAATCCGGTTGCAGTGGGACTTTACGGTCTGTTCGCTGATGTCAAGTTTTTGGGCTATCTCCTTATTCCTGTAACCGTGACAAATCAGGGATACGATCTCTTTTTCCTTTTTGGTAAGGTCCACCTTTTTTTCATGATGGCTCATGGTGTAAAGGACCTGTTTAATTATCTTGCTGTCTATCCATAATTCTCCTGAATAAACAGTTCTTACAGCTTTTTTTAATGTATTGGAATCGGAATCCGGTGTAAGAATGCCGCATACCCCTCTCAAAAGTAAATCCGGCATCTGTCTTTCAGCCTCAGACAGCCAGGACCTGTCACTGATGAGAATAAATTTTGCTTTTCCGTCATCCGTAAAGTCTTCAGGTAGGGCGCGAAATATCTTGAAGTCAGCAAGAATTATATCAGGGGAAAGTTTAAGTATTTCTTTTATATCGATCCCTTCATCGAAGATGCTGACAACATCTATTTCCTCTTCTTCTTTGAAAAGCTGCTTTAACCCTTCACCCAGAAGGTAGCTGTGACAACCTATCGCGATCCGTATCGTCATTAATTATTATTTTTGTCCTGAAAAGTCTCCGGTCTTTTAATTATTCTCTAATATATCTATTACACTCTATTATGATTTGATTTTTCAATACACCTATTCTTCAAAATATGTTGCAGAAGCAGTTTCCGACTCCCATACGGTCACAGCCGAAAGACTAACGTTGCCGTTATTTAACCTTTTCTTCAGAGAGTCATAAATCCATTTCGCTATATTTTCCGAAGACGGGTTTTTCTCGGTAAAAGGGAAAATATCATTGAGAAAGCCATGGTCAAGAGGCGCTATGACATCTTCAGTCAGCTTCTTGAGCTCATGAAAATCTATTGCTATATCGATTTCATTCAGTTTTTCAGCAAGGACGTAGACCTGCACCTTCCAGTTATGCCCATGCAGTCTTTCACAATCCCCCTCATACCCTCTTAACTGGTGAGCTGAGGAAAAATGCGTCTCTATCGTCAACTCAAACATTCTTGCCCTCAGGTCTTCTTCTTAAATGTTGATATATACGGCAGATTCCTGAATTTATCGTCATAGTCGAGGCCATAGCCGACAACAAACTTGTCGGGTATCTCAAAACCTATATAGTCCAGAGGGACTTCTACCTCGCGCCTTTCTTTCTTGTCCAGAAATGCGCATATTTTGAGACTTTTCGGACATCTCTCCAAAATCCTCTCTCTTATATGGTTAAGGGTAATTCCGGTATCCACGATATCTTCAATTAAAAGTACATGCTTGTCTGATATGTCTCCCCTTATGTCATAGTAAACTTTGACCTCACCGGAGGATTCCGCTTTTAGATAGCTTGAGGCTATAATAAAATCGATCGTTAAAGGCACCTCAACAGACCTGACAATATCAGAGAAAAACATGCATGCGCCTTTAAGAATGCCGACAGCAAGGATCTCCTTCCCCGCATAATCTTCAGATATCCTGCCGGCAAGTTCTTTGACTTTTGACTGAATCTGGCGGGTAGTAAAAAGAGGTTTTCCGACAATCATTCGTTTTCTCCTGATTTATTTAAATGTTAAATCCCGACACCAGTATTATTAAATATTAATCGCATTAAAATCGCAAGTATAAATAGAGTTTAAGAGGAAATGCCTGCGCTGAAATCTACCCGGTTACCCATTGTGTTCCGCAAATGTACCGGAAGTCGCACTTCGGACAACTGTTCTTTCTGTTCGATGCCGCTCCAAATGGAACACCCGGATCAACTATCTCTTCGAGAAGACCCAGAATCGCAGTTTTTAATCCGTCGAACTTTGCGCCCTCATCAGCTGTATCGAACAAAGGAAGTTCAATCTCTTTGTTTATCGAGAACCGACCAAGCAGCAAAAACATTCCTCTCAGATCTTCTATTTTTATACCGTGGCGCTCAGAGTACAGAATGAGATAAAAAGGAAGCTGGAGGCTTCCGATCGCTTCATCCCAGGAAGCCCTGCTGTCAGGATCAAACTTGCTGAAGTTGATCTTTAGGTTCTTTGTAGAGAGACCGCTTTTATAATCAACGATGCAGATATTACCATCCCTTTTTTCGACTGTATCCAGCCGACCTTTGATCTTGTGGGAGTTTAGGGTCGCTTCGATAGACTCTTCCACTCCTATAATCATCACTTTCTTCTCTTTGATCAAAGGTATGCAGTACCTGCTGAGATAGTCTTTTAGATGTTCTTTGATCTGGGCCTTCAGAAGGTACACGGCCCCAGTAGGGTTAGCACCGTATTCTCTACCGAAAAGATCGTCGATCAAATCGTCCATCTCCTCCAAATCGATATCCGCTTTTGTTAGAACTCTATTCAGCCTCCTTGAGAAATATGCTGAAAGTACGCGGTGAACAAATTTGCCGACATCGGCTCTTTCGATTTCCCCCGTGATCTCCTCCTTTTTACCGAGATCAAGTACGTAGCTGTAGTAGAACTGCAATGGGCAATTCAGATATTTGTCAAGGGCTGTGGCACTATATGTGAAATCTTTTAAGAAGCTGACTACCCTGTCGGTTTTGGGAATGCCGCCGGGGATATCGTTCCCGAGCTTTACCTTGTACTGGACAGCCAGCACATAGTCACTTGTCTTAATAGATCTGTCTCTTTTCTGTCTTTCCCACAGGAGACTTTCCACGAAGCGTGATCTCTCCCTGGTATCATTTTCTACAAAGAAAATGTGGACTTCCCTGGCGCCTTTGATTAGATTGTCGAAATAGTAGGCCGATAGCTTATCCCTGTCCAAATAGGTCGGCAGCTTCAGGATTTCTCGTGCCTTGAAAGGCAGAAGCGTATCTTCTTTGGAGGTGTCAGGGATCACCTCTTCATTCGCATCGAGAATAAAAACAGTCTCAAACCTGATGTTTCTCGTCTCAAGGAAACCGAGGACCTGGATACCCTTAAGCGGAGTACCGGGAAAAGGCACGTGGCCCGTCATAATGTATTTTCTGAAAAATGTGAAATAGCTCGTCCTGTCCATAAAAGACATGTCCTTCATTAGGGATTTGGAGACAGTGTCCAAGGCTTTGATGAAAGACTCTGAAAAAGGGGAGAAGAGCGGATGAAGTCTGGCCGTACTGTTATTAAAGACGAATGTGAGAAGTTCGGTGCATTTTGCGGCAAAGTCACCGATATCCCTGAAGGATAGAAATTTCTCAATTGTATTGAGATGGACCATCCTTAAGTGTTCCCTGATCTCCGCCACGGTCATGCCTTCTTTTTCCTGGCGAAGCTTTTCAGCGATGCCGTTGAATATCTTTTCGTTGTTTTCTATCTCCGATAGGGTTGCGAACATCCTGGTCCTGGAATATTGGAGTGTCTCCTCTATGGTGTGAAACATAATCCTCGTGATCTCGGCGTTTCCCTTGCAGTAAATATTCTTTACGTAGGGGTGCAACACGAACTTCATATAGTCAGGGACGTAAATACGTTCATCTTCCATGGAACCGATCAATTCCATAAGATTATTAAGAAAGCCGAAGACAGGCGTCCTGTGCAACGGATATCCAAGAGAAATGTTGAAGTCGTCCTTATCTATGCATGTCATCCCCTGACGGAGAAGTGGAAAAAGGGTCTCTGAAGAGGGCAATACTATTGTAGTTTTTTCGTTGGGCAATCCTTGCTCAGAGTTTTCCCTGAGAATACTTCCAAGGGCGAAGACCTGGCCATGGGTATCGTGGCTGCTGTAAAAATGGATTTTCGGTTCAAGTCGAGAGGGTTGGTTATCCCCGGTATCTATCCCCAGTTCCGACAATCGCTCTCCGAGACCCGGGCCATCCTGGAATATGAAGATTGCCTTTTCGCTCGGCAGCAGCTTCCTGAAAAGGTCCTTCTCGCACTTAGTCAATGCATAGAATCCGGCGAATATCACCTTTTCAAACCTGTCAATGCCGCTTTCCAATATCTTCTCCGCTGCCATGCGGTACTTCATGGACCTTGTCGCCATACCCAATCGGGAAATCTTCTCGTAAAAGGTCTTGTAAAAGAAATGCAGTGATTGAAGCCTCGCCAGCGCATGTTTGGGTATCATTTCATCAGTGAAGGGCTGGATTTCCTTTACCATGGCAGGAGGAACTCCCTCAATATAGAGCTCCTCAATGTCCGTGAAAAGCTTTATTCCTAGAGAAAAGAAACTATCGAGGGTAAGGAAGCTTTCTCCACCGAGGGGCTCCGGGGCGCTCCTATGGATCTTGTATAGGATCGCAATGGCATCAACTATTTCCACATTTCTCACTGGGTGTACAGCTTCGGTAACGTAATCCATAAATCCGTCCATGGACAGAATTAATGGAGGTATGAAGCTGCCCGTTCCTTTGTGTGCTAACTCCCTTCGAAGGAAATGTGCCGGTCTTCTGCCTGGAAACACGACAAGATTGTGAGAGTAGTCTTTCCTGGGGGGGCTTAAAAGGCCTGCTGTCCTCTCGATGAGGTTTTCCTGTTGGCCTATGACCAGCGCACTGTTCATAATGCCCTGATCTCTCCGAGGTCAATATAAACGAGCCTGCCTTCCAGGCGTCTACCAGGATAAATGTCCTTCGCGATCTTCATATATTTTCTCATTTGCGCCCTGTATTTATCATCGGTCCAGCCTTCTCCCCCGGTCTTGAAATCCAGGATCGTGACCTTATCCGGGTCGATCACGACTCTATCCATCCTGAAAAGACGTCCTTCCTCATCAGAGAATTCCTGCTCCCTTTTCACCTCTCTCCCGGCATGGGGTTCGAAGTAGGTCGATATCTCCTTGCGCCCGAAAAGCCGAAGAAGAAGATCTTTTACTTCCTCCGCTGCTGACTCTGATGCTGTTTCGATATTGACTTTTCTGATGATGTCCTCAAGCACTTTGTCCATGTCATCGTGCAGATATTCGACGTGATAAAGGACCCTGTGGATAAATTCTCCCCTCGCTCTCTCATCGAAGCTTATCATCTCATCCGTTCTGACCTCTGCTTCTATCTGTTTAGGGTGATGTCTCACACTGAAGACCCCGGAAGATTTTGCTGGGGGGATGTCACATCTATCAGGTTTTACCGTAGATGCAAAGTCGCTTGCAGGAAGGAGATCGAATGGAAATGTCTCGCTTCTACCCTTCACGCCTATGACGTAAAGCTCTTCTTTTGCCCGCGTAAATCCTACGTAAAGGCTGTTAAGCCTGTTCACATTCTCTTTTGTCGCTTCCTCTTCATATAACCTCTCGAAAGTGGGATCGCTGACCATGGTTTTCCTGTTGATCTTAAGCAGTCGCACCCCATCTTCTTCCTCCTCTATGATGTAGTCAAACCCCCTGTTTCGGCCTTCATAGAGAAGGACGATGACAACGGGGAATCCGAGGCCCTTTGCCTTATGGATCGTCATCACCTTAACAGCGTCCATGGCCTTGGGGACATCTATATTCCACTCTGACTCGCCGCTGTCGCTGTCGCCTGCGAAGTCAAGGAAGTCCCTGAGGCTGTTGTATCCAGCCCCCTCGAACTCCTTGACTGCTTCCAGTATCTTCACAAGCGCCGCCTCCTCATCCCCCAGTGTCTCAAATACCCTGAAGACAGCGTAAGCCTCTGTCACAAGGTCGTAGAGCGGAAAATACCCTGAGGCCTTGAAAAGACCGGCGAAGTATTCATTCCATAAAATTGAGAACTCTTTCTGGAATGACTTGTAGAGCGGAGGGCTCTTTCTATATCCAAAAAGAAACTCCCCGAGTCTCTCCGGAGTGATCTCAGGATGTTCCGCACGCAGTAAGGCGCCGAAGATCTCTCCGTTTATGAAGGTAGAAAAAGACAGGTCATCCATTGGCGAATCAAGGAAGTTCAGAAGCGCGACTATCTCGCCGGTTATCCTCCTTCTCCGTATGTCGAGGTTGCTGTAAGAAACAAAGTCGATGTTCTTCTCGTTCAGCCAAAGGGTGGTCTTTACGACATCTTCATTTCTCCTCGTGAGTATGGCTATGTCGCCATAGCTGAACCCGCGCGATCTGAGTTCTGCGACGAGGTCCTGTATGACGCGCCGCTCCGGCAAAGTTTCGTCATCCCTCTCCTCCAGCACCACCTCGCAGTATCCCTGGGAGAAGCCGTCTCTGGCGCATTGGACGTAGTCGGTCAACCCGCTTCTGGTCCCGGCCTCCCTGTATTTGTCCTTTCCCGCCACGATCTCCTTGAATACCTTCTCATTGAAGTCAAGGATCTTACTGAGACTTCTGTAATTTGTCGTAAGCTCCTTTACGTTATGCGTAGCGGAAGGAAAAGGGTTGATGCGTTCGAACTTTCTCATTATCGTATAGTCGGCGTTGCGGAAGCCGTAGATCGCCTGTTTGGTATCGCCTACAACGAAAAGGCTTCCATACTGAGACAGAGCGTTCTCGAAAAGCGGGAAAAGGTTGTCCCATTGAATGAGGGAAGTGTCCTGGAATTCGTCGATCAGAAAGTGGTAGATCGTCTCGCCGATCCTGAAATAGATGTCGGGAACGATTTCCTCGTTAATGTATTCCGCAAGATTTCTGCTGATGTCTTCGATGAATACCTTCCCCTGACGTCTTTTGACGGATTCGACAATTTCCCTGAATGATTCATATACCTTGAGATACGGCATGGAACGGGAGCGGACAAGGATGGCAATATATTTGTTGATAAGACCGGCGGCGTTTTCCCACTCTCCTACAATCTGATCGAATGAGGTCTGAAGGGCTGGTTGCCCTTTTCCCGGCTTATTGACAGGCGGGTTCTTAAGCCCTTTGCCGATCAGGTCCGCGAACCTTCCCTCCCTCACGAGATCGAGGACCGTACCGAAAGAAGAGTTTGCCCGTTTTGCGAGCCCTGACTTGAGGACCGCTTTTTCAAGACCCTCAATGGCAGTTCTTATTTCATTTTTTATATCGTCAAAGGCCCCTGAGGAGTCCTCTATCATAGGGTTCTTGCCGGTCGCCGAGAGCTTTCCGTAGAGACCTTTCACCTCTTCGAGGAGAGCTGATGAAGGGTCCCACATATAGGCTTCCTGGCCCTGTTTCCCTTCCTGGATCACTGAGATTATACCGAGAAGGAGTTCTGCCTTTGTTGTGCCCTCCCGGACGGACCTCAAGAACAAATCAAAAGAGTATTCCATTAGCACATCATTGTTCATCAGGATATCGAACTCTGAGTTGAATCCAAAGTCGATGGCGGAAGTCTTGAAGATGGATGTCATGAAGCTGTCTATGGTCCTCACCTCGAAATCTGCGTAATCCCGGAGTATCTGCTCTACCATCTGCCCGGCCCGCTCGACCAGTTTCTCCCGGTCTATCGAGACGGCCTCAAGCATCTGTTCGGTCATTTCCGGGTCGCCGAAATGAAGCAATTTGAGCCAGTACAGGATCCTCCCCTTCATCTCCTTGGAGGCATTGTTAGAGAAGGTCATGGCAAGAATATTTCGCAGGTTGTTTCTCGATATTTTTTCGGAGAGAATGAACTGTACGAACCTTTTGGTGAGCATGTGGGTCTTGCCCGAGCCTGCGGAGGCCTTCATCAGAGTAAAATGAGGGAATTTCAGCTCAGAGTCTTTTTCTATAATAGGTATTTCCACGGTATCTCAATAGTACGCGCAAAAGATTTCATTTTTCAACTCACCGAGCAGGAGTTCCCCCAAAATCTGTTGACTTCCTGCAAAAATTGTAAATTCTTTCAAGTGTCCAATTGTCGATTGACATACTTACTATCATAGTCTATATTAGAGTCAAAGGGAGGCGGCATGAAAACTTTGACGGCGCTCGATTTAAGGAAAAAGCTCGGTTCTGTTCTTGACGATGTATCCATGACAGGCGAGGAAGTAATCATATCAAGGGCAAATAAGCCCCTTGCCGTAATAATCTCTATCGATGAATACGAGGAAAAAATCCAGAAGAAACACAGAGAGAAAAAACTCGTGGAGGTGGCGGCAAGCATGGACAGATGGAAGAAGAAACATCTTAAAGAAACAAAGATAGATACTGTAAAAGCCGTCAGGGAAATCAGAGAGGGCAGATGATAGTCCTCGATGCCTCCGTTGTCCTTAAATGGATATTCGGAGACGAAGACAGGGGCGGAAAGGCAAAACTTTTCAGGGAAGACCACGCCTCAGACAAAGATACGATAGCTGTTCACAACCTTTTTTTCTATGAGATAGCAAATGTCCTTTCAACCAAAACAAAACTCAGTTATAAAGATGCTTCCGATGCCTTTTCCCTCATTTGGGCTTTCGATTTGGACGTTTTTGATTTCGGACAAAATGAATACCTCAGCTCAATACGCCTTTCAAAGCTCTATGGCATAACCCTCTACGATGCATCATATATCGAACTTGCACAAATATTGAAATGCAGATTCATCACTGCCGATAGGAAACTCCATGAAAAGGTTAAGAGGATAGGCGGCATTGAACTTCTGTAATTCTTGTCAATATCTTTCCACAACCGCGCCGGGAAAAAGTCTTTGCCTTTAACATGCATAAAGTATGACCCCAAGTGGTAAAAGAGATTACCTCAATTGCCAAAACAATCGATAATTTAATACAATATCGCCGTGATTAAGATTCATTCCATATGACGGAGTCAATCTTAAGGGGGTAACGGTAACTTGGATAATGAGTTAATTTTCCTCACGAATGAACCAGCCGCAGCCCTCTTTGCCCCATTCGGACGAACCCTCAAAACAAGCACCTCAGAAAAACCCTTTCTTTTTTTGCTCGGCGAGGAAGTAATATGGCAGAGCTGAACATCAGGAAGTCCGCATGATTATTCAAAATATTCATATTGAGAACTTTCGTTCTTTAAGAGATGTGGATATCAGTTGCGATACACTTACCGCAATCATTGGTCGAAATGGGACAGGCAAATCCACTGTTCTTTACGCTCTTGACGCCTTTTACAACGTTGGAGCTCAATTCACCGAATATGACTATTTCTCAAAAAATACAGATGCAGAGCGCGGTTTGTGACCGCATACCCGGTGTAAGTCGTTTGAAAGGAGGACAGAATTATGATTAGAGAATTAGATACGGTTGTTCTGACGCATGACATTGATGAATATGGCTTAAAGAAAGGCGATATAGGCGCGATAGTACATTGCTACAGTGACGGCAATGCTTTTGAAGTTGAATTCGTGACTGCGGAGGGAAGGACCATTGCAGTCTTTACCCTTACCTCAAGTGACATCCGGCTAATGAATAATAAAGAAATATTGCACGTGCGGGAAATTGCAGGTCAGGCGGTTTGAATTTAAGAAATCTTAATCTCTAAATATTGTTTCCCCCAAAATTATTGGCGTTATCCTTTTGCGATGCTCTCGATTAATTCTTTAATTTTCGCTCTCTGATCATCATTCAAATCAATAAAAGCGACGCCTGCACCGATGCCCGGTTGGCAATACTTTACTTGCGCCCTAACTGTTATCTTTTTTCTCTTCATGGGGATGGCGACCTCAATCACTTCATCCGTTTCAAAATGTTGAATTGTAGAAATGAAAAGACCACCTTCACTTATATCTGCAATGGCACACTGGGTCAGGCCATCTATCGAAATGTCTTCTCTGCAAGTAAGTCTTACAGGTCTCCTCAGCCCTTTATTATCTTGATCACTCATGATTTTCATTATACCATCCCGCCGGATCCAATAGCACCAGTGTCATTTTCACTCAAGCTTATCGGCGCCACATGCTCCCAATAACAGCACAGCGGTGAAAACCATGAAAAGGAACACCATTGAGCGGGTCACTATAAAAAGGATACTTTTTCTTCTCGGTGGAGATATTTCAGTCTTGTTTGCAATAAAGAAATTCCCAGCAACGAAAAAAGGACCTTTTCAATCTAATTACATTTTAACGACATTGATCGCTTTGGGACCTTTTGGGCCTTTTTCAATATCAAAACTAACCTTGTCACCTTCAGCAAGGGTTTTAAACCCACTGCCCTGGATAGACGTGTGGTGGACAAAAACATCGGTGCCGTCTTCAGCAGTAATGAATCCGAAACCTTTACTCTCGTTAAACCATTTCACAGTTCCTTGTACCATTTCATTTACCTCCAAGTAAATATGAACCATTTCAAATTAGCATAATTATATCAGATTTAAGAGGTATAAAGTCCAGCAAGAAAGAGAAAAAAAGGACGCATCTTTTCGGGTTGTTTATTTTCTCCTGCACTAAGACGGTGTTGATGAGGGCTGCCCCCTGCGAGCAAACATCACGAAGGTATTGTAGTCAGGGTTGATCCGCGTGAGGTCAAATCCGAATTTCGAAAACAGAAAAGATAACTGTGCCCGCATTTCACACGATCTCCAGCATCCTATTTGCTTACGATGTGCAATTCTTCTGCCACCTTCTCAGACAGAAACATTTTCAAAAGTGACTGATAGGGCACGTCTCTCTTGTTGGCAAGAACTTTGAGATGTTCGAGAAGAGCTTCCGGAAGACGAATCGAAATCGTCCTGGTAGATGGCTTTAAGTTCGGGAAAATGATACGTCTGGCCTTCGAATAATCAACATATTCAATCGAATCATGCGTTGCCCAGAACTCAACTTCCTCTGCTTCGTTCTTAAACTTGGGTATCTTCTTGAGTTTCCTCATATATCTTTCTCTCCTTCCGGTTCATGGCACGTGCCAAAATTATTCTTATCTTATTGCTCCTCAACGTAAAAACAATGAAAAGCAATCTACCGGCGTCTGTTTTACCTAAGATAAAATATCTGTCCTCACTTGTCGAGTGCGGCTCATCCTTTTTGACAATGATCGGTCTGTTAAAAAAAATCTCTTCGCACTCTATATGAGAGACGCGATGTCTCTCCCAGTTTTTTTTAATATTTCCTTCATCCCATTCGAAGTCTTCGGCAAAAGATAATATATCAGTCCAATCTTTCATATAAGTATATATTCAATATATACAACAATATAGTACATTGTCAATTCTTTCCAATAGGCTTCAGGATATAACTTGCACAAACCGTTTAAGTTGAAAGGCTGCGGCTTTCAGGAAGCAGCTCTCCTAATGAGAGCGCAAGAAAAGATGTCCTTAAGAACAGACATGTTTTATACTTATAAGAAATGGAAGATTATCAGGATGCCTCCTTCGAAAAAGAATGCTAAAAGGACTTAATAAAGAACAGAAAGCTGCCGTCGAGCATTTCGGCTCACCTCTGTTGCTTTTGGCCGGCGCGGGCAGCGGCAAGACCAAAGTCCTTACGCACAAGATAGGCTATCTTATCAGGGAGAAGGGTTTCAAGCCCCATCGGATTCTCGCCATCACCTTCACGAAGAAAGCCGCCCAGGAAATGGCCAATCGCGTCGAAAGAATGCTCTCTATCAAGCCCCACTCTATAAGCACCTTCCACTCGTTCTGCGTTAGGGTGCTCCGGGAAGATATAGCCTCCCTTGGAAAGAGCTTCGACAAGAAATTTATCATCTACGATCAGACGGACAGTAAGAAGCTGCTGAAGGACATACTGAAGGGGTTCGACCTGGATCCCAAGGAAATGGATGATGCCAAAAGGACCATCTCGAAGGCGAAGCAGGCATATAGGGGAAACATCGTAAAATATATCGCTTCCCTGCCCTTCCCCCAGGACGAGTATGCAGAAGTGGCAAGGGCCTATCAAAGGGGACTGGAACAATCAAACGCTCTGGACTACGATGACCTCATCTATTACACTACCCATCTTTTCTTAGACAGGCCCGAGATATTAAAGAAATGGCAGGACCGCTATGATTTTTTTATGGTGGATGAATTCCAGGATACGAACGAGATACAGTATTCCCTGACAGAACTGCTTTCTGCCGGTAACAAGAAGAATATCTTTGTGGTGGGAGACCCCTTCCAGACAATTTACACCTGGCGCGGGGCCGTTCCGGAAAACATCCTGAAATTCGGACGGGACTTTAAGGCCACTGAAATGAGGCTCGAAAAAAATTACCGGTCCACGAAAAAAATCCTCGAAGTAGCCAACATCGTCATCAGTGGAGTAGACAGTATGTGGTCTGACAAAGTCCTCACGCTTTACACCGATAAGGAAGAAGATGGAGAAGTGGAGTACCGTAATGCGGCAGACAATAATACGGAAAACAGGCGTATAGCCGACAAGATCAAAGACCTCACTGCAACGTACTCCTATTCGGATATGGCAGTCCTGATACGGATGAGTTTCCTCTCCCGGGGATTGGAAAGTACCTTCATGCAGTACGGCATCCCTTATGAAATCGTCAGGGGCCTGGCCTTTTACGATAGGGCTGAGGTAAGAGACCTGCTTTGCTATCTCAGGCTTATGGCCAACTCCAGAGATGGTGCGGCCTTCGTCCGGGTCGTTAATACGCCTTCGCGAGGTATCGGGAAGAAGGCCGTCGCGGTGATAACGGACAACTTCACTGCCGACTGGTTGCAGGCCCTGAAAGACGCCAGGCTTTCGCGTAAACAAAGGGAAAACGCGGATGCGCTTATAAGCATGCTGTCGAGACACGGGGATATGGTGGAAGAACAGCCCTATACTGTCCTTATGCGTATCATCCAGGAGATGAACTACCTCGAATACCTGAAAGAGGAATACAAAGAAGACTACAAGGAGCGGATCGAGAATATCTCGGAACTCTGTAACGTGTTGCTGTCCATTGAAACGAATGGTATCCCCTTTTCAGAGTTTATGGAAGACAGTCTTCTTGCGTCAGAGCAGGACGGAATCAGCCAGGAAGAAAGTGTTAAGATAATGACTATACATGCTGCAAAGGGACTTGAGTGGTCCGTAGTCTTTCTTCCAGCCCTTGAAGAAGGGATTTTCCCATCAGAACAGTCGATTATCAGCGGTGCAGCATTGGAAGAAGAAAGACGACTCTTTTATGTGGCTTGTACCAGAGCAAAGGAGAGGCTCTACCTTTCATCCATTGATTACAGAAGGAAGTTCGGGAGGACCTACCAAATGCTGCCGTCACGGTATCTTGTTGAGATTAAAGGGAGCTATAATGGAGGGTGATATGTCATGACTTTTGGACATAAAATACCATAACCATGCCTGATTTTCTCTATATCCACATTCCATTCTGCGTTCAAAAATGTGTTTATTGCGATTTCTTCTCAGTGCCTTATGAAGAAAAACTTGTCTCGTCTTATATCCATGCCTTATGCGGAGAGTTGTCTTTAAAGAAAGGTTCTGCTGATTCACTTAAAACAGTTTATATAGGCGGCGGAACACCTTCATTGCTTTCCGGTGAATGCTTTGCGAGATTATTCGAATGCCTGCTGGACAATTTCAGTTTCGAGGATTCCGCTGAAATAACCGTCGAGGCCAACCCCGGAACTATCACTGAATCAAAGATCAACGGAATGCTTTCCACCGGCGTCAACAGGCTGAGTATTGGGGCACAATCATTCAATGACATTGAACTTCAAGCACTCGGACGGATCCACACTTCAAAAGACTCTTTAAGATCGCTGGAACTGATAAAAAAGGCCGGAGCAGATAATTTTTCGATTGATTTGATCTATGGAATTCCGGGACAAACCATGGAATCATGGCGCGCATCTATCACAAAGGCATTAGAATTTCTACCTGCCCATATCTCCACTTATGAACTTACACCTGAAGAAAATACCCAGCTATACAGACTCATTGAATCCGGCAAAATCAAAATGCCGGACGAAGAACTTGTCCTTGAAATGTACAATTATATAATAGATTTTATAGCGGACCGCGGGTACGAACATTACGAGATATCCAACTTTGCTCTGCCGGCATTCAAATGCGTTCACAACCTCAATTATTGGAACAGAGGTGAGTATATTGGGGCCGGCGCGGGGGCCCATTCATTTGTCAACGGAGTCCGCTCAATGAATACGAAAGATATACGGAACTATGTAGAAAATCTGAATCAGGGAAAATTGGCCGAGACATGGTCCGCAAAAGTTACGGCAGAAGATGCACTGAAGGAACTCATTTTTTTGGGTCTTAGAAAGACTGAAGGCATTAATACCATGAAAGCAGCAAAACTCGGCTTAAGTTTATCAGCTGCCGGCAAAGGATTAATTGACGAAGGCTATCTGGAAATTGGAAATAATCACCTCAGGCTTACAAGAAAAGGGATAGTTATATCAAATACAATCATTGTCAGGCTGTTCGATAAATTAGGGCTTTGACCCAGGCTGCAATCAGCAAAATAATGCCGCATTTTTCAAGGTAAACTGTATTTACCCGTAAAGTTTGTTAAGGAGCCACGCCATATTCTGCCCTAAATTCCTGAACGTTTCTACCCCTTCTTTATCTTTCATCACATCACCCGGATCCAGACCTACACCGAGATTCCAGTAAGATGATCCCGGAATTATCATATGATTGATGCCGAAAAAATAATTGATGCTCGAATAGACATGGGTGGCCCCGGCCCTTCTGACCGACACTACCGCCGCTCCGACTTTCCTTTTCAAAAGATGGTCATTCGCAATGGCAACCAATCCTGCCCTGTCGATAAGCGCCTTTACCTCGGTAGAAACATTACTGAAATATGTTGGAGAACCTATAATGATGCCCTCCGCCTTTATCATTCTCTCCATATATAAATTAAAGGCGTCTTTCCGAACACATAACCCGTTTTTCTTTTCATAGCATTTGAAGCATGCACTGCATGCCTTTATATCAGACCCTCCGAGCTGGATCAGCTCAGTCTCTATCCCTTCTTTCTTAAGCTCCTCGAAAACTACCTGAATAGAATGATAGGTATTTCCTGTTTTTCTCGGGCTTCCGTTTAAAGCTACAACCTTCATATCCTTCCTCCTTTACGTTATAGATAAATTATATCAAAATTGACGCATTCAGAATGTCTTAAAAACCTGGGTTCCCGCCTTCGCGGGAAAGATGCTTTTTATAAATCTGTCAGTTTATGGACTGACTCTATTTATGTTAATATGAACTATCTAACTCATATAAGTCATAAAATTGATGGCGGATGTAGTATTGGAGCGGCTATATTCTTTCACAGAAAGAATTTACCTCGGAGGCTCGATGTATATCGGGCCGAGAATGAGCGAGAATACTATATCCGCCATAGGATTAGAATTTTATGAATTATATAGGCTAAGGAGATGTTATATGCGTAAGGTTATTTTATTTTTGTCTATCATACAACTGTTATTCTCTGTATCCGATTCATATGCCTTTTCATCCAAAGGCCAGGACTGTCTGAAGTGCCACACGCTGAAAAAAGAGGAGGCCTCGGCCCTCTTGAAAAACTTCGACAAAGATCTAAAGGTCCTAAATGTAAATATCAGCAGTGTGAGATGCTTGTGGGAGGTTTCTGTAGAAACGAACGGAAAGAAGGGGATTGTGTATATCGACCTGCCCAAGAAGCATATTTTTTCCGGGACATTGATAGAAATTCATGGAAAGAAGAACCTCACGGAGAAAAGCCTCTCCGAGATAAATAGGACCGATGTATCACGGATACCCCTTAAAGACGCGCTTGTCATGGGCAAAGCAGAAGCCAAACATAAGGTTATTGTATTCGATGACCCCGAATGACCCTACTGCGCAAAACTTCATCAGGAGATGAAGAAGATAGTCAAGGAAAGAAAGGACATTTCTTTTTACATAAAAATGAACCCGCTAAAGATGCATCCGAAAGCTTATGACAAAGCCAAAGCTATCGTGTGTGAAAAATCACTTGCACTCCTTGAAGACTCCTTTGCTAAAAAAGAACTGCCTGCTCCCAAATGCAAGACTTCCATCGTTGATGATAATGTAAAACTCGCGGAGAGTATCGGCATCACAGGCGCCCCCGCGTTAATAATGCCGGATGGAAGGATCGTTATGGGATATAGAGACGCAAATGCAATTAAGAATTTAGTCGATAAAAAATAATATATTAACCAATAAAGGAAGACTTTATCGAAATGAAAAACTGGGATTGGCTGATAACCTTGGGTATTCTGGCGATTTGGATTATTTTGCAATTTGCTGTATTTCCAAAATTGGGAGTTCCTTCCTGAAGCGTAAACAGGAAGAAGTCGGGAACTTCTAAGAAAAAGTGCTGACAGACGCGGCAAAATCAGGACTATTTCTGATCATTTTTTTGTTGCCTGCAATCCTGCTTTCCTGTACCCGCGAACCCGCGATCAAGAAACCAAATACCGGGGGAAAGGGTTGAGGCATTAGATAAATATGCGGGAAAGGTTCTTTATAAAGAGCCTATGCCCCCCGCATTGGAATCATGTAGAATGTGCATAATACATAAACATTTACTTGATTATAATTATATAACATATGGATATTACATCAAAAATACTATCGTCACAGGTCCATGCATATACCGGGAAATAAGGTAGACTGGTACAGATAAATGTATGTCATCCGCGTAGAAAACCTTGTAAAGAAATTCGGGAATATTACGGCTGTCAATAATATCTCCTTTGAAGTGGAAGAAGGCACGATCTTCGGGTTCCTCGGTCCGAACGGCGCGGGAAAAACCACCACTATAAATATTCTCTGTACACTTCTTTCCCCCACTTCCGGTAAGGCTTTTATCGCGGGTCATGACTGCATGACAAACCCATCGGAGGTAAGGAAAGCTATCGGAATAGTATTTCAGGACACTACTCTGGACAAAGACCTGACTGCTTATGAAAACCTTGTCTTTCATGCCTATCTGTACAATGTCGGCAAGGACAAGATAAAAGGACGTGTTGATGAAGTCCTTCGATTTGTAGACCTGTATGAAAGAAAGGATGACCTCGTCAAAAAATTCTCAGGCGGAATGAAAAGAAAACTTGAAATAGCAAGGGGATTGATCCACCGTCCAAGGGTATTTTTCCTTGATGAACCGACTCTCGGGCTTGACCCTCAAAGCAGGACAAACCTGTGGGAATTTATTACGCAACTCCCCAAAAAGCATAACGTGACCATATTTATGACCACCCATTACATGGAAGAGGCAGAGGTTTGCGACAGGATCGGGATCATCGATAACGGAAATATAATTGCTATGGGAACTCCTGAGGAATTGAAAAAAACCGTCGGCGGAGACGTCGTTTCCATAACGACTACGGACAATAAAACCGCAAGGAGTGAAATAGAAAAGATACTTGACCTTACTGTTGCAGAAAAGGGGGATGAATTGTATATGACATGTAATAAGGCTGATACCTGCATCCCTGAACTCATAAGAGCGCTGGGGGAAAAGGTCATATCCGTAAAAATTGAGAGGCCTACTCTGAATGATGTATTTTTAAAGCTTACCGGCAAGACAATAAGAGAAGAAGAGGTAACCACAGGGGATTCTATCAAGGAATCCTTACGCTCATACAGGAGAAGACATTGAAAGAAACCCTCCGAGGATTAGAATGGAATTCAACGCCATATACGTCATAGTCGCCAGAGAATTCAAGAAATTCATCAGGGAGAAAAGCCGCCTGTTCTCGGCAATAGCAAGGCCTTTGCTATGGCTGTTTATAGTCGGCGCCGGGATATCGAGACTCGTCCCCGGCAATACAGGAGTTCCCTACACACAATTCATCTTCCCCGGAATTATAGGGATGACAATCCTCTTCAGTTCAATATTTTCGTCGATATCCATTATCTGGGACAAAGAGTTCGGGTTTATGAAGGAAATCCTCGTTGCCCCGGTATCAAGGCTTTCTATAGTCGTGGGAAAAGCACTGAGCGGTACGATCATATCAACTATACAGGCTGTAATTATTCTCGCCCTATTCCCTGTTATAGGCTTCAAGCTCGGCTTAATGCAGGTATTGGCCGTGATCTTCATAAGCGCATCCGTGTCATTCTGCATCTCTGCCTTCGGTATCGTACTTGCAACATTCTACGACAGTTATGAAAGCTTCAGTGTAATAATGAATTTCATTATAATGCCGATGTTTTTTCTCTCGGGCGCCATGTACCCTGTAAAGCTCTTGCCGGCCGTTCTCAGGATAGCGGCGAAACTGAACCCGCTCACTTACGGAATTGATGCATTGAAACATGCCCTCTTCCCTCACGAAACCGGACCGATGGGGCCTGATTTTTCAATATGGATATGCATGGCGGTGATTATTTTTTCATCTATTCTTTTTGTGCTTGTGGCCGGTAAGTCATTCGAGAGAAAAGAGTAATTGCAGATCGCAGGGCTAAGGATCGAAGTTACCGCGAAAAAATTGTTGGAAGAAGCCCTCATCGCCGAGAGAGGGTGACTATCATTACAAATGCAGCTTTTAGGTTAGTAACAACAGGATGACCAATATCCAGGTGGCCCTTGGTATATCACAACTGAAAAAATGATTCATTTGAAATAAGAAACGAAATGACTGAGATTTACGATAATGCTTCTATATGCAGTCCCTATTTTTGTACAGAATTAATCGCGAGCTTAAAAATACAAAACTACTGGCTGCTGTATATTGCAGCCACTTTATCGCAGGGAATTCCGTGACATTCCTGCCACAAATCCTGGCAGAAGCCCACTATTATCCGCTACACTCTTTCAGTTCTTCATTAACACGGTTCAGTTTCTCATCACCTACTACATGAGAGAGCTGACTCTGTTAGTCAACTGCCTGTTGCAATACAATAGTAAATTACGTAAAATATGATTATCAGATTTTAGGGAGGTCACCAATGGGAAAAATAATCAACGCAACCGAAGCGGCGAGAGCTTTTTCTGAAATTATTAATTCCGTCAAATATAAAGGTGAGAGTTATACGATTGTCAGAGGAGGCAAGCCTGCTGCCGCCATTGTGCCAGTTAAGGAAGCACCTCCCGGGCGAACACTGAAAGAACTGCGGGCGATAATTGACAATCTACCTAAGCTTGGAAAAGATACTGATAGTTTCTTAAAGGATGTTGAAGAGGGGCTCAAATCACAGCCGCCTATCCCGGAGAGGACAGCATGGGAGTGATATTTGATACAAGCGAAATCATTGCAATTGAGCGCAAGAGTCATGATATTTACCGTATTACTGAGGGTCGTGGGGATGAACCGTTCGGCATAAGCGTAATAACTGTTGCTGAGTTGCTCCACGGCGTGGAACGTGCCGATACGCATGTCCGAAAAATAAAACGGCAGGCCTTCGTAGAGAAGGTTATAGAATTCTTTCCGGTCTTTCCACTGGATATTTCAGTCGCAAGAACCTATGCCAAGCTTTGGGCATCACTTGCTTCGCAGGGTATTACCGTAGGAAGTCATGATCTGATCATATCAGCAACTGCTCTCTCGATGGATTATACGATCATTACAGCAAACACAAGAGACTTTAGAAAAATAGAAGGCTTGAAACTTGAGACCATATGAGACGTGATCACCAGATTTACTTCTTATGGCAAAGGCAGATTCACATCGGAACAAGTGGCAGGAATGCGCTGGAACAGATAGCAGATTTCACCGGGATCCGCAGCGATATAAGGTATATTCAAAAGTGACCCCAAAAGAATATTGCCTAACTCCAATCTTTTTGACGGTTTTATTTTTTATTCAAGGCATGATATATATGCAACGTGCTTTGTTCCTCTTCCTCACACACCAGCTTCGAATTTACCGAATTGGCGACAGCATAGCGCTTGCAATATATTCCGAAATCTGATATTCTGAAATCAGAATATATATTTCTGGAGGTGCAGCATGGAAGAAATGAAAGTGGCAATTGCAGAGATAAAGGCCCGCGGGCAGTTGACGATCCCGAAGAAAATACGGGAAATGAGCCACTTCGAAGAAGGCAATGTCGTCTCTATTTTGCCGATAGGTGATTCGTTGATTATTACCCCGAAGAGGCTAGAGCTTGACGAAGCACGGAGACAATTGAAGAAACTGGTCAAGGCATCAGGCTTCACTCTTGAAGAACTTATCGAAGGGCTCAAAGAGGAACGAGCAGAGTTGTTTAAAGAGACTTATGCCACTAGGAAAAAGGCATAAGATATTTCTCGATTCCAATGTGCTTCTGTCCGGTCTCTTCTCAGACAAGGGAGCTCCCCGAATTATCCTTGATCTGCTAACGCTTAATTTGCCGTTCCTTGCAGGAGCAACCGGGCGCTATAACCTCATGGAGGTTGAGCGAAACCTGAAGAAAAGAATGCCGGCGGCCATAACTCTATACCATAAATATCTACCCAAGCTTGGTCTTGAAGTCGTCCCGCTGCCTTCTCAGGAAACAGTAAGAAGTATGGCGGGAATCATTGCAGAAAAAGATATCCCTGTCCTTGCCTCGGCAATTGCTTGCAAAGCAGAGTATCTTATTACCGGGGACAAAAAGGACTTTGTTAGGTTGAAAACAGACAAGAGATACAACCTCACAATTGTGGGCCCGTCGGATTTTATTGAAACTGTGTTCCCGGGCTTTTTAAAGACTTAAGGTGCGTTAACCGGGATAGTAACCGCTTTGTGCGCAAGTTGGTCTTTAGCCTGTACCTGTATGCCTTGCGTACGATCATAGATTTACTTTATATTTGGTCTATGGGAAAGGCAAGCAATATCAGAACGGGGTTTTACGGCGCTTCCCTGATAAAACTGGTGCCCCCAGCAGATCAGGCCCGTATGGTGAACCTGTCAGTGCTGCAAATTCATCAAGAATGATTCCTTTCTGCTTTTTTGACGGTTATAAGTCGCCGCCGTTATCTTTGTTGCCTTCCTCTCTTTTTGACCGTAAGTCTCATTACTGCCTCCTACTCTTTTTACAGAGACAGTACCTGATTATTTCGAACAGATTTTTGATGAGGCAATTCGTCAATTTGAATTTTGACAAATAAAAACAAAATAGGTAAACTTAAGGTGTAATATATTTACATTATAAAGAGAGGTGTAATTTATGCACCCAACATCAAGAAAAGTCAATTTTATGATCAACGACGATGTGAGAAAGGAATTTGAAAGACTGGTGCCGTCCGGCGAACGCAGCAGAGTAGCAAATGAAGCTTTAAAAAAAGAACTGAATTTCATAAAGAGAAAGCGGCTTACTGAAAGACTCTTGTTGTTGAGATCTAAACAGAGCTTTTCAACAAAAGGAATAGTTACCGCACTGAAAAAAGACAGAACAAGGGTCAATTCATTATGAAGGAAATTATTGTGCCTGACGCCTCTATTGTGTTGAAATGGGCCTTTGACACTCCTGACGAAAGCGACAAGGATAAAGCTGTTTCTTTTCTTAACGCATGGATAGACGGAAAATGTGAGATTGTCCTGCCGAAACTATGGAGTTATGAAGTCGGCAATGTTCTCATGATGAAAATGCCGGAACAGGCTCGTGAAGTCATGGAGATTTTTTTGGGATACGATTTCACGGAATATGATATGTCTATAGACCTATGTAAAGAGACGTTTAAATTAATGCAGAGATACAGTGTCACTTTTTATGATGCAGTGTACCATGCCGTTGCCTTCCTTCAAAAAGGGAGATTACTGACGGCAGACGAATCATATTGTAAAAAAGTCAGGGATATGAAATATGTTATGAGTTTGAGAGACTGGGATTCTAAATTCTGATACGGCACCGATAAACTTTTGATATTCGAACCCATGGGATTTCAAAAAAATCAGTTCATGACGTTAAAATGACGGCGACAATCCCTATACACTTACCTCCTGTCGTGTCATCTTACAAATTCTTAGGTGTGTGTCCATCAATTCGGGGAAAGGTCATTGTCAAATTTCAGTGCAAATCACTCATAACGAACCCAATCTGTGAGACTGTATTTCTTTAATAATACTTCACGGAATTTAAAATACATCCTATTTCTCAATTGGTCATATAAAAAAGATTTCTCATTAATATATTGAGCCTGCACAAAATCAGTCCAAAATACTTGGTTAAGCTTGTCCTCATTTTTCAATCTCCAGAAAAAATCTTCATGTTCGCATAATTTTAAATCTTCATCCCATAAATTAAGTAATAAGGACTCAGTCTTGGCTAAAAAGAAATTTCTGCATATGTCAACAGGTTGAAATCTAATATTCTTATATTCAATGGGTTTTCTTTTTGGAAACATTAAATAAAAATAAGAATTCTTAATGAGTTCTAAATCACGATCCCACGGGGGTCTACCATAAAGATCAAATCCAACAATACCTCTATGATTGTCTTCCTCTAAAAAAGAAAGAATAGGATCTAAATTATATTTTGCAAGGAATTGGATGCTATCAGCTAATAAAAAACAATACCTGATATTCATAGCATCCGCTTTCTTTACTAAGAAGTTTCGCGCAGCAGACAATCCGCAATCAAAAGGAAGTTGATAATATTCAAAGGATATATTGTTTGCAGTGAGCTGTTTAAGGGCTTCTCTTTTTGCATCAAAATCATTAATTGTCCGGCACCCTTGATCGGCTATAAGCAGGACATAGCTCTCATCCCAATAATTTAGAAGATTCCGAATCGTTTTAAACATTAAGTTATCCCTAAAAAAAGTGGTGAGTAATAACGCTATTTTATTGACTTGATGTATATTATTACTTTGACCTGGCACATTAAATATATTGTTTGTTGTGTATGATTTATTTTTTGAAATTTCAATCATATGTAAATCAAAAAAGAGATCCTCTCCCGCCAATGGGTAGTTTGCGTCCAACGTCAAGACAGATCCTGAAGCATTAATAACTTTAAAAACTTCATCACCCATTTGAATTTGCGTGCCAGGCAAGACGTCCCCAGTAACAGATAGCAATATTCTATTAATGTCAAAAACCAATTCATCATGATATGCGCCGAATGCATGGGATACAGGAACTTTCACCGTTTTAAAATCGCCTTCCCTCATTCCGATTATGACTTTTTCAAGATAAGGTATTATTTCAGATTTGCCTAATGTACATTGAAGAGGATCTCTTCCCGTAGATGAAACAACAATTGTTCCGTCTTTCGTTCTACACGTGAAGTGAATCTTCACAATATCTCCAAAATGTGCTTGCATAATATTCCTTTTTTAAAAAATAAGTTATAGAATAAATGAATTACCCCGCAGCAAGCTACGAGGGATCTTTGTTCGTATAGCGAAGCTGGATGTTTAAATCATACGTTTAGTATTCGGATTGAGTCAAGTTTGACATAGTCTTTCTCATCGATTCTCCCTTCAAAGATATCCTATGTGCATTATGGACGACCCTGTCGAGGATAGCATCTGCAGTAGTCGGCGGTAGCATTTAGTTCTTGACAAAGGCGTGGGAATCAAATATAAACTATCCATGAAATACATGTCAACCTTCAGGTTCTTCAACATTCTAATCTTTTTCTTATTTGCTTTTTGGAATTGTACCCTCTCTGATATTCTTGCCGAAGAAAATCACTGTCTGAGATGCCATGCGGAATTGACAAAACCGTCAAAAAGTATTCATGCTCCCCTAACTTCGGGCTGTCAGACGTGCCATACGCTTGTAGAAGGCATGAATCATCCAGAGCAGAAAGATAGCGTTAAAC
Source organism: uncultured Nitrospiraceae bacterium (assembly GCA_963727775.1). Lineage (GTDB taxonomy): Bacteria > Nitrospirota > Thermodesulfovibrionia > Thermodesulfovibrionales > SM23-35 > CAVSHB01. Next base: position 1,185,418 of record CAVSHB010000001.1, on the reverse strand, counting down.
TTGTTCAGAACGTTCCGGGACTCTGCTTCATGTGCCATGACAAATCAGAATTTAGAGGCAAGTCGCTTCATCCCCCAATTGTAAGTGACACATGTACAGCCTGCCATAATCCTCATCGATCAACTTTCGAGAAGATTCTTTTAAAGAATGTTCCGGATCTCTGCTATGCTTGCCATGACGAATCAAAGTTCAGAGGAAAGCCGGCTCATACTCCGGTAGCAAAAGGTCAGTGTATAAGTTGTCATAGTCCTCATGCCGCAAATTTTAGTAATATTCTTATAAGCGCTCCTCCTGAGCTTTGTTACAGATGTCATGATAAAGCCCCGTTCACAAAAAAGCATATCCATGTGGTCATAGCGGTTCCGAATGGATGTAATTTTTGCCATAATGCACATGTTAGCGAGAGTCCCTACCTTCTCTCCAAACCGATCGTTGACGTATGCACAGGTTGCCATAAAGTACAAAAAGACGGAATGCATTTCGTGTCCCCTGTTAAAGGACAGATGATTCATCCAGTTTCGGGGGTACCAGACCCAAGCGATCCGAAAAGGGAGTTAAGTTGTGTTAGTTGCCATAATCCCCACAGTTCGAATTTTAGCAAACTGTTTCCTGTTGCAAGAATATGTACAAAATGTCATAAGTATTATTAGAGGAGACATCAGTCAAAGCGACGAAAATATTGATGCATGCCGCCGTAACTGCGGCCATTCTTGTGCCGAAAACAGGCATAAGAATAAACCCGGCGCAAAAGGATCCAATAATTGCGCCGAATGTATTGAAGGAATATGCATTGCCAACTCCCCTGCCCACCTCATCGATAGATGTGGTTACCTTCTTGCTAACTACGGGAAAAGTTGCACCCATCAAAGTGGTTGGTATAATCATGACAATAGCGCATAGTAAAAACTGAAAGAAAAAGTAGATGGACGGTGTAAGATGGAATGCTTTATAAATCTTAAAGTAAAGAGGTGGGATTTGATAATTATATCAGGGTTAGAAGGTATCTGCTTCACGCCTACTAAGCCTATTGCGGCTTAATAACTATGTCGTCCTAAAGGATGCCATTAGAAGGCTTACTTTGGACAGCCTTTTCCTTCATTTATGACGGTCAGGGTAAGCATAAGCATCAATCCAAATAAATCCTTTGTAGTATGCTATCGGCAGCGAGCCCGCGTGCACCGACCCCAATCCATCACTATACTCTGTGAAGTATTCCTGATATACATTCGGCACATTATTCCATATGCTGGCTGCAATGTCCATATTGCTAACTGGCACAAGATCATCAAGACTATTGTGAAACATCTTTAAGGGCATCGACGGAGTCCAGCCATAAAATCCGTCATTTAGCAATAGCCTCTGGTAAATGGGAGCATTCGGGCCCGTGTCGTGAAGCGCGTTATAGAACTGATCGGTCAAAATGCTCTTTGGTCCGTCATAGGGAGTTGCCTTCTGCATAAAGACGCTGATTTGGTTGCCCGAGAAAGTTCCGTCAAGCATTGAGTAGAGCTGCCCTGCGTACGTCATGCCCTTTTGTGGTGCGTAGGAAGGCACCTGACCTTTAACTGCATTGTCAAAGTTGAAAGCGTCAGTTTGAGCCTTGTAGAAGTCACCGTATCCGGCAATAGTATACGGCAGGAAATACGGTGAAGGATAAGTCGCATCGGCATTGATCATCACATTGCGCATAGTGTCGGAAAGTGAATAAGGCCCATCAAGCGCAGCTACTGCTGAAACGGCAAATTCACCTTCCTGTTGTAGATGCTTGGCGGCCACCATGGTTGCGTAGCCTCCCTCTGAATAGCCGATGAGGTAAAGTTGCCCGTTCCAGTTGGTGCTTTGGTCAGACAGGAGCCAAGAGCCTTTGCTATCCCGCGCAGCTCGAATCATTCCAATTATTGAATCGGCCAACACTTCCAGACAGTAGGGGTGCACGTCATAGTTGATACCCATACCAGGATAGTCGGCGACCACAGTTATATACCCCATTGACGCAAGCGCCATGGCGAAAGGTACCGTCAGTTCATTGTCCAGCACATTTCCGTTGGATGGTGAGTATTTTCGCTCAACCTGCGTAGGGTGCTGCAAGGATATGATCGGAACATTGATCTTGATCCCAACGACGCTTGTCGGTACTACGAGCAGGCCGGATAGGTGCTGTACTGTCCCGTCAGGGCGGGTGATGTCGTAGTAAATCTTGTACATATTGAAGGGATACTTGAAATTCGGGATGAGCTTGTTCCATAGATCATACCAAGCCGATTTCCAGGCACCCTCCTGCGCAGCTGTGATAGCGTCCAAAGAGCCATATTTCTGCGGCATATTGAGACTAAAGATATATGTTGAAAATAACTCGGCGGCCATGCTCCCGATGTGCTGAACAGGGACGCTTCCTGATTCTTTGGACGAAGACGAGCCGCCGCAGCCTGCGAGCAAAAATAAAGAAACAATCAAGACTAAGAAACCAAGAAGTATTTTGTTAAGCCTCATTCATTCCTCCCTTTTCATTGTACCTTACCTTTTCTCTTTTACCTTTCAGTTGATTGAAGCCTCTGATTCACCCGATCCTTGCTGTTCTTATTTCCGAGATTCTCGCCACAGCATTAATGCAAGCCCCGATGCAATTAAAAAGCCAGGCGCACTTATCCATATAGGCAAAATCATCCCACTTATGACAACTTCCCATCCAAAGAACAGCCGGAGAAGATGTATCACAGCGATAAGCGAGAATACGATAATAGCAATGGTTGTAAATGGTTTCATGGTTCCTTTCTTTCTTGAAAGGTTGTCTCTATCATCTAATTATTACCAGTGGAACTATCTCAATTATATCAGGTTCCAACGGGGAGGACTCACAGGAAGGCGAAGAGCGAATAATTCAGCTCGTAATGCGTACAGATAACCTATAGCAATTTAACGATAATTCCCTTTTATGCCCACCGGATGTAGGACATGCACTTACAGAAGAATGACATAAATACTGATAATAAAATCAGCTGGATCCCGACATCTTTTTTATGCATAAAGTACAATAATAAGTATATGAGTGTTTCGGATATTGATAAGAATAAATAATGGAAGAGGAGGATTTATGAGAAAGATTGTTGTAATACTTATCGTTGCAAGCCTTCTATCCTTAACATCAGTAGCACCAGTGTTTGCCGGCGGATGGGGAGGAGGATACCATGGAAGAGGCAGTGGATTCAATCCTTTGTGGCCAATCACCGCTGCTCTGGGCATTCCTGGGGCCATTATCGGAACCGTAGTCAATCTTGCAGCCACAGGACCAGCGACATACGGTTATGCACCACAGGTACCTGAAACATACTACGCTCCTGGAGCATACTATGCACCAAGAGCATATGTATCACCGACGAGATATTATGCGCCGAGAGCATATGCAGCATCGACGAGATATTATGCGCCGAGAGGGTACTATCCCGTGAGATAATTGGCCTTTTTACAAATATGATTTTTCAAAAAGGAGACGGAAATCATAGCAGCAGTTTATTAAGAGCCTCATCCCAAAACCATCGAGGACATTGGCTTTGCAACTAGCGGAGTGGATGAGCCGTGCCGGAGTTTCATCAGCTAAGATCTAATTGGATTAAAGTATTCTGTACTGGTTCAGATAAAACAGATCAGGAGAACACTGTAAGGCGATCAAAGGACTTTCTCAAACGATCTGATACGGTAAGGAGCATCCCCTTCAGGAGTTTGGCTCCCAATTCAGGATCTGTGGCGATTAGTTTATCCAGGTTTTTCTGAGTAATAATCGCAAGTGAAACATCTTCAAGCGCTACTGCTGTAACTTTTCTGATACTGTCGTCAAGAATGCATAATGCACCCTTGCTGTATATGCCCAGAATCAGATTCATTTCCCCGAACTCCGTTTCTTTTTTTATTTCTACTTTTCCTGAAACAATAAATGCTATATAATCGAAAGGGTCCTTTGCTTTCCACAGTGTCTCACCCGCCGGTATATTCTTGCTTTCGAAAAAAGCGGACAGATTCTTGAGATCTTCATCACTCAGATAATTAAATACGCTCTTTTCACCTTTCGTATAAGTACTGAGGCTTTTAAACATATCGATCATGATTGAATCCACTCTCCTTCTTTCCATTTCCTCTTGTATTTTTCAAACATGATAAATGCAAGCCATAGTTTTTCCATACTATCAAATTTTTCGAAGTATGATGCATCTTCACCCATTAAATCATTACTGAATGCTATGGCTAAATCCCAGGGCGTTGCATGTTTTTCGATTACCATCTCCTGTAGCTGGTCTTGTCTTGGAAGCCAAACAGCCTTTATTGTCTTTAAATAAGATACCTTCTTCTCAAGGTCACTTGTAATTGGCTGACTTTGTGAAGTCAGGCCTAATGACATCGAGATAAAAAAGTCTCCAAACTCGGGTTTCCACCGCTTTTGTATCACGTTTACGCTTTCACACATCTTTATATGGTGAGACGATTTATCCATAAATCCTCCTGATTTTAATTGATTAATGTAACGTTTTTTCAGGAGCCACTCTTCCTGTCATCCATCTTATTTTTTAGTAGATTCCTTCATTTTATCCCCGGCTTCCTCAATTTTATCACCTGTTTTTTCTGCTGACTCTTTTATCTTGTCCCCGGCCTTTTCTACAGTCTCGTCTATTTTCTTTCCTGCACGCTCGGCAGGCCCTTCTTTTTTACAGGCGGTAAAAGAAACGATAATCATGCAGCTGAAAAAAACCAAAATAATATTCTTTAAAATTGACATGCCTTAACTCCTTGGCAGCGGTGGGCCGCATTAACATAGTGCGCAAGTGGCATTGTGCCGGCTGGCGCGAGATGCGCAAGCCGGCACAAAGATCAAGAGTCTGTTTGGACTCCTCGATGGTCATCTGGTTCCTTACGTTCTTCACACTCTTTACGTCGTTGACAAGTTTGCTCACCAGGTCTTTTTCGGCTGCAATCCCGGCCTTGCCACCCAACGTCACAAGATCACCTTTTGTACTGGAGAGGGGGCAACGCGAGCCCTTTGATAAATACAAGCCTCTTTTGATTGGCGAGTGAACCTTTTGTCATCCTAATTTCTATCCTGTTTTTCTTCCTTTCCTCTTTCAGGTTTTCCTTTCTCCTTAGGTTGTCTTTGTTGCTGCTGAACCTTCTCTTTAGGCTGTCTTTGCTGCTGTTGCTGCTGAACCTTCTCTTTAGGCTGTCTTTGCTGCTGTTGCTGCTGAACCTTCTCCTTAGGTTGTCTCTGCTGTTGCTGCTGAACTTTCTCCTTAGGTTGTCTTTGCTGTTGCTGCTGAACTTTCTCCTTAGGTTGTCTTTGCTTCTGCTGAACCTCAGGCCTCTGTTGATATTGCTGTTGCCTTTGTTGTCTTAGTTCCTGTCTCTGTTTTTGTGGTCGAGGTTGATAACTCTGGATGCCCCAGGTTCCTTGCTTTTCCCAATGTCGATCATTTTTCCAGCCCTTCCAATTCTGTTGAAGTCGTTGGTGAGGAATCCGTTCATAGGTCCATCGGTGCCCGTACCAATTATGGTCTCTGTAGTATCCCCTCCAACCTGGATCCACATCAAAATAGAAACTTGGAACATTGTTATAGTAACCCCAGTCCCGGTCATAATAATGTGAGCGATACCAACTACCTTCCCATAGACGCCACCACCAACCATTCCAGAAAAAGAGGTCTACATCGATGTCGGGAGCAACGTAAACATCGCTCGTATCAGGCATCACTATCACATCCGGTGGTGCGGAAAATACGATGGGCGGCGGCAGAGAAATACTAACGGCTATATCTACCCTTGCCATCGCTGGAATAGGAACTGCAATTACCAACGCCAAAAGTAATATTCCCAAAAATGACCTTTTCATTTTGTTACCTCCTTGAAGGGGCGCTCCGGAAATTCAGGATAAATGTGTTTTCGCGGAATGCCCCTTATCCATCTACTTTTTCTTTTCCACCTTCAAGAGGCTCTTCACGGATTTCACGCCCCTGATTTCCCTGATCTGTGCTACCAGCCGATCTTCGGTATCTCTGCTATTCACAAAACCCGTAAGCACAACATCTCCCTGTGTAACCGACACATCGATCTTGAAATAATGAGCATCCGGGTCTTTAACTACTATCGCAGTAGCTTTCGTATGAATCGTTGAGTCGTCGATATTTTCACCTGCTGTTTCGCCCGTCATAGAGGCGCAGCCAGAAAATAAGGCCAATCCAAAAACCAGTAACACTGTCATAAAAATAACCTTCTTCATTTATCTCCTCCTGTCTTTAGATGTGCAATCATCCGATTGCAGCATTAACGTGTAAACAAACCCTCTTCGGAGGAAGGAGCATAAAATCCTTCCCCCGAAGAATTTGTTCTCCCTAACATAAACCTATTCAGATATGATAAGAATTTCTACCCTCCTGTTTTCAGCCCTTCCTTCAGGATTATCTTTGCCATCCGGTGTCTTGTTTGGAGCAATGGGTCTTAACTTACCGTAACCTGTGGACAAAATCATTGCTTCATCAACAGCACCCTCTTTAACGAGGTACTGCCTAACTGCTTCCGCCCTTCTTTCTGAAAGTTTCTGATTGTATTCTTCGGTTCCCTTACCGTCAGTATGCCCTTCCAGTCTTACCTTGGCGCCATGGTATTTCTTGACAAAGTCACTGGCTTTCTTCAACTCTGCCACATCGGCTTTTCTGATATCCGATTTGTCAAAATCAAAGTTGACATGGATTGTCAGACGGGCGATGACTTTTGCCGCAGGCGGTGGTGGCGGTGGCGTACAAACCGTTGGTGGTGGCGGTGGCGGCGGTGGCGGACATGCGACTGTCACGGTCACACCGCATGTTTTCGTGCCGCCTAAACCGGTTACCACTCCGGTATAGGTAGTAGAGGTTGTCGGGCTTACCGTCTTTGTAGTACCAGTGACGGCAACCTCTTCCGCATCCAGCATTGCAAATTTTACTTTTCCTGATGTCGAAAAAGTAATGGTAGCAGATCTGCCCTTTTCAATCTCTTCCGGTGATGCTGTCAAAGCACAGGCCGCTGGAGGCGGACAAAGGGCTCTTGCTTTCGCAGTTGCCTCCTTGGCCATAGCTATTCCCTCAGCGGTATGGCATGCCCAGTATGTATGATAGGCTTCTTCTTTCAGGTCGTATGCAGCCTTGAATTCCTCAGGACATTCCTTGTCCTTGCCTGCCTTACGTGCATCTTCTACAGCCTTGTCCGCTTCCGGCAACTCCGGATGGTAGTACCATATTGCACTTCCTTCTTTTGGCGCATACATCCTCCCCGCGCATCCGATCAGAAAACTCATGGAAAGCACAACAATGATGACCATGAGCACTCTCTTTGCAGTTTTTGCTTGCATCTTTACACCTCCCTGGTGAATTTCTTGTTTCTAACAACCTCGCCTAGCCAGAAAAAACCTTTTCCTTTCTAACCTCCTTTATGCCCGCTCTGCCTTCATTGATCCCGACAGTTAAAACGGTTTACGTCTACAAATGATTTTTGTGAAGAACCCTGCGGCAGAGACCGCAGGGCGTCAAAGTCAAAATTCAAACAGCCTGACCTGCTCAAGGTCTTTGCCTCTTCCTTGATTTCTTATGTATTTCTCAATTACTTGTTTATTCCCTTTGCCGCTGATCGTTGCGATATAGTACCCATCTGTCCAAAACTCTCCTCCCCATAGATCTTTTTTCACCTCAGGATTTTCTTCAAATACTTTCTTCCCGCTTATACTCTTTATTATCTTGATTACCTGACCTCCTGAATATTTCGGTAAATATCGACACAGTATATGCATATGGTTTTGATCAAATCCAATTGTACTGATCTCTATCGCATACCTCTCTTTTAATCCTTTCAGAGCTTCTACTATCGCTCCTTCTACTTTCTTGTCCAAAAGTGCTTTCCGATACTTCACCGTTATTTGTATGTGATAGTAACACTCCGAAATATTGTGATACCACCGCCATATGTCCTGCTCAATATCTACCATCCCATAGGTATTCTATCAACCTACTGGTATTTTCCTCCAACTGCGCTACGTACATCGGAACTGCGGCAGAGACCGCAGGGTGTAATAGTTATGAAAATTTCTACCGGAACCGATTCATATCCGTTTCCAATGAGTCAAGCCGATGGGAAATGTCTGTTCTCTCCTCGTGAGTCGAGTATCTGCCTTCTTCCGTCATCCGCATATATTCACGCCGAATGGAGTCCAGTCTGGCTTGAAATTCTCTCTCATCTGTCATAGGCAAGCGCCCGTTGATTCTTCCATCATCAATTCTCTTTTGGAGTGAGACAATCCTGTCCCCATTCCTTGGTTCTTCAATTCTTACAGGCCGGGCAAGCGCTCTGTTGATTTCCTCTCCAAGCGCATCAAGTCTTCCAAGAAGCTTGTCCCATTCGTCGCGGTAGACCCTTCTGTCTCTCAGCTCCGTATAGTCTGTTCGAATACCCTTCAGTGTCGTCAGAAACATCTGTGACTGATCAGGGGTAAGCGCGCCGGTTTTCAGCCCATCCCCAATCTTCTCCTGGATTACAACCATCTTGTTCTCTGCATTCCTTTCAGAATCCGGCCATGTTTGGGTAGTTGCGCAGCCCGAAAACAACGCCAATCCAAAAACCATTAGTACTGTCAATAAAATAGCTTTCTTCATTTCTCTCCTCCTATTTTAGAATGCCCGTTAATAGTACTAACCGTGCACATTCAAACCAGCAAATCATTTATACAGGTCTTCGCCCCTGAATGATCCTAATCAACACCACAACGATTGCGATGACTAGCAAAATATGAATGAATCCGCCAATCGTGTAACCGCTCACCAGCCCCAACATCCAAAGCACCACAAGTATCACAAAGATCGTCCAAAGCATAGCAACCTCCTTTTGTCATATGACATCATGCCTCTCGGTCGTACATCGAACCCGTCAGCACATCCTTCCCCCAAAGGAGAGGGCACTAATATTTTTCTCATCCCGGGCCATCTGCCTTGAGGACATTTTCAATGAGATCCATTCCCGCCGTGTGTAACACAGTGTTGAACCGCAATTCAGGTTGCTCGCTCAGGAGATCCATGAGCACGAGGAGCTGCCGCTGATTGTCTTTAGAGATGTGTCTCTCAAGATCTTCCTGTGTCGCCCATTCCTCCAGCAGGACGAATGCATTTCTGTTTTCTACATCTTCATATAGACGGTAACTCAGGCAGCCCCTTTCGACCCGTGTGGGTTCGAGCATCACCCGTATCGTTTCTAAAAGATCACTCCGCCTTTCGGGCTGGACAATCATTCTTAATGTCGATAGTATCACAGTGCCTCCTGGCTACCAAGATTCAGACATCGGATCCCGATCTATCATCCACTTAATGCCGTTCTTCGTCGTGCTCACCGTGTCCTCCGCGGTCGCGTTCACCATACCCTTCACGGTCATGCTGCTCATGTTCACCGCCATACCCTCCTCCACGGCCGCGGTCCCAAAAACAGCCAGAACATGTGATAAGCAGAATAATGGTTAATATTAAGCTAATAACATGTCTTCTCATAATCTCCTCCTTCTTTGTCTTTATTTACTGTACTATTTTCCTGAAGACCTCTCGATGGCCCTTCCGCCGCCCTCTATGTCCTGACCTACACCGTGGACGGTATAGCAGCCTGAGAGGGTCCAGATACACATAAGAAGCACTGCTGCTGTGCGCTCTTCCTTATCATTTTTCTCTCCTTTCGATAAATGTTAATGCTCTTTTTTGATGCACCTGTCGCATCAAAAGGAAACATGCTTTGGTGTTTGCTATTGTATTGTAATGAAAAGCATAATATGTGCCATGACTGTTTGTTGACAGGGCAGGAGTTTCTATGATGTTGAAAACATTGAGATTTCAGCGAAAGCTACGATGAAGAAATGACACTTTGAAAGCCGTCGACTTCTGATATATCAGGACTCTCCTGATATATCAGGCATTTTTCTTATTTCTTTGGATGCCCAGTCTTTGCATTCTCGATTCAAGCGTCTTTGGATTGATGCCTAAAATCTCTGCTGCACCGTCCTTGCCGCTTACCCGCCATCCGGTGGTGTTCAAAGCCTCGATAATGTGCCGTTTCTCAACTTCTTCGAGAGTACCTGACTGTTCTGAACCCGACTGCGCAATCGTTGGTACATCCAAACGTAGCACAGATCCGGTGGTGATTATCATCGCACGCTCGGTAACATTCCTCAGTTCCCTTACGTTGCCCGGCCAGGGATACGCTTGCAGAGCTTCAACGCCCTTCTGCGGTATTGATTCGATCCGCTTGCCCATCCGCTTGCTGAAGTCCTGTACAAAAGACCATACGAGCGGCAATATGTCCTCCCGACGCTCACGCAAAGGCGGCACGGTAATCTGAAAAACGTTCAAACGGTAGTAAAGGTCTTCCCGGAACCCGCCCTCGCTGACGAACCCGGCAAGATCGCGGTTTGTCGCGGAAATGATTCTGACGTCGACTTTCACGGTCCGGGGGCTGCCCAGACGCTCAAACTCGCCGCTCTCCAGTACCCGAAGCAGCTTGGCTTGTAGTTCCAGCGGCAGGGTGTCGATCTCATCCAGAAAAATCGTTGAAACGTCTGCAAGCTCAAAACGGCCTATTTGCTTTGACAGAGAGCCAGTAAATGCGCCCTTCTCGCGGCCGAACAGTTCACTTTCGATGAGGGTCGGCGGCAAAGCGGCACAGTTGACTTTAATCATGAGCCGCCCCTTGCGGGAACTCAGGTTATGGATCGCATGAGCGAGTAATTCCTTTCCTGTACCTGTCTCCCCCAAGATCAAAACCGTCGAGTCTGTCGGAGCCACTTGTTCTATTTGCTTCAAAACGGTCCTGATCGCTTCACTGTTGCCTACGATATCCTTATGTAAGTGTATCTGATTAATTTCTTCCTTGAGGTAGATATTCTCCTCATGCAATTGGTCTTTTAATTGCACGATTTCATTAAGCGCTTCCCGCAGTGACTCCTCTGCCTTCCTGCGTTCCTCTATTTCACGCAAGAGCTGAAGATTTGCTTCGACCAAATCTTCAGTCCGTTCCTTCACGCGCAGATCCATCTCATCATATGCCTTCCGCAATTCCCCCTCCACCTGTTTACGTAAAGTGATGTCGCGGATGTTGCACTGGATAATTTTTTCCTGATCAACGAGGTAGACATTACTGACAAATTCGACATCAATAAGACGACCCTCTTTTGTTTCAAGCGGCAAATGTTCGTACCGCACATACCCTTTTGTCTGCAATTCTGAAAATCGGAGCTTAGATGCTGCAATGTCGCTGAAAGGACCGATTTCCCATAGTTTCTTTCCCAGAAAATCCTTATGCGAGTATCCCAGCATCTTTAACAGGAAGGGGTTAACGTCCAGCATCTGTCCCGTGTCTGCATCAAGAAGTAGTATCCCGTCCTGAGCAGTTTCAAAGAGCCTCCGATAACGGGTTTCTGATACCTTCAGCGCCTCCTCTGCCTTCTTGCGTTTGGTTGCTTTTGCTTCCAAAGCCTCAATACGCTGATGCAGTTCTGCTAATTGATTTATAAGTTGCTCTTTTGTTTTATCTTTAAATTTCATGTTTATTTTTTATCAAAATGTTGATTGGTTGTCAATAAGATTTTATCAATTTTATAAGGACTTTCTTACCTGACAATTTTCGACGAAACTTGATAGCTTGACAGTCGTTTGACTTGCACACCCTTGTGTGATACCTTGAAATCAAGATTTGCAAATTGAACGGAGGCTGAGATGCGCAGAAAGTACCAGACTTTTTTGTGGGCAGTCAGCATGGTATTCCTACAATGAATGCGAAGAAGAAGAAAGTCCTTTTTGTCCTTGGCGGATGCGCCTCAGCCATAGTTCTGGTAGTGGTTATTTTCGTCCTCACCTTCGACATAAATTCCTACAGGCCCCGCATCGAGGCTGCTGCCTCCGGGGCGACCGGCCTGGATGTCAGGATCAATGGTAAGATGAGGCTCTCTTTCTTTCCCTTTGGCATATCAGCTAAGGATATCCACGTCGCCAACAAGGGAGGCGAAATCATTTTCCTCGAAAACCTCAAGCTGGGGGCAGAGTTGATACCCCTGCTGAAGAAGCAACTCAAAGTCACCAGTTGCGAGCTTGTCAAACCTGCCGTCACCATCTTGAAGGACGCCGATGGGAAATATAATTTTGAAGGCACTGAAAAGAAATCCACGGAAGGGGGAACCGGAGCAACCTTCAGTTTAAATGATCTCAAGCTGTCCAAAGGGGTACTTGTCTATATAGACAAAAAGACGGGAGAGAAGACGGAGTTTAAGGATTTCAATCTGGCTATCAAGGACCTCTCGATAGCAGGGAACATCATAAAGAACGCCTCGTTCAAAGGAAGCTTCGACTGCAGAGAGGTGTTGCAAAAGGACTTCAGAATCGAGAATCTCAAGGCCCCTGTGAAGGCAGTCAAGGGGATATACAATTTCGAACCTATCACGATCGGAGCCCTCGTCTACTTTGACAAGAAGGCAGGTGAAAAGACCGAACTGAAAGAAATCAATCTTGCTATCAAGGATCTTTCGGTAGCGGATACCTCAGGGGCTATTATAAAGAACATCTCATTGACCGGGTCCATGGACTGCAAGGAGGTGAGGAAAAAGGACCTTAAGATCAACAACGTCAAGAGTCCTGTAAAAGCGGATAAGGGAGTAATCTACCTCAAGTCCCTTACCATGGATATCTTCGGCGCAAAGGCTGAGGGAGATGCCATGGCAGATAAGTCGGAAGACGATGCTGTGTATAAAATCAATTTGGAGCTATCGAAGCTGGACTTCGAAAAACTTCAGGAGTCCTTCGGCACAAAGAAAGTTATCGGCGGGAAGGGTAATCTTTATGCCTCGCTGACGATGAAAGAAAAAGGAAATCGCGATCTGATGAGCGGCATGAACGGTACTTTTTCTCTCCGGGGTGATAATCTCGTCATTTATACGATGGACCTCGATAAGGTTCTCTCATCGTATGAGACGAGCCAGAAGTTCAATCTCGTCGACCTCGGCGCTTTCTTCATCGCCGGCCCACTTAGCAACGTTGTGCTCAAGGGATACCGTTATGGGGACGTTTACAACCAGACCCGGGGAGGGCGAGGCGCCATCACACAGTTCATCTCCCACTGGAAGATCAGGGACGGTGTGGCAGACGCCACGGACTGTGCCCTTGCAACGCGCAATAATCGGGTTGCACTTAAGGGCAAGCTCAATCTTGTCAGCGGACGATATGATAATGTAATAGTGGCGCTTCTTGATGACAAGGGATGCGCAAAATTCACACAAGGCATCAGCGGTCCCTTCGGCAGTCCCCAGGTCGGCGCGGTGAGTGCAGTCTAGTCCCTTGGCGGCCCAATCTTCAATCTCTACAGGAAGGCAAAACGCTTTATTCAAGGCGGCAGATGCGAGGTCTTTTATAACGGCTCTGTGCAGCAACCTCCAAAATGATTCTCTTTTTGCGATGGGCTTTGTTTTTGTTGTTCGTTGTGGATTTGCCTCAAGGCGCCATCTTTGTGTGCAGCGTCATCGGTTTGAAGTGTCCGGGTACTCACTGAAGGCCCATCCCAATCGACCGCTGGAGTATCACCTGGTTCATATGCTCTTTTGTCTTGAATGTGAGGTAGTCCTTTTTGTCCAGATCGAAGAGCTGCTTCCTGTAGCGGGTCGTTAGATCATACCACTCGCTGATCCTCATGTTGAAACGACTTTTTTCGGGATAGTGCAACGTATTTATGAAGGACTGGATCGCGAAATAGTACCGTACAGAGTTGCGCTCAATGGCGCCACGGGGCCCACGGATATAGACGGGTTTGCCGTTTCTGTCTGTTCCTGTCACCGTGAACCCTATTTTGCCCCAACCGAATGTCGCAAAATAGAGCTTCTCCGCAAGGCTAAGTGCAATACTGTCGATGTATGCATAACTGACGTGGACAAAAGTCCTTCCCCCAACAAGGGGCAGGGCCTCGAACCTCATCATGTGGTCCTTCGTGCCGAAAGGGCCTGCATCGGCACTGAGAATGATATCCAGATACCCTTGCTGTTGATCAACTTTCCGGTAATGGTAAATGACTTGACGCGTGTCTTCCGGAGTTTGATAGACTTTGCGGCCGATGTAAAAGGTCAGCAGCCAGGTGCCCGGCAGTTCCCTGTAGGTGCACGCCTTGACATTAGGATGGAGGGATACGATATCGCACCAGTTTGCCGGAACCTTAAGCACGTTGACAACAGTGCTGAAGGGATAATCGAAGATCCCGTAGACATCCACGTTCACTCTGTCGGCTCGCTCAAAAGATTCCAAAAAAATAGGAAGGCCGAAGCTGTTTGTCTCCAATTTGGCCATATTCCTGTGATAGGTGTCGAGCAGGATGTCTTTGCCCTGCCGAGGCTTTTCGACAGCTGAAGCGGAACCGGCAGAAAAAAGAAGCGCTGCTGCGACCATGAAAAGGAAGAATTTCGAAAGGTTTCTGGTCTTATGCATCTGATTCACATTATTCACTTTTACCGTAATAAACCGCTCTTCGGCGATGTTTTACATCCTATGGGAAAATAAGTGCGCAAGCTACTCCCTGATCTCATGATTTTCATCAATAATTCTGACCTCAATATCCTCGGATGTGAGCGCTTTTAAGATAAGATCTGCAAGGGGTGTAACGTTCATATAGAGACTGGAAGCCTCTCGCCGTTCTACTTTTTAGATTTATAAGCAAATTTATCATATGAATCCCTTTATGGCGCGGCAGGGGGCTCCTTGTCTGTTTGCATGCCGATCAGATAACGGTAAAAAGCCACTGCCCGGTTGATGTAGGATGCCTCATTTCCCGCGACCAACGGGCTCGCATTCTTGCTCGTACGCATGATGCCGTAATAACGCCAAACGTCTTGCGACTCGCGTTCGAAAAAGTAAATCGACTGCATATCACCCGGGCCGAAAAGAGGCATAAAAAAGTATCGCACTGTGCTGATGTTTTCGGTATCGAACACCAGCCGATCGGATGAAGCGCTTCGAATGCGCATGCGGTAAATCCCCTTGCCGGACAGGTTATCCTCTTGCTGAAAGTATAGACTCCCGCTTTTCTCCATCTCGTCAGGCGAGAAGTCTTTGCGACGTCGATCACCAATGGCCTCCGACAAAGCGTAGGCGTTGATAATCAGCGCCTGCCATCGCTTGTGGGTGGTCGACCAATATTGTATGCCCACGCGTTCAGATATTGCTCCGACACGCCGGAGCAGGCCCTCGACTCCGGAGGTATGGTGAAAACGCGCAACAATCACCACCAGCGTCGTGAAGCCTGAATAAGTCCAACCGCTGCAGGCCGGCGGTGTCCAGTCGCGCCCCAATTCGGCGCGGTCCCAAACTCTTACGGCAGGTGATTTCTCCAAGTCGGGATAGGGAGGAAACGTTGCGCTTCCGCAGGGGGGCTGCGGTCCGGAAGCGGCATGAACCGAGAGTTCGATGCAAAGGATCGCCATGAATAATATGATGGCGACTACCCCGGCCAAGCGCCGGTAAAGAAGCTTATTCAACATTCTTCGACGATGTTTTACAACCAATGAGCAAATAAATGCGCTAACCACTCACTGATCCTTGGGAACAATGGTCTTTTTTTCCACTCTTCCCATTGAATCTGGTCGGACTCCGCGATATCTTTAGCAAACATCTTCTCCATTTCGATGGCAAACTCGCGGCTCAGGATAACCGCATTCACCTCATCATCGCTTAAAAAGCTCCAGAAGTCCATGTTGGTTGAACCGACCGTGGACCAGACTTCATCAATCACCGCAGTTTTCGCATGCAGCAGGGCGTTGCGGCGTTCGTATATCTTTACTCCCGCTTTCAAAAGCCCGGAATAATTATACCGCTGTGCCTGTAATGCCAGTTTCGAATCGGTTATTGCGGGAACAATAATCTTTACGTCGACGCCGCGCCTGGCAGCATCAGCGAAGGCATCCAGTATCTGCTCGTCGGGAATAAAATAGGCATTCGTCAGATGAACCGAATGCTCTGCAAACGTGATGGCAGACACATACACAATAAAAGTTATCCGGTTGCTCTCTCCCGGAGTACTGCCGACCACCCGCACTAGGGAATTACCCT
Organism: uncultured Nitrospiraceae bacterium; assembly: GCA_963727775.1. Classification (GTDB taxonomy): domain Bacteria; phylum Nitrospirota; class Thermodesulfovibrionia; order Thermodesulfovibrionales; family SM23-35; genus CAVSHB01. The sequence goes on along the minus strand of CAVSHB010000001.1, from coordinate 1,169,306 downwards.
CTTCTTTCAGATCAGGAAAATATTTCAGTTCAGAGAGTTCCGGTCCATGCTGCTTCTGCCAGGTGTCAAGAAAGAACTTTTGGAATTCAGCCACCGCAGGGCCTTCAATTTGAACGTCGGTATCACGCCATGGCAGTGGCGCTCCTTCGACTTGTCTCCTTCCGGAAAGTCTGCTTGAATAAACCGAACTGATGTTGATGCCCCCTGAAATGGCGACTTTGCCGTCGATGATCAAAATCTTGCGGTGGTCCGGATGCGCCAGTAGCCAGTGCCCGTGGGCCTTGAACGGGTTTATTGGATTGAATTCGACCACCTGAATTCCCCCGTCCCGCAAGCGCTGGAAAAAGGCAGTAGGGGTACTGTAACTGCCCATGCTGTCATAGATGAGATTTACCTGGACACCTTCCGCCTGTTTTTGCAGCAATAGATCGGCAAATTTGCGGCCCACTTCATCATCTTCAATGATAAAGGTTTCAAGGTTGATATGGTCTCCGGCATTCTCTATGGCTTTGAACATTGCTGCGTAGGCAGCCTGACCATTGGCGAGCAGAGTGACTTTGTTCCCCTTCGTCAGCGGGCTTTCGGTGACCGATTCCACCACGGCAGTGTGGCGTTCCAGAATGTCCGTCGGGTCGACCGATCCCTTCAGCCGTTCCATGATAACCTTGCTTTTCTCGGGAGATAGCAGTCCTTTGGACGAAACGATTTGACGAGGTTTCTGGACAGTTGGCGCCTCATCAATCATTTCAGAAACGTTTGGTAAGGTCGCACATCCACCGCTGAGGCTCAAGATGGAAACCGACAGAAAGAACAAAAAGAAATGCCTGATGATCGTCATATTTTTATTTTATCAAGAAATAATCTTCCGCGCTATGTCTCAAACATCCTAACAGTTCACATCACCGCAGATCAATTATCTCAATATGCGCCTTTCTCCGGTTTCAAAAAACGGGCGGATTGCTCACATTACTCAAAACATAAACGTGATGAACACTAGGATGAAACCAGTTTCGAGAACTTCAGAGAAGTACTTAGTGCAGATCAGTATCCAGGCGGATATTGACTATATAAAGAACGTCACAGTGTTTATTTTTAGGACCTGCCATGGTGTCGTCTCTGTCGAAATATACTCATCACAGATTACAAAATATCGCCGGCAAGAACTCCTATGTGGAGTCAAACTTTCAGATGATGTGCTCCCCGATGCTCACTTTAGGGAGAATGTTTGATAGATCTCGAATAACAAAAAATTTCTCTTTCTCTGTGTTATCAATATTTCTTGTAATCTCAGCTTTAAAAGGATTTCCTTCCGTACGACCTCTTGTGTGTTAATGGTGGAGCTGATCGGGATCGAACCGACGACCTCTTGAATGCCATTCAAGCGCTCTCCCAACTGAGCTACAGCCCCAAGCGCTTTTAAAATAACATATATTTTGCGCTCATGACAATATCCCAATTTCTACAACTTCATGGACCGCTCCTCTTTTTATCAAGGTGCGGATAGGCTGTAGATTCGATCAGATCTGTACCCATGCGCGTTCCTTGCGCCATTGTACTTCCACCGGCACACTAAAAAAATCTGAAAGGTTTCTTTTGGTCAGTACATCTTTTGTTTTGCCTTTGGAATGGACCTCCCCATGACGCAGTAATAATGTATGGCTAAATACAGGCAGGATTTCTTCTATGCGGTGGGAAACATAAAGCAACGTGGGAGCAGATTCCTTTCTGCCTATATTCTCTATAAGTGACAACATTTTTTCCCTCGAAAAAATATCTAGTCCGGTGCATGGCTCATCCATAATAAGCAATCGTGGAGAACTGATCAATGCGCGCACAATAAGCACTTTTTGTTTCTCTCCCTGTGACAGAGTCCAGTATGGTTGCCTGGCTATATGAGCACATTTAAACCGCTTCAGCAATACTGAAGCATGTTCAATATCTTTTTGCTTTGGTTTATCGTATAACCCGATCGTTGCGTAATTCCCACTGAGCACAATTTCTTCAGCGGTTTCACCGGCATAGAATTTTTCCTGTAGAGAAGAGCTGACCCATCCGATTTTTTTGCGTAATTCGCGTATGTCGTATTTCCCGAATTCTTTTCCCAGCACGCTGACCTCCCCTCTGGACGGCCATATGTATCCGTTGATCATGTTCAGCAGTGAGGTCTTGCCGGAGCCGTTCAGTCCGACGATTGCCCAGTGCTCACCCCGGTTAACGTCCCAGCTGATATTCCTGAGGATATGCTTCTTCCCGTATATCCAGGAAACATCTTTCATGTGGATGACCATGGTCGTTTGCATCATCTTATGCCTTTGCATTTGTAAGCGTCAGATAACCTGAAATCATTATCAACACACCCCCGATAATCGAATTTATTCCCGGAACTTCATTCAATAAAAGCATACCTAATGCAATAGCTGAGACAGGCTCAAGATATCCGAGCACGGCAGACCTGTTGGCAGAGACATACTGAAGCCCTTTATAGTATAAAATAGGCGCGATGGTTGAATGGACTGTTCCCATGAAAAGATAACTCCATACAGCCTTTAAAGGGACCTCCCGTACAAAAGGAACGAGCATAATCGCAATAAATAAATTCGTAAAAAAAGATAGCACGATCGGGTTAAAGTGTGGTGAATAAATCCTTAAAAAAATCACTATGACCGCATATGATAGTCCCGAGATCAAACCGGCCATTATACCTATTGCCTGGGCCTCTTTAAATGAAAACCCGCCGAGCATTATCCAGAGACCGGCTGAAGCTATAATGATCACAAAGGATATCCTTTTCGTGATCTTCTCTTTCAGAATCAGCGGCGCCAATAATGCAACGACAATCGGCGCTATATAATGGGTCAGGACTGCATTTGCTACAGTCGTATTTCTGTAAGCATAATAGTAACTAAACGTATTGAGCAGCGATACCGCCCCGAGTATTATTGGATACTTAAGGTCCCGGATGCCGGGCATCTCTTTTCTATATTTTTTTTGGGTTAAAAGCAGACCCTGAATTACCAAAGACACCACAATCGAATAGAAGATGAGTATATGGATAGAAACACCCGAGAGCCTGACTACAACACCGATAGAACTCCAGAGGAATATGGCAATTAAGATATAAAAGGAAGACATTTTATTCAAGTATGTAGCAGGCAGAAAAATGGTGATTACGCATCATTCTACAAAGAGCGGTTCTGCAGCGACCGATCGAAATAAACATCGGTTATTTTTCCATCAATAATATCTTTCGGGTCTGCTGTATGAAACATATTACCCTCCTATCAATAACCTCTACAGCTTATTTCAACTTGCGATATGCAAAATAGTATATCATTTCTCCGATATCCCCGACAGGATACCCGCAGCTGTATAATATTTGTCATTCGGAATGCTAAACGGAAAGTTACCGGCTTGATATTTATTAATCTTTCAGTGGAACATAGTATATGGGATTGTTTCAAGAAGAAGAAAATGCGCCTTCTCAACCTTTAGCTTACAGGATGTGTCCCAGGACGCTCGACGAATATTTTGGTCAGAGACATATAATCGGTCAGGGGAAATTGTTGAGGAGGGCGATAGAATCAGACAGGATTTCGTCGGTAATCTTATATGGCCCTCCGGGAACAGGCAAAACAGCTCTCGCAAGAATAATCGCAGAAAAGACAAAAGCCCATTTCGAATGGCTAAATGCCGCAACGATCGGGCTCGACGAAATCAGAAAAGTCATACAGAATGCTAAAACAAGGAAGCTTAAGGGTATTAAAACTATTCTCTTTCTCGACGAAATACACAGGTTCAACAAGCTTCAGCAGGACGCCCTCCTACCCGACGTCGAAGAAGGCAATATAACCCTTATCTCCGCAACCGTAGAGAACCCATTCTTTTATGTAAATTCCGCGCTCCTTTCACGGAGCCAGATATTTGAATTAAAATCGCTCACCGAAGCGGACATTAAGTGCATCCTGAATAATGCTATTAGGAATAAGGACAAAGGGCTTGGCAATCTCAATATAACGGTTGATGGATCCGCCTTAAATCATCTCGCAAAAATGTCTGACGGGGACGCGCGAAAGGCCTTATCAGCGCTCGAAATTGCCGCCCTTACAACTCCGCCGGATACAAATGGGCAAATAATAATAACCCTCGAAATCACAGAAGAATCTATACAGAAAAAAGCAGTTGTCTATGATAAAAAGGGTGATCAGCATTATGATACGATCTCTGCTTTTATTAAGAGCATGCGCGGGTCTGATCCCGACGCCGCAATCTATTACTTGGCCAAAATGATCTATGCAGGTGAAGACCCTAGGTTTATCGCAAGGCGTATTGTCATCTGTGCTTCTGAAGATGTCGGCAATGCCGACCCAATGGCGTTAGTAGTCGCAACTTCCGCCTTAAAGGCGGTAGAATTCATCGGAATGCCTGAGGCGAAGATACCATTGGCCCAAGCCGTCATCTATATCGCTTCAGCGCCGAAGAGCAATGCCTCTTATAAAGCAATTGAAGCGGCTTTAGCAGACATTTCGACAGAAAAGACAATGGAAGTGCCGGACCATTTGAAGGACAGCCATTATCCGGGCGCGAAGAAATTGGGGCATGGGGAAGGCTACAAATATCCACATGATTATGACGGATACGTTGAACAGGACTATCTGAAAAAGAAGAAGAAATATTATAATCCTTAGATCAAAAATCAGTTAATGAATTAATCGCGCAGATTTTGTGAGAAAATTTATTTTTAGATACCTTAATTTACCTAAACTGATAGATATTCATAATGTTTTATTAAATATACCCAACAAAGATAGTATTAATAAATTTATCGAGTTAAATAAATTTCCGAACAATGTCTGCACGATTAACCAATTGAAGAGAATATGATACTAAAAAATACCCTTGAATTGCTCGAATTCAATAAACTCCTGAGACTGATTTCCGATCTTGCCGATAGTGATGCTTCAAAGTTATCGGTATTGGATATTTGTCCCCTGGACAGCAGGGCAACTATTGAGAAAAGGTTCGGGCAGGTTCGGGAAATCCGCAGGATGTCCGTTGAGAGAAACCCGATAAGGTTGTCCTCATTCCCGGATATATATCATCTGATATTAAAAATGAGACCCGAGGGGGCTGTCCTTGAGGCCATAGAACTTTCAGAATTCATGCCTGTCCTGAACATTTCATATGCCATATCATTGCAGCTTAAGGAAAGGACCGACCTTCCCTTCCTGAAAGAACTGACCTTACACCTTACAGGATTTCCCGAGATAAGGGATATCCTCAAAAAATCTATTGACACTGAAGGGAATATCCTTGATAGCGCCTCCTTTCTGCTGTCCGATTTGAGGTCCCGCATAAGAAAGCTTGAAGGAAAAATACGCAAGAAGCTCGAAGAGATAGTGAGGGACGAAAACCTTTCTGCTTTGTTGCATGACGATTTCATCACAACAAGGTCCGGAAGGTGGGTCATCCCGGTAAGAATGGATTCCAAGGGAATGGTACCCGGAGTTGTCCATGATATTTCCAAGTCGGGTGAAACGGCATTTATTGAACCCCTCGGCATTATAAACTTTACCAACGAATTGGAAAACCTCGTTGCCGAACAGAAAGCTGAAGAATTTCGAATCCTGAGAACCATCTCTTCGTTAATAAGAAAATCAATCGACGGTATCGATGGAGAGTTCAAAACCATTGTCTATCTCGATGTCCTGAATTGTATTGCGAAGTTTTCCGACCGGCTGGATATGGAAATCCCCCATATCAACAACGATGATGTTATTAAACTTCTCGGGGCAAGACATCCTATCCTTCAACTTTCATTGCATCGGACAGGTAACAAACAAAAATTAGTGCCGTTGGATATCGCGTTGGGAGGCGAGGACAGCGTAATGGTAATAACAGGAGCGAATGCCGGAGGAAAGACCATCGCCATTAAGACAATCGGCCTATTGCTCCTTATGGCATTATCAGGTATCCCGATTCCCGCGGACCCGTCTTCAAGTTTACCTGTGATCAAAAATCTGCTCGTTGATATCGGCGATGAACAATCAATAGAAAATAACCTGTCTACATTTTCCGCACATATATCAAATATCTCCGAAATTCTGAAGATGACCGGTCCGCAGAGCGTCATCTTAATTGATGAACTCGGGACAGGCACTGACCCTGATGAAGGGGCCGCTTTGTCCTGCGCAATCTTAAAAGAGATAAGAAAGAGAGGCTCTCTTGTTTTTGCCACAACGCATTTGTCCGAAATAAAGGGGTTTGTGCACAGGACAGCAGGAATGGTCAACGCCTCTATGGAATTTGACCAAAAAACGCTTACGCCTTTGTACAAGTTGCGCGTCGGTGAGCCCGGTCAGTCGCACGCCCTTGATATAGCGCAAAGGTACGGCCTGCCCGACAAATTAATTGCTGAAGCAAAAGAAATGATGGGAAATATGAAGGTAGAGTTTGATAATATGGTCGCTGACTACAACACAAAAAGGCTGCACTATGAGACCCTGCTGGAGGAGCTTCAAAGACAACAGGCGGAAATAGAGGAAAGAAACAAACTGATCGGACAAATGCTCCTTAAGACGGAAGAAAAACAGAAGGAGGTCCTAGCAACTGCATACAGAGAGGCTTCCGGAATCATTTCGCAGACAAAAAGACAGATGCATGAGGTGCTCGATGAGATCAGGAACAAGGACAGGAACGAGGCGCGGAGGCTGATAACGGAGGTTGAGGCCCAACAGGAAAACATTGCAGAAAAAATCAGGGAATATTCCGATGAAGACAATGCTTCCCCGGCAATCGGCGACATACGGAAAGGAGATATTGTCTTTGTCAGATCTCTCGGTTATGACGCGTCAATCATTGAGGTAAATAGGAATAATAATCGCTTAAGGGTAATGGCCGGGAATATGGAGATAGAAGTCCCTGCGTCGGATATAGGTTTTCAAAAGGGGAAATCTCTCTCCACGGTAAAAGCTCCCGTTTCATCTGATAAAATGGAAGAAGCTGTTTCTTCGAGGATAAACCTTATAGGATTGAGGGTTGATGAAGCCTTGTCGAGATTGGAGACCTTCCTTAATCATGCCACATTGGCTGAACTACCTGAAGTGACCGTCATTCATGGTGTAGGAAAAGGCCTGCTTTTGAAGGCAGTGCATGACCACTTAAACGCACACCCTTTGGTACAAAGCTTCAGAAGCGGGACACCGGAGGAAGGCAATATCGGCGTGACCGTTGTAACGATGAAGTGACCCTTATTGAATAATAACTTCCATATCCGGCAGTTTTTCTTTAATCGCCTCTTCAATACAACGGTTATCACACTTCACGCAAGGTCCTCCGCAATATATTACGGCCCTGTTGCCTTTAACGTCTATCAGCTCTGCGCAACTGTCGTGAGCGGTCAATATGCATTGCAGACTTTCGAGGACCTCTTTTATCTTTTCTTCAGCGGCAACAGCAGGGACTTCAGCCATGAAACAGCCTCTCTTTCGGTCATTTGACTTAGACCATCTCTTTAAGGTATTTTTTCAGTTATGGAATTCTATAATAAATATTATACTATCCTGATACTGTTTGCATTCACCCTTATTCTTAATCTGCCTTTCGGTTATCTCAGGACAAGATCAATAAAATATTCATTGCGCTGGTTCCTGTGTATACATGCCCCTATCCCTTTTATTTTCATTGCAAGAACTGTTTCCCATATTGAGATGAAATACATCCCGGTTTTTGCGCTTGCTGCCGTTGCAGGACAGATAGTGGGCGGCAAGCTGGAATTTTAATCTTGCTTGCAAACATCCTTATCAACCCCGGCAGAATAGAGCTTCAACATCGGGAAAAACCCGGACCCTCGGATGGAGAGCTTCTCATAAAGATAAAGGCGGCCCTCACATGTGGAACAGACCTTAAGGCATTCAAACGCGGACATCCTGTAATTCCAATGCCCGGGGTTTTCGGCCATGAATTCTCCGGGATAGTTGATAGTGCAGGCCAGGGAGTGAAAGGGTTCAGGAAGAATGACAAAATAATGGCGGTCCACAGCGCCCCATGCCTCAAATGCAGCTACTGCAAGAAAAGCGCTTATAACCTCTGTGAAAATATAATGGGAACAAAGGTCCTCGGTGCATTTGCAGAATATATTTTGCTGCCCTCTCACATCGTAAGACAAAATACATTTCACAAACCTGAAGCCCTGCCTTTTGAGGAGGCCGCGTTTCTTGAGCCCCTCTCATGTGTGGTGCATGGCATAGAGCCGCTTGGAATACACAAAGGGGAAACAGCATTGGTCATAGGGGCCGGCCCCATAGGACTCCTTCATTTACTGCTTCTCAAGGAAAAAGGGGCTGTGGTAGCTTTAACGGACAAGCATAATAAAAAACTGAACATCGCAAAGGAACTTGGAGCAGACTCTGTTTCTCAGCCGGAAAATGTTAATACTGCTATAAAGAAGGTTACGAAGGACATCGGGGTTGATTATGTCTTTGAGTGTACCGGCGTGCCTGAGGTCTGGCAGGAATCTATCGATTATGTGCGAAAGGGAGGGAAGGTCGTTCTCTTCGGAGGATGTAAACCCGGCACAACAGTAACCTATGACACAGGGAAACTCCACTATAATGAAATAACTTTAATGGGGACCTTCCATTACACTCCAGCCGATGTGAAGAAAGCTTACAGGCTCCTCTGTCAAAAAAAAATCAGTGTATCAGGACTCATTTCAGGTAAATTCCCGCTAACGCAAACACAAAGAGCCTTTGATAAACTCGCCAAAGGAATTGGAATAAAATATGCAATCATCCCTTAATCGGGAAATGCGGTTAACCCGAAAAATGCAGCTTTTAGGTTAATGTCACGTTATCCATTTTATAAGAAATTTTGGTGCTAACAATGAAGACCGCTAAATTATACAGCTTCAATGACATCCGCATAGAAGATATACCTGTTCCGGCAGTAGGAGCTGGAGAAGCCCTTATCAAGACACGGGCAAGCGGCATATGCTCAGGAGACGTCATGCGGTGGTATATCGAAAAAAAGGCGCCTCTGGTTCTCGGGCACGAGCCGGCGGGTGAGATAGTTGAAGTCGGCCGTGATGTTAGATCCTTCAAACCCGGGGACAGGGTTTTTGTGCATCACCATGCGCCGTGTTTCGTATGTAAATACTGCAGGCGGGGAGATTATGTGCAGTGTGCAACATGGAAAAATACAAAAATAATTCCCGGCGGTGTTTCTGAATATATTCTCATTCCGCAGGTAAATCTTGAAAACGATACAATCTCTTTGCCCGATGAGTTGAGTTACGAGGACGGCACATTGATAGAACCGACTGCGTGCGTCGTGAAGGCATTGAGGAGAGTTAACATCAAACGCGGGGATACCGTCCTCGTAATCGGTCTCGGTATAATGGGACAAATACATATTGTACTGTCAAAGCATTTCGGGGCAGGTAAAATCATCGGGGCCGATATGGTCTCATTCAGGCTTGGAAAAGCCAGGGAATTTGGCACGTATGAGGTCATCGACGTCTCAAAATATGATCTCATTGATGCCTTGAAAGATATCACGAATGGAGAGATGGCTGATATTGTTATTGTCGGCCCAAACAGCATTGAAGCAATGAAACAGGGACTCTCTGCTGTCAGAGCAGGAGGTAGTGTCCTATTTTTTACTCCTGCAAAACCTGATGACCGGCTGACTATTGATCCGAATGACTTATATTTCAGGGACATCAATTTAATCACCAGCTATTCCTGCGGACCGACAGACACAGCCGATGCGCTTGAGATAATAGAGAAAGGAACGGTAAGGGCCGGTAAACTTGTCACGCACAGGTTCCCGATTGAAATGACTGCAGAGGCATTCAGGTTAACGTCAGAGGCCAGGGACTCCTTGAAAAGTTTGATTGTTTTTGATTGAGCCCTGTTCAAAATGTTAAACATTATTCAAAATGATTAAAAAGAAAAAAATAACTCCGGTATCATGTGATTGGCAAAAGAAGCCTTCTGAAGAAAAAGGAACAGCGAAAGAAAATAAGAGCAGGCTTTATAAATACAAAGGCGGCTTCAGATGGAAAGGCATTAAAACCGAGAGATATAAACGAACAGGGTTTGACTGGTCTGATATTGCAAGACAGACATTAATCGGTAATTGCGGAGAAACACCCAAATTTCACCTCAGATATTTTGAAATTGCCGCCGCGGGTTACAGCAGTTTCGAGATGCATAAGCATGAGCACGTTGTTATCGGGATCAATGGAAAAGGCGAATGCGTCGTCAACAAAAAGAGATACAGGATAGGGTTTCTTGATACGCTTTATATAGAACCCTGCGCTCCGCACCAGTTAAGAAATCCCTATAAAGAACCCTTCGGTTTCTTTTGCATAGTCAATGCAAAAAGGGACAGGCCGAAAACCCTAAAGTAAGAAAAAAACCATCTAACTGCATAGATGGAGCATGCGGCGGCGTTTCAAAAAAAGATAGGCTAAAGACAGTTGCAGGCAGAAAAAATATCCAGCTGAAATGCTTTCCTGAAATTATGTGAAGTCTGTTTATAGTCTTCTTCTGAATAACGAAAAAAATCTTTCCTTGACCTTTTCAAAAAATGGTCTTTGACGCCACGCCTCGGGCATTATCCTTGAGGACTGTACCAGGTCATCATGAAATATATCGATCATCTGCCCGGCAAAACCTTCATTCATTATTCCCACATTGCCCTCATCGTTTCTCCTCAATGACTGGAAATCGAGGTTTGCAGAACCGATTATACTCCAGACTTCATCAAACACGGAAGTCTTTGCATGTAGTATCTCACCGTTATAATTATATATAAAAACTCCCGCCTTCAGGAGCTTTGTAAAAGAAGCCCTCGCCGCATAATAGGCCGCCTGAACATCTGTTTTCCCCGGCAAAAGAAGCTTCACTCTCACTCCTCTCAAAACAGCGGCCTCAAGTACATGAAGCATCCTTCTGCTCGGAGTAAAGTAGGCAGTCGTCAGATAGATACTTCTTTGGGCGTGATTGATGCTGTAATAAAGAAGCTTCCTCATCTTCCTCCTTCCTCTAGACGAACTCGCAAATATCGGCAGGACCGGAAGGCCTTTCTGTATCTGCTCTACATTCTTGTCGAAGGAAATCGGATCGCCTTTCCAGATCTCCCAGCTTTTTCTGAATATATCGAGCAATGTTTTCGCTATCGGCCCTTCAAGAAATATGCCGGTGTCCCTCCACCCCTTAATCTTATGGAACCTGTGGTATCCCCTGTATTCATTTGCGATGTTAAGCCCGCCGGTGAAGGCTTTGACGCCGTCAATTATTATCAGTTTCTTATGGTCCCGATAGGCATAATGAAAAGGCGAAGTCCACTTAAAAGGATGTGAGGCCCTTATCCGGACCCCTGCCTGTCTCAGGCTTCTCCAGAACTTTACAGGAGTCCCGATCGAACCGAACTGGTCATACAGGATATAAACCTTTACGCCTTCCAGTGCCTTCCGTTTAAGGATTTCCGCCAGTTCATTTCCTGTATCGTCATTACGGAATATATAAAATTCAAGACATATTAATTCTTTCGCCCCTCTCACAAAATCAAATATGGTATGGAAAAGTTCTTTACTTTTCCATAAAATGGTCACCTTATTGCCGTCCGTAAAAGGGACCCCGTATAACTTTTCTATCGTTTCATTTGTAAAAAATGTGCCCGATTCAGGAAACATAATAAATAATTGCTTAAATAAATATTTCTGTCAATCGGCTTTATCCTATATATCGTAGATATTTCCCAGGAGATCAGCTAAACTTAAAGTAAGTTTTTTGAAATAATGAATTTATCTATAAAGAACATCAAACCGGCGGATTGCGCCTGCCAGGCCTTAATTCTGCCTTTTACAGAAGGGTGTCCAGGGCTTTACAATGATCTCCCTTCCGTTTCAAAACTGATCAATAAAGTATTTTCGAAAGAGTTCCACGGCAAACAAAATGAGGCCTTCCTAATCCCCGCACCCGAGGACATAGCACCGGAAAGGCTGCTGCTCATCGGGCTTGGTAAAAAAGACATTATTTCGGCAGAGAAGGTAAGACAGGCCGGGGGTAAAGCCGGAACATATCTGAGAGACATGGGCATGAGAAAAGCTGCATTGTCCACCCATGTCCTGGAATCACTCAAGATGTCCCCGGCGGATTTTATTGAAGGGAGTCTGCTGGGGCTATATAAGTTCACCAAATATGTCACTGATAAAGACCGTAAGGAAATTGAGAAAATCATAATCCTTTCAAGACCATCAAGGGCACTTGAAGATAATCTGCGGTGGACCAAAGCAGCGGCATTTGCAGTCAATTTTGCGAGGGATTTGATAAACACCCCGGCAAATGACATGACTCCGTCACATCTTGCAAGCGCTGCCGTATCTCTCAAACGTAAGGACCTTTCTGTAAAAGTTCTGGAAAACAAAGATGCGCGGAGACTCGGCATGGGGTCTTACCTGTCGGTCTCTCATGGTTCGGACACGCCGCCGAAATTTATCGTTCTTCATTACAATGGTTCAAAAGGACCGCCGTTGGTGCTGATAGGGAAATCGGTCACTTTTGACAGCGGGGGCTTATCAATAAAACCGTCTGACGGCATGGAAAAGATGAAATATGATATGGCAGGCGGCGCTGCCGTCCTTGGGGTGATGAAAGCCGTCTCTGAATTGAAAGTCCCGGTCAACCTCGTCGGCATATTGCCTGCAACGGAAAATCTCATTGGGGGATCTGCCACAAGACCCGGGGATGTTGTCAGGGCGATAAATGGGAAGACTATTGAAATAATCAGTACGGATGCCGAAGGACGTATGACTTTGGCAGACGCGCTCGGCTATGCAGAACGTTTTAAGCCAAGGGCAATTATTGATATAGCAACGCTGACAGGCGCGTGTTCTATAGCTTTTGGGAACGGGGCGATAGCCATGATGGGTAATGACAGGGAATTGCTTGCTAAATTTAAAGAATCAGGCGATAATATACATGAAAGGGTATGGGAGATGCCGTTATTTGAAGAATATAAGGAATATTTAAAGAGCGATATCGCTGATCTCAAGAACACAGGAGGCAAAAGCGGTTCTTTGGTATCATCAGCATACTTTCTGCGTGAATTTGCGGGAGATGTTCCCTGGGTCCATCTTGATATAGCCGGGACCGCGTGGACAGACAAAGAGAAGCCCTATATGCCCAAGGGCGCTTCAGGCATCGGCGTGAGGCTTATTTTAAATTTAATAAAGAGGTTAAATGAAAATATTTAAGTTGCTTATAATTATATCTTTTTTATTAATGCCGGCATTGGCGTTCGCATGGGGGCCGTTAACACATACTTATCTTGCTAATGAGTTATTTTCACTTGCTTCACTGCTGCCCGCAGGCTTATTCGAAGTCATCAGACGGTATAAGAAAGATTTTATATATGGTAATCTCATGGCGGATATTATCGTAGGAAAGAAATACCTGCCCGAAGATAAAAACTCGCACAACTGGGACTTTGCCTTCGAGCTTTTAAGGGCAGCCGAAACGAGACAGCAGAAGGCATTTGTATATGGATATATGAGCCATCTTGCAGCAGACACAGTCGCCCACAATACTTATACCGTGGACAAAAAGAACATCGGGCATACATTGCTTGAATTAAAAGCCGATTGTATTATCGACAAAAAATACTGGCTTCAGGCTGTAGAGATCGAAAGAAAGATACAGACAAGAAATGATATCTTCCTCGAAAACTTTCTTGAGAGTTTTGTCTTCTCTTTTAAAACAAACAAGAGGATATTAAAAAGTGTGGTGTTTCTGTCTCTATTAAACAGGGAAAGGATAGGCGATTTTATAGACCGCAATCTTGTCACTTCATTGCCGATGAGAGGAGCCATAGAAAAGTTGCACCAGGAATCGCTCGATAAGATCATTGACCTGTTTCAGAACTGGGGAAAATCTGAAGTTGTAAAGGTAAACCCAAGCGGAACTATTTCCAGGGGATTTCTTAGGAGAGAACTAAACGCATCTTTTTTCAGGCCTTTAGGCAGGGCTTATCCAAACAGTATCAGTCGTAATTTCAAGAAGTTTTAAGTACATTTAATATTCTGCAGTAATTTTTCCCGTCCAAACGGAGAGAGGTCTCTTAAAGTCTTTATAATCCCGGGCATAATTTCTATTACCTTGTCCATCTCGGCTTCTGTGTTGTACCTGCTTAAAGAAAACCTGATCGAACCGTGGATAGCCGTAAAAGGCACTCCCATGGCCCTCAATACATGAGAAGGCTCCAGCGATCCTGATGTGCAGGCCGAGCCCGAGGAGGCGCATATTCCGTATTCGTTCAGTCTTAGAAGTATGGCTTCTCCCTCAACATATTCAAAACTGATGTTGGTTGTATTGGGCAATCTGCTGCTTGCATCTCCATTTACCCTAACATCCGGGCAACAATTCAAAAGCGATAGTTCAAGCTTATCGCGTAACTTACTCAAATAAGAAACTTCTTCATTAAGGTTCTGCTTTGCAAGCTCGCACGCTTTTCCAAGCCCGATGATCGACGCGACATTTTCAGTGCCTGCCCTTCTTCCCCTCTCCTGATGGCCTCCTATTATGTAAGGAAAAAACCTTGTCCCTTTCCTCACGTATAAAGCGCCTACCCCTTTGGGCGCATGGAGTTTATGGCCTGATAAGGAGAGCATCTCGACAGGCAGTTTCTTCAAATCGATAGGTATTTTCCCGACAGCCTGGACAGCGTCCGTATGAAACAAAATCCGTCTTTCTTTGAGGATTTCGGCTATTTCCGTAACAGGAAAGATGTTTCCCGTCTCATTGTTCGCATACATGATGCTTACAACCCCAGTCTCATCATCAATTGCCTTTAAGAATTCGCTTATATTGATCTGACCGCTATTATTCACAGGAAGGAATGTAGCCCTGAACCCTTTTCTTGCAAGATGTTTGCAAAAATTTAAAACTGCCGGGTGCTCAACCCGCGTCGTAACAATATGTTTTTTATTCGGCAGAGACTCGACAGCACTCATTATAGCCGTATTATCGCTTTCCGTACCGCAGCTTGTGAATATTATCTCTTCAGGATCTGCACCTATAAGATCTGCAACCCTGGCCCGCGCCTCTTCAACCTTTCTATGCAGCTGACCGCCAAAGGTATGCATGCTCGAAGGGTTGCCATAGAGGTCTTTCAGATATGGAAGCATTACTTCGAAGACTTCCGGGGCAACAGCCGTAGTTGCGTTATTGTCAAGGTATATTGTATTCATTGAGTTTCCACAACTATTTCTTCACTCACCAATTCCCTGAGTTTTTCCTCAACGCCTTTGACCGTCACATCGGCCATGACACAGCCTGTACACATTCCGCGCAGGGCTATAACGACCTTATTCCCGTCTATATCGATAAGCTCGATATCCCCGCCGTCTGCCTGCAGTCCGGGCCTTATTTCCCTCTCAATGACTTCCTGTATGAGCGCTATCTTCTGAAGGTTTGTAAGCTTCTTTGGTTTCGCAGGTTTTTCAGGCGCTTTCAGAGACCATATGTCACTTAGGATAGACTCAATCTCGCTTCTGCATTCACCGCATCCGCCGCCCGCTTTTGTATAATCCGTAATCTCATCGACTGTTGTAAGATGGTTCTCAATTGCGACCTTCCTTATCTTCTCTTCAGTAACATTAAAACATTTACATACAACCCTCCCCTCTTCTTCTACCACTACCGGAATACCTCTGTAATTGCCGATAGCAGCCTCAAGGGCCTCTTGCCCCATAACAGAGCAGTGCATTTTTTCCTGAGGCAGACCTCCGAGAAATTCCGCAATGTCCTGATTTGTTATCTGCATAGCCTCATCCAAAGTTTTCCCTTTAATAATCTCGGTCATCGCAGATGAGCTTGCGATTGCGCTCGCGCATCCGAATGTCTGAAACTTGGCGTCAACAATTTTATTTGTCTCTTTATCTATCTTTAAGGTCAGCCTCAAAGCATCGCCGCAGATGATACTACCGACCTCTCCGACCGCGTCGGGGTTCTCTATTTCCCCGATGTTCTTGGGCTTCAGAAAAAACTCTTTTACTTTTTCGGTATATTCCCACATGCATTTAATTTAATCAAAGACAGGGAAGAAATGTCAAATTCATAACGACATTTTCTATTCACGGAACTGCTCATAATTGACAAGTCCATTGGACTAAACGAAATTGGACTTTATCCCTACAATATAATACTATTGGAGTAGTAATTATTAAACTTAAATCAATAATTCAAGGAGGGAAAAATGGCAGTATACGTGGTACTAAGCAAGCTCACAGATGAAGGGAGAAAGACAATCAAGGAGAATCCGAAAAGGATACTCGAAGTCAACAAGGAACTTGCCAAGATGGGGGTTAAGGTAAGGGAACAGTTTGCAGTGCTCGGACCATATGATTTCGTAAATATCGTTGAAGCCGAAGATAATGCCGCTATGCTGAAGATGTCCGTTGATCTCGGGGCAAGAGGCTCGGTGCAGCTTCTCAGTCTTGCAGCGTTGCCTATTGAAGATTTCATAAAAAAGATTAAATAGACCGTCTCCATCTTAATTAAAATATGAGACCAAGCCTCTCATGCTATCCCGGAGGTTAACATGATGGTATGCGCTTTATGCGGGAAAGAAGTTGCAGTAGACAAATATTTTTCAAGAAAGTCGACGTGCCTGGAGTGCGGGGGTGACCTCCACATCTGCCTTAACTGCACGTTTTACTCAGAAACAAGCCATAATAAATGCATCGAACCAAAGGCCGAATTTCAGAGAGCAAGGGACAGAGCAAATTTCTGTGATTATTTCACTTTCAGAGAATCGGCAACCTTTGCACCCGCAAAAGAAAAGGAAAAAATAAAACAACGGTTAGAGGATTTATTCAGAAAACCGTAACCAGGTTTGACCAAACAACGGACAATCGTTTAAAATCAACTGTGCCGAAGTGGCGGAATTGGTAGACGCAAGGGACTTAAAATTGTTTTTTGGCACATTTTAGATGGTTGGCTTCTGGCTTGGGTTTTAGCTTAACTTACTGATTATATGGACTAATTTTATATTATGTTCTTTCAGGTATATTCGGGATATTATGTAAAATTGGGATGCCTTCTGCTACAATTCTGCTACATTTTTTGCTACAGTAAAAATGCGGGTGCTACTTCCTGAATGTCGCACTTCCCAAAAGTTCCAAAATATTGTAGATTACAAACAGGAATCTATATAGGGAAACATCCCAAACGGATTCGGATAGCATCACAAATCCGAACAAAAAGTGAAGTTAGTGTTCGTATAACAAAATCGCACCATCATTAAGGAATGAATGATAAAAGTACTTTTCGTAGAACCAAGGGTTAACAATCCTGTAAGGATAAACATGTCCTTACCAATGACTTTTTTAGCGCTTTATTCCTACGCTAAACCTCGCTTAGACGACGTTGACTTTTTTTACCATTCGTTAGAAATAGATCATGTTGAAAGAACAAGTAATTCATTTGACTCAATTTTCAACAAATATAGACCTGACATAGTTCTCAGTACAGCAGTTTCATGTAACTTTAACAATGCTTTAAATATTTTAAAATTTTTCAAAGAAAAAAGTTGTATTACTATGCTTGGCGGCCTTTTCCCAGCAGCTAATGATCAGTGGGTATTAAAGAACTTTCAGTTTATTGACATTGTTTTTAGAGGAGAAGGAGAACGATCTTTTGTTGAAGTATTAAAAAAAATAAAAACAGGTAACAACTACGAGACAGTCAAAGGCATATCTTTCAGAAGTAATGGAAATATCATATCAAATCCTCACAGAGATCTTATTCAAGACCTAAATGATCTACCCCAAACGTTATATGATAGAATCCCTATCAACATATATAAAAAATACGAGACTCGTTATTATGTTTTTGCAAGCAGGGGATGCAGTTATAGTTGTGACTTTTGTACTCTCAATTCACACTGGGGGCAAAAACATCGGAAATGTTCGAGTGAACGTGTATTAAAAGAAATTGAAACAATTGTAAATCTATTTTCGCCATCACAAATCTCATTTGGAGATGACACATTATCTCTTGATAAAGTCTATTTTAAAAAACTTTGTGAAGCTTTATCACATGAGAAATTCCCGGTTAATTTTGGAGGTAAAACAAGAATTGATTTGATCGATTATGAATATCTTGAAGTTATGCATAAAGCAGGCTTCAGAGAATTGAGTTTCGGAATTGAATCGAACGATGCTCAACAATTGAAGACATTGAATAAATTTGGTATCTTACATGCTCTAGAGAACATTGACAATATTTTGGAACATGCAACAGATTTGGGATTTAGAATTAATCTGAATTTTATTTTAGGAACTCCTGGCGAAACACTTGAAAGCCTCGATAGCAAGGCTTTATTTATCATTAAACTTTGCTCCTTTCCCAATATTATTCCCCTATTAGGTTTTTTTACCCCCCATCGTGGAACAAAACTTTATGAGAATACAAATAAAGTAGGTGTGAAAATAATAGATAATAATTATGATCATTATAATCACCTTCAACCAGTTTGCTTGCCCGACTCATTAGGCTCGAATGGGTTAGATTTGCTAAAAAAAACATACAATTTCATTTCTAAAGAAACGGGATCGGTTAAGTATAATCCTTTTTTGGAGGGATAGAACTCATGTCAAATAATAATGCGACTTTACCAGAAAGAAATGAGGGAGCTAAAAAAGAGCTTAAAGATGGCCGTACAATAATTTATTGGCAAAGAGCTACCATCTCTGCTTTGCTAATCATTTTTTTGGGTTTATCTTGGTACTTAATTTTTAAAGACACATTTATCGCCTCAATCTTATTA
The DNA here is from genome assembly GCA_963727775.1 of uncultured Nitrospiraceae bacterium. Lineage (GTDB taxonomy): Bacteria > Nitrospirota > Thermodesulfovibrionia > Thermodesulfovibrionales > SM23-35 > CAVSHB01. Next base: position 1,150,472 of record CAVSHB010000001.1, on the reverse strand, counting down.
TCCACAGGCAGTGCTATATTTGTGACTGCTTTTATACAAAAAATCCAAAACAAAACCATCGAAAAAACTTTGTCTGAAGATGTTTCTACGATGGTTACCAAAAATGTATCTGATGAATTTAATAAATTTAGATCAGCAAGAAATTTATTATCACCTGCGTATATTTATTGGGGAGCGGAAAAACAATTTGAAGATCATTATGTTTCTTACATGAAAATTTCGTCAACTTTAAAATTCATGTCCATTTCAGCAAATTACCTTTTGAATAAAAGATTAATACGGGAAGATATAGCAAATGACAGAACACCATTCTCAATACTCTTGTTGCTTTTGAATCCCACGGATCAGATTAATTTAGATCACAGATCAACACAAATGAAAAATTATCATGAAAATAAAACATCAGATGATTTAAGAATAGAAATAATTGAGAATATATATAAGGCATACAGATTATGTAAAATACATGATAGATATAGCTTTGCATTTCGATTTCATAACGAGATATTACTTTTCCGTATGGAATTACCCAATGATAGTAACTTATTTCTATCCTATTATGAAAGTCAAAGAGGTAATGATTTAGGTCCAGTAGCTCGTTATGAAAGAGGAATTGATGTGTATACCTCATATTCAAAATATTTTGAAACAGTTTGGTCTAAATATATTACAACGGAAATTTCGATTGATCGTAATACTGGTCTGGACGCTCTTATTGATACCGTAAAGATAAAGTTCCCTACTTGTTGTCAATCCATGATAGACAGTATTTTTAGGTGACAGGTTTTATTTATTGTATGCTATGAACGGTTAACATAGCGCAAAAGACAACTATTAAAACCCTTTTTGCTTCTTTTGGACAAGAAACGTTATCTGTTCATTTATAACGGAAATCTTCAGGTTGTGTATCTTCTTGACTGTACTAACTTGTAGGTGAAGTTCGCAACGTGGAATCAGAAAAAGATTTGCTATAATGTTGCATGAAAAGAAAACAGGTCTCACGGAAACAAAAAGTTGATCCTGTCTTAGCGGCGATTATAAAAGGCTTTCTTGAAGGTCTTGAAGATATCGACGACCCCGGTGAAGAAGCATCCAAGGACTTTATTGAACAAATAAAAAATAGTTCCATTAAAAGCTTTAAACCTTTTTACAGTGAAGAGGAAAGGGTTAATATTGAAGATGAACAGCTCACACAATTCATGGATATATTTACCTCCCTGAGTAGCCAGAATATCCCTGATATCTCAACTGCTATAAATGAACAGGATATATTTGAAGGTGAAATGGAAAAAGGGGTGACACCGGAGACGCGTATTTTTTCGACTTTCCAATTTTTAAACTTCATCTGCAAATTACTTGAAAAGAAATCCCTAATAGAACTTTATCAAGAAGTACGGGAAGGAAATGAAGAATCACTATTCAAACTTCTTAGATATGATAAAACGCTTTTTGATCATGAATGGTTTAGAGAAGTAATATTTCAAGAAATGCTTATTGGTGACTCCATTTTTTTTGAAAAACTGGGGGATGCGATAAAAAGTGAACCGCCCATCAGTAAACACAAGCAAGGTAAATTAAAGCTTATATTGGTATTATTTTGGGAAACAGTATTTAGTAAGCTCACCTATCAGCAACAAATGGAACTGCTCGATCATGTCGGCTTAGAAGTTCCGTTCTCTCCCGATACGTACAAAAAGTTAATTAAAAGAGAAATCAAGCCACTATTCAACGAGAAACAATAATCCTCTGAAATAGGGACATCAAAATCTTTTTTCATGTCCTTATGTCCTGCCCTATCCGTTGTCTAAAATCATTTATTATGGACAGCAAAAAGAAACACCAATCAAGTCTAAGTCATAGCAGGGGAATAGATCACCTTCACTTAGAGGCAAAACCCGGTCGTCCCCGTCGGTGGATAGATGACCCTCAGACGCTCATCGTGGATGCTGCGAAACCAACAGGACGCATAATTGTTTCGCGGATCGCTGAACAGTTGGAAGCCACGTCGGCAATACGATTGGATACGCACTACAAGGGCAAACGCAAGAACCGAAAGGTTTGCGTTTGCCCTTGTGTCGGTATAAGCGTAATTGCTGGTTATAGAACGTCCGGTAGTATAGTAACACCGGACGAAACTGCCATGGGTGACACTCTATGATCGATACAGTAGGTTTCAAGGTGATCATAGACAGAGAAGCGTATACCCGTTTGTTAGAGAATGCGGTTCTTACCACAAGAATAGATATGCAAGAAGGTGATGTACTTTTTGAATATAACAATGCAAGAGTAGATTTTAGGTCTGCCTCATGGAATTATAATGTGCTCTTCAAGGTCACAGAGGAGTACTGGACTTATGACAGAGAAAGAAGGCACCCATATAAAGCTTCTGGCATTCCCCATATATCCTTTGAATATTCAGTACCTAAAATTCTTTTCGGTCACAATATGGTATCTGTTCACCCTTCCCTTATTTATGCGTCAGCGCATAAGGTCAAAGAAGCATTTGAAACAATGTATGGAGTCAGTTTGCCATGCCCCACAGAGTGGTATTGTTTCCGAATTGATACCTGTGCAAATTACGTTTTAGAAAATGAAGTTCAAGTCAGGAATTATATCAACTATCTTCAAAGATTAAATTATCCACGGAGGTTTAAGAATAGTTATGAAGATACGGGGCTATTCTTCGCTTCGAGACATAACACCTTAAAGGTTTATTGCAAGGGTGAAGAGTTCAAGAAACATGACATGAAGAACATTGCCGATGGTACCACTGCGCAAATGCTCTACGAAGAGGCAATGAAAATATTAAGGGTGGAGGTAGAACATAGAAAGCGAATTGCCTATGTGGTTAAAGAGTACGAAAGAGAAAACACCGTCCTTTTAGAGAAATTTGCCGGGTATGTCCGCCTGAAAGACTTAATGAAAATATTTCATTTCGAGGAAGAAATGAAACGCGTTGTATCACAGATTCTCTGTGGAACAGAAACAAAAATCATGGAGTCAGAAGCTGTATTACAGCATCTTATGAGAAGATTCTCTGATAAGCAGAGTCGGGCATTCCATCACGTCTATCTACTAATCATAACTCAAGGACAAAAGTGGGTTAAACAGCAGATGCCAAGAAGGTCATATTACAGAGCGTTAAAAGCATTTCGAGAAGTTAAGATTTCCTTAATAGCGAAGGAAGGCAATGAGACAATAGGTTTTCTGGATAAAGGTGTCCCTGATGATTTTTCTCTCGATATGAGTGAGGGAAACAAATATTATCAACTGCCGGTATCGGACTTGCTGAATCTTGCCGATGAAAAAGAAGAACCTTTAGAAGGCAATGATTAGTATGGATCGCTCTAAGAAAATCGATTACAGCGCATTTGGCGAAGCCGGTTTTTACAGTTTCTTCGTAAAAGCCGGGATATTCTTCTCAAGAGGTATTCTGTGAAACTTGCGGGAGTCAAGGAAGTAGCAGAAATTCTAAACGTGAAGCCTTGTACGCTTTATCAGTGGGCGGAGTTAGGGCAAATACCGTGTATCAAGCTTAATGGCTGTCTGAGGTTTGACATAGAGGATATCATGAACTGGCTAAAGTCTTGTAAAAAGGATGCTGTCTCAAGTTATAATCCTTTTACCCAGGCCAGAAGTCCCAGGAAAGGGGGTTAGTAAATATGGGACTTTACCGTAGAGGTAAATTCTTCTGGTTTAGAATATCGTATCAGGGTAATAGGATTCAGGAATCCTTCAAGACTGATAACAAAAAGCTTGCTGAAAAACTCTATGCAAAAGTTCTTACTGATATTGTAGAAGGCAGATACTTTGAGACAGCAAAAGCAAAGACTATTCAATTTCAGGACATGACAGATAAATACCTTAAAGAACATGCTCACTCAAGAGATTCACGAACTGTGAAAACACTTCTCAATTTCTTTTCAGGCTATGTGATTTATCAAATCAAGACCAAGGCTATTGCTGAGTATCGGAGTATGCGTCTTAAAACGGTTAAGCCTGCTACAGTTTATCAGGAATTGGCTTTACTAAGAAGAATGTTCAATGTTGCTATCAAAGAGTGGGAATGGTGCAAGGATAATCCGGTAAGCAGATTATCTTTTTCGGTTGGTAACAGGAATGCAAGAGACAGATGGCTCACAATAGAAGAAGAAAAACTTCTGTTAGAGAAAGCGACAAATCCCGATTGGTTAAGATCGTTACTAATGGTTGCCTTGCACACTGGTATGCGAAGAGGTGAGATTCTTGATCTGAGATGGCAAAATGTTGACCTGTTGAATAGACTCATTAGAATTGTAAAGTCAAAGAACGGTGAAAAGAGAAGCATCCCTATGTCTAACACTCTTGTTAATCTTTTTAAGAGTATGACCGTCAGGGATATCTCTGGTAGAGTTTTTCCGATCTCCGGCAGTAGTTTAAGGCATGCGTTTGATAAGACCGCTGAGAAAGCAAAGTTAGAGGATTTTCGATTTCATGATCTGAGACACACTTTTGCAACAAGGCTTGTTCAGAATGGAGTAGATTTGTATAAGGTTAAAGAGTTGCTTGGTCATAAAACTATTACCATGACCATGAGATATGCACATCACTATCCTGAAAGTTTGAGATCAAGTGTTGAGGTACTCGATACCTGCTACAATTCTGCTACATTTGGCTAAATGAAGGTTGACTGGATGCCTGAAAATCCTTTAATATCAACTGTGCCGAAGTGGCGGAATTGGTAGACGCAAGGGACTTAAAATCCCTCGTGGGCAACCATGTGCCGGTTCAAGTCCGGCCTTCGGTACCAGCATTGTCAAGGATTTACGCGGTTTCGGTATCCGGATGACCGCTACGAAGAAAAAAAAAGCTACCCTTAGATACCCTTTGCAGTTTTCTCTTTGCACGATAAAAAAACAGGGATAGACAGCACAAATTGAAGGCGCCGAAAACACGAGAGAAACAAGACAGGTAAAAAACAGAGGAAAAATTGAAGTCAAATATACCCATCGATGAACTCGCCTCTTTTCCCGAACTTAATCCGAATCCTATTGTTGAGGTAGATGCGGAAGGTATTGTCTACTATGCAAATGCGGCCACAAAAAAGTTGTTCACTGATATTGAGTTGAAGGGACCAACCCACCCCTGGTTAAAAGGATTAGATTCTATATTTAGTGAGTTTGAACTCACAGAGAAAAAATCTCATGTCCGTGATGTTGAGGTCGATGATTTATGGTATGAGCAGACTATTTATTACGTTTCTAATAAAGGACACTTGCGTATCTATGGTAGGGATATCACGGAACGCAAGCAGTTAGAAGGAGCTTTCCGCAAATCCCGCGATGAGTTGGAAATGCGGGTTCAGGAGCGGACCGCAGAAATAAATAGGGCTAACCGTGCGTTAAGAATGCTTTACGAATGCAACCAGATCATAGTACATGCTACGGTGGAGATTGATTTTTTACGAGACATTTGTCGCACAATTGTAGAAGTCGGTGGTTACCGTATGGCATGGGTGGGTTTCGCCGAACATGGGGCAGAAAAAATAGTTCATCCTGTAGCACAAGCTGGGTACGAGGAAGGATACCTTGAGTCTTTGAACATCACTTGGGCCGACAGTGAGCTGGGTCGCGGCCCAACGGGTACGGCTATTCGGACGGGAAGGACTTGCATAGCAAGAAATATTTCTACTGATCCAAATTTTGTTCCGTGGAGAGTTGAAGCGTTAAAACGCGGCTATGCTTCGTCCATAGCCATTCCCCTGATTGCTGAAGATCAAACCCTTGGAACAATAATGATGTATGCCGTAGAACCGGATGCCTTCGATACGCAGGAAGTCACCCTGCTGAAGGAAATGGCAGATGATATTGCCTATTGTATTTCGAGTATCCGCGTACGAGCTGAGCACAAACGTACTGATGAAGAATTGAAGAAATACCGTGAGCACCTTGAAGTAATAGTAGAAAAGCGCACTGAGGAATTGAAAAAGATGTCGGATGAACTGAGACGTTCCAATGAAGACTTGCAGCAGTTCGCCTATGTAGCTTCACATGATCTGCAGGAGCCTTTACGTGGAATCGCAAGCTTCACAAAGCTTTTGGAAAAGCGTTACAAAGGCAAGTTTGATGAAAGGGCTGATGAGTTTATCGATTATATCATTGATGGTGCCGGTAGAATGCAGATGCTCATTAAAGATTTGCTGGAATATTCACAGGTAAGTGCACAAGGCATAGCTTTCAGTCCTGTAAATTGCTCGGTAGCCTTGGAACAAGCTATTTACAATCTTCGTTCAGCTATTGAGGAAAGCGGTGCTGAAGTAACATACGACCTCCTGCCGACTGTAATAGGTGAGGAGGCACAATTGAGCAGATTGTTCCAGAACTTAATCGGGAATGCCCTCAAGTTCCGAAACCAGGAGCCACTAAAAATTTACATCTCAGCCCATCGAGAGGAAGATGAATGGATTTTTTTAATCCGGGACACCGGTATAGGAATCGATCCAAAACAAGCTGATCGTATTTTTGTTATCTTCCAGCGTTTGCACACAAGGGAAAAGTATTCCGGCACAGGCATAGGACTTGCGATCTGCAAGAAGATTGTGGAACGTCATGGTGGTCGCATCTGGGTGGAGTCAGAGCCTGGGAAAGGCTCGACGTTTTATTTTACAATCCCTGAGATAAGATAGAAGTTAAAACTTTCGAAAGGTAAAATAAAAACGGGCAGGTCATGGGTACCGGGATAGCCCTGCCCATTATAAGTTTAACTCGGCATTATTTGGAACGGCTTACCTTCAGTCTTTTCTTTTTTTGCTTGTCTTTTTTCCTTCAGGGTGTGCTGTGGTTTTTTCTTTGCATTTGGTTTTTGCTTGTTGGTTTCTTTGCTCATGCTGTCCTCCTTAATAAGACTTATTCTACTACATCCCTCAGAAAAGTCAACTTTTTCATTGCAGCATACCATAGCAGTATAATGACAACCATATGAATTGTATCTTTGCTATTGTGAGACAATCAATAATTTCATTAATGATTGATTCAGAGTTCTTCCTCTGATATCGTTAGAAGTAACCTGAAATAAAAAATGAACTGGCATCAAAAAGACATAGAAGATATTTTTAAGGAGCTGGATTCTTCTCCTATCGGACTGACCGAAAACGAGTCTGAAAAAAGGCTGCGGGAATACGGTCCGAATATTCTGAAAGAAAAGAAGAGAAAACACCCTTCCTCAATATTTTTCGCCCAGTTTAAGGACTTCATGATACTGGTCCTTGTTGTCGCTGCGGTAATATCTGGGATTGTGGGCGAGCTGTCCGATACGATTGCAATCATTGTTATTGTCATACTGAATGCAGTCATCGGCTTTGTTCAGGAATACAGGGCGGAAAAGGCAGTGGCTGCTCTAAAGAAGATGGCCGCACCTTCGGCGACAGTAGTCAGAGATGGTATGACAAAAATTATGGCTGCCGTTGAGCTTGTTCCCGGCGATATTGTGATACTGGAGGCGGGCCGGATTGTGCCTTCAGACATGCGGTTGTTTGAAACCGCGCAACTAAGGACCGAAGAAGCTGCATTGACGGGGGAATCGTTCTCTGTCGAAAAGAATACGGAAGTTCTCCATGATGATACCGTCCCTATAGGCGACAGGAGAAATATGGTATTCAAGGGTACAATCGTGTCCTATGGCAGAGGCAAAGGTATTGTCGTTTCCACCGGTATGAAGACCGAACTCGGCAGGATCGCAACGATGCTTCAGGAAGCAAAAACAGTAAAAACACCGCTGCAAAAAAGACTTGCCGCATTCGGAAAAAAACTTTCCATTGCAATTATTATTATCTGCGGCGTAATCTTTGGCGTCGGCATTATTAGAGGAGAGCAGCCTCTCCTTATGTTGCTGACTGCGCTTTCCCTCGCTGTTGCGGCGATACCCGAGGCCCTCCCTGCGGTTGTGACGATTTCTCTTGCGCTGGGAGCCAAAAAAATGGTGAAGGAGAATGCTTTAATAAGAAAACTTCCGGCTGTTGAGACCCTCGGCTCTGTCACATATATCTGCACCGACAAAACAGGCACGCTCACACAAAACCGGATGACTGTTGAAGAGATTTATGCAGACGGGCACCTGGGAAAAATAAGCACAGCGCGGAGCATGGAGCGCGGAAATGAAGGAACTTATAATTCTGCGCCTCAGGCTCCATTCCATTTGCTGATGACAGCTTTGGCACTCAGCAACGATATCGCCGCCGATAAAGACGGTAAAGTGATTGGTGATCCGACGGAAGTGGCCCTTTATACGATAGTCCGGGATGCCGGTTTTAGCAGGGAATTCCTTATAAAGGAATTTTCGAGGATTGCAGAGATCCCCTTTGATTCACAAAGGAAATGCATGACGACGATACATGAGGCCCCATTCAAACGTGAACCCTTTCAATTCATTTCTTTCACAAAAGGCGCAGTAGAATCCATATTGGAAAAAGCCGACAGGATGCTGACATCCGGCGGCATAAAGGAGATCAATGCAGGAGAAATCCTCAGTGTCAATGACAAAATGGCTGTCGACGGACTGAGGGTCATATGTTTTGCGATGAGGCAATGGGATGAGCTGCCTGAAGAAATATCATCCGGAAGTGTGGAAACAGGTCTTATTATCCTGGGTCTCGTCGGTATGATAGACCCGCCGCGAGAAGAAGCTGCAACGGCTGTTGAGATTTGCAAGACCGCCGGGATTAAACCGGTCATGATCACCGGTGACCATCCTGTTACAGCAAGTACGATAGCTAAAAGACTCGGCATAACCGGGGACGACCCGGAGTCGATAATCACAGGCAGGGACCTTAATGAAATATCTGCCGATGAATTTGAAGAAAGGGTTGAATATATAAGAGTCTATGCGCGGGTGGCCCCCGAGCAGAAATTGAAGATAATCAAAGCCCTGCAGGATAAGGGGCAATTTGTTGCTATGACAGGAGACGGTGTGAATGATGCCCCCGCATTAAAAAAGTCGGACATAGGCATTGCCATGGGCATAACGGGAACCGATGTTGCAAAAGAGGCGGCGCACATGGTTCTTCTTGACGATAATTTTTACACGATAGTTAAAGCGATAGGGGAGGGAAGAAAAATATACAGCAATATCCGGAAGATTATCAAATATCTCTTATCATCCAATTCAGGAGAAGTCTGGACCCTTTTTCTTGCTCCATTGGCCGGATTGCCGCTGCCGCTCCTGCCGGTTCATATACTCTGGATAAACCTTATGACTGACGGACTTCCCGCGCTTGCCCTTTCTGCTGAACCGCAGGAGAGCGATGTGATGCAAAGACCTCCGAGACATCCTAAGGAGAGCATATTCGCTCATGGCCTCGGTTTTTATTCTTTATGGGTAGGGTTGCTTATGGCCGGCATTGCTATTTTCACTCAAGCGTTGTCTATTCATGTTTACGGCAGTCACTGGCAGACGATGGTATTTACAGTTCTTTGCCTGTCGCAGCTTGGAAATGCCCTTGCGGTCAGGTCTGACAAAGAATCATTATTCAAAATAGGGGCACTGTCGAACAAGCCGCTCTTAGGGGCATTAGCTGTAAGTTTTATTTTCCAGATGGCAACGATATATGTACCTTCACTCAATCCAATCTTTAAAACCGAGTCGCTGAGCGGTAATGAATTGTTCATTGCGCTGGGATTGTCCTCAATCGTGTTCTTCGCAGTCGAGGCGGTGAAATGGCGGCAAAGGGGAGATTAGCCGTTTATATGTCAATACTCTTCAATCGACCGCAAATCGACCGCAAATTATTCATTGTCGTCGTCTTATGTTATATTTATAAATATGTTGAATCAGATCCTTGTTGTTGAAGATGACAGGAAGATAGCCAGGGTAGTTAAGGTTTACCTCGAGGGTGAGGGGTACAGGGTATTCACCGCGGAAAAAGGGAAAGACGCCATAGCCTCTGCATTGAAAGAGCCGCCTTCCCTGGTAATTCTCGATCTAATGCTGCCTGACATGAGCGGAGAAGAAGTATGCCATGAAATGAAAGAGATCGGCGATTTCCCGATAATCATGCTGACTGCAAAATCTTCCGAGGAAGAAAGGGTGGCAGGGTTCGGGCTGGGAGCTGATGACTATGTCGTAAAACCTTTTAGCCCGAGGGAACTGGTTGCAAGGGTGAAGGCTGTGATGAAAAGGTCACGGAACAAAGAGCTGTCCGCTGCGGGACATATAAGCTTTAATAAAGGTCTCCTGACAGTCGACGCCGGGAACTATGAGGTGAAAAAGAATGGTCGGGTAGTAACACTGACCCCGACAGAGTTTAAGATTCTTTCTGTTCTTGCGGGCGCTACCGGGAGAGTTTTTACACGCGGAGAGCTTGTAGAGAACGCGCTCGGATACCAGTTTGAAGGATATGAAAGAAGCATCGACGCCCACATAAAAAATATAAGGCAAAAGATAGAAGACGACCCAAGGTCCCCGTTATTTGTTGTAACGGTCTACGGCGTAGGGTATAAATTTGCCGGCGCTCAGGATGATGAGAAGTCTCTGGGTTAAGTTTCTGGTCCTCCTTTGTTTGATCTCTCTTATTTCCCTGTCGGCGGCCCTGTTCTTTCGCGGGCTGGTAATTAAAGATTTTCATGAGTACCTTGAAGGCGACAAAGAAGACAAGATTTATCGCGTCATGGCGGCCGTTGAAGGGTCATATGAAAAGAATTCGGGGTGGAATGATGACGCATTAAAGAGAAATACGATATGGGCCTTATTGACCGGTTATGAAGTGAAGATAGTGGACAACAACGGGAACGAGCTTATGGACACCCGTAAGGCAATGGAGACCATGCCTCCTCTCATGAAGAAGCGCATTGCGGCGTTGACCGGATTTTCCGTTGAAGAACTTCAAAGCGGGAGTGAAAATTTTATCGGTTATCCGATGTTTTTGGGTGGGAAGGAGTTAGGTGTCCTTGAAGTAAGGCTGATAGCTCCGAAAGGAGCAGAGGGTAGAGAATCAGTCTTTATGCGAAGGTCGAACAGCTTTCTCGTCCTGACGATTTTTGTTTTGGGCGGATTGTCCCTTGTCACTAGTCTTGTCTTTTCGAAGAAGCTGACGGACCCTATAAAGAAACTTACCGCCGCCGCCAATGATATCAGTGAAGGGAACATTAAGAGCAGGGTCTCTGTCTCCGGGAATGATGAAATAAGCACTCTTGCAAGGACGTTCAATAACATGGCGGACAATATCGAGACGCAGGAATCTCTGAGGAGAAAGTTGACATCAAATATCGCGCATGAGCTCAGGACACCCTTAAGCGTAATGCAAGGCGAGATCGAGGGGATGCTCGACGGGCTTCTAACAGTAGACAAAGACCGCCTTTCGTCCCTGCATGAGGAGACCCAACGGCTTAAAAAAATTATTGAAGGTATAGAGGAGCTTTCACGGGCGCAGGCAAGTATCCTTGAGATGAACAAACAAATGCTCCCCATTAAACCTTTCTTGAACAACATAAAAGATAGATTTGAAAGATTATTTATTGACAAAGGCGTCAAATTGAGACTCGAATGCGATGATACTTTAACACTCCATGCAGACCCCGATAAATTGAGCCAGATATTGATCAACCTTCTTGGTAATGCGCTTAAGGCCACGGATAAAGATGGGTCTGTGCTTATAAAATCCGGCATCAAAGGCGGTGACGGTTTTATCGAAGTTACGGACACAGGTTCCGGCATCAAAAAAGAAGATATTCCATTTGTGTTTGAAAGGTTTTACAGGGCTTCTGAAGGAGGGTTGGGCCTCGGTCTTGCTATAGCGAAAGAACTTGCCGTGGCGCATGGCGGAAGAATAGAGGTCAGGAGTGAACTCGGGAAAGGGTCAACGTTTATACTATATATACCGAACTTCACAATATCTTCATAATTCCTTCAATACCTCTTCACATTCCTTTGTTATTCTTAAACTTAAGATAAGGAGGCCGACAGTTTCATGGACAAAACGTTTTTGACCTGTTCAATTTTATTCATCGGACTTATTTCAATGGCCGGCATATCGAATGCCGGGCAGGTATATATTGAATGTCAGCCTACTTACGGATATTTCATACACAGTGATAAATGGGGTTGGTACGGAGCGAGGAGAGAAGTAAAAACGCCTGTGGAGGCAAAGGAGATCCTCGAACACATCTTTGTGCATAATACTAACATAAAAACCATAACGATCAGAGAAAGGGCCCATTTTTTTGTGGCGGAGATTAAGAACAAAAATGATGCTATGATAGACCTGATCCTTATCGATAAAAGAACTGGAAGGGTCAGGTCAATGTTTTAGAACCGTAACTATTATTTGTTGCGCAGCCTTTGTATTATAGCCGATGTAATTTTATAATATTTTCCCCCCGATCTGTTTTTATTTCAATCCCAGAACGTCCTGCATATCATACAACCCGGCCGGTTTTCCGTAAACCCATGAAGCGGCCCTTAATGCTCCTCTTGCGAAGGTGTCTCTGCTTGATGCCTTATGCGTTACCTCGATCCTCTCCCCGAGACCGCCGAATATGACTGTATGTTCTCCGACAATATCGCCGGCACGGATAGTTTGTATCCCGATCTCTTTTGCCTTTCTTTCGCCGATGATGCCTTTTCTCGCATAAACGGCAACCTCGTCAAGATTTCTGTTTACGGCATCTGCGATGACCTGCGCCATCTTCAGTGCGGTCCCGCTCGGTGCGTCCTTTTTCATCCTGTGGTGTGCCTCGATGATCTCGATATCATAACCTTCTCCGAGTACCCTTGCAATATCCTGTAATACCTTTAAAAGCAGGTTGACTCCGGTGCTCATATTGGATGCCATCACGCAGGGTATTTTCTTCGTAAGTTCAGCCACTTTTGCCAATGCGTCTTTCGAGAAACCGGTTGTGCCTATAACCATGGCCTTGCCTTTTGAAGACGCAAGTTCCAGTTGTTCAAGTGATGCCTCTACTGTCGTGAAGGAAATAACCATATCAACGTTGTCGATTACCCGTTCAATACCGTCAGATAGTAACACGCCGGTTTCTCCGATGCCGAGCATCATCCCGACATCCTTCCCTATATCTTTATGGCCCTTTCTCTCAAATGCCCCTGCCAATTGAAGCCCTTCATATTCTTTTGAGAGAGCAGTGATCCTGCTTCCCATTCTTCCTGCTGCTCCTGCTACAGCTATCTTAATCATGACGGCCTCCCCTTATAAATACAGATTTAGTAATATAGTAGACAGAATACAGGACAAAATCAAATCCACCTTCTATTCACTGTCTACCGTCTCCGGCTTTTTTTCTCCTTCAATTTTATACTCTTCTGAGACCCATTTGCCGAGGTCTATTAATTTGCACCTTTCGGAACAAAAGGGCCTCCAGGAATTTTCTTCCCATGTGGTCTTTTTCTTACATATCGGACAGATGATCTGCATATAAAGTCGCACCTACCATTATTTGTTCACATTCTGTATCTTTTGCACAGGTTTTTTCAAGTTTTTCATCAAAAGATCGGATATAACACCATTTACAGTGCCTGTAAGTGTTCCTATAAGGATTATGACAGGACTTATTAAAAGTATTGCTTCAATCCTCTGAATTAACAAAAAATAAGCGAGGATCAGCTGGGCGATATTATGGGCCAAAGCGCCGATAATACTCAAGCCGACAGCGCTGAACAACCTCGGAGCTACGGACAATAAAAGCCCCATGGCTGCGGTGCTTGCAATACCTCCGCTCAGGCTGAGCATGAAGGCCGGACCGAGAAATGTGCCTGTGAATAATGAAGCAAGAATTACCCTTATAAGAGTTACAAGGATAGCAGGACGCATGCCGTACAAAAGCAACGTTATCAATGTGATGATGTTTGCGATGCCGAGTTTCATCCACGGTACCGGCGATGGGAGCAAGCTTTCCAGACTATGCAGTCCCAACGCGTAGGCGGCAAGCAGCGCTATGCGGTATTTATCCTGAAGTTGCATCAACCGTTTTGTTGTCTTCCTGATTGCCGATCGTAACGACAACCCTGTTTGGAAGGCAGACTATTGAACCTTTTTTGACCCATCCCTGCTGCACGCAGAGTTTGTTGCGACATGGCGATTCGGTGATCCGTACACCGCGGTCCTTTATCTCAACAAATGTTTTGCCCTCAGGACCATCAACATACACTATAGTATTTTTATCAACCGGCAGAATATAAACAGGATGCCCGTCGACCTCTATGCTGACTGTGCGGGATTCAGGAATGACCTGCTTTATAAAAATAATCCCTGATAAGGAAAACAATATGAGCAGATAAAAAAGGACCTTATCGGCGACTGTCATGCGGTTAAACAGACTTTTTAAATTCAACCTTTCCCCTGATGCCGGGAGTCATATATATTTTCCCCAGGCTGTCTATTATAATCCCGTCAAACCCAAGATTTTCGAGGACCTTTATTCCCCTGTCAGGGCCGAGGATAAACACACCGGTTGCGAATGCGTCGGTAAATGTACCTTGTTTTGTTATAACACTTACGCTGCGGCATTGCCTGCCTGGCCGGCCTGTCGCCGGGTCAAGCAGATGGTGGTATCTTATGCCGTCGAGTAAGAAGCACCTTTCATAGTCTCCGGAAGTGGATATGGCCGTATCATTGAGTTCAATAGTTGCCATTATGTCATCTTCATTGTTTTTTGCCCTTGGGTTTCTAATTCCTACCTTCCACGGTTTTCCGTCGGGCTTTAAACCGAATGTTTTGATTTCCCCTGCGACGGAGACAATGCCTGAACGTATGCCCTGCTTTTTCAAAGTCTCAACTGCCTTATCTGCGGCATATCCCTTTGTGATCCCTCCCGGATCAATAAGCATGCCTTTTTTTCTGAGGAAGCAAGTAGAGCTATTTTGGTCGATGATAAGGTACCTGTAATTTACTATCTGAGAACGCAGCGTCAATTGCTTTATCGGCGCTCTCCGTTGAATTCGAGACGACCGTAATCGTAACCAATGTATCCATCAGGATCCTGCTCTTCTTAAAGATCCGCTCATTCCGGTGCGCGCATGAAATGAAAGCGAGCATTAGACAGCACACAATAAACAGTGGACAGAATTTATTGATGTCCACTTTATTACAGAATGTGAAGAACCCTGCGGCAGAGACCGCAGGGCGTCAAAGTCAAAATTCAAACAGCCTGACCTGCTCAAGGTCTTTGCCTCTTCCTTGATTTCTTATGTATTTCTCAATTACTTGTTTATTCCCTTTGCCGCTGATCGTTGCGATATAGTACCCATCTGTCCAAAACTCTCCTCCCCATAGATCTTTTTTCACCTCAGGATTTTCTTCAAATACTTTCTTCCCGCTTATACTCTTTATTATCTTGATTACCTGACCTCCTGAATATTTCGGTAAATATCGACACAGTATATGCATATGGTTTTGATCAAATCCAATTGTACTGATCTCTATCGCATACCTCTCTTTTATTCCTTTCAGAGCTTCTACTATCGCTCCTTCTACTTTCTTGTCCAAAAGTGCTTTCCGATACTTCACCGTTATTTGTATGTGATAGTAACACTCCGAAATATTGTGATACCACCGCCATATGTCCTGCTCAATATCTACCATCCCATAGGTATTCTATCAACCTACTGGTATTTTCCTCCAACTGCGCTACGTACATCGGAACTGCGGCAGAGACCGCAGGGTGTAATAGTTATGAAATGTCGTCTGCTGTCTGCTTTTTTTTCTTTCATGCTACCTTCGACTGTCCCGGCCCGAGGAGTTTAGTTTTCAGAAACCTGCCGGTATGGGACTTCGGATTCTTGCTGACCTCTTCCGGCGTGCCTGCTGCGACGACCGATCCGCCATCGTCTCCGCCCTCAGGCCCGAGGTCTATGATATAGTCTGCCGATTTTATTACATCGAGATTGTGTTCAATAATGATAACCGTGTTACCTGAATCAACGAGGGTGTTTATGACGCCGAGCAATTTCTGGATATCGACAAAATGGAGCCCTGTTGTCGGTTCATCAAGCACATAAAGTGTATTGCCTCCTGATTTTTTACCCAGCTCTTTGGAGAGCCTTACCCTCTGCGCCTCCCCGCCCGACAAAGTCGACGCGGGCTGCCCGAGCTGGAGATATCCGAGTCCAACATCTTCCAGCACTTCAAGTTTTTGTCTTATCTGAGGGATTGATAAGAAAAACTGGAGGGCCTCGGATATGGTCATCTCAAGGACCTCCGCAATATTCTTGCCCTTATATCTGACCTCAAGTGTTTCTCTGTTGTATCTTTTCCCCTTACAGGTATCGCATGGTATATACACGTCCGGCAGGAAATGCATCTCAACCTTGACCAGTCCGTCTCCTTTGCACGCTTCACATCTGCCGCCTGATAGATTGAAACTGAACCTGGAAGCAGAATATCCACGTACTCTTGAATCTGAGACCTGGGCGAAAAGCTGCCGAATAAATGAAAATATCCCTGTGTATGTAGCAGGATTGGACCTGGGAGTTTTTCCCAGTGGTGATTGATCGACGCTTATTACCCGGTCGACTTTATTCATGCCCGTTATTTCCTTGTATCTGCCAGGGACAGGTCTGCTTCCGTATAGTTCCCGGCAGAGCGCTTTATAGAGTATTTCGATTGTAAGGGTGCTTTTACCCGAACCGGAAACCCCTGTTACGCAGATAAAGGTCCCCAAAGGTATATTTACGGTTACATTCTTAAGATTGAATTCCTGTGCTCCAACGATCGTTAAAAAATCTTTCGGTCTTCTTCTGGCAGAAGGAATATCTATCGACACCGATCCGCTGAGGTATTCCCCTGTGATAGAGCTTTCATTTTTTTCTATTTCATAGGGATTCCCTGAAGCCACGACCCAGCCGCCCCTGAGACCAGCGCCGGGCCCCATGTCAATGATATAATCGGCCCATCTTATCGTTTCCTCGTCATGCTCGACGACTATAACAGTATTGCCTGCATCTCTGATGGCTGAAAGGCTTTCAAGGAGTTTTACACAATCCCTCGGATGCATGCCTATGCTCGGTTCATCGAGTATATAGAGTACCCCGGTCAATGAAGAGCCGAGTTGGGTTGCAAGTCTTATCCTCTGTGACTCTCCGCCTGAGAGGGTCAAAGACGACCTGTCGATCGCGAGATAGCCGAGGCCTACTTTTTCCATGAAATACAGCCTGTCTTTAACTTCCTTGAGAATACGCGATGCGATTGTCTGTTCTCTTTCGGTAAGTTTCAGGTTCTTGATGAAAAGAATAGCGTCTTTCACCGGCAGTCTTGAAAATTCACCTATGTTTACGTCCTGTACTTTTACGCTCAGGGCTTCCTTCCTTAATCTCAGTCCATTGCAGAGCCTGCAGTATCCGGCTTCATTAAGCTCAACAGAATCCTCGTCAACGTTTTCAAAGCCAAGCCCCTTACATCTTGAACAGGAGCCCTGCCTGCTGTTGAATGAGAAGAACATAGGGTTCATATCCGGGTAGCTTATTCCGCACTTAGGGCAGACGGCGGTTTTAGAAAAGAGAATATCCCGGTTCCCGGCTATGAGATTTATTACAACGATATCCGCATAACCGAGTGCCATATCTATCGCGTCTTTTATCTGGCGTTCGATGCCCTGCTTTAAGATAAGCCTGTCTATGACAATCTCAATAGTGTGGCGCTTATGCTTTTTCAGTGTGATGTCTTGTGTTAAATCAGTCATTTCCCCGTCTATCCGTGCCCTGATAAAACCTTCGCGCCGCATTTCCTGGAGCTCTTTTTTGTATTCACCTTTCCTGTCCCTGACAATAGGCGACAGTATCTGGATCCTGCTGCCCTGAGGGAGAGACATGACGGAATGAATAATGTTGGATGAATCCTGTTTTGTTATCGCAGAGCCGCAGTCATAGCAATACTGTTTTCCTATTCTCGTATAAAGGACGCGCATGTAATCATATATCCCGGTTATAGTGCCGACCGTAGAGCGGGGACTTTTAATAACCGTTTTCTGGTCTATCGAAATAGAAGGGGAGAGCCCCTCGATATAATCTACATCAGGTTTGCGGAGCTGCTCGATGAACTGCCTGGCATATGAGGAAAGGCTTTCAACATAGCGCCTCTGGCCTTCTGCATAAATTGTATCAATGGCCAAAGATGATTTGCCTGATCCCGAAGGGCCTGTTATGACCGTTAACGCCTCTCTGGGTATGGCAACATCGATATTTTTGAGATTATGCTCTCTTGCACCTTTTATCTTAATGAATTCCTGCATCTGGTTATCTATTCAATATAACTGAAAACATCCGAATAAGTTAATACTCAAGCAGCGTTGGAGCTCCCCGCTTTTGGGTCTTTGTTCGTCATTCCCGCGCAGGCGGGGATCCAGAAACCTTGAAAAAATGGATTCCCGTTTCCACGGGAATGACGACTCTTTCGGAATTGCAGTTTATAAACAGACTCTTATCAATGAATATTTTTTAGGGATGGTGTAATATATGTATATGAAAAAGTTTTTATTGATCGGTTTTTTACTGCTTTTTCCTGTGATATCTTATGCACAGCCTTCCATAGTATTCGATGCGGAAACCTTTGATTTGGGAACAGTAGCGCAGAATAATGAAATAGAACATACATTTAGTTTTACAAATGAAGGGGACAAAGAACTCGTCATTGAAAAACTGGTCCCTTCCTGAGGGTGTGCAGCCGCAGTGGCCAGTTCGGGCCGCTTGAAGCCTGGAGAAAAGGGTAAGATTACCGCGAAGGTCGATATTAAGGGAAGGGTCGGACCTATCACCAAGAATATTCAGGTTTTTACGAATGATCCCAAAAAACATATAATTTCTCTTTTTCTCAAAGCGACCGTAAAATAATTGTATGTTGAAAGAAAGTTGTCCCGGAAACAGAGAGATCAAAACTCCTTATCCTGAAGAGATAAAGTGTTTCTGGTGTGACGCCGCTTCGGAGATTTGGTCGGATGAGACAGAGATCGTCTGCAAGAATTGCAAAAAAACAATATCTCGTGAAATGAGGCCTACCTGCCTTGAGTGGTGCCCTGCCGCAAGGGAGTGTGTCGGAGCGGAAAAATACGAGAGACTGATGAAAAGGAAGAAAAAATAGTTCCGTTATGTATAATAAGAAAATATTTCAATTTCTGAAAGGAGAATGTGTTATGAAGAAGTTAGGTTTTTTGGTTGTCGGAGCAGCATTGCTGATTCTGACGGGTCTTTCAGCCCAAAGCGATGCGCGAGTGGATATCGGCATAGGGATCAATATCCCGGCCTATGAGTTTGCCGCGCCGCCTTCTCTGGTGGTGGTCCCCGGGTCTTATGTTTACTTTGTCCCCGATGTTGACGTTGATGTTTTGTTTTATCACGGCTTTTGGTACCGCCCTTATGAAGGTCGCTGGTTCAGATCCAGGGCTTATAACGGTCCGTGGGGCTTTATTGCACCCGCAAGAGTTCCGGGTGCCTTAATAGAACTGCCGCCGGAATATCGTCATATTCCGCCCGGATACAGACATATTCCCTATAAAGAATTCAACAAAAACTGGAAAAGATGGGAAAAGAATAAATACTGGGAAAAAGACGAACATTGGCGGCAAGGAAAACATGAGGAGCGACGGGATGGAAGGCACGGAGAAAGAAGGGAAGAACGACGCGAGGAGCATAGAGAGAGATAATAGTCGGGTGGAGCAGAAAGCCTCCCCCGATTTACCCTGTGCAGCTTTTCTTGAAACAAAAGGAATATATCTATAGTATCAGGTATATTCCTTTTCTATTCCAGCGACACCTGCCCTAAAAAAGGCAGCGCGTTGAATGCGAAGAAAACTTATTTGAATATTCGCAAACTCAAAGCCTGGTTGGGATTGCGAACTGTGCCTATAGTTTTACTTTTGAATGTATCTTGCACATGATAGATGTCAAACTACAAGATTATCTCGATTGACTTTCAGGATTTATTTACCCAGAATTTCTCTTATTTTTCTCAAAAGCTTTGTCGGTGAAGCAGGTTTTTCGATATATGCAAATCCTTTTTCAATAATCCCGTGTTTGTGAATGATATCTGCCGGATATCCACTCATAAACAGCACCTTGATATCAGGCTTTATTTGCTTGATCTCATCATACGCCTCTTTACCGTTCTTGTTCGGCATTATTACATCAAGGAGTACAAACTGAATTTCATTCTTGTACCCCTTGAATTTGTTTATAGCATCCTGACCATCTATCGCGGTTATTACCTGATAACCATTTTCTTCAAGCAATTCCCTTGTGAATTCCCTTACCTCAGTTTCATCCTCTGCCAACAGCACTGTCTCCGTGCCTTTTTCAACAGTTTGTATAGCTTCAGGTTTTATCTCTTCTGCCTCTGCCCGTATCAACGGTAAATAAATTCTGAACGTGGTCCCTCTACCCAGTTCACTGTAAACATTGATATGTCCTTCATGCTGTTTGATTATCCCGTATACCATGGCAAGCCCAAGTCCTGTACCCTTACCGACTTCTTTTGTAGTGAAGAAAGGTTCAAATATTTTCTCCCTTGTCTCTCTTTCCATGCCGGCGCCTGTATCGGTCAACGATATAAGAGCATATTTTCCTTCTTTTCCAAAACCATGCCCTTTTATGAATCCGTTGTCAATAGCAACAATTTCAGTCCTGATAGTCAAAATCCCGCCTTTAGGCATTGCGTCCCTTGCATTCGTTGCAAGGTTCATCAATACCTGTTCTGCCTGCCCGGGGTCTGCCATGACAATCAGGGCTTTCTCTGAAAGTGTAGTTTGTAAGCGGATATCTTCCCCTATAATTCTTGATAGTAAATGATCTATTCTTTTGATAATCTCATTGAGATCTATCGGCCTTGGATTGATTATCTGTTTCCTGCTGAAGGCAAGAAGGCTTTTGGTCAAATTAGCCGCTTTATCTGATAATAAGAGGATGTTATCGGCATAACTCCTTAAAGGGTCCTCTTCTTTCAGCTTCATTTTCAGCAGATGACCATACCCCGTCATTGCGGTGAGGATATTATTGAAGTCGTGGGCAATGCCGCCTGCGAGCTGTCCGACAGCCTCCATCTTCTGGGCATGGAGAAGCTGGTCTTCAAGTTTCCGGCGTTCTGTTACGTCCCGCAGAATTCCCTCCATACCAAGAAAAGCGCCTTTTTCATCCTCTTTTATGGTGCTCGATGTTTCAAATTCTATGGGTTCCCCGTTTTTTTTCTTAAGCTTCATATGGTAACCGCTCACAGATTTCTTAATCTTCAGTTCCTCCCTAAAGACATCTCTGTCCATAGGGTCTCTCCAGTATTCCAGGCCCTTTCTGCCGATTATCTCATCGGGACTTTCGTAGCCGAACATCTTGGCCCCCGCGGGGTTCAGCAGAATGAAGACACCGTCGGCATCTATTTGATAGATCCCATCGAGGGTAGAGTCAAAGAGGTCTTTGTATTTCTTTTCGCTCTTCTGCAACGCCTCCTCTGCTTGCTTTCGTTCGGTGATATCGCGAGCCACGGCTACCATATAATCGCTTTTCTCAAGAGATACATATTTAACATTCACTTCAACAGGGTATGTCGTGCCATCCTTCCGTTTGTGCCTGCCCTCCAGGAACACGTGCCCCTCATTTTTGACATTATCGGCATGGGCCTTCCATGATACAATGTCGGGGATAACGATATCGTCGATATCCAAAACCGTCATTTTAAAGAGCTCTTCCCGATCATATCCGAGATTGTTGCATGCCTTGGCATTTGCGTCCAAAAAACGGCCGGTTACAGGATCTATAACAAAAATTGCGTCATTTGCCTGATTTATCAGGGTTTTGAATAGGCTTAACTCATCCTCAGCCTTTTTGCGCTCGGTGATAACATCAAATACGGCAACAAAGTGTTCTTTCTGTGAACTGTACACCGATATCCAGAACCACATGTCGAGGGCTTTAATATAGGTCTCAATCCGCTCGGGTATGCCTGTATAAGCTACCCTGCCGTAAATCTCTAATAGTTCCCGATCAGATTCCTGTATTCCGGGAATAACTTCCGATACCTTTCTCCCGACCACATCCTTCAGCCCTGTCAGTTTCTCAAATGCCGGGTTGACATCGAGGTAAATAAAGTCCTGTGGTACCCCATCCTCATAAAGCATCCTGCAATAGGCATATCCGTTGAGCATGTTCTCGAACAAAGTACGATAATGTTCTTCGCTCTGCCGAAGTTCTTCCTCCGCCTTCACATGTGTCGTACGCAACCGTATTAAGTTGATTCCATAAGCCAGATCATCAGCCAGATCAGCCAGCAATCTCACTTCTTCATCAGAGAAGGGGTCCGGGTCTCTGGAATAGATGGTAATGGAGCCGAAAGCCTTTCCATCGGCTATAAGCGGAAGACCGACGGAAGCGGTATACCCACGCTTGAGCGCATCTTCCCGCCATGGGGCGAACCGGGGATCGGAAAGCATGTTCCGGAAAACTGATGGTTGTCCAGTACGTATCGCAGTGCCGACAGGGCCCCGACCGCGTTCTTTATCAGCCCATGTGACATTCAACGCTTTGATATAGCCTTCGTCAAAACCCGCAAAAGCTACCGGACGAACGGTCTTACCTTCATCTTCTTCAGCATAGCCGATCCAGACCAGAGCATGTCCGCAATCTTCAACGATAATCCTGCAGACTTCGTTGAGATAAGAGGTTTCATCTTTGGCGCGCATCATGGCGAGACTGCTGTTGTTCAATGCCCGCAGTGTTCGGTTCATCTTTCGAAGTTCTTCCTCTGTACGCTTGCGTTTGGTGATGTCACGGACGACACAGATGATGTCCTCAACATTCCCTGTTACTGCATTCTTAATTACTTTGCCGACGGTCTCCACCCAAATATATCTTCCGTCCTTTTTGCGGTGGCGATATTGTCCCATGTTGGTCCCACCCGTCTTAATGGCCTCTTGCGTAAGGGCTATGACCCTGTTGACATCTTCCGGATGTATCTGATCAAAGGCCTTTGTGCCTACCAATTCTTCAGGTTCATAACCAAATAACGTTCGACATGCAGGGGAAACATAAAGATATGTACTGTCCGGCAAATGGCGTGTTACGATGTCGGTTGAATTCTCTGCCAAAAGCCTGTACAGTTTCTCACTCGCTTGCAGTGCCGCATCTGCCCGCCTACGATCGGTGATATCTTTCCAAATGCAATTAAAGACGGTACGTCCGGACAAGTTGATCACTTGCGTAATAACGAGAACATTTCTTATTTCACCTTTTTTTGTCCTGTGTCTTACTTCGAACTCAGCCCTTCCATCTCTTAAAATCCTCTTAATAGTCTCTTCTATTTCTTCAGGGGTCTGGTCCGAATCGATATCGGATATGCTGAGTTTTGAAAATTCTTCCCTGGAATACCCGAGATGTCGACATGCTGCCTCATTGAATTCAATGATCTTTCCCATGGTATCAATGATTAGCATGCCGTCAGGGGACTGTTCAAATATTGTGCGGTAATATGATTCGGTCTCATTACCGGGATGTTTAATTTTATTGGAGGTAGTATCCGGCTTTTCTTCTTTCGGCATGTTTTTATTACTCCCGCTACTCTTTCTAAATAGATCATAGCAAAATATTGAGCAAATAATGCAATTTGATGAGATTTGTTCCAAGCTCTGCTAATATAGTAGAATAAGCCGGAAAATAAGTTTTACTTTCCTTATCCCAAACCATGAACCGAAATAAGATATGTCCTGATTGCGAAATTGAGTATCTCCCGCATATCGAGAAATGCGCTGATTGCGGCGCGGTCCTCCTCTTGCACGAGGAGCATAAAAGGGCACAGGAAGAAAAGAAGCGGCTGGCGGCGAAGGCTATTGAAAACTCAGCCGTTGTCAGGGAGGGCGATCTGAAGTGGTTAGGTGAACTCTATAACGTTCTCATTGATGCCGGTATTCCTTGCACAGTCACTTCCGATGCCGGCTGCAATAAAGGCCGCTGCCGCGGTAAATTCCGGCTGATCGTATCTACGGAGGACCTTGAAAGGGCTCAGGAGAGCATCGCGGAATACTTCAGGAAAATGCATCCGGAACTCCGGGCTTCTCACGAACTGGCCAGCCAGGGTAAATGCCCGGCCTGCGGTTCCCCTGTGGGCGCAGGTGACACTGAGTGCTCTGATTGCGGTCTGACGCTCGTGGTTATTGAGGAAGAGGACGAAGGAGAGGAAGACGGCGGATGCAGACTTGATGACCGACATTTATTATGACTACAGTTTTAGCCCCTTGAGCACTGCTTTTTTCCCACCAAAACCAGGGCGCTGCTCGACAGAAAACCCCGCAGCGATAAGTCCCCGTCGAACAACTCCGGCAACAGTAAAGGTCGCAATAGTGCCGCCGGTCACTGTTTTTTCTCCTATCGCCATAAGAAGCTCATTCCGCCACATAGAAGGGTTTTTCTTTGGTCCATGACCATCCAAAAACCATGCGTCACAGGGAATTGTGAGTGCATGTACCATTTCGAGGGCCTCACCAATCCAGAGGTTTAAGGTCACGATGCCAAAAGGCCGGGTGAGTTGTATCCGGTGCCACCCCGGTCTGGAAATTTCGATGCGGCTGTAAGTCCGGACAAGCAGATCAATAAGCGGCCCGGCCTCTGGTCTGAATCCTTCGAGAATGGACGCCATTCGCTCAGAAGTGACCGGATGCAGTTCAACGGAATTGTAGGTAATCGCTAAGTCCATGATGCCGCAATCGTCCAGAAAATCCATGAGTGCAATGAGTAGACGGCCTGCGCCGAAGCCTGTTTCACCTATTCTGAATTCTTTCCTACCCGGCCCTGTGGCAGAAAGGATATCCATGATGCCGGCACCCTGAAAAAAGATGCGTTTCGCTTCTTCAATTGCATTGACTACATCGAAATAGCGATCGTCATAATGCTCGTTCACAAGATAGGGAGGAATCTGCACGGTCAGATCACATCAGGGGCGCATCCCTCATTTCGGGGTTCCAAAGTTCTAACGCTTTTAAGATTCAATAATTGACTATTAGCTAAGATGTTTATTGACTAATTTAGTCATCTCGAACATTGAGACTTGCTTCTTCCCGTCGAATACCGCCAGGAGGTTCTCATCCGCATTGATATTCCTCTTATTCTCTGCATCCTGGAGATTATTCTTCTTGATATATTCCCATAGCTTCTTGGTCATTTCCGACCTTGGCAAGGGTTCATTCCCCACTATCTTAGCCAGTGCCTCGCTCGGTTTCATAGGCTTCATAAATCCTGAGTTAGAGGTCCCTTCTTTTACAGTTTTTTTCTTCTTTTCTGCCATCGTTCTTCTCCTTATGTTTACGGATCTTTAGTATTAATTCCTGAGTTTCAGGATGCACACTACTAAAAGTATACACTAATTCGACAGATCCATACATTCTTATATTGAGCGGCGCCACTGGGCGATATATATAAGTAGATGGATATCTGATGGCATGAAAGCCTGCGCTTAATATTTTATAAATTTATCGGAATTGGCACGGGGAACTTCAAACATTCAAAACCACAACTGGCTTATAAGAAAATAAATTGAGAAAGTGATAAGCAGTGTCCCGAAGAGCAGCTTTATAGTCTTTGATTGAGTTTTGATATCCATCTTTGCTCCAATGTACGCCATAGGAGCAACACCGATGCCAATGGCAGCACTTATTTCCAGATCAATGTGTCCGAGGTGATAATGGATCAGCATTCCCGGAATAGACATTACAGCCACCGTCAGAAGTGATGTGGCGACAGCTTCTTTCATCTTCATTCGAAATAACACAATATAGGCAGGGACAAAGAATATCCCTCCTCCGTTAGCGAGAATCCCTGATAAAAGCCCTATGACGATAGCAACACTGATTATAGAGTAAGCAGGAGGAGAAGAAGAAACATTCCTCTTGTGAAAAATCTTTTCTATTACATTGTTATAAAAAAAATCGATCCCCATAAAAAAGAGTATAAATGCTGTAAAGAGCATTAAGAACTTTCCCGAAAGATACGTTGTTAGATAAGAGCCTGCAATTAGTCCCGGGACTCCTCCAACGAGACTGTATAAAGCAATCCTGAAATTTACAAGGTGTTCTCTTCTATATGCAAATGATGCTATGGTAGCTGTTAATAAAGTCAATGGCAGAGGTGTCCCAAGAGCGCTATAAGGTGGGAGGTTAAGAAATAGCCTCAATAACGGTGTGTCAATGCTACTGCCTCCGATACCAAAGAAAGCAGATATAAACCCCGTTAGACATCCAATAATAGCTGCTTTAAAATACAATTTTTCCCGTCGGTTACTATAGCTTAGGGGTCGGTGCAGGCGTCATCTTCTTAAGGAGTGCCAATGTAAGATCGCACCATAACGTGATAATGGATTCTAAGGCTTTCTTTTGATCAAATGATTGGCCCTTTTGTAGGGCGATTAGTTCTTCAAGGCGAAGGGTGTTCAAAAGAACCGCAGCTGAGATCGGAGTGATTAATTCGGGTGTATCAATATTAATGTTCATACAAATCTCCTTTTCGAAAGGTTTTATAAACCGCTTTAAGAATTCTATCATATATAGAGCAGGCGAAACATGGTTCACCGCAAAAAAAGTTATATAGCCTTATAAACATTCACTGTCATTGCGTGGTGGGTATAACTCGAGATCGATTCCTACTTTTAAGCCAAAGTTAGTAGCTCATAACTTTATGCCAACGATCATCATGGTTGTAAAGAGGTAGACGCTTATCTTATAATCTTCCAGAATTCTTTCTATATAATTTTATGGCTATCCTCACTCGAGACGAGATCAAAAAAGCAATTGACCAGGGACTTATCAAGATAGAGCCTCTGGAGGAATCACAGATAGGCGCCGGCTCTATTGATCTAACGTTAGGGAACGATTTTAGGATATTCAAAAGACATCCCGGCGTTTACCATGTCAAGGATGATTCTAACTTCGAGGATGTCACAGAGGTTATTTCAATACCAGACGGTAAGGCAATCATTGTGAAGCCCGATGAAATGATTTTAGGGATAACGAAAGAAAAGATTACATTAGCAGAAAATTATTGTGGCTGGCTTGAAGGTAGGAGTAGGTTTGCACGTTTTGGCCTTGCTATCCATGTAACGGCAGGCTTCATGCATCCCGGCATTTCGAACCATCAGGTTTTGGAAATCGTGAACCTGGGACATACTCGTTTAGCTCTGTATCCTGGGACAAGAGTCTGTCAATTCATTTTTGAGAAGTGTATCGGCAGAGCGAAGTATGAGGGGAGGTTCGAAAAGCAGGATAAGCCATAAAAAGCTAATCCGGATTTTTGACTTTGTGATCAGACTACCGCTAATTCTTCCTGTTATCAATGCATTTTAAACAAGATGTACTTGTACGCAGTTCAACTGGAAACAATGAAGAGAAAGGTATTTATCAATTCAATTGACAAACACGGAATCATCTGCTATGAGTTTAAATTGTGCAGATACCGAGTATCTTCAGACAATCATATCACTGTTTGCCGCCGTCAATTCAGCGCGAGATTATACTATATTATTTATGGTGTAGTCGCTCAAAGAAGTTTCGAAAACTACAAGATCTATTAAAACTCGAAAGTCTTGCTGGTTTCTCATCGGAAGAATTTGATAAACACAGATGTATCTTTGTGCATATTCCGAAATGTGCAGGGACCTCTATATGTAGAAGCTTATTCGGCAATATTGGAATTAATCACCTAAGCATAGCGGATTACAGAGTAATCTTTAGGCGAGAAGAATTTGATAGTTATTTCAAATTTGCGTTTGTTCGGAACCCATGGGATAGACTTGTAGACGCATATTATTTTTTGAAGGCAGGAGGGTTGAACGAAAGAGACAAGAAATGGTATGAGGAAAATTTATCTGCCTACAAAAATTTCGATAGCTTTGTGAAGGTCTGGGTAACTCCAGACAACATCAAAAAATATATTCATTTTCGCGCTCAGCGTGACTTTATTTGTATAAAGGGCGATAATACGCCGGTTGTTGATTTTATTGGTTACTTTGAAAATCTAGATCAGGATTTTACTCATGTCAGCAATCGAATCGGCATCAGTTCCGAACTAATGCATTTAAATAAAACAGCTTCAGGGGAAAAAGATTATAAGGCATATTACGACAATGAAATGATAGAGATAGTCTCTGACGCATATCGAGATGATATTAGAATTCTTGGCTATAACTTCGATAACTCATCTCTTAAAGAGCAGTTGACAGATCACTACACCAGACTTATATATCCCTCAGTGCCCAAAGCAGTGGATAAGTTATAAGTCCCGCCACTCTGCCCGTTTTTTTTCAGCTTAAGCTGTGCCGAGTCGGAAAGAGTGATTACAGATGGCTTGGGCAACTGCACGTTCATGTATCCATGGATATATTTCGATGCATGGGCTTGGTGACATTATATAGAGTCTGTCCATAAATTATAACTATAGGAAACAAAAAGAGAAATGGTAAAATTGCAGAGGAAATAAGAAACGTGGAGGAAGCCTTGAAACTGTTGAAGGAACTGAAACTGCAATTTGAAAAAGAGCTGTGGGCCTTGAATCCGGAACTGGCTGTAATGGACACGATACTGAACCAGCATCCTGAGATATACGAAATAGTGAAGGATGACATAACCAAGGGCAAAGAAAGCAGCAGTCTCGGCAGGCAGGACATGCCGACAGTGGAACAGATAGTGAGGGCGGCGATATACAAAGAGATGAAAAACCTGACCTATCGTGAGCTTGAGCATGCGCAACATGATTCCAGGATGTGCGCGGTATTTATCAAACTTGACGACCGGAAGCCGTTTTCCTTTGAGGCGTATCAGAAATACATATCCCGGATAAGCGGAGAAGCGCTGGATAAGGTGATGGTAGCGATCAATAAAACCGCAATAGGCGAAGGGCTTGAAGACGGCAAAAGCATACGGACCGACGGGACCGTAATAGAGACAAATATACATTATCCGACAAACAACTCATTGATATGGGACTGCATCAAAACCATAGATCGACTATTGAAAAAACTGAAGGCCAGTGGAGTGGAGATCAAGGTACGGAGCTACAAGAAACAGGCTAAGAAGAACCATTACAAGATCAATAACACCAAAGCTAAAGAGGAACGGGAAGAGGAATTCAAGAAACAACTGAAGCTGCTTCGCAGCAGCATCAACCAGGCAGAGAGGGCATTAACAGCAGAACTGCCCAAAACGATAGAAGGCTGGATAATTGCAGAGGCGGCAAGGAAAGAACTGAAAGACGTGTTGCCGAAGGCGGAGAAAGTATATGACATCTCCCGGCGACATGAGATCCTTGGGGAGGCTGTGCCGAACGAAGAGAAGATATTTTCGATCTATGAAGACCATACGGACATCATAGTGAAGGGGAGGAGAGAAGTAGAATTTGGACATAAGATAAACCTTGCGACAGGCCGTAGCAATCTGATACTTGATTGCAAGGTGCTGGAGGGCAACCCTGCCGACGCAACACTTTATGGGGCAGTGATAGATCGTCTCAAGGATAACTATAAGATAATCCCCCGTGATATGGTGACTGACGGCGGCTATGCCTCAAAGGACAATGCGAGGATAGCGCATGGGAAAGGGATCGTCAACATCGTCTTCAATAAGATAAAAGGGTCGCTTAAGAACATCGTCAGAAGCGCGAACATGGAAACGCGGCTGAAGAAATGGCGCAGCGGCATTGAAGCAGTTATCTCGAATCTGAAAAGGGGTTTTGAATTGTACCGGTGCGAATGGAAGACAAGGGCGCGATTTGATGCCAAGGTGTACTGGAACGTGATTGTTTACAACATTCGTGTGATGACAGGAGCGCTCCTTGCGAAGATGCAAACGCAGATGCAATGAAGACAGGCGAAAGGCAGATCACAAAAGGAGCATAAAGGGATATCCACGTCCGAAATCATGAAAAATATGACGACAGCATGCTTTTTGAAGTATAAGGACCACAATCCGAACAGGTGCCGGCACTGCCGGGACAGTTTTCTGTTCGTAAATTAGGAAACGGTAGTTTATGGACAGACTCTATATAGGCGATGAAAAATTCGGCAGCTCACCGCATAAGATACAAATCGCTACAGTTGAACATAGGTAGAGCGCACCTCACTATTCATTTGTGACCGAAATCTTCAATTTTGTTTTCTTCCTAATTCTGAGTAGTTGTAGGCGCGGTGGACCAAATAAAAAGGTGATGCATAGTACAGGGCGAAAGACGTAATGCGAAAAAAGATGAAACTAGGCGCAAGTTTACTTCCTTGTTGTAGTCAACGCCCTTTGAAGCTGCTAAAATGGTCCACAGTACGACCGGCAATACGCAAAAGAATCTTACAAAACTAATTTTTTTATATAGTCTCCATTGGAGCATGCTATAATCCTTGCATGAATGACAATCTGCCAATGGGAGGAATAGGATTGCGCAGGCTGTTGACAATTGTTTCAGCCATTGTGTTAGTACATATTCATAGCGTCAGTTATGGTGGAAGCGAATCTGTTAACTTGAATAATCTGCTACTCAATGCATCGTGTGAAGGCAGCGTAGAAGAGGTAAAAAAGTTACTTAATGAAGGTGCAGATATTAATGTAAAAAATGAGTTTGGCACAACTCCGTTGGAATTAGCAGTTGTTTCCAATAATTATGATGTTGCAAAGCTTTTTTTAGAACTCGGACAAAATCCTAACGGTGAATATTTAACAACAGCATCTGCCAATGGCTATGTGAAGCTGGTGAAATTGTTATTGGATTTTGGCGCTAATCCCGATTATTCAACATGTGGGGAAAATACTGCCTTAATGAGTGCAACGGCTTATCCTGAGATAGTTAAAATCTTAATAGATCATAAGGCAAATATTAATGCGAGGGACAATTATAACCGAACGGTTCTGATGTGGGCATCTATACATGGCAGTCCTGAAGTCGTAGAACTTCTTTGTCGACTTGGCGTGGACATAAAGCAAAAAGACAAGGAAGGTAATACTGCTTTGTCAGAGGCTCAAAGAAAAGGAAGATCAGAGGTCATCAAAATATTGCAGAAATGTTCTTCTGACAAGAAGACCAAGAAATAAGGTGCAAATAAGGGTCGGTGGGACTGCAACATTGCTTCCTGTACTCCGCACTAAGTAATTCTGCTAATATATTATTTATTTCTACATGCAATGAACATTTGTTGCAATATAAACAATGAACATTAGTAATGTAATTCAATTAGCCCTGCAGCATTATCAATCAGGGAATCTACAACATGCAGAACATCTTTATAAGAAAATATTGAAAAAACATCCAGGAAGTGTGGCTGCCT
Source organism: uncultured Nitrospiraceae bacterium (assembly GCA_963727775.1). Classification (GTDB taxonomy): domain Bacteria; phylum Nitrospirota; class Thermodesulfovibrionia; order Thermodesulfovibrionales; family SM23-35; genus CAVSHB01. Next base: position 1,119,232 of record CAVSHB010000001.1, on the reverse strand, counting down.
TACATTTTCTTGGGATAATCTACTATCGACTTGGGAATCATGACTTAGCAATATGTTATATCAAGAGAGAACTGGAGTTAAATTCAAATGATCCTGATGCATATAATAATATGGGGCTTGCCCTTCAAGCCAAGGGAAAGCTTAATGAGGCTATCACATATTATCAAAAAGCAATAAATATTAATCCCAATTTGTCTTATACATATTTTAATCTTGGCAATGTTTTTAAAGATGGAAAACAGTTGGAGGAGGCAATAACGGCTTATCGCAAAGCCCTTCAGCTTAATTCAAACTTTGCGGAGGCATATAATAACCTTGGGATAGTTTATCAGGAAAAAGGACAAATTAATGAAGCTATAACCTACTATCAGAAAGCCTTACATATTAATCCAAACCTTGCAAACACCTATAATAATCTTGGATTTGTCTTGTATGAAAAAGGACAGATTGATGACTCTATCCGCTATTGTCAAAAAGCGCTACAACTCAATCCTAATCTCATTGATGCCTATAATAATATGGGCAATGCCTTCGGGGCAAAAAAGAAATTCGATGAGGCAATCACTTATTATGAGAAAGCTCTGGAATTAAATCCAAAGCTTATAAATGTATATTACAATTTGGGCAATGCCCTAAAGCAACAGAGTAAAATCGATGAAGCCATTGCAGCATACAACAAGGCACTCACTCTGGAACCTAGTTATTTCTTAGCAAGATGGGCTCGATGCATTTCGCACTTGCCGATTATCTATAAAGATCAGCTAAGCATTCAAATCATACGCAAACAGTATTCTAATGATCTAATAAAGCTGTGTGATACAGTCTCACTTGAAAGTGAACAAGATATTCAATATGCGTGTGAAGCAATTGGTAGTCATCAGCCTTTTCTTCTCGCTTGCCAGGAGTTTAACGACAAAGAACTACAACAGATTTACGGTAGGTTTGTATGTAGGATTATGGCTTTAAAATACCCAGAATTTGCTTTACTTCCCACGATGCCTCGCTATGATTCAGGAGAGCCAATAAGAGTTGGAATAGTTTCAGGGTATTTTCATAAACATTCCGTCTGGAAACTCTTTAGAGGATGGGTTGAGAACGTTGATAAAGGAAGGTTTGTTTTTTTTGGCTATCATACTGGAAGAACAAAGGATCAAGATACCAAAGACGCTAGACATTGTTTCACAAGATTTGTAGAGGACATCTATTCGTTTGAAGAACTGTGCCGAATCATTCGGAAAGCCTATCTTCACGTCCTCATCTATCCTGAAATCGGCATGGACCCAACAACAGTAAGGCTTGCAGCATTGAAATTGGCACCTGTGCAGTGTCTTTCCTGGGGGCATCCTGATACGTCCGGGCTCCCCACTATTGACTATTATCTGAGCAGTGACCTGATGGAGCCACCTGATGCTGATGAGCACTACAGTGAAAAACTCATTCGGTTGCCGAACTTATCCATCTATTACACACCGATAGATGCTCCAGAGGTAGCGATAAGTCGTGATATGTTCAATATTCGACCCCAATCAATCCTTTATTTCTGCTGTCAGTCTCTTCACAAGTATTTGCCACAGCATGACGAAATCTATCCTCAAATAGCCCAGAGACTTGATGATTGTCAGTTGCTGTTTATTTCCAATCCTAGCACGTTTATAACGGAACAGTTTCGATTGCGGATCAAAAGTGCATTTGACAGATTTAATATGAACGCTGACAGCTATGTTATATTTCTACCGTATCTTGACACAGGGCAGTATCACGCAATGAATTGTCTTGTTGATATCTATCTTGACAGTATTGGCTGGTCAGGCGGCAATACAACCCTTGAAGCCATTGCCTGCAATCTTCCCGTAGTGACTATCCATGGGAAGCTAATGCGTGGACGACATAGTGCAGCAATTCTTACCATGATGGGAATGACAGAGACTATTGCTAAGACGTTGGATGAATATATTGAGATGGCAGTACGGCTTGGAAAAGATGCAGAATTACGAAAACATTTATCAGATAAGATTGCAGAAAATAAGCATCTCATTTATCGTGATAGAACATGTATTGCGGCCCTTGAGGACTTTCTTGAGAAAGCTGTAAGAGAAGAACTTAAGTGAATTAATAAAATGCACAATATAACCAGTAATCGTTACCCTTTAAGATTCCGTCATATACAACATTAGTAGGTGTTACAAACAACCCGGCACGATAATATTGTCCCACAACATTACGCCCTGAAACAAGTGTTTCTCCTCGGATTCAATGCCCTGACATTTAGCCCAGATTATTCATAAATTCTGCCTAAAAAAATAGCCAACAATCCTAAGACCTTTGGTATTATTGAGTTTACGAGAGCTCAAAACCAAAGAAAGGATGGTTGGCTATATGACAGAGTGTATCACAAAACAGCTCACCTTTTCATTCATACGGAAGCAAAAAATAACGGTAGATTTTAAGGGAGGGGAGATAACCTCTGATTCGGGCTTGTTGCTGGTGAGGCAAGCAGACAATGCTTTGCGGTTGATAACAGGGATGGCAGGATGTATTACAGACCGAAGAGACAACCGTTACACCGATCACAATCTGGAGACACTGTTACGTCAGCGGACATATCAAATCGTTGCTGGGTATGAGGACTGTAACGATGCAAACATAGTAAGAAAAGATCCAGCACTGAAGACAGCCTGTGGACGGAAGTTGAGCGATGAAGATCTTGGCTCACAGCCCACCTTGTCACGCTTGGAAAACGCAATCACCCGGAACGATCTATACAGGATAGGAGAATATTTTATTAATCTTTACATTCGTCGGAACCGGAAGAGAAAGCCAAAAAGGATTATTCTGGACCTTGATGGGACGGACGATCCGACATACGGCAATCAGCAGTTGACGTTCTTTCATGGCTACTATGACCAATACATGTACCATCCGCTTGTAATCTACGATGCTGACACAGGGCAACTGATAACAGCGGCCCTCAGAGCTGGTAACCGGCATGCCAGTTATGGAGCGGTGTCGATCCTCAAGCGGATCATTCCGAAACTTAAGGAGGCGTTTCCAAAAACAGAGATCATCGTCCGTGGCGATGCTGGATTTGCAGTACCAGAGTTATATGAATACTGTGAAGAAGAGGGTCTCAAATATATGATCGGTCTGATCCGTAATGATGTGCTTGAGCGGATGATCGAAGCCATTCTCAAGAAAGCGCATAAGCAGTATACGGAAACAGGACAAAAACAGAGGATGTTTACAGAGGGATTATATCAGGCGCAGAGTTGGCCGAAAGAGCGACGGGTTATCATGAAGGCTGAATGGCTGATACAGGGACCTAACCGTCGTTTTGTCGTAACCAACCTCTCCTATGAACCAAAAGAACTCTATGAGTTTTACACCGAGCGTGGCGGTACCTGTGAGGTACGGATTGACGAGTTTAAAAATGGGCTCAAGGCAGACCGGTTGAGTTGTCATCGCTTTGTTGCCAACCAGTTCAGACTCTTCCTGCATATGGCGGCGTACTGGCTTGTTCTGAGGCTCAGGGAAGCTCTTCAGAAAACAGAATTTGCCTCAATGCAGATACAGCAGTTAAGGCTGAGGCTTCTGAAGATTGGAGCCCAGGTAATCCAGACAGCCCGACGGGTATGGTTTCGCTTAGCCAGTGGCTATCCCTGGAAGAAAATCTTTGCATTAGTATATCATCGGCTTGCTGCTGATACGACCTGAACATTTTCTTACGGAAAAACTTCAACAGGAAATGTCCTCAATGGTGAAGTGCGCTTAAAAACTGCCACGAAGCCCTTCTCCGTCTGATTTTACGGGATCAGATCGTGACTCGTCTATAAAACTGCTCCGTATTGGTCTTCTATTGTCTTCACTTGACTCAAAAAGCCACCAAAAATCTCATGTGCCAAAAATTTATGAATTATGTGGGCTAGCAGTTAGCCTCTGGTCACCTGTACGTCGTGGTACAATACTTGATATCGGTTTTCAGATACCAGACAAGGAAGAATGATGAAAATAATATCAGCTAAATGCATTATCAGTGCGGTTGGACCAAATCAATACCCTGCCACCGGGTATCCGGAGATTGTGATGGTCGGACGCTCCAATGTGGGTAAATCATCCCTGATCAATTCATTATGCGCACGCCGCGCGCTGGCGCGGACCAGTGTCCAGCCAGGGAAAACGCAGACGATTAATTATTTTGCCATCAATGAGCAGCTGTATCTGGTAGATCTGCCCGGATATGGTTATGCGGAGGCGTCAAAGGGAAAGCGCAGTGAGTGGGGAGAGTTCATCACCAGCTATTTGCGGGGTGGGGACAGGATTGCTCTCATTGTGCATCTGATCGACCTGCGGCACGAGCCCATGAAAAATGACAAGAATGCTTCAGAATGGCTGATAGGACTCAATGTCCCGTATGTCATTGTCGGAACAAAGGCGGATAAAATCAGCCGCGGCAGGCGTCCGGCCCATATTGCCGCGATTCGCAAGGGATTAATGCTTCCCGCTCATGTTCCAGCGCTGATCTATTCCAGTGAGACCGGAGAAGGCAGGGAAGAATTGTGGCGTCATGTCAGAAGCGTTTTATCCGGACAGGAATGAAGCAAAAAGGGACAAGTCTATCGGAGCATTCATAATGCCTAAAAGATCAAGCCCTGGTAAGCAACCGATCGGATTTCAGGAAGGCCAGAGTGTGGAACTGGTGATCGGCGAACAGACTGACCTTGGTTTTAAGGCTATGATCAACAACTCGCAATGGGGCATGCTTTATAGGAACGAGGTGTTCCAGCCATTAAGAAAAAGACAACAGATAAAAGGATTTATAAAGAAGGTAAGGGACGATGGAAAGATAGATCTCTGTCTTCAAAAACCCGGACCTGAAAAGGTTGATGAGCTCTCTGAAAAAATTATCGACAAACTAAAAGCAGCGGGCGGATTTGTTTCCGTGACCGATAAAAGTCCGCCTGAAATTATCTACGGCTTGTTCGGGGTAAGCAAGAAAACATATAAAAAAGCGATAGGCTCTCTTTACAGGAAACGGCTTATTATCATCGAAAACGAAGGGATAAAACTCATTAAACGGTAAGTTGTCTGACAATAGGTGTGAGTCTGAGTTCATTGCCCGAATATTTCTCACTCCCGCCCTTTCGGGATAGATTCCAGTAGCTCCCAGCGCTCATATGCTGTGGGGATCTTTGTATCGAGTTCCGTGATCCTCGCCTTAACTGCCGGGATACTACTTCCGTCCTGTCTGTAGAAATCAGGGTCCGCAAGTGTCTCATAAAGGCCCGCCCGCTCCGCTTCCATAGACTCGATAAGCGCAGGCAGCGTTTCGATCTCCTTTTTCTCCTTGAATGTCAGGGTACGCAGGCGCCCCCGCTGAGGTCTGGACTTTCCGGGCTTCTCCTTCTTTTTCGTCTTCTCTGTCCCTATCGGGGATGAGAGACTGCGCTGTCGCAGCCAGTCGTCATAGCCTCCCACATATTCGACGAGCCTTCCGTCGCCCTCAAACACTATCGTGCTGGTGACGATGTTATTAAGAAACTCCCTGTCGTGGCTCACCAGGAGAACGGTGCCCTGGTATTCCATCAGCATCTCTTCCAGAAGCTCCAGGGTATCGGCATCCAGATCGTTCGTCGGTTCATCAAGTACCAGCACATTCGAGGGTTTTGTAAAGAGCTTCGCCAAAAGCGCGCGGTTTCTCTCTCCGCCGGAAAGCACTTTTACCGGCGACTGAGATCTTTCAGGGGAGAAGAGGAAATCCTCAAGGTAGCCTATTATGTGTCTTGTCCTTCCGTTGACCGTCACGCTGTCGTATCCGTCTCCAACGTTTTCCCTGACCGATTTTTCATCGTCCAGCTGCGCGCGGTGCTGGTCGAAATAGGCGACTTCGAAGCGGGTACCCATGCGCACAGAACCGCGAAGGGGCGCGACCGAGCCGAGCAGGATATTAAGCAGGGTCGTTTTTCCCGAACCGTTAGGGCCTATGATGCCGATCTTGTCGCCTCTCATGATGACCGTGGAGAAATCTCGGATCAAAGGACTGCCCTCATAGCTGTGCCCTATTCCCTTGGCCTCAAGGACCAGCCTGCCCGACCTCTCTGCCTCGTTCAGTTTCATCTCGGCGGACCCTGTTTGTTCACGCCTTGATAACCGCTCCTTCCTCAACTCCTTTAACGCCCTCACCCTTCCCTCGTTGCGGGTGCGGCGGGCCCTAATACCCTGCCGTATCCAGGCCTCCTCCTGTGCGAGTTTCTTATCGAAGAGCGCATTGTGAGTGACTTCTGCCTCGAGCTCGGCCTGCCTTCTCACCAGGTAGGTTTTGTAATCTCCGGGCCAGTCAGTGACCCGCCCCCGGTCGAGTTCGATTATGCGCGTTGCGAGGGTCTGGAGAAACCTCCGGTCGTGGGTGATGAAGAGTATGGCGCCCCGGAATTCGAGGAGAAATTCCTCAAGCCAGCCGATCGCTTCGATGTCGAGATGGTTCGTAGGCTCATCAAGAAGCAGGAGGTCCGGCTCGTTCACGAGCGCCCTCGCAAGAAGGACCCTCCTCTTGTAGCCGCCGGAGAGCCCGGCCGCAACAGCCTCAGCGTCCAGCCCGAGGCGGGAAAGGACCGTCTCGACCCGCTGTTGTATCTGCCAGCCGCCCGAGGACTCGATAAGATGCTGTACCCGTTCAAGGTCCGCGATAATGCCGGCGTCTTCGCTTAAGCCTGGGCTGTGGACTAGGGAGCGATATTCCGCGAGCAGTTCGACGATATCGCCGAGCCCTTCAGAAACGACCTCGAAGACCGTTCCGGCCAGGTCCTGCGGCACTTCCTGTTCGAGGGATGCGACCCGCGCGCCTTTGGCTCTTATGACCTCGCCCGAGTCAGGGATGAGCTCGCCGTCCACGATCTTCATAATTGTGGATTTGCCCGCCCCGTTTCTGCCGACAAGGCAGACCCGTTCCCCCCGCTCGATCTGGAAGGTGACCCCATCAAGGAGTTGGGGGCCGCCGAAGGCGATCCTCACCTCTTGCAAACTCACTAATGCCACGTTTCACCTCGAAGAAACAAGATCAAAAAGTTCATCACGGCTTGTGCGCTATCGAAGCCCTTCCGTATTAAAAGACAGGTGGGATTTACTGCTTTTCGATGACGAAGAGGAGTTGTCCTTCCACAACGAAGCTGTTGAGTTTTACGCATACCTCCGCAATCTGGCCGTCGAACGGAGAGATAATCGCGTTTTCCATTTTCATCGCCTCGAGGTTTGCAATCTCTTCTCCCTTATGGACGATATCGCCTGTCTTAAGAGCGCCTCTTTCCGGGTTGCCTATGCGCCAGATATTTCCGTTGATGGGTGCGCCGATTTCGTTAAAGCCTTTAGCCATTCTTATCTCGACCTTTTTGGCCCTCGGGGTCTCAACCGTATAGACCCTTGTCTTGTTGTTGACCCGCACCACGACATGCACCAGACCTTCATGTTCCGACCCGATTGATAAAAGCTCAATACTGTAAGGCTTTCCCCAGAGCTCAAAGTCGACCTTGTCGCCAGGTTTTTTCAGACCTTCCCTCCAGACATCGGTCGGCAGCACGAGCGGAGCTTCACCATATTTTTCTCTGAACTCGATCATCTCCAGTGCGTCTTTCGGGTGCATAAGAAAAAGGATGAACTCCTCTTCTGCAGGTTCTCTACCGATATAATCGGAGAGTTCTCTTCTAAGCTTTTCCAGATCATCATCTCCCATTGAATCCAACGGGGAGAGTTCAATACGCTCCTTGATCTTCTCTTTCCATTCATCACCAAACGTACTTTTATATACCCAGTCAGGAGGCCAGCCCATGGGCAGCTTTCCATAATGCCCGAGAATAAGGTTCTTAAAGTCCCCCGGCGCGTTCCTGAAAAGTCCGAGCAGTTCTTCCTGTTGGTCCCTGTCCACAGACTCAAAATCGAGAGAATTTTCTTCGATGAACTTCGTGAGGAGTTCGATTAGGTGTCTTACACCGGCTTCACCTTTGGCCTTGGCGTATTTATTGACTATTCCACTGCATGTGACCCACGTAATCTGTGACCCGGGAGTAACATCAAAGTAGTGGATAATCTTGTTATAAAGAGACATGACCTTTAGCACAGCAGGCATATAATGGAGGAACCCCCCTTTTGCTGCCTGTTCAAATGAACTCGGGAATGCCCCTCCCGGCATCTTGTGAAGGACAACCGTATGGTCGAACCCTTTAAACGGAGATTCAGCCCAGTCATAGAAGCCAATCCATTCGCGTACTTTCCGGACGGCGGCTTCCGCATCGCTTCTGCTGAGGTTAACCGGTATACCCGACTCCTCAAAATATGCCTGAACACCCAGGATAGGTGAATGCCCGTAAAAACGCACGAGGGAATCTTCCTCGACATCAAAAATCTTTGCTCCCGCCTGCGCAGCCGAGAGCAGCGCCGGCATTGCAAGGCCGTCTGTTATATGCCGGTGGTAGTGAATTACCAGGTCGGGATATTTCTGTTTTATGGCGTCGATAAGCCCGCCGACTTTCTTAATACTTCCTACACCTGCCATGTCTTTAATGCAGAAGATGATCTCGTCAGGTCCTCCGCAGAGGTCCAGAATATCTTTAACAAGCCCGATATAATAATCGTTTGTCGCCCAGTCCGCCATTGTATAGGATATCGCGGGCTGGAAGAGCTTTCCTCTTTTCATAACGACTTCCGCAACCGTCCGCATATTCCTTACATCGTTCAGAAAAGAGAAGCATCTCCATACATCGATATCAACCCTCGACACGACATGCTCTATTACATTTTTCGGGTACGGCCTGTAACCCCATAGGTTTGTCTCGCGCACAAGTGTCTGGAGCAAAACATTCGGCATGTGCTCTCTAAGGATATTGATTTCCTCAAACGGACTCTCCCTCCTGTTCATCACCCCCACGTGCCATCGCGCGCCGCCGTGACATTCCGAACTGAAAAGCCCCATCCTGTTGTAATACGGAGCAAGGGTTGCGAGGTCATATATCCTGTGCCTGTTTTTAAAGTCGGACTGCCCCGCATCGCGCATCCCTACAGACGTAAAACATACACCTTTAAGGGAGCGTATCGCATTAACGATTTCGTTTGGGGACATCCCCGGTTTTACAAAAATATAATCTTTCATCTTACATCCATGGCCGGGGACCGAGGGCAGAGATTTCGGCAACATATCTCGCTATCTTAAGCACCTCGTCCTCGCTGTTCTTCTCCTTGAACATTGATATAAGCTCATCAATATGCTCCTCTAAAAATCTGGTCGAAAACTCACCGGCTATAAACGCGGGATGCCTGATTATGCTCAAAAGCAAGGGCGCCAGAGTTTTCACACCTTCAACCCGGAGGTTCCTGCTGAGTGCCCGGTCCATTACCCTTATTGCATCTCCCCTGTCCGCGCCCGCAGTTATCAATAACATAAAAAGTGAATCGTAATACGGCGGAATATCAGCGCCCTCATAAACACCCGTTGCAATTCTTACTCCCGGTCCCTGAGGGACCTGAAGCCGGGTAATCGTACCGAAGGATGGGCTGAAATTCCTCGGGTCTTCCGCATTCAGCCGCACTTCCAGAGCCCATCTGTTCGGATATATATCGGACTGTTTGAAAGGTAATTTTTTCCCGATAGCGACATCGATCATTATCCCGACAATATCCAGACCGGTTATCAGTTCAGTAATACCGTGCTCAACCTGCAAACGCGTATTGACCTCAAGGAAATAAAAATTCCTTGTCGATGAATCGAAAATAAACTCCACAGTCCCCGCCGATTTATAGCCTATTTCACGCATCAGCCGGATCGCGGTAAAACATATTTCCTTGCGCAGATCGTCGTCAATAGACGGCGAAGGCGCTTCTTCAATTATCTTCTGGTTGCGTCTCTGAATGGTGCATTCCCTTTCATACAGATGGACCACATTCCCGTGCTCATCTCCGACGACCTGTACCTCTATGTGCCTTCCACGCTCTACGTATTTTTCGACCAGTACCCTGTCGTCCCCAAAAGACTTCATCGCTTCCGACCGCGCCTGGGCAAAAGCCTGTACCAATTGGTTCTTGTTCTCGACCTTCACCATCCCTTTACCGCCGCCGCCCGCAACCGCCTTGATCATGATTGGAAAAATTACCTTCTCATTTTTCATCCACTTTTTGATCTGCTCGACATTAGTAACATTGATAATCCCAGGGACTGTAGGAACATTGGCTTTCTGCGCAAGTATTTTTGCCTGGACTTTATCCCCTAAGGCTTCTATCACTTCAGGCGGCGGACCTATCCATGTCAGGCCGGCGTCAATCACCATTTTCGCAAACTTATGGTTTTCCGCCAGGAACCCCCAGCCCGGATGGATTGCGTCCGACTTGCTCTGGATCGCGGCGGCGATCATCTTCTCCATATTCAGATAGGATTCAACCGGAGGCGCCTCACCGATATGCACCGCCGAATCAGCCATAAATACATGGTGAGCAAGTCTGTCGGGGGTACTATAAACGGCAGTGGTAGGGATCTTTCTGTCCCTGCAGGTGTGCATAATCCTGACAGCAGTCACTCCCCTGTTAGCTATTAATATTTTCTGAATTTTTCTGTTCATGGTCGACATACCTGATTTTTATCAGACATTTTAACATAAAATGAAGAGTGATGGGACTAAAAAAGTAGCCGCAAGCTTTGCCGCTCATGTATAATAGATAATTCAACATGGAGGTAATCATGACAATTACAGAGAAGATATTAGCCGCACATTCAGGCAAGAAAAAGGTGTCCCCGGGTGAATTAATCAATGCAAAGGTTGACCTAATACTTGCCAATGATATAACCGCTCCGATAGCAATATCCGAATTTAAAAAAATCGGGGCGAAGGACGTTTTCGATAAAAACAGAGTTGCACTTATTCCCGACCATTTTGCCCCGCAGAAAGACATTAAGGCAGCGGAGCAATGTAAGTTGCTTAAAGACTTTTCAAGAGAATACGATCTCAGCCTCTACTTTGAGGTCGGAAGGATGGGTGTTGAGCATGCCCTGTTGCCTGAAGAAGGTCTTGTCGTTCCCGGGGATTTGATTATCGGCGCAGACAGCCACACATGCACCTATGGCGCGCTCGGTGCGTTTTCAACAGGCGTCGGCTCAACAGACGTTGCAGCGGCAATGGCAACAGGCGAATGCTGGTTCAAGGTCCCTGAATCGCTGAAGTTCATATATTACGGTGCACTCAACAGGTGGGTCAGCGGCAAGGACCTCATACTTTATACAATTGGAGACATAGGTGTTGACGGCGCACTCTATATGGCGATGGAATTTACGGGTGAGACTATCCAGAACCTTCCGATGCACAGCAGGCTCACTATGTGTAATATGGCCATAGAGGCAGGAGGCAAGAACGGAATAATAGTGCCCGACAAGATCACGAAATCATATGTAAGAAACAGGGCAAAAAGACCGTATAAATTTTACAAGTCGGACAAAAACGCTCAATACGCCGGCATCCGTGAATACGACTGTTCAAAGATCCCCCTCACTGTCTCATGCCCTCACCTTCCATCAAATACGAGACCTGCGGCAGAGCTTTCCGGGATTACCATCGACCAGGTTGTAATCGGTTCGTGCACGAACGGCCGTCTTGAAGATTTAAGAGAGGCAGCCTCAATCATAAAGGGGAGGAAGGTCAATCCCAACGTGAGGATGATAGTAATCCCGGCTACTCAGAAGATTTACAGGCAGGCGATGAAGGAGAAACTTCTGGATATCTTCGTTGAAGCCGAAGCAGTGGTGTCCACACCTACGTGCGGACCATGTCTCGGAGGCTATATGGGGATACTCGCCAAAGGTGAGCGGGCGCTGGCAACGACAAACAGGAACTTTGTCGGCAGGATGGGACATCCGGAGAGTGAAGTGTACTTGTCCAACCCGGCAGTCGCAGCGGCGTCGGCGGTCTTGGGAAGGATCGGTACGCCGGAGGAATTAGGTCTGTAATGTCACCCGAAGAGAAACTGAAGGAATTGGGGATCGAACTTCCAGAATCTCCGAAACCGCTCGGTTCTTATGTGCCTTGTGTTCGTACAGCTGATTTAATCTTTCTCAGCGGAATTCTTCCCTTCCGTAACGGGAAATTGACAAGGACGGGAAAGGTTGGTGAATCTGTCTCATTGGCGATGGCGATGGAAGACTCAAGAACAGCTGCCATCAATGCATTAGCTGCCTTAAAGCTTCATATCGGAAGCCTGAATAATGTCAGACGGTGCGTCAAGATAACGGGGTATGTCGCGTCGGCCCCTGATTTCATTGATCAGCCTAAGGTCCTGAATGCCGCCTCCGACTTACTGTTCGATGTCTTCGGAGAAGCAGGCAGACATGCGAGGGCCGCAGTCGGAGTAAATGTCCTGCCTCTGAATTCTCCTTTAGAGATAGAGTTTATCTTCGAGGTTAAGCAGTAACTATTATCTCCTTCCGTTGAGAATTCTGGATATAAAGCACGCTAAGCTCAGGAATCAGCTGTCCCAAAGATCCAGCACCAAATAGGTTTCAACTACACGTAGTGCGCCGTCCACTCAACGCAAATATCAAAGCTCTTTCAGTAAAATATCCTCAGTAGTGGGTTTCATTTCTTAATCAAGACAACGCAGCAGCTATTCTGTGGGGATGCGACCAACACCTACACATAAACTTTTTTGACAAATAGTGAAACGTGTTGATTGACCGGAGAATTGTGTAGCGCGCAGGAAGCGGCTTGACCGCTTGACCTGATGGTTAGGGTGAGTCACTTTGTCCAGTGTCAAAGCTGATTCTTTTGTCTCTTCCTTTGTTTCTATTCTACTCAAATAAACGACGCTTTATGAGGCTCTATCCATGTCTTCACGGACGTAACTTATAAAAACTTTTGGGTGCCGTTTATCCACTTTTGGCTCCTTTAACGATGAAACTGTGCGGTGGCTATCAGCCATCCGCACGAGTGCTTTGTTAAGCAGCGCTCTTTTCCATTTGCAAAAAAGAAACTTCAGACATGCCAGCTTTTTCTTTTGCATGTTCAATGGTCATACTTACGAGATTGCCCTTTTCATCCAAGTCAATGTAGAGGTTTTCTGATATTTCTTTTGTCTCAACAACTGGAACATTTGAGAACTCAATCAACGCTGTATCTGTATCTGAGAAATATCGAATTTTCATTTTTCTTCCTCCTTAAAGTTTCTATCAAAGAAAGCATTATGAACAGTTACTCCGTCATCTAAAAGGATTATCCTTAGATATTTGCCCATTTCCTCGATATAACGCCACTTCCTTATCCTTCCATCAGTCTGAAATTGTGTCTTTACAGGTTTATTCATTGTATCCAATATCCATTCATCTTTGATAGTTGCCCTGTCTGGTCGTTGCCTGATAAAGGAGAAGTATTGGGTACATTTCATGGCTTATTTTATCATTTTTGCTTTTTAAAAGCAGTGTCGATAAGGTGTATTTGGTTAATCTATTCTTCTTTATATCCAAACTGCTCTAATCTTTGTCTCGCCTTTTCAAGAACTTCTTTGGTAAATAGCTGATTATATGGATTGCGGAGTATAATTGCCTCAACAGTAAGATCAAGTCGCCTAAGCTCCTATAAACCCTTCATGAAATTTAGGAGCCGTCACAAGTCTGATTGCAGTATCTGTTGGTCCATAATTACCCAATATCTGTAAAAAATAAGATGGTCTATATCCATATTGATCAATGCAAATACTAACAGCTCTTTGAAATTCTCTTTCAAGTACGCCTTCTAATTTGTTAGTCATATTTTTAAGCTTAACCAGTTATTAGATAGTTTCCTGCTAATACTCTTTTTGTAATGTTATCCATTCAGGTAATACGACTAATATCCGAAATCTCATGTTAGTCAAGCAAATAATATAGAATTTGTAATATTAGTCAGCGATACTTTGACTTTCTCCGTAATTGAATTCCGATAATAATTTACACCATTTTTGATTTTTTGCAAAGTGCGAGTTTCAGGAAGGGTTTTTTTCAGTTCATATTTTTGTAACCGCAATCTTCGAATCAGAAATAACCGGAAGGACCTACAAATAAAATATACTTTCATTTGTAGTGATACAATTTGATTCCAGGGATGCTTGTAAAGTGCGTATCCAAGGTGAGGACTTCCAGCCTGAGTTCTGATGCTATTGCGCCTATTATAAGATCAGACATGGTTAAAGTTATTCCTTTTGCCCGGAGTCCGGCTGATATGTTTCCAGCCTTTATCCATAACTTGGAAGTCATTTCTATATAATGGAGCGCCGACAATACTTCCGAAAGATGTGCAGACTCCTCCTGAGATTTAGCTCCCTGCATAAGTTCATAGGTAATGACTCCGCAAATTGACGCCCTCCCTGTTTCAATAAGCTTTGCAACCGTATCTGCGATTTTGGAGGTTCCTCTAAAGAACTCAACCCATGCGCTCGTATCAATCAAAATTTTAAGTTCTTCTTTTTTCAAGGAAATTCTCTCTTTTCTTCTGGCATTTTAATTCTTTCTCTTCTTCGGCTTCCCAATCGAATGCCAGAGCAATTTTACCTTTTAGCGCCAGTAGGTCTCTTGTCTTTTTCTGTCTTACATATTCTTCCATTGCAACAGTGATTGCCTTGGTCTTTGATTTTTCTCCAGACAGCTTTTGCACCTTCTTGATAAGCTCTTCTGATATGTTTAAAGTTGCACGCATAATAAGCACCTCATTTTTATATAATAATTAGGTAACTATTAAAAATTATTATAGCAAGCATATTATAAAATAGCTACTGCCTTACGCGATAAATTTGCATATACGGAAGTATCCATACAAGGGGACAAGGATTCTCGAGGGGTGAAACCTATTCGGCAGTCTTATCGGAATTGGTCGACGAATAATTTCTATTATTTATATAAACCGGGGAATATAATACATCCTATGAATATCAATAACAACCATTCCATCAAAAGGTCTTAAACGTGAACCGCTCCGCGCATAATCAGGCGCCGCTTTATATAGCAAGGCTTTTCCACAAGCAGGAGCATAAACTTCAGGGTCTTAAGATGCTTGCGAGAGAAATAAAGGACCGTATCGAAAAGATCAGTCCGTTTATCCAGCAGACCACCAGCGCAGTTTGTCCTTATTGCAAGGAGGTGTGCTGCATAAGCAGGCATGGTTACTATAATTTTGAAGATCTTATATATCTACATGCGCTCGACTTGAAGCCGCTTCCACCGGCATCGGGAAATAATGATGCCGACCCATGCCGTTTTCTTTCCGACAGCGGATGTTCCATGGAACGTTCTCTCAGACCGTCCGGATGCAATTGGTATTTCTGCGATTCCCTGCTCGACAAAATGGAACAGAATCCGGGATACCGTGAATTTGATGATTCCTTGCAGGGGATAGCCGACCTGTGGCTGAAGATGTTGGATGAGTTCGCATCGGTTTCAAATTCACATTTTTAAAGTCATATACGTTTTATATGATCTCTTTAGTGTAAAATTACATCTATGGCAAAACCTTTTGTTGTTATAGTCGGAAGGCCTAATGTAGGCAAATCAACTCTGTTCAACAGAATGACAGGGTCACATACCGCTATTGTTGAAGACATCCCCGGCGTTACAAGGGACAGGAATTACCTTGACACAGAATGGGAAGATAAAAAATTCGTTGTCGTCGACACGGGTGGTTTTTATCCGGAGCCGGCCGATGACATATTTTCCCAGATTAAGGAACAGGCATTATTTGCCGTTGAGGAAGGGGATGTCATAATACAGCTGCTTGACGGCAAAGAAGGCCTCACCCCTTCTGATATGGACCTCGCGAGATCGCTGCGGGTTTCCGGCAAAAAAATTCTGTGGGCGGTCAATAAGATCGACGGGCCTACGCGCGAGGAAAGGCTTTTTGATTTTTATCCGATAGGCTCTGAAGAATTGTGGCCCGTTTCCGCTGCTACAGGATATGGATATGAAGAATTTATGGACAAGCTGGCCGGCCTGTTGCCGCTGTATACCGAGGAGAAGATTGACTATCCGAAGATAGCTGTTGTAGGAAAGCCCAATGTCGGAAAATCTACCCTGGTCAATACTTTTCTCAGCAGGCAAAGAATGATTGTCAGCCCTGCGCCGGGTACTACCAGGGACTCTATAGATAGCATCTGTACCTATTACGGCAGGAAATATGCGTTGATAGATACCGCCGGGATCGGGAGAAAAGATATGACGGGATACTCGGTTGAGAGGTTCTCGACAGTCAGGGCCATTAGGAGCATAGAAAGATGCGATGTGGCGTTAATTGTAATAGACGCGACTCAGGGCGTAACGGACCAGGACCAGAAAATAGCGGGGATCGTTGGAGAATACGGCAAGGGGTCGCTTTTTATTCTTAACAAATGGGACCTCATAGATAAGCCTGAAGAGAGATATAAATCGTTCGAAAAAGAACTTGGCAGAAACATGTGGTTTATGCAGTATGCCCCGTTTCTGACCATATCCGCTCTGGAGAAAAAACGCGTTACAAAGGTTTTCCCGATAATCGACGAGATAATCCTGGAAAGGAAAAAAAGGGTCGCTACCGCGGAACTCAACAGATATTTCAGAGATATGTTTTCAAACATGTCCCTGCCTTCGTACCGGGGAAGGGCAGTGAAGATCTACTATATAACACAGGTAAAGACGGAGCCCCCTTCCTTTGCGGTTTTCTGTAATTATCCGTCGGCATTAAAAGAAGGGTTCATTCGTAATATAGAAAAAGTGCTCAGAAGTAAATTTTCATTCAAGGGCACACCCATTCGTATCTATATAAAAGCGAGATAAATATCGAAGCCGTTGAAATACCTGAAGATCATAATAAGGAGTTTTGTAGATTTCTTTAAAGACGGCGGGATAATGCTCGCGGGATCGATCTCTTATTTTTCCATGATGGCGCTTGTGCCCCTCTGTCTTTTCCTGATTACCGTATTCGGCCACCTTCTCGGGCGATACTACGGCTTTTATGAATTCTTGTCCACGAGGCTTATAAATTTTTTCCCGACCATAACCAAAGGGATAACGACCGAGCTTGGGAAGCTTGTCACATTTAAGGGTATCGGTACATTCAGCTTTATACTCTATGGGATACTTTCACTGCAGGTCTTCGCGTCCGTTGAAAACGCGCTGAATAAAATATTCGAGGTCAAAAAGAACCGGTCATTTTTATGGTCGGTCATCCTGTCATTAACTATCGTTACCCTCGTCATATTAATGATCCTTGTTTCCTTTGTAACGACATCGCTGATCCCGCTGCTCAAAACATTGAGGCCCGTCTTCCCGGAATTAAGAATAGGAGTGCTTACCGGTTTTCTTATAGGTTATGTAGTCCCTTTCTTAATGGTCTTTTTCACCATTACGGTAATGTACGTCTTTTTTCCAAAGACAAATGTAAAGATCAGGAATGCCTTCGCGGGTTCCCTGTTCGCTACAATTTTCCTTGAGATTGCGAAGCATGTCTTCACTTGGTACGTCGGCAGCGTTATAAAATTCGGTACCATCTATGGCCCGCTGACTGCTTTTGTAGTATTTCTGCTCTGGATGTTTTATTCCTCGTGCATCTTTCTGATAGGCGCCGAGATGGTGCATAATCTGTCCGCCCGCGGGAAATAAGTTCTTTCCTGCTTTGCATCTTTATCCCTCCCCTTTGGCAAAGGGGAGGTTAGGAGGGGTTACTTTTAAAAACGATTTTCAGTCTGATTTCGCCTTAATTCTCATTGCCGTTGCTTTAATTGTGTATCTCTTCTCAACAACTTCATAACTCCCCCTCCCCCCTCTTAACTTAAGAGGGGGAATAACTTCCACACAAAGTCAGAAGAACCGAAAACAAGAACATGGGGCATTGCCTCCTATCTCCTAAAAATCTCAGTAAAGGCTTTTACGAGTAACGGGTCGTAGAGGGTGCCGCTGTCCTTGCGCATTAATCTCAGCGCATCTCCTGTGCCGAGTTTTTCACGCCCGTGAACGCGCCCTGATATAAGGCTGTCGTATCTGTCGGCTATACTCACAATCCGGCTGAAGAGGTTTAGCTTTCTTTTACCGGAAACCGCCGGATAGCCTGAAAGATCAAGCTCCATATGGTGTTCAAAGGATACGAGCATTGACAAGATTAAGGTTTCACTGAGCCCGAAAGATTTTAGAAGCACCTTTATACCGTCTACAGGATGTCTTTTTAAAAGCTCCTGCTCTTTAGAAGTAAAACCGCTCTTCTTATTTAAAATACCGGACGGAACCATTATCTTCCCGATATCATGAAAAAGTCCCGCCATGGCCAGGTTCCTCAGGTGGACCCTGCTAAGGCCGATTTTGTTCCCGAGCGCAACCGAGAGGACACAGACATTTACCGAATGGTAATATGTGTACTCTTCAGGACCTCCTGCATGAATAAAACTTATTAGATTTCTTTCACCCTGGTCCGCTGAAACACAGTCAACTATTAACTGGAGTGTCCTTTTTATTTTTTTCAACTTTACCCGTGTCCCGTCTTTGACGGAATTATACATTTCTTTTATCACTACGACCGACTTCAAATATGCCCGTTTCGCCATCGCGTAATTGTCTTTCAGATCGATTCCTTCCCCTTTGTGCAAAATAACAGGACCTCCGATGGTAATACCTTCCGCAACCTTCTTCTCGATCGTTGCTTGGATCTCGGAAGCCTCATTACCCTCTTTTATTGCGTAAGCAAGGTGTATCAAATCATCTGCTTTTATAGGGGCTTTGAAGTCAAGCGATCCTATCGATCTCCTTTTTAATTCTTCCGCGAGGGAATTGAAAATCTCGATGTCGGAGACGCCTGCCTTTATCCTACTGCCTTCGATATAAAATGACCCTTCGATCATCTTGATCGCAAACTCCCCCGATTCTTCTAATAAAAGCTCAATATCAATCAGAAGCTTCTGCGCCATATTGAGGATTGTCTCGTTCATGGAATCATAAATTCCGGTAGTCTTGATAAGTATGTGTAGGCCCGTTATAAGGGACTTGCCGCACTTTGCGACCTTACTTTCTAATGTTTCCAACCCGTTGCGACTCCTTTAATGCCTTAATGCACGCCTCTCTGAGGATATCCTTTCTCGATCCTGTCTCCTTTTCGATGAGGGATATGGCCTCAGGTGTTTTTATAATGCCTAGCCCATATGCGGCAGATGCCCTGATCTCGGTAATCTCTTCTTTTTCTATCAAGCCCTTCTTTTTGAACAGGTCCGTAAGCAGCGGGAAAGCCCTCTCTCCTCCGAGCACGGCAAGCGTCTCGAGTATTTCCTTTTTTTCCTCGAATGATCTTTTCTTCAACTCCTCCCGCGATGCACTCTCTTTCAATATATTGAATAGTGAAGGGTCTTGGAACCTTCTCAACGCCCTGAGGCCGGTCATCCTTACGGCAAGGTCGTCGTCCGTAAGCGCCGCAAGAAAAAGCTTCTTCGTATCATCTGAGTGTATGGCATCCAGCGCCCGCACGGCCTCTCTTCTTACTTTAGAATTGGGATGAGTCAATAACTTCTCAAGATATTGTACGGCAGCAGGTTCTTTTATCATGCCGAGAATCATCGCTATGTTTCTTGCGAGAAACCAGCGCTCGTCCGTAATCGATTCCGAGAAAACATTAATATCCCTTCTGCCGATCTCAGCGAGGACCTCGCAGAGAAACCTCCTTTGTTTCCTTTCCTGAAGCTCGCCCAGCATCTCTATCATGTCCGGCACGGAATTATCTCCGACAAGAAACAGATATGCCTTTATATCCCCTTCCTCGGAAATTTCCTTGAAGAGTATTCTCAGGTTTTCAAGATTGCCCACCTTCTGGAAAACGCTGTTGATTATATCTTTTTGCCCGGGATACTGATAAAGCGCCGAAATTGTTTTGATCTCATTTAATATCTCGATTGCGCCTTTTATGTCTTTCCCCTTCATCCTGATGTCGATTATCTTCCAGAGGTTCTGCATCATCTCGGGGAAGACCTCCGCTTCTGTTACATTAGACAATAACTCAAAATAAAGTCCGACGGCAGAGGAAAGCAAAGGATTCTCTTCGAGTTCTGAGAATTCGGATTTTATCAAGAGCAGCTCTTCCTCAGTTAACGGCTCTGTTTCAACTCCGCCGGAGTCCCGCTTCAACAGCCCGGTGTGACCGATATCGCCTATGGATGCGCCTTCGGCGTCGATCTCGATAACGTCCTCCTGGAAAAGCTTTTTCTCGATTGCAAGTGAATCATCCACTGTGTCTTCTACTGCGGAGTAACCCATATTCTTTATATTCTTCTCCCAGAGGAGAGTTACAATATCGTCGTCATCAGCATCGGATTTCGGCGCAAGCCTCAGGATATCAATAAAATCTATAATCTCATCGAACGTTAAGCCCTTGAAAAAATTGAGATGTCTGATCCCGTCCGCAAAAAGCAGCAGGGCTATATTGTCGGTCCTTTCTTCGCTGTAAAAAACTTCATCGCCTTTATAAAGCAGGGAATACGGACCGATATCAATGGAAAAATCATCATTGGTTTCAAAGAAAGTATTGAATTTTTCGAAAAGCTCGGCAGCGAACTTCTGATATATGGGGTTGTCCTTTGGATACACATTGAATGTCTTTACGGCTTTGGTAATTGTTTTTATGATATCCGTGGCAAGTTCCAGGTCCTTCTCACTTGCCTCTGTTTTCAGTTCTTCTTCCATGGTTTATTTTTATGGATAATATAACCCTATGTCAATTTCAAAAAAAGGTCAACCCCCTTAAAAATTATACCAGGAGCTGATATGCTTTCCGATAAAATTGGAAAAAGGTATAATAGAAAGGATGAAGCTCGGAGAGGCGCTAATCAGGGAAGCATTGGTAACAAAGCAGCAGATCGATCAGGCGCTGATGCGGCAGGTGCAATTCGGCGGCAGGATCGGGACCAATCTGGTGGAGCTGCATTTTCTTGAAGAGGAAGAGTTATCGAAGTTCCTGAGCAGATACTTTAAATTGCCTTATGTATTACCTGATGCTCTAAATTCCATCCCGGAAGAAGTCCTGAGCTCACTGGGCAAGGAACTCATAGAAAAATACAAGATCATACCTTTCAAGAAAGACCGTAACAGGCTGCATACCGCCATGCTGAATCCGAGGGACTTAAAAGAGATTGACGAGCTTCGTTTCAGAACCGGATATGAGATTATTCCATATGTCATAACGGAAATGAGGCTGCTGTTTATACTTGAAAAGCATTACGGGATAAAGCGTGATGTGCGATATATCAGCCTGGAAGACCGGTTTTCCCCCAATACAAAAGTAGAAGAGACTTCCGTAGACAAGATTAAGACCTCGTTTACAGAGGTCAAGGAGATTGAAGACATAGCGCTGATTCTCATCAGCGAGACCTATAAGATAGCAAAACGAGTGGCTTTGTTCACTGTAAAAGGTGAAAAGATCGCCGGATGGAAGGCAAGGGGACTTGATATAGAAAATTTTGAGATAGGAGCAAAAGATTCTCCGCTTTTTTTTGACGTACTCAAAACAAAGAAAAGCTACAGGGGCCCCATAATGAAAATTAAAGGGAATGAACCTTTTATAGATTTACTGTCCGGCGCTCCGCAGGATGCGCTCTTATTACCGATTGATATCAGGGAAAAAATAATTGCGCTTCTTTATGTCGACAACGGGAATGAGTCGGTTCTTAATGCCAATGTAGGTTTTCTATCTATGCTCGCGTCCATAGCTGCCATATCCTTTGAAATCTTGATCCTGAAAAAAAGGATCATGGATCTCACTTTCCCAAAGTGATATTCAGGATCCGCATAGACAGTTATATGGCCGCTTCTCCCCTTTCTTCCGTCCTGATCCTGATGACGTCCTTAAGGTCATAGATGAAGATCTTGCCGTCACCTATCTCACCGGTATGCGCCGACTGCTGTATGACGGTTACGATTTCTTCAAGCTTATCGTCCGATACGGCGACCTCGATCTTCAGCTTCGGGATAAACCTCACTTCATAGCTCGTTCCCCTGTATATCTCGACATGCCCCTTCTGCCTGCCGAAGCCTTTCACTTCTGTAATAGTCATCCCTTGAATCCCGGCTTTCGTTAAAGCGTCCTTTACTTCGTCCAGTTTAAAGTGCTTGATTACCGCTACGATCATCTTCATAGGCTTTCCCTCCCGAGTTCTATAAAATACTGACAATCTCTTATACTGTAATTCCCTCTTAATTAGGGGAACACAAAGTGCTTGTTTGCTATAATATCAAAATATTCCATGAATATAAACAACATAATAACAAATGCGTCCTGCACAACCCCTGATCCTAAGAGGGCACTCAAGAACATGGAAAGGCTCTTGCAGGAGGCGCCTGATATTTTTGAGAAGCACGGGGACCGAATAGAAGGCATTGCCGGATTATTTGCCTACAGCCAGTTTCTTGCCGACTACTGTATAAGTAATCCGGCAAGCCTTTCTCGTGTATTTAAGGACCTCCACAAGGCTATTGATAAACAGAATATTTTTTCGGAATCTCGCGATACATATGCCGCATTCCGCAACGAGAACAATACTCAGTTATATAAGCGGAACGCAATGAAACTCCTCCGGGAAATAAAAAAATACTATCTCCTCATCATAACAATTAAAGATATCTCAGGCGTTGCAAGCCTGAATGAGTGCATGTCGGAATTAAGTGTCCTGTCGGAGGTATTGCTGGAATTGGCGCTTGACATGTCATTCACTCTCATGAGAAGAAAATTCGGACTTATGAGAGAAAACGCTTTTTCAATCATCGGCATGGGAAAGCTGGGTGGTCGCGAATTAAATTATAGCTCTGATATAGATATCATTACCGTATACCGGTCGGAAGATAGCATTTCCACAGGGACACTCAACCCTTTCGGTATCCGGCACAATAAGATTTCAGCTCATGAATATTTTTGCACGCTTACCGAAATTCTGACTAATCTCCTTCAATCACCGACTGAAGACGGAATTGCTTACAGAATTGATCTCAGACTGAGGCCGAACGGTCAGAAAGGCCCGTCTTCCCTTTCTCTCGATTCCTATCGTTCATATTACGAATCATGGGGAAAGACTTGGGAGAGAATCGCTTTGATCCGCGCAAGGCCTGTTGCCGGCGATTACATAACCGGCGGGATATTCATAAATTCCATCGAGCCATTTGTATGGAAGAGGTCGCTTGACTACAACGATATAGACGAGATCAGGGAACTTAAAAAGAAGATCGACTCCATATTCGACACAAATGACATAAAGCGCGGATACGGCGGAATCAGAGAAATAGAATTCTTTGCGCAGACCTTTCAGCTTTTATACGGCGGCGAGAATAAATTATTGAGGCAAAACACAATCCCTGCCGTTCTCGCCGA
Source organism: uncultured Nitrospiraceae bacterium (assembly GCA_963727775.1). Lineage (GTDB taxonomy): Bacteria > Nitrospirota > Thermodesulfovibrionia > Thermodesulfovibrionales > SM23-35 > CAVSHB01. Next base: position 1,095,887 of record CAVSHB010000001.1, on the reverse strand, counting down.
GTTGTCAAAAGAAGGATTACTGACCGGGGATGAAGCCGGGACACTCTCAGACAGCTATATCTTTTTAAGAAGAATCGAGCACATTCTCCAGATGAAAGATGACTTACAGACCTATTCTCTGCCTACAAACCCCGATGATTTTTTCATACTGTCAAAGAAGATGCAATTTGAGAATGAAAAGGAATTTGCCTATGAACTCAGACTGAAAAGATTGAAGGTAAGAGATATGTATAATTCCCTTCTCGGAGGGACTGATGCCGCGCACGATGTTTTGCTTACTTTAAAAGATGAACTTCCGGACAATGCGATACTCGACTACCTCTCTTTTAAAGGTTTCAAAAAACCCGATATGGCTTTAAAAAACATCAGCGCTATCATGGACCAGATGTCCGTAGAAAAGACTGTAAGGGAAAGGGCACTGCTCAGGAAAACAGTCCCGGTTTTTTTTGAGCAGGCAGTAAAGTCAATCAATAAAGACCGCGTATTGGACGTGCTCGTGGCGTTCATCAGGAAGATCGGCAATCATGAGTCTTACATAGACCTGCTGTTCCAGAGAAACGACACCAGGGAAATGCTTGTCAATATATTCTCCACAAGTACATACTTTACAAGACTGTTGCTCGGCCTTGAAAACCTTGAAGGCATCTTCGAATATCCCGACGTCAGACAGGACATGAGGTTATATTACAAATCTTTACAGGAAGGTTTGACAGCCATGCTTAAGCGTACTGCTGATCCCTTAAGTGTGATCCGGGAATTTAAAGTCACGGAAGAGTTGAAGATAGGCATGCTTTACCTGAAAAGGTCCCTGGATGTATACGGATTGTGTCATGCATTGAGCATGCTCGCAGAAATTATTATTAAGGCCACGGTCCATCACCTTGATATAAATAAAGGGTTCGCTGTCATAGGCTTCGGCGGATTCGGAGCGGGTGAATTGAACATAGGGTCCGACCTTGACCTGATTTTCATCAGAATTCAGGACAGTCGCAACCGTGCAAATAAAGCCATAGGCGGGAGAATAAATACCGCTGAAGAGTTGATCAAATTTCTGACTGAATACACGGCAAACGGATATGCATATAAAGTCGATATGCGGCTGAGGCCTGATGGATCAAAGGGGATACTTGTCAATGATATTGAAGGTTATAAGAATTATTATCTTAAGTCCGCGCATCCCTGGGAAATACAGTCACTTCTCAGGGCAAGGCCTGTCGCCGGAGACATAAATCTTACAAGGACGTTCCAGCGACTGCGACGGCAAATAATTATTCAACGAGGAAAAGAAATAAGGAGCGCCGATATAAAAGATATGAGAAAAAGGATTATACATGAAATTTCCCTGGAGTCCTCAGGGTATGACATTAAAAACGGTCCCGGAGGGATCAAGGAAATGGAATTCCTCATACAATATCTTCAACTGAAACACGCCGCCCGCCTTCCCTCCCTTATAGCGCATAATACGGTTACGGCTTTAAAGAAACTTGAACAACATACTATTATCGATAAGGATTCGGCTGGAATACTGTTTCAGTCACACAAATTTCTGAAAACTCTCGATACATTATTAAGGCTTAATGAAGAGGATTTAGTAAAGACTAATTCCGAGGTTATTGCTATAATTATACAATTCCTCAACTTTCAATCAACAGATGAGCTGTTTGACGCTATTGAAGATACAAGACGTAAAGTAATTGAGATCACGACCAGGTTTTACGGATAAAAAAACATATGGCTGTTTTAATACTTAAGAACATTCCCTCTGAAGGACCCGGGACAATTGAGGATTTCCTCAGAGCAAAGGACATTCCCTTTGCAATCGTCGAACTCGGTTCGGGAGAGACACCTCCTTTGTTGGAAAGATTCGATACACTCATAGTATTGGGCGGGCCTATGGGCGTATACGAAATGGGAAAATATCCCCACCTCTTGGTAGGGTCGCGTATCATCAGAGAGGCCATAAACAGGGACATGAAAGTCCTCGGAATATGCCTCGGCTCTCAGATGATCGCACGTTGTCTTGGAGCTGAAGTTTATCCCGGCCCGGAGAAAGAAATCGGGTGGTACCATATCGAGCTCACGGGAGAAGGGCTTAAAGACCCTCTCATCAGAAGGATCGCGATCCACCCCCAGGTAGGAGACTTCTGGAGGAAGTTCAAGGTCTTCCACTGGCACGGCGATACATTCGACCTGCCTCCCGGCGCCGTATTATTGGCAAGCTCCAGTCTGTATAAAAATCAGGCTTTCAGGTTTGCCGATAATATATACGGTTTCCAGTTCCATATGGAGGTCACCAAAGATGTTATCGCAGAATGGTTTAAAGACAGTCCAGATGCAAAAAAGATGATAGAGGACACAGAAAATATCCATGAAGAATACTCCGGCAGGGCAATGAATTTCTATCAGGCTTTTTTCCCGAAAGGGTAACCGGTTACAAAGTTTAACATAAGGAGGTTACTGTGGCTAATACAAAAATCAAGAATATCACGAAAAAAACGAGGGACAGAAAAGATGTGATGGAACTCGTAAAGCAATATGACGTGAAATTTGTAAGGCTCTGGTTCACCGACATTCACGGCCAGCTGAAGAGTTTCGCGGTCCCCGTTGATGAACTTGAGCTCGCCTTTAATGAGGGGATGGGCTTTGACGGTTCCTCTATTAAGGGCTTTGCAAGGATCGACGAGAGCGACATGATCGCAAGACCCGACCCTTCCACCTTTGCTATGCTCCCGTGGAGGCCCAAGGAAAAAGCGGTTGCGAGGATGTTCTGCGATATTTACGAGCCTGACGGGTCACCGTATAAGGGCGACCCCCGGTACATCCTTAAGGTAAACCTCGAAAAGGCAAAACAGAAGGGGTTTTCTTTTCACGTAGGACCTGAACTTGAGTATTTCTATTTTAAAACCGATAAAAACACCGAAACGCTCGATGAAGGCGGGTACTTCGATTATCCGCTTGATGCCGCGGAAGATCTCAGGCGTGACACCATCCTCGCTTTGGAAACAATGGGGATCCAGGTTGAATATTCCCATCATGAGGTTGCACATTCACAGCATGAAATAGACCTGCGGTATGAGGACGCATTGACAATGGCCGATATCGTTATGACCCACAGGATTACCGTAAAGGAAATAGCCAAGCAATATAACGTCTATGCCACCTTCATGCCGAAACCCATATTCGGCCAGAACGGAAGCGGCATGCACACGCACCAGTCCCTGTTTAAGGGAAATCAAAACGCCTTCTTCGACCCGAAGGACCAGTATTTTCTCTCCGACACAGCCAAGAAATATATTGCCGGACTCCTTACCCATATAAAGGAAATAACCCTGGTCCTGAACCAATGGGTCAACTCTTACAAGAGGCTTGTACCCGGTTATGAAGCTCCCGTATATATATGCTGGGCCCGGCGAAACAGGTCGACACTCGTGAGGGTACCGCTCTACAAGCCCGGGAAGGAAAAGGCGACCCGCATTGAACTTCGCTCACCGGACCCTTCCTGTAACCCTTACCTGGCCTTTGCCTGTATGCTGAACGCAGGGCTTGAAGGCGTAGAGAAAGGGTATACGCTGCCTGACCCTGTAGAAATGGACGTTTACCATCTGTCAGGGGACGAGAGGCAGAGATATAACATCGAGACTTTGCCTGGAAATCTTTACAGGGCGATAGAATATGCTGAAAAAAGTGAACTCCTGAGAGAGACGCTCGGCGACCACATCTTTGAACAGTTTATAACAAGCAAGAAGGTCGAGTGGGATGACTACCGTATAAGAATCCACCCCTACGAAATAGAAAGATATCTGCCGATTCTGTAGCTGCCTATAATGACCCTATGGGAAAACCGTTTTCCATAGGGTCTTGAATTCCGTAAACCTTCCATCCAAGATGGATTTTCTCATGTCTCTGAAAAAATTCAGATAGAAATACAGATTGTGTATCGTATTCAATCTCATTGAGAGTATTTCTCTTGAAAGAAACATGTGCCTCAGATATCCTCTGGAATAATTTCTGCACGTATAACATTCACACGCCGGGTCCAAAGGTCCCTTATCAAACTTGAACTCTTCTCTCTTGATACTTATTCTACCCACGCTTGTAAACAGTGTTCCGTTTCGCGCATTTCTTGTAGGCATTACACAGTCAAACATGTCGAAGCCCGCATCAACGGCCTTCATCACGTCCCCGAGCTCCCCTATCCCCATAAGGTATCTCGGCTTCTCAACAGGAAGCAGCGGCGCAGTAAAATATATCATCCTGTGCATATCTTCCTTTGGCTCCCCGACGCTCAGGCCTCCGGCCGCATAGCCGTCAAAACCTATATCCGCAAGTTCTTCGACACTTTGTTTACGGAGATCTTCGTAAAGACTCCCCTGAACGATACCAAACAATGCCTGCCCTTCCCTCTGTAATTCTTTGCATTGCGCCGCCCATTGTATTGTATGAAACAAAGAATTTTTCGCGTAGTCATAAGATGATGGATAAGGGGTGCAGTCATCGAGCACCATTGCTATATCAGAACCCAGCGAAGACTGTATCTCCATCGCTTCTTTAGGGCCTATAAAATGCATGGAGCCGTCAAGATGAGATTTAAAATGCACACCGTTTTCTTCTATTTTTCTTAAGGCGGACAGGCTGAATACCTGAAAACCACCGCTGTCAGTCAATATAGGCCTGTCCCAGTTCATGAATTTGTGGAGGCCGCCAAGGGTTTCTATCGTCTCATGACCCGGGCGAAGGTAAAGGTGATAGGTATTGGAGAGTATGATCTCGGCGCCTATTTCTTTCAGTTCCTCAGGAGACATGGCCTTAACGGTGCCGATAGTCCCGACGGGCATAAAAGCAGGAGTACGTATCGTTCCCCTTTCAGTCTCCAGAAGACAGGCCCGTGCATTTCCGTCTGTTTTGACAATATTAAATTTCAGCACTTTAAGTTTCTTATGAATTTTTCAAGCTGACTCTATTGGTGGTGGCGAAAGGGGAGTTGCCCCCCTACGGAGTTACCCACTGGATACTAATAACAAAATAGCCCTTTGCCGCTAATTTACCCAAGCCCTTGATATTATAAACTATTGCCTTAATATCAGGGGTTTTCTTCTTTTTCTCATGTCAGAGGATTCAGGCAGATTCGTATATCCCTTGCTGCTTACGAAAAATAACTCACAACCTAATGCTTCCAGTGATGGGGGTGAGTTGCTTCCTAAAAAAATTTTGAACTTCATATCATTAATGCAACAGTTCAAGCTATATCTATAAAATAAGAAATACCTGTAAAATATGGCTAAAGTTCTAACCATATAGGTGGAGAATTTGCAGCGGTAGGTATTAGGTGACTGAAATGAAAAAACCAAACTCCGAAAGAGAACAAATCAAAGAGACTGCAAGAAAAACTACTGTACGTGTGATCAAAGAGATAGCTAAGTCAGAAGGAATGCTTGCAGCAATAGGAGATGGTATCGCTGTTGTGGACAGGACTTTCAGGGTTCTTTATGAGAATCAAGTCCATAAAGATATGATGGGAGACCACGTAGGGGAGTACTGTTATAAGGCATATGCGAAAAAAGAGGGTATATGCGGTGGGTGTCCTGTAGCTCTCACTTTCAGGGATGGCAAAGTTCACGCAGTGCAAAGGGAACTATATACTGATATGGGAACAAGATATTTGGAGATTACAACATCTCCTTTGAAAGATTCAAAAGGGGAAATCATAGCGGGCATCGAAGTAGTGAGAGACGTTACTGAACGTAAACAAACAAACCAGAAGTTACGTGAGAGAGAGGAACGGTGTCGGTTACTTTTCAATAACGTCAGTGACGCAATATTTGTGCATGAAGTCATGCCGGATGCCAGTGCTTCAGGCCGCATCATTGAAGTGAACGATAGAGCCTGCCACTATCTGGGTTATAGCCGTGAGGAACTATTACAAATGAATGTTCACCAAATTGACGCTCAAGAAACTCTTGCAAATGTTCCTACAATTTTAAGGAAACTATTCGAAGAAGGACATGCCACTTGGGAAGGCATTCACGTGAGCAAAGATGGGCGTAAGATTCCTGTCGAGATCAGTAACCGGTTATTTGAGCTTCATGGAAAACCAATGATTCTATCTGCTGTTAGAGACATAACAGAACGTAAACGTTCTGAAGAGGCGCTGAAATTAGAAGCACAACTTTTGGATGCTGCTACCGATTCAATCTTTTTGCTTGATCTTGGAGGTAATTTAATTTACATAAATGGAGCGGCTTACAAATCTCGTGGATATACTAAAGGTGAGTTGATGGCAATGAACCTTAAGGATTTTGACAATCCAGAGTATGCAAAACTCGTTGATCTACGAATGCAAGAACTCATGGAAAAGGGTGAAGTCACCTTTGAATCTGCTCATTTCCGTAAAGATGGATCTATATTACCGATTGAAGTACATGCTCGCATTATTGAAGTAGACGATAAAAAATTAGTCCTAAGCGTTACCCGTGATATCACGGAGCGCAAGATAGCAGAAAAATCTTTGAGATTAAATGAATCCCGCTTGGAGGCTCTGCTGACGTTGAACCATATGCCGGATGCGTCATTTAAGGAGGTATCGGATTTTGCCTTGGAAGAAGCGATTCGCCTGACGGAAAGCAAACTTGGATATCTTGCATTCATGAATGATGATGAGACGGTGTTAACAATGTACTCTTGGTCAAAAAGTGTACTGGAAGAATGTCGCATTGCGGATAAGCCCATAATTTATCCAGTTGAAACACCCGGACTCTGGGGAGAAGCGGTACGCCAGCGCAAGCCAATCATCACCAATGATTACACTGCTCCAAATCAGTCGAAGAAGGGTTATCCCAAAGATCACGTCGAACTCACACGCCATATGAATGTTCCCATTTTTGATGGAGATCACATAGTAATCGTTGCGGGAGTAAGCAATAAGCTTTCTGACTATGATGTAGCGGATGTTCGGCAACTGACACTCTTGATGGAAGGGATGTGGAGAATTATCCAGCGCAAATTAATAAAAGAAACGCTACGAAAAGAAAGAGATAAGGCACAAACATATCTTGATGTTGCGAGTGTAATTCTGTTGGCCATTGATGCTGAACAAAAAGTCACGCTTATAAATAAAAAGGGAAGTGACATCTTGGGCTATTCCGAACAAGAAATTCTTGGTAAGAACTGGTCTGATAATTTTGTGCCAGAACAGGATAGGGATAGCGTTAAAACTGTTTTTGCAAAGATAATAGCGGGAGAAGTTGAGGCAGTTGAATATTTTGAAAACTCAGTTTTGACAAAAAGTGGAGCAGAGAAGATTATCGCTTGGCACAATACTGTATTAAAAGATGAATCAGGAAATATTGCCGGGACACTCAGTTCCGGAGATGATATCACCGAGCGGAAGAATACAGAAAAGGCACTAAAGGAAAGTGAAGAGAGATTTAAGGATCTCTTTGAAAACGCCAACGATCTGATCCAAATCGTTGACGCAGAAGGTAAGTATTTATATGTGAACCGAAAATGGCTTGAGATATTAGGATTCACGGAAGAGGAAACAAAACGACTGCACTTCACCGATATTGTTAAGAAAGAACAAATATCTCATTGCATGGAGAATTTCAGAAGAATTGCAAAAGGTGAAACTATTGAACAGATGGAGACTATTTATGTTTCAAAAGATGGAAGAGAATTATATATAGAAGGTAATATGAGTCCCTCGTTCAAAGACGGGAAATTTGTTTCCTGCAGAGGGATATTCAGGGATATCACAAAGCGCAAAAAAGCAGAGAAGGCGCTGCTGGCATCAGAAGCAGAGCTTCATGATAACTACTTTATCGAGACTACGATCAACATGATTCTGAGTGAATCACTGGAAAATATACCATTAGATGAGATCTTACAGAAGGCATTGAATATGATACTTGCAGTCCCCTGGATTGCTTTTGAAGCAATTGGCAGTATATCTCTCGTGGAAGATGACGCAGATGTTTTGGTGATGAAAGCCCAAAGCAATATTCCCGAACCGCTGGAAAAAATATGCGTGCGAGTTCCTTTTGGAAAATGCCTTTGTGGAAAGGCAGCGCAGACCCAAAAAATACAGTTTGCCGATCATGTCGATGAACGTCATGAAATCTGCTATGAAGGGATACAGCCTCACGGTCATTACTCTGTGCCCATTTTGTTCAGAGGCAGAACGCTGGGAGCCCTGAATATCTATCTAAAAGAAGGGCATATAAGAGACAAAAGAGAGGAAGAATTCCTTCTTGCTGTTGCCGATACCCTGGCTGGTATCATTGTGCGCAAAAAGATAGAAGATGAGAAAGAGAAGCTGCATCATCAACTGCTGCAAGCTCAAAAAATGGAGGCAGTTGGTGAACTTGCAGGAGGTATTGCCCATGATTTCAACAATATCCTAACAGCAATAATCTCTTACGGTTCTCTTTTAAAGATGAAGCTGAGAAAGGATGACCCCTTAAGTACGTATGCCGATCATATTCTTTCATCATCGGACAGGGCAGCGAATCTGATCCATAGTCTTCTCGCCTTCAGCAGGAAACAAATAATGAATACAAAATCGGTAGATATTAATGGAATTATAAGGAAAGCGGAGAAACTACTGGCAAGGGTTATCAGGGAGGACATTGAGCTAAAGACTGTGCTTACTGAGGGAGATTTGACCGTAATGGCAGACCCTTTACAGATAGAGCAAATATTTATGAATCTTGCAACAAATGCCAGGGACGCTATGCCTCACGGTGGGAAATTCGAGATAGAGACAAAGATTGCAGACCTCGATGAAACATTTGTAAAGACACATGGATATGGAAAGACGGGGAGGTACGCCCTTATTTCAGTTAGTGATACCGGCATAGGAATGGATGAACGGACAAGGGACAGGATATTTGAGCCCTTCTTTACAACAAAGGAAGTGGGCAAGGGGACTGGACTTGGGCTCTCCATGGTATACGGGATAATCAAACAGCATGGCGGATACATTGAAGTTTATGGTGAACCTGAGAAAGGGACGACATTCAATATTTATTTGCCCCTGATATGGACAAAAACAGAAGAGGCACAACCTGAAGTTGCTGATATAATTAAGAGGGGTATAGAGACAATACTTTTAGCAGAGGACAATGGTGAAGTGAGAGCAAGCGCCAAAGCGATGCTTGAGGAATTCGGATATAAAATTATCGAGGCAACAGACGGAGAAGACGCGATAGTCAAATTCAAAAGATATAAAGATAGAATTAAGCTTGTAATTCTCGACATGATAATGCCAAAGAAGAATGGCAAAGAGGTATTTAAGGAAATAAGGAAGATAAGTCCTGACATAAAAGTGATCTTTACAAGTGGGTATACCGCTGACATTATTCAACAGAAGGGAAATCTGTTTGAGGGTTCCGTGTTTATTCACAAGCCGATCTCACCTCAGGTCCTTTTAAGAAAGGTGAGAGAGATTCTGGATAGCGATACAGACAGATAGTCACAGTGAGCCTTTGCATATGAAGTATAAGAAAACATGACATATATGATGCTAAAATCTTTACGTGCTTCGGATCTGCTGACTGAATTTAGGATAGGAAACAAGATGAGGAAGTGATGAAGAAAATATTATACCAAGGAGATGGGCTATGAACTTCGAAACAGTTAAGAATTTCGTGAAAGAAATCGGATGGGGATTTCTTGCTACAAGCGACGGAAATAAGGTGGGTGTTCGACCCATGGGCAGTTGTATATGGATGAGCAGCGAGTTATGGAGTGCAACCACGGATGGAACGGAAAAAATCATGCAGCTCAGGAAGGTCCCTTATGCTGAATACTGTTTCAGCGATAGAGAAGGAAAGCATGTCAGAATTGCAGGAGCCTGCACCATCAGCACCGACAACGATGATAAGTTGAAACTGTATGAAGCCGTGCCAATTTTAAAAAAATATATTAAAGACCCGGCTGAACCTACATATGTTGTCATTCGACTGAAACCGGAACGCATCCGAATTATGGCTGAAGCCGGTAAGGGATATGAAAATATTGAAGTGCCAAAATAATGCTTTCTGCATTTATTGAAGACATCTCTTAGAAAATGAAAGATGAAACATGAGAATAATTTCTGATCCTCCATTCTCAGTTGATGCCGTAAATGGCTGATACCTTATAGTAGGATAATCCGATATGTTTCCGATCCGGGATACAGTACCAAATAGAACATTCCCATCAACCACATGGATGCTAATAATACTGTGCGGAATTATTTTCCTGTTTGAAACCACCTTGCCCCAGGAACTCCTTGAACAGTTCACATATTATTTCGGGATTGTTCCTATTGAATATACAAAACGCAACATTCACAGGCTTCCTCTTATGCATTATCTGTCGTTCCTGACCACGATGTTCCTGCACGGCGGATGGCTACATTTCCTGGGCAATATGTGGTTTCTCAAGATATTCGGCAGTAAGGTGGAAGACCGCATAGGACACAGTCGCTTTTTTGTGTTTTATTTAATCGTGGGGATCCTGGCGAGCATGTTCTATATACGCTTCAGCCCACGGTCCTCAATGCCGGTTATAGGCGCTTCAGGCGCCATTGCGGGGGTCATGGGTGCATATTATGTGTTGTTTCCACGGGCAAGAATCCTGACATTCATTCCGATATTCATTATCCCTTGGTTTATAGAGCTTCCAGCGGTCTTTTTTTTAGGGTGGTGGTTCTTGCTACAGCTATTTTCCGGAACAGTAGCCCAGGTGCTTCCCGCATCCGGCGGTGGAGTCGCGTGGTGGGGCCACATCGGGGGTTTTATCGCCGGGGTTTTGTTGGTCTCTTTTTTCAAAAAACCTTCGGGGCGGTACTACTGAGGTCAAGGGCTTACCGTGATCATAGAAATCAAAGGACAACTTGAAAGGATCACATACCGCAATGAAGAGAATTCCTATACTATTGCAAAAATGAAGGTCGGAGGCAGGAATGACCTTGTAACGGTAGTCGGCAATCTCCTTTCCGTAAGCCCCGGGGAAGTACTGAAGCTAAAAGGAGAATGGCATAACCACCCTAAATTCGGCGAACAGTTCAAGATAATATCTTACGAATCTATAGTCCCTGCTACAGTCAAAGGTATAGAGAGATATCTCGGCTCAGGACTTATTAAAGGCATCGGTCCTGTCATGGCTAAAAGACTTGTCTCCAAATTCGGGTTGGAAACCCTGAATATCATCGAAACAGATATAAAGAAGTTGCATGAAGTTGAAGGCATAGGGGACAAGAGAATCGAGATGATAGGGAAGGCCTGGGATGACCAAAAGGAAATACGGGAAGTCATGCTGTTCCTTCAGGGGCAAGGTGTCAGTCCCGCATATGGGGCCAAGATATTCAAACAGTACGGAAAAGAATCCATAAAAATTGTCCAGGAGAACCCTTACAGGCTTGCAACGGATATATTCGGTATCGGGTTTATAACAGCCGACAAGATTGCGGAGAAGCTTGGTATTGCTAAAGAATCACAGATAAGGGCTGAGGCAGGAATTCTATATGTCCTTCACCAATTATCCGATGAGGGGCATGTCTATTATCCATATGAGCAGTTGATAGAGGAATGTAAAAAGATTCTTGGTGTAGACAACGATACCATCATAAAGGCATTTGGAAAGATCGTCTCAGACAGGAAGATAATCATTGAGGACTTGAATAAAGAAGGGGAATTGAAGGAGAACAACAAAGCTGTTTACCTGGCCAGATTACATGTCAGTGAAGTCGGCATATCAAACAAACTGAAGCATCTGATGCTTGTACCGAAAACTCTAAAAACTTTTGATAGGGACGAGGCAATCGAATGGGTCCAGGGAGAGTTAAAGATACAGCTTGCCGAGAACCAGAAACAGGCTGTCATGGAAGCCATTGATAAGAAAATCATGGTTGTTACAGGAGGTCCGGGCACGGGAAAGACAAGCATTATCAATTCCATCATAAGGATATGCAATAAAATAGGTCAAAGGGTTTTGCTTGCAGCCCCTACAGGCAGAGCTGCGAAGAGGATGACAGAGGCCACAGGTCATGAGGCAAAGACTATCCACAGACTGCTTGAGTTCAGTCCAAAAGAAGGCGGCTTCAAGAAGGATGAGAACAACCCGTTGGATGCAGAGTTAATAGTAATAGATGAGTGTTCTATGGTGGATACCATCCTTATGTATCATTTCCTGAAGGCTGTTCCAACAAAGGCTACATTAATTTTGGTTGGGGATGTTGACCAATTGCCTTCGGTAGGCGCCGGAAATGTCTTAAAGGACATCATAGATTCCGGGGTCATACCTACAGTAAGACTGACAGAGATTTTTCGACAGGCAAAAGAGAGCCTGATTATTGTAAATGCCCACAGAGTAAACAACGGGGAGATGCCTATGTTTACTTATCACAAAGACCATCCCCAGGATTTCTATTTTTTCGAGATTGAAGAACCGGAAAAGGCCCTGGAGAAGATCATTGAATTATGCAAAGAAAAAATACCGGAAAAATTCGGGTTCAATCCAGTCAATGACATTCAGGTATTAACACCAATGCACAGAGGAGTGGTAGGGACTTCCAATCTTAATACAGAACTACAGAAACATTTGAACCATTCAAGTGATGAATTTACACGGGGAGGCATGGTTTTAAAACTCGGGGATAAGGTCATGCAGATCAGGAACAATTATGACAAAGAGGTTTTTAACGGGGACATCGGCAGGATTGTCAAAATAGACAGGGAAGAACAGGAAATTATTGTGGATTATGAGGGTAGACCTGTTCCTTACGAGTATTCCGAGCTTGATGAGATAGTAATGGCTTACGCTGTATCGGTGCATAAGGCCCAGGGAAGTGAATACCCTGTGATTGTTATGCCCATCCTTACTCAGCACTACATGCTTTTGCAAAGGAACCTTCTCTATACAGGAATCACAAGAGGGAAGAAACTGGTAATATTGGTCGGGACTAAGAAAGCTATAGCAATCGCAATAAAAAATGATAAACCACAGCAAAGGCATACTTTATTGAGAGACAGGTTGATGTCAGCGATACCTTCTATCATGTAGAAAAAGGAGACGGTCAGTGGTGAATATAATCGGTAGAAATGACCCTTGCCCCTGTGGGAGCGGGAAGAAATACAAAAAGTGTTGCCTGAATAAAACCTATATTGATGTCGGCAAAGAAGATTCCATCAGAGGAAGGCTTGTCCAAAAACTGATGGGATTCTTTGATAAGAATTATAAGCACGCGTTGGAGCATGCCCATTTCATGTTCTGGGATGACTTTATTCCAAAAAAACATCTTGAAGGTCAGGCCCTTAATATTGCATACCAAAACTTCATGGAATGGGTTGTCTTTGATTATCTTATTGATGAGGATAATGACAAAAGCCTTATAGACCTATATATGGAGAATAACAGGATGTTGTCATTGGATGAACATAAGGTATTAACCATGATGAAAAACTCCGTGATAAGCCTTTATGAGGTTCAAGAGGTATTCCCTGACAAAGGACTATTGTTGAAAGACCTTCTGATGGGCGGAGAATATGACGTGAGAGAAAAGTCTGCTACACGAAGCGTGAGGAAATGGGATATCTTCGCGACAAGGCTGTTGCTTGTCGACGGACAGTATATAATGAGCGGTTCTGTCTATCCCTATCATCTAAAACAAAAAGAACGGATACTCGATGACATCCACGCCGAGTTTGAGGATTCCAAGATGGAATATCCTGATGCTTCAATGGATGATTTCCTGAAATATAACAGTGAGAACTTTAATTTCTATTGGTATGATTTAATCCAGAACCCTACCCCAATAAAATTGCACACAACGAGCGGGGAGCCTATGTTGATTTCAAAAGCAGTTTTTGAAATCACAGACAAAGAGGCTGTCATGAACGGCTTGCCAAAAATCAAAGGTTTTGAACGGGGTACCCAATCTTTCACGTGGTACGACAAGCGCAATAAGGAGGGGAGTGCCACAATTCTCGGCACGGCCGAAATAAAAGACAACAAACTGATACTGCAGAGCAATTCCAAGAAAAGGCTTGAAAAGGGCAAGAAGCTCATACTTAAGGCTTTATCTGATGCCATTGTCCATAAGGTGGACACTTTCCAAGACCCGATGGAGGCTGTGAAGGCATACAAAGTGAGTCCCGCTGAGGAACCCGCGAATGAATTGCCGATGGAAATCCAACAGAAATTCTATACCCGGTTCATGCAAAAACATTCCGAAAAATGGTTAAGAAAAAAAATCCCTGCCCTCGATGGCAAAACCCCTATGCAAGCGGTAAAGACAAAAGAAGGCAAAAAGAAGGTTATTGAACTGTTGAAGTCCATTGAAAACTCAGAGGAACATAACAAGAGGGAAGGCAGACCTTTTTATGATATATCATGGATGTGGGAGAGGCTTAAGATTGAAAGGGAATAGCAGACTCGCAGCATTCAAAAAAATATTTTAATAATAGGAATGGTGCGAGGGGGGGGGATTTGAACCCCCACAGGTTGCCCCACTGGATCCTAAGTCCAGCGCGTCTGCCAGTTCCGCCACTCTCGCAATTAACAGTTTTATTATAATTCAAATACTTATCAAGTGTCACATGGTATCACGTGGTAGCATGAGGTGTCTGTTCTGCTCGCATTTTGCGAGCAATTTGCAAGCAGGGTCGTTTAAGAAGCCGTCAACTGTCACCAGATGTAATTCAGCCAATAAAGCAATCACAAAAGTTAGGGTGATGAGCGCGGGAATTGAACCCGCTTTTCCCCTTGATATAAGCTATTTTACATCTTGTAGCATAACGAAAGCAAAACCAAACCTTTGGGGGGTGGATAGTATTTGTGCTCCCTGGATGATCGTCAGGAGGAACTATGCCAATAAGAAAGAACGGTCAGCTTACCCCGAAAGAACAGCTCTTTGTCGCCGAGTACCTGAAAGATTTCAATGCTACACAAGCAGCGATTCGTGCGGGTTACTCGAAGAATACGGCTTATCATATTGGGTATGAAAACCTCAAAAAACCTCAAATTCAAACTGCGATTGCTAATTCTCGTAATTCCCTCAAGAACTTGACTCATAAAGCACTTATGGAGGCTCATGAAGTGGAGGCTCACCTTGACACGATAATACGGTTTAATCTCAAGGATTTCGTGCATGAGAATGGGGAATTGAAGAATATCCACGAGCTTACAGTCGAGCAGGTCGCCTGTGTGAAGGAGATGGGAATCCTCGAAACCCAGATCGGGACCCACAGGACGCTGAAGTTTTTTGATAAACTGCAAGCCATTCGAATAAAGATGCAACGACTCGGCATGCTTAAGGAGCAGGTCACCATAAATGTACCCCTGGAAACCTATGAAGCGAGGCGTAAAAGACTTGGCCTTGATGATATGCCAGCGGAAGAAGTAGTGAGAAGGCTTAAAGAACAGAAAAGGTTGTTGGAGGAAGCGAAGTGAGTAAAGAAAACGAAGTCCTCTTAATGCTACGCAGGCAGCGATTCGTACAAAGGTTACCACTTTGTAAAATAACTGCTAATTGTGTTTTCGAATTACTGCTGAAATCGAGCAAAATCGACCAAAATCTAATAGAATATGATATATTTGTGAGGTGCAGAGCTATGAACCTAAATTGCTTAAAATTTGACGACAAAAGGAGTGTTCACCAGTGAGCATAGGCACGAAAAACGAGACTGCTGAAGAGAAGCAAGTAACACCTATCGCCACACAATCCTTTATCTGTCCTAAGTGCAATAACAAAATCCAAATAACCTACAAACAGGAAGGACTATGGCAAGTCTTCAATCCGATAATAACCTGCAGTAGTTGCAAAAAGGATATTTCCAAAGCTTTCTTCATTTTGCTTCGGTCACAAAGCAAGCAGATTAAAACAGATGGCTCTTTACCTGCTAAGTCAGAAGCTAAGAAAAAAAGAAAACCTCCCGTAAAACCTTCTAAAACAAACGCAGTGCAGGTAATCCGCGAGCAGAAAATAAAAGAAGCCTTAATAGAAGGGAAGAGCAAAGCGGAAGCCTGTCGGTTAGCCGGTTATGCCGAAACAACTGTCAGTTCAAAAGCAACGGAAATCGTTGATCGTGTAGTGGGCAAAAGTGGTGGAATCGCTGCTGTTATGGATGAATTAGGAATTTCGGATAGAAAATTGGTAAAAAAGCTCGCTGAAGGTCTTGATGCTACAAAGGTGATATCCGCTATGGTCATTGCTCCGAGCGGCGAAGAGATGAAAGAGGCAAGCGGTGCGACAAAGAACTTCATAGAGGTGCCTGATTTCATAGCTCGGCATAAATACATTGAAGCAGGATTAAAGTTAAGAGGACACCTGAAAAATAGCAAATTGAAGTCCTCTTAATCGGTGGACCGGCAGACGGGGAGAGATGCGGAAGATAGATCCGTAATTGGAAAGACTGTGAGTGTACAGTATACGGTGTTCTAATCCTACCTTCCAGGCTGCGGTAATGAGACCTTCTAATAGAAATACGGAGAGTCATTTTCTTCCTCCTACCATGAGTTTATGTTATAACCCAGTATGAGTATTTCATACTCAGATAATATAATCAGTCTGGAAAGGCAGGAGGGCTTCTTTCTTCCTGGGTCACAGAACCCTTACTTCAGTATGTCCCCTGCCTCCCAAAACCATAATAGGTTGATCGGGTCAAAGAATCCTAGTCACGATGGAGGATTGGTGGGGAGGCATTTCCTGTTTTTACCGGAACGCAGGAGGTTTTCGTATGTCCGAAACACATGAAAAGGCAGAGTTCACAATCTTTCTTGGTATCGATATCTCGAAGGAAAAGTTTGATGCATGCTGTATAGGAAGTAATGGAGAAAAACTTTTCCGCGTATCTGCTTCCATGAGCAGGGGCGGGTTCGATGAACTGCTCATGAAAGTCTCATCTATAGAGGGACCTAAGGATTCCATCCTTATCGGCATGGAATCTACGGCATGCTACCATATCAACCTCTTCTCGTTCCTTACGTCCCAAGGATTTACCGTAATCATTATCAATCCCCTGCTCATATGCAACTTCATGAAACTTCAACTGAGGAAGACCAAGACAGACAAAAAAGATGCGATGGTCATCGCGCAATTTCTCCGCATGAAAAAAGATTCGCTCTCCCAAAATGTTCTGACTCCTGATAATGCGGACATGAGAGACCTATCACGGCAGAGGGAAAGCTTAGTCGACCAGATGACGGCAATCAAGAGCGACACTAAAAGAGTTCTTACAATTACATTTCCTGAACTGGAACATATTACGGGCATCTTCACAAAATCCATGCTCCGCCTGCTGTGTCATTATCCATCTGCGGAGTCTATTCGCAAAGCTAAACGAGCAAAGATAGCAAAGATCCTGATACCAGGATCTTATGGAAAACAGACTGAGGAGTCCGTTGGCGCCATTATCAAAGCTGCGGCAACCTCCATCGGGACAGCCAGTCCCGCCAAAGAGATGATTATCAAGCAAAAGGCATCTATCCTGATACAATTGGAAGATCATCTGCAGGAGCTGACTGACATGCTGATAGAGCAATGCCAGGCACAGATGAAGGACAATGTCGATATTCTCACCTCTATACGGGGAATCGGTGAGAAGTCCGCCATGAATTTCTTGGTTGAGCTTGGAGGTGATCCCGGGCTTTTCCCAGGTCATAGACAAGTCATTGCCATGGCGGGGCTGGACCCTTCCGTATACCAATCAGGACAATATGTAGGCCTAAGCAAGATATCAAAACGAGGTAACAGACATCTCAGAAGGATCATCTGGCTTATGACCGTCAAGGTCATCCAGTTTGAAGCATATTTTCATCGCTACTTTGAGAAAAGAATCAAAGACGGGTTGATCTACAAAAAGGCCGTCATAGCTACTGCTCATAAACTCATCAGGGTAATATGTGCCATGCTTTCACAGAAAACTACTTTCAGCGTAAAGGCGAATTCATGATTCACAATAGGGTATCTGGGATATGGGTCGATCCGAGAAAATCGATTCTATGCGATTCTACGAAGCTCGTTTCCCGGGTTTGCCTCTTCAATGTCAAAAAATGTGCTAATGGTGATGGAGCAATTATTCTCAATCACAAACATCAGGAATCTTTTTATTCCATTAAGAAAGGCAAACTGATGATAGTTGACTGTAGTCCTCATCGCCGGGATTTGATAGAATAGCGTAAGTTACAATTGGTAATCGATTTCGCCAACAGCCTTATTGGAGGAGGATATTTTGAATGTTTTGTTCAGCCTGTAAAGCCGAATATAGATCTGGCTTTACTATTTGCAGCGATTGCCACATTGCGCTCGTTCATGAACTGCCTACACTGCCAACTGGTAACTTAGAAATTTATAGAGAATCTCATCTGAGTAGAGGCCTGCGCTCCTATTCAATATTGGTTGATGGAGAAAAGGTAGGCTCAATAAAGAACGGCACAACATCACTAATTCCTCTTGCTCCAGGGCCACATAGCGTTCTAATTAAGATTGACTGGATAAAAAGCAACACAATGGATATAAATACCAAAATTGGGACGACAATAAAACTGCAGATTGGCTATAAAAAACGTTCGGGGTGGAAAGCCTTTGCTTTATCAGGGATATGCATAGCCACCGCTCTTATCGGCGTAATTTTCGGAATTGGATACCTCGTCGGTATAGGCGTAGCTGGTTTTATAGGTAGTCGCGTTGGCAAATTGTATTTACGCCAGGAACAAGAAACATAACACCCTCATGGGCTACTTCCTGAAATCCTCAGTGTCTCTTTTTTGCTACAGGCGTAAGGTTTCCTCTGGAAATAAACGGTCGATGGGAATAGGAACGATTAAGGTTACGTACAAAAGTCTTTACAAAAACCTAAATCAGTGGTATTGCGCAAGTTCTTATCATCACTAATCCCATTGTATACAACACAACTAAAGAAACCCATGCTCATGAGAGCAAACCCGTCTGCAGTGAATGCTTCGACTATTTCGGGGTGGGACAGGTTTTTTGAGATAGTGGCAGTCTCATGATCTGTGCGGCGGTAAATTTCTGCCGGGCAGTTTAACCACAGTAAACCAAAAATGCTCTAATGATTGCACCACTTTGACAAATTGCTCAAAATCGACTGGCTTGCTAATGTAGCAGTTTGCGTGAAGTTCATAGGCTCTACAAATATCTTCATCTGCTTCCGAGCTCGTGAGGATGACAACCGGGATGGCCTGCAGCTTTGGATCTACCTTGATCTCTTGGAGCACCTCCTTGCCACTCTTTCTGGGAAGATTCAAATCCAGAAGGATAAGGTCGGGGCATGGAGCATTTGCATAGATGTCCTCCCCTCTAAGAAATTTCATCGCCTCTAGGCCATCGGTGACAACGTGCAGCTTATTTAGCACTTTGGCGTCCTCCAAGCCAATTTTTATCAGGTCGACATCGCCTGGATTGTCCTCTACCAACAAAATCTCTATGATCTTGCCAATCGCATTTTCCATTTTATCCTCCAATAGGAATAGTAAAAAAGAATGTCGTACCCTCGCCAGGGACTGACTCAACCCAAATGCGCCCATGATGGCGCTCCACAATTTGTTTACATAAAGCAAGCCCTATCCCCGTGCCCGGGTATTTCTCACGCGTATGCAGGCGCTGAAAGATCAGGAATATACCTTCGTAGTATTGCGGTTCTATCCCGATACCGTTGTCTGAAACGGAGAATACCCACTCCACTCCCGCTCTCTTTGCCGAGATATGGACTAAGGGAGGAGCGTTAGGCCTTCTAAATTTTATGGCATTGCCTATAAGGTTCTGCAGAAGTTGTATAAGCTGGGTCTGATCGCCTAAGACCGTGGGCAATTCATCTTTTGTGATCATTGCTTTGCTTTCTTGGATTGAAGCCGTGAGGTTTGCAACAGCTGTTGCAAAAACATCATTGGTATTGACTAATCCAAATTCGCCTCGCTGACGGCTAACACGGGAATACGCTAATAACCCCTCAATGAGCGTCCGCATGCGAAAAGCACCATCAACTGCATAGTTAATAAACTTGTCTGCCTGCTCATCCAGTTTCCCCTTGTATTTTTTCTCAAGGAGCTGAATATAGCTGGCGACCATACGCAGAGGTTCCTGAAGATCATGGGATGCAACATAGGCAAACTGCTGGAGATCAGCGTTAGAGCGTCTCAGTTCTTCCGTAAGCTTGCGCAGCTCTTCGTCGGCACGTTTGCGCTCGGTGATGTCGTCAAAGAGCGTGTAGACATGGTAGGGTTTGCTTTCACCCTTTCGGAACAGAGGCACTGCAGTAACGTTGATCCAACGATAGTCTTCTTCTTTTGGGTTAAATACTCCCATCACCACGTTCCGCATTTCGCGTCCGCTCTGCAGTGCCACAGAAGATGGATGCTCCACGCCAGGGAAAGGCGAGCCATCTTCCCGAATTGTGTGGTGCTCGATGGACACCGGACTCTCTCCGAGGAATTCTTCAGGCCCCTTTCCAAAGATTCGTTCAGCAGCGGGATTCATCGAGACGATCATTCCATCGGCGTCATGATAGACCACGCCTTGCAGCATTGTTTCAAACAGTGTCCTATACCTTACCTCGCTGGTCCGCAATGCCTCCTCGGCCCGCTTTCGCTCAGTGATATCAACGCCATTGCC
Organism: uncultured Nitrospiraceae bacterium; assembly: GCA_963727775.1. GTDB lineage: Bacteria > Nitrospirota > Thermodesulfovibrionia > Thermodesulfovibrionales > SM23-35 > CAVSHB01. The sequence continues at coordinate 1,075,276 of CAVSHB010000001.1, read as the reverse complement.
GATGAGGAACATTTCGTCGCCCAGTGTCATCCGCTTGGCGGCAAACTGAAACTCCCGCACCCCGTCCTTGCCGGCGACGCGCGCTTCCAGTTCTGTCTCACCGGTCTCAAACCCTTCGCGCAACTTGCGCGCCGCCATTTCGCGGTCGGGTTCCAAAAGCGGCGCAAGCGCATCGAGTGCCTTGAACTCTTCGCCTGACAAACCCAACAGCTCCTCGCAAGCGCGGTTCCATTGCACAAAACGACGGTCGCGGTTAATGACGAAGAACAGACCCGGTATGGTCTCGATAACCGTATCCGTAAATAGTTTCTCCTGTCGCAACGCTTTCTCGGCCTGTTGGCGCGCAACAAGATCCATAATCGGGGTTGCGAGCGTGAGCAGCGTATCCACGTCCTGCTCTGTGTAATCTATCGGCTTGTTGCCCACGCCAATGATGGCGACCACGGAGCCGTTGCGCAGGATCGGCACAACAAGTTCACGCACAACCGGCGCATGCCCCTCGGGTAATCCCTTTCTGTGGGGCACGCTGGCGTAGTCGTTGTGGATGACTGGAATGCGTGCGTGGAAACAATCCACCCAGACACCTGCCTGGCTGATCGGATAGTGCAAACCTTTGCCCTCGGCCTTGCACATGTTCTTAAGAGTATTGGTGGACCAAGCTTGCAAGGTGAGATGCTCGTGGTCCTCGTCAACGAAATGGAAGAAACCAATCTGACTGCCGGTATGGAGTTCCGCTTCGTCCAGGGCAGCTTGCATCAGTTCCTCCATGCCGGTCCGTTGTGCCAGCTCGGACATGCGCAGGCGAGTTTGGATCAACGACGCGACCCTCTTATATTCGGTGATGTCATGAGCATAGATACGCGCGGCATCATACTGAGGAGTGAGATAAATGTTTTGGCCAAAAACCCTGTCTTTTATGATTATCTCACGATAGAAAACCGATTCTTCTTTTTTCCCTAAATCCTTTAAGATGACGTCAATATCAGAGGGCAGGAAAATGCTGAAATCTTCTTTGTCCATCCCCAGGCTTTTAAGAGCTTTTTGTGCTCCCGGATTGTAGAAAGTGACTTTACAGGAAGAATTTACCTCCACCAAGGGATCCGGATTCATCTGTGGAAAAGAGGCAAGATGTCTCATACGCTCCTCTGCTCGCTTCAGATCAGTGAGGCGCATTTTCAATTCCTCATTCTCTGCAAGTAGGCGTTCATTATCGATCGCAGCTTTGGAAGTCTTCTTCATGATTGACAATTACCACTTGTTTTGACGCCCTTGTCGTTGGCATGACTCATAGCGTACCTGGCCGCGCCATACGTGGCCACGCAATACGGAACACAGTAAGTAACGGCGAGCTTGATCCAGTCAAGGACGCGCATATCGTAATGCAGAAAGATGTGGTCGCCATAGTTGATCAGTGCAAGGATTGATCCGACGAACAAAGCAACCTTGACTGACGCAGCCACAGTACCTTTTTCGGTAGCGGCCGCAAAGAATGTTTTCATTCGTTGGTAACATAACAAGTATTATTCGGCAGCGCTTTCATATGTCAAAAGTATACCACAATATTATTTGCTTGATTAAGCGGGCGAGGCTATACCATCAATAGAAATCATTATGGCGTCTTTCTGTTAATAATTCCGGACCTTCAAGACGCTTCAATTCCAACATTTACAAGCGTACTCCGCACAAAACAGAAATTCTCAGATTTGCGCATTAGATGAAGAAAGGATGCGACGCTCACTGGGTTCTTTTGAATACGTATTTTATCCCGAACTATAATCCAAAAAGATATTCGGGAAGTCTATAAATATTTCTTCGAATACTTCCTGTACTTAACACTTTTGAAACCTGATATAATTGTGTGTAGTACAAGCGGAAATTATTAATGAAAATATTCTCAGTGTAACATGAGCATAAGACGGGTTGTGCCAAAGCTCTTTCTGACAGCGGTAGTTGTAATTGTCACTTGTTTTTTCTTCTCATCCTATTGGCTCGATGTTAGAGGGTTTTGGACGGTAGTTGTCGCAGTTGGATTCTTGCTGTTAGTCACATTTTCTCCGCGCAATCAAATAGTCGATGGACTTCGCCTATTACCTACAATTCACTGGCCATTTCTGACTGTTTTAATCTCAGTCTTTTTCTTCTCTGTGCTCGGTTGCCATACGTTGTCAGTTGCTTCCGACAACAATTTAAATCAGCCAGTTGCGGAAACTGATCACATCCTTGGTGCAGTATTTCAGCAGTTTCCTTACAAAGTGGCGGCCCGAACAATAAGAACAGAAAAAGATATGATAGCTTTCGAAGGTGGTGTTGATCTTGAACTTGATAGTTTCACAGGGTTTCACGCAGACAATTTGTTTGTGCATTTTACTGAAAAACAAAACAGGATAACAAATATCGAGATGCTGGGCAACGTCTTTATGGCAGCGGTCAAAAGAGCGGTATTGACGACAATTATAAGTCAAAAAGTAGTTTTAGATCATTTTCCGATTTACGCTGATTTTCTGAGCAATGTTAGTCTTAGAAGGAATAAGATCGAAACCAAAGCTACGATGATAAGATATAATTTCTTGTTGGGAGAGATCACACAGGAACAATGAGTGGCAAAGCCATTCCTGATCACTTATACAGATATGATTCTTGTAGCTGCACATCGCAAAAATACCCTGTTTTTTAGGGGCGAAAGTCGCAATGCGAAATAATATTAAGCCATGCGCAAGCTTCCTTCCTGAAGCACTCATTCCTAATCTCTCCAGAAAGAATGCACAGTACAAATAGTAATCGATAATAATCATCTCCTACTCAAGTAGGATTGACGACTTCATTAATGATGAAATAAAATTGGCGATACGTTTATTAGGACAAAGGTAGTATGAAAGAGGTATATGATATGGAACAGGCATTGGCAAGAGGTGTAAACTTCATTTATACGAAACAGTTTATTGTGAACAAATACGGGAATGAAAGATGGGAAGGGATGTTACAGTCATTATCAAACGATAGCCGCAAAATTTGGGGTGGCTCTCTTTTGCCCATAGGCGAATATCCCTTTTCGTCATTTAAGGAACTCACATCGATCCTATCTTCAGAATTAAAGCTGGACCATGAATCCGAGCTTGCCAGTATTTATGAATACATAGCCGATCATAGCCTTAATAGCTTATATAAAATATTCTTTAGTTTTGCGAACCCATCATTTGTAATAAAGAACTATCCGAAACTCTGGAGCAGATTCTTTAATACCGGAAAGGTAGAAGTTCCAGTGTCAGAAAGTGGTCATGCAATACTGAAGTTTACACTTCCTGAAATTTTCCTTGATTGGCTGGAGCCGGCATGCCTCGGATATTCAAAAAAGGCGGTGGAAATGGCAGGAGGAAGGAATTTGAATATGAAAAAGAAGGGCACTGATAAAGCATCCGACGATCTTTGGGAGATAGTTTATGAATTGCATTGGTTTAAGTAATGGCGATTTTCTGACATTTTTAGATCGTAGAAAGTAATAAAACTGTAAATGAAAAGGGTGAAATACATCTACCACAACGGAAGACAAATTCTATTCTTAGATTTTTCGGGCTGTAATGTTGAAGACTTTCATATCACAATTAAGGAAGCAGAAAAACTTATAAGAGCGGAACCTCCTAACTCAGTCCTTACTTTGTCTGATGTGACAGGTGCAAAATATAACCTTGAAGTAACTCAGGCATTAAAGGAATTTGTAAAAGGCAACAAGCCCTTTGTAAAAGCAGGTGCTGTAGTTGGATTAGATGCATTAAAAAAGATCATTTACAATAGTGTTATGCATTTTTCCGGAAGAAACCTTTTAGCATTTGATGATATTGAAGAAGCAAAGGATTGGTTAGTTGAGGAAGCGAAAAGACATGCACATAGAACAAAATAGAAGATTCCCAGCCTAACTTTTTCTTCCTGAACATCACACATACCAGCTGTGATATAATCGTGTCGAGTACAACTGGTAATTTTCTCGTAAATATTACGTCACTTTCGAGACGATATGATTATGCGTAGGTTAGCTGAAGAGAATAAGTTTTGTTTAAGCGGTTGACGGTGATGATGGGATTGATGACGCTAAAGAAAGAGTAAGGCGAAGAAATATCTTGCAGAGTTTGCTTCTCATCTTAGCGGGTGTTCTTCTAACCTTGATTGCCGATAGGCTTCTGCCTGCGCCTGGTGGCACTGGATTTAAGTTGACTGACCTAAGCAAGATTACATTCATCATGCTTGTAATCTATGCTGTATTCTTTTTTGGTAATGAAGCATTATCCTTTGAGCTAAATACTTTATCCTTTTACCTTTTTTTCCTACTCTTGATGGCGATAGCTCCTTTTCTAATTTTGTCGCGTTCTGTCCAATATCGCGTTGTAATTCATTCCCTTGCATTCTTCCCTAAAATTAAGAAAACGTCATTTCTTTACTTCATGCTACTTCTTTTCTTCCTGTTTATATCTGCGGGCACGCTTAGAGCAGTTCATACAGTGCCAATACAGATTTTAGGGAGTAGCGAGAACCAGATTATTCTGAATTCTGTTATTCGTGCACCGCTAAGTTCAATTTTGCTGCTGTTGATCATGTCTCCTATAGCGATCACCAGTGAAGAAATAGTCTTTAGATACTTTGCAATAAATTCATTGAGAGAGAGAACCAATAAGTTGACAGCTATCTTGATTCCTGCAATGATTTGGACATTGATGCATTGGGACTTTAGTTTGAACCGCCTTGCAGTAGGACTCTTCTTAGGTTACTTCTTCTACAAGACAAAATCCTTGTCGCTATGTGTTTTGCTGCATTTTATTCTCAATATCCTTGCCTACACAGAAATATTTTATATATATCAGAGAAGACTTGTCAGCCCATGGTCTATCCAATTTGAGTATGCCATATTTCTTTTTTTGTTCCCAATTATTGTATATCACATTGTAGAAATGACATTTGGAAGAAGAGAAACGGTAGTATAGCTTCTGGTTTTCATTTCAGCCTTATTGCCCCTGCGCCTCATTGAATTCGTTAGTGACATTAGAGCAGACTTCTCCTGTAAATCTTCACATTTGGATTTTCTCCAATTCCGTTTAGTAGTAGGTGAAGTCGAGATTTCATTCCCCTATTACTTCTTCTTTTTTTATCAAAAGAAAAAATGCGTGGTACTGGATGAAATCTATCTCGACCAGGTAATGATCCCTATATTGGCCTTATATTATCAGGAGAGTTATACCTCGGAGAGTTTACCCTATCAGAGACCTTGGTTACCACCATCTCCTCTGATGGATAGGGCCTTAGAAAACCTTTCAGAAGCTCAACATCATCCAGCTCGGGGTTTAGCCAAATGTCTTCCTTATCCCGGGATATTATTAACGGCATCCTGTCATGGATAGAAGATAAAATATCATTGGCTTCCGTTGTCAGTATTGTACAGGTGCATATCTTCTCGCCATCCGGAGAAATCCAAACATTATATAACCCGGCAAAACCAACAGGCTTGCCGGACCTCAGGCTCACATAGACCGGAACCTTTGTCTTTTTATCCTTCTTCCATTCATAAAAACCGTTTGCAATCACAAGACACCTCTGCTTTCTGAAAGCAGACTTGAAGCTTGGCTTATCAGCCACAGTCTCTGATCGGGCATTAATCATCTTATAGCCTACAGAAAGGTCCTTGGACCAGGGCGGAACAAAGCCCCAATGACATTTCACCAACTGCTTGACCCCCCGGTTATTGATGATAACGATGTCTTGTGTAGGCGCAACGTTGTAGCTTGGCTCAAACTCAAACGAGGGTTGCTCTATGTCAAAATAGTCAGCGATCTCCTCGATAGAGCTGCATCTTACAAAACGCCCGCACATATGATTACTCTATCATAAAATAAAGCTGTGATCTTTATAGTTCATTCAGAAATCTCACCCCATCTTGACAGTGAACGAACGTACACTATATACTGAAAAAATGGAGAATGAGCTCAAAGATGATAAGCTGAAAAACAGAATCCGGGCAATAGCCAGGTTCTATTACCAGAAAGGCAGAATGCCGAGCTTTTCAGAGATCGCTCAACTTGCCGGATTCAGGTCAAAGAATGCGGCTTATAAGCTCATCAACCGGCTTGAGAAGATGAGAGTGCTTCAAAGAGACCCTAAAGGCAGGCTTATCCCGGGATCGATCGCAGCCCCGGTAAAAATGCTCGGCACAGTGGAAGCGGGGTTCCCGAGCCCTGCCGAGGAGGAACTTGCCGACAACCTGTCCCTTGACGATCTCCTCATTCAAAACCGTGAAGCAACCTTCCTGCTTAAAGTATCGGGGGATTCGATGTCAGGCGCAGGCATATTGCCCGGTGACATGGTGCTTGTTGATAAGGGGCAGGTCCCAAAGAATGGGGATATCGTAATTGCCGAAGTTGATGGGGACTGGACTATGAAGTACCTAAGGAAACGGGGTGAAAATGTGGCGCTATTGCCTGCTAACCCCAAGTACCAGCCTATCAGACCTAAAAAAGAGCTCAAGATCGCAGGCGTGGTAACCGCAGTAGTAAGAAAATATAAGTAACATCCTTTTAATAAAGCATTATGGACAATCAACCATTAACCATTCGTTCCTGGCCAAGGGCAATCCTACATATAGATGCCGACGCCTTTTTTGCATCCTGTGAACAGGCCATTCACCCAGAGCTTAAAGGGAAACCTGTCATCACGGGCAAGGAACGCGGGATCGTCGCAGCTGCCAGTTATCAGGCAAAGGCCAGAGGAGTAAAAAGAGGCATGAGACTCTTTGAAGTAAAACAGGTCTGCCCTGATGCCGTCATCCTTCCATCGGATTATGAGACCTATAGTCTTTTTTCTCTAAGGATGTTTGAAATACTCAGGCGTTTCTCGCCTGATGTGGAAGAATACTCGATTGATGAGGCATTTGTTGACCTCACCGGCCTGAGAAGAAATTACCATGGTCCTTACGGAATGATCGCTGAAAAGATGCAGGAGACTGTTGAGACAGAATTAGGGCTTACCGTATCAGTCGGGTTGAGTATTTCCAAGGTCCTTGCAAAAATAGGCTCAAAGCACAACAAACCTCATGGGCTGACCATCATACCGGGAAGGGACATCCATATTTACCTGAAAAACCTGCCGGTGGAAAAAGTATGGGGCATCGGGCCGAACACTGCGGCATTCCTGAGAAAGTTCGGGATTATCACAGCACTTCAGTTTGCAAAGAAGGATGAATATTTCATAAAGAACCAACTCTCCAAACCTTATAAGGAGATCTGGCATGAGTTGAACGGAAGGTCTGTCTATCCTGTTACAACCGAATCAAAGAATAGCTATCAATCCATAAGCAAGACAAAGACCTTTACTCCTCCCTCAAATAATGAATCGTTCGTCTTTGCTCAGCTGTCCAAGAACCTGGAGAATGCATGCATAAAGGCAAGAAGATATAGGCTTGCGGCAAACAGACTCATAGTCTTTCTGAGAACTAAGGAATTCAAAGACACCGGCATTGAGCTGAAATTAAACCGTGCGACTGCCTATCCTTCAGAGCTTTTTGGTCCATTAAGAGAAGGCTTTGGACGTGTCTATGAGATTCATAGCTTTTATCGGCAGACCGGGGTTGTACTGGCCGGATTGGTTCCGGAGACAGGGTTACAGTATACCCTCTTTGATGACACTGCCAAAGTCGATAAGATGGCCAAGATTTACAATGCAGTCGATGAACTCTCAGCGAAATTCGGGAAATACACAGTCCATCATGCGGCAAGCCTGCCTACAAAACTCCAGGCCCAACACGAGGGAGAAAGAGGCGATGTACCTAATAGGACGACAACCCTATTCAAAGGTGAAAACAAAAGACAGAGGCTGGGGTTGCCCATGCTGAACATGAGAGTATGAGGTTGGGTCATGAAGAAAAAATATAAAGGATTATTTTAAGATTAAAAATATGAGTGATGACTTAAAAAATACATTGAATCCCGCTCAGTTGTCCGCTGTGACAGCAATGGATGGGCCTGTTCTTGTAATCGCCGGCGCAGGCTCAGGCAAGACAAGGGTCATCGAATACCGGGTATTGAATCTCATACAGAATAAGGTCAGTCCCAACTCCATCCTGCTTCTGACCTTCACCCGAAAAGCAGCCCATGAAATGCTTTCTCGGGCCTCCAAGCACGACCCGCAATGCAAGAATGTAGAAGGCGGGACCTTCCATTCCTTCGCCTATAAAATGCTGAAGATATATTCAAAATCCCTTGGTTTCCCTGACGGGTTTGTTGTCCTGGATGAAAGCGATGCAGAAGAGGCAATACATAGGTGCGCTTCAAAACTGGGATTTTATGAAAAGAAAAAGAGATTCCCCAAGAAAGATACCCTGCGGGCCATCATCAGCATGTCCATAAATAAGAATAAGTCCATCGGAGAGGTCATAAAGAGAGAGTACCCTCACTTTGTAGAGTATCTATCCGAGATGGACAACCTGAGGGAAGAATACGCTGCGTACAAGTTAGACAAGAACTACCTCGATTACGATGACCTGCTCGTTTATTTAAGGATCCTGCTTGAAAACGAAGAGATAAGGGAAAAGCTTTCTCAGAGGTATAGATATGTCATGGTCGACGAATATCAGGACACCAATATCATACAGGGAGATATTGCTTACCTTCTGGCGGATAAACACAGGAACATCATGGTTGTCGGAGACGACGCCCAGAGCATTTACGGGTTCAGGGGAGCGTCGCATGAAAATATCATGGAATTCCCCAAACGTTTCCCGGAGTGCAGAGTTGTCACGCTTGAGCAAAACTATCGAAGTTCCCAATCCATCCTGGATGTTGCCAATGCGGTAATGGAAAACATGAAAAACAAATATTCCAAATGCCTCGTCGCAGCTAAAAAGCATACCGGACAGAAGAGCCGGCTGCTTTTCTTTAAGGATGCTTATGAAGAAGCCGAGTGGGTCGCGGATTTAATTAAACAGCAGTTGGACCAGGGCATATCATTGGGACACCAGTGTGTCTTATTCAGGTCCTCGTATCTGTCGATTCCACTCCAGTCCGAATTGGGCAAAAGGAATATACCCTATGAGACCTATGGCGGTCTTAAATTCTATGAGACAGCCCATGTTAAGGATATCCTCTCCCATCTGAAATTGCTTATAAACCCCAAAGACGAACTTGCTTGGAACAGGGTCTTAATGCTGATAGAAAGGATCGGACCTAAAACAGCCGGGGCTATTACCGATGAAGCCACCAGATGTTCCTCTTTTGACGAGATCCTGGATAAAGTGTTCTCCAAGTATGCAAAGGGGCATCCTTACTCAGAGGGACTCGGCAAGCTCGAAAAAGCGGTTAAAGCAGTTTATGGACAACAAATAAATGTAGGAGAAACATACGAGGTAATCCTTGATTATTATATCCCTCTCATGAAAGAAAGATATGATGACTGGCACATGAGACAGAACGACCTTGAAGCTTTAAGGCAGATAACGATGAGATACGACTCGCTGGAAGACCTCCTTGAAGCCTTTGCCATCGAGCCTCCCGAAAGAGGGGTTTGGGGGATAGAGCCGGAGACTAAGGAAGAGGAAAAACCGCTTGTGCTCTCGACAATACATTCGGCAAAGGGCCTGGAGTGGGATACAGTCGTAATCATGGGTCTTATGGATGGAGTACTGCCGATAACATTTGCTTTGGACAGCGAAGATGAGATTGAAGAGGAGCAGAGGTTGTTTTATGTGGCGCTTACCAGGGCGAAGAAGAGATGTTTTCTCACCTTGCATCATGAAGGCCTCAGGGGCGGCATCACGCAGTTTAATAAGATGTCCAGGTTTGTAGACGTACCGAATGTGCTAACTAAATTGGAGTTCAAAGATGTGGCCGGACGGGGAATGAGAGAATTGCCTGAAAAAGAGAGGCCGGAAGTTTCTCCACTATATGACAAGAAACAACTGCTCGAAAAGCTGCTGAATATTTATAAGCGAAACAATTAAAGGTTAATTATTTCTTTTGTTTCTCGTGTATATCATCATTGATCGTCTTCTATTGTTTTAAAAGCATAGTAGGTGTAACAAAGATCTTCTTACTCCCCCACAACCTGAACAACAACCTTCCTATCCCTACTCCGATTATCAAAATCCATAAAGACTATCTGCTGCCATGTACCCAGAGTCAGTTTCCCGTTGACAATAGGGACTGTAAGGGAAGGTTTCATGAGAGCTGCCCTCACATGAGAAAAGCCATTACCGTCTCCCCATCTCTTGTCATGTTCATAGGGGATATTTGAAGGAACAATCTTTTCAATGGCTTTCTTCAAATCATTAATGACACCTGATTCAAATTCAATAGTGGTAATGCTTCCTGTGGATCCCGAGCAGAAAACATTTACCAAACCATTCTGAATCCCCGACTTTGCGATAATTGCTGTAACCTTATCGGTAATATCAAGCACATCGCTAAAGCCTTTTGTAATTAAAGAGATTGTATCTGTTGAAACCATATAATCCTCCGTAAATAGAATTAGTAAAATTTCTAAAAAGATAGTCTATGCTTTAAACCTCGCATCCGCTTTAGCCTTCCTGAACCCCTTTGTCTTCTTGGAGAGCCACCCGATACGTGTTGCTTTAAACACATCAACATCGGGGATATACGGCTTTATATCCAATAATGGAGTCCCGTCCACGATATCTACGTCCTCGATATGCAGAATGCTACCTTCCACTTTCTTGAGCCTGACAACTGATATCCCTATCGGATTTGGACGTTTGGGTGCCCTCGTTGCAAATACTCCACGCAACTTATCATCCAAAAATGGCTTAACCACCAGAGAATATCCGTTTGAACGATGGAAGTTATAAATCAATATAATATGTGAGAACCCCCTGATATCTTTTAGTCCTTCAGCAAATGCGGGTTTAATTTTTATAGTTCCTTTGATGCCCTTTCCACCTTTTGCCTGTATAGGCATATCTTTTGGATCCTTAAAGGGAGTGTGGATTGTGCCGATTGGTTGAAATGTTATTTGTTTCATGATTTTTTATCCTGCCTCCTTTAATAATGACCTACTGAGAATTATAAGATAATCCTTTTCCTTTTTAATGATAAAATTAATTCATGCTCCATATAGGCAGTTTACTAATCGGACTCATTGCTGGAATCTTTGGTGGACTTGTTGGTCTCGGAGGGGGAGTAGTTATGATTCCCCTGATGGTCGGATTCTTAAAGATGAGTCAACACAAGGCACATGGTACCAGTCTGGTAGCCCTTGTTTTTACAGGCATTAGCGGAGCAATAACTTATGCCTTAAAAGGTTCTATTGATGTGGTTGCCTCTATACTCATTGCAACAACGGCAATATTTACGGCACGGGCAGGAGCACAGTATGCTCATGCACTCCCTGAATGGAAATTAAAGCGGGTATTCGGAGCTTTCTTAATTTTTGTCTCGGCACTCTTGCTTTTAAAACCCTATTTATCATTTATCATGGTATCTGCTACGGGTTTCCTCAAAATTATTGTACTGTTAATAACAGGTATTTTTACAGGCTTTTTATCAGGTATGATGGGAGTTGGCGGAGGGACAGTCATGGTTCCAGCAATGGTTCTTCTGGCTGGTATCGGGCAACATACAGCACAGGGAATCTCGCTGCTCGCAATGATTCCTGCTGGCGGAGTCGGAGCCTACACGCATTGGAAATTGGGGAATGTTACAACAAATCTCCTTATTGGTCTTATCCCAGGAATTCTTGTAGGTACATATGTGGGAGGAACCCTTGCTCACTTACTTCCTGATAATACCTTGCGTGTGATATTTGCAATTGTATTAATCTGGACAGGATTGCATTATGTTAAAACTCCAGTGCCCAAATAGTACCCTGATTTTCCAATTTCATTTGTAAATATCCACTATTCCCTCCCCCCATATTCCTCAGAATGCCCCTTATGCCTGTTCCAATTATCAATATACAGCTTTGCGAGTTCCTTGTTTTTCAAAATTAATAAGTTCTCGGCATTCTTTTCTTCAGCAGCTTTGGTGAAGTTGAAACTGCCGGTAATGACAGTCTCCTTGTCTATTATCATAATCTTGTTATGGGCAATTTGATGTTTGGCATCAATAAAGGTGGGGATACCCATATTGCGAGTAAAATCAGCAGCGGAATATTTTTGTGACCTGTTGCTTTTATCAAGGATGATTTCCGTATGAACTCCTTTTTTATGGGCATCTACAAGAGCCTTTGCGATTTCCATGCTTGTGAAGCTGTATGCCTGAACTAAAATCTCAGACTTGGCCTTGCCTATTTCCTTTACAACCGCATCCGTAGCACCAGCATTGGGGCTGAAGTATACTTGGGCAGGGGTGTTATTGAGTGTCAGTTCTATGGCTTGAGTGTTTGAACAGGCAATGAAGAATAGCGATAAGAGCAAAATCACTATATAGGATGTAATCTTCTGCATATTTTGTCCTCCTGTTTTTAACCTACTGATAAATTCCCAAGCTACCTCATCAATTATAATGTGTTTTGTTTTATTATTAATAATGGATGAGCAGTATTGAAGAGTGCTACCTACTTGAGGGTAAAGTTGTTGTGGAGACCAAAGACGGCAAGGTCGAATTAGAAGCTGGGGACTTTGTTACATTCCCCAAGGGGCTGTCTTGTGTATGGGATATAAAAGAACCTGTCAGGAAGCATTATAATTTTCTTTAGGCTAATGTAATAAAAGGGAGTATGGCTGACCATACCCCCTTTACATAAAACTATTTCAATAGATCCTTAAAAGCCTTACCCGCCTTAAATTTTGGAATCTTTCTGGCAAGGATTTTTATTGCTGCTCCTGTTTTCGGATTCCTGCCTGTTCTTGCTTTCCTTTTGCCAACATGGAATGTTCCGAAACCGATAAGGCTCACTTTGCTTCCCTTCTTTAATGTCTTCTTGATTTCATCAAGAAATGTATCGAGTGCCTTTCCTGCTGCTTTCTTGGCAATCTTTGCCTCTTTTGCCATTCTTTCGATAAAGTCTGCTTTTTTCATAGAGTCCCCTCCGTTAAAATTGGTTGAGAGAAATTATACCTGACGGATGTTCTATTGACAACAAGAATATAATTCTATTTTTATGGAAGTTTGCCTTATTTGCTGCCCTTCCTTGAATACTTCTTCAGTAAGTCCTCTATCGCTTCTTCGAGGATAACATTGACAGCTTTATCCTGACCGACAGCAAGAATCTTCAGTTGCTTTGCTAATTCAACATTAATCCTAAATCCGAAAGACTTCCGCATTATTGACAGCCTCTCTCTGACCATGTTGTTTCCTCCTGAAAAATAATAACATTATCGTGATAGCATTTCAATACTACAAACTATTGACATATTGGAATCATATTGCTATCGTATTAATATAATAGCAGGTTACGCGAACGAAAAGGAGAATGAAAATGAAAAAGGAAGTCAGAGCTGCAATATATGCCCGCTGTTCAACCCACGATAAAGGTCAAGACCCTGAACTTCAGCTTGTGCCTCTTCGGGAGTATTGTCAAAGGAGAGGATTCACCATAGCCGGGGAATACGTTGATAATGGCATCTCCGGAACTAAGGAACGAAGACCTCAGCTTGATAGGCTCATTGAGGCCGCAAGGAAAAGGCAGGTTGATCTTGTAATAGTGTGGAAACTGGACCGATTCGGAAGGAGCCTGAAACAGCTTGTAATGGCCCTTGAGGAGCTTTCGAGCCTCGGGGTGGGATTTATATCGTATCAGGACAACTTAGACCTCACAACACCCCAGGGAAGGCTTATGTTTCACATTATCGGGTCTATGGCTGAATTTGAGCGGGAGCTTATCCGGGAAAGAGTAAAGGCTGGCCTTGAGAATGCGCGGAGGAAGGGCAAGAGATTAGGCAGAAAGCCAGTTGCGCCTATTGACATTGAGAAAGCAATACGATTACATACACAAGATCCGTTACTGTCAATACGAACTATCGCAGAGAAGACAAAATTGTCAAAAAGTTTCGTTGGGAAAATCCTGAAGGAGCAAATGAGTGTAGTTAGCTGCTAATGAGCTATCAGGTAAACTGCACACTTTTTAGTGGTTTCTGATCTACGTTTAGATCTTCCTGTAATCAACGCGCCAACGAGTCGCCGTAAAGCACCACAGTTCACATAGAAGGCAACGCCCGCAACAGTTTTTAAACCTGGCAATGTCTTCATGTAACAAACGGTTAAAGATATTATTGCGATTGTTCATGGTACAATTGTAAATAGACAGTAATAGTGTATCTGCTTTCTCCATAAAAAATTGTCGTAGATATAAAGTGCGACTGAGGGAAAAAGGGGTTATGGACAAAGAACTCCGCATACTTATCCTCGAAAATGTTCCTGCTGACGCTGAATTAGAAGAGCATGAATTAAGAAACGCCGGATTGGTATTCACCTCAAAGATTGTAGATACAAGAGAAGCCTTTCTGGAAGCACTTGAAGAATTTCTTCCTGATCTTATTCTGTCGGACTATAAACTTCCTTCTTTTGATGGTCTTGCAGCATTAAGAATTGCAAAGGAAAAGTGCCCTGATGTGCCTTTTATCTTAGTTACCGGGAAACTCGGAGAGGAATTTGCAATTAAAAAACTCAAGGAAGGTGCAACTGATTATGTATTAAAAAACAATTTAAAGCGTCTTGTTCCCTCGGTAAATCGGGCATTGGAAGAAGCTAAGCAGATAAGAGAACGCAAGCGGGTAGAGTTGGAAACGCATTGGAAAACAGCCCTCCTCGAAGCTCAGTTAAACGCTACCATAGATGGCATTTTGATCGTTGACGAAAAAGGAAACAAGGTCATTCAGAATCAGCGATGTATCGATTTGTGGAAGATTCCACAGCATATCGTTGACAATCGCGACGATAAACAACAAGTCGAATTCGTCATGAACAGGGCCAAGGATCCGCAAAAGTTCGTCGAAAAGGTCATCTATCTTTATACTCATCCGAATGAAACCAGTCAAGAAGAACTGGAGTTTAAGGATGGAACGATCCTGGACAGGTACTCTGCCCCGGTTATCGGAAAAGATGGAACGTATTTCGGAAGGATCTGGATATTCCGCGACGTCACAGAGCGAAGGCAGGCAGAGGAGGCTTTGCGTGCGAGCGATGCACAACTCCGCGCTATTCTCGATGCGACACCGTTCCCCATTGCCTTGGTCGATCTTGAGGATAACAAGATTGATTTCTGGAGTCGCAGCGCCCTTACCCTTTTCGGACATACCGGGGCTACCGCAGCTGAGTGGTATCAGATAGCGTACCCGGATCCCAATTACCGACGCGAGGTGATTAAGCGGTGGAAACCTATGCTGGAAAAGGCACACTCGTCAGGCAAAACAATTAACACTGGCGAGTATCGGGTTACCTGCCGAGATGGTTCGGTCCGCATTTGCGAGCTTTACGCCGCTTTTCTGGCAAACAAATTCATTGTCACATTCAATGACATTACCGAGCGCAAGCGTGCGGAGGAATCTCTGAAATTAAGAGCACAACTTCTTAATGCAGCTAATGATTCAATCTACTTACACGATTTTGATGGGAAGTTCGTTTACGCAAATGAAGCGGCCTATAAATCTCGTGGATATACTGAAGATGAATTGATGGCAATAAACCTTCATGATTTTGTCGTCTCAGACTATGCACCTCTCATTAAGCCAAGAATCACAGAACTGATGGAAAAAGGTGAAGCAACCTTTGAATCTGCTCACATATGTAAAGATGGATCTTTTATGTCGGTTGAAGTACGTGCCCGCTTGATTGAAGTGGGAGGCAAGAAATTAATCCTTAGTATAGCCCGCGACATTACAGAACGCAAGAAAGCTGAGAAAGCATTAAAAACGAGTGAAGTAAAATTCCGTTCGATCAGCAATACAGCAGCTGATGCCATTCTCCTCATGGATAATGACGGCAAAATAACTTACTGGAATCCTTCAGCCGAAAAAGTGTTTGGGTATACAAACAATGAAACAATAGGGAAGGATTTGCATAATTTACTTGTTCCCGAGCGGTACCATAAAGACTTCAAAAAAGGTTTCGAAAGGTTCAAAGAAACAGGGCAGGGACCAGTCACAGGGAAAACGCTTGAATTAAGCGCTATCAGAAAAGACGGAACCGAGTTCCCGATTGACCTTTCCGTTTCGGCAACTCAAATTGATAATAAATGGTGTGCTGTAGGTATTATCAGGGACATCACTAAGCGCAAGAAAGCGGAGGATGCGCTGAGGGTATCAGAAGCGGAACTCCATGATAACTACTTTAGCCAGTCTGCGATTAATGTGATTCTGAGCGAATCACTGGAAAATATACCATTAGAAGAAATCTTACAGAAGGCATTGAATATGATACTGGCAATTCCCTGGATTACCTTTGAATCAGTCGGCAGTATATCCCTCGTGGAAGATGAGGCAGATGTTTTGGTAATGAAAGCTCAAAGCAATCTTGACGAACCTTCGAAAAAACTATGTGCGCGAGTTCCTTTTGGAAAATGCCTTTGCGGAAAGGCTGCGCAGTCTCAAAAAATTGAGTTTGCAGATCACATCGATGAACGTCATGAAATCTGCTACAAAGGGATACAGCCTCACGGTCAATATTCTGTGCCCATTTTGTTCAGCGGCAGAACGCTGGGAGTCCTGAATATCTATCTGAAAGAAGGTCATATAAGAGACAAGAAAGAGGAAGAATTCCTACGCACTGTTGCAGATACACTGGCAGGAATCATTGTCAGAAGGCAGGTAGAGTATGAGAAGGAAAAGCTGTATTCCCAGTTTCTTCAGGCCCAGAAGATGGAGGCTGTCGGACAGCTTGCAGGTGGCATTGCTCACGACTTCAATAATATCCTCACCGCGATGATAGGATATGGTCACCTGCTGAAAATGAAGCTGAAGGAAGAAGACCTTTTAAGGAATTATGCCGATCATATACTTTCCTTATCAGATAAAGCAGCTAATTTGACAAAAAGCCTTGTTGCCTTCGGCAGGAAACAGATAATCAATCCAAGGCCGGTAGATCTCAATGGGATTATCCGAAGGATAGATCATTTACTATCAAGGATTATCGGGGAGGACATTCGATTACAGACAATGCTTTCAGAGAACGACCTGATCGTTATGGTTGACCCCGGGCAGATAGAGCAGGTATTGATGAACCTTGCAACCAATGCAAAGGACGCAATGCCCGGAGGCGGTCTTTTGACTATCCGGGCTGAAACGGCTGATATTGATCATGAATACATAAGAGAGCACGGCTTTGGAAAGGAAGGAAAATATGCTCTTATATCGTTTACAGATACAGGCTCCGGTATGGCTAGGGAGACAAGGGAGAAGATATTTGAACCCTTCTTTACGACCAAAGAAGTCGGAAAAGGTACGGGACTGGGGCTTGCCATGGTATACGGTATCATCAAACAGAACGAAGGATATATCAATGTTTACAGTGAACCGGGGATAGGAACCACATTCAGGATATATTTACCGTTGATACAGGCAAAGGCGGAAGAGATAGAACCCAAAGAAGTTATACACCATATCGAAAGAGGAACTGAGACAGTGCTCCTGGCAGAGGATGAGACGGCGGTGAGGGAATTCACAAGAGAATTGCTTGAGGAAAACGGATATACGGTAATAGAGGCAATAGATGGTCAGGATGCGGTTAATAGATTTAAGGAGAATGAGGATAAAATTCAGTTCGTACTCCTTGATGTAATAATGCCGAACAAGAACGGCAAAGAGGTGTATGATGAGATAAAGCAAATAAGACCCGGCATTAAGGTGCTCTTTATGAGCGGTTATCCGGCGGACATCATTCACAAACACGGGATCATCGAAAAGGAGTTCGCGTATATCGAAAAACCTGCTTCACCGACTAAGCTTTTACAAAAAATAAGAGAAGTTTTGAGGAAATAAATGCTGGAAGTAGATTCGAGATGATCTTATAATTCGGCATCTAACATGTGCAAGATGCATCCAATAGTGCAACTATAGACACAGTTCGAAATTCAACCACGCTTGAGTTCGCGCATTTTCAAGAATACTCCACACTTGATGCAAAATGTCAGAAGTGCACATTTGATGAAGAAATCAATAAAACTTCGGCACATCTAAAAACGTTTGTTCGTAGGTGTTAGCAATACCTGACAATTTGAGAAAGTAGTGTCTCTTTCCCAATGAAACGCACACAGGTCTCGATCCATCTCTTGTCCATAAAACCCTCGCAAATTTTCGGGATGGATTGCTTGATGAATGTGGATTCGCGGCATAACATTTAGGTGTCCACTATACATCTGATTTATGGACATGTCCGGGTATCTGATATCGCAGATGAAATCTCCTACAGCACGGTGAGTGCAGCGAAGATCTTATTTTTTTGAGGCTTTACGAGTTGGTAATCCTCTGATAGCGTCGAGAGAACCTTTTGCTACAGACAAGAATATCGTTTGCCTGTTTCTGTCGAGCTCTCTCACAAGGCCAGTGATAACCGCAAGGTCATTGGCGAGTCTTCGGTCTTTTGGCTTTACCGGAATATCCACAATCTCAGAAAGAGGAACTTTTAGTGCCTTTGCCACCATGTAGTAACTGTAAATTGATGCATTTACTTTGCCCTGTTCAATATGGCTGATATAAGTCGGATGAAGACCAGCCAATTCTGCTATCCGTTCTTGGGAGATTTCTTTCGCTTTTCGTATAGTCCTAATTTTTTGTCCGATACCCTTCAACAGTTCTGTCATATCCATGGATAGAGGATATGATACTTTTATGAAGAATATTAATAGACTATCGTCATATTATTTAACATAATGCATAGACTATCTACAATATTCGTGTTAATCTGTTAGAAATGCAAAAAAACATCAAGTGGGGGTTTACACCGTCTATTGGAGATAGAACATTAGTTAGGGAAAACCGTATTCGTCGAGGAGGGAACTATGGGACATGAGTTCGAGAGTGGATTCTTTGTGGGGGCAAAGCCTTGGCATAGTCTGGGAGTATCATTTCCGGAAGGAACGAACCTTAGCCTTGAGGCGGCTATAGTTGCGGCAGGACTGGACTGGGAGGTTGAGCTTAGAGAGATATTTACTCAGGACAAGAGAGGAGCCGTACTTGGGATAGATGATTACTATGCAACTTGTCGAAAAACTGATAATGCAATCCTGGGCGTTGTGGGGCCCGAATATAGACTTTTACAGAACAAAGAGGCCTTTGCATGGTTTCAGCCATTCCTTGATAAAGACATTGCGATTATTGATACTGCAGGAAGCCTCAAGAGAGGGAGGCGCGTCTGGGTCCTTGCAAGGATAAAGGACGCGACGTTGCAGGTCAAGAAGGATGACACCATTCAGAACTTCATTCTACTCTCTAATTCCCATGATGGCAGCCTGGCCGTTAGAGTGGGTTTCACCCCAATCAGGGTTGTCTGTATGAACACTTTGACTCTGGCTCATGAATCAAAAGCCAGTAAATTGCTAAGAGTCAAGCACACGTCTGGACTTATCAAGAATCTTGAAGACATAAGAGAAATTATGGATACAGCCAATAGAGAGTTTGTCGCCACTGTAAAGCAATATGAAGAATTAGCGAAAAAAGACATCAATTCAGAAGACTTGAAGAAATATGTGAAAGAGGTCTTCGATATTAAGGATATTAAGAAGAGCAAGAAAATCATGCCTGCCGTTGACAAATTCTTCGAAAGCGGAAAGGGAAGCAAACTAGCCGGGAAAACCTATTGGGGGGCATACAACGCTGTCAATGAGTATCTCAACTATGAGAGAGGTAAGACTCGGGATGGCAGGCTGGATAGTTTGTGGTTTGGTGAAAGCAACGATATTAACAGAAAAGCCCTGAATACTGCTTTGACGATGTGCGGTGTGAATTAAGAAGTAATTTGAGGTTTTTGAGAAATCTGCATTATACAATTTTCAGTTCTGGCATCCGAGTACTCACAGTAACTCTCAAAAATTGCGAGTTCTCATAACTGCATAGTACGCCCTGAATTATACTGACCTTGGCGACACCGATATTATGACCCGGTTAGATCACCCTGCAGTTGGTCCCGTTTCCCCGGCGTGAAATTCCGGTAGAAACATTCATCGGCAACAGATATGATCGTGGTGAGGATTGTTCAGCAAGGCCGGACATCAAGTACACCTACAAATCCTCGCGGGTCAACATGTTATAACACTGAAGATTTACGAGAGAAATCAGTGGTAACAATGTTACTTTTTCCCTTATATTTATTATTGGGTATATTTAGTATAATGAGAACATGATTTAAAGGATAAATCACGAAAAGCACTGTTTTTAACATTAATCAGGAGGAAAGCAATGAAGGAGAGTGTGGGTTTACCGAGATATCTAAAATTTATCGGTGTGGTCTTTCTTGCGGTGTTCGCGTTGCTGTCAGCGGCGGTAGACGCAAACGCCTATCTACAGAATTGGACCCCCCCCTACTATCCTGAAGTTATGTCGACCGGCGATCAGTTGACTTACAAATACAGTGGCGCAGGGGGTACGCTTAATGTCAGTGGAGGAAGCTTGACACTCTATGCGCCGAAGTCGAATCCAAAATATCAATATTACCCGGTGACAAATGGCAAGTTTGCTCTTACGGCGCAGTTTAGCGAGACCGGTGCTTTCCAGTCCGGAAGTCTAACAATTACAGGCACAGACAAAAGTAAATGGCCTGGGCATACTATTGCCTCGTCATATACCTTAGAGGAGGTTTGGTTCGATGGCAGCGGCCGAAAAGGCACCATGGAATTCCTGTTTGCCAACAACCAGAAAAACAGCAATTTTTACGGCTTGGATCAGTATCTCTACGTCTATGTCACCGAGAGCAATTTGACGGGATGGAGAGGCACTTGGGACCCAACGAACAACAACAATCCTATTTTTTGGGAAACCAACCATTCTGCTTCACATGTAACTACGACCACATGGGCTCCCATCCCTTCCTCTGTATGGCTCTTAGGCTCGGGTCTTTTGGGGATGGCAGCTGCGAGGAGAAAGTAGGAAAGTTAAGAGCATCAGTTTGATGATCGAGCCTTGAACAACCACCTCAACAAGTTGAGTGTTGCTTCCCTTTCAAAATGACCAATTCGGTTCTTATTTCCAAGACTCTTCTTCATAGTCAATACCAGTTGTACTATGGACAATTATATCAGGATGCAAGGGTGTTGAGTTCAGGAGGAAGGAGTCTTGTTCATCCAATAGAGAGGGTTTTATTAAGCTGATGTTCCATACTCTCAATAAAATTTTAATCTTGGGCTCTTTTTATATAGCCCCGCAGCATCTCGATCTCCTTGTCCCCGATTTCTTTAAACTCGATTGCCATGCCTGGGGGAAGTTTTGAAGAGTCACTCAGCGGGCTCGTTTCATAAACTACGACCCCTGTTAAATATATCTTGCTTCCAACTCCTAAAGACAAAGTTATTTCTAATTCTGAACCGGCAGGAAATGGTTCCTTTGCCCTAATGTACATCCCTCCTTCTGAGAGATTTTCAGAGTCTAATTCATGGTGTGCACCATTGTATTTCACTCGCACCTTCTTGCAGTAAGTAACCCTTGTGTATCTCCTTTTTGGTCCATGCAATAAGGGTTTTTTCTCAATCTCTGCCATGAGCTTTTCAAATACTGTTTGCGCCAGGTTTTTATCAATAAATAAGGCTATCCTTTTGCAGATCCGATCGGCAGCAGCGATGAAACTCTCTTTATTCTCAGTTGACTCGTTTATGATTGCTAAAGACTTTGCAAGAAAAAAAGAGCTGACAGCCTCGCCGATATGCTTTTCTATAATATTCTTTAAATCGTCCTTGGCGCCCACTTCTTGATTTATAATCCTATCTCTTTTGTTATCTTATAAATGAGATTGATTACCTTTACAATAAAGATAGCCCCCGCCAGATAAATAGTTGAAACAATGAGGTCTCTCGATGACTCAGGCAACATTGGAAATAATGGCATCGTTAGATATCCTACTGCCAAAAGTCCTATTAGGTAGTAAAGAAGCCGCCAAGTTTCCTTGACAAGCCCTCCTGGGATCTTGCTATTCAGGGTTGCAGCTCTGAACAATGCGTAGAAAATCACGAAAATTGCTGAGAGAGAAATTAACAGAATGAGTACTTTCACAATTACACCCCCAGGCTGCTTTTAGTCTGGACTTTTTAGTCTGGTTTTTCAATCCAGCCTCAGCAGGGAATAATATTTAACTTTTCAACTTGAGCGACAATTAAGCCTACTGGATACTTATTGATTATAAATTCTATCCCTTCAACCATTTTAACCCACATCTTCAATCAGTTATTTCTGGTTGTAATATTCATCATTATATCAAATGTTCGTTCTGTTTGCTTCAGGATGGATGTTTGCCTCTCACGACTCTCTTTAATACTGCATTTCTTTCGTCCTTTTAGGCGTATACCTTGTTATGCGCAGGGGCCTTGTTTCCACAAGAAAGGGATTATTTTCTATTCAGTGAATATTCTATTGCAGCCTCCACGTGCATCGTCGTCATGTCGAAAACTGTCATGCTCACATCTTCCTGTTTGATCAACAATGGTATCTCGGTGCATCCCAGTATGATTCCTTCTGCATCCTCCTCTATAAACATTGCGTAAGTTTGAAGCCGCTAATTTAGAGGGATCAAACAGGGGTAAGAAATGCTAAAGATTACTTTCTGCAATTTAATAAACTCTTCATCTCTCTGTCATCAAGCCGTAAGAGTAATCACAATATGATATCCATCAGATACTGACCTTTTCATACGGGGGCTGTATATGACACAGGTACGACGCGAGACGGTAAGAAGAATGCTTCTTGAAAGAAAAATGGATGCGCTCAGAATCTTGAAGAGCGGAATGAAGAGATCAGCGAAGACCGTCTGAGCGTCGTCCCCTTTGCTCTTTATTGCCGGGATTGCCAGGAAACAATAGAGCTGGAGAGGAAAAAGATAGAAGTGGGGTCACGTCTTGCCGGGCTGTGGAAAAACTCTCTGAGAGATTACAGGTTAATGTGATGATTTCCATCAACTCCACATCATTAGATCATGTCCCGAAGACGTTGAAAAGGAAAACTCTCGTAGGTTATGTTAGAAGGTAACAAAGGGAGCCATGCCAGAATTTAAAAACAGAGAAGAATATGAGAAATGGAAGGCGCAGAAAATTAAGGACAATGAAAAAAGAACTGACTCTGTGTCAATACACTCTCAACAAGAAGAACAAAACACAAAGGAAACTTCAGGATACAGACACCAATATTTCTCAGGACCAGCAGAGAATGTAGTGTATGCGGGATTCTGGCGAAGGGTAATGGCTTCTTTGGTAGATTTCATTGTGTGGCTCTTTATATCGGTGATATTTGTTGTTGCCTTATATGCATTAACAGGAAGCGGTCTTCGGGCAGCAAACTCACTTCCTGCAAACTTATTCACTTTTATCGCATCTTGGCTATACTCTGCAATTATGGAAAGTTCAGATAAACAAGCAACGCTGGGGAAGATGGCGATAGGCATTGTTGTTACCGACCTTGAAGGCAATAAAATCTCATTCGGTAAGGCAACTGGGCGATATTTTGCAAAAATATTATCCACATTAATATTGCTTATCGGTTACATGATGGCTGGGTTTACACAGAAGAAACAAGCTCTTCACGACATGATGGCTGGCACTTTGGTAGTAGTTAAACAATAAGATAATTAGCTAACCCATTCTTTCCGTCTCTGCGCAATCCAAAACCACCCAGAACCATTTTTAACGTAATATGATGTGATACCTTGCTTTCCAATGTTGTCGACATTGATTTCTGGTTATACTCAGCATTTTTGAAGAGTATACCACAGACGCGGATTACAAGGAAGAATTAAATGAATGAAAAGCCTCTATCGTGCAACTTTTCCCCAGGTCATTAGTGTTCCCACTTACTCACTGTTTCATCAACTTTTTCTTCAACCCGGGCTCGTGCGGTTCGTCTATCGTGACCTTTGGCCAACAATCTGTCATACGGCGTTTCCACATGACGAATATGCGCAATAACGGCTAGGCGAATAGCATTCTCTTCGAGACTCTTTGCTGTCGCTGTGCGGCCCACTCGGCCACTGTATTTCAAGCATGCATGTTCGGCTATGACAAATTCTCGTCCAAGTGGGCACGAAGGGAAAAGTTGCCGCACACGATCGGCGAAATTACTTATGTACTGGAGGTCTATCTCCTCCCTCCGGTCTGCTTCACGTTTCTGTCGCCGTAGTCTTATTTCTTCATCAGCCAGGCATTCTTTTTCGGCCTTTTCCAATGCCGCTTCTTCTATTAGAAGCCCCTGTCGTTCATATCGCTTTCTACTCTGGCTCCATTTTAGGACCACAGCTGATAACGTTGAGTGCTTGCGGGCCCGTCTGGTAAGCGCGGCATTTCCCGACGACAGGAATATAAGGTGCTCTAGATCGGCACAGGCTAAGCAGAGCGCCCCTTTGTCTCGGGTTAGAGTAATCCACGCCTTACGACCCAGATTTTCGCCACACTCGTCGCACGTCGAGTCTCTACTCGTGATGAAGACTTTAAGATCGTCAGCTGGTTTCATTGAACAATAAATCCATTAATAGCTCACAGCAATCGCCAATTAGATACAGAGGGCCTAATAGGTAGTTGCTGTGCTCTCCTTCCCTCCATAGTGGTCAAGGTCGTGTTCCTTTCGATATTTTTTCCAGCCCTTGGATAGTTCCTTAACGTTGGACGGTGATGCAATTCCGAAACGTCCAGCCGCTAAAATTGTAGCATTTATCGAAATCCTACCAAAGAGTGAGCGCCCATATACGCCGCACTTACTGCAAGTACACATGGGGGGAATGATATTACGGTCTTTTCTTATTTGTTGCAGTATAGCATCCAGATGAGACGTAAGATGGATAAGTTCATCCCATGAAAATTCAGGTTTCCACTGTTGCCGCAGTATTTCTATCATTTCCGGAAACCATTGTCTGTGCGCATCACCTGATGGCATATTCTATTCCTAATGTCGGGGCATGATATTGTTTTTATACTGCTAATGCTACTGCTACACAGTAATATTTTTTAAATATCCTCGTCAATTCTTATTTAAAGAAATTTCCAAAGGGACTATTCATCTGTCACCTTTCCAATAAAAACCTGCACTCAAAAGATGTGTTAACGTAACTCTTTTGAACAGAACTATGGAAAGCAAACTTCTTCCTGTTACAAACACCTCGTAAGGTCCCGATAGAGAGCAACACTCCACATGGTATTATGTAGAAAGATAATGCGATTATCGGAATTTGATATAATACCGCCAAGTTAGTCCTTGGAGGGTGATATGAAAAAGTGCTTCGTAATAATGCCTTTCTCTAAAACGACTACTAAAAGAACAGAGAGATATTGGAAAGATCACTTCAAGAATTTTCTCAAACCCAAAATTGAATCTGTCGAAGGACTGATTGCAGAAAGATCCAAAGCTCTAAGAGGACAAATTTTAAAAGAAATCATAAGAGATTTAATTTCATCAGACATCGTAGTCGCTGACCTAACTGACCACAATCCGAATGTTTTTTATGAGTTAGGCATTAGGCAAAGCTTTAAACATGGGACGATTACAATTGCGGAAGCTGGCACGAAAATACCTTTTGATATTACCGGTAAAGGAGTATTATTTTATTATCCTAAAGATCATATAAAAAATGCTGAATTTGAGGAGAA
The DNA here is from genome assembly GCA_963727775.1 of uncultured Nitrospiraceae bacterium. GTDB lineage: Bacteria > Nitrospirota > Thermodesulfovibrionia > Thermodesulfovibrionales > SM23-35 > CAVSHB01. Next base: position 1,049,587 of record CAVSHB010000001.1, on the reverse strand, counting down.
TTTTACAGAAGCCTTAGGGGACTGTATAAATAATCCCAATGAACCAGACAGCATAGTTCTTGAATCAACTATTGGTAGGGGTTCTTTTTATGAGTTGATACAGAATGAAGAAATTGGACGGCGATTCTTCGGTTTGATTAGTGAGCTTGAGTACAATACAAAATACTTCGAAAAGTTGTTGACAATCGCGAAATTAAAAGACAAAAATAAAAGTTCAACTTTTACTACTAGCTTATTTCGATATGCTTGCATTGAACTATTAATCTCAAATCGCTACTTGTCTGAGGTAAACCAATTTTATGAAATTTGTGAAAAATACTACGACGTTTTAATTTCATTTAATGCAAGAATTATTGATTGGCCTTTAAGAACAGGAACAATAACTATGTGGTTTATTTCGAGAGAGAAATTCGTCAGGGCTACTTTTCAGCAGTTTGCAGAAGTCTTAAAAAGAGCAATGATTGAGTTTTGTAAAAGAAAATAGAAATTAGACTATGAAACTTTGCGTGCTGTATGGATTCTCAGCAACTTCAGACTGCAAGACAACTTCCTGTAGAACACATCTGAAAGCTGAATCTGAGAGGTGAATGTTTGAACAGGGATTACTCAAGGAATCCAGTGAAAATTATTTCTTTGTGCGATTTAGTGTATTCTAAATATCAATAAAAATAACAATATTATGTGGAGTTTTAAGCCTCTCATGAGCCGTTTTCCGGCAAACTTTGTTGACAATCTGCCTGAGAAGTAATAGTCTTTTATTAAATTGTAGAATACGCAGGAGAGATGATCAATGATCACAGGTTTGATAATAGGAATAGTTGGTAGCGCTGTCGTCGCGATTCTCTATGGTCTTATTCTCGGTCAAAGAGAAAAACAGATACGGCAATACCTAAGTACTCAGAGAAGAGGGTGGGTACGAAGGATATATGTTAGGGCTTTCGTTGGGGCAGTTCGAGGACGAGCAGCGGCGGCGAATACTAGTATACTCACTATTTTGCTCCTTATTTTTCCGCTTATCCTTGCCATGTGGGCGGGGGGTGAAGCAATTAAGATGGAAACGCATATCCAGGTTATAGATGAAAATTTCCAGCGGCTAAATTCTCATTTGGGTATGGCTGAAGGAGCTAATCAACGAGACGAGAAAGAAAAACTGCTAGCCCTAAATAAAGAATGGAAGGAGCTCAAGCCGCAGGTTTCTTCTGACGTAGTAGAACACCGTGTCATTAGCGGCTTGGGTGTGCTGCTGTTCTACACAGGTTGGTTTCTCTGGCGTCCATTTCTAGTCATGCGTCAACGCTTTGCATATGAGATAGAACGTTTTACTATGCGAATTCAAGGTCTTGCCTCCAAGGCGGAACTAGCTGAACTGGGGGTTGCTGAGGCGAACGTTATCGACGAGAAAACACTGCGACACTTTGTTGAAATAACACGGGGTGTAGCCAGCCGACATGGAATACCACAAATGGTAGCAACTTTTGACTTGTGGAAAGACTAATGAGTCTACCGCGTCGTTCCACCGGATCGCTTACACTCCCGGTGAACTTCATGTCCATTTCTTTTCATAATCGCTAAGTTACTTCAACATTCATTTTTCACTCTTCGTAGGTGAAGTTGAAATCCGGTCCCCTCTTATTTCTTATCTTTTAGCCCCGGAAAGCAATGCATGGTTCGGGACGAAATCTGCGGCGACCAGATAATGACCCTCAGTTTATCAATTTTCCCGAGAAACACACACAGGCCGGCGGGAGTTGGCGACTGCGTTCGATAAATGGAAAACTCCGATTTCAAAAACTACATGCTGCATGTTTCGCGGAGAACTTTTGTATAGTTTTATTTTTTCAACACTCTCAAGTATCAGGTGTTCATCGCAATGAAATGACTTGCTCACAACCGGCGCTACCCAGCGTCCGGTGCAGCCCCTATTTGGTGCTCCTCGATTTCTCGCTGACTATTCAAAATACGCAAACTCCTGAGTCAACAGCCTATAAATTTCTTCTCGTACCTCTTTGGTCTTTGCAGAGATTTTCTCGAAGAGTTCCATCAGGTCTTCCGCGTTGTGGGTTTCAGCATATTTTTGAATTTGGATAAGTCCTGAATGCGGTGTGACAAAATCCTTGTAGTCGAAATACTTGAAATATGGCTCGTCTTGTAACCCGATGCTGCGCAGGACTTGCCCCTTGCAATATTTATGATTCCACTTTTTGTAAAGTTGCTTGACAAGCTCTACCAACTCAATGGCCAACTGCGACTCCTCAACGATTTCGCTGTCGAGTGTTTTTGACCAAAAGGATTCCGGATTGGTTGGGCAGAGTGGATTGTCAACGAACACCTCTGGAGCGCCTTCCACCGGATTGTCTTTCTCGAACTTCGTTACCACACAACGGTTCTCCGCTAAGCAAAATGCGAAACAGAGTGAATAAAGCATTTTTTCATTTTCCTTGGGAATGTTCGGGGTCCAGATGTCGAATTGATTCGCCCAGACTGGATATACACCGTTTAGAACTTTGGTGAGTGAGAACCAAAGAAATGTGGCCCTTGCTGATTTTAAATCATTTGCACAGTAGCCTCTGTTGTCGGGACAACCGCCAAGACACCGAGTTTTGTTCATACCTTTGAAATCAACGTCCAACCTGAACCAAACCCTATCGGGATAGTTGGACATTCGGTTGTAGTTATCTTGCCTAGGAGTCTGTCGGACTTGAATTGCTGTTTTTGACAGCGGTTGGAATCCGAGAGAGTCGATTGTAGTTATTTTTCATGATTTGATCGTCTGTCATCGGTTCTTTCCTGCCGGTGTTTTGTTGGATACATTATGCCATCGCCATTTTCAGGCGCCTACCTGGCTGTTCCTCAATGCATGCAGCCTTTTGATGTTCCATGCAATGCAGATCATATCCCACTCGCCATTGACTGCAGTAAAACCACGCAACAGGAATCGGTCAAATCCCATAGCTGCCTTGATTACCCCAAACGCCGGCTCCACAGTACTCTTGCGTATCGCATAAATTGCCTTACCGGCAACTGTCTTCAACCGATGTTTCATTCTTGTCACTGCATCAGCATCAACCGGCAATGGAGGCGGTTCGACGAATCGCTCCCATAAAGGCTGATTATGACTCTGCCGATCTACTGCTATATATGGCTCTATTCCTTTGCTCTCACATTCTTGCACATTTGCTTCGCTGTAATACCCGCTGTCGGCTATTATAGTTTTTACTTTGCCAAGTTGTTCGGGCAGATATGTAAGCGCTTCAAGCGCTGGTTTCATCTGCTGTTTGTCATTGGATTGTTGTGTTACATGCGTTGCGACAATAAGCATTGTTTCTGTATCCACGGCTGCTTGAGCATTATAAGCCTGCTTGAATCCTCCACCCGATGCCGGCATTATGCGAGATTCTTCATCGGTCAGATTGACCTGATCTTTGTCAGTTGGCCCGGCTGCAGGCGGCTTGGGTCCTTTGCCTCGGGGTTTCTTGCCGCTCTGCTTTTGTTTGGCTACACGCTCTGCCTGTTTCTTTTCACTGTCGGCTTGTTCCATTGCATGCCGCTCTGCCGCACGGCGCTCTATCTCAGCTTTTGCTTCAGCTATCATTTTCAGCCGCTTCTCTCGCCGCTCCAGCTCTTCCGGGATGTTCATGCCGTCAGGAATGTCAGCTTTGTCAGCAGCCTCAGCTTTCTTCATCAGTTCCGCCACTTCCACTTTCAACTTATTCTCTATTTTGCATGCATGCCCGTAGCTCAACGCCTTGTGCTTTGAGGCATTGGCTTTCATTTTGGTCCCATCCAAGCTGACCGTGCCTAACTTCAATACCCCGGTTTCTGCTGCTATCATTAGTATCTGCACAAACAGTTCTTTCAGCTTAGGCAAAAACCGACGTCGAAAGGTTGCTATTGTGTCATGGTCAGGGTGACTGTTGGCTGCCACATACCGGAATGCTACAGAGTCGTACGTGCTACGCTCTAATTGCCTGCTCGAAAAGACTCCCGTCGCATATCCGTAAAATAATAATGCCACCAGCATCTCAGGGCTGTATGCCTCACTGCCTCGTCCTGCATAATCATTTTTCAACCGGTCAAGATTAAGCTGATCCACTATCTCTACGACAAATCTCGCCAAGTGACCCTCGGGCAACCATTCCTGCACCGACGGCGGAAATAAATATATCGTCTCTCTGTCACATTGTTTGAACATTATGCTGATCTCCTGTTGTTCATTCTTATGCCGCTTGTCTATTATGCCATAAGGAACGCCCATGCAGGTCTGTCGGACTTAGATAATTACAGGCCGAAAAGATTTCTGCTGCCCAGTTTGCAATAAAGGTTCTTAAGAGACTGCCGTGTCCTTCAAGAAGTAAACTTTTCAGAAATGTTGAAAGTCCGACAGACTCCTAGCGGACAGATCCCTCTAAACGCTTACAGCGGACAGATATTTGTGCTGAAACTCTCGGACACACTGCCGCAGGCAGCGTTAAACATATCTCCAACTTCTCAGGATTACGGTAGCGTAAATATTGGTAACTCTTCGCAGCCTCAAACTTTTATTGTCACAAACAATGGCACGGCCGGTTCCGGCGTAACATCGATATCAAAAGGAGGTGCCAATCCCTCTGAATTCAGTATCCAAAAAGATTCCTGCTCGGGTAAGACACTTCCCCCAGCGGGAACATGTACAGTTCAAGTATTATTCGCTCCTGACTCAAATGGAACTAAAAGTGCAAGCCTGGTTGTAACATATGACTCAAACATAACAGTGAGTGCTTCACTAACAGGCATAGGGGTTACAGTCCCGCATACTCTCACGCTAACAAAATCAAATACATCAACAGGGACAGGGGAAGTGATAAGTTCACCGGCCGGCATAGATTGTGGGGCCACTTGCGTAGGATCATTTACCTCTGGTACTGTGGTAAGCTTGACAGCCACCCCGGCTACCGGCTCAACAGTTGCAGGCTGGTCCGGCGGCGGGTGTTCAGGCATGGGCACTTGTACTATAACGATGAATGCCGACACAACCGTCACAGCAACTTTTACAGCAGTTCAGGCTGGTATCCCCAAAATCTCCGTACTCCCCACATCGATTAACTTCGGTTCACTGAAAGCCGGAAGCACGTCTGCTCCGAAAACAGTAACTGTCAAGAATACGGGCAAGGGCAGTCTTATAATAGATTCGATAAGTATCGCAGGTGCAGATCCAAATGACTTCAGTGAAACAAACTCCTGCACCGTAATCTCTCCAGGTAGCTCATGTACTATCTCGGTGACTTTCAGCCCAACATCTCTTTTTGGTAATAAAACTGCGATTATGAGTATTTCATCCAGTGACCCTAAGAAAACAACCATTAACGTGCAACTCTCGGGGCAGGACCCGCCTCCGACGACCACCGTTTCTACTACATCAGTTAACTTTGGTTCTGTCGTGGTGGGCTCTACATCTGCTCCTAAAAAAGTTACGATTAAAAATACAGGCACATCAGACCTCGTTGTAAATGCAATAATAATTGCGGGTACAAATGCAGTTGAGTTTAGTCAGACAAACAACTGCACAGTAGTAGCAAAGGGTAGTTCGTGCGCTATTAGTATCACATCAAGTCCAACATCAGCGGGCAGTAAGACTGCGCTGATGAGTATTTCCTCTAATGACCCGAAGAAACAAATTATTAACCCAAAAAGTGCAGTTGACCTAAAATAATATCCCCGAAGAAATTCTCCTTTCGTATTAGAATCAATAGGTTTACCCGACCATCAACTCTAAACGAAAGGAGAATAGAAATATGCAGTCAAAATGTAGCACAAAGATCGAAATAAATAAAGTAAGGATTGGATTTACGGAGAAGAAGATGACGGCATATGGGGGATTCAGTTTATTGGCTGCATTTTTTGAAAAGATCAAATTGAGAGGAATTTTGCAAGAGGTGATTCCGATCCATGAGAGTTCACCCAATGGAATGGGGATATACAGCAAGGTATTGGCATACATCCTTCTGATCTATGCGGGAGGCAGCAGGTTTTCTCATCTACTTTATCTTGGTTGGCAGGAGATTTTCACCGATCTTTTTGCAGTGAAGAGGCTTCCTATCGCCTCGACGACATTGGGCAGGCTTTTCAGGAAGATCAGAAAACTGAAGGAAGTGGAAGAGATGTCGGAGGGATTATGGGGATACTTGAAGAGATTGATCCCCTGGAAAGAGCTCAAAGAGGACTGGTTGACGTTCGATTCTACAGTCCTTGAGCGATACGGAAAACAGGAGGGAGTCAAGAGGGGATATAACCCGAAGAAGAAGGGCCGTGGTAGCCACAGCCCGCTTCTGGCATTTCTTAACAGAAACAAGTATGTGATAAATCTTTGGAACCGCCCCGGCAACGTGATGTCATGGAACAACATTATTGGATTTTTTGAATCCACATGGCAGAGGATCAACGGTCATATCGATATCAAGGGCATTATTGCAGACAGTGGATTTTATCTTAGGGAGTTCATCGAACTGCTTGAGAAGAGAGAATTAGTATATATCATAGCTGCTCGCCTATATCGTCCGCTGCAGAGGATAATCTACGCACAACAAAACTGGGCACAGGTAGAAGAAGGGATATGGATCACTGAGTTCTTCTTCCAGCATGTAGAGTGGATAATCGACAGGAGGTTTATTGCAGTGCGCCAGGATGTCAAGAAGAGACCGCACGCGATGGGAAAAGAGTTGTCTCTTTTCGGAGATGAGTTTGATACAGGGCATTATCGTTATAGCGTATGGATAACCAATTCACATGATTCTACATATGAGGTATGGAAGCAATGCAGGCATAGGGCGAACGATGAGAATACCATCAAGGAACTGAAAGAGGATTTTGCACTCGGCGGGTTCTCGATGAAGTATTTCTACTCAACGGAGGCGGCTATGCTTATTCGGGTATTCATCTACAATCTGTTTGTCCTGTTCAGGCATCAGATACTCGGTCAAAAAGAAAAGACAGAACGTTTGAAAACCTTACGGTACAAGTATCTTGTCCTTCCAGCCCAATTAGGATGGGATGGAAGGAAACCTGTATTGCGGATTTCTGTCTTTACGCAGAAAGTACGATCAAAACTGCGCTACCTCTTTAACCGCGTGGGACAATACTTTCCCCCCAGTTTTGGTAATTGCACTGCATTTAGATAAAAAGAACATAATTTTCAGGAGGTGGAACAAGAAACAGCATCAGTATTAGCTTTTATATCGACAAATCAGCCAATGCCTTGATAGGCTTGACTCTATAGGTATGCCTATAGCAAACGCATTTTTCGGGTTAATGTTAAACTTAGTGGAAAAAGCAGTGGAGGCAGTACGCCTTCGGCCCTCTCAAATGCACCTCTTGGCGCTTCTTGAAACTATTTCATTGGATGGGAAAGTCGCGCCGTAGTATGAGCACGAAGTGAGGACTTAATGAAGCAGCTAAGAAAATTTAGTTTACATATACCTAAAAACAATAAAATTTCTAATACTTGCAAAAAGACATTTTTACCGTTCAGCGAAAAATAATGCTTCCTGTTGGAATTGTAGTATCCACCTGCAATTTTGTTTAGCTGAAATTGGACATTCCGGTGGGGTTCGGACATCAATTCCGGAGTACTTCGGACACTATTATCCCATACCGCCTTAGATGTCGTAGTTACCTTATGGCCTGGCAGAGAATACCAATTAGTCCCAAACACAGGAGTACAACTACTCTTTTTCAAGGGTCTCATAGTTTTGTTGAATACTTCATCTACTGCGCACATCAATTCATCTCAAATTGGTGATCACTTCACCTGTCATTTGCTTTTCTTCCTTGATTTTATTTTTTCCTTGTAAATAAAGTCATTGCGACACCACAGGGCGTTAACCCTGTGGGTCGCTGATAAGGACCTGTGCCAAGAGCACAGGATGTTATTTTCTTATAACAGTTGCAAAGGAATATTACAGTCTTTTTGCTTTTACTTGACGACTCCGCATGCTACCCTGGCGCCGCCCCCGCCAAGCGGGGCAGGAGCGTCGGAATAGTTGTCGCCTCCGGCATGGATCATAAGAGACCTACCCTTAATGTCCGCCACCTTCAAACGAGGGGCAAGGACAGGAAGGGTTGCTTTTCCGTCAGCCGCGACATAGAGGGCGGGCAGATCGCCAAGATGTCCGTTTCCATAAGGCCCCTCATGCTTTCCAGTGCCGGCAGGATCATAATGGCCCCCTGCGGCAAGGGCCGGGATCGCTTTTCCGTCTTTCACGGCGTGGGAACAGTCCGGTTTGTCGTGCACATGGAAGCCGTGCAAACCCGGAGTAAGATCACTCAACTGGGGGGTAAGGATAAGTCCGTATTTACTGTCAGATGCAGCCACTGTTCCGATCTCCTTCCCTACTCCGTGTTCATCCACCAGGTTAACCTTTACAACTATATCCTCAGCAAAGACAAAACCGGAAAGCGACAGTATGCACACTATGACAAGCAAAGTTTTCAACATAATATCTTCCTCCTCTTATTTATATTTCCGGGCTGGCTGTTCCGGCCCGGTGTTTGTGTGAAATCATTTCCCCCTGAAAGATTACCCCGCTGCTATTTGGGCACTTCGCTCAGTGGAATACCAAGTGCGTCGGCTACCCCTTTGCCATAAGCTTTATCGGCCTTCAGACAGTTGCCAATGTTACGGATCTTGATTTTTTTAGGAGCATCACCCATAGCGTCGTTGCATTTCACTTAAGTTGCCCTATACGTTTATGCTACGAACAGGCGAGGTCGAAGCGGTCAAGGTTCATCACCTTGGTCCAGGCCGCCACGAAGTCTTGGACAAACTTCGTCTGCGCGTCCGCGCTTCCGTAGACCTCGGCCAGAGCCCGGAGCTGGGAGTTCGAACCGAAGATGAGGTCGACACGGGTGCCGGTCCACTTAAGTGCGCCCGTTGCACGATCACGCCCCTCGAACACGTCTTCATCTTCCGCGGTTGCCTTCCACGTCGTGTCCATATCGAGCAGATGCACGAAGAAGTCATTGGTGAGCGTCTCTGGCTTCTTGGTAAAAACACCGTGCTGGGAATTTCCGAAGTTGGCATTCAAGACGCGCATACCGCCAACGAGAACCGTCATCTCAGGAGCGGTCAGCGTCAGCAGTTGCGCACGATCAACCAGCAGTTCCTCTGCCGATACAGCGTATTTGGTTTTCTGGTAGTTACGGAACCCGTCTGCAGCCGGTTTGAGTACGACGAATGACGCCACGTCGGTTTGCTCCTGCGACGCATCCGTGCGTCCGGGCGTGAAGGGAACACGCACATCGTGGCCAGCATTCTTTGCAGCCTGCTCGACACCTACGCATCCACCCAGGACAATCAAGTCGGCGAGCGAAACCTTCTTCCCGCCTGACTGCGCGCTGTTGAACGCCTTTTGGATTCCCTCAAGGGTCTGCAGCACAGTCTTCAGTTGGTCAGGCTGGTTGACTTCCCAATCCTTTTGCGGGGCAAGACGGATGCGCGCCCCGTTCGCACCGCCCCGCTTATCGGAACCGCGGAACGTGGACGCCGACGCCCAGGCGGTCGAGACCAGTTGGGAGATCGACAGGCCCGAAGCAAGGATCTTGCCCTTGAGGTCTGCGATGTCCTTCGCGTTGATCAGCTTATGATCGACTGCGGGCACCGGGTCTTGCCAGATCAGTTCCTCCGCCGGTACCTCCGGACCGAGATAGCGTGAACGCGGTCCCATGTCGCGGTGGGTCAGTTTGAACCAGGCCCGGGCGAAGGCATCCGCTAATTCCTCGGGGTTCTGCCGGTAGCGCCGCGCGATCGGCTCGTAGATCGGGTCGAAGCGCAGCGAGAGGTCCGCCGTGGTCATCATCGGCCGGTGCTTCTTCGACGGGTCGTGCGCGTCAACCACCATGTCCTCTTCGGCCACGTCCTTGGCCAGCCACTGATGCGCGCCAGCAGGGCTCTTGATCAGTTCCCACTCGTATTTAAACAGCACGTTCAGATAGCCCCTGTCCCATTTGGTCGGGTTCGGCTTCCAGGCGCCCTCGATGCCGCTGCCGATCGTATCACCGCCCTTGCCGCTGCCGAAGCTGCTCTTCCAGCCGAGGCCCTGCTCTTCGATGCCGGCCGCTTCGGGTGCCGGTCCCACATGGGTCGCGGGACCGGCGCCATGGGATTTGCCGAAGGTGTGGCCGCCGGCGACGAGCGCGACGGTCTCTTCGTCGTTCATCGCCATACGCGCGAAGGTCTCTCTAACGTCACGGCTGGAGGCAACCGGGTCCGGGTTGCCGTTCGGCCCTTCCGGATTCACGTAGATGAGGCCCATCTGCACGGCGGCGAGGGGATTCTCGAGATCCCGGTCGCCGCTGTAGCGCGTGTCACCAAGCCACTTGTCCTCACTGCCCCAGTAGATCCCCTCCTCTGGCTCCCAGACGTCCTTGCGCCCGCCGCCGAAGCCGAAGGTTTTGAAGCCCATCGACTCCAAAGCGCAGTTGCCGGCGAGGATCATCAGGTCGGCCCAGGAGATTTTCCGGCCGTATTTCTGCTTGATCAACCAGAGCAGACGGCGCGCCTTGTCGAGGTTTACGTTGTCCGGCCAGCTGTTGAGGGGCGCCAAGCGTTGGGAGCCGGACCCCGCGCCGCCGCGGCCGTCGCCCATGCGGTAGGTGCCTGCGCTGTGCCACGCCATCCGGATGAAGAGTCCCCCGTAGTGACCGTAATCCGCCGGCCACCAGTCCTGCGAGTCGGTCATCAGCGCATAGAGGTCCTTCTTCAGGGCCTTGAGGTCGAGTTTCTTGAATTCCTCGGCGTAGTTGAATGCCTCGTCCATCGGGTTGCTCATGTGCGAGTGCTGATGAAGAATCTTGAGGTTCAACTGGTTCGGCCACCAGTCCCGGTTCGATGTGCCACCGCGAACTGTGGATCCTATTACCGGGTGCTTGCTCTTTTCATTCATACTGTTTCCTCCTTTCGTTGTGTGAACTGTTGAACTGAATAACGTGGTTTTTCGCTGCCCATCTATCTAATATTTATTTATTTGTTTTTTAAAGTGAAACAGATCTTTGCTTATGTGTTTAACCAAAAGCTACATCAAGCACCATCATCACGTCAAACCCAACCATTTGTGTAGATTTATCGTTATTTATTATTCACCAGCGGGGAACAGTTGTCTTAACGCATTGTCATCACCTCCTCAATATTATGTAAAACTACTATATAGTAATTAATACTATTAAAGAAGAAAAAATATCAGCCTTTTCTGCACTTACTGCAAAGACCTTCAAGTACTACCTTTTTACTTATCACCGTAAACTGTTTGTTGATTTCTTCAGGGACACTTATGTTGTCATACTCCTTGCTGTGAAAGTCTATTATGCTGCCACACTGAATACATCTGAAATGATGATGAATATCCATATCAGGATCATACCGCTTTGCCTGCCCGTACCCCTCAACTACATTTGTAATACCAATTTTAGAGAAAGTCAAGAGGGTCCTGTTTACCGTATCAAGGGATATATTCGGTATTTTTTTTGCTATTCTCCTATAAATCATGTCTGCAGACGGATGGTCCTTTGCTTTGAGCAGTTCCTGATATATAGCGGTACGCTGGGGGGTTATTTTCAGACCGTGTTCTTTGGATCTCCGATAAAATATTTCCATCATTGTATTTGCCTCTAATCTGTTTCCCATAATTTAAACTATATAGGAGTTATTCCTAATTGTCAATTTTTTTGCGTACAAAAATTCTACTAACTGCACGTGATTATTTTACATAATAATCATCGTAGAGGATAACTTTTGAAATCATTTGTTTCTATGTGAATTGTTGCTCCTCACAGCGACTCCGTGCGGTGTTATTACAAGGAAGAACATCTCCGTGTATAGTACGGCCAGAAGTCCGATGCCATGGGCGGTGGACTTGCTCAAAAAACTGAGGTGTTCGAACTGCGCCGGAATGGGTGTTTGAACTCAGCGGAATATCCAGACATACTTCATCTAAGATACCCCTTTAAAAAACCCGGCTATTGGCCAGATGATCCTGTCTCCCTTGTAACCTTTTTATTGTTTTCAATGTCTTTAACAAAAGGGATAAGTATTTTCTTAATTATGGGGGAAGAAACAAAAACCCTCCGCAGAAAAGGAGATGGAAATGAAAAAAGCAGGTTGTCTTGTCGTTGTCGTTTTGGTACTGCTCTTTGCAATCACCATCCCCGGCTACGCACGTGATGGTGGTCACTTTCATGGTGGGGGTATCTGGTTAGGGCCAGGATGGGACGGATGGGGTCCGTGGTGGTGGGGTCCTCCATACTATCCGTACTATCCATACTACCCATATTATCCGGAAACACAGGTTATCATCCAACAGCAGCCTCCGGCATATGTCCAGCCGATCCCTCAAGCAGAAAAACGATATTACTGGTATTTCTGCCGAAAACCTGAGGGCTACTATCCATACGTGAAAAAGTGTCCTAAAGGCTGGTTGAAAGTTATTCCGCCAGCTCCACCGGACGAGGAGGAATGAAGACATGGGGAAACGCAACATCATCAACATAATTATCTTTTTATCTCTGCTCCTGGTGACGGTTGCCGGATGTGCAACCGTTCCAAGAGGGCCGAGCGTTATGGCCCTGCCAGGTTCTGGAAAAACCTTTGAACAATTTCAGGCTGATGACGCCATTTGCAGGCAGTGGGCAGCACAGCAGAGCGGGCTGTCCCCTCAGGAGACTATCAACCAGAATACTGCCACAGGGGCTGTTGTCGGCACGGCCATCGGCGCAGGTCTTGGCGCAGCCATAGGTGCTGCTTCAGGTCATGCAGGTACTGGCGCAGCTATCGGGGCCGGCAGCGGACTTTTGGTTGGAACTGCCTCAGGCGCCAACGCCGGTCAATTTTACGGACGGGAGGCGCAGCATCGGTATGATATTGCATATACACAATGCATGTATGCTAAAGGGGACCAAATCCCAGGGGTAGTGACGCAGCCTCCCCGTTCACGGAGAATTGTGCCCCTACCTCCTCCGCCACCAGGACCGGGGTATTCTACGCCATACCCGGATACGGCACCTCCGGAGCGTTAGCGGTGGATTGCGCGTGTAGCTTACCATGAATAATGATTTGATGACAGTGACTTCGGCAGCAATAAGATGCCGTGTCCTGGGCTTAAGAAATAGGAGTCTGCTGAAACATCTTGCTTTTGCAACTTGCATTACGCTTATAGCTGCGATCTTTATGGCGCAGCCGATTCCGGCGCAGGCTGCTGACCTGCCGGATACGAACAGTTCTGCCGAGCAGGTCATGGCAAAAATGAAGGAGCGTCTTAACCTGACCGAAGAACAGGAAACAAAGATACGTCCGATCATCGAGGAAAGCGTTAAGACGCGTCGTGAGATATTGAAAAGGGATGCACAGGACAGAAGCGCAATAAAAAATGAGCTGCAGGAACTTCAGTGGAAGACTGATATGCGGCTTGGCGTGATTCTTACCAAGGAACAGATGAAAGAGTACGAAAAGCTCAGGGAAGAACAAAGTGAAAAGATACAGCGTAGTGACGAACAAGGCGGCAGAGGATCACGCGGCGGCCGGTCACGGGGGTTTTAACAATAGGGGAAGACCGGTTCAAATCAAGAAATGAAGGGGGACCCAATCCCATGAAAATAAGACCTTATGCCCTTTTTCTCAGTCTCGGACTATCGGTAGCTATTTTGGTTACTGTCCAGCAAGCTCAGGCCACTCTCGGTGAATCCGCCGATTCGATCACATTGGATAGAAAGGCCCTGTCGGCAGTGCGGCGTGCCGCTACAGTCGGCACTGGTTACACCGTCCACGAACTCGCCTCTGATTCTACCGTCGTGAGAGAATACATTTCGCCGTCCGGCATAGTATTTGGAATCGCCTGGAATGGACTTATCCACCCGGATCTCACGCAGCTTCTGGGCACTTATGCTGGCGAATACGAGAAAGCCCTCCGGCAGACCTCGCGTCAACCGGGCCGAAGGCGCCTCCAAGTGAGAACGAACCAGGTTGTTGTAGAGAAATGGGGGCACATGCGGAACCTTCAGGGCCGGGCTTACGCCCCGGACTTAATCCCTCCCGGAGTGAGCGTTGATGAAATCCGGTAAAATACTGTTTTCCCATGCGTCTTGCGCCCGCGACTGGCTGTGGGGCGGCGGTCCCTACTCAATTGTGGAGTGCATCCAATACGGAGACGGCTCGTCATATTGGGGGCCTATTGCAAGAAATTATCAGTAAACATCGAATAATTCCGGGAACCATAATAAGGGAGATTTGGGCATGAAGAAAGTTTTAGGCTTAGCAGCAACAATTATTGTGATTTTATTGCCAGCTATCATTTTAGGTTCTGTTGAAGCTGGAAGTGCGCCTAAAATATCCATAAGCCCCATGTCAGTCAATTTAGGTTCCGTAAAGGCTGGAAGTACGTCTAGTCCCAAGACGGTGACCATCAAAAACACAGGTAACGAAGATTTAATAATAAATTCGATAACTATTACCGGAGCAAATCTCTATGAGTTTAATCAGACAAATAGTTGTTCAACGATACCAGCAAAGAATTCATGCCCTATCACTGTAACATTAAACCCCACAGTCCCTTTTGGCAACAAAAGTGCGGTTATGAGTATTTCATCCAATGACCCTAAGAAACCAACCATTAACGTGCAACTCTTAGGGCAGGTTCCGCCCCCGACGATCACCGTTTCTCCTATGTCAGTTAACTTTGGTTCTGTGGCAGTTGGCTCTACATCTGCTCCTAAAATAGTGACGATTAAAAATACAGGCATATCAGACCTTACTGTAAATGCGATAACATTTACAGGCACGAATACTGCTGAGTTTGATCAGACCAACAGCTGTTCGATAGTGGCAAAAGGCAGTTCATGTGCGATCAGTGTCACGTTAAGTCCAACATCAGCGGGCCGTAAGAGTGCAACGATGAGTATTTCAACTAATGACCCGAAGAAACCAATTTCTAATGTTAACCTCAGTGGAAAAGGCACTGGTACCCCTCCACCCCAGCAATGCACTTACACTTACTCCGACTGGTCAGCATGTCAACAAACCGGCACACAGACAAGGACAGTCGTATCAAGCAGCCCTGCGGGCTGTGTTGGGACTCCCATATTATCTCAATCATGCACGTATACACCACCAGTCAATACTGAGGACAATGTACTCACCATAACCGTGAACGGGTCATTGTGTTCGGCTAACTCTTACACGAATAAGCCTTGCGTTAGTCTGACGATCTGTTCGCCCGGTACCTCGACCTGTCAGACGATAAATGATATTCTGCTTGATACCGGAAGCTATGGGCTACGTATATTTAAACAGGTACTGAGCGTTCCTTTGACGCAGGTAAGTACCGGTTCGGGCTCGCTCGCAGAGTGCGTACAGTTCGCAGACGATTCCTCGGAGTGGGGGCCTGTTCAGACAGCGAGCGTTATCCTGGGGAACGAACCTGCGGTCTTGGTACCGATTCATGTTATTGACTCAACTTTTGCAAGGGCCCCTCACGCATGCCGAAATGCCGACCAAGTTCCGGATGATCCGGGGTATAACGGTTTACTTGGGGTCGGACTCTTTGCGCAGGACTGTGGTTCCCTCTGCTCAGACAACCTCGACAACGGGCAATATTATTCGTGTAACGGATCGAGCTGCAGCGGAACCACTGTTGCAATCTCAAGTCAAGTGCAGAACCCGGTAGCTTTGTTGCCCGTTGACAACAACGGCGTAATAGTTAAGCTTCCGAGCGTTCCTTCTGGAGGCTCGCCCTCGGTCGATGGCACCCTTGTGCTTGGTATCGGGACCCGGTCCAACAACGTGCCTCCAGCAGTGTCAACCTATGCCGCCGACGAGAACGGTGAATTCATTACAACCTTCAACGGTAACACTTACAGCAGTTTTATCGACAGCGGCTCAAATGGCCTATTCTTTCCTTCTCCCTCATCCAGTCTGCTTCCGGATTGCGCTCCTCCCAATTCAGGATTTTACTGCCCCTCTGTCATAAGGAGCTTCAGTGCTACCAATACAGGCGCCTTCGATTCCCCGAGTGGAGTAGTCTCTTTCGAGATAGGAGACTTCGATAGTCTTATGTCTTCGCCCAACAACGTATTTCCAGATTTAGGGGGGAGTGATGTTGGCGAATTCGACTGGGGACTTCCATTTTATTTAGGGCGGGATGTCTATCTGGGGATCGATGGGACTACGTCCAGCCTTGGCAACGGTCCTTACTGGGCTTATTGATTGTAATCATCCGCAGCAGCCAGTCTTCCCTCCTATCGACTGGCTGCCACCATAGCAGATTATCACTATATTCTTCAAACAGGGATGGGATGGGTGATGCTCACCTCCATCAGTTTATTATTTACGGTAAACCCTACGGAATTGCATACTCTGGAGGGAAATCTTTTTCAGACGACCTATATGTTTGCCTGTAACCTCCTGACTGCTTTCATCGTCTTCAATATTAACAGGAAAGAATAACATGGAGAAAGGTATCAGAGCTCTTACGGCGCGCCTTGTTTTTGGTGCTGACAGGATTTTCTCCACAGAGCAGTGCGGGCGTAAACTTAGGAATTGGCATTAATGTCCCTGTATTTACATTTGCCGCGCCTCCTCCTCTGGTAGTTATCTCTGAGACATAGCCTATTTTGCTCCAGAAGCGGATGTTGATTGATGTAGCTATTTTCGGTTTATTTCTGAACGGAGGAGATTTTTGGACAGGGAAAAAATATCGGTTACCATTATAACGCATAATGAGAAAGACAATATCAGGGACTGTCTTGACAGTGTAAAATGGGCCGATGAAATTATTGTGGTTGATTCAGATGTATATCATCCCGATAAAAGCATCATGGAAATTTATAGAAACTTACTTCATAAAAAAGGGTTTTATGGACGGATTTTACGGATTTATTGCGGCTACGGGCGCGGCATATTCAATGTTATGGAAATATATTCAGTTATGGGAATTGTCCCGGAAAGATAAGTGATATATCTATCTATTTTTAAGATGCACTTGTATGCCGTTGACACAATAGTATCAATTAAGGAAAAACACTTTTTAGGAGAGCGAAGTAATGAAAAAGGTATCGGTCTTATTGCTCTGTTATGCGTTAATCTTTGTACCGTTTGCAACATCTGCCGCAATAGGCAGTAGAGGGCAGGATAATATCTCTCCATCTGTCAGTCCGGGGAACGGCGCCTTTTCGGCTATACACCCTGTCAACTTAACTAACATCAGACCTTTGAATTCCGTGCCCCATAAATCTTTAGGAAACGAAGTCATGCAATTCAAGGCGGGCAGCCATATCATGGGCTTTAAGCCTAACAGGGTGTATCTTGTCAACACGGCAGGTTTTTTGAGCGTGGAGTTCATGGGGACCAATGGAGTAATGCCGAAGGCATCGGCAGGCAAGGCGCAGGGACTGGAGCAACTCGGCAAGGTAGAGTATCAAGACCTATGGGAAGGGATTACCCTGAGCTATGAAGGGGTTGGAGGAGGGGGCATAGCGGAGAGCACATATAGAATAAAGCCGGGCGCAGACGCAGGGAATATAAGACTCAAATACAGTGCGGAGACAGAGCTTCAGAAGGATGGCTCGTTGAGGATAAAGCTTCCGACGGATCGGGGCTGGATGATGGAGAGCAAACCGTTGGCATGGCAGGAGATAGGTGTCCAAAGGATACCGGTAGAAGCCGCCTTCAGGATTGAGAACGGGCAGATTGGTTTTAGAGTGGCCGAATACGACAGAAATCGGGACCTTATCATAGACCCGACATATCAGTGGCATACCTTCTTCGGGTCGGTAGCGGGTAATGATTATGGCAATGGCATAGCGGTAGACGGCAGCGGCAACGTGTATGTGACGGGATACAGTAATGCCACATGGAATGGCCCCGGAGCGACTGCTCCTCTAAACGCTCATAGCGGCGGCGAAGACACTGACATATTTGTGCTGAAACTCGACACCAGCGGGACATATCAGTGGCATACCTTCTACGGGTCGAATTATGCTTATGGCACTGGCATAGCTGTAGACAGCAGCGGCAACGTGTATGTGACGGGATACAGTAATGCCACATGGAATGGCCCCGGAGCGACTGCTCCTCTAAACGCTTACAGCGGCGACTCTGGCAACTATGACATATTTGTGCTGAAACTTGACACCAACGGCGCATATCAATGGCATACCTTCTACGGTGCGGCAGGGGGTGATGATTCTGGCTGGGGCATAGCGGTAGACGGCAGCGGCAACGTGTATGTGACGGGATACAGTAATGCCACATGGAATGGCCCCGGAGCGACTGCCCCTCTAAACGCTTACAACGGCGGCGATGACATACTTGTGCTGAAACTCAACAGCAGCGGGTCATATCAGTGGCATACTTTCTACGGATCGGCAGGGGGTGATAATTCTGGCAGAGGCATTGCGGCAGACAGCAGCGGCAATGTGTATGTAACAGGCCAGAGTGATGTTACATGGAATGGCCCCGGGGCGACTGCCCCTTTAAATGCTTACAGTGGCAACTTTGACATATTTGTGCTGAAACTCGATACCAGCGGGTCATATCAGTGGCATACTTTCTACGGATCGGCAGATGGTGATGATTTTGGCAAAGGCATAGCAGTAGACGGCAGCGGCAATGTGCATGTGACTGGATACAGTAATTCCACATGGCATGGCCCCGGAGCGACTGTTCCTTTAAATGCTTTCAGCAGCACCTGGGATTTTGACATATTTGTGCTGAAACTCAACAGCAGCGGCGCATATCAGTGGCATACCTTTTACGGGTCGGGGAACAGTTCTGGCAATGGCATAGCGGTAGACGGCAACGGGGACACATATGTGACGGGCCAGAGTGATGCCGCATGGAATGGTCCCGGAGAGACTTCTCCTTTAAAAGCTTACAGCGGCAACGTTGACATATTTGTGCTGAAACTTGGCACCAGCGGCGCATATCGGTGGCATACCTTCTACGGGTCGTCAGCGAGTGATCATTTTGGCAATGGCATAGCGGTAGACGGGAGCGGGAACGTGTGTGTGACGGGCCAGAGTGATGCCACATGGAATGGATCCGGAGGGACTGCTCCTTTAAATGCTTACAGTGGGAACTTTGACATATTTGTGCTGAAACTCTCGGACACACTGCCGCAGGCAGCGTTAAACATATCTCCAACTTCTCAGGATTACGGTAGCGTAAATATTGGTAACTCTTCGCAGCCTCAAACTTTTATTGTCACAAACAATGGCACGGCCGGTTCCGGCGTAACATCGATATCAAAAGGAGGTGCCAATCCCTCTGAATTCAGTATCCAAAAAGATTCCTGCTCGGGTAAGACACTTCCCCCAGCGGGAACATGTACAGTTCAAGTATTATTCGCTCCTGACTCAAATGGAACTAAAAGTGCAAGCCTGGTTGTAACATATGACTCAAACATAACAGTGAGTGCTTCACTAACAGGCATAGGGGTTACAGTCCCGCATACTCTCACGCTAACAAAATCAAATACATCAACAGGGACAGGGGAAGTGATAAGTTCACCGGCCGGCATAGATTGTGGGGCCACTTGCGTAGGATCATTTACCTCTGGTACTGTGGTAAGCTTGACAGCCACCCCGGCTACCGGCTCAACAGTTGCAGGCTGGTCCGGCGGCGGGTGTTCAGGCATGGGCACTTGTACTATAACGATGAATGCCGACACAACCGTCACAGCAACTTTTACAGCAGTTCAGGCTGGTATCCCCAAAATCTCCGTACTCCCCACATCGATTAACTTCGGTTCACTGAAAGCCGGAAGCACGTCTGCTCCGAAAACAGTAACTGTCAAGAATACGGGCAAGGGCAGTCTTATAATAGATTCGATAAGTATCGCAGGTGCAGATCCAAATGACTTCAGTGAAACAAACTCCTGCACCGTAATCTCTCCAGGTAGCTCATGTACTATCTCGGTGACTTTCAGCCCAACATCTCTTTTTGGTAATAAAACTGCGATTATGAGTATTTCATCCAGTGACCCTAAGAAAACAACCATTAACGTGCAACTCTCGGGGCAGGACCCGCCTCCGGTAATTACCGTTTCTACTACATCAGTTAACTTTGGTTCTGTGGTAGTTGGAAACACATCTGCATCTAAAACCGTAGCAATAAAGAATACGGGCACCTCTGATCTTACGATAAATTCAATATCTATCACGGGTACAAACGAATCTGAATTTAGTCAAACAAACAATTGTAGTACGTTAGCAAAAGGCAATTCGTGTAATGTTACCGTTACGTTTTCCCCTGTAGCTGTGGGAAATCAAAGCGCGGTGATTAATAATTCATCCAATGACCCGAAGAAGTTAATTTCTGTCGTAAAACTATCGGGTAAAGGAAAGTAAAAAAAATAAATGCACTGCGATTTTCTCAACGCGTATCCTTCAAAAGGTTTAAAACCTAGGATACATCGCTTAAGCTGTAAAGCGAAGCTCCCATCTTCCTTATTAAGAACGGGACAGAAAGAAGTCCAAAGATGGGGAAAGGATTAAAGAAAATGACCTTTAAGGGAAAACACTTTTTAAGGAGAGCTTAGCAATGAAAAAAATATCGGCCTTATTGCTCTGTTATGCGTTAATCTTTGTGCCGTTTGCAGCATCTGCCGCAATAGGCATTGGAGGGCAGGATAATATCTGTCCATCTTCTGCGCTTGGGAACGCCGCCTTTTCGGCTATACACCCTGTAAACTTAACCAACAATATACCTTTGAACCCTATAACCCCTAAATCTTTAGGGAACGATATCATGCAATTCAAGGCAGGCAGCCATATCATGGGCTTTAAGCCTGACAAGGTTTATCTTGTGAACACGGCAGGTTTTCTGAGCGTTGAGTTCATGGGTACCAAGGGAGTAATGCCGAAGGCATCGGCAGGCAAGGCACAGGGCAAGGGGCAGGGACTGGAGCAACTCGGCAAGGTAGAGTATGAGGACCTATGGAAAGGAATAACCCTGAGCTATGAAGGGGTAGGAGGTGGCATAGCGGAGAGCACATATAGAATAAAGCCGGGTACAAACGCAAGGGATATAAGACTCAAATACAGTGCAGAAACAGAGCTTCAGCAGGATGGCTCCCTAAAGATAAAGCTCCCCACGGCTCGGGGATGGATGATAGAGAGCAAACCGGTGGCATGGCAGGAGATAGGGAGCAAGAGGATACCTGTAGAAGTTGCCTTCAAGATAGAGGACGGGCAGTTTGGTTTTAGAGTGGCCGAATACGACAGAAACCGGGACCTTATCATAGACCCGACATATCAATGGCACACCTTCTACGGGTCGGGTGCGGGTAATGATTATGGCAATGGCATAGCGGTAGACGTAAGCGGCAACGTGTATGTGATGGGATACAGTAATGCCGCATGGAATGGCCCCAGCGGCCAAAGCCCTTTAAACGCTTACAGCGGCGACTCTGGCAACTATGACATATTTGTACTGAAACTTGACACCAACGGCGCATATCAATGGCACACCTTCTACGGGTCGGGTGCGGGTAATGATTATGGCAATGGCATAGCGGTAGACGTAAGCGGCAATGTGTATCTGACTGGCCAGAGTGATGCCACATGGAATGGCCCGAGCGGACGAATCCCTTTAAACGCATACAGCGGCGGCACTGCCATATTTGTGCTGAAACTCAACAGCAGCGGGGCATATCAATGGCACACCTTCTACGGGTCGGGTGCGGGTAATGATTATGGCAATGGCATAGCGGTAGACAGCAGCGGCGATGTGTATCTGACTGGCCAGAGTGATGCCACATGGAATGGCCCGAGCGGACGAATCCCTTTAAACGCATACAGCGGCGGCACTGCCATATTTGTGCTGAAACTCAACAGCAGCGGGGCATATCAATGGCATACCTTCTACGGGTTGGGCAATGATGTTGCCAATGGCATAGCGGTAGACGGCAGCGGCGATGTGTATCTGACGGGCCAGAGTGGGGACACATGGAATGGACCCAACGGCCAAACTCCTTTAAGCGCTCACAGCGGCGGTACTGCTATATTTGCGCTGAAACTCAACAGCAGCGGGGCGTATCAATGGCATACCTTCTACGGGTTGGGCAATGATGTTGCCAATGGCATAGCGGTAGACGGCAGCAGCGATGTGTATCTGACGGGCCAGAGTGGGGACACATGGAATGGACCCAACGGTCAAACCCCTTTAAGCGCTCACAGCGGCGGTACTGCTATATTTGCGCTGAAACTCAACAGCAGCGGGGCGTATCAATGGCATACCTTCTACGGGTTGGGCAATGATGTTGCCAATGGCATAGCGGTAGACGGCAGCAGCGATGTGTATCTGACGGGCCAGAGTGGGGACACATGGAATGGACCCAACGGTCAAACCCCTTTAAGCGCTCACAGCGGCGGCACTGCTATATTTGTGCTGAAACTCAACGGCAGCGGGGCGTATCAATGGCATACCTTCTACGGGTTGGGCAATGATGTTGCCAATGGCATAGCGGTAGACGGCAGCAGCGATGTGTATCTGACGGGCCAGAGTGGGGACACATGGAATGGACCCAACGGTCAAACCCCTTTAAACGCTCACAGCGGCGGCACTGCTATATTTGTGCTGAAACTCTTGGACCTTACAGTTCCCGACGCGCCGACGGGGGTAAAGGCAGTCGCGGGCAACGCACAGGCAACAGTAAGCTTCTCAGCGCCAGCTTTGATCGGAGGCAGTCCTATCATATCATATACGGTGACGTCCTCCCCAGGAAACATCACAGCAACGGGGGCATCTAGCCCAATAACGGTAACAGGGCTAACAAATGGCACCGCTTACACTTTTACAGTTAGAGCGACTAATGCTATTGGAACTGGTCCGGCATCAGCTGCATCCAATCGAGTGACGACGGGGCCTATAATATCTGTCAGCCCAATGTCGGTTGATTTTGGTTCTGCAGGTGTTGGGAGTACATCCAGTCCTAAAACAGTGACCATCAAAAGCACGGGCAATGTTGATCTTATTATAAATTCGATATCCGTGACGGGCGCAAACCAATCTGAGTTCATTCAAACAAATAATTGTTCGACAGTATCTGCACAGAGTGTATGCCCCATTACTGTAACATTCGCCCCTGCATTGCCTTTTGGCAAGGAAAGTGCGATCTTGAGTATTTCTTCTAATGATCCCAATAAGCCGACTGTTAATGTGAAACTCTCTGGGCAAGGTGCTCCTCCAAAGATTTCTGTCGCCCCACAGTCGGTCAATTTTGGTTCTGCACAGGTCGGTGGTATATCGGCACCTAAGGTTGTAACAGTCAAGAATACCGGCATATCAGATCTTATAATAAATTCGATAAAAGTCGCAGGTATGAATGCACCTGAATTTAGTCAGGAGAACAACTGTTCAACAATAGCAAAAGGCAATTCATGCGCTATTTCTGTCACATTTAGTCCAGCATCAACGGGCAATAAGAATGCAATAATTGCTATTTCGTCCAACGATCCTAAGCAACCGACTGTTAATGTGAAACTCTCTGGGCAAGGTGCTCCTCCAAAGATTTCTGTCGCCCCACAGTCGGTCAATTTTGGTTCTGCACAGGTCGGTGGTATATCGACACCTAAGGTTGTAACAGTCAAGAATACCGGCATATCAGACCTTGTAATAAATTCGATAACAGTTACAGGTGCGAATGCACCTGAATTTAGTCAGGAGAACAGCTGTTCAACAATAGCAAAAGGAAGCTCATGTGCTATTACTGTCACATTTGGTCCAGCATCAACTGGCAATAAGAATGCAATAATTGCTATTTCGTCCAATGATCCTAAGAAACCAGTTGTTAGTGTGAAACTCTCTGGGAAGGGGAAAACGTAGTTACAGTACAAATCAAGTAAATTGTATTCTAACCTATTGAGGTTTGAGGCGCAATGGAATAGAAAACCGGGTAGTGGTTCAGTTTGAATTATTTAAAAAATTCCTGATCTATTTCTGGACATTCTGGTTTGTGTTGAATCCATTCGGCTCCCTTGTTAATAATACGCAAGATATCAATGGGCAAGCCCACTTTGTCTGGTTTAAGGGCAGTTTCCAATGTTATCCATTCTGTTACTGTTTTAATGGTATTGAATCCGCAAGGCGAGCCGCGCCGACGGATATTGCTAACAATGCCTTCGTATTCTCCTGCCAAAGCATTGCCGTAAACTGGCGTTTTTGGGGAATCCGTTCAACCAGAATGCTTATTAAATATGTCATCAAATATTGGGGCGATCTGAATGAATGCATGTAATACATCCGGGTCGAAGTGGTCAGGTATAGTCTTGACATTGCCCTTCGTGATTATTTGAAAAGTTGTTTGATGATCAAAAGCAGGTTTATATGGCCGGGGACTCCGCAGTGCATCGTAAATATCACAGATCATGATTATTCTTGCTTCGAGGGGTATATCCTGTCCTTTTAAACTTTTCGGGTATCCTGTTCCATCCCATCTTTCGTGATGATAGAGTGCGATTGTGGCAGAAATCTGTATCATCGGATATGCTGATCCGGAGAGAATCTTTGAGCCGATTATCGTGTGGCGTTTTATAATTTCAAACTCTTCCTCTGTGAGATATCCCGGCTTTAAAAGTATTTCATCGGGTATACCGATTTTCCCTATATCGTGCATTGCGCTTGCTAAAGTGATTTTTTCGATAAAATCTGAAGGCATTTCCATCTTCTCTGCAAGCCTGTTTGCATAAAGCCCTATCCGTGATATATGTTTCCCTGTATGTTTGTCCTTTGATTCAGCGGCAGCTGTCAATCGCATAATCATCTCTGCACTCATATTGCTGATCATTGACAGGGCATGTGACAGTTCCTTTGTCTTTTGCTGTACGGTATTTTCAAGCTGTTTTTCATATTGATGCTCCACCCATATGAGTTTTTGTATTTTTACATTTATTCCTCCCAGGGAGAGAAAGCCGACAAGTCCATCGGCAGGCACTTTTTGTGGAGGTTGATCTGAATACCCTCCAAGAAGACCGGTGACTGATGAATATTTTATATCAAGTTCTTTTGCTGCTTCATCCAGTCTCAGAATATAGGTAGCCATATAGATATAAATGACTGAAAAGTAAAAAAGCGCAGGGCCCGTCCACAGATTGAAAGTTGTAAAAAGGGAAAATGCCGAGACTGTTATGATAAGAAAGCCAAGTATCAACAAAAGGGCAGCTTTTTTTTCACCGAGCTTTATGAAAAATAAAAAGCAGATGACGGAAAAAACAATTGCGGAAATCCACCGTATCCATTCTTTTATGTCCTGAATTGAGTTCCCATCAATAAGGTTATTCAGTATATTTGCATGGACTTCCACTCCGGGCATTTTGTTTCTCTGCCGACTGAACGGGGTCGATACCATATCAACAATGCCCGGCGCTGTTAGTCCGACCAGAACAGCTTTGCCGCTGAAAAAGGTTGGAGGATATTTTCCATCGATTACGTCAGACATTGAAATATACTGAAATGTTCCGGGATTACCGTAATAATTGATCTTTAAGGGATCCATTTGGAATATGCGGGTTGAAGTCATCTCTTGAGTTTTAGCCGACATTTTCTGGCGGTTGAACGACCTATGGGTCATGATTTCATACATAACTGATGTCAATGAATACAATTGGACATCCTTATAATAAAGGGTATGAAATACCTCTCTTGCAACATTATCAATGCCCTGTTCGATATGAACATGGCCGGTCCCGTATGCAGACAATAATTCTGACGGTTTTGCCATAGTCAATGTGCGGTCGATGTACAGAGGTAATATGACCCTGCCGTATCTTTTTATAGCTTTTGCAAGGATGACATCATCGTCTGACGGTTCGGTCAGAATTATGTCAAAACCTACAACCGCAGCTTGCTGCATCTTATCGAGGAGCCTTGCGTAGTAAATCCTTTTGAAAGGCCATCTCCCAAGTTGTTCAAGAGATTTTTCATCTATTGCGGCGATCACGATTTTGTCGGAAGGTTTGTGACTACCCCTGATTCTAAAAAACATATCATAAACATACGCATCAATCCCTTCAAAGAAACCGAGATAGTCCGAAAAAAAAATGAGGAGGATACCGGTGAGAATTATCAGGACAAAACCGGTTCTTTTGATATACGCCGGGATCACAATATTGAGGTCAGAGGCGCAATAGTAAAGCTCAGAATATCGGACCACTCACCCTGATAATCATCTTTTGCGATTGAACTAATTCTAAAATAATAGGTCTTAAAATCAAGGTGTTCCGGTTCATACTCTAAATCCTTTATATCAGTACGAGTTTCAATTATTTTACTAAACTCTTTATCCTCAGCGATTTGCACATGATATCGCACTGCATCATTAACTCTTAACCATCTTAATTTCAGAGATTTCCCCATGTATACGGTTTTATCAACAGGCGATTCAATAAAGGGCGGCATTGGATTCATTCTTACCTTGATTATAGACGTTTCTGAAGGTAATCCCTCAATTCCCAAATCGTCTATGCTCCGACTCTGTAAAAAATACGTGCCATCATCTATATCATAGATTTTAAAAGGCTCGGAAGGTTTTATGATCTGCTCCTTCAGGATATCCTTAAAGTCGCTGTCTTTCGCGAACATAACTCTATTAGAGACGGCACCCTCTGCCCCTCCGAATTCAAAATGAAGCGGGATAGTTTTATATATCGGCATAAAATTCATCAGCACAGGGGGGGAGAGAAGTTTTTTCGGCTCCATGGGTGGCTCACCTTTTCTGACAAGCGTTCCTTCACCTTCCTGTAGTTTAGCTATCTGGTGCATTGCTTCAACGTCCACAATACCCTTTAGCACTTCAGATCGTGTAGAATCAGTCGAATCGACCGCAGTCCTGAAAACTGTACCTCTAGCTGCACATATGGAAGAGGGAGTTTCTATCTCAAACCGTGACTCCCTTCCGGTAGCGCCTTTTATTTTTGTGATGGCCCTTCCAGTCTTTAGAAACAATTTATATATTGTATGATTACCTTCCTTTTTTTGGGCAGCAGACAGGCCTAAAGTCGTATTTGAACTCTGAAGAAAAGAAGAATGCCCATCTTCAAAAATAATCTCAACTGCACTGTCATCGCTTGTCCTTATCCCCGTTCCCTCTGTAACGCGATCATTTAGGTGAAAAGTTCTCCATTCTTTACTCCCTTCTGACTGAAACTCCACTTTGCCTTTTACAAAACTAACTACACCATAAGAAGGCGCCCCTTTTAAAAGACTTAAGGGGAAGAGTACGACCTGACCAGGATAAATTAAATCCGGATTTTGTATCCTGTTGATTTTCGCAACTTCCCTCCATTTATGAGGATCTTCAAGATACTTTTCCCCAAGATTGATGAGATTATCGTCCTTTTGCACTACTATTTTCACAGATGGTTCATCATACGCAAACGCAGATACACAGATAAAGGAGAAAAGAATACAAGATAAAAGAAACGAAAAAGTTTTTTTAGGCATTTCTATCTTCCTCTTTCTTTATGGATTCTTTTTCAGTACAAAAATGCGCAAAATAAAAGCTAAGCTAATAATAATCTCCCTCAGGGGGAGGGAGTGTAATAACAAAGGATACCGTGTCTGAAAATGGACCTTCTGTCCCGTCATTTGCAACCGAGTTGACTTTGAGATAGTAAATCCCATAATCGAGATGCGTAATAAATAGGGAATTACCGTCTGCTTTGGCAATTTCGCGGATTATGCGTTTGAAGGCCCTGTCTCTCGCAAGCATAAAATGATAGCCTGCCGCACCCGGGACAGACTGCCATGAGAAAGTAATATCATGTATCCCTCTGAATTCTGAAATCTCCTTGGGAAAGGTTATGATTGGAGGCTGAAGTTTTAAGCTTATCTCATAGCTCTGTACCGAGGAAAATTTACCTATTCTGCCATCCGGATATGTAGGTCTTGTACGTACATAGTACAGTCCTGATACATCCGGCTGAGGGAAGGTAATTTCGGATTTTTCGCATATCTTTTCAATTATTATTTTTTGAAAATCCCTGTCCTTGGCCATTTGAAATTGATAGGTAACTCCCTCTCCGAGATTTTTCCATCTAAGATGAATCTTTTCTTCTTGAGGGTACGTTTCATTTCCTTGTGGGAAAGTCATCGTGTTGTTACTTGCAGCAGATAACTTGGGCAGTGGGAAAACTGCTTGATATAATAACAAGCTTACTATGAAGGAGAACATATGCAGTAATTTCAGGGAATGTCTCATTGCCTTATTTTAAAATTATACTACAAAATACGAAAAGAAATAGTTACATCTATATATTAAATCAATTGGACATCCCTTATTTGATCTCCGTTGACCGGGATAATTATAATCAATGCTATCAACTGAATACTTATTGCAATATGCTCATCTTTTCACCTCTGAATATTATGTCTCTAATTATGCTACCAAATTGCGCATAGGGAAACGTGAAACGTTGACAATTTTTATATATCTGCTACGCTTAGATTTAAAAGTATCTAATCAATCAAGAAAGGAGAGGTAAATGAACAGAGCGGAAAATAAAAAAGAATCAGCAGCGTTCATTACGTCAAGGGATACTCTTGACGGCGCGTATCCCGGTCTGGTTTTAGGCATCAACTCAGTACGGTTAGGCATGGAAACAAGCGTTTTTTATACCTTTATGGGCATTAACGTAATCCGTAAAGGCTGGGCTGAAAAAGCAAAATTTCAACCTCCCGGATTTATGGGAGCTATTCCCGGTATGTCGGCTATTGCCACATGGATGATGAAGTCGAAAATCAAAAAAGCCCACGTACCATGTCTGGGCGATCTTCAGGAAATGGCGCAGTGTGAGGGGGTAAAATTCATAGCCTGCAAAATGACGATAGACATGATGGGCTTTACTCAGGATGATTTCATCGAGGGGGTCCAAATACAGGCTGCAGAGGAATTCCTGAAGTACGCCAAAGATTGTAACATCTGCTTGTTCACATAGTTTTAAGAAAAGGAGGGAATGCGATGAAAAGGAGAAAATGTATTCTTTTAAAGCATTTATTATTTTTGTTATCTCTGTTGATTCTATCAGGGTTTGCCGCCGGTAATGCCTATGCTACAAACGGTTATTTTTCCAATGGCTTTAGCATTGAAAGCCAAAGTCTGGGTGGCGCAGGCGTGGCTCTGCCTCAGGGGTCTCTTGACGCATCCATTAACCCTGCTGAAATGGCATTCGTCGGTAACCGTCTCGATGTCGCACTGTCTTTTTTTAACCCCAACAGAAAATATTCGGTAGAGGGAAGCCCGTCAGGACTACCCGGCACTTTTGGGTTGACTCCCGGGGAAGAGAAAAGCCATAGGCAGTGGTTTTTTATTCCTTCTATCGGGGTCAACTGGCAATTGAGCGACAAAGACACTTTGGGCATATCAATCTTCGGAAACGGCGGCATGAATACCGATTATCATACTAATACCTTTTACGGGTCCACGCCGACCGGTGTAGACCTAACGCAGTTGTTTATCACACCCACTTACACCAGAAAACTTGCGCCTAACCACTCGATCGGTATTTCCCCGATTTTTGCATACCAACGCTTTGCCGCAACAGGACTTGAGGCGTTTTCAGCATTTTCAAGCGATCCCAATAATCTGACAAACAGAGAGCACAATGGGTCAGTCGGGTACGGCGCTAGAATAGGCTATTTTGGAGAGGTCCTTCCTTTCTTGAACATAGGAGCATCGTACCAGACGAAAATCCTTATGAACAGACTTGACAAGTATGCAGGCCTGTTTGCCGAGCAAGGCGGGTTTGACATCCCTCCGACATGGACCATTGGAGTGGCAATTAAAGCCACTCCGGACCTGACGTTCCTGGTAGATGTGCAGGAGATTTATTACAGTGATGTTAAATCTATAAATAATCCATTGCTGCCGAATATTCAAACGAGTGCTCTCGGGAAAGACAATGGGGCTGGCTTCGGCTGGGATGATGTTACTGTCCTCAAATTGGGAGTACAGTGGAAGAGCAGCAAGGATTGGACATGGCGGGCCGGTTATTCAACCGGAGATCAGCCGGTCCCCAATAGTGAGGTGCTTTTTAACATCCTTGCGCCGGGTGTCGTCAAGCAGCATGCTACTGTGGGCGTCACCAAGGCTTTCGGCAACAGTGAACTGAAACTGGCAATAGTGCGCGCATTCAGCCATAGTGTTACAGGACCTAATCCGCTTGATATTCCCGGCCAGCAGACGATCAAACTCACTATGAACCAATGGGAATTTTCTATAGGTTATGCATGGAAGTTTTGATCTTCTGACAGGCATTGAAACGCCTGAATTATCAGGGCGGCAAAACATGGGGC
Organism: uncultured Nitrospiraceae bacterium; assembly: GCA_963727775.1. Taxonomy (GTDB): domain Bacteria; phylum Nitrospirota; class Thermodesulfovibrionia; order Thermodesulfovibrionales; family SM23-35; genus CAVSHB01. Next base: position 1,019,280 of record CAVSHB010000001.1, on the reverse strand, counting down.
GAGATAAATATCTCGCCCTTTTTATATACGCAGCTTTTACTTTCCGGAAGAGTTTTCTGAATTACTCTGGCGTTTCTGTTTTTTATCGGATGATCCGCTATCGGAACTATAATGTCTATAATCCCCAAGGGGTCTTTTAAAAGTAAACCGGAACGGCTCGCCTATAAGTGTATCCGCGGTATTCTTTACACTTCCACTGGGCAAAGAGAACGGTAAGGACGTAATAAATACCGCACCGCCGATTACAGTAGCAACAATCCCCAAAGGCCGCGAAATAGCAAGGTCTCCTACGGTCACCAACCCCTCGTCAAAATCATCAGCCAACGCAGCATTTGTGTTTAAAAGAAAAAAACATGATATAAGCAGGATTACAATTTTCCTCATTTCCACCCTCCTCGATTATTAAAGTACTTATAAAAGAACCACTATAACTCTATGCTGAAATCGAACTTGTCCCATTATTCTATCCTATTATGATTTTGCTTTCAAATGTCCGGCATAAATCTACTTATTATGGAGCATCATCAAACTTTGATCGGTCAGCTTTCCTGTCCACCTCAATAAACTACAGTAAAGTTTATAGGTTATATGCCGTATCGGTCGTACAGTTCGTGTCTTGTGGGGCAGAGGCAGAAGAGTATGTTCCCATATGAGAGGAAGTAAGAACAGAAAAGATGCTTCGAACCTTTAATAATGAGGGTGCTTTCAAGGCTCTTTGAAATCGGGCACACATTGCAGCAGTCATCTAAACACTGGAAGCAATGTGTGCACCGGAGTGTCTGCTTTTTAGTCCCATCACTAATTTGATAAGACATCGGGGCCCCTCACTGTGGACACTAATAAAACAACTACTGGTTATTTTATACATTATTTATAAAAAATAATCAACTATCTATAAGTTCTTTGGGATTTCCGGGAGAAGGTGAATCTGCAATACAAACTATTTTCACTAATAACAATTTTGCTATCAAAGTGCCGATAAGCGCTCCCGCCAGGATATCGGAAGGGAAATGGGCTAAATCCTCCACCCTTTCAAACGCGACAATCAATGCGGACAGATAGAACATAAGACGATACCTGGGAAAATAGCGGGAAAGGATATGCGCTAAGCAGAACATCAGGGCGGTATGTCCCGAAGGGAAAGAATCATAGCCGTCTTTGAATGACGGTCCTATAAAAATAAGATTATCAGTCAGTCTCGGCCGCGCCCTTCCTATAAAATGCTTCATGACCTGGACTATAATGCCGGTAGATAGAAGCCCCATCAATAAAGAACCGCCTGCAATCTGTACTTTTCTGGAATATATTTTGCCGAATATATAAAGTAAAAATGCACCTGTGATAAGCGTTGCGCCATGTGCAATAAAATTCACACAGGGGTCGATAGATGTGAGTACAATATTAATTTCGCCGGGTTTTGAGTGAAAATATTTCAACCATACAATTATCATCTTATCAAGGTAAAAAAGAAATACCGGCAGTATGACCGCCAGGCAGACCATTTTTTTATTTTCTTTCAAGTAACGCATATTTCTCGTCCTTTTCCAACAAATTGAATCCGCATTCTTTTAAATCATTAATGTCTTCTGTTTTTATTATAGCCAATATTTCCCCGCCCTTGCCTGTAAGCGGTGATAAATCTTCCTTATAGGCAATGTCTATAATTTTATGGCAGGAATAAAAAAGGATGCTGGGGTTATTTATTTTGTAGGCAACTATCCTCTCGTCGCCGCCCAATCTGTTCTTTGCATACAAACTGTACTTGTGGAGTGTGCCCTGAAGATACTGATTCGCAAGAGGAATCGCCTTTATTGAAAATAAAAAAAGAAATGCCGCAATACATATTGCCGTATATTCGTAGAGCCTTTTTTTGGAAAACAGCGCGTAGATATTCAGCAAAGCTAATGCAAACATGGCAACTACCAAACCGTAGAGCAGGCTGGAATCAGAAAAGCCCGATTTTGACAGATAATCTTCAGAGATCAAAATTGCAGCGCCGGCCGTTCCTGCGGAGCAGGCGATCAGGATGTTTGCATATCTTTTCCAGCCGGCGATCATACGCTGTATTTGTTTGTTTACAAAAAACCCTTCATTCGCAAACATGCCCCCTGAAATAAGGATTGACAGAGAAGGTATAGCGGGAAGGATATAATTTGGGAGTTTGGTTGTTGATAACGAAAAGAATATTAATATAAAAGCAAACCATATACATGCAAATAAACCGAGATTGTCGCTAAAAGTGCCGACATCTTTGTAATGCATCGGGGACCTGAAATTTTTTAATATATTCATAATCCCGGCCGGCAAAAAGAAAATCCAGGGGAAAAGCCCCAAAATTAACACAGGCATATAATAATACAAAGGCCCTGTATGCCCGGATATAACTCCCATATATCTCATGAATTGGTGTTTTATAAAAAATTGCAGTATAAATTCCTGGCCGTTTACCATAAATTGCGCAACATACCACGGCAAAGAAATAATGGAAAAAAGAACAATCCCACTTAAGCTGAATCCATGTTTAAGCCCCTTAAACCCTTCTGTAACAAATAAATAAACAGACACGATACCGAAAGGAAAAATTATTCCTATCAGTCCCTTTGTCAGAAAAGCCAGGGCTGAAAATATATAGAGACCCCAAATATAGGTCCTGTCCTTCTTCAGCGAGAGATAAAACGAAAACAGAGACAACGTTATAAAAAGTGTCAGCAACATATCGGTAACCGCTGCATGAGAATAAATAAGGAAATAGGCAGAAAGAATGAATGAAATTGAAGCATAACAAGCCTTTTTCTCATCGTAGAATTGCCTTACAAAAAAAAACATAGCCAAAGATAGCAAGATGCCTGAAATCGCAGAGGGAAGTCTTGCGGCAAATTCATTGATTTCGAAAAGCTCATAGGAAACCGCCATTGCCCAATAAAATAAAATGGGTTTGTCATAGCGGTTTTCTCCATTGTATGTGGGTGTCAGCCAGTTGTCGCTTTCAACCATTTCTTTTGTTGCCTCGGCAAAAACAGCTTCATCCACATCAAAGAGCGTCACTGACTCGAGCCCGAAAAAGGACACAACAACAGCGGCGATAATTACAATAACGAGATATTTATTCATAGCGGACTCTATCCCAATCAAAATATTTCAGATCTTACTATTGTACCTTAGATGTAGATGCGATAAAATAAAAAACAAGGGATTGTTTGTTTTATTAGAGAAAGTCGCGTCCCTGAAAGGATGAGGGATGAAATGGACGAATTGGATAAATTTAGGGAGCTCTGCAAGATCGACACTGAAACCGTCAGACAGCATCGCAAGAATATCCCTGATATCGTAGACCATCTTGTCGGGTCCTGTCGCAAGGAAGATTGCTTTGATCACGTTGATGCGGAACCGATCCCATCCAGGGAATCCATTATCGACATAATCCATACCGCATTGCGGGTACTCTATCCGGGCTACTTCACCCGTGCGCGCATTGATTCCGTGAATCTTAATTATTACCTGGGGCAGGAAATCACAGTGCTTTTTAATTCCATGTCCGAGCAGATAACCCTCGCATTGCGCCATGAATGTCTCCGCCGTAAACTGACCTGTAAAAATTGCGAAGAACTCGGCCAGGAAATCGCCATAAATTTTTTAGGTGAGTTTCCACCGTTAAGGACGGTCCTCGGCACGGACGTCCGCGCGGCCTACGATGGAGACCCTGCCGCCAAAAGTTATGATGAAATAATATTCAGCTATCCCGGCCTTTTTGCAATAACCGTTTACAGAATGGCGCACTTCCTTTATGAGACGGGCATATCATTGATCCCCCGCATCATGACCGAATATGCCCACAGCATGACCGGGATAGATATCCATCCCGGTGCGCGGATCGGCAAAAGTTTTTTCATCGATCACGGCACCGGCGTCGTTATAGGGGAAACAACTGAAATCGGAAACCGCGTAAGACTTTACCAGGGAGTGACACTGGGGGCGCTGTCTTTGCCTAAAGACGCAGGTGAACTGCTCAGGAATAAAAAGCGCCATCCGACCATCGAAGACGATGTGATCGTCTATGCCGGGGTAACGATCCTGGGAGGAGAGACAATAATCGGCGCCCGTTCGGTAATAGGTGGGAACGTCTGGATTACAGAGTCTGTTCCGCCCGACACCAGGGTATTGATCAAAAAACCTGAACTTATTTACAAAGAAACCGGTGGTCCTGAAATCGTCTGAATATGTTCTTGAAATGTATTTGATTTGTGGAGAAAATGGGCAAAATATTTTCTGATATTACTCACACTATAGGAAGCACGCCTTTAGTAAAGCTTAACTGGCTTACAAAAGGCTTGCACGCGACTGTTCTCGCCAAGCTGGAATTGAAAAACCCGCTGGGTAGCGTAAAAGACAGGATCGGTCTTGCAATGATCAGGGCGGCAGAAGCACAGGGCCTTATTAATAAGGATACTGTAATCATAGAACCCACAAGCGGTAATACCGGCGTAGCGCTTGCTTTCGCATGTGCTGTCAATAAATACCGTATTGTACTGACCATGCCCGAAACTATGAGCATGGAAAGAAGGAAGCTTCTCAAACACCTTGGGGCTGAACTCATTCTCACACCCGGCAGTGAAGGGATGAAAGGGGCTATAAACAAGGCACGGGAGATCCTCTCACAAACGCCGAACAGTTATATACCGGATCAATTCAGCAATCCGGCGAATGCCGAAATCCATCGCCGGACAACTGCGGAAGAGATCTGGCGGGATACAGATGGAAATGTAGATATCCTGGTAGCCGGTGTAGGGACCGGCGGGACTATTACAGGGATATCGGAAGTAATCAAAAGTCGTAAACCGTCCTTTAAGGCCGTAGCGGTGGAACCCGCAGATTCACCTGTGTTGTCCGGCGGCAAACCGGGACCTCACAAGATCCAGGGGATAGGCGCCGGGTTCATTCCAAAGGCTATGAACGTTGGAATCATTGATGAAATAATTACTGTTACGAACGATCAAGCCTTTGAGACCGCAAGAGCAGTGGCCAAACTGGAAGGAATTTTATGCGGCATCTCCTCGGGTGCGGCAGTCTGGGCGGCCATCGAAATAGCCCGGCGGACCGAAAACAGAGGGAAGCAGATTGTCGTGATTTTACCCAGCACAGGCGAGCGCTACCTGAGCACCGAACTTTTCAAGGACTAAAAGTTACCCGTCAAGTGTGAAATCGTCCCGTTTATATGTTATTAGTGCGGTAAGAGCTTCAGTTATGGCTGCGGGGGCAACTGATTCGGTAACAAAGAAGAATCCATATGGAAATAAAAAGTAAACGCGAAATAGAAAAAATCATTGCCGGACTGAAATGCCCAAAAGATTTTATATGCTACGCATCAGGACTTAAAAAGCTTTGCAGAGCAAAAGACATTGGGGTAGAATCATTCCTTGAATGTCTTGAAAAAAACCCACTATCCTGTCAATTTTCTTTTGCGTTTGGCCTTATGCATCTTTGTAAATATCCCCTCCGTGTCTATTTATCCAAGAAGCTTAAAAAGTAAATATTGGCATGAAGTAAATATCGCAGCATAAACGTTTCCCGTATCACACGCCTTTCATGCATGACATAATTGTCTTGAGTACAACTGGTAATGGATAACAGAGATAATCCTTAACGTTGCATAAAAGCCGATCATGCGGCACGGATAAGGCATCTTAATTGAACCCCATAACCCTTTTTATTTTTGGATAGGGGACTCCTTTGCATAATCTATCATGCCCTGAAAATCTACGATGACAACGGGTTCATTGCCGATTACCCAGGCGTCATGCCCGACAGGCAATAAGGACACATCACCTGCTTTACACTCGAACGCCATCCCGTCATCCATGACGACCTTAAGTGTCCCTGATACATGGTATTGAAAGTGCGGGGCCTCGCAACTTTTTGTTTTCACCAGCGGTTGAACGGAAGTAGACCACCTCCATCCAGGCTCCAAGGTCGCACGTCCTATAGTTGCTCCTCCTATCTTTACCAGTTCCAGTTTCCCTTTGGTAAATACCCTGACCTCATCCGGGCTATTGAAACTCTTCAGGTCGGCTTTCCCAGTTGGTTTTTGCATGGCCTTGCTCCTTTCTTGTATTTATTAAAAGCTTACACCATTGCAAGTGATTTTCAAGTTCAGAGGCCATAGTTCAGGAGAAAATAAACAACCTGAGAAAATGTGTCTTGTTTTTCTATTTCTTCCTTGTTGCATTGGCAGTCTCTTCTTGCCGCGCATGCGTTCACATAGAAATCCACAATATGGTTGAACATATTTCACGTAAAAAGACATTTTCTTTCATTCCTGAAAATGATATAGTTAACATAAAAAAGAGAGGAAGAGAATGAACGAAGAGATAGAGTTTATTCTGAAAAAACTCCCCATAGGTCTGATAATCTTCAATCGAAAGAGCATTTTTTACACGAACAAAAAGGCAACCAGCTTTCTTGGCCGGTTCGATCTTCCCGCTGAAATAACAATTATCAAAAACAGGATATTCGATGCCATCGACAGCGGGAGATTAAACGAACTATTCCCCGGAGAAATATGTTTCACAAAGAAATTCAGAGGTTCCCCGAGCCATTGGATATTCAGGATCTATACTTACGATAAACCGGATCCAATTATCTATCTTGTCATTATTGAAGAAACCATTTCCAATAAGCTGAACATGGACGAAGTCCGACAACAGTTCAGGCTGTCGAGGCGAGAAAACGATATTCTTAGAAGAGTTCTTGACGGCCGTAAAAAAATTGAAATTGCTGAGGATCTTGAGATATCTGAGCAAACCGTAAAGGACCATCTGAGCAACATTTATATAAAAACAGGTGTTGATAACAGAACAGGACTAATGCGTACCCTCCTATACTCTTCTAAGGCGAAGGCGAACGCGGATAAGGGCAGTGAAAAGATGAAAGCCTCTCGCAGAAGTAAGCAGAAGACGTAGTTTCAATATCGCAAGATGATCAATTCCTTCCTTGTAATCAACGCGCGCTTCACTTCTTGAGATCTGAGTAGTACCGTTTCTACTCCTCAGAATCGGGAAATCGGCGCTGACGTTAAATTCTCCCTATAGCCGAGCAGTTTCACAACAAATGGGGAATTCATCTCGTAATGATTGACCCGCATTGAGACATTTATCCGATACTGAACTCTTTCGAGATCGAAGCACAGGGAGTCCTTCGAATAGAAATCAAGGTTGACAAAGCTCAGCCCGGTTTGCTAAATTAACAGTGTTAATACAACATAACAATGTTAGGATAAGATCGATGGGAGTTATAGAAAAGCGGGCAAAGCGCAAAGAGGAGTTTCGAAGGGAGATTCTAGATTCGGCCCGAGAGATATTCATAAATGACGGGTACGATGGATTCTCTATGCGAAAACTCGCCGAAAAAATAGACTACTCTCCGACTACGATTTATATCTATTTCAAGAACAAAGATGATCTGCTCTTTGCCATTTGTGAAGAGTTCTTCGCGCATTTTTTCGCTGAGTTGAAGCGAATCAGATCGGTTTCTCAAGATCCGATCGAGACCCTTCGTCAAGCTTTTCTCTATCTCATAGAGTTTGGGCTGAAGCACCCAAATCAATATAAGGTAATTTTTTTTACAAAGAGTGTTTATGGAACAATGGGTGAATTTATTGAACAGGAATCGATGGCCCGAAACACCCATCTCGTATTCAAGGAAATGATTCGGGACTGCATTAAGGCAAGGCGACTACGGGAGCTCGATGAGGACGTGATTGCGCCCGTCTTGGCAACTGCATCTCATGGGCTTGTAACAATGCTTTTATATCGGCCGGATTTTTTCAATAAGAGGAGTGATGTTATTGCCCGCTCACTAGTCGATGCATTGCTGAGAGGTTACCAGAAGTAATTTTCGTAGGCCTCTTAATCACCCGAAAGCAGAAATGATCAATGAAGATCACATAAATTACCGGTTAGTTACATCTTTCAGAAACAGGAGAAACCTGACATGACATTCGCAGAGATTTACAAGCAAACCAATGGCAGAGGCAAACTCATGCTTGGCATGGGTATTTTGGCCGTATACCTAATTTTGACAGGGTGCGGAAAACAGAGCACCGCAGTCGCAAAGGGGCAGAACACGCCGCCCGAAGTTGGAGTCGTCACTATAAAGCCGCAACGCGTGGCGCTTACAACGGAACTCGCTGGCCGGACTTCTGCCTACCTCATTGCTGAAGTGCGGCCGCAGGTAGGGGGCATCATACAGAAACGTCTGTTTACTGAAGGTGCGGACGTCAAAGCGGGAGAGGTGCTATATCAGATCGACCCTGCCATCTACCAAGCGGCCTACGATAGTGCAAGGGCAGCGCTTGCCAGGGCTGAGGCCAATATTATTCCCGCCCGGCTTAAGGCCGAGCGATATAAGGACCTGGTTAAAATCAACGCTGTCAGTCAGCAAGACTATGACGATGCAAGCGCGGCACTCAAGCTGGCCGAGGCCGATGTAGAGGCCGGCAATGCAGCACTCGAGACCGCCCGGATTAACCTGGCCTATACCAAGGTTACTGCTCCCATCTCCGGGCGAATCGGCCGCTCATCAGTGACCAACGGCGCTCTCGTGACCGCAAGCCAGTCTGCACCGCTTGCGACCATCCAAGAACTCAGCCCCATTTATGTGGATGTCACCCAATCCAGCTCCGAACTACTGCGTCTGAAGCAGAGTCTGGCCAGCGGCTTGCTAAAAAGCAACGGGTCAGCCCAGGCGCATGTCAAGCTGCTGTTGGAGGACGGCAGCGCCTATCCATTGCCGGGCACTCTGAAGTTTTCAGAGGTTACTGTGGACCAGAGCACCGGCTCTATCACTATGCGGGCGATCTTCCCTAACCCGAAGAAGACCCTTTTGCCTGGTATGTTTGTCCGCGCCATCCTGGAGGAAGGTGTTAGTGAGCGGGCTATACTTGTTCCGCAGAGGGGGGTCACACGTGACCCTGCCGGCAACGCTATGGTTATGTTGGTAGGAGCTGAAGAAAAGGTGGAGCCTCGGGTCATCAAGGTGTCCCGGACAATTGGCGACAACTGGCTGGTCAGTGAAGGACTGAAGGCGGGTGACCGTGTCATCCTGGAAGGAATACAGAAGGCCCGCCCTGGAACGCCCGTCAAGGCGGTTTCGTTCGTCAGCAAGGCGGATGGAAGCCCTGCCGGTGCACCGCAAGCAGCAGCAGCGAAGAGATAGAGGAGACGCTTCGTGCCAAGATTCTTCATAAATCGTCCGATCTTCGCAATCGTGATCGCCATCATGATCATGCTTGCCGGTCTGTTGGCGATCAAGACGCTGCCGATCTCCCAGTATCCTCCTATCGCTCCGCCGCAGATCGCCATCAACGCCGTATACCCGGGGGCCTCGGCCCAGACAGTGCAGGATACCGTAACCCAGGTTATCGAACAGAAGCTGAACGGGATCGACAACCTGATCTACATGGCCTCCACCAGCGACTCGTCTGGAGCGGTCAGCATCACTCTGACCTTTAGCGCCGGCACCGACCCAAACATAGCCCAGGTGCAGGTGCAGAACAAGTTGCAGCTCGCTGTGCCGCTCCTCCCGCAGATCGTGCAGCGACAGGGCATCCAGGTAGTCAAGTCGACCAGGAACTACCTGATGATCGTTGGTTTGGTGTCGGAGGACGGCTCGATGGACCGGAACGCCCTGACCGACTACATGGTCTCGAATCTCCAGGACATCATTAGCCGTTTGGACGGGGTCGGTGAGTTGCTCCTCTTCGGAACCCAGAACGCTATGAGGATCTGGCTCGACCCAGCCAAGTTAAACAATTACCATCTCACCACCAACGACGTGATCACGGCACTCCAGGCCCAGGATGTCCAGGTCTCGGCTAGCCAGTTTGGCGCTGTCCCTGCAAACAAGGGCCAGCAGTTGAACGCCACGATCAACGCCCGGTCTCTGCTCCAGACAGCGGACCAGTTCGATGTCATCATCCTGCGCACCAACCCCGACGGGTCGACGGTCCGGCTGAAGGATGTGTCCGAGAGCAGGATCGGCACCGAGAACTACGAGATCCAGTCTTACTACAACGGAAAACCCATCGGGGGCATGGCAATCCGGCTGGCAGCCGGAGCCAACGCACTGGAGACCGGCGAACGGGTCAAGGCCAAGATGGCAGAGCTGTCGAAATATTTCCCTCCCGGGATGAAAGTCGTCTACCCTTACGACACCACTCCATTCGTCAAGATCTCGATCGCGGAGGTGGTCGATACCCTGGTCGAGGCTGTCTTCCTGGTCTTCATCGTCATGTTCCTTTTCCTCCAGAACATCCGGGCCACCTTGATCCCAACCATCGCGGTGCCGGTAGTGCTTTTGGGCACAATGGGCGTTCTGGCAGCCGCGGGTTTTTCGATAAACACACTAACCATGTTCGCCCTGGTTATAGTCATCGGCCTTTTTTGGTGGATGACGCCATCGTCGTCGTCGAGAACGTTGAACGGATCATGTCCGAGGAAGGACTGTCGCCGCACGACGCGACCATCAAGTCCATGGGGCAGATCACCAGCGCTCTATGGGGCATCGCCACCGTCCTGACAGCGGTCTTTCTGCCGATGGCCTTCTTCAGCGGCTCCACCGGTGTTATATACCGCCAGTTCTCGATCACCATCATCTCAGCGATGATCCTGTCGGTCTTCGTGGCAATGATCCTGACTCCGGCCCTGTGCGGCATGCTGCTGAAACCGGTGGCAAAGGGGCACAAGCATGGGGAATCCGGGTGGTTCAAGGGGTTTTTCCGTTTGTTCAACAAATGGTTCGACCGCGGAAGGGGTAAATATGAGTCAATTGTCGGCCGTTCCTTTGGGAAGCCGGTCCGCTACCTGGTAGTATACGGCGCCATCGTCGTGGTCATGGCCTGGCTCTTCCTCCACCTTCCGACCTCGTTCCTACCTGACGAGGACCAGGGGTTCCTCCTCTGCCAGCTCCAGCTCCCGGCCGGAGCCACACAGGAGCGGACCATCCAAGCGATACGGCAGATAGAACGGCACTTCCTGGAGAACGAGACCAAAACGGTGGAGGGTATCATCACCGTAGCGGGGTTCAGCTTTGCCGGTCGCGGCCAGAACATGGGACTTGCTTGGGTGAAACTCAAGGATTGGAAGCTGCGCAATTCACCGGACCTGAAGGCGCCTGCTATCGCTGGCCGGGCGATGAAGGCATTCTCCCGGATCCGGGACGGACTCGCCTTCGCCTTTGTCCCGCCGGCGGTGCTGGAACTGGGGGTGGCGAACGGCTTCGACTTCCAATTACAGGACCGCGGGGGCTTGGGACATCAGGCGCTGATGGGAGCGCGCAACCAGCTCCTGGGGATGGCGATGCAGGACAAAAAGCTGATTGCTGTCCGCCCCAACGGTCAGGACGACGCTCCTCAGTTCAAGCTCGACATCGATGACGTGCGAGCCGGCGCCCTGGGGGTCTCTTTGGCTGATATCAACAATGTGCTGTCCACCGCCTGGGGGAGCTCCTACGTCAATGATTTCATCCAGAACGGCCGGGTGAAGAAGGTATATCTCCAGTCCGATGCCAGGTATCGGATGCTGCCGGAGGATATCAACGGCTGGTATGTTACCAACAAGAACGGAGATATGGTGCCGTTTTCGGCCTTTTCTACGGCACGATGGGAATACGGTTCGCCCCGGTTGGAAAGGTATAACGGGATTCCCTCAGTGGAGATAATGGGACAGGCAGCCCCCGGCGTGAGCACCGGTGAGGCGATGGCAGAGATGGAAAAGATGGCTGCGCAGCTTCCGCTCGGCATCGGTTACGAGTGGACCGGCCTTTCCTATGAGGAAAAGAAGGCGGGAAAACAGGCCCCGGCCCTTTATGCTATCTCACTCCTGGTGGTGTTTCTCGCCGTAGCGGCACTGTACGAGAGCTGGACTATTCCATTCGTCAACCTGTTGATGCTGCCGTTGGGCTTAGTGGGAGCGGTTACGATGGTTACTCTGCGTGGTCTGCCCAATGATGTTTATCTCCAGATAGGACTGCTTACGACGGTCGGGCTTTCCACCAAGAACGCCATACTGATCATCCAGTTCATTAAGGCGCAGTTGCACGAGGGCCACGAGCTGATTGAGGCCACCCTCGCCGCGGTGAAGATAAGGCTGCGTCCGGTAATTATGACCTCGATGGCCTTCTTCTTTGGCACGTTGCCGCTGGCCTTGACTCGTGGAGCAGGAGCGGGTGCCCAGAACGCCATCGGCACAGCAGTCACCGGCGGGTTGCTCTCGGCCACTTTCATCGACTTGTTCTTCATTCCGTTTTTCTTTGTGATGGTGTCGAGGATCTTCGGCTGGAAAAAATACAAACAGCCGGCGGCTGCACCTGCTCTTGCTACTCCTGCGGAGGAACAGTGATATGAAAATATTTCCTTCTTTCGTGTTTAAGTTGAAAGCTTAGGGCTTAGCAGTCCGCAATGCTGATGTATCTTGAGCAAGAAGTAGTTGACGTTTCTGTAGCCGTAAGCCATGCGCTTTAACCTCTTTATCTTATTATTGATTCCTTCCGATATGGCGGACGTTATTTTGCATACAAAGTAATTCAGGACATAATGCCGTTTCCTGAAGAACTTGTATCCAAGCTCAACAAATGATGGTATCCGGGACTTTATTGCCGCCACGATCCATGCCCTCAGATTCGTATAGGCATCCTTCCGGTTACCTGCGGCATAAACCGAGAGAAACTGTTCTTTGAGGAGCATTGCCTGATAGACTCTTTCGTTTAACGATTCGAGCTTCTTCAGGATATCTGTTTTCTTATCCGTCACCGTGTTCTGCATCAGGATAAATCGCTTGTTGCAATGCAGGATTGCAGTCACCTCTTCATTCTCCTGTTGCCGGGCCTTCCTCAGTTCCTCTTTCCTGACAGTATCAACCGCGTCGTTAAGATACTTCTTTACGTGAAAATGGTCCAGTACGATCAGGGCCTTTTTCAGATGCTCTTTTGAGGATGACAGAAACCCTCGGGCGCCATCACTGGCTACAGCCTGTATTTTGCCGCATCCCTTCTTGCCTATCTTTCGATAGAACTTATCCAGGACTGTTTTGCCACGGCCTTCGTGATTCCAAATGACCTTCCGTTTATCGATATCGATAACATTCGTGACGTACTTATGCCACTTCTGCCACGCTACTTCATCAACACTCATATGCCGGGGAGGTATAATCTTCTCAAGTCGCTGTAACGATAGTTCTTCAAGCATGCCTTTGTCTATCCGATATACCTTCTCGTCATCCAACCCCAGAAACCAGCCAGCTTCCTTGTTTGTAGTGATAGAAGTCAGCCGATAGATTTGTTCTGCAAATCTCAGGGTGACCCTCCCCCTCAGCCATGCAAGCTCTTCGGTCCTGATTCTTTCATCTTCATAACAGAGCGATCTCCGCTTCGGTACATGCAGGAACACTCGCTTACCGCTTATGGGCAGATCCTCTACGATAATGGTATCGATGCTGTGAACAGGGCTATGGTGTACTTTCCCGCATCCTGAGCAGACACAGGGCTTTTCCTCTATACGTCTTAATACCAAATCTATCCTGCTTTCCCTGTGACGTACCATATAAGCCACTTTAAAGTTTGCAATTCCCAGCAGTTCCGTGACACTATCTAATTGCATCGAATTTCTCCTTGGTCGTGTTTTGTCTTCGCAACAAAACTATACCAGCTACGGCAGAAATTCGATGCATCTCTCTTTCTTGGCTACTGTTCTTACTCTTCCTACCCTTTCACTCTGATTTCAACTTTTCTACGAATGAACCCAAATATTTAGTAATGCAATAAGATCGAGACGAAAGGAAAATCAGAGAATAGGACTACGCGGAGGAGCCGTTGCCATGACGTTGCTTGTCTTCTCCAGCTGTGCCAGCATGGCTCCAAAATATACACGCCCCACAGCACCGGTTCCGACCGAATGGCCTAGCGGCGCTGCCTACAAAGAAAACGCAGCCAAGATGGGCGAGCGAAGCGCTACCGACGTCACATGGCAAGAATTCTTTATGGATAAACAGCTGCAAAAGCTGATTGCACTTGCCCTTGAAAACAACCGCGACCTTCGAATAGCCGCACGCAATATCGAGAGGGCGCAGGCACTGTATCGTATCCAGCGCGCCGATCTCTTTCCGACGGTTATTGCAGCCGGTAGCGTGCTGGTGCAGCGGGAGCCGGCTGGCGTCTCCGGCACTTCACAGTCACTGTCGCTTCATCAATACAGCATCGACCTCGGATTCAGCTCTTACGAGCTCGATCTCTTCGGCCGTGTAAGAAGTCTTAAGGACCAGGCACTCGAGGAATTTTTCGCCACTGAAGAGGCGCGACGCAGCGTGCAGATCAGCCTGGTGGCCGAGGTCGCGAGCAGCTATCTTGCCCTGGCCGCCGATAAAGAGCACCTGAAGATTGCGCATGACACTTTCGATAGCCAGCAGGCGTCATATAACCTCATCAAGCGCCGTTTTGAAGCCGGCGCCTCCTCTGAGCTTGATCTCCGTCAGGCCCAGACCAGCGTTGAGTCAGCGCGGGTGGACATCGCCCGCTTCACTAGCCAGGTGGCCCAGGACGAAAACGCGATAGCGCGCGTTATTGGCGTGCCGGTCCCAGCGGATCTTCTGCCTTCCGGGCTTAGTGATATTACAGCACTCAAAGAACTCAGTGCAGGGTTGCCGTCTGAGGTGCTGCAGCGACGTCCAGACATCATGCAGGCAGAACACCTGCTCAAGGCCGCCAATGCCAACATAGGCGCGGCACGTGCTGCTTTTTTCCCGAGCATCACCCTCACGACGAGCATCGGTATTTCGAGCGAGCAGCTATCTGGACTCTTCAATGGCTCATCCCGGGCATGGAGCTTTGCTCCTCAAATTACCCTGCCGATTTTCGATGCGGGGCGAAACCGGGCCAACCTGAAAGTGAGTGAAGACGATCGTGAAATCTTCCTGGCCCAATATGAGAAGACCATCCAGGGCGCGTTCAGGGAAGTAGCCGATGCCCTTGCGCAGCATGGCACCCTTGGCAATCAACTGGAAGCTCATCAGTCTCTGACGGATGCAACGGCGGCGAGCTATCGCTTATCGCGAGCACGCTACGAAAAAGGTATAGCAAGCTACCTGAATGTCCTGGATTCGCAACGCTCACTTTACAGTGCGCAACAGGGTCTGGTCGAGGTTCGTCTCTCCCGTCTCACCAATTTGGTGACACTCTATAAAGTGCTGGGTGGGGGCGCGTGAGAGCGAGGTCGCTAAAGGCCACTATCCTTGCACTGGGCTCGATATACCGGCCAACTTGATCCGTTGGCTACTGTATCTAACATTATCCAGTTCCTCTTGTTTTCACTTGAAGGGTTCCATGCTCATGCGCCTGAAGAATTTTTGTAATTTCAAAAATATTTCCGGCACATAGACTGCCGCCGGTGCTCACTTCAAATAATCATTTATCCTGTTGAGTTTGAAACTGTCGTCTTGAAGAACATTATTGACAAACCGGAAAATAAGCCTTCTCTGTTCCGATGTAAGTTCAGGATAAAAAACCGGGTTTGCAACAACGACGCCTCTGAATGCAAAGAAAGGCGCAACAACTTCTGTCAGAGCTTTATCTCCCGAAGCCTTAATGTATTCATAAAAAAACAAATTCAACCCTTCAAGATATGTCCCTCTTACATCTCCGTAGTTCTTTATTGAGAAAAATATATAATTTATTGCAAGTGCGGTAATGTCATCTGCCGGCTCACCCCACGGCCCCCTGCTCCTGTCAAGGAGAATAAAATCCGCCTCTCCAGTCTCTCCATTGCCGGAGGAGGACAAATCGGATGAAATCTCCTGACTGCTGCCTACCGACCCCTGTTTGCATGCTTCTTTAAACCATATATTTCCCGGATGGAAATCCCCGTGTATCTGCGCCAACCTATTGTATCTCGGTTTCAGCATCGCATACCAATCAACCGATTTTTTGATGATATCAGCCATTTCTTTATAGGTAAGCGTTCCGTCAGGGTATGTATCGAATACCCCCATCAGGCATTCGCCATGGCCGACCGTGTCCCTTAACTTCCGCCAGTAGAGCGCTTTGGAATCCTTCTTAATTGCGTGTATATCGGCAAGATATGAGGCCATCTTTTTTATCCTGTTGATATCTGTATCATTAAGGCGGTCTTTTCTTGAAAATTCCGTCAGGTCATTGAAATAATGTTTACCCTCCGCCCTCTCCATCAAGAGGTAATATTCTTTTCCCCCGCCGACAGACTTTATCGAACCGTCTTCCATCTCGGACAGCACATCCAGCGCCTTAACGTGCCTCGGCAGGTATTTGTATTCATCCAGGTCGAGAAGAAATACCGACGCCCTGTCGGAAGGATAATCATGTCCCAGGCCTTCTGAAAGGAGTGTTTTTACTACATACGACCGGATACCGGCCGATGTTTTCAAATCAACGAGAAAACCGGACCCCTGTACACCTGAACCAAGTTTATTGATATCCACCTGGATAGCATCGCTGAAGCTGTTAAGAAGGTAGGCTTTTAGCGCTGTTTCATTGATCACGGTAAGATCGCAACAATTTATAATTCACCGAAATTGGACCTGTATCTTTCAACAAACTCTTCGTATGTATATCGATGCTCCTGGGTCCCGTATTTCTCTATCGCGTATGCAGCCGCGACCGTCCCGATCTTCGCAGCAGTCTCAAGACCCTTTCCCATAACAATCCCCTTGATCAGTCCGGCCCTGTAAGCATCGCCCGCGCCTGTCGGATCTTTAACATTCTGGACCCCTGATGCGGGAACGTGAACTTCAAACCCTAAAGCGCTTATCAAAGACCCTTTTTCAGCAAGTGTCGTGATGATTGTCTTTGTAAGACCCAAGAGCCCTTTTTTATCCAGGCCGGTCATCTTCATAATCATCTCAAGCTCATAATCGTTGGATATCAGAAGCCTCGAGCCTTTGATCCAATCCCTCATGGCTTTCCCTTCCCATTTTGAGAGGGACTGTCCCGGATCACAGATATACTGTAGGCCTTTATTCCGCCATGTATCTGCATATTCGATCATATCCTGGATGTTTCCCGGGGCTATAAGGCCGATTGCGTTTTCAGAAACTTCATCAGCAAACCTGTACTTTGAAGGATATTTCATTGCTCCGGGATTAAACCCGGTTATCTGATTATCCGACATATCAGTTGTTATATACGCCCCGGCGGTAAGTTCTTCTTGAATGATCCTGATACCGTCTACAGGTATATTGTTCTTATTCAGCCAATCAAAATAATTATGATAGTCCTTGCCTATCGTAGCAATAATACGCGGGCGTTCGTTCAGAAGGCTGAGTGAATATGCTATATTTCCCGCCGTACCTCCAAATTTTTCATACATCCCGTTCACATTAAAACAGACATTCAGTATGTGTATCTTGTCCGGAAGGATGTGGTCTGAAAACTTTCCGGGGAAGTCCATAATCCTGTCATACGCCATAGAACCTGAAATATATATGTTCACGATATCTCCTCGCCCAGCAATAAATTATTACAAGAGAACCACATCTTCATTCTTTTTGCTCCGGTGGTCTGAGTTCAGCTTCAAGTGCGGATTTTCTCTGCATAAGTCCCTGTTTCTTCTGCTGTACTCCGGACAACTCCCGGCGCAACGGCTCCAGATCCTTTTCCAACAGTCTGAGCTGCATAGTGTCATAATTAGACCTCCTACCGATTCTTTCATTTATCTCTGTAACCAGCCGTTTCTCCTGTTCATTTACGGCTGCAATCTCCGAATTAAGCGTATCTATTTCAGACCTCAACGTATTCAGCCGATCACTCTTGTTCTCTGCGCCCCGGGATGGGGCCGCCATGTTTGCGGGCGTATCCTGTTTTTCCGGTTGCGCCTGCTTTTTCCCTGTGTCTTCCGTCCGGATATCTTTATCGGGAGCTTCGCTCCCTTCGATCTTCAAAATATCTTTTTTGGATATCGTCATTGAACCTGCCCCAAAATAAACGGCAACTTCTTCGTCGGATGCTTCGTATGAGCGTACACCCGATATGACGGAACCGTTCTTAAGGTAGATATTATATTCCGCTCCTGCATAAACAGGACAAAGCATCAGCAGTAAAAAAATTAAAATTATTCTTCTCATGACGTCTTTCTCAAAGCGTTTAAAAGCTCTTCTGCTACCTTCTTATTGAATCCCCTGATTTTCTTGATCTCATCGACGTTTGAATTCCGCATGTCTTCTATACTACCAAAAACCCTTAAAAGTTCAAGCCGTCGTTTTCTGCCGATGCCGGGAATATTTTCCAGAGGCGACTGCAACAGCCCCTTCTCCCGCAATTTTCTGTGATAGCCCACGGCAAATCTGTGCGCCTCGTCCCTCATCCTTTGCAAAAAAAGCGATGACAGCCGCCGGTCTTCAAGGTCTAACGGTTCAGCTGAAGTTGTCATATAGGCCCTGTCCGGGTCTTTCGCAACGGCAATCAGCGCAGGAAGGCTGCTCAATACCCCCATATTCTTTTCAAAAATCTTCCTGGCCGTTTCCAGATGTCCCCTACCGCCGTCAATAATAACAACCTCGGGTAATTTGTCCTTAAGATTATTTATGGTCCTTCCGACTATTTCAGCCATCATCGAATAATCATCAATCCCTTTTACTGTCTTTATCTTCAACCTCCTGTACATATCTTTCCTGAACATCCCTCCAGCCCAGTAAACAAATGCGCCCACAGCCATTTCCCCCGAGATATTCGAGACATCTAACGCGCCCGCAGACTTCGGGACCTTCTCAAGCCTGAACCTTTCTTGTATCTCCCGCAGGATTTCATCCGTCTTTACATCCCTCTGCGATTTAAATATAAGTTGGGCATTTTCCGATGCCATATCCACCAGTTCTTTTTTCTTGCCCGATTTTGGAGCCGGGATCTTTACAACGCCACCCCTTCGACCGCCAAGCCATCTCTTAAGGGACCGCGCTTCTTCGGGCATAACAGCGGAAACTACCTCCGATGGCGGGATAATCTCTTTCGCGTAGAACTGTGTAATAAAAGCATGAAATAACTCTTTATCAGATACATCTTCAGTGTGCCTGATAAAGAAATCTTTTGAACCGATCATAACTCCGTTCCTTATAAAAAAAACTTTAAATGATACCTCATCCAATTCTCTGTAAAAACCAATTACGTCTATGTCTCCGAGTTCGGGGTCAACGACCTTCTGTGATTCCCATGCCTTCTCTATCGCCCTAATTCTGTCTCTTACCCCCGCGGCTTCTTCAAATTTTAATTCTCCGGAAAGCCTTACCATCCTTTTTTCGAGCTTGGCGGTCAAGTCTCTTTTTTTTCCGCTCAGGAACTGTCTGATCTCATTGATAAGCTTCAGATATTCTTTCCTGGTGATATGTCCGTCGCACGGGGCAAGACACCTGCCCATCTGATACTGGATGCACGGCCTCATTTTCTTGCCGAGTGTATAACTGCAATCCCTTATCTGAAAGTTTCGCCTTATGAAGTCCAGAGTTTTCCACATTGTGCCTGCCGGCACATAAGGTCCGAAATATAAAGCGCCGTCCTTTGTAATTTTTCTTACGACTTCGAGCCGTGGCCATTCTTCGTTGACAGTTAATTTAAGGTAAGGATAATTCTTGTCATCTTTCAGGATTACGTTAAACCTGGGTTTGTATTGTTTTATCAGGTTTGCTTCGAGCACAAAGGCTTCAAGTTCATTCCCGGTCACTATATAACTGAAGTTCCTGACTTCTCTCATCATGGCTGTTTTGCGGGCGTCGAGCCCCGAAGATTTGCGGAAATAACTTCTTACCCGATTCCTAAGGTTCTTTGCCTTACCAACATATAGTGTCCGTTCCCGCGCGTTTTTAAAGATATAAATGCCCGGTTTCACCGGTAAAGTGGAGAGTTTTGTCAGCATGCCCGTTTTACTGCTTGTATCCGCCATCTCTAAGGCTTGCGCAGGTCTTCAGAAACCCACTGAATCCAACGCTAAAACCGAATCTGGCATCTCATCTTTCCAGAGCCTTCGTCCTTTAAAAAGAGGAGTGTTTTTTTCAACCTGGTGCACCAGGCACGGATATCTCTTTCAAAGGTAGGACAATCCCCGATAACCTCAAGTGTCTCGCCGGGCTTCATATCAGGCGATTTTGCCGCTATCTTTAATACCGGCTGAGGGCATTTAAGCCCGGTCGTATCTAATAAAACTACCGCCATTAATAAGATCTCCTTTCATGCTGCCGGTTATTCCGCTTCTTCAACAAAACTCCCTATTCTTCTGTATCTCTTATATCTTTCTTCCAAAAGTTTTCCCGGTGTCTTCGTCTTTAATTCTTCAAGTGCGGTTACAATATATTCGGATATATTTTTTGCCGCCGCATCGGGGTCTCTGTGTGCCCCTCCGAGCGGTTCAGGTACAATACCATCTATAATCTTGAAATTCAGCAGGTCCTGCGAAGTAAGTTTAAGCGCGTCCGCCGCTTTTGAGAAATCTTCTGTACCGAGATCGCCGTTCTTTTTCCAGAGTATCGCAGCGCACCCTTCGGGAGAGATAACGGAATAACTCGAGTGTTCGAGCATAAAAAGACGGTCTGCGATGCCGAGCGCAAGGGCCCCTCCGCTTCCACCTTCCCCTATTACCACTGAAATAACCGGGGTCCTCAGTCTTGACATCTCCATCAGGTTCACGGCTATGGCTTCCGCCTGGCCCCTCTCTTCAGCGCCTATGCCCGGATATGCACCGGGTGTATCAATAAAGGTTATGACCGGCCTCTTAAATTTCTCTGCGAGTTTCATCACCCTGAGCGCCTTTCTGTATCCTTCCGGGTTTGGCTGTCCGAAGTTGCGATATATCCTTTCCTTTGTCCCCCTCCCCTTCTGGTGGCCTGCAATCACTACCGGAATATTATTGATCTTTGCGGCGCCGGCTACAATAGCCGGGTCATCCGAGAATCTTCTGTCGCCGTGCAATTCAACAAAGTCATTTGTCATCATGCTTATATAATCCAATGTATACGGTCTGTCCGGATGCCTCGCGATAAGAGTTCTTTGCCAGGGAGTAAGCGCAGAGAATATCTCTGAACGAAGGTCCTTTACCTTCTTTTCAAGTTTCCTTATCTCGCTCGATAGATCAATATCTTTCCCGTCAGATATACGTTTGAGCTCGTCTATTTTCAGTTCAAGTTCTTCGATGGGCCTTTCGAATTCAAGGTAAGATCTGATCATTGAAAAGTCACAGCCCCCTTTCCCGCAATTTCTTCTATTCTGCTTATGATCTCTCCGTTTCCGGAAACTGTCATCCCGGTAGCAACCAATGTTTCGATGCCGTTATGGAATATTCTCAGGTGCAAAGGATATTTTCCTTTGCCGTTTGAAAGCAGCAGGGACTTTAATGTCTGAAGATGCGATTCCCCCGTCATTGGAAGCCTGAGACTTATCTCGACTTTCCGACCCATCTTTGTGTCAACGGAATCCAGCTTCGATATCTCCGTAGAGACGATCTTTACTCCTTTTTCCGTTTTATCAAGAGTCCCTTCTACAAGGAGCGGCGTGTCTTTCTGGAGAACGGATAATTTTGCCCTGTACAGATCAGGGAAAACAATTATCTCAACATGGCCGACAGGGTCTTCAAGCGTGCAATACGCCATTATCTCAGCCTTTGACTTTGTCTGAACTTTCTTTATGCTCGTCAGTATACCGCCTATCTTTATTTCCTGGCCGTCGGGTATTTCATCGAGTTCCGATGTCTTTTTTGTACCTATTTTATCGAGCAGCCTGTCATATTTTGTTAAAGGGTGGCCTGTTATGTAAAAACCGAGCGCCTCTTTTTCATATTTCAGGCGTTCTTCCTCGCTCCACTCTTGCGCAGTTCCTGTTTCCTCAGGGGACTCGCCAAAAATGCTCTGCTGGCCGAGAAACAACGCAGTGGAAATCTTTGAGCTTCCGTTAAGGACCCTGGTCATTAATTCTATTGCTTGCGCCCTTGTTATATCCAGCGAATCGAATGCGCCTGACTTTATCAGGCTTTCGACTACTTTCTTATTTACTTTCCTTTGATCCACTTTCTCGAAGAAATTGGATAGAGATAAAAATACTCCGGCGGTATTCCTCGAATCGATTATAGATTCTATCGCCGATGATCCGACTCCTTTGACCGCTTCAAGCCCGAACCGGATAGAGTTTCCGACAACCTTAAACTCTTTGCCTGAAAAATTAATATCAGGAGGTAGGATTTGGATCCCCATTTCGAAACATCCAGCTATCGATTTAACGATCTTGTCGGTGTTGTCCATATCAGCG
Organism: uncultured Nitrospiraceae bacterium; assembly: GCA_963727775.1. Classification (GTDB taxonomy): domain Bacteria; phylum Nitrospirota; class Thermodesulfovibrionia; order Thermodesulfovibrionales; family SM23-35; genus CAVSHB01. The sequence goes on along the minus strand of CAVSHB010000001.1, from coordinate 996,984 downwards.
CTTAGGGTAGCAGCCATGAATTCAACCGGAAAGTGCGCTTTTAAATATGCCGTTTGATAAGTTACATAAGCGTATGCCGCGGAGTGCGATTTATTGAAGCCGTACTCGGCAAAATATGCCATTAAGTCAAAGATTTTTTTGGCCTTCTTCTCAGAAATCCCGTTTGCCAGCGCGCCCTGTATAAACGCCTCCTTCTGTTTCTCCATATCTTCGGGTCTTTTCTTTCCCATGGCTTTCCTGAGTATATCAGCCTGTCCCATACTGAAATTTGCGAGCTTATTCGCGATCCTCATGACCTGTTCCTGATAAAGGATCACGCCGTAGGTCTCATCGAGAATTTCTTTCAGTTGAGGCAGGTCGTACCTAACGGGGATCTTGCCTTTTTTCCTCTTTATGAATTCATCTACCATACCACTGCCCATAGGGCCGGGACGGTGAAGCGCGACAATGGCTATGAGGTCTTCAAACCTGTTCGGAGTGATCCTGACAAGCAGATCTCTCATGCCGGCGCTTTCAAGCTGGAAGATACCTGTCGTGTGCCCGGAACTCAAAAGCTCATACGTCTTTTCATCATCGAGAGATATTTCTTTCAGCGAAAAATCCTTGCCGTTATCCCTGATATAATTAAGGGCCTTATCAATCACCGTCAACGTCTTTAAACCCAGGAAATCGAATTTTAGAAGGCCTATCTTCTCGATAGACCCCATATCGAATTGTGTCACGATACTGTCATCCGAGGGGTTCTTGTAAAGGGGTGTAACATCTGTTAAAGGCGCGGGCGAAATTACAACCCCGGCTGCATGGGTTGACGCATGTCTGCTGAGCCCTTCGAGCCTCATGGCAATGGTCAGCAATTCATTTATCCTCGGATTATTTTCGTACAAAGCTTTCAGTTGAGGTTCGGCCTTCAAGGCCTCTTCAATCGTAATGTTCAACGTGTTCGGCACCAGTTTAGCAATCTTGTCCACCTCGGAATATGGAAAGTCAAGAGCCCTGCCGACGTCTCTTATCGCGGCCTTTGCCGCCATGGTTCCAAAGGTAATTATCTGGGCAACATGGTCTTTACCGTATTTCTCGGAAACGTATGCAATGACTTCAGACCTTCTGTCTTTGCAAAAATCGACATCTATATCCGGCATGCTTATCCTTTCAGGGTTGAGAAACCGCTCGAAGAGAAGGTTGTAATTGACCGGATCAATATCGGTAATGCCGAGGCAGAATGATACAAGGCTGCCTGCCGCTGAGCCCCTTCCAGGACCGACCGGGATGCCTTTGCTTTTCGCATAGCTGATAAAATCCCACACGATAAGAAAATATGATGCATAATCCATTTTTTTGATTATATCGAGCTCCCTGACGAGTCTTTCTTTATAGAAAGTGTCCGTTTGCTCTCCCATCCTGTTCGACAGCCCTTCATAGGCAAGTTTTTCAAGCAGAACATCCGGTGAACCGCCGTTTTCAAGCTCATATTTCGGAAGCATGTTTGCGCCAAGCCTGAATTCCACGTTGCACTTCTCGGCAATCACCCTCGTGTTCAGGACTGCCTCCGGCATGTCTTTGAAAGCATTTTTCATTTCTTCGGGCGACTTAAAATAGAAGTTGTCCGAATGAAACCGCAGGCGTTCTCTGTCGTTCACTGTTTTGCCTGTCTGGATGCAAAGCAGGATATCATGCGCCTTTGCGTCCTCCCGCCTCAGGTAATGGCAGTCGTTGGTGGCCACGATGCCGATATGCAGCTCATTAGCAAGCTCTACAAGTTTTTTGTTTACCTCTTCCTGTTCCGGTAGCCCGTTGTCCTGGACCTCGATATAAAAATTCTCCGGACCGAGTATATGCTTGTATTCGAGCGCCTTCTCCCTTGCCTTATCTACCATCCCTTTCTGAAGATAATAAGGCACCTCCCCTTTCAGGCATGCGGTAAGACCTATCAGCCCGCCGCTGTATTGTTCGAGAAGGTTGATATCTATTCTCGGTTTATAATAGAAACCCTCTGTATATGCCTTTGTCACCATCGTGACAAGGTTGCGGTAGCCGCTGTTATCTTTGGCAAGCAATATTAGGTGGAAAAACGACCCTTCATTGTCCTGCCCCTGTCTTTTATCAAAACGGCTGCCCGGCGCCATATAAACCTCGCAGCCGATGATCGGTTTTATACCGGCTTTGATAGCGAGCCTGTAAAATTCCACGGCCCCGAAAAGATTGCCGTGGTCTGTTATCGCCACTGCAGGCATCCTGAAAGCCGTAGCTTGTTCGATAAGCTCTTTTATCTTTATTGCTCCGTCGAGTAAGCTATATTCAGAATGCAGATGAAGGGCAACATAATCTGAATGCTGATGCATAATAAAAATATTAACCTTATGAACAGATTCAAGTCAACGTAAACAGTGAAGTGCTTTTGACAGTCCTTCTCCGGCAAGGGTATAATTTATAATTCATGAAATTTAAACCTATCATTATCCTCGCAGTGCTTTCCATCTTACTCGGGACTTCCGCCGGCGTCTATTTTGCGCTCGGCATGGGGTTGCCGTCCATAGAGGAGATGAAGCAGTTCCATCCGTTAGCCGGCACGAAAATATATGCGGACGACGATGTCCTTATCGGCGAACTCAAAGCGGAAAAAGGCATATTTGTACCAATAAAAAATATCCCCGAGCATATGATAAATGCCTTAATAGCGGTTGAAGACTCAAGGTTCTGGAGGCATAAAGGGATCGATTATATTGCTATAGCGCGGGCTATCGTTAAGGATATTATACACGCCGGGCTGAAAGAGGGAGGAAGCACGATCACACAGCAGCTTGCCAAAGTAATGTTCCTTACTCCCGAAAAGACTTTAAGCAGGAAGCTGCGGGAAGCTGCGCTCGCAATAAAAATAGAGAAGAACCTGGACAAAAAAGAGATCCTCGAATTATATCTGAACAGGATCTATTTCGGGCACGGAGCGTATGGTGTTGAAATGGCCTCGCGGACTTACTTTGGAAAATCAGTGAAGGAGATAACCCTTTCGGAGGCGGCGCTCATTGCCGGTCTTGTTAAAGCGCCGACGCTCTATTCCCCGTATAATGACATGACAAGGGCCAAAGAAAGACAGCAGATTGTGCTCTCGCGGATGGAAGAAGAAGGGTTTATTAAAAAGTCTGAGAAAGAGAACGCTTCAAGGCAGCCTTTGTATCTTTCAAGCACAAGAAAGGGAATAGAAGCGAATAACTACTTCATAGACTATGTCAGGAAATACCTTGAAGATAAATATGGAATAGAGACGGTATATAAGGGCAACTTAAAGGTACACACGACATTGGATAGAAGGGCACAATTATCTGCGGCAAGGGCGGTCCAGGAAGGGCTCAGAGAACTTGACAAAAGAAGGGGATGGCGCGGAGTACTGGAACATAAAAAAGATATCGACATTGAAAAAGAGCTGCAGACAAAGGGTTTCACTTCTCAGGTTGTTACAAACCCGGGTGATATATACTCCGGACTCGTCGTTAAGGTGAGCAACAGAGAGGCTGTTATAAAGACACGTGGTATCCTGGGGAGACTCTCGATCGAGGATGCACGGTGGGCCTCAAGGCTCATTGACTCCAGGAAAGGCACCGTAAAGTTCCTGAAAGATTTCACTCTGCCTCAGATTCTCAGCCCCGGAGATATCATAAGAGTAAGCATAAAAAATGTGCGCGGCGGCAATGTCCAGCTGTCGCTTGAGCAGGAGCCGGACGTTGAAGGCGCATTGGTAGCTATAGAGCAAGACACGGGGTTCATTAGGGCACTTATCGGCGGGTATGATTACTTGAGGAGTGACTTCAACAGGGCCGTGCTCGCAAGACGCCAGCCCGGTTCCGCATTCAAGCCGATTCTCTACGCAGCGGCACTGGAACATGGGTTTACTCCTGCGAGCGTCATAATGGATGAACCTGTAACCTATCCCGGAGGACCGAACGGAAGATGGACACCTGAAAACTTTGACCACAAATTTTATGGACCTACAAGTCTGAGAGAAGCCTTGACATATTCAAGAAATGTGGTCACCGTTAAGTTGGTTGACGCAGTTGGAATAGGCAACATATTGGACTTTGTAAATAATCTCGGGATTGACAGAGACGTACCGAGAGACCTGACGATCGCGCTCGGCTCATTGAGTATTACTCCGCTTGAGCTTGCCCTATGTTACAGTGCATTCGCAAATGAAGGGATGAAGGTGACTCCCATTGCAATTAAATATATTACGGATTCTAAGGGCATGATTCTTGAAAGCAATGAACCGGAAGCCGTAGAGGTCATCAGCCCCCAGACTGCTTTCCAGATTACCTCAATGATGGAAGATGTTGTGAAATACGGTACAGGATGGAAGGCAAAGGCGCTCGGCAGACCGGTTGCAGGGAAAACAGGAACTACAAACGAATACAAAGATGCGTGGTTCGTAGGGTATACACCCAACTTGGTTGCTGCAGTGTGGGTCGGTTTTGACAATACAAGACCGCTGGGTCCCCAGGAGACAGGCGCGCGCGCCGCATCACCTATATGGGTGACATTCATGAAAAACGTCGTAACCGGAGACCCGGCAGACTTCCCTGTCCCTGAAGGGATAACCACCCGCGTAATAGACCCGGCAACAGGCCTTCTTTCAAGAGATGAAACTGCGGGGATAAAAGAATATTTCAGAGAAGGTACGGAACCAAAACAATTTGCGCCGACCACTTCGGTACGCAAGATAAAAGAGAAAGGCGAAAACCTTAATTTTGATTAGGGGGCAACTAACTATGAAAGTAATAAGAAATAGTTGGATAGTCAGATTTTTTCTTTGTATCTCCGTTGTCTTATTAATGGCTGTATCCGCAACGGCACAGGGCAGTCCCTATGATAAGGCTGTCAATGCCTATATGAAGAAAGATTATAAAACAGCCATTCCCTATCTGAAAGAATATGTAGAGAAGAACGCCGACCCTTATGCTTACTATCTTATCGGGTATGCATATTATGAGTTAAAGAACCATGCGGAATCAGTAAAATATTTTAAAGAGGCGTATACTCTCGATCCGAATATCTCATACCTGTCCGTAAAGAAGCATATATCTGCAAAAAAGTAAATAATAATTTTCAAATTAATCGTCTTTCCTATTGACTTTTCAGAAAAAGGTTATGTAATATAACTCCGATTTTCAATCCTCATAAGGAGGTCGTATGGAAGAAACCCTTTTAATGGATGCTATCGTGAATCCCGAGGTGATACCTCACAATGTCACACACGCCTTTCTTGTCTCAATAATCCTTATAGTTGCGGCTTTGATGGTAAGAGGTTCTCTGCGTCTGGTGCCGACAGGCCTCCAGAATTTTATGGAGATGATTATCGATGCAATGTGGAAACTGGTGGATGAAAATATAGGACATCACTGGAGCAGACAGTTATTTCCTTTTATCTGCACCATATTTGTTTTCATCCTGCTCTGCAATTTTATGGGACTTGTCCCTGGTTTTGCTTCGGCTACAGCCAATGTCAATACAAACGCGGCCATGGCAATCCCCGTGTTCCTGGCAACTCACTATTTCGGGATAAGGGTCCACGGTGTCAAATATTTAAACCATTTTCTTGGTCCTATCCGTTCTATAGCGGCATTGCCGCTCATGATCCTCATGTTTTTTGTAGAGGTTATCGGCCATTTCGCAAGACCTTTGACCCTTACCGTCAGGTTGTTCGGTAACATGACCGGCAAACACATCATACTCCTTGTTCTTGGAATTATTTCTCCCTGGGTGCTCCCGACGGCGATTCTCGGACTTGGCGTACTTGTAAGCGTTGTGCAGGCTTTTGTCTTTGCACTTTTGGCAACACTGTATTTGGCTGGTGCGGTAGAACACGCACATTAATTCTATAATTTCACGAAAGGAGGAAGTAAAATGAAGAAAACTTTGGCAGTAATTCTTCTTGCTCTCGCAATGATGTGGCTTTTGGCCCCTCTCTGCTTTGCTGAAGAGGCAGCTGCAGCTACAGCCGAAAAAACCTCGAACGTCCTGTACTATGCATTAGCAGCTCTCGGTTGCGGTCTTGGAATCGGGCTCGCAGCTCTCGGCACAGGTATTGGTCAGGGTATCGGTTTAGGGGGTGCTTGCGAAGGTGTCGCAAGGAATCCGGGTGCATCAGGTAAAATCACCACAACCCTTATCATCGGTCTCGCCATGATCGAGTCTCTCGCAATTTACGCGCTCGTCGTAGTCCTCATTCTCATATTCGTTAACCCGTTCGGGAAACTCCTTCAGTAAGAGAGCTTTCGAAAGACTATAAAAAGGGGCAGGAGAACATCCTGCCCCTTTTTTTTATTCCTTGCTAAATCAGGTCGATATTTTGTTATTATTTGAATAGATTTAGTAATGGAGGTATGAGATGAAGGCACAGTATGTGGTCGACGAGTCAGGCAAGAAGACAGCTGTGATCCTGCCGGTCGGAGAATATGAAGAGCTACTGGAAGATATTCATGACCTGGCAGTCATTGCCGAGAGAAAAGGTGAGCCGGCACTCAGCATCGAAGAACTTAAGAAAAAACTAAAGGCTGATGGGCTTATTTAGGATAGACACGAAAGGTTCCGTAGAACGTGATCTCGGAAGGATTGACAGGCAGTTTATTCCAAAGATTTTTGAGGCCATTGAAAGTCTTTCAGAGAACCCTTTCCCCCCCTCAATCACGAAAAATGACAGGTTCGGAATCAAGTTATCGATTAAGGGTTGGAGATTACCGCGTGATTTATCATGTCGACACCGAAAAAAAGATTGTGACTATTTATCATGCGCGACACAGGAAAGATATTTATAGAAAGTAGATGACGTATTCTTGTCCTTGAAGTTTTCAGAAATCCAGAGGGCTCTTCGCCTCCTTCACTGTCTTGCTCGGTATGCAGTGGGTATAGATCATCGTAGTCCTTACTGTATTTCGAGCAACAGTCCAAGTAGTATCGAAGCCACTTGAGATAGTATGAGTGAGAGATCGTTGGGACCGAACGTATCTTCAACATGTCGCTGAACTGTTTCAATATGTCGGAGGGAATGTCTCTCGTAAATAAATTCATTGCGACACCGCAGGGCGTTTACCCTGTGGGTCGCTATAAAAAGGACATGCGGCAGAGACCGCATGGTGTAATATTTATAAATAGATAACAAGTTAACTCATTATCCACTCATTTTGCATGCATAACGAGTTAGAAATTTGAACAATTATAAGCATATGCCTAATAATTGTTCAAATTTATTGCATTATCTTTAGTCGTTGCGTATGATAACGAGAAACCAGTTAATAATATTGTTATGATCGAGAATGACCATGCTCAAGATAACATTGCATAGCGATAAGAACGCAAAGGACATGGTTGAGACGTTTTGCAACCAGGTCTTTTGGCTACGAATTACACATCATATGTATGCAGAGCTCTTCGAGAAAGAGGATTCCCGTGTCCTCGTGAAAAAGACGGCATCGTCTTTCTTTTCTCATCTAAATACGATTCTGCAGAATTACTTGCTGTTGGAATTCGTAAAGATAACAGACCCTCCAAAAAGCGGCAAGAACGAGAATTTCACGGTCGAGAATCTTGTAATGAGTATTGACTGGCCTCCTCCTGCAAAGGACAAACTCAGGGTGTTGAGTGAAAAGACAAAAGTTTTTCGAGGCTATGTGCTTCAAGCAAGAAACAAGTTGTTGGCGCATTCGGATAAGGAAGCCTTTCTGGCGGGAAAGCCGTTGGGAGCCTTTCCTGAAGGAGAGGACGAGGCTTTTCTGAAGACATTGGAAGAAATATGCAACATAGCACACGAGGCGTGTTTTGGCAGCGTTTTCGGCCAGCTACTGTTAGCTGCACCCGGTGATGTGATCGATTTTAAAAAATGCCTCTTCAACAGCATAGCGTTTGATCAGCTTCTTAGCGAAAGCGAAGGTCAAGAGAAGATAAAGCTGTATTCTTATTTGCAGAAGGCGACACAGCAGAAAGGAGCAAAGGCGGGGTCATAACCCGGCGCTGCACCTGACGCGGAGGAATATCGTGCCATGTCCGAGAAGGCTTCTGGTGTCTATCTTCCTACCCGCCGCGCAGGTGAGCTTTCCGTTAGATTGAAAAAAAATCATAATTTGTATTAAATGACAGTAATATGAGTCCGACGATATTTAGGGAAAAGGGATATAGATTTTATTTCCTGTCAAATGAAGAGGAAAGGATTCATATCCATGTGACATGTGAGGATGGAGAGGCTAATTTTGGATAGAACCTATAATATCATTAGCTGTATATCATGGGTTAAATACAAAAAAATTATATGACATTAAAGAAATTGTCGAGGAGCAGAAAAATGAAATTATCAAAGCCTGGCAAAAGCATTTCAGTAAGCGTTGAAAATATAACACCTTTCGGCATATGGCTTTTTGTAAAAGAAAAGGAATATTTTCTGAGCTATAAACAATATCCTTACTTTAAAGATCAAACATTGCATTCCATTCAAAATGTTCAATTGCTCCATGGTTTTCATTTATACTGGCCAGATTTAGATGTTGATTTAGAAATTGACAATCTCGAAAACCCTGAGAAATATCCCTTGCAATTTAAGACAAATACTCATCTAACAAAAAAATCCAGCGGACGCAGATTAGCCTCTGTTTAATTTTCACAAAGGTAGTTGCCTGCGCCGCTGATTTATCACGTTGAAGCTGTAGAAAAAGCCACTTGACAAAATATTTGTTATGAGATTGAAAAAATCGAATGCGTAGAATGCGCTATATTAAACGATCTCGGACTGTCGAAGGGGTAAGAGACCCCCTAAATTTCGGTACTTGGTATCAAAGAGGACTTATTCTACAGACTCGTTGGCGTAGGTTGCTCGGCGAGTAGGAGGGGGGCAAGAGCGCAGCAAGTCGTATAGAGACAAGGCTGATAAGCGCCAGCGGAGTAATGCCTGAAAGAGCCGAATCAAAGCAATGGTGAAGAATTATGAGTAAAATACTTATCGTCGGCGCCAGTCTTTCGGGGATGACCGCGGGAATCTGTTTGGCCCGCGACGGCTATGAAGTTGAAATCTGGGACAAGGGAAATGCTATCGGCGGTGTCGCCCTGGACCAGGAAGCAAGACTGAAAAGACCATTTGCGATTGCCGACATGACACCATTCGATATCGAACGGCTATCGCACTATCTTGGGTTTGATCTCTTGCCCGATACAGAAAAAAGCAATCATATCGACTATTTTACCCCGTTACCCTCGGCGCGTTTTTATATTTCTGGAACAAAATGCGAAATGCATTTCCCGGAGGCTTTGCACATGAAACTCGTCGAACGCGGTGCGCGGTCATCCTCGCTTGATTCCCATCTGTATCATACCGCCCGCAATGCGGGAGTAAAATTCCGATATAACGTGGCCGTGGAGTCCAAGAAGGATTTTTCCGAACTCCCTTCGGGAAGCATTATCGCGACCGGCATGTTCCGTCAGTCCTTTATCGCTCTCGATGTGCCGTTCGTGCCGGCGTATGCGTATTTTGCCATTCAAGAATTCAAGCAATATCAAGGACCGGAAGCAATCGTATATCTGGATAAATATACGAAAGATTACGGCTATTTCACCATTATCAACGGCATAGGGGCCGCGATTCTCTTTCAGCGGGGAGCGAGCATTTCCGCAGCGGCCCAGGAGTGGTTTCCAAGGCGGCTGAAAGAGGACGAGGGATTGGATTTCAGCGATTGGAGAATAATCGAGGATTATGTGGGTACGCCCACGGGTTCATTGCTCAATCCACGGCTTTTTCATGATCGGTTTATTCTCACGGGAACGCTGGCGGGTGTTCAGGATCCCTCCTGGGTTTTAGGCGTTCATGGCGCGCTCGTGTCCGGGAAAATCGCCACAATCGCAATAAAAGACAAAGATAAAGCTTTGCAGGAATTCCGCCGCGTGAACCAATGGTGGTGGCTGTGCTATCTTGCAAAAAAATTTTTTAACGCAACGCACCCATACAGCACGGATTTAATATATAAACCGATTATTAAATCCAGAGCGGGTTTTCATCAGCGCTATCTCTGGTTCCTTTATCCGGCGATCCCCGGGCTGAGACGCATATAGCCTGGTAAATATTTAACCGAAGGCGATAATTAACCGTCCCTCCCCACAACACCCATCGTGCGGGTCCGCAATGGGCGTTTCGTAGAAATCCCCGGCAAAGACCTGATCACGTCTTGGTCGGATAGTGAATCCCAATCCACAATGTTCGTATGGAAGTGAGCCCCTGCTTCTGCAAGCAGTCGTTGCCCAAACCGCAATTCGTCGACAGAGTTTTCGCAAGATGCCAATAGCCTTTACTGCTCAACCCAGTAAGAATCGCATGATATCTTGGCGCGCCGAGCTTAATCAGTTCACCGATTCGCTCCTTCGCCCTGCGCCATCCCGAAAGCTTTCGTGATAGCACATGCGGATACGTCTTCTGAACCAGTGAGCCAGTTCAACGACATCGTTATACTTCACAGCGATACCGAAGTAGTTCATCATCGCTGAAGATAGGTACGTCTTTTCCAGTACCGCTAGTCCATTGAGACACCCCAACTGCGGCCTATAAGACCTCAACTATTCAACAGCAACGCATATTGACAACTATAAAGATGAGTTGTACAATTAAATCATGGAAATTGTTTCGGATGCAAGCGTATTTTTATCAATTGCCCTTGACGAGAATGATCGTGGATGGATTATTGAAAAGACAGCCGGATATAGCATAATTTCTCCGGAAGTCTTGCCCTATGAGATTGGCAATGCTTTAATCGCTGTGAGAAGAAAAGGGCGTCTCACCGACCGTGAAATCCTTCGTGCATTCGATATCTCTCAGAAAATTCCGGTTAAGATAGTGCCGGTGCAGATATCTGATGCTATGAAAATTGCCCTTCGGTTCAATATATATGCATATGATGCTTATTATGTGCAATGTTGTATTGAAAACAGATTGCCGCTTATCAGCCTTGATAACCGCATGTGTGATGTTGCAAGAAATCTTGGAATAAAGGTGGTGGAATGATTTATGAAAATATATACGTATTCTAAGGCGCGGGAAAAACTGGCGGATATTCTTGAAGAATCAAAGAAAGAAGAAGTTGTAATTCGTCGTCGTAAGGGTGATATGTTTTCCATTGTCCCAAAATCTAAGGGTCTGCGGTCTCCATTTGATGTTTTGGGCTTAGGCAAGAAGATAACCCGAAAGGAAATATTAGAAGCATTACGCGAATCCAGAGAACAGGCATAGCAATTCACTCGTGCGGACAGTCGATTGCCTGTCATAGTTCACGTTTTATGTGTAAAAAAAAAGAGCAATTATAATGCGGAAAGCAATGGCAGTTGTAATTTCCTTACTGTTTATATTTACACTTACCCCGCCCTCCTTTGTGGCAGGGGCTGATGACTCAACTGCGATCGTAGATAAGGATAAAGCTAAAGACAAGGATAAAAAGAAAAAGAAGGCCACGAGTCATAAGAAGATAAAACAGGTTACCGGTAGGGTTACGGCAACTGATGCGGCAGCAAAGTATCTGACAGTAGATGGGATTACCATCATGGCCGATCAGCGGATGCTTGCCGATATTAAAAGGGGGGACAGGGTAACGGTAAAATATATCACCAGGGGAGTGAATACCGCGATTATTATAATTCCTGAATAGACAAATCCCTCCGCCGGATTGGGATATTGACGATCTGTTATCTGAAAAGATTTTTCTTGATGAGATGGCGGATGAGATAGGTGATAAGATCCCGGTGCCAGTCGAAGTGGGCCTTTTGGATCAACGGCAGGACACCGTCTCTCTTTGCGAGGTCCATGAGGAAATCGATCTGACTGTCCGACAATTTTGAAAATATATTCCTCAGCATAATTCCCGCCCTTAATTCAGGATCAAGCTTCTTCCTCCATGCCAACTCGTATTCTTTGAGCATCTTTTCACTGAAATCTCCGCTCGTGAACGCTTTAATGATAGTGTCTGCCGCAATCTCCGCGCAGAGAAGCCCGAAATAAATCCCTCCTCCTGTCGTGGCTTTGACCTGACCTGCTGCTTCCCCTACAATAACAAGCCTTTCCGCGTAACTCTTCGGGACCCTCCTGACCGGAATGGGGCTGCATCTTATATTTCCGGCAAAGGAGCCGAGCCTGCGGGAAATTAACGGATTTTTCAGGAATTTCCCTAATAAGCCCGCCGGATTTTTTTTCACAATGAGGCCGATTTTTGCCGACATATCGCTTGTCGGCACAACCCATCCGAATGATCCGGGTGCAATGTTCTCTCCAAAGTAGACCTCGACATCATCGACATCGCACATTTCCACATCTGTCTGTGCACCGAACAGAATATTTTTTGGTTTCTCGATCACACCCCGAAAAGAATTTACTTCAAACCCGGAAGCGATAACCCCTATTTTTGAACTGAATATTTGCTCCCCGCCTTCCGACTTTACCTTTATTTTAAAAGCACTATCAGAAATATCGACCATAACGACTTTAGAATTGAGATAGGTTGTTGCTCCTTCTCTCACAGCCATACTGTTCATCTTTGTGTCAAAAAGACTTCTATCCACAACGTATGCCAAAGGGGTTAAGGATTGATATCTCAGGAAGTTTTCCGATGGAGAGACCGCCTTAATGGAATTTATCGGTCTGACAACGACATCACTTCCAAGATTAAGTTTATTAAGACATTCGACACTAATAATGCCGGTACAGTTTATATCCTTCCCTATAAATGGATTTTTCTCGAATATGCCTACATCAAAACCCTCTTTTGCCAGTAAATATGCGGTATACCCGCCTACCGGACCGCTTCCGACTATAATTATGTCATGCATTCTATTTTTCATCTTTGGTAAATATTCTCCTGCAACTGTTCTTTAAAAGGCGAGTATAATTTTCACAAATCCTATGCTTTTTTTCAACTTAAACTTTAGCCGATTCCCTGAAACTCATTTTGAAAGTAACCGATGGTAAGATCGTCATAAATACAGAATTCGATTGTTTCTATGCTGCTGTGAGGATTCTCCCTGATATATTTCAGGGTCTCCTGAATGAGTATCAGCGCGCATCTGTCCTTTGGGAACCCGAATATGCCGGAGCTTATGGCCGGGATGGAGATGCTCTTCAATCCTTTTTCCGATGCAAGCCGCAGGCTGCTGCGGACCGCGCTTTTCAGCTTGTTGTCCTCGTCTCCCTCCCCCATTCTCGGGCCCACTGCATGGATAACGAATTTCGCAGGCAGTTTGCCGGCAACAGTGACGGCAGCTCCTCCAACCGGAACGTATCCGATTTTGTCGCTCTCCTCCTGGATAATCTGCCCGCCCTTTCGCACAATGGCGCCGGCGACTCCCCCGCCGTGCTGGAGATATGAATTGGCTGCGTTTACTATTGCCTCTGCGTCCCTTTCCGTTATATCACCCTGGATAAGGCGCAAAGTTTTTCCATCCACAGTACGTTCCGCAATAATTTTCATATCACCCTCCTTCCGAATTCAATCCAGGTAATCCTTCATGACAAACTTTCGTCCTGCAATATAAAGAGAGTCTACTTTTTTGATAATTTCAAAAATTCTTATGATAGAATATATTATAAATATTATCGGAGGCTATTATACCAGCACTTTACGGAAATTTGTCAGGGCTTAAGTCCAGTTATCTGAACTCTCTTGAAAGAATATACAGAAGGAAGATACCACACGAATTAATAACCCATGAGCTTGCAAGATACTTAACGGAACTCTCCGCTGAAATAAACCGGCAGATAGGCGTTCTTATTAATAGGGCAGGCAAGGTCACGCATGTCATTGTCGGAGATGCTAAGGGAATATTTATACCCGGACTTGAAGATTATCCCCTTGGCAGGAAGGCATTGAGGGGAATCCGGCTCGTTCATACCCACCTGGATGAAGAAGCCTTGAACCAGGATGACCTTACGGACCTTTCCCTTCTCAGGCTCGACCTCCTCGCGGCGATAGGAGTCAGGAACGGTCTTCCCGGAAACATTTTTACTGCCCATCTGATGCCTACCGGGACAAAGCCATTCGAAATCATGCGTGAACAGAATTTCTATACCTTTGATTTCGACTTTCCATCCTTTATACGTTCTTTGGAGGATGAGATGGAAAGACACAGGGTTTTCAGTCCGGATGAAAAACGGGAACGGGCAATACTCGTAAGTGTTTCGAAATCTTCCAGGTATGAACAGGAAGATTCCATCGAAGAATTAAGAGAGCTTGCCCGCTCAAGCGACGTCCTCGTGCTTGATACGGTCATCCAAAGGCCGAAAGATATAAACCCGAGGTATCTCATGGGTGAGGGGAAATTAAAGGAGTTAATTATCAACGCCCTTAATAAAGGGGCGACTCTCCTGATATTCGATCAGGAATTAAGCCCTTCACAGGTAAAGGCAGTCGGAGAGCTTACGGAGCTTAAAGTAATAGACCGTTCTCAGCTGATACTGGACATCTTTGCAAGGCGCGCCCACAGCAGAGACGGAAAGGTCCAGGTCGAACTCGCGCAGCTTAAATACAGGCTTCCAAGATTGACGGGAAAAGGTACTGCCATGTCCCGGCTTATGGGCGGCATCGGCGGGAGGGGTCCCGGTGAAATGAAACTCGAGATCGACAGACGGCGCGTACGCGACAGGATATCCCTTCTTGAAAAAGAACTCAAATCCCTGGTAGAAGCGAGGAAACAGAGAAAACACCGGCGGGTCGAAGCCGGCATCCCTATCGTATCAATCGTGGGATATACGAACGCAGGGAAATCAACTCTCCTGAATTCCATCACAAAAAGCTATGTATTTGTTGAAGACAAACTGTTTGCAACGCTCGATACCGCGAGCAGACGGCTGAGACTGCCGAGGGAAAGGGACGTCGTTGTCACTGATACGGTTGGTTTCATCCGGGATCTGCCGAAAGATCTCATGGCTGCATTCAGGGCGACGCTTGAGGAACTTGAAGATGCGGATTTATTACTGCACCTGGTCGATGCCTCAAATCCTCGCTATGAGCGGCACATAGAATCTGTTGAAAACGTTCTCAGGGACTTGCAGCTCTATGAAAAACCGAGGCTCATTGTCTTTAACAAAACGGACAAAATCAGCAATGAAGAGGCGCAAAATCTCGCTGTGCGCTATAATGCCGTCACAATATCCGCCCTCGATACGTCGACATTCGGGCCGTTGCTCAAGGCGCTGGAGGAATACGTATGGGACAGGAATTTGGCAGAGGTTAATAAATATGATTAATTTAAAGATCGGAGATTAAATGGAATTTACACCCAAATGGATAGCATGGGAAATAACAAGGAGATGCAATCTCAGATGCGTCCACTGCCGTTCTTCTTCAGAGCTTGAAGTAAAGGCCCATCCGGATTTCCCTACTGAGGAAGCCTACAGGGTCATTGACGATATTACGAGTTATGCGAAACCTGTTATTGTCCTTTCCGGCGGAGAACCTTTGCTGAGAGAGGATGTATTTGAGATCGCCAGGTACGGCACGAACAAAGGCCTGAGGATGTGTCTTGCAACAAACGGCACTGTCGTAACAGACGGCATATGCGAGAAGATAAAGGACTCGGGGATCAAAATTGTTTCTCTCAGCCTTGACGGGTCTGAAGAAGCGGTGCATGACGATTTCAGGAGCCAGAAGGGCGCGTTCGCCGGCACAATAAATGCCGCGAAGTTATTCAAGAAATACGGCATCGAGTTTATCATTAATTCATCCTTTACAAAAAGGAACCAGGAAGAGATTCCGAAGATATACAGGCTCGCAAAAGAACTCGGTGCGACTGCCTGGTATCTGTTTATGATAGTCCCTACGGGAAGGGGTGAAGAGATTATGAACGAACTTATCTCCAAGGAAGATTATGAAAAAATCCTGGAGTGGCACTACCGGATGGAAAAAGATGAAGACAAACTACTGGTGCGGCCGACATGCGCCCCGCATTATTACAGGATCGTTTTACAGAAATCAAAAGAAGAGAGTTCGAAATTTGAGAGGAGAACGCTCAAATTTTCTACAGGCGGATCAAAGGGGTGCATTGCAGGGCAGCTTATCGCGCTCATTGACGTGGACGGAAATGTGCTGCCGTGCAGTTATTTCCCAAAGCCTGCCGGGAACATCAGGACTCAGTCTTTCAAGGACATATGGGAAAATTCGGAACTTTTCAAGGAATTGCGCGATTTCAAAAAATATAAAGGGAAGTGCGGTTCATGTGAATATGTGACCGTATGCGGCGGATGCAGGGCAAGGGCCTATGCCGTTAAAGGAGATTATCTCGAAGAAGAGCCTTTTTGCGGTTATATGCCCGTTAGGTTAAAAAAGAAAGGAGTAAGCAGCGGTAGTTCGTAGTTACTTACCTGCTACGCTGATTACTTGCTCCTATTTAGGAGGGGGGTTATGAATAATACGTTCCTTAAGGCATGCCGGGGCAAAGAAGTGGATTATACACCGGTATGGCTCATGCGCCAGGCCGGGAGATACCTTCCGGAGTATCAGGCTGTCCGGTCAAATATTGATTTTCTCACTCTCTGTAAAAACCCGAAGCTCGCTGCGGCGGTGACGCTCCAACCCGTCGACATACTCGGCGTCGACGCGGCAATTCTTTTTTCCGATATCCTTATTCCTGTTGAACCGATGGGTATGCGTCTTGAATTCTTGGATAAGGAAGGACCGGTGCTCAGCGAGCCGATAAGAGGCAAGTCTGCCGTCGAAAGATTGATTGTCCCTGATATCGAGGAAGACCTGCCTTTTGTTTTAGATACCATAAAGATATTGAGGAAGGAACTCGAAGACAAGGTCCCCCTGATCGGTTTCTCAGGCGCTCCTTTCACACTGGCTACGTATATGATCGAAGGCGGGACTTCAAAGAATTTTTTTAATACAAAAAAACTGATGTTTCAGAACAGCGGCGTATTCAATTATTTAATGGAAAAGATTACGGAAACCGTTATCTCGTATCTCTCCGCCCAGATTAAGGCAGGCGCTCAGGCAGTCCAGCTTTTTGATACATGGGCTGGCATACTTTCACCTTCCGACTATAAGAAATCTGCCTTCCCTTATGTTAAGAAGGCTATTTCCGAACTTAAGAAAGAAGGTGTTCCCATCATCTATTTTGTGAATGACTGCGCGGGGATTCTTAAAGAGGTCAAGAAATCCGGCGCGGATGTGACGGGAATTGACTGGAGGATCGATATCGCCGACGCGATAAAAAAACTCGGTAAAAACATGGTTGTACAGGGGAACCTTGATCCATGCGCACTCTTTCTGCCGAAAGAAAAACTTGAGGATAGGGTGAAAGAGATTCTCTGGAAAGGTGAAACTGCCAAGAGTCATGTCTTTAATCTGGGACACGGTATTTTGCCTCAGACACCTGTCGAAAACGTCATAGCAATGGTTGAAGCAGTCCATGCCTATGGAAGGGAAAATTAATATCCCGAAATGTCCATAGGAATCATCCTGCTTAACCTCGGCGGCCCCGACTCGTTGCAGGCAGTAAGGCCGTTCCTTTATAACCTGTTTTCAGACAGACAGATTATCCGGCTTGGGCCGTCTTTTATGCAAAGGCCATTGGCGTGGCTTATATCACAGATACGCTCCGGAAAGACAAAAAAGATGTACAGCCTTATCGGCGGGAAATCCCCGATCGCGGAAATAACTAAGGCACAGGCAAAGACGCTTGAAGAATTGCTGAATAAACAAGCCACCTGCCCCGCACTTACTAAAGATGTGAAGCAAGGAGATGGGCTTTCATTCAGGGTCTATGCCGGCATGCGCTACTGGCACCCGTTCATCGAAGATGTCATTCCTGAAATGCACAAAAACGGTATAAGGAAAATTGTAGCCTTAAGCCTATACCCGCAGTATTCTGTTGCAACATCGGGCTCATCACTTGCAAAGTTCAGCGAGGTTGCAGCAGAGTATGAATTAGAGACTTACTGTATTCCGTCCTGGCACAATCATTCTCTATATATCGATGCGTTGGCAGATGTCATAAACAAAGGACTTGGATCCTTCGGTCGGGGTTCAAATTCCGCTGCTGATATTCATGTCCTTTTCAGTGCTCATGGTCTGCCGCAAAAAATAATCGACGAAGGTGATCCATACGTTCGTCAGACTATGGAAACGATTGACGAGATTACCCGTCGAATAAAGATAAAAAAGCATTTAAGCTACCAGTCAAGGAGCGGTCCCGTTAAATGGCTTGAGCCATCTACTGAAGAAAAACTCAGGGAAATCGCCGGGGAAGGTATAAAAAACATTCTCGTTGTTCCGATAAGCTTCGTCTCCGACCATATCGAAACACTATATGAGATAGACATTCTTTACAAGAATCTTGCCGGAAAACTTGGCGTGGATCTTCGAAGGACGGCTTCTCTGAATATCCATCCTGTTTTTATACAAGCGCTGGGAGACATCGTAAAAAAAGGGTTAAAAAAGAAAGGGTGGGATAAAATTACAGGTTTATCTTGATTTTCATCTTTGCCCTGTGTTATTAATTACAGAATTTTGTATCTGTCTATTCAGATTAATGAACAGGAGACGATATTGATAAGTTTTTCGAATTTCAGGGGAGGAATACATCCACCTGACAGGAAAGAGCTTTCTGCAGCCAAGCCGATAGCGGAAACAAGATCACCCGTCAGAGTAGTAATACCGTTAAGCCAGCATTTGGGCGCTCCCTGCAAACCTGTAGTGACCATCGACCAGGAGGTGAAAAAAGGTGAGTTGATAGGCGAGGCAACGGGATTTGTGTCCGCACCTGTGCATTCTTCCGTGTCCGGTAAAGTGCTCGCAATCGGGGAATTCCCCAATGCTATGGGAAGGATGGTAACATCGGTTGTCATAGAAAACAACAATAAAGAGGAATGGACAATCCTAAAAGACAATCCTGATTATATGGGCCTTTCTCCGGACGAGATGAAGGAGAAGATAAAGAACGCCGGCATAGTCGGGATGGGGGGCGCGGCCTTTCCTACCGTGGTAAAGCTTTCACCCCCGAAGGAAAAACCTATCGATACGGTAATCCTTAACGGTGCCGAATGCGAACCGTATTTGACCGGGGATTACAGGCTTATGCTCGAAAGGCCGCATGAGATAATAGAAGGCCTTAAGATATTGATGAAAGTATTAGGGGTATACAAGGGGTTTGTCGGGATAGAAGACAACAAGCCTGACGCCGTAAAAGCGATGGAAGAAGCAGTTCAGGGACAGGACAATATCAAGGTCTGTGCACTGCCTACAAAATATCCTCAGGGCGCTGAAAAGATGCTCATCCGGTCGATAACCGACAGAGAGGTCCCTCCAAAGGCCCTACCCATGGATGTAAGGGTTGTTGTACAGAATGTCAGCACATCCTTTGCCATATTCGAGGCAGTCAGATATGGAAAGCCTTTAATAGAAAGGGTTGTATCGGTAACAGGCGAAGGGATCAACGAACCTAAGAATCTCCAGGTAAAAATCGGCACATTGCTTTCCCATCTTATTGAAGAATGCGGCGGCCTGAAAAGTGAAAACGTGAAGGTCATCTCAGGCGGTCCAATGATGGGGTTTGCAGTTTCAGATCTCGATATCCCTGTAACAAAAGGGACTTCCGGCATAGTTGCGTTGACAGAGGGAGAGATAGTCCACTCAGAAGATTTCGGGCCGTGCATAAGGTGCGGCAGATGCATCGATGTATGCCCGATGGGACTTATGCCCTCAATGCTCAGTGTCTATTCGGAAAAGGGGATGTACGAAGGGGCGAAAGAATATAACCTGTTCGATTGTTTTGAATGCGGTTCATGCGCTTTCGTATGCCCGTCAAAAAGGCCGATAGTTCAGCTTGTACGGCTTGCAAAATCTCAGGTAAAACCGTGAAGACAAAGGTCTTATGGAGGTAATAAAAAAACCGCTCGTTGTCTCGGTAAGTCCACATGTCAAGAGCGAGGAAACAACCGGCAGGATTATGTGGAGTGTGTCGGCTTCACTTGTGCCTGCCGCAATAATGGGGGATTACTTCTTCGGGCCCAGAGCGGTTTTCACCATGGCGCTTTGTATTATTTCCGCTGTACTTTCAGAGTATGTATTTCAGAAAGCCTTGGGAAAGAAAGTTGATATTAATGACGGCAGCGCCTTTCTTACCGGTCTCCTCCTCGGACTGAACCTGCCGCCGGCCGTCCCCTTTTATATTCCCGTTATAGGCTCTGTTGTCGCCATCATAATTACAAAACAATTATTCGGGGGGCTCGGTTACAATATCTTTAATCCTGCTTTAATCGGAAGGGCGTTCCTGCTCATCTCCTTCCCCAAACTTATGACTATCTGGAGTGAGCCCACAGCAGCCTTCGTCTTTTTGGATGCTAAAACAACCGCAACCCCCCTGGGTATTCTCAAAGAAGAAGGAATAACAAAACTAATAGAACTTTTCGGTGACAGGACAAGCCTTTATACGCAACTTTTAATCGGCCACAGGGCAGGCTCAATCGGCGAGACATCGGTTATTGCCCTGCTCATCGGAGCTGCATTTCTTATATATAAGAAGTACATCACATGGCACATCCCGGTCTCGTTTATCGGGACAGCCGCATTGATAGCATGGATATTCGGGACTAAAGGCTCCCTTTTTGCAGGGGACCCGTTGTTGCACATTCTGAGCGGCAGCATGATACTCGGCGCTTTTTTTATGGCGACCGATTACGTTACATCTCCTTCGACAAAAAACGGTCAGATAGTCTTCGGGGCCGGCTGTGGTTTTCTTACTATGCTCATACGTCTTAAGGGAGGATATCCCGAGGGTGTGATGTTCGCGATATTGATAATGAACTGTTTTGCGCCTCTTATTGACAGAGGTTTGAAAACAAGGATATTCGGGTCCAAAAAGAAATAAGGGCCAAAAAAATAAGGGAATAAGAGATTGACAGGCAAAGATATAATTAAGATAACCCTGAACCTCGTAATTATATATATTGTAGGGGGCCTTATCCTTGCTTTGGTTTATGCCAAGACCTCGCCTGTCATGTATAAAAATGCAGTTCTTGAAAAAGAGGCGGCCTTAAAGAAGCTTATACCCGAAGCCGACAAGATTGAAAAATTAGGCGATTGGTCGGCGCACGAAAAACATTCAGAGTATTTTATCGCCAAAAAGGGAGACGTTGTCATCGGATATATTATCCAGTCCTTTGGCAAGGGCTATTCGAGTTATATCAACACACTTATCGCAACGGACAATGATTTCAAGGTCCGTAAGATAGCTATCCTCGGACAGAATGAAACACCCGGGCTCGGAGATGAGATCGAGACCGACAGCTTCAGGAACCAGTTCAGCGGTAAAGACCTGGAGCATCTTAAGGTATTAAAGACGGACACAACAGAGTATATTCAGGCAATATCAGGGGCCACCATTTCCAGCAGAGCTGTTACCGAGGATGCTGTAAAAAACGGCGTTGAATTCCTCATGAAGAAAATAAAAGAAAAGGGAAGAGACAATGTCCCAGACAAACACAACTAATTTCGAACTCATAAAAAACGGGATATTTAAAGAAAACACTATTTTCAAGCTTGCGCTCAGCCTCTGCCCTTCTATTGCGGTGACGAATAAATTGGAGAACGGCGTTCTAATGGGCGCTGCCGTGCTCTTCGTCCAGGTTATGGTCAATCTCACTATATCGCTTATGAGGGGGCTTATTCACCCCAGGATAAGGCTCCCTATCTTTATGCTTGTTATTTCGGGATGGGTGACTGTTACCGATATGACAATGGCGGCTTTCGCGCCGGAGGCCTACAAACAGATGGGCCTCTACATACAATTGATTGTGGCCTTTGCGTCGATCCTTGCGAGGGCCGAGATGTTTGCAAGTAAAAACAAGTTTGTTCCTTCCATGTTTGACGGCATCGGCATGGGTCTCGGTTTTTTGCTTGCCCTTTCAGTAATTAGTTTTTGCAGGGAACTGTTGGGGAAAGGATCATTATGGGGACATCAGATCATCAATGCAAAACCCCTTCTTATCATGATTCTGCCGGCCGGCGGTTTTTTTGCCGTTGGAATATTAATGGGATTTTTCAACTGGATGAGCATGAGTGATAAAAAAAGTCATTAGTTACGGAAAGGATAAGTCTCTTTTTGTCATTGACCCAAAAATGACTCAATTGAACGAATTAAATAACGCCCCCCAACCCCCTCTTAGATTAAGAGGGGGCGAGGGGGAGTTATTTTTATGCTCGTTTGCGAGCCAAAGGTTCGTGCCGATTTCCACGCAGACGGGAATCCAGAATAGAGAATGGATTATCCGGTCAAGCCGGATAATGACAACCATTAGAACAAAGTTCGCTATGAAGGGAAAAGAAAATGAGCAATGATTTCGCAAAACTTTTTGAACTCATAATCGCAGCATCATTGATCAACAACTTTGTTTTCACCAGGTTTCTTGGTCTCTGCATCTTCTTCGGTGTCTCCCGGAAAATGGAAACCGCTGTAGGAATGAGCATCACATTCACATCAGTGATGATGATAAGCGCGGCACTGAGCTGGATTGTTTTCAATTATGTCATGGTGCCGCTCGACATCGCCTTCCTGAAGATAATTATCTTCATCGGTATCGTGGCCGGTTTTGTCCAGGCGTCCGACACAATTATGAGAAAGGTCTCACCGGACCTTTATTACAAGCTCGGTATTTACCTCGCCCTCATATCGACAAACTGCATAATTCTCGCGGTGCCTTTGATCAATGCGCGTGAGCATTACAGTTTCATCGAGAGCATCGCCTTTGCGTTCGGTTCCGGACTCGGATTTGCACTGGCCTTAATCATAATGGCCAGCATCCGTGAAAAACTTGAGCTTGCCGATATCCCGGCGCCTTTCAAGGGCACGCCGATCGCGTTCGTAGTTACAGGACTGATTGCCCTCGCGTTCACGGGGTTTTCGGGATTAATAAAACTGTAGTATGCTAAAATAAATTTTATGGTCGAAATCCATTATCTGCTGAGAGACATAGCCGGGTTGCTTCACCTGATTGATGCATCCCATTTTCTGATCCCCTTAGTTGGTGTCGGCGGGGGGGTTGAAGTCAAAGAACATGTCGAATTAGTCCCCTTGATTAAGTTCACTTTGCTTTTCCTATCTGGTGTCGGCATAGTATTCGGCATAGGCCTTGCCTTAACCGCAAAAAAGTTTGCTGTAAAGATTGATCCCAGGATAGAAAAGGTAATGGATGTGCTCGCGCACGCGCATTGAGGCGCCTGCGGGTTCGCAGGTTGCGAACAGTATGCTGATGCGGTTGTCAACAGGCCCGAGGTCGCTCCCAACCTTTGCGTCCCCGCGGGCATAAAAGGGTCAGAAGCGGTTGCATCGATCACCGGGAAGAAGGCCGAAGCCAAAGAGCCTATCTTTGCGAGAATCATGTGCACCGGTGGATGGAACCGGTCTGTGAAGAAATTTACCTATGAAGGTGTTCAGGATTGCAGGGCAGTCATTCTTGCGGGCGGCGGAGACAAAGCATGCAGGTACGGCTGTTTGGGCTATGGAACATGTTCACGCGTATGCCCTTTTGACGCCATCACAATGACCGATGATCATCTCCCGTATGTCGACATCACAAAATGCACCGGCTGCAGAAAGTGCGAAGCGGTATGCCCCACAAAGGTCATAGAGGTACTTCCTGCTTCAAGGCAGGTACTCGTGACCTGTCATTCAAAGGATAAGGGTGTTGATACAAGGAAAAACTGCCGGGTAGGCTGCACTGCATGCGGCACCTGTGTTAAGGTTTGTCCCTTCGATGCGCCTTCCGTCGAGAACAATCTTTCGAAGATAGATCTCAATAAATGCACGGCGTGCGGTCTTTGTGTACCCAAATGCCCCACAAAAGCCATAACCGATTTCATTCCGCAAAGACCAAAAGCCTTTGTGATGGATAATTGTATCGGATGCAGGATATGCGCTAAAGTATGCCCTGTCAATGCTCCTTCAGGTGAGCTTAAGAAGATGCATATCATTGACCAACCGAAATGTGTCGGCTGCGGAATATGTACCGCCAAGTGTCCTGTTCAGGCCATAGACGGCACATTTAATGCTGCTGCGGTCTTTTCCGCGGCAAAGAAAAAGACAAAAGCAGCTTAAAAACTAGGGCACCCTCTTTGAGGAGCCTTCATATCTTTCATAAGGAGGGGGTTTTATGAAACGATGCCGGATTCTTTTGGCTTTACTCGTAGTAGTTGTCTTTTCAGGATTTGTTTTTGCAGGGGTCAGCGACGAGTCGCTGCAAAAACTGATGGACGGTAACAAGAGGTATGTGTCAGGCAATCTGTTAAAGAAAGACGTGGGCAGCACCAAGAGACAGGAATTGACGAAAGGTCAGAAACCTTTTGCAATCGTGATCGCCTGTTCCGATTCGCGGGTCCCGCCGGAAATATTGTTTGACCAGGGACTTGGGGACATCTTCGTCATTCGGGTCGCAGGGAATGTCGTCGATCCCATAGCACTCGGCAGCATCGAATACGGCGCTGAACATCTGCACGCCCCCCTGTTATTCATACTCGGGCATTCAAAATGCGGCGCGGTCACAGCGTCACTTGAAACAACGGGAGAACCCGAGGGGAATATCGGGGCAATCGTGAAAAAGATTACCCCTGCTGCTAAGGCGGCAAAGAAGGAAGGCGGCACCAAGGATGAAATCCTGGAAACAGCCATCAAAGAGAATGTAAAAAACGTATATAAAGATATTATGAAACAAAGCGCTCTTATCAGCCATCTCTCCGGCGAAGGCAAGTTAAAGATAGTTGCGGGTGAGTACGACATTTCTACAGGCAATGTAGCAATGATAGAGCTTCCCAAGGCTGCTCCGGCCAAGAAATCTCATTAAAATTATATTTATTTCCTGCATGCTCTGAGGGCCTGCGCATAACGCGCAGGCCTTTTGCATTTCACACAAGGCTTTTTGCATAGTTGAATAAGACCCGCCCTCTTTGATATTATCTTAAGGACAATGGATGAAACCCTAATAAAATTTCTCACCTCAAGTCCTGTTCTTGCCAGATATAACCTGTCCGAACAGGAGATAAACGATCTCGCTGTGTACCTTAGAAAGCACTGTATTTCAGCGCATGTAGAGCGGGTCGTCAGGATGGTGGAAGAAGTAATAAGCATAAACCCCGCCCTGGAGTGGAAAGAAATACTTGAAGCTGCAGCAAAGAAGATTGTCGAGTTCCTCCATGCGGAGGCGGCCTCAATACGCATTGTGGACCCTGAGACGGGTAAACTTGTCTCTTTCGGATCATATCAGTATTCCGAGACAGGCAGGGTAAAAAGCATTCCTGTCGAAAGGTCTGTAGCTGGAAAGGTCATAACGAGCGGCAAAAGCTATCTTGTTCCGAGTATTCTTCTGGAGCCCGATTATGCAAACAAGGACATTGTCAAAGAACACGGGTTCAACTCACTGATGGCCGTGCCGATGAATATACCCGGACTGCTTAAGAAAGAATCTGAAGTCCAGGGGACGATACAGATTTACTACAAAGAGAACAACAAGGAATTCGACCCGTTGGAGGTAGCCAACGCCGAGTTATTGGCAAGAAGGGTCAGTTATGTACTGGCAAAGAAACGGATACTGGACCTCCAGAAGCTTAATCGTCAGAAAGAGAAGATTGTGGAAAAAATATTTGTTAAACTCAGCCATCGTGAAGGGATTAAGATGAAGGATGTCTTCAGAATGATGATCCCTGAGCTGATAGACGTTATGCATGTGCAGAGCTGTACGCTCTTTTCCATATCACCGGACAGAAAGCATGTCCAGACTGAGCTTGAATATCCTGTTGGACAGGAAAGCCATGAGATAAGCTGCATGTTTTCACTGAAAGAGCATCCATACTTTGATGCGCTTATAACAGGCATGGAACAACGCGGGGATTATGAATACGAGAAAATCGATATGGCGTACATTTTGATAAAAGATCCTTTCAACAGCCGCTTGTCTAATGATGAGCTGAAGAGATATGCCTCCAAATACAATGTCAATTCCGTACTTCTGATTCCTCTTAAGGCCATGGATGAAATAAATTATTTTCTGGTTTTTTACGCTAAAGACAGGAGACAGGAATTTACCGATCACGAGATAGAGTTGCTTAGCTTTTTTGGAAAAGAGATCATGAAGGCACTGCGGATTGAGAAATTGGACGATGTCCTGCACGACTTCAAGAATCCGGGCATTGCTATTGCCGGTTTTGCAAAAAGGGCAAAAAAACTCCTTGAGACGGAGGACCTTAACAGTATAAAGGATAAGATGACTGAGTACCTTGACATTATTGCACAGGAGACCGTCAGGATGCAGGAGCTGGCTATCAATCCGAATATTGAAGGGAGGGAAAGGATCGTCGACCTCACTGAAGTCATTAGAAACAGGTTCAGGATTAATGAAGAAGCAATTAAAGAGCAGAAAAGATCCAACATAAGACTTATTAAGGATGAATTACAGCCGGGATTGTTCATCTATTGTTCTCCTTTCGGTCTCGAAAGGGTACTGGACAATCTTCTCGATAACGCCACAAAGGCCATCCCGGAAGAAGGGGGAGAGTTGTGCATTAAGAGTGTCCGGAAAGGGGACATGGCTTCGTTCGAGATCCGCAATACCGGCAGAATACCTGAAGAAAATATCGAGCAGATCAGAAGAGGTGAAGTCAAAGGCCGCGGCCTGAATATTATCTACCGTTTCATCCAGGCGATTCATGGAAAACTCGAAGTGCTCACAGACGCCGGATCCACAACCTTCTTCATCATGATCCCCATCCATCATTGATCCATATTGCCGACCGGAAAGGTGCGTCCTGAAAAAGAAAATCACACTATTGGATAAAAAGACCCTCTGGAGAGGCAATTTCCTTAGTTGTGTTATTGTCAGATACTCCGATTCAGCGGGAGTGGAAAGAGAATGGGAATACATTGAACGGGTCAATTGCAAGGGTATAGTTGCAATTGTGCCTGTAATAGATCACGATGTGCTGCTGATAAGGCAATTCAGGCCGCCCGTAAATTCCTATGTGATCGAATTTCCCGCAGGGTTGAATGACAAGGGAGATTCTCTTTTGGGCGCGGCTGAGAGAGAACTGCTGGAAGAAACCGGCTATTCTGCAAAAGATATAATTTTCCTTGCAGAAGGGCCCCTGTCATCCGGCGCCTCAGGAGAAATACTCTCGGTGTTCCTCGCAAAGGGACTCGAATTTAAAGGTATCGGCCAAAGGGACGAGACGGAAGACATTGAGGTCATGAAACTTCCGATAGACGGGCTTTATCAGACACTGGAAAAATTTAGATCAGAGGGCGACTATGTTGACTTAAAGGTCGCCGGACTTATGGAGCTTGCAAAAAAACATCTACGTCTTTGATTTTATATTTAAGAATTTTCTTTTCCCGACTTTAAATAAATAACTTCCCCGGGCAAGATTTACATCCGGATCGCTATGCTTGTGATCATTAATAGTCACCCCGCCCTGCTTTATAAGCCGTATTGCTTCGCCCGTGCTTGATGTTAAGCCGGAGAGCTTCATGAGTTTCGGGACCCAGATTTCATCGCTGTCCCATTCAAGCTCAAACGTAAGGATCTCATCGGGAAGACCTTTTTGAGTAAAGATATGTTCAAATTCTTCTTTTGCTTTTAACGCTCCTTCTTCACCCCAATATATTCCAACAATCTCAAGGGCAAGATTTTCTTTTGCATGTTTTGGGTGAACACTGCCCTTCTCTATCCCATCTTTCAGAGACTTCAGTTCGTCCAGGGAAACATGGCTCAGCAGCTCATAATACCTGAGCATGAGATCGTCACTTATTGACATTATCTTTCCGAACATTTCTTTGGGAGATTCACTTATGCCTATATAATTGCCGAGGCTCTTGGACATCTTATTTACGCCATCGAGACCTTCAAGCAAAGGCATTAGAACAACGGTCTGCTCTTCAACGCCCATCTTTCTCTGGAGTGTCCTTCCCATCAGTATATTGAATTTCTGGTCGGTACCGCCGAGTTCAACATCCGATTTAAGATAGACCGAGTCGTATCCCTGGAACAGCGGATAATAGAATTCGAGTATAGTTATGTCCTGCCGGTTCTCATATCTTTTTTTAAAATCTTCCCGTTCCAGCATCCTTGCAACAGTCTGCATCGTGCCGAGCTTGATAAAGTCCATTACAGCCATCTGCGAAAGCCATTCGCTGTTAAACCTGACCTGTGTCTTATCAGGGTCCAAAATCCTGAACACCTGTTTTTTATACGTCTCTGCGTTCCTCACGACCTCTTCTTTGGTGAGCGGCTTCCTCGTCTCCGATCGGCCTGTCGGATCACCTATCATGCCCGTAAAATCACCTATGAGGAATACGATCTCGTGTCCCAATTCCTGGAATTGCCTCATCTTTTCGAGCAATACAGTATGGCCGAGATGGATGTCCGGAGCAGTCGGATCAAAGCCCGCCTTAATCCTCAGCGGCTTGTTTTCGTCATATGACCTTTCGAGCTTCTTAAGAAGGTCGGCCTCGATAATGACCTCGACA
The DNA here is from genome assembly GCA_963727775.1 of uncultured Nitrospiraceae bacterium. Classification (GTDB taxonomy): domain Bacteria; phylum Nitrospirota; class Thermodesulfovibrionia; order Thermodesulfovibrionales; family SM23-35; genus CAVSHB01. The sequence goes on along the minus strand of CAVSHB010000001.1, from coordinate 968,478 downwards.
GCGCCTCTTTTTATAACCTCAAGTTGTTTATCGGGTTTCAGCATAAGCAGTATATTAAAATGTAGCGATACCCGGCGTCAATCGCCGGCTACTCATAGGGTGTGCGACAAATTTATAGGTAACCGTGTTTCAGCTTATTTAAAGCAGAACCGTTCCGAGTTCCCCCTCTTGGGATAAGAGGGGGCAAGGGGGAGTTATTTTATTGAAATTAAAGACAAATATTAAAGTAACCCCCTCAATCCCCCTTAACCCAAGAGGGAAGTTCTCAAGCCTTTACGTACTTAAAGGTAACTTTACCAATAAATTTGTCGCAGACCCCCTACTCATATAGGTTTTCTTACAAGGCAATTTGTCCTGAAAAGAACAGCCCGTCTATTTCAAATTCCAATAAATTCAAAAGGTTTTGTAATGGCCTCAGTTTTACTCATTTATTAAACCGGCAATCAAATACTTGAATTTTGTCATTCCGGCTTGCCCGCCAGACTTACGGCGGGCTTGTCCGGTCGAAGCGACTCTCAGCGTAGACTCGCATCGAGAATCTTTCTTTGCTTTCAATCTGTTGCACCGTCTGATCCCCGACAAGCGAGGATGATGGCTTGAGATATTTTGTTGCCGGGTTAATAATATATGCCTCAATAATTTATATTATCAATGTGGTTTGATTGTATTTTATAAAACTTTGTTTTATAGTATTTACAAAAGAAGGCTATAATGAAATTAAAAATCATCATATTAATTATATCTTTACTGGTTTTTTGCGGATGCGCAACCTATAAGTATCAACCGGAATCCTCCTGTTTCCCTTATGCTGAATACAGGCACTACACAGGCCCTTCCTGCTCTCCATCTCCGCATCCATAATTTTCCCACATGCCAAGAGATTCTTTAAAAGACCAAATAAGGCTTATCGTAAATGCGGCGCACTGGGACCCTTTCCAGGTGCTCGGCAACCATATCGTTGAGACGGATAAAGGAAAGGCAGTCGCTGTCCGGGCGTTTCTGCCTGAAGCAGCAACGGCATGGATAGTTGATATAAAGCTTAAAAAATTATATCAAATGGAAAAAATCCACAAAGCCGGCTTTTTCGAGTCGATCATTCCGGGTAAGAAAGAAGTTTTTCCCTATCTTATAAGAGTGCAATCCCATGAAGGTTTAATCTCGGAGTTTCACGACCCGTATTCTTTTCTGCCCGTGCTCACTGATTTTGATTTTCATCTGTTCGGAGAAGGCAGCCATTACAATATTTATGAGAAACTCGGCGCTCATATAATGGAAATAAACAACATAAAAGGTGTCCATTTTGCTGTCTGGGCCCCGAATGCAAAATGTGTCAGTGTTATCGGGGATTTTAATAAATGGGACGGAAGAAGGCACCCCATGAGAATTCTCGGCTCCTCCGGCATATGGGAGATATTCATCCCCGGTCTTCAGGAAGGAGAAATTTATAAATTCCAGATAAAATCGAAATACAAAAAAAATATGGCTGAGAAGGCGGACCCTTATGCTTTTTATGCCGAAATAAGACCCAAGAGCGCATCAATTGTTTATAACATCAACAAATATCGATGGAACGACACCGAATGGATGAAGGCGCGGCAAAAAAAGAACTGGTTCGAATCGCCTTTGTCCATTTACGAAGTGCATCTCGGCTCATGGATGAGAGCCCCTGAGGAAGGCGGAAGGTACCTCACCTACAGGGAGCTTGCAGAAAAACTGATCGGATATGTAAAAGAAATGGGGTTCACCCATATAGAACTTTTGCCTGTAACGGAACATCCTCTGGATGCGTCATGGGGTTATCAGACTATAGGGTATTTCGCACCGACAAGCAGGCATGGAAAACCTGAAGATTTTATGTACTTCGTAGATCAATGTCATAAAAGCAACATAGGCGTTATCCTCGATTGGGTCCCGGCCCATTTTCCTACTGACGGACACGGCCTCGGCTTTTTCGACGGCACATGCCTTTATGAACACGAAGACCCGAGACAAGGGTTTCATCCCGACTGGGGCACAAAGATATTCAATTACGGAAGGAAAGAAGTCACGAACTTCCTACTCTCCAATGCCCTTTTCTGGTTCGAAAAATACCACATAGACGGGCTGCGCGTAGACGCCGTGGCATCGATGATCTATCTTGACTATTCCCGTAAAGAAGGAGAATGGATCCCCAATGAATTCGGCGGCAGAGAAAACATAGAGGCCATTGCTTTTATTAAAAATTTCAATGAGATTGTCCACCAGCGCCATCCCGGCATACTTACCATTGCTGAAGAATCGACAGCCTGGGGCGGCGTATCAAAGCCGACATATTTAGGAGGCCTCGGTTTCAGCTTCAAGTGGAATATGGGATGGATGAACGACACTCTCGAATACATTTCGAAAGAGCCGATACACAAAAAATACCATCACAACCACCTTACCTTCAGCCTCCTCTATGCCTTTTCCGAGAATTTTATCCTCGTCCTTTCCCATGATGAAGTCGTACACGGGAAACGGTCTCTGTTAAACAAGATGCCCGGGGACATGTGGCAGAAATTTGCAAACATGAGGCTTCTTTATGGATTCATGTTCACCCATCCCGGCAAGGAATTACTATTCATGGGTGTAGAAATCGGGCAATGGGATGAATGGAACCATGACAAAAGCATTGACTGGCACCTCCTGCAATTCACATCCCACAGCTGTCTCCAAAAGTTTGTTAAGGATATGAATAACATCCATCATACCGAACCCGCTTTGTATGAGGTAGACTTCGATCCCGGCGGTTTTGAATGGATCGACTTCCGCGACGCCGAGAGCAGCGTTATCTCATTCATGCGAAAGGCAAAAGACCCTGACGATTTTCTTGTAATAATATGTAACTTTACACCTGTGCCGAGAATCGGTTACCGGATCGGCGTACCGACAAACTGTTTTTACAAAGAGATACTCAATAGCGATTCCGAGATGTACTGGGGAAGCAATATGGGCAACGCTGGAGGATTAAAATCCGATCCAGTACCCTGGCACGGAAAACCATATTCGATAAAAGCAACTTTTCCTCCTTTGTCCGTTGTGATTTTTAAACCGGTGAGAGCTTAGATTATCTTCTATATAGGCTGGCCTTGCCATTTTCACCTACGACTCCTCGCCGGCCAGCTTTTAGCGGATACAAGATTTCCGATTCACATATGCATCCCTGCGATGAGAGACAATTTGCGACGTAATTCAGCTTACCTAACGTTGCACAGCACACACTGTTGACTTTCAATAGAAACAAGAAGAAAAATATAAATAGTGGTATGATTGAGCGATTCGGACTAAACTGTTACACAAACCTAATTAACTCCACTGAAAGCAGAAATCCATGTTAATAGACATGATACAGTCAATAGGTGGTCAATCATGAAAGTTATATCACATAGGATTACCAGATTATTCGTAGGGCTAATGGCAGTTTTTTTCCTTTTTGGTGGAACCCTAATTCCCGGACAGGCAATCGCTGCCCAGTCCTTTATGCGACTGCACGGCCATGTACCGACCCGGGCTGTTGCCAAGGCCGTCCTGCTTGAACGACTTTCATCTTCTACGGAAATAAAGGCTACCTTATCTTTGCCATTGCGCAATCAGCAGGAGTTGGAGGAACTGCTGAGACGTATATATGATCCTGCTGATCCCCTCTACGGCAACTTCCTCACTTCTCAGGAATTTACGGACAGATTTGGCCCGACTCAGGCTGATTATGAAGCTGTTGCCGCTTATGCACACAGCCTCGGCTTAATGGTGACAGGTACGCATGCAAACCGAACTCTTTTGAATGTTTCAGGTCCTGCTTCAGCATTCGAAGCAGCCTTTAACCTGCATCTCCATAACTACCAGGCTATGGATGGGCGTACGTTTTATGCCCCTGACAACGACCCTGAGGTCCCCGATTTCATCGCCGGACGAATTACGGGAGTTATCGGCTTGGACAACGCTGCCGTCTGGCATGCCCATAACCATCTTGTCCAGGAGGCACAAATGGCACAGTCATTTCCTAATCAGATTGGTACCGGCCCCGGCGGTGGCCTGACACCCGGTGACATAAGAACCGCATATAATCTCAATAGTGTCTCGGCAAACGGTTCAGGCCAGACTCTTGGCCTCTTTGAACTTGACGGGTATACATCGTCCGATATAGCAAGTTATGTGAGCTATTTCGGTCTTCCTTCGGTTCCTCTTCGAAATGTCTTGGTTGATCGTTTTTCCGGCAGGGCAGGAAGCGGAGCGGACGAGGTAACACTAGACATAGAACTTCAGATAGCTCTTGCACCGGGAGCCAGCAGTATCATCGTCTATGAGGGGCCAAACACAAATGCAGGGGTTGTGGACACTTACAACCGTATAGCTACGGACAATCTGGCCAGACAGATCAGTACATCCTGGGGACTTAGTGAAGGACAGACCGGTTCCACGGTGCTGAGCGCAGAGAATAACGCTTTTAAGCAGATGGCAGCGCAGGGCCAGTCTATATATGCAGCTTCGGGTGACAGCGGAGCCTATGACAATGGCTCAACGCTCAGCGTTGATGATCCTGCCTCCCAACCCTACGTGGTTGGAGTAGGAGGCACGCAGCTTTTTGTCAATGCAGGCGAAACGTACAATTCCGAAACTACCTGGAATGTCAACAATACGATAAGCGGAGGGGCAGGCGGTGGCGGGATTAGCTCTGTTTGGAGTATCCCTTCCTGGCAGCAGGGGGTAACAACCGCGGCTTCTCAGACCATGAGGAACGTCCCAGATGTTTCACTCAATGCAGACCAATATACCGGCTATGCCATTTATTACAAAAAGAAATGGCAGATTTATGGCGGAACGAGCTGTGCATCTCCTCTCTGGGCAGCGTTCACCGCGCTAGTCAACCAGCAACGTGTTGCCAATGGAATTACCACGCTGGGTTTTGCCAACCCCATAATTTATCAAATTGCAACCAGTTCAAAGTATTCAGCAGATTTTCATGACATCAAGGATGGGAGCACAAATCTGTACTATCCTGCCGTAGCCGGCTATGATAACGCTACGGGCTGGGGAACTTTCAGCGGAAGCAATCTTTTTGCCGATCTTGCTCCTGTTGCAGCCGCCCCACCTGCTGCACCTACCAACCTTGCTGCTACGGCGAATAACGCGCAAGTGAGTCTCACGTGGACAGCCAGCTCCGGGTCCACCAGTTATACCGTGTTTCGCTCGACGGTAAACGGAGGACCATACAGCAGTCTTGCTGCGGGCGTCACTTCCACAAGCTATAACGATAGCGGCTTGGCCAATGGTACTTACTACTATGTGGTGCAGGCGGTGAATTCGGCAGGTGCGAGTCCTAACTCAAACCAGGCAAGCGCAACGGTATGCTCGACACCTGCTGTTCCTTCAGGACTGTCTGCAGCAGCTGGCAACGCCCAGGTGACCCTTACGTGGACAGCCAGCTCCGGGGCCACCACGTACAATGTTAAGCGCTCCACCATCAATGGCGGGCCTTACAGCACAATCGCCAGTGGAGTGACAACGACCGGTTATCCTGATACAGGCCTGATAAACGGAACTCCCTATTATTATGTGGTGTCGGGTGTCAACTCCTGTGGCGAAAGCGGCAATTCCGGACAGGTTACGGCAACGCCTCAGTCGCCTACCACCACCCTTACCGTGTCCCCTGGCAGTGTAGTCAGAGGGAATGCAGTGACGGTCACCTTTGGCGGAGTCTCCTCGCCGACCACTACGGATTGGATCGGTCTCTACGCCCAGGGAACGGCTGACAGCGCATATCTTGGGTGGGGGTACATCAGCAGTTGTACGCAGACCGCGGGCAGTGCCAGGGCCTCCGGCTCCTGTCAGTTTACGGTGCCGTCCACTGTCCCTGCAGGAACCTATGAATTCCGCCTCTTTGCCAACAACGGCTACACTCGCCTGGCTGTAAGCAATGCTCTAACGGTCACCACTGCGGGTGTCACCCTTACCGTGTCCCCTGGCAGTGTAGTCAGAGGGAATGCAGTGACGGTCACCTTTGGCGGAGTCTCCTCGCCGACCACTACGGATTGGATCGGTCTCTACGCCCAGGGAACGGCTGACAGCGCATATCTTGGGTGGGGGTACATCAGCAGTTGTACGCAGACCGCGGGCAGTGCCAGGGCCTCCGGCTCCTGTCAGTTTACGGTGCCGTCCACTGTCCCTGCAGGAACCTATGAATTCCGCCTCTTTGCCAACAACGGCTACACTCGCCTGGCTGTAAGCAATGCTCTAACGGTCACCACTGCGGGTGTCACCCTTACCGTGTCCCCTGGCAGTGTAGTCAGAGGGAATGCAGTGACGGTCACCTTTGGCGGAGTCTCCTCGCCGACCACTACGGATTGGATAGGCCTCTACACCCAGGGAACGGCTGACGCCTTCTGGTTAGACTGGATCTACGACAGCAGCTGTACACAGACCGCTGGCACTGCCAGGGCGTCCGGCTCCTGTCAGTACACCGTGCCGTCCACTGTCCCTGTAGGAACCTACGAATTCCGCCTCTTTACCAACGATGGCTACACGCGTCTGACTGTAAGCAATGCCCTAACGGTGAATTGATTGCTGACACGAACCACTTCAGAGAAAGATCAGATGATTACACTTTCCTGAGCGGCATACCCTCGTGCTGATTATGTGGAGAAGAACGTCGTTGGGTGCACCCTAGGAGTCTGTCGGACTTTCAACATTTCTGAAAAGTTTACTTCTTGAAGGACACGGCAGTCTCTTAAGAACCTTTATTGCAAACTGGGCAGCAGAAATCTTTTCGGCCTGTAATTATCTAAGTCCGACAGACCTGCATGGGCGTTCCTTATGGCATAATAGACAAGCGGCATAAGAATGAACAACAGGAGATCAGCATAATGTTCAAACAATGTGACAGAGAGACGATATATTTATTTCCGCCGTCGGTGCAGGAATGGTTGCCCGAGGGTCACTTGGCGAGATTTGTCGTAGAGATAGTGGATCAGCTTAATCTTGACCGGTTGAAAAATGATTATGCAGGACGAGGCAGCGAGGCATACAGCCCTGAGATGCTGGTGGCATTATTATTTTACGGATATGCGACGGGAGTCTTTTCGAGCAGGCAATTAGAGCGTAGCACGTACGACTCTGTAGCATTCCGGTATGTGGCAGCCAACAGTCACCCTGACCATGACACAATAGCAACCTTTCGACGTCGGTTTTTGCCTAAGCTGAAAGAACTGTTTGTGCAGATACTAATGATAGCAGCAGAAACCGGGGTATTGAAGTTAGGCACGGTCAGCTTGGATGGGACCAAAATGAAAGCCAATGCCTCAAAGCACAAGGCGTTGAGCTACGGGCATGCATGCAAAATAGAGAATAAGTTGAAAGTGGAAGTGGCGGAACTGATGAAGAAAGCTGAGGCTGCTGACAAAGCTGACATTCCTGACGGCATGAACATCCCGGAAGAGCTGGAGCGGCGAGAGAAGCGGCTGAAAATGATAGCTGAAGCAAAAGCTGAGATAGAGCGCCGTGCGGCAGAGCGGCATGCAATGGAACAAGCCGACAGTGAAAAGAAACAGGCAGAGCGTGTAGCCAAACAAAAGCAGAGCGGCAAGAAACCCCGAGGCAAAGGACCCAAGCCGCCTGCAGCCGGGCCAACTGACAAAGATCAGGTCAATCTGACCGATGAAGAATCTCGCATAATGCCGGCATCGGGTGGAGGATTCAAGCAGGCTTATAATGCTCAAGCAGCCGTGGATACAGAAACAATGCTTATTGTCGCAACGCATGTAACACAACAATCCAATGACAAACAGCAGATGAAACCAGCGCTTGAAGCGCTTACATATCTGCCCGAACAACTTGGCAAAGTAAAAACTATAATAGCCGACAGCGGGTATTACAGCGAAGCAAATGTGCAAGAATGTGAGAGCAAAGGAATAGAGCCATATATAGCAGTAGATCGGCAGAGTCATAATCAGCCTTTATGGGAGCGATTCGTCGAACCGCCTCCATTGCCGGTTGATGCTGATGCAGTGACAAGAATGAAACATCGGTTGAAGACAGTTGCCGGTAAGGCAATTTATGCGATACGCAAGAGTACTGTGGAGCCGGCGTTTGGGGTAATCAAGGCAGCTATGGGATTTGACCGATTCCTGTTGCGTGGTTTTACTGCAGTCAATGGCGAGTGGGATATGATCTGCATTGCATGGAACATCAAAAGGCTGCATGCATTGAGGAACAGCCAGGTAGGCGCCTGAAAATGGCGATGGCATAATGTATCCAACAAAACACCGGCAGGAAAGAACCGATGACAGACGATCAAATCATGAAAAATAACTACAATCGACTCTCTCGGATTCCAACCGCTGTCAAAAACAGCAATTCAAGTCCGACAGACTCCTAGGTGGACGGTCTGTCCTCCGCAATTGAAGGGTCGGAACCTGGTAGTCACCATGGCCACACATGGCAATGAACCGCGGGCAGATTCAACCTTAACCTTTTCCCCGTTCTTGATGCCTCTAGGTTGTGCCAGTTCTTCACTGATTTCCACATATACCTGAGGCTGCGCTTCAGTAAGCCATGACTGCCATCTGGTAAGGGCGCCGGTGCACCAATGTTCCGTGCTGGAATAGGTGGTCATCACAAAAGGGTACTTGGGGTCGCAGCCGGAAAATTTATCGCAAGGTCCTGAGAAGATCTTCATGACAGGGTTTTTCAGCTGGGATGACAGCAGATTTTTCTCCATCGGGCCTTCCAGAGGTTCATAATGTTCGGGGAATGGTCCATCTCCCGGTCCCGGGCCGAAGAGTGAGGAAACGCCGTCCGGCTTCATGATGAACGGGTATTTACCTTTTTCCAGATCGCTCATTGGAGGCCATGGGCCGTCGGGAACGTCACCTACCCATTTCCCGTCCACCCAGGCCAATAAAGGCCGTTTGGGATTGTACGGTTTTCCATTCAGGTCCACTGAAGCGCGATTATAGATAATGCGCCTGTTAACAGGCCATGCCCATGACCGCTGCGGATAGAGGCCAAGACCCGTTGGGTCCTCCTTTTTTCTGCGTTGCATGAGGTTTGTACCATCCTGGCTGAATGATCCGCAGCTGATCCAGCAACCGGATGAAGTCTTGCCGTCTGCCTGCAGCATCGCAAAGGATGGCACGCAATCGCCTTTTTTGCCTGTCTTGTCGCCGATGGTGACATCTTCAAGAAAATAGCCATTGATAGTCTTGGCTACCTTCACAGGATCAAACCGGCCTTTATCGTTGTTATAATCCCACTTGAGGTTCATAATCGGATCAGGGAAAGCGGCTTTCTTATCTTTCTTATAAAGCTCCTTAAGCTTTGCAACGAGACGGATTACAATATCACCGGTATAGATGCAATCTCCCGGTGCCTTTGCCCTTCGTATTTCCACTGGACCCAGCGTCCGCTGTTGGCCTGGCTTCCCTGCTTTTCTATGGATGCAGCAGCTGGAAGTAGAAAGACCTCTGTCTTGACCTTCTTGGGGTCCATGCCGGGCCCCTTCCAGAAAGAGGCTGTTTCGTTGTTGAAGATATTCACATGCACAGTCCAGTCAAGGTTGGCCAAACCCTGGCGTACTTTGTTGGCATTGGGCAGGCTGCAGGCAGGGTCCTGTGCGATGCAGATAAGCCCCTTGATCTTTTTTTCGTACATGCTGTCAATCATCATCAGGATGTTGGCATCCTGTCCGTCATCGAGCTTGGGGACCCATGAATAGCCGAAATCATTCTCCTTATTTGCCTTGTCACCATACCAAGCCTTTAGAAGACTGGTGGCATACTTGGGATAATTTTGCCACCAGTTGGCTGAGCGTGGGTCACTGGTTTTCGGGGTATTTTTCTTGACGTAATCGTCCAGGGTAGGCAGTGACGCCCTGGGTGCAGCAAGATAACCTGGCAGGTAACCGGACAATATGGCAAAGTCTGTTGAGCCCTGCACGTTCGGTTCACCGCGCATGGCGTTCACGCCGCCCCCGCAGATGCCGATGTTTCCGAGCAGGAGTTGAACCATACAAAGGGTTCGTATATTTTGAACTGCTGAAGTGTGCTGTGTTTGCCCTAAGGCATACATGACGGTTCCGGCCTTATCGGGCACGCCCGTGGATGAGTACATTTCATAAACCGTGAGAAGGTCTTTTACAGGGGTCCCCGTAATCTTCGAGACCGTTTCCACGTCGTAACGGGAATAATGTTTCTTCAAAAGCTGGAAAACGCAACGTGGATTCTGCAACGTGAAATCTTTCTCAGCAATACCTTTCGCGTCCTTTTTTATCGTCCATGTTGACTTGTCATATTTCCTGGTGCCGGGATCATACCCGGAGAAAAGACCGTCATTGAAGTCGAACTTATCATTAACCAGGAACGGCGCATTGGTATAATTGACAACATATTCCTTGAAATATTTTTCGTTTTCTATGATGTATTTGATCATCCCGCCAAGAAAAGCAATGTCAGTACCAGAACGTAAGGGGGCATAGAAATCTGCTTTTGAGGAAGTTCTTGTAAAGCGCGGGTCGACATGAATGAGTTTGGCCCCTTTCTCCCTGGCTCTCATAACCCATTTGAAGAGATGGGATGATTTTCCGCAGCATTGCTGCCCTGAATGAGTATGACATCGCTGTGTTGAATATCTATCCAGTGGTTTGTCATCGCGCCACGGCCGAACGACTCTGCCAGAGCCGGTACGGTGGGGGCGTGTCAAACCCGGGCCTGATGATCAATATAAACAATTCCGAGTGACCGGGCCATGGCGGTGATGAGCCAGCACTCCTCATTGTCTACGTTCGAGCTTCCCATATGGGCAATGTTTTCAATGCGATTGACGACCTCGCCTTTGCTGTTCTTCGCAATGAAGCCTGTATCGCGGGTCTTTTTGATCCTTTTCGCGATCTCTGTGATGGCCCAGTCCCAGCTCTTGGTCTGCCATTTGTCGCTTTTCGGTGCACGATAAAGCACCTTCGTCAGACGGTGTTCATTAGCAGCTGTCGTCTGATAAGCACCGGCGCCTTTCGCGCACAGTGAACCTTCGTTGATGGGATGTTCAGGATCACCTTCGATATTGATGATCTTTCCTGTTTTAGTATCTGTACTGGCGATCAGCCCGCATCCAACTGCGCAGTAGCAACAGATAGACGTGGTCTGTTTGGCGCTCTTCACCTTGTCGATCTTCTTCATTTCTTCGGCATAAGCCAGTACTGGACTCAGGTCAATCCCGAGAGATGAGAACGCCAGTCCTCCAACAAGGGCGCCTGATCCAGCCAAAAATTCGCGACGTGTAAATGCCATTCTGTCCTCCTTCCACAAAAAGGTTAGAGAATGATTAATAAAAAGATCCTACCAATAGATACAACAATTCATTCTGTGCCACTTGTCTGCTAATAGTTCCCATGTGCATTCCTCTATGAAGTATCAGGGACAATGTAAGGCGAAGTTCCCTGGCACGCAAGACAGATGCTGCCATCATTCAAAGGATAAGCTTCCGCACATAAAGGACAAATTGCAATCTTGCCTTTATCACGTTTTTTTAGAAATTCAGGCTTAATCTGCACAGGACATACCCCGCATATTTCCACACCGGCTTGCTTGATCTGAGAAAGAATATCTTCGTGATTTTGTTCTTTTCTGGACTTGAGTTTGAGGAACCAGGCTTTTATCTCCGGCCATTTTTCCAATTTGTCGGGGTCAAGAAAGACACGGACCCCATTTCCATGGTACTTATCATAGAGGCTTAACGCAAAACGGCCAAAGTTAATAATCTGGAGCCACCCGTTTCCGACTGTACATGGTGTGAGCAGCTGAATGGCATCAGGCAGACAGGCTGGAGTTTCAGAGATTGCGTTAAAAAGTACGCCTTCCGGAATGTCGGCACTGGCCAGATGCACCATGAACCCGCCGATGACAACGCCCGGAGCCACGTGGCCGTGAAAAGACTGAACGCGATGTGTATACTCTTCTATATCGAAGGGATTCTCTTTCATCGTGTCAATGATACTCACGTATCAGACCTTTCACGGAAATGATTTCTTTTAAGAATGCGCAAAAAGTTATGTCTAAATGATAGGTTATGTCAGATTGCAAATCAAATTCATTATTTTCATTTATGTGGTGAATTATTTTCATGATTTTCCGTAAATAACGATCAAAATTAATATCGTTCATGTAAGCTATGAATTCTTTGAATTGGACTCTCTGCCGTTTTTCAATTAATATAACTTTTCTTTTAAGCAACTGCTCTAATAAATATGGATAAACATCGGGGACCTTTCAAAAATATGATGCTGGCCGTCTGTATTTCATATTAAGGAGGCTTTGTGTGAATGGACACTTTCAAAACAAAGTAGTAACCATCAACGGAAAAATAGCAGGATTTATTCCCGGAGAGTCGGTCCTTCAAGTTGCAAACAGGAACCGCGTCTCTATTCCCACCTTATGTTACGATCCGCGCTTAAGCATCTCAGGACACTGCAAGGTCTGCTTTGTTGAAGTCAACGGAAGGCTCAAACCTGCGTGCACCACAAAAGCAGAGCATGGAATGGTAATCGAAACGGATTCCGAAAAGGCAAAGGAAGCGAGGAAGAAGAGAGTTACAGTTATTCTTCGAAATCATAAAGGAGATTGCGCGACTTGTCCGCAATATGAATTTTGCGGGCTTCTTGAACTTGCCCGGTCAGTCGGGATTGAACACCCTGTTTTTTCATCAAAAGAAACACCACATGAAGAGGTGATAGACCAAAAGCTGAAGATCAATCTCGATAGATGCATCCGCTGCGGAAAATGTGTAAAGGTATGTTCAGAAATCAGGAAGGTAGGCGCCCTCCGGCATCCTGTCCTATCGCCCGAGGTAAATAAAATAGTCTTTGACAGGACATGCGAAATGTGCGGACAATGTGCCGTGGTCTGCCCCACCGGGGCCATTATAGAAATTTACAGAGAGAAACCCGACAGAAGGGTCAGGAGCGTCTGTACCTATTGCGGTACCGGATGCGGCATCTTCCTTGACGTGAAGGATGAAAGGATAATCGGTGTGACAACGGATGATCTTGACCCGGTCGGCAAAGGCAATTTATGTGTAAAAGGAAGGTTCGGTTTCCCTTTCATTCATCACCCCGACAGGCTCAAAACGCCGCTCATAAAGGAAAACGGAAAATTCAGAGAAGCCTCCTGGGAAACGGCACTTTCCTGCATAACGAAGAGATTTCTTGAAATAAAAACAAAGTACGGATCGGAAGCAATCGGCGGGATGGGTTCTGCACGCGCCACAAATGAAGACAATTATCTTTTTCAACGAATGATGCGGGCCGCCCTCGGGACCAACAATATTGACAACTGTGCACGGCTTTGACACGCGCCGGCAGCTGTCGCCCTGGGTAGGGCGTTTGGTATAGGGGCTTCGACCTCTTCTTTTGCCGATTTTGCATATTCCGATTTTATCCTCGTGGTAGGATCAAACACTACAGAGTCGCATCCCATCGCCTCATTGCATATTAAGTGGGCAAAATCCGCAGGTGCGAGACTCATTGTGATCGACCCCAGAAAAATTCCACTTGTAGATGAGGCAGACCTGCACCTTCAGGTGAGGCCGGGCAGTCTTATTGCGCTTTTAAATGGCATACTGAGGGTAATAATAGAGGAAAATCTTTTTTACAGAGAATTTATCGAAAAACACACAAGGGAATGGGAAAAAACCATAGAGGCTGCATTCTCGTTGACCATGGAAGATACGGAGATGATCACAGGGGTACCAAGGGAATTAATTATAAAGACTGCACGAATGTATGGCAGCAGTAGAAGGGCCATGATTGTCAGCGGGCTTGGTGTCGATGAAAATGAGTATGGGACGGAAGGGATGCTTGCACTCATTAACCTCGCTCTTGCTACCGGCAATATCGGTAATCCAGGAGCAGGGGTGTTATGTCTCAGGGGACAGAACAATGTGCAGGGCGCATGTGATATGGGATGTTATCCCAACGTGCTTCCCGGATATCAGCACATTACCGACGCAGAAGTGAGGCGCAAATTCTCCGAACGGTGGGGTGCCCCCGTGCCAAAGCAAGTCGGCTTGAACTCAGCACGAATGATGGAGGCGGCGCGGGAAGGCAAAATAAAGGCCCTCTATATCTGGGGTGAAGACCCCGCGCATACCCACGGCGATACCCTGAATATCAGGAAGGCGCTGGAGTCTGTGGAATTTGTGGTCTACCAGGACCTTTTTTTAACCGAGACTGCTAAGTATGCGCATGTAGTCCTTCCTGCAGCCTCCTTTGCTGAAAAAGAGGGCACGTTTACCAACACGGAAAGGCGCGTGCGCCTTTTAAGAAAAGCGGTCCCGCCGGCCGGCCTTGCCAAGCCGGACTGGGAAATATTCCTTGAGCTCTCAAACGCCCTCGGTCTGAAAACTCATTTCAAAAATTCTGCCGAAATATACGATGAAATGGCAGCGCTTACCTATTATTTCAGAGGGATCACTCACAAAAGGCTGGGGACAAAGGGACTGCAATGGCCCTGCACAAATGAATCTCACCCTGGAACAGAACGGTTGTATATTAATAACGTTTTTCCTAGCGGTAGCGCGTCCTTTCACCCTATTCCATATCATGAGCCCTCGGAAAAACTGACGGAAGAATATCCTTTGATACTTATTACCGGAAGAAGACTCTACCACTTTAATAACTCTGCACAGACAAGACGCACGGAAACAGCAACAGGCACTGAGGAATGCCTTGACATGAACCCCGGTGACATCGAGCGGCTTCATCTCAGGAACGGCCAACAGGTGCGGCTGTCTTCCCGAAGGGGCTCCATCGTCATGCCTGTGAGATCTGATGCGGCTATCCTGGAGGGTACCGCTTTCGCTTCATTCCATAATCCGGACTACCTCATCAACATACTTATCGGCGGGGCGAGGGACAGGCACACAGACACCTATAGCTATAAGTTTACTGCGGTGAGGGTAGAGCCGCTTGATTTATAACAGGCCCGGACCAACTTGTGACACAATTCTTAACCCGCTTAATTCATTTAAATTTATGGGTACTGACAGATGTCGTATTTAAGCGGCTTTAAATTCTTTCGAAGAAAGAATTTACCTCGGAGGCCCGATTTATTGGGCCGAGAATGAGCGCAAATACGGTATCTGTCGGCGATTTTATGAAGTAAGAGCTAAAAGGGTATGAAGAAACGATACCCTTTTACAAATTCAAGAAAAGTTCTTGCGACCATGGTAGAAGGCTCTTTATCCGGCACGACAAAATAAAATTTTCTGTAAAGTCTTTTCCCGGGCATCTTCAAAATCTTGATCGTTCCTTCCTTTATTGTTTTAAAAATAGACCACTTCGAAACAAATGCAATGCCCAGTCCGGACTGGACCATCTGGACCAATAATTCAGGGTCGCTGAGGGTCATTATTACGTTTATGTCCTGCGGCTCGATTTTCATTATACTCAGAAATTCATCGATGAATTCCCGCGTGCCGGAGCCTGCTTCCGGCAGTATAAACGATTGGTCCATCAGATACTGTGGAGCTACAATCTTTCTCTTTGTCAGAGGATTGCCGTCGGATGCGATTAAAACTATCTCGTCTCTCGCAATTTCTCTGAAGATAATTCTCTTGTCTTTTATATTTCCCTCAACTATCCCGATATCGATCTTCCCCTGTTGGAGTTCGCTGACTACCTTTTCCGGCCCCGAAACTGAAAGATTTAACTGTGCTTCAGGATAGTTTCTTGAAAAATCGTAAAAGACTTGCGGCAGTAAATATTTAGCTACCGTCGTGCTTGCACCCAGGTACAAAGGACCCTTTATCTTTTTGACAACATTATAAATATCATTTTCCAGAGACTTATACCCTTCGAGTATCTTTTTTGCGTGGTCATAAAGGATTTTTCCGGCGGATGTAGGGGTAATTGTTTTCCCGGATCTATTGAGCAGTTTACCGCCTAATTCATCCTCAAGATTTTTTATGAGATGGCTCATGGCGGACTGGGTCACAAACGCTGCCTCTGCGGCCCTTGAAAAGCTTTTCATCTCAACGATAAGGCAGAACGCCTTAAGCCTGCTGTCTTCCATCCGGCATATTTTAAGAATTAGTAAAAGACGATGTCAATTAACATAGCTATGAAAATACTTCATGCTTTATATGAATATAATGCAATTGACCGTCACGAATAGAATAATTATCATTCATATTAATAAAAGCCTGTATCAGGGGGTGTACAATGATAAAAGGAAAAGCAATCCTTACAATAGCTTCAACGACAAGCACACAGAACTCAGGATTATTTGATATCCTAATTCCCGCATTTGAGCAATCCACAAGATACAATTTGAAGGTCGAAGTTATCGCTGTGGGTACGGGTAAGGCAATCCGGATAGCAAAGAAGGGTGAGGCTGATTTACTCTTTGTGCATGACCCTTTCAGAGAAGAAAAATTTGTAGCTGAAGGGTACGGAGTGAACAGAAGGGCTGTGATGCACAATGATTTTGTCGTCATCGGCCCTCCGGGGGACCCCGCACGGATGGGCAAGGTAAAGACAGCCGTAGAAGCCTTTGAGGAAATAGCGGAAAGGGGAGTACCTTTTGTATCGAGAGGTGACGATTCCGGTACAAACATCAGAGAGATGGATATCTGGGATGATGCAGGGATCAACCCGAAGGGTAAGGGATGGTATTTCGAGGCCGGTGCGAATATGGCTGATACGTTACTGATGGCAAAACAGAAGGGTGCATACACATTAACTGATATGGGGACATTTCTTAAATATGAATCCAAGCTCAATCTGAAGGTCCTGCTCGGAGGAGACCCTATATTGAGGAATAATTACAGTGTCATCGTCGTCAACCCAAATAAATTCCCGAAAGTGAAATACCGGGAAGCTATGGATTTCATCGCTTTTGTGACTTCCCTTGAAGGGCAGCGTATAATCGCAAGCTATAAGAAACACGGTATCAATCTCTTCTATCCCGATGCAGTGCCCTCCGTTATGGATAAGAAAAAATAATTAAACCTTATAAATGTATAGGGAGGAAAAAATGAAAAAAGTAATGTGTAGCATTATGCTGGCAGGGATCTTAATGCTCATTGGTTTCGGCAATGCTATTGCTTCAGAGAGGGAGATCATCTGTGCATCTACCACGAGCACCGAGAATTCCGGATTGTTCGGATACATATTGCCCATGTTTGAGAAGAAGACCGGTATTAAGGTGAAAGTTGTGGCGCGGGGCACCGGCGCTGCAATCGAGATGGGCAAGCGCGGCGACGCCGACGTTGTTTTTGTTCATGCAAAGGAGCAGGAATTGAAGGCTGTTGAAGAAGGTTTTTTTGTTAACCGCCATGATGTTATGTATAACGATTTCGTAATTATAGGACCACCAGGTGATCGTTCCAAAATAAAGGGTATAAAATCAGCTGCTGAGGCATTCAAGAAAATTGCCGGCTCATCCTCGTTCGTTTCAAGAGGGGATAATTCAGGAACTCATACAAAAGAATTATCCATATGGAAAAAGATGGGAATAGAGCCCAAAGGACAGAAATGGTATCTTGAAGTCGGTCAGGGAATGGAGAAAACCCAGAGGATTGCCAACGAAAAAAGGGCCTATACCCTTACCGACCGCGGCACATGGCTTGCGACAAAGGACAAGGACAAGCTTGAAATGATCATAATCCTTGAGGGCGACCCGGCGTTATTCAATCAGTACGGTGTTATGGCGGTCAATCCTGAAAAACACAAGCATGTAAAATATGGAGAAGCTATGGAGCTTGTTAACTGGCTTGTATCAAAGGAAGGGCAGCAGGCTATCGGATCATTTAAGGACAAACTCGGCAATCAACTGTTTATTCCGAATGCGAAATGAAATGTTGTCCTTCACGTCGCATTGGACCGGGGCAGGTAATGTTTTTCACAGTCGGCCGCTAAATTCTTTTTTATGGATACAATTATCGAGAGTTTTACAAAAGCATTTCTACTGATCTTCAACCTGGATAGGGAGCTTCTGGGCATTATATTTCTCTCGCTTCAAGTCTCCGGGACAGCCTTGGTCATTGCATCGGTCATAGCTATTCCGGCAGGGTCTGTTATCGGGTTAAAGAAATTTCCCGGGAGGGGCTTCATTATCAGCGTATTGAACACCTTTATGGGACTGCCGCCTGTTGTCGTCGGGCTATTTCTTTATCTTATGCTGTCAAGGAGCGGGCCTTTCGGCTTTCTGTCATTGCTCTATACCCCCTCTGCGATGATCATGGCCCAAACGGTCCTTGCATTCCCTATCGTCGCTTCCCTGTGCCACTCAGCGGTCGTGAACGTAGACCCTATAATAGCTCAGGCGTCACTCACGCTCGGAGCAACAACCTATCAGAAAGCGATTACGATAGTCAAAGAGGCAAGATACGGGATAATCTCAGGTATCATCGCCGGGTTCGGAAGGGTAATGGCGGAAGTCGGAGCCATACTCATCGTCGGCGGAAATATTGCGGGTTATACCAGGGTTATGACCACAACCATCGCCCTCGAAACAGACAAGGGTAATTTTGAACTCGCTCTGGCGCTCGGGATCATACTCTTACTCATTTCGTTGATGATCAACGCCGTCATTTTCACAACTCAGCGAAAGGGGATTTCAAGAACAACTGCATGAGCCTGGAACTGGTGGTCTCAGAGGTCTTTAAGAGTTACAATAGCGGACCTGTCTTGAAGGGATGTTCTTTCTCCTTTGATAAAAGCGGGATCTATGTCCTCACGGGTCGGAACGGGTCCGGCAAATCTACATTTTTAAGGATCTGTTCACTAATTGAAGAACCCGATAAGGGTGAGATCAGCTTTTCTTCCAACGGGCATCTCATAAAAAAAGATATGGAACTGAAACGACGGATGACCCTCCTCCTGCCGAGGATCGGGGTCTTCAACACGACGGTCTATGGAAATGTCGCCTACGGACTGAATATAAGAGGTGTGAATCGAAAAGACATAGAACACAAAGTAAATAAGGCATTGGATTTTGTCGGTCTGGACCATAAAACAAACCAAAAAGCGCTGACGCTTTCGAGCGGTGAGACGCAGAGACTCGGTATTGCCAGAGCAATAGTCATCGGGCCTGAAATAATCTTTCTGGATGAGCCGACAGCGTCTGTTGATCAAAACAATACAGAGGCGATAGAAAAGATCATCCTTAAAATGAAAAAGGACCAGGGATCGATTGTTATTATCACTACCCACGATATGGCCCAGGCGGAAAGACTGGCGGACAGGCTTTTGTTGATACAGAACGGGAAAATAGCAGAAGAAACACAATAAGGGTTAGATGACCATTTATTTCCTTAAATGAAATGGGACACTTGTGGATACCACTCCTTTCTTGAACAGTAAAACACCCTTCATAAACAAGGCCGTCTGGTTATGCAGGAGGTGGTGCCACCATTTTGACGGTACAAACTCGGGGAGCACTACTGTAATAACGCCATCCTTATACCTGTTCCGTACCTCGTCTATATAGTCCACCAACGGTTCTATTATCGAACGGTAAGGAGAGTCAAGGACAATCAATGGAGCGCCCATACAGAATTTGTTCCACTTTGTTCTTACCTTATCCGTCTCTACCGGGTCGATACATACATACACCGCTGCCACGTCGTCAGAAAGGGCCTTCGCATATTTAATGGCCCCTATTACTGCTTGCTGCATACCGGATATGGGGACAATGACGGAATGGTGCTCGTACTCATTAATATCAGTCGCGCATTGCAAGGAGAGTTGTTCCGCCATAGCGAGGTAATGGTTGTGTATCTTCTTGGTCAAAAGTACGAGAGCAGGTATCGCTATAAGCACTATCCATGCTCCGTGAGTAAACTTTTCAACAGCGATTATCACAAGAACAACGGCTGTCGTAACAGTGCCGACGCCGTTTATCAGAATGCCCTTGACCCATCCCTCCCCTTTATAGGAAAGCCAGTGTTTGACCATACCCGCTTGCGATAGAGTAAAGGCCGTGAAAACTCCGACCGCATAAAGAGGGATCAGGGTATGGGTGTCCCCCCTGAATATCACAATTAACAATGCTGAAAGGAAACCCAATATAAGTATGCCGTTTGAGAACACGAGTTTGTCCCCGCGATTACTCAACTGTCTCGGGAGATAACGGTCGACCGCCATTATCGAAGAGAGTCTCGGGAAATCTGCAAAAGAAGTGTTTGCAGCAAGAATGAGTATGAGAGTGGTTGCAAATTGGATTATGTAATAGATAACGCCTTTTGAAAAAATAGTCCTCGCAATCTGTGAAAGCACTGTTTCGTTTTCATTGGGCAGAATCTTGTAATAATCCGCAAAATAAGCTATACCGAGAGTAAGCAACCCTAATATTATTGCCATCCACATCAAAGTAATGCCTGCGTTTTTTGCCTCCGGGGCTTTGAATGCCCTGACACCGTTCGATACGGCTTCTATACCGGTCAGTGTAGCGCAACCGGAGGCAAATGCCTTCAATATAATGAAAACAGGCACTATATTTGTAGTTGCCTCACCATAAGCTGTAAAAGACGGATGAGGTACAGACATTTTTTTGATAAAACCTTCCGCTATTAAAAGGAGTAGACTTCCTATAAAAATATAAACCGGGATTGAAAATAGTTTGCCTGATTCTTTCACTCCTCTCAGATTTACTACCATGATAAACAGCACGGCAATCATACACATGAGAACTGTATGGGTATGAAGCGCAGGGAATGCCGATGTAAGTGCTGCTATACCTGCCGAGACACTGACAGTAACGGTAAGGACATAGTCAATAAGCAGCGCAGCTCCTGCGATGAGACCGGGATAAGTCCCAAGGTTATCTTTTGCGACAATATACGCTCCGCCACCGGACGGATATGCATGGATGGTTTGAAAGTATGATGTGGCAACGATTGCAACAAGGATGATAATACCTAAAGCAACCGGTAAAGCATAATGAAGCAAAGCTGTACCACCTATGATAAGAGCAAAGAGTATCTCCTCAGTTCCATATGCTACCGATGAGAGAGCATCTGATGAAAAAACGGCAAGGCCCGTTACCCTTGAGAGACGCTCATGTTTTTCTTTTACTGATTCAATGGGAGTGCCGATAAGAATTCTTTTAAGCGACATTTCTATTCTCTCCTTTGAGGGCAAGATAGAGGAGAAAATAAAAACCGCCGGCAGGGCAGCGGTTTAATTTCTGTCTATTGCCCTTTCAAATGCCTGCGAGGTTAGCTGTCGGACTCGGGTTTGAAAGTACCCTATCCCCGGACTTCCCGGGAAATACGCCCCATACTTTGGGTCCCCCGCATCCATTCCTTGAATGGATCTCGGCTGCTATTTGGTTATAATTTATTCCTGCCGATAAAAATTGTCAAGAATGTTTTTGGGGGCTACTTTTTTTCATGCATGTTTTGAGAAAATCAGCAATTTCATGCTTTTTTAGATTAACTATCCTATTGCTTATCGATTAAACTATTTATTGAATGGATTAATTTTGGAATATAATAAATCATGAATCCTATTGAGCAAAAAATAGCAGAAAAAATAAAAAATGAAGGTCCGATTACTTTTGATACCTTCATGGAGATGGCGCTCTATGATCCGGAGTTCGGATATTACACATCGGCCGGCACCGAGATAGGCAAAGCAGGCGATTTTTATACAAGCCAGCATCTTCACCCCGCGTTCGGAGCAATGATAGGAAAGCAACTCGAAGAGATGTGGGAGATCATGGGCAGACCTCAGGAGTTTTTCGCTGTTGAACCTGGTGCAGGCGCCGGGATCTTATGCATGGACATCCTGAATTATCTTCACCAGAGAGAGATTTTTCGTTCATTGATTTATGTAATTGTTGAACTGAATCCGTTCATGCAGAACAGGCAGGAAAAATTACTCGACAAATATTCCGGCAAAGTGAAATGGGTTTCCTCTCTGACAAAACTAAATGCGATAAAAGGCTGTATCCTTTCAAATGAGCTCCTGGATGCATTTCCCGTGCATCTTGTCGAGATGGAAGAAGAACTTAAAGAGGTTTATATAAATATTCAGAACGGTTCGTTTTACGAGACGAAGGCGCGACCACGGACTTTTGAATTGAAAGGTTATCTGGATGAATTTTCCATAAACCTTCCCAAAGGTTACCGGACCGAGATTAATCTGAGGGTCAGGGACTGGATAAGGTCAGCCGACAAGATTTTATCGGAGGGGTTTATATTTACGATAGACTATGGGTTCCCCTCATGGGATTACTACAGCGAAGACAGAAACCGGGGAACACTGCTGTGCTATTTCAAACACCAAGCGACTGAAGACCCATATCGCAATATCGGGGAACAGGATATTACTGCACATGTCAATTTTTCGTCGGTAAAGAAATGGGGAGAAGACCTCGGGATCATGACCATCGGTTTTTGCCGGCAAGGCACTTTTTTAATTTCCCTTGGTATAGATGAGCTCATTCAGGAACTCTATTCTGATTCCGTTGATTATCTTTTCGAAGTTTCGAAAATAAAGAGATTGATATTCCCCGGGACCCTCGGTGAAACACACAAGGTTATGGTCCAATATAAAGGCAAAGGCAGCCCCTCACTCAGAGGGTTTGCCATGAAGAATCAGAAAGATACTTTGTAATTAACTCAACAACCGGCGCTTCTGGACAATATGTCATGAAATTATTGCAAACACAACGCGTCCTCTGACGTATCACTTTGTGACTATTTCATTAATGTTCCACCAGCCACCACCAAGAACAACAAAAAATGCGACAGTGTCTTGAAAGCGCTGGGCCAGTGCCTGGAGATAGCCTATCTTCGCCTGATGGTACTGATTATCTGCAACAAGCACCTGCAGATAGCCGGCGGTGCCGGCCTCATAATTTGTCTGGATTAGTCGCAGCGCTTCTTCTGATGCTTTTAATGCTTGCGACTGAGCATATTATTTCTCTGCAATATACACATCCACCAATTGGCCGGGATAGAGCTGAATATCTTTCGACTTTTTAAACCTGAATATTACCGGCAATACTCTTTGGTCTACCCTTTCAGTCCTCTGGTTCGACAATTCAATTTTAGGCGATACATAGGGTTGTACCCGCACATATTCCAGAGGAATGCTGATATTCGTACCCCGAATGAACATTTGCGCCTTCATTTGTGTTCCTTGAGGCAGTCTGTGCAACAGTATTTCATCAATATAACATCTGACTCCTATTAAGTTTTCAGAACTGCCCATTACGATGACAGGGGCCAATCCTTGTGTGTAAGTATCATATGCCCCTTGTGAAGATATATAGTTACCTACCGCTATATTTATCGCCAAAACTGCTCCATCAATTGGCGCTCTTACGGTATATTTGTACAGTAGCGCATTTGATGCAGTGTAGGCTTTTAACAACGCAGCATACTGATTTTCCTGGTTTTTTATATCATAAATCCAGGCCCCGGCTTTGGTGAGTTCGTATTGCTTACGGACAATTTCAAGGTTTGCTTTTGCCACTTTGAACGCATTTTCTGCGTTATCCAAAGCGTCCTTACTCACCGATTTCGGGTTCAGTTCATATGCTTATCCAGTTGATCCTGCGCGCTTTTGAGGCTTGCGCTCGCAGACTCTACCTGGGCTTTTGCAATTTCAAGAGTCTCTTTTCTGGGCTGGGCCTTGAGTTCATCCAATATCAAAATATCAGGACGACTGGCGATGGCTCTCGCAATCGCCACCCGCTGCTGCTCCCCTCCGCTTAACTTGACTGGAGTAAGGTATGCTCTTTCTTTAAGCCCTACTATTTCCAGATACTCCATAGCGATTTTTATGGCTTCGTCCCAGTCGAGCTTTTTCAGAATCAGGGGAATTGCTACATTCTCGACCGTGGTCAGCCGTGGAAAGAGATGATAATCCTGAAACACGAATCCTACCGTATGCAATCTGAAATCGGCAATTTGATCACTCGTCAAACTCCAGATATCTTTATTATCTACCACTACATTGCCCGAATTGGGTCTGAGAATTTCCGAGATCATGCTCAGCAAAGTTGTCTTGCCGCTGCCTGACGGCCCTTCAATATACAGCATTTCCCCAAAGTAGGCTTCAAAACTTACCTCTCTCACGGCATATGTTCTGGCTTCTCCTTCCCCAAACCATTTAACCAATTCATTTGCTTTAACTGCCAGATTAACCATATTACCCTCTGAAAATATCGAAAGGCTCTATCTTGATAACCTTTCTTACTCCGATATAACTCGAAATGCCGGCTATTATAAGTACCATGATAAAAGCGAGCCCGAGATTTGTATAGGCTATTTTGGCTGCGTAGCTGGGCAACCTGAGTTTCGCCAGGGCTATCAAGAGGGAAGCCAGTCCGATACCCAATCCATAACCGATGAGGGCCGTAAGCGTCGCCTGAAATAATATCATATAGACAAGCTCTTTTCCTTTGGCCCCGATCGCTTTTAGAGCCCCGAATTTATCAAGGTTCTCCTGGATAAATGTATGAAAGGTCTGCCGGGAAATAGATAAGCCCACGATAAAACTTATTATGGTCATTATGAGAACATTAGTTCCAACGCCTGTCTGGTATTTATAAAAATTAGAGATTCTCTGCTTGAATTCATCTGCCGTCAACGCCAGATACCCAAGCGAACTCACTTGCTGTTTAATGTATTGCACTGCATCATCGCTCTTGGGTTCTACCAGAACGTATGAAATGGTATATCTCGTGGAAGGTATGTATTGAAGGGCTCTCTTATATGTGGTATAAAGTGTAGGTGTTCCGAATAATCCGCCTGTAACGGCTTTGGCGATACCTGTGATGACTCCCCTGTGGTCATTTAGCTCGAATTCCGTTCCGATCTTCGGATTATCAAGTTTGGGGTATTCCGAATCCTTAACTACTATAAAAGCGTTTTCTGCATAGATATCCTCAATTTTTCCTTCTATGAGTTCCGGCCTGCCGAATAGACTGGTATCGTCCAACCCAACGATAGTTACTGATTGATAGGTATTGTGTTTGCAACATTATTCACCGCCGGATCCATGACCCAAATCTTGGCTCCGATGTTTATTACAGTGGATGATGATCTGTATAATATGCCGGAAAACATCGAAGTCATCATAACCATCAAAAAGACAGCAAAGGTTATTCCGACGAGCAAAGCAACGAATTTGCCTTTGTCGTTTACAAGCAGTTTGTATGCGATTCGTAGAATTCCCCTCATAAGGGTCTCATTGTTCCAAGTAGTCCAGTTTATCTACCTCCGGCGGATCATTACTATCAATTTAAATGTATATTCAGCACAATTATATCATGCAGAGCAATGAAGAATCAGAAATAAGACTTTAACCTTTCAATGCTCTTCAGAACATCCTCAGGTGTATGGCCTTCAATGGTATAAATCAGGTCTTTATCCTTCAAATACGAAAAAAGCTCAGCAAAGTCGAATGTGCCGTCGCCTATGGCAATGTGCTCATCAAAGGCTTTATTGTTATCATGAAGGTGCAGTTCGATTATATAAGGCTTCAGCTGCTCAAGCCATTCCTTGAGAGGTATTTTTGAAAACAGATTGAAGTGGCCCGTATCAAAGCAGATTCCGAAATATTCGGAGACCATCGCCTCCATGAGAAGTCTGAGGTTGTCAGGGTCATCCTCAAAAATATTCTCGATGGCTATCTTCACACCCAAATCAACAGCCCTTTTAATTAAGACTTCCCAGGTCTTCAAACTGTTTTCAAGCCATACGTCGGTCCTCAGCTCATATTTCCATTTCTCGTATCCCGAATGGAAGACAATCGCCTTGGGACTCAGGATCTCCGCAATGTCAAAGATATGTGAAAATCTTTCAAGGGTAATCTTCCTTACCTTAGAGTCGACTGCACCCGGCGAGAGGTCCATAAACGGCGCGTGGATTGTAAAAGAAGGATTGTAACCGAGTCTTTCTTTGAGCCCTGAAATACCGGCGTTGCCGCCGCAGTCAAGGGACTGAGAAGAAAAAAATATCTCGAGGTCGATGCGGTTTTCCTGTATAAATCCAAGATAATCCCCTATCCTGTGGTAAGGAACATGGACATGAGGATTTACCATTAATTCTTGGCTGCAGTCTCTGTCTTAGGTTCGGCTTTCGTCACAGGGGTACCTTCAGTCTTTGTAGTGTTTTTCCGATCCTGTGAAGCATAATCCGTAACGTACCATCCTGTGCCTTTTAGGATAAAAGAATTATGGGAAATCAATTTATGTAGATGCCCGCCGCATTCAGGACAGACACTTAACAGCTCATCACTGAACTTCTGAATTACCTCACGATGCCTTCCGCAATCAAAGCATTCATACTCATATATGGGCATTGCAAATGACCTCCTTAAAAACCTGATTATTTAATATAACACAAAGCTGCACTATTGTCTGAACTTACCACTCCAAGGCTTTATTCATCAGTTTCTCATACATGCCTTTGGGCATAAATGCCTGCCGATGTATCTCGTCGCTATAATATTTTGTCCTTATCTTATATTCATGCATTAGGTCCCTTGGTGAAATACCTTTCGACGCAATCGCAAACGCCCACCAGTTACCGGGATATGTTGCGATCGGAGCGCTGAAAAGGTCGACTATAGGGAACACCTTTTTCAGTATCTCCTGTATCTCTATGACCATGTCCTTATGAAAATGGAGTGATTCTGTATGCGTAACAAACAGGCCTTCCCTGGTAAGACACTTTTTTACGGCTGCAAAAAATTCCGTTGTAAAAAGACTTCTCGCAAAACCGATAATATCCGTAGAGTCTATTATTACTGCGTCGATATCGTCGGCTTTTGCTTTAGCCACAAAATCGGCTCCGTCCATAACCTTAATTTCGACACGGGGATCGTCAACCCCCGAGGACACCGCAGGGAAAAACTTTTTTGAAACATTGATAACTTCCTCGTCTATTTCTATAAAATATACCTTCTCGACAGTTTCATGTTTTAAAACCTCTCTTACGACCCCGCCGTCTCCGCCGCCGATAACTATGACCTTCCTGGGGTTGGGATGCGCATGCATTGCGACATGGGTAAGCATTTCATGGTAGAAGAATTCATCGCGTTCGGTTATCTGGACGACATCGTCAAGGATGAGCATCTTGCCGTAATACGGGTTCTTTATTACCATAATTTCCTGAAACTTGCTTTTGCTTTTATGAAGAATGTCCTCGACATCGTATAAATATTCCACCGGGGCGTAGGGCGCCTTTTCAGTAAATTTAATCATTCTTGTCCTTTCTCTATATAAGAATCGTTTTGGGTATGGAAAAACCGTTAAACTCCGAAGCATATGAGACAGTGTACGCGCCGCTTGACAAAATAAGTACCAGGTTGCCTACAAGGGGTTCGGGAAGTGTCACATTCTGGTCTATGACATCAAAACTGTCACAGCTCGGGCCTGCCACTGTCCACTGTTTCTTATGTCTTGTATGCTTTGAATCCTCAATAATATAACTGTACTTAATTCCACCGACGCTTTCCATAAGCCCGTTAAAGACTCCCACGTCAATATATAGCCAGTCTTTGTCCTCTCTCTTGGCCTTACCGATCACGGTTGTCACAAATATTCCTGCGTCCCCCACAACCGCTCTGCCCGGCTCGATATATATCTTTGTGTCTTCCGGGAATCTATCATAAATTCTTGTATTCACATTCTTTTCTATTGCTTCGATGCCGACCACATTTTTGGTATAGTTTATGGGATATCCGCCGCCTATATTCAAAATCTCAAGTTTTATCCCCTTCTTTTCCGCCTCATCCCATAGCATCTTTGCTTTATCGAGTGCATTATTCCAGTTGTAAATATTCGTACACTGGGAACCGACGTGAAATGTAATACCGACAGGATTCAGTCTCCTGTCCCTTGCGCGGCACAGAAGTGTCAAAGCTTCATCAAGCTCTACTCCGAATTTCTTGCTCAGCGGCCATTCACTGCCTTCATTGGGGACTGAAAGCCTGATATAAACGTTGCACCAAGGAATGTATTTCGCAAGTTTCTCTATTTCGGCTTCCGAATCAAACGCAAAATAATTCACGCCATAAGAGGCGGCCTTTCTTAAAAACTTCAAAGACTTGACGGGATTGCTCGATATAATCCTCTCCGGTCCGACGTTTATTGAGGCAAGTATTTCCAGTTCTCCCTCGGATGCTATCTCAAAGCCGACTCCCGCTTTGTTGAGAAACTTTATTATTCCGATATCGGGATTCGCCTTAACGGCATAAAACATTCTGGAATTCCTGATATGTCTCCCGATCATGGACGCTTTTTCTCTGACCTTGTCGCCGTCGATAAGGAGGAACGGGGTCTCGATATCTTCCTTATCAAGATACTTTAATGTCTTAAACAATGTCGATTCGGGAACGATGCCCGCGTGAAATTTTTCTATTTTAAAAGTCCTCAGCATTATTACCTCAAAAACTTATTCTTTTAATTACAGGATCATATCGAACCCTGAATTGAGCTCCCGGAAATCCTATATTGAAATCGTATTCAGACGCAACAGTCAAATTTTTATTTAACGGTATTTAAAAAAAATTTGCAAGAGGGTTCAGACAGTTTCTCTTAATGTGCTTTTCTTGCCCGAAGAAGCTTCTTTGCAGTGGCGCGGATCCCCTCTGTCACGTTTTTGTTTTTCTCAAGTACTCCAAGGTCCTTTGTTTTTATTTCGCCGACAAGGGTAAGGGCGATTCCCGGAGGAGTCTTAGGGTTCGTCACAAGGGCATAAACCACATTGTAATTCTTCATCCATTCCCTCTTCTTTGTTATCCTCCTCAGCGCCTCTTCGCTTATCGACCGGGATTTGGCGACCAGCTCTATTTCCGTTTCGGTGATTTTGGGGTTTTGCAAAACAGTAAGCGATACTTCCTTATTCGGGTCACGCAGGAGAATATTCCTTATTTCCTTCCCTCCCCTGAGTGCAAGCTGAATCTTCTCGGAAACGCTTAATCTCTGTATCCTCTGGAGGATAGTCAAGGCGCGCTCCTCGGGTGTCTTGTGTGTCCTGAGGATTTCCGATTTCGGTTTTGCCGGAACATTCAGGGAGACTGTAATCTGACTTCTGACCTCATCAGGCGTGTCAGGATATTCGAGAAGAAGCTTCAGGACATCGGGCCTGTTTATATTCGCCTTGGCAATCTCCTGAAATACCGACGAGTCCGAAGCGTCTTCAATAAGCAGTTCTATGACCAATTGTGATGCGGTCGCTAAATCAATTCCTATTAAATATCTTTCATCTTCCAAGGGGCGACCTTCTTCATATACAAAAAATATTCCACATTCCCTTTTTGTCCCACGACAGGGGATTGAAAAATACCGATAGTGCTGAGGCCGTTTTTTTCCAGATCTTCCCTCACCGCTTTTACAGCCTGCACCCTTTTTTCTTCTTCTCTTACAATTCCGCCCTTGCCCACCTCGCCTTTGCCGACCTCAAACTGCGGCTTGACCAATGCGACAACTTCGCCCTCTGCTTTAAGAAACTTCATCACTGTGGGTACGACCTTTGTCAGAGAGATAAACGAAACGTCTATCGAAGCCATGTCGATATTTCCTTTTACAAGGTCTTCGAACTCACGCCCCCTGAATCTCGATATCTCCTTTGTGGCCGGTGCAGCCTTTTCCAGGACCAGCTGCTCGAGATACCTTATATTCGTCCTCTCCATAAGTACGACTCTCGGATCATTTCTCAAAGACCAGGCAAGCTGTCCATAACCTACATCGACAGCGTATATTTTTTTTGCTCCTCTTTTCAATAAACAGTCCGTAAAACCGCCTGTTGAAGAACCGACATCCATAACAATTTTATCTTCTGCTCCGATATGAAAATAATCCAGCGCGGCTTCAAGTTTCAGACCTCCCCTGCTTACATATGGCGGTTCTGCGTCCTTAAGAACTATATCTGAAGTTTCATCGACAAGACTGCCTGCCTTTGTTAATTTATGGTTATCAACAAGGACCTTGCCTTCCATGATAAAAGCCCTTGCCGTCTCTCTGCTCTTTACAAGACCTTTCAGAACAAGAATTTTGTCTAATCTGTCCTTCAAAAGGTATGTGCCTTCAACAGCTGCAGGTTGTCTCTTTTAAGAATAGACAGGACAAACAGATATATTCCCTCAGCATCAAGACCATATTTTTTTCTCAATTCCTTCTGCTGTCCCTGTTCGATAAACATATCCTGAATACCTATGCGTCTGACCCTTGCGTGAGGGACTTCTGTCTCATTCAGGAATTCAATCACAGAGCTTCCGAACCCGCCTTGAAGCACATTCTCTTCCACAGTGATTATTAAAGGGACGAGCGAGGCCACGGACGTTATAAGATCACGGTCTATGGGTTTAATAAACCTCGCATTTATGACCATCGCGGAAATGCCCTCTTTTTCGAGTCTCACGGCTGCGGATAACGATTCGGAAACGGTATGGCCCAAGGCTATTAAAGCCACATCTTTGCCGTCTTTAAGGACCTCCGCCTCTCCGGTCTTAAAAGGTGAAGACAGGCCTTTAGCGACCTCAGGGTAGGTATCGGCAATGGATTGTACTCTCCCTCTCGGATACCTTATTGCAACAGGACCGTTTTGCGCCAATGCAAGCTCAAACATGGCCCTTAATTCTCTGTCATCCTTCGGCTCCATAACAACAAGATTCGGGATGTGCCTCAGAAAGGATATGTCAAACAACCCGTTATGGGTCGGGCCGTCTTCTCCGACTATGCCCGCCCTGTCGATAGCGAATATGACCGGAAGGTTCTGAAGGCAGACATCGTGTATTATTTCATCATATGCCCTCTGAAGAAACGTAGAATAAATTGCGACAACGGGTCTTAAGCCCTGTGTTGCCAATCCCGCCGCGAAAGTCACGGCATGGGGTTCTGCAATACCGACATCGTAGAACCTGCCGGGATATTTCCCTGCAAATCCGTCGAGGCCTGTGCCTTCTTTCATAGCGGCTGATATAGCAACTATCCTGTCGTCTCTGTCAGCCAGTTCAATCAGCACGTCTCCGAATACTTCGCTATATGTCCGCCGGCCTGCGCTTAACGGTGAACCGGTTTCGGGTTCAAACGGTCCGACCCCGTGGAAGAGAGAAGGGTCCTTCTCTGAAAATTCATATCCCTTTCCCTTCTTCGTTATAACGTGCACAAGCATGGGAGAAGATTCGCCCTTGATCCTTTTTAATGTACCTATCAGGAGTTCGATGTCATGACCGTCCAAGGGACCGACATAATTAAATCCGAGCTCCTCAAAGAGCATTCCCGGAAGGAAAAGCCTTTTCAGCATTTCTTCCGTCTTCTGGGCCATCTTCGCGGCTGTCCCTCCAAGTTTCGGGATCCCTTCAAGAAAGGCCTTTGTGTCTTTCTTGAACCTCTGATAAAGTTCCCCGGTCATTATTCTGTTCAGATACGCAGGTAAAGCGCCTACATTGCGTGATATCGACATCTCATTATCATTCAGGATTACAATGAGGTCCTTCTTGAGATGTCCCGCGTTGTTTAATCCCTCGAACGCAAGTCCGCCCGTCAAAGCCCCGTCACCTATGACCGCTATAACTTTGAAGTCTTTTTTGTTCCTGTCTCTTCCTGCCGCGATTCCGAGGGCCGCCGATATCGATGTAGAACTGTGGCCTGTGCCGAAGGCATCATATTCGCTTTCGTCTCTTTTGGGAAATCCGGAGATGCCTTCGAATTTTCTGATAGTCTCAAATTTTTCATACCTGCCGGTGAGGAGTTTGTGTGAATATGACTGATGACCGACGTCCCAGATAATTTTGTCTACAGGCGAATTAAATACATAATGGAGGGCGATAGTCAGTTCTATTACACCGAGGTTGGACGCCAGATGGCCTCCGTTCTTGGAGACCCGCTCGATTATCGTGCTCTTAAGCTCTTTGGCGAGTTTTCTTAATTCCCTTGCAGAGAGCTTTTTCAGGTCCTCCGGCGATTTAATATGCGCCAGGTCCATCAGGCTCTCCTTTTAATAAGATATCCGGCGATCTCTCTTAGCGGGTCTGCCTCTGAAGAAAATATTTTAAGTGCATCTATTGCCGATGCTATCAAACCGTTCGCCTTTTGCCTTGCCCCTTCCACCCCGAACAAAGACGGATACGTCATCTTCTTTTTCCTGCTGTCGGAGCCGGCCGACTTGCCGAGTTCCTCGGTAGTGCCCTCGACATCAAGTATATCATCAACGATCTGAAAGGCAAGTCCTATATTCTCTCCATATATTGTTAAGGCACGCAATGCTTTCTTCCCGCTGTTCGCTATGAGCGGCCCTATTCTGACGGACGCCGTTATAAGCGCCGCGGTCTTATGGAGGTGTATAAAATTCAGGATGTCCCTGTCGGGTTCCGAATCCTCGGAAAGAATGTCCTGGGCCTGACCTCCGACCATGCCATATGCGCCGGCTGAAATAGCCACCTCCCTGACAACCCTGGTTAAGGCCGACGATTTGATCGGCTTGTCGTCAGACATTGTGTTCGTAATCATCAAAAATGCCTCGGTAAGCAGCGCGTCTCCTGCGAGTATGGCCATTGCCTCACCGAACACCTTATGGTTCGTAGGTTTGCCGCGCCTCAAATCGTCGTTGTCCATCGCAGGCAGATCGTCATGTATAAGTGAGTAGGTATGTATAAGTTCCAGGGCCGCAGCCTGCGGAATGATCTCTTTACTATCTTTGCCGCACGCCTCGTATGAGGCCAAAGCAAGAATAGGTCTTATCCTTTTGCCGCCGGCCATAAGCGAATATTTTATCGCCTCGTGAAGGACCAGGGGTGAGGACGGATTCTCAAAATACGATATCAGATATGAATCAATAACTTCCCGTTTTTCCTTAAGATAAACTTTTATATCCATAAATTTTCTTTACTATAATAGCTCATACGTTTATTTCCTTGCCTGTTTTTTTAATCTCATCAATAAGTACTCCG
The DNA here is from genome assembly GCA_963727775.1 of uncultured Nitrospiraceae bacterium. GTDB lineage: Bacteria > Nitrospirota > Thermodesulfovibrionia > Thermodesulfovibrionales > SM23-35 > CAVSHB01. The sequence goes on along the minus strand of CAVSHB010000001.1, from coordinate 935,561 downwards.
CCTTTTTGGAAATCCTCCGGCCTGAATGGCATCGGCTCAATTCTGCTGTCAATCTTCCTTCTAAAAGGAACTATCTTTCTTCTGTCTTCAAACCTGTCTCCTGTAAATGCCGTTGAAACCAATGCAATATCGATGTCGCTTTCTTCGTTAGGGCTTCCCTTAGCATAAGAGCCGAAAATAAATGCCTTTTGAATTGGTATGTTATTTTTTTTAAGTTCTTTTATATATCTTCGAATCAGTTTTATTGCCGAATCAGTTTTAACAGCCATTTTCTTATTTCCTCAATCTTCCTTAAATTTGCTTCGGTAAATTCCCTCGTGCACTTTTTATGAAATGAAAATTTTTCATCCGGATATCTGGCTTCAAGATTAAAGTCAGTGATTATTTCCAGAATTTCCAGCCTTTCAGGAGATATTTCTAATCCTGTCTTTTCAGCCAGATAGGTAAGCCTGTGAGTATACGGCGGAGGTTCGTCGAATTTGCCGACAAAAATCGCTTTTAGAAGCTTCTCAATAGTCAAATGTCCGAAAAACAGAGCATAAGGATAATCTCTTTTTTCAAAAAGATGGCCTACAACCACCCAGTCATTCTCTGCTGATTGTATCCAATAACTAACTTTTTCTTGTTTAGTCATGGATTATTGTAACCGATATATTTACCTATCAAGACATCCTGAAAAAATTATCTTTCACTCCCACTCTATGGTACTTGGCGGTTTTGAACTTATGTCATAGACCACTCTGTTCACGCCTTTGACTTCATTTATTATCCTGTTGGATATGGAACCGAGGACATCGTATGGGATCCTCGCCCAATCCGCAGTCATACCGTCAAGGCTGTTTACCGCCCTTACAGCTATAACATTTTCGTATGTCCTTTCATCGCCCATTACCCCTACACTCTTAACAGGCAAAAGCACCGCAAAGGACTGCCACAGCTTCGTGTAAAGCCCCGCGTTCCTTATCTCATCCAGCACGATAATATCCGCTTTTCTCAATATATCGCACCTGTCCGCAGTCACCTCACCTATTATCCTGATCGCAAGGCCGGGCCCGGGAAACGGCTGGCGGTTTATTATCTCTTCAGGGATATCGAGGTCTTTACCGAGGACCCGGACTTCGTCCTTGAACAATTCTCTCAAAGGCTCTACAAGTTTTAATTTCATCCTTTTCAGAAGGCCTCCCACATTATGGTGGCTCTTAATAGTTGCAGACGGCCCCTTAAACGATACACTCTCAATGACGTCGGGATATAAAGTGCCCTGCGCCAGGAATTCAACGCCCTTTATTTTTTTTGCTTCCTCTTCAAAAACTCTTATGAATTCATTTCCGATTATCTTCCTCTTCTTCTCAGGGTCTATGACGCCTTTCAATTTTTTCTGGAACCTCTCCGAAGCATCGACACAGTCTATTTTCATATGGAAGTGCTTCCTGAGAGTAATTTCGACCTTTTTTGCCTCTCCTTCTCTCAGTACTCCATTGTCGACAAAAATGCAGGTGAGCTGTTTCCCGAGGGCCCTGTGGACCAGCACCGCCGCGACCGTAGAATCAACCCCGCCGCTTATCCCGCAGACAACCTTCTTGCTTCCCACACGCTCTATTATTTCTTTGGTGGTCGTATCAATAAAAGATTTCATGGTCCAGACGGGTCTGCATCCGCACACCTTGAATAAAAAGTTCCTCAAGATTTTAAAACCCATCGGGGTGTGAACAACCTCCGGATGAAATTGCAGCGCGCAAAATCTGTCCTTTGTGCTTGCCATCGCTGCCACCGGCGAGTTTGTTGTGTGCGCTATAGAAGTAAAACTGGAAGGATACTTTTCAATCCTGTCTCCGTGGCTCATCCAGACAACGGTCTTCTTCGGTATCCCGGCGAATATATCGTCCCGGCGATCGATTATTAATTCCGCCTTGCCGTATTCCCTTTGCTGCGCTTTTGCGACCCTGCCGCCGAGACAATGCGCCATGAGCTGCATGCCGTAACAGATGCCCAAAACCGGGATGCCGAGCTTAAATATTGCGAGGTCAGGGATCGGTGCAGCAGCGCCATAAACACTTGAAGGACCACCCGAAAGGACTATCCCTTTTGGACTGAAATCCCTTATCTTTTCAATAGAGGCATTAAAGGGGAATATCTCTGAATATACCCTGCTCTCTCTAATACGCCTTGCTATGAGCTGGGTGTACTGCGATCCGAAATCAAGGACTAATATTTTTTCTTCGTGCATAATCTCATATCGCTGATTTGATGAATGGCTGTTTACTGTCTACTGCTTCCTGCTTATTACCACTCAGGCCTGTAATTCGGGGCCTCTTTTGTTATGATGACGTCATGCACATGACTTTCTCTGAGACCTGCGCTCGTAATCCTGATAAATTTCGCCTTTTTCCTCAGTTCCTCAAGATTATTACACCCGCAATATCCCATGCCGGACCGGACGCCGCCGATCAGCTGGTGAACACTCTGCGAAACAGCGCCTTTATAAGGCACTCTTCCTTCCACACCTTCAGGAACGAGTTTTGTGCTCTTCACGCCGGCCTGAAAATATCTGTCTTTTGTGCCCTGTTCCATTGCTCCGATGGAGCCCATTCCTCTGTATACTTTATAACTCCGCCCCTGGAAAAGCACTATCTCCCCGGGGGATTCATCCGTGCCGGCAAACAGGCTTCCTATCATCACAGAATGTGCCCCTACCGCCAAAGCCTTTATTATGTCTCCTGAATACTTTACGCCGCCGTCGGCGATAATGGGCACCTTGTATTTCTTCGCGACCTCGTAGCAGTTCTTTATCGCGGTAATCTGCGGCACGCCCGCGCCGGATACTATCCTCGTAGTACAGATTGAGCCCGGACCTATGCCTACCTTAATCCCGTCGGCACCGGCTTTTATAAGGTCAACCGCGGCCTCAGCGGTAGCGATATTCCCCGCGATAACATCCACGCCGAATTTACTTTTCAATGCCCTCAGCGTATTGATTACCGGCGCAGTATGCCCGTGGGCGGTATCGATCACGATCACATCTACTCCGGCTTTTACCAATAAGTCCGCCCTGTACAAAGCATCCTCGCCGGTGCCTATAGCGGCCCCGACACAAAGCCTGCCGACTTTGTCTTTACACGCATTCGGATACTTTTTCCTTTTTTCAATGTCCTTTATAGTTATCAGCCCCTTGAGGTTGTTATTCTTGTCTACAATGGGCAGCTTTTCTATCTTGTACTTGTGCAGAATCTTTTGCGCGGTATCGAGCGTTGTGCCGATATGCGCCGTGATTAGTTTCTCCTTTGTCATTACATCGGAAACTTTTTTATTGAACTGAGTCTCGAAGCGCATGTCCCTGTTTGTGATTATTCCGATAAGCTTGCCTTTTTCAGTAACAGGCACACCGGAAATTTTATACTTCGACATTAAGGCCAGTGCCTCGGAGATCGGGGCTTCGGGCGGTATGGTTATCGGATCGAGGATCATTCCGCTTTCAGACTTCTTTACTTTGTCGACCTCCGACTTCTGCCTATCCGGGCTCATCGCCCTGTGGACAATGCCAATGCCTCCCTCGCGCGCCATAGCTATTGCCAGGTCGGACTCTGTAACAGTGTCCATAGCGGCGCTGATTATAGGGATATTAATGCTTATATTACGGGTAAGAAGTGTATGGATCTCCGCCTGCTTTGGAAGTACTTCGGACCTGGCAGGCACGAGCAGCACATCGTCAAACGTCAGTCCTATTTTTAAATCATTGTCGAGCATTTTTTACACCTAAATTTTCGTTAAAGTGTAACATTTAATCTCATTTAAAGCAATCGCAGGATAGGGCCGAAACAGCTCCAAAACACTTATATTTTTTTTATGATAAAATATAAAGCCCAGATGAATACACCCAAAAGAATCCGGAATTTTTCCATCATAGCCCATATAGACCACGGGAAGTCCACGCTCGCGGACAGGCTCCTTGAATACACGGGCGCCCTCAGTTCAAGGGAGATGATGGAGCAGGTCCTGGATTCGATGGACCTCGAGCGGGAAAGGGGCATCACCATAAAGGCGCACGCGGTAAGGCTGATATATAAAGCTGACGACGGCCTGGATTATATCCTTAATCTCATAGACACCCCCGGACATGTCGACTTCTCATATGAGGTCTCAAGGAGCCTTGCCTCATGTGAAGGAGCCCTGCTTGTCGTTGACGCTTCACAGGGAGTTGAGGCCCAGACTTTGGCAAACGCGTATCTTGCGATAGAGAATAATCTGGAGATAATACCGGTCATCAACAAGATAGACCTGCCGAGTGCCGACCCGGAGAAGACAAAGGAGCAGATAGAAGACGCAATCGGCATCGATTGTTCCAACGCGATATTGGCAAGCGCGAAAGAAGGGATAGGCACCAGAGAGATACTTGAAGCCATCGTAAAAAAGATACCCGCTCCAAAAGGCGACGACGGCAACCCACTGAAGGCGCTGATATTCGATTCATGGTTTGATAATTATCAGGGCGTTATCGTCCTTGTCAGGATATTCGACGGGAAGATATCGGCGGGGGAAAAGGTCAAGCTCATGGCCACGGATAATGTCCTTGAGGTATCACAGGTCGGCATATTCTCTCCCAAGATCGAACCGGCAAAAGAGCTTGCCTCGGGAGAAGTCGGCTTTATCATTGCGGGCATCAAGAATGTCACCGACACCAAAATAGGCGATACCTTGACCGACGCCGATAACCCCGCAACCGAGCCGTGCCCCGGATATAAGGACATCAAACCCATGGTATTCTGCGGCTTCTATCCGACACAGGCACACCAGTATGAAAATCTCAGGGACGCGCTCAATAAATTGAGATTGAATGACGCCTCCTTCGTCTATGAGCCGGAGACCTCTTTGGCACTCGGGTTCGGGTTCAGATGCGGCTTTCTCGGCTTGCTCCATATGGAGATTGTTAAAGAAAGGCTTGAGCGTGAATTTGACCTCGCGCTCCTGAGCACCGCGCCCACCGTCGTTTACAGGGTAACGAAAACAGACGGAGAAATCATCCATATAGAAAACCCTTCTCTGCTGCCCGAAGCTTATGAGAACATAGAAGAGCCCTTTGTGATTGCGACTATATTTGTGCCTGCCGATTTTATAGGACCGATACTCGACCTGTGCCAGGAAAAAAGGGGCACACAGAAAAATTTTTCCTATATCGGGAAAGACAGGATTAAGGTTGATTACGAACTGCCCTTGAATGAAATATTATGGGACTTCTACGACAGGTTGAAGTCTTTGTCCAAGGGTTATGCATCCATGGACTATGAATTCATCGGCTACAGGGAATCGGACCTCGTCAAACTTAATATACTTCTCAACGGCGAGGTCGTTGACGCCCTGTCTTTAATAGTCCATAAGGACAAGGCCTATTATAAAGGCCGTGAACTGGCTGAAAAGCTGAGAGCGATCATCCCGAGGCAGATGTACGAAGTCGCCATACAGGCCGCGATCGGCAACAAGATCATCGCAAGAGAGAGCGTTAAAGCCCTCAGGAAAGATGTCCTCGCAAAATGCTACGGCGGTGATATAACCCGTAAGAGAAAACTCCTTGAAAAACAGAAAGAGGGAAAGAAAAGGATGAAGCAGTTCGGAAAGATCGAACTGCCGCAGGAGGCGTTCCTGGCGGTGCTGAAGGTAAAGTGATGCATCGCCTTCTATAGATAAAGCGAGTCCAGCGGTTTTCCTGTTCTATAGAACTCATTTTCTCTCGGTAGTATTTATCTTTATTTTTCAATCTGATATCAGTAAAATTACTATTACACAGCTGTGAATAAAGAAAAAGCTATCAATTACTGGTTTAATATGGCGGATTATGATTTGAAAACCGCTCAAGTAATGCTTGATGGTGGACGATACCTTTACGTTGGCTTTATGTGTCATCAGGTAATTGAAAAGGCATTAAAAGGCTTGTATGTGAAACAGCATAACAGGATTCCTCCATATACACATAATCTTTTAACTCTATGTGCAGATTTGAATCTTGTTTTTACGGAAAAATATCAGGATTTTTTTATTAAATTAAATCCTCTTAACATAGAGGCCCGGTATCCTGAAATGAAAGAAAAATTAGGGAAAGCTATAAACAAAAAGAAAGCATACGTTTTATTGGAAAAGACAAGGAGTGCATATAAATGGCTCAAATCAAAAAAGAAGTAAAGAAAGTCTTAAGAGACTATCTTATCAAAGTTCAAAGAGATATCCCTGTTGATTTAGCGATATTATACGGCTCACAGGCAAAAGGGCAAGCTCGGCCTCACAGTGATATTGACATCGCAGTTTTTTCTCATAAATTTAATAATAAATCGCACTATACTGCACAGGTGATGCTGCAGAAATATTTGTGGGGAATAAAAGCCGATATCCAGCCTATAGGTTATCCTGTAGAGGAATACTCTTCAAAAAATAAATTAGACTTTGTCGGCGGGATTATTAAGAAAGAAGGGATTATTGTCTGCAGAAAGAATAAGATATTGGTATAGAGCATATCTCTCCATTCTTTCAGGTGCATTGTTGAATTCTTCATCCAAAATCCGAACTCAAAATACTTTGCTGTGCCGAAAGTAAAGTAACACAGCGCCTACTAAAGATAAAGCGAGTCCAGCGGACTTGCAGGCGCATTCTTCATATCGCGCATTACGTGGGTATAGATCATCGTAGTCTCCACGTTTTTGTGTCCGAGCATGTCTTGCATCTCCCGAATATTCACCCCGCTCATCAGCAGATGTGTTGCAAAGCTGTGGCGTAGCGTATGGACCGTGGCATGCTTCACGATACCAGCCTTCTTAATAGCTCTTGAGATGGCGGATTGGATTGCAGTTTCACTGATATGGTGGCGCCTGATCTTCCCGCTGCGGGGGTCAACAGATAACCGTGCGGACGGAAAGGCATATTGCCAGCCCCACTCCTAAGCGCTTAGCTTTTAGCAATTGGCTTTTAGCTTTTGAAAAAATGATATTAGCATCTTCTTCAGTTCGACTGTTTCTGCTATCAACAACTTGAACTCCGCTTCATTTATTAATGCGAGATCACGACTCAGTTGAATCAGGTACTCAAGCTCGCTTGCCGAACCTATAGCAATCTCAATAAAACGGGCAAGCTCTGTATCCCTGCTCCTGCCACATCCTTCAGATATATTTGTTGGTATTGAAGCACAGGAACGACGTATTTGACTCGTCAATCCATACATTTCCTCGCGAGGGAAACCTGACGTAACTTTGTATATCTCTAAAGTCAACTTGTGCCCACGCTCCCACACTTTGAGATCCCTAAAGTCTTTCATTCGATTCCCCTTGCTTGATAATATTTGGCTTATTGCTTAACGCTAATTGCTTATAGCTAACAACAATGCCTGGTTCTGGGTTGAGGCTGAAACCCGGCGTTTGATGGCGAGATGACTGAGATACTGTTTGATATCATCGGAAGAAAACAGGCTTTCATTACCCTTTGTATCACGAACATATCCGAAAAACCGCTTTGCCCAGTCGAGATAACTTCTTTCAGTGCTTAAAGAATAATGTTTCAGGCGAATACTCCGTTTCATCTCTTCGATTATCCGCGAAACGTCGGGACCTTTTGCAACGCTACCAGCAGATAGAGATAAAGCATCTGATACTGTTTTTACCTTGAAATTGACCAGATAAACCTGAACCGCCTGCCTGGCCTGACGGATTTGCCAGTCCGGGACCCTATGGTCTTTTTGCAATGAATCCATAAATTCTATTACAAGTTTATTGTTATCCAACTGATTGTTTTTATTGCAGAAATAAAGAAACTTGCTGGCCCATGAGGCAAAATAGGGGATGTTTTTATCAGGCACGAGCTTACGAGAGCGCAGGAACGCCTGAAAATCGGTCAATATACTCTCTTTTACCATAAATCCTTTACTATACCGAATCCCTTATATCATGTTATTATCCACATATTACCGAATTATGCAAATGCTAACGTGCCGTTTTCAATCATATTCGATTTTTTTATGTAATTGCGTGTGATATAATTTGGCAAATAAAACCGTATCGGTATAATCATTGGTTGTGTGACAAAAGGAGATACATGAAAAGCGATATTCGACGATATGTTGTTTATTTCATTATTTTGTCCTTGCTCTCGATCTGCCTTCCGATCATTAAAGATATATATTTACTGCAAGCCTACGGCGGCGATGTGCCAATATTAGTCAAAGGCACATCGCAAATGATTTATATAGTAATTTTCTTACCACAGATTGCAGCTGCGTTTTGGCTTCGGCATCTGGCACGTAAAGCGAAAACTGCAACTTTACTTTGGACTATTTTCGGTTTGGTTGGCGGCATACTTGCAGTTGGTATTTTCTACCTGATACAGATAAATGATAAATTAGAAATGCTGCGCTTGAAAGAAAATGAGAATAAAATCCAAACCGATTAAAACCATACGACTCAAAAAGACACACAACCAAGCGCTGCACTGGATCGGCGTGAAACTGCCCACGCCTCCCCGTGAGCTTAGGTGTTAAGTGCACAAGATGAAAAGGAAGAGAAATGACAAGCGGACCTGACTTTTCCGAAGGCATGAAGCAAACATTGGCGAAGAGGGCCGGGCAAGTTTGTTCCAACCCCGAGTGCAGAAGACCAACAAGTGGCCCACATTCAGATGAAACCAAAGCCATCAATCTGGGCAAAGCAGCCCACATCCGCGCCGCCCGTCCAGGTCAGGCTCGATACGATGCCAACATGACGGATGAACAACGCGGGGCTATTTCTAACGGTATCTGGCTTTGTAAAGAATGCGCACGGAGAATTGATGTCGATCAGGCAAAGTACCCCGTTTCTCTCTTGACCGAATGGAAGAACAAGCACGAGAAATGGGTATCAGATGGGAAACCTGAAATGGCCGGGAGAGAAGTCCTCGTCAAGAACGGAGGCATCGGCGGTGTCGTATGTAACGAAGGTCCGGGAATCGGCCTTGATATCGAGCATACTGGGAAGGGTCCCGCCGAACGAATCGTTGTTGAGGGATCAGGGATCGGTGAGATTATTACGAATTCAGGCATAGGAACCGGCAAGAGGGTCGTCTCGTTTGGTGGCAGTTCAGCCTCTGAAAGCCATGTCATCGTGGATCGGCCAGTAAAGATGGCCGCAGGAATGATATCCAAGCTCGTAATTACGAATTGCGAGAAGTGCGGCCGATCTGTTTCATTCTCAAAGGTTATTCAAGGATTCGCTGGAGACTCCGAGCCCCTGGTATCCGTTAGTTGCCCGTTCTGTGGGGGCAGCAATACGATATGAAAGCATCACTTAACCATCGGCTGCACCCAATCGCCGAAAAAGCCGGCTCAGGATGAGCCGTGTGTTAGAAGCAAAAAATTGAGGAGGCATTATGAAGAAAATCTATACTTTTGTTATTCTTTTGGCTCTTGTCGCCGGCTGCAATCAGTTAAGCGGTAGCTCGACGGAAAAAAGACAAGCCGCGGAATATGATGCACGATTAAAGACGATGGAAGAACAGCAAACTCAGTATGACAAGCAGGAAAAAAAGTTGGAGGAACAAGCTGCACGTTATGACAAACTTCTTGAAAGATGGGAAAAGCAAACCGACAGATATGATGCAATTCTTAATAAATTGGAAAAGCAGGCATCCAAGACAAAATAATGCTTCTAACACCCAAATCGAGGCGACAGGGAATAAGCGGGGCGGGTTTTCAGGGGTGGTTGCCCCTGCGCCTCATTTAAATCGTTATGCCGAATATTAAAATAGAATGAAAAATGAACTTCTATATTTGTTCATTGGCTTATTATGGCTGCTTGGTGCCATCTCCAATGCGTGGTATCTGACCGACTTCAAAAAGAAAGTCGGCAACACTATCTATTATTTGTACCTGCTCATTGGCCTAATCGTCTTCTCGGCAATTATATATTTGATAGGGCTGGACTATTCGTGGACCGTAAAATTTATCGTAATATTCGGAACGCTCATTATTAATTCATTAACCCGAAAAGTGCAATTGGAAAAGACATGCCTATAGATCCAAGCCTATCAAGGCATTCTCGGAATTAGCGTTAGCAAAGCTAATCTTTACACTGTTTTTTGACATACCTCCTTTTGAAGTTTATTGTCATCATCCAACTGCAGTGCAATTATCAAGACCTGGCGGAAAGTATTGTCTTATGCGGTTAAAGAGGTATAACAGTTTTGATCGTACTTTCTGTGTAAAGACGGAGATCCGCAATACCAGCCTTCTGCCATCTCCTCCCAATTGGGCGGGGAGGACAAAATACTTATACCGCAAGGTCTTCAGGCGTTCTATCTTTTCTTTCTGCCCCAGTATCTGATGTCGAAACAGGACAAACAGATTGTAGATGAATACCCGAATAAGCATTGCCGCCTCTGTTGAATAGAAATACTTCATCGAGAACCCTCCAAGCGCAAAATCCTCTTTCAGTTCCTTGATGGTATTCTCATCGTTCGCCCTCGGCCTGCACTGCTTCCATACCTCATATGCGGGATCATGTGAATTGGTTATCCATACGCTGTAACGATAATTCCCTGTATCAAACTCATCTCTAAAAAGAGATAACTCCTTCCCCATCGCATGCGGCCTCTTCTTTATATCCTGCCGGACTGCAATGAATCTCCTGTCGGTTATCCAATCGACATGCTGGAAAAAGAACTCCGTGATCCATATCCCCTCTTCTATCCGCTTCCAGTTTTGTTGTGCATAAACCATCCTCTGCAAAGGACGGTATAGGCGAGCGGCTATGATATAGATTAATTTTCTCTTCTCAAGCAGTTCGATGAACTCCCTAAGATAAAATCCACTGTCTGCAATAATGCCCTTGATATCGATATGACCGTTGATCCTCTGCCATGTGGATTCAAAAAATCCAATAATGTTGTTCCATGACATCACGTTGCCGGGGCGGTTCCAAAGATTTATCACATACTTGTTTCTGTTAAGAAATGCCAGAAGCGGGCTGTGGCTACCACGGCCCTTCTTCTTCGGGTTATATCCCCTCTTGACTCCCTCCTGTTTTCCGTATCGCTCAAGGACTGTAGAATCGAACGTCAACCAGTCCTCTTTGAGCTCTTTCCAGGGGATCAATCTCTTCAAGTATCCCCATAATCCCTCCGACATCTCTTCCACTTCCTTCAGTTTTCTGATCTTCCTGAAAAGCCTGCCCAATGTCGTCGAGGCGATAGGAAGCCTCTTCACTGCAAAAAGATCGGTGAAAATCTCCTGCCAACCAAGATAAAGTAGATGAGAAAACCTGCTGCCTCCCGCATAGATCAGAAGGATGTATGCCAATACCTTGCTGTATATCCCCATTCCATTGGGTGAACTCTCATGGATCGGAATCACCTCTTGCAAAATTCCTCTCAATTTGATCTTTTCAAAAAATGCAGCCAATAAACTGAATCCCCCATATGCCGTCATCTTCTTCTCCGTAAATCCAATCCTTACTTTATTTATTTCGATCTTTGTGCTACATTTTGACTGCATATTTCTATTCTCCTTTCGTTTAGAGTTGATGGTCGCTTAAACCTATTGATTCTAATACGAAAGGAGAATTTCTTCGGGGATATTATTTTAGGTCAACTGCACTTTTTGGGTTAATAACTGGTTATCTATATAAACGGAGAAAGGCATAACGATGCGCTGCACTGGATCAGCGTGAAACTGCCACGCCTCCCCGTGAGCTTGAGCGTTACCCCACGAATCAATATGTATACAATTAGTTGCAATATGCTATGTCAATGTTTATAATAAATTAAAAACTGAACGGAGGTATGAAAATGGCAACGGCTGTAAGAATATCCGAAAAATTGGTAAAAGAGGCTAAAAAGTATAGTCATGTTGACCATCGCTCTATAACAGGCCAAATAGAGCACTGGGCAAAGATCGGCAAATGTGCAGAAGACAATCCGGATTTGACATACAGTCTTATCAAAGAAATTCTTATCGGACTACAGGAACTAGAACAGGGTGAGCGGTCGGAGTATACGTTCGGATAAATAATGAAGATTTATCAGTCACGATCATTTGAAAACAAAGTCAAGAAATTATCAAAACAAGAAAAAGAAATACTTGACGACGAAATCAGACAAATAACCGACAATCCTTTGATCGGGGATGAGAAGAAGGGAAATCTCAGAGGCATCTATGTCCATAAGTTCAAAATCAAATCTCTTCAGTATCTTCTTTCGTACAGAATGATTAAATCGGATATGGAATTAATCATGATCGGTCCACATGAAAATTATTATAAGGACCTCAAAAGCTATTTAAAGCGAAGATAATACTGGGGTAACAAGAAAATCAACCCGACACGAATTAACGCTGGTTTGCTTTCATGCAAGTCTATTTCCCGTGCGGGTTATTTTTGGTCGTTAGACCGCAAAATAATAAAATAACACATGAAATTTGAATGGGACCCAATTAAATCCGAAACCAACCTCAAGAAGCACGGCATCTCTTTTCATGAGGCGTCAACTGTGTTTGGTGATCCCCTGGCATTAACCTTTAACGATCCAGACCATTCTATCGGTGAACTAAGATTGCTTACCTTCGGTTTTTCCAGAATGGGGCAGCTATTTGTTGTCGTTCACACTGAGCGACGTAGAACAACACGAATAATAAGCGCAAGGCGCGCAACGAGACAAGAAAGGAAAATATATGAAGACGGCTAAACACGAAGAAATGCGTAAAGAGTACAAAAGAGAAGATTTAGGTAAGGGCATAAGAGGCACATATTTCGAAGAATACAAAAAAGGAAGCAACCTCGTTCTTCTTAGTCCCGATGTGGCAAAGGTGTTTCCCGATGACGACTCGGTTAACGAGGCCCTGCGGAGTTTAATGAAAATAGCACGGCAATCCGGTCTAACAAAACATTCGAGGCGACGGGGATAAACCTCTCCTATGCACAGCATTATAAAAGAAGATATAGTCACATCGGCCATTTTTGGCAGGATAGATACAAGAGCATCGTTGTATCAAAGGACGATTATTTGCTTGCCTGTGGAAGCTATGTAGAGTTAAATCCGGTAAGGGCAAGAATAGTTGAGGACCCTAAGAATTATCGGTGGAGCAGTTACAATGCATATGCCTACGGAAAGGTTGATCCGATAACAGACAAACATCCAATTTACAATATTCTAGTGTACTGTCCCACTAAAAGCTGGACAATGATTAGTTGTCATGGTAAGCTATATGGCATGTGGGAAAAAGCAGAAGTTCTGGAGATGACAAAAGAGCAGCGCAGGACATTGGAAGCTTGGAAACGGGCTAAGACCAGCCCTCAGCGAGCAGTACTGCGAGCGAGTATTTGTCTTTTGGCGGCGGATGGCTTGTCGAACAACGCTATCGCGGCCCAACTGTCCACCTCCCGCCCGACAGTAATCCAATGGCGCAAACGTTTCGAAGAGCATGGACCGATGGGATTGGCCGAGGACGCACCCCATGGCCCGAGTCCACAGGCTCTTCCGCCGGACCGGGTGAAGGCCATTGTCGAAGCGACTCTCCACACGACACCTCGCGATGCCACGCAGTGGTCGGTGCGTTCGATGGCAAGGGCTCAGGGAGTCGGCAAGTCCACGGTGCAACGTATATGGGACGCGCACGGTCTTCAGCCTCATCGCGTTGAGACATTCAAGTTATCCAAGGACAAGCGGTTTGTTGAAAAACTGACGGACGTGGTGGGAGTGTACTTGAATCCGCCGGACAAGGCGGTGGTGCTGTGTGTTGACGAGAAGAGCCAAGTTCAAGCGTTGGATCGGACACAACCCGGCTTGCCGATGAAGAAAGGGCGCTGCCGAACCATGACCCATGACTATAAGCGCAATGGCACTACGTGTCTGTTCGCGGCGTTGAATGTGCTGGAGGGAAAAGTTATTGGCTCCTGTTATCCGAGGCATCGCAACATCGAATTTCGGAAATTCCTGCGACAGATCGACGCCACCGTACCCTCGGAATTGGGCGTCCATATGATTCTGGATAATTATGGTACGCACAACCATCCCAAGGTTAAAGCATGGCTGAAAAAACATCCCCGATTTCACCTTCATTTCACGCCGACCAGTTCCTCATGGTTGAATCTGGTGGAGAGATGGTTCGGAGAGATCACACGGAAACGCATTCGCTGTGGAGTTTTTCGCAGTGTTTCGGAACTTGTTGCTGCAATAGAAGACTTCATCCAGATCAACAACGAGAGTCCCAAGCCGTTTGTCTGGACGAAAAAGGTCGATGCCATCTTGGAAAAGGTCGTTCATTGTAAAGCCGTTAGTGGGACACTAAATAGCGGATGAGGAAAACGAACGACGAAGAAGCTATCGGGAATTCGTGAAAGGGCTGCTTAAAGAAAAGGATGCGATGAAAGGGGTAATGAGAAAGCGGGCTGTGTATGGTGACGAAGAGTTAGTTAAGACAGTGGGGGCCAGATATAGAATGAAAGCAGTGATACGCCCGGTAGGCAGGCCGAGAAAGACCGGCAATGAGATAAATTAGAACCGTCCCCATTTTATGATGCAAATTAATAATTTTGCGTCTTGACGCTTTGCCTTCATGATGGTATCTTAAAAACATGAAAACAATAGCCAAGAAATCAACAATTTATTTTGACCCCCAGATCCATAAGGCTCTTCGTCTAAAAGCCGCTGAAACTGATAGTTCTGTCTCTGATATCGTCAATGAGGCAATCCGAATCGTCTTCGCGGAAGATGCAGAAGACATCGCTGCGTTTGCAGAAAGGGCACATGAGACTAACCTGTCATTTGAGGAAGTTCTCAAGGACCTGAAGAGGCGTGGCAAAATATAATATCCTCATCAAGCCATCCGCAGTCAAAGAAATTGAGAACATTCCACGAAAAGATCGCCTCCGGATAATTCAGAAGATTCAGGGACTGGCGAATACACCCCGACCCCAAGGATGTGAAAAATTAACAGGAGAAAACAGATACAGAATTCGGCAGGGAGTTTACAGAATAATCTATTCAGTTTCCGACCGCGAATTACATATTATAGTTGTTAAAGTTGGACATAGACGAGATGTATACAAGTGAGCCACATAACGAATCACTCAAGCCGACCCGGATTAACACCGTTTTGAGTTGGTAAAGGCTTGTAGCCGGGCGGCTTAGTGCCGCGTTAATCCCGGAAAATAATATTGACAAAAGGCACACAATGTCGTAATTATATATCATGAAGGTTTTCCGATGGGACAATGAAAAGAATGAATTATTGAAAAACAGCAGAGGTGTTTGTTTTGAACAAGTCGTTATTTTGATGGAAAGGGAAGATATTCTGGAAACAATTGAACACCCAAATCAAAATAAATATCCGGGTCAAAAAATAGCGACAGTCATGATTGATGATTATGCCTATCTCGTTCCTTATGTTCAGGAAAGCGACGAGATATTTTTAAAAACCATAATTCCCAGCAGAAAAGCTACAAACAAATATATGAGGTCAAAAAAATGAAAAAGATAATATTAGATGCAGAAGAAAAAGATATTCTTGATTCATATGAGCGTGGAGAATGGAAACCTGTTAAGAATCCAAAGGCGGAAATTAAGAAATTACAGGAGTACGCAAGGAACACACTGCAAAAAGACAAGAGAATAAATATTCGGATGTCATCAAAAGATTTGGATCAGGTGCAAGTCATTGCTGCACAGGAGGGAATTCCTTACCAAACATTAATATCCAGTATCATTCATAAATACGTATCAGGATACTTATTAGAGAAAAAAAGGGCTTAACAAATCAATCATGCGGACTCCGCTTTGCTCTGCCGTATATTTCCATCGTTATAGCAAATAGAATGATGCCAAAAGTTTCCCATGTTACGTTATAATGGTTTGTATAAGGAGGTAAATTATGAATGCAGAATATACAACAGTAATAAAGCAATCAGGTAATTGGTGGATTGGATGGATAGAGGAAATTCCGGGTGTAAACTGTCAGGAAGGAACGTATGACGAACTGCTTAAAAGCCTTCGGCTAACCCTGAAAGAGGCCCTTGACTTTAACCGAAAGGACGCTATCGCCGCTGTAGGTTCAGGATATAAAGAAGAAAAAATCGCGGTATGAAGCGCAGTGAACTGCTGAAGTATCTTCTGCGGTCACAAAGATGTGAATTTATCAGAGAAGGTAGCCGCCATTCATGGTGGTGGAACCCCAGCCAGAACATATGTTCTCATGACTAATCACGTTCATCTCCTGATCGAGACACCCAATGACCCGATATCGCGCATCATGCAGATGATCAATTTTACCTATACACAGTATTTCAACAGGAAATATGAGAAGGTCGGACACTTATTTCAGGGGCGATATAAATCCTATCTCTGCGACAAAGACAGCTATCTCTTGAGTCTCGTGCGTTACATTCATAAGCTCACGCCCACAAGCCCAAGCTTCAGAGAGTTAGCAGGCGTTTTCGTATTATAACCTGGTCATGGAGCCAATAAATTACATGAAATACATCGTCCTTTCCTTGCTTGTTATTGCCTGGTGCGTTTTGCACAGCGCACTGATATCGATATCGGTGACGGAATATCTTCATAAAAGGCTGGGTCACACATTTCGGTTTTATCGACTGTTCTTCAACGTGGTCTCAGCTCTAACCCTGATACCTGTAGTCTTGTATGCATCCTCTGCACGAACTGAACCGATATTCCGTTGGGATGGATATATGCGGATAATCCAGGTTCTCTTACTGGGAACAGCTGCTTTATTGTTCTTCCTCGGAGCATGCCACTATGATGCAGCCCAATTCCTGGGATTCAGACAGATACGAGAAAGGACCTCGAAGAAGGGTATAGCCGATGCCGGAGAGTTGGACACTTCGGGTGTCCTGAGTATCATACGACATCCCTGGTATCTCGCAAGTATGCTCCTTATCTGGGCAAGGCCGCTGGACATCTCCGCAATCCTTGTAAATGCGATACTTACATCCTATTTGCTTGTAGGAACTTATCTGGAAGAAAAAAAACTGGTAAGGGAATTTGGGGGAAAATACCGCGCCTATCAGAAAAGGGTGTCCATGCTGATACCGTATAAATGGTTGAAGTCAATAATAACGAAGTAGCGCGGCGGCCTGACCATGCAAATGCAGCCCCGGGGATATCCCGGCAGACCGGCGTTACCATCACCTTTGCCTAATTTAACCCGGAGCTGAAATCATTATAAGGACCTAATACAACATTAAATCACTATTCTTGGTACAATAGTAAGTGAGCTTCTCATGGTCTAACCCTTATCTATTTCACTCCTGTTGCAAGCTCAAAAGGGAATACACCAACAAACTCGACGGATATTCTTCTCACACGGGTAACAGCAATAAATTTGTTTTAAGGAGTACTATGGAAAAAGATGATACGATTGAAGAGATTTTTGAAGAGCTTATGGATAGAGGCAAGAGTTCCGGAAAGCTTACCTATGCAGAGATAAATGCTGCCGTTCCTTCAGAATATTTTTCTACGGATGAAATGGAAGAACTGATTGATCTTCTGCATGATGCGGGAGTTGAAGTTATAGACGATCAGGATCATGATCCGTTTGCAGAAGAAGTCCTGGCTTCAGAGGAAGAAGAGGAGCATGAAAAAACAGAGGATATTGTCCAAACATATTTTCATTCGATGGGAAACATCGCAATACTTAAAAAGGCCGAAGAAATAGAGCTTGCCAAAAGATTGGAAGAAGGGAAAGAGATTATTAAAGGGATAATTACTTCGTTGCCTTTATATAAGAGAACTGAAATGAATTTAGAGGGAAAAGACGAAGAGGACATGAACAATTCCGAAGAAGAGAAAGCAGATAAAGCATTGGTAATAAGCTTAAAGGTCCTTGACGATCTCATGGCAAAAATAGAAATAGCGGATAGAAAGATTACAAGATATGGGACTTTAAAAAACTTAAAAAAAATAATTAAAGACAAAAAGAAACAGGATATCAATTCTATACAACTTATTACCCTTGCAAAGGAAGTTGAGGATGAGTATAAGCGTGTTGAATCAGAGGTGGGGATTAAGATTGACCGATTGAAAGCTAATTGGGACAGAATAACCAGGGCGGGAATCCTTGTTAGTGAAGCCAAGAATGAATTAATAACTCACAACCTGAGATTGGTAATTAATATAGCGAAGCACTATATAGGAAGGGGATTGAATCTGCTGGATCTGATTCAGGAAGGGAATATAGGTCTCATGAGGTCTATAGATAAGTTTGACTATAAAAAGGGGTTCAAATTCAGCACCTATGCAACATGGTGGATAAGGCAGGGCATAACGAGGGGATTAATGGATCAGGCAAAAACTATCAGAGTTCCGGTACATGCGGCTGACTTTTATAGTAAGGCTACCAAAGCGTCCACTGAATTAAGACAGAAGCTCGGAAGAGATCCGAGCAAAGAAGAACTTGCGAAAAGATTGGAAGTGCCGATAGGAAAACTCGAGGAAGTATTCACAGCAGTGCGTGACACAATAGCTCTCCAAACTCCTATAGGGGATGAAGGTTCAACGATAGGTGATGTTATCTGTGATAAAGATAGCCCTTCCCCATATGCCAATACGGAAAAGAATGATGTTACAGAGCATATACTGAAGGTCCTTAATACTCTATCTCCCAGAGAGGCTGAGATTATTAGGATGAGATTTGGTATCGCATGCGAAAAAGACTGCACACTTGAAGAAGTCGGGAACCATTTTTCCATTACTCGTGAGAGGGTCAGACAAATAGAGGCAAAAGCATTGAGAAAACTCAAACATCCAAGCAGAAGCCGTGGATTAAAAGTCTTAGTCGGAACTTACCCCAGCTGAGGGAGACGAGTCTCACCGCGTTCGCAACAAGACGGCACGACTTCTTTTTATTTTTAAGTCACGTGAAACTTCAAAGCCCGCACTTTGAGCAATGGAAACGGTTTGACAGTGTCAAGTCTTTTCTGTAAATTCTCTTCAGGGCTTTATTCTCAAGGGTTTTCATTGATACGATTATGCCGCAACCCTTTGCATCCTTGATGCCCGGATCCTCGTAAGGATTGCCTTTGCCTCCTTGGTCATGCTTACACCGTTCCATCTAAGTTCGTGGAGCTGCCAGTAAACCATGGTGAGCGCACGCTCCTCCTTCTGAAACCGGCCTGCTACCTTTACCCTTCGCTTCACCTCCTTGAAGCTCCTCTCCACTATATTGGTCGTCCGAATTCTAAGCCAGTGCTGGTAAGGATATTTGTAATAGGTCAGACAGTCTTCTATATTTTCAGTCAGGCATTCCACTGCCGAAGGATATTTCATGCGCCACTTCTTCTTGAACATTTCCACGGCCTCCTTTGCGTGCTCATAGGTCGAGGCGTAAAACACCTTCCTTACTGACTCTTTTACTGATGCCTTGTCCTGTTCCAGTACTTTATCCAGCACGTTTTCAGTCCTGTGCTTCGTGCAGCGCTGTTTGTCTGATTCAGGGAAGACTTCATCCACCGCCTTGATAAGGCCGGGACAGCCATCGATAACCGTGAGCATTGGTTCACTTATGCCCCGTTTCGTGAGATCCTCCAGAAAACCTTTCCACGCATTGTACGATTCACTGTTGCCAAGGGACACGCCCACGAGCTCCCGGCTGCCGTCCTCCAGAAACGCCCAGGCCACCAGCACCGCCTCTTTCTCCTTGGTCCCGGCCCTTACTCCCATCCGTACGCCGTCCAGAACAAGATACACCACCTGCAGCATCGATAAGTCCCGCTTCTTCCATGCATTGAACTCATCGACGATCCTGCCGCTGATCCTTATGACATTCTGATGGCTCAGGCCTTTCTTGCCTATGAGTTTACCCACAGCTTTCTTTACCTTCCTGCTGGACAGGCCGTTCATATACAAAAGAGGGATGATTTCCTGTATTTCATCCATCTGGGTCATCCGTGGCGGCAATATCCGGGAATGAAATGGGCCACCGGCATTCCTTACCTGCGGCATCTTTAGCCCTATATCACCGCTACCGATCTTCACGGTTCTGGGCTTCGATCCACTCCGGCTTCCTTTAGCGCAGGCATTCCTCTCATAATAGTCTCTCTGAAGATATGCCGTCACTTCTTCTTCCATCGCCGACTCTAACATCATCCTCGCTCCGATCCTCGTCAACTCCGCTAACGGGGGCATCGCCATAAACTCCTGCACTCCATCCTCAATGACTTTTTTCGCCTTCTTTGATAAAATTCTTCTCATGGGTATAATTCTCCTTTCTCTCTTTGAGAGATTGCTTTTTCCATTGAGAATTATACCCTGATTCATATTTGCAGAATTGATCTTACGCTATCAACGGTTTTCTCAAAATCCGGTTTTGATACATGTCCCTTGGGCTCTGCCACCAACAATTCTGCAGTCTGCTTCATTGTATTGTATATTTCGGTAAACAAACGTTCCTTATCAGGCACCTCATGAACTAACGCAAAGGCCAGCGCGAAATCGATTTTACCGGCAATGTCACTCACCCCAAGAGAGTTCTGAAGACAGATTCGCGCGTCAATTCTGTCAGATAATCTGATCTTTTGAGCTCTCCTTATGAGACCTTTAATCATTTTCTCCTGTAAATCGAGACAGACAACTTTGCCTGTCTCGCCCACCAGCTTCGCCAATGGTAAAGAAAAAAATCCCATGCCACAGCCGATATCCAAGACACTCATGCCTTCCTTAACATATGGTCTCACAATCCCTTCGGGGTCCTGCAAAAAACGTCTCAATGGACTCGCCAACAAATAACCTAACCACCAGGGACAGACTCTGTTACTCAATTGATACCTCCTAAGAACCATCTCAAGACCCTGCTTGATCGTACCGCCTGATAAATACAATTATAAGGCTTTTTGGTTTATATTATTAATAAATGGATTGGAGATATAAAATGCATAAGACGGCAATCGTTGACATAGATAACACCTTGTGGCAGTTTTGCGACGCGCTTTATGAGGAACTGAAGAGGGTCAATGAGAACTTCCCTGCGCCGGACGGTTGGACAGACTGGGACCTCTGGCAGGGATATTGTTCCGAGCAGGATTTTTATAGAGCTGTAAATGTAATTCATTTTAATCAGGACAGCGACGGCTTCTTGCCTTATCCCGAAGCCAGAGATTTTCTAATCAAGCTCAGGGAAAACGATTATCACATCACGATAGCGAGCCATAGGTCCCCCGATTACAGGAAACAGACCAGGAAGTGGCTTGAAAATCATGGGCTTGTATATGATGAGCTGCACCTTTCATTTCATAAGACCGACCTGTTTGGCGCCGTCGATGTCGTGATAGATGACTCTCCGGATGTGCTGGAAAAGGCTTTAGCGAGTGGAGCCAAGGGGACAGGATTATTGTTCCCGTGGAACAGGGGATTGGCAAACAACGACCTCAGGCTCTTTAACAATCTGAGCGATATTTTAGATCACATATTGGGCAGATAGATGGCGAATTTACCCGAAGACCTTTTTCAAAATCATCATACATACAGTCTTTCAGAACTCAATACCGCAATCAGAGAAACAGTTGAACTTACTTTCCCTGAGGCCGTGTGGGTCATTGCCGAAATATCGGAAGTTCGGGGTAACACAAAAGGGCATTGTTATCTTGAACTCGTAGAAAAAAAGGATGATTCCGTGATAGCCCAGATGAAGGCAAACATATGGGCATACACCTACCGGAATATCTCCCACAGATTCGAGATGGCTACCGGAGAAACATTAAAAAAAGGGATGCAGGTATTGCTTTCGGCGGACGTTACGTTTCATGAAGTCTACGGCCTGAGCTTAAACATCAAAGACATCGACCCCACCTATTCACTCGGCGAGATGGCAAAGAAAAAGAAAGAGACCATAGAGAGACTGAAGAAGGAAGGCCTCATGGATCTCAATAAAACCCTGTCCCTGCCGTTAGTCCCGCAAAGGATCGCCGTTGTGTCATCTTCAACCGCAGCGGGCTACGGAGACTTTATAAACCATATAGAAAACAATCCTTACGGCTACAGGATATATCATGAGCTGTATCAGTCCCTCATGCAGGGACGGGACGCAGAGGAGTCCATCATCTCGGCATTGTCCAATATCAAAGGGAAAGCCGGTCTTTACGATATTGTGGTAATCATCAGGGGTGGGGGATCCCAGGTGGACCTGAGCTGTTTTGACAGCTACAGGCTCGCTGCCGAAGTGGCAAAGTTCCCCTTGCCGGTTATTACAGGCATCGGGCACGAAAGAGATGACACGGTTGTCGATATTGTCGCGCATACAAGGCTGAAGACGCCGACCGCTGTTGCGGGGTTCATCATTGACGGCTGCAGGACTTTTGAGGAAAATCTATCGGACTTGGAGCGAAGATTGATACATAGGACCAAAGACTTCATGAAGGAAGAAAATCACAGGCTTCAGAGTATCGTCCAGAGTTTCGCCCGCATCACGGGTGGGAGATTTCACACAGAGGATAAAAGGCTCCATACAGCCATCCATCGCTTGATCAACGGGACTAATCGGACTGTCATTGCCGGCAGCAACAGAATCGATATTGATAGGAACAAATTGGGTTCATCGGTGAAATCATTATTACAGACTCAGGCCGATAGAATAAAACATTTAGAGCAGGACATAAGATTGCTTGACCCTATTAACGTTTTGAAAAGGGGATACAGTATAACCTACCTGAATAACAAAGCGATAACGCGCGTCTCTGAATTATCCGAATGGGATATAATACAGACAAAGTTATACCAGGGGTCAATAAGAAGCAGGGTGGAGAGAATTAATGAAGAAGAATAAACTGACATATACTTCTGCCATAACCGAACTTGAAGAAATTGTCGGCGAAATAGAATCCGGAGAAGTTGACGTCGATGTTCTTACGGCAAAGGTGAAAAGGGCATCTGAGTTGATAAAGTTTTGCAAGGATGGCCTGAAGGCCACACAAAAAGAAATCGGCAAGGCGCTTGAGGAAATGGGAACGAAAGAAGATAGTGCTGAAGACGATAACGGACCGTTAGCATAAGTTTTCTTGCTTGTACTTCCGGAACATGCTCGTGCAAAAGATCAAAATCGGAATAAGTACTTGTCTCCTTGGTGAAAAAGTTCGGTATGACGGCGGACACAAGCTCGATCAATAGATAACGGATACGCTCGGGCATTATTTTGAATGGTTTCCGGTATGTCCGGAAGTAGAATATGGTCTTCCTGTACCAAGAGAACCAATGCATCTGATCGGTGATCCTGCCTCACCCCGTATTGTAACGGTAAGAACCGGTGTTGACCATACCAAGGGCATGAAAAAATGGGCTGAGGATAAATTAAGACGGCTTGAAAAGGAGGATCTCTGCGGTTTTATTTTCAAGAGTAAGTCGCCAAGTTCCGGGATAAGCGGCATTAAAGTCTATACTTCCTCGGGGATGCCAAGTAATAAGGGCACGGGCATATTTGGTGGAGCATTCATGCGTTATTTTCCATTGATCCCGGTCATAGATGATAGGAGGCTGCATAATCCGGACCTGCGAGAAAACTTCATAGAACAGGTCTTAGTATATAAGCGATGGAAAGAATTTTTAAAGAATAGCATAGAAGGAGATAGAATGCAAAAACCCATTAAACTTTATACCTTAAGTACCTGTGTTCACTGTAAGGCCACCAAAAAGTTGTTGAACGAATGTGCTATTCAGTATGAATTTACAGATGTTGATCTGCTCCCTGATGAAGAAAGGATAGCTGTTCTTGAAGATGTGAGGAAGTTCAATCCGGAGTGCAGCTTTCCCACGATTATTATTGGGGATGAAGTCATCATCGGCTTTGAAGAAACAGAAATCAGGCGAGCAATAGGACTATAATACATAAGGAGGAGGAAGGCGAATGGTAAAATATGTGTGTACAGCTTGCGGTTATGTCTATGATCCTGCGCAAGGTGACTCTGATTCCGGGATCAAACCAGGGACGCCTTTTGAGGAATTGCCGGATGACTGGGTTTGTCCCGTCTGTGGCGCGGCTAAATCAATGTTTGTAGAAGAGGGTTGCGGATATAAAGAGCAAGGAGTTCGATATTAATGGGCTGATTGAAAAAGCTCTTACCTGAGGCAAGAAAAGGATTAATTGCCTCAGCGATTCTATTTATATACTAAACCAAAGGAGGGTTTCATGAAATTGCCGGAATACATTTCTATCCAGGAGGTAAGTAGAATTTGCAAAGAATTGAAGATCAGAGACTGGACAAAATTAAATAAACCACAGGTTACTTTGAAAGAGGCTCGTATCATTCTGCCACATGTAAATACTGAAAAAATGAAGATCCCTCTGGAAGACTTCAGAATTGGACTTGAAGTCGAGTTAGAACACGGCTTGATGTTCAAACAATATAACGTTACGAATAATCATCCTGTGCTAACCGGGAAGATTGTCATGGCCCACTTTATGGAAATGCTTGATTATTACAAGCGTCTCGAAATCGCGGAGGTTGAAGGCGATCTTCTAAAAGCGATTACAGCGAAGAATATGGAAAAAGCCCGGAAATATTATAAGAAACTTGCAACGGCAAAAATTGAACTGGGGAAAGCTGAAGCCGGGGAGTTGAAGTAAAAATTTTGTCCTGGTTAAATAATCTTAATATAGAGGACCTCAATTATTACAGTCTCTGAGGTAGTAGATAAGGAGGAGAACAATGAACGCTATTGAAACGGCAATAAAAATGGAGCAGGAAGCTATTGATTTCTACACGAAGTGCTCCGGGAAAACGAATAATCCTGTCGGAAAGAAGATGTTCCTTAGTATTGTTGAGGATGAACAATACCATCTCGCCTGTGCGACCAAGGTTACGCAGGGACAGGAAATTAAACCCACTGAAACGACCCCCTTGCAAGACATGAAAACGCTCTTTGAGCAGAACAAAGAAGCCATGTTGCAGCGAGTGTCCGCAACGACCGACGAACTGCAGGCCCTCGAAACGGCGATGAAGATGGAAGAAGAAACAATTAAGTTTTACCAGAAAGCCGCTGCCGAGGCTAAGGATACTGCGGAGAAGATTTTTTTTGAATGTCTTATCAAGGATGAAAAAGAGCACTTTGCCATTTTCCAGGACACTTACTCATTCCTCTCGGATACTGGTAATTGGTTCATGTGGGATGACCGTAGCATCGTAGAAGGATAATTTGAGTCTCCCCATGGCAGTCGGCATATGTTGACGCTATGTAGTTTATTCCTACATTAGTCCTTGATTTCTTTCTATTACGCATAGACGACAAACGTTGATTCTGCCTTTTTAAGCACATAGATTCTCTTCATTTTCAGCATTATATTTCTTTAACTACATTATTGACTTATTATCTTATTGTAGTTAATATGTAGTTAATTATGAGCGTCGTGGAGAAAACCCTACAGGAAAACTATATATACTTTATCAAAGAATTTGCCCGGATAAATGAAGATATCAAGGAATTACCTGCTGGAAACATCTCTGCAAAAAAAATCGGCAAATCAACATACTATTACCGGCAGTGGAGGGAGGGCAGGAAGGTAAAGTCCGTTTCGTTGGGCGGTGCGGTGCCCTCTGAACTTCTGGAGGCTATCAATAGAAGACAGTTACTGGAAAAACAGAAAAAAGAAATCCTGGGCAATATTCGTGTTATAGCAAAGGCAATTAATACACAGAAGGTTACTGCCGTAGAAATAATAAAAATATTCTCTCAGCACGGAATTAAATCAATTCTCATCGGCTCTTACTGTATGCCTGTTATGCAAGATGAACTAGGATTTACTCTGCCCACAATTAAGACCCAGGATATAGATTTTATGCTGAATATCCCGTATAAGGGAAAAGAAACCGATGTTGAATCAATGCTAAAACCTATGGGTTTTTCGATAGGGTTCGCTCCAGATGGTTCCACCTACTTTACAAACGGTATATTTAAGGTTGAGTTTCTGACACCTGAAAAAGGCAAGGGTTCTGACAAAGCTGTACCTATACGTGCGTTAAAAATAAAAGCAACTCCTTTACGGTACCTGCAGATGTTGTCTGAACAACCCTTAAAAATGGGGAAAGAGGATTATGTTTATTTTGTACCGAACCCTTGGACATTAGCTTTCCACAAAATTCTGGTATCACAGAAAAGAAAGACAAAGGATAAAAAAGAGAAAGACCTTATGCAGGCTGCCGGTCTCTTAAGAGGAATAATGAAAAATCCGGATATGCTTAAAAAAGCTTTATCCTATTTAGACACACTACCGGGTAAATGGGAAAAACACATCAAAAGCACAATTAACGAATACATACCTGATTTTTTCATTACATTGAAACATGGGTAGATGTATCAGGTGAAACAAATCGGCTACAATCGGAAATGAGAGAATGCGCAATATCGCTGTAAACCGCTTGATTTAATTGGCGATCCCAACGGGATTCGAACCGTGTTTTAGCCTTGAGAACGGGGTGTCATACTTTCTTTGAAAAGTTAGCTTTCTGGGCTATTACTGGTTTCTGTTTAACAATTACTATTGGCTTTTTTATTGAAAACCTTCTTGATAAGTGGCGGTACTTTGATATTCCCCACCCTGGAGAAGAATCAGACCGTAGACATTTCTTCTTTTTCTGCCTGTGGGTTCTATTAAGTCTTATTGCTTTCTTTTTTATTCCTGTTGGTTAGAGTTATATAGTTAGTTTTTTGATATATTTATTTGGATCATATACTGATTTTTGCGGGGTGTACTCCGCAAACTAAATTTCGCTGCTAATCTCAGATTTGATATAATTCGGCATGGCATCTAATACCCGTTCTTGGAAAGAAAAAATTGATCCTACCTTTGATAAATTCATAAAATTCTACTTAGAATTTCTCACTATCAGCCAACTCCCCGGAAATAAAGGCTATCTCGCGTTATACGATAGGAATCTGAGGACGTTGGAAATTGAAGGCTTTCCGAGTCTTGCATCGATATATGAACGTGATACCGCTAAGGATGCTTTCATTGATTTAGGCATCGTTATGGATAAACCAGTAAAAGAGGAACAATTAAGGGAAATAAGGAAAGAAGTTAAGAAGGAGAAAAATATATTTGCACTGATGTTGGAGCTTGCAGACATGATGCAGGAAGAAAGTAGCAAATACTATTTGAAGGCGTTTGAAATTTTCTCTTCGGAAGAGACCTACTATAAATATACATCCGGCAGAGAAGAAACCGAAGTTAGAGAAAGAATTAGAAAAGCATCGAGTGATGCAATGTCATTCGGGTTTAATTGGTTGATGATACCGTTAGAGAATATAAAAGAAGAAATCAGGAAAAAGATCCAGCTAAGAAATTTTATTCAGTCGGGACTCTTAATACCAAAAGGTGTTTTAAGTTTTCTTGTGAAATGTTATGATTTATTAAATCGGTTCACTAAAAGACTGGAGGCGGTCATGGCAGTAAAAGCGGTTATAGATTTACCGAAAGACCTTTACCAGACCTTATCTTCTCATGGTCTGTCAAAAGAAATGATATCGAAGGAAACAAAAAAACTATTGGCCCTCAAATGCTATAAGGACAAAATATTATCGCTGGGGAAATCTGCGGAATTATCAGGTCTTTCGATGTGGGAATTTATCGAGTTTCTCGGGGAAAATAATGTTGCCGTCATAGATTACAGCGAAGAACAGTTAGAGAAAGAGTTGAAAAGTTCGGAAAGGCTTAAGAAGGCTCTGAAAAGTTGAAAGTTGTCTGCGATTCTACTGTCCTGATCGGGCTCGCCAAGATCAGAAAAATCGAGCTTCTAAACCAAATCTGCGGAGAAGTTTACATTCCCGATGCGGTTTTCAATGAAGTTGTTACCGGAGGTAAAGGAAGGCCCGGAGTCAAGGAAATACTGAATTCTAAGTGGATTAAAAGGAAGACAATTAAAGATCGGCGTACCGTTGAAATGTTTATTGCGGAAATTGGACAGGGCGAAGCAGAGGTCTTGGTACTTGGAAAGGAATTAAATGCTGACTGGCTTATCATTGATGATGAGAGAGCCAGGACTGCGGCAACTTCTGCCGGGTTCAACATAATTGGGCTTGCCGGGATTTTATTGTTGGCAAAACAACTCAGACTAATCTCTTCGATCAAACCTTTGCTTGATGAGCTCAAGCATAAAAACTTCAGACTGAGCGATAAAATCTATAAGGAAGTTCTCAAAAAAGCCAACGAAAAGTGAGTATTAGTGTATCTTTGCTCCTCGCACGCTTGTTTCTTCATCATTCAAATTACTACCTTAAAGAAAAAGGAGATGTATCTAACATCTCCTAATTGAGGTCTCATAAAGATCAAGTCTAAATTTCTATTTCTGTAATTACATTATGCACCTCAATGTGGACTCGTTAAGAAGTCTCATCTCAAAACTCACCTTCGCGTTTGCTTCACGGTCGGATGAAAATGTTCCGGCTAAAATCGTGTAAACCTTTGTTTTTATTGGCGGTCCCAACGGGATTCGAACCCGTGTTTTAGCCTTGAGAGAACAAAAACAATAAATTTTGTACCTGGGCCTTCTATCTGGATTTTAACATAAATTATTTATTTTTAAAGAGTTTTTTCATTCCATCCTTTAGGCTATTTTCTATATTTTAAGGTAAAGAGAGACAATTTCTGTTACATTATTGTTACAGTAACCAAAGGCTCAAAGTGGAGCAAGAAGTTTTCAAAAGGTGGACAAAAAGAACGAATGTATATAGTATGAAATGTGGAATAAAAAGGTGATAATATTAGCAGTAGAAACATTGCAGATTCATTACATAAATATGTAAATTAAAGCATTAATCGAAGGATAAATGAAAGCACAAAAGATGAATGGAACTGATATAAGAGAGGACAAATGTGGAAATTGACATCGGATAAATTAAATAAAAGTGGTGTAGAGAAACTATAGAAAGATCTAATGCTAAAATATTTGGATGGGACATGAAAAGGACAGATGAAAACAGACTGTGGTAAAGAAAACTGGTTCTTCTCATATGGTAATTTCATGCTTACAGTTTTGTGTGCGTCAATGATGTTCTTAGGTCTCACTGCATGTAAACAGTCGCAGACAGAAACTGGGAATAAGGAAACAGAACATTGGGTACCTTGGCAACAAATGGAACAAGAAAAACGATCACCTGTCGACTCACCTTTGGTTACAGAAAAAGATAGAAAGGTAGAAGAAAAAAGTGGCAACTATAAAGGGGTGCCTTGGGGAGTTGAATTTGAGAACTTTAAAGAAATAAAGCATTGTTCTGGCAATCCTCAATGGAAAGGTAAATATTTCTTAGACCAGCAGCATGTAGACGATGCCGACCTTATTGCTTTGTGTTTAGGTGCTGGAATAACCAGTTTTATGGGACTTAGAGGAGTAGATTTTAGTGATATACCGGAGGAGTTTTATTCCATTTATTTAGATGACGTTTATTACATCTTTTATAAAAATAAATTTGCAATGGCATTTACGGATATATCCAGCTATGATGATGTCTACAAAAGTTTATCTGAGAACGCCGCAGAAGGGAATACGTGGTTTGTTGAGTATGGCTATGCCAAGAATGTTAAAATGCCACCTGTTAAGGTGACCGTGACATGCTTCAAGCGACAGAATAACGAGAATGTATATCTTATTAAGAGAACTACTACTGATGTGTTGACTTCTGTTCGCGGTTTCTTACTGATTATTCCGCAAAGTTATTATAGCTCAATAAGTCATGATATTTATGAATCTCGAAACCGAAAAGAGAGAAATGAAAAAGAGATGATAGAAAAACAGCATCAGGATGATTTAAGAAAACTCAATTAATATTGAATAGTTATCAAATATCGCGAGACATAGATTCGTAAAGGCAGTAAAGGTGGGCCTGTAAAATGATTGTGGGCAAGTCCGAAGGATAGGCGACCATATGTGTAGAAGGCAAAACTCGACCTGCTTTTCGCATATTAAAAGAATCAGAATTGAAGACCTTCGTAAAAGTTCCTCGTATCACTCCCCAGTACTTGCATATAAACAAGGGTACTTTGGATATTACTGTGCCCTAACCAATTTTTTACTACCAGAATTGGAACTCCCGACAGCACTGAAAACACCGCAAACGAGTGCCTAAATGTGTGAGGATGGGCTCTTTCTTTGTCAAAGCCAGCCTTTAGAACAGCATCCATTATTATTTGGTGAGCTCTCTGTCTTGTTAACTTCAATAAATAGGCGTCTTTTTGAAGCTGTTTCAGAGCGATATACGCGCCTAATTGTCCAAGAAGTGTTCCTTGTATTGGAAGTGCTCGCTGTGGGTGGTTCTTTTGTTTTAGAGTAATTATTCGTAATGCCTTGCTATGAAAATCTATGTCCCCGACCTTGAGATTTAGAATCTCCGAAACCCTTGCACCCGTTTGCCATAACAAGTTTATCAAGAGAGCATACTTGTCATTATGCTTGACGGTATCAAGGATTGCATCGATCTCGTGCTTATGGAAATATTTTGGAAGCTTCTGACTGAATGCAATTGTTAGGTCTTTTTTGCTCCTTAATATGGGCAACATGGCTGATATCCTTTGTTTATCATATGATATTTTACATTACTTATAGCACAAATGTAAAGTTATTTTGCCTGAAAACCGCTCAATTCCTTGGTTTTATTGCGAGTTTTAACCCTTAAATTTTACAAAATTGTATATTTTGTAAAGATATCAAATTGATCCATGAAACTCTTCATTGTAACCTTGAAATTCAATGCTTTTTCCCAAAATGAATGTTTTCATTCATATTCAGCGGACATAATTCATTACAAACAAACTGACGAGGATTTTCACCATAGAAATCCGTTAAGGTGATATGATAAAAGAGATGAAAAAACAAAAAACCAACAAATCAAAAGCGGTCTTGGAACATTATTATCGAGGCACTGAAGCTCCTTGGTATAATGGATGGTCGTTGACCGATAAAGAAAGAGAAGTTTACAGTAACAGGTCTAAGTCCTCTGCCAGCCTAAAGAAAAAAGCTCTGAATGGAGAAGGGCCGTCACCTATTCATGATATAAATATGCCCCTATTCAAACCAGAAGATGTTATGAAACAGATTAAGAAGAAAGGACTTACAGCGATTTCATTATATAGTGGCTGTGGAGGCTTAGATATAGGATTTGAATTAGCAGGGTTTACACATATTGCTTCATACGAAATATTAGAAATTGGGGCTGAAATATTAACGAATAATCATCCGAGTATTAACGTTTATTCTGGGGAGAAGGGTGATGTCAGAAAAGTCAATTGGAAGAAGTATAGGGGAAAAGTCAATGTTATTCATGGAGGTCCACCTTGCCAGCCTTTTTCAACAGCAGGCAAACAACTGGGCAAAAATGATAGTAGAGATATGTTCCCAGAATTTGTTCGTGCTGTTCTTGAGGCAGAGCCATTATGTTTTGTTGCCGAGAATGTTCCTTCATTAGGTAGTAAGCAATTCAAGGATTATGTATCAAGCGTAATTTTAAAACCATTGGAAATTATCTATGACATTTCAATTATTAGACTTAATGCGTATGATTTTGGCGTTCCACAAGTAAGGAGAAGAATCTTCTTTGTAGGGACAAATAAGAGATATATTTCAAAACAATTCAAACAACCACAGCCTACTCATAGTGCAAGTCGCTTTTTGGAAGACAGAGCAGATGCAGCATTGACCTTATTTGCAGATTCTTCAGCAGATAATCTTGAGAGATGCATGGGGGTTAGAGAGGCATTAGGATTACC
Source organism: uncultured Nitrospiraceae bacterium (assembly GCA_963727775.1). Lineage (GTDB taxonomy): Bacteria > Nitrospirota > Thermodesulfovibrionia > Thermodesulfovibrionales > SM23-35 > CAVSHB01. Next base: position 903,871 of record CAVSHB010000001.1, on the reverse strand, counting down.
TTCAATCGGATATGACTCGCTTGCTCCAACATTACGTAGCGGATTGACAGGGCCAAGACATACAACATCCATTCTTAGTAGCACAGCAGCACTGCGGAAATGGGATAAGCTACAAATATGGCCGAATGGCGTTGCAAGAAATAGAGAAGAAGCAAGATTATTTCCACCGACAAACAACCACTTTAGGTTGTCAGTTGAGGACTGTGCAGTTATACAAGGATTTCCGAGTTATTGGAAGTTTGATTGTCCCGTTTATATGGCAATCGGAGTTATCGGTAATTCAGTTGCGCCTCCCGTTGCATATAATATTGCTAAAGCACTATCAAGAATTTTGTAGATAGACACGAATTTTTTCGTGAAGTTTATTAATATCACCCGGCGCAATTTGTTCCCATCCTTTGAAATATGCACTTGGGATATGTGGATTATTAAGGGTTGACCCACGTTCCATAACGTACTGACACCGCTCCCGGATAATCTGTAGCATCCGTGCTGGAGAATAACCAGTCTTCACGTCCATTAATGAGTTATAGTCTTGTCTGGAATACTGTCTTTTTTGAATATGAAATGCATCTTTAAGACTATAAACTTCTTTCTTGCCTAATAGGCCATACATAGTTTCTTCTGTGATTAACGGAGGTGTAACCCGAGCTAAATTAAAATCTAATGCAATATATTGCTCCTTTTTTTTAATCCATGGTTCCATGTCTCTTGGGGAACCATACAAGCAGTGTTGCAATATCTGATCGCTGTTATAAATACCAATAAGCCAGTGCTTACCTTGCCATTTTTTAATGTGATCGGGCCCAAAGTCACGAACTGTCGTGACAGACCCTGTTGTTGTAGATTTAAGTTCGAAGTAAATTGTTTGACCATCCAACTCAAGCTTTGCATCTGTGCTTGATCTGCCCTCAACATATTGAAGGTTAAAGCGTTCAATTAACTCTTGTTCTCTGCGATCATCTTGAACAACCATTGGTATTTACTCCACAATAATTAAAATATGACGTACTATGCTACCACAATCATCACTTAACACAAAAGCCATTTATTAAAATTGGAGAAGTGAAAATATTCATGGACAACTTATCAAAAGAGCATCGAAGAAAGAACATGCAGGCTATCAGGGGTTGCAATACGATTATTGAAAATACGCTTGCTAGGGCATTATGGTCTAACGGTTTGAGGTATAGAAGAAACTATCGGAGGATAAAAGGAACTCCAGATATTGCATTGGTGTCTTTAAGAATAGCTATCTTTTGTGACAGTGAATTCTGGCATGGAAAGGATTGGAGCAGAGCAAAACAAAATATAAAATCGAACAAAGCATTTTGGCATAAAAAGATTGAGAATAATATCGAAAGAGACAAAAGAGTTAATAGATACCTAAGAAAAAATGGATGGATTGTATTACGCTTTTGGGGCGACACAATTTCAAGAAGAACTGACGTGTGTGTTTCCAAGGTTCTTGCTGTGATCAAGAGAAGAAAAGGAAGTAATATTTGATTGTTATTGTTGGTTCTTAGATATAATAGCAAAGATTTGCGTGTGCCTATCGTTTACAGCCTTTGGGAATACCAATTACGGAAAGACAAAGATAGCAAAACCTTCTCAAAGCTATCATCACAGATTCAATAAATATGAATTCTCTTCCTAAAATGTTACTTCAAATAAGTAGCATTCGTCGCTTGGGTGGGAATAACCTTCGAGATTATACTGATTAGCAGTGACATAACATAACTGAATTTCAGGATTTTCTATCGCCGCTAATCCTGCACCTAGCGATGATATCTTATTATTCATGGGGACAATGACTGTATTGTATTCAGAAAATTCTCCAATATATGTGAGGAGTTGTGCTTTTGTTTCGCTGGCGTCAATGAGAGAAACTTCGAACTTTTGTGCGCTTGGATAAAGTTTAAGTAATTCTTCATGACGAGTTTCATTTAACTGCTGATGGTTTTCATTTATTGAGGCATTTTTGCTCCCAAATGCAAGAGAAACTAAATCGTACTCGAAGATATCAATCAGCCGCATTGTGCGTTCTCTCTCAAAGCCAAACAAAATAACCAAATGATTTTTTTTGGATGGGTCTAATAATCCAGGATATCCTAATATTGACCTAACTGTCTTGACACCTTTTGAAAGCCATTTCTTCTCAGGAGTTGACTCGTTATATGAATATTCTTTAGCACCGTTATAACATAAAAATAATCTATCATTTTTTTTCAATCTGAGTTGAAGCAGCTTAAACAGCATTAATAAGCCCTCATGTGTAAAAGTCGTTATATCCAATAAATAGCATTGTGGGTTCTCTCCAGAAAAGACTTCACTCAAAGCATTACTCATGTTTTTAAGTGATAGGGCTGGGTCACATATTTGCAGCTCAATTTTTCGTGAAGCATCACCAAGAACTGCCACAAGTTTATCGGCATTTTGAGCAATGATATCATCTAAATCTGATATATAAAAAATTAACTTAGAAGTAATGTTCAGCATTGCTGCTTCGGCAGGAACAGCAAAACACCGTTCTTCAAAGCTTGAAGAACAAATAAACACATCAATCTTGTCTTTTATAGATTTTGTAATCTGGCCAAGTTGCATTTTTATCATAATTCATTCTCTCTGAAGAGAGAATGTTGCGGATCTTCAAAAACATTATCAACCCCTTGTGTCTTTACTCGCCCAACAACAGTATTGGGTTTATATAATGCTTCTTTCAAGACATCACACGTGACAAATTTGTACCCAGCAAAACTCGTCGGATCAAGCTTGAAATGAGGAGCCAGCAATCTATTTAAAATGTAAAGTCTTGCTTTCCCAGTTCCCATTTTATTTCCAATAAGTGATTTTTGAAAGTATCCATTCTGAACACCCAAGTTTAAAATTCTCCTAAGCTCAGCATCAGGATCATTTTGCAGTGCAAAAGAAAAAACCCTTCTCTCCGTCGCATCAGAAAAAAGAATTAAGTTAAAGGTTTGTCCCAAGGCCTCAATTAAATTACGGAGTTTATCGAAAGCATTAATTGTTTCAGTTGTATTTTCAGCATCACCTCTCAACTTTGAAAAATTTTCATCAAAAAACCAATTTGAATATTCTTTAACTTCGTAATCCTGAATGCTCGGTTCGATATAAGTAAAATCTTTTCCCCCTGTTTTTGCAATTTGGTGGGCATACATATGATTTGCAAAATCAATAAAGTGCCTCATTATCCCAGAAGATATGTTCACCAAGTTGTCAAAACCGGCATAACTAAATGTATCTAAATTACCCTTTAAAGATTTCATAAAATCCGGTCTGGCATATCGATATGCATAATCATAGCCTCGCTTCCCTTCATATTTATTCTGGTATTCAATAAATATCGATTTTATCTTTTTATCCTGCTCCATGTCCTGTGGGAAAAATGACTCTGCTCCGACATCTCTATACCCAAACTTATTTAATCGCCTTTCAACGGCCTCTTTAACTCTTGCTTTATATAAACTTTTCTTCGCAGTATAAATATCTGATATGTTAATCTCCGAATAATCATGTGGTGTATCAATCCTTGAATTATTAATTGTCCTATAGGTTTTATAATTTAACTGTGTTGATATCTTAAAACTAACAGATTTAGAGGTACGCATTGATACCCACGTATTAAGAATCTTGGTTTGAATTCTATTTAGGTTATCAGCATCATCAATCAACAAATAAATAGGCCCTTTAGGCATAAAAGGCAATTCTTTTATTTTAGTTAGAATTGGCAATAAAAAATCAGAAAACAAACAGATTGGCCCCTCATAAGGCAAAGGAGTTGTCACACCTACTAACTTATATATAAAGTTCTGCGTAAACTCTCTGTTTATCTCTGAGCATACTTCTTTCATATGGTAAAAAAAAGACTTGCAATTCTCTACTTCTGAAGGTAATGCAATACTTCTATCCCACCTTGCATAATTCAATAGTTTCAAAAAAGAATCATTGTAAAAAGTTCTTAATGCATCAATGTTTACAACAGAACTATCAATTTCTGTATCACCTAACTTCTCGAAAATCTTTATTGCAAAATTTACTACCATGAAGTGTTCATTAAGGAGCGATTCTCCATGCTTGTCCTCAAGTAGGCTAAGGTCGGTCTTATCTAGCTGTCCTTCTTTTATTGGTATGTGAATAGCAAAATAATCTAATTCACAAATCTTCTTATTGCAAGCAAGGATTTGGCAGTCAGGCCCCATGTATCTGAACATCATGCTTTTTCCGCAGCCTCTTGGCCCATTTATAAACGTATGGCCTACATTCGGGACATTGTAATACTCACCGAAAACAGGCACAAACAAATCGATAATGTCCTTTGCCGGAATAGCCTCAGGAGTCGTATATTCAAACGGACTTTTCATTTTTAGGCACCTAATATTTTGTTTTTCACATATTCACCATTGATTTTTTCACCTTCCGCATTTTTCAAAGATGGGCACAGGCCGTATATGCCATCTTCGTTCGCCTGAGGATAACCCCACTCACTAAGTTGAAAACTTATGCGAGGGAAAATATCATCGATATAATTGTCATAAAAAATAATTGATACACAAATTTTTTCAATATCTATTAGGCGCTTACAAAACCTCATGCAATATATTCTTTCCAGATGCATTTTCATGATTCTGTTGTATATTTCATCCAATAGGTATACCTCATCATCTAATTTGCCAAACTTCCGAGTTGTAAAATCCTTTGGAATTTTAAAATACAATTCAACAGCTTTGTCTTCGTGTTTAATTAAAACAGAGTCTAAGGAAGAAGAATAGGCATGAAATACCTCGCTCTTCTTAGGCATATCACCGCTCTTTAATGAAATTATGTTAGCTCTACTCTTGTCATCAGCTAATTCGTCAGCAAACCTCAGTATGCCTGCTATCGATTGAAGCCTAATCGTTTCATTCATAATAGGTTCCAAAGGACTTAGAAAGCCAATTTTATCATAACCATTTGATATCCCTCTGATTCTTCCTCCATGTGCTCCGACTATTTTTTTGACAATAGCGATTTCAATTTGATCGCGACCACATCTTTTCTCCGCTTCAGACATAACTTTTTCTGCATTTAGTTCATGTTCATATCTGCCAAAAATATTTCCTGTATCGTGAAGCTGGATAGACACTAATAGGAGATAAACTTCTAATGCATTTAAGGTGCAGTCTCTACAAGAAACCAAGAGGCTTGCCCTATCAATTACTGAAACTATATGGTCTGGTCCATGATCATTTAATACAATACTTGGATCTTTCAGATTCGCACCTATAGTAACCCATTTATGTACTTCTCTATCAAGATAATCCTTAAGGGTCCTATAATAAGAATAAAAAGCCACCTTCCTTCCTAAGAAAAACGCTTCAGCGGGCGGATCTTCTAACCAAGCTTCAAGTGTCTTTCTATTTAACTCCATATCAACTCGATTCAATGATTCTTTTGAATACTTCTTTAGCTAATAGCGGTGGAACAGCATCCCCAACTTGCTGTTGCTGGCTTATTAAAGGACCTTTAAACTCAAACCAATCAGGGAAAGACTGAAGTCTTGCTGCCTCTCGCACTGAAAGCCCTCTGTTCTGCGTGGGATGGATAAGCATATTCTTCCTATAATTCCCTATCACAACAGATGGTTGGTTTTCAGATAACCGTCTGTAAATACCATGATGACACCTTGTGTGGTCTTTGTAATTCAACATTAATTCTTGCGGGATATTCTGCCAATTACCTCCCTGCGGAATATGTTCATATCTTTTGACAACTAAATCAGAGTTTTTTGTAACATAATTGTTAAGAGATTTTTTTTTTCTCCCTCGCATTATTTTTGCATAATTAGAAAACGGAGAAGACCGGTAATCCATTTTATATTCCATGGTTCCATTTGCTAGCTCAGGCAGATCAGAAATTGCATCTTTAACAATGATAGGTCTGTCATTCATCGGAGGAGGAAAACTGAAAGCAATTCCGTGAAGAGAAGCAACAATAAAAACTCTTTCTCGCTTTTGAGGCACACCATAATCTTCTGCATTTAAGACTTTGAAATTAATTGTATAACCTATCTTGTATAAATTTTTAAATATCTCTTTAAGAAAGAAACCGTTTTGCATTTCTGCTAAACCTTTAACATTTTCTATAACAATCCAGTCAGGCATAACCAGCTTAGCACATCGCATAAATTCCTTAAACAACCAGTTCCGAGGATTTTCAACAGTTCTGTTTTTCTGATTGGAACTTGAAAATCCCTGGCATGGTGGCCCCCCGAATAAAATTATTGGGGCCTTTTTTTTCAACTTAAACTCTTTGATATTTTTAATATCATCCACAACAACAGTTGTGTTTTTTATATTTGAAGCAAACGTTGCGGCCGCGTAGCAATTCACTTCGACTGCCAACTGGGTTTCAATCCCTGCTTGCATTGCACCCAAGGACATGCCCCCAGCTCCTGAAAATAGTTCCACGCCTATCAAATCTTTCATCTTTATCTTATAAATCGGGGAATCTCAGTTGAAGGGCCTTGTCTTTTGATTATTGTACTCACCATCTTGCGGCGCATGATATACACCTTCATGTACTATATTTCTTCTGCTATATTATGGAAAGTGCATAAAAATAACAAGTGCAGGAGAAAAGATATAGGACTACGCAAGTGGAATTAAATCCTCAATTTTTTGGGCAAAGGCATGTTTGTGTCTTTATAATACTTTCTGGTTATACTCCGTAGACTGTTAAGAAAGCTCGACGGTGTTACTATCTTAGTTTTTTCTGAAGATACTGAAGATACTTTTTAGATATTCTTTCTACAGCTTCTTTATGCATTTTATATTGGATTAATGACTGAAGATACTGAAGATACTTTTATATTTTTAATAAAATTGTTATTAAAAAAACATTTTATATTTATTTAAAAAAGTATCTTCAGTATCTTCAGTCATTAATTTTCACATAAAAATGCGTCGGACAGAATCAACATTTCTACAGGAGGCATTTCGACATCAAAAGTGCAACTTTTCTCACTGACTACCATCAAGTTATAATAAGAAATTTGGTAAAAGATATTAGCAGAAGAAGGATTTATAAGAAGAGATTAAGTAGATAAATATTCAAAAGCTAGCATAATGAGGCTAAAAGCTGCAGCACTCTCAAGCACAGGCTTGAGAGCTTAAGGAGAAGTGCAAAGGAGAGTGGAAAAATAAATGGGAAAGGATATCATTTTCTGCCCGGTAGTGAAACTAAATGTAAACAAATCAATTTTTTGCCATGGCAAAGAGTGCAATAGTTGTCTGCAAAATCTTCCTGAAGTCCCGGCTAAAAGAAAAAAAAGAGAAGATTCTCTGTCCGATAATTATTACACTAAAAAGAAGAAATACAAAGGTAGGAGCAAAGGATGGGATCACGATATCTTTGCAGAAGCCAATGCGATAATGAGTGGAAAAACCCTTCAGAAATGGCAAAAAGACTTTAATATGTCTGCGTCAGAATATTCCGCACTTCAACTTTTGGCTATCAATTTTCACCCATACCTATATTCGTCTGAAGAACAAACGTTTCCGCTTCATCGGGTTTCAGGGTTCTGTCTCAGAGACTTCTCACAGGCAGCTATTCAAATAATGATGGATGAAATTGACACCCTCATGATCACTCTTGAAGGTTTCTTTTATGAAGTCAAGAAAGCCGAGAAGGAAGGCAACACTATTTTTTTAAATACTGTGAAGGAAGTTTTTGGGGATGACGCCTCATATTATATGGACTATAAAAAAGGCAGAGGCGCTAATCAGCAGAAGAAAGTACTTGAGAAGTCTTATAGAGTTTTCAATAAATGGCTCAGTGTTAAAAAAAATATAAAACTCCCCAAAACCTTCTATGAGCGAGAGAAACTTAAGGGCCTTTGTTGTCTCGCCCATTCCATACACAGTTTGATTTTTGGAGCACTTATGAAAAGAATAAAGCAGAAGGAAGCAACACTAAAAATAAAGCTACTTGCAGAGAAATATGACTTAGCACCTGGAGACATATTTCCTGAGCTCGAATACCCCCAGAATCCTCCATCAAAAAAAGGTTCAATTCCAAAGTATACAAAAAAGAATAAGCCTGGACTAAAAAGGCGCCGGATCAAAAACATTGAAGACAGGTTACAAAACGAGACATACTTCAAAAAGTATATTGACATGCGCCTATCAGAACTAACCGACATTTAATTTTCCCTCAGGTTTCCTTCAATTCAGAGGGTTTAGGATAGATGCCCTCCCCTGTTACGATCATATTGTGTAAAACGAAAACGAAAAAAAGGAGGATTTTGCAATGAAAAAAGAAAAGAAGAGAACAGGGGCAGACACAAGTCAAGATTCATTCAGTTACAACGATCTTATCGACTACTTTGGAGCAAAAAACTGCAAGATAATTAAACTACGTGGCTACTATAACAACGAAAACTATAACGTAGCGAAGAATTCTTACGGTAAATGGGAGCCTACAAGCGAAAATGAAGCTTCATACTGGATAAAGGCTAAAGGATGGTTAGGTTTAGTCATTCCTGATGGGTACATTCTTGTTGATGTAGACAATTTTAAAGTTGGGAAAAAATTGTATAAAGCGATGAAAAAGAATCACAGAAATTTTATTGGAATAAGAACACCGAACGGCTATCATTTCATATTCAAGGACAGTAAAAAGGTCGAAACACAAACGACGCATACACTAACGACTGGTGGCTTTGTCATTGACTACAAGCTTGCTAAGAAAGGATATATAGTTTTACCTACAGAGAATACAGAAAATCGAAAAGTTAAATATATTCCAGATGTAAGAGACCTTGATTATATGCCCGATATCTTCCTGCCTGTACGTCAAGCCAAGGAAGAAGATGCTGCAACGGACATCCCGATAGATGAAGGATCAAGAGATATCAATCTATATAAACACGCATGTAGGTTACGGGAATGGAATGAAAAGCATCAACTTAGGTTGGGCCACGATGGGATACTGACTATTCTGCGCACAATGAATGAGTTGTTCTGTGAGCCACCTATGGAAGACAAGATCGTAGAAGAAAAGGTGACGAGTGCTATGAGATATAAAACCGAAAATACTGAAAGTGTCCCAATCTCGTCGGGCAATAGCACTGCTGACAAGATGATTAAAATTGCTCGTAATTATAGCTTGTTCGTTGATGATGCAGGGAAACCTTGTGCGTGCGTCAACAGAGTTGTCTATCAGATCGAAAGTGTTGCCTTCAAACGCTGGATAATCAATGAATATATGAATAGACACAAAAAAGTAGCGGGCAAAAATGAGATTAACACTGCCATACACGCCGTGGCTGCCATCGCGTCGAACAACGGATCGCATTTTAGCCTTTATAATAGGGTCGCGGAACGGGGCAATGTATTCTACTATGACATGGGTGAAGGTAAGGTAGTAGTAACCAAGAAAACCGGTTGGAAGATAAAGGATCACACCACTATTCTCTTCAAACATTACCAGCATCAGAAAGCTCAAGTAATGCCCAAGAGAAAAGGAAACATTAATGACATTTTTAAGTTTGTAAATATAAAGTGCACAAATTCGAAACTGCTTTTTCTGGTGTATCTAGTATCCTGTTTAGTTCCAGGCATACCACACCCTGTCATACATATCTATGGGCCGCAAGGGAGTGGCAAAACGGTAATATTTAAGGTCTTGAGGGAACTGATAGACCCTTCAAATAATGACGATTTAATATTGCCAGACAAGAGAAGAGAGACAATACGGAAAATTGAGCACCATTATCTTTGCTTGTTCGATAACCTTTCTAGCTGCAAAGACGAGCTCTCAGATCTTTTATCACAAGCTTGCACGGGAGCAGGTATTTCAATGAGACAACTCTATACGGACGATGAAGATATTACTTATAAGCTCTTACGTTGTATCGGGATAAACGGCATCAACCTCCTCGTTTCTAGGCCTGACCTTATGGATAGGACGTTGTTATTCCAAATCAACCGCATTACGCCCGACAAGCGTGAAGGGTTGCGTGAAATGATGAGAAAGTTTGACAGAGTCCGTCCTTACATACTGGGTGCTATGTTCGATACTTTATCGAGAGCAAAAGAAATATATACGTCACTGAAGGTGAAAAAATTGGAACGTATGGCAGATTTCATGAAGTGGGGTGTAGCTATTACAGAGGCACTGGGGTACAAGAACTCAGATTTCAAAAAAGCTTATAAAGAAAATATTAATCACCAGAATGAAGAAATAATTCACAGTGATTCATTGGCACAAGCAGTTCTTGAGTTAATGAAAACCAAGAAGATATGGCAAGGGACTGTCAAAGAAGCGTATGACAAGCTTCGAAAGCATGTGGAGACGAAGAATGATTCGACCTTCCCACGGCATACCAACAAATTAAGAAACGCCTTGGAACGGATTAAACCGAATCTGAGCGCCTATGGCATCGATTTCGAAGTAAGTAACAATCACACTGAGAATGGTGTCCCCATGAACTTTATTAATAGGAATTTGGTCGAGGCAATTAAAAAGCAGAATAAATACCCCGGATAATATCATGAGCTCAATCAAGTTATTAAGCATATTAACCGTCAAAGAGGTCGCCGAGCTTATAAAGGCTAAGCCTAGCACTGTCTATTCTTGGGCGGAGCAAGGGGTTATCCCTTGCTTCAAGCTCAATGGCCTCTTGCGGTTCGATGAGGGTGAAATATCAGACTGGATTAACGGCTGTAAAAACTCAGGAGAAAGACATTATAATATTGCAACAGATAGAAGACCCAGGAAAGGAGGGCAGTTTTAGATGGGTCTTTATAAACGGTGCGGAAGCAAATTCTACTGGATGTTCTTTACAGTAAACGGCGAGAGAATATATGAATCTACTACAACTGCAAACAAGAAATTAGCGGAGAAGATTCATGCAAAACGGATTACTGAGATTGTGGAAGGAAAGTGGTTTGATCCACACACAAAGAAAAGGACTTTCAAGGAAATGATTCAGAAGTATGAGAGTGAATATCTTTGCAAGAAGAAATACCGAGCGAGAGACAAAAGTATCCTAAAACATCTCGGAAAATATTTCGGAGAAAATACGCCATTGCACAGGATAGAAACGCTTATTGGAGGTTATGAAAAACATAGGGCTGCTAAAGCTATGCCTGCTACTATAGTAAAAGAATTGGGACTTCTCCGAAGGATGTTTAACCTTGCCGAAAGAAAATGGAAATGGGTTAAAGACAATCCTGTATCTCAAGTTGAAATGCCGAAAGTCAACAATGAAAGAATCAGATTTCTGAGTGATGATGAATACAAGCGCCTTTTTGACGCGGTTGACAATCAGGTGACCCCGGCATGGCTAAAGCCTATGGTCATTGTAGCTCTGAACACAGGACTTAGAGAGGCCAATATCCTCGGACTAACATGGCCGCAGGTAAATGTCTTTTCACGCCTTATATGCATCGACGGTTCTCAAATGAAAAACAAAGAAAATTTGGGGATACCTCTTACACAAGAAGCCTTTGATACCTTTATATCATTACAAAAAATAAGGCGAGTTGATACAGACCTCGTTTTTCATGATGCCGGAAAAGGGATTTATCCTGTTAAGCTTCAAAGAGCGATAAGAAAAGTGTGCAAGGTCGCACGAATTGAAAACTTCAGGTTTCATGATTTCCGCCACACCTTCGCAAGCTATCTCAGACAAAAAGGAATTGACCTTCATACAATTTCAAAGCTGCTCGGGCATAAGGATATCAGGATGACGCAAAGATACTCTCACTTGTCGGTAGAAAACCTGAGAGACGCTATTTCAGTCTTAAATAAAACGGATGACCCCAACTGTTACAGTAGCGTTACAGTTAACAGAGCAATAGGAAATGAAACTATATAACCTGTTGATTTTATTGGCGGTCCCAACGGGATTTGAACCCGTGTTTTAGCCTTGAGAGGGCCACGTCCTAGGCCTCTAGACGATGGGACCGATTGGCTGGGGAGAGAGGATTCGAACCCCTGTAAGCAGATCCAGAGCCTGCCGTCCTGCCGCTGGACGACTCCCCAAAAGCAATTTTTACGAAGTGTATTATACCATATCATAAACCGCCTGACCCCTTCAATAATCGAAGATTAAGAGTTTTATTCTTCGGTAATTACTTCATCAGGCAGTTCATCGACGTCGTCCGGCGTGATCGGGAAATGCTCGGCAAGCAGGCTTCCGGCTTCTTTGATGGCCCCGCATAATGCATCACAGGCACGGTCATCTTTAATACCCTGAGAAACAATATTTGCAAATTTGTTCAATGTTTTTTGTTCGATCTTTTCATAAATACCTTTGTCGGCAAGGACCCAGACCTTCCTTTCGAGCAGGGAGAGGAAGAACAAGACCCCGGTATTCTTTTTTGTCTTATAAAGCCCCTTTTCATAGAATACGTTTACAGCCCTTTTCTTTACGGCGCGTTCTTTTTTTCGCAGATTTATGAATACCGTTTTCAGAATCGGTGCTTTGCCGAATATAAACTTTGAAGGGAAAAAGAACAGTAAACTCAGCGGAATATAAAACCATATGGACGAATGAAAAAATAAAACAGTTGCAATAAGTGATAAAAGACTTCCGAGAATGACTCCACCCATCACATCTGCTTCATGGTATGGATCACTGCTGTCAACCACCATAACCACAACCTCTCCGATTGTGCGCGACTCGACATCATGGATGGTCTGCGTTATCCTTTCCCGTTCTTCTTTTCTAAAGAAATTTTCTGCCTTAACCTTTTGTTTCATCACCAGTCTCCTGACGCTCCGCCGCCGCCGAAATCACCGCCGCCGCCGCTGAAACCTCCTCCGAAATCACCTCCGCTGGCCCCTCCGCCGGACCCGAAAAAACCTCCGGGCCAAAAACCTCCGCCTCCAAAACGCCCTCCGGATGAAAACAGCGCCGGCAGGAATATTCCCGCAACTACTCCCAAAACCGCAAAAACAATTAATACAATCAAGCTGGAAAATCCGGCAAGAAAAACAATCAGGGGCAGAACAATGGCCCCTGCAATCCCTCCGAGAACGCGCGAGAGACTGCCGAGGGCAAGGAGAATAATACCGCCAAAAATTATGTAAGTAAAAACCTGCGAATATCTCTCATGTTTTTGCGGACGGTGGTTCCCGTCCCCCTTGAATTCTCCTCTGGTAGCATCGATAAGCGCTGAGACCCCGGCAATAAACCCACCGTCAAAATCCCCTCTCTTGAACCTGGGTTTTACGACAAGGTCAATTAGCCTGCCTGACATTAAATCCGTCAGCCTGCCCTCAAGCCCACGCCCGACCTCGACTCTTATTTTTCTGTCCTGTTTTGCGACAATAAAAATCACGCCATTGTCCTTCATCTTCTGGCCGATCTTCCAGGCCTCCGCTACTTTAATGCCGAAGTCCTCGATAACTTCACCTTCAAGTGACGGGATTGTCAGGACCACTATCTGTGTCGAATCCGTTCGCTCAAAATTTCGCAGCTCATTGTCAAGTGCTGTTGCTGCCCGGGTAGACATCATGCCACCATAATCATTCACATAGCCCTGAAGCTTCGGTACGTCAAGGGCATAGGCAGAAGAAATCAGAAACAAAAAGAAAAAAGAAAAAAGAATTAACCCCACCTTGCCTCCCCTTAAATAAGGGGAGGATGGAGGGGTTACTAAAGGGTGCGTCGGAAGCAGAGAACAATCGTGCATCGTGTATCCGGCCTGTTCCATTATGCTTTTCATTGTAACCTTAGAATTTAACCTGAGGCGCCTTTTCAGCTCCCGCCTCAGCCTTAAACGGCTCTTTAAGTTTCAGGTGTAACAGCATGGAATTAGTGAGGCTGTTCGGGAACACCCTTATTGAGGTATTAAATGCCTCCACAGCTTTATTATACCGTGTACGCGCAACGTTGATCCTGTTCTCCGTTCCTTCAAGCTGATGCTGTAGGTCCTGAAAGTTCTGGTTGGCTTTCAGGTCGGGATATTTTTCAACTACAACCATAAGCCTCGACAGCGCGCTGCTCATCGCCGCCTGCGCCTGCTGGAACTGCGCGAAAGCCTTGGGGTCATCAACCACCTTTGACGCTTGTATAGTGCCGACTTTTGCCCGCGCCTCTGTCACCGCGGTAAGGGTCTCCCTCTCATGTTTTGCATATGCCTTTACGACTTCAACAAGATTCGGAATAAGATCACTCCTCCTCTGATACGTCGCCTCGATATTGCCCCATGCGGCCTTCACCGCTTCTTCATTTGCCTGCATGGTATTATAGCCGCACCCTGAGACACTCAAAACCATAACGGAAAAAATAATATACGCCAGCTTTTTCACAGTATCCTCCTCAATTTTTATATGAACCTATTTTGACATATATCCGGGGCAACCCTCAAATCCCCTGCACCCCGCTTTCCTCAAACGGCATGAAACATTGGTGCAGATATTCATTGTATGACCCTGCGGGACATCCTTATTTTTAATCCGCAGCTTGTCTTTATCCGCATCCTTTTTCGCTCCGATTTCAGCAATCCCTCTCTCTTTCATTAGTCTAAATATTATCATTATTATACGCCGGATAGAAAGGAATATCGCTGCTTTGGACGTTGCGCCGTTGTTGACTTTAGACGATAAAAGAAGTATCATTTAACTAAATAGGAGTTAAAATGTTTGAGAAGTTTACAGAGCGTGGCAGGAAGGTAATCATCTATGCAAAGGAAGAGGCCGAGAAACGCCAAAACGATTATCTCGGGACAGAGCACTTATTACTTGCAGTCTTAAAAGAAGATGATGGCCTGCCGATAGCTATTCTGAAAAGGATGGGCATCACTGCTGAAGAAGTCCGTCTGGAGATAGAAAGAAACCTTCCTCAGGGTACTAACCTCATGACCTTCGGGGACATCCCTTTTACACCCCGCGCCAAAAAAGTCCTCGAACTCGCTGTTGAAGAAGCGCGTCTCCTCGGCCACAATTATATCGGAAGTGAACACATCTTTCTCGGTCTGATAAGAGAAGAGGAAGGCATAGGCGGCAAGATATTGAGGAGTTTCGGCGCCAACCTTCTCGGGGCAAGACAGCTCACCATCAACTTTTCAATAAGGGCACACTCTAATGTAAAGGACAAGAAGAGCACGACCCCGGCGCTTGATGAGTTCGGGAGAGACCTGACGCTGCTGGCCAAAGAAGGAAAACTCGATCCTGTAATAGGCAGGGAAGATGAAATCGAGAGACTTGTCCAGATACTCGGCCGCAGGATAAAAAATAACCCGGTTGTTATAGGCGAACCCGGCGTCGGCAAAACCGCAATAGTCGAAGGGCTCGCGCAAAAAATCATCTCAGGGAACATACCAGACAGCCTGATAGGCAAGAGAATTGTTTCCCTCGATCTCGGCGCGTTAATTGCCGGTACAAAATACAGGGGGCAGTTCGAAGAGAGATTGAAGATCGTGATGAAGGAAATCGCCCAATCGGACAATATTATTCTCTTTATTGACGAGTTGCACACACTGATAGGCGCCGGCGCGGCAGAGGGTTCCGTCGACGCATCGAGTATGCTTAAACCCGCTTTATCACGCGGGGAGATGCAGTGTATCGGTGCGACTACACCGGATGAATACAGAAAACATATAGAAAAAGACGGCGCATTGGAACGCAGATTCCAGCCTATCTATATACAGCCGCCGAATATCGAAAACACGATAAATATTCTTAAAGGACTGAAACCGAGATACGAGTCTTTCCATAAGGTCAAGATAAGCGAGACTGCGATAGAGATTGCGGCAAGATTATCGGACAGATACATCTCCGACAGATATCTCCCCGATAAGGCAATCGATGTCATTGACGAGACCGGGTCAAGGATCAAGCTGAAGAAGTATACCCCTCCGCAGGAATTAAAGGAAATCGAGAATGACATACAGAGGTTTTCGAAAGAGAAAAATCTTTATATAAAATTGCACGATCTCGAAAAGGCTTCTTCTATACGGCTGGAAGAAGAACGGCTCAAAAGGGTGCATGAACAGTTGCACAGACAGTGGATAGAGAATTTAAATAAGGATATACCCTTAGTGAGCGTAGAGGATATTGAATACACCGTATCAAAGATGACGGGAATACCTCTGTCCAGGCTTGAAGAAAAAGAATCCGAGAAACTGATCAGGATGGAAGAGAGCCTTCACAAGAGGATCATAGGCCAGGAAGAAGCGATTAAGGCCGTCTCAAGGGCTATCAGAAGATCAAGGGCCGGGCTTAAATCCAACAAGAAACCGATAGGTTCTTTCTTTTTCCTTGGACCAACCGGCGTCGGTAAGACGGAACTTGCCAAGGCGCTGGCATCGTTCCTGTTTAATGACGATACCTCGCTCATAAAGATCGATATGTCGGAGTATATGGAGAAGTTCAACGTCTCCAGACTGACAGGGGCGCCTCCGGGATATGTCGGGTATGAAGAAGGCGGCCAGCTTACGGAAAAGATAAGAAAAAGGCCTTATTCAGTGGTGCTGTTCGATGAAATAGAGAAGGCCCATCCCGAGGTGTTTAATATACTCCTTCAGGTGCTTGATGAAGGGGTGCTGACGGATAATTACGGAAGAAAAGTAGATTTCAGGAACACGGTAATCATCATGACCTCAAACCTCGGGGCGCGCTTGATCGAGAAAGCAACTCCTTTAGGTTTCCAGAGGAACATTTCGGAAATGGTCTATGAGAAGATAAAGGAAAACGTTTTGAATGAGCTGAAGAAGACGTTCAATCCCGAATTTCTGAATCGCGTTGACGAGACAGTAGTGTTTCACCCGCTTGAAAAAAGCCATCTGTTCTCGATCATTGATTTACTTGTTGAAGAGACAAACAGGCTGCTCATCGAACAGCAGGAGCTTGTCATTGAAGTGTCGCATGAAGTAAAGGAATGGATCATCCAGCATTACTATCAGCCGACATATGGCGCGAGACCCATGAGGAGAGCCGTCCAAAAAACAATAGAGGACCCTCTGTCCGAAGAACTCCTCAAAGGCAGATTCAAGGATTCGCACAAGATCAACATTGTTCTCGAAGGCGACAGTCCTGCTTTTATAGAGGAAGACGTTCCCATCTTGTCCGGTGCAAATTAATCTCAGGTGAAAATCAAACCTCTGATCATTACGTTAATAGTACTGTGCGGGATAATAGTCGCTTTTTTGGTTCTAAAGACTGAGCGCAGTCCAAGAATGGCAACAATCGGAAGCCCGGTGCCGAATTTCAATATCCTCGACATGAACAAAAACAAAATCAGCCTTTCCGATATGAAAGGGTCGGTTGTATTTGTAAACTTCTGGGCAACGTGGTGCGGATCATGCGTTGAAGAATTGCCGTCTGTCGAGAGGTTGTCCGGGGTTTTTTCAGGAAACCCGCAATTCAAGATGGTGACAATTCTTTATAAAGACGATGCTCAAAGGGCATCCGGTTTTATGAAGGAGAATGGGCTTACCTTCCCTGTCTACCTCAACTCCGATGAATCAGCGGCCAAAATATTCGCGATTACCGGCGTGCCTGAGACGTACATTATCGATAAGAAGGGAATTTTAAGGGACAAGGTGATCGGTCCTGCCGAATGGGATTCGCCTCAAGCCATCTCAGCATTCCGGGACCTTATAAAAGAACCTTAATAATTGAATTTCCAGTTGATGACCGGCTGACGAATTGTGGGGAAAATCAGACCTCCTGAAGCTGCTTTACTCTTCACAGGCGCACTTTATTCCGATCCGGAGATATTCGCGCATACGAAAATAATCCTCGAAAACATTTTCGGCGACAGTCTGTCGGTCAGCCCTCCCCTCCCATGGGACTACTCTGTTTATTACAGAAACGAACTCGGCTCTCCCATAGAACGTCGGTTCATCTTCTTTAAAGACCTTTTCAATACCGGGACACTCGCCGATATTAAGATAAAGACAAATGAGGTTGAGGCTTCATTCTCTGTCAGCGGCAAAAGACTGATAAACATAGACCCCGGCTACCTTACCCTTGCAAAGGTAGTCCTTGCTTCCACAAAGAACTATTCACACCGCCTCAACCTGGGGAAAGGTATTTATGGAGAGGTCACACTCATATTTCACCAGAAAGAAGGCACGTTCAAACCACATCTTTTTACATTCAGGGATTATCAGGAAGATACTCATATAGATATTTTCATGAATGCCCGCGGGTTATTGAAAAAAATCTCTCGTTAGTATAGAAGTGATTCAAACCAAAACCAGATTATCTCTGTGTATTGCCTCATCGGAATATTTATATCCGAGGATTCTTTCGATCTCCGATGTCTTCCTGCCTTTAATTTTTATTACCTCTGAAGAAGAATAGTTAATCAGTCCCTTGGCGACGCGGTTGCCCCCGGAATCAAGACAATAAACAGCATCACCCGTATCGAAATTACCTTCAACCGATACAATCCCGGATGGCAGAAGACTCTTGCCGCCTTTTACCAGAGCGCTCACAGCGCCTTCATCGATTACGAGGTTCCCCTTTGAACGGCTGCCATAGGCGATCCACCCTTTCCTTGAGGAAAGCTTTTCTATTTTCGGTTTGAATAAAGTACCACAGCGGTTACCTTCCATAAGAGATTTAATAAGCCCGGTCCTTCTCCCGCTTATAATATGTACCGTTACGCCGTTGCTTATCGCCCTTTTTGCGGCCAATACTTTTGAATACATACCTCCCGTGCCTAAGGCGCTTCCTGCGCCGCCCGCCCTTTTTTCGATTTCGTCCGTTATTTCATCAACACATTCAATAAGACTCGCTTTCGCGCTGTACCTCGGGTCCTCCGTATACAACCCTTCTACGTCTGAAAGAATAATGAGCCTTTCCGCTTCGATAAGGCCGGCCACCAATGAAGCAAGATAATCATTGTCGCCGAACCTTATCTCGTCTGTAGAAACCGTGTCATTTTCATTAATTATCGGTACAATCCCGTATGAAAGCAGTGTAAGCAAAGTATTCTTGGAGTTGATATATCTTTTCCTGTCGGAAAAATCATCGCGCGTGAGCAATATCTGAGCAACTTTCTTACCAAATTCTCCAAAGCTTCTCTCATATGCCCACATCAAGCTGCTCTGTCCTACAGCCGCAGCAGCCTGCTTGAGTTTTATGTCCTTCGGCTTTTCCTTCAGTCCGAGCTTTCCCATCCCTGCGGCAATGGCACCGGATGAGACAACCACAACTTCAAATCCCGAATCCAGCAGTTCGGAAATATCGTGGGCTATTGCCAGGATTCTTCTTGTGTCAAGCCCTTCTTTTTTATCGGCAAGTATATTGCTGCCGATCTTCACTACAACTCTTTTCAAATAAAAATACCTTTCAATAACATTGACCCGAAAATGATTCTATTTATTTTAATTAACGCCTCCCAAACCCCCTCTTAAACTAAGAGGGGGCGAGGGGGAGTTATTTTCATACTCCTTTGTGAGCCGAAGGCTCGTGTCGATTTCTGCAAAGCTATGCATCAGCAGCAGTCTTTATTTCCATCATACCTGAGGCATGGTTTTAACAGAATCAGCATGACGGGCAAAGCTGCGACGCGGTGCTCACAACACCTTCAGCGCAAACTTTGCAACTTTAGGGTCAAACTGCGTGTTATTACACCTCTTAATTTCCATGAAGGCATATTCCTTCCCGGCGCCGTCCTATAAGGCCTGTCGGCGGTCATTGAATCAAACGAGTCCGCTATATGGAGTATCCTTGCGCCTATGGGAATTTCTTCTCCCCTGAGTCCGTCGGGATATCCGTTTCCGTCAATACGTTCATGGTGGTATTTAATCAGAGGGACTATATCCTGCAATTGGTTGATCCTTTTTAAGATCGATGCGCCCTTAACGGTATGTTTCTTAACAAATTCGAACTCTTCATTGGTCAGCCTCGCCGGTTTATTTATATATTCGTCGGAAATGACTATGTGACCGATATCGTGGAGCAGGGCAGCAAGGCGGAGCTTCTCTATTTCTTCCTCGCGCAAACCCATCTCTTTCGCAATCTTCAATGAATACGCCGCTACGCTCTGGGAATGGCCTTTCATCAGCAGCATCCTCTCGTCAAGGGCATTGGTTATTTCAGTCACAAATCCCATAAAAAGACCCTCAAGTCTACAGTATGAATCGCAGAGATCATCAATAATCTCAAGATAAGTGTCCTTGTCTTTTTCAGCCTTCTCAGCCCTCAAACGCAAACGGTTCCCACTTTGGCGCATAATCCCCTCCGGTTTCATTTAATCATAAAAAAACTTCTATAATATTATAATACAAAAATATATTTAGCAGATGATACAATTTTTCGTGCTTTATAATAATTTATTTTCTATTTTTTCCGGATGAAAAAACGCACAAAAAAGAAGGAACTCAAACCCCGCTTGCCGATGGAGGCAGTACTGAAGCTCAGAGACCATCGCGTGTCCACCAAAAAAGGGAAGAAAGGGTTTGATAAAAAGAGTGTCAGACAGCAGGCCGTGGAAATCATCAGCGAAGAATTTATTGAAGAAATTAATTGATATTTTCTGTCGTTTTTGATATGTTTATAGCGTCTTATGATCGAAGACAGAGAAATAAAGTCTGTTCTTGAAGCTTTTCTTTTTCTTTCAGGGGAAGTCTTGACTTCCGTTTCATTAAAAGATATAACGGAAATTCCCGAACCTGAAATTAAGAGACTAATGGGAGACTTAATAGAAGAGTATACGGGACGGGATTCCGGTTTGCTTATCGTCGAGGTTGCCGGTGGTTACCAGATGGTTACAAATCCCTTCCATGCTGAATGGATAAAAAAATTCAGAAGTTCAAATACCGCGAGCAGACTTTCAATGCCTGCCCTCGAAACCCTTGCGATAATAGCATATAAACAACCCATAATCAGGGCGGAGGTAGAACAGATCAGGGGCGTTAATTCAGACAGCGCGATAAAAACTCTTTATGAAAAAAGGCTTATAAAGATAATGGGCCGTAAAGAAGCGCCCGGCAGGCCTTTTCTTTACGGAACGACAAGAGAATTTTTACAATATTTCGGGTTAAAGGACCTTACAGAATTGCCTACTCTGAAAGATTTGATACGTGAAGAGGCGGCATGATTAACGGAGGTGGCTTATGAGAAGTTTTTATTTTCTTATTGCTAACTTTGTATTTATATTTTTTTTATCATGTAATGTCTATGCCGACACGACATACAAAGTTCATAAAGGAGACAACCCTTATACTATCGCAAAAAAATTCAAGGTCAGTCCGCAGAATATCATCAAAGCCAATAATCTGAAGCCCCACAGTCTTAAACCCGGCGCCGTGATAAGTATTCCGTCAAAACAAAAAGATAGCCGTAAAAACAAGCTCGCAAAAAAACATGACAGGATTGGCGCACACAGTTTTGCCAGGACAACTGGAAATACTGGAGATCCTTCCGTCCATATGATAAAAAAGGGAGACACCTTATCTTCATTGTCCAGAAAATATTCGCTATCTGTAAGCGAACTTAAAGAGATCAATAACATAAAAACAAATAAACTGAAACCCGGTCAACAGCTCATCGTGAAAAGATTAGGACCTGTCGACACTAAAACCTATACAGTAAAAAAGGGAGACAACATTTTCCAGATTGCAAAAAAGTTCGCGGTCGATGTGGATGAGATCAGGGAGATTAACAGTCTCGAAACAGACGTCCTGAAACCGGGCCAAAAAATACTACTGGAGCCTGAACCGGAAAAAGACGACCCGAAAAACTATGAGGCAATCCTGTCGCAGGGACATAATGAAAATAGTCCGGAAAATATAGCGATATCTACTGATCTAAATGATAAAGGCATGCAAGAAAGACTTATTCTGTTTGCAAAAAAGATGTTGGATATTCCGTACAGATTCGGCGGAAACAGTCTTTTAGGCATTGATTGTTCCGCTTATGTTAAGAAAGTTTACAGCCTTATAGGTGTAAACCTTCCCCGCTCCGCGAGAGAGCAATTCCGGGAAGGAATGCCTGTTGACGGAAAAGAGCTTTCTACCGGCGATCTCGTATTCTTCAAAACATATGCGGCCTTTCCATCTCACGTGGGCATTTACCTCGGGAACAACCTTTTTATACATGCTTCATCAAGGAGCAGAAAAGTCACTATAGACAGCCTCGAAACGCCATACTATTTCAAAAGGTTTATCGGGGCCAAAAGATTTATCGAACTTAAAGACGTTCAAGAAGATTCTCAGAAAGAGGGATGATCAACTTTCGTACATAACCTTTCCCATTTCTGAAACATCGTACCCTCCAAGTCCTTTTACCGTTTCCCTGAATTCAATGTCCTCTCTGATAATGCTCAGGAGACGCCGGAGCATGTCTGTTTCAAGGAAGTCGCGGGGTATTGCAAGGTCATACCTTTCTTTTGCAACAGGGATAAAATCTATATCGAGAGCCCTTGCAGACGCAAGGATGGCAAGCCCGGTATCAGCCACCCCTGTAAGCACCGCAGAGGCAACACCCATATGAGTATATTCCTCTCTCTCATACCCTTTGACATCAACAGGTGATATGCCGAGTTCTCTCAAGCATTTGTCCGTGAGAAGCCTCGTACCCGCGCCTGACTGCCTGTTGACAAAAACCACATCATTTCTCGTCAGGTCCTTAAATCCGTTTATATTTTTCGGATTGCCCTTACGCACAAGAAGTCCCTGTTCCCTGTAGACCAGATTTATAAGGAGAAGCCTATTGGAAGGAAGTAATTTTTTTATGAAAGGCGTGTTGTACTCGCCGGTCTCCTCATCAAGCAGGTGCGTTCCAGCCATATGCGCCTCTCCCTTTCTCAACGCCATCAGTCCGCCCATCGACCCCACGTGGGCCGATGACAGAGAAAGGTTCGGAAATCTTTTCTTAAGGATATTTGCGAGCAGATCAAGCGCATTGTCGTGGCTTCCGATGCAGACAATAGTGTGTTCAATATCGTTTTTGGACCTCATCAGCTCCACATCTATTTCAGAGCCGGCTCCGATGCCTTCGGACATGGCAGGGATTCTGACAAATCCATCAGCCCTTACTAATGACATCAAAAGACCTGCTCCCCGGCTGACAGGTGTCGCAACGAAATTATCGCCGACCTTTCCTACCTTAACCCTAAGGAATTCTTCCTGCCCGAGGGCGGATGCGACCTGTCTCGAAATCTTTGCCTTTAAAATCTCAGGCCCTTCGGATTCAAGCCCCTGCCATTTATAAATAAGTTGTTTTGCGAATAAGATAAAGGTCAGATAGGCAGATACGGGATATCCCGGGATACCAAGGACAGGCTTTCCCTTAACCCAACCGAGGATAACGGGCTTGCCCGGCTTTATATTTACACCATGCAGCACTATCTCGCCAAGTTCCTGTATAACCTTAGCTGTGAAATCCTCTGATCCCGCGGATGCGCCCGCATTGACTACCACTAAATCTCCTGTATCATGCGCAATGAGTATCGCCTTTTTCAATTCCTCAGGGTTGTCAGGGATAATGCTGAATCTAATAGGATCGCCTCCCCATTCTGAAACAAGACTTCCGAGGACCCTTGAGTTATATTCGATAATATCGCCTTTCTTCAAATCAGATCCGGGCTCCACAATTTCACTACCAGTGGGGATAATGACTACTCTCGGTCTTCTCCTGACCATTACCTCTGTATGCCCGCCTGCAAGCATTACGCCCATATCAACAGGTCTTATCTTCTGATTTTCGGGTAATATCAATTCAGTAGATACGATATCTTCTCCGATCACCCTCACATGCTGCCACGGTGTTGCAGAAGAAATGATTTCAATATATTCATCTATGACATTAACATCTTCAATCATAATTACTGCATTAAACCCATCAGGCAATGGATCGCCTGTATCAACATAGATTGCTCGTTCTCCCGTCTTGAGTCTCTTGGGGGTTCTTTCCGCAGCGCCGAAAGTATCGACAAACCGAACAGCATAACCGTCCATTGCTGATGAGTGATAAAAAGGGGAGGAAATCCTTGCGGTTACAGCTTCAGCAGTAACCCTTCCCAATGAATCCGTGATCCTGACTGTTTCTCCTGAAAGCGGACTTAATAGGCCTTCATGTTCAAGCTTTGCAAGCCACTTTGCCAGCGCGTCATGCAAGGGGACACTGTCAAGGTAGATGTTGCGCGTCATTATTACTTGCTGAGCAGCTTCTTTATCATGGCTTTCAATTCTTCGAGATCCGACGACTTGACAATATATGCTTCCGAGGCCCATACGGCAAAGTCATCCCTGTAATCGTAGGCGGTGGACATGATAATGGGGATTTTGGGGTTCTTTTCCTTCATCTGTCTCAGAATACGAATACCGTCAACGTCGGGCAGCAGGATATCGAGGGTAACGATATCAGGGTTTTCCTTATCGAAAAGTTCCATAGCTTCCTGCCCGTTGGATGCCACGACCACTTCGTAGCCTTCGTCTTCAAACTCTTCTTTATAAAGCCTTTGTATGTGCTGATCGTCGTCAACCACAAGTATTTTCATATAATTCCTCCCTTTGATTTCTCGCTTTGCATTATTAACGGTATTAATACCCTGAATATACTGCCTTCTCCAGGCTTGCTTTCCACCTCGATACTTCCTTCGTGTTCTTCGACAATCCTGTGAGTAATAGTAAGACCGAGTCCGGTGCCGCCCGCTTTCTTCGTAGTAAAAAACGGATCGAAAATGAACTGCATATCTTCCTCAGTGATACCCGCTCCTGTATCTCTTATCTCGAATACACATGCATGATCTGTGATATATGTTTTAATAGCAACAGTCCCGTTGCCGCCGACAGCCTGGATTGCATTTTTTAATATATTTAGCAAGGCATCTTTAATTCTGTTAGGGTCTACGAATATCTCGACGGGCGCCGCAAATTCTTTGACAAGAGAGATATTTTTTTCTTCACACTCGAACCCGCACAGGGCGATAACCTCTTCGATGATATTAACGGAATTAACAATTTCTTTTTTGATCCTTGACTCCTTTACAAAACTCAGTATCTCATTCAGTATGTCCTCAAGCCTTTCCACCTCTCGTGAAATTATGTCCGCATATTCCTTCAAACTACCGTCCAGCTTCTTTTCGAGCCTCCTCGCGAACCCGCCGAGAGAGACCAATGGGTTCCTTATCTCATGCGCCACCCTCGCCGCGACCTCTCCCAAAGCCGCCATTCTCTCTGTTTTAATGACCCTTTCACGGAGGTTTTTAAGCTCCGTTATATCACTGACAATATTCACGGTACCGATAAATTCTCCGGCTGTATCAAAAATCGGCGAGCTTGAAGTAATGAACGTTCCGCCAAGATAGGGGTCCTCGACCTCTTCCACAAACGCCTCTCTGGCCTCAACAGCTTTCTGGTGCGGGCATTCTCTCCACGGCCCGCTTGTACCGTGAAACATTTCGTAACATTTCTTTCCTATTATCTCCTCGGGAGGTTTTCCCAATCTCTTGCTCACGGCTTTATTGATGTTCTTAAGGACATAATCCTCGGTGACAAAGTAGACCATGTCGGATATCGACTCAAATATATTCTCAAGCTCCTGCTCGGTAAGCCTGACCTGCTCGAAGAGCCTTGCGCTCTCTATGGCCGATGCGACATGGTTCGAAAAGGCCGTTAAAAACCTTAAATCTTCTTCAGTAACAGGTCTTTTGTTAAAATAGTTGTCGACCCATAAGACCCCTATTATCTTATCACGCGATATTAAGGGCACAACAGCGTACGCAGTTGTCCCCAATTGCTGGATAAGCACCGCGTCCGATAAATGCCCTTTCCCGGCATCTTCGACGTTGAACATCTTTTTCTCTTTCACGGCTCTTGTGAGGACCGTTTCTTCTGTTAAGGGTATCTCTATCCCTTGACTCAGCCTGTCAAAAAAAGAGTCCTTTTTTGAAGGGCCGACTTCTATCTCCTGCATGATATCGGGCAATGTCTTCTTCTCAAGGGAAAGCCTGTCCCAGATATGAAATGCCTCCTCATAGCTGCCCGGCCCTACTCCCATCGCGCCTTTTAATACATTTTTTTCGTCATTAATTAAAAAGAGGATCGCCCGGTTAAAACCGAGGCCGTCGCCCATGGTGACCGCAGTGAGAACCATTCTCAATAGCCTGTCGAGTTCGAGTGTCCCCCTCATTGCTGAACTTATGAAAAAAAGCCTAGAAAGTTCCTGGTTCCTTCTGACCAGCTCTTTCTCGACGTTTTTCTTTTCCGATATGTCTCTGGAAATACCGCTGACGCCTATCACCTCTCCCTCAGAGTTTTTGATCGGAGACAATGTAAGGCTTACGGATATGATCGTACCGTCCTTCCTGTTTCTGAAAGTCTCGATCCTTTTAAGCACCTCTCCATTTCTTATCCTGTGGGTATAATCCCGCTCAAGGTCTATAATAAAATCAGGGAGAACCGGCAATACCTTCCCAATCACCTCTTCTTTCGAAAACCCGTATATTCTCTCTGCGCCCATGTTCCATGAAGTAACAACGCCATCCAGATCGGAAGTAACTATCGCATCCGCCGAATTATTGATTATGCTCTCAAGATACTCCTTAGTATGGGTGACCTCATTGTAAAGCTTTAACACCTCATCATGGCAGAGCATCCTCTCGGACACATCCTGAATAAACACGATGCTTTCAGCTATCTCACCGCCTTTGCCGCGCACCGGATACGCCGAAAGTTCGGCATAATATGTACTTTCCTCGATATGTATTTTTTGGGTCACGATATTTACTTCGCCTGTTTCGAATGCCGTCTTAGCCGCGCAATGAGGACATACCCGGCCTTTGTCATGAAATATTTCTACGCAGTCTTTATTGATAAGTTCGGAGGCAGGTTTTTCTGTCCACTTCACTATAGAATTGTTGACGGCAAGTATCCTGTAATTTCTGTCGAGCATTATAATCCCGTCACGGCTGTTTTCGAAGATGACTTCTGTAAATTTCTCTTTATCTGTTATGTCCACAAGCACTACCTTTTAATTTTTCTTTTGTTCAGCGCATTGCCGTATAATTCAATATATCTTTCAGCAGATCTTTTCCAGGAGAAATCAGCCTTCATTCCGTCTCTGATCATTTTATTCATTTTATCCCTGTCTGTATAAACGCAAAAGGCCCTCTTCAGGGCATCCTGCATCGCGGAAGGTGTGTAATCGGAAAAAAGGAACCCTGTCCCTTTTAGAACCAGAGGGTTATAATCCCGAACTGTGTCCGCGAGTCCGCCTGTCTTTCTTGTTATGGGGATGCTGCCGTATCTCTGAGATATAAGCTGTCCTAGTCCGCACGGCTCATATTTTGAGGGCATGAGAAAGAAGTCGGATCCGGCATATATCCTGTGCGCAAGCCGGTCATTAAACCCGATTGTAACGGAGATCATGCCGGGATATTTTTTCGCAATCTCGGAAAATGCAACATGGTATTTTTCGTTGCCTTTCCCGAGAATAACAAGCTTTACGCCGAAAGACGACAACTCCTGGACAGACAGGATAACAAGGTCCAGCCCTTTCTGCTCCGACAGTCTTCCGACCATCCCGATCACCGGAGCACGTTCTGAAACACGGATGTCCGATTTCTGAAACAATGTTTTTAACAGCTCCCTTTTACAGGCCGCCTTTCCCGGTAAATCTTTATAAGTATAATATGCCGGCAAAAGCCTGTCTTCCGAGGGGTCCCATTCTTCATAATCTATTCCGTTTATCACACCGTAAAGGTCCTTCTCTCTGTTTCTCAACACACCGTCAAGACCGAACCCGAACTCTCCATCGAGGATTTCCTTTGCATACGTGTCACTGACGGTGCTGAGCGCATCAGCCGAGATAATCCCCGCTTTCAGGAAGTTCATATTACCGTAAAACTCTATACCGTCGGGCGTGAAAAGCTCCCATCCGAGATTTGTCAGGTACATGTCCGATGCAGGGAACAACCCCTGGTATCCCAGGTTGTGTATCGTCAGTAAGGTCGCCGTTTTTTTAAAGAATTTATCGTCTTTATATATCGTCTTCAGGTAGAGCGGAACCAAGCCTGTTTGCCAGTCATTACAATGGATTATGTCAGGTTTAAAGTTAAGGGACTTGCATACCTCAATAATCCCTCTTGAGAAAAAAATGAATCTTGCCGCATTATCCGCAAAATCTCCTTCCGGCGTGCCATAGATTTCCTCTCTGTCAAAAAATTCATCGCACCCGATAAAATAGTTCGATGATTGATCACTGAATATCCTGCCCTCGATATGCCTGTCTCCTACAGGGACGTCTATCTTAATCCCCGTATCCCGGAGTGAAGGACTACTGTCCCTTATCTTTTTATATAGGGGAAGGATAATGCGCGCATCTTGTTTCATCCTCCGGTATTCCTTGCAGAGAGCTCCTGCAACGTCCGCAAGGCCGCCGGTCTTTATATACGGGACAGCCTCCGGTGAAGCTATCAGTATCTTCAAAGCTTTGCCTCCCTCATAAATTTGGCCGATTCCTCCGGAGGGGTAGGATTGATATAGAACCCCGAGCCCCACTCAAAACCCGCTATCTTTGTGAGCTTAGGGACAAGTTCAAGATGCCAGTGGTAATAATCGTTTTCATCATCGCTGAAAGGCGAAGTATGTATAACAAAATTATATGGAGGGATATCAAGTATCCTGTCAATCTGTTTTAGAACCATCTGAAGTATTTCAGCCAGTTGTGAAAAATTGTTGTCCTGGGGAGAGAAACTTGATTCATGCTCCTTCGGCAATATCCATGTTTCAAAAGGCGCACTCGGAGCAAAAGGAGCAAGGGCCACATACCTGGCATTTTCGTAGATTATCCTTTTCCTCGATTCGAGCTCCTGGCTAATAACGTCGCAGAATATACATCTCTCCTTTAAATCATAATAACGCTTGGCGGAGTCCGTCTCCTCTTTTACCAATTTTGGTATAATCGGGAGCGCAATCAATTGGGTATGGGAATGCTCAAGCGAAGCGCCCGCCGCTTCTCCTTCATTCTTGAATATCAATACATACTTAAAGCGCCGGTCCTTTCTTAAATCCGATAGCCTCAGATAATAAGCCCATAAAGCGTCTTCTACCGATTTTAACGGCATAGTAGAAAGGGACTGCATGTGGTCGGGGGTCTCCACAATAACTTCATGGGCGCCTATACCGTTCATCTTATCGAAGATGCCCTCTCCTGATTTGCCGAGGTCGCCGCCGATCTGAAGCGCGGGGAACTTGTTAGGCATACCCCTCAGCGTCCACCCTGGAGAATTAGGCTTCGTTCCGGACGGTCTGAATGCCATTATCTCTGCCGGCGTAGTATATTCGTTACCGGGACAGAACGGACAAAAACCTCCCCTTTTCCTCTGCGAAGGAGAAGCAAAATCCGTAGGTCTTTTTCCCCTCTCAACGGAAATAATAACCCAGCGTCCAGATATCGGATCCTTTCTAAGTTCGGACATTTCCCCCCCTCTATAGATGGAAAGCAAAAAACGCCGGGAATGAAAAATCAAATCTTTCGCAAAGAACGGCGCTTCTGCCCATGTTCCACGCTCTTTTTTAATTTTGGTATATTATATCACAAGGAAATACAATCACCAATGAAACCTACATTCATACACAATCTTATAAATAACCCGTTTGAAGACCCTTCACTCTTCGTCAGGATCATGAGGGAAAGGAGGGCGTTTCTGTTCGATATCGGTAACATCTCCAGGCTCGGTCCCGGTGATTTGCAGAAGATAACCGACGTCTTTGTGACCCACACGCACATCGATCACTTCATCGGATTCGACGTCCTTATCAGGGCGCTCTTGAGAAGGGAAACCCCTTTGAGAGTGTACGGCCCTTCCAATATAACCGATTGTGTAGAAGGCAAACTGAAAGGTTATGCATGGAACCTTATAAAGGAATACCCTTTAAAGATCGAGGTCTTCTGCGTAGATGGGGACAGGATTATCTCTTCGAGCTTTCACGCTGAGAATTCTTTCAGGAAAAGAAAAAATAATATATCTGAGTTCAATGGTGTTCTCCTCAAAGAACCTCTGTTTACAATAAAGGCAACGCAGTTGGAACATCAGATACCCTGCCTCGCCTTTTCCGTCGAGGAAGAGTACCACATCAATATAGATAAAGCCTGCCTGAGGACATTAGGACTCCCGGTCGGGCCCTGGCTTGCGGAACTCAAAAAGGCCATCAGAGAACAAAGGCCGGCGGAAACAGAATTCGCAATCTCCGGCAGTGTTTACAAATTAGAAGAACTCGGTGAAATCGCAAAGATTACAAAAGGCCAGAAAATCTCATATGTAACTGATGTGTCGATTTCCGAAGAAAACATCAAGAGGATCATCTCTTTTGCGCATGATTCGGACACCTTCTACTGCGAGGCGCATTTTATGGATAAAGACGCTGACAGGGCATTGCAGAGGTTCCATCTAACTGCAAAGATCACCGGCAGGATCGCAAAGGAAGCAGGGGTAAGAAAGCTTGTTGTTATGCACTTTTCACCCAAATACAGAGACCTGACAGATAACCCGGAAGAAGAAGCTATGATGGAATTCAGTCGCCCGGTCTTTTAAAAACCAGCGCTGCGTTTACGCCACCGAACCCAAACGATAGAGACATTGCAAACTCAATATCGGCTTTGCCCTGCCCCCCGGTCACATAACCGAGATCACATTCTGGATCTCTCTCCTTTAAATTTATTGTCGGCGGGATAATCCCTTCGTTCATGCTCAGCAATGTAAAAGCCGCCTCAATCGCGCCTGACGCAGCGAGCATATGGCCTGTGGATGATTTTAGGGAAGTTACGGGAACCTGATAGGCATTTTTGTCGAATACCAGCTTAATCGCCTGAGTTTCCGTTTTGTCGCCAAGTATGGTTGAAGTGCCGTGCGCGCTAATAAAGTGTATATTTGCCGGCTTTAATCCTGCTTCCTCTATTGCGGACTTTATCGCCCTTGCCTCTCCTTCTGCTGACGGAACAATCTGGTGAAAAGCATCCGAGGTATTGCCGTATCCTGTGATTTCCCCATATATCCTTGCGCCTCTGTCCGCCGCGCTCTTAAGCTCCTCCAGAACCAGGACGCACGCCCCCTCCGAAAGGACAAACCCGTCTCTTGTTCTGTCAAACGGCCTGCTTGCAGAATAATCACTGCCCGCGGATAACACCCCCGATGATCCATACCCTTCCATGCATATCCTGCAGACAGGCGCCTCTGTACCGCCGCAAAGCACCGGGCCATTATATCCCGACCTGATCAGACGATATGCCTCCCCGATAGCATTCGCGCCCGAAGCGCATGCATTGGACACGCCCAGGCAGTGGCCTTTTATGCCCAGTTTCCTTGCGACATAAGATGAAGCCATGCTGATTGTTGTTGCAGCCATAAGATATGCGGACACATGACGCCTGGGCAGATATCCTCTATGCCGGTCTTTTACCGATGACCGGGTACTGTCGATTATGGCCTGTTCAAATGTACTTATCCCTCCGCGGCTTGAACCGATAATAACCCCGGCTTTTTCGAGATCGCCGGTACCGGCGTCTTCCGCCGCCATTACCGCAGCAGCAACAGCATAGTGTATAAACCGGTCAAGTCTTGTTATCTCCTTTAGGGAAAGATATGCTGCCGCATCAAACCCTTTGACCTCGCCGGCCACTTTCCACGGCGTCATGGACGCATCGAATCTTGTTATCGGCGCTATGCCCGACATACCCGCCTTAGCAGCGGTCCAGGACTCATACAATGTATTTCCTATAGGGCTGACAGCGCCCATCCCTGTTACAACAACGCGGTCCATTATTAGTTATAATAGCATAGAGTGGCTTGCGCCGCCCTTGCGGTGTGTTGCCCTTACATATGCCATGTGTTATTATTAGAAAAATGCCTGTTTTAAGGAGGCCCGTTGGTAGGAGAGATTCTAAAGAAAAAGCGCGAAGAATTGGGCATGGATCTCAGGGAAATATCCAACAGCCTTAAAATAGGATATGATTATCTCAAATCGATTGAAGATGGAAATATCGAAAGGCTTCCTGCAGAAGTTTATGTAAAAGGATATATCCACGAATACGCAAGGACCCTCGGCATTGATCCTGAATTCGCGGTCAAGGCTTATAAGGAACAATTATCGGCCTCCATGAACGAGAAAATCAACCTCCCCGAAAAGGAAAATACGGACAGGAGACCTTCAAAAGTCAAGTACTTTATTGTCCCTGCGCTGCTCTTGTCTTTTGCAATAATCCTTGTTACATTTATTCGCTTCCCGAATAAACTTATTTTTTCCGGTCCTACCAATCCGCCCTCCCAGCGGATCCAGCCGGCATTGAGCACGCCTCAAACGACCGCAAAGGAACGCCGGGACGGTCCTTCCGCTCTCTTGCGTCCAACGGATGAAAAAGGAAAACAAAAAACAGGCCCGCGTGTGACGGACAACCTTTCGGCAAACGCCGGATCAATAGCAAAGACCTCGCAGCAGGTCCTCGAGGTTTTTGCTATTGATACCACATGGCTTCTTGTTACCAGCGATAATGCGGATTCAAGGGAAATATTGATGAAACCCGGTGAGTCCGTAAAATGGTATGCAAATAAATTTTTTATCCTGAAAATCGGCAATGCAGGAGGAATAAGGTTAGTTTTTAACGGCAAGGAAATCAGAAACCTTGGAGAAAAAGGCCAGGTCATAAAAATCAATCTTCCCGATGCCAAAATATAAGCGCTTATCCACGCCTGAATAATCTGTTGACAATGAATACTATTTATTCCCTGATGTGCAGAGGATAATTGACATGAAAGCAAAAGGACAGGCCGAAGGCTCATGAAGACGCAATGAGTGATACTATCGAGGAAGATCCTGATTTTCCGGAGAGAGCCGATACCCTCTACGAGAAGATTGATTCCATCGACAACTACAGCTTTTTAGGAGTCGAAAAGGCCGCCACTCTTAATGAGATCAAAAAGGCGTATTATAAAGCCGCTAAAGAATTTCATCCTGACAGACATTCGTATATCGCTTCCGCTGTATTAAAAGACAGATTGAATGCGATCTTTTCCCATTTGACAAAAGTATATAAAATCCTCTCCGACCCCCGGATGAGGATTCAATATGATATGAGCCTCTCATTCGGGCATTCCACGGAACAGGATACCGGCGCCCGAATAAACAATACAGATATGGCAAGAACTAAATTCAGGGAAGGAAAAGATGCTTTCAGCAACGGATTGTATGACGAGGCAAAAAGGTTGTTTGAACAGGCTATTTATCTTGACAACTCTGTACCGTCCTACTTCTTCTTTCTCGGCATCATATTAAAGAAAGAGAATAAATTCAGTGAAGCAGGCAGAATTCTTGGTCAGGCCGTTAAACTCGATCCTTTGAATCCCGATTATCTTGCGGAACTCGGACACATCTACCTGGAACTCGGTTATAAATTGAGGGCGAAATCTGCATTTGAAAAGGCCATAAAAATCAACCCTTCTCAGCAAAAGGCGGCAGAGGGTTTACAAAGAATGGAGAAATGATTTTAAATAATTGAAGGATCATAATCTATTAACAGTTTCAGAGAACCGGAGATAAATGATAAGGAACACTTTCAGCATCCTAAACGGAATCGGTGAGAAGCTTGAAAAAAGACTCTGGAGAAATGGAATACTTACCTGGCCTGATTTTATCGATGCATCCGATATAAATTTTATAAGCAGTTATAAAAAAAACCTTTTTGATCAGTATTTGTCCTCTGCAGCAATAGAACTCGACAACGCCAATGCAGTGTACTTCGGGACTGCGATAAAGAGGAGAGAGCACTGGAGGCTCTTTGATATATTCAAAAACAGGGCGGTATGCCTGGATATCGAAACGAACGGGCTTATGCCAGGCAAAGGAGGATACGTAACCGTCGTCGGTTTGTACGACGGATATGATTATACCTGTTTTATAAAAGATATAAACCTGACTACCGGCAACCTGAAAAAGGAATTGTCCGGATATAAATATCTCATAACATTCTTCGGCACCGGCTTTGATATACCTTACCTGATGAGAGCGATGCCCGGACTGAAGTTCGATATCCCGCATTTTGATATCTGCTTTGGGTCAAAAAAGCTCGGGTTCAAAGGAGGACTCAAGAAACTTGAAGTAAATCTCGGCATCGAAAGGGATGAAACGGTCAGGGATTTCAATGGCTACGACGCTGTCAAGCTCTGGGAGCGCGCGCACAAAGGCAGCAGCGAGGCTCTTGAACTCCTCAAAACCTACAACAGGGAAGACACGGTCAATCTTTTCAAGATAGCCGATATCACATATCAAGGGTTAAAATCACAGACCGGCATAGATGAGTATTTATACGCCCGAACAACCTGAAAGCGATGTAGTCCGCTCAATCACTTCAGTGCATACTCTTCATAAGACGTTCGGTTATGGACGCGCCTGCAAGAGATTGCGGGGAAAGAACTCGATACCCTCTTTTGCGTTGAGGAATATATCAAAAAGATGATAGGGACTAAAAAGTCATGCGCCGCAGATTAATCTATATTCTTGCTTCGGTGTTAACAGTGCCGCTGTTAATGCAGTCTGCAATTGCAGTTGATAAGAACAGAGCATCAACTTATGAAGAAAGGCTCCTGCGTCTTATAAACCATTACAGACTAATGAACCGATTGAATCCTCTGTCCGCTGATGAAACATTGTACAGACTTGCAATAGAACACTGCAAAGACATGAATGATAATAATTCTCTGAACCATAACGCGTTTGATGAGAGGTTTAAACAATGCAAGCGTATGCACTGCGTTGAAAATGTGGGATGGAACTCGCCCGCGCCTGAAGACCAATTCAATGGGTGGAAGAACTCCCGGAGACATAACGCAAACCTCCTGGACAAAAGAATAAAATATGCAGGAATCGCTAAAGCCGGAGCATATGTAACGTTCTTTGCCTGTGAGTGAAGATAGGGTGCCGGACCGCGAGTCTACTCCTTCGTTTCCCTTGCGATAAAGATGCGTAGAGGACATTTACAAAATAATGCATTCCCAAAAGACACTGAAAAGTTACATCCCTCCGGTTTTTTTTCCAAACATAAAAGAAACGTCTCCAATCCTATATCGGCTGCTTTGCAGAGGACTCCGACGCCCAATTTATAACATTGAAAACCTTCAAAGCCCTTCGATCCCTCCATGAGTTCTTCTATCTGTTTTTGGCCGATTTGCATGCTCTTTCTCAAGGCGCCTGAATTAAGTTATTGTCAAGCTCTTTAATTCCCTGCTCCGTTGAGGATGCTTCAATTTCCGTATGGCTTTGGTCTCTATCTGTCTGACCCTTTCATAGGTGATGGAAAGCCGGCTGCCTATTTCCCTTAGAGTATAGGTCCTGTTAAGGCCGATGCCGAATCTCATTTTTATTATCGTTTGCTCCCTATCGGTAAGGGTATGGAGGATTTTCAGTATCTGTTCGGAAATTTTATTTTTTTCCGCGTCTGAATAGGGCGAAGAACGAGAATCATCGCCTATAAAATCTTCGAGCGTTGTATCATCATCCCCCATCGCAGTCTGGAGCGCCACAGGGTCCTGAATCGCCTTCAGTACCTGTTCGACTTTTTTTGCGGGGATCCTCAGACGCTCTGCGATTTCCTCCGTGTATGGTTCTCTCCCGAGTTGCAATATCAGTTCTTTCGAAGCCTTCACAACTTCGTTATAAAGTTCCACTATATGCGCCGGGACCCTGATCGTCTTTGTTTGGTCCAACAGCGCCTTTGTAATCGCCTGTCGTATCCACCATGAAGCATAGGTGCTGAATTTAAACCCCTTTTTATAGTCAAACTTGTCTATCGCCTTCATAAGGCCTATATTGCCTTCCTGAATCATATCAAGCAGCGAAAGCCCTCTGCCGATATAGTGTTTGGCTATATTTATTACCAGCCTCAGGTTGCGGATTATCATTTCGTTCTTTGCTTCAGCAGCTTCATTCCCTTCCTCTATTCTTCTTGCGAGCGCTGTTTCTTCGGCTTTCGTAAGTATCGAAATATCTCCCAGGGAGTGGAAGTACGCCTGGACAAGGTCTTCAGTTTCACCGTATGTTGGGTGTTCCTTCACCACTCCTTCGCAAGAAGTTTTTTGATCGGCTATAACTTCATCCTCTATATTAAAGGCCTGCTCTGAAGGATACTCCAACTCGGGTTGGAACAACATGTCCGTATCACAGTCGCTTAATCCCTGGAAATCGTACGCTTCTCTTTCTTCGTATAAGTCAATGTTCTTTGCGTAACTATCCGATTCTTTCATATGGACCTCTTGCTACTTAATCGGTGTACAATTTTAGATGCGCTCTTTTTCTTTTATCCATACTTAATTTTGATATATGGAAGCAAGAAAAAATATCGGCATTTGTCTGATAATTTTGTCGGTCTTCCGGCCTTTTGGGGGTAAGGTTTTGTCCTACAACGGCAGATATGTGTTGAATGGCGGGATAAGCTGAATCAGTCCAGGATATGATGTTTCATCGCGTAATGCATCAGTTCCGCGTTTGTAGTCATTTTCATCTTTTCCATGATCCGGGTCCGATAGGTACTGACGGTCTTCATGCTCAGGGAAAGTTCTTCGGCAATATGTTTTACCGTCTTCCCCTCGGCGATCAT
The DNA here is from genome assembly GCA_963727775.1 of uncultured Nitrospiraceae bacterium. Taxonomy (GTDB): domain Bacteria; phylum Nitrospirota; class Thermodesulfovibrionia; order Thermodesulfovibrionales; family SM23-35; genus CAVSHB01. Next base: position 867,313 of record CAVSHB010000001.1, on the reverse strand, counting down.
GCGAAGCACCTGGTATTCCCGGTCCGAAAGTATATCGTGCAAAGGCTTTTCAGAATCGGCTTCAACCTCGAAGGCCAATCTTTCAGCCAAAGAGGAAGTGATATATTTTCTGCCTTGAGATATCTTCCTTATTGCAGTCATCAACTCATCAGGCGCGCTCTCTTTCGTCAGGTATCCGGAAGCGCCTGCCCTGAGGGCACGAACCGCATATTGTTCTTCAGGATGCATGCTTAAGACAAGCACGGGAAGTTTAGGTTTTTCATTTTTCAGCTGTTTCAGCGCTTCAAGCCCGGTCATTCCGGGCATGGAGATATCGAGCAGGACCATATCATAATCATTGTTCCAGATTTTATCGAGGACTTCACGGCCGTTACTCGCTTCATCGGTGACGGTCACATCAGGGTATTCTGCCAGGATATGTTTCAGTCCTTCACGAAAAATCGTATGGTCGTCGGCAATGAGAATCTTAATCATCGATTTCCCATCATATCACGGACCGGCATTCTCACAGTCACTGTGGTTCCCTGCCCGGGCACACCTTTTATTGTGTTATTTCCGCCGAATATTTTTACGCGTTCTCTGATACCGATAAGCCCGAACGATTTCGGGTTGGCAAGTTCCTCCTCGGTAATTCCCCTGCCGTTATCACGCACGGTCAGTTCTATCCGGCCCACTTTTTGTTTTAAGCTAACGCTCACTTCCGTTGCCCCCGCATGCCGCGCGATATTCGTCAAAGTCTCCTGAAAAATACGAAAAATAGCGGTATTGCGGTCTCTGTCAAAAGTGATGTCTTTAGGTTCCATTGATATTTTACATTTTATACCTGTCCGTTTCTGAAATTCTTCGGCCTGCCACTCGATAGCGGCTGAGAGACCGAGGTCATCCAGCAATCCGGGGCGCAGTTCTGTGGAAATCTTTTTTACGGTCTGGATTGTTTTACTGATCAGGTGTGACATTGCGTCTGTTTTTTCGAGCAGCGATATTTGATTATCCTCCAATCTCCGGCTCAGCCAAGACAGATCCATTTTCAAGACCGTCAAGGTCTGGCCCAATTCATCATGGATCTCACGCGCAATATTCGTTCTCTCTATCTCTCCGACCTTTTGCAAATATGAAGTGAGATTCCGCAGCTGCTCTTCACTTTTTTTAATGGCGCTCTCCGCCAGCTTCCGCTCTGTAATATCAGTAACATTCCCCATGATTGCCGGTTTGCCTCTATATTGAATAACGGTGGCCATCATCTCACACCAAATGGTCTTTCCGTCCTTTGTCATCCTGCGTACTTCATATTGTTGCGGTACAGGTTTTCCTTCCAGCCTTTTCATAGCAAATTCCTTCAGGAGTTTTCTTTCATCGGGATGGACTAATACCCAATGTTCTTTATGCAGCAACTCTTCGGGTTTGTAGCCGTGCATTTTTGCGAATTTATCATTGACAAAAACGAACATCCCATTCTGGTGTATGAATATCCCTGTCAGTGAATTTTCCGTCAGCGTTTTATATTTCTCCTCACTTTCCTGGAGCACGTCTTCCCGAAGCCTGCGTTTGGTAATATCGCGGATAGCCGTAACGCAGAGCTCTTTTCCCTTCGATGAATAGTTCTTTCCGCAAACTTCTACAGGGAATACTGTCCCGTCCTTCCTTAAGCACAGGCTCTCATAAGACATGCTATACCCGGAAAGGATTTTCGCGATTGTATCTTTACGGGTTTTTGGCGCTATAAGGCCTTCAAGAGACTTCCCGATGAGTTCCTTCCGTAAATACCCGAACAACTTTGCCAACTTTGCACTGACGTCAATTAATGTGCCTCCCTTCGTTACCGCAACACCTTCAAAAGCGGCTTCCGTCACACGGCGGAACCTGATCTCGCTTTCCCGCAGCGCCTCTTCAACCCGTTTGCGCTCGGCAATTTCCTGTCTCATTTTTTCATTTGCCTCCGTCAGTTCCGCGGTGCGGTCTTCAACGCGTTGTTCGAGTTCATCATGCGCCTTCTTCAACGCAGCCTCTGCTCGATTACGTTCTTTGATTTCTTTTGAAATACTTTCGATTGTCTTGTTCATTACCTTCTTCAGGGACTCCAGCAGTTCAATCTGCGACTTGCCGGACACCCTTGCGCGCAGGTCGCCCGTCGATACCTTATGCAATACGTCAAAATGCTCGGCAAGGACTATCGCAAATTCATGAGACTGATCAACGATTTCACCGATCTCTTCAGCAGTTAAATTAACGATATGCTTTAATTTGCCTATCAGCTCTATGCTGGATTTTTCGGGGATTCTTACAGTGGGGTCTCCCGATGAAATCTTCTTTAAAGCCTCAAAGACCTCCGAGAGGCCCAAAGCTAATTCCAACCCGATATTCTCCAGTTCCTTGTCCCGGCTGCGGACGATATTTCTGAACTCCTTGAACTGTTTATTGGCAACGCTGATGGTATCTTTCATCCCTTCAACATCCATATTTATTTTAAAAACCCTGCACCCGAGGCACATCTCCATCTTCTCAAGGAATTTCCCCTGAATCTCGTTACGGCAATGGGTTTCCGAGAACAGCCAGCAATTGAGAGCCTTTGCCTTATAAGCCGGGCATTCTTTTTCCCTGCATTCAAAAACTTCCCAGCACTTCATAGCTTCCACCCCACGCTCCTCAGTTTATCTATAGTTTGTTTATACAATAACATCCTTGCACCAAGTCGTCGCATTTTAAACCCATTATACGAATAGATAATATCAATTGCGTCCGGTTTGTCAAACCATTTTTTTCTTCAATACGCGCTCTATTGAGAGGTCCCAGTTGCTGAAGCTTGAATAGGCGTGAAAAATATAATTGTGCGAAGTCACTAACTGAGATATTTCTTTATCTCAAATTCAATCGTGCTGTAAGGGATAACAAACGGTTTGTCCTTAATGGTAATTTCTATTTCGTTATCGGAAATACTGCGATACTCTACCTTAATTGTTCCGAGCACTGACTTGCCCTCAAAGGAGCCACATTCCTTATTGCCATCGAAACTGCCGCCTTTTCCCGTTATTTTAGATTTAATCTTACTAAGGATTGAGGATATTTCATCTTTAAGTTTTACGATAAAAGAGTGTCTGACCGATGAGGCGCTTTTACAGGCGAGTGGTTGCTCTATTGGAAAGACTATTGTTGCATCCTGGTCAGATTGTGCATAAATCGTTACCGGTATCGAAAACAAACCAATAAAAACAGACATGATTATTACATAAAATGACCTTTTCATATTTTCTCTTTCTTCTATTTGCTATCTTATCAAATGTTTATTTTTAGTGCTGCTTTTTCTCTTTAAGTGCGCTGCCACAAGCCGTTATTACAGGTTGGAAGAGCCGGCTGCAGAAAGATGAAGAAAATGCCCACTTATCATTAGATTAGGATATAAATATGAAGAAGTGATGAAGATAATATTAAAAGAATGTGAAGGGTTGGATACCCTTTCTCATGTTCTTCAGAAATGCTCACTACGTTTGGGCTACAAACGGATTTTATATTCTTTGATCTTTGCTCTTAAGGTGTTCCTATTGATGCCGAGCGTCTTCGCGGCCCTTAACTGGTTGCCTTCAGTCTCCTTGAGGACGATAGAAATAAGTGAACTTTCCACTTCCGAGAGCACGGTATCATAGAGATTGCAGTTTTCGAGTTTCGTCATTTCTTTCAGATAGCGGTTGAGTTTTTCTTCGAGAAACTCTTTTATAGAGCAGGAACCTATATCCTCACCGATGAGGTCTTTTTTCTGTATGACCGATCCCTTGGAGAGAACCACAGCTCTCTTAATGGTGTTCTCAATTTCGCGCATATTAAACGGCCAGTGATGCTGCAGCAGAAAGTCCCTCGCCTCTTTCGAAAATTCTTTAGGGCCTGTCTCAAACTTCTCGACCGCTTTATCCAATAAATACTTTGAAAGAAAGATAATATCTTCCTTCCTCTCCCTGAGAGGAGGTATCTTGATGTGAACACTGCTGAAAATATCATAAAGGTCTTTTCTGAAGCGGCCGTCAGCTACAGCCTCTTTAAGGTTTCTGCTGGTTGCGCCTATTAACCTTACATCCGATTTACAGAAGTCACTGTTACCGGCAAGGCCGCTTTTTTCCTTGAGAAAGCAGAGGAGTTTTTCCTGCTGGTTCATATCAATCTCTGAAATTTCATCGACAAAGACGGTACCTCCATGTGCCTCGTCTATCTTACCGGCTCTTTTTACTGCAGACCCTGTGAATCCGAACAATCCCGGTTCTGCGGGTTCTCCCGGGGCCGATGTCATGCTTACTGTGATAAAAGGACCGCCGGTCCGTGGACTATTATGATGAATCGCCCTTGCAACGAGTTCTTTACATGTTCCGGTTTCCCCCGATATAAGTACAGGCAAGTCCTTGTGCGCTATCCTCTTTATTTCCCTGAAAACCTTAAAAATCTTCGGGCTTTTCCCCATAATCGGGGGAGGCTGAGTCAATATATCCGTGTCCACATGAAACTCCGTCTGCAATTTTTTATAAAGATATTTAATAAAAGAAAACTCAAGGACTAAGTCCGAACCCCCCATGTATCCTGAAGCCGTAATAAATCTATCATAAGAACCCAAATTTTGCAAGAACTTACATTGACAGTGTCAAGCCAAAATAGAAATGTCCGGTTTTTACCAAAATAGAAATGTCCGGTTTTCATGATAGTGATCCTATGAGGTGTCCTTGTTCATGTCGGCGTTTGCCGAACTTAAGGTTTTTCCAAGGGTGGTGTTGTGTCGGACGGATGATCTTTCTATGGGATTGGAGTGAGAGCTTCTTTTCTTTCACTGGTCGCGAGGCGATCTCCGTGAATTGCAATGGTCTATCCTTATGCGTTATGACCATGGAACCATCCAGTCTGTCTTGAACAACTACTGCCGAGGCACGGACATGGCTATGTACCTGATAGAGTTTCCTATTGTGAGCTACGGTAAAGTCATTGCGGAGCGTTCTTTTGGTCTTTACGCAAAAAACATTGTCAAGGGTTAGTCCTTGGGGAATGTCGCGGTGGAGATCTTCTTTGCGCACCGGCCTGACGGCAAACCTTCTGTTGTAAGCGGGCCAATACTGATCAAGGAATGTGTTTGCCTCTTTTATGGACGTAATGTTCTTTAAGCGCATCTCTTTCACCAGTCTGTCCTGAAGGGTGCCAAAGAACCTCTCAATCCTGCCCTTTGCCTGTGGAGAGTTGGCATTGATGACCTCTACTGCGAGTTCACTTAAAGCCCGCTCAAACTCACTGAGTGGTCCAATCCCTTGCAATTCTTCCTCAATCGTCGGCTTGCCGTTTGATTTATAGGCTCCGTGCTTATCCAAGTAGACGCGCAGGGGTATCCCATGCTTCTTGATGTAGCGTTTAAAGCCGTCCATTGCCGGCATAGTCCCTTCATATTCATAAAACCTGCCATAGGCCCTGTTTGTGGCATCGTCGATGTAACCCATGAGGACGCACTTGGGACCTCTACCCTCAAACCAGTCGTGATGAGAGCCGTCCATCTGCACCATCGCCCCGCAGTGCTGCTTCCGCTCCCTCCACTGACGGTGTACTGACTTTTTGCGGGCCTTCTGCCAGTCCCCAGACGCTATCAGCCACTTCCGTAAGGTCTCATCGGTTATCCTGATGCCGTTCTCCTCAGAGAGCTTCTCTGCAGCCAGGGTTGGACCAAATCCCCGATACCTCTGTCGATAAAGCGCTATCGCCTTATTCTTTACCGTATCAGGATATCTCCTGTTGGAAGGCTTCCCCCTGGATTGGTGAACTATGCCACGCTGACCCTCCTTCCTTATCCGGCTGAGTAGTCGCCGTATCTGGCGAGTGCTCAACGAAAGCAACGGTGCTGCACTTACCTGCTTGATTGCCCCTTCATGCACCTTCTCGATAACATGAAGCCGCTTCAGGTCCTGCTGGCTTAGCATGATAATGTCCTTTCCTGCCATTATGCCCTCCTTCACAAAAGAGCATTGTAGCACCTCTAAAACCGGACATTTCTAACCCAGATTATTCATAAATTCTGCCTAAAAAAATAGCCAACAATCCTAAGACCTTTGGTATTATTGAGTTTACGAGAGCTCAAAACCAAAGAAAGGATGGTTGGCTATATGACAGAGTGTATCACAAAACAGCTCACCTTTTCATTCATACGGAAGCAAAAAATAACGGTAGATTTTAAGGGAGGGGAGATAACCTCTGATTCGGGCTTGTTGCTGGTGAGGCAAGCAGACAATGCTTTGCGGTTGATAACAGGGATGGCAGGATGTATTACAGACCGAAGAGACAACCGTTACACCGATCACAATCTGGAGACACTGTTACGTCAGCGGACATATCAAATCGTTGCTGGGTATGAGGACTGTAACGATGCAAACATAGTAAGAAAAGATCCAGCACTGAAGACAGCCTGTGGACGGAAGTTGAGCGATGAAGATCTTGGCTCACAGCCCACCTTGTCACGCTTGGAAAACGCAATCACCCGGAACGATCTATACAGGATAGGAGAATATTTTATTAATCTTTACATTCGTCGGAACCGGAAGAGAAAGCCAAAAAGGATTATTCTGGACCTTGATGGGACGGACGATCCGACATACGGCAATCAGCAGTTGACGTTCTTTCATGGCTACTATGACCAATACATGTACCATCCGCTTGTAATCTACGATGCTGACACAGGGCAACTGATAACAGCGGCCCTCAGAGCTGGTAACCGGCATGCCAGTTATGGAGCGGTGTCGATCCTCAAGCGGATCATTCCGAAACTTAAGGAGGCGTTTCCAAAAACAGAGATCATCGTCCGTGGCGATGCTGGATTTGCAGTACCAGAGTTATATGAATACTGTGAAGAAGAGGGTCTCAAATATATGATCGGTCTGATCCGTAATGATGTGCTTGAGCGGATGATCGAAGCCATTCTCAAGAAAGCGCATAAGCAGTATACGGAAACAGGACAAAAACAGAGGATGTTTACAGAGGGATTATATCAGGCGCAGAGTTGGCCGAAAGAGCGACGGGTTATCATGAAGGCTGAATGGCTGATACAGGGACCTAACCGTCGTTTTGTCGTAACCAACCTCTCCTATGAACCAAAAGAACTCTATGAGTTTTACACCGAGCGTGGCGGTACCTGTGAGGTACGGATTGACGAGTTTAAAAATGGGCTCAAGGCAGACCGGTTGAGTTGTCATCGCTTTGTTGCCAACCAGTTCAGACTCTTCCTGCATATGGCGGCGTACTGGCTTGTTCTGAGGCTCAGGGAAGCTCTTCAGAAAACAGAATTTGCCTCAATGCAGATACAGCAGTTAAGGCTGAGGCTTCTGAAGATTGGAGCCCAGGTAATCCAGACAGCCCGACGGGTATGGTTTCGCTTAGCCAGTGGCTATCCCTGGAAGAAAATCTTTGCATTAGTATATCATCGGCTTGCTGCTGATACGACCTGAACATTTTCTTACGGAAAAACTTCAACAGGAAATGTCCTCAATGGTGAAGTGCGCTTAAAAACTGCCACGAAGCCCTTCTCCGTCTGATTTTACGGGATCAGATCGTGACTCGTCTATAAAACTGCTTCGCAATAGTCTTCTATTGTCTTCGTTTGACTCAAAAACCCACCAATAATCTCATATGCCAAAATTTTATGAATTATGTGGGCTAATTTGCTTAATTAGGACATTATCATGTTGGCGTGACAGAACTTACATTGACAGGCGATTTATCAAATTGTTAAAATTACACAAATTTTTGGACATGGAGAGGTGGGTATATGGATGCCCTATGTAAGGGTCAGGGAGAATGATTCTTTCGAAAATGCGCTCAAAAAGTTTAAAAAACAGTGCGAGAAAGATGGGATTCTTTCAGAGGTAAATAATAGAGAGAGCATTACGAAAAGCCAAGCGTTAAAAGGGAAAAAAGGCGGTTGCTGCCCATAAAAAGGCCGTTAAGAAAATTAGAATGGCGGTAAGGTAATGTCCTTTCTGCAAAAACTTGACTATCAATCAGCAGGTTAAGGAACTTTTGGAACGCGCATGAGACTGAAAGTTATTTATACAAAGGCCATAGCGGCAGGGATCGAAAACGACCCCAGAGGCAAAGATATCGTTCAAAAGGAACTTGAGCGTAGAAAGAAAGATTTCGAAGACCTCAAACCCGATGAGAAAGAATTTTTTGACATGGAGTCATTGCAGAACCCCTATGCCGATTCGAGGATTCTTCACGGGCCCGATGACTCCGATGTTACAGCTGTCCTTGCCGGGATCGATATTGATGTCGGGGAAATTCTTCTGGCGGACAACCTCAGAGCAAAAGGAAGGAAAATAGACCTGCTCCTATCGCATCACCCTTCAGGAGCGGCCTTCGCAAACCTTTATGCCGTAATGCAGATGCAGTCCGATATATTGAATATGTACGGCGTACCCATAAATATCGCCGAGGGACTCATGGATGGGAGGATAAAGGAAGTGGAGAGAAAACTGATGCCTGCCAACCATACAAGAGCAGTTGACGCGGCAAGGCTCATGGATATCCCTTTCCTGTGTCTTCATACGCCGGCAGACAACATGGTCTCGGCCTATCTCCAGAGACTGTTTGAAGAACAAAAACCGCACTTTCTGTCCGATGTCCTTGATCTGCTCAATGGCATACCCGAATATAAAACGGCAGCCATGAACGGCTCGGGACCGAAAATCTTCCTTGGCTCAAAGAAAAGGAAAGCGGGGAATATATTCGTAGATATGACCGGCGGAACAGAAGGGGCCAGGGACATCTATGAAAGTCTTACCAACAGCGGGGTGAACACTATCGTTGGAATGCACATCAGCGAAGAACACAGGAAAGAAGCGGAGAAAAACCACCTGAATATCATCGTGGCAGGCCATATATCAAGCGACAACATCGGGTTGAATTTACTCCTTGATAGGATATCCGAGGGTGATGCATTAGAAATCATTGAATGTTCGGGATTCAGAAGATTCAGACGATCACCTGCAGGGCTGAATGAAGGCTGACAGGCTGCTTGAAGAAATTAAGTCCAAGATAGATATCGTTGAGTTCATATCCGATTATGTCAATTTAAAGAAATCCGGCCAGAACTATAAAGGCCTATGCCCTTTCCATACTGAAAAAACCCCTTCGTTTATGGTAAGCCGGCCAAAGCAGATATTTCATTGTTTTGGGTGCGGCGTCGGTGGGGATGCAGTCAGCTTTCTGATGAAGCACGATAATTTTTCTTTTGGAGAAGCCATCCGGTATATGGCAAAAAAGGCAGGCATAACAATAACAGATTTCAAGTTCGATAAAGAAAGCTCTGAAAAACGAGAAACGATACTCCGTATAAACGAAGACGCCATGAAATTCTTCATGAAAAACCTGCAGGATTCAAAGACGGCAGTTGCCTATCTCAAGAACAGGGGACTTGACGACGATTCAATCAGCAGGTTCTGTATAGGCTATGCAACAGGGCAGAGGGACGGTCTTTTAACATATATGAGAAAGATGGGACATTCCGAAGCCTTTTTAAAAGAAGCAGGGCTTATCCATACTGATGACCGGTACGGACCATCACAGAAGGGATACAGGGACTCTTTCAGGGGGCGCGTTATCTTCCCCATATTTAACCTCAGGAATGATATTATCGCATTTGGCGGTAGGGTCCTGGATGATGCGTTGCCGAAGTATATCAATTCCCCTGAGACCGAGGTCTTTAAAAAAGGTGAGATCCTATTCGCGCTTAACATTGCCAAGGACGAAATAAGGAAGAAGGGGTATGCTGTAATTGTTGAGGGATATCTCGACGTTATAGTATGCCACCAGCATGACTTTAGAAATACCGTTGCGCCTTTAGGAACAGCCCTTACAGCCAGGCAATTGCAGAAATTAAAATCGTTGACTCAAAGGGTCGTCCTGGTCTTTGACGGTGATAATGCAGGCATTTCCGCTGCGCGAAGGTCTCTGGCAATACTGTGTGAGAATGACTTCAAGGCAAAGGTGCTCTTGCTCCCCAAAGGCGAAGACCCAGACAGCTTCTTAAGGAAAAACGGAAGCGGACCTTTCAAGAAGATGCTTGCCGATGCCGTATCTTTGATATATTTCATCCTGAACACTGCAAAGGGAGACAGAACAGATGCTGTAAAAGAAGCGCTCGGCATGATATCAGCCGTTAAAGACCTTGTCATCGCGGATGAACTGCTGCGTGAACTCGCCGACAGATCGAGGGTCAACGAATCCGTTCTGAGAAATGAACTTGACAGGATAAGAAAAAGACCCGGCGCGCTTGCCGCAGAAGGACTGGGCCCGGCAATGAAAACCCTGAACAGGGAAGAGTGCCTCCTCCTTAGCGCTGTTATTGCGTGTCCGGAGAAGGCCGGCTATGTTCTTTCCAAACTTTCCGTCGAAGACTTAAAAGATAAAACCATTAAATCAATCTTCTGTAAAATCAGGACCTTGTCGGATAAGTTTACTGCAGCATCTCTCCTTGACCAGTCTGATGATGAGGATAAAACCTTAATTACCGAACTGTCGTTAAACCCCGGATTTGATGCAGAACATGTCGACAGAAATATAGATGACTGCTTACAGGTATTAATTCAGAAAGATTTTGAGGAGAGGCAAAGAGAGGAGAGGCAAAGATTGGCCGACTCAAATGAACCGCATGATGTTGCACTTCATAATGCATTGCTGAAAGAAAAGCGCAGACTTGTTAAAAGGATATCATCATGAAACACTACTTCGATTATTTTGAGCATTTTGATGAGTATGACGAGGAAAGGAAAGGTTTATTCTCTGAAGCCGGGTCTGAGGAGAAAGCCTCTGAGGAGGAAGAGAAACCGTCCTCTTTTATAGAAGGCGAGAAAGACCCTGTGCGCATCTATCTAAAAGAAATGAGCAGCGTGCCGCTGCTGACCCGTGAAGGCGAAATAGAGATAGCCAAAAAAATAGAAAATGGCAAGGAGAAAGTTTACAGGGTAATATTTTCGCTCCCCTTTGTTCTGAGAAAGCTTATAACCCTCGGAAAGATGTCCCAAAGCGGCGAGGCGCCGTTGACGGAGATTATTCAGAACGGGGAAGAAGATACGGAAGAAGACCTACATCTGGAGATAAAAAGATTTTACAAGATCACAAAAGAAATAGATTCTCTTAACAAGAAAAGGATGACCTATCTCAAAAAGCTTGGAGACAATTCTTATTCTGACGCGACAAAACAGATACCGAAACGCGCCCGCAACGAGACAGGCACAAAACGTTCTTCTTCAATAATCGGATTGCTCGAAGAAAACAGAAACCGGATTCTTGAAAAAATATGCGCTCTTAAATTGAGAGCCGATGTTGTAACGGCGTTTTCAGAAGAGTTAAAAAAATCGTCGGCTGAAATTGAGGCGATACAGAAGAAAATCGCTTTTTTGAATAAAAAGGCCCAATCAAATTCAGCGGCGGAAAAAGAACGCAAGTCCTTCAAAGAGATGATCGAGAAGAAAGAGATCCTGTTCCGCATGAAGACTACCGAGATAAAACGGGCTTTAAAGGTCCTCACACAGGGGGAGAAAGAGGTGTCCGAGGCAAGAAAAGCTCTAATAGAAGCCAACCTACGTCTTGTAATAAGTATTGCAAAAAGGTATTTGGGAAGGGGGTTAAGTTTCTCGGACCTGATACAGGAAGGTAACAGCGGACTCATGAGGGCTGTCGACAAGTTCGAATACCAGCGCGGATATAAATTCAGCACGTACGCTACATGGTGGATAAGACAGGCGATTACAAGGGCCCTGGCGGACCAATCGAGGACAATACGAATACCCGTCCACATGGTTGAAACGATCAACAAGATCACGAAGGTGTCAAGGGAACTCGTCCAGGAATTGGGAAGAGAACCCTTATCCATTGAGATCGCCGATAAATTGAAAATACCTGCAGCAAAAGTGGATGGGATCCTGAAGATATCAAAAGAGCCTATCTCTCTGGAGACCCCCATCGGGGAAGAAGACAGCCATCTTAGCGACTTTATCGAGGATAAGGCAATGCCGTCACCGCTTGATTTCACTATAAGCGGTGATATGAAGAAGAAAATCGACAAGATATTATGCTCATTGCCTCCCAAAGAAGAAAAAATTATAAGGAGAAGATTCGGCATCGGGGAAGACGCCCCCCGGACACTTGAAGAGGTCGGCGTCGAGTTTGAAGTTACCCGCGAGAGGATACGGCAGATAGAAGTAAAGGCCATACGGAAATTAAAGCACCCTTCAAGAAGCAAATGGCTCAGGGAGTTTATCGAAAAACCTTGATCTTAAATCATTAATAAGTTTATAGTAAAAAGTTATAAGTTGAGAGTCATATACATGTTAACCATATCCTTCTAATTTCTTAGCTTATGACTGCCTTAAAGAGGGCCCATAGCTCAGTTGGTAGAGCTACCGGCTCATAACCGGTTGGTCCCAGGTTCGAGTCCTGGTGGGCCCACCATACACTGTCTCTCTTTAAATTGAAGGGATTAAGGGATAAATGTACGAACAACTTAAACGCTTGATAGAGTTGCAGCAGATTGATTTCAAGATTTTCACTGTAAGCCGCATCATTCATGAGTTTCCTTCAAAGATAGCCGAGGCAGAGCTGCCTCTTAAGGAATTTCAGGCCTTCCTGCTTAATACCAAACAGAAACTCGACTTGTTAGAAAAAAAGAAACGCGATAAAGAAAGACGATTAGATGAGATAAGCGAGAAGATCGTAAAAGTAAAGGCGCACACCTCTGAGATAAAAACGAACAAAGAGTATCAGGCGCTTCTCAAGGAAATAGAATCAATGGAAAAAGACCGGTCTTCAGTAGAAGACGAGATACTCGCGGTCATGGAGGAGATAGACACTGCATCCAAACAATCCAAATCAGAAGAAGCAAAATTCACAGCCGGCAAAGAAAAGATCGAGGCAAACAAGAGAAAACTTGAAGACGAGAAAGCTGAAGCAGAAAAAGAACTCCGGAGCATAAAGGGAACGAGATCAACTTTGGTAGATACGATTGACAGAGAAATATATGATATTTATGCAATCTTGAGCGAAGCATGCGGGGGTATTGCAGTAACGGAGGCAAAGGAAGAAATATGCCATGGATGCAATATGAACATACCCCCCCAGCTCTTTGTTGAAATGAAAAAGAACGAAGATATTTTTTACTGCCCTCAATGCCGCAGAATTATCTATTTTAAAAACGACTCTCAGCAATAAACTTTCACTAAAGACTTATCTTGGCAAGGTTTTTTCATGTTTTTTTATTCTCTCCATGACAAAAATATCTCTTTTAAATTTTTAATTTTTATTATATAATGATAAAATAAAATTATAGGGTCGGAGCAGGACAAGTGGTCGCCCGGTTAAAGATAAACTTTGGCCGGGAGGAAAGTCCGAGCTCTACAGGGCAAGGCGCTCCTTAATACGGAGTGGGGGCGACCCCAAGGAAAGTGCCACAGAAAGGGAAACCGCCCTGACAAATGTCGGGGTAAGGGTGAAAAGGTGAGGCAAGAGCTCACCAGCCGGGATGGCGACGTTCCGGGCTTGGAAAACCCCGCCTTGAGCAAGGTCGAATAGGTTCCGCTTTGAGAATGGCCCCTTCGAATCCTTATCGGCTTGCAGCTGGTGAGGAGGCGGAACGGGTAATGGCCGCAAGAGTCCGGCAGCAATGCCGGGCCTGAGATGAATGACCACATACACAGAACTCGGCTTATCGCCCTGCTCTGACTCTTAACTTCTTTCCTGGAGGTTATGAATGGAAGATCATAAACTAAAAGTCTTCTGCACGGTTGCCGAAACAAAAAGTTTTTCAAAGACCTCCGAGATCATCCATCTCACCCAACCTGCTGTAAGCCTCCAGATTCAGGCGATCGAGGAAAAATATGAAACAAAATTATTCGATAGGTCATCAAGTACGGTTACCCTGACCACTGCCGGAGAGATTCTTTATAAATATGCAAAAGAAATCCTCACACTCTATGCTTCTGCCGAAAAAGCAATCGCAAAACAAACGGGTCTTTTTAAGGGAAGTCTGACCATTGGCGCAGGCTCAAATATAGGGAACTATCTTCTGCCGAGCGTTATTACGGATTTCAGAAATTTACATCCCAAGATAAGGATATATCTATTGGTCGGAAATTCAAAACGGGTCATTGAATTGCTTAACGCGGGCAATATCGACATCGGTCTCATCGAAGGAGATGTGTCACGACAGAGGATGTCCGTCATGAATCTTTTATCCGATGAATTGCTCCTGATAGTCTCACCCGGTCACCCGTGGTCAAAGAGAAAAGAAGTCTCGATATCGGAGATAGTAAAGGAACCCTTCATTTTCAGGGAAGCCGGTTCGGGCACGCGGCAGATAATAGAGAAGTTTTTTTCCAGACACGGCATTACCGTCCACGACATGAAGATATCCGGGATACTCGGAAGTACGGAAGCCATAAAAGACGCTGTTGAGAATGGGCTGGGCGTATCGATAATTTCACGCTGGGCTGCGAGAAAAGAAAGTAAATACGGTACCTTACGCCTGCTAAGCATAAAAGAGGAGAAGATCGTAAGAGATTTTTCTCTGATCGTCAATAAAAACTCGGTCTCGTCAAACTCCCTTGAAGAATTTCTGAAATTCCTGAAGGCCTATCCGTTCGACAAGTTACTGTCTTAACCCGCTGTATACCCGGTAGTCGATATCCTGAAATATCCTGTCGTTATCTTCCATTTCTTCAAGCCGTCGCGTAGGGATCTCTCCCGATACTATCGCTTTATAGAGGAAGCTGAACCGCCCGATATGCTCTTCGATACGCTTTTTCGCATATTCCACGGCGCTGCCGTTTTGCATGATGAATGTCCAGTCACTGTGCTGAGCCAACAGAATTTCCCTGGCAACCTGATTTAGCGCTCTCTCAAGAATACCCTCTGCATCCTGATATTTATCTGCAAGATATATCATCCGTTCCGTTGCCTTAAGAAGATGCCTGTATAAATAGTCGTTCGAACCGTTCAGCCAGACCTCGCTGTATCCCTTGTCACCCCAGCTCGACATGGACGGCTGACATACCTGTAAATTTTCAGGCCGGCAATCCTGGAGACTCAAATACTCGGAAGGCGTTATGGTTTTGAAGTTTCTACGTTCGGCGGCCATACCGCGAAAGAGACAATCAAGCCATTCCGGGCCTTCAAACCACCAGTGACCGAAAAGCTCGGCGTCATAAACTGCGGTCACCACCGGTCTTATCTTCAGGGTCTCTGATAGCCCCTGTATCTGCCGCTCCCTGTTACATATGAAATTGTCCGCGTGCGCAGCTGCTTTCTCCAATGCCCGATGCCTTACATACGGTCTCTTATCCTCTGTCCTGCCCGTTATTCTGTAATATTTTAAACCCGTGTACGTCCTTGTCCCATATGGACCGACAAACGATTTTATATAGTCCGGATCGAGATCATATCCTATGTCCCTGTAAAAGTCTCTGTAATCGAAATCCCCCGGATATCCCCCGACAGAAGACCAGACCTGCTTTGAAGTTGCTGCATCCCTGCCGAAGGCTGCAACGCCCGAAGGGCATAAGATGGGAGCATAAACACCGTATCTCGGCGCAGGCTCGGCATAAAGTATCCCGTGTGTCTCAAGGAAAAAATACCGTATCTTTTCGTCCATTACATAACTGTCGAACCCCGGCACAAAGCCGCACTCAGGAAGCCATATGCCTTTCGCGGGCCTCAAGAAATTTTTTTTATACTGTCCCGAGCCTATCTTTATCTGCGCCTTTACTGCCTGCCGATGCATGGACAGGTTCGGGAGGAAGGCATGGGTCGCGGCAGTAGTTATAATTTCGATCTTCCCCGTGTCCTGTAATGCACGAAAACCGGAGACGATGTCCTTCGCATAGACATCTTTAAACAAATGTCTGACCTTCGAAAACCTTTCAAGATACATCCTCCCTACAGGTCCAAAATGTATATCTCCCCTTGTCCTGTAAACCTCTTTTTCGGCAAGCTCAATGAGCCTTTCGATATGCCTTACATACCTCTCCATGAGTAAATCGTCGTTCAGCATTTCGACCAAAGTAGGGCTGAAGGAAAGGGTCATTCTGAAATCTATAGAGTCATCTATGAGCCGTGAAATTATATCGAGCAGCGGTATATATGTTTCAGTCATTGCTTCATAGAGCCAGTTTTCTTCGAGGAAATATTCGTGTTCCGGATGTCTTATATAAGGCAGATGAGCGTGAAGTACAAGGCAGAGATAGCCCTTAGGCAAGCTGTTCATATCGCTGCTATTCAGGTATCTTCATAAAAAGGTATACCGCGATCGAGCCGAACAGAATCGCCACAATCCATGTAGAGACAAACGGAGGGATGATTCTCGCATAGCCCATCGAAAGCACCAGCGTGTACATGAGCCAGTAAATAATACTTATGAATATTCCGAGACCTGCGGCGACGATTCCACCCCCTATCCTGCTCATCACCGAAAAGGACATCCCAAGGAGGACCATAAAGAGGTTCGTCAAAGGAAACGATATCTTTGAGTTAAGGTCGACGATAAGCTTCGGATCGTTGAATCCTTCGTTTTTCATTCTCCTGATATAGCGGGAAAGTTCTCCTATCCCCATTTCTTCAGGGTTCTTTATTGCTTTTGTGAATAAATCAGGAGATTCAAGATACGGATACTCCATCTCCGTCATGTTGCTGACAGCGCCCTTTTCGATATCATAGATAATTACTTTTCTTAACTTCCACATGCCTTGTAAACCTTCATTCCCGAACCATACTGCCTCTGCTGCCTCTATCCTTTTCTTCAGGGCTGTTTGATCATAAATGAAAATGCTTACTCCTCTGGCAAGTTTTTTGTCCGGTATGTAAAGTCCCATCCTTACCAGAGAATTGTCCGTACCTCTTATCCAGAGGGTGCCCTCTTTAAATTCAAGGGTACCACCGCTTTTCATATGTGTTTTTTTGAATTCGATAGAACGCTCTGAAAAATTAGGCATCACACCCTCTCCAAGAACAAACCCGAATAAGCTGAAAAAAATCCCCAGGACAATGAACGGATAAAACAGCCGTCTAAGTCGTCCTCCTACGGCTTTAATGATGACAATTTCTTTATGGCGTGATGCCTGGCTGAACACGAATAGACTGCAGATAAGCAGCGACGTGGGCAAGAGGTAATAAAGGTATTTCGGAAAACTTAATGAGGAGTAATAAGCAAAGCCGCCGACTGACGCCTTCCCCGGCAAGAATTCATCAATATTGTTGACCAGGTCCAACAGGCTGAACACCGCCGCGAGCCCGAGGGCGATTATACCCATTACTTTAAAAAATTCCATGATATAATAACGCCGAATTATTTTCATCGCGAGCTTTCTTTCCAGAATATCGATAAGGCCAATATTCCAATAACAAGAGTCGGTATCCAGGCGCCGATATAATGCGGGACCTTGCCCACTTTAAAGAGATTTTCACTGTATATAAGCAGCATATAGTAGCTTGTGAACACAGCCAGGCCAAGGGTCAACCCTCCGAGCTTGCCGGACTTTCCTGCTATCATCGAGAGCGGCGGCCCAAAAAACATAAGGATTATACACAGGAGAGGGAGTGAGAACCTTCTGTACAGTTCCGGGTATAAGGACATGGCTTCACTCTTGTAGTTCTTTATCTTCTCCATCAGCTCATACGGAGTGAGTTCACTGTGCTTCTTTCCCGGGGTGTCGGATTCGAGTTTCATTATCAGATTGTATTTCTTAAAAAACAAATCGGTGATACTTTTATCATTAACTATGTTGATATACCCGTCCTCAAGCAAAAGGTTTATATTCATCTCATCCTGTGCGAAGATTTTCCCTTCTTTTGCTGTCAGCACCCTTGGTTCGTTCCTATTCCGGTTGTCATACATAAAAATTCCCCGCATTTTATTATCAGCCGTTTTCTCCTTCACAAAGATCAGAGTGTTCTTAAAAGAGGTATTAAACCTGCCTTCTTCGATAGCGAGCGGGGCGCGCATCTTGATAATATTTATCATCTTCTCCCTGAGCGCTATGCTGCTTTTGGGCCCCAGATAAAAACTTACGGCAACATTCATAGAAAAACACAAGAGACCGACGATAATAACGGGCACCGAGATACCTTTAAAGTCCATTCCACTGGCCCTCAGTATCACAAGTTCATTATCCATGTTGAGACGTCCGTAGGTAAGCAATGTTGAAAGCAAAAGCGCCATCGGGATCGTGAGCAGAAACAACTGAGGCTGGATATACATAACGAGGGCGCCCATATCAGTTGTCGATGAACCGACACCCGAGAGGAATCTGCTCAGTCTGATAAGCTTTTCCATCATCAGGATAAAATTCAAGCAGGCAAGGCTGAGGATAAAGGTCAAGCTTAATTCTTTTAGTATCGACTTATGTATTATCTTCATGGGCAGATATTCGGTTGAAATATTTTAGCATAATCCCCCATCTTTCCTGACACGTTTTCACGCGGACCGGACATGCGCTTCTATCATATTCATAATAAAATTATGCTCGTAATAGTCTTTGGTGAATGGTAATAAGGTCCGACCTGCGGATGCGTTTTAATACCTGCAAAAAATAAATCGTTCAAGGACCGAGCGGCTTTGGATACATCGAAGATAATTGGATATTTCCTTACGGCCTTTCAGGTAAGCCAGTGTTGCTTCAATTTCCGTCTGGTAATCGTCCTCGACCTGTTGAACGGCAAGGCCAAGGAATTCGACTAAAACATCGGACGGAATATCGACATTCGTACCCACGATGGATTCAACATAGCTTTCAATTAAAGCAGCTCCCTGCTCTGCCAGATCTGACATTGCGACCGGCTCATCTTCTGTCAGAATCTCGCCGTACCGGATCATTATCTGCCGGAACACGGATTCAGCTTCACGAATAATTCCGGACGCATCTTCCGGGGATATCTTCATAGAATGAGATAATCCGCCCGCATAGGCTGCAACGAGAAGATCAGGGACCGCCGCAGGACGACTCTCGGCTGAATCACGTATTTCGACCCCGATCAATGGATCTTCATTTCTTTTAATCAGGAGATCGACAGCCGCTTCTATTAAAGGATGGGCCAGTCCATCGGCCAGCGGACCTGCAATTAAGGAAGCATACTGAACACCTGCATCATTAAGAATAACCTGCAATTGCGGCCTTAACTTAGGGGCCAATAAATCGCGTTTTGTGATCACATAACCTTTCCGGGTCGTGAGCCCTTTTATGTGAGCGGTATAATCAGCGCCCCAGCTCTCATTATGGCTTATAAATCCGAAGGCAAAAGAATCGAGTTTCATCCTTCGTGCCCGCATCTTCACCTTCAGACTCTGATGATGTGTCTGCTGAACCAGGTAATCATAATATGGAGAATCAAACATAAGATTAAATATATCCGGCGCTGTAGCCCCGTAAATTTCGCCGGAATCGAGCACTCCGTTGCTCAATTCTTTTGCAAAATACGCATGCGTCGCCTGTCCCCAGGAAAATGCGGCAGTCGGAATGAATAAGACCGAGATTGTAAAGGTTAAGACAATCAGTTTTTTCATTTAGCTCTGAAAAGTGACGGAAGGGAGTGTCGGAAATATCGATTCTACCTTCCGTCACTAAAGATTCTTTGCAATAACTTTACTGCTGTTTCTTCGGCAACTGGCTTTTTATTGAGGTAATAAAGTCTCCCAGTATCTTCTTCGCAGACATCCCGGATGAAGCCTTTTTGCCCTGCTTCAAAGAATAAGAAAAAAAGCTTGGGTCATAAGTTCCCTTATAGCTTGTGGTAATGGTAATGGAGCCGGTAATATAATCCGTGTAGAAGTCCGAGCCTGAGGTATCGATCCCTAAATTAAGCACCATGTTGAGTTTACCGCTTATGTTCCCGTTTTTATCCACCTTTCCCGTAATATTAGGGGTCTTATATGATACATCAAGACCAAGATCAGTAAGCGAGGATGCAAATTCATCAACTAAGTCGTCCAAATGGACAGTAAAGTTGCCCTTGCTGTCCTCTTCCCACCAAGGATACGAATATAAATCTCCGCCCAAGAGTCCAAAGAGAGTACCTATCAGCTCACCCTCGAAAGTACCATCTGAATAGAATATGAAATATTCACCCAAATTCTGCACCTTCGGCAATGTAACAGTCGCAGTGACCAAGTTCGGGAAATTAGCCTTGACCGTCAGACTTCCGCTGATCCAATATCCACTGTCACTGAGGTCCCAGACCGCCAATGCGGAATTTGAAAAGGCGAATATTGAAAGCAACAACATCGAAATTACAATTATTTTTTTTGACATGGAGCCCTCCCTTTAGTTTTTTAGTTCAAGTTATCCGGAAAAATAATTCTGCATTTTATCTCCTAATCCCCCCCTTTCATATAAAATGCTCTTATCGTTTTACGATCTGAAAAACATCCCCTATTATTTGCATTTTATCAAATTCCGATTTAAAAACCTAAGATTATTTTGTACGATAAATTTATGCGATCATTATTATTTTAAATCAGTAAAACTCTTGGTAATTAATTCCCTTTGCCACGGCTCTCCTCCAAATTTTAGGAGGGCATTAAGACCGGTTATCATGATGGAGAATTTTGACGGATATGTAATATAATTATCCGAGCGGAGGTTGTTTAATTTATGAAAATGTCTTTTTTTCCCATACAAGCCAAAACCATTAATGACCTGTGGTTCAGAACGCTTTACGCAATTCTCGAAACGGATGAGCAGGGCAATTTCATCCATGCGTATCAGACAGGCACAATACAGTATGGCTCCTTTGAGGGAGAGCAGAGTCGCCTCCAGTTTCCTTATTTCCTGGGAGTTGTCGAATACCCTTTGATAGACCCAATCGTAATAATGCCTGAAGGTTCCAATATCCCAGCGCCGACGTCCGCAGAGAAAGCGCAGGAGTATTTTGAGAAATACATAATCGGCAGCGAACTCGCTGAAAATGAGACTTACACCTATGGCCAGCGCATCAATATCTCACTCTTTCATGTCATTGACATGCTTAAGAAAACTCCTATCACCAATCAGGCGATAATAGAAATAGGAATGCCTGAAGATATTTATGACTGCTGCGGCAAAGACGGCAAACTCGATCCGCCGTGTCTCAGGCTCATTACATTTAAAGTTATTCCCGCGTACGATAATGACAAACTTGATTATTCACGCTCTAAACTCAATATGTCTGTTTTTTTTAGGAGTTGGGACCTGTATGCGGGCATGCCTGAAAATTTGGCAGGTTTTGTCAAACTACAGCAATTTATTTCAGATGAAGTCGGCATACCTGTAGGCCACCTTTATGCCGCCAGTGACGGTTTGCACCTTTATGCTTACCAGAAAGAACTCGCTGAATTACGGACGCGCCTGTCCTGTCCCCAGTTCTGAGGGTTCTGACTTTAAAGCAAAGGATGAATTTCCTAAAACCTCCTGTATTTTTTTTAATAGTCTTGTCGGAGAGGCAGGTTTTTCGATATACGCGAACCCCTTTTCAATGATCCCTTTTTTGTGAATGATATCCGCCGGATATCCGCTCATAAAGAGCACTTTGATATCAGGTGTTATCTTCTTTATCTCATCGTACACCTCTCTGCCGTTCTTATTCGGCATTACTACGTCAAGCAGTGCAAGGTGGATGTTGTCCTTATACACCATTAATTTATTTATTGCATCCTCTCCGTCTATTGCCTCTATTACCTTATACCCATATTCTTCAAGCAAGTCCTTCATGAATGCTCTCACATCGGGGTCATCCTCCGCTAACAGTACTGTCTCTGAACCCGACCCGATAGTTTGCATAACTTCAGATTCCACCATTGCCGCCTTTGCATGTATTAATGGTAAATATATAATATGGTCCTTTTTCCCGGTTCACTTAAACTGCAAAAAAACCGAGGAAACAGTCCCCGCCATCCATAATCGGTTTTGCAGATACAATCGTCCAAAGCTCATTGCCGTCTTTGCGGCGAAATCTTCTTTCATATTGTGCGGCCATCCCCTTCTGTCATGAATCCTCCGTATGACGGCCCTACGACTTTACAAACAGATACCTCCAAATAAGAATAGCTTTTGTCACTAAAAATGTCTGTCAGGGAAGTTTGATATTTTTTGTAGGGGATGTTTGACTTTCTCTCTTTTTTCAGACCATGCACGAATTAACATTGCACGCATATCATGATACAATGTGATTAATGACAATCACATTCAAGCTTAAAGATATAAAATCCGGTAAGACCGCGAAAAAGACTTTTATCGGGACTCTGATATTCCTTATTGTTTTCTCTGTTGTCGGCTTTTTTGTAGTCCCGCCCATACTCAAATCCGTCCTCACAAAAAAGCTTTCCGAAGAACTTCACCGTCAAGTTTCCATAAGGCAGGTAAAGGTAAACCCCTTCGTGCTGTCCGTAACAGTGAGAGGATTTCTGGTTAATGAAAGAAATGGCCGGGATGCCTTTGTATCCTTTGATGAACTTTACCTGAACTTACAGAGTATCTCTATCTTAAAAAGAGGGTTGATTCTCAGCGAGATTAAAGTGAGCAAGCCCTACGTAAACATAGTTAGAAACAAAGACGGTTCTTACAACTTTTCGGACCTCCTGGAATCCAAGCCGAAAAAAGAAGAAAAAAAGCCCAGGTTTTCCCTTAACAATATACAAATCCTTAACGGAAGTATCGACTTTTATGACGGCCCGAAACACACAGCACACAAGCTGAGGGATATGGATATAAAGGTACCCTTTATATCCAGCCTGCCCCATTATGTCGACATATACGTACAGCCGTCATTTGAGGCAAAGGTCAATGGCACCCCTGTTTCTTTCAAAGGCAAGGCAAAACCTTTTAAGGACTCCTATGAAACTAATTTGGATATTAGCATCAAAGACCTGGATATACCATTCTATTTGGCATACTCTCCATTCAAGATGTCCTTCAAGATGCCGTCCGGATTTCTGGATGTAAACACGGGAGTTTCATATGTCCAGTATAGAGACAAGCCGCCTTCCTTGAATGTGTCAGGTAATGTCGCGTTTAAGAAAATTAAGGTTGTTGACCTTAAACAGAATCCCCTCGTATCTCTCCCAGCGTTTGAGATATCTTTTGCTCCATCGGACTTAATCGCAAAAAAAATACACTTGACAAGGGTGATGGTTCAATCGCCGGAGTTGAACATATCGCGTGACAGATCTGCGAAAATCAACCTGCTGGCCCTTCTGCCTGAAAAAGAGCGAGAGGAAAAAATGTCCGATAAGGAAACAACTCCTCTCTCTTTGGATGCCGATCAGATTCGGGTCGCAGCCGGGAAGATAGAGTTTTCAGATTTCAAATCAATACCTTTCAAAACCACACTGGAGATGATAGATATCGGAATCGATAATCTGAGTACTGCACTGAATAAGAAGGCAAAGGCACATCTTTCATTGCAGACGGAGTCCAAAGAAAGCGTGAAGCTCGAAAGTGATTTTTCGATCAATCCATTAATGTCCGAAGGCGTTCTGGAACTCGGCCAGATACAACTCAAGAAATATTCTCCCTATTACTCTCAAAGCGTTCTCTTTAACGTCGAGGAAGGCGCGCTCGACCTTTCGACAAAATATATGTTTAAAAAGACAGAAAAAGAGCCCGAGATGGGATTAGCAGAGCTTTCAGCCGCATTAACTTCACTGAAACTGAGAAAGCGGGGGGAGAAGGATGATTTCCTTAACATCCCCGAGGCATCACTTAAGAATACTTCAGTGGACCTCGCAAAACGAGAGGTCAACGTAGGCACACTTTCAACCCAGAAGGGCATTTTAAAAATAAGACGCTATGATGACGGCAAGCTCAACATCCAAAACCTTGTGCCCGAATCCGCGGTGCCGAGTGGAAAACCCGGGAAGACACAAAAGGGGCAGGAATTGCGTGTTACGCTAAAAGAAATTGCCGTAGATCGTTATGCTCTGAAGATAGAGGACTCTATGCCTAAGGAGCCCGTCAATCTGATTGCCGAACGGATTAACTTTAAGGGGACCAACCTTTCGACTGCAAAAAACTCAAAAGGCAGGGCATCTTTGTCTTTTGTGTTCAACAAAAAAGGCTCTGTCACGACAAATGGCTCTGTCGGCGTCAATCCGCCCACCGCAAATATGAAGCTGAATGTCAAGGGTGTTGAGATTGCCCCGTTCCAGTCGTACTTTACAGACCGTGTCAAGATCATCGTCACCCAGGGCGATATCTCGTTAAACGGAAATGTTTCTACCGGTTATTCAAAAGATGGCATCATGAAGGCTTCATACAAGGGCGAAGCCTCAGTCAGGAATTTTGCTTCCCTTGACAAAGCAAATGCCGAGGATTTTCTGAAATGGAATTCTCTTTATTTCGGAGGAATGGATGCCACATCCAATCCCCTTTACATCAATATAACCCAGGTGGCGCTGACTGATTTCTATTCGCGCATCATTATAAATAAAGACGGCTCGATAAACCTTCAGGGAGTAATGCAGGAAAAAGGCAGTGAACCAACTTCCACGCAGAATAAGTCTGAGGGACCCATTGTAGAGGCATACGCAAAGCCTGTAGAAGCCGCTCCAGGGATACCAGGCAGTGAGCCTCAAAAGCCTTCTGAAGCTGCACAGGGAAAACCTGCTGACATTGTCACAAAACCGGTCGTTGAGGCTCCACCGCAAAAGCCCGAAAAGCTTATAAAGATAGATACCATTACTTTTCAAGGGGGCACAATAAATTTTTCGGACAGGCACATCGAACCCAATTACTCCTCCAGCTTTCTTGAAATGGGGGGGAAGGTATCAGGGCTTTCGTCAGAGGAGAACATGTTTGCCGACGTGGATCTACGGGGGAAACTTGAAAACTATGCCCCTCTTGAAATTACGGGCAAGATAAACCCATTGAGAGATGATCTGTACGTTGACCTAAAGATCGATTTTAAAAACATGGACCTGAGCCCGGTGACCCCTTATTCCGGCAGGTATCTGGGGTACACAATACAAAAGGGAGCGCTTTCTCTCAATCTTCAGTACCTCATAGTGAAAAAGAAACTTGACTCCAAAAACAACATATTCCTTGACCAATTCACTCTCGGTGATAAGGTTGAAAGTCCCAAGGCCACAAAACTGCCCGTGAGACTTGCCATAGCTCTGCTTAAAAATAGAAAGGGTGAAATCAAACTGGACGTTCCTGTGTCCGGATATATTAACGATCCTAAGTTCAGCATCGGAAGGATAATAATTAAGATACTGCTCAATCTGATAGCCAAGGCTGCCACTTCACCCTTTGCCCTTCTTGGAGCGATGTTCGGAGGTGGAGAGGAACTTAGCTATGTGGAGTTTGATTATGGTAGCAGCGATGTGGCTGTGCAAGATGTGAAGAAACTGGACACCCTGGTTAAGGCCCTCTTTGACAGGCCGGCCTTAAAACTTGAGATGGAGGGACATGTTGATATTGACAAAGACAAGGAGGGACTTAAGCAGTATCTGTTCAAAAAGAAAGTGAAAGCGCAGAAACTGAAGGACCTTGTTAAGAAAGGGCAGCCTGCTGTTCCAGTGGATAAGATGACTATAGAGAAAGAGGAATATGCCAAGTACCTGAAAATGGCATATAAGGAAGAAAAGTTTCCGAAGCCTAGGAACATAATTGGCTTTGCTAAAGACCTTCCCGTGCCCGAGATGGAAAAATTGATGCTCACCCATATAGAAGTGAAGGATGACGACTTGCGGCAGCTTGCCTCCCAGCGGGCACTCAAGATTAAGGATTACATATTAAAGTCCGGACAGGTTACGGCAGACAGGATGTTTTTAGTAGAACCAAAATCTCTCGAGCCTGAAAAGAAAGAGAAGCTTAAAAACAGCAGAGTAGATTTCAAGCTTAAATAGAGTCTGTCTATAAATTATAACTACTGGAAACAAAAAGAGAAATGGTAAAATTGCAGAGGAAATAAGAAACGTGGAGGAAGCCTTGAAACTGTTGAAGGAACTGAAACTGCAATTTGAAAAAGAGCTGTGGGCCTTGAATCCGGAACTGGCTGTAATGGACACGATACTGAACCAGCATCCTGAGATATACGAAATAGTGAAGGATGACATAACCAAGGGCAAAGAAAGCAGCAGTCTCGGCAGGCAGGACATGCCGACAGTGGAACAGATAGTGAGGGCGGCGATATACAAAGAGATGAAAAACCTGACCTATCGTGAGCTTGAGCATGCGCAACATGATTCCAGGATGTGCGCGGTATTTATCAAACTTGACGACCGGAAGCCGTTTTCCTTTGAGGCGTATCAGAAATACATATCCCGGATAAGCGGAGAAGCGCTGGATAAGGTGATGGTAGCGATCAATAAAACCGCAATAGGCGAAGGGCTTGAAGACGGCAAAAGCATACGGACCGACGGGACCGTAATAGAGACAAATATACATTATCCGACAAACAACTCATTGATATGGGACTGCATCAAAACCATAGATCGACTATTGAAAAAACTGAAGGCCAGTGGAGTGGAGATCAAGGTACGGAGCTACAAGAAACAGGCTAAGAAGAACCATTACAAGATCAATAACACCAAAGCTAAAGAGGCACGGGAAGAGGAATTCAAGAAACAACTGAAGCTGCTTCGCAGCAGCATCAACCAGGCAGAGAGGGCATTAACAGCAGAACTGCCCAAAACGATAGAAGGCTGGATAATTGCAGAGGCGGCAAGGAAAGAACTGAAAGACGTGTTGCCGAAGGCGGAGAAAGTATATGACATCTCCCGGCGACATGAGATCCTTGGGGAGGCTGTGCCGAACGAAGAGAAGATATTTTCGATCTATGAAGACCATACGGACATCATAGTGAAGGGGAGGAGAGAAGTAGAATTTGGACATAAGATAAACCTTGCGACAGGCCGTAGCAATCTGATACTTGATTGCAAGGTGCTGGAGGGCAACCCTGCCGACGCGACACTTTATGGGGCAGTGATAGATCGTCTCAAGGATAACTATAAGATAATCCCCCGTGATATGGTGACTGACGGCGGCTATGCCTCAAAGGACAATGCGAGGATAGCGCATGGGAAAGGGATCGTCAACATCGTCTTCAATAAGATAAAAGGGTCGCTTAAGAACATCGTCAGAAGCGCGAACATGGAAACGCGGCTGAAGAAATGGCGCAGCGGCATTGAAGCAGTTATCTCGAATCTGAAAAGGGGTTTTGAATTGTACCGGTGCGAATGGAAGACAAGGGCGCGATTTGATGCCAAGGTGTACTGGAACGTGATTGTTTACAACATTCGTGTGATGACAGGAGCGCTCCTTGCGAAGATGCAAACGCAGATGCAATGAAGACAGGCGAAAGGCAGATCACAAAAGGAGCATAAAGGGATATCCACGTCCGAAATCATGAAAAATATGACGACAGCATGCTTTTTGAAGTATAAGGACCACAATCCGAACAGGTACCGGCACTGCCGGGATAGTTTTCTGTTCGTAAATTAGGAAACGGTAGTTTATGGACAGACTCTAATTAGTCTTTGGGTTATCAGGCGCATATGAAATAACCAATTCTTTCAATGTCTTTGTGGAGAGCGTGTTATTAATTGTATTTTCCAGCTCACTCATAATGTTCTCTATCCCCGAATGGATACAAAATCATTAAGAGGCGAGCGAGCACCCTGAAACTTGTCTCTGACGCTGTTGCATATTATGGACACCAAAGGCTTTAACAACGGAGGATGAGACAGCTAAGATGGGGACAACTGTATGTAAGAAGTGTTATATAAACGAGGCTGGACGCCCGTAGAGGGCTTTCACCATTGAGAAATTCCCGACCTATTTTAAGAAGAAGCCGTAAAACGGTAATAAGAAGCTTTTTAAGTTTTCCGGAAGAGTCCTCTTCGATCTCCCAGAGGGTTTTTTTAATAAAATTATCAAGCTTACTGAAGAGGGATGACATATTTCAAATATTATAGCGCGCCGCCGGATCAGTTCGGCTTTTCTCCTTTTCAGAACAGGTTGATTTATTCGTCTCTTCTCTGTATCCAAATAATTCTATGGACCCTTTAGCTCAGAGGTGCAATGAGCGCAGCGAATAGCCTTAATAGGGATAGCAGAAAGACAATAAGGGCATTCCTTCGTTGTGCTGACCGCCAGCGGGGCTTCTTCCTGTCTTCTAAGTTTGTTGATATTGCGAACAACAAGAAATACTGCAAAGGCCACAATCAAAAAGCTCATAATTGTATTCACGAATATACCGTAATTAATCGTAACTGCCCCGGCAGCCTTGGCGGCAGCGGGTGAAAGATAAGGGCCGGGAATCTTACCTTCCCTGAGAACAATAAAGAAGCTTGAAAAATCAACATTCCCGAAGAGGATACCGATGGGCGGCATAAGGATATCAGATACGAGCGAATTGACGATGGTACCAAAAGCTGCACCGATAATAATTCCAACAGCCATATCAACTACATTTCCACGTAAGGCAAATTCTTTGAACTCTTTTAACATATTCCCCCCTTTCTTGATTACTCTACCGGGAATCTTATCGTAAAAACAGTGCCTTTTCCGGGCTCGCTCTCTACCGAGATGGTCCCTTTGTGGTCCTGGATTATCTTAAGCGCAAAAGTCAGGCCAAGTCCCGGACCATAAATCTTTGAGGTTACCAGCGGGTCAAAGATATTTTTTATCTTTTCCTGAGAGATACCCACGCCAGTATCGGATATCTGTATCTCCAGATGATCTCCGATTAGCCGGCTGACAACCCTCAGTTTCATGGGTTCTATCTCCATAGCTTCAACAGAATTCTTGATAATATTACAAAAAGCTCTTTTAAGCAGTTTTCTGTCCAAAGGAACCATGGGGGGATCAGACATTAATTCAAGTTCCACATGTATGGCTTTTTGCCGGAAATCCTGCTCAAACACCTGAAGGGCTTCCTTTATCACCTCATTCATATTCGAGGGCTCGCTGTAAGAGATATCCATTGTTTTGAGCTCAATCAGCTGCTTTATCATACTCTCGAGAACACCGACATCTTCTATGATCATTTCCATATACTTTTTGTTGGGATCACCCTCCGGAAGCCTTCCATAGACCTTTCGGGCAAAACCGCCGATGGAGGTGAGAGGGTTTCTTATTTCATGGGCAACCTGGTCCATCATCTGCTCCAGTGCCCCTGTTTTTTCCTCCACCACCTTTTTTTCATGCGTTGCCTTAATGGCAAGCAACGATCTGATGCGGGCAGCAAGTTCTTTATAATCAAATGGCTTGGCCATATAATCATCGGCTCCGATATTCAGACCTTTTACCTTATGCTCAACCTCCCCTTTTGCCGTCAGCATGAGTACGGGAATATATTTTGTCTTTTCATCTGCCTTCAGCCTCTGACATACCTCATAGCCGTCGATTTTCGGCATCATGACATCCAGGACGATAAGATCAGGGTCATATTCAGGTACCTTATTGAGTGCTTCTTCACCGTTATATGCCTCTGCCGTATCATATCCTTCAGCACGAAACCTCTTTTTCAAGAGCTCTACGGTATCTTCAGCATCATCAACAATTAATATCTTACTTTTCTTCTCCACCCAGAACACTCTCCCTTTTCCCTCTTATATAAGACTTTATCTGATCGGGTAATTCACGGATATTAATTGGTTTTGAGATATATCCTTCGAAACCCGCAACAATGACCTTCTCCCGGTCCCCCTTCATTGCATGAGCGGTAAAAGCCACTATGGGAATTTCCTGGAATTCCTCCATGCTCTTGAGTCTTTTCGCCACTTCGTACCCGTCCAATTTAGGGAGTGATATATCCAGCAATATCAGGTCAGGTTTTTCTGAGAGTGCCTTTTCGATAGCATCCTCTCCATCAACAGCCTCAACTGTTTCAAAGCCCTTATTCCTGAGAACCTTAATGACAAGTTCCCGGTTGTCCTGATTGTCCTCAACGATTAGTATCTTCCTTGGCATAGCCGTTTTACCCTCTTTGATTTTTCAAAAAAATGCTATAGTATCTATTATATAGAATAGATTCACTTTTCGAGTATTTCCTTTTTCAGAGGGATGGTAAAACAGAATGTGCTTCCCTCACCATATTGACTGCTTACCCATATCGTTCCTTTGTGCAATTTTACCAGTCCTTTTGCAATACTGAGTCCTAACCCCGTACCTTCATACTGGCGCACTAAGGTAAAATCGATCTGAACAAATTTGTCAAATATTTTTCCAAGGTCTTCATTCTTTATCCCTATGCCGGTATCAGCTATGCATATCTCCATAAACAAAGGTTGTTCTCCGGGATTGATACCCATATCGGAGAGCGAAGCAGTTATGGTTATCCCGCCCCTGCGGGTGAATTTGACGGCATTCGACAGCAGGTTTGTCAGGACCTGTCTTATTTTTTCTTCATCACCGTAAACAATGGGTAGTTTTTCATCCGCATTCACTGAGAGAGTCAGGCCCTTTTCTCTTATTAATAAATCAAATAAATGAACAACCGATTTAATTACGCTCTTCATATTCAGTTCTCTGATCTCCAGTTTCATCTGTGCAGATTCTATTCTGGATATATTAAGGACATCGTCGATTAATTTGAGAAGGTGCCTGGCGCTGTCCTTTACCTTTTCGAGACTCCTTTCCTGTTCATTGTTCAAAGGCCCGTCTACCCTATCAAGCAACATCTCACTATACCCGATAATAGTATTCATAGGAGTACGGAGTTCATGAGACATGTTCGCCATGAAGGCTGATTTCATTTTATCAAGCTCCTGAAGTTCTATTTTGTCTCTTTCCAATTGCTCGATAAGGCCGGTCCTTTCCGCAACATTTGTCTGCAATTGTCTTTTGTCTTCAGATATCTCGAGATAGGTCTCGTATATCCATATAAAAAAGAGAGTCAGCGTTGCCAACAAAAAACGAATAAATGTATTAAGGCTTCCCCCAATAGCATCGAGATAAAGAATATCACAAATACCCTGATTTCCTGTCGGTACAAGAATATTTTTCAAGATATGACCAAAGGACCTTGAAATGGAAAACATAAAATACGTTGAGGAAAGCCCTACCATGTATCTCCAAAGTACATTCGCCCGGTCCCTTTTATAGAGCTTAACACTGGTAACAAGGCACAGAGTCGAGAGAACAATAAATATAGTGTTGCCCGCTATTTCCGTAAATAAGATCGGGAACAACGGCAATAATGCCGCTGTCGATATGCCGTGCTCTTCGGGATCTTTTTGAAGATGCTCTCTCAGCCAGATATAAAAAAACAGCATCGCTACATTCAGCAGCACAAAATCGAGTCTTCCTATGTAATAGAAGTATTCCGCCCCTTCAATTGTTATTTGCCGCGCAAAATAGTGCCATCCCGCTGTATCACCTATTACCTGTGACTTCTCTATCCACAAGGCCTCCGCAATGCGACCAATGATCACATTTGCATTCCATATGGCATGAAATATCGCAGAGAGAAAAAGGTATTTCCATCTCCTTTCTTTATATAACCCGCGACGGATGAAAGCCCACAGGACAACAAGCAGTGCAACAAAGCAAAAAATAAGCGAAAGCATATGGACATAAATCGCCGGATATTCATGAGGGATGAAAGCCCAGGCATCAAGGGGAAGGAGAATAAAAAAAAGAAGGGACAATAGGAATTTCATACGTTGTTCATGGAGCGCCGCTCATCCGGGTAATGGTATTCTTCAATTCCTGCAAAAGGTCTTCTTTTGTCAGAACAACCTTGTTCAAAATGCCGTGTATTCTGCCATTCAGGTCATCGGCCTCTTTTTCTGTGAGGTCCTTTTGGGTCAGTACAATTAAAGGGATGTCCTTGTCTGCTTGTGCTGTTTTGATGTATTCAATTACATCAAAACCGGTCTTCGGCATGGTGAGATTGAGAACAATAAGGTCCGGCCTGAAATTCTCTATGGACCTTACCGCATCTTCACTGTTATAGGCAGTCGTTACCTGATATCCAGCCTCTTCAAGAACAGTGCCTATTAGCCTTACCGCGCTTGCATCATCATCCACAATGAGTATTCTCTTTATTTTTGTCATTCTCTCAAGTGTCTTCAACTTTCTCAAAAGCACGTCCTTTTCGACCGGTTTCACAATATACTCTGCCGCACCGAGACTGAATCCCATCCTCTGGTCATCAACAATAGACATGATAATTACCGGGATATCCTGGGTATCGGGATCATGCTTGAGCTCTCTTAAGACCTGCCATCCATCCTTCCTCGGCATCATAATATCCAGGGTGATCGCCATAGGTTTTATTTGTTTGGCCTTTTCTACCGCCGCCTCACCGCCGAGGAGACCTACCACGGAATAATCATCACCGAGATATTTGCAAATGATATCAATGGCCTCCGGATTGTCGTCAATAACCATAATAATTTTCTTGTCCGGCATTATTGTTGTTACAACTCCTCCCGGATACTCTTTTTGAGATTGCTTGAGAACGCTTTTCATAAGCTCACAACCTTTACAAAAATCTACCTTCTCCGGATACGCCGCAACTTTCATTCCCGCGCAATGGGTCCCCATAATCATCCAGCATCTTCCTTCCTTGCTCCCGTATGCAGGGCAACTCGGTTGTCCGCAACGGACATACTCCCAGCACCGTATCGGTTTACCTTCGTATTCCGGCTCCTTTAAGAAATCCTCTACAGGTTTTCCGAAATAATCAGCAAGGGATTCCGCCATCCTTGTTTCAACGACCGGTTCAGAAGATGTTTCAAGCATCTCTTTCTTCAAAGGAAGGGTAAAGCAGAACTTGCTTCCTTCCCCTAATTTGCTCGTCACCCAAATCATGCCCTTATGCAGCGATATCAGTCCCCTGGCAATGCTCAGGCCAAGACCTGTACCTTCGTACTGACGCACAGTGGTAAGGTCTGCCTGAACAAATTTATCAAAGATCTTCCCGAGGTCTTCTTCTTTTATTCCGATCCCTGTATCTTGAACACAAATTTCCATGAATAGCGGTGATTCTCCCAGATTCACTCCTCTTTCTGAAAGCCGTGCAGATATGGTAATTCCCCCCTCATGGGTAAACTTAATCGCATTGGACAACAGATTTATCAGGACCTCTTTCAGCCTGGCTTCATCACCATACACATGGGGCAGACCATCAGGGACATTGACCGTAAGTGTAATCCCTTTCATTCTCATTTGGGGTTCAAATGTAGGCGTTGCAGATTCAATCAGCCATCTCAGATCAAGTTCTTTAGGATTGATTTTCATCTTTCCGGCTTCAATCTTCGAGATATCAAGGACGTCATTGATCAATTGCAGAAGATGTCTCGAATTCGTTGCAACTTTGTTCAGGCTCTTTTCCTGTTCTTCGTTGATCGGACCATCCACCCCGTCTATCAAAAGGTCGGTATAGCCGATAATCGCATTCATGGGGGTACGAAGCTCATGAGACATGTTTGCAAGAAACGTTGACTTCATTTTATCCAATTCCCTGAGATCTTTATTGGCCCTTTCCAGTAAATTCATAAGCCTTGTTCTTTCGTTCAGTAATACGGATTTTCTCTTGACTTCCTCCTCCAGCTTCTGGCTGAAAGAAGAGACACTGTCGACCATATAATTAAAAGTCTTCCCGAGAATTCCGATTTCATCATCGGTCTTAACTTCTATCTTGACAGACATGTCTCCATCTGCAAACTTTTTTGCCTTATCCGCCAGTCTCTCTACCGGATGTCTTACGAGCTGATTTACCATTAAGAAAACTAGAACAACCGCTATGGGAATAAGGAACAGAACAATCATGATTGTTCTGTTCCGCTGTGCTACAACCTGGGCATAGGTCCTTTCTGCGTCAAGCCTTACTACAATTCCTCCGAGAACCTTTTTTGATGAACCATGACAATGGTAGCAGTCTTTCTCATTCAGAATAGGGCGCATGACAACAATAAGTCTTCTCCCTGAGACAATATCCTCCAGAGGCTTTCCCGGATCAACAGGTGGTGAAATACCCGTTTCGAGTGAATCTGACAATGCTTTTGCTATGGGCTTGCTCTGTATGGAGTCCTCTAAATTCGTTTTTACTTTATTGATATGCGTTGAATAGACCACTTCTTTTTCAAAATCACAAATGAATACCTCAACATCTTTCATCTTCTCTCTGATATCGGTTAATTCACGTTTAATGGCCTCGCTATCTCCAAGTTCCATAGGATATTTAATGCCGGCATAGATCGAGTCAGACAGCTCAGCGCTGAGCGTTGCTGCAATTTCCAGCCTGTCTTTCGTCCCGAAATATATCCTCATATAGATTTCGGCCAGCAGCACCAGCAGGATAATGGTAAGCATGGCAACCATTATCTTGTAGCCCAAACGCTTTTTTATAAAACCGAACATTTTCTTAATCCTTCATCCCTCATTATTAGCTTTGTGGATTGTATTATTAGTGTGCTCCACCGTGGATCATGGGTTTGTATCTGAACGCCCTCACCCTTTCCGATGTATGACATACCTCGCAATCTTTAATTGTCAGACGCCTTTTCATTTCTTTAGGGTTTCTGGTCCTGATATGAAATTCTCCGGGTCCGTGACACACTTCACATCCTGCGTTCTTAAGATGGGGCGTCTTTTCGAGGCTCACAAAACCGCCGGGCTTACCATATCCGGTGGTATGGCAAAGATAGCACCCCTTCATCTCTTCCTCAGTCAGTCCCTTTTTTAGCCTTTCGATACTTTTAAACGATGTGCTTTTTTTGGCATAGGACATAAAATTCCTGTATTCATTCTCATGGCATTCTTTACAGGCATCCGCACCTACATAGCCCGGGAGTCTGCCTTTTGTCTGAGCAAATGTTAAAGACGGGGTTGTCATAAACGACAAAAATAGAAAAAACAGGCCGGAACATAAAATACACCTAATTAAATATGTTAAGAAATATGCCATATTATCCCATTTATTAAGGGTTTCATAATTCAATCTTTTTCAGTCTTATTATATAAAAATTTCAACTAATTGTATAATTAATCTATGGCGTTTGTTATTGCATTGGCAGGCAAAGGCGGCACCGGAAAGACTACTATCGCGGGGCTTGCAATCCGTTATATCGTTGAGAAAAAGAGAAAGCCAGTGCTTGCTGTTGACGCGGATTCGAACAACTGTCTCAATGAAGCCCTCGGGGTCGATGTCCACGCAACAATCGGCGCTTTAAGAGAAAAATCACTGGGAGTAATAAGAAGCGGCGGCGAAAGGCCCGGCGGCATGTCCATGGAGCAGCTCTTTGATTATCAGGTCCAGCAGTCTTTGATAGAATCGAAGGGATTTGACTTAATGGTAATGGGAAGACCTGAAGGTCCGGGATGTTATTGTGCTGCAAATAACATCATCAGAAAATATACGGACAAACTCTCGGAATCTTACCCGTACGTTGTTATAGATAACGAGGCCGGGATGGAACACCTGAGCAGAAGGACTACCCATAAGGTCGATCTTTTGCTCATAGTAAGCGATCCGACTGTAAAAGGCATACAGACAGCAAAACGGATTGACGATCTTGTTGACGACCTGCAGCTTGAGATCGACATGCGCAAGGTAATCATCAATAGAGTCTCCGATAATAAAGGCGCTGAATTAAAAGCCCGCGCTGAAAAGGACGGGCTTCGAGTAGCCGGCATCGTACCCCAGGACCCTGTAATATCTATGTTTGACCTTCAGGGGAAACCGATCTTCCGGCTGCCCGCTGATTCAATATCGGTGACTGCACTATTCGGTATACTTGACTCGCTGAGTATCCCCTAATCCGCCTTTTCCCTGAAACTGATATTTACCGATGTTTAATAATGACGGGCACAGTACTTGCGCTCATTCTCGGGCCATTGCCCTCCGAGGTAAATTCTGTTCCGATAACGCTTCACAGAATTTAAAACCGCGAAAATACGGTGTCCGCCATTACTTCAATTATTTCATGAATAAGAGCCGACAGATACAGTGTTTAAGCGGTTTTAAATTCTTTCGAAGAAAGAATTTACCTCGGAGGCCCGATTCGTACCGGGCTGAGAATGAGCGCAAATATTGTATCTGTCGGCATCTACAAATTTTATATATTAAGTGGGTTTTGCTTGGAGTCCTCTTTTAATTTGACAGCCTGGATACCTTTACATATAGAATAATTACATGAGCAAAGTGCAAATAATATTCTCGTCAATCTTTATCGTGCTTCTCCTGGCCGCATGCGATCAAAAGCCTAAAAACCCTGTAGCTGAATACGGCAACGCCCTTATCGGTTCGTATAAAGGCGCGCAGAACGCAGGCGAAACCGCGAACCTCGACGCTGTGAAAAAAGCCGTCGCTGCATATCATGCCTCAAATGATAAATATCCTCAAAGCCTCGACGACATAAAAGACTTGATCAATGCGCCCATCGATCTGTCGAAATATGATTATAATCCCGAAAACGGCTCTGTCACTCTTAAAAAAAGTTAGATCGATAAGAAAATAACGGTCGCGCATTCATTGACAACAACCTGCAACAAAAAGTAAAATAATCCTCTGAATGAAATTGGCGTCGGATAAGTCAATCTCATATAAACGGCTTAATATTTCGGCGAACAGTTTAGTTCTAACGGGCGGATAGCTCAGCTGGGAGAGCACAGCCCTTACAAGGCTGGGGTCACAGGTTCAAGCCCTGTTCCGCCTACCATTAAATGCAGTTATTAGACATAAGTAAAAAGGTACAAGGTTCTGAATTACAAAATCTCGTTGGGTTCTGCCGACTTTTCACTTTCGATAAGGGGTGGTAGTTCAGCTGGTTAGAACGCTGGCCTGTCAAGCCAGAGGTCGCGGGTTCAAGTCCCGTCCACCCCGCCATAACTTTCCTTTTAATTCAATAAGTTATAAGCCATCACCCCCTAATATCACCGTCTCTGGACAGTCTCTGACTATGATTATAAAGGAGGAATTATGGCAATAAGAAAGAACAGACAGCTTACCCCGAAAGCACAGCTCTTTGTCGCTGAGTATCTGAAAGATTTCAACGCCACACAAGCAGCTCTTCGGGCTGGTTATTCAAAAAAGACTGCTTATTCAATCGGGCAAGAAAACTTGAAAAAACCTGAAATTCAAACTGCGATTTCTAATTCTCGTAATTCCCTCAACAATTTGACTGATAAAGCACTTATGGAGGCTCATGAAGTGGAGGCTCACCTTGACACGATAATACGGTTTAATCTCAAGGATTTCGTGCATGAGAATGGGGAATTGAAGAATATCCACGAGCTTACAGTCGAGCAAGTCGCCTGTGTGAAGGAGATGGGAATCCTCGAAACCCAGATCGGGACCCACAGGACGCTGAAGTTTTTTGATAAACTGCAAGCCATTCGAATAAAGATGCAACGACTCGGCATGCTCAAGGAGCAGGTCACCATAAATGTACCCGTGGAAACCTATGAAGCGAGGCGTAAAAGACTTGGCCTCGATGACATGCCAGCGGAAGAAGTAGTGAGAAGGCTTAAAGAACAGAAAAGGTTGTTGGAGGAAGCGAAGTGAGTAAAGAAAACGAAGTCCTCTTAATGCTACGCAGGCAGCGATTCGTACAAAGGTTACCACTTTGTAAAATAACTGCTAATTTCGTTTCAGAATTACTGCTGAAATCGAGCAAAATCGACCAAAATCTAAATAAATCTGCTATATTTATGAGGTACAGAGCTATGAACCTAAATTGCTTAAAATTTGACGACAAAAGGAGTGTTCAACAGTGAGCATAGGTACGGAGAACGAGACTGCTGAGAAAGTGAAGAGTGCAAGCGAATCCTTTCCCTCTGTCTTTCATGCTCCTGCTCAAATCACAACAAAGAATACCCCCCAAAAAAGAAAACCTCCCGTAAAACCCACAAAAACAAAAGCAGTGCAGAAGATCCGCGAGCAGATAATAAAGAAAGCAATTATAGAGGGCAAAAGCAATGCGGAAGCCTGTCGGTTAGCCGGTTATGCCGAAACAACTGTCAGTTCAAAAGCAACGGAAATCGTTGATCGTGTAGTGGGCAAAAGTGGTGGAATCAGTGCAGTCATGGACGAAGCAGGAATTTCGGATAGAAAATTGGTAAAAAAGCTCGCTGAAGGTCTTGATGCAACCAAAGTTATTTCCGCTGTGCTCATTGCTCCGAGCGGCGAAGAGATGAAAGAGGCAAGCGGTGCGACAAAGGACTTCATAGAGGTGCCTGATTTCATAGCTCGGCATAAATACATTGAATCAGGATTAAAGTTAAGAGGACACCTGAAAAATAGCAAATTGAAGTCCTCTTAATCGGCGGACCGGCAGACGGGGAGAGATGCGGAAGATAGATCCGGAATTGTAAAGGCTGTGCAGTGTACAGTGTTCTAATCCCACATTCCAGGCTGCGGGGATGAGACCTTCGAATAGAAATCTACAGTGCCCTGTGCTTCCTGTACCAAAGTGCGACAAGAAGTTGCTGTGGAGCACCACGTTTCACATAGTTATCCGCACAGCCAAAAAATCTAACGTTTGTGTACTTTCTATACAAACATTGCACGACCGATTGTTTTTAAAGGGGGCAAGATTATCTTTGGAAATATACAGGAAAGATATCTTCCTCATCATCAACATATCTCAAAATCATGTATATAACAATTAACAATCATACTCGAAGTATTTGCTTATTTATTCTGCACAATAAATATGAAGCATTCCTGCAATGCCAATTAAAGTTGTAATATTATTTAACCCTTTTTCTTACTAAATTTAACCCATTTTCATATTGAAGAGACAAATTATAAATGTTATACTGATAGTGATATAAAAGAAGTATATATAGCTTCAGAAAATAGCTTCATGACGAGACACATCTGACGCGAGGGGAAATTTTGGAGCTGT
The DNA here is from genome assembly GCA_963727775.1 of uncultured Nitrospiraceae bacterium. Lineage (GTDB taxonomy): Bacteria > Nitrospirota > Thermodesulfovibrionia > Thermodesulfovibrionales > SM23-35 > CAVSHB01. The sequence continues at coordinate 828,489 of CAVSHB010000001.1, read as the reverse complement.
TAAAAGAATCCAAGCTATGCGAATCGCTCACACAAAAAGAAAAGCAAGCAGCAATCAATCATGCCTTGAGAATCACTCAGCTTTCCATAACAGAGAAAACATATGGAATATTCGGTAAAATTAAAAAGAATACGTACGAGGTGGGGGACATGAAAACAGATCTATGGAATGCGGTTGATCGGTCAGTTAACACATCGGCTAAGGAGGGTACTAAAATGCACGACTCACAGAAAGGGACAACGGCGAGCCATGCCAAGTCAATGGCGTGTATGACAATCTCATTGATCGCGCTGGTTCTGCTGGTGTTTTCGGTGGGCGCTACATTTGCTAATCATCCTCTTATGGGCGGTGCGATTCAGGGGACACCGCTCAATTTGGTACCCGCAGCAGTGACCACCTTTGCAGGCCCGGCCCAGGGCTCAAGAGCATCCAGCGACACCGACGGCACAGGAAATGCTGCAAGGTTCAATTATCCTTATGGCATAACCACGGACGGCACAAACCTTTATGTGGCTGATAACAATAATAACAAAATCCGGAAGATCGTGATTGCTACAGGCGCTGTCACTACGCTGGCAGGCCCGGCCCAAGGCTCAACAGTATCCGGCGACACCGACGACACAGGAAATGCTGCAAGGTTCAAAAATCCTTCCAGCATAACCACGGACGGCACAAACCTTTATGTGGCTGATAGCAATAATAACAAAATCCGGAAGATCGTGATTGCTACAGGCGCTGTCACTACGCTGGCAGGCCCGGCCCAAGGCTCAACAACATCCGGCGATACCGACGACACAGGAAATGCTGCAAGGTTCTATAATCCTAACGGCATAACCACGGACGGCACAAACCTTTATGTGGCTGATAGCAACAATAACAAAATCCGGAAGATCGTGATTGCTACAGGCGCTGTCACTACGCTGGCAGGCCCGGCCCAAGGCTCAACAACATCCGGCGACACCGACGGCACAGGAAATGCTGCAAGGTTCTATATTCCTAGCGGCATAACCACGGACGGTACAAACCTTTATGTGGCTGATTACTTTAATAACAAAATCCGGCAGATCGTGATCACGACAGGCGTGGTCACTACGCTGGCAGGCCCGGCCCAGGGCTCAAGAGCATCCGGCGACACCGACGGCACAGGAAATGCTGCAAGGTTCTATATTCCTAGCGGCATAACCACGGACGGTACAAACCTTTATGTGGCTGATGCCTATAATAACAAAATCCGGCAGATCGTGATCACGACAGGCGTGGTCACTACGCTGGCAGGCCCGGCCCAAGGCTCAACAGCATACAGCGACACCGACGGCACAGGGAATGCTGCAAGGTTCTATAATCCTAACGACATAACCACGGACGGCACAAGCCTATATGTGGCTGATACCAGGAATAACAAAATCCGGAAGATTTCATCAGCCTTCGCGGTTTCGGCAACCGCCGGATCAAACGGCACGCTTGACGGGACGACCACGTCACCGCAGACAGTAAGCAGCGGCTCAACCACGAGTTTCAAGTTTAACGCGAACACCGGCTACCATGTGGCAGGCGTGACATCGACCTGTGGTGCGACAACATACAACAACACAAGCAATGCTGTTAATACGTATACCTATACCACTGATGCCGTTACAGCGGACTGCTCGGTAAGCGCAACCTTTGCGATCAACACTTATACCCTAACCTACAATGCCGGGGCCAATGGATCAATCAGCGGAACGACTCCTCAGACAGTCAATTATGGAGCCTCAGGCACGGCAGTCACCGCTGTTGCGAATACCGGCTACCACTTTGTACAATGGAGTGATTCTTCTACAGCCAACCCAAGGACAGACACCAATGTTGCAGGCAATATCACGGTAACTGCCAGCTTTGCGATAGATAATACTCAAACGGGATCAAGCATAACAGTGAATCCGGGAAGCGGCACACAGGTAACTTTCTCAAACGTAACCGCTTCAGGCACGACTTCAGTAGCAGCGGAATCATGTGCGGGTCCACCTTCAGGTTATAGATTTGCAGGCAGTTGCTTTGACCTCACAACTACTGCAACCTATACTGGTACAATCACGGTTACCGTTCCATACAGTGAATCAGCAATCCAGGGTTCAGAGAATAGCCTAAAACTTTTCCATTGGGAAAGTGGCGCATGGAGAGATGTAACCATCTCTGTTAATACTTCTGCCAATACAATTACAGGACAAGTTACATCACTTTCACCTTTTGGGGTTGGTTATCCATATTCCGGTGGTAGTGGTAGTGGATATTCAACGGGAGCCAATGAGAACATGATAGCGTTGATTGCCATTCTAGCTATTTCAGCGGGAGTGTTTATTCTGAGAAAAAACAAATGGCTTGGAAAAGCATAAGGAGAACATAAAGAAGTTAGTTTCATAGAAGTGGAAGCCATAAGTTTCACTGCAAAGGCACGAGTAACCATACGAAGATATCTCAAGTGGTATACTGTGCCTTTGATTTATTTTCTGTTAACGAGTCTTGTTTGTGCTTACGCCTGGTATACCAGACCCATTCCTCACCGACCTGCAATTAAGGCAGTATTTGAGACAATAGCCCTTAATCCGACACTCATACTGACAGGGGTTATAACAGTGTGGATTGTTATTGCCATTATTTCCATTCCGATATTATTTTGGTTGAAAAAAAGGTTTCCTGAACTTTCTATCTGTAGCTTCTCAGAAAAAGAAGACATCCTCCACGAACCAGCTTCAAATCATGGACCCATAAGTCTATGGAGCAAAACTGTCAATATTTCCATCTCTGTTTTAGGGATTATCCTTATCGTTGCTGGGGTAAGTACAGCTATATGGGTTGCACGACCATATATCACCTTTCTATTTTCATCATCTAAGATTGAAGCATTGGAGAAAAAAGCAGAATTACTCGGACAGACGCAAGGGGATGAGATTGAGAAGAGTGATGCTTTGAAGAAAGAGACTGAAATTTCTGCACAGGTTCCTGAGCGTGAGACAAAGAAAGATGCGATATTGGTAAAACCAGATGTCTTCCAAGAACGAGTAAAAGAAGATGAGATAAAGAAGAGTGAAACTTCAGAGACAACGGCAGAAGTACCCGCCCGAGTTCAAAGAAGTGCGATAAAGAAGAGTGGGACATTGGAGAAAATAGCAGAACTCGTCCGAAAGGATTCGATGAAGAAGTTTGCGGCATTGGGAAAAAGGGCAGAGCATATCGGACAGGCTCAAGAGGATTGGATAATCATCCCCACAGCCTCGGTGGATGCCCCGATTTTAGAAGGGATAAGTGAGGAAAAACTATCAGAGGGTGTGTGCCATGTTTCAAAATCATCGGCTCCGGGAAAGGGAGGCAACTGTATTTTGGAGGGACACAATATTGGCGAATTTGGATGGTGGCGACCGCAGGGGCCTTTTAATATGATTGACATTATGGAGCAGGGAATCCGCATATATGTTTTTTACAAAGGAAAGAAATATGTCTATAAAGTGAAAGAAAAGACCTCTATGGATGTGAATGACCCGAAACTCTATGATTATAGTCTAGGAGAGCGATTAACACTGATAACCTGTGCTGCATCATGGGATCCGACTATTGCTACACATAAACGTACTGTTATTACTGCTTATCCTGAGTAGACACAGAAAATCTCTCTTTCAAATGGTAATTGTCAAATTACATCAACTTTTATTCTGAGTGTTTTCAAATGTACTTTGCATCAGATGAAGTTTGTTCATTTTGTGGAGTTGATGAAGAAAGAGATAAAATTTTGGAACTCCTGAAAACGTTTATGTGTAGGTGGAACAAAGACCTGCTTACTCGCCTACAACCTGCACAACAATCTTCCTATCCCTACTCCGATTATCAAAATCCATAAAGACTATCTGCTGCCATGTCCCCAGAGTCAGTTTTCCTTTGACTATGGGACTTGTCAGGGAAGGTTTCATGAGAGCTGCTCTCACATGAGAAAAGCCATTACCGTCTCCCCATCTCTTGTCATGTTCATAGGGGATATTTGAAGGAACAATCTTTTCAATGGCTTTCTTTAAGTCGTTAATGACACCTGACTCAAATTCGATTGTTGTTATGCTTCCAGTTGAACCCGAGCAAAAAACATTCACCAAGCCATTCTGAACGGCTGACTTTGCTACGATTACTGTGACTTTGTCAGTAATATCGAGCACATCACTAAAACCTTTTGTGCTTAAAGAGATTGTGTCTGTGGCAACCATAATTCTCCCTATTGCCTCCCCCCATACCCCTGAGAATGGCTTTTGTGTTTGTTCCAATTATCAATATACAACTTTGCGAGTTCCTTAGACTTCAAAATTAATAAGTTTTCAGCATTCTTTTCCTCGGCAGCCTTGGTAAAATTAAAACTACCTGTGATAACAGTCTCCTTGTCTATAACCATTATCTTGTTGTGGGCAATTTGATGTTCAGCATCTATAAAAGTGGGAATCCCCATGTTAAAGGTAAAATCAGCGGCAGAATATTTTTGAGACCTGTTACTTTTATCAAGGATGATTTCTATATGAATTCCTCTTTTGTGAGCATCAACCAAAGCCTTTGCGATTTCCTTGCTGGTAAAACTATATGCCTGAACTAAAATCTCAGACTTAGCCTTGCCTATTTCCTTCACAACCGCATCCGTAGCACCACCACTGGGGCTGAAATAGACTTGGGCAGGAGTATTATTGAGAGTGAGTTCTACTGCTTGAGTGTTTGAACAGGCAATGAAGAATACCGCTAAGAGCAAAATCATTATATAGGATGTAATCTTGTGCATATTTTGTCCTCCTGTTTTTAAACTGATAATAAATTCCCAAGCTACCTCATCAATTATAATGTGTTTTGTTTTATTATTAATAATGGACAAAGACCTCATATCCCTGCTACAAATATTGCCGTTAGCATTCCTTATTGGATTGATCCCTGCCTTTATTGCCCGAAACAAAGGGAAAAACTTTTTATTATGGTGGTTTTACAGTGCTATGTTTTTTATAGTGGCGTTACCTCATTCATTATGGATTAAACCTAAGAATCAAGAGGCAGGAAAAGAGCAGATGTCAGCGGGAATGAAAAAATGTTTCTATTGTGCTGAATCAATAAAACGAGAAGCTAAAGTTTGTCCGTATTGTGGGAAGTTGCTTCATGATTAAAATAGGGCATATTCTTAATAGGGGGGCAAATGATTATTAAGGAAAAGGATTCAAAACAATCAGAAATAGATGAACTATCTTCCTTATTAGCTTTGAACCTGCCAGAAGGAAAAAAATCCTTAATCAAGAAAGAACTGAATTGTTTGAAATCTGGGGAAAGGGGAGAAAAGGACTCCGCCTATTACATAGACTTTGATTTCGATTCATCCAAGAATCATGCAGTTATACATGATTTGAGATTGGAATTCGAGAATAAGGTTGCACAGATAGACCATCTGGTCATAAATAGACTTTTTGATTTTTATGTCTTGGAATCTAAAAACTTCTCGGACACTTTGAAGATAACAACTGAAGGAGAGTTCTTGAAGGCTCACAACAACAAATACAATGCTATCACGTCACCGATTGAACAAAATAGGAGACATATTTTCTTACTCGATAAGGTCATCAAACATTACAATATCATGCCAACGAGATTGGGCATCCAACTCTCACCTACTTTCAGAAGTTATATTCTTGTTTCCCCCCAGTCCAGAGTAATAAAACCATCTAAAGAACATTTTGATGCAAGCATGGTAATAAAAGCAGATACCCTCCGTAGCCAAATAAACAAGGAATTTGATGAGAGGAAATTTTCTGGAGTAATAACTGACATAGGGAAATTATCATCGGCGGAGACAGTAATGGAGATTACCCGTAAGTTGGCAAAGCTACACAAGCCAGCGAAAATAGATTTTAAAAGCAGATTTGGGATAACCGAAAAAACTGAACCCCCGAAGACTTCGCCAGAAAAAAAGGAAGCAGAAGACTCTTCTCGGCAGTCAGAAAAAAAGTTTTATTGTAGCAAGTGCAAGAAATCCATTACTAAAAAAGTAGCTGATTTTTGCTGGCAAAACAAGGAAAGATTTGGTGGCAGGGCATATTGTTATGATTGCCAAAAAGATATTACTAAATGATTGGTGGAAAATGGAGGCAAAAAGATGGAAAAAAAAGTTGAGAAACCAACACAGCAATTCCTTGAAGAACGCAAGGTCAGTCAATGGGGTATTTGGGAAAAAGAAGTATCACGATTCGATTGGCATTATGACAGTATTGAAGAATGCTACCTCCTAAAGGGTAAAGTTATTGTGGAAACAAAGGACGGCAAGGTTGAATTCGGAGCTGGAGATTTTGTGACATTTCCCAAAGGGCTCTCTTGTGTATGGGATATAAAAGAACCTGTCAGAAAGCATTATAATTTTACCGAATAAATAATGGCTCATATTGACCAGACTAATAAATCCGAGTGGGAAAATCCGGATAATTGGACATCTCCAGGGTTTTACTTCTCCAAGCGAGATACAAGGTGGATAGTCCCCAAGAGAAATCCTGTGTTGGGATGGACATTCAACATAGGGAATAAGAAAGGTGCTTGGGCAATGCTTCTATCCTTTCTGATCCCTACCTTTATTTTGGCTGGTGTAATAATATTCGTTGGTATAAAACATTAGCGAGAGAATGAAGAAGAAAACAACACTGTTGATTGTATTAGGGATATTGTTGCTGGTATCCATAATCAACTTTTCAACAGGTACAACAATAATCATAAACGGTAAACAAGTCACCAGCCTGAGTGGATATATAGCAGCGTATTTGGGACTGATTATCTTGGCTGTGGTTCTGGCAATATTAATCCCCTCAGTCTACATATTGGCTGTTATGATGGTGATAATCTTTGTTGTGTGTACCCTGTTGTTCTTTCCTTTGTTACCTATGGCAACATTATTATTGCCAGCAATTGTCTTGGCTGGAATTGTTTGGCTTGTCTATAGGCTGGTAAGGAAGCATAAGTAATGCATTAGTTTGATGAACTTATTCTAAATTGTCTTGTGGTTTCATCACTGAAACAAAAGTGCCTCCACCAAATGAGCAGAGGCACTTCCGATTCCAATAAACTATTTCAATAGATCCTTAAAAGCCTTACCCGCCTTAAATTTTGGAATCTTTCTGGCAAGGATTTTTATTGCTGCTCCTGTTTTCGGATTCCTGCCTGTTCTTGCTTTCCTTTTGCCAACATGGAATGTTCCAAAACCGATAAGGCTCACTTTGCTTCCCTTCTTCAGTGTCTTCTTGATTTCATCAAGAAAAGTATCGAGTGCCTTTCCCGCTGCTTTCTTGGCAATCTTTGCCTCTTTTGCCATTCTTTCGATAAAGTCTGCTTTTTTCATAGAGTCCCCTCCGTTAAAATTGGTTGAGAGAAATTATACCTGACGGATGTTCTATTGACAACAAGAATATAATTCTATTTTTATGGAAGTTTGCCTTATTTGCTGCCCTTCCTTGAATACTTCTTCAGTAAGTCCTCTATCGCTTCTTCGAGGATAACATTGACAGCTTTATCCTGACCGACGGCAAGAATCTTCAGTTGCTTTGCTAATTCAACATTAATCCTAAATCCGAAAGACTTCCGCATTATTGACAGCCTCTCTCTGACCATGTTGTTTCCTCCTGAAAAATAATAACATTATCGTGATAGCATTTCAATACTACAAACTATTGACATATTGGAATCATATTGCTATCGTATTAATATAATAGCAGGTTAACGGGAACGGAAAGGTGAGGGGTTTAGTTGCTTACTGGGATAGTGGGAACCGGTTTTTTGAACTATGCAATGCCGCTGATAAGATACAAAACATCAGATATCGCACTCCGGGGCGAAGCTTCTTGCCCTCTTTGCGGACGACATCATCAGCTCATCGACAGGATAGAGGGAAGGATAAACGACTACCTCATTAATAGGGAAGGAAAAATCATTCCGAGACTTATGCCATGGATAAAGATTTTTCCTAACACCAAGCAATATCAGTTTTTCCAGGACGAGCCGGGAAGGGCATATTTAAAGATAGTGAGAGCTGAAACGTATTCCGAATCGGATACTCTTCACATAAAGTCAAAAATTGCAGAGATGCTCGGGCCGTTGAAGGATAGTATCGATATCGAAGTGGTCTTCGTCGACGGTATTCCCAGGAAACCTTCGGGCAAGTTCATCATGGTGGACCAGAAACTGAATATGAGAGACTTTGCAAAGACGGGATAATCGTGAATCCGGACGCATGGCGGCAGAATGTCATCGATTCTGAGACCTGTAGGCTTAAGCTGGTTCATGAGGGCTTTCTCCTTGGACGAAGGGCAGACTGAAATATGAATTCAAATCATTGGGCGATTGTTCTCGGCTGCGATGTTAACCCAAAAAGTGCAGTTGACCTAAAATAATATCCCCGAAGAAATTCTCCTTTCGTATTAGAATCAATAGGTTTACCCGACCATCAACTCTAAACGAAAGGAGAATAGAAATATGCAGTCAAAATGTAGCACAAAGATCGAAATAAATAAAGTAAGGATTGGATTTACGGAGAAGAAGATGACGGCATATGGGGGATTCAGTTTATTGGCTGCATTTTTTGAAAAGATCAAATTGAGAGGAATTTTGCAAGAGGTGATTCCGATCCATGAGAGTTCACCCAATGGAATGGGGATATACAGCAAGGTATTGGCATACATCCTTCTGATCTATGCGGGAGGCAGCAGGTTTTCTCATCTACTTTATCTTGGTTGGCAGGAGATTTTCACCGATCTTTTTGCAGTGAAGAGGCTTCCTATCGCCTCGACGACATTGGGCAGGCTTTTCAGGAAGATCAGAAAACTGAAGGAAGTGGAAGAGATGTCGGAGGGATTATGGGGATACTTGAAGAGATTGATCCCCTGGAAAGAGCTCAAAGAGGACTGGTTGACGTTCGATTCTACAGTCCTTGAGCGATACGGAAAACAGGAGGGAGTCAAGAGGGGATATAACCCGAAGAAGAAGGGCCGTGGTAGCCACAGCCCGCTTCTGGCATTTCTTAACAGAAACAAGTATGTGATAAATCTTTGGAACCGCCCCGGCAACGTGATGTCATGGAACAACATTATTGGATTTTTTGAATCCACATGGCAGAGGATCAACGGTCATATCGATATCAAGGGCATTATTGCAGACAGTGGATTTTATCTTAGGGAGTTCATCGAACTGCTTGAGAAGAGAGAATTAGTATATATCATAGCTGCTCGCCTATATCGTCCGCTGCAGAGGATAATCTACGCACAACAAAACTGGGCACAGGTAGAAGAAGGGATATGGATCACTGAGTTCTTCTTCCAGCATGTAGAGTGGATAATCGACAGGAGGTTTATTGCAGTGCGCCAGGATGTCAAGAAGAGACCGCACGCGATGGGAAAAGAGTTGTCTCTTTTCGGAGATGAGTTTGATACAGGGCATTATCGTTATAGCGTATGGATAACCAATTCACATGATTCTACATATGAGGTATGGAAGCAATGCAGGCATAGGGCGAACGATGAGAATACCATCAAGGAACTGAAAGAGGATTTTGCACTCGGCGGGTTCTCGATGAAGTATTTCTACTCAACGGAGGCGGCTATGCTTATTCGGGTATTCATCTACAATCTGTTTGTCCTGTTCAGGCATCAGATACTCGGTCAAAAAGAAAAGACAGAACGTTTGAAAACCTTACGGTACAAGTATCTTGTCCTTCCAGCCCAATTAGGATGGGATGGAAGGAAACCTGTATTGCGGATTTCTGTCTTTACGCAGAAAGTACGATCAAAACTGCGCTACCTCTTTAACCGCGTGGGACAATACTTTCCACCCAGTTTTGGTAATTGCACTGCATTTAGATAAAAAGAACATAATTTTCAGGAGGTGGAACAAGAAACAGCATCAGTATTAGCTTTTATATCGACAAATCAGCCAATGCCTTGATAGGCTTGACTCTATAGGTATGCCTATAGCAAACGCATTTTTCGGGTTAATGGGTTAGGAATTATAAGAAGTCTTGGAGGGAAGGATATCTCAATACTTGCAATAGACCATAATCCATATGCAATAGGATTTCATTCGAAGTTTGTCTCAGAAAGCGTTGTTTGCCCTAATCCATTACATTCAGAATTTGATCTTACGGAATTTCTGATGGATATCGGCAAAAGAATCGAAGGCATTAAAATTTTATTTCCTGCGAAAGATTCTTATGTAACTGTGATAGCAAAATCAAGGAATAAGCTTGAGCCTTATTATAAAATTCCATTTTCAGGGTGGGATATAACAGAACATATGGTAGATAAGGAGAGGCAATATAAAAAAGCTGCTGCGCATGGCATTCCGTTGCCCGATACATTTTATCCAAGGGATGAAAAAGATATTGGGGCGCTTTCCGATGACATTAAGTTCCCTTTAATTCTCAAGCCTGCTTATTCAGAAGCATTTTTCATTCGATATGGAATTAAGGCTGTTCAATGTAACTCCGGCAAGGAATTAATGGAAAAATTTAAAAAGTATACTGCCGATGGATTTAAAATGATTGTTCAAGAGTTTATAGAAGGTGATGCATCGCAACTGTATGAGTTCCAGTCTTATATTAATAACAAAGATGAAGCAACGGCCATGTTTGTTAGCAGGAAATTAAAACAATACCCTCCCGATCTTGGCACCGGTACCCATTTTGTGAGTGTAAAGAACCCTCGAATAGTCGATATGGGTCTTCGGGTATTAAGAATCTTCGGTTATCACGGCATTTCTTTTATCGAATTTAAATTAGACCAAAGGGACGGGAGATATAAGCTTATAGAGATGAATCCGAGGACAACTCATAGCAATAGTTTATCCTCGGAATGCGGCGTGAACATTCCATATGCTGCTTATAAGGATGTTACAGGGGGATATAAGGGAGAGGCAATGTTGTCGTATACGACCGGGAAAGAATGGATCTGGCCGGAAAATGGGTTTTTGGAGCGAAAATCTTTCATGATATATATTAGGAACATATTTGCTCGGAAAAATTACGTGTATGCTATATTTTATTTCCGCAACCTATTGCCTGAAATCGCTTTCTTATAATGTCTTGCTCCAATATATAAAAGGTTTATTCGGAAAAATCAAAAGGTTGGTTAAGAATCCTGAGTAATGGGTACCATAGAGATCATTAAGAAATTCATAGAATCCAACTCGGTTATTGAAAAGGCCGTTAGGGAAGTATTAGAGAGACTCCCACTGAAGTTCAGATACAGTATCTCCTATGGGTCCTATGGGCCGACATTTCGATACTGGCTCGGATTCCTGAAAGAGTCAGAAAAGTGGGACAGGGATAAGATCGAGGCTTATCAGGTCGAACAATTAAGAGATTTGTTGATGCACGCTGGGGCAAATGTGCCTTACTACAGAAAGTTATTTGGAGAGTACGGGTTTAAACCGGAGAAGGTACAGGCCTTGAGCGATATTAAGGCTTTGCCCTATATCAACAAGGTTACAATAAAAGAAAATCATCATGAATTCATAACAGAAAACATTCATAAGAGCAAATTAATTGCGGCATCTACTAGTGGAACGACAGGCATTCCACTCATAGTTTATGGAACAAAAGAGACCGAAGAAAAACACTGGGCAACGATAATTGATCTGTGGAGCAGGAGCGGATACAGCCCGCATTCGAGAACAGTTTTTTTAGTAGCGAATATAAGAGAGGGAAAGAAGGACAGCCTCCCATGGAAGAAATACGGAAATAAACTGATCCTTTCGAGCAATTACTTTGTAGATGAATGGATTGATGAATATACAGAAATGATCAACTATTTCAAGCCTGAATATCTCATAGGCTTTCCTTATGCGGTCGCAACTTTCGCCTCATCTGTGAAAAATAGAGGGAAATCACTGCGTAACAAGCTTAAGGGAGTTATTGTTTATGCCGAGAATGTGTATGAATGGCAGAGGGAAATCATCAAATATGTCTTTGGAGCCAGGGTGTTTTCTGATTACGGGATGGTAGAGAAGGTGATACACGGCGGTGGATGTGAACACTCCGGTATTTATCATCTCTATCCGCAATACGGATATGCCGAGTATCTTCCAGTTCGGGGTTCTGCGTTTGAATTGGTCGGAACCGGATTCATCAACTACGCAATGCCCCTTATCAGATACGTGACCGGGGATATAACCAGGAAGGGCAATTCCTGTACTCTGTGCGGGAGGCGTTACGAGGTGCTGGAAAGTATGGATGGGCGCATCGGTGATTTTCTCATCGGTTCGGAAGGGCAGGTTTTCTCTGTCAATCTCGACATAGATTACAGGGTCTTAGAAAATATCGGGCGCTTTCAACTCTATCAGGAACGCCCCGGCAAAGTGGAGCTGAGGGTATATGCTGCTGAGTATTACAAAGAGGAGAATACGGACAGCGTATTGAGCGAGATTAGAAAGAGACTGGGCCCTTATGGCAATAGGGTCAGAATTGTGGTTGCTGTACACAAGGACAGTCAATCCTCTTCAGGAAAGTGGAGGATGGTAGACCAGAGGCTGGATATAAGGGATTTCGTAGATATAAGTTAGTACCTCTCCCTAATGAGACGTTATGATATTAAGAACTATAATCATTTCGTCTATCGGCCTTATTTTACATGGGGGGCACAGTGATTAAGAAGATTTCGCCAATTATTTGGAATTGATTCGTTCAGTTATTCATGATGTCTCTTACATTTGGTCAGACGAACAGCATACATAAGTTTGATATTGCTGAACGATAAGTATTATGAAAAACAATATCTGGAGCTAATCAAGAACGATAGCGCAGAGTGTTTATCTAAGATCGGTACCTATTGCGGTATTACGGCAATATAAAATTCAGTGCCCACATATACCCTGATGATGTTAATTACGAGCGGTAGAATCCTGCAGTCTGATGATTGGCGTTACGCGTAGTTCTCTCGAAAATCTTCATTGTTGCAATAACTTGAACCACATATCAGACATAATGTATTAAACCTGTCCAACCTTAAGGCACGTGGATTAAGCTTTAAGGTGAAAAAACCATAGGCTCAGAGCCACAATTAAGGAGGACAGGTTATGGATAAGTATAGCAGCAAATATGTAGGAATGGATGTGCACAAGGAAACGATAGCAGTAGCGATAGCAAAGGAAGGACGCGGGGAGCCGGTTTATTACGGAGAGATACCCAATAACGGTGAGTCAATAAGGAAGCTGGTTAAAAAAGTGGGTTCGAACGGGGAACGAGTATCGTTTTGCTATGAAGCCGGACCATGTGGGTATGAAGTATACCGTCAGTTGATTGATCTTGGTCAGAGGTGTGATGTGGTTGCTCCATCGCTTATCCCAAGGAAATCAGGAGATCGCGTGAAGACAGATCGGAGGGATGCTAACACTCTGACTCGGTTACATCGTGCGGGAGAACTGACGCCGGTATGGGTTCCGGATAAAGAGCAGGAAGCGATGAGAGATTTAACCCGAGCCCGTGAAGATATGAAGACTATGGAAGGACATGCCAAACAGCGGCTTGGAGCATTCCTTCTGCGTCATGGAAAGAGATATCCTGGGAGGAGTAAATGGACGCAGGCGCATTTTCGATGGCTGGAAGGGATAAAGTTTGAGATTCCCGCACAGCAGCTTGTTTTCCAGGAGTATGTTGATACGGTCAAGCAAATGCAAAGGCGCGAGGCTTCACTGGAAGAAGAAATGCGTCACGCAGTAGAAGGGTGGTCTTTGGCGCCTGTAGTAACAGGTCTGATGGCACTTCGGGGTGTCGACATCATTACAGCAATGACGGTCATTGCCGAACTGGGCGACATCAGTCGCTTTGAATCTCCTCGTCAGCTCATGGCTCACCTGGGGTTAGTTCCGAGTGAGCACTCAAGCGGCAGTCGTCGCCAGCGAGGCGGGATAACCAAAACCGGCAATGGACATGCAAGGCGTGTGCTTATAGAAGCTTCGTGGTGTTATCGATTGCCGGCACGCAAGACGGCTCATTTGCAGCGACGGGCAGAGAAGACCAGCGAAGCGGTACAAGCCATTGCATGGAAGGCGCAAAAACGGTTATGCAAGAGATATTGGTACTTGATCAATAAGGGGAAACTTCCGGTTCAAGCATGTACCGCTGTAGCACGTGAACTGAGCGGCTTTATTTGGGCAATTGCATGTGACGTAATGGGAAAGACTAATGCCTGTATCACCAGATAAGGATAAAACGAATTGACGACAGAACGAAACTATCGGTGTTGTCTTCCGGGGCTCCAAAAGAGGTGGAGTGTTTCTCCGCTCCTCCAGACAACGCTATTTATTTGGAAAATGTGCACTTCGGCCAGGGCAGCAGTCGGTGGGGAGATCCCTCGTACCTACTATGAGGCGCCTGAATATAGGATGACCCTCGATGTTAGACAGAGGCAGCTCCACGACGAAAATAAGTCATGCGGTACCCAACCCGCGTATATCAGAGTGATCTACCGTCGTTTATCACTGCTGTTCTGCCCTAAGTTCACACGCTCAAAGGAGACCATATAAGAGGCAATAAAAATACCCACTTGACAGGTTTAATACATATCAGTAGGTGGCATCAACAATCTGTGCTCTTCGGATTCAACTGAAAGAAACAGCACAGTATGGCTTGAAACAAACGCTATCCATGAATTTGTGCTCTCTTCCATTTATTCCCGGAAAAAACAAATGCCGTTCTTCACGGGGAAGCTATTTATTTCGATTTGAAGGACTCTCTATATATAAATTTCGGCGTATTTAGTCCCGATTGTATTCTTCAATAATTTTAAATTTTACTTGGTGTTTATAAGCAGGTGGACTGGACAAAAAAAATTTCTCACAGAAGTCCACACTGGCCTCATTCTTTCGTTGCCAAGGACTTCGCCCCGTACTATGTGTGGTTACGACACGCTGGAGATTAAAAAATGCTTTCAGGGAATTTTGCCGCCCCGGTTCCACTCGTGTGAAATTCCAAAAGTAACTTTCATCGAAAATGCCCTAAAGAGATCTGAGCCGATATTGTTAGTGCCCGGCGGCAAGTGCACCTGCTAATCGATGCCCCGCTATTTCAGCGAGACCGTTGGTTTCCCAAAAAAAACCATTACACAAAGGTGTCCGCATACTTCTTCATCAAACTTACATCCGTGATGTAATCTGGCGTCTTATACTCACGGTGTTATCCATGCAAGAACGTTTCATTGTTTTTCTTGCATGAGCCTACCGGCTTTGTTGTAACTTTTTTCTCTTTCTGTGAATACTTTATGCTCCGCATGCTCTCCCCTTCAGATTGAAGAAGAATTTCAGAGCTTTTTTCACCTTTTCGGAAAAGATCTTGCCGGAAAAAAACGATCCCACAACCTTTTTGTTGATTTCTCCAAGAGTAGGATAAGGATGAATGGCTGATGCGATAGTCGATAGCTTCACATTCCCGTTCATGACCGCAACCCATTCACTGATCAGTTCCCCCGCACTTGGTCCCAGTATCTGAATACCTATAGGCTTTTCATTGTCATCAAGGAGAAGCTTTATTCTCCCTGTCTCTTCTCCTTCTGCAAGGCTTCGGTCATTGGTTTTAAACTCTTCTGTCCAGACAGAATATGATATGCCTGCCGCCGCCGCCCTCTTCTCGTTCATCCCGATGCTGGCAAGTTCAGGGTCTGTATAGGTACACCACGGCAGATAAGCATAATCCACTTTTCTCGGTAGATGAAGAATAGCGTTGCTGAGCACAATGCCCCCCTCATAGCCAGCTGCATGGGTAAATTGATATGAGCCTGTTGCATCCCCTGCAACAAAGATGTGCTTATGATTTGTCCTGAGCCTGTCGTCTATCTTCAACCCTTTTTTATCGAATTCCATTGAAATATCTTCCAGCCCGAGATCTTGGAGATTTGCTTTTCTTCCGACGGCAACAAGTATGGTTTCGGCCCTCAGGTTTAAGATTTTGCCTTCGTTATTTTTAAATATTAACTCTTTTTCATTACCAAGGTCTTTTGTGCTGAGGGGCAGAGAGCCCAGATGAAATGTTATGCCTTCGGATATCAAACTATTCATAAGCTGCTCAGCCATGTCTTTGTCCTAAGCCCCGAGAATCTGATTCGCAAGTTCAACTACGGTCACTTTTGTCCCCAGTCGATTGAATGCCTCAGCCATCTCTATTGATATAGGACCCCCGCCGATTGCGATCATGGATTTCGGAAGACTTTTCAGTAAAAAAAGTTCTTTGTTCGTAATATAGGGTGTTTTATCAATTCCTTCAATCGGCGGGATAAATGGAGATGACCCGGTGGCTATAACCCACCTCTTTGCAGAAAATATCTCACCGTTCAGCCGGACTAAATGTTCGTCTGTAAAATTTGCATTGCCGAATTCGACCCTGGCACCAAGTTTGCAAAACCGTTCCTTCGAATCATGTTCCTGTATGGCACTAATTACAGATTGAATCCTTCCTGCGATTGCCTGGAAATCCACTCGTTTGAGGTCTGCCCGTGGAAGACCGTATTTTTCAGCATTCTTCATAAGATGGTAGATATGTGCAGTCCTAATGAGCGTTTTGCTTGGAACACACCCGTAATGGAGGCAGTCACCTCCCAGTTCATGTTCTTTTTCAACGAGAAGGGTCTTTGCTCCAAACTGGGCCGCACCTGACGCAACAGTAAGTCCGGCAGCTCCACCACCGAGAATTCCTATGTCAAAATCGTAATTTGCCATTCCGGCCTCCTTATTCCTGAATCATCTATGTTCTTAATTTCTTAGATTGATAGAAAGCAAGCAATTTCTTGGTAATTATCGGAAAAAGTCCAAGAAGCACAAAGGAGAGGATTAGCCCGGGGGAAAGTATGCCCGAAAGAGAATCGATCTTGGCAAGCTCTTTTCCTGCATTGACATAAACTATGGTTCCTGGCAGCATGCCTACCTGCGAAACTGGGTAAAAGGTCTTCAAAGGCATCTTCGTCAGTCCCATAACAAGGTTTATGAGCCAAAACGGGAAGACGGGAATCAATCTCAGGGTGAATAAATAGAATGCTCCTTCTTTTTCTATCCCATCGTTAACTGTTTTAAGCTTGTCAGCGAACTTGTTTTGTACCCAATCGCGTAAAACGGACCTTGAGACAAAGCACGCTAAGGTAGCACCTATCGTACTTGCAAAGGAAACAACAATTGTTCCCGTCAACAATCCGAAGAGCGCTCCGCCTGCCAAGGTCATTACGGCAGCACCCGGCAATGATAATGAGGTAACAAGTATATAGCTCACCATGTATGCGATGATTACCATCAGCCTGTGATCAGCGTAGACAGCTGCAAATTTCTCCTGAGATGCCTTGACGTAGGTGAGCGTGAAATACTGCCCGAGTCCGAGAACCTTAAAAAGCACTACGAGTCCGACCACGACGGTTACGACCACTATCCTTTTTGTGATTGTCTTATTTAACATGCTTCATGTATGACAAGTCGATAAAGTTCACGGATATGTGCGAATTTAACCCTGTATTGAGAACAGTTACGTTATTAACTACTTAACTGTTCCCAGGTAAGTAGTTGCCTTCTTTAAGGCTATTTCCATTTCTTTAATCGTAATTACTGCTGGATCATAATAAACAGTATTTATCTCTTTAAAGTTGCGAAAGCCTTTTTCAACTCTCTTCACTCCCTTCAGCCCTTCCAGGGCCTCCTTGCCAACGTCAAATCATTTCACATAAAAAATAACCTCGGATGTTTTAGCATCTTGTGCAAGAGAAACCCCATAACCTGAAAAGAGAAACAGCATCAAAACAAAAAGAGTCAAAGACTGAGTTATTCGGTTCTTCATATCATTCTATCCCATCAATGCCCTGCAGCTTTGCCCCACAGCTCCTTAAGTCTTTGGTCACGACCACATCTGAAACGGTAGTATTTGTATCGGATCGGGTTCTTCTTGTAATAGTGTTGGTGATAATCCTCTGCCGGGTAGAACTCGGTGGCCTGAACAATCTCGGTTACGACAGGTTCTTTGAAGGGCTTGTTCTTTTCCAATAATGCCTTCGACTGCAGAGCCTGCTCGTGCTGTTCCTCAGAATGATAAAAAATAGCACTTCGATACTGATGCCCGGAATCACAGAACTGCCGGTCCTTTGAAGTCGGGTCGATGTTGTGCCAAAAGATGTTTAAGAGCTGTTCATAGCTAACTCGTGTCGGGTCATAGACGATTTGCACTGATTCAGCGTGTCCGGTTCCTCCAGCCGAAACCTCTTCGTAGGTGGGATTCTTTTTCTGCCCACCAGTGTATCCGGATGTTACCGAAACTACGCCGGGAATCTCATCGAAGGGGTGCTCCATACACCAGAAGCAACCTCCCGCAAAAGTTGCCTTCGCAAGATTAGGTGCAGCCATGACTGTGGTGGTTGCGATGAGGAAGACTGAAAGTCCCAACATCGCAGTAATAAGTATTTTCATTATGCCTCCTCTCTGACAGATGAATCATTTCTTGGTTACCACGAATTGCAGGGCAGCCGAATTCATGCAGTAGCGCAGCCCTGTCGGTTTGGGACCATCGTCAAAAACGTGGCCGAGATGGCTGCCGCAGCGATGGCAAAGTACTTCTGTACGATGACTGAAAAGGGTATTGTCCGGTTTGGTGATTATGTTCTCCGCGGCGATCGGCGCCGTGAAGCTCGGCCATCCCGTACCTGACTCATATTTGTCTTCCGACCTGAACAGGTCTAGCTCGCAGGCCGCGCAACGATAAATGCCATGCTCGTGGAAGTCTGCGTATTTTCCGGAAAATGCCCGCTCGGTCCCCTTTTCCCGCATGATGTGATACTGTTCGGGTGTCAGCAGTTTTTTCCATTCTTCATTGCTCTTATTAACAGTTTCGCTCATGACGTAGCCCCCTTTTTCTGCAGAATAGACCTTGATCGGACCCGGCGCTGATACGCTGTGTGCTCCATCCGACTTTCCTATGCAGCCTGAAAAGACGATACCGCCGGTAATGAGTCCGGAAAGCAGGAGTGCCCGTAATAAGGCTGAGTATTTCATTTGATACCTCCTTTATTTTTTCTTTTGAGTGTCATAAGAAAAAATGAGATCAACATTCTTAATAATCAGTCCCTTATAGATAATTTTCTCACATAATTCAATTTAGTCAATATGGCCGGAAAAAATATTTGGAGGGGAGGACTTTGTCCAGTCTCTCCCCTCCTGCTTTGAGCGAGTGGGTTTCTGCGGCGTGAAAGATAAAGCATTTTATCGAATTTGAATATTCGGTAAACGAGGTGGGCGATGTTTCCGTCCGGTGAGAATTATCTATTATACTACGCACCATTTTTTAGATTCTGGACTTTGTGGGGGACAGGAAGCACATCTTCCTAAGTGTTTCTGGTGGAGAGAAACTCACCAAGGATATCCCTGTTAGCCCGAAAAATGCGTTTGCTATAGGCATACCTATAGAGTCAAGCCTATCAAGGCATTGGCTGATTTGTCGATATAAAAGCTAATACTGATGCTGTTTCTTGTTCCACCTCCTGAAAATTATGTTCTTTTTATCTAAATGCAGTGCAATTACCAAAACTGGGGGGAAAGTATTGTCCCACGCGGTTAAAGAGGTAGCGCAGTTTTGATCGTACTTTCTGCGTAAAGACAGAAATCCGCAATACAGGTTTCCTTCCATCCCATCCTAATTGGGCTGGAAGGACAAGATACTTGTACCGTAAGGTTTTCAAACGTTCTGTCTTTTCTTTTTGACCGAGTATCTGATGCCTGAACAGGACAAACAGATTGTAGATGAATACCCGAATAAGCATAGCCGCCTCCGTTGAGTAGAAATACTTCATCGAGAACCCGCCGAGTGCAAAATCCTCTTTCAGTTCCTTGATGGTATTCTCATCGTTCGCCCTATGCCTGCATTGCTTCCATACCTCATATGTAGAATCATGTGAATTGGTTATCCATACGCTATAACGATAATGCCCTGTATCAAACTCATCTCCGAAAAGAGACAACTCTTTTCCCATCGCGTGCGGTCTCTTCTTGACATCCTGGCGCACTGCAATAAACCTCCTGTCGATTATCCACTCTACATGCTGGAAGAAGAACTCAGTGATCCATATCCCTTCTTCTACCTGTGCCCAGTTTTGTTGTGCGTAGATTATCCTCTGCAGCGGACGATATAGGCGAGCAGCTATGATATATACTAATTCTCTCTTCTCAAGCAGTTCGATGAACTCCCTAAGATAAAATCCACTGTCTGCAATAATGCCCTTGATATCGATATGACCGTTGATCCTCTGCCATGTGGATTCAAAAAATCCAATAATGTTGTTCCATGACATCACGTTGCCGGGGCGGTTCCAAAGATTTATCACATACTTGTTTCTGTTAAGAAATGCCAGAAGCGGGCTGTGGCTACCACGGCCCTTCTTCTTCGGGTTATATCCCCTCTTGACTCCCTCCTGTTTTCCGTATCGCTCAAGGACTGTAGAATCGAACGTCAACCAGTCCTCTTTGAGCTCTTTCCAGGGGATCAATCTCTTCAAGTATCCCCATAATCCCTCCGACATCTCTTCCACTTCCTTCAGTTTTCTGATCTTCCTGAAAAGCCTGCCCAATGTCGTCGAGGCGATAGGAAGCCTCTTCACTGCAAAAAGATCGGTGAAAATCTCCTGCCAACCAAGATAAAGTAGATGAGAAAACCTGCTGCCTCCCGCATAGATCAGAAGGATGTATGCCAATACCTTGCTGTATATCCCCATTCCATTGGGTGAACTCTCATGGATCGGAATCACCTCTTGCAAAATTCCTCTCAATTTGATCTTTTCAAAAAATGCAGCCAATAAACTGAATCCCCCATATGCCGTCATCTTCTTCTCCGTAAATCCAATCCTTACTTTATTTATTTCGATCTTTGTGCTACATTTTGACTGCATATTTCTATTCTCCTTTCGTTTAGAGTTGATGGTCGGGTAAACCTATTGATTCTAATACGAAAGGAGAATTTCTTCGGGGATATTATTTTAGGTCAACTGCACTTTTTGGGTTAGTGGCCGAACTCGGAACAAGTGGCCGGAATACACTGGCATTGCCGGCTGGAATCAATCGGAATCAGTTGGCTAAATACTCTTGGGCATGCAGCTATGAGCAGGAATACCACGAAGGTTATCTATCGACAGCCTTCATGGTATTCTTAATAATAAACAAAATAGGTGTTCGCTAATAATATACGATGCAATACACGTTGATAAGGCAATTAATTATTCGACTTTCCTTAACTCTTTACCACATTTGCACTTGCCTGGTTTATCAGAAATGGTATTACAGTTGCAACCATGACCGCAATTACAGACATAAAGGCCTTTCAGGCTCACTCTCTTTACGGGCTTCCCGCATCCACACTTAGTGGGATCCGCCTCGTCAATTTTACATTTGCATCCCTTTCCGCATGTACAGAGAAGAGCCTCATCTTTGTCGATCTTCAAAACATGCATCGGAACAAGATCTTTGCCACAGGCACATTTCCCCGGTTTTGTCGACACAGTATTGCACTTGCACTTAGCGCCACAATTACAAACGTAAAGAATAGATCCTTTTGTAGCACTCTCCTTTGATGTCTTTTCCGCCCCAGCTGCGAAGACCAAGCCTGCACATACCGCAATCGCAAGCATCACCACAACTAAGGATAATTTCGTTTTCATATACAGTCCTCCTTATAGCATTTTACGTATTTTATCATATCGAGCCGAATATTAACTTGAAATTTGCTGGCGTCTGGAAAGAGAGTATTGATTTACAAAAACATAACAAACACCCTTCGACGCGATACTCCCCCTGCGGACTACAAGGAAGGACAGCGCAAGGCATTAACAACGGAATATTTCATTTTATGAGAAACAGCGGATTTCTCTTAAGCGTGCATCAATAGACTTTCACTACTCACTAGGGTAACGCCGCGGTTGCTCAAATACGACAACGCCCAATCGTGTTTAAATCTCCTGTTGGATAAAACTGCATCAACTACCAAAGAGACTTGATAGCCTCTCTTCTTTGCACCCAGAGCCGTTGCCCTGATGCAGCCTTCCGAGTATACTCCACACAGATATATATTACTCACTGCATGCTTTTTCAAATAGGTATCCAAATCAGGATTAGAAAATGCATCCGCTTTTGCCTTTGGGAAATAAGGATAACCTTCACTATTAATGCGCGAGTCGAGTTGTGCGCCGTCACTGCCCTTCAGCGCAGCAAACCTTCTGAAGAGATTCCCAACAAAGTCGGCTTTGTTGAACTCGTTACCAATAAATATGACTACACCTTTATTCTTCTGAAAATAATTAATCAGCCTATCGGCAACCACGATAAGATGTTCTGCTTGTTCAGAACCGAGAGACATCCGGCCGTCTGCAGCAAAGAAGTCTTTTTGGAAATCAATTAGCAGAAGCGCATCCATGGGATTTCTCCTATTGACTATCAAGTCATAATCTTCACTTTTGTTCAGTATATCATAGGCGTGACTTAGAAGAGGAAGCAGTGTTGTCTTTCAGGACTCTCTGAAATGCTGTGTTTCTTTCGCCCCGTAAGGCGCATGCCACTTTTCTCGACAACACCTACTACGTGATACTGTGGACATTCCGCCACAGTAATAGTTACCGTTTCTAATCCTCTTACTAGGGCCGCTATTCAATCCGTGGGTTTAATCTAAAAAGTCGCGTCACCTGGATCGACTCGATAATCTCACTTTCAGCCACAAGTGGTGACTTTTTAGGGGGTCCACTCAACCACAACATTTTTCGGTCAACTGCGCACATCAATTCATCTCAAATTGTTGATCACTTAAATTGAATATGAGCATTTACCAGTTCATTCCCTCCCCATAAGGGAAGGGAGTACCCATGATCAGAAATTCAATGATGTTCCGCAGCCTCAGCAGCATCTGCTTCAGCCTTTGTTTTATGTACGGTCCCATCAGGATGATTGGGTGGACTATAAATTGTGTAGAGCTTGAGTGGTTTGTTTGGGGACGTATTAATAACGTTATGGTATGTTCCAGCAGCAACTATCACTGCGTCCCCATCACCCGCAAGGTGCTCTTCCTTGTCATTAAAAACGAATTTGGCCTTCCCTTCTTCGACGCGGAAGAACTGGTCGACGGTCGGATGTACCTCATTGCCGATTTCCTCGCCTCCTTGCAGACACATCACCACCAGCTGGTTGTATTTACCGGTGAACAGCACCTTGCGGAAGAAGTTGTTATCTAATGTTTGTTTCTCAATTGGCCCAACGTAACCTGTCATTATCTACCTCCTTTTTCGGAACCGGTGGGTTCCAGCGGTTCCATATCATAATATCTTTCATTGTGCCTCGTAAAAAGGCTGCCCGGAACATTGAAGACGTTTATGCTACGGTCAGGCGAGGTCGAAGCGATCAAGGTTCATCACCTTGGTCCAGGCCGCCACGAAGTCCTGGACAAACTTCTTCTGCGCGTCAGCGCTTCCGTAGACCTCGGCCAGAGCCCGGAGCTGGGAGTTCGAACCGAAGATGAGGTCGACACGGGTGCCGGTCCATTTGAGTGCGCCCGTTGCGCGATCACGACCCTCGAACACGTCTTCGTCTTCCGCGGTTGCTTTCCACTTCGTGCCTATATCGAGCAGGTTCACGAAGAAGTCATTGGTGAGCGTCTCTGGCTTCTTGGTAAAAACGCCTTGCTGGGTCTGTCCGAAGTTGGCATTCAAGACGCGCATACCGCCAACGAGAACCGTCATCTCAGGAGCGGTCAGCGTCAGCAGTTGCGCACGATCAACCAGCAGTTCCTCTGCCGATACGGCGTATTTGGTTTTCTGGTAGTTACGGAACCCGTCTGCAGCCGGTTTGAGTGCGGCGAATGACTTCACGTCGGTTTGCTCCTGCGACGCATCCGTGCGTCCCAGCGTGAAGGGAACGGTCACATCGTAACCGGCATTCTTGGCAGCTTGCTCGACACCTGCGCATCCGCCCAGGACAATCAAGTCGGCGAGCGAAACCTTCTTTCTGCCTGACTGCGCGCTGTTGAACGCCTTTTGGATTCCCTCAAGGGTCTGCAGCACAGTCTTTAGTTGGTCAGGCTGGTTGACTTCCCAATCCTTTTGCGGGGAAAGACGAATGCGCGCCCCGTTCGCACCGCCGCGCTTATCGGAACCGCGGAACGTGGATGCCGACGCCCAGGCCGTCGATACCAGTTGAGAGACCGCCAGTCCCGAGGCGAGGATCTTGCCCTTGAGGGTAGCGATGTCCTGCGCGTCGATCAGCTCATGATCGACTGCGGGCACCGGGTCTTGCCAGATCAGTTCCTCTGCCGGGACCTCCGGACCGAGATAGCGTGAACGCGGGCCCATGTCGCGGTGGGTCAGTTTGAACCACGCACGGGCGAAGGCGTCCGCAAACTCCTTCGGATTCTTGTGGAACCGCTTCGCAATCGGTGCATAGATCGGATCCATCCTCAGAGAGAGGTCCGCCGTGGTCATGATGGTCGTAACCCGCTTCGACGGATCGTGAGCGGCAGGTGCGAGATCTTTTTCATCCGGATTGACCGGGACCCACTGCCATGCGCCGGCGGGGCTTTTCACCAAATTCCAATCATGGCCAAACAGCATGTCAAAATAGCCCATATCCCACTGGGTCGGTTTCGGCGTCCAGGCGCCATCGAGGCCGCTGCTGATAGTATCGTCGCCTTTGCCACTGCCGAAGCTGCTCTTCCAGCCGAGGCCCTGCTCTCCGATGCCGGCGGCTTCGGGCTCAGGCCCCACATGGGACGCAGGGCCGGCGCCATGGCACTTGCCGAAGGTGTGGCCGCCGGCGGTAAGCGCGACGGTCTCCTCGTCGTTCATGCCCATGCGGGCGAAGGTCTCTCGAACGTCACGGCCGGAGGCGACCGCATTCGGTTCGCCGTTCGGCCCCTCGGGGTTCACGTAGATCAGGCCCATCTGCACGGCGGCGAGGGGATTCTCGAGATTCCGGTCGCCGCTGTAGCGTTTGTCACCAAGCCACTTGTCCTCGCTGCCCCAATAAATATCCTCTTCCGGTTCCCAGACGTCCTTGCGCCCGCCGCCGAAACCGAAGGTCTTGAATCCCATCGACTCAAGCGCGCAGTTGCCCGCGAGGATCATCAGGTCGGCCCAGGAGATCTTCCTGCCGTATTTCTGTTTGATCGGCCAGAGCAGACGGCGCGCCTTGTCGAGGTTCACGTTGTCCGGCCAGCTGTTGAGGGGCGCCAAGCGCTGAGAGCCGGACCCCGCGCCCCCGCGGCCGTCGCCTTGGCGGTAGGTGCCTGCGCTGTGCCACGCCATCCGGATGAAGAGCCCCCCGTAGTGACCGTAATCCGCCGGCCACCAGTCCTGCGAGTCGGTCATCAGCGCATAGAGGTCCTTCTTCACGGCAACAAGGTCGAGTTTCTTGAATTCCTCGGCGTAGTTGAACGCCTTGCCCATCGGATTGCTCATGTGCGAGTGCTGATGAAGTATCTTGAGGTTCAACTGGTTCGGCCACCAGTCCCGGTTCGAAATGCCACCGCCGGCAGTGGATCCCATTACCGGGCTTTTGCTGTCTTTTTTCATAAAGTTTCCTCCTTTTGTTGTATGAATTGTTGAACTGAATAACGTGGTTTTTCGCTGCCCATCTATCTAACATTGGTTTTTTGTCTTTAACAGTAAAAGAGATCTTTGCTTATGTGTTTAACCAAAAGCCACATCAAGCACTATCATCACGGCAAACCCAACCATTTGTGTAGATTTGTCGTTATTTATTATTCACGAGCGGGGAAAAGTTATCTTAACGCATTGTCATCACCTCCTCTAGATTATATAAAATTACTATATAGTAATAAATACTACTAAAGAAGAAAAAATATCACCCTTTTCTGCACTTACTGCAAAGACCTTCAAGAACTACCTTTTTACTTAGCACCGTAAACTGTTTATTGATTTCTTCAGGGACAGTTATGTTGGCATACTCCTTGTTGTGAAAGTCTATTATGCTGCCACACTGAATACATCTGAAATGATGATGAATATCCATATCAGGATCATATCGCTTTGCTTGCCCGTACCCCTCAACTACATTTATAATCCCTATTTTGGAGAATGTCAGGAGGGTTCTGTTTACTGTATCAAATGATATATTTGGAATCTTCTTTACTATCCTTTTATAAATGTCATCGGCAGACGGGTGGTTCTTTGCTTTCAAAAGTTCCTGATAGATAGCGGTACGCTGGGGGGTTATTTTCAGACCATGCTCTTTGGATTTCCGATAAAATAATTCCATAGTTTAAACTATATAGGATTAATTCCTAATCGTCAAGCTTGTTGCGTACAAAAATTCTACTAAGTGCACGTGATTATTTTAAATAATAATCATCGTAGAGGATGACTTTTGAAATCGTTTGTTTCTATGTGGACTGGACAAAAAAATTTCTCACAGTAACTCTCAAAAATTTCGGTTCGTCATAACTGCATAGTACGCCCTGAATTATGCTGACCTTAGTGACACCGATATTGTGACCCGTTTAGATCACCCTGCAGTTGGTCACGTTTCCCCGGCGTGAAATTCTGGTAGAAACATTCATCGGCAACAGATATGATCGTGGTGAGGATTGTTCAGCAAGGTCGGACATCAATTTCACCTACTGATATGTATTAAACCTGTCAAGTGGGTATTTTTATTGCCTCTTATATGGTCTCCTTTGAGCGTGTGAACTTAGGGCAGAACAGCAGTGATAAACGACGGTAGATCACTCTGATATACGCGGGTTGGGTACCGCATGACTTATTTTCGTCGTGGAGCTGCCTCTGTCTAACATCGAGGGTCATCCTATATTCAGGCGCCTCATAGTAGGTACGAGGGATCTCCCCACCGACTGCTGCCCTGGCCGAAGTGCACATTTTCCAAATAAATAGCGTTGTCTGGAGGAGCGGAGAAACACTCCACCTCTTTTGGAGCCCCGGAAGACAACACCGATAGTTTCGTTCTGTCGTCAATTCGTTTTATCCTTATCTGGTGATACAGGCATTAGTCTTTCCCATTACGTCACATGCAATTGCCCAAATAAAGCCGCTCAGTTCACGTGCTACAGCGGTACATGCTTGAACCGGAAGTTTCCCCTTATTGATCAAGTACCAATATCTCTTGCATAACCGTTTTTGCGCCTTCCATGCAATGGCTTGTACCGCTTCGCTGGTCTTCTCTGCCCGTCGCTGCAAATGAGCCGTCTTGCGTGCCGGCAATCGATAACACCACGAAGCTTCTATAAGCACACGCCTTGCATGTCCATTGCCGGTTTTGGTTATCCCGCCTCGCTGGCGACGACTGCCGCTTGAGTGCTCACTCGGAACTAACCCCAGGTGAGCCATGAGCTGACGAGGAGATTCAAAGCGACTGATGTCGCCCAGTTCGGCAATGACCGTCATTGCTGTAATGATGTCGACACCCCGAAGTGCCATCAGACCTGTTACTACAGGCGCCAAAGACCACCCTTCTACTGCGTGACGCATTTCTTCTTCCAGTGAAGCCTCGCGCCTTTGCATTTGCTTGACCGTATCAACATACTCCTGGAAAACAAGCTGCTGTGCGGGAATCTCAAACTTTATCCCTTCCAGCCATCGAAAATGCGCCTGCGTCCATTTACTCCTCCCAGGATATCTCTTTCCATGACGCAGAAGGAATGCTCCAAGCCGCTGTTTGGCATGTCCTTCCATAGTCTTCATATCTTCACGGGCTCGGGTTAAATCTCTCATCGCTTCCTGCTCTTTATCCGGAACCCATACCGGCGTCAGTTCTCCCGCACGATGTAACCGAGTCAGAGTGTTAGCATCCCTCCGATCTGTCTTCACGCGATCTCCTGATTTCCTTGGGATAAGCGATGGAGCAACCACATCACACCTCTGACCAAGATCAATCAACTGACGGTATACTTCATACCCACATGGTCCGGCTTCATAGCAAAACGATACTCGTTCCCCGTTCGAACCCACTTTTTTAACCAGCTTCCTTATTGACTCACCGTTATTGGGTATCTCTCCGTAATAAACCGGCTCCCCGCGTCCTTCCTTTGCTATCGCTACTGCTATCGTTTCCTTGTGCACATCCATTCCTACATATTTGCTGCTATACTTATCCATAACCTGTCCTCCTTAATTGTGGCTCTGAGCCTATGGTTTTTTCACCTTAAAGCTTAATCCACGTGCCTTAAGGTTGGACAGGTTTAATACATTATGTCTAACTGTTAAAAACAGAAAGACCTGACCACTCAAGATTTCCTCATCTACTCAACACACATATAAGACAATTGGTGAGTGTGACTTTTGCCTCCAAGCAAGGAAAAGAGAGAATCATCATGTACGTTCCTTTCTATTATGAATCTGTTCTTTTCGGAAGTTTTCACTCCGAGCAATGTCAGAAGAAACAAGCGGTTGCGAGGCGGTTGCGAGCAGGTAATGCGCCAATAGATACAAAAAATATATATCTTTCTAAAGAGTTCACATAAATATGCATTTCTGCTTGATCCTATAATCTTGTGTCATATAATCCACGGTCAGAACTTCATGAACCGGCCCAAGTTCTTCAAGAAGCTGCATGAATTAAATGTATTGTAATTTGATATTATGAAATAATTTGCAGAGGGGATCGTTGATGAGATATTTAGGGAAAAATAATCTTAACTCTAATTCTGCAGGACGGTAACAAGAGAACAATATATTAATATATAGAACATAATGACCAGGAAATATCATTGATGGCGAAACATCTCAATATTGAAAAAAGAAACGGGTAAAATTATCTATAAGAAAATAATTTCGCGTATAAAATACAATATGTAATGAATATCCAGGAGTTTATAACGAGGTTTTTGAAGAAGAGCAGCCTGCTCGAAAAAATGGCTCATAACGTGTATGAAACAATACCATATGATATACGGAATAGGATGCTCTTGGGTAGAGCTTTCGTCCGATGGACAATGCTTCTTAAGGCATCCGAAGGCTGGAATTTCGAGACATTCAGGAATTACCAGTTTGAGCAAACAAAGAATCTCCTTATCCACGCAGCAAAAAATGTGTATTATTACAGAGATATATTTTCGGCAATTGATTTTCATCCCGAAAAGATGAAGGATTTCGATGATTTCAGGAAAATTCCATTTCTCCTTCGTGAAGAAGTCAGAAAGTCGTCAGCAAAGATGATTGACAAGCGTCTTCCAATGACGGCACTGATGCTAAGGTCCACAAGTGGTTCATCGGGGATTCCACTGGAAATATACACGGACAAGTCACTTAAGGCCGCTTTTCTCGCTTTCAGGAAAAATATCCTTGGAAGAACAGGCTATGTCCCAGGGGTAAAAGAAGTTATGTTCTGGCCAATGGTAAGCCATGGTAAAAACATATCCCTTCCTTATATGAGATATGGAAACAAACTCATACTGTCTATACGCCATCTTACCCCTAATTGGCTTAGTCGTTTCGTGAGAATGATAACTGACTTTGATCCAGAGTACATAATGGGTTTCCCTTCGGTACTCGCCATAATCTCCTCTTATATCAAACATGAAAGCTCTGCTGTTTTTCCAGGACTCAAGTCAATGATATCCTATGCCGAGACCATTTACGACTGGCAGAGAAACTTGATAGAAGAGGCTTTCGGCGTCAGGGTCTTTTCTATGTATGCCATGAATGAGAATTCGGTGATCGGTGGAGAGTGCGAACATACAAACAATATGCATCTTCACCCTCTATATGGGTACACGGAGTTCATTGATTCGGCGTACGGATATAAAGAGATTATTGCTACGGGCTTTGCCAATCAGTGTATGCCGTTCATTCGGTATCGCACCGGCGATATTGTGAAGGAGAGCAACGATTTTTGTCCGAGTTGTGGTCGTTACCACGTGGTGGTCGATTCGCTATATGGACGGGTCAATGATTTCCTTGTCGGCCGCGGGGGAGAAGTCATACCTCGGCTCATGCCATGGATAAAGACCTTTCCCAATGTGCAACAGTTCCAGTTTTATCAGGAAGAGCCGGGGAGAGCAGCGTTGTTCATCTCACGGGGAGAACGATATACAGACCGTGACACGATAAAAATCAAGGTCTGTCTTGACGACATGCTCGATATAATGAAAGATTCAATATCCATAGCGATAGAGTTTGTCGATGAAATACCTTCATCGCGTTCAGGCAAGGCACAGATGGTTAACCAGCAGCTTGATGTCAGATCATTCCTCAAAACATGACAGACATGATAAATACGACATGTGATGCATAGCCTCCGATGAATTAACCTCTAGGAGCCTGTCGGACTTTCAATATTTTTTGAAAAGTCGACCTCCTGAGAAGCCCTTCGCTTAAAAAACTTTTTTAGGGCAAACTGGACACCCAAAATCATTCATTTTTGCCGAAAACACGCTAAGTCCGACAGACTCCTAGTCGCGCAATAAAGGTACCGTCTATTATATCTGCGAACTTTACAATGGACGGGGCAAGTGATTTTTCAGACTCACCATGAAGGAACGACCGTTGAGATTTAACATTCCTTTCGTAAATCGTACATCTTTGCAGAAGCTTTTATTAGTCCTTTTCTCATTGATGCATAGTAACGATATGGGAATTGTAGCAATAGTATTTATCCAGTGCAAAAGTTACAATAGAGCTAATAAAGCGGCTCACGCTGTCCTTTTCCCATGATCTTATTACACTATGTCTGAGTGAGACAGGCATCAGGGTCTTAACATTCCCTTTACAATCAAGCGCTTCGAGTGCTGATTTTATTTGCTGCAAAAATCTCTGAATAACATATTCCCTCCCAGGCGAGTAATCTCCTAAGTGCAACCGTAAGCTTTTTTGTTTGGTCCACCTGAATTTGAAGATATGTGTAGAAATGAAACTTAACATTTGAAAGATGAAATAAAAAGGGCGAGATATTGAATCGCGTCCTTTTTAAAAACTATTTTCTACATCAGTCAACTACCACCGACCTTGTCGGTGGCTTGCAGTGCGGCGAGACTACGGACAATGTCCTTCGCCTCGCCTGATAAGGAGTTTTCATTAATTCCATATAAGGCTCACCGACCTTGTCGGTTCGCCAAAGGTGTGGGGTCTCCGCCCCCACACCCCACCACTGACATTGTCAGTGGTTTTCCCTATAAAATAAATAACGACAGGTATTAAATATATTTACTAATACTTGATCTGACGGACAGTGAATGATAGGGTTCAGCCTTCTCGTTTCGTTAGAAAACAACACATTTAGAGATATCACTTGTTTTATGGGCCACGACCATATAATTTGCACCGGGTATTGGGGGGTCTGGTAACGGGAAGTGCTCAGACTTGAATCCGAGCTTACAAAGGAGTTTTTCCGCGTTCTCAAACCCCACACCAGTGATGACATCAGTTTTGTCTGGTTGCGATCTTGCCAGATATTTTAGCGCCGCCTGAGCAATCTGAACCATCACCGGGTCAGGAAATCTTTGGCTAAGCTCATCTAAAAGAGTATCGAGTCGTTTCACCAGTATATCCTGATCGAAAGATCCGTCTTTTCGAGTAGTTTTGATGAATGTAGCAAGCCGCAGCTCTGAGGCGAGGCGGATATATAATTCCATCAGCTCTGCGCGATTCTGACCCTTACTTTCGGCTTCAAAGCGTCCGATCATTTTCTCTTTAAAGGGTTCGTAATCCCGGTCGCCAAGTGGTTCCGCCCATTCTTTTGCCACGAAAACTCCGCTTGGTGTCAGATAGCTATAAACCAGATTGAATAACTGTTCCCATTGTCCGGGATATTCTAGAAATAACAATCCGCCGTCGCAGACGACACAGTTAAAAGAAGCATAGAAATCTGGACGCTCTTCAAGCCAATCACCTGCAACCAGTTGCACTTTAGTCCAATCTTTTGTCCCGAGTTCTCTCATTGCTTCCATTATCTCCGGATTACGTTCAACGCTGACCACCTTCATGGCATTGAGTTCAAGGGCCATATCTACCAATTCCGGGGTAGCTCCCAATACCAGAATATGTTTTTCAGGGAAACGCTGCATCTGGACGCGATACAGATTTAATCCCTCTGGTCCAGGCCGAACCGGTACACACAAGTTACTCCAAACACTTTTGAACAATTGTACATTCTCCTGATTCTGTGCCATGTGGTTTCCTCCCCTATTACACTTACATTAAAACCCGTTAATTCCGCTTGCTAGTAAATCCAGCTGAGCTGAATAATCCTCCAAATGATGTGCGCCCCCCAAGGTTTTGTTTGCATCATAAAGAATTGTCTCCCCGTTGTGTACCGCATAGTCGAAACGGCCATAATCAAAACCAAGGCTTTTCCTCAATATTCTTAATTCTTCCGGCACAGGTACGGACTCATCTTTTGTCGCCATCGCACCGAACTTCACAATCGGTTTCGTAGCTCCAAATCGGCCTGCCCATCCCTCTTCACCGAAAAAAATCCAGTATCTTAGAAAAAATAAACCGTCTATCCTTTCAGGTAGAAATTTTTCAACTATCAAATTTTTGTTTTTCCATACTCCGACGGGTATGCTTTCTTTATTCTTAAAAACTGGATACTTATCTGGATTCAGCACATCAACTTTCTCCCAGTTTCGCATCATTGTCAATAGCCATCCGAGCCACCACCTTTTTGGGGAGGATATACGGTTATAAGTCGCCTCTGGCACACCACCAAAATTCGCGTTCGTCTTTACTATGACAGGCTCGGAATAGTCGTCATACTGCCTCACAATATTTCTGCTAATCTTGGTTTTGGAAATGTCTATAACGTCGCGATTCAATACAACGGGGTATTTTGCTAGACACTCAACAAATTTGTCCGGGACAATAGTTGCATCGACATGCAGAATGACTATATCAGCATCTGGAAGGTTTTTTGTCCCATAATGAGTTAAAACTTTATAGCCAAGTTTTTTCCATCTCAAAGAGATAGCGTCGATTAAATAACGCCAGTTGGGCCTAACAATGTCTTTTAAAATCAGTATTGTTTTCATTTTTATACAAGCAGAGTCTATCCAAAATGCTGTTGCTCACGAAATAATGGCATTTTCGACAAAAAAGCTTGCCCTTTTGCACCATTATATATATCGCACGCTACACATTCTCCTCAACCTTTCCAACGATCCTGTACTCGAATGCTTCGACAAGTATATATCTTTCTAACGGTAATACTCAATAATTTCAACCACTTCCAATGCAAACTTACAGGGGCACTATTCCTTCTGGGAAGCGCGTCCAGACGCGTTGTTTAGAAGAGGAAGGATTGTTGCCTATGATTCTGCTCAAAACTCATATCCTCTCTTCACCCAGTAATGCCAATCGGCAACGGCTTCTATGGTCTGCTTATCTGCCTTAGATACTTTGAGCTGGCACAATGGAACCGCCAAAGATCGTTTTTGCCAGATGATCATGACAAACATATCATGCTCACACTCCGTTTCTGGGGCCATCTTTGTTACTTCTACTTCCTCCCCGATAAGAAGTGGCGATGTTTTTCTTGTAGCAATACACTTCGCTTTGAATGGAAATCTCAGTTTGTCTTCGAGGTAATAATACCATCCCAGTGAACGCTCTTCCTCGTTGTAAGCGTCAACGACAATTTCCATGAGAATGCGGTCTTCTCTAATCTCATCTTCTTTGATTATCGACATATTTTATATAGAATGGGACACGCCTTGCGAAATATCTGTTCCTTCTTTAGACACACTTTTGAGGCTCGATGAGCTTTCCCCATCAATTCCATTCGTACTCCTCAGAACTATTTCAAGGTTAGTAAATGTTTGCTTCAGAAGTTATTTTGTAGAGAGGAATTCCATAATTTCTCGCCACCACAGTTTGTCTACAATCATTGGCCAATCGTTGTGCCCCGCCCCCTTAACCACCCACATGGCTTTTCTTCCAGGTAATGATTGATATAATGCAACAGCGTGCCTCATTGGTATTACCTCATCCCTTTCCGCTCCCACTATAGCAATCCTTCCCTGATAGCCTTTAAGACTACTCATGCTGTCATATTTGTCTTTCATAAAGAACTGTAACGGAAGCCAAGAGAATTTAGATTTAGCAACAGACAGGAGCGTATCCCAAGGGGTAATGAGAAATATTCCGTCGATGGTAACAGGCGGTTCCTTCGCTACCGCCGCTGCTACGCCGCATCCTAAAGATTCTCCTAAAAGAAAAATAGGACTCCCATAATGTTTGTAGACATCGTGTACTATTTCTTTCGCATCGCTTACAAATGCCTTTTCTCCCAATTTCCCTACTCTTGCTCCATACCCTGGATATTCTGCAAGGATAACCCGATACCCCAATGGTGCCAAAGCTTCTATATAGTAGGTCCTATCTGCTGCCGTGCCAGCATTCCCGTGAAAAACTATAATTGTGCCCATTAAGTGAGTGCTCTCGGCGGTGCTGACAAACCCTTTATAATTGCCTGCATTTGATGGCTAGCATTGAATGTTGTTGGCAGTGAGTACATCCTTAGAGGGCATAGAGGTATTTGGGTAATAGAGAAGTTTGTATTGAAGATCACACCCCGATAGCATTAGTATGATTACCATAATGTGCGCACATTTCGTAATGTTTATAGTCATTCACCGAACATGTCTACGAATAATTTGCAAGCCGCCGATTACCATTTATAATCTGGACAATTATATCACAGATTATTCTTGCGGCTTTCAGGAAGGAAGCTTGCACATGGACTCTCCTTGTCCCACGTCAACGGGTGACCCGTCGTCACTTTTTATAGACCTGACCCCATATTCCGTTTGGTACCACATACGTGCGGCACTCATTGCCAACGGATGAGACGGTCTTCGTAGTCTATCTGGAAGCGGGAACTTTTCAGCAGATCATTGCCGAGCAGGCCGTCGTAACTTCCGACCGAGGTAACCGGCACTTTGACACTACTAACCCGTCTCGGGCCGATGCTGATCGAATCGAGGACCACCGAACCAGCCAAGGTGATCCCCCCGACCCCTTGTATCCACGAATGATGGTCGTATCTAGAGTTTATTTCCAGCTGCCTAGCAATATTCGGACTGATGAGCGAGGTAGCAGCGCCGGTATCAAACACAAACTGACCTTTGACCTCACGCCCCTTGTAGCTGACTGTGACCGGAACCACGATATGATTGTCTACAAGTTTGAAAGACGTCTCGGTCAGACTGTTACTATCCTGAGCGTCGCGGGATACTATTTGAGCCTTATCCCCCGGATCGTCGGTAAATCTGGCGTTGCCGTTATCGTCAATGTACTTATATATATCGGCGGCGGACGGTGAGTAGAAAATGAGAATAACAACCGCAACGGTAAGATAGCCTACCTGTGTATGTGTAAGTTTCATAATATGTTCTCTTCCCTATCGAGTCCTGTGTCGCGAAAATCTTTTCATTGATAATTTCCGATTGTACTATGCACATTATATCAAGTTTTGAAAATATCGAGTACAGAAAGAAAAAGTTATCAATGGTGCTCTTTCATATTAGGATAGTCAACCATCATATTGGGCTATTCTATTTTATGTAGTACCCAGATACTCGCCATTTACCGTCTTTATCAAGCATGGGGGTAACAGTCTCAATTGCGGATTTCTTATTTTCAAAGGAAGTTGCATACTGAATGACAACATATTCGCCATCCGGCGCTCCCGGCAAAGTCGTGGTGTACTGCTTTGACTTCACAGTTCTTTCTATAACTTTTCCAAGGGTTTTTCGTACTGCATTAAGTGATTGATTCCACTGGTCCTCACTAACAAAGTTCTTAAAGAGTTCAGCAGCTATTTCCCAGCTTTTTGCATATTGATTGTTATCAATTAATTTTAGCCACGTATCAGAAGCCTTATTTGCTCTTTCTTCAGCCGTTTCATTCGCAAGAGCTGGCATCCAGCTTAAGAGAATTAAGAGTACACATCCTGTCGAGAATAAACCTTTGCTACCCTTCATTCGTAGTCCCTCCTTAGCAAGTAATTAATACCGTTTGTAATATTTATCATTATAGCAAACCCCAAGGGTGTGAACTGCAAGGAAGCACAGCGCAGTGCATACTTCAACTTCATAGCATTATTTTATACGCTTGGGAAAAGCCTTGACTGATTTTCAATACAAGCCTTAAAAGACCTTAAATACTGATGATTGAGAGGGATATTAATCAATAACAATTATAATCCGGATTAGATTGACTGCAGACATCATTTTTATCAATTAATCAGCTCTTGAAATAACTCTAAAAAAGAGTAATCTTATAATCAAGAGAAGAAATTGCGATACTCAGGACGGATTAAACCTGAGGATCAAACGTAGAAGGGGAAGCAGGAGTTAGGTGTCGGTGAGTAAGCCTCCAGCAGCGAGGAGGAAACCTAAAGGCATCTACCGAAGCACCCACTTAGACGAAAGAGTTCAAGGTATCCCGGAACTGAGATCGCAAGTTATTCTGGAGCCATATAAGGGTATTTAGTCATCCTGCCAATGCAGGCAGAAGTTGCCGGTGCAGGAAGACTGTCCAATCAGGCACAACCCTTAAATTGGCTCTCTTTATTTTGTGTCTATATTTTGTGTCTATGTTAAAAAACTATTCTTTTCTTCCCCATGGTCGTAACAGCTTTTTATCTAAATATTCAGCGTTTGCTACTTCCTGCTATACGTCACTGTCGCTTTTCTGCCACAGGCGAGAGATTCTTTTGGAAATAGATAGTCAATGGAAAGCTGACAGATGAAGGTAACGAGTAGTTACCCGCGGCGCCAATAAGCGCTCAATAAAGTAGAGAACCCCTACTCAAGAACTCATCAGGCAGAGACATTCTGACCATCTCGTGCAAGCAATCTCTGCACAAGGTAAATCTTCCACAGAAAAAACGGGACGTTACCTCGCAGCCAATACTGAGACATTACGAATGGAATGGGAGAATCTTTATGCCGCATCCAGCTCTCAAACGGCGTTGCAAAGCCGATCTTGTCTTTTCTCCATAGTATCTTCTCTGGCAGTAATTCTCTCATTGCGAGCCTGAGGAGCCATTTGCTCCAGCCGTTGTAAATTTTATAGATGGAAGGGATTCCCGATACATATTCAACAAGCCTATGGTCAATAAAAGGTACACGATTTTCAATGGAAAATGCTGATGCATTTCTGTCATCGTCCTTAAGAAGCTCCCTCAAATAATCTTTCGTTATATCGCAATGGAGGAGATAATTCAATGATCTCAATCGTTCCGTCATTCTTTTAAGGCCTCTCTCATCAAAGTCTAAATCCCCCAAAAGATTCTTAATGTGTTTAAATTGTTCCCTATTCCTTTTCTTGAATAGATATTTCTTGAGACTGTCAGGAATGAACGCAATATAACAGCCCATTACACCATCAGAAAAAGAGCGCTTTAGACTATACCGCTTACTTCTCCCTGACAAGAATAGACAAAGGTCTTTCACCCGCATTTTTTTTATCAGGTCTGCCAGATAAACCGGTTCGTACTGGGGATACCCTCCAAAAAGTTCATCGCCTCCCTGGCCGTTCAATACCACCTTAACGTGGCGTGATGCCAGGCGCATCACTTCCCACCCTGCATAGATGTTCGTGTTTTTGCAGAGTTCGTCATGATAAAACAGGAAATTATCAAGTTCCTTCCACAACCTCTCTGCTGTGGGATAAACGAAAAAGCTTTCAATTCCGGTGTGTTTGATAACCTCATCTGCATAAAGCTTCTCATCAATTAAAGGGTCGTCAAAGGATGCGGTAAAGGTTTTTTGCTTTTCGCCAATTGATCTTTCACTAATGGTTCCTGCCTTTAAAAGCTTATTGATAATGGCCACAATAGAAGAGGAATCCAGTCCCCCTGATAGGCAGCTCCCAACAGGAACATCAGATATCAGCCGCACTTTTACTGCATCAACGAGCAAATCCCTGATGTCATCCGCATATCTTAACGCTTGTCGCTCATCATATCTGCCCAATTCCTCATTAAAGGGCAATTCATAGTATCTCTTGACCAAAATACACTGTCTCTCCAGATCAAAAGTAAGGTTGTGTGAGGGCAGGAGTTGATAAATACCTTTGTACATGTTCTCTTCTGAATGGTGCATCATATGGAACACAATAAATTCAAACATCAACTCTCTGTTTATCTCTCTTTTCACAAAGGGTATTTTCAGAAGTACCTTGATTTCTGAAGCAAAAGCAAAATTCCTGCCGTCAAACCAGTAATAAAAGGGCTTTATCCCAAATCTGTCCCTTGAACAAAAAAACATTTTGTTCCTCTTATCGTAGATACAGAACGCCCATTGGCCATTGAATCTGTTAACACAGTCCTCTCCCCATTTTGAGTACGCAGCGAGTATCACCTCTGTGTCGGTACCTGAAGAAAAACGGTATCCACTTGCCTGCAATTCCATCTTCAGTTCCTTGTAATTGAAAATCTCGCCATTGTACGTAATCCAGAGATTGCCGTTGTCATAATTCATGGGCTGATGCCCCCTTGAGGATACATCAATGATGGCGAGTCTTCTATGCCCGAGCATAGCGTGCGAAGTTGTTATGTCCGCATCTTTTATATTTTTATACTTACCCTGGAGATCTGAGCAGGCATCATCACCTAACGCCTGGATACAGTTGCCATCAAAGGTGTTGAGGAATAAGTATCCTTCGTCATCAGGCCCTCGGTGCTTAATAGAGTTCAGTGCCTCCCTGATGACTGTGGTTTGGGGTAGATCACGTGAAATCATTCCCAATATCCCGCACATATCGCTAACCCCTACCTCCTTCTAATTCCCGTTTCATAAAAAATGCTTCAAGTCCAGTTTCTGGTCCACCATCCTAACCTTTCCTGACGAAGTCGATTGAATATGATCGACAAAAACTATTTCTATCGCAATTTGAGTGGTCATCAAGCCAAGCATCTCGTCAAGCCTTTCCTTGATGTAGTTAGTATCTCTATCTGCATATGCATTCCCTCTGACAATTTTCAAATAAGCTCTTCCCGGCTCTTCCTGATAAAATTGCAGCTGAAGCACATTGGGAAAGGTCTTTATCCAAGGCATAAGCCTGGGTATTATCTCACCGGTCTTCCCCACAAGGAAGTCCTGTATCCTGCCTTCTATTGTCTTTAACGTTCTGTGATTGCGTCCGCATTTCGGGCAGGATTCTTTGGACCCTGTCACCAGATCGCATGTCTTGTACCGTATAAATGGCATGGCATAATTCGTGAATCCAGTGGCAACGATTTCCTTATGACCTTCAACCGACTCCACAAGCTCTGTCAAACCATATTGGGGGTACGTGTGGATATCTGTGGAGTGTTCACAGTCACCGCCAAGTACTGCGCACTCCACCATGGAATACATGGGAAAAACCCTGGTGTCAAAAGCCTTTTCTATAAGGTCCCTTTGCCATCCATAAAGGGTTTCTGAATAAGTGATAACCGCCCTTAACTTCTTAGCGGAAGGCAGACTATTGCTTTTGATAAAGGATGAAAGAACAGTCAGGGAAGATGGATAGCCGGAAATATACTCGGGGTTGAACTTACTTATCATATCATAGCATCGGGAAAGCCATTCCCCGGTCAGATATCGTATGGAAAAGATCAGTTTATTGCCGTATCTCATAAACGGAAGGTTTTTCCTTTGCCCTATCTTAATGAATGGCCACAGTATCACTTCCCTTGAGTTCAGGGTGTAGCCCACTCTATCCAACAGGTTCGCTCTGAAGGCATGGAATGCTGCATGAGACTCACGAGTTTCATAGACGGTCATCGGGATACCGGTAGAACCGCTCGTGCGTTTCTCAACGAGGGAGTTCGATGCTATACGCTCATCAATGAACTGATCGGGATGGTCCCTTACCACTTCTTTACTGAGATAAGGAAGGGACTCTAAATAGTCTAAACTCTGCATTTTATGAGGTCGGAAACCGGTATCTGAAAAAAGTCTTCTATAGTAGGGAACATTGTTCATTGCATGTACAAGGAGATTCTTTGTCTGTTCAAATTGGTAATTAAAGAACCTGTCTTTGTCCCAATATTCTGATTCCTTCAAAAAGGATAGCCAGTAAAAAAATGTTGGTCCGCAAAATATCCTATACCAGAGAGAGCGCGGTAAACGTTCACAAATATTCAGAGCAGCTCTTTCCGCAAATGATGATAACTTTATAAATTTTTTGGCAACCTCAAGTACTCCCATAATTCATATCATGTGCAACACCAAAAAGTGACAATGCAAAAAATATCTTATCCTTATCTTATTCTATTTCTACAAGTTTCCTTGAAAATATTATTCTTCTGAAAAGTCTTGCCGGCAAAGGATAACATGGTCTCATCGAAATCTTCCCAAAAAGGTCTTCCCGAAGGCTCGGACATGTCCAGCCGCAAACGGTTGTCAACGAGGTGCCACCGGCCATAGTACCCAAATTCCCGTGCTGTTTCAGTAAAATCAATGGGGAGGGGATAGACATTGATGTCAGTAAAAAACGGAAGATTGTCAGAGCTTCTTCTCAGATAATCAACGGAAAAGTATTGAATGTTGAGGACCCGAGCAATTAAGTGAATGGATTCGGTTTCAATGGGTAACATCTCAAATGTGTATTCAAAGTGTTCTCTGTTCGTACGTTCTACATTCCATTTGTGGCTGTAGGCTATATAATTGGGATGAATGATGCCCACCACATAGAGAACCCTGTACTGTCTGTAAAGACCGTCCAGTCCTTTTGAATCAATAAACTCAAAAGGACGATATCCCTTAATAGGACCACGGTAAAGCGACAGAAGCTTGGGAGACCAGTGCTTCCCACTTATTTTATATACGACAGGTGTCTTTCCGACATCATGCTCTGTAAACATCGACCGCGGTACGTTCACTCCCGCATTTTCCAGAGCCCTGAAGGCATAATCTTCATGGTAAGAGTTATACACTTCCGGATGATTGATGACCGGGGTTCCCTCCTTTGCTTTTTTGACCATTTGCAGCA
Source organism: uncultured Nitrospiraceae bacterium (assembly GCA_963727775.1). GTDB lineage: Bacteria > Nitrospirota > Thermodesulfovibrionia > Thermodesulfovibrionales > SM23-35 > CAVSHB01. The sequence continues at coordinate 787,543 of CAVSHB010000001.1, read as the reverse complement.
GTTCTTTTTTGCTGTCAGGCGGCAAGGGATCTTGCGAGTAAACCCATAACACATCAGCATCCTCTATCCTTGTATTCAAAGATGCAGAACAGATGCGGCTTCTCTCATTTATCCAGAACGCAGTGAAGCGACCAAACTTTCCCTCCTTAGGGTACACTTCCAGGAGACAAATGTGTACCTTCCTTCTGAGTCTCCTATGCCTCGATTCCCTTTGCCATGTTAAAAGCCCTTTGTAAAACCCTATACGATTTCTTTGCACATTAAGAACAAACCAAAGCCACTGAACAAGATTGTCTTTTAATCGCCAAATCGCCTTCTTGAAGATAATTTTACTTTTCCTTCTTATCGTCATTGTTGTCCTTTATTCTCAGAGCGTAAGCATCTTTAGTCTCGTGAGAAGTCGGTGAGCTCTCACCATTTTTGGATAAAGAAATCCAGGAATAGAGAAAGCCATAATGCTTACTGTAACGCCCCGTAAAAGCTCTTTTAGGGGCGGACTTCCTCTAAAAAGGGCTGGAATTTTTTTTATTGCGTTTGCGCGTTCTCCCGAAAGTACATGGAAAAAGATCATCTCTTTTGCCTGAAGCCTATTGAGTATGTTGAAATCCAGTCTTTTAGCATGAGGGGGAAGCAGGCTCGAGATTTTCTCCATAACCTTTTGTCTTGTATGGGCGAAATCCTTATTAATTGTGGCCAATGTTATCCTGTCGTCTAACCCCACCGACATTGTGACATTGCCGGAATGTACTCGGTATTTGCCGAGTATTTGTGGTATATATTCAGCAGGGGCATAGCAGGAGAAGATTACGGTCATATAATAATCGACACCTCTTCTTACATCCTCAGGAAGGGGATAGAGTAGATCGACAATATCTCTCCTGAATGCAAAGGAACTCCCTCCTGAAAATATTTTTCCGGAAGCCATCTCATTTCCCACCCAACCGCTGATTCCCTCTTCATAGCCAAAGGCGGCATAAAAATTCTTTTCAATAGTAACTCCCTCGCTGTTGATCAATTCAATAGGGTGATACACTATACCTAAGCGGGGATCCTTTACAAATCTCTCAACGACTCTCTGGAGTCTCTCCTCATACCATAGGTCGTCAGAGTCGAGAAACGTAATTATTTCTCCGCCCGCATGGGATATGCCGGCATTCCTCGCGCTTGAAATCCCTTGATGCTGCTGTCGAACGTGAAGAATGTTTTGGTCGAACTTTTTAAGGACCTCCGGAGTGTTATCAGTGGAGCCATCGTCAATGACTATTATTTCCCTCTTTTCTTTAGGATAGGTTTGTAGAAAAAGGCTCTCTAGGGCAGGTCCAATAAAACGTCCATTATTAAAGCTAGGGACGATTACAGAAACCAGAGGGAGGTTCTCCTGAGTCAGTACAGTCATTTCAATATTCCCCTTTTTTCTTATATGCAATTCCCAGGTAATCAGCATAATTATATCAAACATAAACAGTGTAAAGTTCAGAAAAGTTGTTTAGTCCGGCTTTGCCTATCCATCTCAAGTGCCGATAACGACATGTACTTTTCAAGCTCAGGTCCCTGAGAAGACTGAAGGTTTTGCCCGATAATTGTTACTCTGTTAAAGTAGTGCCAGTGTTGGTTCGCGGTGAAGTCCAGATCGCGAGACTACCTTGTCAGCTCTCCAAGGCTGTGCATACTTCAGGGCGAAACCTTATTTCCCGTGTAGTGGTCACGTTTTTCATTGATTATCAAAAATAACTAACACTGCAGGCTATCTCTCAGAGGTGTCAGCCCGACGAGTAGCAGAAATCTCCGCTTCGATTGTACAGTGCGTAGTTCGGGACAAACTCTTCGTGAATTACCGCTCCGCGTAAATGCGGAGCTTGCTATATTGTTGTAGAGTTAGGCCTTGTTAAAGAAGGCTATACTCTTTCTTGATTCAGACCAATGTGCGAGTTGGTTAAATCCAAACCAAAGAAAGGAGTATAGCCATGAAGAAGAGTAAAACAAAAAAGTTTAAAGTAGTCAATGGTAGAACGATGATTGTGACAGCTGATATGGGAAAGGATAGACATTTTGGATACTGGCGCTGTCCGGACGGAAGCGATGTGAAGCCCTTTGCCTTCTGGAACAACGGCAGGGGTTTCCAAGAGTTCTGGGATCGTGTATCTTATGCCAAAAAGCTCCATAACATCGAAGATATTGTTTTTGGATACGAGTCCACCGGGCCGTATGCCGAACCTCTTGTTCATTTCATGCGTGCGAGAGGCGTACACATGGTACAAGTAAGCCCTATGCACACTAAGAGGCTTAAGGAGCTTCAGGGTAATTCGCCGAACAAGACCGACCAGAAAGACCCAAAGGTTATCGCTGATATTATGGCACTTGGCCACGCCCTGACTGTAGTGATCCCGGAAGGTCCAGCGGCCGAACTCAGGAGGCTCACTCAGGCCAGGGAAAGGAGCAACGAGCGTTATGTATCCCTGGTGAACCAGCTCCAGAGCTTGCTTGCGATTATCTTTCCTGAGTTTTTGCAGGTAATGAAGGATGTAAAGACGTTGACTGCCCGATATCTCCTTGCGCAGTGCCCAGCACCCAAGGATATTGTCGCGTACGGTCTTGATAATTTGAGTGCAACGATCAATAAGGTCAGCCGCGGAAAGCTGAAGGAAGATCGCGCCAAGGCCCTCTATGAGGCTGCAACAGCTTCTATAGGTGTAACCGAAGGCATGACGAGCATTATACGTGAGATAAGAGAACTTCTTATCGCCATGGACGCTGCTGAGTCCTTTACCGGGGATCTGGAAAAGGAAATGGGGTATTATCTGAAGCAGATTCCATACAGTGGCTCGATCCTCTCGATAAAGGGGATTAAAGAGGTTACCACTGCCGGTCTTATCGGTGAAGTGGGTGATTTTCGGAAGTTTCAAACCCTCTCCGAGATCCTAAAGCTCGCAGGGCTGGACCTTTATGAGATCAGTTCTGGCCAATACAAGGGGAAGCGACGCATATCTAAGCGAGGCCGTCACCTGCTGCGTAAACTTTTGTACTTTGCCTCGCTCAACACAGTCCGCAGAGGTGGAATAATGCACGATCAATATCAAAAGTACCTTGAGCGGGGCATGCCTAAGACCAAGGCGCTGATCGCCGTAGCAAGAAAACTTCTTGGAATCATATTTGCTGTTGTGCGTGACCAAAGTGTATACAAAAAAGATTTCTCTATAGTCTCACTTCAATACCAGGAGGCTGCATAACTTATAGTATTGGCGTGTAAGCGGGGAGATTACCGACCTGATACCTAAGGCGGCTGAGCCGACCTTCATGCGGAGCTTGTAACTCCCCGCTTGCACCTTAGTCTCGATTAAGCAAGGTCAGGGCTCTGTTGAGACCCTCGAATTACCAGTGTCAGGCAAGGTGCTACACCAAAGACTAAAGTGACTTCCTCCTAATGGAGATGGAAGTGAGAAGGTTGATATAAGGTTAAGTGAAAGGAGCCAAGAGGAGGCATAAAAAAGAGAAACGCCGAATCCAGGGGATACCGTAATATGGGTCATGCTGAGATAATCGATCCTATAGCTTTCTACGAAGCCGCTTTTTCAGAATTGGCTCTCAAACATGCAGAATGGATTACGTAATGAGACAAGGGATCTGGGGGCAAAGAACGAAGCAGAAACCATTGAAGCCAGGAAACCTTAGTAGTGGCTTGTCTCTATCAGAGGGGAGTTACTCCGTAAAAAGTTCTTGACAATAATAAACCAGTAGAAGGTGTATTAGAAATTTCAGATGATGTTGCACATACCTCAATAAATAGGGATGAATAAACATTTGTTTCAATTTCTCGGTTCTGCGGATAAGTAGATGAATGAAACAAAAAGAGCCTGCATTTTATGGCCTGTCGCACGGGAGTCTGTTGTTACTCTTCTTCGACTATTTATTTAGAAGATCCTCGACAGTCTCAGAGTCAAGCGAGGCAAAAGAGCGGTTCGTGATCAGCAAACAAAACACTGAGGATCATCGGCGAGAAAATTGTCTTCCCCATTTGCCTTTGAGAAGGCATATGCTATCGCCCTGCAGCCCCGGCACTGCGCCCATCTCGGGCAGCTCCCGCATTTCCCCTGATATCGGCTCCTGTCCCGTATGGCTTCCAAAACCTCAGAAGTCGCCCATACCTCACGGAACGAATCTTTTCTCACATTGCCTATGGGAACGTACAACCTTCTGCAAGGGACCATTGTTCCGTCCGGCAGGATGGTCATCCCGGACACACCGGCTGCGCAGCCCCCTATCGGGACATTCCCTTTGTCCTCATTGTCTTTTATGGTCGACTGCGTCGCAACAGGGTCACCCGTCACGATTTCAAGTCCATCGGTATTCGAAGAATAGATCTTTTCGTAGAGATCTTTTACCGCATCTGCCGGCAGCATTTTTGTCAGCATCGCCTCGCCCCTCCCGGAAGGAACAAGCCTTGAGAACCCGAGCCTGTGCACGTCCGCTTTCAAAGAAAGCTCTATCATGTCCATAAAGTAGGCGGCATTCATAGAAGATAATGTAGCATTAAACGTCACCTTCAGCCCGGCGTCAAGAAGATACCCGACGCCTTTCATCGAGCCGGAAAAACTGCCCTTCCCCCTGATTGAGTCATGGACTCCTTCAGGTCCCTCAATGCTTACCTGTACTCCTTTGACGCCGAGAGCAGACAGTAATTTTGCTTTTTCCCGGTTGATAAGAATACCGTTTGTCAGGAGGTATGTATCAAATCCCTTCCCGTTGATTTCCTTGAGGATATCAAAAAGGTCTATGCGCAAAAAAGGCTCTCCCCCGGTTACATTAAAGCTCGGAGAATAGTCAATTTCGTATGCTTCCTTCCACTCTTTCAGTGTGTCCGATATCTCATTTATGAGATTTCTTACTTCCGCGAACGACAATTCATCCGCTTTCCCGCCGGACTGATAACAGTGCTTACACACAAGATTGCACCTCTCCGTAAGATGCAATTGCATAAAAAAATCAAAGACATTATTCGTCGACATGGTCTTATTCCTATCCTACATTATAAGATTGCCGACAGATACAGTATTTAAGCGGCTTTAAATTCTTTCAAAGAAAGAATTTACCTCGGAGGCCCGATTTGTACCGGGCCGAGAATGAGCGCAAATACTGTATTTGTCGGCGCCCTCAAATTTTATAAATTAAGCGGGCTATATTCCCCATATTATTAAGAATAGCTGTTTCCACTAACTTTGCAAGTCTCACAGGGCTGTGACTACTTGTAAACCTTGATCCTTTTGATCCCTGTGAGCCAGGAAAGGAGCATACTCACGAGGCTGATAATGACAGCGCCTTTGAATGCGGGCCAGAAACCATTGATCTGTAAACCGAGTTCGAGGGGGCCTGAAAGCTTCGCGGTTATTGTCAGCATCAGCGTATTAACGATCAAAGTGAACAGGCCTAACGTGAGGATAATCAGAGGCAATGCAAAGAACGTCACCACCGGCTTAATAAAAGAATTCACAACCCCGAAAACAGCGCCGACAATAATCATCTTCCACCATTCACCCGTAAAGGTTATACCGTCTACAAGCTTTACGGCAGCCGCAATAGAGAGGGCATTTATCATTATCCTTAACAAAAGATAAACCATTCCTTTGACCTTAACTCCATGATTGAATTTACAGATATGATCCAACCTTTTTCATGGGATGTCAAGCATTACAGATATCGCAGGGAAAATTACAGGCATGTTTTTGTTGAAATTTAAATCTAATGCTATAATAAGTTCAATCTTACTTCTATAAAAACAATAATAATGTTGTTCGAACTTTGGCGGAGGTGTTCGTGAAATCGCTGCGGATTGCGCTTGCACAGATTAATCCTACTGTGGGGGACTTTAACGGAAATGTCTCCAGGATTATTGATTACATTAAAGAAGCGCAGAAATCCGGTTCCGACATCATTGCATTTCCCGAGCTTGCGATAACAGGCTATCCTCCTGAAGACCTGCTTTTAAAAACCCAATTCATAGAAGACAACCTCAATGCCCTGAAAAAAGTGCAAAAAAATGTTGATGACATAACAGCCGTAGTCGGTTTTGTTGACAGAAAAGATAATATTTATAATGCCGCCGCCATAATCCGCAACAGAAAGCTTATTGATATCTACCACAAGATGTATCTACCGAATTACGGCGTATTCGATGAGTACCGCTACTTTCAGGCAGGCACACGCTGTCCTATATATAAGATCGGCGATGCCTGGATAGGAATAAGTATCTGTGAAGACGTGTGGTATCCGGAAGGTCCGGCAAGGACGCAGTCGCTTGCCGGCGCTGAAGCGATCATCAACATCAATGCCTCGCCGTACCATATCGGCAAAGGTCGGTTCAGGGAGAATATGCTTTCCACGCGCGCATCCGACAATCTGGTAATAGTCGCTTATGTCAATACCGTTGGAGGCCAGGACGAGCTTGTCTTCGACGGTCATAGTGTCATCCTTGACCAGAACGGCACGGTAACGGCAAGAGGGAAACAGTTCGAAGAGGACTTGATAATTGTTGATTTAGATCTTGACGGAGTCATGATGAGCAGGCTTCACGCCCCGCGCAGAAGGCAGGAGATGATTAAACTCAAAAAGGAAGAGGTAGAAAGGATTGTCGTCACGGCAGAGAAAACGTCACGGATAAAAGCAAAACCACTGCCCCTTTTGGCTCCAAAAAGCTATACGGTCCTGACACCTTTAGAAGAGATTTACTCTGCGCTTGTGCTCGGCACATCCGACTATGTCAACAAAAACGGATTTAAGGGTGTGGTCATAGGACTAAGCGGCGGCATTGATTCCGCGCTCGTAGCATCAATCGCGGTTGACGCGCTCGGCAAAAAAAATGTGACCGGGTTGTTTATGCCGTCACCGTATACATCGAAAGAAAGCAGGGAAGACGCTTATGCGCTCGCAGGCAATTTGGGGATAAGAATTGCGGAGGTGCCGATCGACAATATATTCCAAAGCTACCTCACGCCGCTAAAAAGCGAGTTCCGTAACCTGCCTGCGGATACAACAGAAGAAAACCTCCAGGCAAGGATAAGGGGAAATATACTCATGGCGTTTTCGAATAAGTTTGCACTGCTTGTTCTGACCACAGGGAACAAATCTGAAATGAGTGTCGGCTATGCAACCCTATACGGAGATATGGCCGGAGGGTTCGCGGTCATAAAGGACGTGCCGAAAACGATGGTATATGAGCTGTGCAAATGGAAGAACGAGAAACAAAACAGGACCGTGATACCTGAAAGCGTGTTCTTAAAAGAACCGACGGCAGAACTAAAGCCGGGGCAGAAAGATACCGACACGTTGCCGCCTTATTCAGTGCTTGACCCTGTACTAAAGGCATATATTGAGGAAGACAGGAGCTTTGAGGCGATATTGCCTCTCGGATGTGAGCAGGAATGCGCACAGAAGATCGTCAGCATGATCGATCAGAGTGAATATAAAAGGAGACAGTCGCCGCCCGGGATAAAGATAACCCAAAGGGCATTCGGCAGGGACAGACGATTTCCGATAACAAATAAATACAGGGAGTTTTAAGGATCATGACTTTTAGAAAAAATTTCTTGGCCTGCTTCATTGCGCTTTCAATTTCAGTATGCCTTTTTTCCGGCAGTGCTTTTTCAGCGGAAAACAAAAACATCCAGATCAAGAAACAGCCTGAACTCCAGCAGATTAAACCCAAAAAACCGGTAAAGATCAAGCTGAAACGCTCAGCTGAAGGCAAATACACATGGGAACTCACGGGTGACGATCTGGATGATATTGTGAGAGCGGACAAACGCCTGAAAAAACTGCTGAATGTAGAGTGAAAGGCGTCCTTTATATTGTCGCAACACCGATAGGCAATCTTGAAGATATTACCTTCAGGGCCCTGCGCGTCCTTAAGGAAGCAGATGTAATTGCCGCGGAAGACACACGCCATTCAATAAAACTGCTTAACCACTACGGCATTTCAAAGCGGATGATCAGCTATTGGGGGGAAAGGGAGAAGATAAAATCCGATGAGATCATTAGCATACTGCATTCCGGACGATCAGTTGCCCTTATTTCGGATGCCGGGACCCCCGGCATTTCAGACCCCGGGGCATTAGTGATAGAAAAAGCTATTGATGAGAATATTCAGGTTATATCGGTCCCTGGACCTTCCGCTTTTGTCGCCGCACTGTCTTTATCGGGACTTTCAACGGACGAGTTCACATTTACAGGATTTCTCCCCGCAAAAAAAACCCAGCGCGTGAAGGCGCTTAAAGACCTGAGTCTTGAACCGAGAACGCTTATCTTTTATGAAGCCCCCCACAGGATTCTTGAAACACTCATGGAGATGGAAGATATGTTTAAAGAAAGAAAAGCCGCGGTCATAAAAGAGATCACCAAAATCCATGAACAAGTAGTAAGAGGCGATATTTCTGAAATCCTCGCAGAGCTCGAAAAAACAAAAATTGCAGGCGAATATGTGATTATCATAGAAGGAAGGAAGCAGGAAAAAATACTGCCGACGGAAGATATTCTTTGGGAAATAAATAACCTGATGAAAAAGGGATTGAGCAGAAAAGACGCTGTGAAAAGGATAGCCGGGGCATACGGGTTGTCCAAGAAAGAGCTTTATGATAAAAGCCTCAACGAAATCCCTTGACTTTTTCAGCACTTACCAATACAATTTTTTATATCCTATCAAGAGGTGAAAAGTGTCACATAAGCTACTGCTTGCGGACGACAGCATCACAATACAGAAGGTTGTTGAACTGATCCTCGCTGAAGAAGACTTCGAGATTAAGTCAACCGGTAATGGAGAAGAGGCTTTAGCGCTAATCCCTTCTTTTAAGCCCGACGTCATTCTTGCCGACATCGAGATGCCCAGGATGAACGGCTACCAGCTCTGTGAAAAGGTAAAACAGAACATTTCCACACATGATATCCCGGTGATATTGCTTACAGGCGCTTTTGAACCTGTGGATGAAGAGCTTGCGAAGCAGGTGCAGGCAGACGACATCATAATAAAACCTTTCGAATCACAGGAGCTCATAAACAAAATAAATTCGGTCCTTGCAGTCTCTCCAGCAATTGAAGGAGAAGAGGCTGAGGGTATCTTCGAGGCAGAGGCTATCGAAGTGGAAGAAGTGCCTGTTGAAGAAGATCTCTGGTCATTGGAAGAGATCAGCGAGACTGATATCAAAGCCTGGCCGGCGGAAGAAGGCTCTGAGGCCGGTACAGAAGAATTGATCGAGCTCGCAGAAGAAGCTGAAGCCGAGGCCACGGCGATTGCTGAAGAAACGATACCGCCAATTGCCGAAAAAAAATTACCTGCAGAGGCGAGGATCACGGTCCCGGAGATCGGGCTTCCTTCAAAAGAAGAATTAAAAGCGCTCTTCGAAAATACAGCCAAAGAGAAGATATCTGCATTATTGACCTCAATCGATATAAAAGAATCTGTTCTTAGTTCTTTGACGCCTTTGTTAAAGGATTCCGTTGAAAAGATCCTTTGGGAAGTTGCCCCCGACCTTGTCGAGCGGATGTTGAAAGAGATGCTGAAAGGTCCCCTTGAATCGTTGACAAAAGAGGTTGAAAAGGTAATCTGGGAGACTGTACCCGACCTCGCGGAAACGATGATTTCAAAAGAGATAGAGAGGATCAGGTCAGAATTTTAGACAAGGGCTTTAATCCACAAGGCATCGAAGAGAAGTGGTATCAATACTGGGAATCAAAAGGTTTTTTTGCGCCCGGACTTGATCATAAAGGCACTGCTTATTCTCTCGTAATCCCGCCTCCAAACGTTACAGGCTCCCTGCATATGGGACATGCCCTGAATACGGTCTTACAGGATATCCTCGCCCGCTGGAAACGTATGTCGGGCTATAGGGTCCTCTGGCTGCCGGGCACCGACCACGCGGGGATTGCTACACAAAACGTCGTGGAAAAACAGATTGCATCCGAAGGTCTGGACAGACATACCCTCGGCCGTGATGCTTTTATAGCCCGCGTATGGAAATGGAAAGCCGAATCGGGAGGGAGGATAATCCACCAGCTCAAGAAGCTCGGGGCCTCGTGTGATTGGTCAAGAGAAAGGTTCACCCTCGATGAGGGGCTTTCAAAAGCCGTCAGAGAAGTGTTCGTGAGACTTTACGAAGAAGGCCTGATATACAGGGACAACCGTCTCATAAACTGGTGCCACCGGTGTCACACTGCCTTATCGGACCTTGAGGTAGAGCACGAAGAATTGGAAGGAAAGCTGACTTATATACGGTATCCTTTCTCGGACGGCAGCAGTGGTCATATAACAGTTGCGACAACGAGACCGGAGACTATGCTCGGCGATACTGCTGTGGCCGTAAATCCGAACGACAACAGATACAAAAAATACATAGGTAAAACTCTCAGCCTTCCCCTGACCCGCAGACGTATTCCGATTATTTCCGATCAAGCAGTAGACCCGTCTTTCGGCACCGGCGCGGTAAAGGTAACGCCGGCCCATGACTTTAACGACGAGGCCATGGCAAAAAGGCAGAGTCCGACTCTGGAATTTATAACTGTCATCGGAGACAACGTCCGCATGACATCCGACGCAGGAGAGCGGTATGCGGGTATCGGCAGATATGAATGCAGAAAACTCGTGCTCGCAGATTTAAGAGAGCTGGATCTTATAGAAAAGGAAGAACCGCATAAGCATGCTGTCGGCCACTGTTACAGGTGCAAGACGATTACCGAGCCTCTGCCGACATTACAGTGGTATGTGAATGTACAGTCAATTGCCAGAGATGCAGTTGCCGCCGTCAGGGAAAAGAAGATCAGTATTATACCGAAGTCATGGGAAAATACGTATTTTGCATGGATGGAAGACATTAAGGACTGGTGTATATCGAGGCAGATATGGTGGGGGCACAGGATCCCCGTATGGTACTGCAGGGAAATGAAAACCGACCTGTGCAAGCTGCGCAAGGGCATCAATGTATCCATAGAGACACCATGCGCCTGCGTACACTGTGGTTCCAGCGACTTAATTCAGGATGAAGACGTCCTCGATACATGGTTTTCTTCCGCACTCTGGCCTTTTTCTACGCTGGGATGGCCGGTTATTACAGATGATCTGAAAAAATTCTATCCTACGAGTGTCCTCGTTACCGGCTTTGATATCATCTTTTTCTGGGTCGCGCGGATGATCATGATGGGGCTTAAATTCATGGGAGATGTCCCATTCAGAGATGTTTATATTCACGCCCTTGTCAGGGACATAAAAGGGCAGAAAATGTCCAAATCCAAAGGGAATGTTGTTGATCCCCTGATAATGATAGAAAGATACGGCACGGACGCCTTTCGCTTCACCCTCGCCGCTTTTGCAGCACAGGGAAGGGATGTTAAGTTCTCAGAAGACAGGGTTGAAGGATACAGACATTTCGTGAACAAGCTCTGGAATGCTTCAAGATTTATCCTGATGAATACCGGGCAGTCCTCCTGCGCCGGCTTCGCAGAAGCAGACTTAAGTTTTTCACTGCCGGGCAGGTGGATATTAAGCCGGCTTTCGGTAACTGTGGAAGATACAAACAAAGCTTTGGAAGAATACAGGTTCAATGATGCTGCAAGCATCATATACCAATTTATATGGCATGAATTCTGTGATTGGTACATCGAAATGTCAAAAATTGAAATGCAGGACCGGAAATTGGAGAACGGAGTTAAATGGTGCCTGCTCTATACGCTCAATACGGCCTTAAGACTGCTGCATCCTTTTATGCCTTATATTACCGAGGAGATATGGCAAAAGATCAACACCATGGAATTAAACCTTGGCAGTTATAAAGCAGACAAAAAAGAGAGCATCATGATATCCGATTATCCGGCGGCTTTGCCTAAAGACGCTAAGGCGGAAGAAGAAATGTCATATATCACAGAAGCAGTTATGGGCATAAGGACTATTAGGGGTGAGCTTAATATTTCGCCGGCGGTCAAATTAAACACGTCGATCAAGACAGTTTCGAAAAAAGTAGAGACCATATTAAAAGAAAACGTGCAGTATATCAGAAGCCTTGCAAGGGCCGATGATGTAGAGATAGGTACAAATGTCGGAAAACCTGAGGGAGCTGCGACCTCTGTAAAAAGTTTTATGGAAATATTTGTTCCTCTGAAAGGCGTCTTGAATATTGCAACCGAAATAGATAGACTTAAAAAGGACAACGCGAAAATTGATTCGGCTCTTACAACTATCAACAGGAAACTCCTGAATGACGACTTCCTGAGGAAAGCACCGCAGGACATCATCGACAAGGAAAAAGCGAAATATGAAGAGCTCATACACATGAAGGAAAAGATTACGGAAAGTATTAAAATCCTTAAAGAAGCGGAGGTAAAGAATGACTCATAATGAGGCAAAGGAGTTTGAAAAAAGCAGCATTGAGTTCATCGAAGCGGAATTTGTCAATGTAAAACAGAGCACGATAAGGTCCGTTGAGGGAGGTCATATTGAACTCCAGCAGGTGGGAGCTCTCAGTATAGACGGCGAACGCGTCGAAGTCACGCAGGGAGCAGCCGGCATCCTTAAGGGTGATGACGTAAGCCTCAATCAGAGTATCGCCGCTGTTGCCTCAGGGGAGAACGTGTCCATAAATTTTTCATTTTCACCTCTGGCCATATCGAGAGAAAAAACTACGGCGAACAGGTCTGCTATAGGCATCCTGGCAGCAAAAGAAATAATAACCGAGAACACATCCGCCTTCCTCGTTATCTCGAATAAGGTAGAAGGGAATGTAACGACCTTGCTCGACTGGCGTTCTGCGGTCGCATTTGGAGCTGTTTTCGGAGGCGTGTGGGGCTTGGTCTCTCTCCTCTCAAAAAAGAAATAACATGGACGTTCCTCCGGGCGTTAGTGAGATGCTCCGGCGCGCGCTTGAAGAGGATATCGGCCCGGCTGATATAACCTCATCTCTTCTGATACCCGAGGATGATCAATCAAAAGCGGCCTATCTGGCAAAGGGAGATTTTGTCTTGGCCGGTCTTCCTTTCGCCGTAGAAGTTTTTCGGATACTCGACCCTTCAATAAATTTTAAAATATTTTTCAATGATGGGGCTAAAATCATGAAGGGACATGTTATTGCCGAAATTTCAGGAAAGACACATGTTGTCCTCGCCGGGGAGCGTGTCAGTCTTAATATCCTGCAGAGGCTCTCAGGCATAGCTACGCTCACAGGCACGTATGTTGATAAAATCAAAGGCTTCAAGGCAAAAATAGTCGATACAAGGAAAACAACTCCGTGCCACAGGTTTATAGAGAAATATGCCGTAAGGACCGGCGGAGGGAGCAACCACAGGTTTGGTCTTTACGACGGCATCCTGATAAAGGACAACCATATAGCGGCTGTGGGCAGCATTAAGGAAGCGGTCCGGCGTGCGAAAACCGGCCATCATCCGGCAAAGATCGAGATCGAGGTTGAAGATCTTCGCGCCCTCAATGAGGCGATAGAGGCAGGCGCAGACATCATAATGCTGGACAACATGACGATCGGCGATATAAGGAAGGCGGTAGATATATCAGCCGGCAGGGTAATCCTTGAGGCCTCAGGAGGCGTTACACTTGAAAACGTCAGAGGCATTGCAGAAACCGGTGTTGATTTGATTTCCGTCGGCGCATTGACTCATTCAGCCCCCTCCGTAGACATATCCTTGAAAATATTTAAATAGTCTGCTATATAATGTATAAGAAGGAGGAAGCAAATGACTATCAAGAAGATAAAAGATATTGCAAAGAGCAACGGCATAAAAGTCGGTAATATGAAAAAGGAGAACATAATCAGGTCCATCCAAAGGGCTGAAGGAAATTTTGACTGTTTTGGGACCGCCATCTCCGGTGTATGCGATCAAGTCAATTGCATCTGGAGGGAAGACTGCCTGGCATAGGCGCTTCCGGTTACTGTGTGTTTCGAAAGCTTTGAGCATTCTTTCACGAATACCGACGGAAAAAATATCTACTGAAATGACTCTTATTGAAACAATCGAACACCACAAACTGATGGTCGCTGTTCGCACCGATACGCCTGAAAAGGCCTATAAAGCCGCCATAGCCTGCATACACGGTGGTGTCCATCTTTTGGAAATCACCTTTTCCGTGCCGGGAGCAGAGGAAGTAATCAAGAAATTGACCGGTGAAACGGGCGCCATGATCGGCGCCGGCACAGTCCTCAATATAGCGGATGCAAAAAAGGCCGTTACAGCCGGGGCCTCATATATTGTCAGTCCCAATCTCGATGAAGAGATTGTAAGGTTCACAAAAAAAGAGGGACTTATAGCCATTCCCGGCGCGTGCACTCCGACTGAGATATATAGAGCATACAAAGCGGGGGGAGATATCATAAAGCTTTTCCCGTTTGTCGAGATCGGCGGACTTGATTTTCTCAAGGTCATCAGAGGCCCGCTGCCCTTCATAAAATATATGCTTTGCGGGGGTGTTACCCTGGACAATGCCTCTAAATACATTGCAGCCAAACCCTCGTGCATACTGGTCGGGTCCTCTATATTAAGGAAAGAACTTGTGACCTATGAAGACTGGGCCTCTATTTCCGATCTTTCAAGAAAATTTGTCCGGAAATTTCAGGATGAACTTTCTGCCTGATTGTTCTTTTTCTTAACATGGAACTTCACTTTAACAGATCCAATGGCCCTGTAGATGATGCGATCGATCTATTAATGGAGCTTGCAGGCCATATCTGTTGCCCGGAACTTGTCCGGGAAATGGTACTGGCTGCACTGAAGGCCGGGCAGGAAGACGCGGAAAAAGCAGACCTCAAGCTTATGAACAGCACACTAAAGGAAATGCGGTTTACTTCTAAAGTGTTCGGCCCTTACCACAGCGTAAAGAAAGTTACTGTCTTCGGATCGGCAAGAACACAGCCTGAGGAGCCGGTTTATAAGATGGCCCGCCTTCTGGGCCGTAAACTTGCCGAAGCAGGCTGTATGGTGATCACCGGCGGCGGAGGCGGTATCATGCAGGCAATTAATGAGGGCGCCGGTTCGGAACATTCCTTCGCTGTTAACATCAGACTTCCGCATGAGCAGAAGCCCAACCCCGTAGTCGATGGAAATCCCCGCCTTATTATGTATAAATATTTTTTCAATAGAAAAGTCGCCTTTCTCAAGGAGGCTGACTCCATTGTGCTTTTCCCGGGCGGATTCGGCACATTGGATGAGGCAATGGAAACTCTTACACTTTTACAGACCGGGAAACGCGATCCCCTGCCATTGGTGCTCGTGGACGAACCAGGGGGGACCTATTGGCTGCAGTGGCTCAAGTTTTTTGAAGAAGAACTTATGAATCAGGGTTATATCAGCTCATCCGATTTTTACCTGTTCGAACGAGTCGATTCCGTGGACGCCGTAGTGGAGAAGATCAGTCGTTTCTACCACCGATATCATAGCCTGCGATATGTTGAAGACAAGATGGTCATCCGCCTCACATCGGATATTGGTCCCCGGTCAGTCGAAGAACTGAAAGCCCGTTTTCAAGATATCCTGATACCTGGAGGAAGCATATATTTATCAGGGCCTTTACCTGCGGAAGCCGACGAGCCGGAGATTGCCCATCTACCACGCATCATAGTGGACTTCAACCGCAAAGACTTTGGAAGGCTGCGACGTTTCATAGACGCAATTAACAACCTTTAATATCCGCAAAACGCAGTGGGCCTATTCATATGATTACCGACAGATACAGTATTTGCGTTCATTCTCGGCCCGGTACAGATCGGGCCTCCGAGGTAAATTCTTTCTTTGAAAGAATTTAAAACCGCTTAAATACTGTATCTGTAGGCACCCGCAAATTCTTTTGGATTAAGTGGGCTAAAGGTATTTCGCATTGTATTGTATGGTAATATGGATTGAAAAGGAGCTATTAAGATGAACGGTGAAAAGCTACCTTTTTCTCTGCCCCATCAGCACGAGCACAACCCCCGCCAGTATGACCGTCATGGCCAAGACTCCTGTTCCGGTTATCCTTTCGCCGGCAAACCATATGCCCAATATAACCGCGATAACAGGATTAACATAGGCATAACTCGTCGCCAATGCAGGTCTCACCTTATTGAGAAGATATACATATGAACTGAACCCTACCAACGAGCCGAAGACAATCAGATAGGTTAATGCCGTTACCGCGCGCGTTGAAGGCAATACATCTATCTTTTCTCCTATAACAAGGCTTGCAACGATCAGCAGCAAACCTCCTGCCGTCATCTCAACGGCGCTGGCCATCAGACCTTTGGGGAGCGGCAGATTTCCGCTCCACGCAGAGCCGAAAGCCCAGCTCGCGGCTGCGATAATCAGAGCAACCGCTCCGGCCGGGCTTGCCTTCAGGTCCCCTTCCAGGTTTAAGAGCACGATACCGGCTAATCCAAGGACAAGACCCGCCCATTCAAAACGTCCCGGCCATCGTCTCCATATGCCTGAAAAAAGCACTGTCCAGAGCGGCACAGTAGCAATTGCCAGCGCAGTAAGGCCGGTCGCGACAGTCTGTTCGGCAAATACAACTCCGCCGTTGCCTACCAGCAGCAGGAACCCTCCGACAATAGAGGCACCAGTCACCTGAGGCAGTGTCGGTAATGGCTCGCCTTTGGCTCTCAGGAAGATGTAAAGCATACAGCCCGCGCACAAAAATCTTACACCCGCCATAAAAAACGGAGGGAATCCTTCCAGTGCTATGCGAATAGCCAGATAGGTTGAACCCCAGATTATGTATACAGACAGCAGAGCAAGTATTACCCCGCCATCAACTTTTTTAATAGGCAAATTATATTTTCATGTCAAGCAAAAATCTTATTTCTTATAGCAGGCGCCCGCCTGCTCATTGATTGCACCCGCTCAGGACGAACCCTGGCCGGCTGTGCAGCCATAGCAGTGTTCGCCGACGATTATCTCCCTATGGGAAAGCCCTGAATAATCGAAGTCTTTAATATGGCACGGCAGACCGCTGCTGAGATTGAGGCCGAGAATCTGATTAAAGTCGCAGTCGTAAAGCATTCCGTCCCAGCCGACACTTATCAAATATCTGCACATTAAGCCGTCGATAGTGACGGGGTTAAAAGATGCAATCAGCTTTTTCATATATCCTTCGAGGTTATTGCTGCGGACCAGATATTCTCTAAAACGGCCTATAGGCATATTTGAAAACGTATAAAGCTTATCAAAGGTAATACCGTATCTCCCACGCAGTTCTCTTTGGTAATCCTCCTCGAGTGTTTTCTGCTCGGGCGCTAAAAAGGCGCCCGGAGGATTGTAAACGAGATTGAGTTTCCTGCCGAATGAACCGTCTGCATAGCCAAGGCGATTTAATAAATGAAGCGCATTTACACATTTTTGAAAGCTGCCCTTGCCTCTCACTCTATCAACGTCATTTTCGAGATAATATGGAAGGGAAGCGGTAACCTCGACAGAGTTGTCCGCATAAAATTCCGGCAGGTCTCTCAGCCCTTCTTCAAAAAAAACGGTCAGATTACTGCGGACGATGATATGAGAACCGATCTTCCCCGCCTCTGTAACAAGGTATCTGAAATAAGGGTTTAATTCGGGGGCCCCACCGGTAATGTCGAGAGTCCCGATATCGTTCTCTCTCAGGACATCGAGCACCATTTCGATGGTCTTTGCGTCCATCTCCTCATTCCTGTCAGGCCCTGCTTTGATATGACAGTGTTTACAGGCCATATTACATCTGTAACCGAGGTTTACCTGAAGTATCTTGACCTCACTTGCAACCAATTGTTTCGGGCTAATGCTCATTATTTTATCTTTGAATTCCATGGCTCCGGATTTACAGAGATATTTTATCTACAACATTATGGGCCTGAATGCCGTGTATAAGCGAGGCCCCACCCCTAACAGCAGAAGCTACGTGAATAGCCTCTGTAATATGTTCAAGGCTCATCCCTTCCTCAAGACAGCTTTTCGAATATGAGTCTATGCAGTACGGGCACTGGACAACATGCGCCACTGCAAGTCCTATAAGAGCCTTTTCCCTTTTGCTCAGAACACCGGCCTCCAATGAAGAGTTATACCAGTCCATAAACTTTCTGAACAGGTCCGGCTTGTATTTTCCTATTTCACCAAATCTGCTCAGGTCTTCGTCTTTGTAATATTCAGTCATAATAATCCCCTCCTTCTATGTTGTTATTTTAATATTTCTTTTGATTTTATGAAATGAAGAAAGATTGAAATGGTAGACACTTTGAAAATGGAGAGATTAGAGAGTGCAGTGGGCAGAACATCGCAGCGACAAAAACCCGGTGCCTAAAAAGTTGTCAACTTTATTGCATTATTTTCAGGCGTTGCGTATGATACCGAGAAACCAGTTAATAAGATTGTTATGCAATTAATGGAAAAATAATATGAAAGACTTTATTGCCCTTCTTCAAAGTATACCCTCACAAGCATGGATTATCTTAATAACTGCGATATTCACGTCTGCATTGACATTATTAGGAGTATGGCTGACCAACCGAGCTAATTTCCAGAGATTAAAAATCCGATTAGATGAGGAAAGAAGAAAGAGAAACGAAGAACATCTGCGGGATCGCTTGGAGGAACTCTACGTGCTATCCAATAAATTTCTAGATATGCAGGTGGCCCGTTATGTGCCTTATCGTGCTTTGATGATGCAACAAATATCTTATGATCAGGCACTTGACATGGCACTAAAAAATAGCTCTCAAAGAGACTTCGAGCCACACCGGATAATGATGCTGATAGACTTATATTTCCCATCAATTAAGCCAGCGTTCAAGGAAATACTTAATATAAGGGACAAATTAAATGAAATCATCGAAGGCCACAAAGAACAATATAAAACCGGCGATACCGATGGCTCCAAATGGTTAATAGTATTTCAGCCATTATATGAAGAATTAGCAAGAAAGGCCGATGCTTTCAGTAAAATAATCACAACCGTGAAATACGACGCATAAAAAAGGCGATACAATGCATAACACCGCCTTCAACCAGACGCGGAATGAGTAAATAGGGAGTAAATAGGGACACATCCCTATTTCGGAGCATGTTGAGCCACTCTTGTAGAATAAGGGAAAAGAATAGTAACAGAAGATATGGGATGTGTCCCTATTTAAATAATTTTGCTATGGCTGTTCACCCGCGCCTTATTTCTGCGTTAGCCCCAGAATAGAAACTACTATAAACATTGACATGATTTGATAGTAATACGTATACTACACGTATAATGAAAGGAGGATTTCAATGCAAAAAAAATTGACCATAACTATAGATGAGGAAGTCTATGCGGGACTTCATAAGACAATTGGCCCCCGCAAAATCAGCAAATTTGTTGAGGAATTGGTTCGCCCGCACGTAGTTCGCCCAAATCTTGAATTGGCATACTCCCAAATGGCAAAGGACAAAAAACGAGAAGCAGAAGCCCTGGATTGGGCCGAGACAACTCTCAAGGACATAGCGCATGAAAAGAGGTGAGGTCTGGTGGGTTAATTTTGATCCCTCGGTCGGCGGAGAGATCAGGAAAAAACGTCCTGCCGTAATAGTTAGCAACGATGCATCAAACAAGTTCCTCAATCGAGTTCAGGTTGTTCCTCTAACCAGTAAGACAGATCGTCTGTATCCTAGTGAAGCACTTGTCATATTTAACGGCAATGAAAGCAAGGCCATGGCTGATCAACTTGCTACTGTAAGCAAGTTGCGCTTATTCAAACGTGCAGGCGTACTTTCAGAAGAAGATATGCTCAGGATAGGTGAGGCCATTAAGATACAATTAGACATTTATTAAGAGAGGGGCTAACGAATTCATCCAGCCGACCGGGGATTGGGTGACGGGAAAACAGAACGTGGTCGAGTCAATAAAACAGACTTCACTTATCCGCATGCTCGACCTTTAAGGTTGAAGAAAAATCTCAGCGCTTTTTTTACTTTTTTAGAAAAAATCTTGCCGGAAAAGAAATTCCCCGCAACCTTTTTATTGATCTCAGCGAGAGTAGGATATGAATGAACGGACGATGCAAGAGTCGAGAGTTTGACCCCGCCATTCATAACGGCAACCCACTCGCTGATTAATTCTCCGGCGCTCGGACCGAGAATCTGAATGCCTATGGGTTTTTCTTTGTCATCGAGTAGAAGTTTAACTTTACCTTCTTCTTCTCCTTCCGCAAGGCTTCTGTCATTGGCTTTAAACTCCTCTGTCCAGACAGAATAACGGATACCCGCTGCAGCGGCCCGTTTTTCGTTCAACCCTATGCTTGCGAGCTCTGGCGTTGTATAAGTGCACCAAGGAAGATTTGTGTAGTCCACTTTCCTCGGCAGTCGGAGGATCGCATTGCTAAGTACAATGCCGCCCTCATATCCTGCGGCATGGGTAAATTGATAAGTTCCTGTTACGTCTCCGGCAGCATAGATATGCTTATGGTTTGTCCTGAGCCGCCTGTCCAGCTTTAAGCCTTTCTTATCGAATTCGACTGAAATGTTTTCAAGCCCGAGGCCTTTCAGGTTTGCTTGCCTGCCGACTGCAACAAGGATGGTCTCCGCCTTGAGATTCACAACGTTGCCTTCACTATTTTTGATAACAACCTCTTTTTCATTTCCAAGGTCTTTCACATTGAGGGTAGCAGCATTCAAATGGAATGTTATACCCTCAGAAATAAGGACATTCATGAGCTGGTCGGCCATATCTTTGTCCTCGGCCCCGAGGATTTGGTTGGCGAGCTCAACCACAGTCACCTTAGTGCCCAGACGGGCAAATGCCTGTGCCATCTCGATCGAGATGGGGCCGCCGCCGATACAGACCATGGATACCGGCAGTCTGTCCAGCGAAAAGATTTCTTTATTGGTGATGTAAGGTGTTTTATCAATTCCTTCTATCGGAGGGATAAACGGTGAAGAACCCGTGGAAATGACCCAATTTTTGGCGGAATATATTTCTCCGTTCAAGCGGACGGAATGCTCGTCAATAAATTCGGCATTGCCGAATTCGACCCTTGCGCCGAGCGAACAAAATCTCTCCTTTGAATCATGCTCCTGTATAACGCTTATGACCGACCGTATTCTTCTTGTTACTTCCTGATAATCGACAGGCTTGAGGTCAACGCGGGGAAGACCATATTTTCCGGCATTCCTCATGAGGTGATAAATATTCGCAGTCCGGATAAGCGTCTTGCTCGGGACGCAGCCGAAATGGAGACAGTCTCCGCCCAGTTCATTCTCCTTTTCGATGAGGAGGGTCTTTGCGCCGAACTGTGAAGCCCCTGATGCGATGGTGAGCCCCGCTGCGCCTCCTCCCAAAACCCCTATATCAAAATCATAACCCGCCATATTTTATGGTTGAATACCTTGATAAGGAACCGCAAAAAACATAGCTCTATATTCCATAATTACAGATTCTATCAGGACAACAGGCGGAGATCAATGTCATTTACAAAAGGCTTTTCCTGAATACATGCCCGTATGTCTTTGTATCGATCCTATCATCGCAGATAACAATCCTACCTCTGTCGGTTTTGGACCTTATCAATCTTCCGAATCCCTGTTTGAATTTCAGCACGGCACGGGGAAGACTATATTCGTAAAACGGGGAGCCGCCTTCCCTCTCGATTATCTCTGTTCTTGCCATAACTATCGGCTCGGTCGGGACTTCGAACGGCAATTTCGTGATTATCAGGCATTTAAGAGAATCCCCTCTAACATCAACGCCTTCCCAGAACGAATCCAGTCCGAAAATAATACTATTCTCACTTCCTCGCATAGTCCGAAGCATGGCTTTATTTGGCAGTTCCCCTTGAATCATGGGGTTAAGGTCCATATCTTTTAAATCTTCATAACAGATGTCCCATGTCTTTTTCATCACTTCTCTGGACGTAAATAGGACAAGCATTCCCCCGTCTTTTTTTGATGCTTCATCAAGTATCACTCCGGCGAGCTTTTCGACTCCATCCTCATTCTTAAGGTCTATACCATTCTTGACTTCGATCGTAACCTGGTCCCTGAGATCAAAGGGCGACGGCAGGGTCACTTTATCGGCCTCCCTTAAACCAATCACATTTGAAAGAAAGCTGAAATCCCCTGAAACAGAAAGCGTCGCGGAAGTAAGTATGATGGACTTATACGCCGGCACAATACTGTTAAGAACAAAATCTCTGGGATATACAGGCAGCATGCGGAGGGCGATTTTTTCTTTCTCTATTTCGATCCATCTCACATGTCCGTCCAACCCATGCACAAACTCTCCAAGCCCCTCTGAAAACGCCTTAAGTTTTATTATAGCTGCAATTAATTCAACCTCTTCATCCTCTTTGAAAAGTCCTTTTACTGATGTGTTTATGTCGGTAATCAATGCTTCTGTTGCTTCCGAGAGCCCGGCCGCTGTTTCCGAATATTTAAAAAGACCCTTTACCGTATATTTGTCCCTGCCTTTGAATTCATTTTTTACGGTTGTCCAAAACAGTCTCATCTCCGACCTGATAGATTCGATTGCGGTAAACAGGTTGGGTGACTTTGAAAGCAGCCCCTTGTAAATACCGCGTTCATCAATTCTCAGCAACTTGTTCAATATGCTTTCAAACCCTTTGTTTGACAAAGTGTTTCCGATTACTTCTGAAAGGACGTGGTCCAATGTATGCGCTTCATCTATTATCAGGACCTCCGCCTCGGGCAATATCTTTGATTTTTCTGTGAGCGCGCTGTTTATTCCGACCAAAGAGTGATTGGCTACAATTATTTGGGACCTTTCCCATTTCTGCCTCGCTTTGAAATAAAAACACTGCCTGTAATAACTACACTGCATTCCTTTACACGCATCCGGATCGGAACTTATCCTGCTCCATATACGGACATTCTTCGCATTAAGGTCTTCAATATCTCCTGCATCGGTTTCGGACGCCCAGATCACCATATTCCTGCATTCTTCGGCTTCCTCGCGATCTTCAGACCTAAAGGCATTAAGACGCCTGAGGCAGAGATAGTTACCCCTGCCCTTCGCTATCGCATAAGAGAAGTCTTTCAAGCCTGACAAAAAGCTCAAGTCTTTGGTTATGATCTGCTCCTGGAGGTTGATCGTTTTTGTAGACACGATAGACTTTTTGCCTGAGATAATAATCGGGACGAGGTAAGCAAATGTCTTCCCCGTGCCTGTACCGGCCTCTGCCATCAGTTTCCCGCCTTCTTCAATCGTACGTGAGCAGGCGTTCATCAATTCCATCTGTGAAGGCCTTATCTCATAATTGTCCATAGACCCGCCGACAGTCCCGGTCAAGAATATTTCCGCTGCCTTTGCCAGTTTTGAACCCGCAGTCCCGTTGCCGTTATCCCGAGGCATATACAACACCCTTTCTTTCAGTAATAATATTATTATATGTCGCGGGACTTAAAGACAGGTTATTTTATTAATATAGCGACAGACGGATTAGTTATCCGAGGACCTTCCTTATCTGTTCAATGACCTCATTCGGCTTGGTGGTCGATTTTACAATGTATCCTGATGCTCCGAGCGCCAAAGCTTTCTCTATTTCTTCAGGGCGGCCCCTTGCAGAAAAGACTAATACGGGGATGGATGAGAATCTCTGATCTTTTTTAAGGACCTGAAGCACTTTGTATCCGTCTAATACAGGCATAACAAGATCAAGGAGGATAATATCCGGCAGTTCCCGGGAGAGTATTTTAATAGCTTCTATCCCGTTATCCGCGGTAAGCACGGTGAACTGTTCCGAAACCAGCTTGTTAACATACATCTGCTGGACAATTTTGGAGTCATCAACCAGCAGGATCTTATTTTTCATCGATAGAATTGTAATGATGAATTTATTTTATGTCAATAAAAAAACTTTATATTTCAATGATACTTTTATTAAAATGGTCGATGTGGACAAAAGACAACAGACGATTCAAGAGATATTCAAAATCAACAGACTTTGAACTGAAACACAAGAACAAACATATTAAGGCAAGAATGCTAAACTGTTAATTCCGTTAATTCCGTCAGAAAGGGGCCTTTACCCGAAAATGATTCTATTTATTTTATTAACTCCCCCCAACCCCCTCTTAAACTAAGAGGGGGCGAGGGGGAGTTATTTTCGTACTCCTTTGTGAGCCGAAGGCTCGTGTCGATTCCTGTGAAAACGGAATCCTTATTTCCTTCAAAACAAATCTATAATAATTTTTTAAATAGCCCCCTTGACAAACCTCTAATAAATGCTATTATTGACTCATAGACAAAAGCTATCGTTGTTCAGATATAGATAGACTGCATTAATCCGAACATGAAAGGAGGTGAGAGAGGATGAAGAGACCTTTAAACAATAAGTCAATCGAGAAAGAGGCTGCTTTCTGGGACAATCTCAAGAAAGTTTTAAGGGAGAATCCCGCTAAGATATGCCACAAGTGAAAGAGCTGAAAAAGCTAAAGTTGCTGGTCAAGCAACGAACTCACAATTCAGATATGGCAGGCACTGTATGATTGAAATACATGCCTGCCATATCATTTACTGTTATAATTTATTTTTCTACGACATGGGAAAACTGGCTGATTATTAATAAAATTTTATGTATGCAGCCGTAAATTCAACCTTTTTTCACATTTTCTTAATGACTTCTTCACAATTTTCAGCTAATTTAATAATAAATAAAACAATAAAGGCGGTATATATATGAAGACAAAAAAATGCACCAAGTGCCTTAATGAGACGCATCAGGCAGACGGTGTTTGTGTCTTGTGCAAATTAGGGTTGTCTGCAATGTCTCTGGAGCTTAAAGACCTCTTGAAAAGCGGCAACAAATCGAACTTTCAGAAGATGAAGGCGGCGAAGATCAGATAAAATAGCTTTTACAGCTCCCTTTGCAGCCACCACTCATAATACCGCTCTCCCAGCAAAATAGTTACTATTGTCAATCCGAGCCCGGCTATTACGTCGACAACATAATGATACCGGCAGTATACCGTTGAAAATATTAGAGCCGCTACAACAGGCAGGCATATCCAAAAGAATCTTCGATTAAACCTGTATGCAAGGTAGAGCACAATTAAGGCAATACCTGTATGTCCGCTCGGGAAGGCGTCCCTTTTTATTCCTTCAAGTCTGTTCAAAAACTCTTGAATCGGTCCGGCAATGATAAAACCTTGCAGTTCTTTCGTCTGCAGATTATTGATCGTAAACCTCGGTCCGAGCGCGGGCATAAGTATATACCCGAGATAAGATAAATAAAAACAGAACAAAATCATAAACAATGATTTATTGAATGCCGCCCTATGCCTATTTAACAGAAGGAAAGCTCCAAAACTAACAGGAATAAAATAATAAGTCGAATAAGCCGCCTGGAGTATATCGGTCAAGTACGGGTTCATAATCCTTTCGAGCATTACCGTGGGATAGTTGCTGAACAACAAATAATCAAGCCTGATAAGCACCGGGTCTATGTCTTTGGGATTGATATAATGCACAAGCCATTCGAGGCTGTCAAAGATAAGCAGGACGCAAATAACCGGAAAAATCAGATCATAAAAAAATTGCATGAACCTGCCTTTATTTTTGTACATAATGAGAATTACCTGGGCAAAAATAAGGGACGAATAAAGACTTATTAAGAAAAACGCTTTTGGGACAGCCTGATAAAAAATAAAAGTCAGCGCGGTAAGGAACAAAAGGAAAACGACAGTTATCGTATCCGCGGGTCGTTGCTTGATTATGATTCCGATAAAACCCCGCATCAAAGCTTGCTTAAAGCCCTCACAACCGCTTTTTCCTTTTTAGAAAGCTTTCTCGGATTACCTTTTCTGGGGTAAATATCGTCTTCCTCATCATATTCTTCGTCATCGATATCCCTACGCATATTTTTTCTCTCAATCGCATTTAAGAAATCCTCTGACGACACGGGGACAGAGCCTGATGCCCACGCATGGTCTGCAATATCCCTGTCCGATGTCACAACAATCCATTCACGCCTTATTGAAGAGATCGTACGTTTTATTACTGCATCCGCTTTATCTCCGATTCTTGAATAGACGACAGTTATACCTCCTGTCATGGATTTATTTTCCTTGCCCTCCCCTGATTTCCAGCCGTCAAAAACGATTGTTATATCATGGCCTTTTTTCTTCCTGTATTCAATTAGAGCATTAATGAGCATCTCCCTCTGTTTTTTAAGGTCCTTGTGATGGATACCGATAAGGTTATACCCGTCAATAATAAGAAAAGAAATGGGACCTCCCTATATTTATAATTATTTTACAATTGCGCGACACGATATCCCTTTCTTCTGAGGATCTCGACAATCCCCTTTTCTCCAACGACATGGCCTGCTCCCACCACGACAAAATAGCTTTCCTTTGTTTTGAGATAGCCTTCAATTTTTGCCGCCATATTCTTGTTTCTTTCATAGATGAGTTTTTCATATATCGAAGACATTCCCCGGTCGTCCTGAAGACTTCCCATTATAGACTCCATCCCTTTTACGTCCCCGGTCGTCCATGCGCGGAGAGCAGTGTCAACTTCTTTCTCGATCAAGTTTAAGTCCTTCAACGTATATAACAAAAACGCTTCCTGTTCTTTGTCGGAAAACCCCGACAGGAGATTTATCTGGTAATCAACGCTCTCGAGTTCTTTGATCTTCTTTTTACCTGAAGCCTTTGACAGGAAATGAATGTCTATCCCATAGTCAGGCTCAAACCCCAACTTTGCAAGTTCCAGTGACGTCAATGTCAAAGCCAGAATCCACGGTCTCTGCTTATCGACAATCCAGACAGGAATACCGTTTCTTTCAACTTCTTTTTTTACAAGTCTATAGGTCTCTCCGGAGACATGATTTGCGAGGGTATCATCGCCTGCGTAGAGAGAGGATTCCATTAATTTCTGAAGGTCAATCCGGCTTATATCATTGACATCAGCTTCAACAGACAGGATGTCGGATTTATCAAAAGCGTCCTCGATTTTTTTGTCTAGCGGGTAAATCTCCTTTTTCATGAAGTGGATGGAACCCAGAATATAAACAGTGCCTGTCTCAGACCGGACCTTCCATAAGAAGTTTTTTTTGTCCGCAGAAACATCCCGAAGAAAAACAGACATGCATAGGAAAAATAGGATAAAGACTACCGATAAAAATCTGGTGGAATATTTTTTCATTCTTTCTCTTATTCTCCTTTTACAGTATATCAAAAAAGTTTCCCGGTTTTTTGCTTTATAAAAGATTAAAGGATTTTCTTTTTTATTTGAAAACCGACAACAAAATATGTAAAACAAGTAACAAAATATGTAATCTGCGTAACAAAAGAAGTCACAAAAATTAGCAGACTTATTGTAGCGGGACCTAATAATAAAATCGTCAATTCTACGGATTAGTGAAGGCAACAGGATTCGAACATCTGTTTTTTGTTCGCAACTAATTGATTTAAATATGTTTTTAAGATTTACAATAAAAATTGAACTTACTTACCTCAACAGACAAGAAAAATACAAACATTCGGCGTAATCCCAATAAGATATGGGGCATAATAATTGCTATATATTAATGTATAGAAATTATAATCTAAATTATTTAGAATATAATATATAAATATCTTTCATCCGATTATGATGAAAGAAGGGAGAATTTTATGCAGAACAAATTGATAATCGAAATGACCATGCACTCATCATGGCCTATTAACATGCGCATAATTCCTTGCCCTCTAATTGGGAGGATAAAATGAAAAAGATGGACCAGTATGTCTCACCTGGCATCAACCTTCGCGTAATACTTTTCGCCGTCGCGGCATTGATAATCTTTGCGTTCTACGGTACGCACGACGCTAAAGCAGCCAATCAAATTGTCCAGACGTTTTATGTCCCTATCACCGAACCCCAGGCCAGGACATGGATGAGGGCGCAGACTGCAACAGCTGAAGCCGACACTATACATTCCGTTATCTCGATCACCGGCACATATGACGGCACAACCATCTACTATGACCACTGGGAAGATGGCTACGAAGATGACATAACAAACCCTCAACAAAGCACAACACAGGTCATTACCATTAATGCCGGTCAGGTCATCACCTTCGCAGACGATATTCCGGTTGCAAATGGAATTCGTGACCAGGGCAACTTATATCATGACGGCATGGACAAGATAAGCGCGACCCAGCAGATCGTCGTCACCCGTGCTTTCTGGCCGAATGGAGCGCCACAGACAATAGGCGCGCAGATGGCCGGAGCGGTTGAGGTATTCGAAACGAACAAATGGGGAAGCAATTTCGAAGTGCCCGTTGGAATTAATAACGGTTCGGTCTCTTTCAATTATACTGCGCTTTCTATTTCGGCGCAGAAGAACGGCACAAGTGTGACTGTGCAAAACAGGGACCTTTCCGTCAATGTCACACAGACGTTGAATGAGGGCCAGACCTTCTATGTCGAAGGAATAAAAGTGGGGGCCACCGTCACATCTACAGGCGGTCCTGTCCAAGTCGATATGTTAACTGCACAATCGCCGTCAGGATACGATGGCAGACTATATAGCTTGCTTCCTATTTCTAATTTGGGAAACACTTACTACAGTCCGGTTTCGACGACCAGGGAGACAGGCGGCACCATGGTATATAACAACATAATCGCCTACAACCCAAACAGCGCCTCAATCACTGTGAATGTCACCTGCATGGCAGGTACCGCCGGATGTCCCGTATCTCAAACCCTCTTAGCTCATACTGCCGGATTCTTTCAATTGCCCTTATCACCGACATCGCCAGGTAACTTAACAGGCGCCAAGCTTACCACCACAGGTGGTGAAAGCTTCTATGCGATTGCCGCAATCGACATAAACAATACAGTCCATAATTGGGGCTTTAATATGATCCCCGAGACATCGCTGACGACTTCCGCAGTCGTTGGCTGGTCTCCTGGAACTACCGATAAACAGAGAGATGCAAACCCGATATGGGTAACAGCTGTTACCACCACTACAGTTTATGTGGACTATGACGGAGATCCCACAACCGGTCCGATACTTGACTCGTTAGGCAACCACTGCGATGTTGCAATCAATGTCCAGGCATTGGAAGCTCAAAAGATATTCTCACCGGGTCCTGCAGGCTCTTACGATCATACAGGCTGGAGGGTCTATACAACCGACAATACGAGGATTGCCGTTGCCTATGGACAGGATGGCGGAAGCTCTTCTGCAAACCAACCGACAGAACTCGATCTCGGGACAACCGTGCTGCCGTTTCCTTCCTTAGTCGCTTATAAATATGCCGAACTTATAGGAGACTTTAACAGTAACGGAGGAATAGATCCCGGTGAATTATTGGAATATACAATAAGGGTGCATAACAGCGGCATAGTCCCGATATCCAGTATCAACCTCCTGGACACGCTCGACACGAATACTACCTATGTTGCCAATACAACCACTATGGACGGCTCTGCCTTATCGGACAATGCGTCGGGCACACGTTTCCCTCTCGACGAGACGGGATATCCTATCCCTTCCACATTGCAACCAGGGCAGGACATACTATTTACTTTTCAGGCAACGGTGAATAATCCATTGTCCCCCACTACCACTACCGATATAATCAATAATGCGAAGGTCACTTCAGTGGCAGAGATTTTTCTTAATACGCGCGACTCCGTTGTCCAGCAGGGGGTCCTTCAAACTCTTAAGACCTCAAGTATAGCCCCGAACAAAGTAAAACCCGGCGACAATATTACTTACACTATCACCGTAACAAATGCTTCAAGTACATCTCAAACAGGAATTCAGTTAAACGATCCGTTACCTGACGGCACGAACTACATTGCAAGCAGCACTTCTGTCACAGGTCACAGGCAGAAACTCGTCAAGGAAAAATTTAATCAGCTTTTATACAGCAATAATGACGGTCCGGAAAATTGGGCTGCAAACTGGAGTGAGAATGACGCGGCCGGAAACCCACAGGACCCATTGACGGGGAATGTCCAGGTAATCAATGGTTCGCTGCGTCTGACAGCCGCCGGATCATGGGCATCCAGAACTGCAAACCTGACAACAGGGATACCGGCCCAGAATTTTACGTCCGCAACATTAAGTTTCGACTTTCGCACAAGTCCGAGTGTTGCTGCCGCAGATGCAGTGCAGGTAATAATGTCCGGGAACGGGCACGGCCTCACAGTCATTGATACTATCAATAACATTACCGGACAGACTACGGGCACAAAAAGCTATGATATCTCATCTTATATCGGATCGGATACGACTGTGCGTTTCAGTGTTTCTAACGGCTATGCCGGCGATTACTTCTACGCAGATAATGTCGCGATAAAAACAAATGAGCTGCCCGTTACTGTAACCAAAGATAACATTACCGGCGGGAGCAATCCTGACCTGATAAACGGAGTTCCACCAAATCTCGTCATGCCTGCCGACGGCTTTGCCCTAGCTGCCGGTGAAACGATGACGATAACATACACCGTCCAGGCCAAGAATCCTATAAATGAGACACGGATCGTGAACACGGCGACCGCAACGAGTTACGAAAAAGCTCCTCCTGCCTCCTCAACAACGATTGATCCGGTGAGTACAGGCGGTGCTATCGGAGATCTTGTCTGGCTGGACACGGTCCCTAACGGGGTCCATGACACCGGAGAGCCCGGCCTCTATAATGTCAGAGTGTGGCTTGATACCAACAATAACGGGGTCTTTGATGCCGGGGATCTCGAGACCCGCACGGGTACAGACGGGAAATATGTCTTTGACGGCCTCCTCCCGGGAACATACAGGGTCTATGTAGATGAGACTACGCTCCCTCCGGGGTTAACGATCTCCACGAACAATAACCCAACTTCCCCAATAGTGATTACCGGACAGGAGCAGTTTCTCAATAACGACTTTGGCTATAAGAATGCCGGATCAAATGTAGCCATAATAGGCGACTACGTCTGGAGCGACGCAAATAACAACGGAATCCAGGAACCGGGCGAATTGGGGCTTGGAGGCGTTACCATGGAACTGGTGACCTCTCCCGGCAATGTTCATGTTGCTTGGGCGACTACCAATGCCTTCGGGATATATCTCTTTACGAATGTCTCTCCCGGAACATATGTGGTTAAGTCGGATACCGCCGGAATATTGTCAGGATATTCACCGACCGTCGGACCGCAGAGCATAGGCGCCAATAACAGCGCCCCCATAACCGTAACAGGCGGGAACAGCTATGTTATGATGGATTTCGGTTACTATAACCCATCTCTTTATACAATCAGCGACCGTGTATGGTTCGATTTAAATGACAACGCAGCGCTCGATCCGGGTGAGCCGGGAATTAAAGGCGTTACGATTACACTTCTTAAAGCCGGCAACGTAGTAGCGGCGGTAACTACCAGCGATGTATACGGAAATTTCTCTTTCACCGGCGTCCCGAACGGATCTTACACGATCAGCATTGAGGATGCCAACGGAAAGCTGATCGGATTTGCCGGCACTACCACTGCCGCGCAAGCGGGTAATCTTGCGGTGACTGTATTAAACGCAAATGTTTCCGGTACAAATTTCGGGTACAACGCTCCGGGTAAAATCGGCGACACGATTTGGAGTGATTATAACAGGAACGGCATCCAGGAGATCGGGGAACCGGGCATCGCGGGAGTGACCGTTAAACTTTACAAAGATACAAATGGGAACGGACTGCTCGATACGGGAACGGACCAGCTTGTTGCAACCACTACCACTGATGCAGACGGCAAATATATGTTTCAGGTATCGGAAGAGGGAAGGTTTTTTGTGAGCATTGACGATGGCCAGACACCTCTCAGCGGATTGGTATTGACAACAAATGACGACCAGCCTTCGGTTGCCGGTGCCCAGAGAACGGTCCTTTTCCTCAATCTAAATACAAGCGACCTCACCGCCGATTTCGGCTATAACGCGCCGGGCACATCGGCCATAACCGGGCTTGTCTGGAACGACCTGAACAGCAACAAAAGCCAGGATACCGGAGAAGCCGGCATTTCCGGCGTCACGGTTCAGCTGTACAGTGATACAAACAGTAATAACATCTTCGATCCGTCTACGGATACACTTGTCGCAACCACTACCACCGACTCCGGCGGATATTACAGTTTCCAGGTGTCCTCAATCGGAAAGTATTTTGTGAGCATCGACGACACTCAGTCTCCACTCATCTCCAAGACGCTGACGACCACCGATGACTGGCCCCTTGCCCCGGGCGATCAAAAGACGGTGTCTGTCACCCAATTGAATGCGACTTATCCAAATAACAACTTCGGGTTTGCCGCCGCTGCTGTTTCTAACTTGGTGGTGACAAAAGTCAGCAGTGCAGGTACAGGCAACGTGGCCCCGGGAGACACTATAACCTATACCATCACGATTACCAATAATAGCGCCACAACAACACAGACAGGCATAACCGTTTACGACTTGCTGCCGACCTATACGACATATGTAAACAACAGCACCGTTGTCAAAGGCGCGCCCTCAAATAATACAATTTCGTCAGTTATCTTATATGCTGTAAAAGACACATATCTCGATCAGCAGAACCCGACATACAATTATGGCAGCGTGGAACCGATGAGTATTCAGTACAGAGCCGGCAGGATGAGGCAGCCGCTCGTGCAGTTCGATCTATCATCCATTCTTTCTACGGCAAGGGTTGGGTCCGCATTGATGGAATTTAACGTTTCAACTGCCAACGCAAACCTTACGGCCAACGCATATGGCCTGACCCGTGACTGGAATGAAGGCACAAGAAACCCTGGTGCTGTCTGCAGCGCAGGAACCGGTAATGGCGCAACCTGGAATCAGTACAACTGTGCGAATACCTGGACCACTGGAGGAGGAGATTACAGTCCTACTCTTCTTGGGTCGTTCATTGTAAGCCCTGTCGGTTATCGTGGGATAAATACCGCCAATCTTCTTACTAGCGTTCAGAATTGGGTAACTACCCCTGCCAATAACCACGGCGTGATACTTATAGGAACAGCTGGTGCTAATCAGACAGCCGCCATAAACAGCCGGTCCTCGGCAAATGACGAACGACTTACAGTTAGATACGACACTAAGACCAACAGAGTTGGAGATCCGAACCCTCTTACAAACGGAGTATCCCCTAACCTGTTAATGCCTGCTGACGGCTTTTCTCTAAACCCGGGCGAATCGATGACAGTAACCTACCAAGTACAGGTTAATAGTTCATTGCCATCGGGTGTCACTCAGATATTTAACGAAGCGGCGGTATCGAGTGCCCAGTCGGCCACAACTAAAGCATCTGTAGGCAATCCTGTTACCTATCCGACCGATCTTCAGGTAACAAAGGCGGTGCAGAGCATTGACGCCCCTTGTTATGCAGATGGCACATGCCATGCTGTCTTTCTTATCACCTTAAAGAATGTCGGGACAACCACTGTCACTGCGGCGCAGGTTACAGACGCATTGCCTGCTAACCTGGCATATAGCTCATACACAGCGACCGCCGGCACAGCTACATGTTCCGGCTGCAACAGCACCGGCGGCGGCACACTCACATGGACAGTAGCATCATCAATCACGGGGGGGAGTTCCGTTACCCTGACCCTTACAACAATTGTGCAGCAGACGGAAACGACCATACAAAACTGCGCGAATCTGGCTTCATCCACACCAGCTGATTCCAACTCCAATAACAATACGAGTTGTACAAGCATCTCTCCGACTCATGTAGTACTATCTGATTTCCGCGCATACGAAGACAACGGCAGCATGGTAATCGAATGGACAACCTCCTCAGAGTCAGGCACGGCAGGGTTTTATCTATTCAGGAAGGACGCCTCAACCGGAGGGTACCAGCGCATAAACCGGAGGCTTTTGCCTGCATTGCTTACATCGTTACAGGGAGGCACCTACAGCCTTATCGACAAGGGGGCATCTCCGGAGCAAAGCTACACCTACTTACTCATGGAAGTAGAAGCCGGCGGCGCAAAGAACATACACGGACCGTTCACTGTTAGCACAACAGGTACCGCTATCAATAACCTTGGCAGGTCAAATGCGATAAACCCCGAGCTATTGCTTAATCCTCCGAAGGTATCTACAAACACAGTAGTCAGGTCTTTTGCCTCAGACGGAAGTTCCAACATAAGCGTCCGTAACGACCCGTACAAAACAACCGTCGATTCAGGTCAGGACCTTTATTCCAACTATGTAAGGAAGGCCAAAGAGAACACAGTCCCCAAAGCAACCCAGGCAGTGCATATAAGAGCTTTAGCGGCAAGCACCGGAAGCGCTTCGATACAGACCGGGACATCGATAAAGATACCCGTAAGCACAAATGGTCTTTATTCTCTGTCGTCCTCGACCATAGCAACACTATTGGGGATATCAGAGCAAAAAATAATACAGCTGATAAAAAACAATGGATTGCAGCTGACGAACAAAGACCAAAAAGCAGCCTATATGCCCGACGCCGGAAACGCAGGCATACTGTTTTACGGCACAGGCATAAGCAATGATAACTATACAGACGAAAACATCTACTGGTTAGCCGTGGGTAACGGAGTTCAGATGGTCAATGTAAAAGGCAAAGGACCCCAGCCCGTTGCCGGAAATAACACCTTTACAGAGACTATCCATGTGGAGCAGGACAACATCATAGTGCCGGTCATAACCACTGACCCTGAATCAGACTACTGGTTCTGGGACTATATTGTAGCCGGAGACCCTGACGATGGCGTCAAGACCTTCACAATCCAGGCAAACGGTGTGGCCAATGCCTCAGGCAGCCTGAGTATAAACCTGCAGGGGTTCACCAATACCAAACACCATGCTTCATTCAAACTCAACGGCACACAGATAGCCGATACAGCAGATAAAGTATGGTACGGCCCGAACCCCAAAACAATCACCATTAATTACAGTCCCGGCCAGCTTTATGAAGGCAGCAATACAGTTGAAATCACAGGCTTGCTGGATAATCCGGACACGGATTACAGCATCTTCTATTTAAACTCATTCGACCTGACATACCAGAGGCTTTACCATGCCACAAACAACAGTCTGGTCTGCCACGACAATACAAACCCGGTGGTGACCATTACCGGGTTCACAGGACCTGACTTATCGCTTTTCGATATCACAGACCCTCTGAACCCCAGGAACGTAACAGCCGCGAAGATAACCTCTACAGGCGGCGGTTATGCCCTAAGCTTCAATCCCGCATCGTCTGGTGCCGTTTATCTGGCCTTAAAGCAGGACGCTGTTATTCCTATTCCGACGGCAAATGTCAGGGCTGGCACAGTTCCCTGGCTCAAAGACAATAAAAACAAGGCAGACTATATCATCATTACCACGGCCGAGCTCAGTGACGCGGCAAATACACTGGCCGCCTACCGGAGCAACCAGGGGCTTACCGTTCAAACCGTATTGCTTGAAGAGATCCTCAATGAATTCAATTACGGCATATACAGTCCGGAGGCGATCAGAGACTTTCTCAGCTACGCCTATCATAGCTGGAAAAAAGCGCCCGGTTACGTAGTTCTCGCAGGCAACGGCACATTTGACTACAAAAACAACCTTGGCAAGAATGATAACCTGATCCCGACGCTTATGACCTCCACACCATCTGGAGTTTATCCTTCGGACAACCTCTTTGCAGAGGTGGAAAACGATCATGTCCCGAGGATCGCCATAGGCAGGCTGCCTGTGCTGACAGCCTCGGACCTGACAAATGTAATCAACAAGATCGCCGTATACGAGGGCGCTACCGGCAATAAGGTCATCATGCTGGCCGATGTGCCCGATGACGCGGGGGCTTTCACGAAGGACAGCAATGCTGTGTTAGCTCTATTAACTAAAAGCTACAGCGCAGAGACAATCTACCTGGCCGGGCAGCCTGTCGGTACAGCTCACGACACGCTCATGGACTGGATAAATAATAAGGGGATCGTGTTCTTAAACTACATAGGGCACGGAGGGGTAGACCACCTTGCCATGCAACCCGTTCTCACAGAAGACGATGTTGTTTTCCACATGACCAACAGCACGAAACTGCCTGTAATGGCGGCCATGACGTGTGTTGTGGGAGAGTATGGCATACCGGGTTATAACTCACTGAGCGAAGTGCTGGTGCTGCAAAACGGCGGCGGGGCGGCGGCTGTCTGGTCTCCCACGGGGATGTCATTCGACTCAGAGGCCCTGATACTCGATGAAGAGTTCTTCAAGGCGGGGTTCAAAGCCAAAAAAGCGGTGCTCGGCGACGTTATCCTTAAGGCGCTTAACGGCTTTAACAAAGCAGGCGGCCAGGACTTCATGATGGATATCTATAACCTCCTCGGCGACCCTGCTTTGAAACTGAGGTAGATGAAGATATGAGCGACAACATAGGAGAGAAGATTTATAGACGCAATGAAGATATCGTCACACGCAAGATTGCAGGCGAGCTTTTCCTTGTTCCGATTAGGGGGAAGGTAGCCGACATGCAAAGGATATTCACTCTAAATCCTGTTGCCGAATATGTATGGCAGCAGATCGATAAGCAAAGCCTTAATGAAATACGCAAAGGGATACTTGCACAGTTTGATGTTGAAAAAGAAAGGGCAGACGCCGATATCAGCGAATTTATTGCCGAGCTTCTGGAAGCAGAGTTAATCAGAGAGTAACTGAATGCAATGCGAAGAAAAATGGAAAAGTGATCTGGACTTCATCCGGGCGTTTAATGAGAAGACAGAACGCCTGCGCATACCTATTTCCGGCAGCATCGATCTGACCCACCGCTGTAACCTCAGGTGTGTGCACTGTTATCTTTCCGGCAATTCTGAGCGCCATATAAACTACCACAATGAGATGAGCGCCGGCCGCATATTGGACCTCATTGATGAAATTACCGAAGCTGGATGCCTCTATCTCCTGATCACAGGCGGCGAACCTTTGTTGAGGAAGGATTTCCCGGAGATTTACAGCCACGCAAAAAAACGCGGCCTTGTTATCACTGTTTTTACAAACGGGACTTTGATCACCGACGGGATACTTGAACTTTTTGAGGATATGCCCCCCCAGCTCGTTGAGATTAGTCTTTACGGAGCAACTGCCTCTACATACGAAAAAATCACAGGCGTGCCCGGTTCTTATGAAAAATGCTTAAACGCCATCACAAAGCTCGTGGAACGAAAAATACCCGTGGGATTGAAAACTATCCTCATGACCTTTAACCGGCACGAATTTTTCGATATCGAAGGTATAGCAAAAAACTTCGGCGTAAAATTCCGTTTTGACGCTGCAATATTCCCGCGCATAAACGGCGATAAATCTCCAATTAGTTTGAGAGTTTCAGCAGCGGAGGCCATAGAAAAGGAATTTTTGGATGCTGAAAGAGCACAGCAATGGGTAAAGTATTTCCAAAGGTCTCAAGAGAAATTACCGAACAATAAGCTTTACAACTGCGGAGCGGGGCTCACCGGATTCCACATCGACCCATACGGCAATCTTCAGCCATGCATTATGACAAATTTTATACAACACAACCTTTCATCGGGTAGTTTCGAATCAGGCTGGTATGGTATCATATCAGGCATAAGAGACAGGAAAACGGACAACATAGCCGGTTGCAATAAATGTGAAAGTTACCACATATGTGGTTTTTGCCCGGCTTTTTTCAAATGGGAAAACGGCGCGGAAGATATTTATTCTGAATATCTCTGCTCTATGGGCCGTTGCAGGTTACAACTCATCAATAAAGGCGTTGTATAAGGAGTTAAGAATGCAGCAGGAAAAAGACAAAAAAGGCACGCAGGTCTATGAAAAACCGAAGCTGAGGGCAATAGAACTGGCTGCGGAAGAAGTACTGGCTGTGGGCTGTAAAACAAAGTTTTCCGATCCGAACGTTGCCGGTAATGGATGTCTGACGGGAGTTTGTTCATCAAAAAAAGGGTCTTGACAGACCGGCCGTTTTTCTGACAAAAACACCAGATGGCAAATTTGATGAACCTTGAAATTGCCGACATCAATATTGCCGTTCGCTGTACAGATGCAATTATTCTTCCTTATCATGATCCATCTTACAAGGCATTTTTAAAAACCATTAAAGACCCCCTAACATTCTCGGCAGATATAAAAATCAACCTTGAATTAGGAAATCTCCCTCAGACCGGCAGTCTCTCAAAAGA
Organism: uncultured Nitrospiraceae bacterium; assembly: GCA_963727775.1. Classification (GTDB taxonomy): domain Bacteria; phylum Nitrospirota; class Thermodesulfovibrionia; order Thermodesulfovibrionales; family SM23-35; genus CAVSHB01. Next base: position 749,454 of record CAVSHB010000001.1, on the reverse strand, counting down.
ATTCGACAGCAGCGAGTCATGGTCAATGTACCGTAATGACAATGGTTATTATATCGAGTTCAGACAAACAGGGGCTGAAAATAACCCACTTTTTTTAGCGAGAGCCAATCATAACTTTACCGACATCACTGTTTATTGCGGCGAAAGACTTATCAAAAAGACAAATCACAATACTGAGGTTTCGAGCCCTTTTTGTTATCCTCTTGATCAGATTATACTTATGTATTTTTTAGCTCACAGAGATGGCGCTCTGGTCCATGCCGCCGGCGCTAACGTATATGGAAAAGGATATATATTTCCCGGGAAGTCGGGGGCAGGCAAAAGCACTCTGTCAAAACAATTCGCTGCCTTACAATATTTGGAGATTCTCAGTGACGACCGTATTGCCGTCAGAAAAACAGACACTGCTTTTAAAGCATTCGGGACGCCGTGGCCGGGAGAAGGAAAAATAGCGATCAATAAAAACGTCCCGCTTGCGGGCATTTTTTTCATATCACACGGTGATTATAACAGGATATCCGAAATCAGCACTCAGAAAGCACTGGAAAAATTATTGCCTGTTGTATCCATACCATGGTATGACAGGGAAATAATGACTAATATTCTCGTTGTGTGTGAAAACCTGACTTCCGGAATTCCTGCATATGAACTGTATTTTAAGCCTGATACCGGAATAGCGGATTTATTCGAAAAATTTATTACAGGATAGAAAAATGGATTTCATCTTGGAACCGGAAATATCAGCGCCTCGGGAATTTAAGCTTTTTGAAGATATACTGAACAGCGGGCTTAGTCTCCGCGTTAAGGCAACAGGCAGAAGCATGTCCCCTTTCCTGCGGGGAGGAGAAATACTGATCATACAAAAAGTCCCTTCCTGTTCTTTGCGGACAGGAGACCTGATATTCTTCAAAACCCATGACGGCTTGCCTTTAATACACAGGATTGTCGGAAAACGATTTAATAGTAATATCCATATCTTTCAAACAAAAGGCGACGCCCTCCTGAGCATGGACGAGCCCGTATCAGAACATAATATTATCGGAAAGGTTTGCGTGATTGAAAAGAAAATTACAGGAGACAGAATAAGGTTTATAAATATGCGATCAGGCCTTTGGAAAACCGTCAATTATACCCTGGCCGTAATCAGTCTTGGAAAATCAAAAATATACGGCGCTGTTTTCAGAAACAGATTTTATTAATAATAGAGCCGCAGTTTCGAGCGGCTTTAAATTCCGTGAAGATTTAATTGTTTTCTTATATTCCTTATCCTCTGCAGAACAGGCGGATGGGAATAATAAAACGCTGCATACAAGGGATGGGGATGGAGATTTGAGAGGTTATCTTTTGAGAGTTTTATCAGCGCACTCGCCATTGCCTCCGCATTTTCGGTAAGCTGACATGCAAACCTGTCTGCCTCGTTTTCGAACCGTCTTGAAATATAGCTGCCCAAAGGAATAAACGGCAAAGAAACAATACCTCCGATAAAACCAAGGATAACTATCTTGGCAAAGAAGGTCCCCTGCTTGATGTTGAAGAGATCCGCGAGAAAATCTGTATGAAGGACCCTGAAAGAAATATAAATCCCGGCCAAAGAAACAATCTCCATGATGATGATCATTTTCAAAACATGCTTTTTCTTCCAGTGGCCCGCTTCGTGCGCCAGTACCGAAAGTATCTCAGCTTCATCCATTCTTTCAAGTAGGGTATCATAAAGAATTATCCTTTTCACCCTGCCTATTCCTGAAAAATATGCGTTGGTATGCCGGCTCCTTTTGGACGCATCCATCCTGAAAACCCGGCTTATCTTTATGTCTGCTTTCTGCATAAGGTCTTTGATTTTATCTTCCAGCCCTTTTTCTTCAATCGGCGTGAATTTATTGAATAGCGGTTCAATGACATAGGGCGAAATATACATCATGAACAGACTGAAGACAAGGAAAAATCCCCAGACCCATATCCACCAGTAATTCAGGGTTGATTGGACCAACCACAAACCTATCGAAACCAAAATGACTGTAAGAACGGTTGAAAGGAAAAGGGATTTAAAGAAATCGGCTGTCCACAATTTCGGCGTCATTGTATTAAACCCGTATTTGTTTTCGATTTTAAATGTATTGTAAAGGTCTAACGGTACTGAAAGCAGAGTGCTCGCATAGCTCAAAAGTATGGAAAATATTATACCTGATAATATAAATGACAAGTTTAAGGATACATCCCACGAATTATACATATCCAGAATTCCTCCGAAGAAGAATAAGATCGTGATCACATTGCCGAACATTGATGAAATAAGACTGAACCCGGTCTTTTCCACTTCATAAGCCAGCGTCTTTTTCAGCAGGCTTTCGTCTATATGCCCTTCAAATTCCGGAGGTACGGATAAACCGAAGCTCTTCATGTATCTGAGATTGAGATATTGCATGGAATATTCAAAACCTTCCTTAAACAAGTAAAGGAACAGAACAATAACAGCGTATATTTTCACAGTATCTCCTCTCAGCCGAATTTTGTGTCCCTCTATTTTAGCGTAAATCTGCTGATGAATGAATAATCCCATATTTCCTCAAGGACAAGAAAATTACCCGAATATTACTTCATGACTTTTTAAAAACTTCCACAATAAATCAATAAGTTTTATAGTGGCGCTACATAAAGAAGTTGCGACCTGAGCAAAACGTGCAGGATCCATCCGATATGGATTTCTGTAAGAAAAGAAATTGAAGAGGTATTGAAAACAATTAACTTTCAAAAGATAAGATCAACTTAGGATTGAGAAAGGTTATCGATCCTAAGTCAAAGCCTTGAACACCATTTGCCTGCTCGGATGCCTGAGTCTCCTCAGTGCTTTTACCTCTAACTGCCTGACCCCCTCGCGTGTGATAAAAAACTGCTTCCCTATTTCTTCAAGTGTGTAGTCCTTCTTTACTCCGATACCGAATCTCATCCTTATTATTTTCTCTTCTCTCCTTGTAAGAGTTTTTAATATTTTGGAGATCTTTTCACTTATTTCTTTTTCTTCAAAACAGGCTTCGGGTGTAGGTGTGCTCCGGTCCTCAATAAAATCTTCGAGCTTTGAATCTTCATCTCCTATCCCGTTTTGAAGTGATATGGTCTTTTGCATGACTTTAAAATGTTCTTCAACCTTTTTTGAGGTTATCCCTAACTCCTGAGCAATTTCCTCATACTCAGGCTCCCTTCCAAGCCGCTGGGTTAATTCCCTGGATGTTTGGGTAAGGGTCCGGTAATAATCCATAACATGAATGGGAACTCTGATGGTTTTAGCCTGGTTTATGACGGCCCTTGCTATCGCCTGTTTGATCCACCACTTTGCGTATGTGCTGAACTTGCAGCCCTTTTCATGTTTGAATCTGTCGACGGCCTTCATAAGGCCTATATTACCTTCCTGAATAAGGTCGAGCAAAGGGAGTCCTTTCCCGAGATAGTGTTTAGCCATATGAATTACCAGCCTGAGATTCCGGGTTATCAGTTCATTCCGGGCGTCCGCGATAACAGCTGTCTCTCTCCGAATCCTGCTCCACAGATACTTGAAATCCTCTATCTTCATGCCAATTTCTGTTTCGACTCGTCTGCGTTTCTCTTCAATCTCTTTTTTTATGCTTATATGCCGTACCACACCATTACCATTTTTCTTTTCATCAGCTGATCTGCCGGCGCCGTTTGTTTCTCCGTATCCCTCAGCGCTTTTTGCCGTTGACTCTATTTTATCCATGAGGTCTTCAAGTGCCTTCAAACTCAGATCCAGTGCCTTATCGGCTTTTTCATCTTTCTCTTCTTCCTGCACGTCTAAAGCAGATTCCACTTTTTTGTATAAAGGCATGTTTGTAATTATTCCTTTAATGACCCGTCTACCTTTTTCCAGTCTCTTTGCAAGCGCTGTTTCTTCACCTTTTGTAAGAACTGAAGTATCTTTAATCGAGCAAAAATATGTCTGGACAAGGTCTCCTGTTTTTTCCTGTCTTCCTTCCCTCTTATCTTCTATGAGCGGCTCCTCAAGGACATCGTGTTCTTCAATTTCCTCTTCGTCAATACCGAGGTCCTGCAGAAGATCCATCTGGTCTTCAAGCTCATCCGCAAGTACAATCTCCGACGCAAAGGTAACGTCTATGGTATCACAGGGAAGCAATCCTACCTCATTACCTGTATCTGTAACCTCTGCAAATAGATCACTGTTTTTCATGTTCCACCTCCGGTTATCACATAATCTTTTTGAAAACAAAAAAGCAAAAAAAAACCTGTTTCCTCAAAGGGAAACAGGCTTTTTTCAAAAAGGTAAAATTCCGGGCAAGCACTGTTTCTTCGGCAGCCTGGCTATCCTTCTCCCTCCCACTCAGGACCAAGAAAGGATCCACTGGCTTTGTGCCCCCTGGTTACCCAGAGTTTACCTTTTCGGAAACGTCTAATAAAGCAATGTCAAAGATCTATGTTAATTACCATAAAAACTTTTTTATATTTTTGTCAAGTAAAATTCACCAGTTGTCAGTTACGAATTAAAAGTGAACACCTGAGAAAGTGTAATATGAGCATCAAAAAAGGGATAGCGTAAGATCAATTCTGCAAATATGAATCAGGGTATAATTCTCAATGGAAAAAGCAATCTCTCAAAGAGAGAAAGGAGAATTATACCCATGAGAAGAATTTTATCAAAGAAGGCGAAAAAAGTCATTGAGGATGGAGTGCAGGAGTTTATGGCGATGCCCCCGTTAGCGGAGTTGACGAGGATCGGAGCGAGGATGATGTTAGAGTCGGCGATGGAAGAAGAAGTGACGGCATATCTTCAGAGAGACTATTATGAGAGGAATGCCTGCGCTAAAGGAAGCCGGAGTGGATCGAAGCCCAGAACCGTGAAGATCGGTAGCGGTGATATAGGGCTAAAGATGCCGCAGGTAAGGAATGCCGGTGGCCCATTTCATTCCCGGATATTGCCGCCACGGATGACCCAGATGGATGAAATACAGGAAATCATCCCTCTTTTGTATATGAACGGCCTGTCCAGCAGGAAGGTAAAGAAAGCTGTGGGTAAACTCATAGGCAAGAAAGGCCTGAGCCATCAGAATGTCATAAGGATCAGCGGCAGGATCGTCGATGAGTTCAATGCATGGAAGAAGCGGGACTTATCGATGCTGCAGGTGGTGTATCTTGTTCTGGACGGCGTACGGATGGGAGTAAGGGCCGGGACCAAGGAGAAAGAGGCGGTGCTGGTGGCCTGGGCGTTTCTGGAGGACGGCAGCCGGGAGCTCGTGGGCGTGTCCCTTGGCAACAGTGAATCGTACAATGCGTGGAAAGGTTTTCTGGAGGATCTCACGAAACGGGGCATAAGTGAACCAATGCTCACGGTTATCGATGGCTGTCCCGGCCTTATCAAGGCGGTGGATGAAGTCTTCCCTGAATCAGACAAACAGCGCTGCACGAAGCACAGGACTGAAAACGTGCTGGATAAAGTACTGGAACAGGACAAGGCATCAGTAAAAGAGTCAGTAAGGAAGGTGTTTTACGCCTCGACCTATGAGCACGCAAAGGAGGCCGTGGAAATGTTCAAGAAGAAGTGGCGCATGAAATATCCTTCGGCAGTGGAATGCCTGACTGAAAATATAGAAGACTGTCTGACCTATTACAAATATCCTTACCAGCACTGGCTTAGAATTCGGACGACCAATATAGTGGAGAGGAGCTTCAAGGAGGTGAAGCGAAGGGTAAAGGTAGCAGGCCGGTTTCAGAAGGAGGAGCGTGCGCTCACCATGGTTTACTGGCAGCTCCACGAACTTAGATGGAACGGTGTAAGCATGACCAAGGAGGCAAAGGCAATCCTTACGAGGATCCGGGCATCAAGGATGCAAAGGGTTGCGGCATAATCGTATCAATGAAAACCCTTGAGAATAAAGCCCTGAAGAGAATTTACAGAAAAGACTTGACACTGTCAAAAAAGGAGGCTCGTATTTTGACACAGTTACACAGGAAGTTCACCGATGAACAAGTCAAGGAACTGATCGAGAAATATCTAAGGGAAGAGGTAGGGAGAAAATATCTCCAAGAGATTCTTGGGATTAACAAAACAAGGTTCTTTGCTTTAGTAAAAGCATATCGTTATAATCCTTCCGCATTCACGATACAGTATGTACGGAAAGGCAAAACCCGAGCGATACCCGAAGCGGTAGAATTCAATATTTTAAAAGAATTAGTAATTGAGAAGAAGTTGATAGAGGACAAAGATGTACCCGTCCGCTCTTACAACTACAGCTATATCAAAGATCGTCTGGAAAGGCAATATAAGCAGACGGTGGCTCTATCTACGATCATTGACAGAGCCAAGAAGAACGACTTTTATCTGAGGAAGCCAAAAAGAACCGTTCATGACCGGGAAGTATTGACCAACTATGCCGGGGAATTGATCCAGCATGATTCCTCCTATCACCTTTGGGCACCGAACGCGCAAGAGAAATGGTATTTGATCACTTCTCTGGATGATTACAGCCGTTATATCCTCTACGCAAAATTGCTGAAGAAGGAAACCTCGTGGGCACATATCCTCGCTCTGGAAAGCCTGATCCTTACACACGGCTTACCCTTCTCCTATTATGTTGATTCACACTCTATCTTCCGGTTTGTGCAGGGCAGAGACTCTTTCTGGCGCAAGCATCATAAGATAACTGATGAAGCAGACCCTCAATGGAAGCAGGTTCTATATGACTGCAACGTAAAAATCATCTATGCATTATCTCTCCAAGCAAAAGGGAAGATTGAACGGCCTTATCAATGGCTCCAAGATAGACTTGTCAGAACATGTGTCAGAGAAGATGTGGCTGATATAAGTCGAGCGCAAACTATACTCAATCAGGAAATCCACAGATATAATTACCGTCAGGTACATTCCACAATTCAGGAAGTCCCATATTTCAGATTCCAAAAAGCATTAAAAGAAGGTACGTCCCTTTTTAGACGGTTCAAAGTTATCCCTCCCTATCAATCCCCCAAAGATATATTTTGTCTAAGGCTTAACAGAACTGTTGATTCTCACCGTAGAATATCCATCAATAACCTGGTCCTGAAAATTAATCATGTTACCCCAGGTGAAAAGGTGAATATCCGCATTTATCCCATGAACAAGATTCTCTCTGAAGTCAGATTCTGGTGCAACGGCCACCTCGTTGACGTCCAACGAGCTAAAAATAAGGATTTGAATTTGCCGATATGGTAAAGCAAAAATGAACGAAGTGAAAAACGCACTCTTTCACTTCGTTCATTTCCTTCCTATTCCGTCCTTTAACAAGGGTTCACTTTTAATTCTTAAAGAGTTCACTTTTAAAAAATTGCTAACAGTAAAATTCACCAGTTGTCAAGCCATTTTGTATCTCCCTGAGTCTATAATATAAACAGACTCACAACGGCTCCGGTCATACATGTAGCTAATGTTCCGGCAATAACTGATTTAATGCCGAGTGAAACTATCTCGGTTCTCCGCTCGGGCACCAAGCTGCCGAGGCCGCCGATCATTATTCCAAGACTCCCGAAATTGGCAAAGCTGGTTAAGGCATATGTCATGATTAACCTACTCCGCGGACTCAGCGCATTAGGCGGCAAATTTGAAAGGTCAAGGAATGCAAGCAGTTCATTCAGTATTGTCTTTGTGCCCATCAGATAACCTGCGGTCTGCGCTTCATTCCATGGAATGCCGAAAAGCCATACGATCGGGGCCATAACATAACCCAGAAGCATTTGCAGGGTAACGGCCTTACCCCCGATCTCAGGCAACAAATAAAGGCACTGATTCACAAGATTAACCAATGCGACCATTACTATGAGCATGGCTACGATGTTAATAAAAAGGCTGAGACCATCGATTGTACCTTTAGTAATGGCGTCTACAGAGCTTGTGGATGTCTGTTGCGGGACCAAAGTCCCCGCTGTTTGTTTGTCCGCCTCGGGGATCATTATCCTCGAAATTGTCAAAGCTGCAGGAATATGAATCAACGATGCGGTTAAAATATGTCCCAATGGATCAGGTATAATGCCTTTCAAAAGCGTTGAATACAAAACCATAACCGTGCCTGCTATAGATGACATACCACACACCATTAATGAAAAAAGCTCACTTTTTGTCATCTCCTTCAAATAAGGCTTTATGATCAACGGCGCCTCAATCATCCCCAGAAAAATAGTCGATGACGCGCCGAGACTGAGCACGCCTCCGATACGCAGCGTTTTTTGAAAAAGAATGGAAAATATCCTTACTATAAACGGCAAAATACGCCAGTAAAAAAGGAGGGAAGATAAAGCTCCCACTACTAGCACCAGAGGGAGCGACTGTAAGGCTAAAATAAAGCTTGAGCCATGATTCTTTTCAACAAAAGGTAAAGGACTTCCGCCTAAATAGCCGAATACAAACGATGTCCCTGCTTTTGTCGCTGTATCGAGAGACATTACGATACTGTTAAGAAGCAAAAATATTTTTTTGAACGCAGGGACATTAAGCAATATCGCGGCAATTATAATTTGAAGGATTACCCCTATTATTACCTCTTTACGATTAATTCCTCTCCTGTTTTCACTTATAATCCAGGCAATTCCCGTTAATATTATTAACCCGATTATTCCTTGAAAATGCATTTTAGAGACTCCCCATAAAATATTATGGGGAAATAGCTAAAGAAAGTACACAGAGATTTCAGTAGATTGAAAGTAATTTAAGTAATAAGGAGATTGAAAAGGAAATAAGTCTCAGAAAGATATATTGAGGCCTAACAGAGCACGGCGATAATTGAACTTCTGCTTTTCGTTATTTTTTTGATTTTCAACAAGGTCCATTTTATCTACCGTAGAAGGTGATTTTAAAGAGAAGAAAGCCTTCAGACGCTGGCTCAATGAAACCTGAGATAACACCGCAGAATCATCGTTGCTGTCCTTTTTATCCATCGCACCGGTCCTTTGTTCCTGTACGGAAATGCCCGTTGTGTTTAAATTCATTCTCGTTACAAGACCGCCTGCAGGATTTTCCTCTGATTGAGCCGCGATAGCACCCTGAACAATAAAAGAAAGGCATAAACCAAACAGAAAAAGAAAAGCACTGATTTTAACAATTTGTTTTATCATACTTTTCACCCTATTTTTATAGTAACTGATTTATTTAAATAATGCAAGATATTTCTTCAAGTCAAAATTTATTCTTACCACAAAAAATGCAATTAGAAAAATGCGGGTGTTGTGAAAAAAATTATTTTTCGATACCTTACTGTACCTTTAACAAATGATCCCGATAATATTTATTGATTACCAACATAACAATATTCTCAATAAATTCATCGAGTTAAATAATTTTTTGGACAATATCTGCATTTTTCGGGTTAATGTATTTTTCTCTTCTTTTGGGTTCCATAGGCTGGGTGCCGCATAGCATTGTCCCAGCATACATATCCCTCAGTTCGGCGCAGGAATGTTCGATGCCCTTTCTCATCGCAACCAGGGCAGCGATGCCCTCTTCGAGCAAATTTCGCAATTCCTTTTGTTCTTTATCTATCATTTTAAATTAATGCGAAAAACACCAAAACACAATCAAAACTTGCACGGTTAATATGCCGGGCAGAACCTGTCAATACACTTCATTTGTACTTGAAACCTTATATCCCGACTAATTCCCTGCTGTAATTGTATCGTGGAGAAATGTGTCCATAAGTTGTTTTCTTTTTGTCTTTCCCCGGCTTGCTCAAATCTTTTATCATCCGGCTGAGCATGGTGAGTACCTTTATTTGCTCACAAGTATCCATTCCTGCGATTGCAGCGCATGTCCTGAAATCCTCACCCGTAAAAAACCTTATACAATCCTCTCTGTGATTCTCGGCCCATAAGTCCTCAATCGACTGCATGATAATGGCTTCTGCAAGATGGTTTACCTTCATATATTGATTCTCCTTTCTGAACAAGCCTATTTTTACATTAATAATTTTAATAAAGCAATTTCAATGCCAGTTCTATAGTATTAAATTTATTGAGATTTCTTATTTTTGCCGATAGCAAATTGTCATTTGACAGGGCATATTGCCCGATTTTGTTTTGTTACACTATTAATTCTAAATAGATTGTCTTCTGCGCGAACTGATATAATTTATTTGAGGCAAATTTGGAACGTTCACTGATAAAAGATATTCTTAGAGCTGGAAATACCGGACAGCAGGTTAACGTATGCGGGTGGGTAAGAACAAAACGTGAATCGAAAGGTTTTGCTTTCATTGTCCTTAACGACGGTTCTTCTCAGGAGACATTACAGCTCGTCGTCTCTGATCAAACTACTGCTTTTAAAGAGCTGCACCGCTGCAATACCGGCACAGCCATAAAATCAAAAGGGATTCTTAAGGAGTCGCCTGCAAAAGGCCAGAGATTTGAAGTGGAGGTCTCGGATATAAAGGTATTCGGCGAAGCTGATCCTGACAGATATCCTTTACAGAAGAAAGGACATACTCTTGAATTCCTTAGAGAGATCGGCCATTTAAGGCCCCGCACCAATACCTTTGGAGCTGTCTTCAGGGTGAGGAATATCCTTGCGGATGCGGTGCATGAATTTTTCCAGGACTGCGGCTTTGTTTGGGTACATACGCCGATTATTACATCAAGCGACTGCGAGGGGGCCGGAGAGCTTTTTTCTGTGACCTCTCTCGATCTCAAGAACCTGCCGAGAAAAGAAAATGGTGAGATAGATTTCACTCAGGATTTTTTCGGAAAGCGGGCCTTTTTGACGGTAAGCGGCCAGCTTGAAGCAGAGTTCCTTGCCATGGCGCTCGGAAACGTTTATACCTTCGGCCCCACCTTCAGGGCAGAGAATTCAAATACAACGCGCCACCTGTCCGAGTTCTGGATGATCGAACCTGAGATGGCCTTTGCGGACCTAACAGACGATATGCGTCTGGCCGAAGATTTTTTACGCTTCCTCTGCAGAAAGGTCCTGGATAGTGGAAAAAGTGAACTCGCATTTTTAGAGAAGCAGTACCAAAGGATCTCCTTCGAAGAGCTGAACAATCTCGCTGAAAAACCCTTTGTCCATATCACCTATACAGAAGCAATAAAAGAATTAAAAACCGCGAAAGAGAACTTTGAATTCCCTGTGGCATGGGGTTCCGATCTGCAGTCCGAACATGAGCGTTATCTGACAGACAAGGTTTTTAAAACGCCTGTCATTGTGACGGATTATCCAAAAGAGATAAAGGCCTTTTACATGAGACTGAACCCGGACGAAATAACAGTTGCGGCAATGGATGTATTGGTCCCTAAGATCGGCGAGATCATCGGCGGAAGCCAGCGTGAAGAAAGGCTATCGATACTTGAAGAGAGGATGCTGCAGACAAATGTGCCTGCTGAAAACCTGCAATGGTATCTCGACCTGCGCAGGTTCGGTTCAGCCCCGCATGCAGGGTTTGGACTTGGGTTTGAACGGTTAGTGCAGTATATAACCGGTATGGTAAATATCCGGGATGTTATACCATGCCCGAGAGCGCCTCAGACAATCGGGCTATAAGAAGATGAACTTACCTGAAGATTATTTTTGTCTGTAAAACGGCAAAGATAAGATATTCAGGAGAGTGAGATACTCTCCGTCTCTGTAGTCTGCCAGACCGATCTTCATGCCTTCATGTCCGGCTGACGGCTGCTCAATATAAGTTCCGAAAAGACGGTCCCACCATGGAAAATTGAACCCAAAGTTGCTGTTTGTCTCCCTTGTTTGAATAGAATGGTGAACACGATGCATGTCAGGTGTAACCACAAATCTTCTCAATATTCCGTCAAGGTTCCGGGGTATAAGGGCATTGCTGTGATTGAACATTGACGAGCCGTTAAGCAATATCTCAAAAACTATTACAGACAAAACAGGCGGACCTATCAGTATAATCATAATCATTTTGATTATCACAGAGAGAACGATCTCAACAGGATGAAATCTCGCGCCGGTTGTTACATCAATATCAAGGTCCATATGGTGTATCATGTGGAATCTCCAGAATAACCGTATCCGGTGAAATGATAGATGCTGGAACCAGATAGTTAAGTCGAGCATGAATATGGGAAAAATAATAGATAGGATACCGTGCGTGCCGGTTATATTAAATACCCCCCAGCCGTGCTTTTCTGCCATTAAGGCGATCCCCGCCGGGGCAACTGGAAAAATCAGGCGCAGCATAACAGCATTGGAAAAAGTTACAAAAAGGTTGATAAACCATCTCTTCTTTTTTTCTGTTGTCAATACCCGTCTCGGCGCAGCGATTTCCCACATTGCCATAATAAATAAAATGCTGAAAAAGAAGCCAAGCCTTAAATAAATCTCTTTGTCAATTATGAACATATTCATCGTAAAAACTTCACCTCAGATACCGTTTATCCGGCGGTTCACGGCTCATTTTATGTTCTCAATTGATTGTTAACAGAAATCTAACCATAAGTCCAGGCTTAATTGCAGATAATAATATTCGTCATCAGATTCCTTAACTATTACTCTCATTTAACGTATTTTCTTTTTAAAAACTACGAGGAACTCCATATGCTGCAATGATTTGAAGGCGATTTCTAATTTCAAGAAAATGGCTACAATTTTACCTTGAGCAGATCAAGAATCTTTTGCTGACTGTTATCCGGGGTGCAAACAATTCGGCACGAAGAGCCCTGCACTTGAAGTCTCTGCCTTCTCAGGCTCTTTAATCTCTCAATCACATACTCAAATGTCCATCTGCGGTGTTTATTTTTTCCGTCAGACTGAAACAGAGGCTTTAGTCTCTGATTCATATGCCACTGCAAGTAGTAGGCAAGCATGCAAAGAAACACATGACAGCGGATTCGGTCGTCGGTCTTGTGATAAACGGGCCGCACCTCAAGCTGTACGCTCTTTAAGTTCCGAAACGCCTGTTCTACAAGAGCAAGCTTTTTATATGATGCCACTATTGCCTGCTTTGCCATCAGCCCGGCAGGAACATCGGAGGCAATGATGTAACAGCCGTCAATCAATTCCTCAGTCTCGATCTTCTCTGTTTTTAATTTCCATGTGAGACGTCCATCCTGTACTGACCACTCTACAAATTTACCTGTCTTCCACTTTCCCAGAACCTTCCCCACCCTTGCCGCTATCTTCTCGTTTGACGACTTCCGTTTTGATTGGGCTATGCTATCCAATGCCTTTCTGGTGACCTCAATCAAGCCTTTGCGTGTCACAGCTTCCCTTGTAGCGGTCTTTGGATTGCGGCATAAGCAGTATCGCCGTCCTATCGCCTCAGGATCCACTACTTCAATAATCTCCTTTTCATCAAACATATCGATCTGAATCACCTTGCGTTCCAGTAGCTCTTTTATCTGGTGGTGTGTTAATGCCGATATTATATTGAGCCCTTTTACATCCTTAACCTTTTCGTAATTGGCATGAGTAACCATTCCACGATCACCTACAAAGATTATCTCCTGGATCCCATATTTTTTCTGCACCTCAGCTATTTTATCGGGTACCGTTTGAGCATCCTGAGTATTCCCAGGGAAAACTTCCACACCCACAGGGCACCCCTCGGGACTGCAAAGCAGCCCTATCACCATCTGTTCATGCCCCCGCTTGCCGTCCCGGTTATATCCGAATTTAACGATCTCACTGTCTTCATACTCGCCCTCAAAATAACTGCTGGTTATATCGTAAAGCACAAGCGCGCCGTTTCGGAGATGCTTTTTCGCCAATGTACTTTGGATGGCATCCTGCCTCTGTAAAAGACGATCCATAGGCTCATAACAATGCTTATCTACGTCAACCGGCCCTTCTATCCCGCAGAGTTCCCATAATGCCGTGTCCTCCCATCTGTGCGATAAAGCCAGCTTGCTGCCGCTATATACTAAACGGCCGATTATCATGGCAAGACAGTCTTTAACCCACTGCTCGGAATATCTCGAATAAATCATCTTGTCCAACTCTAATTCCTTCGCCAACTGCAATACCGCATAGGAAGCGCCGTACTCTTTCGATTCCGCGATTTTGTGAGCGTCGGCTGAACCCTTTACCAGCACATTGCCCCTGAAGGCGGCCTGTATGAGCTTTAGTTGTTCAAGACTCATATCCTTAATGGTCCCATGTGTCGTGTGCCTGATTTCGCCCTTCTCACGGAAGGTAGTGCGAATAACGCCGTAGTGCTTATTGCCGGAAGTCTGTATTTCGAGATGGGGGCGTGGCTTCTTTTTAAATGGCATGGCTACTATTATAGGATATGATTACCACTATGTCAACTATAAAATGCTATATTATATGGCTACATTTGAAAGCCAAATACACGGTAATCTATTGTAATATAAGCATTTATGGGTGTTTTCATAAAAGAAAATACGATTTAAGGTAGACTTTATAATATTTAATACAGAATTGAACAGCACATAAAACAAAGGAGGCATTATGGCAGAGAGAGTTATTATACGACAAACCAGTAATTTTGAGAACAAACCGAAAAGGAGGTCAAGATGAAAACATGTTTATTTATCGTGATGATCAGCATGATGATATTTACAAACGCATACGCTGCCTTGCGCACTGAGCATATCGATTATAAAGACGGAGATGTATTACTCCAAGGGTACCTGGCGTATGATGATTCAATCAAAGAGAAGCGCCCGGGTGTAGTTGTTGTACACGAATGGTGGGGACTTAACAAGCATATCGAAGAACGCGCAGAAACTCTGGCAAAACTCGGGTATATAGCTTTTGCAATCGATATGTATGGAAAAGGGAAAAACACGCAGGACCCTAAGAAAGCGGGAGAACTGTCAGGCGTTTATGTGAAAGACAGGCAATTGATGCGCTCACGCGCAAAGGCGGGACTCGATGTCCTCAGGAAAAATAAGCTCGTCGATACAGGGCGGATTGCCGCTATCGGTTACTGTTTTGGAGGTACAACCGTCCTTGAGCTGGCCAGGAGCGGCGCAAGTCTTAACGGCGTTGTAAGTTTTCATGGCGGTCTTGATACGCCGAATCCGGCTGACGCAAAAAATATTAAGGGATCTGTGCTCGTTCTGCACGGTGCAAATGATCCGTTCCAGACCCGCGAAAAGGTTGAGGCACTTCAGGATGAGATGCGCAATGCAGGAGTTGACTGGGAAGTGAATATTTACGGCAACGCCGAACACAGCTTTACCAACCCGGAAGCGGATAGCCTCGGTATTAAAGGAGTGGCTTATAACGAGAAAGCCGACAAACGTTCCTGGGAGTCAATGAAGACCTTTTTCAAAGAGATATTTAAAGAAAAACAACCTTAATGTTTCATTGGTCAGAAGTAAGATGTGCTGAAAAACTCCTGCAAATCGACAGGATTTAATTTTGATACACGCGGTAGCAGATGTAACCCCTCCTCACCTCCCCTTAAGATAAGGGGAGGAAGGGTGGGGTTATGATATGCCCGGCAGACCGCAATACCCAAAAAACTGCAATTCCAAAAATATCTCTTTATTTAGTACTGTTCCATGATTACAATATAAAGATTAAGATATAGAGACCGCTGCAAATGAAAATGAACTACTTTAAACGGCTACTTCTGCAAAACAGGGACTTCATTATGAAAGAGGTCCTTGAGATCAAAGGGTTTATGGAGCTTATGTTGAAGTATAGAAACACCGAACAATCCTGGACAAAAGACGAGAAAAAAAAGATAAAAATACACCTGAAAAATATATCCAAGGTGGTTCCGATAATCGCGATATTTTTACTTCCCGGCGGTTTTTTTCTTCTGCCGTTTCTCGCAGATGTCCTTGATAAACCGGAGACATGAGAATCTGAGTTCATCGGGTCAGTTAAGCCTGCTTATCACGCACGACAGGAATACTCTTGAGGACTATCTTATAACAAAGACCGGTAAACCCCTCTCCCTGTTTATTACAGACAATTCCACGAGCATGCTTTCAATAAAGACAAAAGGTAAATCGGTTTTTGTGAGACTCCACTGGATGTTCCTCCGGGCCGGAGGCGACGTTATCAAAGAGATTGCCGAATTCATAATAAATAGGAAATACAGGACTCGTCTCATCGGAAACTTTATAAAAGAAAACCGGCATTGTCTCAGAAAGAAACCCTCAAGAACAATCAGTGCGCGTACGATCGGGAAGTATCATGACCTGAAGGCGCTTTTTGACTCTGTTAATAACGAATATTTCGGGGGTAGAATTACAGCCTCAATCACCTGGGGGAATAAGAGTCCGCGTTGGGCGGTGAGATGGCGCACTCTGGGCAGTTACAGCATTCAGACAAAGACCATAAGGATTCATACCTGTTTGGACAGAAAACATGTCCCGAAATTTTTTCTCAAGTTTATCCTGTACCACGAGATGCTCCATAGTGATATGCAGGAGGAAAAGAAAAACGGAAGGAGACTGATACATTCCGCAGAATTCAAAAGGCGTGAGCGGCTATTTGATTGTTACGAAAAAGCAATTGCATGGGTAAAAAGACATTAGCGCAGATTATTCAGAACGTATTGGCAGTCAGAGCAGATGCAGTATCATCGCTCATTCTCGGTCCGCTTTTGCGGACCTCCGAGGTACAGAGTGTCCGTCGCTTTAAGGCGTCGAACACTCTGTAAAGCCGCTCTGATACTGCATCTGCTCTGGTCGAACAAAATATTTATGAATAATATGAGTTAGCCTGCGCTATCACTATCCATAAAATTGCCGACAGATACAGTATTTGCGCGGTTTTAAATTCTTTCGAAGAAAGAATTTACCTCGGAGGCCCGATTCGTACTGGGCCGAGAATGAGCGCAAATACTGTATCTGTCGGCAACCGCAAATTATAGGAATTAAGTGGGGTAAATGTTCAAACGCCAAGAAGGACGACCGTGCTCCGTGGCTTTGCCGGATAATAATCCTGGGGGGCAAGCAGCATCTCCCTGCCTTTATCAAGAAAATCATCGCCGCTGTTAAGGCTTGTGTCGATTACCCTGTGCCATTTTCTTTCTCCCGGAAGCCGGGGTATCTTCACTGTCCGGGGATTGAAATCAGCATTAAGTATAATGAAGAGAAAATAATCGTCAGACCCCGAAGCGCCTTCATCGGGATCGAGCAAATAGGCCAGAGTACGCAGTTCGTAATCATCCCATGAAGGCTTATCAAGGTCTTTTCCAAACCATGAGATATCGGGTATTGTGTCACCGTCCATGTCCTTTCCTGAAAAAAACTTCCTTTGCTGAAGGACGGTATATTTATTGGTAAACGCAATTGCTTTTTTAAAAAATTCCCGGATATCGGAGTTCTTCTTTATATCGCCCCAGTTAAACCAGCTTATCTCATTGTCCTGACAGTAAGCGTTGTTATTGCCCTCCTGCGTTCTCAAGAATTCGTCGCCTCCGAGTATCATCGGGGTACCGGAGGAAAACAGTAGCCAGCAGATATAATTCTTTACAAGCTGTTTCCTCAATCTGATGATGTCGGGATCGTCCGTCTCTCCCTCAGCCCCGCAGTTCCATGAATTATTGTCATTGGTCCCGTCGTTATTGTTTTCAAGATTGGCCTCATTATGCTTGTAATTATAGGAGACGAGATCTTTCAGTGTAAAACCGTCATGGCAGGTTATAAAATTTATGCTGTTATATGCAGACCTGCCGTCGTCCTTATATAAATCAGCGGAGCCTGTTAATCTCCATCCGAGATCGCATATCAGCCCGCCGTCACCTTTCCCGAATTTCCTTATGGTATCTCTGAATCTTCCATTCCATTCAGACCAGTCTATGGGGAAATTCCCAACCTGATAGGTACCGAGGTCCCATGGCTCGGCAATCAGCTTTATCCTGTTTAATACAGGGTCCTGCGAGACAGCGTCGAAAAAGCTTGCTGAATTTTGGAATATCCCCCCCTCGCGCCCCAGGACTGAAGCAAGGTCAAATCTGAATCCGTCGACGTGCATCTGCTCCACCCAGTATCTCAGCGAGTCCATTACAAATCTTATGACATGAGCATTTGCAAGATTGACCGTGTTGCCGCAACCCGTATAGTTCATATAATACCGGTACGGATTCGAAGGCGTTCCCGTAAGGGCATAATAGGTAGGGTTATCTATGCCCTTAAAGCAGATTGTCGGACCGAGTTCATTGCCTTCGCAGGTATGGTTGTATACCACATCCAGTATTACCTCGATGCCGGCTTTATGGAGTTCCCGAACGAGCGTTTTGAACTCATTCACCTGACAGCCCGGACTGCTGTTCGTGCTGTATGATGATTCAGGCGCAAAGAAACCTATAGTGTTATAGCCCCAGTAATTCGTCAGTCCCTTATTCAGCAGAAAATCATCGACATAGAATTCATGAACAGGCAAAATCTCGACAGCGTTTATTCCCAGGTCTTTGAGATAAGGGATTTTTTTTATGAAACCGAGATAAGTTCCGGGACAGGTAACGCCGGAAGACTTGTGTGCAGTAAAACCTTTTAGATGGACTTCATAAATAAATACTTTTTCCAAAGGAATGTCCGGATGCACATCCCCCTTCCAGTCAAACTTGTCATCTATGACTATGGACTTCGGCACAATAAGTGTGTTGTCGCGTTCGTCGTATGTCAGGTCTTTTGCAGAATGATCGGGATTATATGCAAGGAGAAGGTTATCCCTGTTAATAAACTTGCCCGTCAGGGCCTTTGCATAGGGGTCCATAAGAAGTTTGTTTTCATTAAAGCGCAGGCCGTATTCAGGCCTGAAATCTCCTCTGACCTTATATCCATACAACTGTCCTGACTTTATACCGTGAACAAATGTGTACCATATATATTTTGTACGGTTCTCAAGTTTTATGACATCTGTCGGACCGCTGTCCGCTTTATCGAAAAGGAGGAGGAATACTTCAGTTGCGTTCCGGGAATAAAGCGCAAAATTTACGCCGTCATCATATACTGTGGCGCCCAAAGGATAATATCTGCCGTTTGAGATTTTCCTGTTCGTCTTATGGACAAGATCGCAAGCCATTCCTAACATTCCTAATAGTTTCATTAAAATACATTCAAAGTATAGTAGATATTTCCGGGTTTGTACATATAACCCGTATTAAAAAAAATGCGTGCTTTTTTGTTGCGCTATGCAGACTTTGATTTTGATGATATTATTTTGACTATAAAGGAGGAAGATAAAATGAAAGCAAAGATTTATTTGTTTGTGGCTTCCCTATTTGTCCTTATCTTTACAGCTCCTGCGCTTTGTGCAGGTCAAGCGGATACAATAAAAAGTGAAAATCAGGTTTTGCGCCGCGCTATTAGTATCCACCTGGGATCTGTGCACCGAGCTTCACATGAACATTTAATTTCATCGGCCCCGCTTCGTACTTTTCTTGAGACTGCGGGAAAATCCGTCAGTAAAGCCGATATCGGGGGCATTTCTTTACAACAATCGCTCCCCGTCATTAAATCCCTTGACCACACTCAAGGATGCCAAAATGTCTTTAATAAAGGTGGGATCAAGAACATTCGGGTAAATCAGGACTGCTCACTGCGTCGGCAAGCTGAGACGGTAATTGCCGTCAATCCTTTAAATTCCCGGAATCTTATCGCTGGAGCAAATGATTCCCGTCTCGGGTACAACCGATGCGGCTATGCCTGGTCTTTCGACGGCGGCAATACGTGGGGAGACCTAATCCCGCCCTTCTACCAATTCCTGATGGCAGATGATCATACAGCGGACGCGTGCAGCGACCCTACTGTTACATTCGACGCCGGCGGCAATGCGTATATCGTAGGGCTGCTCTTTGACATTGTCTCACCCGCAAGCGCGCTTGTCGTCGCCAAATCAAACTTCCCCATAGGCGGAGCTTTTTATCATAGTCCGGATTCAACTATCCCCTTCCAGACTTATGACACCGAAACCCTCGGGGTTATAGCAAATGACAACGATCCTAATGTCCTCAACGACAAAGATTTTGCCATAGCCGACAGCAACCCGGCCAGTCCGAAAAAAAATAACGTATATGCAACATGGACACGGTTTAACTCAGCCACAGGAAACGGCACAGGATTTAACAGCCCTATATATTTCAGCCAATCCACAGATGGCGGCGCTACATGGTCGCCCGGCGTAGAGATCAGCGGCGCAAGCCCGGCCTGCACTGCTTTCAGCGGTTCGGCAAATGCAAATCAGTGCGACCAGGACCAGGGATCTGACCCGATAGTCGACCCGGATGGAACGATATATGTATCATTTAATAATACGAACACCCCCCTCGATGGCGTTAATCAGTTTTTGATTGTCTCCTGCCCGTCAACAAAAGACTGCAGTCTCGCAGCAAACTGGACAGCGCCTATCAAGATCACCGATGACATCAGCAAGCAACCGTTCGGTCCCAGTTCAGTAACCGGCTGCTCTTCCGGAGACCAATGCCTTCCACCAAACGGTTATCGCGTAGGGGACGATACTACCGGGTCTTTGTCCGTCGATAAAAAGGGCGACCTCTATTTTGTTTGGGCGGATTTCCGCAATGGTGTCGGCGGAAGCTGTGACTGGAATAATGCCGCAGATGGCCAGGCTTCGAGTGCAACACCTCCCTGTGACAATGACGTGTTCTTTACTTTTTCGACAGATGGCGGCATCAACTGGAATAACCCCATCAACGTCACACCTGCCTCCAAGTTCGGACCAACTGCACAGTGGCAGTCCTGGAGCGCCATAGCGCCGGATGGCTCCAGCCTTTTTTTGGTCTACTACGACCGTTCTTACGGTAACTGTGAATTTACAGGATGTAACGACATTACACTGGCAACGGTTAAAAAGCCCATTTCTATTTCACCCAAGATAACGTATAAACGAATCACAACCTCTTCAATGCCTAATTTGACGCCTGCTAATAATCCCATCCAGGCGGGGTTTCTCGGTGACTATATCTGGGTCACAGTTAATAACGGCAAACCTTATGTGGTCTGGACGGATACGCGTGGGCTCCATGGCGCTGTCGAAGAAGATATTTATTTTTCGAAATAAGACTCCATTTAAACGGCCTCGCGGCTTTCTGCGAACCGCCCCGTATGGACCCGCATGCAGGATGGTGTGGTAAGGTACGGTTAATTACCGTCCCTTACCCGATTATGTCAATTCCTTTATTATATGTCTTGCGAGGTTTTCATCTATTTCATTATGGCGAGGGACAGGTTGCTTCTTACCGGTTTTGTGGTTTATGTAAAGATCGTGACAATGCCCGTGCCTAATGAGAAGACAGCCGGCAGATGTGATTCTTTTTATCAATTCTTTTCTTTTCAAAACGAGAGGGTGAGCTCTTTAACTTTATGTTTTTCCGGAACATCCTCCATCGTCATAAGCATGTATGCATCTTTCATGTTTTCTTCAAGTTCTTCCAGTGTCTCACCTTGTGTCATTATTTCAGGATGTGCAAGGAGTTTCCCCAACCAAAACTTGTCACCTTTCCAGTAAATCATTTTTAATTTAGTTTTCATTTTTTCACCTCACAGTGCATATTCAATAAAATTATGATATCACAAAGAGTTAGATTCATGATGATATCGTATCAGATTTGAGGCTATCTAAGGAGCCTCATAATGTGAATCAAGAAGAATCTGTCACAATGAAATTGACCCCTTTGATTGCTCTTCTTATAAGTGTTAGGCATTTAAGTCCAGAATTGATGGCTGACCTGCCAATCTGCAATTTCTAAGTTAGGCATTCTGTCAAAAGTTGGGAGTCTGCTATCGAATGGATCTGCATTGTAGTTGACTGCTGCCGTGACCTTTTGCTGTATTGACGCTGAGAGCCCATTCCACCATGAGGGTCTAACAGCCAAATTTTCAATTCGTGTCATGCACATCCATATTACTCTATGTGTAAGATTGCCTCCTACAATGAGGTCGTTAATAAATCGCGTAGGGGCAAAAGCGTCATCGTCAAAGAATGACAATAGAACAAATATGCCAGTCTTGTCGGGGATAACCGATACGAATAGACTTTGCAGATTAATCTTGAAATCAGAAAAATCTTGAAGACACTCGCCATTTGAAATGAAATCTGGAGCGAAAGAGCCTGCACAAGCTAAAACTGGTGACGACTTCCCGTAAATAATGTAGGATTGTAGTCTCCTGAAGTCATTATTGCTAAGGAGGCTTTCAAACTTATCCTTATGATAAGCAACATCGGCAAAACCTCTATTCATAGCAATTTTGATAATCTCCGCCTCGGGCGACAGCTTGTATTTATCTTCTTTTCGGAGACCCTGAAGTTCTGCTATTTGATTAGCATCCGGAAACGCTTCTATTTGACATGCCTTGAAATAATACTCTCTGCACGCGCATCTATACGCCTGCATAAAGAGTTGTTCAGGCGTGGCTATAAATGGTGATTGATCAAGAGATTTAAACAGCGTGGTATCATGGTGATTACAAAATCCGGGAAACGCTAATGCCTCATGGACGCTCAGATTTTTAAAAGCGAGAAGCTCATCCTCTGTTTTTCCAAAAAGATTTATTTGCCTTACCAATACATGATCATTCTCAGATATAGATTTGAGACTCATTGCTTCGGAAATAGTGTGTGATCTACCAATTACCCCGCCACACTCGCCATTTGCAAGGCATATAGGACGCCGATGAATTTTCTTTAAACGTTTAATATGCCTTTCTATTAATTTGCCTTTTCCTGATGATGTATTATTCATAGATTTTCATGCCTACCGGTTTAGTAACAAACCTCTTGCCACTCATACCTATGAGTGTATTCATTGTATATTTATTTTTGGACACAGTTCGACGTGCCAATTGGTGGTACATCTACCCGACTGGTTTTGTTGCTTTGATATATGCTGAAAAGACCATCTTTTCTACACCGGCGCCGAAGTTCCAGCTTTTGATTATCTCATCGCTATTATCTTTATTTTCAATAACGATATTAATAAACCCGGCTTTATTGAGGATGGTTTGCAGTTCCTCCACGGGAACAGAGCCGGTAATTCAGCCGCTGTATGCATTTTCATTCTGCCTGATGGCCTCTGAGAACTCGGCTTTTTTCAGGATGTCCGAGATTGCAATCCTGCCCCTGGGTTTTAACACTCTGAACGCTTCATTGAAAACAGCCTGCTTATCAGGCGAAAGATTGATAACACAGTTGGATATGACCACGTCGATAAAAGAATCTTCTACGGGAAGATGTTCTATCTCGCCAAATCTGAATTCTACATTCTTCACCCCGAGTTTTTCTGCGTTGGTCTTTGCTTTTGCAACCATTTCCCGGGTCATGTCTATTCCGATTACGTGACCATTCGGTCCGGTTTTCATAGAAGATAGAAAGGCGTCAAACCCTGCGCCGCTTCCCAGGTCGAGGACTGTCTCGCCTTCTTTTATATCCGCAATCGCATGCGGATTTCCGCACCCAAGGCCGAGGTTTGCCTCGCCGAGTCCTATTTTTAGCTCTTCGTCAGTGTATCCGAGACGCTTCCCTGCATCAAGAAGGCTTACCGCATCATTTTCCGGAGCGCAGCAACTCGAAACAGGGATGCACGAAGATTGTTTTGACGATGCGACTGCCGCATACGTCTTTATCACAAGCTTTTTAATTTCTTTTTTTTCTTTCTCGTCCATAATAATTTGTTTGTAGTCGGATATATTTAAGTATAACAAGAGAATCTAAAACCCGGCAACTCAAGTATCTAACCATCACACTAACCATCACAGGGCTGCTCCGATTCGTATAATTTGTTTATACTTATTAAGAGGGAGATATCTATTGGACAATCTTTTTGATGTTGCAGAACAATTCAAACAACAGGGCCTGATTATTGATATCCGGGAATTCGGGAACGGAAATATCAATAATACCTTCCTGGTAACATTGGACGACAGTGAGCAGAAAGACTTTATCCTCCAGCGCATCAATACACAGGTCTTTCATGAGCCGGGACTTGTCATGCTCAATATGCGCGTTTGCATTGAGCATATTCGTCGGCATCTACAGAAATGCCCACTCGGCGCAGACCGCCGCTGGGAAATACCGGACGTGCTTTTGACTCAGGATGGCCGGGACCACTGGCTTGACTCCGGAGGATCTTTCTGGCGCGCTATCAGCTTTATTGAAGGCTCGCAGACTTTTGACACGATCAAAGATATTTCACATGCAAAAGAAGTGGGTTACGCGCTCGGTATATTTCATACACTCCTCAGCGATCTGCCTGCCACGAGCCTGTCCGATACACTAAAAGGATTTCACATTACGCCTTTTTACCTGCTTCGCTACGACTCGGTCCTGGCGAAATTCGCTGCGGCCAAATCGCCGGAAGTCAATTATTGCATAAAGTTTGTGGAGGCACGAAACGCCTGGGCTCATATCCTTGAGGATGCAAAAACGTACGGCAAGCTGTGTCTTCGCCCGATTCACGGTGATCCGAAGGTCAACAACATCCTAATAGACACAGCTACCGGGCAGGCCGTCAGCATTATTGACCTCGACACAGTCAAGCCCGGCCTGGTCCATTATGATATCGGCGACTGCCTCCGCTCAGGCTGTAATCCCAATGGAGAAGAAACGGAACTATTCGAGAAAATCTATTTCGACACAGATCTTTGCAAGGCCATCCTGCAAAGCTATCTCTCAACAGCCATAAACTTCCTCACCGAAAATGATTTTTATTATTTATACGACTCGATCCGCTTGATAGCTTTTGAGCTTGGGGTAAGATTTTTTACGGATTACATGGAAGGTAATGTCTACTTTAAAATCAGGCACCCGGAACAAAATCTTGCCAGGGCTTTGGTACAGTTCAAACTCACCGAGAGTATCGAATCCCAGGAAAGTGCCATCCACAAAATCATCCGGGAGACCAGATGAACGGACAAAGTTTTTCCCTTAAGCCGTTCCCATCAGCCGGCCCTCTGCCGGTTACGAAAATTACAG
Source organism: uncultured Nitrospiraceae bacterium (assembly GCA_963727775.1). Classification (GTDB taxonomy): domain Bacteria; phylum Nitrospirota; class Thermodesulfovibrionia; order Thermodesulfovibrionales; family SM23-35; genus CAVSHB01. Next base: position 724,595 of record CAVSHB010000001.1, on the reverse strand, counting down.
GTGAGATAGAACGGAGTTCCAGCACGCTTGCCGTCAGCTATGAACTCCTCGGCCTGTTGTCGGAGATCGCAATTCCCGCGCAGGCGGATATCCCGGTTCGAAAGAAAGCACTCTGGGAAGATACATGTTTCGAGTTTTTTCTCGCTGTGGAAGATCGCACTAAATACTGGGAATTCAACCTCTCGCCAAGTGGGCATTGGAACGCCTATAGCTTCAAATCCTATCGACAAGGCATGCAGGAAGAGCCGGCATTCACATCACTCCCGCTCAGAATCGGGATACATCCGGAAATTTTACGTTTATCTTTGAATATAGATTTGGGCAGTATCCTCCCAGCAGATCATTCATTAAAGGTTGCCGTCAGTGCCGTCATCAAATTTAAAAACGGCGAGATAAGTTATTGGGCGTTGACCCATCCCGGTCCACAACCCGATTTTCATCATAGAGACAGTTTCATCCTCAAAGTGTAAGATATTTTACTGTCTCATAATAGTATTCACAGATTCTTTCCTTTATCGTCATGCCCGAGTTCCTCAGTCGGGCATCCATTCTGGGTTAAATTGGATTCCCGCCTGCGCGGGAATGACGGCGAATGTGAAGAAAATCTTTGACAATTTCTATAAACTTCTTTGGTGCATCCAGGTAACATGCATGACCGGCTCCCTCAATGATGCGTACTTCAGAGTTCTTCACATGGGCTTTCAGGATTTCCGAATTAGCGGGCGGCGATATGGTATCTTTATCTCCCCAAACAGCAAGCATAGGTACGGCAATACTACTGAACCGATCATCAAGACTTTTTATCCCGGCCGGTCCGATAACGATAGCGGATCGGGCGCTATAACCACGCATTAAATATCTTAACGTGACCTCTCCGCTTATAGACGCGCCTATTAGAATTGGGCTGTTTATATTAAGCGTCTTCAACATAGTGTTTAAAAAATCCGCGTAGTCATCCCTGTTTTCAGCGTCGAACTTGTCCGACCTGCTCTTACTTCCGTAAGGCATATCAAATGAATAAACGCTGTGGTCGGCTGACAATAGATCGAACAGTCCTATCTCACTCCATGTCTCGGCAGAAAAACTAAACCCATGCAGCAATACTACAGGAATGCCCGTACCCTTCTGAAGATACCGGATTTTCAAGTCCTGAATTATTAGAGAATGTTCCATGTTCATATAATTATACTGCATTACATTCCGTACTACCACAGCATTTTATCGTTTTTCAGGTGATTATTCTGATATAAAACTATTCCGCTGAACGCGGCAGTTCGTGGTATTATAAAATGCTATTAAGATTATTATACTATGAAGAAATCTGATTATTTGATATGGCTCGGGATAGCCGCTGCTGCAGGTACGGCACTCGGCATGCTCGTTGGCCGGAAAAATCCGTCAAAAGGCATCCTTTTAGGCGCAACAGCAGGTATTGTCGCGGGCTCTGTGGCGGCAGGAGTCTATCAATATATTACGTCCGGAGAAAAGGTCCCTTATTACTCAAAGTCATCTCCCCTTTACGACGAGAGCAGCATGATCTGATGAAGATCGAAAATGGAAAATAAAAAAAGGCCTGACTATTATCAGGCCTTTTTTTATCTTAATCCGGCAGCGACCTACTTTCCCATAACCTTAGCAATCATAGTATCATCGGCCCTGAGGGGCTTAACTTCCGTGTTCGGTATGGGAACGGGTGTTTCCCCCTCGGCATTGCCACCGGAAACTTTAATTTCCGATTTTACATTTTACCATTTAAAGAGCAATCATTTCAACATCTCTTTGACAACAGGAGGGAAATTAAATAAGGGTCAAGTCGCACGGTCTATTAGTACTGGTCAGCTGAACACATTACTGTGCTTACACCTCCAGCCTATCGACGTGGTAGTCTACCACAGACCTTTAGAGGGATTGCTCCCTGGGAGACCTAATCTTGGGGTGGGTTTCACGCTTAGATGCCTTCAGCGTTTATCCCTTCCAGACATAGCTACCCGGCATTGCCATTGGCATGACAACCGGAACACAAGAGGTCTGTCCATCCCGGTCCTCTCGTACTAAGGACAAATCCCCTCAAGTCTCCTCCGCCTGCAACAGATAGGGACCGAACTGTCTCACGACGTTCTGAACCCAACTCTCGTACCGCTTTAATGGGCGAACAGCCCAACCCTTGGAACCTGCTTCAGCTCCAGGATGCGATGAGTCGACATCGAGGTGCCAAACCGCGTCGTCGATGTGAACTCTTGGACGCGATAAGCCTGTTATCCCCGGCGTACCTTTTATCCGTTGAGCGATGGCCCTTCCACACAGTGCCACCGGATCACTAAGCCCTACTTTCGTATCTGCTCGGCTTGTTTGCCTCACAGTTAAGCCTCCTTATGCCTTTGCACTCAACAGCTGGTTTCCGTCCAGCCTGAGGAGACCTTTGGACGCCTCCGTTACTCTTTGGGAGGCGACCGCCCCAGTCAAACTACCCACCAGACAGTGTCCCTCACCCAGTTAATGGGCGTAGGTTAGAGCCCCAGTAAGGTAAGGGTGGTATTTCAAGGTCGGCTCCATGAAAACTAGCGTTCCCACTTCTTAGCCTCCCACCTATCCTACACATACATCACCAAAGCTCACTGCCAAGCTATAGTAAAGGTGCACGGGGTCTTTCCGTCTAGTTGCAGGTAACCGGCGTCTTCACCGGTATCTCAAGTTCGCCGAGCCCCTCGCCGAGACAGCGCTCAGATCGTTACGCCATTCATGCGGGTCGGAACTTACCCGACAAGGAATTTCGCTACCTTAGGACCGTTATAGTTACGGCCGCCGTTTACCAGGGCTTCAGTTCAAGGCTTCTCCCTTGCGAGATGACCTCTCCCATTAACCTTCCGGCACCGGGCAGGCGTCAGTGCCTATACTTCCTCTTGCGAGTTTGCAGACACCTGTGTTTTTGCTAAACAGTCGCCTGAGCCTCTTTACTGCGTCCGCCTTGCGACGGAACCCCTTCTCCCGAAGTTACGGGGTCATTTTGCCTAGTTCCTTAGCGAGGGTTAACTCGAACGCCTTAGTATCTTCTACTCACCTACCAGTGTCGGTTTGCGGTACGGTCATCCCATGTGCTCCCTACGAGGTTTTTCTCGTCAGCGTGGAACCATTTGAGTTCACCCTTACGGGCTTCCCCATCACGCCTCAGCCTTTATGGGAAGCGGATTTGCCTACTTCCCAGCCTAAACGCTTGGACCTGAACCATCACCAGGCTCAAACTATCCTTCTGCGTCCCCCCTTCGGTCAAACGCACACAAGACGGTACTGGAATATTAACCAGTCCTCCATCGGCTACGCCTTTCGGCCTTGCCTTAGGCCCGACTAACCCTGGGCGGATTTCCCTTCCCCAGGAAACCTTAGGTTTACGGCGTCCTGACTTTTCATCAGAATTTGCGCTACTTATGCCGGCATAATCTCTTCTGCCCCCTCCAGCAACTCTCACAAGTCACCTTCACAGGTCCGCAGAATGCTCCCCTACCACTCAGCTTTCGCTGAATCCGTAGCTTCGGTAGTATGCTTGAGCCCCGTTGGATTTTCGGCGCAGTGTCGCTTGACCAGTGAGCTGTTACGCTTTCTTTTAATGATGGCTGCTTCTAAGCCAACATCCTGGCTGTCTCCGCAACACCACATCCTTTACCACTTAGCATACTCTTAGGGACCTTAGCTGACGGTCTGGACTGTTTTCCTCTCGACTACGAATCTTAGCACCCGCAGTCTCACTCCCAGTGAACATCTACACGGTATTCGCGGTTTGGTTGGGTTTGGTACCCCTAACGAGGCCCTAGCCCATCCAGTGCCCTACCCCCGTAAGACTACACTGAGGCTGCACCTAAATGCATTTCGGGGAGAACCAGCTATCACCAGGTTTGATTGGTCTTTCGCTCCTACCCACAGTTCATCCGAGCTTTTTGCAACAAACACCGGTTCGGGCCTCCACGAAGTCTTACCTTCGCTTCACCCTGACCATGGGTAGATCACCTGGCTTCGGGTCTACTGACTGTAACTCATTCGCCCTGTTAAGACTCGGTTTCCCTACGGCTCCATCCCTGAAGGACTTAACCTCGCTACAGCCAGTAACTCGCCGGCTCATTAATCAAAAGGCACGCCATCACTCTAAATTGCTTCAGAGCTCTGACTGCTTGTAGGCATACGGTTTCAGGTTCTATTTCACTCCCTTCACCAGGGTTCTTTTCACCTTTCCCTCACGGTACTTGTCCACTATCGGTCATCAGTATGTATTTAGCCTTGGAGGGTGGTCCCCCCTGCTTCCCACAGGATTCCACGTGTCCCGTGGTACTCAGGATACCGCTTCGCCTATCACAGTATTTCGCCTACGGGCCTATCACCCACTACGGATGTCCTTTCCAGAACATTCGACTATACTGCAATAATACTACTTATGCGGTCCTACAACCCCAACCCTAACACTAAGCCCTTAGCACTAAGTAAGCTATCAGCCAAAAGACACTTCCTTCCGCTGTCTTTCCTGCTTCAGCTTATCGCTAACCGCTTATAGCTAAAAACTTGGTGTTAGGGTCGGTTTAGGCTCTTCCCCCTTCGCTCGCCGCTACTGAGGGAATCTCGTTTGATGTCTCTTCCTCCGGGTACTGAGATGTTTCACTTCCCCGGGTTCGCCTCATACACCTATTTATTCAGTGTATGATACCCTGACTTTACTCAGAGTGGGTTGCCCCATTCGGATATCCACGGATCTAAGCTCACTCGCAACTCCCCGTGGCTTTTCGCAGCCTGCCGCGTCCTTCTTCGCCCTCTGATGCCTTGGCATCCACCATATGCCCTTCCTAACTTGACCCTTACTTATTCCCTTCTGTTGTCAAAGAACTAAAAACTTCCACTTCAACGTCCGCGTGTTAACGTCCATTATCAACTTCGATTATTGAACATTGAACTCGGAACTTCCTTGGTGGAGGTGAACGGGATCGAACCGATGACCTCCTGCTTGCAAAGCAGGCGCTCTCCCAACTGAGCTACACCCCCTCGCAAAAAAAATCTGCATTGGATGGTGGGCCTAATTGGAGTCGAACCAATGACCTCACCCTTATCAGGGGTGCGCTCTAGCCAGCTGAGCTATAGGCCCCTGCTTTCTCTGCTAAAAGCTAAAAAAGTGCGTAGCGCTACCCTCTAACGTAATTCCTTAGAAAGGAGGTGATCCAGCCGCAGGTTCCCCTACGGCTACCTTGTTACGACTTCACCCCAATCACCGGCCATACCTTAGAAGGCTGCCTCCCTTACGGGTTAGCTCACCTGCTTCGGGTACAACAGACTTTCGTGGTGTGACGGGCGGTGTGTACAAGGCCCGGGAACGTATTCACCGTGGCGTGGCTGATCCACGATTACTAGCGATTCCGCGTTCACGGAGTCGAGTTGCAGACTCCGATCCCAACTGAGACCTCTTTTAGGGATTTGCTCCACCTCGCGGTATTGCGACCCTCTGTAGAGGCCATTGTAGCACGTGTGTCGCCCTGGACGTAAGGGCCATGATGACTTGACGTCATCCCCACCTTCCTCCATCTCATCGATGGCAGTTTCCTCAGAGAGCCCCTTGCGGGGCAACAGAGAATAGGGGTTGCGCTCGTTGCGGGACTTAACCCAACACCTCACGGCACGAGCTGACGACAGCCATGCAGCACCTGTGTTAGCTCAAGGGGTTACCCCCAAGTCATCCCCCTTTCGGGTTCTTACCACTAACATGTCAAGCCCAGGTAAGGTTCTTCGCGTAGCGTCGAATTAAACCACATGCTCCACCGCTTGTGCGGGCCCCCGTCAATTCCTTTGAGTTTCAACCTTGCGGCCGTACTCCCCAGGCGGGGCATTTAATGGTTTCCCTTCGGCACAGAACCCTTACGAGCCCTACACCTAATGCCCACCGTTTAGGGCGTGGACTACCAGGGTATCTAATCCTGTTTGCTACCCACGCTTTCGCGCCTCAGCGTCAGTACAGTGCCAGAGGGCCGCCTTCGCCACAGGCCTTCCTCCTGATATCTACGCATTTCACCGCTACACCAGGAATTCCGCCCTCCCCTCACTGACTCAAGTAAAACAGTTTCTAAGGCAGTTTTAGGGTTAAGCCCTAAGATTCCACCCCAGACTTACTCCACCGCCTACTCGCCCTTTAAGCCCAGTAATTCCGAACAACGCTCGCCACCTCTGTCTTACCGCGGCTGCTGGCACAGAGTTAGCCGTGGCTTATTCGCAGAGTACCGTCATTATCTTCCCCTGCAAAAGGAGTTTACAACCCGAAGGCCTTCATCCTCCACGCGGCGTCGCTGCATCAGGGTTTCCCCCATTGTGCAATATTCCCCACTGCTGCCTCCCGTAGGAGTCTGGACCGTATCTCAGTTCCAGTGTGGCCGTTCAACCTCTCAGCCCGGCTACCCGTCTTTGGCTTGGTGGGCCGTTACCTCACCAACTACCTGATAGGCCGCAGGCCCATCCTTAGGTGTATTGCTACTTTTACCACTAACATCTCAGTTCGTGGTCTTATGGGGTATTAGCTCAAGTTTCCCTGAGTTGTCCCCCTCCCAAGGGCAGGTTACCTACGTGTTACTCACCCGTCCGCCACTAACTCATCTCTCCGTATTGCTACTTCAAAATGAGCCCGTTCAACTTGCATGTGTTAAGCACGCCGCCAGCGTTCGTTCTGAGCCAGGATCAAACTCTCATTTAAAAGCTTAAAACTGAATCAGGGTATGCTACGCACTTTTTTAGATTTTTCAAAGAGCAATAACGTAAGAGAGATTATAATAACTGATGCTCGAAACTTTGTCAATAGCTTCAGAAAAAAATTAAATAAATTTACTTAAAGCTTTTGACAGTATAACAGATCTTTTTATATACTTTCAAAAAATGAACAAGGAGAACTTATCTATGGATTTCGGAATCAAAAACAGACTTTCAAATATCATTAATCCGAGAACGGGAAAGACCGTTATGCTCGCGGTTGATCATGGCTACTTTCAGGGACCTACGACCGGGTTAAAGGACTTAAAAAAAACGGTCACCCCTCTGGTATCTTATGCAGATTGTTTATTCATAACAAGAGGTATGGTAAGGAACGCTATTGACCCACGGAGTAACGTTGCAATATGTCTCAGGGTTTCCGGCGGGCCGAGCATACTTGGAGAATTGTCGAATGAGGATATCACAACATCCATGGAAGAAGCGATAAGACTTAATGCTTCCGGTGTAGGGATGTCCATTTTTGTTGGAGCAAAGAATGAAGACAGAACAATATCAAATCTCGGCAGGTTGGTAAGCGAAGCAGAGAGATACGGCATGCCTGTGCTGGCTGTGACGGCAGTTGGTAAAGAGATGGGTAGAGATGCCCGCTATCTCGCGTTGGCATGCAGGATAGCGGCGGAAATCGGAGCACACTTTGTAAAGACATATTATTGCGAGGATTTTCACAAAATAGCAGAGGGATGTCCCGTACCAATTGTTATGGCCGGAGGCAAAAAGATACCCGAAAAGGAAGCATTGCAGATGACGTTCAATGCCATAAAAGAAGGCGCCTCAGGCGTTGACATGGGTAGAAATATTTTCCAGAGCGATAACCCTGTTGGCATGATAAAAGCAATAAGAGCAATCGTCCATAAAGGCGCTTCAGTCGACGAAGCGTTTGAGATATATACAAAGAAATAGAATTGTCTTGATAGAATCATTATATAGAACTCAGGGAGGTAATAGTATTGTCGCTCATTCTCGTCCGCCTCAGGCGGCCTCCGAGGCTTTTGCCTCTTTACTAACCGGATTATTTAATACGACTATCGACAAAAGAATCCGCTCGAATACCATTACCTCCCCATCTAAAGGTTAAAGGGACACTATGAAAGTGGCTGTTTATTACAGGAACGATGACATAAGGATTGAAGAACGTTCTGTTCCCTCCATATCCGACGGAGAGATCCTCGTTAAGATGAAAGCCTGCGGAATCTGCGGGACAGATGTCATGGAATGGTATAGGATTAAGAAAGCCCCGCGTATTCTCGGGCATGAAATGGCAGGAGAAATTACAGAGGTCGGCAAGAAAATCAAAAGATTCAAGAAAGGGGACAGGGTCTTCGTTTCCCATCATGTTCCATGCTACAAATGTTATCACTGCATTCGTCGCAATTATACCGCGTGCGAATCTCTCCATACCGGGAACTATGACCCAGGGGGGTTTGCGGAATTCATAAGGGTCCCTGAGGAGAATGTCAGATACGGGACATTTCTTCTTCCTGCCGGATTGTCTTTCGAAGACGGCACCATGATCGAGCCTTTGGCATGTGCGGTTGCGGGGCAGGACCAGTTGGGACTAAATGAAGGACAAACGGTCCTGATAATCGGCTCCGGTGTTTCAGGGCTTTTGCATGTCCAACTGGCAAAGACAAAAAAGGCCAAGGTCATCGCAACAGATATCAATGGGTACAGACTGAGCAAAGCCATGGAGTTCGGCGCAGATCATACGATCGATGCAAATAAATACTCAGCGGATGAACTGCAAAGCATAAATGATAATAGATTAGCTGATGTAGTAATCGTCTGCGCGGCAGCAAGAAAGGCTGTAGATAATGCAATATCCTCGGTTGGAAGAAAAGGAAAAATCCTTTTTTTTGCGGCGCCTGAGTTTGATATAAGTATCCCGTCTACGAGATTCTGGAGGGATGAAATAACTGTAACCTTTTCATACGGCGCTGCTACTGATGATCTTCGGAAGGCCGTAAAACTGATCGACAGAGGGATAATTAATGTAAAAAAAATGGTGACGCATAAGGTTCCGTTGTCAGATATTAAGCTTGGCTTTAAGTTGGTTACAGGGGCAAAAGATTCATTGAAGGTCGTGGTAGCGCCTGACTAAAACAGTCTGACTTCTACAATTTCCCCTTCCTGTATGCCGAGTTTCTGCAATGGGATCACTGCAGTTCCGTCTGCCCTTGTCAATGTTGTAATAAGACCCGATTTGCCCAACAAAGGGATGGCCCATATTTCTCCGTTTCTTTCTTCAAGGGCAACACCTATATGTTCTTCCCTTCCGGGACTTGAGGAAATATTTTTTGTAATCCTTGCTTTAATAATCCTTTTCCCATTATCGGACCTTTGTTCATTTGAGCCGGACTGAATATTCAGAACAGGCCGGACAAAAATTTCAAAGCATACATTGACTGCAGCCGGATGTCCCGGAAGACCAAATACGGGGACAGAACCTGCAATGCCCCCTATCATAGGTTTGCCGGGTTTTAATGATACGCCGTGAAACAAGACACCCGGGCTTCCCAAATCGTTTATTACTTTTGCCGTCATATCTTTGGCGCCTACTGAACTCCCGCCTGTAATCAAAACCATTTCCGAATCTTGCAGGGAACGCTCGGCAACATCTTTGATGATCTCGTACCTGTCACTAAAAATCCCTTTTTTCAAGGGTACCCCACCGGCATTTGAAATGAGACCTGCCAGCGTATACGAATTGATGTCCCTTACCTGGCCCGGCTTTAAAGGCTCATCAGCGGAAACTATTTCATCTCCTGTAGAAATTATTGAAACCCTCGGTTTTTCGTAAACCCATATCCCGGGTATCCCGAGTCCGGCAAGTGCACCGATATCCTGCGGCCTCAATCTGTGTCCGCATTGCAATACGCACTCGTTCTTGCTTGCATCTTCGCCCGTTTGAATGACATTTTCGCCCGGTGAAACAGGCTTTAACACCTCTATCATCGTCTCATCTATCCGTTGGGTATGTTCAAACATTACGACCGAATCAGCTCCTTCCGGGAGCATCCCTCCCGTCGCTATCTTGGCGACTTCACCTTTTCTCAGAACAAAGTCAGGCATATCTCCCATTAATATTTCAGCCCTGACGGGGAGGTAAGCCGGTAAGCCCTCTGTGGCGCCGAATGTGTCCGCAGAGTTCACCGCAAATCCGTCAACTGAAGACCTGTCAAACGGAGGCAGGTCTTCAGGTGAAATTATATCTCTCGATATAATCATCCCATATGTTTTATCGATGGGCAGGCTGATCTCGGGGGGCCTTTTGAAGGGTGAGTATCGGCAGAGAAGCTCAAGAGCCTTTTCTACAGTAATGAGTTCCTCTCTGCCAAGCATGTCGCGCATTTTCAATTAGTTGAACCTATTCATCGCCTTATCTACTCCCGCCGAAACGACAACAGAAATCGCATCAGCTGCATTTTGCACCGCATCTTTAACAATTGTAATTTCCTGCCTGCTGAATTTATTCAGGACATACTCCTCTGCCGGGATTCCTCCTTCTCTGCCAATTCCGATCTTAACCCGTATGAAATCCCTGGTACCTAGGCTCTGTATAATTGATTCGACCCCTTTATGCCCGCCCGCCGAACCCGTTTTCCTGATTCTCAGTTTCCCAGTATCCATATCAAGGTCGTCGTGGATGACAATAAGATTTTCAGGATGGATAGTGTATTTCTTGAATAAATATTGAATGACAGTGCCGCTTTTGTTCATATAAAGAAGGGGCTCTATAAGGAGGACATCGCGTCCTTCAATAGAACCCCTTCCAATTTTATGCATGTCTCTGTCTTTTAAATCTATCTTATGCCTGCCGGCAACTTCTTCTACAGCCATGAAACCGACATTGTGTCTGGTTCTGGAATATTTTCTCCCCGGATTTCCGAGGCCTGCGATAAGCCACATGATCATTTGAAAAGTTATAAGTTAACAGTAAATAATCTACAGGTGAAAACAAATAACTATTTTTTCTCTTCCTCTGCTTTCTCCTCTTCCTTCTTGCCTTTCTTCAATACCTCGGGCTCTGCCGCCTCAGGCGCAGCAACCTCAGCAGCAGGCGCGGCTTCTTCAACCAACGGCGCGATTATATTCACTATCACTCCTTCAGGGTCGCTAAGGACTTTTATGTCTTCTCCGAGCTGCAGATCTCTTACATGGAGTGATTGACCGATCTCCAGCCCTGAGATGTCTATTTTAACATGACCGGGGATCTTATCCGGCAGGCATTCTATTTCAATCTCCCTGAGGAGATTCTGCAGGATACCCGCGTCCCTCTTCACGCCGATAGGCTCTCCGACGGTGCTTATATGCACATGTACCTTTATCTTTTCAGTCAGTAAAACTTCAAAGAAATCCGCATGGATCAATTCCCTTCTTGTCGGGTCAACCTGGAATTCCTTCATAAGGGCAATCTTGTTTTCGCCGTCCTGGAACTGAAGATTTACCATAACCTGTTCACCTGAGGTCGTATTGATGAACTGAGTAAGTTCTTTCTTGGGAATTTTTAGCGATACTGATCCGCCACCCCTATAGAGAATTGCGGGAATCATCTCCTTTCTGCGGAGTGAGCGCGCTGCCCCTTTTCCGGTCTCTTCTCTCTTAGTAACGTTAATGGTTATCCTTTCCATTTATCCTCCTTTATGCAAAAAGCGAACTTATTGAAGATTCTTCATGAATCCTTTTGATCGCCTCTCCAATGAGAGACGCTATGCTCAAAACCGTGAGTTTTTTACACTTTTCTTTTTTGCTGTCCATTGATATTGTGTTTGTAACAATCAACTCTTCCAACACAGAGCCGTTCACCTTTTCGATTGCATTACCTGAAAGGACGGCATGAGTACACGCTGCAAGAACACGCCTTGCTCCTTTCTCCTTTAAAGCAGCGGCGGCCTGTATTGTTGTCCCGCCGGTATCGACCATATCATCAAGAATAATAGTGTCCTTTTTTTCGACGTCACCGATAACATTCATTATTTGTGAGATATTGGCCACCTCGCGTCTTTTATCAATTATAGCGATGGAACAGTCGAGTTTTTTTGCGAAAGACCTCGCCCTTTCAACACCGCCGGCATCAGGGGATACGATAACAAGGTTATGAAAGTCATATTTTTTCAGGACATAATCCAGCAATACAGGCGATGCATACAGGTTGTCAACGGGGATATTGAAAAACCCCTGAATCTGGGCCGCGTGCAAGTCCATCGTCAGTACCCTGTTTGTTCCTGCCGCGGTTATCAAATCCGCAACAAGCTTTGCCGATATCGGCACCCTCGGCTGGACCTTCCTGTCCTGTCTTGCATAGCCATAGTAAGGGATAACGGCTGTTATTCTCCTTGCGGACGACCTCTTCAGCGCATCCACCATCAAAAGGAGTTCCATAATATGACGGTTAACCGGCATGCAGGTAGGTTGCAGAACAAACACATCCGTACCTCTAACATTCTCGTTTATCTGTACCGCAATTTCACCGTCACTAAATTCCGTTACGACTGCATCCCCGACCGGCATGTCCATATAATCGGCAATTTCTTTTGCAAGCTCAGTATGCGCGCTACCGGTAAAGAGTTTAATCCCCTCAGGCATTTTTCCTCCTCATCAAATTGATACTCAATATATATATCTTTGCTCTCCTATCAGCTTTCCTGGCTGGGGCGGGAGGATTCGAACCTCCAGATGGGAGCTCCAAAGGCTCCTGACTTGCCGTTTGTCGACGCCCCACCATGACAGCAGACAGCAAACAGGGAATATACTAAGAATCGTTGTATACCCTCTACTGGTTACCGTCTGTTATTTGCTATTCACTGTTGCCAGGGTCTCAACTACGCGGCACAAATAAAGGTACATTGCCTCAGCAGCCTTCTCTGCCCTATTCTTGCTGTCAAAAACACCAAAAACGGTAGGCCCGCTGCCGCTCATCGCAGAAATCAACGCGCCCATCTCAATCAGCCGACGCTTAATCTTCCCTACAACCGGATATCTTTCAGTGACCGCCTCTTCAAGGTCATTTGTGAGCACATTTCCGAGAACGGCGAAATCCTTCCTGTTCAGAGCCTGACAAAACAGTTTAATATCAATCGTTTTTTTTGTCAACTCGGCGGCATACAGGTCATCGAAAGCTGCGTAGGCCCACGCAGTTGAAACTGATACCCGGGGTTTTACGAGAAGCAAAACGACAGAACCTTTTACTTTAAATGACTTTACCTTTTCGCCCTTGCCCTCAACTAAGGCAGCCGGTCCGTTCAAAAAAAAAGGGACATCCGAGCCTATTTCAATAGCTATAGAGCTTAATTTTTTTTTGTTTAGGCCGAGTCCCCATAACAGGTTAAGACCTAAAAGAGTATAAGCCGCGTCACTGCTGCCGCCTCCGAGACCCGCGCTAACCGGGATATTCTTCTGTAAGACTACTCTGGCGCCACCGCTGTACGAAGTATATTTCCTGAGCAAAGACGCAGCTTTAAACACGGTGTTATCGCTTAATGGTATATCAGGGTTATTACACACCACCGTTAAAGAATCAGCATGTTCAAATTCGAGGTCATCATACAGGTCGACACACTGCATGAGGCTTATAATATCGTGGTAACCGTCATCTCTTTGCCCCGGGATTTGAAGAAACCAGTTAATTTTTGCAGGGGCCCTTAGGGAGAAACCTTGATTCGGAGACCATGGGATACAGGGACTCGGAGAGGAAACTCGCAGGGTCACCGTGTCTCCCTATCACCGTGTCCGAGTTCTTTTATTTTCTTTCCGACTCTCTCTTTGAATCCTTCTTCATCGCTTTCCTTATGAAACTCAAGCGCCTTTTTCCAATATTCTCCGGCCTTATCTTTAATCCCCATAGCATTATAGACATCCCCCAGATGTTCCAATAAGACAGGATCATCCTTTACTATCTCGACTGCGTTCAATAAAACCTTCAGCGCTTTATCGTATTTCCCCGATTTAAAATAAACCCATCCGAGGCTGTCCATAATATAGCCGTTATCAGGCTTAAGGGCGGCAGCCCTCTGAATGAGCGACAATGCTTCTTCGATATGAATACCTTTTTCAGCGTAACTGTACCCTAAATAATTGAGCGCATCAGCATGCTGGGGATTGAGCTCGATCACTTTTTCCAGATACTTTACCATCTCATCAAATCTGCCTGTTTTTTCAAATACTACGGCGAGATTAAAATTCAATTCGTCATTGTCCTTAAACCGGCTGAGTGCGTCTTTCAATACAGCCTCTGCCTTGCCATAGTCTTTTTTGTGGAGGTATGTTACGGCAAGATATAGATAAACCTCGGCTTTCTCCTTTTCGAAACTCAGTATTTCTTCATAAACGGAAATTGCTTCATCTTCCCGGTCAAGCTTAGAGTATAAGACCCCTAAAAAAAGGAACGCGCTCAGATTTTTTGGTTCCTGCAGGATTATCTTTTTTAACTCCGCTATGGCCTCTTCGTTTCTATCAATCTCTCCAAGCGCCAGAGCAAGGTAATATCTTATCGAGGTATTGTTAGGCCTTGATTCAAGGACAATCCTGAATTCCTCAATCGCCTTATCATATTGCATATCTTCAAAATAGAGCATGCCGAGATTTATATGCACTTCAATATTTACAGGGACCTGTGAGCTGATCTCTTTATACTGATCGATTGCTTTTTCAGTCGCTTTTTGTTTGAAATAAATTTTTGCAAGTCTTTCTCTGGCCTGGATATTGTTGGGATTTATGGCAAGCGCCTTATTATAAAATTCCTCAGCTTTTGTCAATTTGTCTTGTATCTCGTTGATCAGCCCCAAATTAAGATACGCAGTGTCAAAGCCGGGTCTCTGCGTTATTACCTTCTCAAAATACTCCGAGGCCTTTTGAAGGTCCCCCTTATCCATATAAATCGAACCCATATAATAAATGCCCATTATATTATCAGGATGGGACTTAATGATATTATCGAGAATGGATATGGCTTTATCATATTCCTTCATGGAAGCATAAATAAGACTGAGGAACAGGGATGCATCCTGGTTATCAGGCTGTATCTGAAGAATTTTCCTGTATACTTTTATGGCCTGTTCAGCCCTTTTCTGACTGTTGTAGAGCTCGCCCAAAAGCGTGAGTGCCGGTATATAGTCCGGGTCGGTCTTAATGATCTCTTCGGCAAGAGATATTGCATCAGATACCTTCCCGCTCCTGAGGAGCATATAACTGATCTGCGTTTTAAGGTAAGCAGATGAAGGGTCCAGCTCAAGAGCTTTCTTATAGTGCTGAACAGCAATTTCCCACTTCCCCTCTTTTTCTGCATTGTATCCGAGCATAAACATGTAGTAGGAATCCTTTGGGGGCAAAGGCCTTTCCTCCCGCACCCTTACCTCTGAGGTAGCGCATGAGACTGTTATAGCAGTCATGATAAGCAGCGACAATATTCTGAGCAGCATATCCAAATTATGACACAAAGATAAGATTGAGAACAATGTGATAAAATTTTATATGGATTTTCTTGATGTCATCTTTCCCGTAAACATCGGCCCTCTAACCTATCGATGCCCTGAACCATATGTGGAGTCCGTAAGGCCGGGCATGCTTGTCAGCGCGCCCTTAAGAAGCAAAACCACGAAGGGCGTCGTTTTTGGAATATCCACGCGAATACCGTCCGGGAAAATAAAGGACATTCAGGAAGTTCATGGTAATACCCCTGTATTGAGCAGTAAGATGATGAGCCTCCTCAAATGGATGTCGGGATACTATCTCGCCGAATATGGCCTCGTCCTCAAGAATATGCTTCCCAAAGAGGCATTTACAAAGGTAAAACGGAGGGGAAAACCCGCCCGTCCTGTACTTCATGGGGACAACCGATTCGACTATATCCGGGATATTACTCATAATGATAAAGATAAGTCAGATGAAATTATAGAAACCATAAGAAATAAAACATACAGGTCATTTCTTCTTCACGCACCCTCTGTCTTCTATGAATACTCGTTTATGACGCATATACTTAGCGGGACTAAAAACGTACTCATTCTCATTCCGGAGGTCGCCGGCGTCAATAATTTTTACGCGTTTTTGGCCGGGAAGTTCGGTGAAAGGGTCTGCGTTTTCCATGGCGATCTGAGCAGGGGGCAAAGGTCTGAGGCGATAGACAGGATAACCTCCGGCGTTTCCGATATTATAGTCGGCACGCGGTCCGCTGTTTTTGCGCCGATGAAGAGAGTGGCACTAATCGCCGTACTGCATGAACACAGCGGTTCATACAAACAGGAAGGGGGGATCTGCTATAACGGCAGGGATGTCGCAGTAATGAGAGGATATATTGAAAAAGCGACAGTGCTCCTGTCATCCATATGTCCCTCCATCGAGTCTGCCTATAACAGCAAAATAGGCAAATACACCTTACTGGCCCCGTCAGTTGACGCGAAAAAACCTAAAGTAAAAATCATCGACATGAGATATGAAAACCGCCTCAGACCTTACCTTTCAAAGAAGGTCTTCGATGCAGCGCAAAGGCATGTCAGGAACGATAAAAAGGTCATGTTTGTCGTAAACAGAAGAGGGCACTCGACGCTTCAATGCATGGACTGCAGTCATGTTGAAGAATGTCCTGCTTGCAGGATCCCCTTGGTCTTTCATAAACAGGACATGTCGATGAAGTGTCATTACTGCGGACACACTCTGCCTAAGGTTCCTGAGCATTGCAGCAAATGTTCCGGCTATAATCTGAAACTGATAGGAGCGGGAACACAGAGGGTGCAGGAAGACCTTGAGAAACTCATGGGAATAAAAACTCTCAGGCTTGACAGTGACAGGGCAAAGAAAAAATCCGAGATAGAACGGCTCGTCGGGACAATGTTTTTGGATGATAACAGGATATTCATCGGCACAAAACTTATGACGCATAGACTGGGTGCTGCCAAGGGTTTTTCAATGGCAGCTGTCTTAAATACAGACCTATTGCTCAATATCCCTGATTTCAGGTCTGCTGAGAAGGCATATCAGGAAATCCTTTCGATTACAGATGCGATCGAACCCGGGGGGGATATCTTTATACAGACGAGAATGCCGCAAAACTATCTTTTCCAATGCCTGAAAAATTATGATCACCTTTCATTTTTTAATGAAGAACTGGGCCGTCGGAAGATGCTCTGCTATCCGCCGTTTTCAAGGCTTTTACTGATTAAATTTTCAAGCAGGAGGGACCTGCTGACAGAACTGTCCGGGATCATAAAAACAACTTATAACGAGGTTGAAATAATTGGGCCGTTCGTTTCAAAAAACACCAAAGGAGAAAATGAATTCAAGGTCCTTCTGAAATCTTCTGTTCGCGGGTTGCTGCATGCTGCCGCCCGTAACATTACTAAAGCATTCAAAGCCTCAAAAGATGTGAAAATCAAAGTCGACGTTGATCCTATATCGATTTAACCCAAAACTGCAATTAGATTTCTTTCGTCCCTTTTTCTATTTTCATCCCTGCTGTTTGGAGAGGTCGAACTCGTTCATCCTAATTGCCAGTGCCTTCCAATCGCAAGCAGGAAGCACGCGGACTTGTGTGTGTATGAAACCGCTTTTGACAGCATGCCTTTTAGCTGCTTCATCAGTGATGTCATAAAACGGGAGCATCACCATAATCGCCTGGTGAGCGTATTTTTCAATCGGGGTCAGGACATCTTCCCTTCGCGTATAGTATGGGTCTTCGCCTTCTGCGCACGGCGCAGCAAAGACATTGAACTGTCTGCACGCTATGGGACGGAAAGGATGAATAGAGCAGGCGTTGTCAACTTGAAAAGGACAGGGGTGGCCTTTCCGGTGTTCCATAAGTTGTTTTTTTAAGATTTCGCGCAGGGGTTGGCCCAACTTTTCGATGGTATACCAGTAAATTCCGACCGTTTCCAATGGGTAAAGTGGGATATCACTATGAGTGCGACAGCAGGATCCACAACCTTTTGTGCAGGCAAGCTTAGTTTTTAATTTCTTTTCATGTTCCTTTATGGCTATGGAGACGCCTTTGTCAATGATGGCAAAAGCGTCCAATAATAAGGGGAGCCACGGAAGATGCTTCTCCTCTTCCGGAAAGCGAAGGCGTATTGATACCTTTCTATTTTTCATGGTAGCTGTACTTAATGAAGTTCCTTTGCCTTTTGATTATAATCGAAATAATATAAAATGGATCAATATGGATATTCGCACATTCCTTTCTAATACATTTCTGTTTCATTCATTCACCGGCAATGAAATCGGCCTGCTCTTAACATCGGCCTCCCTGAAATCCGTCCAAAAAGGAGAAGAGATATTTTCAGAGGGTCGCGACGCCTCAGCATTTTTTATCGTCGTCACAGGCAAGATCAAGATATATAAAATCTCCGCCGACGGCAAGGAGCATACCTTACATATCCACAGCCCCGGAGACCTTGTGGCAGAGGCTGCCATATTCGATTCCATGGTTTATCCCGCGTCCTGCGCCGCTCTCGAAGACACGGTATTGGTGCGTATTTCCCGGGAAGGAATTATCAATCTCATCAAAGAACATCCTGAACTGTCATTGAAGATGATGAGCGGTTATTCAAAAAGGTTACGACAATTTGTTGCGAAAATTGAAGAATTATCTCTGAAAGATATTAAAGCAAGGCTTGCAGGCTATCTGATAGAAAACGGCACCGTTGAAAATAATAATATGGTTTGCAGGCTCAAATATTCGAAAAAAGAGCTTGCCTCACTTCTTGGAACAATCCCGGAAACCCTGTCGAGGGCACTGGCATTTCTCAAACAGCAAAAACTTATCAGCGAGAAAGATAACACAATCGTTATCACTGATCCGGAAAAATTAAGAATATTTTCAGAATAATATAATATGTTTAGGGTACCCACTTAGGACAGGCGTTCTTAAAATTCCGTGAGGATAATATATCCCAATTACCAAAAGAAACGGTGGAAATCTGTTTTTCATTTTCTTCCTGAAGCCAACACCTACAGACCGTGATATAATTGTGTGGAGTATAAATGGCAATTAATGATTAAAGCCGTTGTTGTTGCGGGTTATCTTCTATAATCTCTTTTTCATTTTTCAGGCTCCAGAACCCGTGGAGCAGGAGGTAGCGAGAGGTCTTGATTCCCGCACGCGTTGTATTCTCCGGCTGTCAGATCAAGACAATAGTCGCTTTTTGACCACGGGCGATTTTCACCGCCATTCCCTCTATCAACGTGTTCCTCAAATATTGTTACCGTCTTCCAATCATCGGGAACATGGATGTCAATATCGCTGATTTGAGTTTGGGTCATTCCTTCATACACGTAAGCTTTGGACGCTATTTTATTCCGTGTATCGATATGAATAATATTGAGCAGCACACGCGGGCAAGCGCCACATTGCCCCGAACCATAGTAGGAAAAGAAAACCCGCGGTCCCTCCTTGATGAGAATCGAACCATCGCTGAGCTTTCTCGCTTCAAAGAACTTCTGAGAGTCAAAAACAAAATTCTCCCATTTGTAGACCGTGCCGTTCTGTACGTATGCCAATCGAGGTCCACATATCAGTTCTTGTGGAGCTATCTGCAGGGTAAAAAAGTTTACGGGATGGACGATGGGAGAATTGCTTTTCGGGTCCACATTGTACTGGTAACCCTGCACCTCATTGTCCAGAAGAAGAAGCGTGCGCAGGTCCAAGTCCTCAGCAGGTAAAAAATATAATTGTGCTGCTTCGGAAGCAGATAAGTATCGAACTGACGGATCAAGCGATATAATGGGATCAGAGTTCGGAAGATCGTATTTGCACGGGGTCAGGTAATAGTCTCTCGGTTTCAGCGTAAGTGTATTGAATGTTTGAACCACGCCGTATTTCCGGTTGGGAGACGTCGACGAAAAGGCACCGTACTTGCGTTTTCCAGGACCGGGGCTGAATATGTCTACCATGATTCTGATATTCTTGAGCTGCAGTGGTTTCAGCGGGGGGAATGCGTTCCATGGTATCACTATTTCAAAACTGTACGCATGATCCTTGCCGGTAGCTTCCCGTATTTTGACGTCTGGCGATCCAGACGGTTTCAGCAAACGAAGCTTTTTTTGGATGGCCTGATCAAAAGAAAGAAAGGCAGGGGAAGAGTACGTTTCTACTGCCAACCCGGGTGCAATTTGCCACTGGCGGACGAAGAGCTTGTTGAAGGATTTTCGGTATTTGAGCTGTGCTTTATACCAAGATGTGCATTCCTTGACAGCATCTTTGTTCGACTTGCGCGTGTCCTCGGATTGGAAGCGGTTACAATCTGTTTCCGCTGTCAGTAGTTCATTACCAAACTGATTTCCCCACCCGATCGGTGGAAGCTCCAATTCGTTCGCGTCCGATAGCCAGACTTCGACATGGTCACTCACCGCCATTTTATCCGGCGCTTTGGGCCAGCGCGGCTTATCGCCCCGAATCTTTCCCGAGATAATGAGCCCTTGTTCGGTTTGTCCGATCCAGATATTTCCCTCCCGCCCGAGAGACTGATATTTAGAGAGAGCGAACGTTGGAGTTGTACCTTGCCATTCCTTAACGTCACCGTCAAATAAAAAATCTCGGGGTACAGTTGCGCTTTGATCAATACGATGGGCATCACTATTTTGGAGCAAGGCGTTTTCTCCTCCAGTACCTTCGCGGGCGCAACAAAGCAATGCCAGCAATACGGAAAATGCGGCAAATGTACGCAGTCTGGATGTTGACAGATTTTGGTGTGGCGAGTAAATATTATTCATTTATACTCCCTTACAAAACTGACTAAAAACTGAAAGATGCGTGTTTACTACTGGCCCTGATAATTCGTAACTTTTTCCGCACATAAGATTGTACCATCTTTCTATCCCGAGTTGTTTATCTGTGCAACACTGCGTCCTGAAGTCCGCAAGATCGAAACCTGATATAATTGTGCGTGGTACAACTGATAATAGATAAGCAGGGGAAAGGATGGTATGGAGTGACAGATAAGAGCCTTTTCAATGTGTTGCGCTTTATAATATTTTTGGGCACAATCCCTCTTGTTTTGCTTGTCATTTTGATTGCTCTTCTTGGATTTAATGAAATGGCGGCCAGCATTGGATTTTTATTAGTTGGGGCCTTGATCTTGTTGCCCCTATTTAGTATTTCGCTCTTCCCAAAGCGTGTGGCTCATGTTTTGTTTTGGGGGGAATCAGAAGAAAAGAAAGAATTGTATATGTGGCATTTTGTGATTGTTGTGGCATTATTGGTTGCTCTCCCCGTTCTTATTTTTTTTCTTTATTTGATTTTCTCTGGAAGTTTAGGTCGGGGGCTTGCGGAACTATAGTGCATGCAATACATATCAGTATTAAAAGCCGCATTGCTTCATTCGATAAAAAATATCTTCATAGAGGAATGTTCAGTTCAATATGAACAAAATAACAAAAATATTTGAAGCCAGTCCCATCTTATCTTCTCTGATTCTCATAGTGTTGGCTGTTATCGCCGTTGTTGCTTATCGGCTAGAAGAATTTATACACATTAAAGCAATGGTCGCGCATCCAATCATTATTGAGAACATAAAAATTGATAAAGAAGGAAATTATACATGGAAAGTACCAAACGGCACCTGGAATTCTCGAAAAGGTGAAGGCCGTGTTTCCTTAGTTGTTGACAGAGATACACAAATGAGAGGCGAAGAATTGGATCGTGTAAAAAGACCTTTGAAGCTGAAGATCGAAGTCTACTCTTTGAAGAAAAACGGAACTCGTATGGATAGACTAATAAGAAACTGGTACTTTACTACCGATGAACCTTTCAGGGAAGCTGGTTCAAAACTGTGGAGTAGTGGGGATCATTATGCATTCGAATATGGTCTTGCTGGTATTTTGGCTTATCCTAGAGAGAATGTATTTATTCATTTACAAGTAATGCATCCCGATATGAAGCTATCAATGTTGAATCCTCGCTTAAAAGTCACGGGAAATTACGATTACGCTTTTGTACCTTTTGTAGATTTATTTATAATGGGGTTTTTCGGCATATTAGTTTTGTTGATAGTAGTGTTTTCGATACTTATTTGCATTATCTTGATGAAAGATGAAATATTATCCGAAACATAACCACACGCTTTATGGGATCGCGAAACTGCATAGGCACTTACCATGAGCCTCCGCCTTAACTGCGTATTTCTGCGGTAAATCGATAGTTTTCTCCTCCACTCAAAAAACAATGTTTGTAGGAGGTGAAGTTTTCAAAACACCACTATCAATAACCATTCGAAACTCTCAGGGGATGACCTCACCTTTCAAACAACAATTTCTGTGAGTTGTTGATGGGGAGAAATATTTTTCAGCCTCTTGACTTAAATCAAAGACTCCTGTCGGAATCCGATGTATCCTAAAAGCAAGAACACGAAAGGAGGGCATTAAAATGAAAAGGAAAATCATAACAATAAATGAGGAACTCTGTGATGGCTGCGGCAATTGCGCGAGCGCCTGCTCGGAGGGAGCCTTGCAGATAGTGGACGGTAAGGCGAAGCTTGTCAAAGAAGATTTCTGTGACGGTTTCGGCGACTGCATGGGCAAATGTCCCACAGGCGCTTTAAAGATTGAAGAAAGGGAATCGAAGCCCTTTGATATTGATGCGACAAAGACATATTTATTAAAAACACAAGGCAAGGAAGCTGTCTTGAAGATGGAAGAAGCGCAAAAGAAACATGAGGGGAAAGAGCACAAATCTTTGGCGTGCGGTTGTCCCGGAAGTATGGCCCAATCGATCAGCAGGACTCCATCTGTTATGGCCTTCAAACATGAACCATCGGAGCCCCAGTTAAGGAATTGGCCTGTCCAGATACACCTTCTGCCGGTAAAGGCGATTTATTACCAGGGAGCTGATCTGCTCGTGGCAGCAGATTGCTGCGCTTATGCGTACGCTGGGTTCCATAACGATTTTATAAAAGGCCACACAGTGGCAATCGGCTGTCCCAAGCTCGATAACACTGGCGCTTACGTGGAAAAGCTCTCAGCCATATTAGGAGAAAATGATATCAAATCCGTGACAATCGCTTATATGGAAGTCCCCTGCTGCGGCGGACTGGTAAGGCTGGTCGAAGAGGCGGTGAAAGTGTCGGGCAAAAATATACCGGTGAAGAAAACAAAGATCGGGATCAGGGGACAGGTGGTTTAAGAAATATTTGTCCCCGCAAAAATAGCCATAGAGAGCTTATCTCCATTGCCAACGTGAAAGCGACTGATGAGATACTCGACATCATTACAAATTCTAACCGGAGGTGAAAATCATGACCACATTCGATGACTCCAACTGGGCCAAGCCCGATTTTACCAGAGAGTATAGGGACAGCGCCGAAATTTATGTTATAGAGCGGAGAAGACTGTTCACTATTCTTCAGTCATTCTACAATCATTTCATGAAAGACGGGGGCCGGAGAACAATGCTTGACCTCGGTTGCGGGGACGGCATTATCACGCAGCAGATCCTCGAAGTTGACGGTACGGTATCGGCCACATTGCTCGACGGCTCGGAAGACATGTTGAACAATGCAAGGGAAAGGCTGAAGAAGTTTGAGAATATACTATACGTCCGCGCAAGCTTCCAGGATTTTCTGGAAAAGGATATTTTGAACCAGAGTTTCGATTTTGCGGTCTCTTCACTGGCTATACATCACCTGGAAACGAATGAAAAAAGATCGCTCTTCGAAAAGATTTATTCTCATCTCAAGCCCGGCGGCTGTTTTGTGAATATCGATGTTGTACTGTCCCCGACAGATGTTTTAGACAGGTGGTATATGTCGGTATGGAAAGAATGGATAGCCGAAAGGAAGAGTGCTTTGGGCGTCGAAGGTGTCCATTACGATGACATTGTCATCAGATATAAAGACAACAAGGACAATAAGCCTGACACGCTTGAATATCAATTGAACGCATTAAAGGCAACCGGCTTTAAGGACGTAGACTGCTTCTATAAATATGGAATATTTACGATGTACGGCGGCAGGAAAGAGAAGGAGAGCAAACATGAGTGAGATCAAAGTATATTCCAGGGATAAATTACCGCCAAGACCGGATGTCCCCGGAGCAATAATACATGCTCTGGGACTGGAAAAAGCGACCCACCCTATTTTGAGCTGGCTCCAAACACGACATTTTGCCGGAGCGATATGGAAATCTGCCGGAGGGATTTCCAGCACCTTTTTTCTAAATCCCTATAAATTAACAAGTTACAGTCTGGCACCTGTCTTGCTTCGAATAAACTCAATATGGAACTCGCGTTATCATATGACACATGAGTGAACCAAGTTGGAAGTATATGGCATATTTTGCCTGTGAATTAATCAAGGAGGAACTTCATATGAGTGGCTGTCCCTACTTCAAAAAAGCGAGCTGATGGATGAATTGTTAGAATTGCGTCGGAAGGTCGCGGAGCTGGAATCAAAGGAAGCTGCATGCAAGCAGAATCAGAGGTTAATCAAAAAGCTGCATCATCAATATGAACTCGTTCTGAATGCAGCCGGCGAAGGTATTTTCGGCTTGAACACTCAGGGGACTCACACATTTGTTAATCCGGCTGCGGCCCAAATGCTTGGTTATACAGTCGACGAGCTTATTGGTAAACACAGCCACTCAACATGGCATTATAAAAAGGCGGATGGAAGCCCCTATCCTGTGGAAGAATGCCCTATTTACGCTGCGTATAAGGATGGCACGGTCCACCGTGGGTCCGACGAAGTTTTCTGGAGAAAGGACGGGACATCTTTCCATGTTGAATATACCAGCACCCCGATTATGGAAGACGAAAAAATCGTCGGTGCGGTCGTAACGTTCACGGACATCAGTGAACGAAAGCTGGCAGAAGAGAAATTGAAGGAATTGTCCGATGAGCTATTCCGTTCCAATGCAGACCTGGAGCAGTTTGCTTACTCTGCAGCACACGACTTACAGGAACCTTTACGGGTAGTCGCAGGTTTTGTCAAACTCCTGGCAAAGCGCTACAAAGGAAAACTCGATGAAAAGGCCTATGAATTCATCGAATATGCTATTGAGGGCACGAAACGGATGCAGGCTCTCATTAAAGATTTGTTGGACTACTCACAAATAGGGACAAAACGCAAAAGTTTCGAACCTACCGAATGTTTATCGGCCTTGGACAGGGCAATTTTCAATCTTCAGGCAGCTATCAAAGAAAACGGCGCAGTAATTAGCCATGACAATCTGCCGATTGTCACGGCAGACTCCTCGCAATTGATAAGATTATTTCAGAATCTGGTCGGCAATGCTATTAAGTTTCATGGAAAGGATACGCCAAGGATTCACATTTCAGCCGAACGAATGAAAAATGAGTGGGTCTTTTCTATTGAAGATAATGGGATAGGTATTGAGCCGAAGTTTGCAGATCAGATATTCATCAGTTTCAGGCGTCTCCATAGCAGGGAGGAATACCCTGGTACGGGCATAGGCCTTGCGGCTTGCAAAAAAATTGTTGAGCGTCACGGCGGAAGGATTTGGGTTAAGTCGGAGCCGGGAAAAGGCTCCATTGTTTACTTCACTCTGCCTGCGAAAGAGTGAGCGTTCGGGAAAAAATTAAGAAAAAATAAAGGGGCTAAAGAATATCGCATCCTTCAGCCCCTATAACAAAAAAATATTCCGACTATTTCTTCTGCTGTAACTCGAAGGCCTTTCCGCTTTTCTTTGCAGCATTTTCAGCCGCTTCAGCGGCAGCTTCTGCTTTTGCTGCGGCAACTTCAGCGCGTTTCGCGGCGTCTTCAGCACGTTTCGCGGCAGCGTCCGCCTTATTGCAGCATTCCTTCGCCGTCTTCATCGCATCATCAGCAAGCGCTTTAGCTTCGCGTGCGTCTTTCTTGGCGACATCGATTTCGCCGACTTTTCCTTCAAGCGCATTGACCTTGGACTCAATGGCTGAAACCCTCGCTTCGAGCCTGCTGATTCTGTCTATCAATGGGTCAATCTGCTGTTTCACATAGTCTTTTGACGCGCAGCCGAAGACAAGAAATAAAGATAAAGAAAGGACTAATAAAGCTATTTTCTTCATTTTACACCTCCTCTCTTACTTAATTCATAATTACCGTAAATCTTAAAGTAAAATCTATTAAATGTCAATAAATTAATTGATTTTGATGACAAAATTTTATTTTTTATATATTTCGGCAACGCGGGACTGAAAAAAGCCCTGCGTCTGTGGTAGTATTTTGCGATGTTACTGATGAAGGTCACCGATCGAAACATAAAGCAAATATTGCATAAAGCAGTTGATATTCTTAAGGGTGGTGGGATCATCGCGTACCCGACGGAGACATTCTATGGTCTTGGCGTCAAATTTGACATGGAAGACTCATTAAAAAGGCTTTATAAAATAAAACAAAGACCTCTAAAAATGGCCATACCTTTGATCATAGGGAACAGGGATCTGCTTTCGGTCATCGCGGCGTCAATGGATAACACAGCGATATCACTTACAGAAAGGTTCTGGCCCGCCCCTCTCACCGTCATCTTTCCGGCAAAAGAAAATCTCTCTGAATTTATAACAGCTAAAACGCGCAAGGTTGCTGTCAGAATGCCGGGTAATTCATTCGCCCTGCGCCTCGCTGAATATGCCGGATTTCCCATTACTGCTACAAGCGCTAATCCATCGGGTGCCGGGCCTGCTCAGGACATGGAAACTATCAGAAGATATTTTGATGATGAACTTGATCTTATTATTGACGAAGGCACCACACCCGGCGGCCTTCCCTCAACAATCGTAGATGTGGAAGGTGACGAAATAAAGATACTGAGGGAAGGGGCAATTGAAAAGGAACTGTTGCTTGCCGCCAAGAAAAAATAATCCGGCCAAACTTCGGCGTCAGGAGGTCTTAATCCGCTAAGTCCGCCTTTTTGTTGTCTTGCGCGAAGCTTTCTTCTTTCCCTCAATCTTTGCTATCTGCGCCTCAAGTTTTTTGATTTTTCCCACTATTGCTTTCACCTTACCGTCAAGCAGCGGGTTCTTGGCTGTTGAACTAAGGTCATAGACCTTCCCCCCGAGGTTTGATATCTCTCCCTGGACCTTTGTCTTCAGCTCAAATAGTTTGAGCCTTTTCTTCCCCTCCTCGGTAAGTTCCTCTGCTTTCGCTTTAATAATGTCGACACCTTCTTTTATTCCCTTCTGAATGTCCCTTTTCACCTTTTCCCAAAATTCCATATTCCCTCCTCTTCAAATGATTTTTACAAGTCTACCAGATTACCGACACGGGAACAACATTGCCTATTTCTTCGAAGCCCTTATCAGTTTGCCGCCTCGCGGGACAATAGCAATGCCCGATGAGTCCACGTGACAGCGAAACCTGTCTTTTTCCGTACTGAAGCCGATTTCCTCCCCTTCGTTTATGACATTAAACTTGTCCACTATGACCTTTTTGAGCCTGCACCCCTTTTTAAGGTTTACAGTATCCATAATTATACAATCTTCCACACTGACATCGTTCTCAATTGTCACACCGCTCCGGATAATAGAATTTCGTATCTTCGCCCTACCGATGAGGCACCCCTCGGCAATCATGCTGTTCCTTATATCGCCCCTGAGAATTTTTGTGGCAGGCCCTTCATAGCCGGATGGATGGATCGGCCAGAGACCGTTATCAAGCTCGAAGAGAGGCGATTCGCCGAGCATGTCCATGTGTGCATCAAAAAAAGCGGATATTGAACCGACATCCCTCCAGTAACCTTCCTCTTCATACGGCTTAGTCCCGGGGATGACATTAGTTCCGAAGTCATAAGCAAAGACCTTTCCCGTTCCGACCAGGTCGGGTATAACATGTGCCCCGAAGTCGTGCTGCTTCTTCTTCTGCGCCCTTCCCAGAGCCTCCATCAGAACGTCTTTGTTGAATATGTAATTTCCCATGGAGACATATGCCCGGCTGGGATCATCGGGCATCGGGATGGGCTTCTTCGGTTTTTCCTGGAACCCGACGATCCGCTTTTCACTGTCACTCATGATAATTCCGAAAGAAGAAGCCTGTTCAACCGGCACAGGTCTTGCTGCTACAGTAACAAAGGCTTCATTTTCGATATGGAAATCGATCATCTGCCGGATATCCATTCTGTAAATGTGATCGGCCCCGAAGATAATAACGAGTTTCGGATTGTGCTGCTGGATAAGGCTGACGTTCTGGAAAACAGCGTCAGCCGTACCTTGGAACCATTCAGTCCCCATATGCATCTG
This sequence comes from uncultured Nitrospiraceae bacterium, assembly GCA_963727775.1. Lineage (GTDB taxonomy): Bacteria > Nitrospirota > Thermodesulfovibrionia > Thermodesulfovibrionales > SM23-35 > CAVSHB01. The sequence continues at coordinate 696,661 of CAVSHB010000001.1, read as the reverse complement.
CGGAGGGACGACAGTCACAAAATGGTCCTTCACCACGGAAGAAAGATTCCAGTGCATTCTCAGATGCTCGATTAAGGACTGTGATTTGTACTGGACAAGAAGGTATATGGAATAAATATGAGAATTAACAAGATTACTCAGGACAAAATCAGCTATTCTGTACCTTCCCCCGAAAGGTACGGATGGTTTTGAGCGAAATGCAGTTAAAGGAAAAAGTCTCTCGCCCTTGCCTCCCGCAAGGACAAACGCAAGAACCTTAGGGTGTGACATTATGCCTCCATGAAGATTTGATTTACTAAGATTTTAAACGATACCCTGAGAAAATAAAATAGCAGCATGTTTCTTATTAGCTGAAATATTTCTTTAACTCCTTTGCAAGACCGGCAACCCTTTTGTCTTTCATGATCTCCTCCAGGGTCAGCGGCGTCTTCTGCATCCAGTTTGGATAGACATCAACCGTGCCCGGCATGTTCTGCTGATTCATGACACCGATAATATCATCGAGGCTCACAAGCAGCAGTTTGCACGGAGTCAAAGCAAGATAGCGGTATATTGCAAGGCAAAGTTCCGGGGTCATTTCCGGGACCATCTCCGGCTCGGAAGGAAAACCATCCGGTACAATATTCCGGGACTTGAGGACAGTAAGGATAAGCCTCTTGTCCTTTTCTCTTTCATTGACCTGTTTTATCCACGAAACATCGTCAGGAAATTTGCCCAGCTTTCTCCTTGCCTCAAGATCGGCGCCGCTCCAATAGCCGTATATGGTCGGAAGGTCGTGGGTCGTCACAGCGCATAAGGCCGTGTCAGGGTATCTCTCCGGCAAAAGGAACGAAGGGTCGGGATAGTTCCTCTCAAAATAAAAGAGCCTGTAAGAAAGCATTCTGAACCTCTTAAGCGTCTCCCTGACATTTTCTCCTATCGTTCCAAGGTCCTCTGCGATCACCAGCGTCCGGTTACGCATACTCTCCAGGGCGATGATTCTCAGCAGGTCCTCCGACGGATAAAGGACATAAGCACCGTCTTTTGGAGACATGCCCTCCGGGATCCAGAAAATCCTGAACATGCCGAGAGCATGGTCTATTCTCAAAGCGCCCGCGTATTTCATATTCTTTCTTATCGTTAGTATAAATAATTCATATCCTTTTTCTTTCAGGCCATCGGGAATGAGCGGCGGGAAACCCCATTTCTGGCCCTCGGGACTGAAATCATCAGGAGGCGCGCCGACATCCGGTCCGTCTGCGATTACGTCCCTGTAATTCCAGGCGTCGCTTCCGCCTCCGATAGACCCGATCGCAAGGTCAAAGTAAAGTCCAAGGTCCATCCCTTTATTTTTAGCAGTCATAGAAATCTCATTCAGTTGCGTGTCGATAAGCCACTGAACATATTGGTAGTAAAGTATCTCTCCGGCATTTGCTTTTTTGAACGCCTCTACCGCCTTCCCTGATATATCCTGATATTCTTCCGGCCATTCCTGCCATGAATATAAGCCGGCTTTTTCTATCATATGTTCCCTTAAGGCCATGAAGACAGCAAAAGATTCAAGGTCTGCGCCTTCTGCCGATACATATTTCTTAAATTCCCTCGCCCTACGCGTGTCCTGTATATAGTGTTTCTTATAAAAATGCCCGAAAGCCTGTCTCACTATTTTTTCTTTTACAGATGCTGTCTTTTCGTAATCAATTAGGTCCAAAGACTTCAGTTCATCCAATTCTTTTTTAAACTTCCGGAAAGATATGATTTTACGAATCACGCTTGACTCTTTCACTTCGGGTATTTTTTCCAGATCAAGATAAATGAAGTTTTTATAGAGCCTGCTTATCGGTGAATAGGGGCTTATGCCAAAAGGTTTTGTATTGGGGCCCGCGTGCAATGGATTGATCCCGACAAAACCGCCCTTCGATTCACCAATCAGCTTGACAATCTTATTAAGATCGGTAAAATCGCCTATCCCCCAATTCCGTCTTGAGCGTATTGAATAAAGGTTAACAGACAGCCCCCACGTCCTGTGTTCCTGCAATGAAGCGGGGATATAACAGGCGTCCGGGCATACGATGATCTTTGATTTTTTTTTGAGCTTATCCTTTCTCTCAGGGTGTGTGCACTCAACAGAGAGCACATGATACCCTATGTCCCTGTGCGCCTCATCCGTCAGATATACCTTTATATACCTTATGCCGTCTATCCATTGTTGTTCTGACACGGTTATGGAATCCCCGGTGAGCCTGTATTCATCTTTTCTCCCGTTCTCGCTGACAACAGACCATGAGATCTTAAGTTCCGGCTGTTTGGATCCCCGTACGTGGATATAAACAGGGATCCTCAACGGCTGACTTACCGATATGACATGCACCGGATCAATGAAGCTTTTCCAGGTTTTCCATTTCCGCTCATGGATCTCTCCGGCTATATCTTCAGCCGAACCGATATTGATTCTCATTGCTCTGAGTATCGCCTTTTTTGTATCCAAAGAAGCTACATGCCTTTTGCCGAAGATATCCCAATACTCCGAGGCTATACCGCAAAGCTCTGAAAGTTCATTGACCAATTCATCGTAATAGCGCATATATATTCCTAATTTTCTTTAGCCATAATACTTAACAATTATATAACATTACATCTTATCTATTAACTCGAACGTTTTTTATGCAATTTTTGGCTTAAACAGGTAAAATTTCACAATGAAAACATCACGACTGTTTTTTTTGGTATTTATAATAATTGCAGGCCTTTTTTTACCATTTGCATCGGTCTATTCTTCAGAGACGCCGAAGCGTATCATATCCTTAGCCCCGAATATGACGGAAATCCTTTTTGCCCTGGGACTCGGCGACAAGATTACCGGCGTCACAACTTTTTGTGACTACCCCCGGGAGGCAAAGCTGAAGCCAAAGGTCGGCGGGATGTCCAACCCGTCCTTAGAAACCGTGGTATCGATGAAACCCGATATCGTTATGATGACTACCGACGGTAATCCGAAGGAGTTTGAAGAAAGATTGCGTTCATTACACATAAGGACATATGTATTCAGGGCGAGGAAGCTTTCAGAACTCCCGCAGGGCATCAGGGAAATGGGAACAGCGCTCGGCGTCACAAAGAAAGCCGAAATCCTTGCGGGAGAGATAGAGACCGCGGTTAATAAAGCTACACGGTCCAGGCTTAATCAGTCATTGAAAAAAAGGGTCTTATTCATCATCTGGCCCGAACCTCTGATAGTTGCGGGGCCGGGCACGGAGATAGATGACGCAATCAATCTCCTCGGTGTTGAGAATACCGCATCAAAGGCCAGGGCGCGCTATCCGAAATATTCCATAGAGGAAATAATTCGGCAGTCACCTGACGTGATTTTCATCGGTAGGGGGCACGAGGATATAAAGGAAATGTCGGAGGTACTCCTGAAAAAAATAGCGAGAATCCCGGCGGTCAGGAACGGTAAAGTCTTTTTTTTAAGCGACAACCTTTACAGACTCGGGCCGAGGGTCGTCAAAGGCATTGAGGAGATGTCCGGGTGTCTCAGGTAAAAATATCAATTCTCATCATAATCTCGGTCCTCATCTTTCTGGCCGCGCTCTTAGTCGGACCCAGGGTAATAAATCCTTTTCTTATGACTGATATCGACAAAGAAATACTGCTTTCAATAAGACTCCCGAGGGTCATGGTCGCGGTTCTTATGGGGATGGCGCTCGGCGCTTCAGGGGCTGTCCTTCAGGGCATATTAAAAAACCCATTGGCCGACCCTTATATACTCGGCATCTCAAGCGGATCAGCGCTCGCTGCGGCATTTGCACTCTTGTCTGGATTCTATCTCTTCGGTAAATTTACGATACCTTTGACCGCCTTTTTCGGCGCGTCTGTTGTGAGTCTGATAGTCGGGGCCTTTGGCTGGAAACGTGGCAAATTGTTGCCCGACCGGCTTCTGCTTGCAGGAGTCGGCCTGAGTTTCCTGTTTTATGCGCTCCTTATGCTCCTCATTAGCGTCTCTTCATATGAAGGTATCAGGAGGGCTGTCCTATGGATATTCGGCGACCTCTCGATTGCAGACTGGTCATCGGTACCGTATGGTTTTGTACTGATCATCGCGGGCTTATCTATTTCCATATTCAGGTCAAAGGCCTTGAACGCATTGATGCTCGGGGATGAACTCGCCCACAGCCTCGGTTTTTCAGTACACAAGGAGCGGATGCTTCTGTTCGTCTCTGTTGCGCTCATGACTGCGGCGTCCGTCTCCCTCGGCGGCACTATAGGTTTCATAGGCCTGCTGATACCCCACATAGTGCGGTTCTTCGTCGGCGCGGACAACAGGGTTTTGATACCGGTATCCGCTGTCTGCGGCGGGGCATTTTTATGTATAGCCGACCTGATCGGTAGGTCCATTATGCCTCCGATGGAGATCCCGTCAGGGATCATCACGGCAATTATCGGCTCACCCTATTTCCTTTACCTGTTAAGAAAAAGAGATGTCTTGAGCATATGAAGGAAACCCATACCATTCTTGAACTCGACAACGTTGGGTTCCAATATGACAGGAACAAAAAACTCATTAATGATCTCACATTCTCTGCCGGGGACGGAGAATTCATCGGACTTCTCGGACCGAACGGTTCAGGCAAATCTACTATCCTTAAAATAGCCGGCGGTATTTTAAGGCAAACAGCCGGCGGGATAAAACTCTGGGGGAAACCGTTGCATTCATACAAGCATAAGGACAGGGCAAAGCTACTATGTTACCTGCCTCAGCTCCTTGATATGAACCTGCCTTTCAGAGTCCGCGAACTTGTATCCATGGGACTTTATCCGTACGATATACCTCCTGAATTAACTGCTGATGAGGCATTGGAGATGGTCGGCCTTCTGCCAAAGGCACAATCATACATAACAACGCTGAGCGGCGGGGAAAGGAGAAGGGCCTTTATAGCGATGACGCTGATCCAGGGAGCGGGGCTCCTGCTCCTCGACGAGCCTTTGGCGAACCTCGACATAAAATATCAGTTTGAGATACAGCGACTGCTCAGCGGACTGAAAGAGAAAAAAAATATCTCGATCATCATGGCGCTCCACGATATCAACATTGCCTTGCAGTTTGAGAAGGTCATACTGATTAAGGATGGAAGGATCCTCGACATCGGCAGCCCGGAAACAGTATTGACAAAGGATTTATTGAAAGAGGCGTTCGACGTGAATATAGAAATACAAAAACAGGACTCAGGTAAAACATATATCAGTTTCGGGAATAATATATAGCTTTCTTCATTATCCGATCTCCCATGATATTAATCGAGGAAGTCTCTTATCTCAGTCTCGAATAAAGGTGAGCTTAGAGCCGCTGGGAAGGTTGTGGAAAAGATGAAAAGGGATTAGAATTACTCAAAAGTGGTAAGATGTTGAAGGAGGTATTTCAATGAAAACAAGCGCCAGACGATTTATAGGCAAGGTCTTGCCTGACGGCCACCTTTCATTGCCGGAAGATGCGGCAAAGGAGGTCGGAAGCGTGTTTGAAGTATTACTGATGCCAGTGGAAGAGCCGGACATTTACGGCTATGCTGCGATGATTGCAAAGGAGAAAGGGTTTGCAGACCTTACTGAGCAGGACATAGAACGAATCATTCATGAATCGCGGGGAGTTCATTGAAAAGAGTTGTCCTTGACACAAATGTGACGATCGCGGCGCTCTTCTGGAAAGGATATCCGAGAGACGTCTATGATTTGATTCGTGAAAGAAAGCTTTCCATGCTGCTCAGCAAAGACATGGAGGCAGAACTGATCAGGGTGCTTGGGTATACAAAGTTCGGGCTCTTGCCGAATGAGATCAGGCCCATTGTTATGAATATCAGGGGGAACGCAGAGCTTGTCGAAATCAAAAGCCGGGTCTCTCTGATCACTTCCGACCCGACAGATAATATCTTTCTTGATTGTGCCGCAGATGGTCATGCCGACTATATCATTTCAGGAGATAGACATCTGCTTGAAGTGGGCAGTTTCCAGAACATACAGATAGCAAAAGCAAAGGAGTTCCTCATAAGAGAAAGTTTTGTAACTGAAGGTTGACGCTTGGTTCTCATCCCTTGAATCCGAAATCCCCGGATATCGAGCTGAAAAAGGGAAATAAATACAGAGTCGTAGGGAAGGTCGTGGAGAAGAAGAGATATTCAAGGCCGACAGGCTTGCTACCGATTCTATGATTTTACGCTCTTTACGTTTAATCGGCTATTCAGTAACTTCACAGCCCTCTTGATGGTTTGCAGTTCTTCGGAAGAAAACTCGGTGATCAGATCACTTTCACTTGGGAACAATTCTTTGACGTTGACATTCAGGGCTCGCGCTATCCCTATTAAGGAATCCAAACTTGGATTGACGATGCCTCTTTCGACCTCTCCGATGAACTTATAACTGATCCCTGCTTTTTCACCTAATTGCTCTTGCGTCAGTTCTCGCAATTTCCTCAATTGTCTGATTTTATCGCCCAATTTCTTCCGTATAGCGTTATTCATTCCATTTCTCCTTAGGAATTATATGTTGTCAAAGCGCCTCTTTAAACCCAGTAAATGTGCTTAATTGATTGACTCTTAGCACCAATATGTTGTATTTATATTGCATTTGATAACTATTGGTTATTTATGACAAGACAAGCGCTGATTACATATGTTTTGAAGACAGGCAAAGAGGGTCAAACGACAGGGGGGATTTTGCCGAATGACAGCGAAACACTTTCTTTAAGAACGCACTACTACAATAGGGAGTTTTAGCTGTGGCTCAAGAAAGAGCCATTCATAACAGTCCGCCGGATGGCGTTCACTACCTGCTTGAGTTCTTCGGCTGTGCAAAAGAGCAGGTGGACTCTCTTCCCTTTTGGCGAAAGCTACTTTCAAAGGCAATTGTTGATTCCGGCATCACAGTACTGAATAAGCATTTCTATAGGTTCTCTCCTCATGGGATCACCGGCTATCTCCTTCTTTCCGCGTCGCACATATCGATTCACACCTGGCCTGAGTATGCATACGTCACATGCGACGTTTTCAGTTGCGGGGGCGATAATGAGGCAAAGGGAATTGTGAAATATATCGGTGCAACCGTCTGTCATAAGAAGATGAGAAGAAGAAGATTGAAAAGGGGGTTCAGGATTTTTTCTAAAAAATGAAAAGCATCCAAACAAACACTATGCCGATTTCGGGAAGGGACTTTCAAACTGAGGTTATTAGGGATTTTAAAGATGAATATCTGAAAACAGTTTTGATGCTTGATTCTTTGTTTCCAATTAAAATACAAGACACGCGCGAAAAAATTGTAGAAAATCTGACTACACCCACCAACATTAATATTTTTCTTAAGAAAGGAAAAAGTATTGCAGGATGGATTTTAGGAATACCTCAGAACAGTGCCTATGCAGAACTAAAAGATGAAGACATTGAAATGAGGCCTGATGACGGCATGTATTATATTGATAAAGTCGTAGTACTGCCTGAAGATCGAGAAGGGCTTACTTTTCTTAGATTAGGGGATGCCTTAATCAAAGAAGCCCAAGAGAGAGACTGTCACAAAATATCGGCACATATCGTATCTGGTAATGGACTCCACAAGATAATAATAAGAAAATTTGGCAAATTCCTGATAACGCGGAGAAATGTATCTTTAGCAATACATGACTATCTTCCTTTTGAGTATGTTGAGATATGCATACCGAAATAAGATAGGAATGAAAGCAGAAAATACCAAAAACAGCTCTTTCAAAAGCCCGCTATTTTATAACAGTAGATTTGCTGAACTGTCCATTGGACTTATTGCAAGTCGTTTGACTGTTTGGATTTTCGATTATTTCTTTTATCCCTTCGTTATCTACAATTTCGGATTTTTCCGAGGCGGGGCCATTATGACTTTCTTGTCATTCGTTGCGTGCATTCTGATAATGAAATTCTATGACTGGTCAAAGCGTGATTGGATAGGGATAGAAGCGATAAAAGAAATAAAAACCTATAAGGGCACTAAAAAAATAGGGCATGTGACTGCGTGGGTCCTGAAAAAAAGCAAACCCATCGTATTCTTTTTCTTATCCGTCAAGTTTGACCCATTCGTCACCACCGCCTTCATGCGGCAAGGGAAATATAACGGTATGTCAAAAAGGGACTGGTCAATTTTTGCAGGAAGTCTTATCCTCGGCAACGCTTACTGGACCCTTGCCTGTTATATGGGAATCACGCTGGTCGAATGGGGACAGCAGGCGGTTGCGGGGTGATAATGATTTTTCTCATTTGGGTTTGTTTCTGATATAATTAATCTATGGGCATTTTATTGAGAGAGCATCTGGAAGAATTAGTCAGGGACAAGAAAATCTCCCCAAAAGAGCTGTCAAAATTAATGCAAAACGTCTCTGATCCATGGGTGCAAGCCAAAGGTCTGTTGAAACACAGGAAGATCAGCGCCGTTGCCTGTCAGAAGAAGCTTCGTGAGGAGTGGGACAGGTAATACGGCCTGTGTTCACCTTAGATACCAATATCCTTATCGGTTACCTCAATGATGACAAAAAAGTTGTGGATCAACTTCTTGTATGGAGGGAAGCCGGTAAGCATTTTTTTTATATCAGTGATAACCGAGGTTGAGCTTTTGTCATTTGCGCTTTTGACCGGCGAAGAAATTACCCAAATAAAGCGCTTCCTTCAGGAATTTACCATTATCCCGCTTGATACTCAACTTGCACGGATGGCGGCAGAGATTCGCAGAAAATGCAAAACAAAACTCGGCGACAGTGTCGTCATTGCTACTGCAAAACTTACGAACTCTATTCTTTTGAGTCTCGATAAAGATGTCATAAAAAAAGCAGGGGTTTTGATAAAAGTTCAGAGCATTTCCGGCTGATTACCCTTTACTCAACCACTGCTTACCCCCGCCACTGAAAATTCAATGGTATGAACAAAACGGACTTGACAATTTTTATGTCAAGCGTCCTCATCGGTAACGCCTACTGGCCCCTTGCTTGTTATATGGGGATAACATTAGTCGCATGGGGCTGGAAGGCAGTGGCGGGATGATGATGATTGGTGATGATTCATTTCTAACAGCTTAATATGGTATAACTAATAAAATGCTATAAACCATATTAAGAGGAAGCTTAAAATATGAAATACTTGACTAAGGATATGCAGGAACGTCCGGACGGGAAATTGACCCTGTTAAATTCCTATCGCCCCCTCCCGGAGACAGCTGTCCGGAAACTGAGGGAGCAATTTGGGATAGAGATGACATACAATTCAAACGCCATTGAGGGAAATAGCCTGCCGCTTAAGGAGACCTTTCTCGTTATCAATGAAGGCCTGACGATCAAGGGCAAACCGCTTTTGGTAGACGCGGGTAAGAACATATATCAGTTTCGGAAATAATATATAGCGTTTATTCTCCTTCTACCCGGAACTATTCACAAGACATTTGGAAATAATGACTGACAGGTATATGGGCAGGAAAATCTTTACGTCGCCACCTTTGTAAGACAACTGCTTATCCGATAAGCTTCACATTATCGTTAATAACACAGAGTTCTCTAATTTTCCCAATTGCGATTTGTAAAGGTTTTACTGCCTGTATACCTGTCGTCAACCGCATTCTTCACTTAACCCCAATAAGCTTTCTGAATTCTTTATCCGATTTAGCTTCTATATCTTTGTGAAGACTTTCGCCGTGCGCGTCCATTGTCACTATTGCAGGGAAATTCTCTACCTCCAATACCCACATCGCTTCCGTCATACCGAATTCCTCAAGCTTCCAGACGTCGACGACCCTTCGCACCCTTTCGGCAAGATAGACGGCGGCGCCGCCGATGGTGTTCAGGTAAACACAACCATATTTCTTGAGCGCGCTCATGGTCTGCACACCCATACCGCCTTTTCCCATAACGCCCGCAAGCCCGTATTCCGAGATTATCCCGGCTTCATACATTTCAACACGCATGCTTGTTGTAGGACCGCTCGCCACAACCTCATACCCTCCCGGAATATTCTTGATAATGGGTCCGCAGTGATAGATAATCGAACCTTCGAGATCAAACGGTATCTCTGCTTTAGGCGACTTCTCGTTAAACAAAAACCTGTGCGCCTTGTCCCTGCCTGTTATAATGCGCCCATTAATAAGGACCATGTCTCCGACGCTTAATTTGAGAACATCTGCCTTTGTCAGCGGCAGGGTTATTATCTTTGCCTTGGCAGCCTTATTCTTTGAGCTTCGGACTTTCACCTTTTGGTCTGCCATACCAGCCTTGCCCTTCTGCATGCCCAGCAGGATATGGAGATATCCACGAAATAAGACGCGGGGTGCCGGTGATTCACTCCGATCTTGACCCCCATAGCAGTCGTCCTTCCACTTAATCCGAGAGGACCTATCCCGAGCCGGTTAATATCATCCATAATTCTGTTTTCAAACCTTGGCAGGATTTCATCTTCATTCACATCTTGAAGATTCCTCATAAGCTGTTCTTTGGAAAGTCTCGTCACCTGGTCTTTTGAAGCGCCTATCCCGATCCCTATAATATACGGGGGACATCCTTTCCCCTGTGCCTTGTTTACGGCGTCAAGCGCGCATTTCCTGACCCCGTCCAGGTTTCTCTCGGCCTTCAGTCCTTCGATAGGCAATTTGTAAAGTTGTCCGATGTTCTCGCTTCCCGCACCCTTCAGCATAAGATCGATTGTAAGCCTTTTATTCGCGGTTTCTTCAATATACATGACAGGGAAGCCGATGCCCGTATTGTCCCCCGAGTTTTTATCCGTGACTATGTCGACCGCATTCGGCCTTAAAGGGACCGCCTTTGTCGCAATTCGCGTTGCTTTTATTATTGTTTCCTTTAATTTAAGATGGCTGATACCGGCCGGAACCCTTATGAAAAAAATAGGCACACCGGTGTCCTGGCACAAAGGACGGGACATCTCGCTTGCGGCCTTTATATTTTTCAGCACAGTTGATAGCGCCGCCTTTGCGTTAGACCCTTCTTTTTCTCTCCTGTGCGCGCGCCTTAACGCAGACTCAACATCCGGCGGCAATAATGTCGCGGCCTTCCGGAAAAGTTCTACTATCGAGTCACAAAGCGCATGCATCATGTATTATTTCACAATCGAGTAATCAAAGGAAAGCAATACGCTACGAAAATAACCTGAACAGCAGGAATGTTACCGATGCGCCCATGAGGCTCCCGAGTACAACCTCCCAAACGGTGTGCGCCATTATTGCTATCCTGCTTTGGGCGATGACTACGGCAATTATGAAAGTCAGTAATGAAACAACGAAATTTTCCGTTATAAACGTTGCCGCAACCCAGGCTGAAAATGCGAGAGCAGCGTGTCCGCTCGGCATGCCCCCGCGCAATGGAAGGCCTCTCCCGAAATATGCCTTGGTTATAACAACAAGAATGAGAACTATTATGAACGCTATGAGGGCAATTTCCTCATTTGAGTGTTTTGTAATATGGAGCCCCTTATAGAACACATCGCGCAGGTAGGGGAACAGGATTATATAGCCTATGACCGCGACCCCGAAAGCCGTGATAAATACCGACCCAGCTGCCACGTCCTTTGCTATACGCGCCTTCTCGCTATGTTCCGGAGATATGATATCGACTATCGATTCCACAGCGGTATTGAACATTTCGGCCAAAAGCACGGCTATCACAGACAGCGCGATGATAAGAAATTCGGTTCGCGAGACACCGAGGGCATAACTGAAAAAAAGGACGGTAGCCGCGGTGAAAAAATGATACCTTAAATGCCGTTGGGTCTTTGCGGCGTGAAGGATGCCCTCTATTGCAAAATTAGCGCTTCTCAACCATTCTCTGAACAGCATGGTATTCTAACCCCGATTTTTCAGCAAACCAAGCATTTTTATCAGGACCGCATTTTCCTTATGACCTTTCACAGCCACCCTTAGATATGTAGTGTCAAGCCCTCTGAAATTCGAACAGTCTCTAATGAGAATGCCCTTCGTCCTCAGATGTCCGCATAGCTCACGGGCATTGTCCATTTTCAGCAGATAGAAATTAGTATCCGGGCGGAAGAACTCTATTCCCATTTTCCTGAAAGATCTCTCAAGAAACCTTTGCTCTTCCCTCAGCAGCCTGAATGTCTCATTTTTATATACCTTGTCGTTCAATGCCGCCACGGCTGCCCTCTGGGCAAGGCTGTTTACAGTCCATGGTTCTTTATATTCTTTTAACCTGCCGATAAGATCCTGTGGGAAGATGCCGTACCCAATTCTTAGGCCGGGCAGAGCGTAGAAGTTTGACATTGTTCTCAGCACGATGAGATAGGGGTTTCCCTTCACCTGATCTATTACTGAATCTTCAGGGGTAAAATCGATAAAAGCCTCATCAACAATGAGATAACAGCCGCGTTCCCGCGCAGCAGCCGCGATCTTTATGACATCCTCCTTTTTCAGCAGTCTCCCTGTCGGATTATTGGGATTGCAAAGGAATGCCGTATCACAGGACGTCTCTACTGACATTGCCCGGATAAATTCATCAGGGCTGATCTCAAAATTGTTTTCTTTGTTCAGCTCATAAAACGTAAAACCCGCCTCACTATTTTTTCTGCAGGCATTTTCATATTCCGAGAATGTAGGCGCCGTTATAAGTATTTTTTTAGGCCTTACTGTCTTAGCCGTCAGATAAATAAGTTCCGTGCTTCCATTCCCGCATAGGACCGATTCAGGTTCTATACCGTTAAGCTGCGCGATCCTTTGTCTCAACCTCCGCGCATCCGGGTCCGGATAATTTTGAAGATATTTCAGATGTTTCCTGATCTCCGCCTTAATTTTTTTTGACACGCCGAGCGGGTTCACCGATACGCTGAAATCTATCACTTTTCTGTCGGGTATCCCGAGTTCTTCCGCAACCAGATGGATGTCCCCGCCGTGTTCGAACGGGCTATTGATATCACATAGGTTCTCAGTCATAGCATTTAGTATACTCTATCCCGCCTTTGTGTTAAACTATCGGCTATAATCCTGCAGCAAGCCGGTTATGTTTCTATGTCCATAATCATAAATAATAAAGAAAAACTTGCTCATCTAAAAAAAATTTACCTCCTCAAGAAGGAAGAGATCATATCCCGTCTTAAGGAATTTGAACAAAACAGGCTTCAGAAAAGCGATGAGGAAATCTTCGGGGAGTTGGCCTTCTGCCTGCTTACTCCCCAATCCAGGGCAAAATCCTGCTGGGACGCGATTGTGACGATGAAGGAAGAACAACTGCTGGTAAAGGGTCCTGTTGACCGGATCAGAAAAAGTCTCCGCTGTGTGAGATTCCATAACAAAAAAGCCGAGTATATCGTAGCTGCAAGAAAATTGTTTTTAACCAATGGCAGGATTTCCATCAAGCCCCTCCTCGACAAATTTACCGATACTTATGAATGCAGGGAATGGCTTGTCATGAATATAAAAGGTCTCGGCTATAAAGAAGCGGGCCATTTCTTACGGAACATGGGGTTAGGAGAGAAGCTTGCAATCCTTGACAGGCATATTCTCAGGAACCTGAGTCAGTTCAGAGTAATCGATGAAATCCCGCATTCCCTGGGAAAGGCAAAATATCTGCAGATAGAGAAAAAGATGCTTGAGTTTTCACGACAAATAGGTATTCCGATGTCTCACCTTGACCTCCTTTGGTGGTATAAAGAAACCGGAGAGATATTCAAATGAATGGGTCTACCTCTACCAAGTAAAGCTCTTCCTCAAGGCCTTTTTTATAAAGCCTGCGACCCCCTTCTCGTCTTCTATAAGCAGAATTCTCATGTAAATATTGTATCGTCATATTGACAACCTGTCAAAATGGACTAAAATTGAATCATGGGCAAGGGTTCCCATAAAAACTTGCATGTATGGACATTGTAAAGTTTGTCGATTTCAAAAAGATAAAGGAGGAGATTTATGGCAAGGGTATATATGCTGGCCAATGTTTTGCCGGGGAAAGAACGATATATAAGAGATACGCTGCGCGGTACCAAAGGTGTGGCCCAAGCGGATATCATCACAGGCGCCTATGATCTCGCTGTAATCCTTGAGGCAAAGGACTCGAATGACATCTTCAACAAGATTCTCAAGGAAGTCAGGAAAATAAAAGGGCTCACAAGGACCGAAACATTTCTGGCAGTTGAATAGCGTTATTCAGCAGCCATACAATATGGACAAAGAACATCGAGCTGATGCCCGTCAAAGCATCCCGATAAACGGACTCTAATTAGAGTCTGTCCATAAATTATAACTATAGGAAACAAAAAGAGAAATGGTAAAATTGCAGAGGAAATAAGAAACGTGGAGGAAGCCTTGAAACTGTTGAAGGAACTGAAACTGCAATTTGAAAAAGAGCTGTGGGCCTTGAATCCGGAACTGGCTGTAATGGACACGATACTGAACCAGCATCCTGAGATATACGAAATAGTGAAGGATGACATAACCAAGGGCAAAGAAAGCAGCAGTCTCGGCAGGCAGGACATGCCGACAGTGGAACAGATAGTGAGGGCGGCGATATACAAAGAGATGAAAAACCTGACCTATCGTGAGCTTGAGCATGCGCAACATGATTCCAGGATGTGCGCGGTATTTATCAAACTTGACGACCGGAAGCCGTTTTCCTTTGAGGCGTATCAGAAATACATATCCCGGATAAGCGGAGAAGCGCTGGATAAGGTGATGGTAGCGATCAATAAAACCGCAATAGGCGAAGGGCTTGAAGACGGCAAAAGCATACGGACCGACGGGACCGTAATAGAGACAAATATACATTATCCGACAAACAACTCATTGATATGGGACTGCATCAAAACCATAGATCGACTATTGAAAAAACTGAAGGCCAGTGGAGTGGAGATCAAGGTACGGAGCTACAAGAAACAGGCTAAGAAGAACCATTACAAGATCAATAACACCAAAGCTAAAGAGGCACGGGAAGAGGAATTCAAGAAACAACTGAAGCTGCTTCGCAGCAGCATCAACCAGGCAGAGAGGGCATTAACAGCAGAACTGCCCAAAACGATAGAAGGCTGGATAATTGCAGAGGCGGCAAGGAAAGAACTGAAAGACGTGTTGCCGAAGGCGGAGAAAGTATATGACATCTCCCGGCGACATGAGATCCTTGGGGAGGCTGTGCCGAACGAAGAGAAGATATTTTCGATCTATGAAGACCATACGGACATCATAGTGAAGGGGAGGAGAGAAGTAGAATTTGGACATAAGATAAACCTTGCGACAGGCCGTAGCAATCTGATACTTGATTGCAAGGTGCTGGAGGGCAACCCTGCCGACACAACACTTTATGGGGCAGTGATAGATCGTCTCAAGGATAACTATAAGATAATCCCCCGTGATATGGTGACTGACGGCGGCTATGCCTCAAAGGACAATGCGAGGATAGCGCATGGGAAAGGGATCGTCAACATCGTCTTCAATAAGATAAAAGGGTCGCTTAAGAACATCGTCAGAAGCGCGAACATGGAAACGCGGCTGAAGAAATGGCGCAGCGGCATTGAAGCAGTTATCTCGAATCTGAAAAGGGGTTTTGAGTTGTACCGGTGCGAATGGAAGACAAGGGCGCGATTTGATGCCAAGGTGTACTGGAACGTGATTGTTTACAACATTCGTGTGATGACAGGAGCGCTCCTTGCGAAGATGCAAACGCAGATGCAATGAAGACAGGCGAAAGGCAGATCACAAAAGGAGCATAAAGGGATATCCACGTCCGAAATCATGAAAAATATGACGACAGCATGCTTTTTGAAGTATAAGGACCACAATCCGAACAGGTGCCGGCACTGCCGGGACAGTTTTCTGTTCGTAAATTAGGAAACGGTAGTTTATGGACAGACTCTAATTATTACTGCTTTGTCCATGAAAACTGTTCAATGCCGCCACTGCCTGACTCTTGACTACTGAATCACTCTCACTTTCCAGGACGCGTTGGATATCGGGGATCGCCTGAGGGTCGCCAATCCCTTCGAGCGCTCTTATAACACTGAGTCTGATGGCAGTGCTCCGGTCCCCCAGAAGTCTGACCAGATACGGTACCGCTTTTGGATCGCCGATTTTCCCTAATGCCTGAATTGAAGCCTCTCTGATAAGAAGTTCACGGTCGTCCACGCCGGTAATAAGCGTCTCGACTACCTTTTTATTGCCTTTGAAGTTCCCGAGTGCAATGGCCGTGTAAGATTTTATTGACGGGCATTCCCAGTTAAGAAAGGGATCATTAAAGATTGACAGTAAGAGTTCCACTGCCTTTACATATCGCGCCTCTCCAAGCAATTGAATCGCCTTAATCTTGACCGGCCAATATTCACTCCGTGTGCCCGCAACGTCAAGCAAAATATTCAAGGCCTTTTCGTCGCTGCGGTTGTCCAGTTTTTCAATGGCAGCCCGCCGTACTTGCCAGTCGCTGCTATGGAGGTCTGCCTTTATTTTGTCGAGGGAATCTTCCGCGAAAATGCTGCCCGGCGCAATCATTACCATAGCTAAAAACAGGCAGAATAAAAAACGTCCAAGGATATTCCTATTTCCAAGCACCATCATTTTTTCTCCTTTTTGTCATGCTCCACTTTATTGTTTATTTTATCACAACCGGACAGGATTCAGCGGTATCACTTTTCATGGGACAACAACGAAGGAACTCAGGGTTGATTTTGAGGCTGCTATTAACCATTATATCGCTGACTGTGCAGCAACAGGACGCAAGCCATTTAAGGCGGCTTCCGGCAAGCTCATGCTCCGTGTTTCTCCTGAAATCCACGCCAAGGTTCTTACTATAGCCAAAGCTTCAGGAAAAAGTCTAAACCAATGGGCTCAGAGGTGCTTGACAAGGCTGCTCACATCCGTTGACCTGCCCTTAAGTGACAAGTCTGTTCGGGAATCAGTTGGGGGAATAGACTATAAATGTCGTCGAGCGTCTTTTACCCCTCGGCATGTCTTTTTTCTCGACTCCACCTACAAAGAGAGAATTTTATAGTTTAGAAAAATTATTTATTACTGGAAGAAATATAGCATAAGAAAGTTTATACAGCTGCTTCTCTATCAGGGATTGTAAAGTAAAATGTAGAGCCTTTTCCAAGCTCTGATTCAACCCAGATCTTGCCGCCATGATGTTCCACAATCCGCTTGCAATTTGTAAGACCAATACCTGTACCTGGATATTCCTTTCTTGTATGGAGACGCTGGAAAACATCAAATATCCTATTTGCAAACTTTGGATCTATTCCTATACCATTATCTCTAACAGAAAACACCCACTCATTTCCCCTATGTTCAGCAGAAATATGAATCTTTAGGGGCTTTTTACTCCGGAACTTTATAGCATTACTGATTAAGTTCTGGAATAATCTACTTAATTGTGAGGCATTAGCCATTATGGTAGGCAGGAGATCATAGGTCAGTTCTGTACCGCTTTCTTCTATACTCACATGAAGATTATATATAGCTTGCTCCAGGGCTACCGAGCAATTTGTAGGTTTGAATGTCTTGTCCTTTGTCCCCACTTGCGAATATTCTAAAAGATCTTTAATGAGTACCTGCATCCTTTCGGCCCCATCAACAGTATATTCGATGAACTCATCAGCCTTTGCATCGAGTTTCCCCTTGTATCGTCTCTCCAACAACTTTACGAAACCTGCAACAGTTCGCAAAGGTTCCTGCAGGTCATGTGAGACTGCATGGGCAAACTGTTGGAGGTCGATATTGGAACGTGCTAAGTCATCTGATATTTTTTTCAATTGCTCTGTACGCTGTTCTACCATTTCTTCAAGGTGTTCACGATATTTTCTCAATTCTTCATCTGTACGCGAATGTTCGGATCGTAACCGGAGAGCCGAGATGGAATAGGCGATGTCATCCGCCAATTCTTTCAGCAGTTTGACTTCCTTGATATCAAAGGCGTCAGGTTCAACGGCATACATAGTAAGTGCGCCAAAGATTTGACCATCGGCAATCAGGGGAAGACAGATGGATGATGCATAGCCGCGTTTCAGCGCTTCGGCACGCCATGGCTCAAAATTAGGATCGGTCAGGAAGTTTCTCCCGATCGAGGGGTCTCCCGTCCGGATAGCGGTGCCTGTCGGACCACGGCCTCGTTCACTATCGGCCCAAGTGATATCCAAAGTTTCAAGGTATCCGTCCTCATAACCGGCCTGTGCCACAGGATGAACTCTTTTCTCATTGTCATGTTCTGCATAACCGACCCATGACATACGATAGCCTCCAGTTTCCACAACAGTTCTGCAAATGTCATGCAAAAGATCCATTTCATTTGTCGCATGAACAATAATCTGGTTACATTCATAGAGCATTCTTAAGGCGCGGTTAGCTCTTCTTATCTCTGCGGTTCGCTCCTGAACCTGCGTTTCCAATTCATCATGGGCTTTGCGTAGCTTCTCTTCTGCCCGCTTGCGCGCACTAATATCCCGACCATAGATTCGTATGTGATTGAATTCCAAGACATAGTGAATAAACTGCTCGTACCAAACATTATCAACTGTAACTTCACGGACATGGGATTTCTTCTCTTTGGTTACAAGCATGGCAAATTCAGAATCCAATCCCTGCAAGAAGGGATGTTTTACTCCGGTCTTTTCGATACCGGGGAATAAAGTTTTGGCTGTTGGATTGAGATAATCGACAATGTATCCCATATCCACCTCAATAATAGGATTGGGGTTAAGTTCGGGAAAAGAAGCAAGTTGAAGTATTTTAGCCTGTACTTTTTTATGCTGGGTGACTTCAGATTGCAATAATTCATTGAGTTTACTCAGTTCTTCAGCGCGTTCTTGAACGAGCTTTTCTAAATTGTCGGGAGGTTTGGTTTCTCCGCGAAGATTATGATCTCTTGTCATTTTGTTAATTACTACATGAAACTTCTAATATTATAGCAAGAATCGCCCTTGCGTGTTTCAGGAAGTTATCGAGGGAGGCCTTCAACTACATTTTCTCATCCCATTGCTTCTGAGACCTAAGCAACATGGCGACGCCTATTTTCTTTTTTATGCACTCCTCAAGGACAAACAGAGTGTCGATCTCGCCGCCTGCGATATCCTGCACACTGTACAATGAGTTGTGCGGAAGAACATCCCTCAGTCTTTGACAGATGAAATTCACACAGATCACGTGCCGCGCCCTCAGGGCACATCCCTGCTTTGTCAGAAAGTGACAGAGGTGTGTATCGGCTGGTGCAGGAGGAAGGGTTCTTCCCAGCAACAGATTGATCAAGAGAAGAACGCTGTTGCACTTATATCCAGTGCGAACTCCGCAACACGTCCCTTCACCGCCCACCGCGCAGTCGGCGCA
This sequence comes from uncultured Nitrospiraceae bacterium, assembly GCA_963727775.1. GTDB lineage: Bacteria > Nitrospirota > Thermodesulfovibrionia > Thermodesulfovibrionales > SM23-35 > CAVSHB01. The sequence goes on along the minus strand of CAVSHB010000001.1, from coordinate 677,386 downwards.
CTCCTTCACTATTCCGGCCTTGACCATAGCATTCTGCGTTGCCTCAATGTGCAGATCGAGCCCACCCAAGAGCGCGCAAACCTCTCTGTCTTGCATCAGCGACTGCCCGCACAGCTTCTGAAGGTAACGGGCTGTGCCTATCTGATCGGATATAGTCCTCTCATGGCGTGTGACGGTATTGATATGAACTCCTCGATGCCGGGCTGCGCTCTTGACCGCTCACAAATGATTTCAGCGATATCAAAGAGATTCACCGTATCTTCTCTATTATACATTTTGAGCAGTTCGAGTGCCTTTCCAGAGGGTTGTGCGGAGTCTGGGCTTTACTTATGCTATCCATAATGACAAACTACCCTCCGACAATAATTTTATTATCAGAACCCTTCATTCCTGAACATATCTCCGCGGTGAGGGTTATCAGGTACTCTGCTACCGGAAGAGTTGTGGTGAAAATCTCTGTTTCAGGAAGGATGTCGCAGAGCATTTATGGCTAAATATCTCACCCTGGACTAAACATAGCCTTTCTGAGTTACCTTTCTTCAGCTTAGAGCTGGCAGAAATACCGAAGATAGGCGGGTTAAATTTGCAATGGCAAGGGGATCAATAAGTCACCCCTGACTGTTTTCAGACATATTAGCTGTTATTTCCTAAAGTGCTTCCAAAGATAAAATCACTTTACAGACTATGAGTGCACAAAAAATTCCGGTTGCAGGTAATATCTCAAAATATCACGCCTCGCAATGACACCAACCAGATGGCCTTTCTCTGTTACCGGTATTCTTATTATGTTTTTCTCGATCATGATATTTAAGACTTCATCTAACGGAGTATTTATATCAATGGTTATCGGCTCCTTCGTCATTATTTCATCTGCTTTAAGTTTTTCAAGATCCTTACCCTGACGAATCTGTTTTAACAAGTCAATCTCAGTCACAACACCTATAACTCTGCCATCATCGTCAGTTACCGGCATTCCACTGAAAAACCCATAAAATATTTCAAAAGCTATGTCTTTTACCGGCATATCTTTCCTCGCGGAAAAAGCCCGTCTTGTCATAATCTCTTCTAATTTTAAGTTTGCAAATTTCATTTTTTCTCCTTTTCGTTTAATCGGTGACTATAATTATTGCTAACAAAGTTGCAATATAATATCGTACATTATCATTATCATCAATTTCCAGTTGCACTCTTGCATTATGATTTGTAATTTAAAAAGACGAAATTGTTAGTGTTAGGAGTTGCAATTGTCTGCCAGTTAGTACTTTATTTTGGAGATTTGGTCCTAAGATAACGGACCCCGGTCCAGACCAGAACAGCAGCGAATATTATGCGCAATGTTCCCTCCGGAAGTTCGTGAGCAAGACTCCCTCCCAGATATGTCCCTATCAGGATGCCCGGAATAAGTCCGGTGAGGAGGCTTGTATCAACATTTCCGAGCCGCCTATGGGTCAAGGCGCCGACTGCGCCGGCAGGGACCATGGCGAGCAAAGAGCTCCCCTGTGCGGTATGCTGGCCGAAGCCCGCCAGAAGCACCATAGCGGGGACCATAATAGTGCCCCCTCCCACGCCCATCATACCGGAAAGAAATCCTGAAAATACCCCGGTCAGCAAAAGCACAACAGTCCTTCCCCATCCCGCAGCCGAACCTATAACATGGGACAGATATGGTTTAAGGAGTAAAAGAACTGAAACAAAAATCGGGAACCGGGACTTGAATTTTTCCGAAATCATCGTGATACAATGTACCGATAAAGATCTCTTTCTGAGGTGACCGGGCATGAATATTATTACAGCTTATATCATTACATTTATAGCGAGTTTCTGCATCCTGGTGATCGAGATCGTTGCCGGACGCATCCTCGCGCCGTTTGTCGGCGTATCTTTGTATACTTGGACGAGTATAATCGGAGTTGTCCTTGCGGGGATCAGCATCGGCGCATTTTCAGGCGGTAAGCTGGCGGACAGGTTCCCCGGTAAAAAGACCCTTGGATGGCTTTTGCTCGTTTCAGGTGCTGCCACTCTATTGATCTCGCCGATGACGAATATTGTTGCTGGATACCATTTCCCTACATCCCTCATGCTCCGCATCCTGATTATGACGGCGATTACTTTTTTTATTCCAAGCTGTATTCTCGGGATGATCTCTCCTGTTGTCGTAAAGCTTGCGATTAAGAATCTCGATAGGGTGGGTAATGTTGTCGGCAAGATATACGCGGTTTCAACGCTCGGTTCAATCCTCGGGACTTTTGCCGCGGGGTTTTTCCTTATCTCCTGGATGGGGACAAGACATATCATTCTGGTCATGGGGAGCATTTTGATCTTGACAGCCATAATATGGGGTTCGCTTTTCAGATCAAAAAAGCCTGTCTTCGGGCTCCTGCTGTTGCCTTCCCTTTTGATCGCAAGCACTTACAGTCTGGCCTTTAAACCACAGTTGACCTCCGATACTTATTATTACAAGGAGAGTGACTATTACACGATAAAACTGAAGAAGGCCATGAGCAAAGACGGCAAGACCCGGCTGGAGGCCATGATACTGGACAACCTGGTGCACTCTTACGTGGCTTTGGAAAACCCCCTGCATATTGAATATCAATACGAGAAAATCTATTCCGAGTTGCTGAAGTGGAGGTTCGAAAAAGACGCGTCTTTCAGGAGCCTGACAATCGGGGGAGGAGGATACACCTTCCCGAGGTATATGGAGGTCTTTTATCCCAAAGCGCAACTCGATGTTGTTGAGATAGACCCTGAGATAACGAAGATCGCTTATGCATATCTCGGACTGCCCCGGAATTCGAAGATACGCACTTTCAACACCGATGGCCGCTGGTTTGTGATGAACTGCAAGGAGAAATACGACGTCGTCTTTATAGACGCCTACAACGACCTCTCGATACCATATCATCTGACCACAAAAGAATTTGCAGTACAGATCAGGAATATCCTCAACCCGCACGGTATACTGCTGACAAATATAATCGACAATTTTCAAAAGGGGACTTTCCTGCCGTCCTATATCAGGACATTGAGAGAGGTCTTCGGCGAAAATAATGTTCATCTGATCTCAATAAGCCCCTGGTTTGAAAAGACGGGCACGAGCACTTTTATCGTTTTCACCGGCGGGGATGATATGAACATCATGGATTTTAAGAACTTCATTAAGGAGAAGTTTGAAAGTGCGGCTACCTCCGCCGTAGTGCCGGACAATATGGTAAATGACTTCATGAAGAAAACATACTCCGTAGTTCTCCGCGATGATTACGCGCCGGTCGACAATCTCATTGCCCCTGTCTTTGAAGAAAGATTCGGGTACAACAGAAAAGACCGGTAATCGTTCATTATCTTTTTTGTTTTTCCTTCGCAAATGGAGTTATTGTAGCCCCACCGCTAAACGATAGATCAGTCCTGTCCCGCGCTTAAACACCAAAACAAATCAATCGTAAAACCATTCAGCCTTGAAAATTTATCCAAAAGTGGTAAAATCGAAAAAGAGCAGTATTTAAGATGTTTGAGGCAAAATGGCAGCCAGATTAAAAGATATCATGCAGGGGATACTGTCCCCGGCAGGCATTAACATCAACGGAGACAAGCCCTGGGATATACGGATAACGGACGAGCGGTTTTATAAGCGGGTACTTAGAGAAGGCAGTTTAGGGCTTGGAGAAGCATATATGGACGGATGGTGGGAATGCGAGCGTCTCGATGATTTTTTCGCGAAGATCCTGCCGACCCGCCCTGAAGACAAGATCAAAAAGAACTGGCGCATCCTTTTTCGGGTCCTCGGTGAAGTAATCCTCAACCCGGGCAGAAAATCGAAGGCCTTCCAGATAGGAGAAAAACATTACGATAAAGGGAACGAACTCTTTAAGGCCATGCTCGATAAAAGGATGGTCTACAGTTGCGCTTACTGGAAGGATTCCGGAAACCTGGATGACGCGCAAGAAGCCAAGCTGGCACTGATCTGCAGGAAATTGGGCCTCAAGCCGGGCGACAGGATACTGGACATCGGCTGCGGTTGGGGGAGCCTTGCAAAATATGCCGCTGAAAACTGCAAGGTTGAAGTCACCGGGATAACGGTCTCGAAAGAACAGGCGTCCCTCGGCAGGGAGCTTTGCAGGGGGCTGCCTGTGGAAATCAGGCTTCAGGATTACAGGGACCTGGACGAAAAATTCGATCATATAGTGTCCATCGGTATGTTTGAGCATGTGGGACATAAGAATTATAGAACCTATATGGAGAAGGTCCATAATTGTCTGAAGAATGACGGCCTGTTCCTGCTGCATACCATAGTAAACGACGTCACAAATATCAATTTCGACCCCTGGCTCGATAAGTATATCTTCCCGAATTCATTTGTCCCATCGATGAAACAGATCGTCACGGCCATCGAAGGGTTGTTCGTTGCAGAAGATATCCACAACATCGGCTTTGATTATGACGCCACTACAATGTCATGGTTCAAGAACTTTAATTCCAATTGGGCCAGATTAACAAAATCTTATGATCAACGATTTTACCGGATGTGGAAGTATTATCTGTTAAGCTGCGCCGGTTCATTCAGGTCCCGGTGTCAGCAGGTTTGGCAGATCGTACTTTCCAAAAGCGGCGTCCCCGGAGGATATACCCCGATTCGTTAACCTGCACTATTCACAAAACTACCGACAGATGCAGTATTTAAGCGGTTTTAAATTCTTTTGAAGAAAGAATTTACCTCGGAGGCCCGATTTTTACCGGGCCGAGAATGAGCGCAAATACTGTATTTGTCGGCACCCAGAAGTTTTATGAATGAACCGCCCCGCCGCAGAGACGGCGGGGTATCTCGGAAAACTCTCACCAGCGATGGCATCTTTAAATTTTGAACAGTTTTAGCTGACCTGTGCGCCGCTCTATTTCAGACTTATCCAAAGTCTGATTCCTTATGTATCGCTTAATCACTTCTTCATTTGTTGCATCCCCGACCGTTCCTATGTCCTTGCCGTCACTCCAGAATTCTCCACCCCACAATTCTACTTTCTTCATCTTCGGAAATTCTTCGAATACTCGTTTCGCCGTTATCGACTTAATTACGTTCAGCACCTGACTCGGGCTATATTGCGGTTGAGCACCGCAGAAGATATGTATATGATCCTCATCAAATCCAATTTCATCGATTACAATATTGTACCGTTCAGTAATTCCCCTCATTGTCTCTCTGATACATTTCTCAACTTCCTCATTCAACAAAACCTTACGGTACTTTACAGCAGTCACCAAATGGTATCGAATCTTATAGACCGCATGAGGCCTCTTTCCCAGTTCCATTGTAACAGCATTATAATCCCCCAAACCCCCTTTTCAAAAGGGGGTTCACGGTTTCCCCCCCGCAGAGACAGCGGGGTATATAATTTAATTAAGCGGGAGAGCTCTTTTTATTACTTTTCCTTTATTATTTCTTTGTAGCAGGAAGAATTGCGAATATTGTCGAGGTCTTTATCTTTCTTAATGCCGTCCCAATTTTTGAACCCATTCTCCACACTTTTCTTTAACCATTTGCAGGCTTCAACGGAATATATACAAGCCATATTGTAATATGTATTGGGGTTTTTGGGGTTCAGCTCAATGACTTTTTTATAATCATCAATGGCCTGCTCATATTGTCCTTTTGTATAATAGGCATTCCCGCGGTTGAAGTACGCCTTCTCATATTTCGGTTTTGCCTTTACAGCTTTATTGTAATCATCAATGGCCTGCTCATATTGTCCTTTCCCCGCATAGGCGATACCTCTATTTGTATAAGAAATACCTATATCATCTACTTCAGTCTCCGCGTTTATTTGCCGTGTACATTCTCTGATAGCATCATCGTATTTCTTCTTCTCGATATATTCATAGCACATATCCGTTGCGTAACAAACAGAAATAACGGAAAGCATGACTGTAAGGACAAATAAAGCAACAATTTTTGATTTCATAAAACTCTCCCTCTAAACGAAATATTTTAAAAGCATAACAAAAAAGGAACATGATAAACAAACAGAGAACGCAGATTACCTGGGCGATTAGTAAAACAATATTCTTATCTATGGAATTTCAAGCCGAATCTGTACTTGCGAGAAGATGAAGGCTGTTCCTTTTTCTCGCCGATTCTGCAATAATTTTGGTATTAAGATATTAACGAGGTATACAGAAATGTCGGATGACGGAGCCATAAAAAATGTAATTCTTTCCCATACGGAAGTTTTTTGCTACCTGCTTGATATTAAGACGCCTCAAGGAAAGACGGAGCAGACTTCGCAATATAAATTCTGTTCGAGGTTGCTTGATTCCCTCCCCCAGGAAATCGCTTATGAATTTCTGAAGAAGATGACTCACAGGCGATTCTTTAAGGGTGACAGGATCGTCACGCAGGGAGAGCCACTCAATCATTTCCATCTTATCCTTCAGGGAATCTGCGGCGTTAATGTCGCAAGGGAGGATATCCTTTATGATGTGGAAATGCTGAGCACCGGTGATATTGTGGGTTCGGCGGCATTGTTTGATGGCAGCCCGGCGGCTGCTCATGTTCATGCTGAGACGGATGTCGATGTGCTGAGTATGAGCAGGGAGCAGTTCGAAAAAATGGCTGCGGATTTTCCGGAATTGAAGAGTTTCATGTCATCGGTGGTAGCTCATATCCTCAGCACATCGAAATTGGCCGATGAAAAGATGATCGGCAAGTATACCGTGACCGAGAATATCGGCCACGGCGGAGCGGGCATAGTTTTCACGGGGATGCACGGTATTCTCAAAATGCCGGTTGTGATAAAAATGCTCACACATGAGATGTCTATGGATCCCGACTTTATTGAGCTATTCCGTAATGAGGCTATGACAATCGCAAAGATGAACCATCCGAACATTGTTAAGGTTTATGACATCGAAAATGCCTACAAGACAGTATTCATTATTATGGAATACCTTGAAGGTGCAACGCTGGACAATATTATCGAGAACGTGACCACAATGTCACTGCAGCGCATCGTGGATATTACGCTCCAGGTATGCAGCGGTCTTGAATATGCCCACAGTATGGGCATAATTCACCAGGACATAAATCCGAGGAACATATTTGTTCAGTCCGATGGCAGAGTAAAGATAATTGATTTCGGTCTTGCCTGTCGCAAAGGAAGTGTTGATACAAATTTTCTTTTTCCGGGCTCATTGCACTATATATCTCCCGAACAGATCAGGGGAGCCCCTGTTGACGAGCGCACCGATATTTATTCTATGGGCATCACAGTGTATGAGATGGTGACCGGTCAAAAGCCTTTTCAGCAGACAGAGGGTCGGGATATCCTTAAATGGCATGTGGAAGAAGATATTCATGATACGCGTTCAACTATCGAAAATCTGCCGGTTGAAATACACAATTTCTTTATGAGAACAATCAGGAGAGATCCGTCGGCAAGGTATGCAAATGTTGCAGAGGCTTTGAAGGAGCTCGCCCCACTCGCCAAACGTCTCGGAATTGAGCGTCCTTGTTTCTGCAGGGAAAATCGCATGATAGGTATGTTCCTCGTTTTTCAGGAAGAACAGCAACTTGAACTGAAAAAATATATCGAGGAATTCGGCAGACAGGTCAATGAAACCGGAGCTGTTCTTAAGATAACCCGTTTTGAAGATTAGATGATCGCTCTTGAAAAAGTAAAGCAGGCTATCTCGAATGATGGAAGACTCATCCGGCTTCCATCAGAGGGCAAGGCCGTATTTGTGGGTGATACGCATGGAGATTTCGATGCCACAAAGACAGTCTTCGACACCTACTTCACCCCCGGATATGTTCTCGTGTTTCTCGGAGATTATGTAGACCGTGGCCCCGAATCACGGGAAAATATCGAGTTTCTTCTCAGAAAAAAGGTTGAGGCACCAAAACAGGTCTATCTGCTTGCGGGCAATCACGAGGCATTCTGCTCTGTTCCATTTGGTCCTGCCGACTTTTGGGAGAGCCTCTCTCAAGGTGAACTCGATTACTATTCGGAGATATGCAAGGTTCTCCCATTTGCGGCTGTCACCGCTAACGGTCTGATAGCTCTGCACGGGGTCCCTCCCGACGTAATGGATCTTGGAAGGGTTGAGGACGTCGAGTTGTGCAGTGAGACCTGGTTGCAGCTGACCTGGGGTGATTTCAGCGAAGAGGCCGGAGAATTACTCAGCGGGCCTGATGAGCGTCCGAGGTACGGCAGGGATTATTTCACACGCGTGATGAAGCAACTCGGCGCAAACGTTTGCGTAAGGTCTCACCAGCCCCGTATGAGAGATGTGATCTTTGACAGGCGTTGTCTGACGCTGATGACCTCTTATGCCTATACAATCAATCGAACTATTGCAGTTCTGGATCTCGAAAAGCCAGTGATAACTTCAATCGATGACCTGGATGTAGTGGAGATTTAATTCCTATTTTGATTGTGGGATAGGCCGGGCAGCCAGCTCCGCTGCAACGGCACGTCCCGCGACACGGCCGGTGATGATGGATGAACCGAGGAAGGTCCCTTCAAGAGAGGCCTTGCCATTGATTCCCGCCAGGCCGGTCAGCTCGCCGACCGCATACAGGCCCTGAATTGGGCGATCTAAGATATCGATGACGCGGCATGACTGATCAATAGCTACACCACCCATGCTCTTGCGCGTTAGTGGAAAGAACTGCACAACGTAGAAAGGTGGCCGTTCGATCCGTTGAGGATGTGCCCAGGGTGACTTGCTGCTGCCGATACGCCCAAAGTCAGCATCGCGGCCGTCCGTTACCATCTTGTTCCAGTTGCGTACAGTGGCCTCCATCACATCCGGAGGAAGTCCCGCTGCGGTAGCGAGCTCATGTACCGTTAGTGCCGATTTAACAAACGGTTTCATGATCGGATTGCCGAAGATCTTGCTCTCGATCTTCTCGTGGTTCCACCCGGAGACGTAAAAGGTCCCGCGGGCCGCACTATCAAAGATGGCCCAATACATGCTTCCGGGTTGCCTGAGTACCACAGGGAAAGTGGTCTTCGTGTCCTGTGACTCATTTACGAAACGCCGGCCTGTCTTATTGACCCAGATCGACTGCAGGCTAAAGGCGTTCAGGCCACGCCGGCCTGATAGATCATGCGGATCCGGCAGGCCGTTCGAATAGTTCCATTGATAACTCATATTCCGCAGTTGTGCGCCGGCTGCCTTCGCCATCCCATGGCCAAATCCGACCGCATTCGGACCGCCACCGAACAGGAGCCGCTCAGGAAACGGCAGGTCCTTTGGCCAATACTCACGGACCATCTCCATGTTGTTCTGGAATCCGCCGGTTGCCAGTATCACGACCCGGGCAAGATAGTCTGTTTCCGTACCGTCACGCAGTCGTTTGGCCCTAACACCTATGATGCGGTCGCCGTCCCGGAGCAATGAAATACCCTTGGTGTCCCAGGAAAAAGTTACATTGCCGGTTTTTACACATTCGTGATAGATAGGCTCCACGAATCCAAGTCCCCCGCCGATGACTTTATGCCAGCGCGGAACACGATTTCCGGGCATCAGCACTACGTTCTTCTCGAATCGCACTCCGAGACCGGTGAGCCAATCGTAAATCTCATGGCGAGACTCTGTCACATAATAGCGCACCCACCCGGCGTTGGGACCGGAACCGCGCTCGTCACGGCCGAACTCCATGAAGTCCTCAAAGGCGGTCTGCGGCGAGTCGTGCACGCCAGCTTGCTCCTGTTCAGGGGTGCCAACGATGCAAATGCGTCCATCACTCACCACTGCCGCGCCGCCATAATGGGGCGACATCTCGATCACAGCAACGTCGATGCCGCTGCGCGCCAACTCCAGGGCAGCCGAAAGTCCGGAGATCCCGGCGCCGACTATAAGCACGTCATGGCGGTGTTCTTCGCCTGCCACAGTTCCGAAACCCAGCCATACAATGACCCCTGCTGCGCACAAGATCGCTCTTCCGGTTCTCTTCATCTCCCCCTTTGTGCGATCCAATAAGTCTGCAAATAAAATTCTCAAGCAGTTTTTACAAAACAAGACGAACACTCGTAAAACACATTATGTGTTGTAGCCGCTAAAGATTTCAACTCTTATGGGGACGGAAGATGGAGTGAATGGAAGGTTTCGCCTTCCTGTAAGAATAGTCTCTTGTCATGCTTGAGAAGAACGTATTATCATTAATGCGGTGACAACAAACTGACCTGCTAAATTCATAAAATAAGCGGGTGCCGACAAATACAGTATTTGCGCTCATTCTCGACCCGGTACAAATCGGGCCTCCGAGGCAAATTCTTTCTTTGAAAGAATTTAAGGCCGCTTAAATACTGTATCTGTCGGCAATCTTATGAATAGTTTGGGCTAAATAAATTTTTTTAAAAGCTCACTGTGTTCGATAGGAGGCAAAAAAATGGACCTGCTTGAAGGAATTTATACCCGGCGGAGCGTTAGGCAATATACCGAACAGCCGGTTGAGCGAGAGCAACTTATGGAGATCATTAAGGCCGGGGCATGGGCGCCATCCGGCATGAATAATCAGCCGTGGCGTTTTGTTATTGTGATAGAGAGGGAGACCCGTGTAAAACTGGCTGAGTTCACAAAATACCGGACGATCATTGAGTCCGCCCCGGCGTGTATTGCCGTATTCATTGACAGAGGGGCGATGTACAATGATATCAAAGATCATCAGGCGATGGGGGCGTGCATTCAGAACATGCTGCTTGCAGCGCACGCCCTTGGGCTTGGGGCCGTCTGGCTGGGAGAGATACTGAAAAATGCAGAGAACGTTCGGGCGCTTCTCGAATTGCCTCCGGAAATGGAACTTATGGCCGTTGTCGCTATCGGCCACCCGCGTGCCGGAAGCAGAACTTCTCAGCGCAAGAAGATTGCCGACGTTTTGATTAAGGAGTTATAGGACGCAAGGACAGGGGGTTGTTTTTCATATTCGCTCGCTATCCGTTTCAAGATGCCTTTTCAAGACGCTCTGCCACCCAGACTTTGATGATGGATTGTCGAGGTACGCCCAAGCGTCTTGTCTCTTTATCCAATAAATGGATCATCCACAAAGGGAAATCCACATTTACTCTTTTCTGTTCTTGCTCGGGTCTCCTTGCTTTTGACAGATCGAGATACTTGGAAATGTCCTCGCCTTCATCAAATTTCTTTTCAATTTCCTTAGCCTTGATAGCCTTTTTCTTCATGGTGATGTGATCTAACTGCAATCGTTATAAGTCAATAGTCAAGCCAGACCCCATGTGCGTCCTGCGTGAATTGCTTTTTCCCCCCAGCCATTATGGTACAGGCTGAAGACTGCCCGAATACAGGCGGATTTGCTACACATCCTTTCCCCATCGAAATCCTATCGCCTCCGCTGGAGGCACCAGCAACTGCTTTATCGCAGCAAAGATGATCTTGGACTGATGGTCATATTTATTCTCCATGTCCTCGATGTAATAGGTGTCAAGTTGACTGATTCATCAACGTCCCTTGCGACTGCCGCCCTTCATCCTTGCTGTCTTCTTCCTCTTTGTTCCCCCATAAACTACAGACTCTTTCTGAACAAACAGGTTGCCTCCGTTGTCGCCCATCGTCGAAAATTCAATTTCGGCTTCACGAAGCAAATCGTGACCTTCGGTCCTGAGGCGGTGGAGCGCCATGCGGCAATATTCGCCGTCGATCTCCACACCAATGCTATTTCTTCCACACTTTAAGGCGGCGAGCATGGTTGTTCCGGTTCCGCAAAAAGGGTCGAGCACGGTATCACCCCAGAAGGAAAACATCCTCACAAGCCGGTATGCAAGCTCAAAGGGAAAGGGGGCCGGATGATTTTTTGTGGACGCGCCGGTAATGTTCCAAAACTGTCTGAACCACTCGTTATAGTCTTCCTTGCCGATCATGCTTAACCTGCGCTGCTCCTGCGTCGGCTTTCTGTAGCCCCCAGGCTTCCGTTGCATCAGGAGGAATTCTATATCGTTCTTTATGATTGCGTTGGGTTCATACGGCTTCCCCAAGAACTTTGTGCCGTCGTTTGCCTCGAACGACGCATTCGAAATCTTGTGCCAGATGATCGGATTGAGATTGTCGAAACCGAGTTTACGGCATATGACAGATATATCCGAGTGGAGCGGCATTACGAGATGCCTTCCGTACTCCCTTCGGGACAAGCAGACGTCCCCCACAACACAGACAAGCCTGCCGCCGGGGACAAGGACGCGATAGGCTTCTTTCCAGACTTTCGACAGTTCCGAGAGGAAAATCTCATAATCAGCGATGTGCCCAAGCTGGTCGGGGTGTTCATTGTATCTCTTCAGTGACCAGTAAGGCGGAGAAGTGACAACAAGGTGTACGGATTCATCAGCAATAAAGGACAGGGTGCGGTTATCGCCATGGATAAGGCGATGCGATGTGGTTTGATTCTCATTTTTTAGCTCGGTGAGCATCAACGGCCTTTGCCAAATGCAGCAACGTGCGCCACGAGTGACCGCATGTAAAGCTCGATTGTGAGGTCTTCAGCAGGTTCTCTGAAAGCGCCCTCTTGACCGGCTTTCCTGTCGCTGAGAAGAAAGGCCGAGGCATTGTAGTGTCGTTCCCTTACAAGCTTCCTGCAGAAAAGCTCATATCTTTTCGCATATGATGCGCCCCTGAATTCCTCAAAGACACTGAAATGGGGTTCTTTCACTCTTACCGCGTTTTGCGATTGTTTGCAGTCTTCGAGCAGGAAGATATACCCGAGCCAGGGTCGTATTGTTTTATTAAAAGCGCCCTCTCTGTATGCTGTCCAGAGGTCCAGTGCACTGCCCATGGCTTCCTCTGTTCTGTTATTGAAATTGTTGCCGAAAGAAGGGCCTACCTGTGATTTTGCTTCGAGAGCGACGAGCAACTGACCATCTTTGATTACCAGGAGGTCCCATTCTTTTGTGGGTCTGAAAAAGCCGGGGAGTTCAAGATTTTTATTATGAAAAACATGCTGCTTATCTATCCCTGCATCAACTATTATTTCAGTCAACAAGCCAATGAAGCCATCCATCTGTGCGCCGCCTGTAACAGCACTTCTCAGCCCCTGATCCGCACGTCCCGAGCCTTCTTGTTTTCTGGCTTGATTTTCACGGGTCAACCAGTAATGAGAAACCGCCTTCGCCACCCTCTCGTCAAGATTTTTTATGATCGGTTCCATTGGCTATTTTATGCTTTTTCGTAGTCATGCCGCAAGGATGCATATTTGAGCCGGCGATATAGAAAAAGCCTTTGAGATATGCTCAGTGCAAAAATTGCGCAGGCCATGCTTCATATGTGGGATCCTGTCACAATTTGTGATAGGTTCATAATCTCGTTACGGGTCAAGGCAAATACCTTTTGGGGGGGGAACTCTATTTCGGAGCGAACTCGTTCGAGACTTCCGGATCCGTCACGATTCTGGGGCTCTTGGCCTGAATTGCTCACGAGCTGTTCAGCACACTGAAAAGCAATATCTTCCGGACTCCGATCCGGATGGGTGCGCCGTCGCGACTTCCATGCTATTATGTTAATACTATTGATTAGGATAACTTTTTCCGTAAAGCCGTGAGAAATCCAATATTCAGGAGGTTATATAGATGAAAACCTATAGGAAAGAGCTTTGGTTTAGTGTCCCAACCCGCAGAGCATTTATTAATATCACGTCTCAAATAGAGGAATGTCTTAAGGAGAGCGGTGTCAAAGAAGGCCTTGTGCTTTGCAACGCCATGCACATAACGGCGTCTGTTTTCATCAATGACGACGAGCCGGGACTCCATCACGACTTTGATGTCTGGCTTGAAAAACTGGCTCCCCATGAGCCGGTGAAGCAGTACCGCCATAATGTGGGTGAAGACAATGCCGATGCCCACCTGAAGAGACAGATCATGGGAAGAGAGGTCGTTGTTGCCGTCACCAACGGAAAGCTTGATTTTGGTCCCTGGGAACAGATTTTTTACGGAGAATTTGACGGTCGCAGGAAAAAGAGAGTACTTATCAAGATTATCGGAGAGTAAGCGGACTACTTCCGATATAAAGAAGATACACAGGGAATATACTGCAAGGAAAGAACATGAAGAATGCGAAACTCAATAATTGCTTAGTTGACTCTTGTAGTTCTTTTTCCGTTCATACATTGATTTGTCTGCCGCCGATACCAATTCTTCAAGAGAACGAGGCGCTTCTACAGAACATCTGGCGAAACCCGCGCTGAAAGAAAGACCGCAGGGGAGCGTTTTTTTACTGTTAAGTTCCTTAAGGTTTTCCTGCAGCCTTGCCGTAAGAATGTCTTCATTGACAGTGTCATCTTCCAACACGCAGATTGCAAATTCATCACCGCCGATTCGGCCTATAATATCAGAATCACGGAAAGTCTCCCTCAATAGCCGCGCTGTCTCAACCAATACATGATCGCCTGTTCCGTGGCCGAAGGTATCGTTGATTTTTTTAAAGTCATCAATATCAATCATAATGAGCAACAGCCCTTTTTTTTCTCTTTTCGCCACCTTGGCCTGCTGCTCAGCCAGCGAAAAGAAGCCTCGCCTGTTATTCAGGCCGGTGAGAAAATCTGTCAGTGACTGGTTATGCAGTTCTAATAAAAGCTTTTGACGTTCAATAGCATAATGAATCGACCGCATAAGAAGTTGGCGGTCAACGCGGCCTTTTACAAGGTAATCCTGTGCACCCTCTTTCACTGCTTCAATCCCCAACGTTTCATCTGCATAACCCGTTAACACTACGATAGGCACTCCGGATTTAAGATTTAGAACACTTCCGATTGTCTCATTTCCTGTACTGTCCGGCAATCCAAGATCCAGAAGAAGCACATCAAATTTTTTCTCTTTAAGACATTTCAAGCCGTTTGAGAGCAGTTTCACGTTTTCAATCGTGAAACTGCAGCCCCCATCATCTTCAAGCATTTCTTTGATGAGCCTTGCGTCAGCCGGGTTATCCTCGATTAATAATATGTTGATATTAGGGCCATGGTTGAGTATCATTCCTTACACAGTTTCCTTCTGTCTATAGAATGACATCTTTCAAGGCATCTTTCAAGGCATGGGGGCTCACCAATGCTCTACGGCTTGAGGACTATGTATTCAAAAGACGTCAACGGGGTCAGGTATTACGGTGAACTCTATTTCGGGGTGAACTCGATCGAGACTTCCGGGTCCGTCACGATCTTAAGGCCCTTAACTCCCTTGAGAATCTCCATCGTCTTCCGATCGTCTCCCGTCACTTTCTCCAGCTTCGCGCTCAACGCCTTGAAACCCTCCTCCTCGGAGAAAAGCGGGTCGAAGTCGATGTCCATCAGCGTGACCTTCGATCCTTCGACATACGGGCTGTTCGTCTTAACAACTTTGCCCTCCACATCAACAGACAGTCCCATGTGGAGACCTCTGAACATCTGCCTTATTAGTGCCGTCTGCTGGGCCGATTCTTCCGGAGAAGCCGGAGGCGGCGGTGTGGCGGCTTGTTCCTTGGTCTCCGGCTTGGCCTGGGCAAGGATGATTGTGAGAACTGCGTTGCCGTTCGGCAGGCGGTTGAACCGGAACTTCACGGCTTCCTGTGCAGAAGCTCCGGCGGCAACCGTCCCCATCGCCGCAGCCGGCTTTGGGTTGACAGCTAATTGATTGATGTCCTTAAAGGCGTAGGTCACACGGACTCCGGCTACCGTCTTCGTGTCAATCGTTTCCGCGGACACAAATGTTACCCCCGGGCCCATATCTGCGGCCTTGCCCTTGAGGTCAGCTTCCTTGAACGGTCTCTCCTTTGATACCTTCGGCGAGTCATTTTTCAAATCTTTTGTTTTTGATTCGACTGGCGCGCCCATCTGTTTCGCAATGCCTGCCATCGATTCCTTCATCTGCTCCGGGTTCAGGGTTATCGTCTGCACCATCGTCCCGCTGCCGTCACCCCGGACTTTGATTTCGGTCAGAAAGGTGATGCAGCCGGTGAGCGATGCAGCAGCAACCACGATCAGAAACAATGCGCTGATCTTTTTTATGAATTGCAGATTAGTGGAAGGAATCTGTTTCTTCAGCATAAGCGAAGAATATCATGTGCAAAAGAAATTCTCAAGAAGACAAATCAATCAAGATAGGTAGGGGCACGTTGCAACGTGCCCCTACCCACTTGATGGGCGGCATGTACCTGCTATACTCAGAAATATAAATACTTGAGGAGGTGCAACATGGCAAATCCATTTGTTCACATTGAATTGCATACACAAGACGTGGACAAGTCAAAGAAGTTCTACGCAGGCATGTTCGACTGGAAGATGGAAGAACTTCCGGGAATGGAGTACACGATAATCAATGTCGGAGAAGGCACGGGCGGAGGGATTATGAAGAACCCGATGCCGGGCGGTCCCGACAACTGGCTTCCATACATCCTGGTAAACGATGTCGCGGCATCAACAAAGAAAACGAAGTCGCTCGGAGCTGCCATTGCCAAGGATGTCACCGAGGTTCCGGACATGGGGTGGTTCAGTGTGATTGTCGATCCGACCGGTGCGGCTTCTGGACTCTGGCAGTCGAAACCGGGCATGTAAAACAACGGATTGAACAAGCCCCTAACAGAGCTGCGAGGTATCAAAGATGTCATTCCGGCTTGTCCGGGATTATCGTACTAAGAGTTGAATCTAATCACCCTCTGTCAATGACCCGCCGCATTGCCCCACAGTTCCTTAAGCCTTTGGTCACGACCGCATCTAAAACGGTAGTATTTGTAACGGATCGGGTTCTTCTTGTAATAGTGCTGGTGGTAATCCTCTGCCGGGTAGAACTCAGTGGCCTGCACAATCTCGGTTACGATAGGTTCTTTGATGGTCTTGTTCTTTTCCAATAGTGTCTTCGACTGCAGCGCCAGCCGGTGCTGTCCCTCATTATGATAAAAAATTGCACTTCGATACTGATGCCCGGAATCACAGAACTGCCGGTCCTTAGCGGTCGGGTCGATGTTATGCCAAAAGACGTTCAGGAGCTTTTCGTACGTGACTCTTGCCGGATCATAAATGACCTGGACTGACTCGGCATGCCCCGTTCCTCCGGCTGAGACCTCTTCGTACGTAGGATTCTTTTTCCACCCGCCGGTGTATCCGGATGTTACCGAAACTACGCCGGGAATCTCATCGAAGGGGTGCTCCATACACCAGAAGCAGCCTCCCGCAAAGGTCGCCTTTTCAAGATTAGGTGCAGCCATGACAGTGGTGTTTACGATGAGGAAGACTGAAAGTCCCAACATCGCAGTAATAAACATTTTCATTATGCCTCCTCTCTGACAATCCGCTCATTTCTTTGTTGCCGCGAATTGCAGGGCAGCCGAATTCATACAGTAGCGCAGCCCTGTCGGTTTGGGACCATCGTCAAAAACATGGCCGAGATGGCCGCCGCAACGGCGGCAGAGAACTTCTGTGCGACTGGTGAATAAGCTCTTGTCCGGTTTGGTGATGATGTTTTCCGCGGCTATCGGCGCCGTGAAGCTCGGCCATCCGGTGCCGGACTCGTATTTGTCTTCCGACCTGAACAGGTCAAGCCCGCAGGCCGCGCACTGGTAAATACCATGTTCGTGAAAGTCGGCGTATTTTCCGGAAAACGCCCGTTCAGTCCCTTTTTCCCGCAGGATGTGATACTGTTCGGGTGTCAGCTGTTTTTTCCACTCTTCATTGCTCTTATTAACAGTTTCACTCATGATGTAGCCCCCTTTTTCAACGGAATAGACCTTAATCGGGACCGGCGCCGATAAGCTGTGGGACCCATCCGACTTTCCTATGCAACCTAATAAGACGATACCGCCGGCGATAAGTCCGGGCAGCATGAGCGCCGGCAATATGGTAATCGTAATCAACAAAAATGCTTTTTTCATGCTGAATCTCCTTTGACTTAATAATTTAAGTTGTTTACAAGACACAAAATGTTTGAATTTAGATCCACTCAAAGTTTTCTCAAAACCAAACCTTTTTTACTGCTGCAGCAAGCGCTCCTTTGCGACCGACCTAATCGCATCTAACTCCCATGTCAGTACAACGTAATATTTTTGCCCGTTTTTCACCCCCTCCGGCATTTTTAAGAGCAAGAAGAATACCAAGATATAACTTATTGAAATTAATGAAAACCTCGGCAACAGGGAGCTTAGCAAACAAGGCAAGATGCCCGATCTAATGGAACCATGACCCTGACACACTGTCATTATTGCTTTAAAAATTCAAGATAAAGTACCGAAACAGATAGAACAGGATTATCACTACTGACAGAAAAACCAGTCCCGAGACAGAGAATATTCCTCTAAAAACATTTTTTGTATCTTGCACGGAGAGGTGCCCAGCCCACACCATTTGCATAAATACCCACAGGTAAAAAGCATCTGAAAAGGAAAAGGACCTGAGCTTTTTCGCGATCAGTTCATAACCGATTATTGGTATGCCATTGCGCAGCCGGATGATATGGAGATAAAGCAATATCAGGAACAGGATTGCCCACCAGGCGAGAGGGGCTACGGCTATAAAAGATGACAGGAACTTATATCTGACCCTATACCTTACACTGCCGAGTACAAATCGGTTCCCTTCCGTCCTGGGGATTACCGAAAAACCTTCAGCCTTCCCCAATAGGAGGGCTGCAACATAATGCGTTAGTTCGTGCAAACAGGTTCCGATAAAATAAACGATGAACCCGAATGCGAGTCGTATTCTCATGCCTGCTATTTTAACCCGCACTATTCATAAGATTGCCGACAGATGCAGTATTTAAGCGGTTTTAAATTCTTTCGAAGAAAGAATTTGCCTCGGAGGCCCGATTTGTACCGGGCCGAGAATGAGCGTAAATACTGTATTTGTCGGCACCCGTATATTTTATGAATTAAGTGGGTTAACTCATAGAACCGGTGACATAACCGTCAACCGGATTTTCCGGGCCCACTATTTTTCTTTGTGGCGCACTATTTTCCCTTCCTCACATTCAACAATCCTGCTTTGACCGCCGTGTTCGAGCGACTTGGCTTCATAAATAGCAACCGCTTTTTCCTTGCCTTTTACGATGACCCTCTCCAGTCCTGTCGCCTCTACATGGCTTATTCTTCCCCCAACTATGGCCCCCTTTATTTTATTTAAAGTAAATTCCGTTAATAGAAGAGCGGCATTGTACTTTTTCGTCAACGACTCAACTCTTGACGCAAGGTTCACATGGTCTCCGATAATCGTATAGTCCATTTTCTTACCTTCTACCCCGATATTGCCCACGATCACTTCGCCGGTATTTATTCCTATCCCGGCATTAAGGGCAGGCTTCCCCTCAGAAATCCACTTCTGCTGCAGTTCATCGAGTTTTTTTACCATGTTCAGCGCACATTTTACAGCGAGATCAGCATGGTTATCCTGCTTCATTGGAGCACCCCAAAAGGCCAGGATAGCGTCCCCTATAAACTTGTCGAGTGTGCCCTCCCACTTAAATATGATCTCTGTCATGGCCCCGAGATACTCATTGAGGATTGTAACGACTTCTTCAGGCGAATGGTTTTCAGAAAAAGCTGTAAACCCCCTCACATCCGAGAAAAGAATGGTCACCTCTGTTCTCTCGCCTCCGAGTTTTGCCATACCCGGGTTCTTGATTAGTTCATCAACGACCCTCTCTGTTACATAGCTTGAAAACATGGTACGTATTTTCCTTGCATATGTCTCCTCGGCAGCATAGCTATAGGCTGTCCCGTTTACAAATACAAGCAACACGGTAATGACCGGATATCCGACATTTATCCAAATACCCTTTCCGGCAAACAACCAGTAACTAAGCGTTATTAGAAATAAAGTCATAATAAAGGAGATGATGAACGAAATGCCGGACTTAAATCTTCCTACTGTAATAGAGAGAATAAACCCGGAGAGCAGAAGTATAATGAGGTTTACATAGAAGGGAGCTTTCCTGAGGAACCTGTTTTCGATGACGGAAGCAATAACATTTGCATGCTTTTCGACTCCGGCCATGACCTCGGAAAAAGGCGTCACCCTGAGATCATAAATCCCCAGCGCCGTTGCACCGATAAGCACGATTTTACCCTGCAGGAATCCGGACGGTATTTTGTCTTCCATTATATCGGCAATTGAAAATTGCCTGAATGTACCTGACGGTCCATAATAGAAAATCAGGCTCCTGCCATATTCATCAGTCGGGATATATCGTTTAGACCCTAATTGTATCCCTTCAGTGGCATGAACACTTACTTTCTCATGTGGTATTGCAAGATAAACTGCTGCTGTCTGGGCGTCCAGGGATGGATACAGGTATCCATGATATTCAAGGGCCATCATTTCCCACCGGAGAATTCCGTCTCTGTCCGGGACCATATTGATATGTCCGAGCGACATAGATTCCCGGATGAGTTCCGGCAAAGGGGCAAGAACACCCTTAACACTCAGGGGAGCATATCTGTTAAACTTCTCGGCGTCCTTAATTGAATGAAACGCAGCGTTCAACAAAGGCTCGCTCTCTTTGGTATCCGTCCTCCTGTCAAAGTAAAAGACAAGGGGAAGCAAAACGTTTCCCGCATCTCTCACGGTCTTAACGAAGACCGGATCGTGTTCTTCTTTTTCGGTCATGAATACATCAAATACAATCAACTCTGCCCCTGCTTCAGTCAGCTTTGTGATAAGCCGGGCAATCTTATCTCTGCTCCACGGCCATCTCCCGAGTCTTTCGATGCTTTTATCGTCTATCGCAGCGATAACAATATTTTCAGGAGGCGGCGTATTCCCCATAAGTCTGAATCTCAGGTCGTACATCATGCCTTCGAGACTTTCAAGGGGACGAAATTTTATGACCATTAAAAATGCCAGTAACCCCGTAATGAAAATTCCTATGAGGAAAATGACCTGAGCTTTTTTTGATCTATCTCCCAGCATAAGACCTGTTCCTTAGCACTAAGCACCATCCTTCCCGGACGAGGGGTTTTTCTTTCGACTTGACGTGTAATATGATACCATGCCTGAAAACCATATATCCCGCCAAAATTTTCCCGGGTTATATATTGTTGTTCCTTATCGGCATTATCCATATGTTATACTGTTTCAGCCTGGAGCAGGCAGGACCGAACTGAATTGAGGAGGAAACAGCGTGCTTATTCAAAGTGCGCAGAGCATATCTCCATGAGCAAGGGCGAAGAGCTTTTCGGCATTACCTACGAGAAAGGCGCGATCATATTCCGTGAGGGCGACCAGGGTAATACCATGTACATTATTCAATCGGGGGCTGTTGAGATCAGCCGGAATAAAGACGAGCAGAAGAATGTTCTCGCATTATTGGAACGTGGGGACTTTTTTGGAGAAATGGCGCTGTTTGACCATCACGCCAGGGCAGCCACTGCCACAGCAATCAGCCGCAGTTGTCTTTTACCCCTGACCCGTATATCATTGCTGAATCGTATACGTCATGATCCCGGAGTGATCACGCATCTGTTTAAGACTTTATGCCTGCGGATTACAAAAACAAGCCGTCTCGTGCAGGCTGTAGTTGAAGGCGATGAAAATTTACGCGCCCTGATTGAAAATAAACGGAATGAGCAGACAGAATCCCCGCAGCCGCCTGATATTGATGTCATCGTAAAATCAGGGTCCACACAGGCTGCGGGATATCAGGAATCTGAAGATCTGAAAGATTTACCGACACGAGAGAAGTCATTACACTCTTCAGTTGATGTCTCTGTCAATCGGGAAGAATGTGTATGGTTCGAGGATGGAGAATACATATTTCATCAGGGTGATCCCGGCGACAGGCTATTTATTGTAGTCGAGGGCAAGATTGAGATCAGCCAGGGACCGGATAATGACAGGTACGTTTTAGCGCATTTAGGACCTGGAGAATTTTTTGGGGAGACATCCATAATCACCGGCCAAAGCAGGACAGCCCACGCTTCTGCTGCCGGGCGTACCCTATTGTTTCCTGTAAAGCTGGACGAGTTCACCGAGAGGATTAAGGCAGAACCCGAACTGGGTCTGTATATATTGCAGGGCTTAATCATCCGCCTGCGGATGCTGTTGATGACGTTGAACGCTCCTGAAAAATCAATAGGCGTAATTATGCGCAACATGCCTCCTCCATTGAGAAAGAAAAACCGGACCAGCACTGCTATTGTTTCTTTGTCCACCTGCGGCGGTTGTTCTGCGGTATTGCTGGAAGACCAAGCAATGCTGACAAACCTTCTCAAAAAGATAAATATCTCATATTGCCCTATGCTGATTGATGCCGAAGAAATCGTAGAGGTAGAAATCGCAATTGTTGATGGCACGGTAAGGGTTAAAGAAGACGAGGAAAAGCTTATAGAAGCCCGCCATAAGGCCAAATATCTCATTGCATGGGGGACATGCGCCGCTTTTGGAGGTATACCGGCTTATGCCAACCAATACGAACTTGAGGAATTGATCGAAGAATCTTACGGCCATGCAAAAGACCCCCTCGCATATTACATGTCGGGCTCGCGCGGGATAGCCCGGGCAACTTACCAGGACCAGGAAGAGGAATTAAAACTGCTCAGACGCGCAAGGAAACTGGATGATTTCGTCAGGGTTGATTATTACCTTCCGGGATGCCCGCCAAACGTCGGCCTTCTCAGCCGGCTCATTAACGAACTCAAAGGTGAAGCGCAATCTGTAAAAACAAAACCCATTGTATGTGCTGAGTGCAGCCGCAAACCGCAGAAAATTCCGGCAGAGCATTTCTGGGTCGCCCCAAGACCTGAATGGGGAAAAGACCATTGTTTCACTTCCCGTGGCGCTATATGTATGGGATTCATGACAAAGGGCGGCTGCGGGGCTGTCTGTCCTCGGGGTGGCCTTCCGTGCTGGGGATGTCGCGGACCTTCGCAGACTGCTTTCAAAAAAATGGACGAAGGGAGCAGTTTTGAAGAGGTCATGCTAAGTTCACTCGTTGGACGCCATCCGCATTTGGAAGACCAGATCAAGTCGGTGATGAAGATCTACCGCAAACATGCGAACAGCTCACTCAAGTTCAACCGCTATTTCCCGAGTGACAGATCGAGGATCAGATGAGCAAAAAAATTCTTTTTCAGAAGGCCACGCGAATAGAGGGAAACGCCAATATTCAGATCGAGGTCGAAGAAGGCAAAATAAAGACAGCGCGGTTTTTGGTACATGAGTTTCGCGGTTTTGAAGGATTTACCCGCGGGCTGCGTGTTGAGCATGTTCCTCATATGGTCTCACGGATCTGCGGCCTGTGTTCATCCTCCCATCAGGTTGCTTCAATCAGCGCCATTGAAGAAGCGCTATCGATCCAGCCGACCCCCTCTGTAAAAGCCCTCCGCGAAATAATGGTATTAGGTGAATGGATCGACAGCCACGCTTTAAGTTATTTTTTTCTGACCATGCCTGACTTTATGGGCGCATCTGCAGGAATTTTTGAACTTATGAAAAGTCACCCCGATATAACGAGGGAAGCCTTTGCTCTGCGTAATGCAGGATTGCGCATTGTCCGGCTCCTGGGGAAACGCACGTCTCATCCTGTAACGATCGGGATAGGCCGCTTTTCTTCGTCTCCATCTTCTGCCGACATTGAAGAAATTCGCACTATAACTATGGATGTCAAAGCGCGCACACTAAGTCTCATTCAACAACTCGGGGAGATTCATTCTTCGTCGAAAAGTATCCCTTTCCCTTCGGAACAACGCATTAACTTTGTAGCTTACGATGGCAATGATGGAGAAGACGCATTCTGCGTATACAATCAAAAAGGAGGACAGGAATTCCGTTTTGGACGCAACGATTTTATGGATAACATTTCCGAATTAAGAACTGATTGGACTCTTGCCAAATTTCCTTTTTTAACAAGACTGGGGTTTCCGGACGGGATCATGCTCGTTGGGCCTCTGTCCCGTAGTTTCCAGGAGAATGGACCATTGCACGACCCGGATTTGCTTAATCTTGACCTTACTAATCTGTTACGCAACCGCAGTTCATTGACACTGGAGTCGTATGACGCCTGCCGCCTTCTGGAGATCTTCTGGGCCGCAAAAAAAATACTTCATCTGACAGAGAAGATAGACCTTGCACAGATGACCGTCGACGCTGATCTGACGGCAAGCGGACAGGGGACAGGTGTCTTAGAGGCGCCGCGAGGGATACTTATGCACAGTTACCTCGTCAATCAGGGGAAGATTGAACGCATGCGTCTTCTGGTTGCCACACAGTTTAATAACGCCTACATCAACTTTTTTCTTAGACATCTGGCAGAAAAACATTTAGAAGGAGACAGGATATCCGGAGAAGGCGAGAAACTCATCAGCCGGTGTGTAAGGATATTCGATCCCTGTCTCAGCTGTGCAACCCACTGAATTAACTTTTACATTGTCTCAAAAACAACCTCAATAGTATGATCACTGGTCATCTGCTTAAAGGTTATGGTATTAACCGCGCCGATAGAGACCCCGTCAATCTTGATATCGGCTACACGGCAACCGGGGTCCGGCTGTATCTTGAAGACTACCTTTATGCCATACGGAAATTCTGAACAGGCGTTCCCTATACAGGACAATCCATTCGCAGTTATGGTACCGCTGCCTGTGCCTGATATAGAGAT
Organism: uncultured Nitrospiraceae bacterium; assembly: GCA_963727775.1. Taxonomy (GTDB): domain Bacteria; phylum Nitrospirota; class Thermodesulfovibrionia; order Thermodesulfovibrionales; family SM23-35; genus CAVSHB01. Next base: position 652,844 of record CAVSHB010000001.1, on the reverse strand, counting down.
TGCAAATTCATAGGCGTCTATAGCAAATCCGGCATTGACATTACAGTCTTGAGTGATAGGCCCGGTCGTGTATGTGTTGCCGGAGAGCGTTCCACCACAGCCTGTAACAGAAGAGATGTGGTAATGGTTGTCCGGAGTTACGGTGAATGACAGCATTTCATTATAGGCCGCGTACTGGCGCCCGGAAGGCACAATGCTGCCGTTCTGATCGGCAGAAGCTGTAACAACATATGTGTTTACTGCGAAAGATACGGAGACTATACAATCCCCCGTAATATTGCCGGTGGTAAAAATGTTGCCGGACAGAGACCCGCCGCAGCCGGACACTGTTGTGATATGATAACCCGAATCAGGCTTAATGGTAAATGTGAGCTTATCATTATATTTTGCTGTTTGGGGAGTTGAAGGATCAATGCTGCCGTTCCCTACCGCCGAAGGAGTCACAGTAAAAATGCTTACCGCATATTCCGCTATAACTGTACAATCCGCTGTTATCGGCCCGGTCTTATATGTGTAAGCGGAGAGCGAACTCTTCTGCTTTCTCGCCGTTGCGCCTGAACTCAGCAAAGGTGTTCCTCCACAGCCTGATACTGAGATGAGATAATATCCGTCATCGGGAGTTATAGTGAACTGTGTCGTGCTACCATCATTGACCGTCGCGCTTGCAGGGTTGATTTCTCCGCCCTGACCTGCTGAAGTCGAAACGAGGTGGGTATCGATCGCAAAAGAAGCTGTGACTGTACAATCCCCTGTGATCAGGCCTGTTTTATAAATGTCGCCGGATAATGCGCCGCCGCAGCCGCTCACAGAATTGATATGATAACCGGCATCAGGATTTATTCCGAATGAGATCGGGTTATTGTTTTCCACTGTCTGCGGAGATGAGGGACTAATGCCTCCATGCGCTCCTGCAGAAGGTGTGACGGTATAAGTGTTGATTGCAAATTCTGCTGTGACTGTGCAATCCGCTGTGATGGGACCGGTTGTGTAAGTGTTGTTCAAGAGCGCATTTCTTTTTGGCTTCTTTTTTGAAGTGATAACATTTAAGCTCTGGAACGGCGTTCCCCCACAACCTGATACTGATGCAATGTGATACCCGACGTCGGGCGTTAGGATGAATTGTGTTGGGTTCCCCTGACCGACTGTTGCGCTAACAGGACTTATGTTACCCCCTGTGCCTGAAGATGTGGAAACATTATATGTATTGATTGCAAAGCTTGCGGTCACCGTGCAGTTCCCTGTAATCTGGCCGGTTTTATAAGTATTGCCGTTTAATGAACCGCCGCAGCCGCTCACAGAAACGATATGGTAACCGTCGTTCGGGTTTATCATAAACTGCGGGGTGTCTCCATAATTTGGCTTGGCGCTCATGGGGCTGATCCCGCCGCCTGTTCCGGCAGAAGTTGAGATAGTATAAGTATTGATCGCAAATGAAGCGGCCACCGTACAGTTTGAGGTTATCTGGCCGGTTGTATAGGTATTGCCGCTCAAAGAGCCGCCGCAGCCGCTTGCTGATCCGATATGAAAACCCGTATCGGGAGTTATTGTGAATTGCGGCCTGTCCCTGTAGTTTACGGTTACACCCGTAGGGCTGATACTTCCCCCTGTGCCGCTGCCGATGGATGTAGAAACACTGTATGTATTAGCCGCAAAGTTGGCGACTACAGCACAGTCAGCGGTCACCGGATTCGTTTTAAAAGCATTGCCGGTTAATGTGCCTCCGCAGTCACCCGTAACCGTATCGACATAATACCCCGTGACAGGCGTAAGGGTAAAAGATTTAGGTGTATTGTAATTGACTGTTTGAAGTCCTGACGGAGTTATTACGCCATGCGTGCCTCCCTGTGTATTTACGGAAGGCGTGATTTTGTAAGTGTTGATCGCAAAATTGGCTGTTACAGTACAATTACTTTTTACAGGATTTGTCGTAAACGTATTACCGTTTAATGTGCCTCCGCATGTGCCGGTCACAGAGGAGACGTGGTAGCCGGTGGAAGGGTTCAGGGCGAATGAAGCAGGCGTATTGTCCGGAACGTTCTGCTGTGTTGCAGGACTAATATCGCCGTTTCCTCCTGAGGATGGGGTAACGACATGGGTTGCGACCTGGCCTACGTCAAAATTGGCTGTAGCTGTTTTAGTACCATCCATGGTTACCGCACACTGCTGCGCCCCTCCTGAACAGGCCCCTGACCAGCCAGTGAAGGCTGAGCCGGACGCTGCTGTGGCGGTAAGCGTGACTACGGTACCGGAATTATATGTTGCGCTGCAGGCGCTGCCGCAATTGATCAATGGAGAAGGCGTCTCAGAACTGTTGACAGTACCGGTCCCAGTTCCTGTTTTGGTTACATTAAGGTTGTACTGAGGCGCTGCCGCTGTTGTGAAGCTCCATATGTAGTTTGACGCCATATTATTCCCTGAGATATCCTTAACCCCTGTTGTGACGGTAGCTGTATAGGTTGTGTTGTAGGCGAGATTCGCAGACGGGGTAAAGGTTGCAGTGTTTGTGCCGGAATTATATGCAACTGCGCCCGCTACTCCGGTTAAGGTGAAGGTCGCCCCTGTTATTGTTGAAGCGTTCATCGCCTCACTGAAGGTCGCGGAGATGGATGTATTCACAGGAACACCTGTGGCGCCACTGTTCGGAGCAGCAGAACTGACTGTGGGATAAACAATATCACTGAATGTTGCCGTGCATGTCCTGGGGCCACCCATTGTCACGGTTGATGAACTGTTGGTTCCCGAACATGCCCCAGACCATCCGGCAAAGCCTGAACCTGCCGCCGGTGCGGCGGTAAGAGTTACATTTGTTCCTGCGGCATAAGATGCGCTGCAAGTGCTTCCGCAGTTGATCTCCGTATGCGGTGTGTTGCCTGTTACTGTTCCACTGCCCGTACCCGTTTTAGTCACATTAAGCATATACTGGGGCGCTGTTGTAAAACTCCATGTATAGTTTGACGCCATGTTGTTTCCTGCAACGTCTTTTACTCCTGTTGTGATCGTTGCCGTATATGTCGTGTTGTAGGCAAGGTTTGCAGACGGCGTAAAGGTTGCAGTGTTTGTCCCCGCATTATATGCAACTGTACCCGTCACTCCACCCGCTGCCCCGGTTAAGGTGAATGTTGCCCCTGCTATTGTTGTCGCATCCATTGCCTCACTGAAGGTCGCAGAGACAGCACTGGTAATTGGCACACTTGTAGCATTGTTAACCGGGTTCGTACCGGTCACGGTTGGAGGGGTGTTTTCCGCCGCCTGATTAACAACGAAGGACTGACTGCCGACCGATATCGAACCGGACCGGCCAAGCCCTGTGTTGACGGACACGTTATAGGTCACCGTTCCATTACCCGTTGCGCCACCTGATACACTGGTGATCCATGTGGGATTATTACTGCTCGCTGTCCAAACACAACTCTGTGAAGAAGCAGTGACTGTGAAACTGAGGTTGTTTCCGCCCGTATTCGGAACGTTCGCACTTGCCGGATTATTAAATGTGTATGTACATGGAGGCGCTGCCGCTGTAGTGAAAGTCCATGTGTAGGCTGCTGCCATATTATTCCCGGCTACATCTTTTACTCCTGCGGTAATAGTTGCCGTGTATATCGTGCTGTAGGCGAGATTCGCAGACGGAGTTAATGTGGCGGTATGGGTTATTGCATCATAATTGATAGTGCCTGTGACGCCACCACTAACAGTGAATGTCGAGCCGTTGATCGTCGAGGCATCCATCGCCTCACTGAAGGTCGCGGAGATATTCGAGGTAATAGGGACGTTTGTATCACTGTTAACCGGGCTCGTGGAACTTACAGTTGGCGGGGTGGTATCACTGGATGTAACGGTTAAAACAACAGAGGTCGCTCCAATGTTTACATTCCATTGCTTTCCCGTCAGTGAAGGCAGGTTTTGAGTGCTGAAGGTTCCGCTTTTTGATATATAATTCAGGATGGTGAATGTATCGCCTATACTCGGAGTAAAGCCTCCTGTCAGACTCACATTCAGCGTACCGCCCAAAGTAACAGCGCCGTTGATATTCAACTGGTCGTACTGAGCAGTACCTCCGATTTCGATATTTATAGCACTCGAAGGCATCTGTATGAGGTTGCCGATAATGGACAAGGTACCAATGGATGTGCCGGGGCTGATGATGCCGTTGTTGGATCCGAAGGGATATCCCGAGAAATCAAGGGTGCCATAACCCTGCAAACGACTGGGCCCTGTATTAGAAAATGACATGGAGCTATCGAATTTAATCGTACCGCTCTCGATGCTCACTGTACCGTCATTATTGAATGCAATGTTAGATAGAGTCGTCGTCCCGGTGCCTGTGTTTTTTGTAATAAAGCCGCCGTTATTGTTGAATGCACCGCCGGTGCCTGCGCTACTGGAAGCACTATAATCCGCCTCTATACTTAATATCGCGCCGACCTGATTATTGAACTGCGCCCCATTGTTGAAATAAACATTCCCGTATACCCATGACACCCAGGAATTATTGATTACAGTTTTTGCGTCAAGTGTCATATCCGTACCGCTCAGTACCGCCTGGTTGTTTATGATCAAAGCCCCGGCTCCGGTGATCGTCCCGCCGCTCCAGGTCAGGACGCCGTTCATTGTCATGTCCCCGATTGCATTTAATGTTCCGCTCAGGTCTATTCCGGCATGATTATTGATTGTGCTTGCGCCGTTTATTGTAAATGTAAAGGGGTTGCTAATCGAAAGCTTCTGAGTGCCGGACGCGCCGCCGAGGGTCAGGTTGTGTATTGCAGCGTCCGAAGCCACCGTTACCGTATAATCGCCGTCTACGGTTATCAGAGCATCGTCAGTTGCCAGCGGAACAGACCCGGAGCTCCATTTTGCAGGGTCGCTCCAGTTGCCGTCTCCTCCGATCCACAAAATAACTGTTCCGCTGCATACATTCGCCTCTGTTACACTTGTAGGTGTGACTGTAGCGAAAGTTGACTGGAGTGTATCTGAAGAGATTCCCATTGTTCCTGAACTGTTCCCTACAACTGCATTTATATTATGCATTGTGGAATTTGCAGCAGAACTGATAAACGAACAGCCTCCAACATCTCCATCAGCATCGAGCTTCGCAATCAGGAAACGATTGTTGCCGAGGTACGAAGTCCAGCCTGCAACAATAAAACCGTTATCCGATGTTTGCCGGACAGATGCGGCATTGTCATTGCTTGAATTTCCGTAGGTCTTTTCCCATATCTTATTCCCGGATTGATCGAGTCTCAATATCCAGCTGCCGTCAAAACCGCTGCCTGCAATTACATATCCTCCCTGATAGACCTCCTGTACGGAACTGGCCCCTTCATTGCCGGTACTTCCGAATGTTTTTTGCCAGTCAATATCACCATTTGCAAGCAGCTTGAATACCCACAAATCGGTACTGCCTTCTCCAAAAGATTCGGTATTTCCGGCAGCAATGTACCCGCCATCAGACGTCTGCTGAATGGATGACAGGTAATCATTCGTAGAGCCGCCTCCGCCAAAGGTCTTTTGCCACGTACCTGGAAAACCTGTCCCCACATTTCCGTTACTATCAAGTTTTATTATCCATGCATCAAAGGCTCCGGAGCCGAGGGTCCCCGAATAGCCTGAAATAATGTACCCGCCATCTGTAGTCTGCTTTATATCATTGGCTCCTTCATACCCGTCGCTGCCATAAGTCTTTTTCCACAGAATATTTCCGTCTTTATCAAGTTTTAAAACCAGAATATCTTGCGATCCGGCGCCGCTTGAATTGGTTTCGCCTATAACTATATACCCGCCATCAAACGTCTGGTGTATGGCCTTCCCGCGCTCACTATACCCATCAGACTCTTTCTGCCACTCTATATTTCCGTCTTTATCGAGCTTTAACATCCAGATAAGCCCGCTGCCGGATTCTCCATAACCGGTCATACCGGTCACTATAAAGCCGCCGTCCGCAGTCTGCTCCAGAGAATAAGGCCAATCTGAATCTGCGTTGCCATAAGTCTTCTGCCAGGAGATATCACCTGCAGCCGTTAATTTCATTATCCAGAAATCACCTGTTCCTTCACTGCCGCCGTCTTTTGTACCCGCAACAATATACCCTCCATCCGATGTCTGCTGTACAGAATTAGCCTCATCATCCTGTGCGTCTCCGATGACCTTTACCCAGGTTTGCACTATCGGAGGTGTAGTCGTAAAATTGGCGGTAACAGTCTTCGCTGCATCTATCGCAACCTTGCACTCCAATGCTTGACTGACGCAGTCACCTGACCAGCCTGCAAAATAGAAACCTGCAGCAGGAACGGCTTTTAAGGTAACGACAGAGCCATCTCCATACATTTCAGAACAGTCAGTATTCGATAGATCACAGTTGATGCCGGGTGGCAGGCTTATTACGGTTCCCTCTCCTGTGCTGCCTGTTTTATTGACTGTCAGATTATATAATGTTGCCAATTGCACCTTATCAACCCAGCCCGCATCATAATTAACGATGCTTGCTGACGGATCTTTTGAATAAATCCACTTGATGGTATGGGTACCCGCTGAAATTGGATACTGTTTCAGTTGCCAGTCAACCTCGCCGCTTATATGTCCTCCTGATTGTTCAATGTCGTCTATATAAAAAGTCAAAAAAGCATGAGCAGGGTCGGATGAGACCTTCCAGTAAAATGATAAAATAGCATCTTGAGAGGGATTGATAGTCGTCTGCAGTGTTGAACTCTGCCCATTAGAAATAGCGCCGCTCTGCGCTGCATCCCCGTCAATCGAGAAAAGCGTCTCACCGAACCAGGGTGCATCACCGCCGGTTGTCCATGTCAAGGAAGGATTATCGAGGACAGACCCTAATGGAGGACAAATATCTAAACCTGTCACGCCGGTATCGGCTACGGTTGCGCTGCTCGGTTGTGGAGTAACGGAGGTGTCTATCCCTGTCACGCTGGTATCAGTTACCGTAGCATTCGTATCAATCCCTGATATATTTGTATTTGTGATACCTATTAGACTTGCCGCACAGCCGGATATATTTCCATACGAGTCAAGCTTCAGTACCCATGCATCGCCATTGCCTGCACCAAATGACTCAGTATATCCAGCTACAATATACCCACCGTCCGTAGTCTGCTGGATAGAATTGGCATAATCATTGCCTGCACCGCCATAGGTCTTCTGCCATGTGCCTGGATAACCTGACCCAACATTTCCATCACTATCAAGCTTCATTATCCATACATCGCCATTGCCTGCACCAAATGAATACGTACCTCCAGCTACAATATACCCACCGTCCGTAGTCTGCTGGATGGAATTGGCAAAGTCATAGTCTGCACCGCCATAGGTCTTCTGCCATGTGCCGGGATAACCTGACCCAACATTTCCATCACTATCAAGCTTCATTATCCATGCATCGCCATTGCCTGCACCAAATGAATACGTACCTCCAGCCACAATATACCCACCGTCCGTAGTCTGCTGAATGGGATAGGCATACTCCGAACCTGCACCGCCATAGGTCTTCTGCCATGCAACGCTTCCGTCTGTGTTGAGTTTCATCACCCATGCATCGCTATCGCCTGCACCAGATGAATCGGTATATCCAGCTACAATATACCCACCGTCCGTGGTCTGCCGGATAGAATACATTGCATCAACATTGCCACCGCCATAGGTCTTCTGCCATGTACCCGAATAATCTGACCCAACATTTCCATCACTATCAAGCTTCATTATCCATGCATCGCCATTGCCTGCACCAAATGAACTGGTATATCCAGCTACAATATACCCACCGTCCGTGGTCTGCTGGATAGAATACACTACCTCAACATTGCCACCGCCATAGGTCTTCTGCCATGTACCCGAATAATCTGACCCAACATTTCCATCACTATCAAGCTTCATTATCCATACATCGCCACTGCCTGCACCAGATGAATTGGTATATCCAGCTACAATATACCCACCGTCCGTGGTCTGCTGGACAGAATACACTTCATTGACACCGCCACCGCCATAGGTCTTCTGCCACTGCACAGCACCACCTGAACCAAGCTTCATTACCCATGCATAGCCATTGCCTGCGCCAAATGACTCGGTATATCCAGCTACAATATACCCACCGTCCGTGGTCTGCCGGATGGTATTGGCCCTATCTACACCTGTGCCGCCATAGGTCTTTGCCCAGCTGATCCCTGTAGCGCCGGAGGAACCGGACATCGGAACATTTATCGTCGGTGTAACAGGATCATTTGAAATTATTGACAGAGTTGTATTGAAAATACCGGTTGATTTAGGAGTGAATGTGATAACAACTGTGCAATTGCTGCTGGGAGAAATTGTCGGCGTCGTGCTGCCGCAGGGACTTGAGCCACTGCCCGTATCCAGGGAATAGTTAGTAGAATCAGATAAGGTCATGTCACTTGTAACGTTTAGATTTCCTACGCTGCCGATATTGGAGATTGTCACTTCACGTGTCAATGGAGTCGAGACAGGTGTATCTCCGAAATTATAATTTGCCGGCAATACCCTGATGGTAGGACCTAATTCGAAGTCTGCAGTCACCGACTGGTCAGCGCTCATAGTTACCTGACAGTTTCCGGTACCGGGACAAGCGGTCGGATTGCCCGAGACTGTCCATCCGGTAAATACCGACCCCGGATCAGCTGTTGCAGAAAGTGTGACTGCTGTGCCTTCATTGTAACTTTGCCCGCAAGAACAGTCACCGCAATTTGTACTGCAGTCGATATAGCCGGGTGTGCTTGTTACCCTGCCGGCACCCGTGCCTGATGGGACAACAGACATTTGATAAGTCGGCACCGCATCAAAGTTTGCGGTTACCGTTACGGGAGCGTTTACAGTTACAACACAGGTTCCTGTGCCGGTGCACCCGCCTCCTGACCAGCCTGTAAATGCATTGCCCGAATACGTTGACGCAGTAAGGGTTACGACAGAGCCTGAAAGATATAACCCAGAACAGTCGAAATTCGAAGTATCACAATTGATACCTGCGGGAGAGCTTGTTACAGAACCGACTCCTGTGCCTGACTTCGCAACCGTCAGCATGTACTCCTGCAAACCGGTACATATAACCGCCCCTGAAACGCTCGTGTCTGTTACAGTTGCAATGCTTGTCTGAGGGCTAACAGCAGTGCCTGCAGCTATCACTGCCGTACCTGTCAAAGTCGCACCTGCACTACTTCCTAATACATTTGTTACCCCTATTAATCCTGAAGGGCATCCGGATATATTCCCAGCCGAATCAAGCTTCAATATCCATATATCCGTACCGCCTGCACCAAATGAATCTGTACGACCAACCACAATGTAACCGCCATCCGAGGTCTGCTGGACGGAGTAGGCATAATCATCTCCCGCCCCGCCATAGGTTTTCTGCCAGGCCACTGTTCCATCCGCATTAAGTTTCAATATCCATGCATCGCCGTAACCTGCACCAAATGAATCTGCACGACCAGCCACAATGTAACCGCCATCCGAGGTCTGCTGGACGGCAGTGGCATAATCATCGCTCGCTCCGCCATAGGTTTTCTGCCAGGCTACGGTTCCGTCCGCATTAAGCTTCAATATCCATGCATCGCCGGAACCTGCACCAAATGAATTGGTATAACCAGCCACAATGTAACTGCCATCCGAGGTCTGCTGGACGGCAGCAGCATAATCAGCACCCGCTCCACCATAAGCGTTTTGCCATGCTACGGTTCCATCCGCATTAAGCTTCAATATCCATGCATCGCCGTAACCTGCACCAAATGAATCTGTATAACCAGCCACAATGTACCCGCCATCTAAGGTCTGCTGGACGGAATTGGCATAATCATTGCCCGCTCCGCCATAGGTTTTCTGCCAGGCTACGGTTCCGTCCGCATTAAGCTTCAATACCCATGCATCAGCACTGCCTGCGCCAAATAACGCGGTACTACCAGCCACAATGTACCCGCCATCCGAGGTCTGCTGGATGGCACCGGCACCATCATCTCCCGTTCCACCATAGGTGTTCTGCCATGCCACTGTTCCGTCCGCATTAAGCTTCAATATCCATACATCAGCACTGCCTGCGCCAAATGACGCGGTACTACCAGCCACAATGTAACCGCCATCCGAGGTCTGCTGGATAGCACCGGCACCATCATCTCCCGTTCCGCCATAGGTGTTCTGCCATGCTACTGTTCCGTCCGCATTAAGCTTCAATATCCATGCATCATTACTGCCTGAACCAAATGACGCGGTAGCACCAGATACAATGAAACCGCCATCCGAGGTCTGCTGGATGGAATTGGCCCAATCTCCACCTGTGCCGCCATAGGTTTTTGCCCAGGTTTGAACGGATGGAGGAGTAGTTGTGAAATTGGCGGTAACATTCTTCGCCGCATCCATCGTCACTTTACACTCCAATGCCTGACTCACGCAGTCACCCGTCCATCCATTGAAGTACGAACCTGCGTCAGGAATGGCCTTCAGGGTAACGACAGTTCCCTCGGTATATAATTCGTTGCAATCGGTATCACAATTAATACCCGCAGGAAGGCTTATTATCGTTCCGTTGCCGGTCTTCGTTACCGTAAGATTATGCTGTGTGAATATTGCAATCATCTGCCCAAAATGTAGCACGCCGCTTAAGTTGCCTAGGTTTGTTCCACCAGTACCGTCAAGATTTGCCTGGACAATTTTTTGATTGCCATTTCCGTTATCACTGCTCACTACATACATCTTGCCGCCATAAGCGTCTATCGCTATGCCCGTCGGCTTGCTTAGCCCTCCCAGGTTGCCGAGGTTTTGCACACCAGTGCCATCAAGATTTAACCGGACAATGTTTTGACTGCCATTGCAAGCAACATATATCTTGCCGCCTGATATCGCTATGCCATCGGGCGTGTTGCATAGTCCGCTGATATCAAGGCTCACTCCACCTCCACCATTAATATCCGCTTTGCTGATGTTGTTGCCGCCAGCGTTGGCTACATATATGTATCCTGAAGGGTCTATTGCTATGCCTCTCGGCACATTGAGCGTACCGTTGAGGTTGCCGAGATCTTGTGCACCAGTGCCATCAAGATTTGCCTGGACAACTTTGTAAGGGGACACGTCGATTGCAACAATATACATCTTTCCGCCGGATATCGCTATGCCCGTCGGATTACTGAGAAAGCTTCCGGGGTTGCCGATATCTTGTGCGCCAGTGCCATCAAGATTTGCCCGGATAACCTTGCTATTTTGATAATTGACTACATACATCCTCTCGCCGGATATTGCTATGCCAAACGGGTAATTTAACAGCCCGAGGTTGAGGCTGACTCCGCCTGAGCCATCAAGATTTGCCTTGCTAATAGTGTTAGTGTCCCAGTTTGGTGTATACATGGTTTGAGTTGCTGCATCGGAATTAAGTGGAATCAGTATCCCTGTGATAAGAAAGATGTTAAAGATAATAATGGCAAAGATTAAGGTATTAAGCTTTTTCATAGTCAGATCCCCCCACGACTGATGACTAAATTAAGGATATTTTATCAGTACCACCCTCTTTAATCCCCTCCTTTGCAAGGAGGGGAAGGGGAGGTATTTTCAGAAGAAATCATCTCACAGTCCCCGCTCCCGTCCCTGTGAAAGAGCCTGAGTTTATGCCTGTGCGCGTACCTGCCGCAACGCCGTTGAAATTCACCGGGCCGCTGTACGAACCCCCGCTCAGATTGCCTGTTCCGTTATTGACACCCGCAGTCCACGTGTTATTGGCAGTGTTCCAGTTTTTGAACTGGAAGTCTGCGCTGATATTGCCGCCGTTCGTGATTGCGATCACACTATCCGCACCGGTGATATTGGCCGGGGTGATAAACCCGTGAGTAAAATCATATTGCCCGCTCACTGCATTTGTTGCCCATATGCCGGGCTTCTGCCCTGTGGAAGGGGCAAGAAATACTACGTCGTTCATAAATACGCTTACGTGATCAAAAGAACCGCTCTGCCCTTCTATGAGAGAGCCCGAGAGGCTGGTCCTGCCCACCTCAAAGGCCGGGATGTTCAGCTGCTGGAGACTGTTTCTGCCGTTTGCGGTAGACGCCATCTGAAGCAGTCTGTTCGTCTCAAGCAATATACCGGATGAAACCGCCTGCCACGTATGGTCTGCAGGATTGAAAGTCCCGATGGTCTCTCCGATATATATCCCCGTCAGGGGAGAAGCAGTACTTGCATCAACCCAGTATCCTGAGCCTGCTGCATTGACCTTGTTCTGCGACCATTTATTCCCTTGAAGGTCTGCATTGAATTGCCCCGTGTCAGAGGAGTTGCTAAGGGACAGAGACCAGGAATCATTGACGCTATCCGTATATGTTCCGTTTAACAGTATCTGAGAAATTCCCCAGTCGTTCTGGCCATTGATGTTCATAGTCTGGCCGGCCCCTGATACAACGTTGATATTTAAGACATCATTTGTGAAGCTTGGACCATTGACAGAGAACACGCTTGTTGAGATGGCATTATAAAAGTCTGCCGGGCTTATGGTACTCGTCCCGATCCTGACCGGATATAAACCTCCATTCATTGACAAAGACGAGCCGGTCGTCGTACCGGTCACATTGCCTTTCAGAAATCCTGTATTCCCTGAAGGGTCTATGAAAAGGCCTAAAAATGCTGCTTCAGATGCATTGCTGATTTCTGTTCCGCCGATAAAGCCCCGGTAAGCGCCTCCGTCAAACGTGGTTTTGGTGCCATTGCCGGTGTTGTTGCTGAAAACATCCTGCTGGAACCAGATATGCGGTAGGCTGCTGCCGGCTGAATACGTTCCGGTGAGCTGCATAGTAGCCGGTGAGTTCTGAGTAGCAATCCATAATGTATCAGTGCTTTTCATTAGAGCATTGAAAGACCCATCGCTTACTGTTGGGAAATTACTCCATATACTTGCACTGATGGCGCTCTCAGACGTTTTGGGTTGCTCGGTTATTGGAATCTGTTCTGTAATCGGTTTTGAGATAGGTATGTCTGTTATGTTTGCCGGTGCATCCGTAGCAGAAGATGAGAGTGGTGTAATCAAAGCCCCTTGGTTCAACGATGCTGCAGCCGCTGAGGCAGGGGGGGCAATTCCTGAAAAGCCTTTTGCAGCAGGGAGCATCGGTGATGTTTCTCTTTCAAATATCTGCAATTCCATATTCGTCGCCTTCCTTGGTTGAGCAGGTATATTTGCTCCGGTAATAGTGACTATAAAATTTGGAGGCAGACAGGTGACAGAAGAAGGGAATTTTAAATTATAGATACAGACCTCTCCCTCTTTTAAAAGGACCGTTGTCACATCTCGGTCATAGGAAACAAAAAAGTCAGTGCCCCTGACCCCTGCCACCGCATTCGGCGTATGGATCTCAAAGGTGTTGGCATTAGGAGCAGCGGAGATGCGCTTTGCCATCGTCTTGTCTACCATAGCCTGCATCTGTCCCCGTGAGAGTTTTACTACCCCTTTGTTCTTTGAATCCCCCGTAAAATATTCACTGATGTCGATCCTGCTCCTCTGTGCAATGCGCAGGACGGTATTGTCGCGGAGCGTGATTTCGGCCTTTGAATTGCTTTTTGTCCTGATGATGTCCTTAAGCATTACCGGGTCTTTGATATTCACGTTTTTTGCAGGGAGAGCGCCTTCTCTCAAAAGGTCGACTTTACCCTCAACATGCGTGAATTGTCCGACTATTTCCGATGCAAAAGCATTCACTTTACTGGAAAACAAACAACAAACCGCAATCAGTAAAAAAGTAATGAGTAAGACCGGTCCCTGACCGACTGCTTTATTTCGTATCCTATGTGCTGTGTGATCTGTCATGGCGTTACTCCTTAATATCACCGATCTTAAAAACGTTATTTCAGTGTTTTACGAATCATCATTTGATCAGCTTTTCTAAAGGAAGATAGTCCTTTCCATACTATCCCCATATAATCTAAAATTTATATTCGACCCCCACTGTATAAATGTTGCGACTGTAATCATAGACGGCGACATTAGAATCAGCTGTTATGTGGGTATACTGCACGTTGAGGTTTACGTTTTTAAGTAACGCTACGATGATTGTTGCGGATGCCGTGTATGTCCGGTCCATTCTTTTTACCCCGAAGGCAGTATGCGTGTTTTTATAGTCCTGCAGGAACATATCACCCGATAAAATCAGGTTTGTCTTTTTTACCACACCCGGCAAAAGGAGGCTGAGGCTGAACCTGTTGCCGAGGTTTGCCCAGTTTTTGCCTTCGGCGTCGTCATCCGTAAATTCGTACGCTATATTGAAGATGCCCTTGCCTTCTTTAAAGGGATGTATATAACCTGCGGAAATGCTGAATATATTGCCGTCCCTGTTTTCATCACGATTGATCGGCGCCTGAAGCAGCTCTCTTCTTTCATATCCCACGGAGAATACGCCGATATGTTCAGGCCGGAAGGCGATCTGCACTGTCGGTTTTACGCTACCGAGGCCCATGTATCCTTCCTGCTGCACGAGTGCGTAAGAATATGAAACCGGCAAAGACAAGGCAACACTGTTTACGTTGACTCCGGGATTGAGGGACACGGTCTGTATCAGAAGGTTATGCGAGTCTGTTTTGAAATAGGTGTCGGTATAAATGTCATATTTAAAATTCAGGAAATAGGGGCCGTTCAGCAATGGACTGTAAGAAACGCCGAAGGTGCCTACGATGCTGCCGTCTTTCTCCCCGGAAATGAGTACCCCCGAGATGTCTGATGAGGGCTTTAAAACAACATTGTCGTCATACTGGCATGCAACGCCCAGCCTGAACTGCCACGGCTTGTATGTCCGGAGCGTCCTGTCCAACGCCTTTTCATATTCCTGTGCAAAGGATGCAAGGTCGGATGTCGGGTCTATGTCCTGAATTGTGCGCAGGCTCTTTTTGGCGTCTTCAAAACGCTGCGCTGCTATCTGCGCCATTGCGATCTGCAAATCGGCAGGCTGGGACAGGGACGGGTCAAGCTGCTTTGCCCTGCGGAATGCCTCAGCAGCCTGTTCTGTTTTCCCTTCCTTTAGTAGGATAAGCCCTTTCAGGAATAATGTATTGGCAGGCTTAATGCCTTCCTTTTCAGCCCTCGCTATCCAGACTTCCGCCTCTTTGAGTTTATCGAGCGTAAAGAGGACCTCCGCAAGTTCTATATATGCGTCTTTTACCGGAGGGATTAGGCGCACTGCATCTCTGAGGTGTATTTCAGCTTGTTTGTAATCTTTCACCTGTTTGAAGGCAAGGCCGAGATAAAATGCCGCTATGGAAGAATCCGGCTGCTGGGATCTAACTGCTAAAAGAATATCGAGAGATTCTTCGTAATTTTCTGCTTTATATTCTTCGATACCTTTTTCGAGGAGGTTATCGGATGCGTAAATATTGGGCGAATTGAGAGACAGAAAAACCAGCAAATATATACAGAGAAAAAAAAGGTTACCCCTATTCATATTTCCCCTTGATTTGCAGCTTGCGGAAGTATTTTAGCCTCTTTACAGGTAAACGTCAATAAAAACCATCATTTTTGCAAATATTGATTCAAAACCCGCATTTTATTCTTTTTTATGTGATACATAAAGGTCACACAAATAGTGGGTAGTGTCAACTATTTTGTGTAAATTTGATAAAGGGGCAAATTGGGTCGCACCTTTCCTATTGGATTTGATCTCCAACTCAACTCCATCTTTAACGATATAAAAGCAAGAAGCCTATAACAGGCATCCTCTCCGGCTACTATCTCCATAGTCTTCGTTCTTCTCTTGAATTCCTTGTTCAGGCGCTCAATAATGTTCGACGTCCGTAATGATATCCATTCTTCTTCCGGGAACTTGAAGAATGTCAAACAGGCGTCTATTGACTGGCCTAATGATTTCACGGCTGAGGGGAGTTCTTTGCTCCACTTCGTGTAAAAGCTCCTGTAGAATTCATCTGCCTTTCCTTTTGAAGAGGCATAGAATATAGACCTCAGATCATCTGCTACTTCCTTTTTCAATTTATGAGGTACCTTCGCCAGTACATTACGGGCCACATGCACCTGGCACCTCTGCACTTTTGCATTGGGAAACTCTTCTTCAAATACTTTCTCCAGCCCAGAAAGCCCATCCATGATTCCCAGCCTCACCGATGACCCGTCGAGCCCTCTGCTTTTTAGATCCTTAAAAAACTCCCTCCAGTTCGTAGCCGATTCCTTGTCGCCGCTCTGCAGACCGAGCACTAATTTCGTTCCATCCCCTGTTACCCCTATTGCTGCAAGTACGGGGACATTCTCCACACTATACTTCAATCTCATCTTGAAGATCACGCCGTCTACAAAGATGTATTTTATTGGCTCCTGGGATAAATCACGGTTGCGCCAATTCTCTACCCCTGCCGTCAATTCCTTGCTCGCCTTGCTCACTTCTTCATGAGATATCTCACGCCCTATAAGTCTCTTGCTTAACATCGAGAGCGTCCGCGTGCTTATCCCCGTCAGATACATCATCGACAGATCCTCCGCGATCCTGGTTTCATATCGCTTCCCACGAGGCAATACCTGTGTCTGATATTCGCCCTTCCGATCTCTAGGTACCTTTACTGCTACTTCTCCAATCCCCTTAATACAGAAGTCCCGGGGATAGCTCCCGTTGCGATGGTTGGCCTCCCCCTTGCCACGCTCATATCTTCCACGCCCTAAAACATGCGTCAGTTCTGCCTTCATCAGGTTCGTCAAATAGTTGCCTACGTCCTTTTGCACATTCAGCGTGGCCATCTCAAATATCCTCGACGGATTCTCCTGCAATTCTTTGATTAAATTTACGACTTCTGGTACGCTAATCTTAATTTCCATGGGTGCTCCTCCTTTTGATTTTTGTTATTGGTCTAACAAAATATTTTATAGGAGGTGCGCCCTTATTTTTCCCCTCGTTTGAATTTCACACAGTCAAGTTTACACTGTCAAATAGTGCGGCAACAATTTAGTAAACTACCACCGACCTTGTCGGTGGTAGTTTACTGGTTCAGTTTTGCTATCGTCTTTGCTTCATTTTGAAATTTATCCCAGAATTCCGGATCCATAGCCATGGTGTGCTTCAACATTTTAATAGCAACAGGGAAATTCAGTTTCCCATGAATGCCCTTGTATACCACACTCCATGCACCCTGTCCGATATTCTCCTTTATGATGTATTTCCCGATGGTCCTGAATGCCGTCAATTTTGAAGTGGAAATGCGGTTTGTAACTATCTCGGTCAGGAAATTCCTTAAGTCAGGGTATTCCAGAGATAATTCATTAAATTTGGCCCTGCTGAGTCGCCACAGACTGATATCGGTTTCTGCATCCACATGCGTGCTTCTGCGGGCGCCGGTCAACACAGCCATCTCCCCGACAATATCACCTGCTTTGAGGCGGGCGATTGGATGTAAGGAATTGTTTTGTTACAAATTCACTATACATGAACCGCTGCGAATGATATATAGACCGTCGCCTTCCCCTCCTTTCTTTATAAACCTCTCACCTGCTTTGATATTTTGGAATGTCAGGCAATGCAATAACGGGTCGATAGATTCTTGTGGGATTGAACTAAAAAGATTTGTGCTCAGGAGGAAATCGAGATCTGAGGGGGTCATCCGTTTACCGTGCCTCCGTGCAACCGCATGGAAAGCTTCAGGATGGGCCCTTTGTTTATGGAATTCAATTCCTATAAGATAGTTTCCGGAATCATCTGATCTCTTTTCTCAAACAAGACTTTTATAGAAAAGATTAAACCGGAATTAAACCTTGATTATATCCCCGTCTTTTAATATGGTAAGGTTTTTCATCCTGAGCTTATTGAGCTGTGCTTGAATGTTTTTTAAATAATGGGGCTTTGGATGAGTAATATATATATGTTCAGGTCCAGGCTGAATCTTCAGCAGTTCTTCTTTTAAAAGGTCGGGGGTGAGATGTCCCGTACTGATAGCCAGGTCTCTCATATTATTGGGAAAAGAGACATCAATGATGAGACAATGGATCTTTGCACTGCCGATCTTTTTCCAGGTATTGGAAGACGGTCCCGTATCCCCTGTATAAAAAAATCTTTTCCCCATTTTGTCCTCAACCAAATATCCTACAGCAGGGACAGGATGATTTACCTTATGCGGGGTTATCGTGTAACCATTTATTTTTATAGATGTCCCGGCTTTCAGTTCGACAAGGTTCAGAATTGCATTTTCGGGGTTTGGAATTAATGTGAAATCAGGCCAAACCGAACTATTGAAAAGGTGTCTCTTAATTGTTTTTATTACAGAAGAGATACTGAAAATCGTGATCTTGCTGTTCTTTTTTCCGACAACAATGTTATCGGCAAGAAACGGTATGCTCCGTATATGATCAAGGTGGGCATGGGTAACAAAGATATCCTTTATTCTTAACTGCGCTTTCTCATCCAGGACGCTGGTTAGACTCCCCGCATCAAACAGGATTTCATTGTCCAGAAGAAAGGCAGGTGCGTTATGCCCGGGAAATTCTGCACCTGAACACCCTATAACTTTGATTTTCATATGTCCTCCAACTCGAAATTTTACATGAAATCCGGCGAATTTATCAAATTTTGCTTGAATAAATTGCAAGCTTGACAGCCAAATAAACCCTATGTTATGTTCACAACATGAACAGTCATCTGGATATCGATGAGCATAATACATTGCAGATCCTCAGTGGACTGTCAGACAACGGCTCCACAACCCAAAGAGATCTCAGATAACGCTACAGACTCAAAAAACTTAATAGTCGTCATTCACGCTTTACGGGATACAATAACAGGCACTTTTTCATCTCTTATTAGCCCAGATAATTCATAAATTCTGTTTAAGAAAATAGCCAACAATCCTAAGACCTTTGGTATCATTGAGATTGCGAAGCCTCAAAGACCAAAGAAAGGATGGTTGGCTATATGACAGAGTGTATCACAAAACAGCTCACCTTTTCATTCATTCGGAAGCACAAAGTAACTGTGGATTTTGAGGGAGGGGAGATAACCTCTGATTCGGGCTTGTTGCTGGTGAGGCAAGCAGACAATGCTTTGCGGTTGATAACAGGGATGGCAGGATGTATTACAGACCGAAGAGACAACCGTTACACCGATCACAATCTGGAGACACTGTTACGTCAGCGGACATATCAAATCGTTGCTGGGTATGAGGACTGTAACGATGCAAACATAGTAAGAAAAGATCCAGCACTGAAGACAGCCTGTGGACGGAAGTTGAGCGATGAAGATCTTGGCTCACAGCCCACCTTGTCACGCTTGGAAAACGCAATCACCCGGAACGATCTATACAGGATAGGAGAATATTTTATTAATCTTTACATTCGTCGGAACCGGAAGAGAAAGCCAAAAAGGATTATTCTGGACCTTGATGGGACGGACGATCCGACATACGGCAATCAGCAGTTGACGTTCTTTCATGGCTACTATGACCAATACATGTACCATCCGCTTGTAATCTACGATGCTGACACAGGGCAACTGATAACAGCGGCCCTCAGAGCTGGTAACCGGCATGCCAGTTATGGAGCGGTGTCGATCCTCAAGCGGATCATTCCGAAACTTAAGGAGGCGTTTCCAAAAACAGAGATCATCGTCCGTGGCGATGCTGGATTTGCAGTACCAGAGTTATATGAATACTGTGAAGAAGAGGGTCTCAAATATATGATCGGTCTGATCCGTAATGATGTGCTTGAGCGGATGATCGAAGCCATTCTCAAGAAAGCGCATAAGCAGTATACGGAAACAGGACAAAAACAGAGGATGTTTACAGAGGGATTATATCAGGCGCAGAGTTGGCCGAAAGAGCGACGGGTTATCATGAAGGCTGAATGGCTGATACAGGGACCTAACCGTCGTTTTGTCGTAACCAACCTCTCCTATGAACCAAAAGAACTCTATGAGTTTTACACCGAGCGTGGCGGTACCTGTGAGGTACGGATTGACGAGTTTAAAAATGGGCTCAAGGCAGACCGGTTGAGTTGTCATCGCTTTGTTGCCAACCAGTTCAGACTCTTCCTGCATATGGCGGCGTACTGGCTTGTTCTGAGGCTCAGGGAAGCTCTTCAGAAAACAGAATTTGCCTCAATGCAGATACAGCAGTTAAGGCTGAGGCTTCTGAAGATTGGAGCCCAGGTAATCCAGACAGCCCGACGGGTATGGTTTCGCTTAGCCAGTGGCTATCCCTGGAAGAAAATCTTTGCATTAGTATATCATCGGCTTGCTGCTGATACGACCTGAACATTTTCTTACGGAAAAACTTCAACAGGAAATGTCCTCAATGGTGAAGTGCGCTTAAAAACTGCCATGAAGCCCTTCTCCGACTGATTTTACGAGATCAGATCGTGACTCGTCTATAAAACTGCTCCGTATTGGTCTTCTATTGTCTTCACTTGACTCAAAAAGCCACCAAAAATCTCATGTGCCAAAAATTTATGAATTATGTGGGTTAGGCGGCACTGTAGGTGTCTTTGACAAAAAAGGTATGCGCATTACGGGACGAAAGAAACGCAGTATTCCAGAGAGTCCTGATAGGCAAACATCCTTCCTCTGTAACTGAGACCTCCTGAGCATGATATAATGGTGCAGAGTATAAACAGTAATTGTCATTTTCCTGAGCTTATATAGTGAGGGATCCAGTGGCTTTAAAACTAATAATCACATATGCTTGTAAGCGCAACTCTTGACTTGCTATCATTATCAGCTTATACGAAAGGAAAAGAATGAATGTTTTGGACCTGCCTTTTAATAAGATCCTATTGATTAAAAAGTCGGATGAACCTGACACGATTCTTATGCTTGAAGACAGTGTAAAATATCAGAATCATTTAGGGACCATTCATGCATCTGCTCAATATGCACTGGCTGAAGCCTCAAGCGGGGAGATCCTGGAAAGAAACTTTGGCGACTGGAACGGAGCTTATTTTCCCGTAGTGAGGAGAGTTGAAGTCAAATATAGAAACCCAGCAAAGGGAAGACTATTTTCAGAAGGCTTTATTGACGCAGACAGAGCCACGAAGGCAAAGAAAGAACTCTCGGAAAAGGGACGGACCCTTGTGGACGTCACAGTAAAGATCGTAGACGAAGGGAAGAACACCACCTTTGAAGGCACATTCACATGGTTTATTGCAAAAGCCAAAAAAAACAATGGGTAGAAAGTAAGAAGTTGAGATCTGCGTTGACATACCCGGAGAGCGGAGATGTCCTTCCTGAATTAGACACCGCATAGAAAGCGTTTAAAAATGTATGTTTCTTCTGTTAATAAACGTTACATGCTCCTGTAGGCCAGCCTGATACCAGTTCTTATTTGCAAAATATTATTGGTGGCCTGAGGATTTTGTGTAAGTGTTATGATATTTAGAGAATAATTTTTATGAAGTATTGATTGCATTATTTGCGGAGGTTCATAAATGGACAAGAAAATATCCTATCAAGATATGCAGAAGATATTGATGGATGAGCTTCGTCTTATGCATTATCCCATTGCTGTGAAATTTATCTTTAAAGATGAAGATCTCGAAGATTTTATGGAAAACGCATCGTATCATGAGGCTGCGAAGCCACTTACCTTCTGCCAATTTGAGATTGCTGCTCGCATGAAAGGCCAGACAGTTCTCGGAACGAAGGAGAAGTTAGGCTGCAGTAATGCTTCTTTTGTTTTTGGATGGAAGCCTTTTGATGATGCTGAAGTAAAGACTCATTTAAAGTATGCAAAGAACTGGGATCAGGCGGTAAAGTTTGTAAAGACAAAACCCAGACTTCCTGAAGGCGCCCTCAAAGCTTTTATCGTGTCTCCCCTTGCTGGCTCATATTTTGCTCCTGATACGGTTCATTTCTATTGTGATAATATGCAAGCTTATCACCTTTTGGTTGACTATATGTCTGCAATGGACATACATCCAATTCATAGCAATCTTACTGTTAATTCTGCTGCATGCGGAGGCAATGTATTCTCGTATCTTGAAAAATCAGCGAACATGATTAGCGCCTGCGGTGGCACTTATAATTCCGGTAAAATGGAAAGAGGCGAAATAAACGTAACGATTCCCGGAGAGCATATAGAGGCAACTATACAGAGACTCCTGGATCGCATTAATAATCTTGGAAGCGCATCCCTTACAAAACCGGGAGATCATTTCCCTGGTGCAGATGTCTGTAAAAACTGCCCTATGATTATTTTCAGAAAGAAAAAATAGATTCCACGTACCACCCTGCTACAAAAAAAGTAGGGATTTATATCTGTGCATTCCCAGTAAGCGTCATTCCGCAACTTCGCAGCGGAATGACGCTTACTGGGAATCAATAAAAAGTCACCACTGTTGATTCCGAGGTGTTATCCACAAACGAGTTGTGCGCATTACGGGGCGGACCAAACATAATTTGTGGAGTCAAGATATCCCCGGCCCCCTATGCAGGCTCTCGTCGGAACAGGTGGCAGGATTCCAATGGAATGAGTGGTAGGTTTCACCGGAATATGCACTTGACGTTTATTCAACCATTGCACCGATTATATCGGCTCAGTCCCTTTAATCCGGCAATACTCAGCAGCAAAATATTTCCGCTTAAAATACAGCGCTATATTTACCAGACCTGAACCAACGCCGACAGCCATTGCCAGAAATATCCATAAGGTGAGAAAACGGTTAAGAAATGACAGCCTCTTCACTACTTCAGCCATTTCGTTACCTCCCGCAGCAGGCATTTCTGTTGGGCAGGGAAACCACGTTTGCTTTCTGATGTTTAATTTTCAGGAAAGCCTTCAATCTTCTCGTATCCTCAGATACTGTTTCAGCAGAAATTTTATCCAGTGTTGAGAGGAGGAGAAATCTCCTGAATATATCAGCATCAGCAATGCTGTAATGAGTCCATTTGCCCTGTTTTCGGTCTTTGATAAGACCGGCCTCTTTCAGAACAGCAAGATGAAAAGACACCTTTGGCTGTATCATGTCCAGGGCGGCAACTATATCGCAGACGCAGAGTTCTCCGTGTTCAAGGAGTTTAACAATTCTCAGTCTCGTTTCTTCAGAAAGTGATTTAAAGACACTTAGGAGGTCCTGCATGGTTACACCGCCGCCCTTATTAAGTCTTTCACTTTGTCAAGAGTCGGCAAAGGTTTCCCGGAATGTTTCAGTTTCCCGTTAATAAGAAGTGCAGGCGTTGACATAGTGAATTTCATGATCTCCCTGATGTCTGTTATCTTATCCACCCTCGCTTCAATGCCGAGTTCTTTTACCGCCTTTTGGGCCAGTTCCTCCATCATCGAGCAGTTAGGACAACCCGGGCCTAATATTTTTATTTCCATTGCTCTTCCTCCTTTTTCTCTCTGATTACTTTTCTCAATATTTCCACAGACGGGATATTCAGAAGCTTCCCGGCTTCGTCTTTGAATAACCTTCAGGAAAACCCGGCTACATCTGCCGGCTGAATGTCTTTTCCATCAATAAGCACAGAGGGAGAACCACGAAGCTCTAATGTCGCGGCCTGTATATTATCGATCCGGTAGAACTGCACTTCTGCCTGTAAGTCCTCCAAATCTAATGCTTGAGAGATATTTTCCCTCAGACCTTCTTCCGCTCCGCAGGTCGACGACATATAACAATCTATTCTCACAGATCCTCTCCTCTATAGAATTGCATTAAACAAATAGCCAACGGCTATAATGGTCACAGTCATTATACCGACAAATACCGCGAGAAGTGGAATCTTCAAGACTTTCCTTAGGATTATCATTTCGGGAAACGACAATGCCGTTACTGCCATCATAAAGGCCAATACCGTTCCCATGCTCAATCCTTTTTCCATAAGGGCATAGACTATCGGAATGACTCCTGCAGCATTTGCGTAGAGAGGAACCCCGAGCAATACTGCTATAGGAACGGCAAAGGGATTCCCGGGTCCGGCATAACGGACAAGAAAGTCCTGAGGCACATACCCATGAATAAACCCGCCTATGCCGATCGCAATAATAATATACAGCCATACCCTTTTTAATATATCTACGGTATTTTCTTTTGCGTATAGGAGCCTTTCTCTAAAGCTTTGCCTAAGTATTTCATATTCCTGTCCATTGTGGAATTGGTATACATATTCCTCTACCCACTTTTCAAGCTTGAGTTTCCCTATAACCAAACCTCCGAAAATTGCAACAAGAAGGCCGGCTCCGGCATAGAGCGCAGCCACCTTCCAGCCAAAGAGCCCGAAAAGCAAAACGACCGCGACCTCATTTACCATCGGTGATGAAATAAGGAATGAAAACGTTACGCCTAAGGGTACGCCGGCCTCTACAAAGCCGATAAATAGCGGCACTGCAGAGCATGAGCAGAATGGAGTTACAATACCGAGGAGGGCTGCCAAAATATTTCCTATAAACTCTTTTTTATGGGACAATATCCGTTTCGTTTTTTCAGGAGGGAAAAAGCTGCGAATTGTCGAGACAACAAATATTATGCCCGCAAGTAAAAGAAATATCTTGATTGTATCGTAAATAAAGAAATCTACAGCATCAGCGAGATGAGAGCCGTGCTCCAATTTCAGTAGTTCGTAAGCTATATATTGCGAAATGAGCTTTAACATCGTTTTACTATTATTTGTTAATATATAAACAATAGTTTATGGATGTCAAGGGCTACAATTGCAGGCAAGTAATAAACTCTGACTCAATAAAATACATGACTCTGACAGCAAGGGCAGGGATCGTACGCGCTTTCCGTCCCGCGAAGAATTCGTACGCTTATCGCCTTCTGCGCGCCAGCTTATTCGCGAATATGGAGATCAGACCCCCCAGCATTATGTAGCCGATGATCACTTCTGCGGTAATCAGCATCGCGGCGAAGTTGGTCTTTGGAGCAACGTCCCCGAATCCCAGGGTCGTAAAGGTAACCATGCTGTAATACACCATCGTTATCAGACCGAACGGGAGGTTCGCAACATGGAAATGTTGAGCTCCCATCTCCCAGTAAAGGATGGCAAAAAACAATACGAAGAGTAAGGACCAGCCCGCCCATCGCATCATCGAACGGCCACAGTCCGCGAGGGCCCACCAGATGAACACTATCGGTTTACCCCATTTGGTTTCCAGAAGTTCCTCGAGATAATCCTGGTCTTCAAGAAAAAGCTGGAACCTCTGACTGCCGTAACACGACGCCGTGTGGACACCCTTGCATCGACACGTCGTGCCGAGCAGAAGATCATACCTCTTTCCCCACATCTTCACCGGGCTGAACTTTACCTTCTTCAGGGTCCTGAAAAAAATCTTCCGGTCATAGACGACGGAGGAAACCTTTGCGCTTTCCAGGTTCGCACCTGTCAAGTTCGCACCTGTCAGGTTCGCATTTACAAGATCAATGTTCTTGCAGTCGGCATGGGCCATCATGGCGCCTGTGAGGTTGGCGTGAGAAAAGTCCGCTCCTGCAAGCTTTGCGTCTTCCAGTGAAACGTTCAGCAGGTTGGCCCCCCTCATGTCCGCCCCTACAAGAGTGGAGAAAAAAAATAAGGCGTTTTCGAGGTCGGCAAGCGCAAAAGTCGTGCTGCTCAGGTCAGAGTTGGCAAAATTGGCGCCCTTCATCGACGCATGAGAAAAGTTGGCATTCCGTAGATTCATCGAAGAGAGATTGGCGCCATCCAGTTCCGCATTGCTGAGATCTATTTCAGCTTCGCGGTTTTCTTCTCTCCATTTGTTCCACCTCTCCGAACCCTGTAACAGGATGGCTATCTGATCGTTATTAGCCATGACCCATCTGCTGCCGAAGATTCTTACGCTCTATCCTGAGGCCCGGTGCCGGATACACTGCCGCACATCCTTCCAAACAAATCCTCCTTCTCTAATGCGTGTGTAAATCGTAAGATAAAGATTACAATTTGTCAACGACATATGCCTCTTCAACATTCTCTTCTACCCAAATGCCGCCTCAGCAGGATATCATTTCTCCTTAGAAATAATAAGTCTTAATATGTTCTTGTTTCCTTCATATCTATATTGGACACCGTCCATTAATTTTTTTATGAAAAATACGCCGAGGCCTCCTGGTTGACGTTCGGAAATGTCAGCGTGGATATCCGGATCTGCAACAGAAAGCACATTAAAAGGCTCCCCCGAGTCCGCTATCTCGATCATGAAGTTTTCATTATTATCAAGCTTGCAGATAATCTCAACATCCCCTTCTCTACCTTTATATGCGTAATTGAAAATATTCACAAGGGCTTCCTCGGCCGCAAGTTCTATCTCGAGGATTTTCTTCATATTAAACCCCTGATCTCTTGCGCAAGATGAGATAAAATCTAAGCTTTTCTTCAAATAATCAAGCCTTGCAGGTATTTTTTTTTGCGAGAGAATTTTCATTCAATTGTCGCAAGCGCTTCTTCATCGGTAGTGAATACTTGAAAGATAGAGTTAAACCCTGAAATCCTGAAAACCTCCTTAACAGGCTCCTGTAATCCGGCAAACAGCATTTTACCTTTTTTTTCTTTTAATTTTTTAGCAGTTGCAAGAATACTTCTAAGGCCGGCGCTGCTTATATATTCAAGATGAGCAAAATTAATAACAAAAATATTCTCCCCTTTAGATATGAAATCAAATAAACTGTTTTCAAACTGGGGCGCTGTAATAGCATCAATCCTGCCTTTCGCTGAAACAACTAAAGCGTTCTTTTTCTTTTGAGCATCTATTTCCATAATTCCTCCTGCAGTTTTGTTTAATAAAAGTTTAGATAAAGGTCTGTTAAAAAGCAATAACTCAAATTTAGGATAAACTCCTCAAGAAAAATTGGTGATAGAAGAGCGTGCTACGGTTAATGCAGCCTCGTAATAGCCAATATATTCTGCGAACGCTCGAAGTTTCTTTGAAAAGAAGCGAAAAAATCCCCCGGCCTGGCGGGCGCATTAAATGTAAGCCTTGTTGTGTTTTAACCTCTTGTGTTATGTTACCTCGTGTTCTGATGCATGATTCATGTTAATTTTAAATAATGGAGGTTAGTAACATGAAAAAGTTTAGTGTTGTTTTATTGACTGTTGGTATTTTATTGTCCTCTGCGCTTTTATCATACGCGGGCGAAGGCAAAGAAAAACAGGCACAGGAGATGGTGCAAAAGGCTATTGCGTACATCAAAGAAGTCGGCCGTGAAAAAGCCTTAGCTGAAATCAGCAATAAAAAGGGGCGTTTTACTGTCAAGGATACCTATGTCTTCGTAAACAAACTTGATGGCACAGTCCTTGCACATGGCCAATTTCCCCAATGGGTTGGAAAAAACCATATGGATATCAAGGACGAAAGCCAGACAAAGTTCGTTAAACAGATGATAGAACTCGTTAAGAAATCCGATAGCGGCTGGGTTTCGTATGACTTTATGAACCCCGTAACGAAAAAGGTTCAGAAGAAGCGTACATATGTAGAAAAATATCAGGATATTGTAGTAGGCTGCGGTTATTATCAATAATTGATTCCGTGAGATTTTACCCTGGATGGGGAAGTGGGGATATTTACAGAAAAGGTTGCTTTCCCCTTTGATCCCGTCCCTTTAGAGCCGGCCATTGCATATTCCGGAACCATTTATTACGATTAGGGTTAATATCTTTTCAGGGGGTTGATATGGATTCGCTCTATAAAAACAAGCTCTCATTATTGGATTTACCTATAAGTCCGCTGGGATTAAAAATAGAAGCTATAGAAATGTTCATCCAATATTAGACTCTATTGAGAATTGCGCGGAGGAAGTCTTTCGAATTTTAACAAATAGCAACAACCTGAGGATATGCGTTTGTTTTGTACGCGAATAAGTGGACTGACGCACAGATCCAGCAATGGCATTTGTTCTAATCTGTACTAACCGGGTTTCTCAATGCTGCGCAAGATTAGAGAATTAATTATTAATATTAAAATTCTTACATTACACAAAACATGAAAAGTAATGCGATGCATCCGGTCGATTGGCCTATGCCGCTTAAGAGTAATGCACCTCAAAATAAAGATTAAAAGCAAATTCAGACTGAGAACATACGCACTGTTGCTCATTATATTTAACTTTATGATCTCTCCATGCCTGGGGGAAAATCTAAAGAAAGTAACTTTTATTCCTCATTGGCAGCCGCAGGCACAATTTGCAGGATATTATGTCGCCTATGAAAAGGGAATCTATAAAAAATATGGAATTGATTTAACTATTCTCAAAGGCGGCCCTAACAGTTCCTCTGTAGAATTTCTTAAAAAAGGGAAAGCTGACTTTGCAACCATGTGGCTTTCAACGGCAATCCAGAAACGATCTCAAGGAGTAAAATTAGTAAATATCGGACAAATAATACAGCGCTCTGCCTTAATGCTCGTTGCAAAAAAAACAAAAGGTATACTTAAGCCTCAGGATATAAATGGCAAGAAAGTCGGCCTCTGGAGCGCAGAATATCAAATCCAGCCGAAAGCTTTATTTAAAAAATATAATCTTAAAGTAAGGGTTATACCCCAGTCATCTTCAGTCAATCTTTTCCTCAGAGACGGTGTAGATGTTGCATCTGCCATGTGGTATAACGAATACCACACTATCATAAATTCAGGAATTAACCCTGAAGAATTGACAACTTTTTTCTTTTATGACCATGGGCTGAATTTTCCTGAGGACGGAATATATACCCTTGAAAGCAATTTCAATAAAGACCCTTCACTTTCCTGTGCTTTTGTAAAAGCCTCTATTGAAGGCTGGCAATATGCCTTTGCTCATCCTGATGAGGCACTTGACATTGTGTTGAAATACATGACAATAGTGAACATTCCTGCAAACAGAGTGCACCAGAAATGGATGCTTGAAAAGACAAAAGATCTTATTTCTCCTCAGGATAATAAAACCCCTATCGGCATATTACTCAAGGCCGATTTTTTACGGGTAGCGAAAGAGCTGAAAGAAAATGGTTTTATAAAAGACATACCGGAGTTTGAATCTTTCTGCCGAGAGTGTTCCGTACATGCTGAAAAATAGAGGCATAGCTTTTAAACTCATAGTCCTGATTACATTGAGCAGTGCTCTTGTTTTTTTGATCATTCTCAGCTACAACTACTATGCGTCACGACGGATGATAGAAAAGGATGTAAAAGAGAACGCGAAAAATCTTGCTTTTTCCACCGCAAACAGGATTGAAACCATACTCCGTTCAGTTCAGAAAGTGACAGAAAACATGGCCTGTTTTTTGGAAAACAGTTCTTATAATAAAAAAGAACTATTACAGTTTCTCAAAATAACAGTCGAAAACAATCCCGAAATATATGGTTCTACGATAGCGTTTGAACATTATTCATTCGATAATAATTTACCCGCCTTTGCACCCTATTTTTATAAAGAAAACGGCAAGATAAGACTGAAAAATTTACAAGATGTTTTTAAATATAACTATTTCATTTCAGATTGGTATCAAATCCCCAAAGAACTGGACCGCCCTGTATGGAGTGAACCATATTTTGACGAAGGGTCCGGGAATATAATGATGGCAACCTATTCAGTCCCCTTCCATAAAAATGTTAAAGGGAAGAGACAATTCATGGGTGTTGTAACAGCGGATGTGTCACTTGAGTGGCTCAGGGAGATGATTCTTTCTATAAAGATACTAAAGACAGGGTATGCCTTTCTGATTTCAAAGAATGGGACGGTTATAACTCACTATAATAAAGAATTGATCATGAACGAAACCATATTCAGTGTGGCAGAAAGAAGAGGCGATGCCCTTCTTAGAGAAATCGGGAGAAAGATGATCAGAGGCGAGTCGGGTTTTGTTCCATTTAGAAGCATCGTTCGTGGGAGACCGTGCTGGATGTATTATACTCCCGTGCCTTCAAGTGGATGGGCTATCGGGGTTATTTATCCAAAGGATGAACTGACAGAGGATATAATTCATCTCAACAGAACAGTTATATTTCTTGGGATAGCGGGTATTTTGCTCCTTTCAGTAGCGGTAATACTGAATACGAGGTCAATTACAAGACAATTGAGAGAAATGTCCGAAGCAGCCGAGCGTATTGGTACGGGAGACTTGGACATTGAATTGCCCCCTGTGAAATCAGGCGATGAGGTAGGTAAACTCACAGCAGCATTCCATTATATGAAAACATCATTGAAAGAATACATCAGACAACTTACGGAGACCACTGCCGCAAAGGAAAGGATTGAAAGCGAACTAAAAATAGCCAGTGAAATACAGATGGGTATCCTACCCAAAAAATTTCCTCCATTCCCTGACAGGACAGAGTTCGACATCTTTGCAACGATCAAACCTGCAAAGGAAATCGGAGGAGACTTCTATGACTTTTTCTTCATTGATCAGAATCTCCTCTGTTTCGTCATCGCTGATGTTTCAGGTAAAGGCATCCCTGCAGCTCTTTTCATGGCCGTGACCAGAACATTTATAAAAGCGATAGCTACTCCGGGCATAGCACCTGGTGAACTTTTAACTAAAGTGAACGAAGAACTTTGTATCGGCAATGATTCCAGTATGTTTGTAACTGTTTTTTGCGGGATTCTGGATACGAAAACAGGAGAAATATTGTACACGAACGCAGGACATAACCCTCCGTTAATCATTCAAAAGGGGAAACAAGTGATATGGCTTGAAGGAGAGACGAATATCTTTATTGGCGCAATGGAACAGGTCAATTATAAGACGGACCGAATTGTATTCCATCCCGGAGATGCGCTTTTCATGTATACCGATGGTGTTACAGAGGCAATGAATGAACATGAAGAACAATTCACAAGTGAACGGCTCGGAAAAGATGTCATTGCATTACAGGACAAGCCTATTCAAGAGATACTTGAGGGAATAATGGAAAAGGTTGTTTCTTTTGCTCACGGTGTATCGCAGTCGGATGATATTACTATGATGGTAATTGAATTTAAAGGCTCAGAAAATCGGTCTTGACGCAAATCGCACGGCCTTATTTCATAATGACGAATAATTGTGGGTCTACATGAGAAGCATATTTTCAGCCTCCCGCAACAGGCTGTCCCTGAATTTAGGGTGTGCAATGCTGATTAATGCTAAGGCTCTTTCGCGAACAGACTTTTGCTTTAAATTTACAATCCCATACTCTGTTGCAAGATATTGCACATCCATTCGTGGAGTTGTAACGCTTGTCCCTTCCGCCAGCCGGGGAACAACGCGGGACACCTCCCCTTTTTTCGCGGTAGCATAAAAAGCCATAATTGACTTTCCGCCACGGGATGCATAAGCTCCCCTGACAAAATCCAGTTGACCGCCGGTACCGCTGTATTGAAATCCTCCCAGAAACTCGGCATTGCATTGACCTGTCAGATCTACTTCGATAATAGAATTGATAGCTATCATATTATCGTTTTTAGAAATAACAGACGGATCCATAACATAAGAAGAAGGATAACATTCCATACTCGGATTATCGTCCATAAAATCAAAGGTGTCCTTCCTGCCGTAACAGACAGAAAAAATGTGCTTTCGGCGGTGGAGAGTTTTCCTGCGCCCGTTAATAACGCCATTTTTAATAAGTTCTACCATTCCGGGACCAAGAAGCTCTGTATGAATTCCGAGGTCTTTATGCCCTGTAAGGAATGGGCATATAGCGTTCGGGAGGGTGCCGATTCCCAACTGAAGAGCAGCTCCGTCAGGTATCAATTCAACCATTTGCTTACCTATAATTTCATCTTCAGGTTTTGGCTCGGGCAGCGGTAAATCCAGAAGTGGAACATGATTTTCTGCTATTGCATCTACCTCAGAAATATGCACAAGGCAATCGCCAAAAACACGGGGCATGTTTTTATTAACTTCAACGATAAACATTTTGCTTTGTCTTGCAGCGATTGATGTGAATGGGTTGGCCAGGCCAAGGCTGAAAAAACCGGCGTTGTCCATCGGCGAGACAGTTGTAACAGTGACATCAACAGTCATATTTTCCTGTATGAATTTAGGGACTTGGTGAAGATATGATGGTATATACTGACAGAGTCCAACGGCAACCTGGTTCCTGGCTGTTTTGCTGACAAACCATGAATATGTTTCGATACAATCACAAAGATCTACAGAGAAGTAAGACTTTTCAGCATACACGGATGGATTAAAGGAGTATATCTTAATCCCTTTAATATCTCCTGCTCTTGCCCTATCAGCGATGGCGTTCAAAAGAGCAGGTGGTTCAGTTAATGTAACGCTGTGAATAATAGTATCGCCATTTTTTATTCTTTCCACCGCCTTTTGCGGAGATGTCAATTTCTTTTTATATTCAGCTCTGTACCGGTTCATTATTTTTCAGAAGGTGTAATCCGAATAGTTGCAGCCGAAAAACCTTTGTCCTCCTTTCTTATTTGAATTTACTATCATAGTAATATTTTTGCAATATAAGAAAGGGACATTAAACTATGCATCTGATGCAGAATCGTCACGTTTATCTATATTCACCTTGCAGGATATAACCATGCCACTCAAATAGCAAGAAGATAGGTCCTTCCAGCGAAGGAATAGTTTAACACCCATAACAAACACCCGTTGTTTATGGACTTCACCTACAAATCAGAACAATCAAGAGGTGGTGAAAAATGAAAATTTCCGGTACAAATGAACGTTCACAGTTCAAAAAAAGCCCAAATGGTTTGGACGTTAATCTCTTGCACCATGCTATGCGCCGTATTCATGGCTTGGGTGAAAAATCTTCTCTCTTTCTTCTCTCAGGAAGTTTTTCTGGTTATCCGTGAAGTCGTACATTCTTATATTTTGGTCTGTCAACAAATTCTCGTACAGCCATGTTCTGGACTTGTCCAAATATTCTCCGAGTCTTTCTTCTTCTGAAAAGAGGGTTTTATCGGAATGAACATATGAAGGGAAATATTTTATCAGGGGATTATTAATATTGGCGACCTTATCCTCTAAGAGAGTGTGCATTGAAATAACTGCTTTCAGAAGATTATCTGTCAAGTAACCGCCAAGATATATAGAGTTCAAAAATATTTTTTGCCTCATCTGCAGAATCTTACTCCAAAGTGCCCGAATGTCTTCTTGAGGAGTTTCTTTCTTAAATGTCCATGACTTCTGATAGTCAAAGTATAATGAATAAACCTCTTCATACAACGTAAGCTTCTTATCAATTGATGTTTTCCCGAGGTGGCTCTGCAAATCAATCCTTAAAGCTTCGTCTCGAAAAGCCAAATCCAATTTCTTGCCAAATTCAGTAACAGCCTTTTTCGATATTTCGTCTGCAATAGATTCGATACGTTTTTTAAAAAAGTACAAGA
Organism: uncultured Nitrospiraceae bacterium; assembly: GCA_963727775.1. GTDB lineage: Bacteria > Nitrospirota > Thermodesulfovibrionia > Thermodesulfovibrionales > SM23-35 > CAVSHB01. The sequence continues at coordinate 619,651 of CAVSHB010000001.1, read as the reverse complement.
TAACGCAAATTACGAGCACTGTAAATATAAGAAGAGCGCCTAAGAATGGCCCAAAAGTAGTAACGATAGCTTCCAATATTTTTTTGACTTCATCAGGTTTCATCGTTCACCTAATAAAAGAATATAGCACAGGCGCATCTGGATATTGGAACGTCGCAAAACTGCCTGTTAAATGAAGTGTCGAGCATGGTTCAAATAGAACTCCTTTTAAGCGTAGTATTTGCAATTAATTTAACTAATGTTTTCGGTGGTTTCATAGATTTTAGTGCTTCTACTCTTTCTGAACCTCCAATTTCTTTAATAGCTTTTGTGAACGCTTTTCGAAAAACTGTATCAATTCCGAATGGTGGAATCGGATAACGACTTCGTTTGCCAACTTGAACTGCTTGAAAAGGATACTCTGACGAATAAGCACGTTTGTCATTCTTAGCTACAGGCACAATGTAATCAACAAACATCCAGGCAAGTTCTGTTGCAGCATTATTTTGGAGCATAAATGTTAGAACCCAGTCTTCTTTTCTAAAATCATTCTTTTTGCAGGCGACAAACCAGTAGGGCGAAAGACCGTAATCTTGTTTTGCAATTTCCTTTGCTGATCGAGAGAAGGTTCCGCGCTCATCTGCCCAGCCGAGTTTCCACAGGCGAGGGGCGATTGATTGATACCATGTCTTGAATGTCGGGACATGTCTCTTTTTACGCATAGGGGGATTTTTAACATAAAACAAATCGTGCAGACGGTCTAAATTTGATAATTCCTTTTTTGATGGATTGCGCAATTTTAAAGACGAAATCAAATAATCGATATCAAGGTCTTCATCTGATAAAAGAACCCCGACCTCCTTTAAGTCTCCAGAACCAAGAGCATTTGTGGAAAGGTTTGCAGAAGTTATTATTGCACCCCGACCTTCTGCCCAATATACTTTCATATGTAGGGAATCCACAAAAGAAACCTTAACGTTACGTTTTATGAGTTGACGAATAGCATTTGGATTAGTACCGCCTGCTTTTGGCCAGCAAATCAAATGCAATCCTTTTGGTTTTGGCAAATAAGATTCTGCACCATCACCAACAAAAGCTACTATAGCAACTCTTCGGCAACGCGGTGCAGAAAAAAGTCTGGTAATTTCTTTTCTAATCTGACTTGAGTTATACAATATTTTTAACATCTGTCACTCCTTACAAGCATCATGCCTAACATTCGGTCTATCCGAATATATGAAGTACGTCTAATCCACCATTTTTAGTGCTATATCCGAACTACTTTGCGGATATCCCTTCTTTTATAAATTACCGAATATAACCTACAACATTTTGCGTGTTTTGTGAAGTACGGATTTTAGGAAGTAGTGTTGCACAGATAAGACTTATTGTGCTGATGAATATTACGCCGCAGAAAATTAGTGAATTACCGATCGTGTTAATTTAATTGTTAAGCCCTGTTATATTAACTCTAAGATTATTGGCTCCCGGGGAGGGATTCCCGCAATCCTGCGGGACAGGGTGGTTAATCCCGAACGCCTTCGGGACTCTGCCGACTGACCAAGTTCTGAATATATTGCCTGCTCTTCTTCCTCTTAATCTCCTTCTCCCTTTGCATTGCTTCGGATCGTCGAGGACTATGCACCGAAAGTTTCGCTGTCATTTCCTTCATCAAGTCCGCATTTCCGATTCTGATCATTGAGTGCGCAGTACATTTCGAATTGAGAAGTCAGGAGTGTATCCGAAATGAGTCATTTTTACGAAATAAACTAAACCTCGCTTTGCTCGGCACGACACCACGGGGTATTAGACCCCGCGGGTCGGCAAGGGTCTGCGCTTCGCTCCGACGCCCTGCACCCCGACGACGTAAGGTGCCCGCCGCAGAGACGGCGGGGTATGGAGATTAATGAACTATTAATTATGTGACGTTTTAATAAAGTATTGAGATAAATCTTTAATCATTTCCGTAGATTTGGGTTAAAGATTATTCTGTTTTTATGTATTCTGTGAATTTATCAAAGGGCAGTTGATCTTCTTGCTTAAAGAGTTGTATGAATGAATTTGGTGTCATTGGCTTACTCAACAAAAAACCTTGTATCCCATCACTGCCTTGTTCCCTAAGATATGTTAACTGGTCGTGATTTTCTACTCCTTCAGCAATAACTTTTAGATTGAGAGAACGTGCCAGTGATATAACGGCTCTTATGATTGCTCTGTCGTCAGAATTCGATATGATATCCCTCACAAAAGAACGGTCAATTTTCAAGGTATCTATAGGTAACCGCTTTAAATATCCGAGCGAAGAATATCCTTTGCCGAAATCATCAATTGCAATCCTTACTCCTGTAGCTTTTAACTCATTCAGAGTAATGAAAGTTTTTTCTGTTGGCTCCATAAGAATGCTCTCTGTAAGCTCCAGCTCAAGGTATTGCGGTTCTAACCCTGTATCGAGCAACGTCTGAGCTACAGATTCCACAAAATTATTCTGGTTAAACTGCACACCGGATATATTTATGGTAACGTATATTGGCCTGCACTCAGCAAGTTGCCAGGCTTTGTTCTGTTCACAGGCTGTCTTGAGTACCCAACTTCCAATCGGCAGAATTAGACCACTTTCCTCTGCAATCGTAATAAATTCATCCGGCAAAAGCATTCCCCTTTCAGGGTGTATCCACCTTATTAAGGCTTCCACGCCGATAATCTTACCTGTCGAACTGTCATATTGTGGCTGATAATGTAATTGAAAATCTTCCTTGTCTATGGCGCTTCTCAGGCTATTCTCCAGGTAAAATCGTTCAAGGGCTTCGATATTCATGCTCTCTGAGAAGAATTGGTAATTATTTCTCCCTTTTTCTTTTGAATGGTACATTGCTGTATCTGCATTTCTTAAAAGAGTATCAACATCATGACCATCATTAGGATATAATGCTATGCCGATGCTCGGCGAAATAAATATCATTCGGTTCTCTACGTAAAAAGGTTGTGAGAAAAGATCAATAATACGTTGTGCTACTCTGCCGGCATCCTGAGTTTCCTTTATTTCTCTTAGTAATATGGTAAATTCATCACCTCCAAGGCGAGCTATAGTTGTTCCTAAATAATCTTCTTCGACACAGGCAAGAGTATCAATGCTGCGTATTTTTTTTAACAAGCGATCAGAAACGGACTGCAAAAACTTATCTCCAAAATTATGGCCAAATGTATCATTTATACGTTTGAAATCATCTAAATCAATATAAATTATCGCTAATAATTTTTTATATTTTTCTGAATATAAAAGCGCTTGATTCAAACGATCTTTGAATAAATAGCGATTCGGCAGATTGGTGAGAACATCAAAATATGCCATTTGGGCGACTTGTTCCTCAGCTTTTTTCCGTGCCGTGATATCGCTAAAACGTATTTTCTTTTTAAAAACTACGAGGAACTCCATATGCTGCAATGATTTGAAGGCGATTTCTAATTTCAAGAAAATGGCTACAATTTTACCTTGAGCAGATCAAGAATCTTTTGCTGACTGTTATCCGGGGTGCAAACAATTCGGCACGAAGAGCCCTGCACTTGAAGTCTCTGCCTTCTCAGGCTCTTTAATCTCTCAATCACATACTCAAATGTCCATCTGCGGTGTTTATTTTTTCCGTCAGACTGAAACAGAGGCTTTAGTCTCTGATTCATATGCCACTGCAAGTAGTAGGCAAGCATGCAAAGAAACACATGACAGCGGATTCGGTCGTCGGTCTTGTGATAAACGGGCCGCACCTCAAGCTGTACGCTCTTTAAGTTCCGAAACGCCTGTTCTACAAGAGCAAGCTTTTTATATGATGCCACTATTGCCTGCTTTGCCATCAGCCCGGCAGGAACATCGGAGGCAATGATGTAACAGCCGTCAATCAATTCCTCAGTCTCGATCTTCTCTGTTTTTAATTTCCATGTGAGACGTCCATCCTGTACTGACCACTCTACAAATTTACCTGTCTTCCACTTTCCCAGAACCTTCCCCACCCTTGCCGCTATCTTCTCGTTTGACGACTTCCGTTTTGATTGGGCTATGCTATCCAATGCCTTTCTGGTGACCTCAATCAAGCCTTTGCGTGTCACAGCTTCCCTTGTAGCGGTCTTTGGATTGCGGCATAAGCAGTATCGCCGTCCTATCGCCTCAGGATCCACTACTTCAATAATCTCCTTTTCATCAAACATATCGATCTGAATCACCTTGCGTTCCAGTAGCTCTTTTATCTGGTGGTGTGTTAATGCCGATATTATATTGAGCCCTTTTACATCCTTAACCTTTTCGTAATTGGCATGAGTAACCATTCCACGATCACCTACAAAGATTATCTCCTGGATCCCATATTTTTTCTGCACCTCAGCTATTTTATCGGGTACCGTTTGAGCATCCTGAGTATTCCCAGGGAAAACTTCCACACCCACAGGGCACCCCTCGGGACTGCAAAGCAGCCCTATCACCATCTGTTCATGCCCCCGCTTGCCGTCCCGGTTATATCCGAATTTAACGATCTCACTGTCTTCATACTCGCCCTCAAAATAACTGCTGGTTATATCGTAAAGCACAAGCGCGCCGTTTCGGAGATGCTTTTTCGCCAATGTACTTTGGATGGCATCCTGCCTCTGTAAAAGACGATCCATAGGCTCATAACAATGCTTATCTACGTCAACCGGCCCTTCTATCCCGCAGAGTTCCCATAATGCCGTGTCCTCCCATCTGTGCGATAAAGCCAGCTTGCTGCCGCTATATACTAAACGGCCGATTATCATGGCAAGACAGTCTTTAACCCACTGCTCGGAATATCTCGAATAAATCATCTTGTCCAACTCTAATTCCTTCGCCAACTGCAATACCGCATAGGAAGCGCCGTACTCTTTCGATTCCGCGATTTTGTGAGCGTCGGCTGAACCCTTTACCAGCACATTGCCCCTGAAGGCGGCCTGTATGAGCTTTAGTTGTTCAAGACTCATATCCTTAATGGTCCCATGTGTCGTGTGCCTGATTTCGCCCTTCTCACGGAAGGTAGTGCGAATAACGCCGTAGTGCTTATTGCCGGAAGTCTGTATTTCGAGATGGGGGCGTGGCTTCTTTTTAAATGGCATGGCTACTATTATAGGATATGATTACCACTATGTCAACTATAAAATGCTATATTATATGGCTACATTTGAAAGCCAAATACACGGTAATCTATTGTAATATAAGCATTTATGGGTGTTTTCATAAAAGAAAATACGCTAAAACTCCAAACTCTCCCAACACATTTCTCTTCTATTCTCTGAGGTCTTGAATACCGTTCAAAGATCCTGCCATCCTTGAATTGCAGCAGATCATAGCTCTCTGCATCTGATTGTGCATATAATTCCTGTACTTTCTTTATAAAACCATCAAGGTTTTGTAGCTGATCCAAAACAAAACTGAGTGCTGAGGAATCATCCCGAGAATCGATAATATATTGTGGAATATTCCACATTTCTATGAATTTTTTATTAAAACTGGTTATTCCCCCTGTCAAATCAACAACGAGTATTCCATCTCTGGTAGATTCAATTGTTGCATTGAGGAGTGACAGGGTTTTTTTGAGTTCTTCGTTTGCAATGAGTAATTCGTGAGAACTCAGATCAAGAGATCGCTCAAGCATATTTCTGTCAATATCTGATTGAATATACGCATTATTTATAGAAGCAAAAATGTCCTTCAATTCCTTTGGAAGAGAAGACAACTCACCTAAATGTTTCTTAATCTGACGTTTAAGGAGGCTGTGTATGTTTTCCATGGTTATTCTTCAGAAAGAACAGTAATTGTCATTGTCTGATTGTGCAATGCACAGATGCCGCCCTGATTGAACGGTGATAATTCTCCATATGAATAAAAGCCTGTCATTACAGTCTTTTTTCCTAAAATATCACGAACACCTTCAATCTCCTCTTCAGTCCTCTGCTTGAGGATCATTTTTCTCCCGACACAACTGATGAGTATGGCAAGTTCCGGAGAGAAAGAGCCGATTGCCTCATAACTTTTTGTTGCCGCTCCGCTTGCACCGTCAATGAGCCTGTCAAAGTTTGCTTTCATTAAACGGGCATAAGACCCATCAGGAACATCTCCGGCAAACGTCATGCTTTGTTCTCCTTCATTTACAGAAAGAATCGTTCTGACGAGACTTGTTTGGCTGTCTTTTGTTCGAATACTCAGGGGAAAAAGAAGGCCCGTGGCAGGGAGTCCTGCAGCTTGTTTGCCCAGGTATAATTTATACAGGTCCAGGGCTGACTTGCCATCCAGTTCGTATAATATATTGCCTTTTGCCTTTGTTATTACCCTTTCAGGACCAAATGGATCCCAGCCCCCTTGTGAAGCATAACCAATTCTTAATTTATCCCCATATAAGCCAACCGCAGCAACTGTTTTATTCTGAGGGTGGCTATCCCAGCATACCAGTGTCTCTTCAAATCTTTCTCCATCTCCTGCGAGACCTCCTGTTATTGATACTTCAGGTGGAAGATTTTCAGTCAAACCCCTTACCAGATCACTGCCATTTACGTAAAGCCCGTCAGAGAGAACTATGACATGTCTCAGCCCATTTGTTTCGAGAGACTGGGCAAGAAGCTGTCCTGCCCGATAACTGTCGAAAGTTTGGCTCAACTCAACCTGTGCGCCTTCAATCCTGACAGATTCAAAGCTTATTGCTGTCATAACAAATGCATTATCAGTAACCTGCGTTCCGGCAATTTCACCTGCTGTTGAACATCCAAAAAAATGGGCATTCGGATAAGCCTGTTTAATCTCCGCGCATGGAATTCTACTTCTTAATATCTGAGTGGAGCCAAAGAAGAGAACCAATTGGACTTTTTCGTCTGTTTTTCCCGAAAACTCAGGAATCCATCCATTTTCTGCTGTCCAGTTTTTTTGATCTATCTTCATAATTTATCTAATATAATTAGAACTATGCTTAGTTTATAATTATCCTTAAAAGATGACCATCCTACCTAGGTAGGGGGTAAATATTTTTCAAAAGTTCAGGTAAGACAAAAAATTATGAGAAAAGAACTTCAAGAACTGGAATATAGGGGGAAGAAAATACTCTTCTTTGATTTCTCTAATTGCACCAGCAAAGAAGAAATCATGCCAATTGTAGACGCTGCAAAACAGTGGGTACAAGGTAAGGATCTCAATTCTGTCTTAACCCTAACAGATGTAACAAATGCCCACTATGATGCAGAAATTCTCACTGTTTTAAAAGACCTGACCTTATATAATAAACCATACGTTAAAGCAGGAGCTATCGTAGGAATTACAAGACCTCTCGTGAAGTTAGCCTATAACACCATTATGGCTTTCTCCAAAAGAACATTGCCCATATTTGGCACACACGATCAGGCAAAGGAGTGGTTAATAAATCAATAGTATTGGTTGCGTCTTTTTATAAATATCTATAATGAACTATCTTTAGTTGTGAGTAAAATATTCATTTCGAGGCGCAATCCATACAAGGCAGAAACACATCAGAATATTTGTTTCAAATAATAATCTACTCTTTCAAAATATTTTTCGCCTATCGAGTTCTATATGAAAGAGGGATTTTGGTGTTGTTTACTACTGGACAAAAGTGAGGAAAAGATTTAGTGCGACCAACAGAATTCCAATTATGATTGAGATTTCAAAAAGTGCAGCCCGCGTAGAATATCTTTACATCTAAATAAAAAGGCTTGCAGCTATGCATATGCAAGTTTACCTTTGGGCTCAGGTATTTCGCGATTCAACTGCCTCGCTGTTTCTATCCATTCAGCAATAATTACTTGTACATTCTTAATTGCTTCTTCATATGTAGCACCGTCAGCCATACAACCAGGAAGTTCCGGAACCTCTACGATGAATGCTTCATCTTCATCGCTCCAGTAAACTATCACCTCATATTTATACATTTTTATGCTCCTTATGGAATTTATATCTCCGGCTGGAATTTGCATAAGGAAAAGGTATGGCTCCTCGGGCGTAACTCTCAGAAAAATTTATTAGGCTATAATTTCGGGTTCTTAATGGTACCTACACAGATAAATAACCCTAAGCCACGTTATTGTTTATTAAGAATAAACAGCATAATTGCTGCAACGACACCTCAATCCGAACAATATGAATTTGCCGGACAAAAAGACGATCATTTAACAGCTAAGAATAGTTCTTATAACTATTTTCAAACGAGATTACTTCTCCTGCATTTTCCATTTGTCAAACTTCCCCTACAAAAAATGTCAAACTTCCCTGACAGACATTTGCAGAAAAAAGAGTTAATATTGTCTTGATATTTTAAGGAAAAGATAAGAAAACAATTAATGTAATTTGACATTTTATTTTCATTACACCTATTCCCTATAGGCGATATTTGGAGGGTAGGAACAAAACCAACTTCTTTATAAAAGAGTCCATGGCTATAGCTTATCGTGTCAGCCATGTTAATCGCAGCTGTCCTATGCAGTCTGAACATTTTAAACTCGGTCCCGGCTATGCCGGGTTAGGAGGTGACGACGAAATGGATTGAGCGCAATTCTTATATAACGGTGGGAAGGTTGGTCAATTTTAGGAAACCGATCGCTTAATGGATGCGGCGATCGATCTTATGCCTTGCCAAAGCATCCCATAAAAATAGGAGATCACATTTATGTCTGCATATCGATTTGGAAAGCACCCGCCTAAGCAAGACTACCGCACATTGCGCTTCAAGAACTATTTGTCGGACAAACTTGCGGCGCCGCCTGCTTCTTATGACGTTCTACCCAAGGTTTACAAGAACCTGAAGACTTCTGACCCGACAAAATTATTCCCGATGGACGGTAACGATACCTTGGGAGACTGCACCATCGCTGCTCTGGCCCACGCGACTACAACCTATCGCGGCCTGGTTAGCAAGAAGAAAAGAATCATGTCCAAGCAGGGTGTCGTTAAGTTGTACATGCATCTGACAGGTGGAATAGACTCCGGTCTGAATGAACTCGATGTGCTGAACTACTGGCGCAGTAACGTTATTGGTGGAGACGAGATTCTCGCGTTTGCCGGTATTGATATAAAAAATCACACGCACATTAAACAGGCAATTCAGCTTTTTGGTGGCGTTTACCTGGGGTTTCAGGTGCAAGAGAATTGCATTGAGCAATTCGACGCTCGCCGACCGTGGACGCCTGGCCAGCTAACACAGGATGTGCGGTATTTGCCGTCGCATACGATGCGACCGGTGTGACCGTCCTCACCTGGGGGAATACTCAGAAGGCGACTTGGGCATGGTGGGATGAATGTGTCGACGAGGCCTACGCAATTCTTCCTCCGGAAGCAAAGAAGCCCGGCTTTGCGCCAGGGTTCAAGTTCGCTCAACTCCAAGCCGATTTGGGGGCAGTAGCGAGATGATTTCAAACATCTCATCCAGATACTTAAGCACCCTGGCTGGACAACTCCTGCGGAGTACATTTTTGCTTCAGCGATACTAAATTCCATGGCAGCCCACGCTGCAGCCCTCACGAATCTCAAAGGCCAACTGTTAAAGGGAAGTGAAGCAGTGATTGCCAGGTAAGTGAAAAAAAGAGGGGACAGGCTGCTTTTCTTGAAATGCAGCCTGTCCCCTTTAAACATCTTAGGGATTACTTCATCTTCACCACGAATTTATTTGGAAATTACTTGCTGAAAAATTTTGCAATATGTTGAAAGTAAAGGAAATGCAATTTCATCTTTTATGCGATCCTATATGACAAACCCCACCGCTCGTTTAATATATAGTGCAGGCATCTAACTGGTATGGTAAAATTAAATATAAAGAGAGCGAAGATGAACGTCATATCAATTCAATTATGAGGGTAATCTCTGTCGTAATCTGTGCCACGTTCTGCATGGGCAATGTAATTGATGATCCCCCGGCAAAGACCAATACGACAACGCTTTCCATCGAAGGAACAATAAAGAAACACTCTGAAGAATTGATGTCCATACCAGGTGTTGTCGGCATCGGCCAGGGACTTTGCGGCAACAACTCTTGCATAAAAGTCTATGTCATCAAAAGGACCCCCGAATTAGATAAAAAAATACCAGGGCTCATTGGGGGCTACGAGATCTCGATAGAGACAACAGGGGAAATACGGGCGCATCCGGATAACTGAACGGATACTCATTAAAATGAGGGAAACTTTTTACAATTGTACAAGGGGTAAGGAGGGAACAATGAAATATAAAGCACTTATAAGTTTGGCCGTGATAGTCGTGGTCACACTTCTTGTGCTTCCCTCAGGGGCTTTCGCTGAGATGCATCTGTTCAGTCAAAAAGAGATAGAGCATGCGAGGGCAGTTCATACTCACCATGCGGAAGACCTGTTGCGCCTTCCGGGTGTCCACGGCGTTGGAATCGGAGAAAATCTCGGGAAACTCGGGATTCTTATTCTTGTTGATGACGAAAGTCGGCTGCCAAATATACCTGGGCGCATAGAGGATATGTCGACTATCACACGGGTAGTCGGCGAAATCTCAGCTCACGCAATTAATCTCGGCGTCTCCGGAGGTAACAGCCTCATATGCGGCAACTACTGCTCGGGAGGCACAGTTGGTTTCAAGGTCTGCGATAACACAACTGCAGCAGTTGACGGAATCATCACCAACAACCACGTAGCGGCTTCAGGCTGCCCAAATTTGTGCCCAAACAGCGCACCACTCGGAACAATCTTCTATTTGCCCGGCGTTATTGACGATAATCCGGTTTGTACTACAACCGGGGCAACTGCTATCGGTTCCCTCAACCGATTTGTTCCTGTAATTATGGACGGCGCCACTATAAACTATGTTGATGCCGCCTTTGTCCAAAGTAGCGACACACTGGTCTCAAATAACATCCAAGGCTTAGGCCCACAAAACAATACGGTTGCCGCCGCATACCTGGGGCAGACCGTTTGCAAAAGCGGGCGAACGAGTGGCATGACCTGCGGAACAGTGACAGGCGTTAACCTGACTGTCAACGTAAATTATGGGCAGGCATGCGGAGGAGTGGGGAGATTCAGCAATGCAATTATGTATTCGCCTACTGCGCCTTATACGGTCATGAGCGCGCCCGGAGACTCCGGTTCACCGGTATTGGATGCCAAAACAAACGCGGCCGTTGCGCTGAATTTTGCCGGCACGCAAGCCGGTATCGGCATCGGCAATCCGATTGGAGCCGTATTATCAGCTCTCCAGGTCTCGTTATGCGGCAGTGTTTCGGGATCTTCCTCTGTTTATACCACAGTGACTACATCTCCTTCAGGCGAACAGATCAATGTGGATGGAACTACTTATACAGCACCTCATACATTCAGTTGGGCGGCAGGATCAAGCCATACTTTAGGGGTGGCATCGCCCCAAAGCGGTGGCACAGGGACGCAGTATGTCTTTTCCTCTTGGAGCGACGGAGCTTTACAGACCACCGATAAGATAACGACACCTTCAGTAGCCACGACCTATACGGCCTTATTCACTACTCAATACCAATTGATGACATCCGTGAATCCTGCCGGAGGAGGAAGCGTGAACCCTAACTGTCCAGCCGGGTGCTGGATTAACAGCGGGGTCACAAGTTTAACTGCTGTTGCAAATGCCGGCTACACCTTCAGCTCCTGGAGCGGCTCAATCAGCAGCACGGGCAATCCCTATGCACTGTCAATGAATGGACAAAAGACCGTTATGGCCAACTTTACCGGTACGAGCGGGACAAATTCTCTGCCCAATCTGACTCCCTATCAGCCGGCTGGATGGTCAGATAAAATTGTGGTGTCCAATACGAGCGGCAAAACCACAGACAGTAGTCCTCTTTACTCGACTAACAATCTGTATATTGATTGGGCTGTAATCAATAATGGTACCGCCGCGACCAATAAGACTTTCTATACAAACTTATATGTAGACGGGGTGCAGAAAGCTTCATGGAGTTACAGTTCTCAACTTCCACCGAAGTACTATATATATGTCACTGGCTATCCCATAGGACGATTGTCCTCAGGAACTCATACAGTTAAAATCATTACCGATGCTACAGGAGTGATTCCTGAAAGCAATGAATCCGACAATGTGTACACGAAAACTATTACAGTACAATAGGAGGTAAGACTTGCTGTGGTGATTGCTTCGATTGTGTGGCCGCTTAGGCGGGATAATCGTGTTTTCTGAGGATATCGCTTACCGCTTGGATACGGCATAGCCGCTGAAAAGGGAGCAGTTATCGAACGGGCATTTCAAAACGGACTCGAGTAGGTGCAGATTCCGACCCGTTCCTGCCACCTGTTCCGGAGCAAACCTGCCACTCTGGCAGGAGGAAGTCTCGACTTCGATCCGAAACATGCACGGCGATGTACTTCCTGCTATCGACACCTGTGATATACTTCTTAAAATCACAGAGTACAACTAGTATTACGCAGTATCGTCAGTTGAAACAATGAAGGCAGCGCACGGGAGAGGCAATGTTGTCATACGAGACTGGGAAAGAATGGATCTGGCCGGAAAATGGGTTTTTGGAGCGAAAATCTTTCATGATATATATTGGGAATATATTTGCTCGGAAAAATTACGTGTATGCTATATTTTATTTCCGCAACCTATTGCCTGAAATCGCTTTTTTATAATGTCTTGCTCCAATATATAAAAGGTTTATTCGGAAAAATCAAAAGGTTGGTTAAGAATCCTGAGTAATGGGTACCATAGAGATCATTAAGAAATTCATAGAATCCAACTCGGTTATTGAAAAGGCCGTTAGGGAAGTATTAGAGAGACTCCCACTGAAGTTCAGATACAGTATCTCCTATGGGTCCTATGGGCCGACATTTCGATACTGGCTCGGATTCCTGAAAGAGTCAGAAAAGTGGGACAGGGATAAGATCGAGGCTTATCAGGTCGAACAATTAAGAGATTTGTTGATGCACGCTGGGGCAAATGTGCCTTACTACAGAAAGTTATTTGGAGAGTACGGGTTTAAACCGGAGAAGGTACAGGCCTTGAGCGATATTAAGGCTTTGCCCTATATCAACAAGGTTACAATAAAAGAAAATCATCATGAATTCATAACAGAAAACATTCATAAGAGCAAATTAATTGCGGCATCTACTAGTGGAACGACAGGCATTCCACTCATAGTTTATGGAACAAAAGAGACCGAAGAAAAACACTGGGCAACGATAATTGATCTGTGGAGCAGGAGCGGATACAGCCCGCATTCGAGAACAGTTTTTTTAGTAGCGAATATAAGAGAGGGAAAGAAGGACAGCCTCCCATGGAAGAAATACGGAAATAAACTGATCCTTTCGAGCAATTACTTTGTAGATGAATGGATTGATGAATATACAGAAATGATCAACTATTTCAAGCCTGAATATCTCATAGGCTTTCCTTATGCGGTCGCAACTTTCGCCTCATCTGTGAAAAATAGAGGGAAATCACTGCGTAACAAGCTTAAGGGAGTTATTGTTTATGCCGAGAATGTGTATGAATGGCAGAGGGAAATCATCAAATATGTCTTTGGAGCCAGGGTGTTTTCTGATTACGGGATGGTAGAGAAGGTGATACACGGCGGTGGATGTGAACACTCCGGTATTTATCATCTCTATCCGCAATACGGATATGCCGAGTATCTTCCAGTTCGGGGTTCTGCGTTTGAATTGGTCGGAACCGGATTCATCAACTACGCAATGCCCCTTATCAGATACGTGACCGGGGATATAACCAGGAAGGGCAATTCCTGTACTCTGTGCGGGAGGCGTTACGAGGTGCTGGAAAGTATGGATGGGCGCATCGGTGATTTTCTCATCGGTTCGGAAGGGCAGGTTTTCTCTGTCAATCTCGACATAGATTACAGGGTCTTAGAAAATATCGGGCGCTTTCAACTCTATCAGGAACGCCCCGGCAAAGTGGAGCTGAGGGTATATGCTGCTGAGTATTACAAAGAGGAGAATACGGACAGCGTATTGAGCGAGATTAGAAAGAGACTGGGCCCTTATGGCAATAGGGTCAGAATTGTGGTTGCTGTACACAAGGACAGTCAATCCTCTTCAGGAAAGTGGAGGATGGTAGACCAGAGGCTGGATATAAGGGATTTCGTAGATATAAGTTAGTACCTCTCCCTAATGAGACGTTATGACATTAAGAGCTATAATCATTTCGTCTAGCGGCCTTATTTTACATGGGGGGCACAGTGATTAAGCAGCTTTCGCCCATTATTTGGAATTGATTCGTTCAGTTATTCATGAGGCCTCTCACATTTGGCTCAGAGAACAGCACACATAAGTTTGATATTGCTGAACAATAAGCATTATGAAAAAACAATATCTGGAGCTAATCAAGAACGATAGCGTAGAGTGTTTATGTAACATCGGGCCCTATTGCGGTATTACGGCAATATAAATTGCACATATGTACACCTTGATGATGTTAATTATGAGAGGTAGAATCCTGCAGTCTGATGATTGGTGTTACACGTAGTTCTTCTCTCGAAAATCATCACTGGTGACTCTTATGATCCGGTGTTTAGTAGCGCGGTGGAGTTGATACCCGGCGCTCTTCAGATTCGGTTTTGAGAGAAATCGAGAAACCCGGTTGATACAGATTGTAACAAATGCTCTCGTTGGCTTTGTGCCTCAGCGTATTTTCTTTTATGAAAACACCCATAAATGCTTATATTACAATAGATTACCGTGTATTTGGCTTTCAAATGTAGCCATATAATATAGCATTTTATAGTTGACATAGTGGTAATCATATCCTATAATAGTAGCCATGCCATTTAAAAAGAAGCCACGCCCCCATCTCGAAATACAGACTTCCGGCAATAAGCACTACGGCGTTATTCGCACTACCTTCCGTGAGAAGGGCGAAATCAGGCACACGACACATGGGACCATTAAGGATATGAGTCTTGAACAACTAAAGCTCATACAGGCCGCCTTCAGGGGCGATGTGCTGGTAAAGGGTTCAGCCGACGCTCACAAAATCGCGGAATCGAAAGAGTACGGCGCTTCCTATGCGGTATTGCAGTTGGCGAAGGAATTAGAGTTGGACAAGATGATTTATTCGAGATATTCCGAGCAGTGGGTTAAAGACTGTCTTGCCATGATAATCGGCCGTTTAGTATATAGCGGCAGCAAGCTGGCTTTATCGCACAGATGGGAGGACACGGCATTATGGGAACTCTGCGGGATAGAAGGGCCGGTTGACGTAGATAAGCATTGTTATGAGCCTATGGATCGTCTTTTACAGAGGCAGGATGCCATCCAAAGTACATTGGCGAAAAAGCATCTCCGAAACGGCGCGCTTGTGCTTTACGATATAACCAGCAGTTATTTTGAGGGCGAGTATGAAGACAGTGAGATCGTTAAATTCGGATATAACCGGGACGGCAAGCGGGGGCATGAACAGATGGTGATAGGGCTGCTTTGCAGTCCCGAGGGGTGCCCTGTGGGTGTGGAAGTTTTCCCTGGGAATACTCAGGATGCTCAAACGGTACCCGATAAAATAGCTGAGGTGCAGAAAAAATATGGGATCCAGGAGATAATCTTTGTAGGTGATCGTGGAATGGTTACTCATGCCAATTACGAAAAGGTTAAGGATGTAAAAGGGCTCAATATAATATCGGCATTAACACACCACCAGATAAAAGAGCTACTGGAACGCAAGGTGATTCAGATCGATATGTTTGATGAAAAGGAGATTATTGAAGTAGTGGATCCTGAGGCGATAGGACGGCGATACTGCTTATGCCGCAATCCAAAGACCGCTACAAGGGAAGCTGTGACACGCAAAGGCTTGATTGAGGTCACCAGAAAGGCATTGGATAGCATAGCCCAATCAAAACGGAAGTCGTCAAACGAGAAGATAGCGGCAAGGGTGGGGAAGGTTCTGGGAAAGTGGAAGACAGGTAAATTTGTAGAGTGGTCAGTACAGGATGGACGTCTCACATGGAAATTAAAAACAGAGAAGATCGAGACTGAGGAATTGATTGACGGCTGTTACATCATTGCCTCCGATGTTCCTGCCGGGCTGATGGCAAAGCAGGCAATAGTGGCATCATATAAAAAGCTTGCTCTTGTAGAACAGGCGTTTCGGAACTTAAAGAGCGTACAGCTTGAGGTGCGGCCCGTTTATCACAAGACCGACGACCGAATCCGCTGTCATGTGTTTCTTTGCATGCTTGCCTACTACTTGCAGTGGCATATGAATCAGAGACTAAAGCCTCTGTTTCAGTCTGACGGAAAAAATAAACACCGCAGATGGACATTTGAGTATGTGATTGAGAGATTAAAGAGCCTGAGAAGGCAGAGACTTCAAGTGCAGGGCTCTTCGTGCCGAATTGTTTGCACCCCGGATAACAGTCAGCAAAAGATTCTTGATCTGCTCAAGGTAAAATTGTAGCCATTTTCTTGAAATTAGAAATCGCCTTCAAATCATTGCAGCATATGGAGTTCCTCGTAGTTTTTAAAAAGAAAATACGCCTCAGGCCATTCATTTTCAAATAAAACAAAAACGGGTCTTCAGTCCTACCGTAAACTACTAATCGAAGGCGAAGAAGAAAATTAATGGAAATTATGTACAGAAACCTGCGCCCGGCCTTGTCGGCGACCTCTGTGGGTTACCAGTAACGTATTCTTCCCACATCCACGTGGACAAAATCGGAGGTGGGATAATACCCCACGCCCCCTTTCCGAAGGTCGACGGCAGCACGCTGCAGGGCCTTCAGCTCATGACCGGGAAGACGGATATCAATTGCTTTTCCATCTATGTGCAGGCTGTTTTTTGCCACTCCTCTGCTCGCAAAGTTTAGGAGTGAGTTGGTTTCCTGGGAACGATATCCCGAAATAATACTGAAGGGGCTCTTGCTTTCCAGCTTCTGATGGAGAGCAAAGAGAAGGTCTAATAAATCCGTATCGATCTCCTTAACCCCTCCTGTGCGGTAGTCACGCAATATGTAATTTATATCAGCCAATGCCTGTGGCAAATATGTGCCCTCGCTCCAGTATATGGCTTTCATGTTCTCACCTGTGTGGGTGTTATAAAAGGAGAGAGCTTTTTCAGCAATAAATACTTTTGAGACCGCAGCGACAGCCTTATAGGGGAAAAGGCACATAGCGGTCGTTGCCAGCGCTCCCGCGAGAAAACCTCTGCGGCTTATATTATGGCGGGCTATCGGGAATGGCGCTTTTTCCTGAGATGTCATAGGATGCCTCCGTTCAACAACAAGATCAACTGAAATTACCTCTTTTATTATAATAACCGATATCCAATGAAAATCGCACCCGTTAAATAGCTGAAAGACACAGAGTATAAGCCGTCGGGTAAAAAATATTGGACCTCAGCGCAAAGATGGCTTCCTGCGAAGCGCCTCATCAAGGATCTTGTCCCTTCCGTAGATGTCATTTCTGAACTGTAGGATGCCCCCTTCATCAACCCAGGCCGTGAGATAAAGGAAATGAACATTTAACGGATGAGGAAGCAGGACTTTTTGCTCAGTTCCTTTATCTATCGCAGCCAATAATTTTGTCCGCGTCCAGCCGGGAATATCCCGCAAGACATACTCCCCCATTTCAATGGGTTTTTCAATGCGGGTGCAGCCGTGGCTGAAGGTACGCACATTCTCCGAAAACAGGCGTTTGGAGGGGGTGTCATGGAGATAAACGTTAAACTGATTCGGGAACATGAATTTAATGCGCCCCAAGGGATTCAAAGGCCCGGGCTCCTGGCGAAATACATATTTTAAAGAATCTCGAGTGATCTTAGACCAGTCAATTGCTTCCGGACTTATTTCTTCTTCGTGAGGTCCCCGGCCCCTTAAGACCTTAATGTTTTGCTCGGCAAGATAATGAGGGTCTTTCTTGATCTTTTTCAGAATCTCTTTCCGCGCAATGCTGTCCGGGATGTTCCATGAAGGGTTTATTGCAACGTAACTCATCTTTGCCGTGAAGACAGGAGTGCGCTGATAAGGCTTACCCACGACTACTTCCATCGATAGAATTGACTTCCCGTTTTCGATAACATGCAGACTGAAATCTGCGATGTTAATAACAATGGAGCGCTGATCGTGATTGCCGCTTAACCAGCGGAGCCTTTCCATATTCAATTCAATTTGTCGTACACGTTGCTTCAATGGAACGTTAAGAGCGTTGAGAGTAACAGGGCCGACAACGCCGTCGGCTTTGAGCCCGTGCCGTTTCTGAAAAATGATCACGGACTGTTCCAGTTTCTCATCAAACAGGCCTCCTCCTTTTGCCCCGTCAGCATCGAGATCACCTGAAGCGGCAAGTCTTTTTCTTAGTTCCACGACCCTGCCGGACGTCGAGCCCTTTTTCAAGAAAGGACCCGCTGAAACCCGCGGCCGTTCACCCTTTGATGATAGTTCCCTGTACCGCGCCAGAGCCTCCCTAAGCCTTGCGTAGGAGCCGTGTTCCGGGCGAAGCCGCATTAAGGCAGCTTTGATCTGTTTTTTCTTGAGCGCCTGCTCAAGGACAGCGGAAACATCCACATCCCTACGTTTCGCAAACCATTCCGATTCAACAGCCGCCGGATTTACGCATCCACCCGACAGGTGGCAGCCGAGAGTAAGGAATGCATCTGTCAGGAGTACATCGAGGTCTGCCATATTTGATGGGTCAGATAATTTTCCTGCCTTATCTACAAAAGACCTTATAGGGCCGAGATGATAGTAATCAGGCGTCAGCCCTTCGCCATAGGCTTCCTCTATCGTCCTTATAAGTGTATCTGCCTGCGTTACGCGGCCATCCCGGATCCATGCAGCCCGGTAGTCTCTTCCTTTATAGAAGCTCTTGACAAGAACAGCAGAATATATCCTCTCTCCCGCAATAAATGTTTTCAGGGGATTTCCCCACTTAGCTATCTTCTTTTTAATGAGCAAGTCAAACCCTGAATCAAGTACCTTAACAGATGGACTTTTTTCGAATGCATAGCTGTGGGTACACAAAAGGACAATTATGAAAAAGGGCGCAACAATGCTTTTATATAGCGATTTTATCCGTCTCACGTGTAGTTTATTTTACCAAATCCAATAAAATTGCCGACAGATACAGTATTTAAGCGGGTTAAATTCTTTCAAAGAAAGAATTTACCTCGGAGGGCGACAGCCCGAGAATGAGCGCGAATACTGTATTTGTCGGCATCAACAAATTTTATGAATTAAGCGGCTTAAAGCTATGCCATCCTTTTTTTATGATACGGAATAAAAACAGAAGTTTTAGTCCTCTACAGACTTATGTGGACATGGCACTTCTTTGTACAAATCCGCGAACATGCCTCACAGCCTATGCAGTTGTCGCGGTTCGAGATGGACATAACTTTGTTGCCGAGGTCGTCTCCGTATTCATCTTCTCCTTCAAAAGGCTTCTCGATCAATTCGAGGACGTCCCTGCTGCAAACCTTATAACACCTGCCGCAACCGATACATTTTTCAATATCAATGGATTCAATGAATTTCGGCGTCCAGGTTCTGCCGCCCCGTGTGTATCCGACTATCTGTTGCATATCGTCCTCCCGTTTATTTAATTGTCATATATTTAGGCAATTGCCTCGCCGTCCATCTCACCGGTCCTGATCCTCAAAGCACCCTCGATTGGTGTTACAAATATCTTGCCGTCGCCGTGCTTTCCTGTTTGATTCACCTTGATTATGGATTTGATAACCTTGCTCACCACATCGTCAGGCACTACGATAGTCAGCATTCTCTTCGGCACGTAAAGTGCGACCTTAGGCAATGTGTGCTCTATCGCATATGTAGAAGGCGTCGCTTTGAGTTTAACAGCCGGGCAGAAGCTTTCCGGCATTTCTTCATCCGCATAATCACACATACTGCCTTTCTGTTTCCCCCTTCCGTCAACGCTCTGTATTGTGAGAGAGGGATACCCGAGTTCCTCAAGCACGTTTTTGGTCTCAGGGAGTTTGTCTCTTCTTATAATTACAGTCATCTCCTTCATAGTCCCGCCTCTCCTGTTCTTATGGTATATGCATTCTCGACAGGACTGATGAATATCTTCCCGTCACCCACAAAGCCTGTCTTTGATTTGTCCTGGATTATCTTCAAAGCCTTTGCCACATCATCATCGTTAACAACCATCATAATAAGCGTCTTTGGAAGTTCATCATAGTGCACCGGGCCTACCTGCAGTCCCTTCTGTTTGCCCCTGCCGAACACCGGCATCTTTGTTAGAGATGACAACCCCGCGCCTTCCAAAGCCAATACTACTTCCTGTTCCTTTTCCGGTCTTATAAAAGCCCTGATCATTTTCATATTTCAATCCTCCTGTGTTTATATGTTTTAGGTAACCGCAGGCTGAAGCCTGCGGCTACCATTTACTATTCAGTGCCAAACGGAGCTAAAATGGTCTTCATGCCTATCTATCCTGCAGCGCCTTTCTTATCCACGGCGGCGGAGAAGTCTGGACTGTGTCCAAAAGCTTCTGCAGGGATTTTTCTATCGGGGTATTCTCTCTAACCTTTATGGGCATCATGCTTTTCTTAACAAGTCTCGCTGCTGACGGGCCGCCTATTTCCGTAATGTAAATTATCCTGCAATCACTGAGATAATCGACTTTTTTACGGACTTTGTCATCATGTAACTGCCCTAATCCCTTTGTGTCCTCTATCTCTTTGTCCCTGCCGTCGGCAAATTTTCTTAATTCAACGAATGTGTAACCTTCTTTTGTCATGTCGTATATGGCGAACATGCCCGCCCTTCCAAAATGTTCATCGACATTGACGCCATCGGTTGTTGCAAAAGCAATCTTCATCAGTCTGCCTCCTTAATCAGCAAATTTGCGATTTCATTAACAAGCGTTAGCGTTCCCCTGTACCCAACAGTGACTTTTGAAGTCGTACCCAGGACCTTATAAACCGGGAAGCCCATCTGGTACAAAGGCGACTTAAGCTTTTTGGCGGTATCCACGGCATGAGAATTTGAAATCATGATATCAAAATCTCCTTCAATCGAAAAAAGATCCGCAACGTCTATTTCCTTCGCCGGCATTTTGTGCGCATGCGCGGACTGTACGGGGATGATCGCCAGTCTTACGTCTGCGCCCATCTCATCAAGCAACCTTGATATCTGTATGGAAAGGTCGGCTTCCAGCGCAAGGCAGACCTTTTTGTTCCCGTAAAAAAAATGGGCGTCTCTCATACCATCAATCAAAACGCGCCGTTGTCTCTCAAATTGTGAAGGGACAGGGATGTTGCTCATCATCGACAAAGTCTCCATAAATATATCCGTGTCGTTCAGCCCGGAGACACTATCGAAGACCCTGTATTCGATGCCGTATCTTTTTTTAAGCGCCTTTGCCGGAGGTTCCATGCTGGGTCCTATCGCAATGGTAAATTCAGCCGTTCCCATCCCGGCTATATCATCAATACTTGCGCCTCCCATGGCCAGAGGCGAAAACCCCTGCCTGCTTCCGTCAAGCGCCGAAAGGTCAGGGAGCATTAACGGCCTCAGACCGAACAATCCGATAACCTCCTTCAATTCCCAAAAGTCCGCCGGTGTGAGGTGTGATCCCGCAAGAACATTGATACGCCGGCAGGGAGATACATGCCTACCTTTATTATCCGCAACATACGCAATGACGGATTCAACAGCTTTTGCATATCCCGTCTCAAGTCCTCCTTCATAGTCGGGTGTGGAAACAGAGATAACTTCACAGCCTTTCCCTTTTCCCGCGATATTTGCCCGCAGCTGCTTCACCATTGAATGGACGTCATCTCCCTTTACCTCCGCCAACCCGGATGTGAGGACCCCAATGATATCGGGATGGTTCTTTTCTATAAATCCTTCAACAATTCCTATAATGTTTTCCTCACTGCCCATAACGACATCTTCCGTAAACAATTTTGTGCCGGCCAGGGCTATCGGCTCTCTGAAATGTTTTGTCAATAAAACCTTTGCCAGAAAGTTGCAGCCCTGCGCCCCATGGATGATGGGCAATGCTTTATGAATCCCCTGAAAAGCAATAGCAGCCCCGATCGTCTGGGAATGTTTTAACGGATTTACAAGTACATCTTCTGACTTCAGGTTTCGAGCTGCAAGTTTCTCCGGAGTAATCCCACGGCTCCCCACTTGAGAAAAGGCGGGCAAATACGGATTTGAGCTTTTCCGATAAAATTCGATGCTGTTGCTTATCTGCTCCGCAAGGTTGACCAATCCATCATATCCCGCATAAGCAGTATGTCTTTCCTGGTTTACGTCCACAAATGGGAACCCCTCTTTTATTCCAAGGTACTGGTTCCTTCCCCCTGCGACAAGAATGTCGGCGTTATTTCCCCGCATCAGTCTCGCAAGATTTTTCGGCGTTACATCCTCTATCAACGGCGCGTTCTCTCCCAGTATCTCTTTCATTTTTTCTTCATCTTCAAAGGTGCTCTTCTTTGTCCCTACTGCCGTAACCTCAATTCCTAAATCCAGGAGAGCAGATATAAATGACCAGCTTTTAACTCCACCGGTATACAGAATGGCCCTCATGCCTTTTAAATGCGCATAAGATTTTAATTTTTCTGAGATTATTGACTCTTGTGTGTCGATAATCGCCGCGACCTTTTCACACAGGCTTAAGCCCAAAGCTGCCCCAGTCCCAACTATCTCGCAGAGATTTGAAGTTATTAGTCTCAGGGCTTTCGACATTTCCGTTTTTCCGAAGAAAGATACCTCGACATACGGTATGCCGTATTTTTGTTCCATCTCCTTTGCGATGTTTATCAACGCACGGCTGCAAACAACGACATTCAACTTCGCCCTATGGGCGTATGTGATCTCTTCAAACGCCGCATCTCCTGAAATCCTCGATAATACCCTGAAGCCCGCTTGCCTGAGGACCGGCTCAACGAGCCACAAATCACCTGCTATGTTGTATTCACCGATAAGATTAATATCGTAATCCGTTGTATAAGGGACCTCGCCGCTGCCGATGACATAATCGAGGAGGACCTCTCCTGCAATTCTATTTCCGAGATTCTTGGGGCCGACAAATCCGGGTGCGTTTACCGGGATAACGGGTATTCCCAATTTCTTCTCCGCACTTCTGCAGACAGACTCTATGTCCTCTCCGATCAACCCGCTGACACACGTTGCGTACACAAAGACCGCTTTCGGTCTGACAGCTTCATATACCTTGAAGATTGCGGAGTACAGCTTCTTTTCGGAGCCGTACACTATGCCCATCTCATTGATATCCGTTGTGAAGCCCATCCTGTGGAGGCTGCCTTTTGAAGAAAGTGTGCCCCTCCCTTCCCAGGAGTTACCGCAGCACGTAATCGGACCATGGACAATGTGTGCAGTGTCCGCAATCGGCTGAAGCACAATCATAGCGCCGTCGAAGGCGCAAGACTCCCCGCCTCTGGACCTGCAGACTTTGTCCTTCTTGTCAACGTCGCACCCTTTTGAAATAAGTTTGTCCACGTTTGTTAACATCGTTATTCCTTATTTAAAGTCGTTTATTCAGCAGTAATGAACAGGCATATATGCAGGGGAAGCTTTACCATCGCCTCCTTTGTAAGACAACTGCAAGCCGGATATACCTTCATGTTTTCCAGCATACCCAATTGATTCCCCTGAATCCAAATTTGCGATTTGGAAAGATTTCTCTGCATATATGCCTGCTATCGACCGCATTTTTCGCGTTACCTTATTACATCAAAGCTCGTTGTATTTATGGTTTTTCTGTCCATCTCATCGAGAACCGTATTCACGATCCAGTTCACGAGGTTCAAGGCGCCCTGATACCCGATGATCGGGTATCTGTGGAGATGGTGCCTGTCGAATATCGGGAACCCGATCCTGATCAACGGGGTCCCGGTATCTCTCCAGAGAAACTTTGCATATGAATTCCCGATGAGCAGGTCAACAGGGTCTGTGAACATCAATGATCTCAGATGCCACATGTCCTTGTGAATGTAACCCTTTCCTTCCTGCCCGAAAGGACTCTCGCTCAGGAGTTTATATGCCTCGTCCTCGAATTTTTTGTCCCCATTAGTACATACGATGTGGACCGGATATGCTCCCATTTCCATAAGGAAGCTGATCATTCCGAGCAGGAGATCCGGATCTCCGACCAGGGCAACCCGCTTTCCATGGACATAGGGGTGCGAGTCGACCATCGCATCGACCACCCGACCGCGCTCGTCCTCGATCTCCTGTGGGACCGGTTTTCCAGTAATCTTGCTTACCTCTTCAAAAAATTTATCGCTATTCTTTATCCCGATGAGAGGAAGCGCGATGGCCTTCTGGTCCCACTCTTTCCGTATATAATCCAGAGTTTTCACTGTCGAATACTTCTGGAGCGCTACAGTGGCCACAGCATTGATGGAACCGGTCGCATCCTCCAGCGGTGTGCCTCCCGGATAGAGTTTGTATTCTCCGGTATTCGGCGAATCATAAACATCACTTGCATCGGAAAGCAGAGTGTAATCGACGTCCATCGCTTTTAGAAGCCTTTTCATCTCGCGGTAATTTCCGGTGTAAGTATCAAACCCCATAATGATATTCAGCTTCCCGCTCGGCTCACCCTTCCTGCCTGTGGTAACGGCGCTCAGTATTCCTTTCATCATGTTGTCGTACCCGGTTATGTGAGAGCCCACAAAACTCGGCGTATGAGCAAACGGTACGGGAAAATCTTTAGGGATAATATCCTTTTCACGTGCCGTCCTTATATAAGCGTTCAAATCATCTCCGATGACCTCAGCCATACAGGTCGTACATACAGAGAGCATCTTCGGCTTATAAAGCGTATAGGCGTTTTCCAATCCTTCGATCATGTTATTCAAGCCCCCGAAAACCGCGGCATCTTCCGTCATTGATGTGGAGATCGACGACATCGGCTCTTTAAAGTGCCTGCTCAGATGGCTCCTAAAATATGCGACACACCCCTGCGCTCCCTGGACAAACGGCATCGTGCCCTCAAAACCGGAAGAACAGAAGATCGCGCCCAAAGGTTGGCATGCCTTCGCCGGGTTGATCTTTATATGCTGCCGGGCGAAGTTCTTCTCTTTATATTCTTCGGTCTTTGTCCATTCCGCTATTCTCTGTACTTCTTCCGCAGACGGACAATCTTCAAATTCTCTTTTTCTCTCAAACTGATCGAGATACTCCTGTTCCAGAAAAAGTTCATTGTGGTCCTTTATTTTCAGTTTTGACATTTTATCCTCCATACCTAAGTTATTATCGGCCTGAGCTGCCTCATAACCCCACCTATCCTCCCCTTATCTTAAGGGGAGGAGCAAGGAGGGGTTATTTCCTCCGTATCAAATCCCATGTCGGGCTGTTTACCGTCATGTCCATGTCCCTGGCAAACACAGGGAAACCGTCGAACCCATGATATGGCCCTGAGTAATCCCATGAGTGCATCTGCCTGAACGGCACCCCCATTTTATGATAGGAATATTTCTCCTTAATACCGGCCCCGACCATATCCGGCCTCAGCCTCCGGGTAAACTCTTCCAATTCGTATAGCGTTGCATCATCCATGATTACTGCGCCCTCCTTCATCTCGGGATAAGTCCTCTTATAGTCGTCGCTGTGTCCGAACTCATACCCCGCCGCAACCACCTCCATGCCGAGGTCTTCATACGCGCCGATAGTATGCCTCGGCCTTAAGCCTCCGACGTAGAGCATCACCTGCTTGCCTTCAAGCCTCGGCCTGAACTGTTCAACTACTTCATCCATCACGGGCTTGTACTTCTCGATCATCTTTTCAGCATTCTCCTTGATTTTGTCGTCAAAGTATGATGCGATCTTCCTCAGGCTCTGGTATATCTTTGTCGGGCCGAAGAAGTTAAACTCCACCCATGGGGTGCCGTATTGTTCTTCCATGTGCCGGCAGATATAGTTCATTGAACGATAACAGTGAATGAGGTTCAGTTTTGACTTATGCGCGATACCCATCTCATTTATCGATGCATCACCGGTCCACTGGGCGATGACCCTCAACCCAAGCTCTTCAAGCATCTTTCTTGACGCCCATGCGTCACCGCCGATGTTGTAATCCCCGATCAATGCCACGTCATAGGGGGTAGATTTATCGAGTTTACCCTTGCCGAGGATATGGTCCCTGATCGTATCGTTCGCGATGTGGTGTCCCAGCGACTGGCTCACACCTCTGAACCCTTCACACCTGACCGGGACAATGGGAATGCCCATCTCCGCTGATACCTTTTTTGACACCGCCTCGATATCATCACCTATGAGACCGACAGGGCACTCTGAAAGTATGCCCATGCTTTTCATAAGCGGGAAGAGCTCTTTCAACTCTTGCAATGCTGCATAGAGACTCTTGTCGCCTCCATAAACAATGTCCTTCTCTTGGTAGTCAGTCGTTATATGCATGGTGCCGAAGGTATCAATCCCTGTCTGACCGTTGTAGTAATTCCTCCTGGACCACCAGCTGTACTGGCCGCATCCGACAGGACCATGACTGATGGTGACCTGATCTTTTACAGGTCCCCAGACAACACCCTTTGCGCCCGCATAAGCGCATCCCCTGACGGTCATAACGCCCGGCCTGGACTTTATATTGGACTTGACCTGGCAACTGCTGCATTGACCGGAGGGATCATTGGCAGCCAAATGCTTGCTCCTGTCTTTCTTCGTTTTTTCCGGATAGACCTCCAGAACTTCCTCTATCATCTTCTGTGTGTCTTTTATGGTCGTGCTCATTGATCCTCCTGTATTCAATAATTAAAAACGTAAGCTGATGATGTGTAAAGCGTAAACCGTTAGGGATTTAATTGACCGAAGTAACTCCCCCCTTCCCCTCTTAACCCAAGAGGGGGAAATCCTCCCTTTAAGATAAGGGGAGGTTAGGAGGGGTTATGAATCCCTGAATCGACGGCGTCAACATATATACTATGGGGAGACCCCTAATAACAGTTCACGCACACTTAATTTATGCTGCCGCTTCTTCTGTTTCCAGAATACCGAAATCCATCAGCAATTGTTCCAGTTCATCCATACTCATCGGGGTGGGGATGACAAAGTCTTTATTGTCCGCTATCTTTTTTGCCAGCGTCCTATATTCCTCTGCCTGAGGATGTTCAGGTGAATATTCGATGACCGTCATTCTTCTCAATTCGGCCCTCTGGACCTGATTGTCCCTCGGAACAAAGTGTATCATCTGTGTGTTAAGCTTCCTGGCAAGTTCGGAAATCAGTTCGTATTCCTTGTCTACCACTCTACTGTTGCAGATGAGACCACCGAGCCTGACGCCCCCGCTCTGGGCATATTTCAGGACACCCCGGGAGATATTATTTGCAGCGTACATGGCCATCATCTCACCTGACGTGACAATATAGATCTCCTTTGCTTTTCCTTCTCTGATGGGCATTGCAAACCCGCCGCATACGACATCACCGAGGACATCATAAAAAACGAAATCGTCATCCTCACCGTAAGCGCCGTTCTCTTCGAGAAAATTGATCGCGGTAATAACACCTCTTCCCGCACACCCGACACCGGGCTCGGGACCTCCCGACTCTGCACATCTAATTCCTCTGAAACCCGTCAGGAGTACTTCATCAAGTTCGAGATCTTCAACTGTACCGCGTTCCCTGGCCATGTCCATAACAGTCGCCTGGGCCTTTTTGTGGAGTATCAACCTCGTGGCATCCGCCTTCGGATCACATCCGACGATCATGCATTTATACCCTGCCTCTGCCAATGCGCTCACTGTATTTTGAGTCGTTGTTGATTTACCGATTCCGCCTTTTCCGTAAATTGCTATCTGTCTCATAAATCCTCCTGTTCATCAATTAAAAATTATAAGAGCAATCACCATGCCAAAGCTTCAACCCGTTGATTATCAAGACATTGCACGAAAACATTCATCTGCAAAGGAGTTTTAAATAAAACAATTTTGTTTCATTATATACATAATTGTTTCAAAGTGCGGATGCAATTGAACCGATCGTGAAACAGGACAGGAAGGCCCAGGTATCTGAAGAAGGTGAAGCAAGGGCAGTTGTCAAATGGGATGCCCTATTCGGCAGGGAATCAACAAAGCTGTCGGAAAAACCTGATTGAGTAAACTTAACGGTTCATCACATAATAGATAACGCCGATTCCTCCCCATTGCCCCCACCCGCAATCATCTCCTTTGTCGATAAACTCCACATTTCTATACTTGAGTTTAATTTCTTTCCAGAATTTATCTACCTTACATTTCGGGACTTTCGGGTGGAAAAGAACATCATGAAATACAATAAGCCCATTTTGTTTCACGAGAGGAGAATAAAGTTGAAAATCTTTCTTGACACCCCTGTACCCGTGATCTCCGTCAATAAACAAGAAATCTAATTTGCGGCCATCCAATATTTTGATCAATTTATCTTTCGTTTTTTGCATATGTGAATCTTTCCTGAAAAAATGTACCTCCTGATTTCTCTTTTTATACTTTCTAAACCTCTTAATGTCATTCAGCGTATAACCTCCGCCAAAAGGGCCGCCGGGCAAATCTATACTTATTATTAAGGCATTGGGCTCAGCGATTTTACACCAGGCATACAAAGTTCCTCCCCGAGCGGTCCCTATTTCGACGACGGATCTTAATTTTCTTCTTTTCAGAAGGCTGATCAGAGAGGACAATTCAGATATTTTTTGAGTCGCTCCCTTTCTTTCAACCGCTATCCTTGCCGTTTTTCTTGCATTGTTTCTCGTAATTTCAGCCATAGTTAGAGAATACACTAACCCGGTAAATTTATGTCAATGAACAACCCTGATGCAGAGCATCGAGGAATTCTTTTGATTAATGAAGCCACGTGATCCAATTGCCGTCATGCTCGGACTTGATCCGGGTATCCAGGCTTTATTACTTAGGTCTTAGTATCCCTGCCGCTAAATCCAAGCGGTATAAATTAATGAAGAGCCGATTATAGTTACCCTTGATTATGTTTTTTGTTGATCCCGTAAAACAGTTCCTGCATTCCATGCTTTGCCTACACAGTCTCCAACAGACCAAAATCTGTTATCAGGCATTGTTAAAAGGAATGGATTTACCTTTTTAACATCCGGCTTCCCATCCGTCATAAATCTCTCCTCAGAAAAAATACCAACGATGTCGCCGATAAAAAAAGAGTTAGTTGGTAGTGATACTACCTCGACCACTCTGCACTCGATAGTAATAGGGCATTGCATAATCATAGGCGCTGCTTTTAGTTCTCCGTAAAATACTTCAAATAGTTTTGACTTATCAACGCGCTTTCCGGAAACAAGTCCCGTAAAGTCAGTAATTTCCACCATATCCACAGTCGGAACATTCACACTGTATTCCTTGGTAGTTAGGATAGCCTCGTGTGATGCATGCTGCTTATTTACGCAGATTCCAAGCATTGGAGGATTGAAATTTACACGGGTTAGCCAATCAAGAGCCATAAAATTAACTTTTCCGTTCAAGTGCGTACCGAGAATAGTCTGTGTCCAAGGCAGGCAAAACAAACTTTTATCCATTGTTATTTTATCCATAAGTTCCTCCTGATATGTTCATTGCAGGTATACCATAAGACGATTATATCATGCTCAGATGTCTCTATTAGAGGAAGAAGTGTTGCACAGATAAAGGCTTATTGCGCTGATAAATATTACGCCCCGAAGTTATTCGGATATTACTATTTGTATATTTAACAAATGCTAATTTTATGCCCTAACAATTACACACGAAGAAAGATTATTTGTCCAATTAATATTTCTTATTTATTTATAAGGTTACTTTCTATATGAACGACGGATTTTGGTGCTGTTTACTGCAGGACAAAAGTGAGAAAAAGATTTAGTGCGACCAACAGAATTCCAATTATGATTGAGATTTCAAAAAGTGCAGCCCGCGTAGAATATCTTTACATCTAAATAAAAAGGCTTGCAGCTATGCATATGCAAGTTTACCTTTGGGCTCAGGTATTTCGCGATTCAACTGCCTCGCTGTTTCTATCCATTCAGCAATAATTACTTGTACATTCTTAATTGCTTCTTCATATGTAGCACCGTCAGCCATACAACCAGGAAGTTCCGGAACCTCTACGATGAATGCTTCATCTTCATCACTCCAGTAAACTATCACCTCATATTTATACATTTTTCTGCTCCTTATGGTCTGCAATCCCGGACAAAACCTTTTCTAATATCTTCTTATTCATTTATTTGTTAGTATAACAAAAAGCTTCTTTGAAATCTCAACCCGGATCTATAGTGGTAAGGAGTAAAATAATCCCGAGAAATTCGCTAAAAAGTTAAAAATTTTATGAATTCCGGTTTTGGCGAAAATGCACAAAAAGCTGTTTAAAGCATACAAGGCATAGGTTATGAAGTATTTAGAGTACAGGGCAAAAAGTTTTGCTGAGCGTAACACGCCGGCAAATTTATTTCCTTTAAAATCAACGTGTTAAGGTATGGCTCCCGGGGAGGGATTCGAACCCCCGACAGGGTGGTTAACAGCCACCTGCTCTGCCGGCTGAGCTACCCGGGAGTAGTTTAAGAACGTTACACCCTTAACTGTTTAAAGACTATTTACGTTTCAGGGCATCTACAGAGATAGATTTGTTTTATAACAAAATAAACGAGATTTTGTCAATCGAGACTGAGTTCGGACACAAACTTTTCGACAAGATCACCTACTTCGGTTGTACTGTAACCCATCTTCCCGGCGGCAAGACTCTTAAGATGTTTCCCTGTCACCTCTATGGCCGCCTTTTCTATAAGCTTACCGGCCTTTTCTTCTCCGATTTGTTCAAGCATCATCCCCGCAGCACAAATGGCCGCCAGGGGATTCACAACATTCTGACCTGTATATTTCGGCGCCGACCCTCCGATAGGCTCAAACATCGATACGCCTTCAGGATTTATGTTTCCGCCCGCGGCGATACCCATCCCGCCTTGTATCATGGCCCCTAAATCCGTGATGATATCTCCGAACATATTGTCCGTCACGATGACATCAAACCATTCCGGGTTTTTTATAAACCACATAGTGGTCGCATCCACATGCGCGTAATCGACCTTAATATCAGGATATTCTTTGGCCACCTCATAAAATGCCCTCTCCCAGAGGTCGAATGCAAACGTAAGGACGTTGGTCTTACCACACAGCGTAAGCTTTTTGGCCTTGTTCCTTTTTTTGCAGTATTCAAATGCAAACCGGATGCACCTTTCAACGCCCTTTCTCGTATTAATTGAGTCCTGTATCGCAACTTCATCGGGGGTCCCTTTTTTGAGAACGCCTCCCGATCCCGTATAGAGCCCCTCGGTATTTTCTCTTACTACGACAAAATCAATATCATCGGGTTTTTTGTTCTTCAAAGGGCAGTCTACTCCGGGATATAGCTTGACGGGCCTGAGATTTATATATTGATCAAGCTCGAACCTCAATCTTAATAAGATGCCCTTTTCCAGTATGCCGGGTTTCACTTCCGGGTGTCCTATGGCGCCGAGATAGATTGAATCATATTTTTTCAGTTCATCGATCGCACTTTCCGGCAAGACCTCGCCTGTCTTTAGATACTGTGTCCCCCCGAAATTATAATAATTGAAATTAAACTTGATGCCGAACCTTGCCGAGACCGCATCTAATACCTTAATGCCTTCCCGGATAACCTCCGGTCCGGTACCGTCCCCGGGTATAACAGCAATATTATAAGATTTCATGGGTGTTCTCCTGTATTATCCGCTTAATTTTCAAATCTTAACTTCTAACTTCTTCTTCGTCCACTCAATCAGCCCGCCGGCATTGATCAATTCCTGCATAAACGGAGGGATTGGATTGGCTTTGTATTCTTCATTCGTTGTCAGATTTTTTATTAATCCTTTTTCCGCGTCAATCTCTATCTCATCAGCCTCCCTGATCTTCTCTGAGACCTCGGAAGATTCAAAGATAGGAAGCCCTATGTTAAACGCATTGCGGTAAAAGATCCTAGCAAAACTCTTAGCTATGACGGCCTGAATGCCTGCCGCTTTTATCGCAATCGGCGCATGTTCTCTCGATGAACCGCAGCCGAAGTTTTTGCCGGCAACAATGAAATCACCCGATTTTATCTTACTTGAAAACTCTTTATCGGCATCCTCCATCACATGCCTTGCAAGCTCTTTCGGATCAGAGGTATTCAGATACCTCGCCGGAATAATTGCATCTGTATCTATGTCATTCCCGAATCTCCAGACTCTGCCCTTAATCAGCATATTCCCTCCGGTTTCTTAATTGTAAGATGAATTTAATATTATAGGAGATTATTCGCGGATAAACAAGTTGATCTACCGGGGAATTTTTATTCTAATGTAAAATAATGGATAGGGAGAACTTATGAGCCTGTTCGAAATGTATCGGAAATTATATCAAGCCTTTGGACCCCAGCACTGGTGGCCCGGCGATACACCGTTTGAAATTGCGGTGGGCGCCATCCTTACGCAGAACACAAACTGGGGTAATGTAGAAAAGGCCATACGCAATCTGAAAAAGAACAACGCCCTCTCGGCAAAGGTCATTCATGAAATGCCCTCCGGAAAACTTGCCGAACTTATAAGGCCGGCGGGATATTTCAATGTAAAGGCAAAAAGGCTTAAGTCCTTTATCGGGTTTCTCATGAATGAATATCACGGGAGCATGCAAAGGATGCAACGCGGGGATATCAGTGCCCTGAGGGAAAAACTCGTCGGTATCAACGGGATCGGCCCTGAAACAGCCGATTCAATCCTCCTTTATGCACTCGAAAAACCTGTCTTTGTCATTGACGCCTACACCAAAAGGGTGCTCTCAAGGCACGGGGTCATGGACTATGACAAATCCTACAATGAATTCCAGGCGCTGTTTCATTCTTCACTGAAAAAAGATTTGAAGCTTTGGAATGAATATCATGCCCTTTTTGTCAAACTTGGGAAAACATTCTGTAAGAAGCAAAAACCGTCATGTGATGAGTGTCCGTTACAAGACCTTTCCGGGATCAAGTTAAATGGATAAATTTAAACTTGTCACTTCTTTCTCTCCGAAAGGCGACCAGCCAAGGGCTGTTGCCGAGCTCACAAAAGGCCTGCAAAAAGGTCTGAAGGACCAGGTCCTCCTGGGAGTCACCGGTTCAGGGAAGACTTTCACAATTGCCAATGTGATCGCAGACATAAACAGTCCTGCCCTTGTAATCGCCCATAACAAGACCCTCGCGGCGCAGCTCTACAGCGAGTTTAAAGAGCTTTTTCCTGAGAATTCCGTAGAGTTCTTTGTAAGCTACTACGACTACTATCAGCCGGAAGCCTATATTCCGACAACCGATACATATATAGAAAAAGACGCAATGATAAATGATGACATAGACAGGCTGAGGCATTCGGCGACAAGGGCCGTCCTTGAAAGACGGGACACAATTGTCGTGGCCTCTGTCTCCTGCATTTACGGCATCGGCTCTCCGCAGGATTATATGGATATGCATCTTGTTATTGAAGAAGGAATGCACACCGAGCGCGACGAGATACTGAAAAGATTGACCGATATGCAGTACGTCCGCTCAGACGTAGAATTCAAGAGGGGATCATTCAGGGTCAGGGGTGATATTGTGGAGATCCACCCGTCTTTTTCTCTCGACAAAGGAATACGCATAGAATTTTTCGGAGATGATATTGACGCTCTTCATGAATTCGATCCACTGACGGGTGAGAGAATAAGGAGGCTTGAAAGACTTTCCATTTTCCCGAACAGCCACTGGATAACCCCGAGGGAAAGAATCGATCCCGCTTTGAAGAATATAGAAAAAGAGATGGTAGAAAGGATCGAATTTTTTTTAAGAGATGGGAAGCCTCTGGAGGCCCAAAGGATTGAAGAGAGGACGAGGTTCGACCTGGAAATGCTGAAAGAGTTCGGGTACTGCCACGGTATAGAGAATTATTCCCGCCACCTGAGTGGAAGGTCGCCCGGAGAGGCGCCGTATACGTTGATTGATTACTTCCCCGAAGACTTTCTGATAGTTATTGATGAGTCACATGCCACTGTTCCGCAGATCGGCGGGATGTACGAGGGCGACAGGTCGAGAAAACAGACCCTTATCAATTATGGGTTCAGACTCCCCTCCGCACTGGATAACAGGCCGCTCAGATTCGCTGAATTCGAGCACAGGGTCAAACAGGCGGTTTACATTTCCGCTACTCCCGGCGCTTATGAATTCGAAAAATCAAGTGGTCATGTTGTCGAACAGATAATAAGGCCCACCGGCCTTATTGACCCAAAACTTATCGTACGGCCCATATCCGGACAGGTGGATGATCTTATGGGTGAGATAAAGAAACGGGCTGAAAAAGGTGAAAGGGTATTGGTGACCACACTCACCAAAAAGATGGCCGAAGATTTGACCGACCACTATGCCGGCCTCGGTGTACGGGCAAGATACCTTCATTCCGGCATCGACACACTTGAGAGGGTCGGGATTTTAAGAGACCTTCGCCTCGGGGAATTCGATGTCCTCATAGGAGTCAACCTCCTGCGTGAAGGGCTTGATCTGCCTGAGGTCTCCCTCGTCGCAATCCTTGATGCGGACAAAGAAGGGTTTCTGCGCTCGGAACGCTCATTGATACAGACGGCAGGCCGTGCTGCAAGGAACATCAACGGAGAGGTGATCTTGTATGCGGACACCATCACAAACTCCATGCGCAAGGCGCTGAATGAAACGGAAAGGCGAAGAAAATTACAGAAAGATTATAATAAAAAAATGGGAATTACCCCTGAGACGGTAAAGTCGAACATCAAGGACATACTCAGTTCCATCTACGAAGCCGATTACTGGACGGTCCCTGCCGCAGCAGAGGAAAAAGCTGAATATGGATATGATGAGGCGGCGTTGCAGAGGCTTGAGTCGGAAATGAAAGAAGCCGCGAAAAAACTTGAATTTGAGCTGGCCGCAAAGATAAGGGACAAGATTAAGGAGATCAAAAGCAGGATGATCGAGGTGGGGATAAAGGTTAAGTAGAGTAAAGGCATGATATAATTTGTATATAAATTTATCGTTTGGTTTCAGACTTTAACAGGGAGGACAAAATGATAACAATAGCAGACAACTTCAATACGAGGAACAAGATTTATATGGATGCGGTAATGAAGAAGGACAAAAAGACCGTGGCGGAGCTTGCGAAAAGACTGAAAGAATCCGGGGCCGACATAATCAATATCCAGTGTTCTCTGGACGGGTCCGGGGATGAGGAGACCTTGCCCTGGGTCACAGAGATACTCTGTGAAACCACGAAGTGCGGCATATCTCTTGATTCAAGAAACACCGCCGCGCTCAAGAAGTCGGTGCCGCTGTGTACAAAGCCGCCCCTCATCAACTTTATCTCAAAGATCGAGCCTGAAGATACTGAAACCCTGTTTTCAATTGTGTCGAAATCCGGCGCCTCCCTGGTCATTAGAGCTTCAAGCGGAGCAATCCCCTCATCATTGGAAGCAAAACTGCAGATCATCGAAGACCTCCTTGAAAAGGCAAATGAAGCCGATATACCCAATGAGAGGCTATTTGCCGACCCTTCAATTGTCCATATAGGCAGGGGCATGGGGCAGAAGCATCTTGTAAATTCTCATGAATGTATTCAGTTGCTGAAAGAGCTTGTAGAGCCGCCGATCAATACTATTGCCTGGGTCTCGAATATTTCAACGGGACTGCCGAAAGCGTTGAGAAAACCTCTTGAAGCCACTTTTCTCGGTTATATGGCCGGTGCCGGGCTCGATGCCGCTATGGTAGATATCCTCGATGAAAATATCAGAAAGACCATCTACTTAATTAAGGCATTCCGTGACGAAACAATTTTTTCCCAGGCTGACATAACGTAGCAGCCGACAGCATGAAGGTATTACTTGTTAATCCGAACAGATATAAATCTCCTCCTGTCCCTCCGTTAGGGCTTGAATATATAACCGCCTCCCTTGAAGAGAAAGGCCACGCGGCTGAAATTGTTGATTTATGCTTTTCCGGGGAGTCTTATAAAGACATAGACAACTCGATCATTTCTTTCAAACCTGAGGTAGTGGGGATAGCGGTGAGAAATGCGGACAGCGTTCTTTATCACACGAATGAGTTTTTCCTTGACGAGATAAAAGACATCATTGACCATATAAAATCCGGCCACGGGCTTAAAGTAATAATCGGCGGCACCGGCGTTTTGACAAACCCGGAAGGAACGCTTGAATATCTGAACGCCGACTATGCTATCGCGGGACCTGCTGAAAATACGATCCACGCGGTTTTAGATAAGATGGGGCGTTCCGATACCGGGAGAAAGGTCCATCACGGTAAAACTGCGGGTGGGATTTCGTGCCGGCGAAGACCGCTTAAGATCGATTACAAAAAATACACTGAAGCCGGCGGGGTCATCGGATTTGAGACGCACAAAGGATGCAGTTCTTCGTGCGTGTTCTGTATCGAGGCAAATTCGCGGGTGTCTTTCAAGGACCCTGAAGACGTTATTGAAGAGATAAAAAGTTTCGTGGATATCGGTTATGACAACTTTCACCTCTGCGATTCGGAGTTCAACGAGAACCTTGATTATACAATTAATTTCTGTACAGCCCTGAAAAAAGCAGGCTTAGGCATCAAATGGGCTGTGTACATGAAACCTGCGAATTTCAACAAAAAATTGTTCAAGTTGTTGAAAGATACAGGCGTCTACCTTATAACATTGTCGGTGGATTCATGGAAGAAATGCCCTCTCTATTGGACGGATTATGAAAAGTTCGTCTTCGGCGCTAAGTCCTCCGGCATAAAAGTAGCGATAGATTTTCTCACGGGATTTCCCTATGAGACCGGCGATAACCTATCGGAATATTTTGATGTCCTGCGGAGGCCGCTGCCGGACAGCGTTGGGGTAAACACTTATATCAGGCTGTATAAATCATTGCAGATTACGGATATCATTATGAAGGACGCTAAATTGAAAGATAATCTTTTGGGCAATATCGACGACCCGACATTCATCAAACCAGTCTTCTATAACAGCATTGATACGGAAAGACTAAAGCATTTATTGGGGAATGACGGACTCTTCAGGATAGAAGGTCCGGAAAAAGGAGTGAACTACGGCAGGATAAAAGTTTAGGGCAGATCTTTTCTGGTCAAAATTAGAATAGGATTCAACAAATAATAAATTATCATTTTATACGATCCTTCAGGGATTCCATAACGGGCAACTATTTCTCCTTTAGAAGGGAAAATCCGGCGGGAAAAGATCCTGAAAGCCCTTGAAAAATCAGTACTCAATAGCGTCAATAATATTTTATACCGGACATTAAAGTTATTATTAACATTTTTTTCCTGCATCAATATTCTACCGGCATATTTATAAAGTAATCGCGTTCTGAATCTTTTCAACTCAATCAGTTCTTTCGGCACCGGCGCGCCCAACAACTCATTCGACAATCTCAGAACAACTGCCAGGACATGCTGAAACTGAAACCGGTCCGCATAAATAAATAATTTGTTCCAGTCTATTTCTTTCCTGTAATACCTGATCATCTCTGCTACCATGACCAAAAACCGCAAGTAATTAAACGCCTGAGAAAACAGTCTGAAAGAACCGTAAAGAATATTTCTTTCAGGCGATAGGAACATGTATTGTCTGCCTCCGGATAAGACGCTGTTGCTTTCTTCCCACCAGAACTCCGGAGCGGAATTGAAGTATCTCATGAACAGGTTCCAGTGGGGCTCAACCGTATACATGTCTTTTGTCAGACTGATATGATACTGTTCTTTAAGATAATATCCTTTGTATTTTTCGAAGCCTGCATCGTTCAGTGAGTATCCGTCGTTTTCAAGAAATTCTCTGACCTTGTCGACATCTTCCACCTTCACGAGCATGTCTATATCGCCTGACGGATATATCCCTATGTCACCGAATATTTTTTCTGATGTTGCAGCGCCTTTAAGTGATATGACCTCTATGTTTTTTCTGTTCAGGCCGTCAATGATCCTGTCGAGCTCGGAGATCATCAGTATGTTCTTTCGCAATAAATTATTATAAATGCCTTTATATTTCTTTATTATGTGTTCCGGTACGTTTTGCAGTCTGTAAAGATTTTTATAAATAATAGCGGACGTGCCGTGTTTTAAAGACAGGGCGGTGAATAAATCCCAGTTGACAGAAGAGTTTATAATATTCTGTGCTTTTTCAACGGTTGACGCTTCAGGGCTGACCCTTGAAAGCAGAAGCAGCAGTTCCATTTCTCCCGGGATATTTTTCATATCAACAATCAGCAACTTTGCCTATCGGACCGTCTCCGGGCTGATAAGTGGGGACCAGCTCTTTAAGTAAAAGAACAATATTTTTATTTTCAGCATCGTTTCTGGCTATAGTGATAAGGTTCTCCACTTTGTCGATATATTCAAATCCGGGCTTGTCGGTAACATGGGCGATATAAATCTTTTCGTGCTTTGTCGCTGAAGTCCCCTCTTCGGCAGTAAGAAGTTCTTCAAACAATTTTTCCCCCGGTCTTTTGCCCGTAAAAACAATCGGGATGTCCTTATCCGGCTCAAACCCGTAGAAACGGATTATATCATGCGCTAAGGCAAGGATATTTACAGGCTCGCCCATATCTAAAACAAAAACCTCGCTGCCCTCCCCCATTGCTCCAGCCTGAAGAACCAACCCGACAGCCTCGGTGATGCTCATGAGATATCGCTTCATATCCGGGTGAGTGATGGTGACCGGACCGCCTTTCTTAATCTGCTCTTTAAATATGGGGATAACGCTCCCCCTGCTTTCCAGTACATTTCCAAACCGGACTGAAATAAACCTGCATCCTTTACTGTTCAAACATCCGAGAAATTTCTCGCATACCCTTTTTGAAGCTCCCATTATGCTGGTGGGATTTATTGCCTTATCCGTCGAAATAAAGATAAATTTTTCGACGCCGCGCTCTATGGAGCAAAGCGCGGTCACTCTTGTCCCTTCAATGTTGTTCAGCACAGCCTCTCTGAGGTTTGTCTCCATGAGAGGCACATGCTTATAAGCCGCGGCATGAAAGACCACCTGGGGTACATAGCGAGAAAAAATGCTCCTCATGCCTACCATATCTTTTACGTCCGCTATTATTGAAGTCACGGGTATCTTACCGAACTTTTCTTTCATCTCCCTGTCTATATAAAAAAGCTCTGTCTCCCCGGTATCGAGCATAATAAGGGATGAAGGCTCAAAGCTTGCCAGCTGTCTGCAAAGCTCGGAGCCGATAGACCCGCCGGCGCCGGTGACCAGGATACGTTTCCCTGTCAGATAAGAAGCAATTTTTTCAGAATCTATTTTTACCGGTTCTCTTCCCAAAAGGTCTTCAGGGATTATATCTCTTATCTCACCAAGGGCGGCATTGCCTGAGAGGATATGAAATAATCCCGGCAATATTTTTACATTTTTAACACCCGACGCTCTCACATATTCCATGACTTTCTTTAATTCGATCCGAAGAAGCGGAAGGTATGGATATGATAATCTCCTCCACCTGAAGATCGTCCGCTACTCCCGGTATATCTTCTTTTCTTCCTTCGATCCTTACCCCGTGTATTATGCTTCCCTGCTTGCCGGGATCATCGTCGACAAAAGCGACCGGGATATATCTTGAATGAGGGGATGTTATCATCTCCCTCACCAACTGTACCCCGGCGCTGCCCGCTCCGACTACCAGTGCCTTTATTTTCCCTTCTCCCTTTATCTGCGGGAAATAAAACAACGTAAACGCAAGCCTTAAGCCTGAACCTGTGAGAAAAGTAAACATAAAGTCTATGAAAACAACGGACCTCGGGAACCCCTTTAAAAAAGGCACATCTCTGAATACCATAATAAGCAAAGCAAAGATGAGAGTCGAAACAAAAGACGCCTTCAGAACAGCGATGATTTCGTACATAGAGATAAACCGGAATGAGATATGATAAAGCCTGAACATCCAAAATAATGCAATTTTCATCGGGACCACGATTGCGGCCAGATAAATAAATTGCGGACACATATCCTTTGTCGATACTGCCGAGTCTTATCCAATACGATAAAAACAATACCACCACGAGGAAACCTGCTTCCCCGAAAGGGACTAATATCCTCTTATACTTCCGTCCCTTATCTATAATAGAGATTATGTATTTTCTCATCTTCCCAGTATTTCCATGATCGTCCTGAAAAATATTTTCATATCGGTCAAAAAGCTCATCTCTTCCATATATTTTTTATAAAGCCTTATCTTTTCAGGCAAAACTTCTTTTATATATCCTTCTTCAATATTGTCGAACTTGCTCAGTATTTCTTCCTCATTCCTAAAAGCGATTAAGGCATAATCCGTCATGCCCGGTTTAATTCTTAATATTTCTTTATAATCATCCTTGCATTGGTCCACATATTTCCCGACCTCCGGCCTCGGACCAATCACGCTCATGTCGCCTTTAATCACATTAAATATCTGCAGCATCTCATCGATCTTGAATTTTCTCAACAGTTTTCCAACTCTCGTAATCCTCGGATCATTTGCGGGGGTCACGGGAGGGCCGATCTTCGCGGCGTCTTTCACCATTGTCCTGAATTTATAAAGCTTAAACGATCTTCCGCCACAGCCTATTCTCTCCTGGGTAAAAGAAACGGGTCCGGGCGTTTCAAGCTTGATTACAATTGCGCTTATCAGGAATACCGGGGAAAGGATAATAATAGAAGGGACTGACAGCGTTAGATCAAAAAATCGCTTCCCGTATCTTCCATAAAACCCTTTGGTCCTATCTTCTGAATTTCCTGCAGACATCTTCCACTGCTCCTATCACAGCATTAACATCACTATCCTTCATCCCCGGATAAACCGGCAGAGATACAATCCGTTCATAAAACCTTTCGGCAACCGGAAAATCCACGGAATTATACCCAAAAGCATTCCTGTAAAAAGGATGTTTATGCAAAGGGATAAAATGCACACTCGCCCCGATTCCTCTTATTCTGAGTTCTTCAATAAATCGTGATCTATCGATGCTCAATGACTCAAGATTCAATTGAATCACATACAAATGCCAGGCGGAAATCCTGTCCGCTTTACCATGCGGGGGTTTTATTATCTCCGAATCCTTGAATGCTTCAGTGTATCTGTCCGCTATTTCTCTTCTTTGTCCCCACATCCATTCGACTTTCTTGAGCTGGGCCAACCCTAACGCGGCCTGTATATCGGTCATATTGTACTTATATCCGGCCTCCACAACCTCATAATACCAGGAGCCTTCGCCTGAGTATCTTTTCCACGCATCTTTGGAAATACCATGTAATCTCAATATCCTTATTCTTTCAGCCCACTCATCATTTCCGGTAGTGACCATACCGCCCTCACCGGTTGAGAGTGTTTTTGTAGCATAAAAACTGAAGCACGTTATGTCTCCTATTGTTCCTACTTTTCTTTCTTTGTACCATGCCGGCAAAGAGTGGGCCGCATCCTCAATCACTCTCAGGTTATGGCTTCCGGCTATCCGCATTATCTCGTCCATGTCGCACGGTTGGCCGGCGTAATGAACGGGGATAATAGCTTTGGTCCTGGGTGTTACAGCTTTTTCTATTTCAGCGACATCGATGTTATGTGTATTCTCTTCCGAGTCTACGAGCACCGGCTTCGCCCCAAAGTAGCAGACAACCTCGCCCGTGGCCGTAAAAGTCATTGTTGGGACGATAACTTCGTCGCCGGACTTTAAGCCGATTGCCTTTAATGCAAGGTGCAATGCAGCCGTGCAGGAATTGACTGCCACGGCATTTTTCGCGCCTATATATAGCCCGAATTCATTTTCAAATTTTATCGTCTTCGGTCCCATCGTAATCCATCCGGATTTCATGGAATCGACCACTTCGGCAATTTCTTCTTCAGTTATATATGGTCTGTGAAAAGGTATATCCATAATATTTTGACCAATCAGAGTAGATGCTGTATCAGAGCGGCTTTATCCCGATTCCTATCGGGATACCTCGGAGGTCCGCAAAGCGGACCGAGAATGAGCGATGATATAGCATCTACTCTGCTATTCTATGCATTATAAACAATACAGGCTAAGCTTTTATCCGATCAAAGTATTTCATCGTCAATTGAATTTCCCGTCAGCGCACGAGAATGTTTATGATTCTCTTCGCTGTTTTGCCGTCCCAGAATTTCGGGACCTTTCCCTGCTTCCGGTCGCCTCTCTTAAACCGTCTGTATGCGGAGAGTATGGCCCTGCCAGTAGTACCTACCAAAATATTTGTCCCTTCTTTAATAGTGACGGGTCTTTCGGTATTGTCCCGTATGGTGAAACAGGGGATACCGAGGGCCGTTGTCTCTTCCTGTATCCCGCCGCTGTCGGTAAGCACAAGCGCAGCGTCTTTCCAAAGACAAAGGAACTCAAGATAGGGCATCGGAGGTATTACTTTAATATTTGAAGACTTCAGAAGATTGCTCAGGTTGAAAGTGTCTATGTTTTTTTGGGTCCTCGGATGTATCGGGAAAATTATCTTCATATCCTTTGATATTGCTGCCAGGGCTGAGAGAATATCCCCGAGTTTTTCCTTATTGTCTACATTGGAAGGTCTGTG
The DNA here is from genome assembly GCA_963727775.1 of uncultured Nitrospiraceae bacterium. Classification (GTDB taxonomy): domain Bacteria; phylum Nitrospirota; class Thermodesulfovibrionia; order Thermodesulfovibrionales; family SM23-35; genus CAVSHB01. The sequence continues at coordinate 577,142 of CAVSHB010000001.1, read as the reverse complement.
CAGCGTGAGGACAGCATATTCGCTTTCGTCCGTACTGACAACTGCCTTCATACCGGCGCTCCTACCGAAAGCACGGCCCCTCAGTTTTTTCAGGCTGTAATAAAGAGTGTCTATCATTATGTTTCCGACAAAAAATATCTGTCTTCTTTGTCTGCCCTCATGTCTGAGATTTTCTATACCGCTCTCTTCCGTAACAAAGAGATAATCGGAAATGGAATCGGTCACAATCCTGTTTATCTCCTCAGGCATCGACATATCACGGCTTCTTAAGCCTGCTTCAACATGAGCAACATCTATCTGCATCTTCTTCGCCGTGACCGAGCACGCGAGTGTTGAATTTACATCACCGACAACTACAACAACATCCGGGTTCTCCGCCAGACAGACTTTTTCGAACTCCACCATAACTTTTGCCGTCTGTTCCGCATGGCTGCCCGAACCGGCGCCAAGAAAGTAATCCGGCTCAGGTATATCAAGCTCCTCGAAAAAAACCTTCGACATTTCATAATCATAATGCTGCCCGGTATGAACAAGCTTCCAGCTCAGATTGCAATTGTCCCGCCTGCCGGTCTGCAATCTTGTCAGCTCATGCACGAGAGGGGCTATCTTCATAAAATTAGGCCTTACGCCTGCTGTCAGCAAAATCCTCATGGCAGTCTTTTTAATTGAAGGCCTTTTTCAGGCTTCTCCGCATTCGCCCATATTTATTTTAATCAACCTTTCGCTGTATTGCCTGGTGCCGATGGGCGTACAGTACAGATAATCTCCCTTCGAGTCGCCGTCAGGCAGAATAACCGTACTATACCCTACAACCTCGCGCCAAAACCAGTTCATCTTCCTCGTTTCAAGGTGGACGATCAACCTGAAAGACCGCTCATTGCCGGCCCATACAGTCACCTCGTGGTTCCCTTTTTCAACCATAGTGGAAAACACTATGGCACCTCCCGCCAAACAGCCATAAAGGACCGGTCCGGGTACTTGCTGGATCTTCCCGACCATTCCGTTTTTTCTATTGATCGACATTATATAATTTTCTCCGCCGGGGTTGTCGGTGCCGTAAAGAATACACTCCTTGAGCGGTACGATAGTTGCTGTCCGGAACTGCTGTTCCCCCTTAACTATCGGCCTCAAGGTTTTAAAACCGTCGGTTGTTTTCAGAATAGCTACCTCATGGTCCCTGTCACCGGTACATACCAATAAAGCCTTATCATAAGGGTCATAGACTATCCTGTGCACGTGGCAGATTTCTCCCTTGGGGAAGGTATATATAACACTCCAGTTTTTTCCTCCGTCTTCCGAGCAGAAAATGCGGACAGGCTCCGACCTCCTAAGATTAAGAAAATACTCACCCCAGTAAATTTTTCCGTCACTGCCTCGGCAGAGGTTTAAAGGACGGGACCCTCTGGAAAACCGGAAAACACATTTATAGATTGGAGAGCCTGCTTCGGCGCGAACAATCATACCGGAGACAATACATAATCTTGAACCATCCTCCGGAGTCAGAGCATAGTAAATACCGCCGCGACTGATTCGTCTCAGCACCGGAAATGGATTCAATACCCGCTGCAACAACCCTGCCTTTATACGCCCGTCTTCCGTCCATGTATTGCCCGCGTCTGAAGACCTGAACAAAGTGTAGCCTTTACTGGCAAAAAGAAGTTCTCCATCGACCTTTTGAATTGTCATACCCTTCTGAAGCTTTTCAATCCCTTTATGATACTCCTGTATATTCATTTCAAAACAGATCCGGTGAGAGCTTCAGAGAACCTTTCCGCGATTTTCATGCGGTCGTACAAAGCAACTACCTGAGAACGTCCGGCCCGGCCCATCTCCCTGCGCCTTTCAGGAATTGAAATCATGGCTAAAACTGCGCGGGCAAAACCGTCGATATCTCCGGGCGCAACCGCAATTCCTGCCTTTGCTTTTAAGACGATATCTGCCGCCTCACCACTGGCGACCAGCAGTACCGGAATACCCGATGCCATTGCCTCATAAATTTTTGACGGGACAGCGCCCGTTATTGTTGACTTAAGTGTAATTACCGCAGTATCCATGGATGCAAGAATCGATGGTATTTGATCATGGGATAACGGCGGATAAAAATCTACATTCGTAAGGTGAAGATCCTTTGCCGTTTTCAATAGTAATTGCTTCTCCGGACCGTCACCTATAAGAATGAAGCGGACAGGCTTGCCTTTTACCTTTTCTGCTGCAAGGAGGATTTGGTCAAGTCCCTGGAAAAGACCGTGCAAGCCGGCATAAACGAACCCTACCTCACCTTCTTTGAGATATTGTTTCCTTATTGACTCACTCATCTTATCGGGAGCGAACCGCTCCGTATCCACTCCGTTTGAAAGGTGGTATGCCTTTGCATCCGGCGTCTGCCGTTTGATCTCAGCAACGATTTCAGCGGACTGGCCTGTGACCATAGAAGCCCTTCTGTAAAGGAAGTGCGCCAACCCGCGCAATATTCGATAAGAGGTCCCCTGCTCACTAAGCAGTCCGATGTATTTTGCAGAGTCCGGCCAAAGGTCGGAGACGTTCATTATCCATTTCGCGCCCTTTGCTTTTGCAAGCATCAATCCGGCGGCGGCGAGAAAAATAGGGGGGCTTTCAGTAATGATGACATCGGCTTTCCCCGTTTTTATCAGGCCGGTGATCAGGGAACTGAAGCAGAAAGATAAATAACTTATCAGACGATGTATGATGCTCAGCTTGTTCGATGGGAGGATCCATGAGCGATGAACGTCTATGTCATCAATCGAGTTTTTCATATAAAAGCCCCGGTAGCCTGGCAAATATCCTACCCGTAGGATAATTGGGCATGGCTGTAAGAATCTCGATTTCATGCCCCAGTTGCTTCAGCCTCCTCGCCAAGTCTGAAAGCCGCGCCTGCGGCGCACCCATCTCAGGAGGGTAATACTGCGTGTGAATAATGATTCTCATTCAGTTGTTTGAAACTGTCAAGATCAGATGTGTTCTGACAGGGAGAGCCGACCGCCATTTCAAGACATACCTTGGGGCTTTCTCTTTCAAGTTCCACCCATAAGATACCCAGCCGTCTTCTATAAATACTGTTCTATGCGCAGGGAATGAAGGATGGAATAACCTTGAGCCTTGTACCGTCGGGCCAAGTTACCAGAGCCTCATCGTTCAGAATTTTGACGGAGGCGCCTGGCGATAACTGAAGAGTAAAAACAAAGTCATGTTCACCTTTCCCTTCGAGGGTGTCGCTCACTTCCCAGGTCCCGTTCCCTTTCATATCAATCCTGCGGCTATGAAAAACAGATTTCTTTAGTCTTTTATATCCTTCGTGCACACCCGAAACGAAGTTCGAGGACCAGCCCGTCAGATGGGCCTTCGGCGCATAGGCCACGCGGAAATTGCCCCAGAACACGCATTGGTCCTGACCATCGACAGCTATCGTATTATGAGCAGCCGTGCTGCGGAAATAATTCCGCCAGCCGCTGTCATGGTAACTGTATACTCCGGGATCGACAATCAATGGCCCGGTTTTTCCGTACAAAGTTAAGCTCAAGGCATCGGCATGTCCATGTCCTGGAAGGTGTTCCGGCCCCATCGGACCGGCATCAAAATATAGGCAGCAGCCTGTATCATCCTTAAGGACTGCATACCCTGCATCGGGATAAACAATAGGTCCCTCTGCAGAAGAAACCCCATCTTCAGGAAATGTAATGTCAGTCAAGCCGGTCAGCCAGGCGGCATAGGAAACATCCGCTCCAGTCCCGGCTGCAATCCATTTTTGATCTCCAAAAAACAAACCACCCGCAAGAAGAAGACTTTTCGGATTTATGGGATAGCCGGGTACAGTGTCATTCAGCATAGGATAACTTCCGTCAGGCGCCTGCATGTCCGCAAGGAACTGTATCATTCGCTTCAGAGTCGGCAGGACGTCGTCAGGAATTCTATCGCCCGTTGCTTTGCAGAGCATCCATGTTTCAAGAATATCCTGAAGCACGATTGTATGATAGCTGATGCTCCGTTCATTATGAACGCCGTCGGCGAGGACCTGCCTCCGCATCTCAGCCCAGAGTCCGTCAAGACCTGTGCTCTTCCATTTTTCAGCTTTGTTCCAGTGAGGGAAAAGCATGCCCATCCACGCAAGGGCTTTATAGTTGGCGATAAGATGGTTATTGGATAGGTCAAACTCAAGGTTTGACGCCAATACCTTTGTCTGCTGATGCAATGACGGCTCAAGCCGGCTTTCCCAAAATTCCCTGAACTTATCATTATTCATAAGTGAAAGCCCGACCCGTGACCACACCGGCAATCGCCTCGAAATAGGATAAGGCTCCCAGCCGGCGCCTTTACCGACGGGATTATGCTCGATCCAATCGTCGATAAGATTTATCAGGGACATCAAAAACCGTTCTTCTTTTGTAACAAGATATGCATGGCACAATGTCAGCGCCCATTCACCGTAGTGTAGATTGTATTGCCAGAGACGGTCACCATTCGGCATGAAATCCCATTTCACAGGGTTTCCGAGTTCCTGCAGCGGGAGGTTCAGAAAAGAGAAACGGTAATGGCAGAGATTATCCGCATCGACTAAAAGTTTTTGTCGGTTAAGATATTGAGCGGCTGCGCTTTCATGAAAATTCTTTAACCCCGATTTTGATGAGACTGATTTATTACTAATACTCAAAGGAAAGATCATACGGCCAAGATATGGATAGAGAAATCGGTATCTGACATGCCGCATCAGACGAACTTTAATTCTCGATGCACCGAGAGTTAAAACAGTATTTAAAATCGGGGATAGCAAATCTATGTGGGGCCTGATGATAAACCCGGTCCGACTTTATCTAAAGGACTTTTTTGTTTGAAATAGCTTGCATGGCAGCACATTACAGCTTATATCACTTAGCATAAACGGCAAACAAAGATCGAGGTACAGGAGAAAGAAAGCTTTCAAAATCACCTAACCACTTTACTCGCGTGGCACCTGCTTTTATAAGATAATCTTGAAGCCATACTTTTGGTTCTTTGCCCATATCAGGTAAATCCCTTGCCCACGTAGTATTAATTTCGTTAGATTGTCCAGTTTCAAAAAACATTACTCGATCTGTCTTAGATAACAGTTGTGAAAAAATATCAGAAGCATGTTCAAATCCTTTCTCACGGACAATATGATGAAATAACGACAAAAATATAGTAACCTCAAATTTGGGTAATCTATGAATAACATCTTCAAGTTTAGCATTCAAAAATATGGCATTTTCTAAAGTATTTATTTCTTTTGTCAAATTACATATATAGCAAAGTGCTTTAGAAGATTCTATCCCCAAGCAAAGATAACCCATACTGGCAAGTTTAAAAGTAAAATATCCGTTGTTGGAACCGATATCCATTGCACTACCTACAAACCCTCCCAGTTCTTTTTCAATGGCATTCCACCGATCAATTGTACCCTTCAGCCTTAATGCATCGTGATTTTTGAAACCTGTAATTGGTTGATAGGTATCAATCAGCTTCAACTTTAAAATTATTTTTAATTCTGTCTTAATGAAAAATTTACGCACTTGATTTATATATTTTAGATTCACAGATAATCCTCCATTAGAAATTATTGCTTAGGATTTACTCACAAAAATATATGCTTTCCGAAGCCTATGAAACATCATTTCAAATATTTCAGTACGCATATAACGAATTACTCTTTGTTTATAATAAGTTATATATGTTTGTAAAAATTGCTTTTTTGTTAAGTGCCCAGTAGTCCCAAGCCGCTCGTATCCGCGCCTTACCATTTCATCGCCACATATCATCTCTACTATTTCCAATTCGGCTGGAGACAAGAGATTGCGCCATTCATTAATCCCGCTTGTATGTATTGGCAGTAATACGTCCTTATGGGATACCGAAGGATTACCTTCAGTATCTTGTGGTACATAGGGGTTGCTTAATCTATAGTAATTAAGCATCTGTGCATTATATTTTTCGCCGATGAAGTCACAAATTCGATCCACCCATATGGCAGGATCCGAAACTAAATCTTCATATTTTATTTCTAAATAATTGGTCCTATTTAACACTGAAGATTCTCTGGCGAATTTCATATAGGCTCTCCAAGATTTTGCATATTTCAATATAAGTGTTAAATCATCAGGGGTTAAGCTGGTTTTCCCAATTCGGTAAGTAACGGTTGATCGAGGATCTCGCACAATATGCAAAATCTTTAAATCAGGAAATTGTTTTTTCAATAGTGCAATATGATAAAGTTCCGAAGGTTGCTTTATCCCCCAACGAACTTTCCCTTTACTTTTTGAAAAGTTTCTTAAGAAAATATCAAATGCCTCTAAATATGTTAATCTTCCCCTTCGATCAAATAAATCATCTAATATTTGCTTCTTGAGTTGAATATCTATTTTGTATCCAAATCTTTCCGTTGAAATACAAAGATTATTAACTAATAGATTAATGTTATATCGTTTGCGAAGTGTCCCATATTTTTGCTTCATCAAAAACAACCAAGGTTCGTTAAACATTGCAATATTTGGATGAGCGTTAAGTATTGCACCGAGTAATGTAGCACCTGAACGAGGCAAGCTAGTCAAGAGAATAGGCGAATTCGACTTGGACATTAAAGTGCTTTTTCTTTGCTTTCCCTTCAAACTCGATCCGACATTATCTAAAGGACTTTTTTCTTTGAAATAACTCACATGAGCGGCAAAATAGTTACCATAGATAACCCGATTGACTGAAGAGATAATTTCTCCATGACAATCAGAGATTAGATAATCATGTTTTCGTAATTCATCAAATGCGTTTTTTATTGAATCCTTTCCGTGCATTTCTATAATCATTAGAGGTCTGTATTTTTCCATAACATGTGACATGCCTTTAAGAACGCGGCCTTCCGCATGTTCAACGTCAATAAAAATAAAGTCGGGGATGACGCCGCTCTTTGTAACATAAGTGTCGATACTTATACATGGCACTTCTATAACATTTCCGGGCTTAACGTAAGGGAGATCAGAAAATCTGCCTTGTGAGCCACTAAGGGCAAGAGAAAATTTTGCAGAGCCATCAACATCATTAGCTGCATACTCTTCCACCTTTACGGTATTTTCAATTCCGTTTATTTTTAAATTTTCCTTAAGTCTTTTTCGGACAGACGGATTAGGCTCAAATGCAACAACTTTTCCGTCATGACCAACCAATCGAGATATCGCTAATGTAAAAAACCCTATGTGTGCCCCTATATTAAATGCGGTCATGCCTGATTTAACATGCCTGGACAAAATAGACTGCACCTCCTCTTCATAGGTTCCAAAAAAATATCCTCTTTCTTTACTCGGATTGAGATACATTTTCATCCCCTTAATAAATCCGCTTTTAATCTCCACTTCTTTTACACTGTTAGGAAAGAACAAAGAAGATGGTGAATGCTTAAAATTTAGTCGATAATATAACTTATGAAGTGATTCAGGAAGTAATGTCCAAATATAGGCAATAAAATTATATAGTTTCACTCTTTTCTCACAATGGTATTTATTCGGTGGGGAAGGATACTTTCACAGGGACCGACTGTTTGAGCGAATCCACGATACAAAATGTCGTCTTTGCTACAGCTATTGTTTCTTCGAACGGGATGGGCGCGGGTCCACCGCCGCTGACAGTGCTCACAAACGCCTTCCACTCGCCATAATGACCCTTGTCCTGCTGAAGTATCGACCTTTCAACAGTACCCCTTCCGCTTTTCTTCATCTCAAGCCTTGTATAGTTCTCAAGAACGGCAACCGCCCCGCCTCCGAATACCTCCACCCGTTCTTTCGGGAACGATTTATCCGCATTAGCAACATAAATAATTGTACCTATTGAACCGTTTTCAAATTCGATTGTAATAATAAGATTATCATCCCTGTAACGGTTTTGATTCGGCAGTGCCCTCGCATAAACTTGCCTCGGCAGTGAGCTTGAAAGAAAGGTCAAGAAATCAACAAAATGGCATACTTCGCCGATGATGCGCCCTCCGCCTTGCTGCGGGTCTTGAGTCCAATGATCCAGCGGAATATAGCCGGCATTCACGCGATACGACATGATAAGGGGTTCGCTCACTTTTGATAAGAATTCCTTCATTTTGACAGCCATTGGCGCAAAACGTCGGTTGTACCCGACCATCAGAACAGGAGAAAAGTCAGGAGTCAAAAGTGAAGAGTAAGCAGCAATTATTTCTTTTAAATCATCCTGAGTCATGCAAAGGGGCTTTTCGACAAAGACGTGCTTCCCTGCTTTAAGAGCTGCAATAACTTGCCGTGCATGAAGATTGTGCCGCGTTGTAATGGCTACGGTGTTGATATCGGGATCCTTCAAGATTTCGGCCTCATCTGTAGTTGCATAGCGAAAGCCGAATTTGCGTGCAACGTGGTTGGCGCTGACTCCCGTAGCAGTACAGACGCCCGCTAATTCGATATTATCGACTTTTTTCATTGCCGGGATCAGGATAGATGTGGCGAAGCTGCCAGCACCAAGCATACCAATCTTAACGCGTTCCGTTTTTTTGAACTTTGAACTTTGAACTTTGAACTTTAAACTTCCTATCTCAATTCTTCTCGATAGGTCGGCTTGCTCCGGATAAGTAAGGAGAATTCCGAGAAAAGACTCTGCTCCTTTTCCGGTGATGAGTTCATATGCTTTCACAGCATTCTCTATAGGGAACTTGTGAGTTATGAGAGACTGTACATCTATTTTATGTTCGGCAATCATCTGCACAAATGCCTGCATATTCCGGTTTTCCGTCCATCTCACATATCCTATTGGATAATCATGTCCCTTTTCTTCATAGTCATTGTCGTAGCGGCCGGGTCCGTAAGAGCGTGAAACTCTGAAGGTAAGCTCCTTGCCGTAATACGTCTTTCGGGGGATTTCCATGCCTACAGCGCCTACAGCGACAACTATTGCCCTGTCCCTTGCTATCTCTCCGGCAAGATGAACGGGTCCGCTAGTTTTTGTCCCTGCTGTGATGATGACTTTATCTGCTCCTCGCCCCTCTGTAATCCGATTACAGAGAGCAATTAATGCGTTTGCTTCAGTGACAGCTTCAGATATTCCAATCCGCTGTCCGACAAAGCATCGTTCCGGATTTGTATCCATCCCTATCACACGGCAACCGGCAGCCCTTGCCAGCTGAGCGGTCAACAGACCGATCAGTCCCAAACCTATGACAGCTACGGTCTCTCCTATTTGTATTTCCGCAAGACGAAGTCCCTGCAACGCGATAGCACCCACAGTGGTAAAAACTGCCGATTCAAAGTCGACTTCATCAAGAAGTTTCACCGCCAAATTCTTCGGAATGAAAACTATTTCCGCATGGCTTGCGTAGCCCGCCCCTGCACATGCCACCCTGTCTCCAGCCTGAAAATTGTCCACTCCTTCACCAACCGAAACAACAGTGCCGACTGTCGAATAACCCAATGGTACAGGACTGTCAAGACGGCTTTGAACTGCCTCATACGTCGACAGGATTCCGTCTTTTTTAACCTTCTGTATGACTTGACGAACGAGGTCAGGACGCTCCCGGGCCTTGCCCAGCAAGCTTTTTTGTGCAAGCTCAACCATCAATTTCTCTGTACCGGCGCTGACGAGAGATATCGCATTATGGACCAGTATTCCGCCGGGCTTTAAAACCGGAGCGGGCACATCAGCCACAACTAATTCACCTGTGCGGTAATTTTGTATAACAGATTTCATGTTCAGTTGTAACGTTTCCCATCATTCTTGACTATAAAAAAAATGCACCTCAAAGTCTTGTCTCCGAAGCTAATGTAACACATATATCTTTATCGTCGGACTTGGAGAATGAAACCTATCTGAATCCAAAGAAGCTGGTTGCTTAAATTCCTTAATTAGCGGGAGACTATTCATCACTTCTTGGTAAAAAACTCGTTCCGGTTTATTTGGATAGTTGAGCGTTGCGTAATTGGTAAAATATCTTCCATAATTATGAGAGCTTAGGACAATATAATCCACACCATCCCTGCGCAATATGTCGGTAGTCGGACATTGATTATGAGTCCACATATAATCAAAGTCGTATTTTGTTCTTGGGGCATCTACCTTCATGTACTTGATATACTTATTATTTTGATCAAGGAAACGGAGCAGATATTGTCCCTTACTTTCAAACTGAGGCGAATTTTCAAATGATTCAAGCGCGATTTTTTTACCTGCTGGAATATTCGTTAAGATCCAGTTGCGTGCCTGTGTTCGGGTATCAGTTCCAGACAGCGCCATATCAAGTCTGATAATTCGCACGAGAGGATTTCCTAAGAGAAGCATTAAAAAAACGACGAGAACGACCCTCTTAACTACACGACTAACCGGCATCTTTTCCAACATGGTCAACAGAAAAGTCGCACCCCATATGGACATAAATGGCAGCAACGGAAATGCGTAACGGGGGAAAAAGATATTAATCGGGCCCAACACCAGAAGATAAAACGCAATCGGAAATGAGGCCAATATCCATTTCCTTTCTCTTTTTTCGGCTAATGAATACAGAGTTCCGGCAATAAGAAACACTGCCGAAAAAACTCCTACCGCTTGAGGAATCACTTGTGTAAATAACCAAAGATAGCCGCTATATTCAACGTGAAAACCTAATTTCACACCTTGGTATCCACCAAAATTTCCTTGAATATACTCTCTCATAAATAAAAAAGTCTTGATAAATCTATCATAATCGAGCAAAGCATAAGGCGTAACTATAAAAAAGGTCACGACCGCAATGAGACTGCAAACAACGATTATGGCAAGCGCTCTTCCATCAAATCTTTTTTGGATCGCTCTATAATTGGCTCCAACTGATACGACAAGAGTGAGAAACAGCATGCTTCCACCATATTTTGAAGCTGTCGCCAGCCCCCAAAACACCGAGGCTATAATCAAGTGTTTCCACTTTGAGCTTTGCGAAAATCTCAGAAAAAAGAATACTGAAAGTAAAAGAAAAAAAATCAAATAAATATCGCACATTGCGTAATGCGAGTCCCGGACGTAGAGATAACTCAAAGCTATAAAAAGGGCAGAAATTATTCCTGCCTTTTTCCCATATACCAACTCACCGATTTTGTACGTTAGATATATACTGAATGTGCTAACGACAGCGGTAAGGGAGCGCGCAATTAAATAGAAGGTCGTCGGATCCTTCCAGAACATTAACGCAAAGTCCGTGGGAGAGTGAATTGAGCCTGTCAACTTCAGTACAACATAATACAGTCCGTAGAGGATGAAATAGAAATACATAATGACATTAGCTGGCCAGTCAAAAAAACGCGGATTGAGATCCCCGGTGCCGAACTGAAGAGCATGTTCTATGAGGTGATACTCATCAGGATAATAAAGAAACGGCAGGCCGAAATTAACCCCGATTATCCGTAACAAAAAACCGCAGAATAGAATAAGAACCAAAGAATAATTGTAATTCAGGAATGCATACTTCTTCATGTTTCTTCTCATTAATCCATGGTTAATATATTAAACATGCCTGAATTAGGTAGCAAGAACGACAATTGTATAGCTGTCTTCATCAGATATACCCTTTCACTTCATAATATAACAATCCGATATATTCATGAATGCCGATTTGAATCTTCCAGAGACTTTCCGCTGACGGGAGGAGGTCGTTCCAACCATAATGTCCCATCACAAAAAAATCAACAGGATAAGGGATTGGGTCCAGTCCCGCCTTTCTGAAAGCTTTAACACTCCTCGGCATATGGTATGCCGAGGTTACAAGTACAAAAGGTTCCTTGCCAACCAAAGGCTTGACGTTAATGGGATGTTCGGACGTGCTTCCCGACCGCGACTCAGAAATGACCTTTCGCCCGGGTGACAGGATGCGCACAAGTCCTTCCATATAAGACGCAGTCGTTATCCCATTCTGTCCGCCCGATGTCCCAGAAAAAACGACTGTGCATGCGGGTCCCAGTCTGTTACATAGTTCCAGTCCGCCCATGAACCTATACATGGAAGCATGGGGCAAGGTAAATGAGAGCATTTCGCCACGCAGGTCGTATCCTCCGCCGGTCAACACCACAACCCGTTTTATTCCTTTCCCTTTGAGTTCGGTGATCGAAGGGGTTGCATAAAACGCTTCCAGCGGCCTGAGAAAAGTTTCAGCCACCGGTCTAATGCATATCAGCCCAAGATCCGCCAGAAAAAGAATTCTCCATTTCAAGACATTGCGTTTTCTTCTTACTGCTGCCCACAGAAAGAATAAATTCAGGAGGAACAGCCAAACCATGACGTTTGGAAACAAATTCTTTATGAATGATAGCATCTCTGCCTATTATCCCCTTAAAGGCGTGTGACGCACATTGGATTGCAGATTCAGCGGTTTAGCAATCCTTATTGAAAAGCCCTGGAGACTGCGACTTTCCTCCACACTCATATACACACCCAACTTCTCTCTCTGAAAAACCGGCTTGCCGACACTTTCAACGACAAAGATTCTCTTAAATTGGCGAAAGAACCCTTCTACTTCTTTATCTCTTTCCTTCACCTTCTTGAAAAAGGGACGAAGATCTGTAACAATTTTAGACACTATCTCTTTGCTCTCCTTCAAATCATACCATAGAAAGGCCTTATTCTCTGAAGCTAACAGATACGGGAATTCTGTAATCCTGTGATAGTCCGATAGTCTTTGTTCCAATGACTCTATGTCCATCCCGGTCAGATACAAGTATAAAGCCTCCCGAGACCGTTGGATATTCTCACGTTGTCCTCTTGTCAAGATATGATATGCCTGCTGGCTGAAGAGAACCTGGCTCTCGTGTAACAGAGGGATCCATCCAGCCGGCGCAAAGGGCTCGCAGATGATAAGATCATGACTATTCAGCGACTCACGCTCAAAAAAACTTTCTAGGGTAGCTTGGGCTTCATTAGAAGCCAAATGTCTTCGATATGTTTGGTCCGCCGCATAAATACCCTGCGCAACTGTAATCAGTATTATCACAATGACGGCCAACTTAGACACTCCATAAAGTGCGGAGGATCGTTTGAAAGCCTTTGAGATAGCATATACCGCAAGGAGGGTTGTAGAGAAATGCATGAAGTATTCCATATGAGCCGATATGAGCCAAACAGGTGAAAAAGCCACATCACTAAAGAGAAAAATACTGTTAGCGAACCCTGCGCCCACGACAGTCCATTTCACTTCAGGGCTTTCCTCCTCCCTCATAAGAGCAACCATCACCGCAAGCAAAACCATAAATGTCCAGTAGACGCCGATACCGTGAAAAATCTTTTCAAAACGTGATACATCAAAGGCGATGGGGTTTCCCATGCCCTCTCCGCCCGCAATTCCATGACTCGGCATGCTCCCCTGAAAAAAAACAAAGTAAATAACGCCGGTCCAAAATAAATATCCGGCGCATTTCATAAGTCTGCGAAATAATCCCCTCCGTCCGTAAAGACCTATGCATGCAAGGCAGGTTGCCCCAAGCATCAGGGGTACGGCAAAAGGGAAGATGAAGAATGCGATAAACTGTATAATCAGCATGCCAAGCCAATACCGGACTTTATCAGTTCTCAATGCATAGAGCTGAACACCGAGATAAAGCAGAATAAAAGGGATGACTGCCTGTGGAAAAAATGATCGAATATAAGGCAATTCCAGTGAAAATGAGGAATTGCCTGCCCAAATTGAGGAGATCGCAAGGATGGTTTGTTTAAGATAAGGGAAATTGAAAAGCAGCAATAGAGAGAGGCCCAAACATAATAAGATCGTGCTTTGCGGTCCGCAGACTGCTCTGAAAAAAAAACATGCAGAAGTTATGATCAGGAACATCCAGAGAAGGTTCCAGACTAACAAAGTAACCCCCCAGTGTCCGCCGAGTAATTTTCTAAAAACAGAGAACATTCGATAGGTTGCACCAAATTTGAGATGAACCAGTTGCCCAGATGGGACTTCAGTCTTATACCAAGGATTGATAACTTTCTTATCACCCGCATCACCTGTTTCTTGAAGGTTTGATAAATTCATATACAGATAAAGATCTGCGAAGAATGATGGGGGCACGCTGGATTTACCGAGGCTTGACCACGTTGCGGCATAAGGATAGGCGTAAATCGCAAGGATGCTGAGAGAGAGAACCGCAATGTACACCTTATTCAAGAATGCTCTGGAGAACATGGATCTGCCTCCATGCTGATTATGGCTTGGATGCGTGAACAAAGAATTGGCCTCCCAACGGCAAGTGAACCAGATATTTTTCAAGAAAACGCAGCCTCTTCAAGAAAGACGGGAAGAAAAGGATATAGCTTTGCGAAATAATCCTGAGTCCATATTTCAGAAGCAACGATTTTACCTCGCCAAGGTTCAAAAGGACAGCATCCTCGTCAAAGGGACAGGTATTTACCAAATGACGGGTAACGGGGTTATAAGGGTTATGCTCAAAAATAAAGAGATTTCCGTCTCTCTCAAGCCATTCGGAAAGCAGGGACATGGTATTCTCCCTGTCTTCCGGCGGAATATGATGTAGCACATTCGCTACGACAATCAGATCGAATTTCTCATGATGCCTTGATCGGTCATTACCAAGCAGGAAAACGTGTACAGAAGGGTTCTCTTTTGCCGTCCTCTCGATGCTCTTTTCCGACGTGTCACATCCATATATCTCTGCCTCAGGAAACAAAGCGCGTAGGAACCGTAGGTTTCTGCCTATTCCGCAGCCGTATTCGAGAATCTTCTGAGGGCTTTTCTTTATAGCACTGCGAATGGTTTTTACCTTATATTCAGCAAAATAGTCGACCTCATCAAAGAAATGCAACTGGTTTTGAAGAAGGGTGTCATACTTCTCAGCGTATTCATCGAAGTCGACTTTCTTCATTTCAAAAGAGTTCCGTGTCTTTAATAAAGCGCGGTCTCGCCTTCACTTCTTTGTAAATCTTCGCTATATATTCGCCGATTAATCCGATGCTGAGGATCTGAAAACCTCCGAGAAGATAGAAGGGAAGTACTGTCGATGCCCATCCGGGAACAACATTGCCACGGAGATATCCGAACAACACCCATATGCTCATTAGCAGAGTCAAAAAGGAAATGATGAAGCCGATGACCGTCACCATCCGCAGCGGGGCAACGCTAAAGGAGGTGATGCCGGTCAGGGCAAAGGAGATCATCTTTCCCAAGGGGTATTTGGACTGCCCTGCAAGTCGTTTTTTTCGGTTGTAGTTAACCTCCGTCGATTTGAAACCGATCAAAGGGAAAATCCCTCTGAGAAAGAGATTTACCTCTCTGAAATCTGACAAAGAGTCTATAACTCTTCTGCTCGCGAGCCGACAGTCGGCATGATTGTAAACCAACTCAACGCCCATCCACTGCATCAGCTTATAAAAGAAAAGGGCAGTAAATTTCTTAAAAAATGAGTCGTTGTCACGTTCTTTCCTTACTCCGTATACTACTTCGTACCCTTCAGAGAAGCGGTCCACCATGGTCTCTATTATTGATACATCATCCTGCAGATCTGCATCCATGCTGATGACACAGTCAATCCGGTCTTTAACCTGAAGCAAGCCGGCGAGGAGAGCATTTTGATGACCTGTATTCCGTGATAATTTCAGACCTTTGACAACGCTTTTCTCCTTATGGAGTTTTGCGATGATCTCCCATGTCCTGTCCCTGCTTCCATCATCGACAAAATAAACGAAACTGGAGGAATGAACCGTGGATTTAGCCTTCAGCTCATCAAGCGCTGAGACGATCTTAGCAGCTGTCTCCTCAAGGACTGCTTCCTCATTATATGCAGGCACAACAATCGCCAAAACAGGCGGTACCATATCTCCCTCGCTTTCAGCCAAAACAGCACTGTTTTCTTGCCCATTCAAGAATTGAGTAAACCGTCATACAACTCAATATACCTGTCTGCCACGCGTTCAATACGGAATTTCTCCTCAATCGTCCTGTTTGCATTACCGGCAATGCGGTCCCTCCATTCCGAATTTCCGAGGAGGGAAAGGACCGCATCCGCCAAAGCCCCATAATGCTCCTGCTCGACGATCAGACCATTATATCCATCTATCAGTACATCTTCTGTATAACCTTCAATTCTTGTTAAAACACATGCCGCTCCACAAGCCATCGCCTCTACAGGAACGTTTGCAAAAGCTTCATTTCTTGACGGAAATACAAAAACATCACAGGAGCGATAGTAGAGTTCAGGATTGCTGACATTCCCCTCAAAAAAAACTGTTTTACCAATATGCATGTCAAGAAGTCCCTCAAGCTGCCGGTAAAATTCCGTGTTCTTGAAACATGGTCCCGCCAGAAAGAGACGTGCTTCAGGTACCTTCTCGATAATTAAAGGCCAGGCTTTAGCCAAAACATCAGTCCCTTTCCTGTATTCTATAGAACCCACATATGAGATTATCCTACAGTCAGGATTAAGTCTATATTTTTCTGACAAAGACCCGTTTTGCTTCTGCAGAGGCACGCTGATCGACACAAAATTTATTGTCGACACCATTCGAAATCATCACAACCTTAGACGGCATTTTCCCAAAATCTTTGACGACTTTCAAAACTCTGGTTGAGATAACTACAAATGCATCGAATTTATCTATAAAAATATTTTTTATTCGACCGAATCTTGACTGATAAAGAGCACGGGGGTCGTCTTCACCGGGAAGCGTTATTTTGTAAACAGATTTTTTCCCGAATAATTTAGCTATCAGCATGGCAGGGATAGCCGCTAAGCAATAGCCATGCACGTGCAATATATCGAACTTTTTTCTATTCATAAATAGCCAGACTACGGATCTTAAGACAAATTCAAAAGGACGCACCCTTTCGTGCGGCGATGACTTCAGTCGAACAATCGGAAACAACTCAGAATAATCGATAACCGTCTTTTTGGAAGGATATGAGCATAGACCAACCACCTGTATATCCCTATCTTTTAAAGCCTTCGAAAGGTACATCGCCTGCTGGCCTGAACCGGTAAATTCAGGAGGAAATTTTTCTGCAAGCATGCAAACTTTCATTATTTATCCCTTATACTGGAAAAGAAAAGTTGATTCACCGGCCACTTTTATGGGGAGATAGTTTCTTTGATAAAAATAACGATAGCTCTCCGAGTTCCCAATCTCAATAGCCTCCGCTAAGTGGTCCCCTTGAACTTCTCTTTCAAATTCGCCCCCCATACTATCAAAAAACAATCCCCCTGGACAGAGACTTTTTGTAATCTCCTCTAAAAGCTTCAGAGGATTTCTGACGTGTTCGAACACTTCTGTCGTGACTATAAGATTATATCTGTTACGGCCAAGATCAGGTATATATTCGGCATCATCAATAGCTATAACTTTTACTTTTTTATTCCTTACCCGATATCTCCATTCAGCAAAGGATAATTTCCTATCTGAAAGATCACATATGGTAACATCTGCTCCAAGCAAAGACAGAAGCAATCCAATATCAGAAACCCCGCATCCATATTCCAAAATCATTATCCCATTCAGGGAATGAGTTGCTTTCCCAAAAAGTTCAAATAATTTTTCAAGATATGCCGTCACCATCGAATAGCGTTCGTAAGCAAGCATTAATCGTATTGAATAAAATAATGCCGCTCCCTCATAAGCAGTTTTTAATTCCCCATACCTTGTACGGCCTTCAAAAAAAGAAGCGACATAATTTTTATATTTCTTAGTGTTTGGAAAACCTTTTGAGAGATATATTTTCCAAAGCTCTCTCTTTGAGAGTCTGAAATATTCAGTGAGTTCAATCTCTCTATCGCGAAAAAGCGGGATATCTTTATTAGTCTGTGTGTTTTTATAGAGAGTTTTCCATTTAGAGTCTCTGATATGCTTTTGGTCCATAAACAGACGCTTGAGAAATGAAAGGGACAAGATAAAGTCACTCATGCGGTTTAAATAAACTCCCTCAGAATTTCGGGAGCTAAGATCTCTTTTCTCTCCCCTTTTTTCAAAAGAGTGTTTCGCCTCAAGTATAAGAACAGCGGATGTAATAATCTCGGAATAATCCCTCGGCGGTTTTCCTGAAAACATACCCTCCACAACGTCGTGCATTTCCTGTTCCCATCCGCGATCGGCCTTGCTTTGCCAGATTTTATCGAGATTTCCCTCTTTGTACCTGTGACAGGTTTTAAAGTCATGGACCATGTACTGGGCACCCTGTAATTTTATGTCTATATATTCATCACCGTTTATCAATGACTCACCTCGGTCGGTAAATGTCAGACTCACCAAAGACCCGTCGTCATACCGCATGATTATTACGTTGTTGTCCTGGGCATTTTCTGAAAATGCTGAAACCACCTGTATATCTTTCGGTATTCTGGGCAGCAGTAAATAAAAAGCATAATCGATCCAATGGCAACTGTTCCCGATTATGCGGGAACCCTGATGTGGCCAGTAATAATAGTGTGTGCGCGGAATCGTGGGTTCACGAACAATCGCCGTGAAAGTAATCGGACCTTTATCTTTGGAGATTTCGGGGCGCATAACCTTCGTGAGAGCGGAGTGGATTCTATTGTAGCCCACCGCGAGAAAAGACCCCGGATTATCTTTGAGAGAGGAAACGAGATTTCGAAGTTGATTATAATCCACAACAGGCGGTTTTTCCACAAAGACCTTCTTTTTCGCCCTCAGCGCCATGGATGCTATCTCGGCATGCGCATCATGCCATGTGGAAATAAATACGGCGTCGACTTCTTTGCTGTTGCACAATTCTTCAGGATCACTGCAAATCAGCGGGATGTCAAACATATCCGCAGCCTGATGCAGCCTGATAGGGTCCCTGTCCGCGCCCATTGCAATTCTCACACGTTTGTCTTTCAGCAGAAAAGGTATCAGATTGCCTCTTGCCCATAATCCAAGCCCCACAAAGCCCACCCGGAGGGACTGTTCATTACCGGCTTCAGGCTCTTTTCTTCTGACGACACTTAACGGATTTTGTGCTGCTCTGCCGCCTTTGATGGTATAAGCATTTTCCAAAAACAACGTTGTGTTCTCTTTAGCATCTGAAGATCACAGGGGATCAAGAAAGAACTCGGGGACCAGGCGCGCTTCCCCATATCGACCAATGCATCATGAAGCCCCCTACTGCTCACATACTCAGGCAGCTCAAGTGGGATACGGCTGAAGATATCGAGATTCTTCAATGACGAAGGTGGCAGACCAATCCAGTTACGCTGCAACTCCTGCCATTCTTCAGTCCGCAAATTGTCTGCGTGCAAGCCCATAGAATATGCATGATTCCCGGTTGTCTTTCCTCTTAAATATTTGAGCCAGTCTTTGCTTCCTATCACAGCCACAGCACCTTCTTGAGTCTTATTCTCTATGTGAGCCGGTTTGTCTTTATATTTGGCGATGTAATCAATCTGCCTGTGAGAGTCCAGTAATAACTGCCTGAGGATGCGGCATGAAAGTGAATCACCACAGATAATAATCGGCACATCAGTTGGGAAGTCATTCTGAATACGGCAGAGCGCATTAAAAGCAAAGGCATAATATACTACCGTTGCCGCATCTTCAAAGGATATTCCGTCCGGGACGTCAGCTATCTGTTCAGGATGGAGCAGCAGGATATCTGCATATAAAGGGTGGCCTTTTCGGAACCCGGCAATCCTTGCACCAATTGGGATTGAAGGATCTTGCGACTCTGTAACGATGCCGGATACAGCGGCCATGGTATCCAGCATCCGGCTTTGGTATTCCAGGATATTCGAGCGGACCTTGGCCATGGTTCTTAAGGCGCCGATAGCCTTTGAATATTGAAAAGCGCGTTTTACAGCTCTTTTACTGCGTTTGAGAATATCATTGATGAGTACCGTCTTCGATACTTTCAAACGCATAAAAGACTGTTCGCCGGGAGTACAGGCGCTCATCACCCGTACTGTAATGCACCCCGGAAAAGGCAGAGGGTCCGGTGTTTGACGCCAGGTGTCGAAGTAAAGTAGTTTCATCATTAGTTCCTATTGATTTTGCAAGAGCACCGGTTTATATCTTCTGCATTTGACTCTGTTTCCAACAGCTTTTCAAAGCGCCCCGCGACCTTCGCGGCATCGAAACGGGCCGCTACATGTTCAGCACCGCTGACGGCCATCTGTTTCCTTAACTGCGGGTGCTGCAAAAGCTCCACAACAGCGCCGGCAAGACCTTCTTTGTCTCCAGGTTTCACTAATATTGCGCCCAGTCCGGTGACTTCTCCTGTTGCGCCTGCATTATATGCTACGACAGGCGCACCGCAGACAAGCGCCTCCGCAGCCGCCCGATTAAATGACTCTGTCCATGAGGTCTGGACGTAGACATCAGCCCGCCCCATTAATAATGGCAGATAATCAACCTCACCGGCGAATAGAATGGCGTCTTTCAATCCCAATTCGTCAACACGAGTCAATAACGAATGATAGTATTTCTCCGTGTTTTCCGCTCCGCTGCTTTCACCTGTCTTGCCTGCAAAAATGCAGACGAGGTCCGGGAAAATCTTTCGCATGCTGGGCAAAGCCTCTATTAATTGGTCCTGCCCTTTCTTTGGAAAGAATTGTCCAGCGCTCAGAAGTACCGGATTGTGATCATCGAGTATGCGCCGGATGTTTGGAGGAATTTCTCCTGAGAATGTTCTTAATGCATCAACTGGAATCGGATTCGGCACAGTCACAACTTTTTCTTCTTTGACGCCTCCGGAAATCAGGGCCTTCCGTAAGGTATCCGAGACTGCTACGACTTTATAACTTCCGAATGTCAAGGCTTTCAGGTATGCCTTCATGATCTTAGGCCTGTGTCCTAATCGATAGGCAAAAGTCATCGCATGAAATATTTTGATATGTCTTATACCGAAAATCCCGGATACAATATCTCCCATTAAAAGCTGCTCCGTATTGCTTACAACAAGATCAGGCTTGACATAGCGCACTAATTTTATTAACTTCGATAACCCTAAGGAATGTCTCAGGATTAATTCCCCTATATTATCTAAAGAAAACCGGGCGCGTATCTGTGTGATCTCCGGGCATATTAAAACCCGGCACCCTGCGCTTACATAATCATCCATGGCAGCGTTTTTCTCGTGAAACACTACAGTTGATCGCCTTGCCAATTCCGGCAAACAGCGCAACATCTCAATAAGGTAACGGTTCGGCCCTATCAGGCGGTCCCAGGGATTGAGGAAAAGTACTTTCATTAAAAAATTAAGGCTATCATAAGCCTACATCATGTCTTTGTGACCGTGCTTATGGCCTTCATAACTCCTTCGGCCCAGTTTTCCGGAGAATATTCCTCTATTATCTTCATAGATGATTTTCCCATCCGCGCGCGGAGAGGTTCATCACGGATTAGGATAGAGAGTATTTCTGACAATGCATCTACATTCCCCGCAGGAAAAACAAATCCGTTTTTGCCCTCGCGGACCAAGTCAGGACCGGCGCCGACTGCATTTGAAACAACCAATGGCAAACCGAATTCCATTCCTTCGTTTAATACAAAACCCCACGGTTCCCATTTACTCGGCAAAACCAAAATATCAGCGGACGTATAAATACGGCAAAGTTGATCGTGCGCTAATTTCCCGAGGAAACGGACCCCGGTAATGCCTTGTCCTCTCACAAATGATTCATATCTTAATCTGTCCGGTCCTTCACCGGCTATCAACAGGCTGATGTCAGCTGTAGCGTGAGAAAGATTGCCGAATGACTTGATCAAGACGGATACGTTCTTATGCTCCTCAACAAGCCTTCCTACAAAAAGAATTACCGGTCCTTTCAAGCCAAGCTCTGCCCTAATATTTTGTCTGGTCGGGACAAGCCGTCTCGCCATAAGGCTGAAATATTCACGGTCTGTCGCATTTGGAGCAATGAATATACGTTCTTTTGCCATCCCCAATTGCAGGCAATATTCATAAGACCGCGTCCCCGGCACAATGCAGCCCGCTGCATGCTTTAGCAAAAACTTCTTATATATTTCCCTAATTCCCGAGCGCAGGCTCTCATAGGCAGTGGATTCTATCCAAAATAAAATCTTTTTCCCGGTGATGTTATATATTAACCAGGTCAACAAATATGTAGGCTCATCCCATCCGCCCATAATCACTATGTCATACCTCCCTTTCAGGAATGGTCTGATATCGTTCAGATGCCTGTCATCATACGGAGGCATGCGCCATCGCCATCCTTTAAGCCAAAAGGCGGGAAAAGTCGGCTGTTCACTGGAGAAAACATAATCCCTGTGAGGCATTTCCTTTGTAAGAAAAAAGAAATTAATTTTTTTCTCCTGCTTTTCAAAAAGCCGAATAAAACAGGGTAGACGGTAATGCGCCAGTATATTAGTTATCAATGCAACTTTGAACATACGCAGAGGAATTTATCTTATATTTAGTGTCTATAGAGAGTCTGTTTATAAACTATAATTTAGAGACTCTTTTTAAAACGGCTTGCCGATGTTATTCGGCATTGATGATCTTGAAAGGCTTAAATCAGGTGTTATCATTATTGCCTTATCTATCTGATAATACAGCATCGACAAAAACAGCCAGAAAGGTATAGTGGAAGAGTTTCCAAAACCGAAAAGCCATGATTCGAATATCGAATTCACAAGGCTTGCGACAACAACAGCAAGTAAAAAGATACCCATTTCCGGGTCTTCAAACCGGCGAAGGTATTTTATAGAACGCCCGATTACTTTTGCAAAAGAGAACAAAGCCATCAAAAGTCCTGCAAATCCCAACTCTACAAGCAATCGCATATAAGAGTTATGAGAACCCGGCAACATATATACCCTGCATCCTCATTCTCCATGCGTCCCTCATATATAATCCGTCACTCCCGCCAAAACCAACCCCCAAAAATGGAGACTTCTTGCGCAAGCTCCCATTCATGCTCAACTATCCCAGTACGACCGGCTGTGCCGGACCGAAAAAGACTGCCTGCATATTCCGGGAAAAAATATCCCACTATCACATATATGCTTGCCAAAAATAAACATTCGCCATAAAAAATGTAGACATTGTTTTATGTTGTATTTTGCTGTTGCCCCATAAAAAAACCATTAAACCTGTCAAAAATCCCAGTGCCGCTGCCCTCGAGCCCGAAATCATAATAGCAGCTCCGACCAATATCGATATTAGAAACAAAATATTCCGAATAGCCCTTTTCTTTTCTTTTTTCCACAAATACATCAAAGGGAAAATTGCCTGCATCGCCAGGAGCCCCATCGTGTTGGGATTCCTGAAAATACCGGCAAACCTCTCGTACTCCTGTGCGCCAAGCATCGCGTATTGTCCTGAAGGCATCGAGTGATAGGAATAAAGTATAGCGCCACCCATGAAAAAAGAAAATAATACAACAATGCGATGCAAATCCTCTGTAGTCCGGAAGAATAATGGTATTCCGATCCCAAACCCGATCATAACTAACCATGCAGAGAAAACGCGCTGGATGCTCATCGACGGTTCTAATGAATATACTACCGAGACAGACGCGAATAACAGGAAAGGTATCCATGTCTTTACCATGCTGAAATCAATTTTTTCCGCTGACCTCTTCATAAACAATGCCAATAAAACTCTGGAAGCCAATATGCCGATCGGTACAAAACGACTATAATAAATGATATCTCCCGGGACAAGCCTGGTATCTGCCAGCATCACGCCGACTACGCTAAAAATGATTAAAAGATTTATGGGTATGACAAAGCATACCAATGCGATAATAAGCAATACAAGCAGTTGAATCATCTTCTGTATTCCTTGTCCATTACCTAACCTTCATCATTACTTTATCCCGACAAGGAGGTAGAAATATCCGAATGACTGTATTAATGGCATCTTCGAAAAAGTCTTCTCAAGAAAAGAGATTGCGTTTGTTACACAAAGTGGAGGAATAAACCCGCTAAATGATATTTGTATAGGTTTAAACCCTGCATTTTTCAAAAGCCTTGATAAGGTATACTCTGAAAAAAATTGCACATCATCAAAATGTCCTCCTCCGTTGCGCATAAAATACCTCGCACCAACCCTGTCTTTTCGCCTGAACATCTTCCAGAAGTTTGCATGCCGGGCAAATTCCGAACTATCAACCTTTGGCACTCCTTCCGCCTTCTCCATTCATTCCAGAGGAATGCGGGATTCAGAAGGTTCATATCCGTGATAATAACTTTGCCGCCCTCCCTTGTTGCTTTATAAATGCGCTTGAGAAAATCATTCTGGTCCCTGATCGCTGCCAGAACGGATGCCAGCCAGGTAAGGGAAATATTATTAGTATCCGGGACGTACTCTTCAAGATCGGCGATCACAAAAGAGATGTCCAGTTCTTTGCCGAAAATTTCCTCATAGTAATGCTGTCGCTTCTTCGCTATGGCAATTTGGTCGGACGACCGGTCAACGGATAAAACTTTTGCGCCTGAACTTGCAAATAAAAAACTTTCAGACCCAAATCCGCATCCCGCATCAAAAACAATCGGGGTATCTGTCTTTAAAATGGCTTGCACGGCATGTGAACGTCGATTAACATAAATATCAGAAACTGACTTTACGGCATATCGTTTTGAGTTCATCATTACAGGATAAAATTTCTGTAATATCGATTGCTCTTGATTATCAAGATAAGGATTCCCATCTATGATCTCTCTTCTCAGCAAAGCATAATATTCTTGAGCAATCGATTCCGGGGAGTTACTCATTTTCAGTGTGGGAGGAATCCATTCCTGTTTTTCGATTCTATTATTGTTCGATAAAGTTCAAGATATTTGAACGCTGAAATTTTCCAGCTAAATTCCTCAGCACGTTTCCGTCCGGCTTCACCGAGGTCTTTTGACCATGACACATTTGTCATCAGACATTCGAGCGCAGCGGACAGACTTTCGATGTCCTCTTTCGGAACCAGGATACCGGTCTTGTTATGCAAGATCAAATCCTCGGCGCCTGTTTCGAAACACCCGATAACCGGCTTTCCACATGCCATCGCTTCCAGAAATACGAGCCCAAAAGATTCACTTCGCGACGGCATACTGAAAATATCCGCTTCTATGATTTTTTGAAGCGCTTCTTCATGCAATAGTCGACCTGAAAAAAGAACTTTCTCTCCAATGCCAAGCTCTCCCGCTAATTGTTCTAACGCATGTCTCTCCGGACCATCTCCTACGATCGTATAATTCCACGAACGAACCCCTTTTCTATATAATCGGCCAAAGCATGGAGGTTCATATCTATCCCCTTTACCTTCCAGAGATTGCATACACTTATTAGAGAGACGACTCCATTGGGACGATGCGTGTGTTCATGGATCATCCTGTCAATAAGCTTTATATCTATACCATTTGGAATTGTTACAAGTTTATTAGCGGGGAAAGAAGGCACAATTTTACGCATGAATTTTTCAAGTGGGCTGCCGACCACAACAATCTTTGATGCCTGTTCAAACATTACTTTGTAAAGTCTGTGTCCGACCGGGGAGGTATAAAGCTCGGAATCATCTTCAATATGCGCTGTCACAACGAAAGGTATGCCCAAAATTCTCGACACAGTTGGAGCGGAAAGACCATCAGGCCAGACACTGTGGACCTGAATTATATCAAATGTTGTTCTTCCATAACGCCTGAGCGTTTTCAAAATGGCACGCGCGCAGGAAGAAACAGTACTTCTGATAAACCGATATTGAGGGACATGGAGATATCTTGCATAGAGGATCTCTATCCCGTTCCTTTCATCCCTGCGAGGCAATCCTTTCAGATTTTTATAGCGGGCAACCATACCTGCCATCCAGCCTGGAATCCATGGTTTACAGAGAACTACGGTTATTTTAACTCCCAGTTCCCTCATTGCAAGTGCATGCTGTTCGTTAAACAGACCTTCGATCTCATTACCGGAATGCGGATAGACAGGCGTTATAACAAGAATTCTCATCCACTGACCGTGCCGGTAAAGCATTGTCGGACACTCAGTTCACTCGCCGCCAGATCATTCACCATGGTGCGAAACTCACTTTCACCCTCCCCTGCCGGTCTGATAAAAAACCTTGCAGTATCACTATCAATCTTTGGAGGAGAATCGAGCCATCCTATCAGAATTTCCTCAAGGTCCTTAAAGTCTCTTGCCACATAAAGTCCATGCACATTCTGCAGCAACTCTTTCCTCCACCCGAAGTCAATCCATCCGGGCATGATTGTTGGGATACCGTTGGAAAGGCAATTTAACATCACAGTTGATCGGAACATAAGAGCAATATCCGTCCTTCTGAGAACATCATCCAAAGAGCCTTTTTTGCCGCTTTCAATAGATAATCCGTGGGGCAAAGCGCCATATAATCTCTTCCACCTATTGACAAAATCAGATGGGTTCTCAAGGGGATGAGCGCGAATACATATTTCATAATTCTTGGAAGACAATATCTTTTGAAAAATTCGAATAAATCCATCTATGAATTCCGGGAAGTTATAGAAAGGGGTTTGAGTTAAAGGCCATGAAAAAAATGTGAGTCTCCGTTTTGAATAGCTGCTCTCCCGTCGTATTTGCTTTATAAAGCCGTCGGGATTAAAGACAATGATTTTTCCCCTCTGGTCTTCCGGCCACAAGTTTTTCCAAAATTCGCCCGGAACAACAAATGAATCGGAAATGATCGGTGTCTTCGTATGGAAGTAACCTCCAAGCACGCCGTGCATCACCTGAACAACAGGCATCCCTCGTCCTCTTGCGATCCGGGTAAACCATCCCTCGACGCCCCACTGATTAGCCACCACAATTATCTTGGGTTTGACCAGTTCAAGATAACGGTCCCAGCAATCTGTAAGGTTACACATGGAAGGCAAGCGTACTTTCCTCCACGTATGCCAAATGCTGCTTTTAGCCAACCATGCCCGAAAAACCTCTTCCACACTCACACCTTCTTTTCCTTGAGATATATTCTCTTGGTCCTCCACCAGCGTAAATAGCTTAGATGAATATTGCCAAAGCCATTCTATTGCAGTTTTAGAATCAGGCGAAACACCTTTATAAGCATAATAATTGTTGACAAGCCATCTCACGCGAAACGGCATCGCCTTCTCATACCCCAGTAAAACACGACTGTTATTGAGGTAGGAAGAGAAAAAGGTTGCTCCACCCGCGGATATTTTTACTGAATGTCGAGGGACATTCCATTTACATCTTTTCTCATATCTGCTGTCAATCTTTTCAATTACAAACCATAGTTGAGCGTACCAGTTACCGGTAACAAGCGCATTGCTAAATTGACGAATGATCCTTTTGAGCAGAGAGGGCTTGCCGGAACTTAACGCAGCGATGTGATACTCGCCGGCAAGTACTCGAAAAACAATGGCAGTCGGTTCACCAGAGGCTGCATATAACATCTTCAGAAATATTTCATTCTGCGCCCTCAGAACATAATCAACTTCTACTCTGTCAAAACGATGCTGTTGATGAACAGCAAAAAGAATATCAAGAGCCGATGCAATTGCAATTACCTGTTCACATTCCTGATATAGTTGTCCGGCCAACTCGAATCTCCATGGTAATCCCTCATATTTTGGACCACCTTCGCATATCTTTCGAACTATCGCATACACTTTCAGTTCGTATTGTTCCGCATCTCTGAGGATTTCTTTCATAGATACACATTTGCCCCCTGTCAATTTCTCAACTTTCTCCTTAGTAGCCGGGGCAGCCCAAAATAGGCAAACTACCATGTTATAACATACATGGATTTCAGGTAACAGAGTGTTAATGTCGCAACTCTCGTCCAGCAACAAGACCTTAATGCTCATTAGTTTCTTTCTCTTATGGCAGCAGTAATTCTCTTTGTCAATGCGCGAATGCTGAAGCCAGCGCCGAACTCATCCAATTTGGACTTAAAGTCCTCATAAGATGAATGAATTGGCCGAATGGAGTCAGGAAGACGCCCCAACCCGTCTAAGACAGCTTTCACAAAGACTATCAATGATCTTTTATATGCCGCATAAAAGAAATCACGCAGAAGCATTAACGGTAACACCCGCGCCTGCTGCTGTGGCAACGCAAAGCAGCGCAGAAACCAGTATCTGTTTCTTACTTCATAATAGACTCCCTGCGCAGAACGGGAAACCGTGGAAGATTTATGCAGCACCAGAATTTCCGGATAATAGAATACCTTATAACCTGCCGCAAGGAATTTCATTTGAAGAAACAACTCGGAGCCGTATAGAAAAACATCACGGTTATAGTAACCGACCTGATCAAGATGTTTCCGGCGGAATCCAACACCACCACTGTGAAACCCGCCAGTGTTTATGGGACCAACCCTATTGTCCTTGAGCCGAAGGATTTCTATATTGTCTTTCTCATGATTGAATTCCTCGACTCTGGTTGCAACTACTGCAAGTTCGTCAGGACCTTCCGTGAAACGCCTGAGTACCTCAGTGATCACATTCTTATCAGGCATTAGAGAATCATTATCCATCTGAAAAACGAATTCCCCTTTCGCCTGTCGAAAGCCAACAGAGTATCCATCCATCCCGATGTTTTCTTGAAGCGCCATCACAGCAACTTCCGGGAATTCTTCCACCAGCATGTCCCGTGATCCATCCTTTGAGGCATTATCGACTACGATAATTTCTATGTTTTCACAATCTTGTTTTTTGACAGATAATAGTGCTTCGCGCAAGTCATCACGCCGGTTATAATTGACAATTACTACAGATACCATTTTTTATTAGTCAGCTCACAAAACAACTGAGAACAATCATATGTTTTTCATTTTAACAGCCTCTTCAAAAACTTCTTCCCATTTCTTTGCAATAATATCCCAGTCGAACTTCTTAGCATGTTCCACAGCCGCTGCACCCATTTTTATCCTTAGGTCTTTGTCATCAATAAGCAATTTCAAACGGTCCGTCATTTCATCAAATGTTTTCACTTGAAATCCTGTTACATTGTCAATTACCGCGGTAGTGTGATAGTCATTGAAAACTATGCAGGGCAAACCGGTTGCTGCGGCTTCCAGAGTAACTTTGCCAAAACCTTCTGCCCGGGAAGGAAGAATAAATACATCACTTTTCCTCATCCATTCATATATCTCTTTCTGAACCATTGCATCATGAAAAAAAACATTCTCTAATTTTCTATGTTCTTTTTCCAACAATAAATTTTGCTTATATGAATGCTGACTTATTACAGGCCCGATTATGTTAAATTCAACTTGTTCTTTCCTCAATTTATCTGCCAGGTCGAGTATTAAGTGTGTCTGCTTTCGAGGCTGAATTGATCCGACGAATAAAACCCTTACTGGTAATTCATGGTTTGTCCGGTCTACGTTTTTGAAGATATCCAAATTTACCCCTACAGGAATAATCCTGCTGTTGATACCGTATTTATCTCTAAATGAGTCTGAAATAAAGGGTGTTATTGAAAAACAATAATCGGCAGCACGAACATTCTTCAGATAACGCTTTACTTCAAACTCAGGTATCGAATGCAGCTGATCTAATGAAGCTTCAATATTCACGATCACTTTTTTCTTCCTTCCAATAGCTTTCAGCACCCAGAATATGCGGCTTGCCCTATTATTCGCCTCAGGATAAAAAAGAACATCTTGCTGTCCCCAGAGCATTTCCATTGCAATGACCAGAGACCCGAGTCTGCGTGGCAATATTACAAAATGGATATTGCTTTTATTTCTTAATCGTGCATCAGGTTCTATACCTTTGGACAAAAAAAAAGTACCCTCATATCGTTCCGGATTTAATCTCAGGGCTATTTCGCGAGCATTCAGACTCTGAGCATTAACGCTGTCTTCATTTGCAAAAACATTAAATAGAATTTTTATTGGCGACTTATGCATTGTCATTTTTTCTTAGCTGTACAAAAATCTCATCTTATATGTAAGCATTCTTTAATGCTACTGCCGCCTGCCCCAGGAACTCCTCGGAAGGGTTTAATGGATTAAATTCCCCGATAAATTGTCCGCTTTCATTTTTTATCCTCCAGATGGATGATAACGGCTGTCCCGGATGCGATATGCTCGGCATCTGTCCCAAAAAGCATCCCCAGGCTGCAAATGAACTCGATCCAGGCGCAAGCAGCACTTTTGACTTCGACAATATGAGTAAATCACTTATAGCCGATCCAGGCCTGACAAAAGTCACTTTGTCCATTTCAAGCAATTCCTTTAATTGTTCTTCGGTTCCGTCTGAAACAACAAATGCCTTTGCAGGATAACCAGCAGCTTGTCGTATAAGATCGAGTGATTCCTTAAACCACTTAACAGGAGTTTTATCTAAAGGACCAATTGGTTCATAGTTATAATTGCCCGTTCTTTAAAGTCATTCCCGCATCTAACGCATATACCAACAGGAATATTTTCTATTGAATCGACCAAATCCAGATATTTCTTGCGGGTGATTGCACGAAGTTCATTAAGGAGAAAACCATGCCATCCATTCAGAGGTTCAAAGAACTTCTTCCAGCCTGTAAATATTATTTTCATCCCATATCTATTATTTACTGTTTTAAAATCCTTTGAATACAAATCTGCGGGTTCAGCCAATATTTTTGCTCTCCTCGAAATTAAGGAGCCTTCAATTATACCGAGGTCTCCATCTTTTTTTTTGAACAGTCCCAGTAATACTAACTGCCTCAAATAGCTTCTATAATCAATCCCCCCCCGAAAGAATTGTCCTATTGCGAGTCTGAACCAAATGGGAGAAATCATCTTTGTGTTGTGTATATGGGAAAATATTCTGCACCGAGCCCATGGGAAAAGCCTGTTTCCAAGCCCCGTACCTCTTCCGAATATTGCTTTACTGTATATTTTAATCATACACGAATACATTACTGTCCCAACGTTGAATTACTAAAACTTAATAACGTGTCTACTACACTGCTTTACAAAACATTCTTACCTCAGTCCCTTATCAAATTAAATCTCTTGTATCCGTCGAAAAATCAGCAGATTCTGGTAATACCAGAAGGCCACAACAGCCCTATCGCGCCAGTTTTCACGCCATTGTTCTGACAGTCCTTTATCATATGTGAAACCTAAAGCCTGGAATTTAGAGATCCAATATGACGGAGGTTGTTCGTTAACGTGATCGCGTCCTCCTTGGCCAGGTGGCGCCGCTGTGAACACGATCACACTTGACAATCTAGCAAGTAAATCCACATAACGCCCTGCTATCTTCTCGGGAAGATGCTCCGCGACTTCCATGCTGATTACGACATCAAACGTCCGATCAGTCGAAAGAGTATCCTTTTCGAGATTAAACTTCCGAACATCAAGTCCTCGCATGTGGCAATATCGCAGGGCGGTATCGGAATACTCAAGTCCAA
The DNA here is from genome assembly GCA_963727775.1 of uncultured Nitrospiraceae bacterium. Taxonomy (GTDB): domain Bacteria; phylum Nitrospirota; class Thermodesulfovibrionia; order Thermodesulfovibrionales; family SM23-35; genus CAVSHB01. The sequence goes on along the minus strand of CAVSHB010000001.1, from coordinate 545,875 downwards.
AAACCTGACAGCCATTTCTTCGCAATGCTTCGAGAAGTGCCCCCGTGCCACAGCCCACATCCACAACAGTCTTAGGCCGAAGGTCGCACAGAATTGACTCCGAGATAGCTTCGGCACTGCGCACTGCTGGACCTTCGATAATACTCGAGTAGTAATCAGAGTCATAGATTGCATTATGCCCGAGGCGGTATTTGCAAATGAACCAGTTGATCCTTAAGGCCAATCTTGATTGTCTTATTGATAAAGGTACAAAGACATGATAAATACTCTTGAGCGTTCTAATTATGCTGCTCATCATAGATCTACACAGAAATTTAATAAACCATAAGAACTTCCTAAACTTTAAAAATAAAACACTATTACTCCCGTGTTAAATGCAAAACTCATAAATCAATTCTTGTACCCTTTTCCCTGCCGCTGACCAATTTAATCTATCACTATATTCCTTGAAGGAAGATAAGGCCAAATGTTGATAGTCTTGTTTTGAAGTCATCAGTGCTGCAATATATTCACAATATCTATCCGGGCCTTCTTCAACTGCAAATATTTTTCCATTTATACCATTCCTAATCGCAGTTGAAATACCGCCTATATCTGTGACTAATGAAGGAAGTCCAAAAGAGCATGCTTCTGCTAATACTACCGGAACACAGTCTGCGCGAGAAGGTAAAATAAGAAAGTGAGATTGAGCAAACAATTGCGATAGATGCTTCCTCCCCTGTTCGGTCCTTTTCGATAAGAAACCGTGGAGCCTAACGAAATTAGGCACATTAAATGGTGGAGCACATCCAACTACGTGCAACTCGGTGTATAGTCCTTGAGCATTAAGTCTTTCGGCTATCTTTAAGGCCAGATTTCCACCTTTCCTTACCCAGTCAACACCAATAAACAATAGTTTGCAGACGCTGAATTCTTTGCCTTCAATAATGCTCCGAACATCGGTAATATTGCGCTTGCAATCAATATTTGCGCCAAATGGCACTACTTTTACTTTTGCAGGATCGACATCATAGTTTTGTATTGCTGTATTAGCAGCCCAGTCGGAACTATAAATTGCAAGGCGGCACTTTGATAAGGCTAATTGTTCCATTTTGTTTCCATTCTTGATAGTTTCAGCACAGAGATTACTGAAGCTGGGATAAAAATTAATCATTCCAGCAAAGGTTGCATCTGTCCAAAAAATTATTGGCTTGTTGGCACACAAATATGCAATGGGGATCGTTCCAGGACTAAAAATCATATCGCACTTAGTGAATAAAAGAGAATTCTCTACTTGGGAAGCGTAAGATTTAAGAATTGCTGGTTCTCTATCAAGAAAATATGTTTTAGATAATATTTTCGCATAGAAAAGTCTCTTCACCTTTAATATTAAACTGCGTGGAACCCGAAGATTTCCAATGCATTCTGTTTGAAATCCGCATTCCTGCAATGCCTTATGAATATGATAGCCTAATCCAGACCACATATGTATGTCAGATGAATCGTAGGTAGTTACGTAAGCTAATTTCATATTTTCATGTTACGTTCTGCAACTTTGCAAGATCATTAAATGTAAAACATAAGTCCAGATTCTAAGTCGTACTATCTTTGCTTGGTTTTCGCCATCCCATTATCAACTTTTTTATTAGTCTCATTCGTTCAAATATCGTTTTGTTTAATGCGGCTTGAATAAACAACTCTACACCTCGTTTCAAGCAAACGTCTTTATTCAGTAGGAGTGCTTTAAAAGCATGCCATCGCGCAAACCAAGGCTTCTTTATATCAATATATTCCTGCGCCTTAAAAAGATGGGCCCAGGCAAATGCCCTCTTTTTCAAATATATGATTTCTTCAGGCAAGTAAGGCAATGCATATATTTTCTCCATAATTTCCAGACAATCCGACCGGAGTGTGATATTTAACATGGTCTTTGATCTTGAATGGGATCTGAATTTTGACCATATCCGGGGCACGAAATGGAAAGGATATTTGACGGCAATCCTTAGCCAAAGGTCATAATCCATCGCTTTATGGAGTGTTATATCCATAAAACCGATATCTCGCAGCACATCCTTTCTAATAAAGGCAGACTGTTGTGCAACGGGATCGTTGCACCCATCGATGGATGACTGCAAATCAAAAGGAGCGCCGAATATTTTCATATCTTTGCCGTTTTCGTCCGTCACCATTGTCTGTCCGTGGATAACGGCACATTCAGGAAAATTTTGAAAATATGTTACTGCCTCGGCAACTGCACCAGGAGTATATAAGTCATCTGAATTTAAATACGCCATTATCTCACCGCTTGAACGATTCCACCCTTTATTAATGGCATCTGATTGGCCCTGATCCGGCTCGCTCACCCAATAAGAAAGCCCTTGCTCATATTTCTTGATAACCTCAACGCTGTTATCTGTGGAACCGCCATCAATGATGATATATTCGAGATTGGGATAACCCTGCAGCAATACCGAACGGATGGTCTCTTCAAGGAACCTTCCTTGATTATACGAAGGAGTTACGATGCTGATTTTCGGCCATGTTTTATCATCAGGCATAGTATCCGGCAAAGGTGGGCTTTCCTTTGTCCATGGCCACCCTGTTTTATCAGTAGGTGCAGAAGGTAATAAGTATAAAGCTGGCCTGTTATTCATACCAAAGTCTGAATAAATACCTTTTAAAATCTCAATTCAAAATAATTAACTATTGAGAGATTCCTCAATTTTTGGGCTAATAAAAATTGCATCTCCCCACGCCAATACACTGTTTTTCCCATAATTTAAATTGTATAAGCCATAAAGGATGTAGCCATATTGTGCTAAGAACTCGCACAAATCAAAAAAATATGCTTGTCCTTGATAAAGGTGTGCGAAAAGCACCTCAGTATAGATCAAATCAATGAAATGATTTTTTAACAAATGTGGGGCTCCCTTTAAAGCCATAAGTTCCGTTCCTTGAATATCCATTTTAAGAATTTGTATTTGATTAATATTTTCATTGTTACAAAAATCATCAAGTTTTATCGTCTCAACATAGAGACATCCAACATTATCCGTTAAGTTCGTATCAACATATTTGCTCGAATCATTTGCTACACGAAGCAAAGAATTTGTAAAACTGGTTTTATTAAAATAAAATCGCTTAGTTCCAGTTTGGTTATTTACTGCAAGTTTGTAAGGTTTGACGAAATCAATGTTTTTAAAAGTCTCAGATAAAACAAGAAATGATTCTCCAAAAGGCTCAAAACAGTAAATTATTGATGTTTCGAATATTTTTTGATATTTCATCGCAGTCTGACCTATATTCGCTCCGATATCAAATATTACTCTCACTTCTCGATTTTTTAATAAGTTTATTTGATCAGAATAAACATCTAAATGGCAAAGTTGCCCTTTAGACAAACCTTTATCTTTGATTTTTCTTCTTATTTCCAATCCAAAATAATTGAACATCGCTTTGATATTGCCTTTTAATGCTATTTTAAATTTATTTGAAATCATCTTTTTTAATGCTAATAATTTTAAGATCAACAACTTACGGAAAAAAGAAAAAAATTTTCGCCTTATTCATTTTATTGCTTCAATATTCAAACTTATTGCATACTCTTTTCCATTTATTGAGATCTTACGTGTAGACCAATCATCAAAGGTAGTTAGTTCTGATGAACCAGGTGTCCATTCTCTTACTTCTAAAAATCCCACTTTTTTTAAAAGTAAACTTAAACTTGACTTAGTAAAAACTGTTTTATGAAAATTGTACTTATAGTCCTGTCCACCCATTAATGGACTAATAATTGTATCAATAACATTATTATTGTTTTTGTACATTTTTAATAGCAGATCAAAGTCTGGAACCGATAAACGTAAAATGCCGCCTTTTTTTAAAACTCGATGCCATTCGATTAATACTGTAAATATTTCCTGATGGCTGAAATGTTCAAGACAATGTGAAGCATAGATTAAATCTATGCTGTTATTGTTGAATATCGATAAATTATCTACAGATCGGACATAGTGTATATGTGGTGCTGGCATTGCATCGATGTTTATAAAATTTGGATGATTCACAGCACCACATCCTAAATGTAGATAGACAGATCCATTCTTTAATTTTGGTACTGAAGGACGGAAAAGCCAGTGGGTAAGTTTAGAATATAACAAATTTTTTTGTTTCAATAACTGCAGAGCGATATCGAATACGAATGGATAAAGGTAGAAGTTTTATTAAACCTTTAATCAATTTTTTGTATCCCTTTATCCTTAATAGATCTATATTTATGTAGCCTTGCCGGAGCACCCACAACAACTGAATATGGCTCAATGTCCTTTGTTACGATTGAGCCAGCACCAATTACTGCGCCTCGGCCTATTACTACACCAGGCAGTATAATCGAATGCGTTCCAATCCATACATCATCCTGAATTTCCACTGAGCCTTCTACTAAGGTATTAAACATATTTTGTTGATTATAATCATGTGTTAACGAAGTTATTGCAGTATGAGAAGCAATCATGACCCGATTTCCTATTTTAATTCCCCCTTTGCCCCACATGTGGACAAAAGCAGCAATCGACACATCGTTACCGATTTCTACGCACTCTGGTCTGTCAATACATATAGGCATCTGAATAAAAATGTTATTGCCACTAAATTTCAATTGTTTTATGAGATATTGTTTCTGTGATTGATTGAATGAGATTAAAACATCGTGAGCTATGCTCGAAAACAACCTTAAAAATATTCTTTTAAACGTCATTTTAATTTTTAAAAAAATTTTCTCTATCATTTTTTATCGACTTATCCACTTACCCACGAACAAGACTTTTCCAAGTCGATTGTCAAATGGTCTGCCATCGCTGAAAGTTTGATCTACAACAAAAGAATTTACATACTCAACCCAATCGACAAATACTCTTGTTTTATCAAATATTCCAGCTGAAACCAAATATTTACCCGGGGCTAAATAATTAGTAAAATATAGGTCAATCTCACCTTCTTGCCCTTTCGGGTTTATAGGAGAGATTGAATCTTTTTGCAAAAAGCTAAGTTGAACATCCCCATCAATAGAATATATTAAAATAAAAAATTCCAATTCATTTATACTGCTATTTATTTTATACTCAATTGATATTTTAACTTTATCGTATATAGAGAAGGCTGCTTCAGTATTTAAGCAATCATTGACCTTTAATCTAACAATCTCCGCTCTTCTATCTCCGTTGATATGTTTATAACTGTCATAGTTAGTCAAATCTGTTTTAAGAATATTCTGCATATAGTGAGATATAGTTTCATTAGAATAATCACTATAGGAAAGGATACCTGATGTCAATAAAACTGCTTTTGTACAAAGTTGTTTTACAGCTGCCATATTATGGCTTACAAACAATACCGTCCTTCCCTCTTTTGCTACATCCCCCATTTTTCCCAAACACTTTTTCTGAAACTGAGCATCTCCTACTGCAAGCACTTCATCCACAATTAATATTTCCGGTTCTAAATGAGCGGCAACAGCAAAAGCCAACCGGACGTACATCCCTGAAGAATATCGTTTAACCGGCGTATCGAGAAATCTCTCAACTTCAGAGAAAGCGACGATTTCGTCAAATTTTCTTTTAATCTCCGCCTTACTCATTCCCAAAATAGCGCCGTTCAAAAAAATATTCTCCCTGCCTGTCAATTCGGGATGGAAACCTGTCCCAACTTCCAAGAGACTTGCGACACGTCCTTTAATGGTAATTCGTCCTGTTGTAGGCTCTGTAATCCGGCTCAGGAGTTTTAACAATGTAGTCTTACCGGCTCCGTTGCGACCAATAATACCTAATTTGTCCCCGTGGTTCACTTCAAAAGAGACATCCTTCAAAGCCCAGAATTCTTCTTTTGATTCAGTGAAAGGTGAATGGTGAAAAGTAAAAGGCGAAAGAAGCTTTCTGCCGAAACGCTTAACGTTGTTTGTCATAACATCACGGAGGGCGGTATAGCGCTCGCGCTGCTCATGACGGATCAGATATTTTTTGCCGAGGTTTTCTACGCGAATAACGGTATCAGACATAATTCATTGAATTGTTAAAAGGATTTTGATTGAACAATAAAAACTCATTGAGAGGCTATTGATTTGCAAGCTTGAAGTGAAGCAATACAGTCGTGTAAAATTCCTTAGCAAGTACGACATCTCGATCAGGCATAGATCCTTCCTCTCAATATTTTGTCCTCAATTTCTTTTCTATTCCTCTTCAGGTCGTCATATTCTTTCACAGTGTTCATAAAAAATTCATGATATGCGCGACGGTCCCTATTGGACAATAACTTCCCTTTTTTCAACACCTGCATCCTGATGACGGGTGAGGCATCATTCAAAACTACAACGTCCGCCTCCACACCAGCCACCTCCGACAAGTCTTCCCGCAGGTCGTATATCCTGTGGAAATTTATGCTTCCGATAAAAAATATAGCTATATCCACGTCACTAAACGCAGTCATTTCCCCTCGTGCAGAAGAACCGAAGAGAAAAGCAAAGGCGATATCATCATACATCGATAAACATTCTTTGAGTTTCGCCGCCATATCATCGATGCTTCTCTGCCGGGGGCATTTTCTCCTGTCTGTATTTCTGCTATCGTTTTCCCTCATCTAAACCCACTCGCTCGTTGTTTCATTATATCAGAAAATGCCTCGTAACTCCCCCTTAGATTAAGAGGAGGTTGGGGGCGTTATTTAATTCAAATGTCGTCATACTATGAACTTCTTGGTAAGTTTCGGTTTCAGGGTTTATGTGTTTTACTCTTAATACTTAAAACACATTTTAAGGCTGCTTAGATCACATCCGCAAACACCCGTTCTGTTTTGCGGAAATACCAGAGTCCGGTTAAGAATACGCCGGCAGTCAGCACAATGGATAGAATAAAGCCGGGCCAATATAACTTCATATTGCTTCCCAAAACCGCCCATCTGAATCCGTCGATTACGCCGACCATAGGATTGATTGAATATAATAATCTCCATTTCTCCGGCACAATATTGCTGCTGAAACCGACAGGAGAAATGTACAGTCCGAACTGCACTATAAAGGGTACAATGTAGCGGAAATCCCGGTACTTTACATTCAGCGCTGCAAGCCAAAGACCGAATCCTAATGACGAGACTAAAGCCAATAAAAGAAACAACGGCAGCACAATGATGCGCCACTGAGGTATAAATTGGAACCAAATCATTAACCCGATAAGAATCACTAAGGAAATCAGAAAATCTACTATGCCGACTATGACTGCGCTTGCAGGCAAGATCAGACGGGGGAAATATATCTTGGAGAGAAGGTTTGAATTAGCAATGAGTGAATTGCTGCTTTCGCTTAATGAATTCGAAAAAAATTGCCATGGTAGCATCGCGGTATATACAAGTATCGGATACGGCACTCCGTCAGACGGAAGCTTGGCCAATTTGCCGAATACTACCGTAAAAACAATCATTGTCAGTATGGGGCGTATCAGGCTCCAGGCAATACCGATAACTGTCTGTTTATAACGGACCATGACATCCCGCCATGCCATAAAGTAAAACAGCTCCCGATAATACCAGATGTCCTTCCAATATTGCCCCTCTGTGCGTCCAGCTTCGATAATTAATTCAGTTTGATTCGTGTCGATCATAAATTTACAGGTTTATTTCTTTTGAGCAATATCTCCCCAATCTAAGGGAGTCCCACGAGGAATATCCCGTGATGCCTTCTGTCCGAGGAGAGCATAAAAATATTTCGGGGGCATTCCATATCCAGGCCTGATGGAGCGAATATTCTCCTCGTTAAATACATCTCCTGCTTTCATATCTTTCACGACAAACAACGAGCGCGCAAACTCCCTGCTTTTCTTTGTATTGTCTGTCAATTCATAGCTGACTTCGCCCAAAGCTTTTTCAACTTCTCTCACTGCAGTCACCATTGCTTTAAACTCTTCAGGCTCAAGTGAAAAGGCCGCGTCCGGGCCGCCGAGCTTTCTGTCGAGGATAAAGTGCTTCTCTATGATTTTTGCTCCAAGCGCCACTGCTGCTACCGGAACGGAAATGCCTAATGTATGGTCCGAGAGTCCTACTATTGTTTTGAAAGTTTCAGCTAAATTAGGGATTGTTTTCAAATTTACTTGTTCTAATGGGGTTGGATAGGCTGATGTACATTTAAATAATGCAATCTGTTCATTTCCCACTTTTTTACATGCATTCAAAGCTTCTTCTATATCACACAATGTTGCTATACCTGTTGAAATTATAACGGGCTTGCCTTTTGAAGCGATATATTCTATAAGTGGAATATCTGTTATTTCAAAAGAAGCAACTTTATATGCCGGGACATTCATTGCTTCAAGAAAATCCACAGCGGTTTTGTCAAACGGGGATGAAAAACATATAAGCCCCAAATCTTCTGCGATCTCTTTCAGCTTCGGCTGCCATTCCCATGGAGTATATGCTTCCTGATATAATTGATACAGGGTTTTACCGTCCCATATAGTCCCCTGTTTTATCTGAAAGTATTCGTTGTCAGAATCAATGGTAATGGTATCAGGCGTATAGGTCTGAAGCTTGACGGCATCTGCGCCTGCTTCCTTCATGGCTTTGATGGTACTTACTGCAAGCTTAAAATCCTGCAGATGATTGCCGGACATCTCAGCAATTATGAAGGCTGGAGATTCTCTACATATTTTCCTGTTTTCTATCATGATTTCCATAATCTCATCTCCCGACAAAGTCCCTTTTCCTATGAGTTCTTAATGATCAAAAAAAGTAACCGCCTGCTGATCCAGCAGAATACGCAGACCATCTCAGGAAACGACATCTTCATACCATACATAGAGTTTTCCATCGTTACCCACGATACCATTCTTCGGCAATTGCCAAGTCGGATTCCATTCCATACGGTCCTTCAAGGTATAGTATGACTTTAGCAGATACTTATTATCCTTGTGTTCTATTATTGATCCCTCATACAGTGTAATCTTTCCTATCGATGTCATAACGGCAAACTGAGGCTTCGATCTTCCTGAAATCCTTCCACACGACGTAAGGTGATGCGCAAGTGTAACAAACTGGTCTAATGTCGTCCGTAGTAAATCGAGCCCGCCTATAGGTACGCAATGAAAAATATAATGGCTTTCGATCCCCAGCAGACGAGTCCTGTCAAACAGTTCTACCAATTCATCTATCGTATCGTTCACTCCCCTCAGTAAGACAGTCTGATTATAAACAATCCTTACAACATCAAGTATTTTCCTGTATGCGTCTTCAACTTCTGGGAATAATTCTGCAGCATGGTTAATCTGAGTCGCCACTTCAACTCTAAAAGGATATTCCCCCCCTATAATCGACAAGATCCTTTCGTTGATCCTATCAGGTTGTTGGATCGGCAGCCGAGATGCAATCCTGACAACCCTTATCTGTGGAGATTCCTCTGCAAGGTCATTCAGGAACTGCTCTACCTTGTGTGGTACTAAAAAGGGATCTCCCCCTGTAACGAGAACTTCCCGCAATTCCTCATGACCCCGGCCCTTGCCGATGTAATTAGCAATACGCTTTATATCTTTCTGCGTCTGATGGAAGGGCTCATAGTTGCGTCTCAGACAGTACCTGCAATGAGTAACGCACTGATATAGCGGTTCGAATACAATAACTCGTCGATAGAGCCTCTCTACACCATACAACCTTTCGCCCTGCCAGTGTAACGTTTCGCCTGCCTCATAATGCTTCAGTTCGTCTTCAGCATCATAACTTTGCTCTTCTAGAGATTCAATATACTGTCTGGATATTACACGCAGAATAGTTTGATTATTCTCTTCTTCAGCTTTAGCAAGCTTGTTGCGTAAGAAAGGTGAAATCAACTCGGGGAACTCCTTAAAATTTCCGAGAATGCTTGTGCCAGGCTTCGGACTCCTCTCTTGGCTGTTTTCGGTATATTGTTTCTGCGGCAGACGAATGGGCACTATTCGGAGTTTTACCATGTCTTCTATAACAGATATTTTCTCCTTCAGCATGTCCATATCAGGGAAACGAAGGAACATTATTCCTACAGCGAAATCAGCCTTGGTAAAAGGTTTTACCTCTGATCCAATCTCTGAGAATAATTTGGTTTCAACGACATATTCCTTTATCTCCTGATTGACATCAAGTCCCTCAAAGCGTCCCCTAAACCTGCTTCCTATCAGATACGATGCAACTGGTTCGGGGGCTTTGCAATAGAGCCCGGAATCTGGGTAATCAATACCTAGTGCACTGTAAATTGCAGCTTCTGTGAGATCGAACCCAGTCGAAAGCTTGATCAGGTCAGGCACAAAGTTTCCACCGTTTCTCAGTCCAATGTCGACAATGTATACCTTGCCGTCTGAAGCCAGTGCATCGAAATTCATGCATCCCGAGTTCAGGGCTAACCCTTCTATTATCTTTTGAAACTGACGGTCTATTTGCATTGCTAATTCATCGCCAAAAAAGCCGGGGAAAATCTCCCCGGACGGCACGTTAGAAATACGATTCTCCAGGAAATGATTATGTCCATAATGTCGGAACGCCAGTTTTCGATTCTTGAACCAAACATCACCGTCCAGTTCCATCATGTCTGTTCTGATAAAGTTTTCAAATATTACCCTTTTCACAAGCGATTGCCTGCTTGAATCCTCAAAGGCACGTGCCACCTCTCTTTTTCCATAAATAATTGTTTGTCCCTTGGTCCCAGAGGCATCAACAGGCTTCACTACCAGCGGAAACTCAAGGGTATCCACACGCTCAATGGCCTCCCCAAGTGAGTCTGTAGCAAAGAAGAAAGGGTGGGGCAACTCAATCTCCTCTTGGAACTCTCGAAACAAATCCTTACGTCGAAGTGACTCAGCAGCTTTTACCGGATTTCCAGGCAACCCCATTTGCTGCGCAACATGTGCTACAGTTATAACAGAAGAATCGGAAGCATACGTCATAACACCGTCTATTTTGTATTCCTTCGCAACATTCAGCACATTCTCTATATCTCTTGTCGAGACCTGCTCAAATGAATCTGCGCAAGTCCTGCCGGGGACTTCGGGATTCTGATCGACTAGGATAACGTGGCAGCCCAATTTCTTGGCACAGGCCAAAGAGGGTATTTGGAAAAGTGCTCCGCCAAGGTGGAGTACTCGTTTGCCATATAAATTCATTTTACTTCTCCTATTCTGACTAAGGATTCAAAACCAAAATAGGTTTTTTACAAACCAGGGTATGACTTTAACAGCTTAGATCCCATTATTTTACTCACAATTCGCCGGGTACCGTCGGGATATACCATTTCCCGAGCAATCTCAGACATCTTTTGCCGGATTCTTTTATCGAGAATTGCCGCCATGGCTGGAAAAATATTGGTATCGTCAATCTTACTTTGCCCTCCCAAATTTATAATCGCTCCTGCTTTATGGAATATCTTCGCTTCCTGATACTGCTCCTCGTTCTGGCAGATCACTATCGAAGGAACTCCTATTGCACATGCCTCATAGAGCAATGTTCCGCCGCTGATAACAGCGATGTCAGCGCTTGCGAATTCCTCAGCCATGGTTGGACAGTTTACCTTCAGTTTCATTTTTATGTGCCCTCTGATCATTTCTTCTAATGCCTCCCTGTGATCGAAAGCAGGGCCAAGAATGAAAACCACTTCAGCATCGCCGGCATTCCGATCGAGCGCGTGGATAGCACGAAGGGTGAGCTGGGAAGGGTCGCTACCTCCAAAGCATACGATTATCTTCCTTATCGCAGATCTTACTGTAAAGGATGTATGCCGTTCAGCAAAATCAGGGTGCAGTATTATATATTCCCTGCCCTTCCAGCATTCAAAGTGGGATTTTAATCCAATAGGGGTAGGCGTGTTCAGCAAATTCGGTCTGACAAGAATGTCATAGGAAAACGGGCCGGTACCATCGTCGTTAATACCGACATTAAATAATGCAAGCCGTGTTATCTTCTCCTCATCCGGCAGGCTCAGAGAAGGGATATCGGTGATGGCGACATCAAACTTCATGTTTGCATAAATTTCATCAGGATGGACGATCTGCGCTCTCAATCCTGCCAGAAAGTTTTCTGCGAGATTTTTCTGCTGAACTGCAAAAATACTCTCATGGCCAAATTTATTGAAAATTTCAAGGGCAAGAGAGCGGCACCTGGAGAGATGACCGAGTCCTATCGCCTTATTTGCCTCAACACGGAATAATATCTTCAATACACTTTCCTGCGAAATAGATTTCTCTGATGTAATTCCATGCCCTCTTAAGATTTTGAAGATCCAGTATTCTTACAGTTTGCTCCAGTTCTTCTGTCAAGGTTCTGAACACTTTTTTTTGTGCCACCTTACCATTAATGTATTTAAGCCACGGTTTATTCTTAAATAACTCTATTATTTCTTCCTTTTCTTATGATCTGCAAGCTTTCATTAAATCCATGATTAAAAAGCAAGTCGATAATGCTCATGTGTGGAATAAATTCTCCGTGAAGCTGGCTGTAATGCGGATGTTCATAGTCGTGATAATACAGATGAATTTTATTCTCGGTGAATTCGCCACTAGGGGACTCTCTTTCAATATAAACTGCCGATCCTCTCGGTGAAATGTATTCATCGCAATTTTCAGCTTTGCAGATATTGACTAATAAAGTGTCCTTTCGACCATGAATATTTTGCAGATTTGATGTCTCAATAAATTCCTTGTCTATCCCCATCTTTTGACAAATGGTTTTGATTAACTTTACAGTAAACTTTGAGAGGACTATCTGATCATTCTGTATAATATCTTCTATGACAGGATATACTTCCTTAAAAAAATGTGCTTTACTGTAAGCTGTTATAATACTCTTTAAGTGTTTTTGCCTCCACGGCTGGTCATCGTCTATGAATGATTCATAAAGAATTGTATCATTTCTGCTTTTTGTTTTTTTTACAGGTATTGTTAAGTATAGCTCTCCTTGTTTCGTTTTGATCCTATTCCTTACCTGCCAACTTCTTCTTACCAACTGAACAATATCTAAAAATACGAAGATATCAACCTGATCAATGAGATCAAAATAACCAAGCCAAGGGATATAAGTGGGCTGCATTATTGCACATTTCATTTGCTATTTCTTGAATTCTCTTACCTTACCCCAAAAAATAATATCAGAATTTGCAATGAAGCAACCGCTTTGATAATTATCAAATCTGCATTGAAATATCCGTTTAAAGTCAAGACAAAATTCATTCTCTATAATGGCTTCAAGCTCGGATTCCAAGAGAAAAGTATTCAAGCATCCTTTCTCCCCCGTCTCTTCTATTTGCAACTTGAAGGTTTTATCTCCGCACTTTTTTCCTCTTCTATATCTATAATCCTGTGGACTCCTTGTTCTAATAAATATGAATGAATTATTGTCAATAACCTTATTTTCTCTTATCTCAGAAAATAATTTTAGTATCTGTGTATACCTTAAATAACAGATAACATTAGGTAAAAGGAGAACATCAAAAGATTGGCCATTGTAATTTCTAACAAAATTAAGCATATCTTGTGCAAAAAATGTAAATCTATTTGAAAGCCCATAATATTTTTCAGACAATCTAAAATTTCTCTCAGCCTGTTTAATAAAGTGCTTGCTAATATCTATACCAACTACTTCCCAGCCATATTGATAAAACATCAGCAAATTATTACCATTGCCACATCCAAGTTCTAAGACTTTTCCATTTGTTTTATCCAACCCTTCTTTAAAATAAAATCTGGTAACATATTCATCAGGGAATTTTAATCCCTCGAGTTCCGTGATTAACAAGATATGCTCCTTTTCAAAATATTAACAATTCTAATAACACTACAATCATCGACGAAATTCTTGCCTTTTTGAGACCTCTCCACTCTCATTTTGAAGCTGCTTAATTTATCCAAATTATATAAGATCTTATGAGATATATTCTTATCATTTCTTCTTCAAAAGCCTGATACAAAGCACTACACCTTGTTGCATAACCAAACCCATGTTTTGACTTCCCTCAGTTACTAAAATTATCTTCATTTAATCGGGATTCGAATACCTCTCTCGCTCTTTTTAAGTCCTGCAAATCACATATTTTTATAGCCTCTTTAATTTCATCTTCCAAGGAATCGAATAATTTCTTCTGGACAACATGCTTATTGATTAATTTAAGCCAGGGTTTTTCTTTGAATAGCCTTATGATATCTTTTGTGTCAAAAAGTTCATTTCCAGGATACAGATAGTCAAAAACAGCGCAAAGCAGTGCATAATCTTCCTCTGTATCAAGGGTTATTCTGATGTCAGGATAATATATATTTTTAGGTGCTTCTATTGAAGTTATCCTAAATACATCCGCTTTGGTTTTATATATAAATGGGGTAACATGCTCCCTTTCAAAATCCTGATTAGCTTCATGGTATGCTCTTTCTAAAGTGGAAAAATTCATGACCTCGGTATCTAAACCGTGTGGAAAGGTTCTTTTTAAACTATTTGACGTATAATCTGCATTAGTTTTCAGATGTCTTGATATAACAAGATCAACTATTTTCGGGTCAATGCATGGACAATCGCTTGTGACTCTTACAACAATATCTAATTTGTTTTCTTTTGCCGCCAGATAGTATCTGCTTAAAACATCTTCTTTACTGCCGATGAACCATTTGACACTTTCTTTTCTGGCTTTCTTTACAATTTCCTGATCTTGCTTATCAGGTGTAGTAGCAATAATAATATGCTTTATTTTTTCTGATTTTTTGAGTCTTCTGATGACCTGCTGTAAAACACTTACTTTGCTTCCGTAAGGCAATTCTTTTAAGACCTTATTCGGCAATCTCGTTGATGATGTTCTTGCCTGAATAATTGCTCCAATTTTCATTCGCTTCTTACCTTTTTAAGTAAAAACATATGGTCAACTAATTTGGGCTCCTTTATATAAGGATAAAAACTTTCTTTAATTACTCTAAGATCAGAGAAATGGTCCAAAAATAATTTTTTGAAATTAGCTTTCCATAGCAAATTAGATTTCCCTTTGTACATAATCTCCCTGTACCCTTCTTCTTCAAAATCTTCAAAACACCAGATATAATTGTTAGTGCATCTATAGATTTCGCTCATAGCATTGGATATATCTTTTGGATGAATATGGATCAGTACACCCGATGTGAAAACTAAATCGAACCAATTATCCTTAAACGGTATATCAAAGGCAGAAGCTTCGATTATATATATAGGCAACCCTTCATTAAGTCCTTGTGAAGTTTTAATCGCAAAAGGATTTACCTCGATCCCGTATAAATTTTGGAAGCCCACCTTTGAAAGCAAATTTAATTGCAGGCCGATATTTGTTCCAACTTCTAATATTTTTACGTTTCTATCTAAGAAATTTAAAAACATCTCGTTCATTGAGATCCGGGAAATCCCGTATCTGCTTAGATATAAATTATCAATTTCTTCCGGCTTGAAAAGATTCCTTTGTATATATTCATCACCAAATTCGCTTTTCCATTTGTTGATTTGTTCTGTCATAAAATTTTAAGAATTAATTGATCAAATTGTTCTCGGATAGTTTTTATTGCATATTTAATTTCTTCTTCAATCAAGAAAAGACGTGCATAAATAAATGCAAAAGAACTCGGGGAAATTTTTAGCTTAAGAGTTTCGCAAGGGACATGCCTTGCATCTCTGATTTTTTTGAAATATGTTTGTCCGTCAAATCAAATGCATGTTTCAACTTTCCTATTACATATCTCATATCTTCTTCTTTCATCCCCGGATAGATAGGGATGCTTATCTCTCCATGGTAAAAATCTTCTGCAGCAGGACATAAACCCTTCTTGTATCCCAAGGCCTTGTAATAGGGTTGCCGGTATACAGGTATGTAATGCACCTGGACACCGAGGCCATTTCCCCGCAAGTCAGCAAAAAGCATATTTTTTTTGCCTTTATATTTATCTTTTAGTCTTATCGGATAGAGATGGTATGATGAATAAGCATAATCCTTTTCGGTAGGGATTTCGAAATAAGGATTGTTTTTGAAAGCTTTGTTATAAAAGTCTGCTATGGCTCTTCTTTTTTCAACGAATGAATCAAGTTTTTTGAGCTGTGAAATCCCGAGTGCAGCCTGTATGTCCGTCATCCTGTAGTTATAGCCCAGCAGCTGCATTTCGTAATACCAGTCGCCTGTGAATTGTGAATCGTGAACCGTGAATCGTGATCTGTCTTTAGTAATACCGTGATTTCTGAACATCAAAAGCTTTTCATAATAATCTTTTTTATTCGTGAGGACCGCGCCGCCTTCTCCTGTGGTAATATGCTTTACAGGATGAAAGCTTAGGACAGTCATATCGGAATACTTGCAGCTTCCTATCTTTTCTCCTTCATATTTAGCGCCCAGTGCATGGCAGGCGTCTTCAATAACGGTGAGGTTGTGCTTTTTTGCAAGGGCGTTGATTTTGTTCAGGTCAACCGAATGCCCTGCGTAATGGACCGGAACCAAAAGCCTTGTCTTTTCCGTGATCTTTGCCGCGATCTTGTTTACATCTATATTGCCTGTGTCCCTTTCAACGTCAACAAAAACCGGCTTTGCTCCCAGATACAACCCCGCGTTGGAAGTGGCAACAAACGTAATCGGAGATGTAATGAACTCATTCCCTTTTTTGAGTCCGGCGGCAAAATATGCACCGTGCAACGCCGACGTCCCTGAATTAAAAACAACTGCATATTTAGAACCACAGTATTTTGCAAGCGCTTTTTCAAATTCAGGTATTTTGGGCCCCTGCGTAATGAAATCACTTCTTAAGACCTTTACAACTTCTTGAATATCTCCCTTATCAATGCCTTGTCTGCTGTAAGGGACAACTTTCATATCATCTTTATCATTTCTTTCAATTCTTCAACTGTCAGCCAGCATGTATTCGTTTGAGAGTTATATTCGAAATCGTCCGGTAACCGGCTTACCGGTTTTGGCGTCAAACCGCCGTATAAAAAATCTGAAATCCGGCTGTATTACATAATGCGTTCCAAAATCCAATGTCATTCTTGCTTCATCTTTTGGGACCATGACCTCGTGCAATTTTTCTCCGGGGCGGATTCCTATTATTTTTGTCTCACATTCCGGCGCAATTGCCTTTGCAAGGTCCATAATATTCATACTCGGAATTTTAGGCACAAAGAGCTCTCCTCCAACCATTCGTTCAAGACAGGACAGTACAAAATCTACTCCCTGTTCGAGGGTTATCCAGAAACGTGTCATCCTGGGATCCGTAATGGTCAGAACTCCTGTCTCTTTTTGTTTCAAAAAAAACGGGACCACACTTCCTCTACTCCCCACAACGTTTCCGTAACGGACAACGCTGAAAACAGCATCTTCTCTACCGACATAGGCATTTCCGGCAATAAATAATTTGTCCGAACAGAGCTTCGTTGCCCCGTAAAGATTAATGGGGTTTGCCGCTTTGTCGGTGCTCAGCGCGATAATTTTTTTTACACCCTTATCGATTGCAGCGTTAATGATATTTTCCGCGCCTATAATATTCGTTTTTACCGCTTCAAAAGGATTATATTCCGCAGTAGGGACCTGCTTCAATGCTGCTGCATGGATTATGTAATCCACCCCCTGAAAAGCACGATACAGACGTTCTTTATCGCGCACATCACCGATGAAATAACGCACGCAAGAATATTTTTTATCCGAAAATGTCTGGGCCATTTCAAACTGCTTCAGTTCATCACGACTGAAGATTATCAGTTTTTTGGGTTTATATCTTTTTAAAATGATTTCAGTACATTTCTTACCGAATGATCCTGTTCCGCCGGTAATTAAAATAGTTTTATCATTGAACATTCTTCATTTCCTTCATTTAAATTTTACTCTCGGGGTGGAAATGCGCTAAACAGGAGATTGTCAAGGCATCAGATTTAGGTGAAAGATTAGTAAATTCAGGCCTTTTCATTTTATAAGAACTCGAAAATAATCAATGGTCTTTTTTAAACCTTTTTGCAGCTGTATCTTTGGCTCCCAATTAAGGATGCTCTTTGCTGTTGATATATCCGGCTGCCGCTGAGTTGGGTCATCGGGCGGGAGAGGTTGAAAGACTATTTGAGATCGGGAACCTGTCATTTTAATGACCTTCCCGGCAAGTTCAAGTATAGTGAATTCAACGGGGTTCCCTAAATTTACAGGGCCGGTAAAATCATCAGGGCTGTTCATAAGTTTGATCAAGCCGTCTACCAAGTCATCCACATAGCAGAAACTCCTCGTCTGTTTACCTTCACCGAAAACGGTTATATCTTCTCCTTTCAACGCCTGCATTATAAAATTGCTCACGACACGCCCGTCGTTGGGATGCATCCTCGGGCCGTAGGTATTGAAAATTCTTGCGACTTTTATCTGCAATTTGTGCTGCCGGTGATAATCAAAGAATAGTGTCTCCGCACAGCGTTTTCCTTCATCGTAGCATGATCTTAAGCCTACGGGATTTACATTGCCCCAGTAATTTTCAGTCTGCGGATGGACCAAAGGGTCTCCGTATACTTCACTTGTCGACGCCTGCAATATCCTGGCTTTCACCCGTTTTGCAAGCCCGAGCATATTGATGCTTCCATGGACAGAGGTCTTTGTGGTCTGCACGGGATCGAACTGGTAATGAATCGGAGAAGCGGGACAGGCAAGGTTATAGATTTCGTCGACCTCTACATATAACGGGAAACAAATGTCATGCCTCAATACTTCAAAATAAGGGTCCCTGATGAGATGGGCAATATTCGCCCTTCGCCCGGTGTAGAAATTATCCACGCAGATAACTTCATGCCCTTTACTGAGCAGTTGTTCACAAAGATGAGAACCGAGAAAACCTGCTCCCCCGGTAACGAGAATACGCTTGCCTGATATATTCTTCATGCTTTATTTTCCTTAATGAGCGGCCTCAAGTTTAATATTTCTGATAGGTCCATAGTTGCTTTGCTACCATTTAACGTAATATCGTCAAAATTATAATTACACCCACGATCAGTGCTGCCGCAACCGCCAGCCAGATCTCCCAGTTCCTATCGCCGGATAAAACGATCAATTTCCAGTATCTTTTCTTCAATTCCTCTAAATTCAATTTACCTTTATAATTCATGTTCGATGTTCCGGGTTATTTTCTTACTGTTCTTTTCTCCACCATAGAATATTGAACGTTTTCTTAGACTAATTCGCGGCATACCATTCGTATGTTCTTCTTATCCCTTCTTTTAGAGATATCTTTGGCCGCCATCCGAGCGATTGCAGTTTCGAAACATCGAGGAGCTTTCTCGGTGTTCCATCGGGTTTTGTCGGGTCCCATTGTATTTGGCCAGGAAGCCGACTATTTCCTTCACTAATTCTGCAAGCTGTTTGATCGTCAAATCTTCTCCTGTACCGATGTTTATGAATTCGCCTGACCCGGCGTCATAGTTTTCCATAAGGAAAATACAGGCCTCGGCAAGGTCATCAACATACAAAAACTCTCTGTACGGCTTCCCGCTGCCCCATAGATTCACTACCGTCGAGCGTGAGGAATGATCGGTCTTAATACCATACGTCGCGAGACATTCAGTAATATCCGCCCTTGCCATCTGAGATACGTCACAGCCGCCCGGCGGATATTTTATCAAATCTTTTCTAATCATATCGAAGTCGCCTTCATGCAAACATTTCCCCAGGTGCATCTTCCTGATCAATGCAGGGAGCACATGTGAGGTCTGAAGGTTGAAGTTGTCATTAGGACCGTATAAGTTTGTAGGCATTACTGAAATAAAATTAGTGCCGTACTGCTCATTGTAGTACCTGCAGAGTTTTATGGCGGATATCTTGGCTATTGCATATGGTTCGTTGGTAGGCTCCAGGGGTCCGGTCAATAAATACTCCTCTTTCATCGGCTGAGGCGCGAGTTTTGGATATATGCATGAAGAACCGAGATTAAGCAGTTTTTTTACTCCGCATGTGTACGAAGAATGTATTGCGTTGGCTGCGATAATTATATTGTTATAAATAAACTCGGCCCTGTATGTATCATTCGCAAGGATACCTCCTACCTTTGCAGCTGCAAGAAAGACATAGTCAGGTTTTTCTTTTGCAAAGAAATTTTCCGTATCATTCTGCCTTCTGAGGTCAAGCTCTCCGCTCGTCCTTGTTACAAGGTCCGTGAATTCCATTCCACGCAGTTTTCTCAGGATTGCCGAGCCGACAAGGCCCCGATGACCTGCAATGTATATCCTGGAATCCTTGCTCATCTATAAATAAACGTTACCCGCTGTAACAAGGTTCTAAAGCATAACCCCTCCTTCGTTCCCTTTACCTTAGGAGTTGAGAAGGGGCTGCAAGTCTTTATCAGCATCTCTCACGTATTTTTTCATGTAATGCAAAGTCATGGTTGGTATAGGTAAAACCCTTTTTAAGGCTTGCTTCTATCCCTTCACCGACCGGTTTCAGGCCTATCAGTTTAAGGTCATAGTCGACCATTATCTTAATAAGCTCATCGAAAGTCGTCCTTGGCTCCCAGCCGAGTTTCTGTCTTGCCTTGCTTATATCGGCCTGCAGGAAATCGACCTCGGTCGGTCGGAAATACTTCGGGTCGATCTCGATGATAATATCTCCCGTTTTTAAAGTTGGGATGGTCAAGTTTGAAGTCAGGGAACGGACTTTTCCTTTTTGGGCGGCCCCTTCGCCTACCCACTCTATCTCTATGCCCGCGTAATTGAACGCCTTTTCTACAAATTCCCTTACCGAATGGCTTTCGCCGGTCCCGATCGCATAATCATCCGGTTCATCCTGCTGGAGTATCAGCCACTGGCACTCTACATATTCAGGAGCGAACCCCCAGTCTCTCTTTGCGTCGAGATTCCCGAGATACAATCTCCTTTGCTTTCCTGCGGTAATATTCGCAATTGCCCTTGTAATCTTCCTCGTAACAAACGTCTCACCCCTGCGGGGGGATTCGTGGTTGAAGAGTATGCCGTTGCAATTGAAAAGCTTATAACCCTCCCTGTAATTCACGGTGATCCAGTATGCATAAACCTTCGCGGCAGCATAGGGGCTTCTCGGACAAAAAGGTGTTTTTTCATTCTGGGGCGGTCCGGCAGCCCCGAACATCTCGCTGCTCGACGCCTGATAAAACTTTGTTTTGATCCCGCTCCTTCTGACCGCCTCCAATATCCTTATCGTGCCTAACCCCGTGACATCCCCGGTATATTCCGGCAGGTCAAAGCTGACCCTGACATGGCTCTGCGCCCCGAGGTGATAGATTTCATCGGGTTTGATGTTGTAAATAATATTGGTCAATTGTCCCGAATCGGACAAGTCTCCAAACTGCAGGAAAAGCCTTGTATTCGGTATGTGCGGGTCCTGGTACAGATGATCAATTCTGTGGGTGTTGAATGTACTTGCCCGGCGGACCAACCCATGCACTTCATACCCTTTTGACAAAAGCAATTCGGTCAGGTAAGAGCCGTCCTGCCCTGTGATGCCGGTTATCAAAGCCTTTTTCATATCAACCTCTTCCTTGCCTTTTTACTTATTTCTACCGTACTTATCATCCATTCTCACTATATCGTCCTCACCGACATATTCGCCGTTCTGAACTTCAATTATTTCCAGCGGTACCTTGCCCGGATTTTCGAGTCTGTGATGAGTTGATTTCGGGACATACGCAGATTCATTCTCATGGATATATATATCCTTTTCTCCGATTGTAACTTTCGCGGCGCCTCTCACAACAACCCAATGCTCCGACCTGTGATAGTGCATCTGAAGGCTCAGCCTTTCCCCGGGATTTACCACGATCCTCTTGATTTTATACCGTTCACCTTCTTCAAGCACGGAATAGCTGCCCCATGGGCGATATGTTGTAAGATGTTCCGTCGCCTCTTTCCGGTTCTCTTTATTCAGCCTGCACACTACTTCTCTGACTTTTTGGGTCTCCCCTTTCTTCGCGATGAGGACCGCATCGTCAGTGTCGACAATGAGACAGTCCTCCAACCCAATTGTCGAAATAAGCCTCTTATTGCTCATTATGAGGGTGTCCTTCGTATCTATTGTAATGGTGTCCCCCATCTTGATATTCCCTGAATCGTCCTTGTCAATGACCTCGTAGAGAGAGTCCCATGAGCCGATATCATTCCAGTATACATCAAGGGGCATTATTACTATCTTGTCGGATTTTTCAGCTACCGCGTAGTCTATGGAGATATCAGGCATCTCGCTGAAGTTTGCGGACAGGTCGTCAAAATTCATATCAAGCATCTTCCTGATCTCAGGCGCATGCCTTCCAAATTCTTCAAGCATAGTCCCTATGCTGAAGGCAAACATACCGGAGTTCCAGTAATAATTACCCTCATGCAGATACTGCTTAGCAGTCTCTGCATCCGGTTTTTCCATAAATTTTTCCGCTTTAAAGTATTCTCCATAAAAATTCCCGCCTGTAAATACTCCCTCTCCCTTTTTTATAGGGAGCTTTGTCCCTTCCTGCTTACTGTCAGCCATTGCCTGTTTTCTTGCTTTGATATATCCATACCCTGTCTCGGCTCTTGTCGGTTTGATGCCGAATGTCACGATGTGGCCCTTTTGGGCTATTTCCTCTGCGAGTTTTACATAGTCGACAAACCTTTCAGGGGGTCTGATAATATGGTCCGAAGGAGAAATGAACAATACTTCATTCTCAGCAGACCCAAGTTTTTCCATACAGTACTTTATGCCGAGAGCTATAGCCGGCGCCGTATTTCTGGCCACCGGCTCAAGGATTATGTTATTTATAGGAGCCTGGCTGAGAGAGAGTGCGCGCAGGTCGGACAAAACATGGAACTTGTATTCGTTGTTCGTCATCACAATAATGTTTTCAGCAGGGGCGACTTTCAAGAGCCTTTCGGCGGTCTCCTGTAACAAAGACCTTTGAGTATTAAGCTTCAGAAACTGCTTTGGATAGTTCTTTCTGCTTAAGGGCCAAAGCCTTGTTCCGGAACCGCCGGCAAGAATAAGTGCCTTCATTATCGACCTCCCCAAACCTGTTCCTTTTCTTTTATAGCTGTTTCAAGCTTTTTTTCCAGGAACAATCTGTATTCATCAATTTAAATAAATTTTGGAACAATATCTGCATTATTCGGGGTTAAGAAATAAGCTTCTTGGTCACCCAATCCATATGGTCCACATACCATCCTACCGTCTTCTCTATGCCCTCGGGAAAAAGTGTTTTCTTTTTCCGGCCTACCTGCCCGCTTATTTTATCCGAATTTAAGGAATATCTAAAGTCATGCCCTAATCTGTCTTTTACGAATTCTATCAAATCTTCCGGTTTCCCCAGTATATGCAATATGGTTTTAACGACATCTATATTCCTCTTTTCTTCACCGCTTCCCAAATTATAAATCTCGCCGGCATTGCCTTTTTCGAGTATTGCGAATACCGCATCCGCGCAATCCGAGACAAACAGCCACTCCCTTATGTTCTCTCCTTTTGCATAAACAGGCACCTTTTCATTCTTCAGGGCTTTCAATATGACCACCGGGATCAGCTTCTCGGGATATTGCCAGGGGCCATAATTGTTCGACGGCCTGACGGTTATTACAGGCAAGCCGTATGTCCTGTAATATGCCCTTCCAAGCATATCGGCAGACGCCTTGCTTACAGAATAAGGAGAGCTGGGGTTGAGAGGTGTTGTTTCATAAAACTGCCCTTCCTCTGTAAGATCGCCGTATACCTCATCAGTAGAAATATTAATAAACTTTCCGATACCGGAGTTTTTTGCAGCGTCGAGGAGGACCTGTGTCCCTTTGATGTTTGTATCAATAAAAGGAGAGGCATCTGCTATGCTTCTGTCAACATGGCTTTCCGCCGCCCAGTGCACGATGGAATCGGGCCTCTCTGATCTGAAGACATCTCCGACAGCTTTGCCGTCGGTTATATCTATATTTAAAAAAGTGATTTTCCCTTCTACTTCCTTCAGTCTATCCAAATCACCGGCATAACTAAGTTTATCGATAACTGTTATCCTGTGACCTTTGCTTACCCCCTGTCTTACAAACTCGCTCCCGATAAACCCTGCGCCGCCTGTTACCAAAAGCTTCATCAGATCTCCATTGTCTCAAACATTGTTTCTACATATCTCTCGATGCCGAATTTCCAGTCGGGAACACTCACATTCAAGTCATTTGAAAGCTTGAAACTGGACATCGCGGAAAAGTACGGCCTTTTGGCAGGTGAAGGGAAATAATCCGAACTCACAGGCAATATCAGGACATCCATGCCGAGCCTTTCGATAAAAAATCGGGCCACTTCATACCTTGAAGCGTATCCGCTGTTTGTAAGATGGTAAACCCCTCTCAATCCTTTGTCTATCGCAAACATCGTCAAATTCACAATATCCTTAGTAAAAGTCGGGACAGCTATCTGGTCGGAAACGACTTTCAACACCTTGTTCTTTTTTGCCCACTCCAACAACTTATAAAGGAAATTCTGTTTGCCTTCACCAAAAACCCAGCTCACTCTGAACAGCAAAAAATTATCCGACTCTGCCTGTAAAAATTTTTCACCGGCCAATTTGCTTTCTCCATAGCGGTTAATCGGATTCGGCTCATCCTCCTCGGTATAAAAATCCTCCTTTTTCCCGTCAAACACGTAATCGCTGCTGTAATGTACCAAAAGGACATCATTCTCTTTGCATACAGTGGACAGGTTTTTTACCCCTGTTGCGTTCACACTATATGCGGTCTCAAAATCCTCTTCAGCCCTATCCACATAATTATATGCAGCGCAGTTTAAAATAATTTCAGGCTTATATTGTTCGACAATCTCTGTGACGCTGCGCAGATCAGATATGTCGACGCTGTTCTTATCAAAGGCAGCCACCTCATGTTTGCGTTCTTCTAACGCTCGCCTAAACTCTCCGGCGAGCTGTCCGTTTGCACCGGTAATCAGAATTTTCATTTCAATTCATGCCCACCCTTTAATTCCGCGCTTGGCAAGGGGGGATACAGATAGGTATTCGAAATTATTCTCGGCGTCCTTCAATGCCGGATGGCCTCCGTCCTTCTCAGAAAGAACAGGGCTGCTGACCGGCCACTTTATATTAATATCGGGATCATTCCAGATAATACCCCTGTCGTCCGCGGGTGAATACTCTCTCGTGCACTTATACATTATATCGGCTGATTCGCTCAGCACAACAAAACCATGCGCAAATGCAGGAGGCACATAGAGCATAAGCCTGTTATCTTCAGACAACTCAACTCCAGCCCATCGCCCATAAGTAGGGGAACTTTTCCTTATATCTACCGCCACATCAAAGATTTTGCCTTTTACGCACTGGACTAACTTACCCTGAGCGTTCGGATTCTTCTGATAATGCAACCCTCTCAATACCCCGCATAAAGACCTCGAATAATTATCCTGGACAAAATGTTCTTCAATTCCGTTGCGGGCAAACTCCGAATGCTTGTACATCTCCATAAAAAACCCTCTTTCATCCCTGAATATCCTGGGATCAATAAGGATAATCTCGGGAATTTCGAGATTCTTAAAATGAAAAGGCATCGTTCTCTAAATTAATGCAGATGATGGAGATTGCAAAAAGCATTCAGGCTATTTTATAAGCCTCAATAGGTATTTCCCGTATTCATTATGGTTCAAATGCTGGGCAAGTCTTGACAGTTGGTCCTTGTCAATATAGCCTAATTTATAAGCGATTTCTTCCACGCAGGCTATTTTCAAGCCCTGCCTCCTCTCTATTGTTGCTATAAATTCCCCGGCCTCCAAAAGACTTTCATGGGTCCCCGTATCAAGCCAGGCATATCCCCTGCCCATCAATTCAGCCCTGAGTTTTTTTTGTTTCAAATATTCCTTGTTAACATCGGTAATCTCAAGCTCGCCTCTTCGTGACGGCTTTATAGTTTTTGAAATTTCTATAACCTCATTGTCATAGAAATATAACCCTGTTACAGCATACTTTGATTTAGGGTCTTTAGGTTTTTCCTCAATTGACAGGACGGTACCTTTCGCGTCGAACTCTACAACTCCGTACCTTTCTGAGTCATTCACGTAATAGCCGAATATTGTGGCCCCCCCTTTCGCTTCCACGTCGCTCATTGCCTTCTTCAGCATCCCTGTAAGCCCATGCCCGTAGAAAATATTGTCACCCAGGACAAGACAGACGTTGCCCCCGCCAATAAATTCTTCACCCAAAATAAAGGCTTCTGCGATGCCTCCGGGATGGAGCTGTTCCTTATACGAAAACCTCAGTCCTAAATGAGAGCCGTCACCGAATATATTGACAAAGCGGGGCAGATCCTGCTGGGTAGAAATGATCAGTATGTCTTTAATACCCGACAGCATCAGGACAGACAGTGGGTAATAAATCATGGGCTTATCGTAAATGGGCAGCAACTGTTTACAAATCCCCTTTGTAACCGGATAAAGCCTTGTTCCGCTGCCTCCTGCTAATATTATCCCTTTCATAACACGCCTATTTTAATTCATTTGGTACAATGGTTTCCACAGGTTAGTATTTAGCGCAAAACCGCTCCATGTACATTTTCAAGACAGGCTACCGCCATTCATGTCCTTTTGGGGCATGTTCTTAAAAAAGCTTTCAGTCTGTTATACAAGGGACGAACCAATTACAATCACTGAAACAGAAGAGCAAATTCCTTATTTATCTTCACTTGCTTTACTTTACCTTCATGCCGCAGCCAGAAAATAGCTATCGAGTTCGAGTCTGCATTGAATTGTATTAAGGAAAATCATTACCCTTTCAACGCCTTTAATCTCCCGTTCAAAAATCCCATAAAACTCTTTAAAAGGCCCGTCTTTTATGATAACTTTATCACCACTCATAAACCGCCGGGACTTAACAATAACAAGATTGCCTTCCATTCCTTCCTTTATAGCGTCGATAATTTCGTCATGCACTGTAATAGGCTTGCTTTTGCCGACAATATACCTTACCCCCCTTGTATACGTTATGAGATGGGAATATTTCTCTTTTTCGAAATTAGCGAAGATATAACACGGGAACAAAGGTTCTATGACCTCAAAAATTCTGTTACGTTTATACTTCTTTGACTTGAGTTTCGGGTTAAGGACCTCAATCCCGATGCTTTGAAGCAATGAGGCAACTGAATCTTCCTGCCTCGGTTTTGTGTATACCACATACCACATATATAACTATTATAATAAATTTTTATGTTATTATTCAGTTTATTATGCGGTTTTGCAATGCTTTTCTATGGCGGGTTCTTTCTCGCTAATTCACTAACCTAAGTAATACGCCTAAAGTAATATAGAGACACCCAGGCATCCATCCTTCATGTTAAGGTTTCTTGACTTTGTTGCCGATAAACTATCGGGATTTATACGCCTCAGGCGCCCCCGTAACCGATGGTCACTTTTCCTTTTTCGATAATAACCGGCACTTTCCGGATTCCCCCGGAATGTTTCAACATCTCCTCTAATTTTGCGGCGTCTGTCTTAACATCGAAGTATGCAGCAGTTTTTCCATAAGCCGACCTGGCTTTTTCCGTGAAGGGTCAACCTTCCTTGCCGTAGATAATAATCTTCTCTTCCATACTAACACCTCCGGATATATTTTTCTGGATTTTTCGTTATACAATCCATTACAACATTTCGATCATATCCCTTCTGAATTAACATTTGTGCCGATTCAGGGATTGTCATACTTCCTCCAAGAAGTTTACCATGTGCACCAATGACGCCCCGCTCCTCCAGGAAGGTCTTGCTCTCTTTCCCCGTATCGGAGACTATAATTATTTTCTTATGGTCCTTTGCTTTAAATACCAGTTCAAGAGTTTCTTCATGCAAATGATAGGGATCGGCAACGATTTCAATGTAGATATCCCGGTTTAATAGTCCGAACCCGGCAATACCGGGCTCCCTGTGGTGGAAACCACGCATCGCATTGAAGAGATGTGTAATGCCTTTTGCGCCCGCATGAAAGCCGGCTTCTGCTTCATCATAAGTTGCGTCGGAATGTCCCAGGCTGACAGTAATCCCCATATCGGAGATTTTTTTGATCAGCCCGACGGCGCCCTTCATCTCTGGCGCAATAGTAATTATCTTAACAATACTTTCAAAACCCTCTATCAGTTCCTGAAATCTTGATTCTGCCGGTTCGATAAATGTTATCGCATTCATAGCGCCGCATTTTGCAGGGTTCAGGAAAGGGCCTTCGAGGTGAACGCCGATTATTTTTGAAGATGGATTCTGAGTTTCAGGTTCATTATGCCGGTTCACAAATACAGCCTGGATTTCCATTCCCCTTTTGACGATCCCCATATTCTCCCTCATTACTCTGATGGTAGCGGAGTATATGGACAGCAGGATTTCAGATACCCCATATGAACCGTGGATCTCGGCTATTTTGAGGAGTTGGTCCACGTCTGTTGTCCGTGTGTCATAGCCGCCTATCCCGTGGGTATGAATATCTATAATTTTCATTATTGCTATGATAGCACAGGCATTGCACCGGGGACAGAGTACACTCGCTCATTCTCGGTCATTCCGACCTCCGAGGCTTTTACCTCCTTATTTTTAATATATCTTCGACTATCGGTAAAAGAATCCGCTCGAATACGCCGTCCCCGCTGCAACCACATTTTGTAGATAATATAGACTTTCAGGGGTTAAAGAATTATTTCCAGTTAATTTGCACGATTAAAATTGCCGACAGATACCGTATTTGCGCGGTTTTAAATTCTTTCAAAGAAAGAATTTATCTCGGAGTCCGCTGCGGCGGACGAGAATGAGCGCAAATACTGTATCTGTCGGCGCCCACAAATTTTATTAAGCGGCGTAAGTTTATTATAATTGACTATGCACTGTAGCCAAATTATTTTGGGCAAATTTTACCGGGAACAGCTGGAACATCTAATAAGCAATGGCTCGAAAATGCGTGACATCGGAGAACGAATAGATTTTTTGTCCAGGCAATTCCTCGGAATAGATTATGCCGAATCAACATTAATCGGTGACAAGAATACGCCGGAGGTTTTTGTTGTAAATCTCGAAGGGGTGGATTGCTTGACCTTAGTCGAATATGTGGAAGCTATGAGACTTTCAAGTTCTTACTCCGGCTTCGAATCTAATGTGAAAATAATCAGGTACAGGTCCGGCATCGTTGACTTTATGAGCAGAAACCATTTCTTTACGGACTGGAAAGAATTTAATGCGGAATTTATTGCTGATGTTACAGCTGACATTGGCGGAGAAAATACAATAAGTACGCAAAAAATTGTCAACGAGAAAGAAGATGGGGGATATTTTCTGCCCGGTATTCCTACTGTACGGAAAGAAATTAAATACATACCGTCAGTTGCAGTCGCCAGCCCAATCTTAGAGAAACTGATGACTGGTGATTATATCGGGATATATTCCGGCCTGAAAGGATTGGATGTTTCGCATGTCGGAATAATAATCAAAGCTGCAAATACTGTTTATCTCAGACATGCTTCGTCCCGCAAAGAAATACGTAAAGTGGTCGACCAGGATTTTATAAGCTATATAGTCAATAAACCAGGCATTATCGTATTCAGGCCGCGCTTCCCAAATCCGAAATAACATTCCTCAGCCACCATAAAAGCCCCAATCCCGGAAGGGCCGTAAGAAAGGTCACGAAAAAGAAACCGGCCCAGCCTATGGACTCAACAAGAAACCCGGATGTTGGAGAGATAAAAATCCTGCCGAGGGCGGCGAGTGACGACAAGAAGGCGTATTGTGTCGCAGTATAACGATGGTTACACATTGCCATGAGAAGTGAGACAAAGGCCGCGGTCCCCATGCCGCCCGCCATGTTTTCGAAGGCCACTGCAAAGATCAGCATCCCGTAATTTTTTCCTGTCCATGCGAGGGCCATAAATGAAAGGATGGATATTGCTTGGAGGATTCCAAATACCATTAGAGACCGGAAAAGCCTGAGCTTGACCATCAAAGTGCCGCCGAACATTGCACCCACAATCAGCGATGCAAAGCCGAGCCCTTTATTTATAGCGCCTACTTCACCGGCGGAAAAGCCCAACCCTTTGAT
Source organism: uncultured Nitrospiraceae bacterium (assembly GCA_963727775.1). Lineage (GTDB taxonomy): Bacteria > Nitrospirota > Thermodesulfovibrionia > Thermodesulfovibrionales > SM23-35 > CAVSHB01. The sequence continues at coordinate 515,864 of CAVSHB010000001.1, read as the reverse complement.
TAGAAACGGCGTAGTCAAGGCGCTCGCATATGCATCCCCCAGTTTATAAAGGACTATTACCAATAAGAGCGGCAGGGCGGATGTTCTTGAAAAATAATCTTTCATGGGGCCCCATATTGCTTCTTTCATGCTTTTTGGCGGAATGATTTTTCCATCAGGCTCGGGGCCTAAGATAGTCGAGATTATCCCTATCCCCATAACGCCGGCCATTAACAGATAGGTATTTCGCCATCCTATATGATCAGACAGGATAAGGGCCAATGCGCCGGAAACAAGCAGCGCTATGCGATACCCCATAACAAACACGGCTGCCCCGACCCCGCGCTCCTGTTCAGCCAAGACATCGGTACGGTATGCATCAACCACAATATCTTGAGAGGCCGAGGTAAAAGCAACCATTAGTGCAAGCCCTGCTAAAAAAGGAAGCGCATTATGTGGAGAGCTAAAAGCCATAGCTGTAATTCCCGCGACGAGGCTGAGCTGGGTTATAATTATCCACCCCCTTCGCCTTCCGAGCCATGGGGGGACAAACCGGTCCATCAAAGGCGACCAGAAGAATTTCAATGCATATGGTAATCCTACCAGGGTGAATATGCCGATAGTATGCAAATTTATGCCTGATACAGCCATCCATGCCTGTAAAGTGCCACCGGTCAATGCAAAAGGCAGGCCGGAGGAAAATCCGAGGAAAGTTATAACTGCAATTCTGCGGCTGCGGAATACCTGAAGATAAGGAGCAATATCAAATTTCATTCTTGAGTAATCATCCCGGTCATTTCAGTCAATATTATAGCAACTACATGAAGTAGTTTCCTGTGGGTTTCACATATGGTAAAAATAGAGTTATTAGATTATTAAATCATTATATATTTTTTATAATAAATTTAATAAAAAATATTATTCTTTTATAAAAATATTTAGTAAACTGAGACAAGTACCCTCCATTACTATGACCCGAAAGCAAAGGAATGGAAAGAACTCGGTTCCGTTGACAATGAAATAACCTCTGCTCTTGGTACAAGAAAAGCTGAAGGAAATTTTGATATCCCGAAAGATGTCCCGGAAGGCCGCTATCAGGTAACGCTGAAGGTAGCCTCGCAAGGAAAGGAAGACCAGGTAACAAAGGATTTAACAGTCAAGAAAGGTTATGCCTTTGGTCCGCGTATCCATGATGCGCAGTCGATATGGCTCCTGGCAGAAAATTAAGTTTTAAGGAGAGCATGGCGGAACCGGATGACCTTGTCACTGTCTACATGAGCAGCCATGGCACTCCACCGGAAAAATTCGGCGGGGTCTTTATCGTCACCTATGATTCAGAGGTTAAACCCCGTGAGCGGATCTGGCACACTTCCATTACCGAAACGATGCTTAAGGATTTTATTGAAGGTCTTCGTGCCAGAAGGTTGGTGATGATACTTGATGCCTGTTACAGCAACGGCGCTTACAGGAAAGTTCCCGGATTCCTTCCCCCCGGAGGGAAGTCACTTGGAGCAAGCGATGCCGAGGGGTATGGAATATCTAAAGAATATGGGAAAAGGCTGCTCGGTGCAAAGGACATAGTCCTTGAAGAAGCACCCTCAAAACCAAAGGCAAAGCCAAAATCTGCAGTTGATTCCCGGAGCGAAAGTTGCGGGAAGGTTCTTATAGGTGCAAGCGGCCCCGGGGAGCAATCATGGGAATCTGATTCGCTTAATAACAGCATATTCACTTATTATTTCCTCCATGGATTGAACAGGAATAACGGTTCAGTTCAGAATGCGTTCTACTATGCAAAGCCATTGGTCCCACAGAGGGTGAAACAGGAAAAAGGGGCTGATGTAGGATGGAAAAAGTGGACACCAAAGTCAGATAAAATAAATGAAAGACGGAGGTGTCAGAATGAAAGGGATTCCGCAGGGACGTTACACGAAGGAGTTTCGTGGGGAGGCAGTGAAGATGGTGTTAGCCGGGGGTATATCGTTGCTGGAGGCAGCTCACCGGCTGTCATTGCCGCCCTCGACGTTAGGGAACTGGGTCAAGGCGCATAAAGCTGGCAAGCTGGAAGATATAGGCAAGACACAGAAGCCACTGACGGAGCTAGAGATGGAACTGGCAAGGGTAAAGAAAGAGCTGGTAGAGACGAGAATGGAGCGTGATCTGCTAAAAAAAGCTGCCGCGTACTTTGCGAAGGAGTCGCTGCCCGGTACGCGCTAATGAAAGAAATGCGACTTCAATATTCAGTGCCGCTGATGTGCCGGATATATAACGTATCGGCAAGCGGATACTATGCACACGTGACAAGGCCGCTTTCTAAGCGGGGGCAGGAAGACGCCCGCTTGGAGGTTGAGATTAAGGCTGCACATAAGAGGACACGGCGGGTATGCGGCGCTGAGAGATTACAGAAGGATTTGGCAGACAACGGTATTGCAGTGGGTGTTTGCCGGATCAAGCGACTCAGGAAGAAGCTCGGTATACGCTGTAAGCAGACGAAGAAATTCAAAACTACAACTGACTCAAAACATACGCTTCCGGTGGCTGAGAACCTACTGGACCAGCAGTTTGAAGTATCCAGGCCGAACATGGCATGGTTGAGCGATATAACATATGTTTGGACCGATGAAGGATGGCTGTACCTTGCCGCGCACAAGGATCTTTTTAACGGTGAGATAGTCGGATACGCAATGGGAGAACGGATAACGAAGAGCCTTGTAAGTCAGTCTTTATTCCGTGCCGTTGCAGCGAAGCGTCCAGGGAAGGGGCTGATTCATCACTCGGATCGCGGGAGCCAATATTGTGCTCATGATTATCGGAAGCTTCTTAATCAGTTCGGCATGACGGCATCAATGAGTAGAAAAGGGAATTGCTATGACAATGCCCCGATGGAGAGTTTCTGGGGCACGCTGAAGCAGGAGCTTGTCCATCACAGACGCTACAGGAACAGACAAGAGGCAGTGCAGGATATCACGGAATATATCGAGATCTTCTACAACAGGCAGCGCCGACAGGCAAGACTTGGATATCTATCCCCAGTTGCTTATGAGTATCAATTCTATGCACGAGAGCTGGCAGCATGAAAGGTTTGGTGTCCACTATTGACATCCGAGGTCAGGCTGATATTGATCAGAACCCGCAGGTGATAGCAACTACTCAAGACTGGAATATGCGTCTGTCACAAAAGATGACCAGATAAAAAATAAAAAAGGAGGGGTATCAATGACCAACAAGTCAGTAATAGTTCTTATAACAGGTATAGTTTTTCTTGGATTACTTCTTTCCGGCTGTGAGAAACCACAACCAAAACAGGCCGAAACACCCAAGGCGGCTACTGGAACACAACCGGCCCAGCCTGCTCAGGGTGCAAAACCTGAATCGGGACCCAGCCTGGAAGTGAAAAGCCATATCAAACAGGGCCTCTCATACGTCAGCAATGCAAAAAATGCGCGCGGCAAGGTCATATTTGAAGAGAATATCGATAACGCAATAAAGGAGTTCTCGTTAGCTATTCAAAAAGACCCCGGTTATGCCGATGCCTACTCTATCAGGGCAGTTGCTTACATGCAGCAGAAAAAGTTCAATAAAGCATCGGAAGACCTTAAGAAGGCGAAAGAACTCAATCCCGACAGCGCTTCACAATACGGTATAACTATGCCTGCTTCTATTCATTGAAAGGCGATGTGGACCTTGCACTCGATGAAATTGATGCAGCCCTTAGAAAAGGTCTCAATGATTATGATGCTCTCAGGCTCGACACTGACCTTAATAATGCCCGGAAACACCCTGAGTTCAGAAAGATACTGGGAAAACATAAGGTATTTATCACGAAATAGATTTTCTTTTTAGTTGCTTTTTTGATGATTTCGTAGGGCCAAGTCTTGATATAAAAGGGGCCGTTCGAAAGGTATAAGGGGTAGCGTATCATAGTGGTTCATAGTAAGCATAATTACAGGGGTAAAGTTGTTGTAAAATCATCTTTTATCCACTATAATGGGGATAAATCAAAATAGATGAATAAGGAACTGATATTTTAAGACCCCATTCCTTATTCACTATAAACCCAAAAGGAGGGACCACGTTATGAGGCATATCGTATTCCTTATTGTTTTTCTAAGTTTGGTCAGCATGCCGTTTGTTGGTTCGGCCGCAGATTTTAACATCAATATCAACGCCGGCCCGGGCGCCATCTCCCCAGCACCGGACGTTGCGGCGGAAGCTCCGCCGCCCGAGGAATTTACCCAACCGCCTGATGTAGTGGCAGTACCCAGTGGAGCAGCGACTATCTATATGGTCCCGAATGCGGAAGGCCTTTATTTCTACAATGGCTACTGGTTCCGTTTCTATGGCGATCGTTGGTATCGGTCTATATCTTACGAAGGACCATGGGGCTATGTGGCAATAGCTGTCGTCCCTCAGGTCGTCGTGGATGTACCGCCCGAATATGTTGAAGTCCTGCCGCCTGATTATGAAAGGATACATTACGGCGACTTCCACAGGCACTGGCATGATTGGGACCGAGAAAAACACTGGAACAAATATGATTGGTACAATCATGAGAAGAACATTGACGTAAAGCGGGATAGGCATAAACGTTCAAAGGAGAAACGCGAGAAGAATAAGCGCGACCGGGATCGGGACCGTGACAGAGACCGTGGCAAAAAAGGCAAGGACGGCAAGAACAAGTTCCCGCCTGATGGTAAAACCAAAGATGGCAAGAACAAGTTCCCGCCTGATGGTAAAACCAAAGACGGCAAGAGCAAGGATGGCAAATCGTCAGTTGGCAAATCGTCAGTTGGCAAATCGTCAGTTGGCAAATCGTCAGTTGGCAAATCGTCAGTTGGCAAATCGTCAGTTGGCAAATCGTCAGTTGGCAAATCGTCAGTTGGCAAATCGTCAGTTGGCAAATCGTCAGTTGGCAAATCGTCAGTTGGTAAATCGTCAGTTGGTAAATCGTCAGTTGGTAAATCGTCAGTTAGCAAATCGTCAGTTGGTAAATCGTCAGTTAGCGGCCATTCAAGTGGGCACTCAGGTGGTAGCTCTTCTGGGAAAGGTCACGAGCAGAGGTAACTCTGCACAAAACTTTCAGGGTACCCCATGCTCTGAAATACAGAGGAAATGCGGCGGACCGGTTCACCGGCCCGCCGCTGCATTCTGGACCCTATGTCATGACAAAATAGTATAATAGAGATTAAAGTTTGAGTAAGACGGAGGGTTAGAATGAAGACAACAGAATGGTCATTTGCCCCGTTTAAAGGCCTGAAAAAGGCCCTCGAAAACAACAACCGCCTACTCAGTAAAAAAATCTTTTTAGAGACCAGGACAGATGATGATATATTCCATGATGCTATGGCTGATGTCAGAGAGATCAAAGAGTTCAGACAAATCCCGCTCAAAAAGCCGCCGAAGTTCAAACTCGTTCCGCCGCAAAAGGATGATTCCATCGAGGCATTACGCCGGATTATTAAAGGTGAAATAAAAATAACGCTCTCTGATACGGGTGAATATATAGAATGGATACATCCCGGCATGAGAAAAGACATTGCCCGGAAGTTGCATCAGGGTTATTTTTCTGTGCAGGACTCTATCGACCTTCATGGCCTGAATCTTATTGAAGCAGAAGAAGTTTTCTGTTCTTTTTTTGCAAGGGCTTTAAAAAAACGGCTTTTCTGCATTAAGGTGATACATGGGAGGGGGCTCAGATCACCCAAGGGCGCTGTGCTTAAGGAGGCCTTACAAAAATGGCTCCAGGGATCTTTAAGGAAATACATTCTTGCTTATTCTACAGCAAAAAGCTGTGACGGCGGATTGGGAGCTACGTATATAATTCTTAAATCGAAATAGGGTCAAAAGGACCGGGGATTCAAATGGGAATCAAGATCAAGATTTACTATGAAGACACCGACGCAGGAGGCGTTGTTTACTATGCCAACTACCTGCGATATCTGGAGCGCGCGAGGACCGAACTCTTTTCAGAGAAGGGTATAGACGTCGCAGAATATCATAATAGAGGTTATTTGTTTGCGGTTGTCCATGTCGATATATACTACAGAAGACCGGCGAGGCTTGGAGAAATCATAGATATAACCACTGATATCGCAGAAATGACTAATGTAACCATTACCTTCAGACATCAGATTTTCAAAGACACCGCTCTGCTGGTTGACGCTGCTGTTAAGATTGCCTGTATCAATAAAGAAGGGAAACCTCAGAGACTGCCTTCCCCCTTGGCCTCACTGCGTTATTGCAGAGAATAATAATTTTACATAGAAAGTAACCATTCAGTGACGGGAGGAATTTTGGTAGCCGCAGGCTTTAGCCTGCGCTCATGGCGCAACCTAAGGGTTGCGGCTACGACCTGTAACTGAATGGTTACCATAGGTCTCTCGAAGCAAATTACCTCGTTAAACATAGCGACTTAAGTTATGCCGCATAATCTTGTCAGAATCCGGTTTGGTTTTTTCCATTGGTCGAAACATGATCCGACGACCTCTATCAACATGCTCAACGTTACAAAGTATTGGTTGTGTGTTGCAATGCGCCTGGCAAGCTTCCATACTCTCTCGATTGGAGCAAGTTGCGGGCTGTATGGCGGCAGAAACACCAATCTCAGAATGCTGCGATATTTTTCCAATAATGGAACAAGCAGCACCGCATGGTGGTATCGGGCATTGTCCAGGATGATCACCATCCGTTTGCCGCGTGTTCGGTGTCGCAATAATTGTTTCAGAAAAAGCTCGAATGTTTCTGCGTTGAACTTGTCGCAAATGGTTCGAACGAACTTGCCAGTGTTCATGTTGACCGCACCGAAGCACGCTACCGATTTGCGAGTAGGCGCATGGTACAATATCGGGTCTTTTGTTTCGGGTGGTACCCACATTCGGCTTCGTGTGCCGTGCTGCTGGAAATGGCATTCGTCCAGACTCCATATCTCAATGTCCTTTTTTCTTGCCAGGCGCCGCAGTTTTTTTAAAAACATCGATCTTAACGGGATCGGCTTGGGCTACCTGAGGTCTTGGCTTACGCAGTCGAAACCCAAGTTTGCTGAACATACGTTGGCATTGTCGCACACCAAGCTTAACATGATAGCGCTGTTTCAAATGTTCACTCAGCATTTTGCCATCCCAAAGGTTTTGCCCATGTCTAAAATCGCGAGGATTTTTTCGCAGGTCAGCAGCTACAGACTCCCACTGCCTCTCGTCAAGCCTGTCCGGTCGGCCAGGATGATCTCCCTCTCGAAGACCATCAAAGCCACCCGTTTCGAACTTTTTGACCCACCGCTGGATCGTCCGGCGATCCTCACCGAACAATCTCGCTACTTCGGTGCATGTGTGATTACTTGCAACCAGAAGCACTCCGTGAAGACGATGATCATAACGCGACTCATCTGTTCGATCTATTTCCTGGCGAATTGCAATTTGCATCAACTCAGCATCTCCAATTATCAGTTTCCGCATTGCCACCTCCTTATAAGGGATATGGCTATATGATAGCATATTTATGCGGCAACTATTATGTCGTTATGTTTAGCTGCTGGTTAATTCTATGATATAATATGGTCATGAAGGTGGTCACAGTATGAAATTGCTGCCAGTTAAAGAATTCAGAGACAGCGCAACAAAAGCGCTAAAAAGCAAAGAGCCTCTTATCATTATGCGACGCGGTGAGGTCGCCGGTATTTTTTTCCCGACTCCGTTAGATTCAATCCCTTTTGAATTCAAAAAGGATATTTTTATCAGTCTGACCGAATCAATCACGAAAAAACTCAAACTGCAAGGGGTAAAAGAGGAAGAAATACTTGAAGATTTTGAAAAGCATAGAAAAACTCGCCGTAGACGCTAATCCTATTCTATCCGCAATAAGAGGATCTTTATTTAGCATTATCAATGCTCCCTCTGTCTTTATGTGATGTTGACTTTTACAAAAGTAAAATCCGGCAGGCTGAATTAATGATAGGGAAAAGAGACCCTCATGATTTTCATCTCCTTGCTTTATCTATGAAACTCAACTGCCCCATCTGGAGCAATGACAAGGATTTTGAGGGCATAGGGGTAAAGGTTCACAGCACGCTTGATTTGATGAGGGGATTGTAAAGCTGAAACATAAGTAAGGGAATGCCTGCAGAACAAATAAATGAAAACATCAAAATGCTTGCTGACAACCTTCAGAAAACAGGAGAGTACCGCTCAGGAAAACTCTCAAGAGATACTGGAAACTGAGAGTCGGCGATTACAGGGTAGCCTGCAAAGTTGAGGGAAACGAAGTGTGGATATCCGCTATTATTAACCGAAAAGACATTTACAAACAGATTATTAAAAGGATTTGACGCTGAGAAAATTCTTCCTGTAACAAAGCGCTCTGTACTGTTTGATGTTTCTCAAGACTTTGCGTGGTAATCATGAGAAATATTCCTATAAATTAATGAACAAGATGCGAAACGATGGTTCTTGATATGGTAAACTTTATCTGATATGAAAACCTCCCACAAAATAATTATTGGTGATTCAAGATGCATGAAAGAAATCCCCGATGAGTCTATTCATCTTGTTGTTACCTCTCCTCCGTACTGGCAACTAAAGGACTACGGTGACCTCGGATGTCAATAGTGGACACCAAACCCTTTCATGCTGCCAGCTCTCGTGCATAGAATTGATACTCATAAGCAACTGGGGATAGATATCCAAGTCTTGCCTGTCGGCGCTGCCTGTTGTAGAAGATCTCGATATATTCCGTGATATCCTGCACTGCCTCTTGTCTGTTCCTGTAGCGTCTGTGATGGACAAGCTCCTGCTTCAGCGTGCCCCAGAAACTCTCCATCGGGGCATTGTCGTAGCAATTCCCTTTTCTACTCATTGATGCCGTCATGCCGAACTGATTAAGAAGCTTCCGATAATCATGAGCACAATATTGGCTCCCGCGATCCGAGTGATGAATCAGCCCCTTCCCTGGACGCTTCGCTGCAACGGCACGGAATAAAGACTGACTTACAAGGCTCTTCGTTATCCGTTCTCCCATTGCGTATCCGACTATCTCACCGTTAAAAAGATCCTTGTGCGCGGCAAGGTACAGCCATCCTTCATCGGTCCAAACATATGTTATATCGCTCAACCATGCCATGTTCGGCCTGGATACTTCAAACTGCTGGTCCAGTAGGTTCTCAGCCACCGGAAGCGTATGTTTTGAGTCAGTTGTAGTTTTGAATTTCTTCGTCTGCTTACAGCGTATACCGAGCTTCTTCCTGAGTCGCTTGATCCGGCAAACACCCACTGCAATACCGTTGTCTGCCAAATCCTTCTGTAATCTCTCAGCGCCGCATACCCGCCGTGTCCTCTTATGTGCAGCCTTAATCTCAACCTCCAAGCGGGCGTTCTTCCTGCCCCCGCTTAGAAAGCGGCCTTGTCACGTGTGCATAGTATCCGCTTGCCGATACGTTATATATCCGGCACATCAGCGGCACTGAATATTGAAGTCGCATTTCTTTCATTAGCGCGTACCGGGCAGCGACTCCTTCGCAAAGTACGCGGCAGCTTTTTTTAGCAGATCACGCTCCATTCTCGTCTCTACCAGCTCTTTCTTTACCCTTGCCAGTTCCATCTCTAGCTCCGTCAGTGGCTTCTGTGTCTTGCCTATATCTTCCAGCTTGCCAGCTTTATGCGCCTTGACCCAGTTCCCTAACGTCGAGGGCGGCAATGACAGCCGGTGAGCTGCCTCCAGCAACGATATACCCCCGGCTAACACCATCTTCACTGCCTCCCCACGAAACTCCTTCGTGTAACGTCCCTGCGGAATCCCTTTCATTCTGACACCTCCGTCTTTCATTTATTTTATCTGACTTTGGTGTCCACTTTTTCCATCCTACATCACGGTAACGGAAATCAGATTGGTTTTAATGACACCTATGAAGAATATATCAACAATCTTAATTTGGTCTGGAATGAATGCCATAGAGTCTTGCACAAAGGCTGTCGTCTGTGCATCAACATAGGAGACCAGTTTGCACGTTCTGTATATTATGGAAGATACAAAGTTATCCCTATACGGACAGAGATAATAAAATTCTGTGAAACGATAGGTTTTGATTATATGGGGGCCATAATCTGGCAGAAAGTCACTACTTGCAATACTACTGGTGGCGCAACAATAATGGGGTCTTTTCCGTATCCAAGAAATGGAATTCTCAAACTCGATTATGAATTCATACTGATTTTCAAAAAATACGGGGTTTCTCCAAGTGTTGATAAAGAAATTAAAGAACAATCAAAACTCACACAGGAAGAATGGAATCAATATTTTTCTGGTCATTGGAATTTCGCTGGTGAAAGACAAGATAAGCATCTTGCCATGTTCCCTGAAGAACTGCCGAAACGATTTATTAAAATGTTTAGCTTCGTCGGAGATACAGTGCTTGACCCCTTCATGGGAAGTGGCACAACAGCTCTGGCAGCTAATAAGTTGACTCGAAACTCTGTCGGATATGAAATTAATGAAGATTTTTTATCTGCAATGAAAGAGAAACTGGGACTTCAACAGAATACCTTTGCTCAGAAAACCGTATTTAACGTAATCAAACAAAAACATTCTGAAATTAACTTTAAAGAAAAAATTAAAGAACTGCCTTACATATTTAAAGACCATGTGAAGTTTGATAAGAAAGTAGATCTGAAAAAGCTAAAGTTCGGTTCAAAAATTGACAACTCTGAAAACCAAAAAAGAGAAGACTATTACTCAATCAAAGAGATTTTGAGCCCTGAATTAATAATTTTAAACAACGGCCTAAAATTGAAATTGCTTGGAGTAAAGGAGAAAAAAGAGGTAAATGGAGAAGCATTAAGATTTCTCATAGCTAAATTAAAGGGAGAAAAAGTGTTTTTAAAATATGATTCCGTCAAATATGATGAAGAAGGGAATCTGTTGTGTTATCTGTATCTGAAGAATAAGACCTTTATTAACGCTCATCTGATCAAAAACAGACTTGCCGATGTCGATACTTCATTGGATTACAAGTATAAATCTAAATTTTTGGAGTTGACGGGATAAGATAATGACAAAGGAATGGATTTCAGGCATCGAAGGCAAGAATCTCAAATTCAAAAGAGAAACATTGTTGAATTATGGAATGAATAGATGGGGCCTAAATAAAGCAGCCAGTGTTGGACCAACATCTGAATTGATAAGGCAATGTGCGCCAGATACCTTTGAGGTCTGGGAAGATTTTTATTTCAATAATGCCACACAGAAAAAACATAACGGAATCAAAATAACCAGAGAATATATCAGAGATTTAGGACAAAGACTTCACATAAAACTCTCGGAAGTAGTTCAAAATGAATTGGATTCCATTCAAGAGGAAGAATGTGCAGATTATGCTTATAATCTTGTTTTGAATAGGACTTACGAGGGATACAGGTCAGAAATTGATACAATATATGGGCAATTGGAGTCTATTTTAAGCGTAAAAATTCAGCCGGCTCCCGATAAGTGGGACAGAACTTTCAATGTTGATTTTTACATTCAAGTTGACAAAAAATATATCGGCCTTCAAATTAAGCCGATAGCTTCTGGACAGGCACTAAACCAATATCAATGGACTAAAATGCACGAAGTCAATCATAAAAATTTTCAAGACAAATTTGGCGGACGTGTTTTCTTTATTTATTCTGTCAAATCCGGTGGCAAGAAAAAGAAAATATACAATATTGAAGTAATTGACAAAATTCAACAATAAACTAAACCTCGCTTTGCTCGGCACGACACCACGGGGTATTAGACCCCGCGGGTCGGCAAGGGTCTGCGCTTCGCTCCGACGCCCTGCACCCCGACGACGTAAGGTGCCCGCCGCAGAGACGGCGGGGTATGGAGATTAATAAAAAGATTGAAAAAAGACTAAAGTTATCGCACCGTCTAACACATTGCAAAAATCTAACATCCAAACCTTACGAGCGCTGTATTCCCCCAAAAGGACAAATTGATTCGCAATATGATGGGTATTCTTACAGAGGCGCGAATCGGCAACCCATTAACATTCCCCATGTGCGGATTCTCCACTGACGAATGGGTATTGGCTCTCTTGAAAACGAAATCATTCATCCCTCTCAGCGAATTGGGACCGGATCATGAGTCATGGGGGATGAAAGACGCTGGCGGCGGCAAGCTTTTAGCGGGTTCAAGTTTGCAAGTTGAACCCTTTGTTTTACTACAATATAGCCCATAATACCATCGGTAAGGATTTCAAAGGAACTCACCTCATGCATCTATTATCTTACCTTTACTGTGAGAAACTGGAATTACATATTTGATCGACACAACAGATTCCAAATTCTCGCTGACTCATTAAAATGCAAAATATTCAGGTTCAAGTTACAAACTTGAACCCGCAGAGCGATACCAAAATCAAAAAACAATAGAAGTTGATGAATAATGCTGCTAAAATTAGTAGACATATCAATGAAGCAATCCAGAAATAAATAATTTCAAAAGGGAGGTTATAGACATCATGGAATTAAAAAATGTTATTACTGTCAGTAAGGATGGAGTATCAATAAAAGATTTGAATGGACTCAGGAACATGATGGACAGTCTGGTCTATGAGGCTGTATTTGCAGAGGGTGACAAAAAGAATGCTCTACTGATACTCATCAAAGAGATTGCAAAGGCAGCAGGCGCAGTTCCGACATCAATCCAAACGCTTTATGAAGAAATGGGGAAGTCATATCCCGGCTTTACTGTTCCAGCAATGAATATAAGAGGCCTCACTTATGACACTGCAAAAGTTATTTTCAGAAAGGCCCTGGAATTGCATGTAGGTCCTTTTATATTTGAGATAGCACGGTCGGAGATCGGCTATACAAAGCAAAGACCCCTCGAATACTCTGCAGTTGTCCTTGCTGCAGCTGTAAAAGAAGGATATCAGGGTCCGGTATTTATTCAAGGAGACCATTTCCAGCTTGTTAGAAAAAATTACCTCGTGGACGCTAAACCAGAAACTGATTATGTAAAAGGTCTTATCAAAGAAGCGATAGAGGCAGAATTCTACAACATCGATATTGATACCTCCACGATTGTCGATATCGAAAAAGAAACGATAAAGGAACAGCAACGTCCAAACTTCGAAAGGACATCTGATCTCGCCACATATATAAGAGAAATCCAGCCTGCAGGTATAGATATATCCATAGGTGGAGAAATCGGCGAAATAGGCAAGAAAAACAGCACGCCAGATGAACTCAGAGCTTATCTTGACGGGTTCAGGGAAACTTTTAAAGCCGGCAAGGGAGTCAGCAAACTTAGTGTGCAGACAGGAACCAGCCATGGCGGAGTGGTATTGCCTGACGGATCACTTGCACAGGTTAAAATAGATTTCGATACCTTAAGAACTTTGTCAGATCTTGCCAGAAAAGAATATGGCCTTTCAGGAGCAGTGCAACATGGCGCATCAACACTTCCGGAAGATGCTTTTCATATGTTCCCGGAGACAGGCACATCCGAAGTCCATCTCGCTACAGGATTTCAGAATATCATGTATGACAATAAGGCATTGCCTTCGGAATTCCGTAAAGAGGTTTATGGATTTATAAAGCAGGAATATGCAAAGGAATGGAAAGAAGGGCAGACAGAAGAGCAGTTTATTTACAGCACAAGGAAAAAGGGATTCGGACCATTGAAGCAAAAGTGGTGGGATTTGCCCTCAAACATAAAAGAGCCTATTATGAAGGAACTCGCGGATAAGTTCGCACTCTTGTTTTCAAAACTCAAGGTTATCAATACAACAGAGATAGTAAAGAAAACCGTAAAGCCGGTGATTGTGAAAAAAGAGATAAATACAGAATTATTAGGTTTATAAATAGGCAGCAAGTTATAAACTTGTTTCCGCACAGATATTAAGGTTCAATTTGCAAAATTGAACCCGCTGAGAGGAAAGATTCTGGAGCAAGCCAGAATGACATTGAAATACTCTTAGGTAAAACATTATTACATGAAACACTTGAAATGGCAGATTCTTTTCGGAGCATCGCTGATTACGTTATCAGCTCTTATTTATTTCATCCAGATTCAAATCTTTAAAACTCCCCAAAATACGTTCTTTTATATTTTTCAGGACCTTGCCTTTGTCCCTATCTCGGTCCTGATATTAACCCTCATTTTAGACCAGGTTCTGAGGATGAGAGAAAGACGTGCAATGCTGAAAAAAATGGATATGGTTATCGGTGCATTTTTCAATGAGGTTGGAACAAATCTGTTAAAGCTCTTCTCTGATTTCGATCTTCATTATGAAACAATCAGAGAGAATCTTATTATCTCTGATAGGTGGTCAGAGCATAATTTTGCTCTCATAAAATATCGCCTTAAAGATTTTAGTTACAAGCTTGACAGCAAAACATGTGATTTAGAGGTTTTGAAAAGTTTTCTAACCGGCAAGAGGAATTTTCTTCTCGGACTTCTGGAAAATCCGAATCTGCTCGAACACGAAACCTTTACAGATCTTCTCTGGGCTGTATTTCATCTGACCGAAGAATTGAGCTGCAGGGCAAATACCATAGAATTGCCTGATACAGACTATAAACATCTCTCCGGTGATATCAAAAGAGCCTATGTGCTTCTGATTTTTGAGTGGTTATCGTATATGAAACATCTGAGGGTTGATTATCCATATCTCTTCTCCCTTGCTGTGAGAACCAATCCTTTCGATCCGAATGCATCACCGGAAGTGAAATAGACTTACGGAATGTCAGGATACTGCTTTCATAATAAGAAAGCTGATAAGGAATGCTAAAGATGGAGCTACAACCCAATTGGCCATTATTTTTTTGATCAGATCAAGCTTGACCGTTTCCATCCCTTTTGACATCCCCACACCGCTTATTGCGCCGATTATGCAATAGGTAGTTGAAATCGGCATTCCGAGAATGGTAAAAAACATCACGCACATGCCTGCCCCGAACTGGGCTGCAAAACCCGAATAGGGGTCCAAGGTAGTTATTCCCTTGCCTATCGTCTCTATGACACGGTGGCTCAAAATAACCGCCCCGAGAAATACGCAAAGAGATCCTATGAGAGATGCCCGCATTTGCTCCATCAATCCTGAATGAATCACCGGGCCTAAAATGGTAGCAAGTTCATTCGCACCGGTATTATAGGCTATTAAAATACCACTGAGGATCAATAGGGACCTTAAAATTCTTTCGATGCGGAACAGCGACAGTTTTGAAATGGTCTTTTCCATTGCTTTGTAAAGGAACATGGCTGAGAAAAAAGCAACAAGTGGAGAGATGATCCACGAAACTATGATCTTCAGAAGGGCTATATAATTCACGTCTGCTCCGGAGGCAACCCCGGAACCGATCAAGCTGCCGATTATTACCTGAATCGTTGACAAAGGCAATTTCTTCCAGTTGGATATAATAATCAAAACGGCAGCCACCGACAGAGATATGCCTATGCTGGAAAGATTTATCTCAATGAGGTCCTTTCCAACCGTCTTCATGACCCTTTGCCCCTGCACCAGTATTCCGATAAGGACAAAGCAACCGAACAGAAGCAACGCCCTTCGTATTTTTATTACTCCGCATCCTATGCATATTCCAAGGGCGTTCGAGGTATCATTGGAACCTATGCCAAAGGCTATGAGAAGGCATGCTGCAACAGGGATAAGTTCCGTCATTGAGCAGAATAATCATTTGGAGACATCATGATGTCATCTCATGCTCAAGTTTAATATATGAAGATAGTCGCTGGCATCTTCAATAACATCACTTATATGGGTAAGATACGATATGAAATCCGAGAGTGTTCTTCCCTCCCAGAAATCTTTTACCTCTTTGTTTCTTAGTCTTCCGTTCAGATCAAATTTCATATCATCAACCTTTTTCTCATAGATCCTGATAGCCAGAGTTTTCTCCCGCAAATCTCCCTTATTGAATAAGGCGTCAAAAGCAATGATGAGCATATCGCACATTTGCTGGTTGATATCAGAAATTTTAATGCAGTCTTCCCTTATCTCTTCATCGAGTTTCGGCCCCAGATTTTCGAACTCAAACGCAGCATCTTTCAGCACGTCAAATGCCTCATCTACTATCTCAACAAACCGGCAGATATTCGTACGGAGAAAAGGTAAAAAGGCGCCTTCATAGATCATTGAGATTATCTCTCGCCGAACAATGTCACCTTCCCTTTCGAGATCGGCAACACAATACATCTGATCCTTATTCCATTCCTGCAAACCCTTTTTAAAGCATTCCGATGCGGAATAGAGGATTTGCATATGCTTCTTTATGCTGTCAATAACCTTTTGCTCTGTGCTACCGCCAAATACGTTTTTAAGCACCGCGTCCCTCTCTTGCTCTTGTTATCAATGCAGCAGACATAACATCCAACAGGGAAATAATCCCGACAATTTCCTTACCTTCATTGACAAAAACCCTGGTAATATTGAACTTGGTCATTAAGTTGATGGCATGCTCAACATCCATGCCCTTATCAATGCAAACCACCGGTTTTGACATAATTTCAGCGACTTTTGTCTTATTCAGGTCGAGATTCTTTCCAAGAGCTTTGTGAACAATGTCTCTGACCGTAATAACACCATAGACGTCATGCTCGTCTCTTGGTTTTACCAATAAGGAACGTATCCGTTTGTCGATCATCCTTTCGATGGCATCATAGATAAGAGCATTAGCACCAATAATTTCTAATTTTTCCGTCATTATCTCGTCTACTTTCATAAGTGGCCTCCTTCAGAGATTATCGTAGAATGTCCGAAACAATCTAACTAATCGAAATAGTATGGGAAATTTGTATCATTGTCAATGAAAATGTGAAAGAAAGATCGGGCGTACATAGAAATTAGTATTCAAAGTTTGATAGAGTAAAAGACTATCTTTTTAAGGAGGTCTTATGCGTTTCCTGTCAATGCTGTCTGTTTTATTTTTTATACTATCCTCTCCTTTTGCATATGGAGAGACAATCAAGAAAAATTTCACGAAAGAGGAGATCAAAAAGATGGCTGAAACAAAGGCGGTAATCGAAACAAAATTCGGTAACATTGAACTGAAATTCTTCCCTGAAGTCGCGCCGATTCATGTAAATAATTTCATTGAGCTTGCAAAAAAGGGGTCCTATAACGGAACAATCTTTCACCGTGTTATCCCCGGTTTTATGATCCAGGGCGGGGACCCCAACTCAAAAAATCCGGACAAGTCGATGCACGGAATGGGTGGTCCGGGATATACAATTAAAGCGGAATTTAATGAAAAACCACACAAAAGGGGGACCCTTTCCATGGCGAGGGCTGCGCAGCCTGACAGCGCAGGTTCACAGTTTTTCATCTGCGTGGCTGATGCGCCTTTTCTCGACAGACAATATACTGTTTTTGGTGAGGTAGTTTCCGGGATGGAAGTTGCCGACAAAATAGTAAGCCAGCCGAGAGACAGGAAAGACAATCCCGACGAACGGATAGAAATAAAGATCAAGGTCATAGAGAAATAGGCAGGGGAAAATACTGAAAATTTCTGCGAAGAATAAAAGACCGCTGAAAGTCACGAGCGTCAGCAGGGGCTTGGCCGTAAAAACCTTTCTGCTCGTCTTATTTATGGTTTTCGGTCTCCAGATTTTCTTTCAGACCGGGATATGCGCAGGGAGCACAAGTGTATTCCGGCTAAGAGATAGAACAACCATACGCTATGATCAAATGATCGATGATCTCAGGCATACCAACCTTGTTTTTGTGGGCGAAGTCCACGACAACAAAACTCATCACCGGTTGCAGCTTGACATCATAAATGCATTGGACAGCCGAAAAATTCCTTTAGCTGTGGGGCTTGAGATGTTTACCTACGAAAGCCAGAACTATCTCGATCAGTGGGTAGCGGGGACGTTTCCTGTGGAAGATTTTATAACAGTTTATTATAAGAACTGGAACTTCCCATGGCCTCTCTATGAAGATATTTTTCTTTACATAAGGAACAATAGAATCCCTGCAGTAGGGCTGAACGTTCCACCTGAGATAACACAGAAGATAGCCGTTTCAGGATTCAGTGCACTGACAAAAAAGGAACTTGAAAAATTGCCGGCTGAAGCCGGATGTCTTGTCGATGAAACATACATGAAGTTCATCAGGAGGGCTTATGCTATGCACGGCCACGGGAGCAGGCAGTTTCTTTATTTCTGCGAAGCTCAACTGATGTGGGACAAAGCAATGGCAAAACATCTTCTCGAATTCCTCAAAAAACATCCTGACAAAACCGTCGTTGTATTGGCCGGCAACGGACATGCATGGAGCAAAGGTATTCCCGAACAGATAAGGACATCATCCGAAAAAATCAGATACCGGGTGATACTTCCTCAAGTACCGGGTCACATTGAGCCCCGGGAGTTTACCGAAGGAGATGCGGATTATATTTTGTTGCAGTGATATGTTATTATTTTACGTCGGGGCGTAGCGCAGCCTGGTAGCGCACACGGTTCGGGACCGTGTTGTCGGAGGTTCAAATCCTCTCGCCCCGACCAGATTTATTGGTTAGACTTGCCGCTGAAGCCAAATCACTCCTGAATTTAGATACCGAATGCCAAGATTAAATATAAAGAGTTAATGCCTTCATTATTATGATAAATATGACTATTTGACATATGCCTGAATCTGCAGGATATGCTGATCGGTTTTCCGGAAGACGAAAACTCATATCCTGCGCCTCCCATGAGAGTAAATTGAAAGATACCCCCGGAATCTTTTCTGTCTGTATGGTCCCTGCTGATCAAATTGACACCCGCACCGGCTTCAAGGAACGGCCTCGACTCTTTTTGTGACATCAAAAACCTGAGAAACGGCGCCACCCCTATTACAGCGGTTATAGCTCCGTTGCTGTCGATTAATTCCAGGTCCCCCTCAAACCGACAGCGCAATAGTTCATGTTTCGGCACTTTCATTGACAGTGCGGGCGCGATAAGCAGCTGTTTGGTGCTCATCCCGTCGAGGTTTAAACCGGGGCCGACGGCCAAATCCCAGGACATGTCCTTCTCCCCGCCATAAGCCCTCCCGCTTAAAATCAAACACAAAAAAATTAACAGCTGAAAGACGATAATTTTTCTCATTGTGTAATCATCCCTTATGAAGAAATTTTGCAGAAGTATTGTGAAAATCAGGAATGATTATATCAAATGGGCGCGCATACTTCAACGCAAAGCTAATGTTTTTTACCTGAAGAGAAGCGGCCTTCAACAGATATTACTGATCATCCGCCTATGCTTGACATAGGCCTTTGGTGAGGAGATACCGGAGTTCTTAAATCGACCTCTCCGAGATCCGTATCTCCCATCCTTTGCATATCCGTTACGGAGGAATGAGCAGGGGTAAATAAGTCCTTTATTCTTATATTGTGACCTTGGGGTTTCGCGGCGACAGAGAGTTTAATCAGGCGTTCAATCTCATTATCAGGTGCGCCGCTGCGCAAAACAGATCTCAAATCTATCTCTGTTTCCGAGAAAAGACAAGGCCTTAATTTACCGTCAGCCGTCAGGCGAAGGCGGTTGCATTCTCCGCAGAAATGATTGCTGATCGGGCTGATAAAACCGAGCACCCCGGCTGCGCCGGCAAATCTGAAATACCTTGCAGGTCCTGATTTTTTAAGCCTGACAGGAGTGAGGCTGCCTATATCTTCAACTACAGATCTCGCATCCTCGGCAGAGACTACTCTTTCAGACCTCCAGAGCTTCTGCACACCCAAAGGCATGAATTCTATAAATCTGACCTGGTATGGGGTATCGAGCGTCATTCTCGCAAAATCCGTTATTTCATCTTCATTGAGTCCGCGTATCGGTACCATATTTATCTTTACAGGAGACAAGCCGGCTTTTTCGGCTGCTTTGATGCCTCTGAGCACGGCTCCAATATCTCCTCCTTTGGTAATAGTCCTGTATCTGTCAGGTCTTAAGGAATCTAGACTGACATTGACCCTGTCCAATCCCGCAGCCGCCAGCCCTTCAGCGTATTTCCCGAGCAGGATACCATTAGTCGACAGGCTGAGGTCATCTATGCCGTCAATGTTTTTTATCTCCTGAATAAGATAGAAAATATTTTTCCTCACAAGCGGTTCTCCGCCTGTTATGCGTATTTTACTGACGCCATTGGCAGCGGCAATCTTCAGGACCCTGACAATCTCTTCATAGCGTAAAATCTCTTTATGTTCTATCGGCCTGAGTCCATTAGGGGGCATACAATAAACACAGCGCAGATTACACCTGTCGGTTATCGATACGCGCATGTAATCTATAGTGCGCTGATATGTGTCCTTAAGTCCGCTCATTTCTTCTTTTTTACAGGTTTCTTATTAAGGCCCTCGATTTGTTTTTTTGCAGTCTCGGCCTCTTTTGAATCAGGATATCTTTCAACGACCTGCTCAAATATCACCCGGGCGGTTTTTTTGTCGCCTATTTCAAGGAATGAAAAGCCCTGTTTTAAAAGGGCGGAAGTAGCCTTCCTGCTCTTAGGATATTTTTTCAGGAATGTCTCATATGCAAGGATGGCCCCTTCGTAGTCCTTTTCACTGTAATATGTCTCAGCTACCCAAAAATGCGCATTGTCGGAAAGTTCATCCTTCGGAAACTCTTTTATAAAAGCCTCGAATTTTTCCCTTGCCTCTTTATATTTCTTATTCTTAAAAGCGGTATATGCAGCTTCGTACTTTGAAACATTATCGGAGGCGGTTGTTTTTGCAGGATGCGCCTCAGCGGGCTCTGGCTCCTTTTGAGGCTCTTCCATATTCTCGTCCCCGCCTGCCTGTTCCTTTGAAGGTTCTTTTTGTTCTTTCATCCGGCCTTCAAGGACATTTAACCTGTCTCTCATTTCTTTTAAGCGGCTTTCCATGCTCGTTATCTGCACCTTTATCAGGTCCATCTCCGCTGTCGTATCTTTGAGGGTCTTTTCAATAAAGTATTTATTCTCATCAAACCTGCCGTTCAACATCTGAATATCTTTCGACAGATTCGATATTGTGGCCTGCATCTCCGCCTGGCCCTGTCTCACAATATTGAAGGATTCTTCTTTTGCAACATCCGCCGTCTTCTCTTTCAGGCTTGTTACCTCTCCCTTTGTAGCAAACGAATCCTTCTGGAGTCTATTGATATCCTGTTTTAGAGATTCGATGTCCGAAGAAGTCGCGCATCCGGACAACAGGTAGACGGCAGCCAGCAAACAACAGACAGCAAAAGGTAAAAAACAAATCCTGATTTTACAAAAATACTCTAATTTTCTTTTTAGCGCCACTATTTACCCGCCTCTCTCAGAATGACAAAATGCGCCCTTCTGTTTTTTGCCCAGCATCCTTCCGTATGCTCCATACATATCGGTTTTTCTTTTCCGTAACTTACCATTTCAACCCGGGGGGAAGCTATGCCGAGCGCAATCAGATAATCCCTTACCGACTTCGCCCTTCTATCCGCCAAAGCCAGGTTGTATTCGTTCGTTCCCCTTTCATCGCAATGTCCTTCGATAAGGAGTCTCGCGGACGGATTCTTAAGCAGCCAGGAAGAAACCGACTTCAGAGCAACTTGCGCATCCGAATGGATCTCATATTTATCGTAATCAAAGTGGATATCCTCAAACGGGCTTTTCTCTTCTGAGTACGTGGGGGCCTCTTCGGTTGTTTCGACCTTCGCAAGCTGCTGGTCTGTTATGTTTTCAGGCGGCCTCTGAGGTAGTTGCTTGGGCGGTTCCTTTGCGGGAACAACGGCCTGTTTCTGCATCTCGATCTGCGCAGGCTGCTCCGGCGGCACCACATGCTTGGAAGAACATCCTGCGAATACAAGTCCGGACACCAATACGATCATTATAAAAACGTTTTTCATGAAAACCTCCTTCTCTGAATATTTATAGTTTATACATCTTAATTCCTGTCCAAGGCAAAATACAAAGGCCACATTCTATTAATTCGGCGACCATCTGGGGTTATATGTCTTTAGATTTCTGGGGGTAATTCTTTGCTGGGATTCGCCGTCTGCCCTCATGATATATATACCTTTTACTCCATCCCTATCGGAAGAGAAGGTTATATATCTGCCGTCAGGAGAAAATGAAGGGTCTTCATTGTTACCCTGTGATGTAAGCTGTGTCAATCCGGCGCCGTCAGGGTTGACTATAAATATCTGGTTTGTACCCCGCCTGCCCGCGAAGACTATCTTGTCTCCTTTCGGGGACCAGGCCGGAGACGTATTATAAGAACCTTCAAATGTTATTCTCTTCACACCGGAGCCGTCTTTTCTCATGACATATATCTGGGGGCTGCCGCCCCTGTCGGAGACAAACGCAATATATCCGGAATCGGGAGAAACGGCAGGGGAAACCTCAATCCCCCGGGAAGACGTCAATCTCGTTGCAGCGCCATTTTTCAGATTTACAACATAGAGGTCGGGGTTCCCGCCCTTTGAAGATGAGATGACAAATTCATTTCCGTCCGGGAAAAAATCACCAGCCATATTCGTGCCCTTCGAGGAAAATACTTTTCGCTCGCTCATTTTTGTAAAGTCTAACAGATAAATGCCCCATTGTCTATTTCTTTCAGTGGAATAGATAAGCTTTGAGCCGTCTCTCGACCACCTGGGAGAAAGGATTATATTCCCTTTCAAACCCGTCCTCGTTATCCTGTTGCCGTCCCAATCCATAATATAGACAGACCTCTCGCCTTTGTCTTCACCGACACAGGCTATCCTTGACCTGAAGACGCCTGTCTCACCCGTGAGCGCATAATAGATATCGTTTGCGATTGTATGTGACAAAGGCCTGAGAAGTTCTTTCCCCGCCTTATATTCCTTCCTGAGTATCTCCTTCCCTTCAACAACATCATATAGAGACACCGTCACAATCAAATCCTTCGCCATTGTTACAGAGCCCTTTACAACCGCCTCTGCGCCGATGGGCGTCCAGTTCTTCGGGTTAAAAGGCTGGGATGGTTTTTCTAAATAGGCGGCCCTTTCAATGAAAGCAAAAAGACCGGTAATTTCAAGATCATTTCTAATAATGTCCGATATCTCCTTGCCCGACGGTCCGGTTAATTCCTGTATGGCAACAGGCAGTTTTCTAAAAGCAGGGGATGAAATGTCTATATAAACCTTTGCCTCAGCAACAGCAGGCAGCAGACGACAAACAGCAGACAGCAGGCAGACAGTAAACAGTAAAATTGTTGAACCTTTGAATTTTGAACTTTGAATTTTGAACCCTGTCTTCATGGAAAAAACCTCACTCCTATCTCCATTTCATACGGAGGCGGCGTCAGCGGACTTGCCTTTGCGAGCGCCCTGACTGCCGATTTGTCGAACAATGTGTTACCCGAACTCTTCTCTATCTTCTGGACAATAGCAGTCCCGTCCTTCAGTATCCGCACTGATATGACGGCTTCGATATCTTTCTTCGCTACGCCCGGCGGGGAAGACCATTGCTCATGGATTTCCTTTATTATCTTTGAATAATAATCATCGGACATGGCGCTTTTGCCGGAAGACGGAAGGCTTATTTTAGAATTAATATTTCGCCTGTCCACACCTGCTTTTAGAGAAATAACCGAACGGAGCCTGGCTATCTTTTCGATCTTTTTCTTTGCTTCAATGGCGGATATCTTTCTCTTCACCATCTCCTTTTCTTTCGCCGTCTCTTTCTTGTTTTTTTTGGGTTTCTCAGCAGGAGCGACCGGCATGACAGCTTCTTTATCTGCATCGATATTTTTCCCCTCTTCAACCGGTCCTTTATCAAGCCCTGTGAGGGCATCGGGGCTGATAAGACTGACAGTATAAGGTGAGGACATAATCATGTGATTGGATTGCCTCAAAACAAGAAAGATGATCAAGAATGCTGTAAGGTGGAGGGCAAAAGACAATAAAGCCGTCTTCGAAAGGCTCGGTCCTCTCATTTCAGGCTTATTTTCGGCTCGGTAATCATGCCGAGCTTTTCTATGCCTGCCTCCTTTATCTCACCCATAACCTCGACAACAAACCCGTAAGGCACATCTTTATCCGCTTTCAGAAACACATTGGGGTTCAATTTGCTTATCGCTTCGAGCTTTTGCCGCATTTCCGCCACCGTAACAGGATTATCATTCATATAAACCATCCCGTCCTTTTTTACTACGAGGGTTATTCTTTCCTCAGGGGGCAGGTCTTTTCCCTTGGCTTTCGGAAGGTTTATATCTATCCCCTGCTGAAGTAAAGGCGCTGTTACCATAAAGATCACAAGGAGCACAAGCATTACATCGACAAAAGGGGTCACATTTATTTCAGAGAGGACAGTTCTCTCTTTATTCAACTTCATGCATTATCCCTTGTAAAAAAATCGAGGAGTTCTTCTGAAAAGTCCTCCATCTCAATAATCATCCGCCGGGCCATGCTGAGATAGTAATTGTACGCGATTACGGCAGGTATAGCTGCGACAAGTCCCGCGGCAGTGGCTATAAGGGATTCGGCGATTCCGGGGGCGACAACCGCGAGTGAGGCAGCGCCGGCTGTACCGATATTCCTGAAGGAATTCATGATCCCCCAGACTGTCCCGAATAATCCGATAAACGGGGTTGTCGAGCCCGTTGTCGCAAGAAAATTAAGGTACTTCTCAAGTTTCGCGGATTCGAGGGCGCCATATCTTCTGAGAAGTCTCTTAGACTCGCTCTTATCCTTATGTATTTCATCGGTATATACTGATCTGAACAGATTTGCAATAGGGCTCATCATCAAATTCCTTGTTGCCTGGAACAAGCCTTTAGAGTCCCTGTTCGATCTGTAGGCCCTTAAGAATTCCTGAGACTCTTTATTCGCCTTTGAAAAATATCTCTGTTTGAAGAATATGATCGCCCACGATACCACCGAAAAAAACAGAAGGATGATTAAAACAATCTTTACTATAATACCTGCCTGCAGGATTAACTGAATCGCCGAATCTTTCATAATAACCTCATATAATCTATAGTTTAAGCTAAATTTATTAAAATGAATTCAGGCCTAAAAAGTCAAATATCATTTCTGTTATAATAGCTACAGAATTTTTTCTTTTACTGCTTATTTTTTCTCTTTGTTTTTGTACCCGGAGGGGTTGCCGAGCGGTTTAAGGCGACGGTCTTGAAAATCGTTGTAGGGGTGACTCTACCGTGAGTTCGAATCTCACCCCCTCCGCCACGTCTTTCTTTATATTTCTTATCTGCGGACAATGAAGTTCTTACTTAGACAATTAAGTTCTTACTTAGACAATTAAGTCTTTACTTAGACAATTAAGTCTTTACTTAAACAATTAAGTTCTTACTTTTTGACAGCTCCGGCAAAAAACGAAGACAATAAACTAAACCTCGCTTTGCTCGGCACGACACCACGGGGTATTAGACCCCGCGGGTCGGCAAGGGTCTGCGCTTCGCTCCGACGCCCTGCACCCCGACGACGTAAGGTGCCCGCCGCAGAGACGGCGGGGTATGGAGATTAATTAAGTTTTACATAAATAGCTGACTTTTCGACAAGATGATAATAATCGCTTGGGACTCCCTGAATGCCCTGTTTGCACCTGCCGTTTATATAGGTATCTAATGGCAATACTTCTCACGGAAGTCGATACCATCATCGTTTTTGCATGACTGCGGAGTCCGCCGCATAACTTTACGAATTCCCCCGGCGTCTGGAATTCAATTTTTCGGCGAGTGGATTCAGAGACCCACTTTTTCCCGCGTGAAATACTGGAAGAAACATTTATCGGCGCAGGCAAGAAGAAAGAAGATCAGAATTTTCATCGGCCGGTGTGGAGTCCACCTACAACATGACACTGTGGACATTACACCACAGTAATAATTACCATTTCTAATCCTCGCACCAGGGCCCTATTCAATCTGTGGTGTTCATCCAGTAACTCCCGTCCCAGTTTAAAGTTTGAGAACGTTTCTTCCATCTGATACTCTACATTTATGCAGAGCGGCAATTCACGATGAGTTTGTCTCAAAATACGCACGGCACGATCGCAACGGAAATTTCTGCCACTCGTCAGTCCAACTCCTCTGAGAGATAGCCTGCAGTGTTAGTTACTTTTGATAATTAATGAACAACGTGACCACACGCAGAAAATAAAGTTTCGCCCTGAAGTATGCACAGCCTTAGAGAGCTGAAAAGGTAGTCTTGCGATCTAGCACCTACAAATCATCAGTTCTATCAAATTCAGAGGATTGCTGTTTTCCAGTTAAAATGTGCAATGAAAGACAAATTGCGCGCACGGAATTTTTTATTGATTTTTATATCTTCCCAATTCTTCTTTTAATTTCTCATTTTCTTCTTCTAACTTTTTCATGCGACGTTCCTTAAGAACCGCCATCTCATAAGACATCTCAAGCTTTTTCACCTTCTCCTTGAGTTCTTCTTTCCTTTTACGCAAAGCCTCCACTGCATGCTTGTATTCTGTTATATCTATAAGGGAGGCTACCCTTTTATTCACACCAGGAATTATATCAATCATTAAAAGGATATCCTTGATATTTCCACGTTTATCGACGAGATGAAACTCATAATTCTTCGGAGTTATATGAGGTTCTATATTTCTAAGATGGTGATATTCTTTCACCCGCTCAAGGTCATCTTCAGCAATGAAGTCTGTCCATTTCTTCTTGCGTTCCATTTCTTCCTTGGAATAACCAGATAGTTTTTCAGCTTCTCTATTTACCCTGGAAATAGTAAAATCTTCTTCGAAAATTATTATTGCAGTTCCGGTATTTTCAAAGACAGCCCGATATTGCTCTTCTGATTTGCGTAGCGCTTTCTCTGCCCCTTTGCGCTCTGCCTCTGATTTTTCTAATTCCGAAATCCTGTGCTAACGACCAGATAATGATACCAAAGATTTGAGGAAATAGGGTGACACTCCAAGTTTAGGTTAACGAAAGGAGTGTCATAGATGGAACCAGCAGAGGGTGTACAAAAGAGCAGTACAAAGAGGAAGTTTCCGAAGCGAAGCAATCGTTACGGGCCCGATTTCAAGCTTCAAATAGTCAAGAAGTACGTTGAGGAGAGCGTTCCCGTTCCGGTGATCCGGCAGGAATGCGGAGTGAGCAGTAATTCGGTAAGACGCTGGGTACGTGCCTATCGTCGTGAGGGCGAAGCCGGACTATCGATGAGGTACACCGGTAAGGGACGCAGCCTTCCCACTCCAGTGAAAGAGAAGATCGTCGAAATCAAAGAAGGCAACCCGCTTTTCGGTATCAAGCGCATTTCGCAACTATTAAAGAGAGTGTTTTTCCTTTCCGCCAGCCCTGAGACGGTCCGTAAGACACTGCATGAATCATCCCTCATGACGGCCCCACCCAAGAAGCGGCAGCGTAATATTACCCGTCCCCGGTTTTTCGAGCGATCAACACCGAACCAGCTTTGGCAGACGGATATCTTTACGTTTCGACTTGGGGGCCGCTATGCGTTTCTGATCGGCTATATAGACGATTATTCCCGCTACATAACGGGGCTTGAGCTTTTCCGCAGCCAAACGGCGCAGAATGTTATAGAGGTATACCGTCGGGCGGCCTCCGAGTACAACCCGCCCAAAGAGATGCTTACGGATAATGGGCGGCAGTATACGAGCTGGCGCGGCAACAGCCGCTTCGAACTGGAGTTAAAGAAAGACAAAATCCACCACATCAAATCGCAGCCTCACCACCCGATGACATTAGGGAAGATAGAGCGATTCTGGAAGACGATTTTTCTGGAGTTCCTAAGCCGAGCCCAGTTCGGTAGCTTTGAAGATGCGGTTGAGCGGATACGTCAGTGGGTGAAGTATTACAACCATAAAAGGCCGCATCAGGGTATCGGCGGCTTGTGTCCCGCAGACCGGTATTTTGAGATCCAGAGCGAGCTTAGAAAGACCATCGAGCAGGGCATCCAGGACAACCTCCTTGAGATGGCGCTAAGGGGCAAGCCGCGCCTGCCGTTTTACATGGTGGGCCGGATGGAGGGGCAGTCGGTGGTGCTGCGTGCGGAAAAGGGCAGGCTGAGGTTGTCGGTTGACGCCGAAAACGACGACATTACGCAGGAAGTAGTTTACAATCTAAATGAGAAAGGACATGACAATGGAGAAGACGGAGAAGATAAAGAGCGAGAAGAAGCGGCAGCCGATGAACTACGGGGCAATGGAAAAGTGCAAGGCGGTACTGTCTGTATGGACGGAGAGGCGCAGACCGGCGGAGATATGCCGGGAGCTGTCGATCCCCTGGATGGCGCTTGCGCACTGGCAGAGGCGGGCGATGGAGGGGATGCTCCAGGCGCTGGAGCCGAGGGTGAGCCTGGACAGGGGGCCAGCGCTTTCTCCCCGCTTGCAGGCGTTGCTGGAGAAGAAGCGTCTGACGCTCTTGACGAGCACAGTGCAGGGCAGACTGGAAAGGACGCTATCAAAGGCACAGGAAGCAAGGAAAGCGGAGACGCCTCAGTCGAAGGAGATAAAACCCTCCGGCGAAGCCTTGCGGAAAACTGAGAAACCGTAGCGTAGAGACATCCTAATAATGGGGCAAGGCAGAAAACGGGTGATGGTTAAATATGGACCGAGTTGAGAAAATCGATTGTAGGGCTTCTGAGGAAGGCGATTTTCTCTCAATCCGAAGATTTTTAGTTGTTAAAGGGAGTGTGCTATGAGCGACTCAAAGGATAAGGAGCGTGCCCGCCAAAGAGCAGCGGTGGTGTTTGCCGTGCGCAGCGGCCAGATAACAGCCGAGGAGGGTGCGCGCCGACTGGGCGTGTCCCGCAAGACCTACTACGAATGGGAAAGCCGGGCATTACAGGCGATGACAGAAGCCATGGAAAACAAATCTGCCGGCAGACCGAACATGCCGCAGGACGAGGAGAAGCAGCGTTTACAGGAGGAGGTTACCGAACTCCGGAAGAAGTTGTTTGTCGCTGAAAAGACGGTAGAAGTGCGGGATATGTTGCATGCGTATGAGTTGCAGAATGCCGGTGATAAGAAAAGCGTCCCGACAAATCGGGAGGAAAAAAAACGAAAGCAAAGGAAGAAACGATAACTCGTATGCTTGCCATGATTGACCAGATCAGGGAGAGGACCGGGATGCCCTACAGAGCGATCTGCTATGCCGTAAGACTGCCCTACCCGAGTTTTATGCGGTGGCGCATACGGCGCAAAAAAGATACGCCCTTGGTGCGGCAACCTGGTCCTCCCAAGGTCAAGCCACCGGATTTTGGCAAGATTGAGCAGGATATAGCACAGTTATCTCACGGGCACAATCGCACGCAGGGAACCGGGGCGTTATATGTTCGCTACGGATCCACCGTATCAAGGCGGAAGCTGCATACAATGGTAGCAATGGCGCGGCACGATCTCAATACCTACCATCGTCAGAATCTGCGGCGCATCCGCTGGAACGTGCCGAACGTCGCCTGGTCCATGGACCCCTGCGAATACGAACAGCGTGACGCAACTGGTGCAAAGGTATACCTGAACCAGATGCAAGATCTCGCGTCACGCTATAAGTTTAATCCCATGACGGGAGAAGTTCCCTGCGGCGAAGAGATATCCGGCTATCTTGCGGCAACCTTCAATCGGTTTGGAGCACCCCTGTTCCTAAAACGGGACAATGGAGGTAACCTCAATCATGCAGCTGTCAATGACGTGCTTGCCGATTATTTTGTCCTACCGGTGAATAGCCCGGTCCATTATCCGCCTTATAACGGTGCGATCGAAGAGGCGCAAACCGAGCTGAAAAATGGGCTTGCCGCTAAGCTCTCGTACAGGCCCTTTTGCCCACGAGAACACATAGAGGCATACGCCTCGACGGTTGAGCATGATCTTAATCACCAACCTCGTCCGTGCTTGAACGGTAACAACGCCTGCAGGGTGTACTTCATCGGAAAAAGAGCTTTTTCCAAATGGGAAAGGAGGGATGCCTATGTTTGGATAACGACCTTGCAGAGTGATATACTTTGCAGTGAAGGGGTTCAGCCCCAGGCGGCTTGGCGCATCGCCGTGGAGGCATGGCTGAACATGAAAGGCTTTATTACGATTACGATTAATGGAAAAGTGTTACCCAATTTTTTCTCATTTCGGTATCATTAACTCTTGGCGTGCACAAGGGTCGTACTCTCAAAATTTACCATCTCAATACCGGGTTTGAAAGACATATTCTGCCCTACAACTACTTTCATTTTGGGGACCGCTAACCATATTTTTTTGTCGCTCTTCTCAAGACACACATAAGTGTATCCGCTACTGTCCATTGTTTCAACTACCTTACCGGATAGCGAAGATGTGTCATTTGTATTTTCTGTCGGCTGATCAGCAAAGATACTTTTCCCGGTAGTTGAAAACACAATGCTTAAAACCATAATTGATAATATTACTAAACGTTTCATGTTACACTCCTTTGACAGTTGTTTTAACGAGTACTATACCTTCCTTATATTGTCACTCTCATGGACGTAGCTCTTTCACTTCAATAACAAATTACTCAGTCCTAAACCACAGACTGCTATAAGAATTAGAACTTATTAACGCGCCCTATATTTGATATAGGGATTTAAAATTCGCCCTACATTTAAGTATAGCAAATCCTATTGTTTCCTTTTTGGAAATAAGTGCGCTAATAGATTTCTGATCATTGACAAAAGTTGATTTACACAAGAAATACACAGTTCTGACAGCAGGATCAAAGATGTGGATAACAGGAAGCAATGTGGCATACGGACAAAGGTCTATTGTCTGAGCTTGAAACTATGGCTCTATTCACTTAATATGTGTCAAATTGGCAGTCCCCCGCTCTACTCTTAATACCTTGTCATCCGCATCCATGTATACTACGAAAAGCTGAGGTACTGCCGTATCATATTGCGTAGTGTTCTTAAAAATTAAGGCGGTCGGAGTTCCGGGTCTAAGGAAAAACGGTGGAAGGTGTAGCGTGCCGTCTTCGCGAACAACCCAAATCGAGGAGTAATTTTCATATCTCCTTGCTTTTGCGCCGCTCGCAATAAATACCTCTTCCGCAGTCATTCCTCTAATAACTTTGCCGGACTTCATAGCTTCCCGAAAAGTCGAATCGATATCCGCATTGGTCGAAAGATATTCTGAAACTATATAGTTTTGACGTTCTGCGATACTAGGAGTCTGTCGGACTTAGCGTGTTTTCGGCAAAAATGAATGATTTTGGGTGTCCAGTTTGCCCTAAAAAAGTTTTTTAAGCGAAGGGCTTCTCAGGAGGTCGACTTTTCAAAAAATATTGAAAGTCCGACAGGCTCCTAGGAGTCTGTCGGACTTGAATTGCTGTTTTTGACAGCGGTTGGAATCCGAGAGAGTCGATTGTAGTTATTTTTCATGATTTGATCGTCTGTCATCGGTTCTTTCCTGCCGGTGTTTTGTTGGATACATTATGCCATCGCCATTTTCAGGCGCCTACCTGGCTGTTCCTCAATGCATGCAGCCTTTTGATGTTCCATGCAATGCAGATCATATCCCACTCGCCATTGACTGCAGTAAAACCACGCAACAGGAATCGGTCAAATCCCATAGCTGCCTTGATTACCCCAAACGCCGGCTCCACAGTACTCTTGCGTATCGCATAAATTGCCTTACCGGCAACTGTCTTCAACCGATGTTTCATTCTTGTCACTGCATCAGCATCAACCGGCAATGGAGGCGGTTCGACGAATCGCTCCCATAAAGGCTGATTATGACTCTGCCGATCTACTGCTATATATGGCTCTATTCCTTTGCTCTCACATTCTTGCACATTTGCTTCGCTGTAATACCCGCTGTCGGCTATTATAGTTTTTACTTTGCCAAGTTGTTCGGGCAGATATGTAAGCGCTTCAAGCGCTGGTTTCATCTGCTGTTTGTCATTGGATTGTTGTGTTACATGCGTTGCGACAATAAGCATTGTTTCTGTATCCACGGCTGCTTGAGCATTATAAGCCTGCTTGAATCCTCCACCCGATGCCGGCATTATGCGAGATTCTTCATCGGTCAGATTGACCTGATCTTTGTCAGTTGGCCCGGCTGCAGGCGGCTTGGGTCCTTTGCCTCGGGGTTTCTTGCCGCTCTGCTTTTGTTTGGCTACACGCTCTGCCTGTTTCTTTTCACTGTCGGCTTGTTCCATTGCATGCCGCTCTGCCGCACGGCGCTCTATCTCAGCTTTTGCTTCAGCTATCATTTTCAGCCGCTTCTCTCGCCGCTCCAGCTCTTCCGGGATGTTCATGCCGTCAGGAATGTCAGCTTTGTCAGCAGCCTCAGCTTTCTTCATCAGTTCCGCCACTTCCACTTTCAACTTATTCTCTATTTTGCATGCATGCCCGTAGCTCAACGCCTTGTGCTTTGAGGCATTGGCTTTCATTTTGGTCCCATCCAAGCTGACCGTGCCTAACTTCAATACCCCGGTTTCTGCTGCTATCATTAGTATCTGCACAAACAGTTCTTTCAGCTTAGGCAAAAACCGACGTCGAAAGGTTGCTATTGTGTCATGGTCAGGGTGACTGTTGGCTGCCACATACCGGAATGCTACAGAGTCGTACGTGCTACGCTCTAATTGCCTGCTCGAAAAGACTCCCGTCGCATATCCGTAAAATAATAATGCCACCAGCATCTCAGGGCTGTATGCCTCACTGCCTCGTCCTGCATAATCATTTTTCAACCGGTCAAGATTAAGCTGATCCACTATCTCTACGACAAATCTCGCCAAGTGACCCTCGGGCAACCATTCCTGCACCGACGGCGGAAATAAATATATCGTCTCTCTGTCACATTGTTTGAACATTATGCTGATCTCCTGTTGTTCATTCTTATGCCGCTTGTCTATTATGCCATAAGGAACGCCCATGCAGGTCTGTCGGACTTAGATAATTACAGGCCGAAAAGATTTCTGCTGCCCAGTTTGCAATAAAGGTTCTTAAGAGACTGCCGTGTCCTTCAAGAAGTAAACTTTTCAGAAATGTTGAAAGTCCGACAGACTCCTAGCACAGCCAATAAGAAATACTGCAATGAGGCATATGATTCCATGTCTAATCATTATTTATTATCTCCTGCACTACGCACAATTATATCAGGTTTCAATGTTGCGGGTTTCAGGAAGAAATTAGTTCCATAGACTATGATTTTTTACTTGTTTTTACAGTAAACTCCGAGATTTTTTTCTGCACATTATCACTTTGACAATGAGGGCATTTGATTTTTGGTTTAGCTTCAAATTCTTTAATAGACAGGAAGACAGTGACCTCACGATTACAGTCTTTACAGATATATTCATAAGCGGGCATATCTACCTCCTTATTGTCCGATGATTTGCGGTTATACTCATCACAATTATATCAGGTTTAAGGGAGGCATGTTTCAGGAAGGATCATTGCCTCACGGGAGTCTCTGGAATACTGTGTTTCTTTTGCCCCGTAAGACGCATACCGTTTTTCTCAAAGCCAGTAGAGTAGAGAACTGGCGTAGTAGCCGGAGTGGTTCTATCTCCAGTTCCCCCTCGTCAATTCCGTGCATGCAGTTTTCCCGCACACGGCTTACCGATTATCTTCATCCAGGTGCTTTCACAGACTGAGTCCATGGGGCAGTTCTCGGGATCTTGTATAAACCCAAGGTCTGGTAGTAGTACTCATCCGGAAACCGCTTATACCCATAACCGTTATAATGATGCTTACGGTGCAGGTATATCCGTATCCTCCGTACCAGATAGTTCCTCAGAGATGACATCGCTGTGGTGCAGTTGCCGTAATAAAAATAGCCCACCCATCCTCTAACGATTTCGTTAACTCGCTGGATTACATCTTCAGTAGGGGTTGCACTATACCGCTCAGTGGTCAATTGTTTGATTTCTGACCGGATGTGCTTCAGCGCCTTCTTAGACGGCATGATGAGAGGAAATTCACGTCCGGTTCTCTTGCCCCTTCTCATTACTATGGTAAAACCCATGAAATTGAAGCTCTCGTGCTGTGCATTCACAACCCTTGTCTTCTCTTCATTCAGGGCTAACCCCAGGTTACTGAGAACCGCCTTCATTCCCTTCAATATTTGCTCGGTACTGCCTTTGCATAATGCTATACTATCGTCAGCGTACCTCACAAGCCGTGCACCAAATCTCTCCTGCACTTTCTCGATCTTCCATAACGTATCGAGCACATTGAGGTAGATATTGGCGAGGAGGGGCGAGACTATTCCGCCTTATCAAAAGTAATATATTATCCAAAGTAAATGCTGTAAGCGCTTGATACAGTTAGGTTTGTGTTTCATTTACTTTGGATAATACTGCGTGTGTTAGAGACGGCTTAGCCAGGCAAGTAGCCCTTCATCTTGGTTCCACTGCGGCAAATCAGTTACAACCATGTCGGGATATGCTTTTTCTAACGCTTTTCGTTTCAGCTCAGTATCTGTACGGGCATAAATTTCAGTTGTTGAAATATCGACATGCCCTAAAAGATCCCGGATATAAATCAGGTTAATCCCTGCCTGTAACAAATTCATCGCCTTCGTATGCCTGAAAACATGGGGGGTAACATTATCCGGAATAATCGAAGACACTGCCCTTGCACGAGACACGTATTTGTTCAGAATGAATGTAACGCCCATTGGAGTCAGCTTGCCGCGCTGGCGATTTACAAATAACGGGCGGTCCTGCATGCCGTTTTGAAGCAGATAAGTTTCGGTCATGTACTGCCGCAGCAGGGATTCCATATTGGACATAATTGGAACCTGCCTGGTTTTGCGGCCTTTGCCAGTCAGGGTCAGGATTGGTGGATGATCCAATCGGACATCACGAACCTTTAGATCAATCAACTCCTGAACTCTGGCCCCTGTATCATACAGTGCCGAAAGCATCGTTAAGTCACGACGGCCACTGGCTTTGGAAAGATCGGGCTGGGCAAGAATGAGTTTCAATGCATCAGGTGTGAGATAATGCACCGTTGGCTTTGGAGCTTTCTTCATCGGAATTGAGAGAATTTTCTGGTATGACAATAGACCGACAGGGTCTTCGACCTGCATATACCTACAAAAGCCATGAATACAGGCCAATCGTTGGTTGCGCGTAGCGATACTGCTTTTTCTGTCTTGTTCAAGCCATGAGAGGAACCCAACCACGAGTGGCTCATCGATGCGTTGTAGACAGATATATTCAATGGACAGGCCGCAACCCTGTTTGCAGTATATGAGAAACAGTTTGAAAGTATCCCGATAAGATTTGATCGTGTTGGGGCTGACATTGCGCTGGCCCGGCAGATAAACGGATAGGTAATGAGATAATGCCTTGGCAAAGTCAGTTGGTTTCATAGTCTTCACTCCTCATAATAGGTATGACATGGCCAAAAGCATGGTCCACCTTTGCCGTTATATCCGGATAAAGTTCAGCGGTCAGCCTCAAGTACTGGGATGTATCGCTAAAGGAATGATGGCCCAGATACGTTTTGAGAATAGGCAGGTAGGCAGTCAAATCCTTTCCTTCCAGCACCCAGCGCCTCAGACAATGAACAGCATGGCTATGCCTCAAATCGTGGAGCCGCGGCCCTTTTCCCCATCCACCATGAGAAATCCGGGCTTTCCAAAGGAATTTCCTGAAATTTTTATAGACATTCCCTTTGGTTATCGTTTTTCCGTTCGGAGAAGGAAAGAAATAAGCGTTAGAATCAGAAAACAAATGGACCTGCTTCATATAGGCAGGACATCTATGAAGTAATTCCTTGGACATAGGAACCAGCCTGTCCTTGTTGAATTTCCCATCCATAATCGTGAGGACACCAGTGTTCAAATCTACATCCCGCACTTTGAGATTCAGCGCCTCCGAAATACGCAACCCACAGCCATACAACATACGGAACAGCAGCGGCATGATCCAATGTCTGTTCGGAACTTCGGCACAGTAATGGCAAGCATCCACTTGTTTGAAAAACTCTGCAAGCTCATCATTGCTGAAAATGTAGGGAATGTATCTGGGTCCCTTCGGGAGGGTATTTTTGGGAAGCACATAAGCATGCACCCCGAGACGAGTCATGTACATGGCCAGTTGCCGTACAACGCATACCCTGATCTGTAAAGTCGCCTGAGCTTCATTCGGGCGTTTCTGACGCCATGAATCGACAAGTTGTTTGGACAGTACCGGTTCTGTGCAGCCGTATGTCAGACAGAACTGATCAAAATGGTAAAGCACCCGTGCACTGCTGTCATACTTATACCCCAGCGAACGCTTTTGTAGAATCACTTCCTGGATAAATTCCTGAAATGGACTGCTATATATGAATTCGGTCATGACTCGAACACCCCCTCGGGGTTCAGCGCGCATTCACGTAGCATCTCCACGTCCACCTTAAGATAGACAGCCGTTGAATCCGAACTGACGTGTCCCAATATATCGGAAATAACGGATAAGGGTGTTTTCTCTTGAAGTAATCTGCTTGCCAGCGTGTGCCGTAAGGAATGCATGCCTCTCTTTTTCTGAGGAGAAATCGGGATTTTGGCCAGTCTCATATATTTGACCAAGATTTGATGCAGTCTGTCTTCATCCGAGAATGGTTCCAGTGGCGCAAGGTGCCGCAAAAAAACGTAGGGGCTTTCCACCTTGGGACGCCCATTTTTCAGATAATCAATGATCGCCCAGCCGATATCGGGAAGAAGTGGGAGGCTCAGCACTCCGGACGTTTTGGACTGTATCAATTCGATGCGATTATCCGGCCATTTCAGGTTGTCCAATTTCAAACGCTTGATATCTATCGTACGGAGGCCCAACCGCGCGACCAGAAGGATCATTGCATAATCCCTTCTTCCGGCAGGATTGCCTCTGCCTATGACATCGAGCAACTTGGCGACATGCTCCGGAGTCCATACCGAAGGAATTCTGTTTTGCTTTCTGGCCTTAATCGCAGGGATGGTTTCTGCCAGGTCCTGTGGATGAAGATCGTTAGTGTGAAGATAGCGCAAAAACGAGCGCAACGCACAAAGATGCAATTCTACAGTCTTATAGCTGTACCCCAACAACGTGTTGATATAGCCGGATACATGTTTAGCGGTAATATCTGAATAAGAGACAATCTTTTGTGATTCCAAAAAACTCAGAAACTGTTCGGAAATTTTACCATAGTGATTTTGTGTCACTTTGGAGTATTCCTTCTGCTGGCAATGGGTTACATAGTACTGCAGTACCTCCTTGAATTCGTCGTTATACAGCAGCTCTTTCTGTTTGTAGTACCTGCGCAGAATGCTGCCATGTTGCTGGAAGTCACCAAGCATCCGGACAACTCGAAAGGCGTTAATGATCGATTGCGTTAGATCTCCCGCTTCCTCTAATTCGAAAAAGTTATACTGCTTGTCCAGAAAACGCATACCCACTTCTTCTGCAAAGTGGTCGACTCCTTCGTTTTCGAAAAACGCGACAATACGTTTCCACATCATGCGATAGTACTTTACCGTATCTTTTTTGTAATGGAGACGGTACAGTTCTTTTTCCAGTCGTGTGATTAAATCTTGCAAAGGCGGGCTGTTCATCGGTATTCCTCCAAAATATTTAGTGAGATCGGTTCTTCAATCTCCCATAAATACCTTGGTCTGCCGTATTATCCAAAGTAAATGAACCCCAAACCTAACTGTATCAAGCGCTTACAGCATTTACTTTGGATAATATTTTACTTTTGATAAGGCGGATTATCCAAAGCTTTGGATAAACCGCCTTGGGGAGTCCCCTTATCATTCCCTTTATACTCCTTCTTTCCATCCTCACGTTCCTCCACAATCGGCGCTTTCAACCACATCTTTATCAATCTCAGAATGTTCTTATCCACTATCCGCTTCGCTACCAACTGCATAAGTTTGTCGTGGGAAATGGTGTCGAAGTATTTGGAGATGTCGGCATCAATTACGTCAGTCTTGCCTCTCATGAGTTGCTCTTTCACATCGTCTACCGCCTGATGAGCGCTCCGCTTCGGCCTGAACCCGTATGAGTTTTCCTGAAAATCGGCTTCGAATATGGGTTCGATCACTATCTTTACAGCCATCTGCACTACTCTGTCTTTGATCGTTGGGATTCCAAGCGGCCTTTTGCCTCCGCTTGTCTTCGGGATATATACCCTACGGACAGGCTTCGGCTTGTACTCCTTCCGCTTGAGTTCCACGGCGATCTCTTCAAGATATCCCGTTACTCCTCCTTCTCTTTCTTCTATGAGGACAAAGGTCTCACCATCTATTCCCGGCGCACCCTTGTTTGCTCTGACAAGATTATAGGCATGGTTCAGGATATCCAGCCTGTAGACCTTGTCATATAGAAGATAGAATCGGTACTCCTTTTCCTGCTTGGCCTTCTGGTATAGTTTTCTCTGAAGTTCTCGAATCTTTTCCGGAGTTTTCAGCATTACGCAATCTCCTTTCCTTTACTTCTTCGAAAACATGATAAAAGCATTGCCCCTTCCCTCTCCCAAAGTTATGTTGTCTTCGGGATACAAACGGTACGCTATGGGCAAATCCGACT
The DNA here is from genome assembly GCA_963727775.1 of uncultured Nitrospiraceae bacterium. Taxonomy (GTDB): domain Bacteria; phylum Nitrospirota; class Thermodesulfovibrionia; order Thermodesulfovibrionales; family SM23-35; genus CAVSHB01. The sequence goes on along the minus strand of CAVSHB010000001.1, from coordinate 477,480 downwards.
CCCTTGCCGACCCCGTGGAATTTCGTCGCCTTATATCCACCGGTTACTGTCCTGTACAGCATCGACAAGGGTCTCCTGTGTTCATTGTCATATGGCTTCCTCTGCGTGTCACCCCTGTTACCCCGGAAGTCCATCTATCGGTTATGGTAGTTTTTGTTAGGATAGATGCAGCGGTCTTCCCCAATGTAGGAGAGGGTCGACAACTCCATTGTGCATTTCGAGGCTACGTCTGGGTTCGCATTAGCTGCGACCCACAGATTTGCTCAGCTCCCTTTCGGAGCCTTTGTCAGGAAACTTGATGCTTTAGGTTACCCTTGGCACCTCCCTCAAGCTATGTGGGCGAGCTACCAAATTCCCACCGTCGGACTTTAACCGACAAGTCATACGTTTTACACAGCATACCCTACAAGTCCTCAAAATCAAGCAAGGATCGAGACTGAAGACTTACGGGCGCTATACGCAACGACCTGCGCCGCGCTTGTCGCCATCTGGTGAATGAGCCGGTTAGCCAATATTTTACTCAGTTATCTCCAAGGCCTCTTTTATTTTTTTAGCACTCAAATACTTTTCTAACCCTGCCAACCCAGCGGCCACATCAGGGTGGGAGAACAATTCTTTAGCAGCTACTTGTCCAAAAACACTAAAGCTCGATTGAAGTGCGACCCCACCCTCATATTTTATTGCTTTTTTGGCTTGATCTCTACAAGTTTTAGTGACAAGGTTTACGATCATATCTGCTGTTTCTTTACTAGAGTCAGCAAGTTGTTTGGCTGATACAGATGCCATCGATTTGACGGCTGGATGAAGAGACATGGAAGTAAACATCCATTTCACAAGCATGAGCTTGTCTGAGGATGTTGAAGATTCGACTAAACATCGGGATAAATCATCCGAGTACACGCCAGCATCTACACTGGAAGAAAATAAAAAAATGAGTCCTGCTATGACCGCATAGATTGAATATTTTTTCATAAGTACTCCTTTTTGGTGGTACACAATTACTATACCCTGCGGGTATTTTCTGATCCCATGAACGGAATAATAACACATTTCCGATAGAAACTGACCTGCAAAAAAGCGTATGTCCATAGTGTGGCTTTCAGGAAGATATGAATTTATCTATATAGGCTTACAACTTCTGCAGAATACCTTCCTTGCCTTTACCGAAGCAATCGGAGCTACGCAGAACAAACATATCATTCTGTTGCACTGTGAACAACGTAGCCTGAAGACTCCGCCAATCTCACTTTTACAGCGTTCACAATGCCACGGGACAATTGCTATTGCCATAGAAGATAATCTGCGACGACATTAATCATTAATTACCCTTTATACTCCACACAATTATATCAGGTTTAATAGGTGCGGACTAAACAAGGAAGGATTGTTGATTTCGGATCACCAAATTTGGAGGGTCGAGAGAGAGGTCCCTATCACAACCCGCCGTAGAGCTTCCCGAATGCCCGCGCGAGCATCACGGCCATCAAGAGTGCTCCGGCCCCGGCCACAAGGACGTGCCGCCAGCGTCGCAGCTCAAAGGTTCCCACCTTGCAGATAAGCAAGTAGCCGATGATGAGGTTCGCAAAGCCCCAAAGCACGTTCACCAGCGCGGGCGACTGCCCTTCCCCGGGTGGATGCGCGAACGGGCTGGGGAACGAATGCCCAGACACGCCGCTTACGAAGTGGGGCACGGCGTTCGAGAGGAACGCCCCACCAAAGAAGTAGGCAATGTAGTGATACCAGCGCATGCGCCCTCCGTCGTAGACGTCTTTATTGTCCCAGCCGGTTTTGTTCATTTCTGGTTGTACTACTCACAATTATATCACGGCTGGTATGTGTGGAGAAGAGGAAGGACATCACAACGAAGCTATATCAAGCCGTAGCCTCTTTTTTGGGCTGCAGCTTTATTACTAACTTAAAATTAAGAGCGTCGGCGATTTTCCCCAAAGTTTCGACGGTCGCCTTGTTAAAACCTCCCCCTTCAAGTCTGGCTATCGCACTCTGCTTTGTGCCGATCCTCCGCGCTAATTCCTTCTGAGATATCCCGGCCTTTCCTCTCGCTATAATCATCTTTTCCATAAGATCGAATTCAGGTTTCAACTCTTCCCACGCCTTCTTGAATTTCGGATTCTTCATAAGCTCTGCCTTATGTTCCTCTATAGTTGTACCTCTCACATATTTCTTTTTCATCTATATCCTCCTTGGTCGTCTACTGTCTGTTTATAAAATCCTGCATTCTTTTTTCAGCTATGTCTATTTCCGCTGGCGGGGTCTTATCTGTTTTTTTCAAAAAAGCGTGCAATAAAACAAATCTTCTACCTGTATACGAAAAATAAAAAATTCGGCTATATCCTTTGCTGACAATTATTCTAAGCTCCCAAATCTTCCCTCTGATGTGTCGGGTATAAGGTTCTTTCAGCAATACGCCATACTTTGCTAAAAGTTCAATCTTCCCGATTACTTGTGCCTGCGATTTCTCAGGAAGACCATCAATAAACTCTTTAACGGGTTCCTTATCTTTTGAATCCCTGTAATATTCGATAGTCCAGTTCATCACAATTACACTTGAAGTATAACATATATGTTATCTTCAAGCAAATCAGGAATGCGCATTTCCAGTTGTACTATGCACAATTATATCAGGTTTCAATGTTGCGGACTTCAAGGAAGTTATTGAGAAGGGTGACTTCACCGCGCAACTACTCGGGATCGATAATGTGAAAAAAGTTTTGATTACCGTTAAAAGTGAACAGGCAATGTTTGAATTCAGCGGCATGCGCGGCTTTTCGCGCAGGTCCGGTGGAATGATGGGTGGGCGGCATTCGTCAGGCACGAGTAGATGCCCGCTGTAACTGCTGATACACGCCAAGACGATCAGTGATCTGCCAATGCCCAGTGAGTCGGCTACCATCGAAATAGTAAACCGTAGCTCCAGACATCTTGATTTGCTTGCCTGTAGCGGGAAATCCAGGAATGTCCCCCTTGTGCGTGGCTGACCAGAGCCAAGTCATCACAACAGCGTCACCGTCGGCAAAAAGTCCCTGTATGTCGAAGAACTGATCGGGAAACGCCGCACGCAATGTTTTGACGCGCTCCTTATAGCCTGCGAGATCAAGTTCCCGACCTTCCCATGGATCGCCAGGATCGTGATGAATTGTGTATTTTGGTGCAATATATTTATCTGAGGCTTCGATATTGCCTTCGCTCCATACCTCGCGGGTAAATTGAATGAGTATCTCTTTGGCATTGCTACTGATGGACATCTGTTATGCTCCTTATACTTGATGCTCTGGTGAAGATTGCTGCGCTAAGACGTCGAATGGCAGCTTCTGATGACTGAACTTGTAGCTATTGAGTTTATTAAATGTGCTTATCTGTGCCACTGTATAATTTGTACTTGCTGCCGTTTTTGCTTCTTCATTCATTGCTCTATCCTTCGGATTGTCACTTGGGTAGAATGCGAACAATTTCGTGCTCGTCTTTTCCGAGCAGATAAAACACGACAAATTTCGCAGGAGTATCGCCATCATTATCAAATTTGGCTACTCTAACGTTTGCAGGTTCATAGAATGCATCACCAGCTTTAAGGGGTTGAACGGGCTTACCCTCAATTTGAAACGAAATTGTTCCCTCGGTAATTAGCCCGACTGTTGGACATGGATGTAAGTGTAAGGGAGCCTTCTGTTTTGGTCCCATGGTCACCTCTTTAATCTCCACCTTTGCGATGGATTTCTCTGAATCAACTACCGCTGTGAGTAAATCTTTTCTTAGAGGATAGGTTTTGCCGTTATGCATTATGTCTATATTACCAGAAAAAGAGAAGTCAGTATAATATTGGCTTGGTTGTCTTGCGGTGTCGATTATCCGTTAAAATCAGCGCCACGGCATCATGTTCCTGCCTTGCCACATAGAAGACATAGAAGAGGAAGAAGCGCTTATCAGCCTATTCTTTTATTCTCGAAAGTCTGTAGGTCACGAAACCGTCCGGACAAATGACATTAACGTGATCAGTCTTCTCCCACTCCATCTTCTCCGACCACCGCATGGCAAATGCCATTGGATGTATGGAAGCAAATGCCCGACCGCACATCCCTCCGGGTTCAGGTGTTCGAGCTGTCAGGATATAAGTTTCTCCCTTTCGGCATTTAGCTGAACCTGGGCAAGTTCCGGATTCACTGCGGACGGCGATAGCTTCACATTTAATCTTATAATTAGCCATCCCTCCTCCTCTTTTTCATTGAATAATAAACTAAACCTCGCTTTGCTCGGCACGACACCACGGGGTATTAGACCCCGCGGGTCGGCAAGGGTCTGCGCTTCGCTCCGACGCCCTGCACCCCGACGACGTAAGGTGCCCGCCGCAGAGACGGCGGGGTATGGAGATTAATGAATGTCCTGTTAATAATCTTACGTATAGCCCTGTATTTAGTTGCTTTGCGAAGGTTATATCTATTTGAATAGTTATTATCTATTTTCACGCCCAACAATGATTATTCACAAAACGCTGGCTTTGGGGAAACTTGATCGTATACTCAAGGAGCCACTTCGTATAATCATAGGTCTTCACGAACAACGGCAACTCATTCCATAGCTAAGTACATAATATCATAACTACACTAACGTAATATTAGCTTGCTAAATAGAATCGAATATGGCATGATTGATCGTAAGGAGGTCATCAATGCCAAGGAAAAGTCCATATAGCATAAGGCTGACGCCAGAGGAAGTGGAACACTTGATGAGATGTGCCACAAAATATACGTTACCGTATTATCAAGTACTTCGCGCCAAGATGATTCTATTGGCCGCGGATGGGTTAACGAACGACGAAATAGCCCACCGTTTGAATACGCGGCGGGAGGTTGTCAGCATGTGGAGAAAACGTTTTTTTGAAGAACGGTTGCACGGTATTGAAGAACGCCCTCGCTCGGGTCGGCCTCGGGCTTTTTCCCCCAGAGCTGGTCATGAGCATTAAGGCACTGGCCTGCGAATTGCCTGCTACACACAATCTCCCACTCTCACGATTCAGTGTAGCGGATATTACTCGCGAGGCTCGTCGGACTGGACTAGTCTCTACTATCAGTGATTGCACAGTATGGCGTTGGCTCAATGAAGATGCTATCCGTCCGTGGCAGCATCGTTGCTGGATTTTTCCTCGTGATCCTGAATTTACTGCGAAAGCTGGTCGTATTCTCGACCTTTACGAGAGGGTTTGGAATAAAAAATGCCTAAAAGACGACGAATTTGTCCTATCGGCTGATGAGAAGACAAGCATTCAGGCCCGATCTCGGCGTCATCCAACACTGCCACCAGCGCAAGGTGCATCCATGAGGGTGGAACATGAGTACAAACGATGCGGTGCGTGGGCATATATCGCTGCACTCGATGTTCACCGGGCAAAAGTTTTCGGACGCTGCGAGAGAAAAAGTGGGATTGCACCATTCGACCGATTAGTGATGCAGGTTATGGCACAATCGCCCTATAACGAAGCCAGACGGGTTTTCTGGATTGTCGACAACGGTTCCTCACATCGCGGCGTAAAGTCGGTCGCACGACTGAAGGAAAGGCATCCGAATCTGGAGCTTGTTCATGGGCCAGTTCATGCCAGCTGGCTGAATCAGATCGAAATCTATTTTTCGATCCTGCAAAGGAAAGCCCTGACCCCTAATGCCTTCCCTTCGCTTTCGGCCCTTGAAAACCGATTGATTTCCTTCGAACAATATTATGAAAAAATCGCCACGCCGTTCGAGTGGAAGTTTACAAGACAGGATCTTGGCAAATTGCTCAAAAAGATAAGCAGGGTTACAATAGTACATTTTCCATTAGCCGCATAGCTCTGGGAAATACGTGACCGAATTTATGAAGCAGGGCACTAAGCCAGTTCCCGTTTTTCAAAAATTTGCGTCTGACAGAGCACCGCCCCTGTACCCCTGAAATCCAGAAAATAGAATTTCAGAACTCAGAAAATAACTACTGGGCAGGAAGTACCACCCGAAAGCCGATGCTGCTGTCACGGTGCCATGGCGTGTCACCGTAGCGATCCGAGGCGCGCACGGTTAAATGATTATTGCCCCAAGAGCCGCCGCGCAGCACCCGAAATGTATCGCTCCCGGGCCCTTGTGGATTATCACGGGGACTCTCCTTGTAATACACGTAGTTATACCAGTCCTGGCACCACTCCCATACATTTCCGCTCATGTCATAGATCCCCAACCCGTTGGGCTTCTTCTCACCCACAGGATGCGTCTCCCCCAAATTATTGCTATACCATGCATAATCCCCAAGATCCTGCAGGTTGCTCGTCCCCGGCCATTCCTCTCTCTTGCCGCCGCTTCGCGCAGTATACTCCCACTCTGCCTCGGTCGGTAATCTATACCTCCTGCCTGCCTGTAAATTAAGCTTAGCTATGAACTGCTGCGTATCATCCCAACTCACATTCTCCACCGGCCTTCTGTCACCCTTAAACTTTGATGGATTATTCACCATTACCGACTGCCACTGCCCTTGCGTCACTACGTACCTCCCGATGTAAAAGTCATTAATGCAGACCTCATGCACTGGCTTTTCGTCATTACCCCCATCCCCAAAGGTGTCCCCCATCTGAAAACACCCGCCCTTCACAAAGACCATCTCGATGTCAGGCGCTGCATCGACCTTTGCCAGCACTCCCATAACCATTGCCATCGCTACTACTATGATAACCACAAACAACCGGTGCCACTTTACTCCGCCCTTCCTTCTTCTCACCTTTGAGCGCCCTCCTATGATATGATGATATTTTCGCATATTCCAATAATACAAAAAGCTTAGTATTTTTCCATAGGAATATCAACCCGAGCCTTGTGAATACCGTCAGACAAAAGCCATTCTTTGGGGACAATAGTTACCCATTTGGTCCACGGTCCTCAAAAGCATTCTTCTTGAATCAGAAGTCAATCAATGACCATGCCTGGATCGTCTCAGGTCTCAACGAGTACAAACTTTTGAATATTGCAGATATAGATTATAATTATAATTGATTAATCTCCATACCCCGCCGTCTCTGCGGCGGGCACCTTACGTCGTCGGGGTGCAGGGCGTCGGAGCGAAGCGCAGACCCTTGCCGACCCGCGGGGTCTAATACCCCGTGGTGTCGTGCCGAGCAAAGCGAGGTTTAGTTTATTCTTATCAGATCAGCCTATAGGCTGGTTTGTGTACAAACATCACAAAGGTCTCGTACAGCTAACTGGCGAGAAAAAGTATGGCAAGCCTGACGAGGACCAACAACGAATGAGTACCGAAGTTATTATTTTGATAGTCGAGGCAATGGTAATTTACTTTCTGGTCCTCTGGGCGCACTCGCTGCGCCACCGCTTCGGACCTGTTCATTTCTATGCACTTATCGGCGGGATTACGGCCATAATGTCCTGGGTTACCGATGCAGGATTGAAAATTCAAGTGGCAGGAATTACATTCGTCGTTGGGTCGACTGTTTTTTATACTTCCCTGCTGTTGGGAGTATTTGTCGTTTATGTATTTGATGGTCCAAGAGCCACGCGAATTGCAATATCAACTATTGTAGGAGTGTCAATTATGGTGCCACTCATAGCAATGACATTGCGTCTTCAGGCTGCTTTTATAGGAAATAGTTCAGTGGATTATGTGCCTCTGCCGAGTCTGCGAATCAATACTGCCTCAGTGATTGCAACTTTGCTTGATCTTGTTTTCTTAGCTATTGCATGGGAGTTTCTGGGTAAGCCTTTTCTGAAGATGCAGCTATGGCTTCGTGCCTTTTTAACTCTTCTGGGAGTCATGTGGCTGGACGTAATTCTTTTTGCAACCGGTGCCTTTGTGGGTACGTCCACGTACCTCAGCATTATGCAGGGGACTCTGGCCAGTCGCTTGATCATCTCGGTCTTTGCGCTGCCTTTTTTGTACGGCTATCTGCATTGGCAAAGCGATAAGAAGGGGCTTACGATCGAAAACCGTCCGGTTTTGGCCATTTTGAAAAAGGTAGCCGAAATTGAGATTGAACTTTCAATCGCAAAACAGGAAATCGAGCAGCGAAAACAAAAGGAAGATGAATTGCGGACCCTGTCGCTTACCGACGAACTTTCCGGTCTTTACAACCGAAGAGGGTTAGTCGCATTGGCAGAACATCAGCTCAAACTGTCAAACCGTCTCAGGCAGAAGTTCTTCCTTCTCTATGCCGATATAGACGGTCTCAAGCATATCAACGATACACTCGGCCATAAAGAAGGCGACAAGATATTGGTCAGTGCCGCCGATATTTTGAGAGAGACTTACCGGAATTCCGACATTATAGCCCGCATGGGTGGAGATGAATTTGTGGTCTTTCCCATTGGAACCGCCGGAGACGATATCAACATGAACATTTCACGATTGCAGAAAAACATCGATCTGCATAACTCACAGACAGGTCTGGCCTACAGGATTTCGATGAGCATTGGTGTTGCTTATTACGACCCTGAATCCCCGTGTTCTGTGGATGAACTTCTGGCAAAAGCAGATAAGGCTATGTATGAAAACAAGAAACTTAAGAGAAGCTTGTACCATTGATTCCTTTGTCTGTGCTCGTCGCCAGCAGTTAATTTGAAGAGAGAAAAGAACTGCAAACACATTAACCTTAAGAGCAGATCGGAAAACTCCAGAGATCATAGTTCTTCAGCGGCTGCAGGGTCAGGCTTGCTTTTGTGCATTTAGCTGTGAGTATTCCTGCTTGTAACATGCAGAGCCACGAGATTCCATGAACGTGAGGGTTTCTTCTTCTGTGAGGAGTCAAATGCATATAGAGCTAAAACCTCGTACGCAAAACCCGTCGTTTTACAAAATTTGCATTCTCTAAAAAAGTCTCGGAATGCGTTTGCGGTCCTCAATTATTTCCATCAATTCATCATATGTGATAGTCTTGACTCCCAAAGACTTCGCTTTCTCCAATTTCGACCCCGGTTCTTCTCCGACCACAAGGTAATCGGTACTCGCGGAAATAGCAGAAGATACATGGCCGCCCTGAAGCTCTATGAGGTCCTCGACTTCTTTTCTCGGTTTAGGCAGTGTGCCGGTGATCACAAATGTTAAATCCTCTAGAGTTTTAGCTTCTTTCTTCTCGGAAAGATAATCAGGATTGCTGATTTTCAGCCCAAGGCCCTTAAGAGCATCAAGGGTTTTGATGTTCTTTTCATCATTGAAGAATGTCGATATGGAGGCAGCGATCTTTTCACCCATTTGTTTTATCTCCATAATCTTTTCAGGATTCACGTGGTAGAGACTTTCCAGATTTCGGAAATTCTTCGCGAGTAGTTTCGCAGCATACTCCCCTACATGAAGTATCCCGATCGCAAAGAGAAACTTGGCAAGAGTGGTATCCTTCGACCTTTTGATGGCTTCTAAGAGATTCCGGGCGGATTTTTCGGCAAATCTCGGCAACGCAAGGAGGTCCTGCTTCTTTAATTTATAAATATCCTCAAAATGCTTTATGAGTTCCTTTGAATAGAGAAGCTCCACATTCTTCTCGCCGAGCCCTTCTATGTCCAAGCCTCCCCTGGAAGCGAAGTGAATGATCTTCTCCTGTATCTGTGCCGGACAATGGAGCGAAACACACCTGACCGCTACTTCTCCTTCTTCCCTGACCACCTTAGAACCGCATGCAGGACATTCTTTCGGTATTGGGAAGGCCCTTTCTTCGCCGGTTCTCTTTTCTTTTATGACCATTACGACATGGGGAATAACATCGCCGGCCCGTTCTACTAAAACGGTATCTCCTTTTTTGATATCTTTCCTTGATAATTCATCCCAATTATGTAAAGTCGATTTCGTTACCGTGACACCCCCAATTCGTACAGGCTCAAAAATAGCATAAGGAGTGATCACTCCTGTCCTGCCGACACTTCCGCGGATATCCTTTATCATCGTAGTGGCTTGATGGGCCGGAAACTTGTATGCTATCGCCCAACGCGGCTCTCTCGTCTTAACACCCAACTTTTTTTGGAGATCGAAGTCATTAACTTTTATAACGGCCCCGTCGGTTTCAAATGTGAAAGAACCTCTTCTCGATTCCAGATCTTTTATCACATCAATGATTTTGCTGATTCCCTTTTCGCATTTTATCTCCGGAGTCGGGAACCTCGCTTCTTTAAGCCAAGCGATAAATTCCTGCTGACTCTTAAAAGTCATTCCTTTTACAGTTCCTATTCCGTAGCAGGCAAGATAGAGTTTTCGTGAAGCCGTAATGGAGGAATCAAGTTGCCTGATAGAGCCCGCCGCAGCATTTCGGGGATTGGCAAATAAGGGCTCTCCCGATTGCTCTCTTTGCTTGTTCAGTTTTTCGAATTCATCGAGGTTCATGTATACCTCGCCTCGTATGTCAATTTCTTCGGGGACTTTTCCGTGCACCTCAATTTTGAGCGGAATTGCTTTGATGGTCTTGATATTTTGCGTTACATCTTCGCCTTCGTATCCGTCACCCCTTGTGGAAGCCTTATAGAGAAGACCTTTCCTGTAAGTCAATTCCATAGCGAGTCCGTCGTACTTCGGTTCAACAGTATACTCTATCTCCTCATCACTCTTGAGCAGCCTTTGTATTCTTGCGTCAAAGTCTGTTACTTCTTCATAGATGAAGGCGTTATCCAGTGAAAGCATAGAAGAAGTATGTTTTACCTTCTCAAATTTTTCGAGGGGCGGCGCTCCGATTCTCTGCGTAGGAGAATCCGGTAGGATATAGTGATATTTATCTTCAAGCTCTTTCAGACGGAAATAGAGCCTGTCATACTCTGGATCTGATATGACAGGAGAGTCAAGGACATAATAGCGGTAGCCGTGGTCATTCAGTACTTCGACCAGTTTTTCCATTTCCTGTCTGATGTTTTCGGGTATTTTATCCGGCATGCGATTTATGTACTCTGAACTACTTCAATAAGGAACTTCAACGCCAGCAAAGCAGCCGCTTCTTTGTTCCCTTCCCTATCGCCCCTCAGCTTCAACTCCCTTGAAACTGTCAGGTCTTCTTTACTGACTGCCATATAGACAAGGCCCTTCTCTTTCCCTTCGAGTACGTCAGGACCAAGGTTGCCTGTAGTCGAGAGGGCAAAGTCCGTTTCCGACAACAATCTCACCTTATCGGCCATTTCTTTGGCCGTCTCCTCGCTCACTATACCGTATTCCGATATGACATCAAATGGAACGCCGAGAATTTTCTTTTTCGCTCCGACAGAGTATGAGACAATCCCCGCTTTAAAAAAAATGCTCGCCCCTGGAAGGTATGTAATGTAATGGCTGATCAAACCGCCGGTGCATGACTCGGCCACAGAGAGGGCTAAGTTTTTTCCCTTAAAAAGCTCATGTAATTTTCTTATTGCCGCTAAAGCTTCTTCATCCATGTCTCTACCCTTTCAGTTGTTGTGGCCCGGCCTTACTCAGATATTTTTCTATTTCCCGCACAAAATAAATTCCATACCGTTCAAGCTTGACATCCCCGACACCGCTGATTCTTATCATATCAGATAGTGATACCGGATAATGCCTGCACATTTCATGCAAAGTCTTATCCGAAAAAATAATATAGGGTGGGACCTGCTGCTCATCCGCCATATTTTTCCGCAACGTACGAAGCCGCTCAAAAAGGTCCTTATCGAACCGGTCCGCTTCACTGCCCTTTATCGGCTGTTTCTTCTTTGGCTCTTCTCTTTGCAATGCGGAAACCTGATCATTGCCGTAGAGCACATCAGAACCTTTCTGGGTCAGCTTCAGGACAGGATACCGGTCACCGTCCTGCCGGATAAGACACTGCGCGAGCAATTCGTCTACAATGAACCGCCAGTGCTTTTTGTCTTTCTGCTTCCCGGCCCCGTAAGTCTTGATCTTGTCGTGCTGAAGCTCACGGACGCGTTTGGTATCAGCGCCTGTCACAATGTCTACAATATGTCCTGTCCCAAACCTCTGCTGTGTCCTCGACATGGCGGACATTATTATCTGCGCATCCATTGTAATGTCGATCTGTTCGACGCTGCCGGAGCAGATATCGCAGGCCCCGCAATTATCTGAAGGATAATCCTCTCCGAAGAAGCTTAAGAGCTGCCTGCGCCTGCATACATTATGTATAGCAAATCCTACTGTCTGGTTCAACTTCTCCATAGCGATAGAGCGTTCCTGATCGTCTGTAATCTGGTCTATGAAATAACGGATTTTCGGAATGTCTCCCCTGCCGAAAAAAAGGATGCAATGGGCCGGCTCTCCGTCGCGTCCCGCACGTCCGGTTTCCTGGTAATAGCTTTCGATATTCTTCGGAAGGTCCGCATGAATGATGAAGCGTATATTGGACTTATCGATTCCCATACCGAAGGCAATAGTCGCCACGATCACCGATGCCTCATCTTTGTTGAAGGCTTCCTGATTATTGTTCCGCTCATCCGCAGTCAAACCAGCGTGGTAGGGCAACGCCTTAATTCCTTTCGATACCAGGAAATCGGCCGTGCCCATGACGGAATCACGGGTAGCACGATAGATGATGCCCGGCTCTCCCGAATGTCCGCCTAAAAATTCGAGTATCTGCAAATCTGTCTTCTCTTTTCTTTTTACCTCATAAAAAAGGTTCGGACGGTCAAAGGAAGCGCGGACTATCTGTGGTGATCTCAGGCCGATCTTGCCGATGATATCTTCCTGGACCCTGCGGGTAGCTGTTGCAGTAAAAGCCGCGATAGGAACATCGGGGAATATCTTCGGAATAACAGAAAGGCTTAGATAATCAGGCCTGAAATCATGTCCCCATTCTGAAACGCAGTGGGCTTCATCTATGGCAAAGAGTGAAATGGAAACGGTCTTCAGGGTTTCAAGAAAATGCGACATTGCAAAGCGCTCGGGCGCGATATAAAGCAGTTTTATCTTGTTGTATTTCAACATGCGGTATATATCGGCAATTTCCTGCGCGTTAAGGGAGCTGTTCATGAAAGCCGCCGATATGCCGTTTTCCAGGGCGGCATCAACCTGGTCTTTCATCAGCGAAATCAGCGGGCTGATAACAACGGCCGTGCCCTGCATCATCTTGGCCGGCAGCTGATAGCAGAGGGATTTTCCCCCGCCTGTAGGCATTACCGCAAAGACATCCTGTCTGTCCAGGACACTTTGAATAATAAATTCCTGGTTCGGACGAAAACTCTGAAAACCGAAGACGGTCTTAAGTGTTTCGAGCGTTTCCCGTTCTTTATTCTGGTGTTCAGAAATCATCGGTAAATATTTTAGCACATGTTACTAAGGCGGGAATCATAAGTCGACAGGAGTTCCCTCATTTTTTGGTTCTTTGAACGTCATACCCGCGCAGGCGGGAATCCAGTTTACAGACATTACTCACGCGTGCTCTTACTGCAGGCTGTAGCGCGGACCACCCCCACCCTCCGGCAGGTTCCAGACAATATTCTGAAAAGGACATTTCAAATCACAGGTTTTACAGTGCATGCAATTACTGAAGTTCACTCTTATTTTATCATCTTCCAGTTCATAGACGGCGGCAGGGCAGAACACCGTACAGGGCGCTTTATAATCTGAAATACATTTCTTGCATACAGCTGCATCTATCACCCGGATATGGCTTTTCTGTTTTTCGTCATGTGCTGTGCCGGAGAAATAAACATCCGTCAACTTGTCGACAATAATTCTGTCATCCGCCTTCAGCAATGCTTCGGGTGATTTACTGCCGTAAAAATGTTGCATATCTTCGGTTGTCGAGTAATCGGGTTTTGTTTTCAGATCACCTATCGGTGTTGCACCGCCGGCAAGAATCTGGAACCCGAGGAGCGGCCCGCCCGGAAAAGGAACTCCCATGGCAACTACAGGAGTGAAATTGCGGCCCTTCCTGAGATCGGAGTATATCCAGCTGTTTTTCAATTTCTCTTCATATTTTGCCAATTGGTTTGCCGAGAAATCATTAATCTTGAAGGCTTCAAAGAGAACTTCGGCCGCAAGCATTCCCGATTTTATGGCTGTATGCAGTCCTTTTAGCTTCTGGGAATCGACAAGGTTCGCGGAGTCGCCGGTTATCATAACTCCGTCATAGGTAAGCTTAGGTATCGAAAAATAGCTGCCGCAGGGCAAAGTCCGGGCGCCGTAATGCGTGGGCTTTCCGTCTTTGACGATCTCATAAATCAATGGATGCTGTTTGTATTTCTGAAGTTCCTTGTGCGGATCGAACTGCGGGTCTTCGGAACTGAGTTGAGCGATAAGCCCGAGGATAACCCTGGTTTCGGAAATACAATATATAAACCCGCCCCCGGAAAGCCCTTTCCGAAAAGGATACCCGAGTGTATGGATGCATTCGCCCTTTTGGAGAGGATTATTTTGCAGTTCATATATCTCTTTCACGCCGAGTTCATAGATGGAAGGTGCCCTGCCTTTATCAAGATGCAGTTTTTCAACGATGCTTTTGCGCAAAGTACCGTTGCTCCCCTCTCCCAGCACAACAGCCTTTGAGTTTAGGATATAACCGGGGGTCTCGTATTCTCCATCCTCCTGAAGACGTTTGTCGTCCGTTCGGACACCGATCACTTTGTCGCCCTCATAGAGAATTTCAACTGCCGCGGTTCCCTCAAGCATCATCACCTTGTTCTGTTCAGCTATCTTAGAAAGCCAACCGACAAATTTGGAGAGCGAAAGGAAATAATTGCCGTGATTATTCAAGAACGACGGAGTGAAAGGGACCTTGACTTGCCCCCTTTTGGTCAAAAAGTAAATCGATTCCTTGTTCACCTCTGCGTCAATGGGGCAGCCAAGCTGCTTATGGTCAGGCAATAGTTCCGAAAGCACATCAGGGATGAGCACCGCCCCGGAAATGTTATGCGCGCCGAAATACGCGCCTTTTTCGAGAACGGCAATTTTGTCTTCGATATCGATTTTCTCGCCTTGCTGTTCCCCGTTTTCGATATCTTCATTATATTTTCGGACGAGATTCGTCAGATGAATTGCACTGCTTAAATTGGCAGGCCCGCCGCCGACAAAGATAACCTCGAATTCTATAACTTCGCGTTCCATATTTATTCCCCTTCCCTACGCATTTGTCCTTATTAATGACGACCCTATTACATTATTTATGATACACGAAACCAAGTCCCATTCCAACAAATGCAGAAGGGTTAGGCTTATTTGGAGGTGAGCAGCCAGTAGGAGAGTACCGGCTGCTAAAAAGAATGAAGGTTTTTTTCTTATTTTTAGAATATAGAAAAAAATGAAGAAATTGCGAAGGAAACATGAAAACATTATGAAGGTTAAATATCAAACCCAACTGGGGTTACGATATAAATAGGCGCCTATCTGCAGCAAGTAAAAAAACCTGCTGAGAACGCAGTGAACCGATGATTACAAGGTATCAGATATGATAATAAATTTTATCTCTTTTGATTTTACATCTTCGTTCCGTTTTGTGGTAAAATTATATAATTTTTTAACGAGGTAATAAGAGCTTATGAAAATGTCGGGAGCCGAAATATTCATCGAAAGTTTGAAAAGGGAAGGGGTAAAACATATTTTCGGATATCCCGGGGGTGTTGTCCTCAATATCTTTGATCTGCTTTATGACGATAAGGACATACAGCTGATCCTCACAAGGCATGAGCAGGGCGCCGTTCATGCGGCAGACGGTTATGCGAGGTCTACAGGGAAACCCGGGGTCGTGCTGGTGACTTCAGGTCCCGGAGCTACAAATACCGTTACGGGGATTGCTACCGCGGCTATGGATTCGATACCGATCGTCGTATTTTCCGGGCAGGTGCCGACTATGCTGATAGGCAATGACGCATTTCAGGAAGCCGACATCGTGGGCATTTCAAGGCCGTGCACCAAATACAATTTTCTGGCAAAGGATGTAAAAGACCTGTCAAAGATTGTAAGAGAGGCGTTTTTTATCGCATCGTCCGGCCGTCCGGGTCCTGTGCTTATCGACCTTCCAAAAGATGTGACGTCGGCAAAAGCTGAATTTGAATGGCCTGAGGTAAAAATAAGAAGCTATAACCCCACATATGAAGGCAATAAGTGGATGATAACACAGGCAGCCAATCTGATCTCAAAATCAAAAAGGGCGGTCATTATCGCAGGCGGCGGGGTGATACTTTCCGGTGGGGCCAGGGAACTCAAAGAACTTGCGGAGTTTTCAGATATTCCCGTGACTATGACTTTGATGGGACTCGGGGCTTTCCCCGGAACACATAAGCTTTCTCTCGGCATGCCCGGGATGCACGGCACTTACTATGCAAACAAGGCCATACAGGAATCCGACCTGCTGATTGCAATAGGCATGCGGTTTGATGACAGGGTAACGGGCAAAATCGAGGCCTTTGCGCCCCAGGCAAAGATTATCCAGATTGACATCGATCCGACTTCGATAAGGAAAAATGTCCGTGTAGATACGCCGATAGTGGGGGATGTAAAGAGAGTTCTTGCAGTATTAAATAAAGTCCTGAAGGAAGATGTCAAAGAGCAGTGGGAAGAGGTCCGCAAGGCATGGTTGAAGCAGATAGACACATGGAAAAAAGAAAGACCGATGACATATTTCCCCAGCGATGAAATAATAAAGCCACAGTTTGTCGTTGAGAAGATTTATGAACTGACAAAAGGGGACGCTATCATCTCAACCGAAGTCGGACAAAATCAGATGTGGACTGCACAGTTCTACAAGTTCGATAAACCCAGGATGTTATTGACCTCAGGAGGACTCGGCACAATGGGTTACGGCTTTCCTGCTGCGATCGGCGCTCAACTTGCGCATCCTAATAAGCTTGTGATCGACATAGCAGGTGATGGAAGTATTCAGATGAATATCCAGGAGCTTGCGACAGCGGTCATCAATAAGCTGCCGGTAAAGGTGGCCATACTGAACAACAGATACCTGGGCATGGTAAGGCAGTGGCAGGAACTGTTCTTCAGTGAGAGATACTCTCATACAAAGCTCGATGAGAGTGTCCCGGATTTCGTCAAGATTGCAGAGGCATATGGCGCGGTCGGGTTAAGGGCCACAAAACCGAGTGAGGTCGAGCCTGTATTAAAGGAGGCTTTCAAAATAAAAAAGACCGTTTTTATGGACTTTGTTGTTGACTGGAAAGAGAAAGTTTTCCCGATGGTCCCCGCAGGCGCGCCGATAGATCACATGTTGTTTGATGAACAGAAAGATAAGTCTGAAAAGAAGTTGAAGGCGGTGAAATAAATGCGTCATACAATCTCACTTCTGGTTGAAAACAAATTCGGGGTGCTTTCAAGGGTTGCCAGCCTCTTCAGCGGAAGGGGATACAACATAGAGAGCCTCTCTGTGGGAGAAACCATAGACCCTCAGATGTCGGTCATGACCATCGTTACGACCGGGGATGACCAGATAATAGAGCAAATTACAAAGCAGCTGAACAAACTCATCGACATTATAAAAGTAGTCGACATGACAGAGCTTGATCATGTCGAGAGAGAGATGGTCCTGATAAAGGTGGCGCCCAAACACGAAGACAAGGCAGAGGTCCTCAGGCTCGCTGAGATATTCAGGGGAAGGATTGTGGATTCAAGCCAGAGGACGTACACCATAGAAATTACAGGCGATGAAAAGAAAATAGAAGCGATTATAGAGCTTCTTAAGCCCATGGGTATTAAGGAATTTGTAAGAACCGGAAAGATAGCGATAGCCCGCGAAGGCACTAAACAAGGCTGATCTTAATCAGTTCGTAAACCTTTTCCGCAGATATACTATTCATACATTTTACGTCATCGCATGCCTTTTTGAAACACGGCGCGCATGAGATATTTGCTTTAATTATGCTGTGTCCTTTTCCGTAGGGACCTGTTCTTAATGGGTCCGTCGGCCCGAAGACGGTAAAGACGCGGACACCGAGGGCCGCGGCAATATGCATCGGGCCGGAGTCATTGCTTACGATATACCTTGCTCCTCTTATTATTTCTGTCAGGTCCTTCAGGCTTGTCTTCCCTGCCAGAGAGAGCGCTTTGCCGTCCGACAAAGAAACAATTTCATCTGCTATGCCTTCATCACTGCCGCTTCCTATTATGACCGTATTCAAAGGCAAGAGCGAAGCGAGTCTCCCGAAACTCCCCGGAGGCCATCTTTTTGTCTCCCATCTCGCGCCGGGGACCATGACCGCATAATCTTTGAAGTCGGAAACCTGCCCGTGGGCCGAGGGATAATTGGGAATCGGCAAAGGGAAAACAACATCTGTTATATCACATCCCAGAAAAGCGGCTATTTTCAAATATCTGTCAACAGCATGAATATTCTTCCCGCCTTCAACCCTGTGCGTATAAAAAAGCCGGCTTCCCTCTCTTGCTTCTTTAAAGCCGATCCTTACAGGCGCACAAGTGGCCGCCGTAATGATGCCGCTTCTCAGGAGCCCCTGCAGGTCAATGACTAAGTCAAATTTTTCCTTTTTCAAACTTCCAAACAGATTCTTGAGCTCGTTTATCGTGCCCTTCACACCTTTAATTTTCTTCCATTCATCCTTATTTATGGGCCAGAGTTTATCGATCATCGGATGGCCTTCAAGTAGTCCTTTGAAACCCTTCGCGATAACCCAGTGTATCCGGGCATTTCGAAATTCAGTCTTTATTGCATTCAGAAAAGGCAGGCTATGGACAATGTCGCCCAAAGAACTCGGTTTGACAATAAGAATCTTTTGTATGTTTGCAGAGGGGGTGATGTGTTTCACTTTGATTTACTGTGCCTGATTATGATGTTTACCGCATCCCTGAGTTCTTTTGCTATAAAAGCGGCATGCCCGGATTCTTTAGCCTCTCCCGTCAATACAAGGATCCCTGTTGCGCCGACCATCTTTGCGAGCAGCATATCCGCTTCCTTATCTCCCACTATATATGATCTCTTCAGGTCGATCTTGTGCTTCATCCTCGCCCTGAGAAGCAACTCCGGCTCAGGTTTTCTGCATGAGCAGCGGTCATCGGGGTGATGGGGACAGTAATAAAAATCATCAAACCCGTACTCCTTTATAAACAGAGCGTTCACCTTTGTTACAAAACTTTCATCAACAATGCCCCTTGCAATGCCGGATTGGTTGGTAATACCGATAAGCTTGAACCCTGCTTTTTTAAGAAGATCAATGCTATCAACCCCCGTAAAAATCTGCAAGTCATTCATGTCGTTTATATAGCCTTTATCTTTGCACAACGTCCCGTCCCGGTCAAAAAACACAGCAGGCTTATCAGGCAGTATCTTCTTTATCCCTAAATAAACATCGTCTGATGTTATCGCATGCATGCACATCATATCTTCGCTTTGGCAGGTGCGTTCAAAACAGGGACTGCAGGAAAGGTTTGAAGTCACCACTACATTTCCATCTCCGTCTGTTCCGTGGGGAGGGCCTGTAAGCACGTGGTCAGTGGAGCCGAAGATTGCTACCAGAGGTGTCCTCACCGCATACGCAATATGCAGGGGACCTGAATCGTTGGTAATAAAGGCATCGCATTCTGAGATGAGGGAGATAAGCTCCCTGAGTGACGTATTGCCCGCGAGCAAGAGTTTGTCCTGAAGTATGTATTTATCTATTTCCTGAGCTATATCCGTCTCGTTCTTCCCACCGAATATTACAACACTTCCGTGGGTGTCTTTTATAAACCAGTTTGCGACCTCTGCAAACCTATCGGGGAACCATCTCTTTGCCGAACCGTATGTCGCGCCGGGGTTAATGCCCAGGATCGGCCGTTTCATGTCCTTCAGCAACTTTCTCGCATTCATTCGCTCATCTAAAGTGAGATATATGTAAGGCAACGAATAGTCTGTTTTAATCCCTATCTGATCGAGAAGGTTTAAATAGTAATGAATTTGATGCGTTTTTTTTTCGTACTGCGGCACGGGGACCGCAGATGTCAAAAGAAAACCCCTGCCGTCCCTGTCATACCCGATCCTTTCTTTTATGCCGGCAAAGAACGCAAGCAGGGCTGCGTCAAATGCATTTTGCAGCAAAATTGCGCTGCAGAATTTTTTTTGATGCAGCAGCCTTGAAAGTCTTATTTTGCCGATTATGCCTTTATGCTTTTCATTGTAAATAATGAGTTCATCGATATGCGGACTATTTTCAAAAACAGGATACACCCACTGTTTTACCAAGAGAGAGATTTTTGTTCCGGGCAATCCTTTCCTCAGCGCCCTTAACGCAGGGAGTGTCATTACACTGTCACCAATCCAGTTAACCCCTCTTACAAGTAGATTACTACATGATTTATTGAACATGAAATTATTGTAACATTTCATTTTAAATCCTTTCTTTGTCCCATAGCATATTGCATATTAGTATTTATCCTGCTACATTTTAAATAGCTGCTTCAATCACACTAAAAGTGAAAAAGTTGAGGGGGGCATTAGCTATTTCTAACTAAAGTCACATGAATATCCTTCTTATCAGTACAAATCGCAACCAATTGCCGATGCCTGTCATTCCGATCGGAGCTTGTATGGTCGCTGAAGCGGCTGAGCGGGCAGGGCACGAAGTCAGCTTAGTGGATCTGATGTTCGAGCGTGCCCATTTGAAAGCAGTTCAGCGCGAAATGGAAAGAATACATCCCGACGTTGTAGGGCTTTCTGTGAGGAATATCGATAACAACGACATGCGATCCCCGGCCTTTTTTATTAGAGACCTAATCCCACTGATAGATACAGTCCGCAGGTTCACATCAGCGCCTGTCATCCTCGGAGGGGCTGCTGTCTCTGTTATGCCGGAAGAATTGCTGCGTTATACCGGCGCATCATGGGCAGTGCTGGGTGACGGGGAGAAAGTATTCCCTATGCTCCTCGACAAACTGTCGCGGAGCGAATCGCCGGAAGAAATACAGGGGATCGCATACTCCTGTACCTTAATCCCCTGTTCAATATGTGGAACATTAGATACCCGTCCTTAGATATCTGTTGATAACACTCATAAATTCCTTCATATTGATCGGCTTAGAAATATAATCATCAAAACCGAAATTGAGAAACCCGTGTCTTCCGTCTCTCATCGGATAGGATGTAATCGCTATAGAAGGAATGTTTTTGGTGGAAGGCTGCTCCTTGAGAAATTTCAAAGCTTCAAACCCGTCCATTACCGGCATCTGTATGTCTAAAAGAATAAGATGAGGATTTTCTTTCATCGCAAGCTTTATGCCCTCATATCCGTTTTGCGCCTCGATCGTTTCATATCCACTGCGCTTCAGCAGCGTACTGAAAATCTCCAGATTGGACTCATTATCATCAACGATGAGTATCTTTTTAGTCATTACGGGCCCGTTATTCTTTTCCGAAATTCACTGGGAGATGTTTCATGCACCATTTTAAAGACACGGCAGAAATGCCCTGCGCTCTTGAACCCTACATGGAATGCTATTTCCGCGATATTCAGATCGGGATTATTAAGAAGCTCGGCGGCATTATTTGCCCTGATACCGTTGATGTAAGAAACAAAAGTTTGCCCGAACCTCTCTTTGAATGACCTGCAGAACCTGAATCTACTCATACATGCCATACGTGCAAGTTTATCGAGAGTAAGGTCTTTCATATAGTTTTCCTTGATATGTAATGCAATGCCGTCCAGTATGAAGTCATCTTTTTCTTCCACATCCCGGATAGGCATATCTAATTCTTTTTCTCCGAGTATTTCCGCTACGCGCATTCTGAGATACGCAAGGCTCAGCGGTTTCTTTATGTAATCAGTCACTGTAGACCTTATGGCTTTTATGACAATATCCTCATCACTATAGCCGGTCATTATTATTGCAGGCAGTGTGGGGTTGGTTTTCCTGAGAGTCTTTAATACCTCAAACCCGTCACTATCAGGCAGGGCATAATCTATAATGGCAAGGTCGATATGGGACCCGGACAAACCAAGAACATCCGAATACTGGGAAGCCTCAAATATATTATATTCTTTCTCAAGGGAAGCCTTAATTATATCCCTGATAAATTCATCATCATCAACTAAAAGAAGGGATTTTTTGTCCATTATTCTCAATTAGGGCTTGCAATAATGCATCAAGCGAACGCTAATTCCAGAGTATAAAGAATTGTAACAACTATGTAAATCAGAATTATCAAGCATATTTTGCTTTTTTCTTAACATATTTTGCAGGCAATCAAATACTTCCCATTTTTTCATGTAGATCGTATGCTCAACATTTTTTCGCCAAGTGCGTAGTAGACCTGGTCAAGTCCGCAAAATCAAGGAGGCTCAACTGCCGTTCAATTGTAGTTATACCCCTACCCAGGTAGGATTGACGCATGAATTTAGATCATTATAATCAGCAGTGTAAGGTTAAGGTAAGATTATGCTTATTAATGTAATTTATCAGACTGGTAAATATGGCTTAGTAGAAGACTCTGAACTCGATGAACTTATTGTAAATAGAAAAATAAAGAAGTTTTTGCGTTCAACGGGGTGGTGCTTGCTTGATGCCGCCCCGATAAGAAAAGAGCCCATCATTGATTTCGAAGGAGAGGAAGGACGTCAACTACTCAAGAATGCTGATAAAGTCACGTAAGAGGTAGGTTTCATGGACAAAAGAAAATACAGGAGATTTACTGCGAGAATTCATGTCAAACTCAGTTATCAATCAATAGTGTCCTGGGGTCTATTGTGTGATGTTTCTGAAAATGGTTTATTCATAAAAGGTGATCAGGACTTCGCAATCGATGAGGTAATCGACATTGAAATATTTATGCCAGACAATACAAGTTGGCTTGTTACTGGTATTGTGAGAAGAAGAGTCGAACTGCCTGAATCTGATAGGAAGCGTGGGTTGGGAGTTGAACTCATAGGAAAAGATACAACATACATACACTATTTGAAATCTCTTATAACATCCCATTTGAAGGAAATAGTCAACATATAATATGCCGCGATTGGGGTTATAACATTCGTATTTACAATTCTCGCACTTGTCTTGCTTTCAGGAACATTTTCTAATGGATATGCTGAAATGATATCAGGCAGATTAGCATCGATTTTTAATAGTCACTCTGGAAAGACAACTGTATTTTTTGCAGGATATTGCAAAAATGAATCAGCAATAATCGGACCTTCGACCAAAACAATAACTACACAAATTTTTGTAAATTGCACAAAAGAAAATATAGGTAACCTACTGTTAAGCAAAGATACTGTTATTAAATGAGTGATAAAATTTAAGAATAAGGGCAGAGAGATTATGGCTGAAGTTCTTAATAAAAGAGGTAGGACTGTAACTCATGTATTATGAACGCCAAAGACCATTTTAAGGAGATTATTAGTGAACGATTGAGCGAGATTGCCAGCACTATGTTCATTAATAAGACTTTGGAGATCATAAACGCAGCAGCTGAGAATAAAGAGAGTTTGATATCCGCTGCTGATAGGATCAGCAAAAGGATTGCCTTATTCATCGACGAGGATCTGTCAAAGAAGGTGTTTGATATCCTCAAGGCAGAGATTGCAAACATCTCCTCACCGTCAGGTACCCGAAGAAGACATCAGAGAGTTATCTTATCAAACAAAGTTTACATAACTTATAAGGGTAACACTCATGAACTTTACACCAGTAACCTCGCGGAAGGAGGAATGTACATCAAAACAGCAATGCCTTTTCTCGTAGGTACTGAAGTGGGAATAAGGCTGCTACTGGAAACAGTCGGAGATATCCAAATGAAAGGCGTCGTCATTCATATTCAACATCCTATCGAGCATATATCCGGCATGGGAATCGCGTTCAAAGAAATCAAGAATGATGCGCAGTGGGCATTAAGGGACTTCATAAAGAGAGTGCTATCGTAAAAGACTTCTCAATTCAGGTTCAGCTTTCAGACGCATAATAGAGGATAAGAGACGGCATATATATTCATCAACTCATTACCCAAAGCTGGATCCATATAATGCAACTTCACTACATAATTTACCCTTAATATTGGTATTTAGTATATTTGGTATAATGAGAATATGTTTTTAGGCAATAAATTATGGGAAGCACAATTTTTTAACAATTTTTATTATGCGTCGCTGAAAGTGTAGGATAAAAATTGCGATTTAAAGAACGCATTGAAGATTATTTCAAAGTTGACAAGGAATTAATTATTGTCTTCCTCCTTGTCGCTATTGCTGGCTTCATCTTCTTTTTTGTATATAATCAGCGCGCCTTTTTGAATTTCTTCTATTTGCCAGTGCTCATTGGTGCATATTTTTATGGCAAACGCCATGCTACTTATTCGGCAATATTGTCAGTTATTATCATTTCTATAATTGCATATGTTTATCCATATACTTTTATTCATAGTTCTTTGGATAGCCAACTGAATCTCTGGTTAGATATTTTTACTTGGGGATGCTTCCTTACGATTACAGGTTATTACATGGGACTTCTCTATGAAAAGAAGGAGAACGCTAACAAGGAGATACGGTTAACCTATAGAGGTATTGTTGAGATGTTATCTCTCGTAATAGATTCTGTAGACAAAGAGACCCAGAGTCATTCGTATCGAGTTTCTGTTATTTCTGAAATGATTGCAAAAGAGATGATATGTCCTGAAGAGGAAATGGAAAATATTAGGATTGCAGCTTTACTTCACGATATAGGGAAGATAGGAGTTAGCAGCACGATTCTTCAAAAGGTTGGCAAATTGTCACCCGAAGAGCGTACCCATATGAATATTCATGCAAAATATGGCGCTGATGTATTGCATCCTATGGGTGGAAGGGTGCTACAACTCATACCACTCATTCTATATCATCATGAAAAATATGATGGGAGTGGAAGCCAAGGCTTAGAAGGAGAAAATATTCCTTTGGGAGCAAGGATTATCGCAGTTGCTGACGTTTACGATGCTTTAATTTCAGACCGTCCGTATCGCAAAGGCTTTTCGCCATTACAAGCTAAAGAAGAAATTCTATCAAACTCGGGGAAACAATTTGACCCAAATGTTGTCAAAGCATTCGATACGATCTTTCCAAAAATAGACTTTGAATTTCCCTTAATTCCCGGTAAATTTGAATTTTGATGCATAATTTGAAAGAGGCCTATAAGATGAACACTGATAACATGTGCTTCAACAATGAGATTACCGACCATATCCTTTATAAAATGCCCACGGGTGTCATTGTCTTTGATGAGAAATTAGATATTGTTTATAGTAATAGGCAAGCGAGGTATTTTCTCAACAGACACAAACTCCCAGATGAGATAACAACTATAAACAAAAGAATTTTTGATGCCATAAAAACATCTAAAACTAATGAACTATTTCCAGGAGAAGTCCATTTAACAAAAACGCTTGATGGCTCACCAAGCAATTGGAGGTTTAGTTTCCTAATATTTGAAACCCCCAACCCGCTTGTTGTGATATTCATTATGGAAGAAAAGATTTCCAATAAACTGGAGATGAATGAAATAAGAAGGCAGTATGGATTGACAAGAAAGGAAACAGATATTCTTAGACGTGTTCTCGATGGCTTAAAAAATACTGAAATTGCGGAGGACGTTGAGATAACAGAGCAGACTGTAAAAGACCATCTTAGTAACATTTATATGAAAATAGGTGTTGAAAACAGAATGGCACTTATACGAACCCTCATGTATTCTTCCTAGCAGCAAAATCTAGCCAAAAAACTGAAAAAATATCTTCTCTCTTCCCCTACCTAGGTAGGATGTATTTCATTGTTGAGACCTCTAAAATATAAGCGGAATCTCCTCGATATATCAACAATGTCTTAGATAAATGATATGGAAGATAAAAGAAAATATAAGAGGCACAAAATAAACTAAACCTCGCTTTGCTCGGCACGACACCACGGGGTATTAGACCCCGCGGGTCGGCAAGGGTCTGCGCTTCGCTCCGACGCCCTGCACCCCGACGACGTAAGGTGCCCGCCGCAGAGACGGCGGGGTATGGAGATTAATCAATGTCAAAATGGCTTTTGCCGATGAGGTGGTACTTCATAATTTAAGTATGGGAGGAGCCTCATTGAAAGCCGACAGGCGATTGAATATCGGAAAAGAGTATCTACTCAGATTGGAAACTAAAGATAGTGACATACGGGTAAAAGGGGTTGTTGTATGGTCTTCATTGACTGAATCCAAAGCCGATCATAAAGGCAATATTATTCCCGTATATACAGCTGGCTTGAAATTCACAGATGATTCATGGGAGAAGATAAAAGAACTTATAGATTTAATGGAAGAACATGAAGAAAGCCATTATAAACCAGATGTCGATCACCTCGGTGAATTTGTGAATCTCTCAGAAGAATTTAAAGAAGTATTTGAATTGCTTGCCAACTAAATTGATCAAATAGAGACAATAGCCTTGAAGGAGAAGGCTCACTATATCACCAGAATTAAGTTATGAGTAAAGGTCCAATACTATCCGATGCCGATGATGCAATGTTGCCTGATATGTTAAGAAGTGGACTCTTATTTTGCCTGACAGGCTCTCCTTTCCAAATATGAACATAAAATGGATAGCACTATTCATAATCGTTACACTTTTCTCCCCCCTAATGGGAGTATGCCCTGCTGAATCTTCCAGGACCATCGCCTCCCACAATTCACAATTGAAACAGGTTGCAACCTTCAAGGTTAAAAAGAACGCAGAAGAATTTGCAAGGGAATTAAGGGATGAAGGATACGAAGTAGAAATTCGAAAGGGCCCTTCAAAAGACAAAAAAACGTTATATAGAGTTTTTGCCGCAAAAGTCAAAGACTTATCAAAAAACGCTTTGCCTTCCGATGAAACACAGATTGCTGTTCTTAAGACTTTCGGAGACATTGAGGATGCTATCCGTTTTGCAGAAGGATTAAACAACAAAGGATATGAGACAGTACTGAAAAGCGATGTTTCTGAGGACAATACTATAATTTATTCTGTTTTTGCCAAAAAACAGACGGACCGGTCTCAAGATGCCCTGTCGCCCGTCGAAATCGGAGAGGAAGCTGAATTACAGGGACCATCAGTAACTGAAGAAGACCATGGAGAAGGGACCCCGTATGGAGGACTAAAAGCTCAGGCAAACGATACCCCGCCTTCACGGGAAATTACAAAGGAGCCACCCCCGCCGATAAACTCTCCTGCAGAAAAATCTGTTATGGAAGAAAGACCGGCTGTGCTTCCTGAAGCGCCGTCAAGCACTATCTCAACTGCCGGAGAAACCAGGAGCGAGCCTGCTCCGTTACAGCCGACTGAAAATATACCCTCCGGTACCCCAAAAGGAAAGTCTACAGAGTATGTCTTCGGTACAAGGAAAGGTTTTCTGCATCCATTCCTGGCGATTACCGGATATTATACCGACAATGTTTTTTACACCAAAGACAACAAAAAGAGTGATTTCGCAACGGTAATAACTCCAGGGATATGGCTGACATTTCCGCACGTTAATGAAAGGCTGCTCAATATCGATACATCAAACTTATCACCGGGCGGGTTCAGCCTCAGCAGGTATAGCCCCCAGACCTTTAAGCGGTATCAGACGTATTTATTTTACAATGCTGATATTGAGCTGTTTTCTAATAACTCTTCAGGAAACGACATCAGCCACACAGCAGGGGGCCTTTTCCAGTATAACCTGAGAGGCGGCCTTTCCTTTGAATTCGCTGACCATCTTTTATTCTCACATGATGCTCGCAGCACCGGCATATCAGGCGTGACAACGGAACTCGACAAATTCTGGAATAACCTGGCTGATTTTATAGTGACATATGACTCCGGCGATAAATTCAAGTTTAGGATCGATTATACCAACTTTATTCTGAACTATGACGCCTCAAGGAACAAATTCAGAGATCGCGTCGACAATACATTTTCAAGCTACATCTTTTATAAAGTCAGACCGAAAACATCTGTCTTTGTGGAATATGAATTTGCCGATATCAATTATGCCACAGATACTTTATCCAATAGTCGGGAGAATAATTTCTTCGGCGGTATTCAATGGGACATAACCGCTAAATCCAAGGGAAGCATAAAGGCAGGTTACGGCGTCAAAGAATTCGTTGACCCTGCCATAAAGGGCGGTAATAATTTTATTCTTGAAGCGCAGATCGACCATAAATTTACCCCGAAAACTTCCTTAATCCTCAAAGCATCAAGGAAAACCGATGAAACTGATGTGGCCGGCACGAATTTCATAGTTGCCACTACCTTTGGAGCTAACTATGTGCAGAGAATTACCGGGAAGTTGACAGGTAATATAAACCTCTCTTATACAAATGATCAATATACGGGCGCGCTCACTTTCAACGGCATAACAAAACCGCTGGAAGACGATTATTATTCGGGTACTCTCGCGCTTTCCTATAAATTCAGGGAATGGATACAATTAGATTTGGGGTATAAATATGAAAAACGGAATTCCAGCTTCTCTGATTTTGATTACGTAACGAACAACATATTTTTCAGGATTATCGGACAGTTCTAAGCCATTAGTTGTACAAAAAACACAAAAGGAGCAAACAGAGTATTGTAGAATGGTCTTTGTACAGGATAAAATAGATGTGCAATAAACTAAACCTCGCTTTGCTCGGCACGACACCACGGGGTATTAGACCCCGCGGGTCGGCAAGGGTCTGCGCTTCGCTCCGACGCCCTGCACCCCGACGACGTAAGGTGCCCGCCGCAGAGACGGCGGGGTATGGAGATTAATAAAAAGCAAAAATTGGGTGGGATTAGTAAACGTAAAAAAACAACGCTAAGGAAAATTTTTCTATCACGCCATATTTTACATTTAATTACCGGGGCTTTGCACGTCGAACACTGATAAGAGCACATAAAATACTGAATGTTTACCCATGCAGCGTAGGTAACTTGCGCCACGGGGTAAAATAATAATATGATTACCGCGTCTATTGCCAACAATATATCGATAAAGTGCGATGCAGCCAAGGAAAACGAAAAGATCTACGGTTGATAACGGCTTGGATATTCTCAGAACGGGAGGCGCCGCATCATGCAGCGCCTCCTGTTTTTTTAAAGTGGCATCGAGGTTCGAACTCCTGGACCCTTTCAGGGTTTTATCTGAAAAGTCCCAAGGATATACTCAGCTATCTCCATTGCTGTCTTCTGGGGGATAGTTTGAAGAATATAGTGAATATCTGCTATGGTGGGGTTGCTTATGACCAAGATGTGGCGCCAGATCAAAGGACTGAGAGAGGAGGTGCCAACCCAGATTATCTATAACCTTTTATGATTGCACTGAGAATGAGAGGGAATAATCTATCAAGAAAAATTTGTCGGATTGTAGCTTATTATGAAGATTTATCGAGCTGAGAAATTATAGAGTCGGCATCTTTGTAACCTGGGATAACACTACCGTCAGGGAAGATAATGGCGGGTGTTCCGCGGATGCCGAGTTTTTCGCCAAGCTTGAGATTGTCATCCAGCACAGATGTTTCACACTTCGGCTCAGGCAAGGATTTGTTTGCAAACGCATCCTCAAGCAGCGATAAGGACTTTTCACAGACTATCGCTTTTGCCTTTGCATATGCTCCTTTGTGAAACGGCAGAGGAAACATTTTTATCAAGAATACAATATCTTTTCTTTTTTCCAAGACCTTCTTCATCTCCTGATGAAGTTTTTCACAGTATGGTCATTCGGGGTCGTCAAAAACAATAATACGATGTTTTGCATTCTTATCTCCCATAGCCAATGCATCGTCCAATGGGATTTTTGATACGTCAACTTTTGAGACCTCAATAAATCTTTCCTGGGTTAAATTTACCTTGCTTTTAATGTCTAATACGAAGCCTGATATGAGGTATCTTTTAGAACAATCAATATAGACGATCCCTTTCTGACCTTTGCTTTCCAGAACAACTTCCCATAAACCTTTAACAGGAGCAAGGCGCGTATCCACGACATTTATGTCAGGGAAAGAATCCTTGAGTATATTGGTAGCTTCTTCCTTCGTTATCGTGTCGCACTTAACGATCTCAGAGGCATCTTTCTCTTTGCTATAGACAGCAGGCACAATACTTAAGAGAGCTGCAGTTATGGCGAAAAAAAGACTAATCGAAAATTTACGCATTTATAAAATTAACATACCTCTAAAATAAAAATCAATGGAAAACTTCAGATTTTCCTCGATATACGATTTATCCATTCAAAGCTCTTTCAGCTTTTCCGTCTGATAGTAAGTAATAAGGCTTTCGATTATCTCGTCGATATCACCTTCCAATACCTGTTCAAGCTTGTGGAGGGTAAAACCGATCCTGTGATCGGTAAGGCGGTTCTGCGGGAAATTATATGTCCTTATCTTTTCACTCCTGTCGCCGGTGCCCACCTGCGATTTTCTCTCTGAGGCCCTTTCTTTCTCCTGTCTTTCCATTTCGACTTCATAAAGCCTTGAACGAAGGACCTTCATGGCCTTTGCCCTATTCTTTATCTGTGAACGTTCATCCTGGCATTGAACAACAAGTCCTGTAGGGACATGGACAATTCTGACGGCAGAATAGGTCGTATTGACCCCCTGGCCGCCGGGCCCGGAAGAGCAGAAGGTATCAACCCTCAGATCTTTCTCTTCAATTTTAATATCAACTTCCTCTGCTTCAGGAAGCACCGCAACCGTTGCCGCAGAGGTATGTATCCTTCCCGACGCCTCTGTAACGGGCACGCGCTGGACTCTGTGCACGCCGCTTTCGTATTTAAGCCTGCTGTAAGCGTTTTTACCCTGAATGGAAATGATTACCTCCTTAATGCCGCTGAGACCTGTTGCATTCAGATCTATCGTTTCAACTTTCCACCT
Source organism: uncultured Nitrospiraceae bacterium (assembly GCA_963727775.1). Classification (GTDB taxonomy): domain Bacteria; phylum Nitrospirota; class Thermodesulfovibrionia; order Thermodesulfovibrionales; family SM23-35; genus CAVSHB01. The sequence goes on along the minus strand of CAVSHB010000001.1, from coordinate 446,772 downwards.
TTTGCGCTCGGCGTATTTCATATACATCCTCAGGAGACCGGATGCAAACAGGGCCGCTTCCTCTCCCCCTGTCCCCGCCCTTATCTCAAGGATTACATTCCTTTCGTCGCGGGGGTCTTTCGGCAATAGCATAAACTTCAGTTCTTCTTCCAGCCGGGGTTTTTTCATCGTCAGCTCTTCAAGTTCCGCCTGTGCAAGCTCTTGCAGGTCTCCGTCTCCACCCTGAAGAATTTCTTCGGCGCCCTCCATATCGGCAACTACCTTGAAATATTCACTTATCTTCTCCGCGAGCGGCTGGAGTTCAGACTGTTCTTTTGAGTATTTCAGGAGTTCAGCCGGTTTTGACAACACCTGAGGGTCCATCAGCATCGTCGTCAATTCTTCATATTTCTTTTCTATTGCCTTGAGCTTCTCAAACATTTGCTTCCTCTGTTACAAGAACTTCCTGCAATGCTTTGACAGCCACCTCAATTTGGGCTTCATCCGGTTCTCTTGTTGTAAGCCTCTGAAGCAGCAGGCCCGGCTGTATCAAAGCATGCATTATTATGTTGTGCTCCATTTTTGCAGAGAGCCGCAAAAATTCATAAGAAAGCCCCGCAATCAGGGGGATTAGGATAAGCCGCGAAAGAAACTTGTAAATAAAAGGCCATGCCTGTGGAATAAACGAAAAAGTGAATATGCTTATGACCATGACTATAAGGAGAAAGCTTGTCCCGCAACGGGGGTGCAGGGGGCTGTGGTCTTTTATGTTCTTGAATGTCAGGTCCTTGCCGTCCTCATATGCGTGGATTACCTTATGCTCCGCACCATGGTATTCGAATATCCTTCTCATTTCTTTCCACATGCCGATTGAAATTACATACAATAAAAAAATGAATACCCTGATAATGCCGTCAACAAAATTAAACATGACCGAGCTTTTAGAGACAGATGTGAATATCATTCCAAGCAGTTTTGTTGCATACAAAGGCAATAGTATAAACAAAGCCACTCCGAAGAGCACGGAAAAAGCAATGGTCAAGCCGATAGCCAGGGGGCTCAAGTTCTTGCCTTCTTCCTCTTCGTATGCCTTGTTCGCGGAAAACTCGATCGCTTTTACGCCGATAAACATTGCATGAAACAGTGAAATAAACCCCCTCACGAGCGGCAAGCGGAAGACCTTCGGCAGTTCCTTCAGTTCTTCTCTTTTGACATGGATTTCCCCTTTTGGGCCCCTGACAGCTACGGTCCAGCCCTTTCTGCCCTTCATCATAACACCTTCGATAACTGCCTGTCCGCCTATGTTTTTCATTTTAATCCAAAAACGTCCTCACCTTTATTTTGTAACTTATATTTTATTTGCATTGTAATGCAAATAAAAAGCCGTTAGCCATGTAACGATTGACTAACGACTTTTAAATGTCTGTGTATCTACTTTTCTGCTTGAAGCGCTTTTGCCTTCGCGTATTTCTTTTTGAACTTCTCTACCCGTCCTTCAGCGTCTACTATCTTCTGTTTCCCTGTAAAGAACGGGTGGCACTTCGAGCAGATATCCACCTGTATATTCTGCCTCGTCGACTTCGTTGTAAATGTCTCACCACAGGCACATACAACAGTCACTTCATTATATGCTGGATGAATTCCTTCCTTCAAATTGCCCTCCTCAAATTTTGGTTAAAATTAATAATAATAGATTTACAATGATTTTGGCAAGATACCCGTTATAAAAACCTTCTACCGAATATTATATCAGGATTATTTCAATAAAGCAGAAAGTGATAGCAGTTCTTATTTCCTTCTCCTTAGAAAATCTCTCGGTTTTCCGGCGCCTTTTTGGGGGCCGACAAGCTCGTCTTCTTCCATTAATTCCATAATCCTCGCGGCCCTGTTATAGCCGATTTTGAGGCGCCTTTGTATTGAAGATATTGATATCTCACCGGTAGACTCGCCGAGTTCGATCGCCTTCAGATACATCTCGTCTCTTTCCCCCGATCTCTCGTCCTCGTCAGACTTGTCTACAGTCAGAATTCTTTCCAGGATTGTGTAATCGGGACTCCCCTGGGACTTTACAAATTCAGTAACGGCCTTTGTTTCTTCTTCTGTGATAAAGGCCCCGTGGACCCGGATTATCCTTGCACCCGGCAGCATCAGCAACATGTCTCCTTTGCCAAGGAGTTGTTCCGCTCCGTGTGAATCGAGGATTGTCCTTGCATCCACCTTAGACGAAACCTGGAATGCGATCCTTGCAGGGAAGTTTGCTTTTATTATGCCCGTGATAACATCAACAGACGGCCTCTGCGTTGCGAGAATAAGGTGTATTCCCGAAGCCCTTCCCATCTGCGCAAGCCTCGCTATCGAATCCTCAACGTCGTTAGGAGCAGTGAACATCAGATCAGCGAGTTCGTCTATGACAATGACCACATAAGGGAGTTGTTCTTCATCTTTCACCTGCATGTTATAACTGTCGATATTCCTTGCAGCCTTTTCGGCCAGCACTCTGTATCTGCGCTCCATCTCTATAACCATCTTTTTTAAGGCCTCTGCCGCTTCTTTCGGATGAGTTATGACAGGTGAGATAAGATGCGGGATTTCCTCGTATGCAGATAATTCGATAAGCTTTGGGTCTATCATCAACATTTTCACCTCAGAAGGCGCAGTCTTATACAATATGCTCATGATCATCGAATTAATCGCCACGCTCTTGCCGGAGCCTGTTGCACCCGCGACAAGAAGATGGGGCATTTTAGACAAGTCCGCCACAACAGGCGCGCCTGATATATCCTTGCCGAGGCCTAAGGTAAGTTTCGATCTGCTCTTTCTAAAGCCCTCCGAGGAAAGTATTTCCCTCAATGCGACCGTATCCCTCTGCCTGTTCGGCACCTCTATGCCAATAACAGCCCTTCCTGAAATTGGGGAAACCCTCACGCTCGGCGCCTTTAAAGCCAAGGCAAGATCATCCGCAAGGGATACAATTCTGTTTATCTTTATGCCGGGCGCCGGTTCAAACTCATACATCGTAACAATAGGGCCCGGGTTCACCTTCGTGATCTTGCCTACAACACCAAAATCTTCAAGTTTTTTCTCGATGAGAGAAGAATCTTTCAGGAGATCGTCATCCGATGGTCTCGCGGATATGGAATCAGGCAAACTCAAAAGTTCGATTGATGGAAATTGATAACCCCCTATCTTTCTCGGTATCAACGTTTCGGGCTGTGGGACAGGTTCCGACGGCGGAACGTGTTCCGGTTCTGTGATGAGTATGTCCTGCGCTTCCGGAATTTCTTCTTCAATGTACTCCTTGATTTTTTCCTTCTTTTCTTTATTGCCTATTGCGATCGTAGTAATAGATACAGGACTGATCAATATGATCGAAGACAAGAACAGAGAGAGTGAAAAGATATATGCCCCGGGAACCGATAGAAGCCGGTCGGAAAAATAGGCCACCATCCCTCCTGCGAGACCTCCGATACCGTCGGGATATTTTCCAATTGTGACAGTAAAGGTTTTCGACAGCAACGAAGCCAATACGGCAAAGGATATAGTGAACAGCACGCCACCGAGCAAATAAATCTTATGTCCCTCTTTCCCCAGCAGCCTCTTAATACCGAATGCAATCGTCAGTAAAGGAATGATATAAGCGGCAAGTCCGAACAGTATAATCAGCCAGCCTGAAATATATGCGCCGACTATCCCACCGAGATTCCGTAAAGGCTCAGGAGGTTCGGTAGTCCGAAAAAAAGGGACAGGGTCTCCTATATAATGTGTAACCAGACTTAAGAAAAGATAAAGGCTTCCCATCACTGATACAACGCCGGCAACCTCTTCCTTTATTCGCTTTATCCTTTCAACCATATACCCGTAATCAATTGAATTACTTTATACCTCGATGATAATCGGCATTATCATCGGGCGTCTTTCCATCGTGTCTCTCAGGTATTTCTTAAGGGTGGACCTGAGTTTTGCCTTAAGCAAAGATGAATCGGATATATACTCCGCACCCAGTCCTTTTATTGTATTTGCAAGGAGTTCCTTAACGTTGTTTATTATCTCCTGAGAAGCATCCTCGAAGACAAATCCCCTTGATATGATATCAGGACCGGAAATGATATTGCCCGTCAGATTATCCACTGCCAAAAGTATCAGGACAATCCCATCATGCGCAAGCCTCAGCCGGTCACGGAGTACCATCTCTTCAACACCCCCCATGCCTTTTCCATCTATGAATATACGCCCTGAATTTACGTTCCCGTTTTTTCTCGCTTCATTGTCGGATATCTCAACAACATCTCCGTTCCTCAGGATGAATATGTTCTCCTTAGGAATGTCGAGTTTCCTCGCGAGCATTGAATGGTATACGAGATGTCTGTATTCGCCGTGTATGGGCATAAAGTACTTTGGTTTGACCATGTTAAGCATAAGTTTGAGTTCTTCTTTTGAGGCGTGCCCTGAAACATGCACCTCCGATACTTTCTCATAGATAACATTTGCGCCCCGCCTGAAGAGATGGTTTATTATCTTTCCTATTGAACGTTCATTCCCCGGTATCATCTTTGCGGATAATATAACGGTATCTCCCTCTTTAGCCACGATGTGTTTGTGTTCATCCGTAGCAATCCTTGAAAGTACGCTCATCGGCTCACCCTGGCTTCCCGTCGTAATAATGACCACTTCGTTGTCGGGCATCTTCTTGAGGTCTTCAAGCTTAAGCCATGTATTTTCGGGTATCCTCAGATATCCCAGGTTCAGCGCTATCTGCGCGTTCGATACAATGCTTTTTCCACAGAGTATCACTTTCCTTTCATATTTAACGGCAACATCAATTGCCTGCTGAATCCTATGTATATTTGATGCAAACGTGGCAATGATGATTCTTCCCTTTGTGTTCGAAAATATGTCCTCAAACGCCCGTCTCACCTCTTTTTCGGAATATGTAAACCCACCCTTCTCGGCGTTTGTGCTGTCGGACAGCAAAAGCAATGTCCCCCTTTCACCGTATTCGGAAAACCTATGAAAATCCATAAGCTGTCCGTCAACAGGGGTCGGGTCAAGCTTGAAATCTCCGGTATGCACAATAAGCCCTACCGGCGTTGTTATACCGAGGCCGACACCGTCTACTATACTGTGAGTGACTCTCACAAATTCTATCGAAAAAACTCCTATGTTTACGATATCCCTCGGCATAACAGAGATGAGTTCAGCGTCTTCGAGGTTATGCTCGCGGAGTTTTTCTTTCACTAATCCGAGTGTCAGGGGCGTACCGTAAACAGGGACGGCTATCTCTTTTAAGAGAAACGGCAAGGCGCCTGTATGGTCTTCATGCCCGTGCGTAAGAATGACCGCTTTTACTTTCTCTTTATTGTTGATCAGGTAAGATAATTCCGGGATTATAAAATCCACTCCGAGGGTATCTTCCTCCGGGAACATAAGACCGGCGTCAATGACGATAATATCATTATTATATTCGAAGATGGTCATGTTGAGGCCGATCTCCTCAACGCCGCCAAGCGGGATGACAGACAAAGTATTTTCCACTGTTAACTATTATAGCAGATTTACTTTCCGGCCTTCTCTCCGATAATGACTTTTGGGTCGAACTTTATTTAAAATCAATAGAAAAAAGGAGAACCTTAATGGAAGATTTAAAGCACTCGGAAACGTGGAGAGTTTTCAGGATACAATCCGAACTGGTTGAAGGGTTCGAAACACTGAACGGCCTTGGGCCCGCCGTGGCTATATTCGGCAGCTCACGAATAAAATCCGGCTCTTATTATTATGAAAAGGCAACGGAACTCGGCAAAAAACTTTCTGACGCAGGGTTTTCGATCATTACCGGCGGCGGCCCGGGCATAATGGAAGGCGCCAATAAAGGGGCTTTTCAGAGGGAAGGAAAATCCGTAGGGCTGAATATAGAGATCCCCGCAGAGCAATATCCGAACAAGTTCCAGGATATTTCTCTCTCATTCAAATACTTTTTTATAAGAAAACTCATGTTTGTTAAATATTCGATTGCATTCATTATATTCCCTGGCGGTTTTGGGACTATGGATGAATTGTTCGAAGCCCTCACGCTCTCTCAGACGAAAAGGATCGGAGTCTTTCCGATAATACTTTTCGGGAAAGACTATTGGCAAGGTCTCATAGACTGGTTCAAATCAACCCTTATCCCGACTGATACGCTTTCCCCTGAGGACTTGGATATAATTTCTATAGCAGATGAAGTAAGCGACGTATGCCGGATTCTTAAGGACCATAAAAAGGTTTTTGATCCAGAAATGCCGGAGTGCACTGAAAAATAATCTTGTTAACTACCTTCTCGGGTGTTCTTTCCTGTAATCCCACGGGCTCTCTCTGAGCCCTTTCCGCTCCATATGCCGAGACTTTTCGAACGTGCTTCATTCTGGGCGGCCCTCAGCTCACCGGTATATTTTACATTCGGAGGAACAGTATAAAGCATCGCATTTCCGCTTTTTATTATGAGAAAGTTGAGCATCTCATTTTTGGTTGTCCAGAGATATGCAAGGAGACGGCCATATTTATCCCTTTTTTCTATATCAAATTCAAGCCTGACTCTCCATCCTGAAGAACCCAAAAGGGCCTCCAGATATTTTTTCGCTTCTTCCCCCCAGGGTTTCTGGGCCAATTCGGGCGCATCTATGCCTATAAACCTGACTTTTTCTTTTTTACCATAGGTTAAGACGACAATTGTGTCACCGTCGGAAACCGATATGACAGGGACAAAGTTATCATTGGTATTCTGTTTCGAGAGGGTGGATTTCTCGTGCGCCAGATAAAAAACAGCGATTAGAATAAAGAATACCGTAGAGAGAAGATTGATTTTCTTTAATTTGATATTCCCCATATTCATGTCCCTATTATATATCTTTTATCTCAAGATTTTTTATTTGACAGGACGAATACACAACATTTGGATGTATAATTATTCTATAAGGTCAGTGGTGGCACTGGAAAAAAAAATAATAAACTAAACCTCGCTTTGCTCGGCACGACACCACGGGGTATTAGACCCCGCGGGTCGGCAAGGGTCTGCGCTTCGCTCCGACGCCCTGCACCCCGACGACGTAAGGTGCCCGCCGCAGAGACGGCGGGGTATGGAGATTAATGAACCCGTACATAAGAAGAAAAATAATCAAGAAACAGGGACTATCCTTTGAGGAGACTGAAGACTATATTGCAGCAGAAAAAAAACTCAGGATATCCGTAAACGGCAGGCATGTAATAAGCCTTTATTGTACACCCATGATGATAAGGGAACTGGTCGTCGGCCTATTCCTGACCGAAGGAATAATCAAGGGGCATTTCTGCACGGAGAAAATCAATATAGAGTACGGGGATGAGATAACTGTCGATATCCCTGCTGACGGCGAAATTTCAACACAAGGCATGGTAATCACATCGGGGTGCGTTGGCGGCATCACATTCCCCAAAGGGAAGAATTTCGAAAAGATAACAGATGATTTTTCCGTTGACGCTGAGACCCTGAAATCCGTTTTTAAGGAGTTCCAGCAGAGGTCCGAACTCTTCAGACTTACGGGCTGTGTCCACAGCGCAGCATTGTCTGACGGTAAGGAGATATTTGTTTTCACGGAAGACATAGGCAGGCATAACGCCGTTGACAAGGTCATAGGACATGCAATCATTGAGGACATACCTTTCAGCGGGAAATTAATGTTAGTGAGCGGGCGGCTCTCATCAGAGATTGCATCAAAATGCGCACGGTGGGGCATCCCGATTCTTGCAAGCAGGACCGCCCCCACAAACCTCGCCGTTGAGATATCCGAAAAATCGGGGCTGACATTAATCGGGTTCGTGAGGGGCGACCGCATGAATGTTTATACACATCCGCAGAGGGTGGGAATTTCTTAGGTGATCCCGTATTTATGGAGTCTGTGGCGGAAGGACCGGAAAGAAAGGTTCAAAAGTTTTGCCGCTTCAGTCTTTACCCCACCGGCCTTTTCAAGAGCGTTGAGGAGATATTTTCTTTCAATATCGTCGATAATTTTATCGATATCTATGCCTTCGTCTGTTATGGTCGGCAGCCCCTTTGTCTCAATAACATACCCTGCCGTTCCGGCAATTTCCGGCGGAAGTTCTAAGGGTGTTATCGCTTCTTTGTCCGTGAGCAAAGCTATACGCTCGATAGCGTTCTCGAGTTCTCTTACATTACCCATCCAGGGATAGTCTATTAAAAACCTCATTGCCTCCGGGGTAATCCATTTTAGTTTATCAGACGTTTTTCTCATAAAATGGTCTACAAGCAATGGAATATCTTCTTTTCTCTCTCTTAAAGGAGGGATATTAACAGGGACCACATTCAGTCTATAAAATAAATCCTCCCTGAATCTTCCGGCTGTTATCTCTTCCTTTAAGTCCTTATTCGTTGCGGATATGACCCTAATATCAACCTTAATATCTGTTGTTCCCCCGACACGTCTGAATGTCCCGTTCTCAAGGACCCTGAGTAACTTAGATTGAAGGGTGGCAGGCATCTCTCCGATCTCATCGAGAAAGATACTGCCTTCGTCGGCAACCTCAAATAACCCCTGCTTGTTATACAAAGCACCTGTAAAAGAACCTTTCATATGTCCGAACAACTCCGATTCAAGAAGTCCTTCAGGAAATGCCGCACAGTTTATTGTCACAAAATTCTTCTTCTTCCTGTGACTAAGATTGTGCAGCGCAGCAGCAACCAGTTCCTTGCCCGAACCGCTCTCACCGGTTATCAGCACATTAGAGTTGCTCTGGGCTATCCGCGGAATAAGCTTAAACATATCCTGCATCTTTGGGCTCTTTCCGATAATGTTTTCGAGGGTGTATGCAGCTTCTACTTTCTCTCTCAGGATATCAAGCTCTTCCCTCTCCCTTTTCTTCTCGATCGCCTTTCTGACAATTAATCGTATCTCGTCGATATTGAAAGGTTTGCTGATGTAATCATAGGCGCCCAACTTCATTGCTTCAATTGCAATCTCTTTACTCCCGAAAGCCGTTATCATGATTACAACCGTATCCGGTGATGTCTCTTTTACTTTTTTCAGCACTTCGAACCCGCCGGCCTTCGGCATCTTCATGTCGGTTATAACGAGATCGAATATGTCCCTGTCCAACAATGAGAGGCCTTCAAGCCCGTCGGACACGGTTATTACCTTATAGTGCTCTCCCTCAAGGAGGATCTTGAGCACTTCCCGCATGCTTTGCTCATCCTCGACAACGAGTATTTTCCCTTTATCCTTCTTCATTTTTCTTTGGGTAGTATAACCTCAAAGGTTGTACCGATTCCATGTCCGCTCTCCACGTTTATCCGGCCCCGGTGTTCTTCGACTATCCTGTAAGCTATTGCAAGTCCAAGTCCTGTGCCCCGCTCTTTTGTAGTAAAAAATGGGTAGAATATTTTTTCTTGGTTCTTTTCCTCTATCCCGGCGCCAAAATCCTTCATGGTTATCTCAACAGAATCGGACGTATCTCTTGTTGAGACAATAATCTCCCCTCCCTCAGGCATTGCTTCCATTGCATTTAAGCCGAGGTTCCAGAACACCTGCCGCAATTTCTGGGGGTCACCGTTCACAGTAACCGGGCCGTTGTAATTTTTTCTTATGGAAACATGCCCATTATTTTGATCTACATTCTTTAGGAGGTCTATTGTTTCATCGAGAAGTTCATGGATATCAAACTGACTGAATTCCGGTGGTGTAGGACGTGAATAGGTAAGGAAATCGGTTATAATGCGGTTAAGGCGGTCCATCTCGTTTAAGGCAATCTCCATAAGCCTCTCTTTTTGATTCTTCGGTATCGAATCTTCCCTGATCATTTCTATTGAACCCTTTAAAGAGGCGAGGGGATTCCTGATCTCATGGGCGATATTCGATGAAAGTTCTCCTATGGCTGCCCATTTTTCTTTTTGTTTCATTTCCGCTTCAAGTTTTTTGAACGGCGTAAGGTCCTGGAAAACCACTATAAAACCTTTAGTGTTATCAGCCGCGCCTTTCATTAATGAGATATTAAGTCCAATTATCTTTTGAGTGCGACCGGTTGTTACCGTTTTTTCATCCCTTCGTTCTTCATAAAACGGAAACGGGAAGAACGGGATAACTGAATCTATCTTCTGTCCTATAACAGCCTCTCTCCCGATCCCCGTTATTCTTTCAGCGGCGCGGTTGAAGAGCAGTACCCTTCCGGACATGTCAGTAGTAAAAAGGCCGCTCGGCAGGCCTTCTACGACTTCTCTGGTAAAAATTTCGAGGTCACGTATATCCAGGTCTTTTTCCGCAAGTTTTTGCACCGTCTTCTCAAGCCTTGATGAGAGATATCCGCTGAGATAGGCGGTAAGATAAAAGAAAATCGTATGAATGAATATCTTGTATAAATAATCCTTCGCTTCCATAAGGCCTTCACTTTTGACGGCCAGCAAGCCGTATAACTGAAGATTGATGAGCATACCGTAAAGAACGCTGCTTAATGTTGCAGTGATAAAGCCTGCTTTTTTATTCAGCACGATACTTGAAGCCAGGATCGTAAGTACTAGAGTAAAGGAAAACCAGCTGTCAATTCCGCCTGTAAAATAGATAAGCAGTATCTCGAAAAAAATATCGATCGTCAACTGTACATATGCAAACAGGACAAGATTGCCGGTTCTTTCGAGCAGAAGGTAATAAATAATAGTAAAAACATACTGGGATATAATCAGGTAAGATAGCGTGTGGATATCATGAAATCTTCCAAATCCCCAGAAGAAAAAAGAAGAACCGAAGAAAAGGGTGACAAAGATGACCCTGAATACTATCAAAGCCTTTAATTTCTTTTTTAGCGTTATGATATCTTCAGACATAAATTCCATACCACAAATATACCGGGCAGTAGACCGTCCAAAGGGGGATCGGACATAAGGTGTTCATAGCACTGTCCCATCAAGGATCCTGAGGTTTTGCCGAACATCAGTAGGTTGTCCGGCACCTGCAATTCTCGAATTCTTCAATTCACCTTTTTTGAATAAGAGCCGGTCTTTATTTTATAAGTGTAATAAGTTTGAATATCGGCAAATACATTGCAACAACTATAAAACCTACAGCGCCGCCGAGGAACACCATCAGCAAAGGCTCCATCATTGCGGTTAGGTTCGATACGGCTGCATCAACTTCATCATCATAAAAATCGGCGATCTTCGAAAGCATTGCATCAAGCGCGCCGGTCGATTCACCGACTGCTATCATATGGGTAACCATAGGCGGAAACACCTTGGCTTTTGTAATAGGCTCGGCAAGGGTCTTCCCGCTGACTACCCCTTTCCTGACATCGGTAATTGCATATTCAATAACTTTGTTGCCTGACGTCTTGGCAGTTATCTCAAGACCGTCCAAGATCGGAACACCACTGCTGACAAGGGTACCCAGTGTCCTTGTGAATTTTGCCACGGCTACTTTATTCAGCAAAGGACCGAAAATCGGGAGCCTGAGCAGAATTTTATCTATGACGTGCTTACCCTTCTCCGTTCTCCTGACCTGAACAATAAAGACTACTATTGCGACAATCGCCATTAAGATAATCAACCCGCCGATGCCTGCGATGAAACCACTGAGACCAACGATCATCCTTGTCGGCAAAGGGAGTGTTCCTCCCAGGGTAGCAAACATCTTAGAGAATGTCGGGACAACGAATATCATTATGACGGCAATTACCAAAACAGCGATTGATGAGACAACAGCGGGATAAACCATTGCCCCCTTGACCTTCTTTTTCAGCTTCATCGCCTTTTCAATGTAAACTGCCAGCCTGTTAAGTATTGTATCGAGTATCCCGCCTGCCTCACCCGCAGCAACCATATTCACATATAATTCACTGAATATACGGGTGTGTTTTCTAAGAGCATCAGCATATGTCGCTCCTGATTCAACATCCGACTTGACCTGCAAAAGTGCATTGCCCAAGACCTTACTTTCAACCTGCGCCGACAGTATATCAAGGGCCTGTACCAGCGGCAGTCCTGCGTCAATCATCGTGGCAAATTGTCTTGTAAATATAACGATATCCTTATCCTTTACTTTGCCTCCAAATGTAAACTTGCCCAACCCCTTCTGTGACTTTTCAGTAACAACGGTAGCAACAATATTCCTTTTCTTAAGGAACGCAATAACGTCTTCTTTTGTTGCCGCGGTCATTTCACCTGATTCGATGGTTCCCCGCGATGTCTTGCCGGACCATTTAAAAACAATAGCCATTTTTATGTCCTTCCTTTCCCGGAGGTTGACGGCAGACTCTTTTGAATCACTTGAATCAACTCATCGGCTACCGGTGATCTCCCGACAGCATCTTCGTACTTTATAAGTCCTTTTGAATAAAGGGCGAACAACGACTCGTTCATTGTCTGCATTCCGGACTTTCCCTGACCGGTCTGCATCATCGAATATATCTGGTGTATCTTGTCTTCTCTTATTAGATTCCTGATGGCAGGGTTGGGTACAAGTAATTCGACTGAGAGAACCCTACCCTGTCCCGATTTCTTCGGGATAAGCTGTTGAGCGAGTATGCCTTCAAGCACAAAAGAGAGCTGGACCCTTATCTGCTCCTGTTGATGCGGCGGGAAGACATCAATGATACGGTTTATTGTCTGGACGGCGGAATTTGTATGCAAAGTAGCCAAAGTCAAATGTCCTGTTTCCGAAACAGTGAGGGCTGCTTCTATTGTTTCGAGGTCGCGCATTTCACCGATGAGAACCACATCGGGATCTTGTCTGAGGACATACCGCAACGCAGCCTTAAAAGATGACGTATCGGCATGTACCTCTCTCTGGTTGATCAGACACTTCTTGTGCGGGTGAAGATATTCTATCGGATCTTCTATTGTTATTATGTGCTCGTATCTTTCAGAGTTTATTTTGTCAACCATTGCGGCTAAGGTTGTAGATTTTCCGCTTCCGGTGGGTCCGGTAACGAGAATCAGACCGCGCGTCTTTTTTGCAAGTTCACCTGTCATCTCCGGTAAGCCGAGGTCCTTAAAGCCTCTGATATCAAAGGGTATAGTCCTGAACGCTCCTGCCACTGCGCCGCGCTGCATAAATATATTTGCCCTGAACCGGCTTAAACCCTTTACTCCAAAAGACAGGTCGAGTTCATTATTTTCCTCATATTTATGTTTTTGCGCATCGGTAAGAATGCTGTAGCACAGGGCCTTTGTATCCGCGGGTGTCAGAAGCGGATTATCAATACTCACAAGTTTGCCGTCTATCCTCAACCTCGGTGAACTGCCTGTCGTTATATGAAGGTCTGAGGCATTTTTTTCAATCATCATCTTCAGCAGATCATAAAGTGTAGCCATTTCCCTCTCCGTTATCTCAGTTATCCGATTTTAATCATTAGTTTTCATTATAACAACACTGCCCGGTTTTATCAGTCTCCGAATGTCACTCTCATTACCTCTTCTATAGAGGTCACACCTTCTTTTACCTTCGTAAGGCCGCTCATCCTTAAGGTCTTCATACCGTGCCTGACGGCAGTCTTCTTCAGTTCATCCGCTGATGCGCCTTCAAGAACCATCTCTTTTATCTCGCTGCCGACAGGCATAACTTCATACAATGCTATCCTCCCTTTATACCCGGAGTTATTGCATACCGGGCAACCCTTCCCCTTGTAACATTTAACGGATATTGCCTCTTCTTCCGTGAAGCCTAACTGTATAAGTGCCGAAACGGGAAATTTTTCCTCTTCCTTGCATTCCGTACAAATTTTTCTGGCAAGTCTCTGTGCCGCGATCAGGATAACAGATGCCGATACTAAAAACGGCTCTATCCCCATATTCAAAAGCCTGCTTATGCTGCTCGGGGCATCATTTGTGTGAAGGGTACTCAGCACAAGATGACCGGTCAGCGCCGCTTTTACCGCAATTTCCGCGGTCTCAAAGTCACGTATCTCTCCAACGAGAATGATATCAGGGCTTTGCCGCAGAAACGCCCTCAGCGCCGAGGCGAATGTAAGGCCTATTTCTTCCTTCACCTGCACCTGGTTCATCCCCAAAAAATTATACTCAACAGGGTCCTCGGCAGTCATTATATTGATGCCCGGCTTGTTAAGGTAATTCAGTGCAGAGTAAAGCGTAGTAGTCTTGCCGCTTCCGGTGGGGCCTGTAACGAGTATCATACCGTACGGCTTTTCCAGTACATCAAAAAATTTCTTCAACGCCTCTTCTTCAAACCCCAGCTTTGTAAGGTCCACCTGAAGGTTTGCCTTATCGAGTATCCTGAGGACCGTCTTTTCACCATAAAGGCACGGCAGAACCGACACACGGAAATCTATCTCTTTTTTCTTGCCGAGTCTCAGCTTGATCCTTCCGTCCTGCGGAAGTCTCCTCTCGGCGATATCAAGCTTTGCCATTATCTTAAGTCTCGATGTTATAGGGTTCTTTATCTTTAACGGCAGGTTCATCGCATTAAAAAGAACTCCGTCAACCCTGTACCTGACCCTCAGCGCGCGCTCATACGGCTCTACATGAATATCGCTTGCTCCGGTCTTAATAGCATTGACAAGGATACCGTTAACGAGTTTGACAATAGGTTCTTCAACTTCCCCGGCTGTGGTATCATCCTGTTCTGTATAAGCCTCAACACTGTCCAGGGCGTCACCTACGACCTTATCGAATTCATCTACATCGACGCTAAAACTTTCATCAGTCTGAGTCAGCGTATCTTCATCCTTAAGGTCCTCATCCGACATCATATAATCCTTGGCCTGAATCGTCTTTGCCGCGGCGGCAGGGGACTTCCTCGTCGAAACCAGTGCCTCCCCCCCTCCCCGGTAGTACCCCGTTATGGCATTGATTATCGATGATTCCCCAGACACTACTACTTCAACGTTATACCCCGTCATAAACTTTACATCGTCTATCACAAACACATTAGACGGGTCAGCCATTGCTATCGTTAAGGTCGCTCCTACTCTCGCTACAGGTATGATTAAGTACTTCTTCACTATCTCTGCCGGAATAAGCTTTAATACCGACGGATCTATTTTATAATCAGAAAGGTTTATTGCCGGAACACCCCATTGTTTGCTTAAAAAAGTAACAAGCTTCTCTTCAGTTATATACCCTAACTTCATCAGGTTCGTCCCAAGCCTGCCGCCTTCCCTCCGCTGGAGGCCGATCGCTTCCTTAAGCTGGTCTTCCGATATGATATTAGCCGTTATGAGGAGTTGTCCTAACTTTGCCGCCATGCTTTTCCCATATTTAATCTCCGAAGGTAACCCTGACAATTTCATCTATGGTAGTAATACCGCTTTTAATCTTGGCCAACCCGCTCACCCTTAATGTCCTCATCCCGAGTCTGATGGCGGTCTTTTTCAATTCATCAGCGGATGCCCCTTCAAGAATCATTTCTTTAAGTTCATCCTTAAGAGACATGACTTCATAAAGGGCTATCCTTCCTTTATACCCGCTATTATTGCATGCAGAACAACCTTTGCCTTTATAACATATTATAGATTCCGCCTCTTCTTCCGAGAACCCTAACTGGATGAGCGCAGGGAGAGGGACTTTCTCTTCTTCCTTGCAAGATGAACATATCACCCTCGTAAGCCTTTGTGACACAATAAGAATAACTGACGCTGCTACAAGAAACGGCTCAATTCCCATATTCAGCAGTCTGCTTATAGTGCCTGGAGCATCATTTGTATGAAGGGTGCTCAGGACAAGATGGCCGGTCAGCGCAGCCTTCACTGAGATCTCTGCCGTCTCAAAGTCACGTATCTCTCCAACCATGATAATGTCGGGGTCCTGCCGCAGAAAAGACCTGAGTGCCGAAGCAAATGTAAGGCCTATATCTTCCTTCACCTGCACCTGATTGATCCCCAAGAAGTTATACTCAACAGGGTCCTCGGCAGTTGATACATTAACACCTATTTTATTGAGATAATGCAATGCAGAATAGAGTGTCGTCGTCTTTCCGCTTCCTGTGGGCCCTGTTACAAGCGCCATCCCATATGGCTTTTCCAGCGCATCCATGAATTCTTTCAGATTCTCTTCTTCAAACCCCAACTTTGTAAGGTCTACCTGAAGGTTCGACTTGTCAAGAAGCCGCAAAACAGTCCTTTCCCCAAAGAGGCACGGTACCGTTGATACACGGAAATCTATCTCTTTCTTCTTGCCGAGTTTCAGTTTAATCCTTCCATCCTGCGGAAGTCTCCTCTCGGCAATATCGAGGCTGGACATTATTTTTATCCTCGACGTTACGGCAGCCTTTATTTTCACCGGCAGATTCATAACCGTATACATAACTCCATCTACCCGCTGCCGTACCCTCAGGGAGTTCTCATATGGCTCTATGTGGACATCGCTTGCCCTCTCCTTTATCGCATTAATAAGAATGCCGTTAACGAGTTTGACAATAGGCCGTTCTACATCCCTTACAGCATCATCTTCCTGTTCCTCAACAATTTCGACATCATCTAAAGCCTCGCCTATCACTTTATCGAATTCATCTACGTCGACCGTAACGCTTTCATCAAAAGAGGCAAAGGCTTCATCCCCTTTGAATTCCTCATCCGACATCGTATAATCCTTGGCCTGAATCGTCTTTGCCGCGGCGGCAGGGGACTTCCTCGTCGAAACCAGTGCCTCCCCCCCTCCCCGGTAGTACCCCGTTATGGCATTGATTATCGATGATTCCCCAGACACTACTACTTCAACGTTATACCCCGTCATAAACTTTACATCGTCTATCACAAACACATTAGACGGGTCAGCCATTGCTATCGTTAAGGTCGCTCCTACTCTCGCTACAGGTATGATTAAGTACTTCTTCACTATCTCTGCCGGAATAAGCTTTAATACCGACGGATCTATTTTATAATCAGAAAGGTTTATTGCCGGAACACCCCATTGTTTGCTTAAAAAAGTAACAAGCTTCTCTTCAGTTATATACCCTAACTTCATCAGGTTCGTCCCAAGCCTGCCGCCTTCCCTCCGCTGGAGGCCGATCGCTTCCTTAAGCTGGTCTTCCGATATGATATTAGCCGTTATGAGGAGTTGTCCTAACTTTGCCGCCATGCTTTAACCTTATATAAAATATTTCCTAAAGTCAACTAAACAATCCTTTGAAATAAACTATGAAATGTTATATTTTATTTTATAATAACCGCATGTTTTTTTTCAGTTTTTTACGTATTTGTAATTACAGATCACATTTTGTATTATAAAAATTATATATGATTAATACACATAAACTATTTCCGTCAGCCATCGATGTTGAGAGGGCCGAGAGGTTAAGAGAGGTCTTCGAGCATCTGATTGAAGTAAACATAACAGTCCCTGTAATCGTTGAAGGCAAAAAGGACGCGTCTGCCCTGAAAAGTCTCGGCGTCACCGGTGAAATCATAACGCTCCATAACGGCAAAAACCTCTATGATTTCTGTGATGATATCATTCATAGATTTCACAGAGTTGTTTTACTTTCCGACTGGGACAGGAAGGGTGAAGACCTTAATAAAATACTTTCTGCTTACCTCAAAGGCCACTGGGAAGAATATTCTTCTTTCAGGGATCTTTTAAAGGTACTCTGTCAGAAAGAGATCAAGGATATAGAGGGAATACCGAAGCTCATCAGGAGACTCGAAGGCAATGAAGGCCCTTGGCACTGAAGGAGAAGACCTGGCCATACATTTCCTCAAGAAAAAAGGCTACAAGATAATTGCGAGGAATTACAAAACAGTCATCGGTGAAATTGACGTCATCGCAAGAGACGGAAATACCACAGTTTTCATAGAAGTCAAGACAAGGACAAATGACTCCTTCGGTTATCCTTTCGAAGCTGTAAATAGCAACAAGAGAAAAAAAATGAAAAATTTGGCTCTCTTCTATTTAAAAAAACAACAAAAAGAACTCCCTGTAAGGTTTGACGTTATAAGCATCTTCTGTTTGAACAACGGCGAAAGGGAGATTGATCACATTAAAGACGCATTTGAGGTATAAGGATTCCAGAGGAAATGCCCGCATTATTCTTTGTGTATGATCGAGAGAATGCAACAAAGAGAAGGAAAAATTTCAACTTTTCCTTCTCTTTTGCGTGTTAATTTTGGGACTTTAAGCTGACTTTTCAGCCTCTTTTTTCTCAGCCTTTGTATCTTTTGCCTTCCTTAAATCCTCGTAATCAATAAATTCGAGCACAGCCATCGGAGCAGAGTCATTCACTCTATTCCTCGTATGCATCATTCTGAGGTAGCCGCCGTTCCTTCCCAAAAATCTCGGAGCTATTTCACTGAAGAGCCTTGACATAACAGTGCGGTTGGGTATATATGAAAGGGCCATTCTCTTTGAATGTAAATCACCTTTTATACCGAGGGTCACTATTTTTTCAGCGATTTTCTTGACTTCTTTTGCCTTGGCAACCGTAGTCTCTATTCTTTCATGTTCCAGCAAAGAGGACACTAGCCCTCTTAACAAAGCTTTCCTCTGATTCGCCGTTCTTCCGAATAACCTTCCATCAACTCTGTGTCGCATCTTGCTCTGTACCTCCGATTTGTAATGCCGCCTCTTTATTTAGAGCGTCAAGATCAACCCTCATTCCGAGACGCAGTCCCATTGTGTGTAATATCTCTTTTATTTCATTAAGGGACTTGCGGCCGAAGTTCTTTGTCCTAAGCATCTCCTGTTCGGTCTTTTGCACAAGGTCGGCGATGGTTTTTATATTCGCATTCTTCAGACAATTATATGATCTTACCGAGAGTTCGAGTTCTTCAACACTTTTCAGAAGATTATTATTGAAGACGGGATCCTCGCTCAATGAATGTATCAAATCACCCTGATCAACAGAAATATTCTCTTCTTCCAGGTCGTCTTCTTCCAACACGAACAAATCCATATGGTCAATAATAATAGAAGCGGCCTGAGAAATCGCCCTTTCAGGTGTTACACTTCCGTCGGTCCATATTTCCATTATAAGTCTGTCATAATCCGTAGCCCTTCCGACCCTTGTCTTTTCAACAATGAAGTTGACCTTCTTTATGGGCGTAAAAATAGAATCAACCGCTATCATATTAACAGGGAGATCTTCCTCTTTATTCAGATCAGCTGCAATATACCCTTTGCCTTTTTTTATATACAGCTCAGCTTCAAAGGTGGCGTCTTTATCCAAAGTTGCAATAACCTGTTCAGGGTTCAGGAGATCGAAAGATGTGTCCCCCTCAATATCTCCGCCCGTCACAATCTTGGGACCCTTCACTTTTATTGTCGCAATCTTCTTGCCATTTGAATACAGCTTGAATCTGAGCTTCTTTATGTTTAGGATTATATCAACGACGTCTTCCTTCACACCCTTTATTGTCGAAAACTCATGAAGGGCACCCGGTATCTTAACGGCAGTTACTGCAGCACCCTCGATAGAGGAAAGTAAAACTCTCCTAAGTGCATTCCCTAATGTGGTACCAAACCCACGTTCTAAAGGCTCAGCTATAAGTTTCCCATATGAATCAGTGAGAGTCTCTTCATCAAACTTTACTGCTTCAGGTAGCTGAAAGCCTATTTTCTTCAGGTCCATAAGGCCTCCTCAAATTAAAAATTCGGATAACCAAATCCGGGTCATAACACAATGCAGACCAAATTCCACATTTACAGGCCGGTACTTAACTGCCGGCCATTGTGCTTATTAATGCCCGGGGTCTGGTTAATATATATAATGCGTTTATACTGTACTTACTTAGAATAGAGTTCTACTATGAGCTGTTCTTGTACAGGAAGTTGTATCTCATCACGAGATGGAATATGTAAAACCTTACCGCTAAGATTTGCAGTGTCAACCTCAACCCATCCGGGGATTCCCCTGTGTCCACTTTTGGAGAGACTGTCGACTATTTCCGGGTTATCCCTGCTCACTTCTTTAACCGTTACTACATCCCCTCCCTTGATTTCGCAGGATGGGAGATTAACTTCTTTGCCGTTTACAAATATATGGCCGTGTTTGATAATCTGCCTTGCCCTTCTCCTGTTAGGCGCAAAGCCCATCCGGAATACCATCGAATCGAGACGGCTTTCAATGAGTTGAAGGAGAATTTCTCCTGTAATGCCTTTCTTTCTTTCTGCCTCATAGAAATATTTTCTGAACTGTCTCTCAAGAAGGCCATACATTTTTCTGACCTTCTGTTTTTCTCTAAGCTGAATACCATAATCTGATAGTTTTCTAAAGCCCTGCCCATGCTGTCCCGGTGGGTATTTCCTTCTCTCGATAGCGCACTTTTCAGTATAACACCTGTCGCCTTTCAAAAAGAGTTTCTCCCCTTCTCTACGGCAAATCCTGCATAAAGCTCCTATATATCTGGCCATGGTTATACCCTCCTCCTTTTTGGAGGTCTACACCCATTGTGAGGGACCGGAGTTACATCTTTTATGAGATTTATCTCCAAACCCGCTACCTGGAGCGCACGGATCGCCGACTCACGCCCTGCACCCGGCCCTTTAACAAAAATATCAACTTGTTTCATGCCGGAATCGAGTGCCTTCTTTGCTGCTGTTGTAGCGGCCATTTGTGCAGCATACGGAGTTCCTTTCCTAGACCCCTTAAACCCCAGATTGCCGGAACTTGCCCATGTGATTACGTCTCCGTTTGGATCGGTTATCGTAACGATAGTATTATTAAAAGTAGCCTGAATATGCGCTGCTCCATACGTGATATTTTTCCTGTCTTTTTTTACGCCTTTCTTTCTTTGAGCCATTCCGCTATGCCTCTTTCTTTTTGCCCATAACCGCTTTTCTCGGCCCTTTACGGGTTCGTGCATTGGTTTTTGTTCTTTGTCCTCTTACAGGAAGCCCCAAACGGTGTCTTTGACCTCTGTAACTGCCGATATCTATGAGTCTTTTGATACCCATAGATATGTCACGCCTAAGGTCTCCTTCAACCCTGAAATCCCTCTCTATCACACTCCTGATTTTCGCGATTTCTTCATTAGTAAGGTCTTTAACCCTTGTATTTGGGTTGATATTCGTCTCAGACAATATTTTCTGTGACAAAGATCTGCCTAAGCCGAAAATTCGTGTTAGACCTATTTCAACGCGCTCATTCTTTGGTAAATCAACTCCAGCAATTCTCGCCAACCTGTACCTCCTTTGTCAGTCTGGAGATTTTTATTCCGCTTAAATCTCTATACCCTTGATTCATAATCCTTACCCCTGTCTCTGTTTATGTCTAGGGTTATCGCATATGACCCTTACGACACCTTTTCTTTTAACAATTTTACACTTGGCACAAATAGCTTTAACTGAAGAACGGACTTTCATTTCACCCTCTTTTTAGTTTCACTTAAATCTGTATGTTATTCTTCCCTTAGTCAGGTCGTAGGGGGAGAGTTCTACCGTGACCCTATCACCCGGTAAAATCTTAATGAAATGCATCCTCATTTTCCCCGAAACATACGCAAGCACAACCTGGCCGTTTTCGAGTTCAACCCTGAACATCGCATTAGGCAACGTTTCTACGATCTTACCTTCTACCTCTATATTGTCTTCTTTTGACATTAACTAAATAATATACTCTTTTTAGTTTAATTTAGTCAAGATTTTAGGATCATCGGCAGTCACAAGGATTGTATGCTCGAAATGGGCCGACAATTTCCCATCCATTGTAACAGCAGTCCATTTGTCATCAAGCACAACCACCTCGTAGCCTCCCTCATTCACCATCGGTTCTATCGCCACGGTCATGCCCGCCATAAGTCTCGGTCCTCGACCGGGTAGCCCGAAATTAGGTATCTGCGGATCCTCATGCAGGTCCCTGCCTATACCGTGTCCCACAAATGCCCTGACAACAGAGAACCCTTTTGACTCAATGTGCCCCTGAATTGCATTGGAGATGTCGGACACCCTTTGCCCCAGCCTTGCATTCTCTATACCCTGGTAAAGCGCCTCTTCCGTTACTCTTAGCAGTTTTTCAGCATCCGGGTGTATCTTCCCTACAGGAAAAGTACGGGCGGCGTCTCCGTAAAAACCATCTTTATAAACGCCGAGGTCTATCCCTATAATGTCACCCTCCATCAGTATTCTACCCGATGGAATGCCGTGAATAACTTCATCATTGACGGACGCGCATATGCTTGCAGGGTACCCTCTGTACCCTTTAAATGCCGGAACCGCATCATTTGATCGTATATATTCATCTGCCAATCTATCGATTTCTTTCGTTGAAATGCCGGGCCTGACCATATCTTTCAAATAATCAAGTGTTTTTGCGACAATAAAACACGACTGCGCTATTTTTTCGATCTCTTCTGGAGATTTTAATATTATCATATTCCTGTAAAATCAGCATCGCAGATTTTAAGTCGCGCAAAATTCTTCCCTATCGTCTTCCTTTCAGTCTTCCTTTTTTAAGGAACCCCTCATATGAACGAGTGATTAGGTGTGACTCGATTTGGGACACGGTATCCAGGGCAACACCGACTGCGATCAGAAGGGAAGTTCCCCCAAAATAAAACGGCACATTAAATCTCCTAATCAAAATCTCCGGAATAATGCACACAACTCCTAAATAAAGCGCTCCTACAAATGTCAGTCGTGACAACACCTTATAAATATATTCAGACGTCTTCTGTCCCGGTCTTATGCCAGGTATATATCCGCCATACTTCTTAAGATTATCCGCGATATCAACTGGATTAAAGATAATAGCGGTATAAAAATAAGCGAAGAAAAAAATCATGCCCACATATAGTGATGTATAGAGCACCGTGCCGGGAGAAAGTTGTCTCGCAAACGCCTGAACCCATGGCACTGCTATAAAGCCGGCCACCGTTGCAGGAAACATAATGATGGAAGAAGCAAATATCGGCGGTATCACACCGGAGGTATTTATCTTCAACGGCAGGTGTGTAGACTGGCCTCCGTAAACCTTCCGTCCCACCACTCTCTTTGCATATTGTACAGGAATCTTCCTCTGTCCTCTTTCCATATATATTATCGCCCCGATGACGGTAATCATCATTGCAACGAGGAAGATAACAAAAAATATCGATAGTTCTCCCGCTTGTAAAAGTCTTACCGTACTTATTATTGCATTGGGAAATCTTGCGACAATTCCTGCGAATATAATAAGTGATATCCCGTTACCGATGCCCCTTTCGGTAATCTGTTCTCCGAGCCACATTATAAAAGCAGTGCCGGATGTTAATGTAATCATAGTCAGCAACCTAAAAGACCACCCCGGGGTTTGAACAAAAGCACCGCCTGCCATGCCTTCAAGTCCCGCGGCAATACCGAAAGATTGAACCGCGCTAATCAAAACAGTCCCATATCTTGTATACTTTACTATCTTTTTTCTGCCTGCTTCTCCTTCTTTTGCGAGCTTCCCGATTGCGGGGATTACGACTGTCAAGAGCTGAAGGATAATTGACGCGCTTATATAAGGCATAATCCCAAGGGCAAAAATCGTCACTCTTGATAAGGCACCGCCTGAAAACATATCAAAGAAGCCCATAAGCGCTCCGCCTTTTTCAGCAAGGAACTTGCTAAGTTCCTCACCATTAATCCCGGGGGTCGGGATATGAGCGCCTATCCTATAGACAGCAAGAAGGGCCATTGTAAATAAGACCCTGCTTTTAAGTTCGGGGATTTTGAATATATTTTGGAAGCTCGAAAGAATGCTCAACTTTATATTACCTCAGCCTTACCACCAGCCGCAGATATTTTCGTCAATGCTGAAGCGCTAAAGGCGTCTGCCCTTATGGTAAACGGCCGCTTTATCTCTCCATTACCGAGAATCTTGAGACCACCGTTTTTTAATTCCTTTATGATGCCCATTTCTATAAGCATATCGGAAGTAATAATATCAAAATTCTCTATTTTGCCGATATCTTCAAGATTTAAGATCGTATAATCTATTTTGAACGGGTAGTTTTTAAATCCTCTCTTAGGCAACCTCCGCTGCAGCGGCATTTGTCCGCCTTCAAAACCAGACCCTTTTGTACCGCCTGAACGCGCTTTCTGCCCTTTGTGTCCTTTACAGGAAGTTTTTCCATGGCCCGAGCCGATACCACGGCCCACTCTCTTGCTTTTTTTATTGCTCCCATAAGATGGGCTTAGATCATTTAACCTCATGATGCCTCCTGAGACTCTTCCTCAAGTTTTCCCCTGAGTCTCATAACCGATTCCGGATCCTTGAGATTTACAAGTCCATTTAAGGTCGCCTTCACCGAATTAAAGGGGTTATGACTGCGGATAGATTTTGCGACAACATTCTGGACCCCTCCTACTTCCAAGAGCGCCCTTACACCACCCCCTGCAATAATACCCGTGCCTTTCACAGCAGGGTTTATCACAACAGTCCCGGAGCCAAATCTTCCAATAATTCTGTGGGGTATTGTTCCCTCTTTAATAGGAAATTTCTGGAGTGACTTTTTTGCCTGTTCTATCGCCTTTCTTATAGCTTCAGGTACCTCAGAAGCTTTACCCTTTCCAACACCAACGGTCCCATCGCCATCTCCTACAACAACGAGGGCGGTGAAGGAAAATCGTCTTCCACCTTTAACAACCTTTGCTACCCTGTTTATATAGACTACCTTATCCTTAAAATTCAGTCCGTCTGGATCTTTTTTCTCCACATAACCTCCTAAAACTCTAATCCTGCTTCCCTGGTAGCTTCTGCCAAAGCTTTAATGCTGCCATGATAAAGATATCCGCTCCTGTCAAAAACAATCTTCTTTATCCCTTTTTCCAATGCCCTTTTGGCGATTAATTCTCCAACAAGTTTTGCTGTCTTGACGTTCCCTTTATGAGATTTATTGTCGCTGAATTCTTTATCAAGACTTGACGCTGTTGCAACAGTATGACCCTTAGAGTCATCTATAATCTGAGCATATATGTTATTAAGACTTTTATACACCGATAATCTTAATCTGCCCGGGGTGCCGGCGACTTTCTTCCTTATGCGTTCATGCCGCCTCTGTTTACCCTCTTTCTTGCTTTCAGCCAACACAACCTCCTGACTTATTCGTTATTAATCAATAAAATCTTCTGCGAATAACGATTAGCTATTGTTACTTTTTACCCGCTTTCCCGACCTTCAACTTGATCCTTTCACCCGAATATCTGATTCCCTTGCCTTTATACGCATCCGGCATTCTCAGTGATTTAAGGCTCGCAGCCACCTGTCCTATTTGCTGTTTATCAATACCGTTAAGGGTAATCTGTACCTGTTTCGCATCAACCGCTGCACTAATACCTTCAGGCAACAAGAATTCAATAGGATGAGAATAACCCAACGCAAAGACAATCTTATTCCCCGCCACCTGAGCTTTATACCCGACACCAACTATATCAAGAACTTTCTTGTACCCTTGAGAAACCCCGACAACCATGTTCGAGATGATGCTCCTTACAAGACCATGAAGTGCCTTTTCAACTTTCGAGTCACCGGACCTCTCCACGGATATAATGCTTCCGTCAACTGAAACCTTTGTTTTATCCGGATAGTTCCAGTTCAGTTCTCCTTTCGGACCTTTGACTCTTATCGTCCCGGCGCCTGTCTCAATAGTGACTTTCTCAGGTATATCTATTGGCTTTTTACCAATTCGTGACATAACGATTACTCTCCTTTACCACACATAACAGATAACTTCACCGCCAACGTTGTCCCGCCGGCAAGACTTATCACTTAATATTCCTTTTGATGTTGTCAGGATTGCAACTCCTAATCCGCCCATTACTCTCGGGATATCCTCATTGCCGACATAAACCCTGCGGCCCGGCTTGCTTATTCTCTTCAAGCCTGAGATCACACTTTCACTCTCCATGTATTTAGGAATAACCCTAAGGATACCCCGTTTCCTGTCTTTTAAGATTTTATATGCTCTGATAAATCCTTCTTCCTTCAATATCTTCGCTATCTCCAGCTTTATCTTCGAAATAGGTATATCAACCTTCTCCGCTTTAATCGTGACGGAGTTCCGTATCCTTGTAAGCATATCAGCAATTGGATCAGTTAGCATTCATTTACCTCCATAAGGGTCCATAAGACTACCAGCTCGCCTTTGTCACTCCGGGTATATGGCCCTCGAGTGCAAGTGTTCTGAAACAAATCCTACACATCCCGAACTTGCGCAAATAGGCCCTGGGCCTACCACATAGTTTACATCTGTTATACGCTCGAACCTTGAATTTTGGCGGCTTTTTAGCCTTTTCAATCAAACACGTCTTCGCCATTCATCACCCCATTTAGTTTTTAGTTGCCGGTTTTTAAAGACTAATAACTAAAAACCAACAACCAAAAATTATTTCAATTTCTAAACGGCATTCCAAAAAAACGCAATAATGCCTTACTTTCCTTATCGGTCTTTGCAGTAGTGCAAAAAACCACGTCAAGCCCGTGAACCATCTCAACCTTGTCATAATCAATCTCAGGGAATATGAACTGTTCCTTGAAGCCGAGGGAATAGTTGCCTCTTCCGTCAAAAGATTTTCCGGATATTCCCCTGAAATCTCTTATTCTCGGCAATGTAACGCTTATAAACCTGTCAAGGAATTCATACATCCTGTCACTTCTGAGGGTCACCTTACATCCTATAGGTACCCCTTGCCTTAATTTAAAGGCCGCTATCGATTTTTTGGCCTTTGTTACTACAGCTTTCTGCCCGGTTACTAATGAAAGCTCTTTTTGTGCAGCATCAAGAAGCTTTATATTCTGTATCGCCTCTCCAAGTCCCACATTAAGGACGATCTTTTTTACTTTAGGAACCTCCATAATGTTTTTATACGAAAATTCCTTCATCATATTAGGGATAATTTCTTTAAGATATTTTTCTTTGAGCCTCGGCATCATTACTGGTCTATGACCTCCCTGCATTTCTTACACACCCGCACCTTCCTGCCATCTTGTAAGGATGTATTTCCGATCCTTGCCAGCTTGCCACATTTCGGGCATACCAGCATTACATTGGACACATGAATCGGGGCCTCTTTTTCGATAATTCCACCCTGGGCATATTTTCTGGTCGGTTTCATATGTTTCTTTATCATGTTAATCTTCTCTATCAAAAGATTATCCTTTGATGGATTAACTGAGATAACCCTTCCCTTTTTGCCTTTTTCTTTTCCGGTAATTACCTCTACAGTATCATTTTTCTTTATACTTAAACCCATATCTCTCCTATAAAACCTCCGGAGCCAGTGATATGATCTTCGTAAACTCTTTCCACCTTAGCTCCCTCGCTACAGGGCCGAATATCCTAGTGCCGACAGGTTCGCCCTGAGGGTTTATAATTACTACTGCATTCTGGTCAAAACGTATATAGGAACCATCGGGTCTCCTGTGTTCTTTCTTAGTACGAACAACGACAGCTTTCGCAACGGAGCCCTTCTTGATATTGCTATCAGGTAGTGCCTCTTTAACACTAACGACAACTATATCCCCAAGCCTCGCATATCTCCTGTGAAACCCTCCGAGGACTTTTATACATTGTACTTTCTTTGCACCTGAATTGTCTGCAACTTCGAGTATACTCCTCAACTGGATCATCTGTCCTCACTCCATTCGGCCGCTATTCTATTACTATCCACCTCTTCTCCTTGCTGAGAGGTCTTGTTTCAATCACCTTTACACTATCCCCGATCTGACACTTGTTTTTCTCATCATGTGCCTTGAATTTTGTTACCCGCTTTACAGTCTTTTTATAAGTAGGGTGCTGAAAAAGCCTGGTCACTGCTACGACTACTGTTTTGTCCATACTGTTACTTATAACCTTGCCTGTATAAATCTTTTTTACCACTTCAACCTCTCTTTGAGTTAAAAGTCATAATACGCCATTTCTTGTTAACTTTTCGCTCTTGACTTTTCACTTCTTATTGTCAAAACCTTCGCAATGTTTTTTCTAACAGTGCGTATGCGCATTGGGTTTTCTATCTCGCCTGTAGCGGACTGAAATCGCAGGTTGAAAAGTTCTTTTCTGAGATCCTGCTCTTTCTGTTCCAATTCATCTATTGTCATTGCCCTCAACTCAGATGATTTCACAGAACCTCCTCATCCCTCTTGATAAACTTTGTTGCCACCGGTAATTTATAAGAAGCAAGGCGCATAGCCTCCTTTGCAAGAGCCTCAGTCACACCCGACATCTCATAGAGGATCCTGCCCGGTTTCACAACTGCAACCCAGTATTCGGGAGCTCCTTTCCCCTTCCCCATTCTTGTCTCTGCCGGTTTCTTCGTTATCGGCTTATCAGGGAAAATTCTTATCCATACTTTACATCCCCGTTTTGCATGACGGGTAATCGCGATTCTGGCTGACTCAATCTGCTGACTCGAAACCCATCCCGGCTCCAGAGCCTTTAACCCGAATTCACCGAATGCAACAGTAGAGCCGCTATATGCTTTACCATTCATTCTGCCTTTCTGCATCTTTCTGAATTTAACCTTTTTGGGCATCAACATAATATCACCTAAATTTCCTTCATTCTACTTTCAGGCAGGATATCTCCGTGGTACATCCACACCTTAACACCTATGATACCGTATGTGGTCTTTGCCCTAGCATAACCATAATCTATATCGGCCCTGAACGTATGGAGAGGAACCCGTCCCTCCCTGTACCACTCTGATCGTGCAATCTCAGCCCCGGCAAGCCTTCCAGCGCATGCTATCTTAACTCCGAGGGTCCCGAATCTGAGGGCTGAAGCTACGGACTTTTTCATCGCCCTCCTGAATGCAACCCTTTTCTCAAGCTGAAGCGCCACATTTTCCGCCACAAGCTGGGCGTCTATTTCCGGTTTCCTGATTTCTTTTATGTCAATCGAAACATCTTTACCGCTCATCTCTTTAAGGTCTTTCCTGAGCTTTTCAACTTCAGCACCTTTTTTGCCGATAATTATTCCAGGCCTTGCAGTATGAATTATTACCCTCAAATTCTGACCGGCACGTTCTATTTCTATCTTAGGCACGCCGGCATGGTAAAGTCTTTCCTTAAGCGTTCTCCTTATTGATATGTCTTCAAGAAGTTGATCCCTATATCCCTTACCGGCAAACCACCTTGAATCCCAGGTCTTTATTATCCCTAGTCTGCTTCCTATCGGATGCGCCTTCTGACCCAAATCTACCTCCTAATGTAATTAAAAGTTATGAGTTGAGAGTTAAGAGCCATATATTGAACTTCCGCAACTTTTAACTTCCCACTCTTAACCTTAATACTGCCTATTCCTCGGAAAGAACGAGAGTTATATGGGAAGATCTCTTTCTGATAACGTTGGCCCTCCCCATCGCTCTCGGTTCAACCCTTTTCATTACCGGCCCCTGATCTACAAAGGCCTTAACAATCTTCATTTCTTCGGGATTCACAGCCTTTTTCTGTTCCGCGTTAGCCATCGCAGATTTCAAAAGCTTTTCCACAAACTTTGATCCTCTGTACGGCATAAACTTAAGAAACATAAGGGCATCGCCGGCACTTTTATATCGTATAAGGTCAACCACCCTTCGTGCCTTTCTGGGTGTAATCCTCGCATATTTTAATATAGCTATAGACTCCATAATGAACTTCCTTACCCTTTTGCTGAGGCTGCCTTTTCAGCGCCCGCATGACTTCTAAATGTTCGTGTCGGTGAAAATTCACCAAGCTTATGACCTACCATATTCTCCGTAACATACACAGGGACAAATTTTTTACCGTTGTGCACAGCGAATGTATACCCTATAAATTCTGGGACAATGGTAGAACGTCTCGACCATGTCTTTATAAGCTTTTTTTCTCCGCTTTCGATCATTGCCGTTACCTTTTTCATAAGCTTCACATCTACAAAAGGACCTTTTTTTAGAGACCTCGCCAACCTACTTCCTCCTCTTAATAATTAATCTGTCTGTTCTCTTATTTTGCCTGGTCTTAACTCCCTCAGGTTTTCCCCAAGGAGTACAAGCAGGCCTTCCGCCAGATGCCTTACCTTCTCCACCTCCAAGGGGATGATCTATCGGATTCATTGCAACGCCCCTTACAATCGGCTTTCTACCCAGCCATCTCATCCTGCCCGCCTTGCCGTATGATATGTTTTCATGGTCGGAGTTACTTACCTGCCCGACTGTCGCCATACAATCCGAAGGGACAAACCGCGCTTCTCCCGATGAAAGCTTGACCTGGACATATCTATCCTCTTTGGCTATAAGCTGCGCTGACGAACCTGCACTTCTTGCAAGTTTTGCGCCTTCTCCCGGCCGCAATTCAATATTATGTATAAATGTTCCTAACGGCATGTCACTCAACGGCAATGCATTGCCTGTTTTTATTTCGACACCTTTACCGGATACAATTTCATCGCCTATATTAAGTCCCGAAGGCGCAATAATATACCGCTTATCGCCGTCTCGATAATTAAGGAGCGCGATCCTTGCCGACCTGTTTGGATCATACTCAATAGATCCGACCATGGCCGCCACCCCGAGCTTATTTCTTTTAAAATCAATGATTCTAAAATTCTTCTTGTTACCGCCGCCCCTATGCCATGCAGTAACACGTCCACTGCTATTTCTTCCACCCGTCTTCTTCAGCGATTTCAGTAAAGGTTTGTGCGGTTTATCAGTTGTAATGTCGGCAAAATCAGAGACCGTCTGAAATCTTACGCCGGGTGATGTCGGATTATATTTCTTTATGCCCATTATGCACCTTCAATAAATTCAAGTTTTTCGCCCTTCTTAAGCGTAATAATCGCTTTCTTCCTGTCGGGCCTTTTGCCGAGAGACCTTCCATGTTTTTTCCATTTTCCCTGCGCGTTGATTGTTGCAACCTTGTCTACCTTTACCTTGAAAATCTCTTCGATAGATCTTTTTATATCTATTTTGTTGGCGTCTTTTGCGACTTCGACAAGTATTTTGTTTTCTGATTCTTTAAGATGTCCGCCCTTTTCCGTAAACAAAGGCTTCTTAATTATAGTATAAATATTTTTCATGATCCTTTTATTTCCTCTAATCGTGACGCCCCTTCTTTAGTCATAAGGAGCATGTTATAAGCAAGGATATCATAGGTATTGAGATCCATAGCTCTTGTTACAGCAACACCCGGTATATTCCGGGCAGAAAGTGTAATCGTGTCATCTTTTTCGGGAAGTATTATGAGCACGCTTTTGTTATTAAGACCGAGGCCTTTCAAGATTGAAATCATTTCTTTTGTTTTAGGCTTCTCCACGGACAATGTGTCTATTATCATGACTTCTCCACTCGAAAGCTTTTCATGGAAAGCAGACATTAAAGCAAGCCTTTTTACTTTTTTGGGGAGCTTAAATGAATAATCCCTCGGTTGTGGACCAAAGACCGTACCTCCCCCTCTCCATAAAGGAGAACGGATACTACCTGCCCTTGCCCTTCCCGTATGTTTCTGCTTCCACGGCTTCTTGCCTCCCCCGCTAATAAGTCCTTTTGTCTTTGTCGCATGAGTGCCCTGCCGCTGGTTTGCAAGGATATTCACTATTGCCTTATGGACTACGCCTTGCTTTGCACTGACATCGAAGACGTCATCTTTAAGGTTAAGCTTCCCAACTATATTATTATTCTTGTCTCTTATTTCAACTTCTGGCATGTTAATCTTCCTTTTTAATCTCTATGTATGTCCCTGCCGCACCCGGGACTGCCCCTTTAATTAAGAGCAGATTTTGGTCAACTTTAATGTCCACAATTTCCAAGTTTTTCACTGTTACATTCTCGGACCCCATATGACCAGGCATTTTCTGATTTTTCCATACCCGCGATGGATATGAGCTTGCGCCTATAGAACCCGGCGCACGATTAAACATTGAACCATGAGAACCAGGCCCGCCGGAAAAATTGTGCCTTTTCATAACACCCTGAAATCCCTTGCCCTTGGATACGCCGGAAACGGAAACTCTATCTCCTTTAACAAATTTTTCCACGGTTACAAATTCACCGACCTTTAAGCCGCCAATCTGCAATTCTTTCAATAACTTATATGGCTTAACTCCCGCTTTCTTAAAGACACCTGCCAAGGGTTTGTTTACTCTCTGTTCTTTCATCTCAGAAAAACCTATTTTAACAGCCTCATAGCCATCCTTATCAAGCGTCTTCACCTGAATGACACAACATGGTCCTGCTTCAACAACGGTAACAGGATATGCCTTTCCATCTTCAGTGAATATCTGTGTCATGCCGAGCTTTTTTCCTAATATTCCTATCATTCCTCTATCTCCGAACTATTTGCCGATCATTATATATTAAAGCAGAAACTGATTATCGGGCTAATTTATTATCACAGCTTTATCTCTACATCAACTCCTGCTGCAAGCTCCAGTTTCATTAGAGCGTCAACAGTTTGCGGCGTAGGATCAACTATATCTATTAACCTTTTATGAGTTCTGATCTCAAATTGCTCTCTGGACTTCTTATCTACATGAGGAGACCTGAGAACAGTTACCCTGCTTATCCTTGTAGGCAGAGGGACCGGTCCGGCTATTCTTGCCCCTGTCCTTTGAACTGTGTCCACTATCTCCTTCACAGACCTATCGAGTATTCTGTGATCGTAAGCCCTTAATTTTATCCTTATCTTTTGGTTCATCACCTTAATTGCTTAGCTCCATTGGTATATGTAAAATGCAAATCGTACAGGAATTTTTCTCCATTTTACATTCTTTCTTTTTCATTATATTATTGTATTACCTCTGTAACAACGCCGGCGCCTACGGTTCTTCCACCCTCTCTAATGGCAAAGCGCAACTCTTTTTCCATTGCAATAGCCGAGATGAGTTCAATCGCCAAGGTCACATTGTCGCCGGGCATCACCATCTCTACCCCCTCAGGAAGCTGCGCTACACCTGTTACATCAGTTGTCCTGAAATAAAACTGCGGCCTGTAACCCTTGAAAAACGGGGTATGCCTTCCGCCCTCTTCCTTCGTCAATATATACACCTCTGCCTTAAACTTCGTATGCGGCGTTATGCTACCAGGCTTCGCTAATACCTGCCCCCTCTCTACTTCTTCCTTCCCTATACCTCTTAACAATACCCCTACGTTGTCTCCGGCACGACCTTCGTCAAGCAGTTTCCTGAACATCTCCACTCCCGTGGCCACCGTCTTGCGCGTCTCACCCAATCCCACTATCTCTACTTCTTCTCCTACCTTAACTATTCCCCTCTCTACTCTGCCTGTCACCACCGTTCCACGCCCGGAAATCGTAAATACATCCTCTATCGGCATTAAAAACGGCTTGTCTATAGGTCGGTCAGGCGTCGGTATATAACTGTCTACCGCATCCATAAGCTCAAAAATGCACTTGTACTCTTCTGCTCCCGGTTCCGTGCCCGTGCTGTTCATCGCCTTTAACGCACTGCCCCTTATTACCGGTATCTTGTCCCCAGGAAACTGATACTTCGTCAATAACTCCCTCATCTCAAGCTCTACTAAATCCAAAAGCTCAGGATCATCTACCATGTCTACTTTATTCATGAATACCACTATATATGGTACCCCTACCTGCCTCGCAAGCAGAATATGCTCCCTCGTCTGCGGCATCGGCCCATCCGCTGCCGATACTACCAGCACCGCTCCGTCCATCTGCGCCGCTCCCGTTATCATGTTCTTTATATAATCCGCATGCCCCGGACAGTCTACATGTGCATAATGCCTCTTGTCCGTCTCGTACTCTACATGCGCAGTCGCTATCGTGATTCCCCTGGCCTTCTCCTCAGGCGCATTGTCGATGCTGTCAAATGACCTGAACGTCGCTCCCCCCTTCATCGCCAATACTTTCGTTATCGCCGACGTCAGCGTCGTCTTGCCGTGGTCTACATGCCCGATCGTCCCTATGTTCGCATGAGGCTTTACCCTCTCAAATTTAGCCTTTGCCATTTTTCCTCCTTCTCTTCGATGGCACTATTCGCCTTTTACCAATGCGATAATTCCTTCGGAAACACCCTTAGGAACCTCGTCATAATGTGAAAATTGCATTGTATATGTGGCCCTGCCCTGTGTTTTTGATCTTAAATCAGTAGCATAGCCGAACATCTCCGCTAACGGCGCCTGCACCTTAATCACTTGGGCATTTCCCCTTCTCTCTATGTTTTGAATTCTTCCACGACGGGAATTAAGGTCGCCTATCACGTCGCCCATGTATTCTTCAGGGGTCACAACCTCAATCCCCATGATCGGCTCAAGGAGGATCGGCTTTGCCCGTTTTACTGCTTCCTTAAATGCCATGGACCCTGCAATTTTGAATGCCATTTCAGAAGAGTCAACCTCATGATATGACCCATCGTAAAGCTTTGCCTTTAAATCAACAACAGGATATCCTGCCAGAATTCCCCTGTCTGCCGCCTCTTTTATTCCTTTTTCTACGGCGGGGACATATTCCCTCGGAATACTCCCTCCAACAATTTTATTTTCAAATTCAAATCCCTTACCCGGCTCTAATGGTTCAATCTCGATATAAACATGACCATATTGTCCTCTCCCACCTGTCTGCCTTACAAACTTTCCTTCCGCCTTTGAAGTTCCACGAACTGTCTCTTTATAGGCAACCTGCGGCTTTCCGACATTCGCCCCGACCTTGAATTCTCTAAGCAGTCTGTCCACAATTATTTCAAGGTGAAGCTCCCCCATACCGGATATAATTGTCTGACCTGTTTCCTCATCAAAAGAAACCCTGAACGACGGGTCTTCCTGGGCAAGTTTAGCCAACGATTGGGAAAGCCTTTCCTGGTCTGCCTTTGTCTTCGGCTCAATTGCAACAGACATAACAGGTTCAGGAAACACTATTGCCTCAAGAATAATCGGACTTTTTTCGTCACAAAGTGTATCTCCCGTAAGTGTGTGTTTAAGCCCGACAACTGCCGCAATATCACCCGCAGCAACTTCCTTTATTTCCTCACGCTTGTTCGCATGCATTTTCAGAAGCCTGCCGACTCTTTCTTTTGTATCTTTCGTTGAGTTGTATATATAGGAACCGGCACTTAATACGCCGGAGTAGACTCTAATAAAGGTGAGCTGCCCGACAAACGGGTCTGTCATGACCTTAAACGCAATAGCGGAAAATGGTTCACTCTCATCGGCATGCCTGACAATCACGGAATCACTATCCGGCACTTTCCCGACGACAGGAGGGATATCAATCGGAGAAGGAAGATAATCAACGATAGCATCAAGCAAATGCTGGACACCTTTATTCTTAAAGGCCGATCCGCATATAACGGGAGTGAGCTTCAACTCCAAAGTGCCTTTTCGCAGCGCTGCTTTTATTTCATCTATACTTATTTCTTCTTTCCCCAGATATTTCTCCATAATCATATCATCTGTGTCAGCCAAGGCTTCGATCATTTTCTCTCTGTATTCATGTGTTATAGGCAGAAGCTCCTCCGGGATTTCTCCTTCGGTATAACTTGCTCCCAATGTTTCATCATCAAAAAATATTGCCTTCATTTCGGTAAGGTCTATAGAACCCCTGTATTTATCCTCTGCTCCTATGGGTAGTTGCACAGGAACGGGGTTTGCATCGAGGCGTTCTATTATACTGCTTACACTCATAAAAAAATCTGCACCTACCCTATCCATTTTATTCATAAAAGCGATACGGGGCACACCATATTTATCAGCCTGCCTCCATACCGTTTCCGACTGAGGTTCAACCCCTGCAACAGAATCAAAAACCGCAACAGCGCCGTCAAGCACGCGTAAAGACCTTTCTACTTCGATTGTAAAATCGACATGCCCCGGAGTATCTATGATATTGATTCTACAGTCTTTCCAGAAACATGTTGTAGCGGCAGAGGTGATGGTAATGCCTCTTTCCTGCTCCTGAACCATCCAGTCCATGACAGCAGTACCTTCATGCACCTCTCCAATCTTGTAGGTAACGCCTGTATAATAGAGGATTCGTTCGGTAGTTGTAGTCTTCCCCGCATCGATGTGCGCCATTATGCCAATATTGCGTGTCTTCTCCAATGAAACCCTTGACAAAATTTCTCTCCTCTATTCCTACCATCTATAATGGGCAAAAGCCTTGTTGGCTTCGGCCATTTTGTGGGTATCTTCTTTCTTTTTTATGGAAGAACCCGTACTGTTAAAAGCATCAAATAATTCCCCTGCCAGTTTTTCCTGCATAGTCCTTTCGCTTCTTGCCCTCGAATAATTGATAATCCATCTAAAAGCCAACGCGGCACGTCTGTGCGGCCTTATTTCTACCGGCACCTGATATGTTGCGCCGCCAACTCTTCTCGGTTTGACCTCCAGGACAGGTTTCACGTTTTCAAGCGCAGTCTTAAAGACTTTCAGCGGGTCGCTACCGGTCTTTGTCTTTAAAATATCGAATGCGCCGTAGCAGATTCTCTCCGCAGTGGATTTCTTGCCGCTCTCCATTAATGCATTGACAAATTTACTGACAACTTTACTGTTATATTTAGGATCTGACAGAATATCTCTTTTTTCTACAACTCTTCTTCTTGGCATTTATGACTCTCTCTTATTTGGGCCTCTTAGCCCCGTATTTCGACCTACCCCGTCTTCTATCCGCAACTCCCATAGAATCGAGGGTACCTCTTATAATATGGTATCTGACTCCGGGAAGGTCCTTTACCCTCCCGCCTCTTATCATCACAATAGAATGTTCCTGAAGGTTGTGGCCGACTCCAGGGATATACGCTGTGACCTCCATAGCATTCATAAGCCTTACCCTTGCAACTTTTCTTAAGGCAGAATTAGGCTTTTTTGGTGTTGTAGTGTAGACCCTGACACAAACCCCTCTTTTTTGAGGACATCCTCTCAATGCCGGGCTTTTGGTCTTTACCCTGACTTTTTCACGCCCATTTTTTACTAATTGTGCTATAGTAGGCACATTTCCTCCATACATTGGTTAATTACAAAAGCCGGTTTATACAGCAAGTGAAAATATTACCAGATCAGTATTTTTTTGTCAAGACATGTGGCATAAAAAATTTTACCCTCCGGTAAAAAATAAGGATATCATTAATATTTATGCGCCTTACGATTGCCTTTGGAATCATGCTTAGAATATAATACTTCTGAAAACACCAAGGAGGTCACATTGGCAAAGCGTGCTGGAGTATTTAAAGGTGAAAAGAGAAGAAAAGAATTATCGCGTCAAAAAAAGCAGGAAGAGAAAAGACAACGGCGTTTGAGCAAGGAAAATAAGCCCCAAGAAACCATCGAGGGAACAGATTCAGAGGAGAAAGTAGAAGAGCAATAACGCCATTACTTGTTACCTGCAAGAAATCTTCTTAATTATCAGAACAAATTTTGGAAACAGTTGTTGGAATACTACAACTTCTGTTCGGTTAAATCTTTGAATATTTCAGGAGTTGCTAAATGAAGCCGTCGGCTTACCATTAATTTTATCTTTTCCTCTATCTCTTCAGGCATTATGATAGAGCCGCCGGCTTTTCCGTAAAACAATACTTCCGACCTGCCGTTTACTGACAGCCTCACATCTTCTACCATCTGCCCTGCATTCATTTCTATTGTAATAAAGCGTCTATTCTCTCCTGCAAGCAAACGAAGTTCCTTTTCAGGAAACGGAAAAAGTGTGATAGGTCTGAAAAGCCCGACCTTAATCCCTTCGCGTCTGAGCTTTATTACTGACGATAAGGCAATCCTTGCAACAATTCCAAATGCGACAACCAATACATCGGAATCTTCAGCAAAATAACTCTCAAACCTGACCTCTTTATCCCGCATCCCCATATATTTTTTCTGCAGTATGTTATTGCGCATTTCAAGTTCGCCGTCTCCCATATACAGAGATTTGATCACTCTTGACTCTCTGCCTCTGCATCCATTCAGTATCCAGTCTTTTTCCGGAAGGTTTGGCTTCGAATAAGGGCTCGGATAAAAAGGTTCCATCATTTG
This sequence comes from uncultured Nitrospiraceae bacterium, assembly GCA_963727775.1. GTDB lineage: Bacteria > Nitrospirota > Thermodesulfovibrionia > Thermodesulfovibrionales > SM23-35 > CAVSHB01. Next base: position 408,989 of record CAVSHB010000001.1, on the reverse strand, counting down.
GCCGACAATACCGTCCCCGAGTATCATAACGGGATTTCTATATTCATCAGCCTTATCAAAAGCTATCATTGTCAAATCCCACAACTCCTGAAGACTATAGGGGGCAAATACAAGCAGCTTATAATCACCATGTCCTCCCCCCTTAACCGCCTGGAAATAATCCGATTGACTCCCGTAAATATTTCCAAGGCCGGGACCACCCCTTTGCATATTGACAATTACCGCCGGCAGTTCAGCTCCGGCAAGGTATGACAGCGTTTCCTGTTTCAGGCTTATCCCGGGACTGCTGGACGAAGTCATAGCTCTTAAGCCGGCTGCGGCAGCGCCATAAACCATATTAATTGCTGCAAGTTCACTTTCGGCCTGTACAAATATGCCTTCGACTTCCGGCATTCTCCATGACAGATACTCGGGTATTTCATTCTGAGGGGTTATCGGATAGCCGGCATAAAAGCGGCAGCCTGCCTGGACTGCCGCCTCAGCAATCGCTTCATTGCCTTTCATGAGAATTTTTTTATTCACGTTTGGAAATTATACCACAATAATACCCTGTTTAGCCGTCAGAGTTGTATCCGATTAGATTTGACAAAACTCCCGTCCTTCTTTTATGATTTCATACTTCTATGGAGGTTCTATGTATTTTCAGGATTTGATTTTAAAGCTCCAACAGTTCTGGTCGGAAAAAGGCTGTATCCTTTTACAACCATACGATATTGAAGTGGGCGCGGGCACATTCCACCCAGCTACATTCTTCAGGGTACTGGGACCTGAGCCATGGAAAGTAGCTTATGTTGAGCCGTCAAGGAGACCTACTGACGGCAGGTATGGAGAAAACCCGAACAGGCTTCAGCACTACTATCAATATCAGGTCATCCTGAAACCATCTCCGTCTGACAGTCAGGAAGTCTATTTGGATAGTCTTTCTTATCTCGGGATAGATCCTTTGAAACATGACATCAGATTTGTTGAAGACGACTGGGAATCGCCGACTCTCGGGGCATGGGGCCTCGGCTGGGAGGTATGGCTTGACGGCATGGAAATCACCCAGTTCACATATTTTCAGCAGGTCGGGGGAATTGATCTTAAACCTGTCTCGCTTGAATTGACTTACGGGCTTGAAAGGATAGCCATGTATTTACAGGAAGTGGACAATGTGTTCAATCTCCAGTGGTGCAAGGGGATAAAATACGGAGAAATACATCACATGGATGAAGTGGAATTCTCAAAATACAATTTCGATTATGCCGACACTGAACTCCTGGTGAAACAGTTTGACTCGTATGAGAAAGAATCAATCAGGCTCAATAAGCTCGGGCTGGTGCTCCCTTCATATGAGTTCTGCTTAAGATGTTCCCATACCTTCAACCTTCTTGATGCAAGGGGCGCCATTTCCGTCACTGAAAGAACGGGGTATATCGCACGCGTAAGGAATCTTGCGAGGTTCTGTGCAAAGGCTTACCATCATCAGAGAGAAGAAATGGGATTTCCTCTGCTGACGAATAACCCTTAAAACCTCATCCTCACCCTATATGTGACTTTCACCTCTTTATCTTTAGGTACAGGAATATTGAACTCTGCGGTGAATGATTCTGTCTTTGTATATTCGTGAGATGAATTGAGGATTGTCCAGTCACCCGGGATTGGCTCAAGAACCTTAACAATCACATCTTCTTTCTTATGGTTTCTAAGAGAGACCTCTAACGCCGCTTCATAGGTATCATAGGCAATCTTTTTCCAGTCAGTTTGTTTTCTGCTCCCGACTATATCAAAGGCATCTCCGAGTTTTATCCTGATCTTTTCGTCTTTCGGGGTATGGTCAATCGAGTCCTCTCCCACAAACTGAAGGCTTCCTTCCTTGTCCTGCTTATATACCCTTACAATACCTTTGGGCAACGGTATTCCAAGGTTATTTCCCTTCTTATTTTCTACCTCTATAAATACTCCAACCTTCTGCTGTGTCACGGCTTCGCCGTACTGGCTATAGTAGTAATACCTTGCACCGTTAAATATAAGTTCTTTCTTCACCGGGATATCGCCGGCGGTTACAAGGTTTATCTGCTTTATCTGGCTTTCTTTAATCGTTGCAGGCCTCTGTAATGTATATATGTGATATTCAAAAAATTCTTCTTCTTTAAATTGCGGCGCAGGCTTTGCAGCTGCCTCCGCAAACAGCCTCATCTTATCCTTGTATTCATTTTCATCTCTAACCCTATGCACATCTCCTGCAACAAGTTTGAGCTGAGCGCTCTTATATGTTGCGCCACTCTTGTTATCAATAGTGACCCAACAGGAAAGATCTGCCTTATCATCCTTGTCGTTCAATGTCATCACATAGTCGGACCTCCATGTTATACCGTTCGTTAAATACGACGCTTCAACCCTCTGTTCCGCTTCAAGATTATTTTCGAGAAGCCACACAAGGGTCGGCTTCGAGATAAGATTCTCCGGGACCCCCGGGAATATAATCCGTCCGGGATGTCCGAAGGTTATCTCGTCCCCGATCTTGAAAATCGGTCCGCCGTTATTTGACAGGAGCAAAGCTTTAATAATCTCTTCTCTCTCCGTATACGGATTTTTGTAGTAGAGCTTTACATCTTTCCCAACATATTTATCGAGGAGCTTCTGAGGGTTGAGTAGATCGTATTCATAGTTCTGTTCAAATATTTGGAGGCTTGCGGGGTCTATCAGTGATTTTATATGCACGCTTGTTGGAATTATCTGGGATGCAACATCCATAAACTTCAATTCACATGTGCCTTTTGACAGTTTTATCTTTCTCTGGTCTTTCACAAGCCCGAGGTTTACATTATAGATAGTCAATGCGACTCCTGTCTGATCTTCCAACCCGGTTGAAAGAATACCCGTTTTGCTGTCATTGCTTCCTGCAACCGCAATGGAACTACAAAAAACAAATACCAAAATAGTAACCGGCCACATGAAAATATTTCTTGCCCTCATTTCAAACCTCCCCGTAAATTTTCAATCCTCTGTTCCTGTTTCCCTTATTTCATTTTCGATTTCCATTTCAAAATTCTTTACATCCTTAAAGTGTATCACCTTTAGTCCTTTACCCGACGCCCTTTTTATATTTTCTTTGTTATCATCAATAAAAAGAACTTCGTGTGGTTTGAGTCCCATTTCCGAGCAAATATCCCCGAAGATTGTAGTATCTCGTTTGTTTTTCCTGATATGGAAAGAATTGAAGACATAGTGGAAATAATGAAAAAAAGGCGTTTTCCTGTTAATCTCGTCAAGCCAGTTTGTCTGGTCGCTCAGGATAGCGGCAACAAAACCGGAAGATTTTAGTTTTTCTACGCATCTCACCATTTCAGTTCTCAATACAAACCTTTTCAGAAGTTCTTCTCTAAGATCCTTATCGTCTCCGGAAATTCCAGTCTTTTTTCTTACTGCACTCCAGTAGGCGGATTCATCAGACATACCGGTTACGTATCCTGTCTGGTATACAAGTTCACCGGCAACAGCAAAGAAATTATCGGGATTGAGTCCGTTTTTTCTTCCGATCGCCTTGAGTCCTTCTCTGAAACCCTCTTCAGCCAGCACCCCGCCAAAGTCAAATACGACAGCTTTAATCATATATTAAATTATGTTATCAAATCCGCCTCTAAACGTGAACTTATTACTCCAGTGATAATATTGACATTGCATTTGCGCATGATAGTCTTTTATGCATGAGCAAGTTAATTGGATTTCATAACAGTCAATACTTTAATCATTCCTTTAGAAGAGAGAGAACTGCTGAATCATTTCGGCAAGATTTACATATCCTACATGGAAAAAGTACCTTCGAGGTTTTCCCCTCTTAAACACAGCTGAGGGCAATAAAAACCCCCGCCGCAATGCTCGCAATGCTGCAGGGGTTTTATTCTAAAGACTTTTATTCGAAGAAAATTATTTACCTGACGCTTTAGCCTGAATCTCTCTCCATTTTCTGAGTTGCTCAGGTTTCAAAACCCCGTTTATTTTCCTTGCAGCCTCAAGGTCGGCAATCTTTATAGACGCCTGGATTTCATATGCCTCATTGACCTTTTTCTTTATCTCGTTCATATCGCCGTCTTTCTCCATAAGCTTCTGTAAATCAACATCAATAAGGGTCAATCTAGCCCTGAAAACTCTTACCTCTTTATCCAGGTCAGCTAAACTATCTTTTATCTTTTTCACCTGATCGTCAGTCAGATTCAGCTCAGCCTTATAATCAAAGATTGTCTTGCCCGCCTGCTGTTGCTGCTGTCCTTCCTGCGCTTGCACAATTGCAGCACAAAATCCGGTTGTTAACAAAACCCCAATCAAAATTGCGACTACTTTTACGAAATGATGCTTCATCCTGTCGATCCTCCTTAATTATTTTATTGAAGTATTTCCATGCAAAGCGAAATATTATGATATCTAATAATTCTTTATTTAATCAAGCCCATTATCGGGCAATAAACCTCCACCACTTTTTCTTCATCTGGGCGCTGAAATCATCCTGATCAAGGGATTCACTTATCTTTGCATCAGTAACCGGTTCGAAAAGCACAACTGCATATTTGGTAAATTCACGAGTTTCGATCTTAAGGTCAGGGGTCACAGCCCTGAAAATTTCCTCGGGGTTTCCTGCCTCTGCGATTTGCGCATCAAGCTCATTTTGCTCCCAGGTCCTGCCGTTAAACCGCCAGATTTGAGAGCTTGAAGCGGAAATATTATCATTATTCTTATCAATATTCATTGTGCTTTTATCAACCTTATTGTCCAAAGCTCCAATGGAAGGGTCGTCTACTTCAATGATATTTATCGGCCCCGTTATTGTTGTTGAAGATATATGGTTTACATGTGTCCTTATGGCGTTTCCAACCCCGATGCCTGTAACAGCCGACAACCCTGCTGTGTCTGCCTTAATGTTAACTCCTCCACCGGTTCTCCCATTTAGGATAGCTCCACCGGAATTCAGCAATATTACACCGGTACTCGTAAACTGATTAACGGTCATATTACCACCTGCATTGACAGTCAGGACGCCGCTGCCTGTATCTACAATCGCTCCGTCAGCCATCCAGTAAACACCTGACGCTGTGCCTGTATACGAACCTCCGTTAGTCAGTATATTTCCGCCAGGTACCTGAATAATAGACCCCGCGGTCGCATTCAGGACTACTGCCCCACCATGGGATATTACAGGAGATATTACCACTACGTCAGAGGCTGCGCTGATATTGATACCTCCCGTCCCAAAGTTCTGTACCGCATAACCCCAGCCTGCGGCATCAACAAGGTAAAGGTTCCCTGTGTTGGCTACCTCTATGTTACCGTTCCCTGTTGTTACCCTTGCTGCAAGGTTCGTTACCTGTGTCTCCAATGCGCCTCCACTGCCGATACCTGTGCCTGCGTCTATAGCCAGAGTATTCGCTATCACATTATTCAAATCCCCGTTATTGTCGATCACAGCTCCTGTAGCCGCTAACTTGACATAGCCGCCTACTGCCTCTATATCTCCGACAAAAATATCTCCGCCTGAATTCAGCAATATTATACCGGTAGTCGTAAACTGATTAACGGTCATATTACCACCTGCATTGACAGTCAGGACGCCGCTGCCTGTATCTACAATCGCTCCGTCAGCCATCCAGTAAACACCTGACGCTGTGCCTGTATACGAACCTCCGTTAGTCAGTATATTTCCGCCAGGTACCTGAATAATAGACCCCGCGGTCGCATTCAGGACTACTGCCCCACCATGGGATATTACAGGAGATATTACCACTACGTCAGAGGCTGCGCTGATATTGATACCTCCCGTCCCAAAGTTCTGTACCGCATAACCCCAGCCTGCGGCATCAACAAGGTAAAGGTTCCCTGTGTTGGCTACCTCTATGTTACCGTTCCCTGTTGTTACCCTTGCTGCAAGGTTCGTTACCTGTGTCTCCAATGCGCCTCCACTGCCGATACCTGTGCCTGCGTCTATAGCCAGAGTATTCGCTATCACATTATTCAAATCCCCGTTATTGTCGATCACAGCTCCTGCAGCCGCTAACTTGACATAGCCGCCTACTGCCTCTATATCTCCGGCCAGTAAGTCTCCAGCGGTTGATAGTGAAATAAACGCCCCGCTTCCTGCCCCTATTACCTTTGTGGCTGTCATTGTGTTGCCGGATGTTATTGCAATGTTTCCGTTACCGGTCTCAATATCCACCAGTCTTATTGCGTCTGTCTCATTGATATTAATCGGCCCGGCAACCGTTGTAGCTGTCAGGTCATTTACATTGGTCTCTATAGGATTGCCGTTCCCGATCCCTGTATTTGCCGACAATATGGCTGTCTCAGTCTGGATGTTTTCTCCGCCCGTATTCCCACCATTAATAATGGCTCCACCCGATGTAATCTGAGCGATCTCAGTGGCAATTAACTGTCCGATTGTTATATCACCACCCGCATTAACCTTTAGAGAGCCATTGCCTGTATTAACAACGGCTCCGTCTGCCATCCAGTAATTGCCTGACGCTGTGCCTGTATACGAACCTCCGTTAGTCAGTATATTTCCGCCAAGTACCTGAATAATAGACCCCGTGGTCGCATTCAGAACTACCGCCCCACCATGGGATATCACAGGAGAGATTACCGCTACGTCAGAAGCCGCGCTGATATTGATACCTCCTGTCCCGAAGTTCTGTACTGCATAACTCCAGCCTGCTGCATCAACAAGGTAAAGATTACCTGTATTGGCCACCTCTATATTACCGTTCCCTGTTGTTACCCTTGCTGCAAGGTTCGCCACTTGTGTCTTTAAAGCATTTCCACTGCCGATACCTGTGCCTGCATCTATCACGAGTGTTGTCGCCTTAATGTTGTTCGCCGGTCCGCTGCTTACGGCCCCAGCTGCCGTTAACATGATAACATTGCCCACTGCCTCAATATCACCGGCAATGATATCTCCGGATGTTGTATTTAATGCGATGTTTCCTCCTGTGGCGATCACCTTCGTGGCTGTTATCGTTCCGCTGGAGGTGAAAAGGATATCTCCACTACCGGTGGTCTCAAGATCGGTTAGCGTTATTGCACCTCTCGTGTTGATGTTGATCAGTCCTGTAAGGGTTGTAGCTGTCAGGTTATTTACCTTAATCTCAATCGGATTGCCGTTTCCGATACCTGTTCCTGCCGACAATATAGCTGTATCTGCCAGAATGTCTTCAGAACTACATGAACCCCCACAGGTATCTCCGTCAAATATTGCTCCACCGGCAGTCAGGTGAACGGTATCGGCGGTGATAAGTTGTCCGATTGTTATGTCTCCACCTGCAGTGACGGTTATTGCGCCATTGCATGTATTGACAACTGATCCATCCGCCATCCAGTAACTGCCTGACGCTGTGCCTGTATACGAACCTCCGTTAGTCAGTATATTTCCGCCAAGTACCTGATTAATAGACCCTGTGGTCGCATTCAGGACTACTGCCCCACCATGGGATATTACAGGAGATATTACCACTACGTCAGAGGCCGCACTTAGGTTAATCCCTCCTGTCCCGAAGTTCTGTACCGCATAACCCCAGCCTGCTGCATCTACAAGGTAAAGGTTCCCTGTGTTGGCTACCTCTATATTACCGTTCCCTGTCGTTACCCTCGCCGCGAGGTTCGTCACCTGTGTCTCCAATGCGTCTCCACTGCCGATACCTGTGCCTGCGTCTATAGCCAGAGTGTTCGCTATCACATTATTCCCAGCTTTATTATCTACTACCGCTCCGGCTGCCGCTAATTTGACATAGTTGCCCGCATCCTCCACATCCCCAACGAGTAAATCTCCAGAGGTTGCCGACAAAACTATATACGTGCCGGGTCCTCCTGCTATTACACTCGTTGCCGTCATTGTAGCGTCGGAGAATATAAGAATATTTCCATTTGTGGTCGTTGCATTAGTTACTGTCAAAGGACCGCCACCTACTTGTGTGAACAGGATGTTCCCTGTTCCTGTAGTAAGTGAGGTTGCTGTCGTTGCTGCAGCATTGGCATTGGCAAGACCAATGTTGCCATTCGTAGTATTAGCAGTTATCGTCGTCGCTGCTGTTTCAATCGGCGCGGCTGCGTTCGTACCGATTCCGCTCACAGCGTTCAAGTTCAATACCGCAGCAGTCAGATCCACTGCCGCATCACCCGGCAACACTTCTTCTATGGAACCGGCTGATGTAATTGTTATCTGGTCTCCATCGGCAGTCACATTATCCACCAATACGTTGCCGGATGTAATTGTTGTTAAGGTCACATTCTTACCGCTACCTCCCGCAGTTACGGTTACAGCTGTTAAATCAGCCCCGGTTACCCCTATGTTGATATTCCCAACAGTGGTCACCGCGTTTGTGACTGTCAGTGGACCGCCGCCTGTCTGTGTGAAATTGATGTCTCCGGTACCTGTCGTCAGCGAAGTTGCAGTAGTGGCTACTGTATTGGTATTGGCAAGATTAATGTTTCCACCTGTCGTATCCGCGCTAATCGTAGTAGCCGCTATCTCTATAGGAGCGGTAGCAGTGGTTCCTATTCCGGTGACAGCCTTCAGAACCAATGTGCCAGCAGTCAGATCAACTGTAACGTCATTCGTGGTTTCCTCTATGGATGCGTTTGTCGATGTTACTGTTAAGAGCGCAGTGCCTGCATTTACAGATTGCAGAGAAATCGTATCTCTGGCATTTAAGGTAATGTTTCCATTGTTGGAAACTATCTGTGCTGTGTCGTTCTGGGTGATCCCGCCGCTGTTGTCGTTGTCATTGTATGCGGCGGTTAAAGTGATCGTCTTTCCTGCGCCGGTCGTCTGGATCGTAGTCCCTAAATTCTGAACAATGTTGTCCCCTGCCTGTAAAAGGATGTTTCCGCCAGTTGACTGAATAGTCGGAGTCGCAACTCCATCCCCTATCGTCAGATTGTCTCCTGCAGCCGCTGGAGTCGTTTCCAAAGCCGTCAGGGTGATGTCTCCAGGTGCAGTGACATTTGCAAGCACAGTTATCGGGCTGTGTGCAGTGATATTTATGTTGCCGCTTGTTGTTACAAGAACCGGCTGGGATATTGTTATCGCACCGATATTATCTACAATTATATTCCCTGTTCCATTGGTTATTCCGGAAGTAGAACCCGCCGGCCCCGGGGTTGCTGCTGTTGCCACTGTCGTGATATTCAGCGCGCCCGTATTCGCAAGGTTAATATCATGTAGAGTGTTCGATGCCGCAAGGTTGGACAACGCTGTCTCTATTGTACCTAACGAACCTATTCCATTGACCGCTACAAGCCGAGCAGAGCTAGCCGTAACATCCGCGCCAGCATCGGCTCCCAATTCCTCGATAGAACCGGCGGAGATAATAGTAACGATATTTGAGGCTGCAGTTACATTATCCACTAAAATATTGCCTGATGTGGTAGTCATCAGATTAACCGGATTGTTCCCGCCTGCGGTTATGGTACCGGCTATTAAGTCGCCCTGAGTTACCCCGATGCTGACATATCCGGATCCGGTTACCGCATTCGTTACTGTCAATGGTCCTCCGCCATTCTGCGTGAGGATAATATTGCCGACACCTGTCGTTATTGAGGTCGCTGTTGTCGCTCCCCCATTGGTATTTGCGAGGTTGATATTGCCGTTCGTCGTGTTAGCAGTTATTGTCGAAGCTGCTATCTCAATCGGCGCAGCTGCATTCGTACCGATGCCCGTAACCGCGGTTAGGACCAACGCGCCCGCCGACAGATCAACAGCTGCGTCACCGGGCAGCAGTTCCTCGATCGCCCCTACCGAATTAATTGTTATCGTGTCCGACAAAGCGGTAATGTTGTCAACAAAAATATTACCCGAGCCGGTAGTTGTCAGAGTTACGTTTCCGTTTCCAACTCCACCACCCACAGTCCCGGCAGATACTACCAGCGCTGTCAGGTCCGCTCCGGTAACACTGATCCCGATATTACCTATGCCGGTTGTCGCTGTGTTCACGGTCAGCGGTCCGCCGCCCGCCTGGCTGAACAGTATGTTGCCTGTGCCGGTAGTCAGTGAAGTCGCAGTCGTAGCTGCAGCATTGGTATTGGCCAGGTTAATATTCCCGTTCGTGGTGTCCGCGGATATTGTAGTTGCCGCTGTTTCGATCGGTGCAGTTCCGGTAGTTCCAATTCCGGTTGCAGCCTTGAGGACCAATGTGGAGGCAGTCAAATCCGCAGCTGCATCGTTTGTCGTTTCCTCGATAGACGCATTTGTCGATGTCACTGTAATACTCGATGTTCCGGCAATCACATTCATCAGAGAAATCGTATCACGAGCGGTCAGTGTAATCGCTCCATTGTTCGACTGAATCAATGCAGTCCCGTTCTGGGTAATTCCGCCGATATTGTCCGTATCTCCGGATGCGGCGATCAATTGTATTGTCTTCCCGGCAGTATTTGTCTGAATTGTCGTCAATGTTGCTTGGGTGATGTTATCACCTGCCATCAGCAGTATGTTTCCGCCTGTTGAAGTAATATTCGCATTAACTGAAAGATCGTCTCCTGCGCCGTTATTTTCCATAGCAGCTAACAGGATATCAGACCCGCTGATCACATCAGACGCCACCGTCAGCGGAGATGTCGCCACGATGGTTGTCGCTCCATTGGTATTTTTCACAGAGAACCCGTCCGCATTCAAATCAATGAGCGTCAATGCGCCGAAGTTTTTGATATCTATCTTGTTATTGACATTCACCGCATCAAGCCTGCTCGCCTGTGTCTCAAGGGTGTTGAGGTTCCCGATACCCGTCTGCGCATTCAGCACAAGCTCGTATGCAGTCAAATCAGCTGTTGTATCGACAGGCGTCTCCTCTATCGCGCCTGCTGATGTTATCGTTATTCTGTCGCCTGCAGCGGTCACATTGTCTACATATACGTCACCGCTTGTAAGCGTTGTTAAGACAACATTACTGGCCGTGCTTCCCGGATCGGCTCCGGCCGTCATTGTGCCGATAGTGAGATTTGCGCCAGTGTTGGTTACAACTATATTTCCTTGCTGAGTAGAAGCATTCTGAACTGTTAAGGGTTGGTTCCCCGTCTGTGCAAACGTAATCGGTCCGTTTTCGATCCCTCCGCCCGGTGTCCCCGTAGTCAGGCTCGACACAACCACAGGATTTATCGCCAGACTCAATACATCGATTGCTCCTGATCCACTGCTGTCTATCGAAATATTCGTACCTGTAATCTCCAGCGTACCCAGTGTACCCACGCCGGTTGCAGCTTGCAAAATTATCGTCCCTGCGATCAAATCAGCCGCAGGGTCATTCGTCGTTTCCTCGATCGAACCGTTCGTTGAAGTCGCTGTCAGCACTGCATTTCCAGCGTTTACGTACATCACTGAAATAGTATCGTGCGCGGTTAAAGTTATATTTCCATTGTTGGAAACTATCTGAGCCGTGCCGTTCTGGGTGATTCCACCGTTGCTGTCATTGTCATTATATGCGGCGGTTAAAGTGATCGTCTTTCCCGCGACCGTTGTATTGATTAATGTTCCAGTGTTCTGGACTATATTGTCCCCAGCCTGCAGCAATATATTTCCGCCTGTTGACCTAATCAGCGCACTATTGCCTATCGTCAGGTTATCTACATTCGGAACAGCGGGAGTAACTTCCAAAGCCGTCAGGGTGATATCCCCCGGCGCTGTAACATTATTGTTAACATTCATCGGACTGTGGGCCGTCAGCTGTATGTAACCGTTCGTTGTTACAGCTACCGGCTGGGATATCGTTAATGCGCCGTAGTTATCTAAGATTATGTTCCCTGTCACATTGGTGATCCCTGAAGTGGGACCCACTGGACCTACTAATGTTGTGACTGTGTTGATGTCCAGTGCACCCGGTGATCCAATGCTGTTGTTCTGAAGTCTTATGTCATTGGTCGTATTCGATACCGCAAGGGTAGATACGGCCGTCTCTATTGTGCCTTGATCTCCTATCCCGTTCACTGCTACCAGCCTCGCAGAACTTGCTGTGATGTCGGCGCCGGGATCGAAAGGCGTTGCCTCTTCTATGGAACCGGCAGAGATAATGGTAACAATATTTCCAGGAGCGCTTACATTATCAACAAAGATGTTGCCCGATGTGATGGTCGATATGCTTATGTCACCACTTGTGGTTGTTGCCGTCGTTACCGTCAGTGAACCTCCACCAGTCTGTGTGAAGATTATGTTGCCTGTCCCCGTCGTCAGCGAAGTCGCTGTCGTTGCTGCTGCATTCGTATTGGCAAGGTTGATATTGCCGTTCGTCGTGTTCGCAGTTATTGCCGTCGCTGCTATCTCAATCGGCGCCGTTCCTGTGGTACCGATTCCGGTAGATGCACTCAACGCAAGTGTCCCGGCAGTCAAATCAACTGCAACGTCATTCGTGGTTTCCTCTATGGATGCGTTCGTCGATGTCACGGTCAAAAGCGCACTTCCGGCATTTACATACTGCAGGGAAATCGTATCCCTGGCAGTTAACGTGATATCCCCATTATTGGAAACTATCTGGGCTGTGCCGTTCTGGGTGATCCCACCTATGTTGTCAGTGTCTCCAAAGGCGGCAACCAATTGAATAGTCTTTCCCGCTGTATTAGTCTGAATGGTAGTTCCTGTCGCCTGGATGATATTGTCTCCGGATTGCAGCAGTATATTCCCACCTGTAGAAGTAATATTCGCATTCACCGTAAGGTCATCAGCACCGGCACTTTCTGTAGCAGCCAGTAAGATGTCAGAACCGCTGATCACATCAGACGATACCGTCAGCGGAGAGGCCGCAACGATGCTTGTTGCTCCATTGGTATTTTTCACAGAGAACCCGTCCGCATTCAAATCAACAAGCGTCAATGCGCCGGAGTTTTTAATATCAATCTTGTTATTCACATTCACCGCGTCAAGCTTATTTGCCAGTGTCTCGATGGTCCCGAGGTTTCCAATCCCGCTCTGGGCATTAAGCACAAGCTCATCTGCGGTCAAATCAGCTCCAGGATCATTGCCATTTTCTTCTATAGCGCCTGCTGAGGTTATCGTTATCCTGTCGCCGGTTGCGGTTACATTATCCACAAATACATTGCCCGAGGTAGTGGTCGTTAAGGTCACATTTCTACCAGCACCACCGGCAGTTATTAATCCGGCTATTAAATCACCCTGGGTAACCCCGATATTGATATATCCATCGGTGGTAGTTGCAGTCGTCACGGTCAGGGCACCGCCTCCCTGCTGGGCAAAGTCTATGTTCCCTGTCCCTGTCGTCAGCGAGGTAGCTGTCGTCGCACCTGTATTGGTATTTGCGAGGTTGATATTACCGTTCGTTGTGTTCGCAGTAATCGTCGTGGCCGCTGTTTCGATAGGTGCAGCGGCGTTTGTCCCTATTCCGGTCACAGCGCTCAAAACCAGGGTACCCGCTGTCAGATCCACTTGCGCGTCCCCAGGCATTGTCTCCTCAATGGAACCGGTCGTCGATGTCACAGTCAATAGCGCATTCCCTGCATTCACATCATTGACCGAAATATTCTGCAGTGCCGTCAGTGTGACATTCCCATTTTGAGAGAGAATACGGGCTGTGCCGTTCTGAGTAATTGCACCAAGTCCATCATTATCAGGAGTTGTCCCATCATTTCCAGCGTGGAGGGTAATCGTATTGGCTGGCCCCAAAGTCTGGATGATCGTCCCTGTATTTTGGATAATGTCGTCACCAGCCTGCAGTAAGATATTGCCCCCTGAAGACCGTATTACAGGCGTCAGCACGCCGTTTCCAACTGTTATGTCATCTCCGGCTCCAGGCGTAATGGTATTTTCAAGCGCTGTCAGGGTGATATCACCCGGCGCTATAATACTTGCATTCACATTTATCGGGCTGTGCGCCGTCAAATTTATGCTGCCGCTTGTTGTTATACTGACCGGCTGGGATATTGTTAACGCACCCCAGTTATCCAACGTTATATTTCCGATTCCATTGGTTATCCCGGTAGTTGTTCCGCCTGCTGTGACCGTGTTGATATCCAGTGCACCCGGTACAACATTATTATTCGCGATAATAATGTCATTTGTAGTGTTCAATGCAGCAAGCGTGGACACTTGTGTCTCTATTGCTCCGCCTGTATCTCCTATTCCTGTCCTGGCTTCCAGACGGGCAGAATCAGCAGTGATGTTGACACCTCCACCGGTTTGTTCAATTGCGCCTGAAGAGAGAATTGCAACGGTAGCCCCCGTTGCGTTCACACTGCCAACAAGGATATCGCTGTTGGCGACTGTTGTCGTTAAAGTAATATTATTGTTTCCGCCGGAAGTAACAGAACTTGCAGTTAGTGTTCCCGTACCATTAAGAGCTGCATTTACTGTAATAGGTCCGCTATTTGTAGAAAGTCCGTTTACTGAACCGAGGGTTGCTCCACTGTCTTCATCGATCAGGAGAGTAGACGCTGCCGCGTTCTTTGTCGCAACATTGTCAATGAAATCAACATCCGTTCTTACAGTTGTTGTTGAATTGGAAGCCAGATACAGGTTCTGTGCGGTAATCTTGCTGCCGGCATTAAGCATCTCGATTGAACTGGCCGAATCAATAGTCACAGTATTATTGTTTGCAGTAACAGTTCCAACCTGGATGAGAGGTAGAATCCCGCCCGTCGTTGTAAGGGAGATATCGCTGTTACCTCCTGCAAAAATACTGGAAGCTCGCATTGCACCATTTACTCTTATGTCGATAATACCGTTAGAAAATGCCCAGGTACTCAACCCATTGATGCCTCCAATGTCTACGGCTTTAGAATCCTGAATATAAATATTATTACCCCTGACATTATCGGAACCAGCAGGGCCCAAATCATCAATCGAACTAACATTTGTTAATAAAGGGTTACCAAGAGCCCCAACACTACCGAATACTGTTGCGAGATAAAGATTCGAGGCAGTTATACCAGGACCAGCACCCTGGGTAATATTGGCACCCGCCTTCAACCTTACGGCATCTCCTATTGCAGTGACTGTACCTATAGCTATATTCCCGGCAGTCGTTTCAAGGCTGATATCGCCTGTACCGCCCGCCACCACATTGGTTGCGGTCATAAGACCGCCTGCTTTTACATCGATGGTTCCGTTATTGGTAGTCAGACTCGTAAGAGTTATCCCATTGATATCACTCAACGTAATTGTCGTGGCCACGTTGGTTGCGGTCACGGTATTTACATCTATACCTTCTATCAATACATACCCATTGTCCGCATGCAGTTCCAGATTGTTGGCGCTTATGTTATTTACGGCATTGCCATCTCCACCGTCAGATATATAGCTGCCGGTTGATGTAATCTTAACATCGCTTGTCCCTGCTTTTAATACGCCAAGGATCACTTCTTCACCAGCGCTGATGGTTATTGTATTATCTGGTGCGCCAGTGGTGTCGATAAAGCCACCGTCTGTCATATGAAACCAGCCTGCACCGTTACTGTCACTGTCCGCTGTTCCCGTGTATTTACCGCCGGCTGTTGTAATTTTGCCGTTGTTCGTAATCTGTATATTCCCGGTTGCGGTATTGGTAACGTCGCCTCCGCCGGAGAGAATAGGAGCATCAATTAAGAGGTCGCTGCCTTTAATGGCATCCAGTTCGATTGAACCGCCGGCAAGAACAGTGTCAACCTTTGAGAGCACTGAAAGAGAAGGTCCAACCACTTTCACGTTTCCAGCGTCGTTCTGGATTCCAAATCCGGCTCCCGTAAACGGTTCCGTTATTTCCACCGATTCTAACAGACCTGCATCACGCTCCAGGTCAAAGTTGATATCCCCGGAGGAATAGTTATACGCTGACAGCTGCCGAGCCCTTACATATAGAGGGTTTGTGCCTGAAACGAGACTGCCGATACCTTGGTCGGCAACGAGATATAAAGAATTGTCAACCAGAACCTTTGTCGTAGCATCGGTACCAGTTATGTTTCCGCTTGTCCTTGTAAGGTTGGTAGCCGCAAGAGTTAAATTGTCGCCGCTGCCTCCATCGATCAAATTGACGGTCGCATCAACGAGAATATTCCCGGCAGATTCTCCCAAAACTATGTTATTGACCGTACCCATCGGAGTGCCTCTCCAAATCGGTGTCGGCAGAGCCAAATTATTAACAAACGTAATATCGCTCATCTTCAACAGGCCGCTGTTGTCGGTCACATAAATATCGCCACCGGACATAAGAGTAAGATGGCTTGCCGTCAGATGGATATCGATATCATCCGTATCGTTGATGTCCCTGTTGCCGGCTATATTGGTATGAGAATTACCGAGGTAATCGGTGCCGACGCTGCTACCGTCCTGCCCGATCGAACCTACTGCGAAAAGACTGATATTTTGGGAGGTAATCCACGTTCTATCATCAAGGTCGTCGTAGATATTTTTCCCTGCATCTACTATTACATTTACTGTATTTGGATATGGAGGGTTTGTATTATCTCCGATAGTGCCAACAGTAATATTCCCCGATGCGCCGACATATATGTTTACCCCGTGTAAATTGTTTGCAAATATATCAAAAGCCGGTCCGCCGTCATAGCCATAATAGATCGCATTGTCCACTCCTGCACTCGCATCGGCCGGGTACGTGCCAAGATCAACCTCAATCGGATTCAGAGGCGAGAAACTTCCGATATTTACCGCCGCCCGCATGAAGAGATTATTAGCGCGGATATCAAGGATGTGTCCTGGCGGGTCACCCAATCCCGGGTCATGTGCATCAAGGATTGATGCGCCCGTTGAATAAAGATATACGTTGTGGTTATGGTTACCCGGAGTATCAAGCACCAGAAGACCATTATCTATTGTAAGATTGCCGTCGGCTGCAAGCCCAAGTTCGCCGGTCGGTGAGGTTATATTAAGGAACGTTATCTGAGAAGTATGTAATCCACCTACCCCGACTAAATTCACATATATGTTTTGGCCTGTAAGACTCATGGTCGGCAATGGCGCGGCATCGATATCAATATACCCCTTAGGTGGGAACGGATCAGCCTGCGGAGTATTCTTGTTCCCGATGTCACCCGATGCATTGAGAATTATACTCGGAGCAGAAAGCAGGGTTGTTTCAACTTCGTCATCCAGTATCGAGCCGTTATTGGCAGTTATGGATATCTGGTTGCCTGCTGTTATTTTGGATACTATAATATCTCCTGAACCACCTCCGGAAGCGAGCAGAATGGCATCGTGTTTTGCGTTGATTATGCCCGACACTGAATTCATAACAATGCTCCGATTGGAGCCGTCTACGCCATTGGCTGTCAGGTTGATATCACCCACGCCTGCGCCGCCAGTAGAATCCAATGTTGCATTAACATAAATATATCCGTCTGGATTGTTTGCAGTCTGATTAATATTTCCGCCGCCGGATAATATGTTTGCGTTAATTATTATTGGAGAACTGGCAGTAAAATCTATCAGACCATCCTTTGATTGGACTGTGTCAGTTACTGTTATTTTCCCTGCATTTGTTAATCTTATAACACCGTTCAGTACCTGATTTTGAACTGAGAATGTATCGGCATTCAGGTCTTTTAATTCAAGGTCTCCTGTATTAGATATGTTGATATCATTGTTTGTAGTGTTGACAGCATCCAACTGAGAGACCGTGGTGTCAAGCGGATTCCCAGGTTCAATGCCTATACCGTTTGCTGCTTTTAGTATGAGTTGAGTCCCTGTAATTCCCGGCGCTCCTGTATCGGTTATGCTTCCGGCAGTTGCAATAAGTTCAACATTGCCGCTCCCGGCATTTACAGCATTGTTGATCAGAAGGTTATTGGTGTCCACAGTTACCTTGATAAGACCATTTGATGCGCTGCTGTCTATCCCCGTTACCGTATTCCCGTCTATCGTTACGCTGCCTATCGTTAATCCATCAGCAGTCGTTGTGTCCTTCTCGTTTATGAAGATATCGCCGGTCACGACTGACGCTGTCTCTGCAGCAACCGTCGTTACATCAGTCAGAATATTATTCGCGGATGTTCCTATACCCGTCGATGCGATCAGTATCAGGTTGTTCGCCGTTATCATTCCGCCGCCGTTTGTCGTTATCGATCCCGATGAGGCATACAGCGCCACATCTCCACCACCAGCGTTTACTTTGTTGTTGATCGCCAGGTTGTCGTTGTCCACCACTATCTTTATAAGCCCAGGCCCTGCGCTGCTGTCTATCCCCGTTACCGTATCCCCATCTATCGTCACACTGCCTATCGTTAAACCATCGCCCTCATGTATGAAAATATCGCCGCTTGATGTTGTCTTCGCACCAACTGTGGTCACATCAGTATAAATGTTATTCGCGGATGTTCCTATACCCGTCGATGCGCTCAGTATCAGGTTGTTCGCCGTTATCGTTCCGCCACCTTGGGTTATCGCGCCCGCGGTTGCATACAGCGCTGCATCTCCAGTGCCGGCGTTTACATCGTTGTTGATAGCCAAATTATTGGTATCTACCGTTATCTTGATAAGACCATTTGATGGGCTGCTGTTTACTCCCGTTACCGTATCCCCGTCTATCGTCACGCTGCCTATCGTTAATCCATCAAGAGTCGTTGTGTCCTTCTCATGTATGAAAATATCTCCGGTCACGGCTGATGTCGTCTCCGCACCAACTGTGGTCACATCAGTCAGGATGTTGTTCCCGGATGTTCCAATACCGGTCGATGCGCTCAGGATCAGGTTGTTCGCCGTTATCGTGCCGCCACCCTGGGTTATCGCGCCCGCTGTTGCGTACAGCGCTGCATCTCCAGTGCCGGCCTTTACATCGTTGTTGATAGCCAAATTATTGGTATCTACCGTTATCTTGATAAGACCATTTGATGGGCTGCTGTTTACTCCCGTTACCGTATCCCCGTCTATCGTCACGCTGCCTATCGTTAATCCATCAAGAGTCGTTGTGTCCTTCTCATGTATGAAAATATCTCCGGTCACGGCTGATGTCGTCTCCGCAGCAACCGTGGTCACATCAGTCAGGATGTTGTTCCCGGATGTTCCTATACCCGTCGATGCGCTCAGTATCAGGTTGTTCGCCGTTATCGTGCCGCCACCCTGGGTTATCGAGCCCGCTGTTGCGTACAGCGCTGCATCTCCAGTGCCGGCGTTTACATCGTTGTTGATAGCCAAATTATTGGTATCTACCGTTATCTTGATAAGACCATTTGATGGGCTGCTGTTTATTCCCGTTACCGTATTTGAATCTATCGTCACGCTGCCTATCGTTAATCCATCAAGAGTCGTTGTGTCCTTCTCATGTATGAAAATATCTCCGGTCACGGCTGATGTCGTCTCCGCAGCAACCGTGGTCACATCAGTCAGGATGTTGTTCCCGGATGTTCCTATACCCGTCGATGCGCTCAGTATCAGGTTGTTCGCCGTTATCGTGCCGCCACCCTGGGTTATCGAGCCCGCTGTTGCGTACAGCGCTGCATCTCCAGCGCCTCCAGCTGAAGTTATATCAGCATTGATCGCAAGGTCGCCGAGGGCAACTACTACCTTAATAAAACTTGCAGTAGTTGTAAGACCGGTTACCCCTCCATAACCATTACCGATTATTAAGCCGTTTGATTCCTCTATGAAAATATCGCCTGCTGTGCGCGAAATGCCCGCTATTGTGTTGACGGCAGTGGTCACATCTATCCCGCCCTTCGCATCGAGTGTTAAAGTGCCGGGCAATGTCAGAAGGGAGCCGCCGGTCCATGTTGTTCCATCATAAATTGCCGGGGTTGTAGCTGATGTTCCGGTGTTCCCCGTAATCAAAGCCAGGTTGGTAAATCCTGCAGCAGAAAGGTCCGTAGCTGCGCTTATCTGGATACCGCCCGTATTTGCTGGATCGCCGATAACGACAGTGCCGGTGGTCGATACCATGTTTAGCTCAGCTGCAGTCAAGCCGAGGGTCGTCCCGCTGTCGGCACTTCCGATCCCTATTATTGTCCCTAAGCTAAACGGCTTCAGTGTCACTGTCCCTGATCCCGCAGCAATCAAATTAGTAACACCGCCGCCTTGAAAGTCCATTTGGTCGGCTCTTAAAGTAATCGGGCCGTTAGATCCGGCAAAGTTTGTAGTTATTGTATGGGGATGCGTATTCCCGGCCAAGGCTTGCCAAGTTAGAAGACCGCCTGCGGTATTAACTGCAATATTAATCGGATCTGTTCCCCCGCCAACAGCGTAATCGGCAGAAACGTTATCAACAACAAGGTTCCCCGCGCTCGTTATAGTCGTACTGCCGTTATAAGCCCCAACAGTATATATTGTCGTCGTATTCGTGCTGTGCGAAGTCAATACTATATTTCCAGCGCCGCCCGTTGTAGCTACTGCGCCTGTTGCAGAGCCCACCGTAACGCCGCTACTGGTTACGTCCCATAGATCAATCGCAATATTGCCGCTATTGGATAAAGCCTGAGTCAATGTCCCAACATCTATATTCAAGTGGGTCCCTAGGGTCCCTATGCCGGTTGCGGCTGACAATGAAGCAGTATTCGCAATGATATTCGTTGTTGTTGATGGAGTTGCGACATTTCTTATAGATGATGCAGCATTAAGGGTCACGTTCCCTGTCCCTGCGTTAATAACATTTACCGGAATATCTCCAAATGCACTTGTGATATATATATTCCCGTTTGATGCCGTTGTATCAGCGCTCAATGACGTAACTCCAGTTCCAATAATCACTTCAGTCCCCGGTGCGCCGATAAAGCCCGATGCACCTGTTGCAAGTAATACCACGTCCGCAGGAGCGGTTCCACCACTTCCTATTCTGTGGGCAATATTTCCATCACCATTAATAGAAGTGCCAATAAGCTGAAGTTCCCCAATAGATGCGTTTGAGATCCCCGCGCCTACTGTTATGGCACCGTTGGTAAGGGGTATTGCGCTCGCACCACCCAAGCCGTTAGTGCCAGCAGTTGTCGCCTGGCCTACAGTAACAATTCCGGTGGTACTAATAATGTTCAGTAACTTATTAAAATTAGCATTGATAGTTAGAGGATCCCCCCTACGGGATTAAGGCCATTAGAATAGGCGAGATTGACGTTTCCGGCACCGGCATTTATCGATGGAGGTGTTGCAGCTGTCGCATCGATAGGCGTCGCAGTATTGGCCCCGGCAATAATGGTCACATTGCCGCCGCCAGTATTTAAGGTAACGCTGCCCAAATCAACCTTTCCATTACCATCATAGAGACCACCGGCAGCAACGCTGTGGGGAGAGTCGGCTTCCAGCTGGATACTACCGCCATCGGTGTTTATAGTAAACGGGCCGACACTACTGAACGCAATTTTCCCACCAGCCTGTAAAACAAGATTGGTGGGAGATGCCCATGTTAAAGGATTTAGAGTTATCTGATTGATTGTAATACTATTTGTTGCCTGCAGAACAATCGTTCCAGCTAATGTAGTAAGGTACCCGGAGGAGATTTCATTTAGGGTTCCATTGGCGTTATAATCATGACCACCTGTAGCGAAAAAGAACCCCGTGCCCAAATTATCGGGCAGTGGATGTATTCCACCCGTAAAATTATAATCCGATGCATTAGTACCACTCGGGCTGTCCACTATTGTGATGTTGGCCGGGTCGAGCAATATTGTACCTGCGACACCACCGGTTGCTGAAACATCAATCGAACCCCATGTCTGAAAACCATGCCCGGATATTTCTACCGATCCGCCGGCGCCGGTTATACCGCCCTTCGCTTCAATAGCAGAACCAAGTCCTAGGCCGGTAAACCCCTTTTGCATATCAGAGAGAATCTTAATCTCTCCGCCTGATGAGTTTTCACCTACTCCGTTAGCGGTAATCAAACCGCCAGTGGCGACAATAGTTGCCTGTGTTGAGTTCAATTCTATACTTCCTGCTTTCTGTCCCGGTGCGCCGTTTGCCTGAATCGTTCCGGAGTTGATTGCAACGCCGCTTGCGCCGACGAGTTTAACAACTCCGTTCTCTTCGATAACCTGTCCTGCCTCAACAATCTGAGAGGTATTTACAACCGCCTTAATAAGGTCAGTGACCTGGCTTGAGGGGATTAACACCGTGCCCGGCGTCTGGCCATTAGAATTTGAGATGGCGAAATTGATGAGACCATTACCGTCGAAGTTCACGGTGAACTGTTCGGCTGCGCCTATCTTCACCTGTCCGAGGTTAGCAACGATCAAACCTTCATTAGAAACGAGCGGAGCAACGAGCACCGCAAAGCCATTATCGTTGATTACGATCTTGCCCTGATTAATAATGTAAGAAAGCGCCTTGTCCTGGTCCTGCGTAAATGAATAATTGCCTGACATGAAATCGTTGTCTTTGATATTCAGCGTGGTCGCCAGTAAACCTGCGGCGTCCACTCTCGCATTCTTGCCGAAGTAAATCCCGTTGGGGTTGACAAGAAAAACCTTGCCGTTGGCGGAGAGCTGTCCGAGTATTGAAGAGGGGTCAATACCGACGACTCTGTTTAAGGCAACAGCGGACGAGCCCGGCTGGACGAACTTCACCAGTTCATTGGTGTCTATGCTGAAGCCCTGCCAGTTGATGATCGCCTTATTCGTGCTCTGGACGATATTCATCGTTCCGGAATTAGGGGTTGAAATGGACGCACTACCCCCTATAACATTCCCGCCCTGCGGCAGGGCATGCGCCAACGCGGGCATGAGCATTAAGATGCAAATCCCCAAAACAGCCAGCGCGTCTTTAGACATTTTTCTCATCCAATCTGTCCGTCCCGTCCTGCTTAAATCAATGTTCATTCGTGACAACATATTCCCCTCCTTGTTGCCTTTAAAATAAAATTTGTTATTCCTGTATGTCTTAAAAATATTACTCGCCATCGCTAAAACCTTTTTGCAGCCTGTACATAAAAGACAGTTTTCTTGCCTTCCGAATTCTTATCAGGACCTATGGCAAAACCGACGTCCGCCCTTATATTAATATCGTATGGAAGATTCAGGCGGATCCCTGTGCCAGCGCCTGTTATGTTATGGTTTCCAATCTGGGTCCCCGGATTTCTCTGATAAACTCCGCCGTTGTCGATAAAAAAGGCCAATTGAAAAAGGTCTTTCTTG
The DNA here is from genome assembly GCA_963727775.1 of uncultured Nitrospiraceae bacterium. Taxonomy (GTDB): domain Bacteria; phylum Nitrospirota; class Thermodesulfovibrionia; order Thermodesulfovibrionales; family SM23-35; genus CAVSHB01. The sequence goes on along the minus strand of CAVSHB010000001.1, from coordinate 385,982 downwards.
ACCAAAGGAGCGACCCTGAGTTCAGCGGAAACAGAATACCCGAAGTCTCCCACAAATTCCGATTCGGGATAACCCCTCACTGATTCGGAGCCGCCGACGGCAAACTGTTCGTTTGCGACAAGGTTGTTTATAGACCACTGACCCGAGCCCCTGAGGATTGCGTAAACAAACGCTTCTCCCTTATAGAAAGGATATATCCTTTGAAGCCGTAATATATCAAGGTTGAATTTCGTAAATCTGTTATCGGCATCTACCCGGCTTGACGACTCGTCATGGTCGGACATTGCGCCAAGGATATCACCGAGCCCCTGCGAAGCGGTAAAGGCCGCTGTTGTCCTGCCGGAGAGATCAATTGCTTCATAGTTCACTGCTCCCCTTATAGCACGGGTCCTGTCATTCTTGTCCGTTTGATTTGATGAAGCAAATACGGTTTGTTTTGCATTTTTTATATCGAAACCAAACTCAGCGGTCAGGCTGACGCTCGTCCTCTTTATAAAAGGGTGCGTAATATAAAGGCCATACGCCTCGGTTTTACCTTTCAGGCCGAGGGCTTCAAGTTGTGCTCCGATATCGGAATAACCATTCGCATAATAACCGCTGAGTCTTGTGCCGAGGGTATTTAAGGGAATACTGTATGCTCCTCTTCCATAGAGCATCTTGTCAGGGTCATCTCCTGTGACCCCGCGGGCCGAGAGAATCGCGCCTTCTCTCACCAGGTTGCCGACATCAAACGCCGCGCCGTACCTGTTCCTGCTTACAAACCGCGACCCGAAGTTATTGTAGTCCAGAGTGACATTAACAGGCAGGGAATTATCTGCTGTTACGATGAGGTCCGTGGTCCCGGGTTCCTTTCCTGCCTGCAATGTGGTTTTAACACTGAGCTTAGGATATTCATTCAGTACCAAGAGCGCCCTTTCCAGATTGTCTTGGTTTAACGCCGGCGCATTTTTGACCGGGTCGAAGTGTTTCCTGATAAACTCTGTCGAATAATATCTGTGATTGCCCTGAACAATCACTTCGCCTACCTTGCCTTCCAGCACCGCAATCTCGACTGTACCGTTTACTATGCTTTGTTCAGGCACATAGGCGGTTGCTATGATGTACCCGCGCTTTTTATATTCCTCTGTTATGAGAGCAGCTATCTTCTGCAGCTCAGGCAAAGTCAGGCGGGCGCCCTCATAGTGTTTTATCAGCCTGCCGAGGTCTTTTGAACTGACAACGGTATTGCCTTTGATATTTATCTTTGTTATTAAGAAGCCGCCTTGTTCAGCTGCCGGCAAAAGGTTGGGAAATACGAACAGGTATGCCGTGAAAATTACAAGAGACAAGAATAGTTTAAGGGACAAAAATACTTTTCTGTAAGGATTTAATTTAATAATTGCCCCCTCTCGCAATATTGTTAAATCATCAACAAAATGGGCACCCAATTCCGAAACAACTCTAAGTTATTATACAAAAGGATATTAAAAAGCACACTAAATGTCAAGAAAATAATATTATGTTTATCTGTATTACATATAGAGACTTAATATATTATTTAGCCTACGCCAAAGAGGAAGATATCGTGAGGTTTAACTTCTTAGTGAAAAATGCTCTCTATACCTTGTTATTAAAGATCATCCAGGTCTGTGTTATAATTTCAAGAAATCGGAGCAGCTATGAATTACATCGGACTTGACGCAGGTTCAGTAAGTGTTAAGCTTGTTGTTCTTGATGAAAAAGGGAATAAGCTTTACAGTCATTATGAAAGACATAAGGGACACCCTATCAGCGCGGCCTATGAACTCCTGAAGAAACTGGTTAAGCCGGAGACTAAAGGAGTCGCTAAACCGCAAAACCGGACCGTTTCTCAGCCACCCGAGACGTTTTCACTTTCGGTCACCGGGTCCGCCGGAAGGATGATTGCCTCTGTCTTCGGCATAGATCCGGTAAATGAAATTGTTGCTCACGCTTATTCTACGCATAAATTGTTCCCGCATATAAAGACAATAATCGAGATGGGCGGAGAAGATTCAAAACTCATCCTCTTGAGTGAAAACGGACGCTCCATAAAAGACTTCTCGATGAATTCCGTGTGCGCTGCAGGCACCGGTTCATTTCTGGACCAGCAGGCGGAAAGGCTTCGTCTCACGCTAGAAGAATTGAGCGCCATGGCTCTTAAATCGGAGCGGCCTCCGAGGATTGCAGGCAGGTGCAGTGTATTCGCGAAGTCCGATATGATCCATCTCCAGCAGATCGCGACCCCTATCGAAGATATTGTGTCAGGTCTCTGTTTTGCAGTTGCAAGGAATTTTAAAGGTTCCATATCAAGGGGACGAAAAATCATCCCTCCTGTATCATTCCAGGGAGGAGTTGCCGCAAACAGCGGTATGGTGAGGGCCTTTAAGGAAATCTTCGGCCTTAATGATCTATTGGTACCTGAGGATTACGCGCTCATGGGGGCGATCGGCGCCGCGCTGAAAAATATACATACGGGAAGCGCCAACCGGTTCGATATCGTGTTGCTTGAAAATTTTCTCAACTCATACAGGCCGTCGGATGAGGGATATCCGCCTCTGGGTAATGGGTCATCGCCCGTCAGTCATCAGCCGAATCCACTACCTGCAAGTAAACACCTCGCCTCTATTTTAGCAAAGGAGCGCGAGGGGAGATTAGAAAGAAAAGAACATGGCGATGTTGCTGCCCCCGGCGTTAAGGACCAGGGCTCAGGACTCATCGATGCCTGGCTCGGAATTGATATCGGATCTATCAGCACCAATCTTGCTGTTATTGATGTGCAGGGAAAACTCCTGGCTAAAAGATACCTTATGACTGCGGGAAGACCCATTGATGCAGTCAAACAGGGGCTTGCGGAAATTGGAGATGAGATATCGAACAAAGTCAGGATCCTGGGGGTCGGCACTACAGGCTCAGGCAGATACATGATTGCTGACTATGTCGGCGCGGACATTGTAAAAAATGAGATTACAGCCCAGGCTACGGCAGCTGCTTTCATAGATGGAAACGTGGACACCATATTCGAGATCGGGGGCCAGGACTCAAAATACATCTCATTGGAAAACGGCGTCATCGTTGATTTCGAGATGAATAAGGCCTGTGCTGCCGGCACGGGATCTTTTCTTGAAGAGCAGGCGGAGAAGCTGAATATCTCGATAAAAGGCGAGTTCGAACAGCATGCGTTATCTGCGAAAAATCCGTGCAGGCTCGGGGAGAGGTGCACCGTGTTTATGGAGAATTCTCTGCTTGCAAACCTTCAGAAGGGCGCCGACAGGAACGACCTCCTCGCGGGACTTGCGTACTCCATCGTGCAGAATTATATAAACAGGGTCGTTGCAGGGAAAAAGATCGGCAAAAATATATTCTTTCAGGGCGGTGTAGCCTTTAACAAGTCTGTTGTGGCCGCCTTCGAAAAATATCTCGGCGCAAATATAACAGTCCCTCCCGACCATGATGTTACAGGAGCAATCGGCATGGCCATGATCGCCATGAAGCATATGAAAAGCAATGACGCAGAGATAAAAGGACATAAGGGATCAGAGGCACGGGGAAACGGAGGCACGGGGGAACGGACAGGTCGCCGCGTCACTACCTTTAAGGGGTTTGAGCTTTCGCAGCGGCCTTACGAGATATCGTCTTTTGAGTGCAAGGGGTGTCCGAATATCTGTGAAATAAACAGGGTGAAGATTGTCGGTGAACAAGGCTTTCTGTTCTACGGCGGGAGATGCGAAAAATATGACATAAGGAAAAGAAAGACCTCCGGCCTTCCTGACCTCTTTTCGTTCAGGGATGAAATGTTATGGAAAGAGCACGAAGAGCGAAAAGAAAACTCAAAACTCAAAACTCAAAATTTAAAATTTAAAATTGGAATTCCCTACATCTTTTTCTTTCACGATTACCTTCCTTTCTGGACTACACTTCTATGGGAACTCGGGTTTGAAGTGGTGGTGTCTCCAAAGACAAACAGGCAGGTAGTTAATCTCGGACTGGAGCGGGTATTGTCGGAAGCCTGTTTCCCTGTAAAGATCGCGCACGGGCATATCCAGTATCTGCTCGATAAAAATGTCGACGCCGTTTTCCTGCCGAGTTTTATTAACCTTAATAATCCCGAAGAAAAAGGCACAGGATTGTCATGCCCCTATACCCAATCAATCCCTTATGTATCGCGGATCGCATTTGACGCCATTCGGGTTATTGCGCCTGTTGTAGATCTGCAGCACGGGAAAAAATTTCTGACGAATGAAATCGTGCGTTCTTTCAAACCGCTCAGGCTGAAAAGGTCCGGCATATCAAAGGCAATAGATATGGCATTTAGCGCACAGGACAGATTTTCCGATGCAATAAAAGCAAAAAGCGCTGAAGTCTTGTCTTCATTGAAGGACAACGCAATCGTTATCGTCGGGAGGGCTTACAATGCCCTCGACAGCGGGGTAAATCTTGAGATACCGAGCAAACTTGCAGACCTCGGCATACAGTCAATCCCTTTTGACTTCCTGCCGCTGGAAGGCCGTTCAATAGACGATGAATGGCCGAATATGTACTGGAGATCAGGGCAAAAGATATTAAAAACCGCCCGGTTTATCAAAGGCATGAAAAACCTCTATGCAATTTATATAGGCAATTTCTCCTGCGGCCCCGACTCTTTCATTCTGAAATACTTCAAGAAAGAAATGGGAGAGAAACCCTTCCTCCATATAGAGATCGATGAACACAGCGCCGATGCAGGCGCTATCACGCGGTGCGAGGCGTTCCTTGACAGCATATCACACCGTCAACCTGAACCCGTATTGCAAGCCGCCGGAAGCCGCGAGTCTCAGGGAAAACCTTCACATGTCCAGACATCACTCGGCAGGGGGCGCATTGTTTACATCCCCCGCATGTCGGACCACGCATTTGCAATTGCGGCCGCTTTCGAGCATTGCGGTGTAGAGGCGGAAGTTCTCCCGGAATCCGACAAAAAAACAACAGACCTCGGCAAGAAATATGTCTCCGGGAAGGAATGTTACCCTTGCGCGGTCACCACAGGCGACATGTTAAAGAAGGTGCTTGAACCTGACTTTACTGCCGGGAAAAGCGCATTCTTCATGCCTTCAGGCACAGGTCCATGCAGATTCGGCCAGTATAACGTCTTTCATAGGTCTGTCCTTGACACACTCGGTTATAATGATGTCCCGATTTTTTCACCGAATCAGGACACAACCTTTTATCAAGACCTCGGTATTGTCGGAAAAGATTTTACGATGCATGCATGGAAGGGTATTATCGCCTACGAACTTCTTACAAAGAGCCTTCATGAGACAAGACCATATGAAAAAAGCAAGGGTTCTGCAGACGAGCTTTACCGGAATTATCTAAAAAAATTATACCGGTCATTAACGAGCAATAACGGTAAACTGGAAGTGATCCTTGGTGAAATGAGAAAAGATTTTGAGGATATGCCGAGGGAGAATGGCAGAAAGCCGTTGATCGGGATAGTCGGGGAGATATTTGTCAGGTCCCATAAGTTCTCCAATGAAAACCTTGTAAGAAAGGTTGAGGCGCTGGGCGGTGAGGTATGGCTCGCCCCTGCGGAGGAATGGATTTACTATGTAAACCTGATGGGTCTAAAGAAGGCGTTGTTAAAAAAGGAAAAGTCTGCTATTATTAATTTTCTCCTGAAAAGGTTCTTCCAGCTAAGGATAGAGCATAAATCTGCAAAGTTTTTTAAGGGATTTCTGAAGACACTGAAAGAACCTGCGACGGAAGAGATTCTTGAGAAGGCTTCACCGTATATACATAGCTCTTTTGAGGGCGAGGCTGTTTTAAGCATCGGGAAAAGCATCGATCTTTTAGACAAAGGGGCTTCAGGGATCATAAATGCCATGCCTTTCGGTTGTATGCCGGGCACTATTGTTACCGCAATCCTGAGAGGCGTTACCCGGGACTACGGGATTCCATGCATCAGCATACCGTATGACGGGACTGAATCAGCGACAACAGAGATGCAGATCGAGGCATTCATGGACCAGGCGAGAGAATATAAAAAGAATACAGCAGGCAGTGGACGGTAAACAGTATTCAGCAACAAAACAATATTTTTTACCTGTCTACTGTTAGCTGTTTACTGTTTACTTAATATGAGGAGGTGAATGAGTGGGAAACGTTAAAAAATGGCGCAAAAAGAAAATGAGCAAGCATAAACACGATAAGCTGAGGAAGAAGACAAAATTCCAGAGAAGAAAAAGTAAATAAGTATTTTATATGACCTTTTTAACAGGTCCGCCCCTTGAAAGGGGCGGACCTGTTAAAAATACCGAACCTGAGACAGATGTTTACTCCATTTTTAACAACCGGCATTGGAAGTCTTCCTCATACCGACCCCGAGGAAGCATGCAGACTTGTGCTCGAAACATTCGATATCCCTTTTTGGCCGCAGTTGCCCGCATTATCATTCCTTGAATCGATGGTCCCCCAGTTTTCAGAAGGCATCCCATTTTTAAAGATCAACGAAACAAGGGAGACCGTCTGGATTGATAGAGGACACGGAGACGACCTAACAAATTTCTACGAGACTTATACTGAAGACCGGCAGGTTGCCGTTTCGGCGACATTTGCAAAAGGGCTTCACACATTTTTGGGGATGATAAAAGACAGACATTTTCAATTCCTTAAAGGACACGTTACCGGACCTTTGACTTTTACCTTGGGACTCAAAGACTCGGGAAACAGGCTTATCTATTTTGACGAGGAACTGCGGGAGATTTCTCTTTTGGTCCTAAAGGCCAAAATAAGATGGCAGGTCGAACTGCTGAAGCAATCCGCCGATCAGGTGATTATCTTCATTGACGAGCCTATCCTATCCGCCCTCGGCAGCTCAAGTTATATCGGCGTAGCCCCCGATGAGGCGCTGAGGCTTCTGAGAGAAACTTCGGATTCCATTAAACAGGCAGGCGGCATTCCCGGCATTCATTGCTGCAGTAAGGCTGACTGGCCTCTGATAATAAACAGCGGGGCCGATGTCATCAGCTTCGACGCCTATGATTATCTCGATACAGTCTCGATATACCCTGCGGAATTCGCCGGATTTCTGAGAAATGGCGGCTATCTCGCATGGGGGATCGTCCCGACAACCGAAGCTATCATGGGAGAAGATGCCTCCTCAATAAAGAAACGCTTTGATGTCGGGATTGAGCGGTTATCAAAGTTGCTGCCCGGAGACCTCTTGTTGTCGCAAATGCTGTTGACGCCGTCGTGCGGCACCGGGTCAAGGAGCATTGAAGAAACGCAGAAGGTTTTCAAAACCCTCATTGAATTAAAGGGATTATTAAAAAGCGCTTATTAAGGGTCTCAAAATTGAATACGCACCGTAGAAGACCTATCAGATTATGCCGACGCAGGTCTTTATGACAGCAATGAAGGTCCGCATCGGCAATCAAACCTCTTTTTTTGCCGTTCCCATATTACTGCCTTTCGAATACGCCGCGGCTCATGGTTTCGATGCCTTTGAGTGGCTCCCGGACAAAAAAGAATCGGGTGAAGGATGGACTGTGGAGGATATCCCTGCAACGACCAGGGCTGTCATCAGAGAAACCGCGGCCACAAAGAACATCTCCCTTTCCGTTCATATGTCTATCCATGCAAGACCGTTAATACAAGCATCGGCTGAACGCTACTGGAAGGACATAGAGTTTGCCAAAGACATAAGCGCTACGCTTTTCAATATCCATTTTTATACCGGTGAGGGTATCGAAGCTTATGCCGAAGCGATCTTGCCGCTGGCGAAGATCCTATCTCAATCCAAGATAAAACTTTCCATAGAAAATACTTTCGATACAACCCCTCAAGATTTCAATAAGCTGTTCAAATATCTTAACAAACTCCATTCTCATCACAACTTTGCTATCGGCATGTGCCTCGACATCGGACATGCCAACCTATGCAATTCGACGCGGAACGACTATCTCAGGTACATCGATCTGCTTGATCCCGAAACGCCGATTATTCATATACATCTTCACGAAAACTACGGGGATTACGACAGCCACCTGCCGATCTTTACGGGACCTGCCGGAACAGACCCGGCGGGGATAAAGGGACTCATAGCGCGTTTAAAGAAACGCGGGTTTTCAGGCTCTATAATTCTTGAACAGTGGCCGCAGCCCGCGGAATTACTCGACGAAGCCCGCAAAAGGATTCTTGATATGATCTCCGGGGTGGATAATACAGCAGTATGATCTCACACGGGACATCGTCCCTTCCGTCAGTTTTTCTGAAAGTCACGATACAGTGAGGCTTTACGAGGAATTGAACGGTAACATAGACGGGCTCAAACAGAGATACCTTTTCTCATCTCTGTTTTCAGCAGGTCTCATGATGCCTATCGGGTTCGAATTCGGTTTCCGCCAAAAACTGCATGTCGTGAACACAAGGCCAAAAGATTGGGAAAAGACAGAGATCGATCTAACATCATTTATAACAGAGGTAAATAAAATAAAAGCGGAGCACATCATCTTCCTTAGAAGAGGAAGGAAGCTTGCGGATAGCTTCATAGTTTATATTGACGCTGTATAATAGTGTCAAAAGCAGAGGGTATATTTTTTACATCGCCTATATGGGAATTGTCTCGGACGATGCTTGAAGAAATGCGAGATGAGGGAGAATGGCCAAGGAAGGGTTGATCGTGTGCTGTGTGGTTCGGGTCTCTTTCGCTCTCATAGTCCTGTTAGCGGTCTGGGGGAAGGTTTATGCTGAAGAGCAGGAGACTGCTATCCCTAACCCTTGCTCGGGCCCATCGGCCCTGCTTGCCATCGTGGACCGCCCGACGGTCTCAGACAGCTCCTGTGTGGTCCCTTCGGGACAATTCGTGCTGGAAATGGGTTCCCAATACGCCAACTTGAGGGGGCTCGGTGGTGGCACGGCAGACAATTATCCCCAGGCCGAGGTGCGCTTTGGCCTTCCCGGCAGGAACGAGTTCGTCCTTCTTCCCCCCAATTATAACCGACAAAGGACTCACGCTATTTCGGTCGGTCCGGCTCAAGAGATTTCCGGCTCTTCTGCTGTAACACTCGGCTTTAAGCACGAATTGGGCTATACCCGGTATTGGCTTGGTGCTGTGGAAGCCCTGTTCACACTGCCATCTGGGGGATTCCGCCTTCGGAAGTCGGGGCCTTGGCGTGGCTTTTAACGGCATAGCTTCCTATGCCCTGAGCGAGCAGGTAGGGCTCTCCCTTCAGCTCGGCGTAAGCTCGCAGACTACTCCAGTGCTTGCAGGGGACGGACGTTTCACGAGTCTCATTTCCAATCTTGTCGCTACTTGGCAACCTGTAGAGCGACTTCAGTTCTTCGGTGAAATTTTTGGGCAGAGCAGCACCGGGCCGAGCAAGGGTGCCGGCTACAACGCGGACGGCGGCGTCCAGTACCTGATCATGCCCTGCTGGGTGGTGGATCTGGAGGCAGGAGTGCGCCTTGCCGGAGATCTAGGCGGCTTCACCCATTACTTCGGGGCGGGTATGGGATTTCGCTTCTAAGGTCCTGCTGCTCGGAGCTTAGAAGTTGGGGTATACCTTGGTCGAGGGCTGCATTGACTTGGTCATACAACTTGGATATCGTCGCCTTCTTTTTGATACTCTTCCCTGTACGGAGCCCGCTCACTCCCGTCACCTTTTATCGGGGGGCAAGCCGACTGGATCGTATCGGTTCAACTCGGTTCTCCGGACAACTTACCTCGAGTGAGAGCACCAATGTAGAGAATGTTGTTAACGATTTTCATTTATTGGCAATGTGCCCTGCTGAAAGTTGCTGCGTACATAAAGTTGTCTTTCGAAATTTCAGTCTTTAGTTTCTCGGCTCCCCTTTTCCAAATGATGAAGAATCTTGAGCATGAGATCGTTCTGCTGTTCGAGATGCAATAGGATTGTTTCAATTTCCTTTTCTGCTTTTACATTATGTATCATGGTTATTACCACTTGTACTCCGTACAATTATATCACAATCGCGGGGTGCAGCTTTCAGGAAGGATCAAACCGGAAACATGCCTTTCTGAAACAAACATCCGAGCAGTCTGACATAATTGTGGTCAGTGCAATCAGAGATCAATAAAATATACCTAATCTGTGACCAAGCTGCAGCCTTCTCTTCTGTAAAATTTTCCCTACTCATACGAAAGGGACAAAAGGCTTCCCCAACTTGGTATAATTATTGTCAAGCATTGTAATTTTGTATTTCAACGCTTTGCTCTATTTTCGGAAATAATAGGGGTGATCGCAATTGATAGTTACTCCGCTTAGGGGTTCTCAAACCCGATGCTAAATAACCTCCGCTCGCGGACTGTGGAAGAAGGGCAGGATAAATTGTCCTTCGGGTTCAGGTTTAAGGTCATACTTGCCTTTTTCCTTTTTACTGCCATTGTTAGCTCTGTATTGTCCATTTCCGCATATCAGGTGCTGCACGCCAGTATGCTCAGGGAAATTAAGGAAAGAACAAACAACATAGCACAACTGGGAAGTTATCTCATCGATAGGCCAACACTCTCACGACTGACAAGCAGAATGGGCACTCAGTTGTCCGGTCAGGAGGCAGGCTCTGTTGAACAATCCGCGGATTTCAAAGCAATCTCGGACCAGTTGAACAGAGTCCGGGATATCGAGAGACGGCTTATACGCTATGCATATATAGTCCGTCCGACAGATAAGGGAATTCCGCGTTATGTCGCTGACGCCGATACCCTTTCGGACCTGAAAAAACTGCCGGGGGACAGGCAGTCGACTCAGCAGATATCCCGATTTAACTCGCCTTTCGATGCCTCTACATTCCCCGTATTCTGGCGTGCAGTCCGCGAAAAGAGAGCTCTGGTCGAAGATCAATCCTTTTATGACCCTGTTTATAAAGTACGCTCCATCTCTGCCTACGCGCCGATAATAGACGATCATTCAGGCACATTGCTGGCTGTACTGTGCATAGATGTCATTGATGCCAACGTGGATGCGGCGTTGACCGCGAGTCGAAATACCTCTTTGATCATCATAGGAATATCACTTGTCCTGTCGCTGATCATATCCATCATCCTCGGAAACACTTTTGCGAGGGGCATCCTCGCCCTTGACGGAGTAGTCCAGCTCTATGTGCGAAAAGACTTTTCGGCCCGCTCTTCCATCAGGTCCAATGACGAAATAGGCAGGCTCGGCTTTAGTCTTAACTACATGGCGGAGACTATTCAGAATTATGCCGCAACGCTCGAAAAACTGCTTGCTTCTTTCAGCCGATTCGTCCCAAGGAAATTCCTGGAGTTTCTGAATAAGGAAAGCATCTCCGATGTCCAGCTCGGCGACCAGATACAGAAGGAGATGACTATCCTCTTTTCCGATATCAGGGCTTTCACCACGCTTTCGGAAAGCATGACGCCTGCAGAGACCTTCAATTTCATAAACAGCTATCTCAGCCGCGTAGGACCGGCAATCCGCCTATACAATGGTTTTATAGACAAATATATCGGCGACGGGATTATGGCCCTCTTTCCGGGCGGACCCGACGACGCTGTGACCTCGGCGATCACCATGCTGAGGAGGGTGGATGAGTATAACGAGCACAGGGTGTCTTCGGGTTATCAGCCGATCAAGATAGGTATCGCCATTCACACCGGCCTACTTATGCTCGGTGCCATCGGTGAAGACGAGCGTATGGATGGAAGCGTCATCTCGGATGCCGTAAATATCTGCTCCCGCATGGAAAAACTTACAAAATTCTACCAAGTATCGGTCATTATAAGCAGGGAGACATTGGACAACCTCAATGACCCGGACAAATATCATATCCGTTTTCTGGATAAAGTGCAGGTCAAAGGTAAAAATGTTCCCGTTTCTCTGTATGAGGTTTACGACGCCGACCCGGTCCGCATTCTTGAGAAGAAGGATATGAGTAAAGAAGCCCTGGAGTACGGTATAACGTTGTATTTTGACGGGAAAAACCACGAGGCGCTTGAGATATTCTCGTCGCTGTCCAATCATTATCCGGACGATGCGGTCGTCCGCTTATATTTGGCTCGCTGTGAAAAGCTTATGAAACATGAGGCTTCCGGTAACGGAGGCGAAGAAGAAATGCCGGACTAAAACTAAATTTATGATCACGCGGAGAGCCCTGATTTGGCCTTATATTCAATCCGTACCCTTGACACGCCTATCAGTTACTTGTTAAATTATTAGCACTTGACCATCGAGAGTGCTAAAATGCAAATGCTCAGTGAAAGAAGCAAAAAAGTTCTGTGTGCAGTCGTCCAGAGTTACATTAATTTCCCTGACCCGGTAGGGTCAAGGGTTGTAACAAAAAGATACTCTTTCGGCCTTTCCCCTGCCACGATAAGGAACATAATGGCGGACCTTGAGGAGATGGGGTTCCTCACGCAGCCGCATACCTCAGCCGGGAGGGTCCCGACGGATATGGGGTACAGATTTTATGTGGATTCGCTGGCGGTGGAAAGAGATTATTCTTCAGATATGGAGGCGCTCCAGAGTCTTTACAGAAAACTTGAAACATTAAGAAATGACATCGACATGCTGCTCAATGAGACGACAAGAAGCCTGTCGATATTGTCCCACTATCTCGGGGTTGCGATATCCCCGCTGCCCGATATGACGACCTTCAAAAGGATCAACCTTTTAAAATATAAAGCCGATGCGGTAGCTGCGGTATTATTTACGGATGAAGGACAGATCAAGAACAAGGTCATATCGGTTGATCCTGATATCTCGCAGAAGGACCTCAACAGGATTGCCGCTTACCTGAATTCCGAATTTTCGGGATATAGTTTCGATGAGGTCAGGATAAAAGTTTTAAGAGAGATGTCAAAGGAAAAAACGAGTTGCGACAGGCTTATTTATAGGGCGATGACTATATGCAAGGAGGCGCTTTATTTCCCGTTCGGCGAACTCTTTGTAGCAGGGTTATCAGAGGTCCTCGATCTTCCGGAATTCTCTGATCTTAAAAAGATAAAAGAGTTATCAAAGGCCATTGAAGACAAACACACTATCATCAAACTGCTTGACGGACTATCGGAAGCGGACGGGGTCCAGATATTGATCGGCTCTGAAAATTCAACTGACGAGATGAAAAAGCTGAGTGTGGTTGTCTCTCCCTGCAGGGAGGGCAGTCGGCAGATCGGTGTTGTCGGGATAATCGGCCCTACGCGGATGAATTATGCAGACGCGATTTATATAGTAGAAAATACTGCGAAGTTTATTACCAGGATGCTTACAATAAGGTAAAAATGGGCAAGCATAAAGTAAACGAAAACAAACTCGTCTCCGGCAATGAAGCAGATGAATCCCGCGAGGCAGAGGCCATTGAAAAATCGGCTTCGGATGAGCAGGATAGCCTGGCAGCCGAAGTCCAGGAGATGAATAACAAATATCTGAGACTGTATGCCGAATTTGAGAATTACAAGAAAAGGGTGAACAGGGACAAAGAAGAGATCATAAAATACGGCAATGAAAATCTTCTTTATGACCTGCTGCCTTTTATCGACCATCTTGATTTGGCGCTGAAACATGCCTCGAACGATGTCTCCTCCGGTCTTGTCCAGGGAGTTGAAATCACGCTAAAAGAACTCAGGAAGACACTTGAGAAATTCGGACTGACCGAGATAGAGGCTGAGGGGAAACCCTTTGATCCTATGGTGCATCATGCCATGTCTCAGGTCGAGCGCGAAGATATGGAAGAAAATGTAGTGGTGGAAGACTTTAGAAAGGGATACATGTTGAAAGATAAAGTCTTAAGGCCGTCCCTGGTCGCTGTATCGGCAAAACCGAAAGCTTCGGAAAAAGAAGGGACGGAGGAAGAAATAAATACAACTAATATTGCAGAGGAGGAACTTTAATATGGGGAAAGCAGTCGGCATAGATCTTGGAACTACGAACTCTGTTGTTGCTGTCGTTCAGGCAGGTGAGCCGGTAGTAATTCCGAATCAGGAAGGGGCCAGGACGACACCGTCGGTTGTGGCCATTACCGATAAGGGAGAAAGGCTCGTCGGACAGATTGCAAAAAGGCAGTCGATAACAAATCCCGAGAATACCATATTTTCCATAAAGAGGCTTATGGGAAGGAAATTCAACACTCCGGAAGTTGACCACGCAAAGAAGAGACTTCCCTACAAGATTGTTGAAGCCTCGAACGGAGACGCCCAGGTAGACATAAGAGGCAAACAGTATTCGCCGCCCGAGATATCTGCGATGATCCTCCAGAAACTGAAACAGGCAGCCGAAGATTATCTCGGGGAGCAGGTGACGGAAGCTGTTATTACAGTCCCCGCCTATTTTGACGACAGCCAGAGGCAGGCGACAAAAGACGCTGGAAGGATCGCCGGACTGAATGTCCTGAGAATAATAAACGAGCCGACAGCCGCTTCACTGGCATACGGCATGGACAAGAAAAAAGAGGAAAAAATCAGTGTTTATGACCTCGGCGGCGGAACGTTTGATGTGTCCGTACTCGAAATCGGCGAAGGCGTCATAGAGGTAAAATCCACAAATGGAAATACCTACCTGGGCGGTGACGATTTTGATATAAGGGTCATGGACTGGATGGTTGAAGAATTCAAGAAAGATCAGGGCATAGACCTTAAAAGCGACAAGATGGCATTGCAGAGACTTAAGGAAGCTGCTGAAAAGGCGAAGATAGAGCTTTCCACCGCTATGGATACGGAGATAAACCTGCCCTTTGTGACTGCCGATGCAACAGGCCCGAAGCACCTGCTTATGAAACTGTCAAGATCAAAATTGGAACAACTCGTCGGAGACCTTATCGAGAACACCTTAGGCCCTTGCAAAAATGCCTTAGCCGATGCCGCCCTTTCTCCTTCGAACATCGATGAAATACTGCTTGTCGGCGGCCAGACAAGGACCCCCAAGGTACAGCAGACGGTACAGGGCTTCTTCGGTAAAGAGCCCAACAAGACTGTGAATCCTGATGAGGTAGTCGCAGTCGGCGCGGCCATTCAGGCTGCCGTCCTTAAAGGTGATGTGAAAGAGGTGTTGCTGCTCGATGTTACTCCCCTATCACTCGGCATCGAAACGCTCGGCGGCATATTCACAAAGATAATAGACAGAAATACAACCATCCCGACAAAGAAGAGCCAGGTATTCTCTACCGCATCAGACAACCAGCCTGCCGTATCGATTAAGATATGCCAGGGTGAGAGAGAAATGGCCTCGGACAATAAGCTGCTCGGCAATTTTGAACTTATAGGTATTCCGCCTGCGCCCAGAGGTGTCCCCCAGGTTGAAGTCACTTTTGATATTGACGCAAACGGCATATTGCATGTATCTGCAAAAGACCTCGGTACAGGCAAGGAACAGTCTATAAGAATAACCGCGACAAGCGGACTTACAGAAGAAGAAATAAAGAAGATGATGCGTGACGCGGAGTCGCATTCTGAAGACGACAAGAAGAAGAAACAGCTTGCCGAGGCAAGGAACGAGGCTGATACGCTCGTTTATTCAGTAGAAAAATCCGTTAAAGACTACGGCGATAAGCTGAACGAATCGGAGAAGAAAGAAATTGAAGAGGCGATCGAGAAATGCAAAAAGCTGAAAGACACGAGCACCGAAGCTTCTGAGATAAAATCCGCGGTAGAAGATCTTTCGAACAAGTCGCATAAACTGGCGGAACACATGTACAAAGGCGCGGGAGAGCATGCAGGCGCCGGTGCCGGACCTTCGGGGGGGGCCGCCGGGGCACAGGCAGGCGCAAAGGGTCCTGAAGAAGAAGTCGTTGAGGCCGAGTTTGAAGACGTTGATAAGGAGAAAAAGTAAGATTAAAAATAACGTTTAGTAATCCCCCTATGTCACTCTTTTAAGAAAAATGGTGCGTGGAGATTATTAAAAGATAAATAGACCACCCCTCTAAATCCCCCTTTACCAAACGGGGATTTTAGGGGGGTGAATTTTTAGGAATACAAATCTTATAATTGACAAGATATGAATATGAAGGACTATTACGAATTACTCGGGGTCTCACGGGATGCGGCTGAAGCTGATATAAAGAAGGCGTTCAGACAGCTTGCCCTAAAATACCACCCTGACAGAAATCCCGACAACAAAGAATCGGAAGACAAATTCAAGGAGATAAACGAGGCATACTCTTGCCTGATCGATCCTGAGAAAAGGGCAAATTACGACAGGTTCGGAACGGCAGAAGGTGTTGGCGCCGGATACGGCGGCCCCTTCGGCGCAGGGTTCGGTGATATCTTTGAAGACATCTTCGGCGATTTTTTCGGTACGTTCACGGGACAACGCAGGACGAGACCAACCAAAGGCAATGATCTTAGATACGACCTTGATATCACACTTATGGAAGCGGCTTTCGGCGCGGAAAAGACTATTGAGATACCGAGGTGGGAAGACTGCGCCGACTGCGGTGGGACCGGCTCCGCGCCGGGGAAGACACCTGTTACATGCCCGAATTGCAAAGGCGCGGGACAGGTAAGGGTCCAGCAGGGCTTCTTCAGTATCTCCAGGACCTGCGACAAGTGCCGGGGCGCAGGGAGGATCATTACGGACCCGTGCAAGACTTGCAAGGGTCAGGGCAAGATCAGGAAATTCAAGAGCTTAAGCGTAAAGATGCCGGCAGGCGTCGATACAGGCTCAAGACTCAGGGTATCGGGTGAGGGAGAGATAGGGCTGCACGGCGGGCCCCATGGCGACCTCTATATTTATCTGAACATTGAAGAACACCCGTTCTTTAAAAGAGACGGCAATGACCTTTATTGCGATGTGCCCGTTTCCTTTCCCCAAGCGGTCCTCGGAGCTGAAATCGAAATCCCGACCATCGAAGGCACATATAAGCTCAAAGTCCCATCGGGTACGCCTTCAGGCAAGATATTCCATTTGAAAGGCAAAGGCATCCAGAAGCTTGGCGCTCACGGAAGAGGAGACCAGTTCGTAAGAATTTATGTAGACGTTCCGAAAAGCCTCACTCCCAGGCAGAAAGAACTCCTCGAAGAATTTGCGCGTATAAACGGGGATGAAGTAGCAAAGTCCTTTAAAGAAAAGATAAAGGACCTTTTTACAGCCGCCGAGAAATAGAAAGTTTTTATATTGACAGCTCACAGCTACCACCCCAATAATCCTATTTGACACTAGGCCTCTAATCACCATAGCCTCTTTTATTTTTTTCTATGATGAAATGCATTAACCCAAAAAGTGCAGTTGACCTAAAATAATATCCCCGAAGAAATTCTCCTTTCGTATTAGAATCAATAGGTTTACCCGACCATCAACTCTAAACGAAAGGAGAATAGAAATATGCAGTCAAAATGTAGCACAAAGATCGAAATAAATAAAGTAAGGATTGGATTTACGGAGAAGAAGATGACGGCATATGGGGGATTCAGTTTATTGGCTGCATTTTTTGAAAAGATCAAATTGAGAGGAATTTTGCAAGAGGTGATTCCGATCCATGAGAGTTCACCCAATGGAATGGGGATATACAGCAAGGTATTGGCATACATCCTTCTGATCTATGCGGGAGGCAGCAGGTTTTCTCATCTACTTTATCTTGGTTGGCAGGAGATTTTCACCGATCTTTTTGCAGTGAAGAGGCTTCCTATCGCCTCGACGACATTGGGCAGGCTTTTCAGGAAGATCAGAAAACTGAAGGAAGTGGAAGAGATGTCGGAGGGATTATGGGGATACTTGAAGAGATTGATCCCCTGGAAAGAGCTCAAAGAGGACTGGTTGACGTTCGATTCTACAGTCCTTGAGCGATACGGAAAACAGGAGGGAGTCAAGAGGGGATATAACCCGAAGAAGAAGGGCCGTGGTAGCCACAGCCCGCTTCTGGCATTTCTTAACAGAAACAAGTATGTGATAAATCTTTGGAACCGCCCCGGCAACGTGATGTCATGGAACAACATTATTGGATTTTTTGAATCCACATGGCAGAGGATCAACGGTCATATCGATATCAAGGGCATTATTGCAGACAGTGGATTTTATCTTAGGGAGTTCATCGAACTGCTTGAGAAGAGAGAATTAGTATATATCATAGCTGCTCGCCTATATCGTCCGCTGCAGAGGATAATCTACGCACAACAAAACTGGGCACAGGTAGAAGAAGGGATATGGATCACTGAGTTCTTCTTCCAGCATGTAGAGTGGATAATCGACAGGAGGTTTATTGCAGTGCGCCAGGATGTCAAGAAGAGACCGCACGCGATGGGAAAAGAGTTGTCTCTTTTCGGAGATGAGTTTGATACAGGGCATTATCGTTATAGCGTATGGATAACCAATTCACATGATTCTACATATGAGGTATGGAAGCAATGCAGGCATAGGGCGAACGATGAGAATACCATCAAGGAACTGAAAGAGGATTTTGCACTCGGCGGGTTCTCGATGAAGTATTTCTACTCAACGGAGGCGGCTATGCTTATTCGGGTATTCATCTACAATCTGTTTGTCCTGTTCAGGCATCAGATACTCGGTCAAAAAGAAAAGACAGAACGTTTGAAAACCTTACGGTACAAGTATCTTGTCCTTCCAGCCCAATTAGGATGGGATGGAAGGAAACCTGTATTGCGGATTTCTGTCTTTACGCAGAAAGTACGATCAAAACTGCGCTACCTCTTTAACCGCGTGGGACAATACTTTCCCCCCAGTTTTGGTAATTGCACTGCATTTAGATAAAAAGAACATAATTTTCAGGAGGTGGAACAAGAAACAGCATCAGTATTAGCTTTTATATCGACAAATCAGCCAATGCCTTGATAGGCTTGACTCTATAGGTATGCCTATAGCAAACGCATTTTTCGGGTTAATATAGGAATGAGGCTTCGATATTTCATATGACCAAAATACATGACCGGATCAGTAAGGAATTTGGGATACATGGTTCTCGGTGGCATATAATGCACGGCGGGTACTTTTCCGACCCGTCGGTCGCAGCCCCTTTTATTGATGTGCTGCTGAAAGTTATCGATATATCAAGACCCGGGGTCGTCGTAGATATCGGTGGGGGTACCGGCTTCCTGCTCCGCGAGCTGATTAAGCGGAGAATAGACTCCGGGATACATCTCGTGAATCTCGACATGTCGCAAAAACAACTCGACATATCGCAGCATGACCGCATCGTGCCGATCAATAAAGCGGTCGATGCATTCAGACGCGAAGATACCGGAATGCAGGACAGGCGTTTTCTTTTTATGATGCGCTCCGCTCTCCATTATCACGGGAAGGATGGCCTTATGCCTGCCTTGCGGCATCTGCGTTTTCAAATGAAAAGGGGTGAGTTTTTTGTACATCAAACGGCCTGCTTCAAAAACGACGGAGATGCCCGTAGTCTGAACAGGCTCTATGATTATATGGGGACAGATAAATGGTATCCTACCGCTGAATACCTTTGCAGATGTCTGAAGAAAGCGGGATGGAGTATAAAATCAATCGTCCCTGCGCCTGCGTTGCCGCTGACATCACAGGATTTGGGAAAGCGTTACGGGCTCGGTAAACGCCGCCTTTCAGAAATGCGCGATGAACTGGTGAAATGCTTCGGAGAAAAGGAAGACATTTTCATGCTCACGAGGGATGGTTTCTGCGCTTATCTGCATTACAGGATATTAACCTGCGTCGCCGTGTAAAGCAGCTTATTTCTGAAGAATCAGCAGGGTTTTATTGCGGGAAGTGCTATTTATTCAGCCGCTGTACTTTACGTTAATCTGATATGTAACGCTTGCATGGTCTGAAGACAGGGTATCGCTTTTGCCGTTACAGGTAAGTTTTCCCTTTTCAGACTTTTTGCGGTTTTTGATCATTTTAGCAATCACTGAAGTAAGATCAAACCCGCCGTCAACGCAGCCTTTTATCATGCAATCCATATTAAAGTAAGCGTATTGTGAAGGCCAGAAATTAATGATCCGGTTCATCATGACCGGATTTGCAGCTTTCTGGTAGTATGTCATATGAATGACTATGTCCGAGACTTTTGGGAAACATTCAGAGATTAAACCGGCTGCGAGTTTGCGCTGTTTGTTCTGCTCCATGTTTTCCACATAATTCTGTCTGTGTACCATTTCACCTCCAAGGGTCTGCGTCCTGCCGGGCGCACAATAAAAAAGTCCCCCTAATTATTAGGGGGACTTTTAGCGGTCGATTATTCTTTTGTTACGTTGATAGCTTTAAGACCTTTTGGGCCGTTTTCAGTATCAAAGCTGACGGAATCACCTTCGACAAGGGATTTAAATCCGTTGCCCTGGATCGAAGAATAGTGGACAAACACGTCGCTGCCGTCTTCTCTTGTGATAAAGCCAAAACCCTTGGATTCGTTAAACCACTTTACCGTTCCTTTTGACATCTTTTCCCCTCCTTACTTATAAACTAAAATCTCAGAATAGCCACAATAAAAAGGCCACAAAGCTAAAAGTCTTTGTGGCCTCATCTTTACAAAAACTTCTGAAACTTCAATGTTAATGATGACACATTCTGTTAATAAAAGTCAACAAGTGAATTTTTATGGCGGCTCAATCGGAGGGCAAAGCCCGAGAATGAGCGCAAATACTGTATCTCCCGGCACCCATAAATTTCGACGTCAAATTTTTATTAGAGGAAGGGTAATCCTGAACTCCGTCAGCTCTCCGCTTAAAACAGAAATGTCCCCGCCATGGCTCCTGATAATAGACTGGACATTCGCCAAACCCAGCCCGGTACCGTTTATCTCCGATGTAACAAACGGAGAAAATATATCTTTTCTCATATAAGGGTGAATTTGTTTTCCGTTGTGAATGACAGAGATCACTATCTCTTTCTGTTTTGGTTTCAGTTTGGTTTTTACCAGAATTTTTGAAGCCGAGACCCCTGCAACATAACGAATAAGGTCAGCGATGCATATCGAGAGCATATTCTTATCAAAAGCAGTATGCATCCCGTCCAAACGCTTACTCAGTTTCATCACCGGTTTAGGCCCGTCCATAACTGTCCGCGCCAACTCTTCCTCGATGAACCTGTTAATATCATAGGACCCCAGGACAGGCTCTTTAAAACTCGTAAAAGTTAAAATATCGTTAATTATCCTTTCAAGTTTCTTTGATTCATTGTCGATTATTTCGGCACTGTCCGTCAATGTCTCGATGAACTCGCCGTCGAATTTGGATTTTCCATATTTCGACTCTTTTGATAAATATTTCAGCAATCTTCCTGAATATCCCCCTATTATCAGCAGACTGTTTCGAATTATATGCGCGACCTGTGAGGAGTGTTCGCCGAGTACGCGCAATTTTTCATCTTGCAATATTCTCTCCTGCTCCTTACGGCCTTTATATTCCATGCCTATTGCGGTTGAGGCCAGGCGGCCTAAAAGTTTTATGTTCTCAATAATATCTTTGGATATCTTTTTCCCGCCGACCCAATCAAAAACCAGAACTCCTATCGGCTCGCCTTCAGAAGACAGGGGCAAAAACAATATTGAAGAAACATTACAGGCTGTCGCGAGGTCTCTCATATAAGCAACGCGGCGGTCCTCGCAGGGGTTCGTGACCAAAACGACAGATTCAGCGCTCATCACCTGTCTTAAAAACTTTTCTCCTGTCTCAGGAGTGACTTTTTCATCAATCCCATGACAATGTTGCGGGCAACCTGCTTTAATTACAAGCTCATCTTTCTTGTTCCCTATTATCAGGCAGCTTCTGTCCGCGCCGGATATTCTTATGGCGCTTTCGACAATGATGTTTATTGTCTTTTGATATTCTCCCCTGGAGGCCAACAGAAGTTCGGCTGTCTCGGCAATCTCTTTGATCCCCGAAAGTTTTTTAATCTCTTCCACTATACACCGCTGCCTTCGTCATTTTGATATTAACAGTCTCATAATAAGACCCTTTAAGTATATACCATAATTACAGCCTGCCGAAATGATTGCGCACAAAATGTCAATATGCTATAAATATAGCATGGATTTACCTAAACATATCCTTATCGTTGACGATGAGGCCGATCTTGTAGAGCTTGTCTCCTATAATTTAAAAAAAGAAGGTTTCACAGTTGATTCATCCCCGGATGGAGAATCAGCCCTATCAAAGATAAGAAAAGGGAAATACGACCTAATTGTGCTGGACCTCATGCTGCCCGGGATCCAGGGGATTGATCTCTGCCGCATATTGAGGAACGATCCTAAGACTGCCGGACTGCCTGTTATTATGCTCACCGCAAAGGGAGAAGAAGTGGACAAAGTACTCGGACTCGAAATGGGAGCAGACGATTACATGGGCAAGCCTTTTAGCCCGAGAGAGCTTGTTGCAAGGGTCAAGGCCGTTCTGAGAAGAACAAGAGAAAAACCTGTAACGGAAAAGATATTGAAAATAGGAGAGCTTGAAATAGACAGGGAGCGGTATACCGTTACTATAGGAGGGAAGAACATCAAGCTGAGTGCGACAGAGTTTAAACTGTTGCTCTTCCTTGCTGAAAGAAGAGGGAAAGTATTCAGCAGAAACCAGCTTCTTGATTTTGTCTGGAGGGATGAGGCCTATGTTGAACCGAGGACAGTGGATGTGCACATCAGGAGATTGCGGGCCAATATCGAGGAAGACCCGGCGCATCCAAGATATATAAGGACCATGCGGGGGATAGGTTATTCATTCACCGATGAATAAATAATGAAACATGTTCTGTTCAGAAAGGTCTTCATTGCCTATCTTCTCATAGCCGCGCTGCTTCTCATTTCACTCGAATTCTACCTATCGAGCTCCATTAAAAATAATTATATCCTGAACCTTAGGAAAAGTATTTTAATACAGGCCCGTTTAATAGCCGGGCAGATACCGTCTTCTTTCGAAGGAAACCTCGATGGTTTCTGCAAAAAGTATAAAGAAACAACAGGGGCGAGGATCACCATAATAGACAATACCGGCCTGGTTCTGGGGGACTCGGACGAGCCTTCCGAGAAGATGGAGAACCACCTGAACAGACCGGAGATCAAAGACGCCGAGATTGGCGATGTCGGGAGTTCCATTCGCTTCAGCAAAACTATTCAGAGAAACCTGTTCTATCTTGCGATTACATTCCATAACAATCAGGACAAATATTTTCTAAGACTTTCCATTCCTCTCCATGATATTGATAGCGCAATGAATGTCATAAGGATGAAGATCATCGTGGCGTCACTTGCGGTCTCATTCGTTGTAGTTGTATTCGGTTTGATACAGACGAGGAGGATAACAAAATCCGTTGAAGAGATTGCCGCCTTTTCCAGGGAGGTGGCAGCCGGGAATTTCAGGAAAAGACTTTTATTGAAAGGAAAAGATGAACTGGGAGAACTCGGGGAAAACATAAACGATATGGCCCGGAATCTCGGCCTAAGGCTCCGGCAGAGCGAGGAAGAGAAAACCCGGATGGAGGCGATACTGAAGAATATGTCGGACGGGCTGGTCCTGACGGATGCCAAAGGCAAGATAATTATGGGAAACGCAGCTCTGAACAACCTCTTCGGGATTGACTATTCAGGCATTGAGGGCAAAACACTCTTGGAGGCCTTAAGAAAAACGGAACTCATGGACATAGTCGAAAGCATTGCCGAAAGGGGGGAAAAGGTATCCCGTGAGATCGAGGTCGCCTATCCCAGGGAGCTTTATCTGCTGACCACCGCGGCCCCCTTTGCTTTACAAGGTGAAATATCGGGTATCGTCCTGACATTCCATGATATTACAAGGCTCAGGAAACTTGAAGAGGTCAGGAAAGATTTTGTGGCCAATGTTTCTCATGAGATCAGGACGCCTATCACAGCAATAAAAGGGTTTGCAGAGACCCTCCTTGAAGGGGCTTTAGAAGATAAGGAAAATGCCCTTAAATTTCTTGAGAGTATAAAGAACAACAGCGAACGCCTGAATTCATTGGTCAATGATCTCCTCGCTCTCTCAAGGATCGAACTCGGAGATATAAAGATAGAAAAGAAAATCGTGAACCTCGATGAAATCATTGACAGCGTTTTCACGACCTTGAGAGATAAGGCCGACAAAAAAAAGCTCTTTTTAAAGAAAATGCTGCCTGCCGGCATTATAGAATTAGAGGCTGACAGGGACAGGCTCGTTCAGATTCTCCTCAATCTTGTAGACAACGGAATTAAATTTACTGAAGCCGGAGGAGTAACGGTAAAAGTTCAAAAAGGAAAGAAAGACATTGATTCATCGACCCTCTCTCCCGCTGTGGAGATCTCCATAGAAGATACCGGCATGGGCATACCCAGAAAACATCTCTCACGTCTCGGGGAGCGCTTTTACAGGGTCGATAGAGCACGTTCAAGAGAGCTTGGAGGCACAGGGCTCGGCCTTGCGATCGTAAAACATCTTGTAAAGGCGCAGGGATGGGAAATGGAGATCGAAAGCACCGAGGGAACAGGAACTACAGTCAAAA
The DNA here is from genome assembly GCA_963727775.1 of uncultured Nitrospiraceae bacterium. GTDB lineage: Bacteria > Nitrospirota > Thermodesulfovibrionia > Thermodesulfovibrionales > SM23-35 > CAVSHB01. The sequence continues at coordinate 361,629 of CAVSHB010000001.1, read as the reverse complement.
TTCTATGCCCTGTTGTTTAACTAAAGAATGTAGTTGATGACAGACCTTAATAATTATTCTGCTTTTTTCAGCGTAACCTAAAATTAACCTTTCCTTAATACTCCTGTAACATTCACGCCGTAAAGTAATCTGCAATAGCATAACGCAATGTAATTCTTCGTGGAAGATGTCAATCAAATCTATTAAGAGGAGGACGCAGAATGAAGAGAGGTGTGTCAGTTTTATGTTTAGTTTTAAGTCTATGCTGCCTGCTACTATTGGCCGGGGCAGCGATGGCTGCGGACATTACGGACCCGATCCTAAAGAAGCTTGTTGAGAAAGGGATTCTGACCGAACAGGAGGCCAAGTCGGTCATGAAGGAGATGGAAAAGGAACCGGCAGGCGAACAGAAGGCTGCCGAAGTATCAACAGAGGAAAAGAAAGATCTCGGTAAGATTGCGAAGGCACTCAAGGGGTTCAAAATAGGAGGTCTCTGGTATCTTTCTTATCAGAACGGAGAAACAGGACACACGGGCGACGCAGATACAAGATTCAACACATTCGCTGTAAAGCGCGGTTATTTGACCGTGGAAAAGGAATTTTTGCCATGGTTCCAGGCCCGGATAACCTCGGATGTGACGACCATGAAAGATTCAACAAACAACATGAATGGTTCTCTAACTCTGAGGCTTAAGTACATTTACGGTCAATTTAATATCCCTGATATAGCATTTCTGACCAAGCCTACTCTAAAGTGGGGTGAAGTGCCCGTACCGTGGCAAGACTTTGAAGAAAATCTAAACTACTACCGCATGCAGGATACCATGTTCATCGAAAGAAACGGCATCTTGGTTTCAGCCGACTACGGTCTGACTTTTGAAACCCTCTTGGGAGGATATGTAGACGAAGACTATCAGAAGAATGTAAACTCCGCTCATCCCGGCCGTTATGGGAGTATTGAGGCGGGCGTGTACAACGGCGGAGGCTATACTGCGACTGAGAACAACAAAAACAAAGTTTTCGAAGGAAGGGTGACTGTGAGGCCTTTGCCCGACATTATTCCGGGACTTCAATTCACCTACTTCGGGATTACCGGAAAAGGTAATACGAGCGCAGAGCCGGATTGGAAAACAAATTTAGCATTCGCGAGTTTTGAGCATGAGTACTTTGTCCTGACAGGTCAATATCTTTGGGGCAAAGGCCGCCAAGACGGCGCCGATGCAAATGAGAAAAAAGGCTATTCTTTCTTTACCGAATTGAAACTCTACGATATGTTTAAAGACCCCGTTAACAGATTCAGCTTGATCGGAAGATATGACCATTTCGACCCTAACACAAATATCAAAAATGACTGGAACGCAAGGTTTATAAGCGGCGTCGCATATTACATAGATAAACCGCACAAGAATATGGTGCTACTTGACTATGATACCGTGAATTACAAGCAGTCCGGCATGTCGGACGACAAAAGAATCCAGCTCACCTTGCAAGTTGCTTTTTAATTACCAGATAAAAAGCACTGCTTTCCCTTCGCCCTCCCCCCCTTCCCGGGAGGGCTTTTTTTATTAGAAAGGCACGGTTAAACAAATTAATGTCGACAAGAAAAGATCCTTTCCTCTGGGGTGTTGCAACGTCCGCCTTCCAGCTCGAAGGCTCTCCCTATGCGGACTGGACGTCCTGGGACTCTATACTGGATGCAAACCCTGATGTAACAAACCATTATTATCTCTACAAAAAAGACCTGAATCTCCTGAAAGATCTCGGAGTAAACGCGTACCGGTTTTCGATTGAATGGAGTCGTATACAACCGAAGGAAAATCTTTGGGATACCGTAGCGATAGCGCATTATCAGGAAATAGTGGACATACTGACCGAAAATAATATAGAACCCATGATTACGCTGCATCACTTCACACATCCGCTATGGTTCATCAAAAAATATCCCTGGCATGAAGACGCATCTATCGAAAAGTTTTTGGCATATACTGAAAAGATCGTCTCCACAATAAAAGGAGTCCGTTACTGGATAACTTTTAATGAGCCGTATGTGCTTATATTAGGCGGATATCTTGAAGGATGCATGCCGCCGGGCATTAGAGATGCTGCATTTGCAATAAAGGCCTTGGAAAATATTCTCGTATGTCACGGGAAAGCATATGACTTTATCCATTCTAACATACCGGATGCACTGGTAAGCGTGGCGCATAATATGGCTGCTCTGGCGCCATGGCATAGATGGAACCCGCTCGACAGACTGCTTTCGAAGATCGCAAAATACTTTTACAATCACTCGCTCCTTGACGCGTTTATCACAGGCTCTTTGCGTGTAAAATTTCCATTCAGTAAGGCCATAGAAATTGCCGCTCCGATAAAGGGCAAGCTGGATTTCTTCGGCGTCAACTATTACACGAGGGTCCATATAAGGTTCAACCCTTTCAAAAAAATGGGGATCGAACTGAGACACCGGGACATCGACGGATATGGACTGACTGATATGGGTTGGGAAATACACCCCCGCGGTCTTGAAAAAGTGCTGAGATATGCGTCAAAGCTCAATGTCCCGTTAATCATCACCGAAAACGGGATCGCAACCCGCAATGACAGGAAGAAGATAAAATTTATGAAAGCGCATATCGATGTTGTTGAAAAATGCATACGAAACGGGATAGATGTGAAAGGCTATTTCTACTGGTCGCTGATCGACAATTATGAATGGCTTCAGGGTCTCGACGCCCGCTTCGGACTTTATAAGGTGGATTTTGAGACACTCGAACGCAAGCCGACCGATGCCGCAACATATTATTCATATCTTATAAAAAGCAGGTCTTCATTTTAACAGACATTTAATCTTACCTTAATAATCCTGTAATTAAAAAAACTTTATAGTATTGTTCAACACTGCCGAGGTAATTAAGATAATTTCGTCGCCGAGGAGGATAATACATGTCAGTATCTGATTCAGAATCATCGGTAGTCGGCAAGCTTATTACTTCAAACAAATATATTTCGCCGGATGTGCCTGTCAAAGATGTTACAGACAGATTTTTCCAGGATTCAAATATCGAGGCCTTGGCTTTGGTCAAAGACAAGAATGTCGAAGGACTTATCACGAGGCCGAAACTCTTTTTGACTGTATTTAAACGATACGGATTTGAAGTCTACGGGAAAAAGCCGATCAGTGCAATCGCAGACACGTCTCCGCTTGTATTTAACGAACGGGAAAGACTTGATATTGCCATGGACAGGGCGCTGGAGAGACCGTCGCATGACATTTACGATGATATCATCGTGGTAGATGATGATGGTCGCTACAAAGGACTTTTGTCGGTAAAGCAGATGGTAGTCCAACAGAGCAACGTGCTGGCCAACAGCATTATGCAAAAAGAACTGGTCCACGCAAAGGCAAAGGAACTCGAAAAGATGAGCGAGATGAAATCCCAGTTTATCGCTCACGTTACCCATGAACTCCGGTCTCCGGTAAATGCGATTATTATGCTGACCGAACTCTTGAAAGTGTCTCATGAGAAAGGGGCCATAGGGCAGATGAAAGACCGCCTTGCACTTATGATGTCAAGTGCAACCAATCTCAGGACCATCGTGACAAACATCCTCGACCTATCGAAAATCGAGGCGGGCAAGATGGAAGTTCTTAATGAATATTTCGATATGGGAGCGCTGCTCCGTGAAGTTGCTGAAAATACCCGTGTTCTTTTGGGTAACAAGCCTGTCAGTGTTCAAGTAGTTGCTCATGACGGCCCTCTGTTTTTCCTGTCCGATCCGATTAAGGTCCGCCAGATATTGATCAATCTTACGAGTAATGCCGCGAAATTTACCGACAACGGTGTGATTATTTTGTACCTCTTTAACGGCGCAGACAAATTGAGGATATCCGTCAGTGATACCGGCCCCGGGATAAGAGAAGAGGACCTCGAAAAACTCTTCACTGCTTTCAGCCAGCTGGAAGATACGATGACCAAAAGACACGAAGGGACGGGGCTCGGCCTTTCAATCTGCAAAAACCTTACGGACATCCTGGGGGGCAGCATCAGTGTATCGAGCATATTCGGTAAAGGTACAACGTTTGAAGTCTCATTGCCTTTAAAACCGGCGGCGAGCATGGAGGAAACATATGGAGAAAACTAAGAAAAAGATACTTGTCGTCGACGATGACACAAACCTTCTCGTCACTGTAAAAGAAATATTGGAGAATGAAGGATATGAGGTGTTTACACACCATATGTGGGTCGGCACAACAAATCTCGTAAAAACAATTCAGCCGGATCTTGTCCTTCTGGATATTAATATGCCTTGCCTCTCAGGCATCAAACTGTCCGGTATGATCCTGACAAACGGCGGCACAAAACATATACCTGTTGTTTTTCATTCCTCCAACGATGAAGACAGCCTGAGAACGGCTGTGGTTGAGTCCGGAGTGCATGGATATATATGCAAGGGCAATGTTTTTGATCTGACGGAAAATGGCAATGTTTTTGATCTGACGGAAAAGGTAGCTTTTTATTTAAGCCTTTCATAAGTCTGAAATTATCAGTTTTTAACAGAATATTAACCTTCTTTTCATAATCCTGTAATTAATAAAATTTATAATCTTATTAATGTTACTGTGTGATTTTCATATTCACACGAAGTACTCTGACGGCTCGGTAGAGTTGAGAAGGGCAGTTGACCTCTTCGGACAGGCCGGTTTTGATGTTATCGCCATAACCGACCACGTAGTGAGCGGAGACAATTCATTCGGAAAACTCGCAAACCGTTTCAGATTCTCGGTCACGGAGGACAATTTCAACGACTACATGTCTCATGTCGGGCGGGAAGCCGAAAGGGCGTGGGACAAATATCAAATGCTCGTAATCCCGGGAGTTGAGATTACCAAAAACCACCTCACTTCTGATAAGTCCGCTCATATCCTCATACTCAACATAAGGAAGTTTATACCTGCTTGCTGGGATTATGAAAAGATATTCCTTGAAGCTAAACAGCAGGATGCACTGATCATCGCCTGTCATCCGCACTACAGTTCGGAAATGGCCGTACGTGACACGCTCTTCCTGTGGAATAACAGGGAAAAGTATGCCAAATACATCGATGCCTGGGAGATTGCCAATAGAGATGATGTGTTCAATGTGATAAGCCTGAAGAAGTATCCCTATATCGCAAACAGTGATTTCCACAGGCCGCGGCATGTTTATTCATGGAAGACCCTGCTGAATTGCGAAAAAGATATTGGTTCAATAAAACAGTGTATCAGGCATAACAAGGGCGTCGCGATAACTTTATTTAGAAATTAAGAAAGGAGAACAGATGGAGATATTTTTGATTTTTGCGGGCGTAGCCGCACTGGGACTTATCGGGTATGGACTTCAGATATGGGCGGTCCGGGCAACACTGCAGGGAAAATGTAAAAACAGAGGAGAGGAAAGCACAGATGTACCTTTGCCTCCGACCGGTGTTTCTATCCTTAAACCTCTCAAAGGACTTGATGATAATCTATTCGATAACCTTGCAAGTATCTGTATGCAGGATTATCCTGAATATGAGGTCATATTTTCACTCCGGGACCAAAATGACCCCGCGTATAAGGTGGCAAGGAAGATAAAAGACAAATATCCTGATAAGGATATTACCATCATAGTGGAACGATGCAACGCCGGCCTTAATCCGAAAGTCAACAATCTTATCCCCGCATACAAAATTGCGAGGTTTGAGCATATTCTTATAAGTGACAGCAATGTCATTGTTGATAAGAATTACCTGCGGGAGATCGTTAGCACTATGCGAGATCCTGAAGTAGGATTGGTAAGCAATATGATAAAAGGGACGGGAGGCCGCACTTTTGGCTCGATCTTTGAGAACCTGCACCTGAATTCTTTTGTTCTGGGCGGCGTCTGCCTTCTGGACAAACTCCTTAAAATGCCCTGTGTTGTTGGAAAATCCATGCTTATGAAAAAACAGGACTTTGAAGCCATCGGCGGATTTAAAGCGGTAAAAGACGTACTTGCCGAAGATTACCTGATCGGGCAAAAGATGCATAAAATGGGGAAGAAGGTTATTTTGTCCAATCATATTATCAAGAATGTGAACGAATATTGGGGCATAAGGAAATTCATCAACAGGCATACGAGATGGGGAAAGCTAAGATGGAAAATCGGCGGCATCAGGTATTTTTCCGAACTGTTCAGTAATGCCGTGTTTATGTCTGTTCTCCCGATATTTCTATGGGAGCCATCCAGGATAACATTGGTTTTTGCGGCAGGTGTAAGCTCGATAAAAATATTGGGCGATTTCTATATCGGCAAAAAGATAAAAACAAAAATGAGCTTCCTGCTGTATTTCTTATCACCGGTCAAAGACATCATTATCGGTCTGATCTGGTTTGCGCCTATATTGTCTACCACGGTTGTATGGAGAGGAAACAGATACATAATCGGCAAGGATTCAATGCTGTCGCCATGTCCTGAGACCGGCATATTATCATGGAGATATAGATTCGCAAACAGCATAAAAGCCAGACTTGCTTACTACATGCCTCAATAACTTGTCAAACATGCTGGTAATCTTCTTCTTTTCAATTCAAAATTTAACCTTTCTTTCATAATCATGTAATATCCTTTTGATAAAGTCTTAACAAAGGAGGTGGATATGAATATCTACACAGGTCATCAAGAGCAAGCAAGATACGGTAGCCACGAGACGGTATGTCCATACAACGGCATTAATGTATGTATGGCCTCATTCTCATCAATGGCAATCGATAACCAGAAAAGGGACAATTGCTGCGGAACAGACAACTACGACAATTGCCCTATATTCTTGTCAAAAGTATTAAGAAAAGTTTAGCTGAGCAAGCAGCCTTGCCGATTTCCAGAGCAAACTCTTCCGCCATCTGGGAACGGCATGAATTACCGGCACACAACAACCTTCCTTCAGCATTAATTATATCCCGGTGCAAATACTTCTTATTCCGATAGAAAAAGATTGCAAATTATACACCGAATTGATAAAGGGTCCGGGCATGACTATAATGGTTCTATGACCATAGTAAGCGCAAAGGCACTGACCAAAGATTATGATTCCTTCAGAGCTGTGAATGCAGTGGATTTCGAAATTTTCAGTGGAGAATGTTTTGGGTTTCTGGGACCGAATGGTGCCGGAAAGACTACGGTAATGCGCACCATATATTGCTTTATGCCTCCGACATCCGGGGACCTGAGGGTATTCGGGATAAACGTCGTTGAAGACCCGGGCCGGATTAAAGCAAGGATAGGCGTCATGCCGCAGGACGACAATCTCGATCCGGATCTAAATGTCCTTGAAAACCTCATTGTATATGCGCGGTACTTCGATATCCCGAAAAAGGTTTCCTCGCCTTTGGCGTGGGAACTTCTCGATTTTGTTGAAATGAAGGAAAAAGCAAATGTGAAGATCGGCAGCCTCTCGGGAGGAATGAAGAGGAGGCTGATACTGGCGCGGTCATTGATCAATAATCCCGAGCTCATGATACTTGATGAGCCGACCACCGGACTCGACCCGCACAGCAGGCGTTCCGTATGGGACAAGCTGGACCGTCTCAAAGCAAAAAATACAACACTGGTCCTCACCACTCATTATATGGAGGAAGCCGAAATCCTCTGCGACAGGGTGGCGATCATGGATTCAGGAAAGATAATAACTATAGATACTCCATCGAACCTCATGGGTCTTCACGGAGGGGATTTGGAAGAGGTGTATCTAAAATTAACAGGCAAGGCGCTTAAGGACTGAGGGAATACTTATGAACATTAAGCGTGCATTCAGGGTCTGGCAGAGGCATCTAACGGTTTATACAAAGCTGTATAAGTCAAGTATCGCCCTAAATTTCGTCGAACCGGTCCTGTACCTTGCAGCCATGGGGCTTGGTCTCGGCGCATTTGTAAAGGAAATAAACGGCGTGCCCTATGTTAAATTCATAGCTCCGGGAATCATCGCGTCTTCTTCAATGTTTGCCGTGATCTATGAATGCACGTATGGCACCTATGTAAGGATGACTTATCAAAAGACATTCGATGCGATACTCGCAACGCCTGTCAATATCGGAGATCTTGTGGCAGGCGAACTCATATGGGGAGCAACAAAGAGCCTACTTTACGGCACGATAATTATTATTGTCATATCCGTGTTCGGACTTGCTGATTCCCCATTGATAATCCTGGCCATCCCGATTCTTTTCATAAGCGGGCTTATCTTTGCCGAGATATCGGTCATATTCACCGCAATAGTGCCCGGTATAGATTCCTTTAATTATTTCTATACGCTGTTTATGACCCCGCTGTTCCTTTTTTCAGGTATCTTCTTCCCGCTCGACAATCTGCCGGCTGTAGTTGTAAAGATAGCTTTTTTTACACCGCTCTACCACCTCGTAAACATTTGCAGAGGGTTCGCGTCCGGGAAAGTTTCGGCGCCGGGATGGGATATAGTTTGGGTATTAGTCGTCGCCGCCCTGCTTGCCCCCTATCCTTTCAGACTTATGAGAAAACGCATAGTGAAATAATTGTTGCGCGGGATATTGCATGGCAGTATCGAAATTATAAAAAAGATAATTACGGTTCCTTCCTTCTCTCCCTGTACTTATGAATGATCCAAATCACAGTACCTGCAATAGAAATTATCACTATCACACCGATTTGATAGCGTTTGATGTCCTTGAGAACAATTTCCAGTGCACGCCCGAACAGATATCCTCCCCCTGCAACTCCGACTGACCATATTACGGCGCCGATGGCATTGAATATGACAAAACGGCTTGTTCTGACGCGTTTGTTCATTGCAAGTACGATAGGGGTCAAAATACGAATCCCGTATACAAACCTGAACCCCAGCATTATGAAGTCATGATACCTCTCGATGAGTTGATGGACTTTACTCACACGCTTATGCCATTCAGGATGTTTTAACAGGAGGACCGGGCCTTTAAAACGCCCGAGGAAAAAATAGAATTGATCTCCCGAAAAACTCCCGATAAATGCAACCAGTATTACAATCCGCAAATCAAGGTAACCCAGGTGCGCTGTGAGCCCTCCTATAATTAGTATCGTCTCTCCTTCAAAGAACGTCCCGATAAGCAACGCCCAATAACCATATGTTGTTACCAATGCCTCGAGTGACATCATTTTATATTCAGCTCTTAAAAGATATTTTATTTTGACGGCTATTCATCATCTTAAAGCCTTCAAACCAAATAATACTTATAATCCCCGCAGAAAAACAGATAGCCAGGTCAACAACATGCAGCCGGCTGAAATGAAACATTTCTCTCAAAAACGGGATGTAGAGTACCATGCACAAAAAAAACAATGCTCCGCCTAATACTCCCCAAAGCGCGGTATTAGGCTGATGCAGGGTATTTATTATAGTACGTGACCATGAGCGGTTCGTTAATATTAAGCCGAGATTCGCAACAATAAGCGTGGTAAAGCTGAGGGCGCGGGCATCCTGTTCGCTTTGTCCCCTATACATCGCAATGAGAAAAACAGCCAAAACAACAAGCAATACACCTAACCCCTGCAGCACGCTGAATACGATGATTCGTTTTTCAAACAGAGGCTCCAGTAAATTACGCGGCGGCCGGTCCATTATATGGGGTTCTTCAGGCTCGGCTTCAAAACCGATTGAACATGCCGGGTCGATGATCAGTTCAAGGAAAACTATATGGAAAGGCAGCAGCACCAGAGGCCAATTGAAAAGGACGGGGAGCAGCGACATCCCGGCAATGGGGATGTGGATTGCAAATATATAGGCCATCGCTTTTTTTAGATTATCGAAAATCCTGCGCCCCATTCTAACAGCCTGCACTATAGAAGAAAAGTCATCATCCAGCAACACTATGGAAGAAGCCTCACGGGCCACGTCGGTACCGCGCCCTCCCATTGCTATGCCTATGTGTGCGGATTTCAAGGCTGCTGCATCATTAACACCGTCCCCCGTCATGGCAACGACCTCTCCATGGGCTTTGAGGGCATTTACAATGCGCAGCTTTTGTTCCGGGACAACCCGAGCAAAGATATTGGCTGTCCTGATGCGTTCCCCGAGTTCTAAATCGTTCATTGCCTCCAGTTCTAAGCCTGTAATGATTCCGTCCGATTGTTTAAGCCCTATCTGTCCCGCTATATTTTGAGCGGTAACAGGATAATCACCGGTAATCATGACGACCCTGATGCCTGCGGTATAACATTCCTTGATTGCTGCGGCAACACCGTGACGAATCGGGTCTGCCAATCCGATGAGCCCCAGGAATTCAAATTTAAAATCATGCTGCTCACCGGGGAGGTCTGTCTGTTTGAATTCGGCCTTGGCCACCCCGATTATTCTGAGACCTTCCTCAGCCATAGAATTGATATGGCCTAATAACCCCTGAAGTTGTTTTTTATCCAAATGGCATATGTCGGCAATGGCTTCCGGAGAGCCTTTTGAAGCGATAATATAATTTCTGCTGTCGGGTGATTTCCAGACGCGCGACATCGCCATCAGGTTTTGCGACAGGGGATATTCCTGCACCAGCGTCCAGTTGGTATGGAGATGCTCGGTCCCGGACAGGGCGTTCCCGCCTAATTCCCTTAAGGCTTTTTCCATTGGGTCGAAAGGGGATACCTGGCTTGCCAGCATGCTGAATTCTATGACTTCATGGAAATTTTCGGGAAGACTATTGTCCCGCTGGTCCAAATCATGAAATTTGTCGCGGGAAAATATTTTACGTGCCGACATCCTGTTTAAAGTCAAGGTCCCGGTTTTGTCCACGCATAAGACAGAGGCTGACCCGAGTGTTTCTACTACAGGTATCCTTCGGGTAAGGACCCGCCTTTGGGAAATCCTCCATGCTCCTAATGCCAGAAAAACGGTCAACACCACAGGGAATTCTTCCGGTAACATTGCCATCGCCAAAGTTATGCCCGCCAGAAGCCCGTTAAGCCAGTTACCTTTGGTGAGTCCGTACACCGTAATCACCAGTATACAAAGCACCAAGCCCACAACGGCAAGATTCCGCACGAGTTGCCTGGTCTCTTTTTGCAATGGGGTCTCCTGGGGTTCGATTGTCTGCAACGCCTTGCCTATCTTCCCGATTTCGGTATTCATGCCGGTTGCCCAGACCTCGGCAATGCCGAACCCTTTGACCGTCAAAGTCCCTGAGTAAACAGAAGGCAAATCATCACCTCCCGGAGGCGACATCCCGGCGGTCCCATCGCACAAGGTTTTTCTCACAGGCGCCGATTCTCCGGTTAACAGAGATTCATCAACGGACAGGCTTACACAGGAGATTATTACCGCGTCCGCCGGCACCCTGTTGCCCTCGGAAAGCACTATAATATCTCCCCGTACTACTTCACGGCCCGGAATTCTCTGTTGCTCGCCATCTCTTATTACCAAGGCACGCGGGCTTGATAAATCCCTCAAGGCCTCCAAAGCCCGCTCAGTCTTGCGTTCCTGATAGAGAGTAATGCCCATGACAACGAACACAAAACTGAGCAGCATTACCGCTTCACGTATATCACCCAGCAAGAGATATATTGCCCCGCCGGTAATCAAAAGCAAAAACATCGGCTCGCGCACCACTTCAAATGCGATTGCAAAGACACTGCGCTTTTTAGTAGACGGGAGTTCGTTGTAGCCCTCTGTTTTCAGCCTTCGGACTGCTTCGGCATTAGATAGGCCCGGGATGGTTTTGATGTCAAGATTATTGTCCATAGAACCTATAATGATTTTATACCAAGCCAACATAATTGTCTCAAATAAAAAACCCGTCGACATTTAAATCGATGGGTTTTTTATTTGAGACATTTTATTACTTATTTAACTATTTTGTGTCTGCTGAATCGCTGAAAGCCTCCAGGGGTTATTTCCTACCGTCCTCGTCAAAGTCCAGTATTCCTCAAATTTTACAGGGTCTGTTTTGCTCCCTGCGACAACTTCTCCCGTTATATCATCCGTAGTATAATCCAGGAGGTTTGCCCGAAAAAGGACCGTAATAAAATCCTGTCCTGCTTCCTGCCAGGCCTCGGCAATTTCAACGCTCCTTACCGCGATGTTTTCGAGTCTGTTCACCCTTTTTTCTCTTAACAGAGAGTTGATATCCTCCTGGAAAATAGACCTCATATCAGCTGTCAATAAGCCGTTTACCGGGGACAAATTCCTGTTCATCCAGGCCCCCTGGATTTTGAAGAAAATATCCATTGCAGTGTCTTTAAAGCGGTCTTCGTCAAAAGATGGATCAAACTGCCGGACATGCGATATCCCGACGGAAATATCTTCTTTATATGCTTGTCCGCTGTTCTCATTTACGGGGAAGCCTTCCGTCCGGTAACCTCCCTGTTGAGACGAAGTCTGGTAGGAAAGATTCGCTTCCCTTCTGTTTCTTTTGATTGTTCTGATTATGAAATACCCGATTGCAAAAATCAGCAGGATTTCAAAGATGCCTATGCCGCTGCCGCCGAACCCGCCTCCATATCCACCGAAACCGAGACTCCTGAAGAGCATCCCGCCTACCATCCCGCCGAGCAACCCTCCACCGAAACTCCTCATAAAACCGCCGCCCGGCGACTGAGGCGATGAAGGCTGCGCAGGAGATGGTGCAGCCTGTTGTCTTGAAGGACCGGAATACGATCGGCTCGGAGAGGAATAACTCATCGAGCCCCTGCTGCCGAAAGACCTACCGCCGCCTGCCCTCGCAAAAGCGTCAAGTTCAAAGACGGCAATGCTTATAAACAGCAGGGCTGTTATGAGCGATACTGATTTAAGGAATTTCTTGTTCATCTATTCACTTTCCTTTTTCTGTGTCTCTTCATTTTCCGAGCTGTCTTTTGTTGTTTCTTCCAACTTTTCAGGTTCATTCATGGATTTTTTGAAATTTCCTATTGCCTGGCCTAACCCCTTCCCCAACTGGGGCAATTTGGTTGCGCCAAACAGCACAACAACTATTATCCCGATAAGGACTATATCCTGAGTACCGAACATTTTATAGCTCACCCCCTTTTTAACTGCTTCATATATTATACATTTTTTACATATATCGGTTCGGTTTATCGGAGAGGCTTTTTACGGTAATTGCAAGGCAGGGCTTTGAAAAGGATACTTACACTCACGCAGAAGTGTTTGAAGACCTCAATGAGCCCTTTACGATAAAGGAGGCCGCTGAGTATCTCGATGTTGCGAACATCACAGTCAGGCGATGGGTAAAGAAAGGGTCCCTTAAGTCGCGGAGGATAGGCAGGAGTATAGTGCTTGATCCTGACGATCTAAGGGATTTCAAGAGGTCAAGGAACTGAATTTCTCCGGGTCATTAGATCCGAATAGCCAGTGATCTTTTGGCACTCTTGCGTATTCCGGTTATTCCCGTCGGGTCGTTTCACGTAAAAAGACATTTTCTTTCATTCCTGAAAATGATATAGTTAACATAAAAAAGAGAGGAAGAGAATGAACGAAGAGATAGAGTTTATTCTGAAAAAACTCCCCATAGGTCTGATAATCTTCAATCGAAAGAGCATTTTTTACACGAACAAAAAGGCAACCAGCTTTCTTGGCCGGTTCGATCTTCCCGCTGAAATAACAATTATCAAAAACAGGATATTCGATGCCATCGACAGCGGGAGATTAAACGAACTATTCCCCGGAGAAATATGTTTCACAAAGAAATTCAGAGGTTCCCCGAGCCATTGGATATTCAGGATCTATACTTACGATAAACCGGATCCAATTATCTATCTTGTCATTATTGAAGAAACCATTTCCAATAAGCTGAACATGGACGAAGTCCGACAACAGTTCAGGCTGTCGAGGCGAGAAAACGATATTCTTAGAAGAGTTCTTGACGGCCGTAATAAAATTGAAATTGCTGAGGATCTTGAGATATCTGAGCAAACCGTAAAGGACCATCTGAGCAACATTTATATAAAAACAGGTGTTGATAACAGAACAGGACTAATGCGTACCCTCCTATACTCTTCTAAGGCGAAGGCGAACGCGGATAAGGGCAGTGAAAAGATGAAAGCCTCTCGCAGAAGTAAGTAGATCAAAATATTAAGTATTGCGTTCATTAACGCATTACAATCAATTATTCAACATCCACTTTCAGCGTGAAGCAGCTAGCTAAGTCATTGCCTCCACCATACGCGGAAAAGATAGATTGCAGGCACAATAAAAATAATTGTCACAATAACGATCCACTTGAGGAAGAATGTTTGGAAGTAGACACCCAAGATGATTCCAAGCGAAATCATGGATAATTTGAAAAAGCTTCCCTGCCACCATTTAAAAGTGAATGATTTAAATAAATCCATGACATTATTTTACCAAAGTGGAGACCTTATGAAAAGGTTATCTGACCCACTCGATACGTTCTGAAGAACCCGGCCACCGCGAGGTCCACCTGATACTGGTTTATTATTGTCAAGAACTTTTTACGGAGTAACTCCCCTCTGATAGAGACAAGCCACTACTAAGGTTTCCTGGCTTCAATGGTTTCTGCTTCGTTCTTTGCCCCCAGATCCCTTGTCTCATTACGTAATCCATTCTGCATGTTTGAGAGCCAATTCTGAAAAAGCGGCTTCGTAGAAAGCTATAGGATCGATTATCTCAGCATGACCCATATTACGGTATCCCCTGGATTCGGCGTTTCTCTTTTTTATGCCTCCTCTTGGCTCCTTTCACTTAACCTTATATCAACCTTCTCACTTCCATCTCCATTAGGAGGAAGTCACTTTAGTCTTTGGTGTAGCACCTTGCCTGACACTGGTAATTCGAGGGTCTCAACAGAGCCCTGACCTTGCTTAATCGAGACTAAGGTGCAAGCGGGGAGTTACAAGCTCCGCATGAAGGTCGGCTCAGCCGCCTTAGGTATCAGGTCGGTAATCTCCCCGCTTACACGCCAATACTATAAGTTATGCAGCCTCCTGGTATTGAAGTGAGACTATAGAGAAATCTTTTTTGTATACACTTTGGTCACGCACAACAGCAAATATGATTCCAAGAAGTTTTCTTGCTACGGCGATCAGCGCCTTGGTCTTAGGCATGCCCCGCTCAAGGTACTTTTGATATTGATCGTGCATTATTCCACCTCTGCGGACTGTGTTGAGCGAGGCAAAGTACAAAAGTTTACGCAGCAGGTGACGGCCTCGCTTAGATATGCGTCGCTTCCCCTTGTATTGGCCAGAACTGATCTCATAAAGGTCCAGCCCTGCGAGCTTTAGGATCTCGGAGAGGGTTTGAAACTTCCGAAAATCACCCACTTCACCGATAAGACCGGCAGTGGTAACCTCTTTAATCCCCTTTATCGAGAGGATCGAGCCACTGTAGGGAATCTGCTTCAGATAATACCCCATTTCCTTTTCCAGATCCCCGGTAAAGGACTCAGCAGCGTCCATGGCGATAAGAAGTTCTCTTATCTCACGTATAATGCTCGTCATGCCTTCGGTTACACCTATAGAAGCTGTTGCAGCCTCATAGAGGGCCTTGGCGCGATCTTCCTTCAGCTTTCCGCGGCTGACCTTATTGATCGTTGCACTCAAATTATCAAGACTGTACGCGACAATATCCTTGGGTGCTGGGCACTGCGCAAGGAGATATCGGGCAGTCAACGTCTTTACATCCTTCATTACCTGCAAAAACTCAGGAAAGATAATCGCAAGCAAGCTCTGGAGCTGGTTCACCAGGGATACATAACGCTCGTTGCTCCTTTCCCTGGCCTGAGTGAGCCTCCTGAGTTCGGCCGCTGGACCTTCCGGGATCACTACAGTCAGGGCGTGGCCAAGTGCCATAATATCAGCGATAACCTTTGGGTCTTTCTGGTCGGTCTTGTTCGGCGAATTACCCTGAAGCTCCTTAAGCCTCTTAGTGTGCATAGGGCTTACTTGTACCATGTGTACGCCTCTCGCACGCATGAAATGAACAAGAGGTTCGGCATACGGCCCGGTGGACTCGTATCCAAAAACAATATCTTCGATGTTATGGAGCTTTTTGGCATAAGATACACGATCCCAGAACTCTTGGAAACCCCTGCCGTTGTTCCAGAAGGCAAAGGGCTTCACATCGCTTCCGTCCGGACAGCGCCAGTATCCAAAATGTCTATCCTTTCCCATATCAGCTGTCACAATCATCGTTCTACCATTGACTACTTTAAACTTTTTTGTTTTACTCTTCTTCATGGCTATACTCCTTTCTTTGGTTTGGATTTAACCAACTCGCACATTGGTCTGAATCAAGAAAGAGTATAGCCTTCTTTAACAAGGCCTAACTCTACAACAATATAGCAAGCTCCACATTTATGCGAAGCGGCAACTCATGAAGAGTTTGTACCGAAGAACTAAACCGCTGCGCGGTGGTTAACGAGGCGTGAGCCTTTTCTGGATAAGATAGACCTTTTTCTGAGTTGTAGAAGTTAGTCTGCTATTCCCCCCCTTGTTGAACAATCGAAGTCTTTTTACAATTTCCTTTGTTTCCCCGTCGGCCTTCGTCGGCGCATATCGATTCAAAGGAGATTGGATATGAGCACATTGAGAGAACAGATGTTGGCAGAGCTTCAGTTGAAGGGACTTACCCCCAAGACCCAAAAGGTTTATCTGAGGGAAGTAAGCAATTATGCAAAGTACTTCGGCAAGTCGCCGGAGGAACTTGGAGAGAAGGAACTCAGAGAGTATTTGCTGTATCTTTTGAACGAACGGAAGTTGGCCAAGGGGACATACCGGTTTTATTACCAGGGTTTGAAGTTTCTATATAAGCACACGTTAAAACGGGAAGAGGTCGTGGAGAAGATTCATTGTCCCAGAGGGAAAAACAAACTTCCTGTGGTTCTGGATTTGGCAGAAGTCAAGACTTTGCTTTCCGTCATGGAGAATCTAAAGCACCGGGCGATCCTGACGATTACCTATTCTGCAGGCCTCCGGATAAGCGAAACAGCACACCTTAAGGTAAGCGATATCGACAGCAAGCGGATGATGGTAAGAG
This sequence comes from uncultured Nitrospiraceae bacterium, assembly GCA_963727775.1. Classification (GTDB taxonomy): domain Bacteria; phylum Nitrospirota; class Thermodesulfovibrionia; order Thermodesulfovibrionales; family SM23-35; genus CAVSHB01. The sequence goes on along the minus strand of CAVSHB010000001.1, from coordinate 344,667 downwards.
TTCAGCAAGGCAAGGGGGGCAAAGACCGTTACACCATCCTGTCTCAGACCGCTCTTGAGTGTCTGAGGCAATACTGGAGAGAATATCGTCCGAAAGACTGGTTGTTTGACAAAAGGAAGGAGCTCATGTATGTCTAAGTACAATACGACAGATATTCGTTGAGGCCAAAGAGCGCGCCGGCATAACAAAACCAGTAAGCCCACATACGCTCAGGCAGTCTCCGAGACACTTATGGAGCTCTCCAATAATCCGAAACACCTCGGCGCACATACAGGCTTTATCGGCATCCTTCACACCTGGGGACAAAACCTTATGGATCATCCCCATATTCACTGTGTCGTACCCGGCGGCGGATTGTCACCTGATGGAAAACATTGGGTATCGTGCAGGAAAGGTTTTTTCATGCCTGTAAGGGTTATGTCCTCATTGTTCAGGGGCAAGTTCCTGGACCATCTCAAAAACAGGTTTGAATCAGGTGATCTTATCTTCCCTGGCGGTATCCGTCATCTTAAAGACCCCGGAACCTTTGAGGTGTTCAGAGGACAGTTCTACCATAAGAAGTGGGTTGTATATTGCAAGCCGCCTTTTGACGGCGCCGAGGGTGTCCTCAAGTATCTGGGCAGATATACCCACAGGATTGCTATCAGTAATAATCGTGTCCTAAACGTTGAAGACGGCAATGTTTCCTTCCGCTGGCGGGACTATGCCGATGGTGATAAACAAAAGATCATGACTCTTAAGGCCGATGAGTTCATAAGAAGGTTCCTTCTTCATGTGCTTCCGCATCGATTTGTGCGCATCAGGTTATGTGCTTAAACACATAACCTGATTTATGTTATGTATTCACTTATGTTGTGAAGTCAGTCAATTTTCTTAATTTGCAATGATTATTTTTGATTTGACAACACATAAGTAATTGCCGTTATATGGCTGGAAAGTCTCTATTAGAGGAGGTCCGGTCATGTTTGAAAAGCTTTACACAAAACTCTCAATTCTATCCCGTCACAAGAAGGCCCCGTACAAAGAGGAGAGGGAGCGTTATCTTAAGCACTGCGAGCAAGAAGGATATTCTCTCTCGACTTTACAGAACATTGCGCGAGAACTTTTATGGGTCGCAAAGAAGCTACGTATTTCTTTTGAAAACGGAGTAACCCTGAATCAGGTCGAAGCTGTCGCCCGAGGATGGACAGAACGGGAACGATATTGGGGAAAAGCGCTTAATCCGCACTGTACTCGCAGTCGCTTTGTCAATGCAGCAAGATCGTGGCTACGTTTTTTGGGCTGTTGGAGAGAAGATACTTCCATTCCGTTTGGTCATTTGCTTGAAGATTTCAGGACATGGATGAAGAACGAACGAGGGTTCACTTCTCAGACTATCCGAGGGAACTGCTCTTACGTTGAACGGTTTCTACGCTGGTATGGCACTCGGAGTTGTGATATCTCAGCCGTTTGCCTCAAAGATATTGACGCGTTTCTTACCCATTACGGTGACAAGGGCAATTGTCGCATATCGGTTAAACACATGGCGACCGCGCTGAAGGCCTTTTTCAAGTACGCGGCTTCACGGGGGTGGTGTTCGTCTTCAATCGCCCCCGATATACGTGGCCCTCGTATCTTTGCCCAAGAACAATTGCCGTCGGGACCATCTTGGGGAAACGTGAGACTCTTGATAGAGAGCATGGAGACAGATCAAGCCAGTGACATACGAGACAAACCCATCGTGATGCTTTTTGCGATCTATGGGTTGAGATCAACTGAGGTAGCAACTCTCAGGCTTGACGATATCGACTGGGAACAGAGACTTATGTCGGTACCCCGAGTTAAGCTGAGAGGAAGACAAACATACCCATTGATCCCAATAGTAGGCAACGCGATAATCCGCTATTTACAGGAAGTGCGTCCCCACTCTTCATATCGAGAGATATTTCTCACTCTCTTGCCCCCATATCGTCCTTTTTCATTAGGAGCACTTTATCCTGTGGTCAGTAACAGAATGGTGAAGCTCGGGATACGCACTCACCATCATGGGCCCCACTCATTGCGGCATGCGTGCGCCGCCCACCTGGTTGCCGAGGGCTTCTCCCTCAAGGAGGTCGGCGATCACCTAGGGCATCGAAGTTCTCTCTCCACGAGGATCTATGCCAAGGTGAATCTGTCAGGTCTTCGCGAGGTAGCTAAGTTTGATATGGGAGGGCTGGAATGAAACTCTCAGAACTTGTTACCGAGTATGTGTCGCTAAAACAGTCCATTGGTATGTGTTACCGGTCTGATGCTGTGGTACTCAGATCTTTTTGCAAAGCTATGGGCAATATAGAGATCGAAGAAGTTAATCCCGATACTGCAGCAGCATTCCTTGCAGGTGAAGGTCCGATCACTACCTTCTGGCACCGGAAGTATGAAGTCCTCTGTGGTTTCTATCGCTTTGCTCTGACCCATGGTCATATCGACAAGTCTCCGCTTCCAAAGATGGTACCTAAACGTCCGGCGACTCTGGAACCATATATTTACACCACCGAGGAACTGCACCGCCTCCTTTCCGCTACCAACTCGCTTAAATCCCCAATAAGTCCTCTTCAGGCAACCACCTTCCGAACCATTTTGCTTACCCTTTATGGAACAGGCCTTCGTATCAGCGAAGCGCTTTCTCTAACGATTGCTGATGTTAACGTTTCGGATAGCCTTATCACAGTGCGCAATACCAAATTCTATAAGACACGTCTCGTACCCATCGGCCCTCGGTTAACTGACCACCTTGACTCCTATCTGGGAAAAAGGCGACTGTTGCCCTGCCGACTTAAGGAAGATTCCGCCTTTTTTGCCACACGCACTGGCCACGCTTTATCCTATGGCCGCATGCAAAAAACTTTCAGTCGTTTGCGAAACCTATCCGGGATGCCTCGCCGGGACGGCACTCGATACTATCCCAGGATTCACGACCTTCGTCACACTTTTTCAGTTCACCGTCTTGAAGCCTGGTACCGGGAAGGCGCTGATGTCCAGCGCTTGCTGCCTCAATTATCAACCTATTTGGGCCATACTGATGTGGCGGAGACCCAATGCTATTTGAGCATGACTCCTGATCTTTTGCGGGAAGCAAATTTGCGTTTTGAACATTATGTTCTATCGGACGTGAATCATGTCTAACGTAACTTCTATCGGATATTGGGTGCGACGCTTCCTTATGGAATACTTGGTGGAAGAGCGTAATCTGTCGCTAAATACACAATCCAGTTATCGCGATGCTCTGGCCTTGATGCTCCCTTTCATCGCTGAGAAGGTCAGAAAACCTATAGACAAGCTGCTTGTAGAGCATATATCCCCTGAGGTAATTCGTCTTTTTCTGCTTTATATAGAGGAGCATCGATCCTGTTCTATAGCCACTCGCAACCAGCGCCTTGCCGCAATTCACGCCCTCGCCGGTTTTATCGGCGAACGATGTCCGGAACACATCATCTGGTGTGGACAGATCAGAGCTATCCCTTTCAAAAAAACTGCAAAGGCTGCGATGTCTTATCTCGACAAACAAGAAATGGATGCCCTGCTTAATGCTCCCGTTACTTCCACCAAACAAGGCTTTAGAGATTATGCCGTACTTCTTTTTCTTTACAATACTGGCGCCCGCGCCCATGAAGCTGCGAATATGACTGTAGACGATCTCGACCTGGATTATTCGCTTTCAGTCAAGATTAAAGGCAAGGGAGGCAAGACACGAATCTGTCCTTTATGGTCTTTAACAGCCAATACTTTACGCACTCTCATTGCCGATCGCCAGGATAGCGAACAGGTTTTCCTCAACTGTCGGGGGCAGACAATCACTCGCTTCGGCATTCATGCCCTCGTTAGGCGTTATGTTATCAAAGCAAGCAACAAAGTCCCCTCAATGAGAACGAAAAGAGTCAGTGCACATATAATTCGTCATTCCTGCGCAGTTCACCTTCTTCGCGCAGGTGTGGATATTAATACAATCCGTGCATGGCTGGGGCATGTGTCGCTAGATACCACAAATGTCTATGCTGAGGTCGATCTCGAAATGAAGGCAAAGGCACTTGCCCACTGTGAGATATTTACTTCAGAGCAATCAAGACGGTGGAAAGATCAGCCGGGGTTGATGGCATTCTTAAAAGCACTTTAACCCGAAGAGGGATTTACTTATGTTGTGTCGTTAACGATGACATTGTGCAATAACAAGGCCTTTCACAAACGACGCAACATAAGTGAATATATAACATAAATCAGGCACTTCGGACTCCTCGCAAACAGAAAGCGTAAAGACAACATCGCGCTATGCCGTAAGCTCATCGGCAGTTGTAAAACCGAAACAAAAGAAGAAGAAGAAGAAAAATCAGAGACCTGGCAGGATCAGTTGCTCAGAATCTACGGTATCGATATCAATACCTGCCCGGTTTGCAAGAAGGGCACAATGGTCACGATTGAGTATTTGCTCCCTTCCAGGTGCAATAGCCCTCCGGATCGATACTGATGCACACCGGCGATAGCTCAAAAATCATAGCTCTATCAACCTGCGAAAACAGCATCCTGTTTCGCTATGCTCCCCTATTGTCTGAAATCAGACCTTGGGATACTATCCAGCTGCAATGGTCGCAATCTCAGCCTCAATTTTCGTATCAGGATGATCTCATGCAGATCAAAATAAGACAGATGCTCCATAAACCATATCCTCTTCGATAGAAAAAGTTCCGGGAGAATTAATCGAATCCCCATATCCGGCGCACCGGCTTAGTTATATATAGAAATGGCATAAGATCAAACTTCCCCATTCAATCATAAGGGAGACTAATTTTATAGCTATTAAAAAATAGAAACCTCCTGTAAGAATAAGTTTATGGAGAAACAAAATTCTTTTGACAGGAGGTTTCTATGGAACAAGTAGATGGTATCAGACTTAGGGAGTTTCGACAAGTCAAGAAAGAGATACGTGGCTCCGATCAGTATTTGATCATCGGCATCGACGTGGCTAAAGAGAAGCACAATGCCTTTTTCGGCACGGCTAACGGCAAAACGCTGCACAAGGGAGTGATCTTTGACAACACGATTGAAGGATTCGAGAAACTGCTGACGCTGACAGAAGCGCTTAAGGTCCAGCATGACCTTACAAAGGTGGTCTTTGGTCTTGAGCCCACAGCCAATTACCATAAGCCTCTGGGAGAGCATCTTATTAAGTGTGGGCATATGGTTGTTTTGGTAGCGGGGACGGCAGTAAAAAACAACCGCACGCTTCTGGATGGCAGATGGGATAAGCACGACACCAAGGATTCCTCTAACGTAGCCGACCTCATTTCCCAAGGGAAATTCCTATTCTATGAATATCCGGATCCGAAGATGCGGGATCTGAGGAATCTCCTTTCCTTAAAGAGACGACTCAAGAAAGAGGAACATGGCCTCCGGGTTCGCATCCGCAATCAGCTTCTGGCCCAGTATTTCCCTGAAATGGACCGCCACTTCGGCCCAGCGGTGAGCCTGGCCGTAGTCGGCCGCTGTCTTAATCCCTCGGTGATCGCCGGGATGGAATTCGATGAATTCCGCAGGCACGTTGCCCTCAGCAGAATGAATATTGCCCAACAAAAGCTGCTGCAGGCGATCTGGCAGATAGCCCCTGATTCCATTGGATGTTATGTAGGAGACGCAGTGCCGTTCGAGGCGAAGGTGATGGTATCCATGCTTAATCAGGTGCGAGAGACGATCAAAGAGGTGGAAGATAAAATAGAGGATATGTGCCTACAGTTTCCGGAATACCCATGCCTTTTGAGTATCCCTGGCTTTGGGCCGGATGTCTCATCAAAGGTTCTCGGGGCGATAGGTAATCCCTTTCGCTTTACGAGCGACAAGCAGGTCCTGAAGATGGCTGGTTTCGACCTTTGCGCGGAGCGAAGCGGAAAGACTTCAAACAGCGTAACGCCGGTAATCTCCAAACAAGGGAAAGCCGATCTTCGCTACGCCTTATATCAGGCTGCTCTAATCGCTTCCTTTCATAACAAAGATTTTACGATTTATTACACCAATAAGCTCAGAGGTCGGCAGAGGGAAAAGGGAATTAGTACGAAGATGCGTGTAAAGATAGCCGCAAAGCTTTTGGTTATCGCATGGACCTTGATGAAAAAGAAGGAGCTATTCGATCCAAAATATCTCAATAAGGGGGATATCCAAATATAGGCCACATCAAAAGAACTTAACTGAGGGCTTCCTGTGAAGCCGTTTCTGTTCTGGAGGCCCCAAAAACAAGACGCAGAGAGCCCGAGCTTGGCTTAGTTGAGGCGAAAGACCTCGTGGAGAACAATATAGGGCCTCTCACTGAACTTGAGAGTCTGGATAAGGGATGATGGGCGGTACGCTCAATGCGGAACACGTCGGATAAACGTAACTATCAGAGATCAAGTTCGATTGTAGTGAGAGAGTGCGTCGAGAAAAAATACTATCGTCCAGATGGACGTACGGCAGACTATTGTTCTTGCAAGATCTCGGATAACGATCATTGATATTTAAGTAAATTTCCCAGATGTTTTTTGTCTTGACAGGAGGCACTATAGGATGTTCTCCACACGTTATTCCGCAACTTCGCAGCGGAATAACGCTTATTCGAAGTTCAGACTTCCCCATGCCAAGGTGGCAGATTTGGTCCGGAACAGGTGGCAGTAATAAATCGGACCGAGTGGCACGCTGGGTCGGACTCCGATATTCGTCGTGACATTTCCTATAGCAGTTTGTGGGTCAATAATGGCGAACGCAGTATTTGAGCGGTTTTAAATTCTTTCGAAGAAAGAATTTACCTCGGAGGTCGGGACGACCGAGAATAAGCGAAAATTCCGTGTCCGCCATTAACCGTAGGACATGGGGATGCAAAAGCTTGGTGACAGTCGGCAATTTTATGAATAGTGCAGGTTAAGAGATAAGGATGCAGGGTGTAATAAGTCGCGGATTCACGCCTTATTACACCCGCGGACAATCAGATATGTGTCACGAGCACAGGGCATGAGGCAATCCCGATTACACTTTCAGCAACGCTCCCCATAAGAAGCCTCCTGAGGCCGGTCCGACCGTGCGAGCCTATAACGATTACATCGACATTTTGTTCCCCGGCAAGATCTGTTACTACTTTCGACGCCTCACCCTCTTTTACAAATGTATCGGTTTTTATTCCTTGCTCTTCGGCCTTATTCTTTACAGCCGCGACAACTCCTTTTGCTTTCTGAATAAGTTCATCCGCCGCCTTTAATGCTTTTATGTGTGAATAAAACTCAGGCGGTATGTCCACAACAGATACAATTTTCAAATACCCGCCATAGGATTTGGCAAGTTCTATAGCTCTGTTTGTTGCGGCCTCGCTGTAACGGGAACCGTCGGTCGCAAGAAGGATGTTTTTCCAGCCTGTTGCAACGCCTTCGGGGACCACGAGAACATCCTTCCATGTATTGCCGATGACCCTTGCGGTGACGCTTCCGATGAGGGTCCTTTCAAGGCGGCTCATACCTTTTCTGCCCATCACTATAACATCACAGTTTTCCGCATCGGCAAGGTCGACAATCTTTTCGTATATTTCACCTTCTTCACAGACAGTCTTAACCAAAGCCCTCTCTTCTTTGGCTATTTTTTCGGCCTCTGAAATAGCCAGTGCACAGGGCTTTCTCATAGAATCCTTAATATTATTTATCCACAATGATCCCAGATCACCTTCATAAGAGGGGACAACTGAAACAACAGTCACCCAGCTTTTTTCGTCTGCCGCGAGCTTGAGAGATTCTCTTAGCGCATGCAGGCTTAATTCCGAACCGTCTATCGCAACGAGAATTTTTCTATAGCGTCCCATTTTTCCCCTAACTAAACGTGTTCCAGCGATTCTTGTTCAGCCAATGCGCGTTCAGCCCGGCGTCCCTGCCACATACCTCGAAGCACGATAAATGCCCCGGTGAGAAGTGCAAATGCCATAATAGCGAAACTGGTGTTTTTCAATATCGTAATAACGCCATCGCTCAGTTTCTGTATCAGGCCTAACTCCGACAAATAGACCGGGACCATTAGGGCGCGGCTAAAGAGAACAATAACCATGATAAGGCCCATTACGAACTTTATCATAAAGGGCTTAACATATGTTGTCCCTATAGCGCCAAGCTGTATTCCGAAAAGGGAACCTGCGAGGATAATGGCCGCTAAGCGTATATCAACAAGACCGTGGAGCGCGTATTTAAATGAACCTCCGAGCCCCATCACAAACGCTACAACCAGTTCCGTAGCAGAGCCCATTAGACTTGGCGCACCGAGAACGTAAATCATCGAAGGCACACCTATAAAACCTCCGACAGCTATAGTAGCTGCCAACATTCCGGTTGCAAAAGCAAGCGGGATAATGAAAAGGACAGAAACCTTTGCCTTCAGGCATTTAAAGTAGACCATAGTCCCGGGGATATTCACGGACTGGACCCATTTGGCTATATCTGATACCTTTTCTTCTTCATCTGCCTTGCCTGATCTATAAGTCTTCACCGCGTCACGGAGGACTAACCCCCCGACAACAGCCAGCACCACAACAAAAGCAACACTCACATAAAGGTTTGAACCCGCGTCACCGAAGGCTTTCTTTATGTTCTCCTGGACATGGGCGCCATAGAACACACCTGCCTCGGCAAACACACCAAAGACGAGGCCCAACTTGACATCCACCTGGCCATATCTGGCGCGTTTAATAGCTCCGACCAATGCCTTCGGAAACTTATGGCACATATTGCTTGCAACTGCCACAAGTCCCGGCACTCCTATGCTCATCATCCCGGGCGTAAGAACAAAGGCGCCGCCTGAACCGATAAATCCGCTTACGAGCCCGCCGATGAAACCGACAATAAAAAGATATGCAACATTCATGGAATTTAAATCGATAAACTTTACTGCTTCATGTACCATATCATGCATCTATCATCCCTCCTTTTCTTATAACTCTGCTCTCAGGCGAGGTTGAATCTTTGGACGTTCTACGTCGTAAGTGCGTTTCTCTTCAACTCTCGGACGCAGAGCCTTTTTAGTCGCTTCAATGCCCAGCACAGACCAGAAATAATTAGTAAACCCGCCGTGAATGAAAGAGATCGCAAACGCTGTTGCAATCGGCAATGCAGCATACCACGCCCCTCTCGTGAAATATGCCGTGACAGCTCCCTGGTACGAAAACATTGCGGCATAAAGGGCTACCGACATTATCCCGTACAACACCATCTTACCAACCGGCTTCTTCTTTGCTGCTCCATGATCGTTTCCCATCAACCCCTCCTTATACGAAAAATATTTTTCACAGCCTCGCCTGCCCTGAAACCAAAACAACAGGGCACTGCAGGTTATTCAACTCATTAAGTTCCGCCTTTTGACCGTCTTCAGCGCGGGGCCCGATATCCTCGGAATCTATAACGATGAGTTCGCCGCTTTCATGTCCGACTCCATCCCGGTCAGAACAAGCAGCACCTTTCTTTCCCTGAGGAATTTTCTTGCGTCATCAAATGCCCCGGCTTCCGCAAATGCAGCGGCAGACATTATTTCCTCAAACTGTGCTACCAACTCTTTTACATCCATTGTTTCCCTCTTATAGTTTTGATTTTGTTATTACTTTGTATAACAAATTTTATGCCACGCCATAACACACACGTAAGTTGTTGATATTATTGAAATGTAGAGGTTTTAAAAAGCGTTGCGAGGTTGATACAATTGTTGCAAATTGCAATTATAAATATTCAGGGAGTGAGATCCTTAAGGTCGGGCAGACGTTTGCACAACAGTTGCAAACAAAGGGGCAAGGTTGCATATTGCAACTATTGTGGCAATACGTCCAATAAGTATGCTAAAAACTATTCTTATCTATTTACTAACAACACGGGACAAGATGCATGTCCGGTAACCTTATCAATAGTATCCAGGTCAAGGAGTTTTTCGATAAAATTATGTTTTTTACCACCCATAATTATAAGGTCAGCCCTTTCCTCTTCGGCAGCCTCCACAATTTTCTTATCGATATCGCCTTCTTCCAATCTTATTTTTACTTTTGCGCCTTCCGTTTTCGCGATCTCAGTTATCTCAGAGATTTCTTCTTTCGAGCTGCTGTTCAGCACGGAACCAAGATTTCCAACACCTACCATGCTCAGGTCACCTTCATAGTGTGGAATTACCTTTACAACGGTAACATCACATTTCTCGTTATGAACGAGTCTCAACCCCTGGATAAGGACATCTTTGTCCCCGTTCACTGCAATAACAACTTTTCTGTAATTATTCATTGTGCACTCTCCTTTTTATTTGACTACCAATACAGGGCAGGGAGCATTGATTATTACTCTCTCCGCAATGCTGCCTATGATCGCCCTATTAATACCTCTCCATCCGTGAGTTCCCCTAATAATCAGGTCATTTTTCAGCCCTTTCGCTTTCTCTATGATTTTTTCTGCTTCGTCGCCCTCCGCAACTTCAGTATCTATCTTCACACCTTGCGTCGTTGCGATCGTTTTTGCTATTTCCATGACGTCCTCTGCCTCATGGCGAAGATTTTCCCTTATAACGCTCGATGAGAAAAACTCAATCATTTCTTCATACCGGGGGACGACATAGAACGCCCTTAGGTTGGAATTGTCAATCTTCGCTAATTCGCATGCGCGCACCAAAGCTTTTTTGCTGAATTCCGATCCGTCAAAAGAAACGAGTATGGACGCATATTTTCCGGTGCAATTTGCGCAGGGCTTTTTTACTATCATGACATCGCACGGGGAACTGGCAATAACCCGCGCCGTCACGCTTCCCATGAACAATTTCTTCAGCCCCTTTCTTCCATGAGTACCCATTGCGATAAGGTCTGCATTCTTTGCCCGCGCAACTTCCACGATGGTATCATGCGGCTCGCCTTCACAGATGACGGCATCCAGGCTCCCGTTTAAACCGAATTCTGCCGACACTTTCTCTTTGGTCTGATAGCATATCTTTTTCCCTAATTCAAAGCGCTTTTCTCTCTGGCCAGGGGCAATGACAAACTCTTCCTCATCAAAGAACACCGAATGGACGAGCACCGCTTTCCCGCCGTGCCTTTGTATCCAGTGCGATGACTCTAAAAGGGCGGCCCTGCTACATTCCGAATCGTCGTAGGCAATTACTATGTTTTGATACATATTAATGTGCGCCTCCGCTTTTTCCGAATACCAATCCTACGCCGAATCCGGCGCTCAGCGCCGCCAGAATGGATATGATCCCGTACACCGCCGCATTATTCTTCGCCATACCGGCAAATGATTTCACCAGGCCCACCTGTTCCACGAATACACTTGAGGTGGCGGTCTCAATTACCTTTTTGTCCTTGACCGCGTATACGGTGACCGTGTAATTTCCAGGAGGGGCCTGGAACGGCCATTGAGTCAATATGTAATAATTTTGTAAACCTTTGTTTTCAGTTAAGGAAATCTTTCCTGTGCTTGACGTGTAGAGGTTCGAAGATTCTTTAAACTTCAAGAATTCATTAAACCACTTGTTCTTCTCTGCGTCATCCGAAACATTCATACTGACATGGTTTTCCAGTGACGGATATCCAAGGACGTATTTGTTCAATTCATCCTTGCTTAATATATCTTCCACTTTCTTCGTGCTATGGACGGCATATAAAGTCGGGACATGCTCGATTTGGAGTTCTCCCACATTCATCCATAAGAATCCTCCTACCTTACCTTTTTTGCGCAGTGTATTATGCCCCTCCTCGGATGTAATCTTAATAATCAAATCGGCGCCGGGATCAGAGATGCCTCTTACACTGACCGTGCTTCCATGATAAAAAAAGTCTACTGTTATATGGTCGTGGTTTGCCTTTGCCGTTAACTGCGCGGATGCCATGCCCACGAACAGGAAAAGTGAAGATACCATCAGCATTTGAAAAATAACTAGAGTTTTGCTTATTAAACCGTGAGTCTTCATTAGTGCCCCCCTCCTTGTGATAAAAGCAATGACGGACTCAAAGTGAGCTCGGAAATTATCTTTACAGTTACAATAAGGACTATTACGGCAAGAAATACTTTGAGCTGGTCCGCCTTTAATTTACGCCCAAAGATAGCCCCAACCTGGGCTCCGACCGTCGATCCGAGTAACAATAAAACTGCGAGCACGAAGTCGACTGTATGATTCGTATAGGATTGGAGAAATGTGACCTCAACGCAGGTAAATAGGATTTGGAAAAGACTTGTTCCGACAATAACATGCATGGGCATCTTCAAAATATAGAACATCACCGGCACCATGAGAAAACCGCCGCCGACACCCATTATCGCAGCGAGTATCCCCACAAGGCCTCCCAGGAAAACCGGTACTATGGTAGAATGCGTTACCCCGGACTTTTCAAACCGGGTCTGCAAAGGCAGGGACTTGAGAAATCTTGCAATTGCCGAGTCTTTTTCTTCCTTCACATTTGCTGACTTTTTACTCCTCAGGCTCTGGATGCTTTCAATGAACATGTAAGCCCCGACTATGCCGAGCATCAGCACATAAGTGATCTTGATTACAAAGTCGGCGTTCCCCATTGCCCGTAGGACCTTAATGAACTCGACTCCAAGAAGTCCTCCCAGAAAACCTCCTACAAGGAGGTATAACCCCATCTTGAAATCGACATTGCCGACTCTCCAGTGCGCGTAAGTACCGGAAACGGAAGCTGCGACAATCTGATTAGAGTCTGTGGCCGCGGCAACTGTAGACGGAATGCCGAACATTATCAAGAGCGGTGTCATCAAAAATCCGCCGCCGACTCCAAACAACCCTGAAAGCAGCCCCACAATTAGACCGAGTCCGACCGGTATTAAAATGTTAATGCTGGTTAAAGCTACAGGCAAGTAGAGATACATAATATTTCCCCCCCTTTTTTAGATCGGGACAGCAGCCGGCTGTCTTGTTATAGTTACTATCGGCCTCGCGACTATGTCTGAAAGTCTTTTAAGTTTTCTCTTTGTAAAATTACTGTTGTCGGTAACATTCGGACTTAACAAAACTATGTCTACCCCGTTTCTGCGTTTGAAATATTTTTCTATTGCTGAAGCGGCGTCAGATTTTGATGAATATACGTCAACATCAATCCCTGATTCCCGGCATTTTTCAAAAAGACCTGAAAGCTTCTTCTCGGGGTTCTCATTGATGTTCTCGTAATCTTCCGTTATGGTCTCTCTTGCTGTTTTATGTTCATTCGCCTCTGCAAAAGTTACCGCGGTCATCAAATCATCAAATTTTCTCGAAAGTTGCTTTTTCCTGAGCAAGAAAATCATTAAATCTTCGTTCATGACCTTCGCGAGTTCGATGACATATGAAAGCCCTTCATCCGAATGTGCATCAGAATAAGTAATGAACAACAGCTTTTTTTTCATCTTTGTGTTTGCCTCCTGTAATTGATTAACTACATAGAAAGCAATAAAGATGCCTGCTTGTAACTCATTGAAATACAAAGGAAGTTAAAAAAAGGAGAGGCAAATGAATGTTTCAGATTTGAACAGCGGTGAACGCTATTCTTCTTTTAATATTCTCCACAGGCTTGTTCGTGATATCCCCAGAAGCTCTGCAGCCTTCGATCTATTGCCGCCGAGCATCTCTACTACTTTTTCTGCATACTCTTTATTCAATTCATCGATGGGTTTGATATTACCCGGCAATAGTGTTTCAATCTGGAACAGCTGTAGACCCTGGGGCAGACTTTCGGCGGTAATCATGGAACTTTTTTCAAGGATTATCGCCCTTTCGATAATGTTTTCAAGCTCTCTGACGTTTCCCGGGAAACTATAGTTCATCAATATCCCCATAGCTTCTTTTGTAAAGCCGGTTATTTTTTTGCTCGATTTCGGGAGGTACTTTCCCAGGAAATATTTACTGAGAGGTTCGATATCTTCCCTGCGCTCCCTCAAAGGCGGGACATGGATTTCCATTACATTCAGCCTGTAATAAAGGTCTTCCCTGAATTTTCCCTCGGATATGAGGGCAGTTATATTTCTGTTGGTTGCCGCGATAAATCTTACATCAACCCTTAGAGGTCTTGTGCCGCCAACCCTGAAGAACTCTCCGTCTTCTATTACATGTAGCAATTTTGCCTGTAAGCTTGTCGATATTTCCGATATTTCATCAAGAAAGATGGTCCCCGTGTCCGCGATCTCCAGCAGTCCCTGCTTAGTCGTGACCGCGCCGGTAAAAGCCCCCCTTTCATGGCCGAACAATTCACTGGTAAGGAGATTTTCGGTGAAGGTAGCGCAATTTATCGACAGGAAAGGTTTCTCTTTCCTTTGGCTGATTGAATGGACCAGTCTCGCAATAAGACTTTTGCCGACACCGCTTTCTCCTGTCAGCATAACGTCACAATCGGAATCCTGTATGCTTTCAATGATACCGAATATCTTCTTCATGCTTTCGCTCTTTGCGATTCCAGAGATCTTGCTGTTCGCGCCTAAGGACGTTTTTAATGCAATGATTTCTTTCTTCAGGTTGGTCTCCTCGAAGATTTTCATGACCTTTAAAAGCAGTTCATCAAGATTAAACGGTTTCGCGATATAATCATAAGCGCCCTGCTTCATGGCCGCCACGGCGGAATCTATGCTGCCATAGCCGGTTATGATTATGACCTCGGTTTCTATATGTTTCTCTTTTATTTTCTGCAGAACTTCGAGCCCAGTGAGCCCGGGCATCTTTATGTCGGCTATAAGCAGATCGAAATGCTCTTTCTCTAAACTCTCAAAAGCCTTCCGACCGTTACCTACGCCTGAGACTTCATACCCCTCTTTTTGCAGGGTTGAAAGCAGGTGTTTTAATGTTATTTCTTCATCCTCAGCTACCAGTATTTTAAAAGCCATCCTGATCAACCTTTCGGAAGGGCAATAATAAAGGTAGTTCCCTTCCCTTCTTCGCTTTGAATGCTTATATTGCCGTTATGCTTATTTATTATATTAAAAACGATGGCAAGTCCAAGCCCCGTGCCTTTATCTTTTGTTGTATAAAAAGGCTCGAAGATCTTTTCCTGCGCCTCCACGGACATTCCCTTTCCCGAATCACATATTTCAATTATTATAAGATTATTCTCGTTCGACACTTTAACCGTCAACTCGCCTTCGCCCGACATCGCCTCAACCGCATTCGTAAAAAGGTTGATGAAAACCCTTTCCATCTGTTCAGGGTCCGCATGAATAATTAAGCCTTCCATATCGGAATCGAGCACGAACCTTATCTTTTCCGTATTGATGGAGTTTCCGGCAAATTTATATGCATTCGCAATAAGATCTCTCAAATCCACTGCTTTCACCTTAGGCTCCCTCCCCCGGGCAAATTCGAGAAGATCGCCCACGATATTCTTGACCCTGAGGGTCTGGCTATGGATGTCGGACACTACCTCCTTTATATCCGGAGGGCAGGCGGCTCCCACTTCCCTCACCAAAACCTGCGTAGAAATATAGATGTTGTTGAGTGGATTATTCAGCTCGTGCGCCACCCCGGACGCCAATGTTCCGATGGCAGCCAGTTTTTTGGCCTGAAATAATTCTTTGTTCTTTTTGTCGAGTTCCTTTGCCCTCTGGACAAGTTGTTCTTCCATTTCATTGAACTTCCGGATCAGTGTCGATACCTCATCATTGCTGCCCCAGTTTGCCGGCGAAAGGTACACTTTCGAGAAACTGCCCTTACCTGTCTTTTCTACAACCTCGATAAGGGCTTTCAGACGGTTAACAACGTCCCTGTTAAAAAAGAATATTGTCCCTATCCCCGTGATAAAGAATAAAGGGAAAAATATAAAGATCGCAAGCTGTGATACATGGATTGTCTTATCCACATATTCTCTGGCGTGCTTGTCCAGTTCTTCCGATACCACCAGGATATTTTCCCCGTTTTTTCTTAGCGCGCTTATTTGCAGATCGAGTTCTTTAAGACCTGGAATGAGTTTATTATCTGAAGAGAGTGAAAACATTTTCTGGAGCAATTCGGCGCCCTGGAGTGGATGCTCTATCAGGATCGATTCGATGAGCGGAAAATATTCATGGAATTTCGAATGGGAATTTTTTATTGCCTCAAATTCTTTCGACAGATCCTTCGAAGATGATTCTATCCTGTTGAACCTTTGCTCATATTCCTTTATGGACGCCTTCAGATCATACATGGGCAGACTGCCGGCGGAACCTGCGTTGATGATGCCGTTCAGTTCAGAGATGTATTTCCGTACTGCTTCAGACTCTTCTTTGGCCTTTGAATAATTAAGAAAATAGTTTTTCTCATGTCGTCTCAACTGGAGAGATTTACTCCTTATATTATCGGTGATCTCCAGATGCCTGATTTCCCGCCTGATCTCTATGAAATTGCTGTATTCGAACGCCGCGAGAATAATTATAATGCTTATACTAATAAGAAAACTGAGCGTTATTTTTTTCTTAAGTGACATGACTATGGCGTCTTAATATCGTATGCTTTGATTTTCCTGTGCAGGTTGCTTCTCTCGATATCGAGTATCTCAGCGGTCCTGGAGATGTTCCAGTTATTTTCTTCAAGCTTTTTTGCAATAAAGTCCTTTTCGAATAATTCCCTGGCCTCTTTTAATGTGTTGAAGGCGAAATAGTCTGAGGGGGCCGACTCGCCGATAGTAATGTTCCTGGCTGTTACAGTATTCGATGGAGTCATGATAACAAGCCGTTCTATCACATTCCTAAGCTCCCTGATATTTCCGGGCCAGTCATAGATTTCGAGCATATTCAATCCGTCCGGTGTTATCGTTTTCGGTTTTTGTCCGTATTCCACAGCAAAATGATCGAGGAAGTGTTTAACAAGAATCGGTATATCGCCCTTCCTTTCTCTGAGAGGAGGCACTTCAAGCGGAATGACATTGAGCCTGTAAAGGAGGTCTTCCCGGAAGTTTCCCTTTTTCACTTCTTCAATAAGGTCCTTGTTCGTAGCCGCAATAATCCTGACATCCACCTTTATGCTTTTGCTGCCGCCGACACGCTGGAATTCCTGCGTTTCCAAAACGCGAAGCACCTTTGATTGGGTAGTAAGAGACATATCGCCTACTTCATCGAGGAATAAAGTGCCTTCATCCGCGAGTTCAAATTTACCTTTCTTCCTTTCGAATGCGCCGGTAAAAGAACCCTTTTCATGGCCGAACAGTTCGCTCTCGATGAGTTCCTGCGGTATCGCCGCGCAATTCATCTCTACAAAGGGTTTATCCGTTCTGTTACTGTGTTCATGTAAAATATGCGCGACAAGCTCTTTGCCGCAGCCGCTCTCACCGAGTATCAGCACCCTGCCGTTGCTCTTCGCGGCTTTATCGATCTCCTCCCTGAGCCGGACCACTTTCGCGGAATTCCCGACGAGTTTCCATTTTCTTATCAGATCTTTTTTCAGGGACATATTTTCTATTTCAAGTACCCTTTTTTCGAGTGCCCTTTGCGCAACCAGCAGGACCCTTTCGAGTGAGAGCGGTTTTTCAAGAAAATCATACGCCCCCATCCTCGTGGCCGTAATGGCGAGTTCTATATTCCCGTGGCCCGAAATCATGATGACGGGAATGTCCGGCTTCATGTCTTTTATTTCCTTGAGGGTTTGAATACCGTCAAGGCCCGTGAGCCAAACATCGAGCAGTATCAAATCCGGGGTCTGTTCCCTTAAGCCCTTGAGCGCTTCTTCCCCCGAATTTGCCGTAAGAACGGAATAACCTTCATCCTCAAATATCCCCGAAAGGCTTTCACAGATTCCCTCTTCATCATCTATTATCAGTACGCTGAACTCTGTCATTTAACTCTCCTTTACAGGGACCTCTAATGTGAATACAGTGCCGTGAGGCGAGTTGTCCCTTATACTTATATTTCCCCCGTGCTCTTTTACAATCCTGTTTGCTATCGCGAGTCCAAGGCCGGTGCCGTCCTTTTTGGTTGAAAAATTCGGGAGGAACAATTTTTCCTTGTATTCATCTTTAATGCCGGGGCCATTGTCCGCGATTTCTATATATGCCATATTCGACGGCGTATTAAAACTCAGCTCCACATCGATCCTGCCCCTGTTCGACATCGCCTGTATGGCGTTGTCAAAGATATTGATCAAAACCCGCCTGAACTGTTCCCCGTCCAGCTCCGCCGGAGGCGGGTTGTCCGGCGCAGAAACGCGTATCTCGATGTTATTGAAATCTTTGTACAGGTTGACGACCTCGTCTATCACCATAGGGATGGAGGTCGGCGTCTTGTGTATTTCGGGCATCTTCCCGAATTTTGAAAACTCGTCAACCAGCCTTTTGAGGCTGTCCACTTCTTTTACTATGGTCCTTGCAGACCTCTGGCACACCTCTCCGAAATCAGGGTCTTTATGTTCCCATTTTTTAATCATGCGCTCCGCCGAGAGCTTAATGGGGGTCAACGGATTTTTTACCTCATGCGCTATCTTTCTGGCTATGTCCTGCCATGTCAGCGCCTTCTGAGCTTCTATGACCTCCGTGAGATCATCGAAGACAACGAGCAGGCCTATATATGTCTGGGAATCTTTGAGACTCGTTATAAAGATCAGGAGTATCACTTTTTTATTTCCGATGACCGCCTTGATCTCTTTTCTGACGGGCTTGAATTCACGGCCTTCAATACTGCCGACAAGCTTGTGGAGTTCTTCGGATTTTATTATGGAAATGAGCTCCCGGTAATTCCTGTTGACCATCTGCTCAGGATCTATATCCAGGATTGAACACGCGCGTTTATTGATCACCCGGACAGCCCCGGTTGTATCGAGCATTACAACGCCCGAGTTTATGTTATCAAGGATATTCTCGATAACAAGTCTCCTCCTGTCCGACACAAGACAGGCGGACTGAAGCGATTCTTCCGCTTCTTTCAATTCTTTTACCATGTGGTTAAATGAAGTTACCAAGAGCCCTATCTCGTCTTCTCTGTCGATCGAAACTTTAGTATCGAGGTTCCCGGCCGCAACCGCCTCCGTTGCCTGCGCAAGGATCTGTATGGGATCGGTTATCCCCTTCGAAATTCGAAGGGCTATCCAGAGGGCCATAAAGACTACAATTACAGTAAGAAAACCGAGAATCGAGAGGTAATTCGCTTTTATCGGCATCTTCCACGTCTCAAGCGTTAAGTAGTTTTCATATGCGTCCTTAATATTTTCAACGTTCCTGGTAATCTTTCCCGGGATCATAGATTCCACTATCAGTACGCCTGACATCCTGCTGTTTTTAAATGCCGGGACAACCGCCCTTATAATGTCTCCTTTGTCATCGGATATGACTTCAGTGCCCTCCCTGCCGTCAAAGGCGGCCTTTACTGTTTCCGTAGCGTCTTTCGGCATCTCGGAGAGATGCCTGACAGTAAACTTTTCCGTGCTTGTCTTTCCTGCATGGGGTGTTCTTGCGTAATCAAGGGTTTTTTGTCTCTCGATTTCATACAATGTTTTTGCGATTTCGATTGAACTGAGCAAAGGCTGTTTTATCTGCGGAGAAAACCACCTGTCGATATAACTGGTGATGAGCCCGCTTGCTACAAAAAAGAGAAAAGCAGCCGGTATCAATGTCAGGACAACAAGTGTAATGACAAGTTTTGTCTTAAACTTGTAACCGAGAATCTTGTACTTTCTCTCGAAATAAAGTTTCACGATGCTTTTGGCCACAAAAAACATCAGGACAAGTAAAGCAATAATCGTCAGGTTAAGGAGTAAAAGCAGAGCGAGCCTTATGGGAAAAGCCAAGGATTCAAGCCTCATGTAATGTAGCTCTACCCCGAAAGCTACAGTGATTAGAAGGAATATGGTGATTAGAAAGATGTTAAAGCGTGAACCTTTCATTTAGCGGTACCGACAGAGATATATTGAGAATCTTTCGTGATCTTGAATTCATTTTCAGGCAAGAAAATCATAAAATAACCTATAACAGGGGGCAATTTCCTTACTTTTGATTCAACAGTCACCCTGACAAAATAAACTCCAGGATCGAGATCCCGCATATTTGCGACCTTCAGGTTATTGATGCTTAAAGCCCATCTTGTCATCGATTCAAACGATTTGAACCTTTTCTGTATTAAAGTGCTCCCATCACTCGATGTCGCGATATATTCCATTGTTACGGGATCGGACTTCATAGTCCTTGTAAAAGATTTACTCAGTACGAACTCATCAGGCCAAATTTTCCATACCTTGAAGATGTCTATATAAAACCTGAACTCTTTTTTTATCCCGTTATTTATTTCCCGCAAATAATTCTCTTCCAGCGAAAGGGATGTTGTAACGTAGATGTCTTTGTCCTGCACTTTTACCTCCGGCCCTGTTATTTCCATACAATCAGCGGGGGTGTATGAGAGCAGCAGGAAAATCAAAAGAAAAAAGTGAAAGGCGGAAAGGGGTAACAATCTTTGCCTTATATCTTTTAATTTATAATTATTTGCTTTCATTATATGAGTTATCTCTTAATTTTTAAGGCTTGACATAAAGAAAAATTTATTTTCATTATATCATAGCAAAATAAGTCCGGATTCATCAGTCACATTGAATAAGGAGGCAGATATGGAGCTGAAGACAATCAAGATAGATATCCCCGAGGGGTGTAATATTATCCTGGGGCAGACACATTTTATTAAAACCATAGAAGATCTCTATGAAATCATAGTGACGACCGTCCCCCAGGCAAAATTCGGCGCTGCATTCACAGAGGCTTCAGGACCTTGCCTGATAAGGACAGAGGGGAATGATGCCGACCTCGTGAGTTACTGCGTAAAGGACCTGCAGGAAATAGGCGCCGGCCATGTCTTTTGCATCCTCCTTAAGAATGCTTTTCCCATTAATGTCCTTACACGGATAAAAAATTGTCCGGAGGTATGCGGGATTTTCTGTGCGACTGCAAACCCGATTGAGGTGATCGTTGCAGCAACATCCCAAGGCAGAGGCGTGCTCGGCGTAATAGACGGTTTTCCCCCTAAAGGAGTGGAAATGCCCGAGGACAAGGCGCATAGAAAAGAATTCCTGAGAAAGATAGGATATAAACTGTAAATAAAAAATGGAGATGAGCTAATGATACCTGAATTGAAATATGACGACAAAGGCTTAATACCCGCTATCATCCAGGATGTGAAAACCGGGGATATACTGATGATGGCCTACATGAACAGAAAATCGCTTGAGATGACCCTTGATACAGGGTTCACACATTTCTGGTCGCGGTCGAGGCAGAAATACTGGAAGAAAGGGGAAACATCCGGGCACGTCCAGGAGGTAAAGGAGATCCTCTATGACTGCGATGAGGACACACTGCTTGTTAAGGTAATCCAACACGGTTCCGGCGCCTGTCATACGGGGAACAAGACATGTTTCTTCAGGAGTATTGAGAAAGGAGATAAGAATGGATAAATACAGGTGCACGGTCTGCGGATATATATACGACCCTGAAACCGGAGACCCGGATTACGGCGTGCTTCCTGAAACTCCTTTTGAAAAGCTTCCTGACGGTTGGGTCTGTCCTGTTTGCGGTGCGCCGAAGGACTCTTTCGAAAAGATCTGGTAACAGGTTTACAGGTTTATGATGACAGCGTGCTCATCGCATTCGGGGAACTTGTGGCAGCGCAGACAGTCTCCCCATATCTTCTGAGGAAGGCTTGCCTTATCGACACCGGCAAAACCCAGTTTTTTGAAGAATTCAGGCCGGTATGTAAGTGCGAAGACCTTATTCATACCTAAAGCCCTTGCCTCTTTGAGACATTGCCTGACAAGATTTCTGCCCAAGCCCTTTTTCTGATATTTACCGTCAACTGCGAGTGAGCGGATCTCTGCGAGGTCTTCCCACATGATGTGCAGGGCGCAGACCCCGCATATTTTCCCGTCGGCCTCACATACAAAGAAATCCCTCACGGTTTCATAAAGCTCATTCAGGGATCTTGGGATCATCTGCTCGCGTTTTGCAAAATCATTTATAAGCTTCTGGACCTGCTTCAGGTCGGATATCTTAGCTTTTCTTGTCTTCAATAAACCTTATCCCTTCATTAACGGCCTTTTTATTATTCTCAGTGCTCTTATTTTTACCGGCCGGCATCGAACTTTCGACTGCTTCAAACACGGAAGCTTCATTTAATATTCCCGTCTTCTTGATAAATGCGCCGAGCATGACCATATTGGCTGCTTTAGTATTGCCGGCCTGACTCGATATTTCTGTCGCGGGCACTCCGACGGTTTCGACATCGGTACGCGTAACAGGCCCCTTGATCAAAGAGGAATCGAACATCAGAAGGCCGTTTTGTCTGAGTTTCGGCAAAAATTTATTCAGAGACGCGTCGCTCATTACTATTAATATGTCGGGACTTGCGGCGACGGGGGAGCCTATCAGTTCGTCTGAGACAACCACGGTACAGTTTGCAGTCCCTCCTCTCACTTCCGCCCCGTAAGAAGGGAACCACGTTACCTCTTTGCCTTCGATCATCCCCGCATGAGCAAGTATTTTCCCGAATAAGAGTATGCCCTGACCGCCGAACCCGCCGATTATTATCCTGGTTTCCAGTTATCCGCTCTCCTTGAAATTGTCTTTAAAAATACCGAGGGGAAACACGGAAGTCATTTCTTTTTTGATCCATGCCAGCGCGTCCTTTGGCGTAAGCTTCCAGTCCACGGGGCATGGCGAAAGTATCTCCACAAGACTGAACCCTCTGCCTTCTATCTGGTACATTAATGACTTCGCTATAGCTTTCTTTGTATTTATTACGTTCTTGCATGAATCTAATGAAGTCCTGGCAATATAAGAAGCCCCTTCAATTGTCGCAAGGAGTTCAGAGATATGTAATGGATAGCCCTCTTTCCCGACTTCTCTGCCGGAGGGTGTTGTTGTTGTCCTCTGGCCCGGGAGGGTAGTCGGCGCCATTTGGCCTCCGGTCATGCCGTATGTCGCATTATTCACAAAAAACACAGAGATATTTTCACCCCTGTTGGCAGCGTGGATTATCTCGGCTGTTCCTATTGCAGCGAGGTCACCGTCACCCTGATATGAAAAGATTATCCTGTCGGGCATGGCGCGTTTAAGACCGGTTGCCGCGGCCGGCGGCCTGCCGTGCGCGACCTCGAGCACATCAAAATTAAAATAATCGTAGGCAAATACGGCGCACCCGATAGGAGCGATCCCCACAACTTTTTCCCTGATATTTAAAGTGTCTATACATTCGGCGATCATCCTGTGAATGAGACTGTGACCGCACCCCGGACAATATCTGAACGGTTCCTTTTTAAGGCTTTTCGGCCTCTGAAATACTTTTTCCAATTCCCTCCTTCAGGTCCAACAAAGTTCCTTCAAGCAGCCCGTAATCGCTTACCGTTAATTCATTAAAACCGAAATATTCCATGATCTTAATTGTAAATAGTATGCCGGGTATAATCAAGTCTGCTCTCTCAGGTTCAAGCCCCACGATTTTTTTCCTTTCTTCCAATGAGAGGGCCGTAAGTTGCTCCCCCATATCCCGCAATCCGGCTAAAGGCAGTTTGTGCAGATGTATCTTTTCCCTTGAATAGGTTTCGAGCCCGAGGTCGATAGCGACGATAGTAGTAAAGGTCCCGGCGGTACCTATAAAAAGCATATCTCTGCGCACATGTCGTGCGATTTTCATTTTTAGATTGTCCAATACCGAAACAATTTCAGCAGTCAGCCCATTAAGGTCATGTATAGCGACAGGGTCTGTTTTGATAAAATCATGGGTAAGCTTAATCACACCTACCGGGATACTTCCCATATCGACAAGATGCTTGTCCCGATAGAGGATCCATTCCGTGCTCCCTCCCCCGATATCGATGATGAAGGCGGAAGGTAGTATCCGGAGATCGGACCCACAAAATGAAGAGAGGATACCTTTTAGAGTAAGCCCGGCTTCTCTGTCTCCTGAAATTACTTCAACGGATATGCCCGTGTCCTCAAAGGCCTTCTTAATGAAGGACCCGGAGTTTACCGCTTCACGCAAGGCGCTCGTGGCAACAGCTTTAATATGAGCAACGCCGTATTCGGAGATCCGGGCTGAGAATTCCTTCAGTGCAGCAATCGAGACTTCGATATTTTCATCCTGAAGCCGCCCGGTCGTTGAGACCTTATTGCCGAGACGCGTTATCTTCCTGTCGGAGAATACATTAATTATTCTGTTCTCTTCAATCCCGGCAATCAGGAGCCTCAATGTATTGGAACCGACGTCGATAGATGCAAACAGTGACATTTGAAGATATTATAAAATATACTTAATTGTCATTGCGATGAGTGACGAGATAAAGTGGATATTCCGCGCAGTTCGGACACCTTATTTTTTGAGCTAAGCCATCACCCATAGCACCGGTCTTCTGGCCGTACTATACACGGAGATGTGCTTCCTGAAGTCAACGTGCTTGGATGGGTCAGAAAATCTGCTGATTATTAATGGGAATAAATACTAAAGGCTGTATACCGCTGAAGCAGATTGTATTGACACTGTTGTTACTTTATCTTAAAATGTAACTAAGCATGGAATTTAAATGGGATGCAAATAAGAATAAAGAGAACATAAGAAAGCATGGCATATCATTCGATTATGTAGCAGAGGTATTTGATGATCCTCTCCATGTATCCATTCTGGACAAAAGATTCGATTATTTCGATGAGAGATGGATTACTGTTGGCAGTCTAAGAAAAGGAAGTATTATTGTAGTGGGACATTTGTACTACTTAACAGAGAATGCTGATGAAATCATAAGAATAATAAATGCAAGGAAAGCAACAAAAAAGGAGGTGAAACAATATGAAACAATTGGATAAGAAAGAAACATTTGAACTCAAAGAGGAGTATGACTTTTCAAAAGGAATAAGGGGTAGGTTTTATAGACCCAAAAAGATTTCCACGACCATAAGACTTGATAATGACATTCTGTTGTTTTTCAAGAAACTGGCTACGGAAAAGAAATCCGGATATCAGACACTCATGAACGATGCCTTGAGAGAGTATGTCAAAAAAACTGGGCACCAGTGTGCATGAAGAATTCTGCAGATCTGAACATACAATTCTTCCTTGTACTCAACGCACCAACGAGTCGCCGTGAAGCACCGCAGTTCACATAGAAATAGAGATTTTGAGCGGGTTAAGACATATCTCACTGTCTATAGAGTAGAGAGCTGGCGTAGTGGCAAATACGCTCTATCTCCAGCTCCCCCTCGTCAGTAGGGTCAAAGAATGGCGAGTTACCGTAGGTCTCCCCTTGGCTGTATCCACCGTTTCCAGTTTCGTGCCCGTTTAGGTTCGCCATGGCACTTCTCCATTCCCTGCCACGTCAAACGCAGCGTGCGGATTTCCCGCACTACGCTTTCCTATTGGCTTCTCCTCAAGGGTTATGATGCCTATCCGCTGGCAGCGCTTTCGAGTCCACGGTAATACCTCACCTTATAATCGGCATAAAGCCCAAGATGCCCGTAAAACCAGTCTCTACTCCACCTGTCCCAGCCAAAGCCTCCCCGTTTTCGAGCCCTCATAAGATGCCGCCGTATCTTCTTCTCCACCCAATCTTTTACGTACTGAAAACACCTGCTGGAATGTCCCACCCTAAAGTAGTTAACCCAGCCCCGGAGTTTCGGGTTGATCAGTTCTATCACCCGGCCCACTGGTTGCGATATGAAGCGCTGGAAGATTTCCTTGAGGTTATGCAAAAGGGTCGTCCGCGCTTTCATCCTTGGCGTGATAAGCACTCCTGATTTGTCACTCAGTGTTCGGACACTCCGAATGTCGAATCCCAGAAAGCTGAAGCTCTCTCCTTTCATCAGGTCTACCAGTCGTGTCTTTTCTTCGTTGACTGTTACATCAACTCTTGCGAACTCCTCAAGAAGTCGCCGATATACCCTCTCTACCAGCCAGTCCCAGCGGCGATACCCATCTACGAGTACCACAAGGTCATCCGCAAAACGAGCATATTCGACATGGGTAAAACCAGATTTGCTCGTTACGATTTTCGCCTTCTCCAGCATCTTATCCACCTCGTTAAGATAGATATTCGACAGTAGGGGCGAGATTACTCCGCCTTATCAAAAGCTTTGGATAATGACCCTTGGGGCGTGCCTTTATCCCGACTTGCAAGAGTCCCGTCCCGTAGTTGAGCGGGGGCTTTCAGCCAGCGCTCAATGTAGAGCAGTATCCACTTGCAGTTGGTATGCTTGCGCACTGCACGCATCACCAACTCGTGGTTCAGATTATCAAAGAATCCTTTAATATCCAAATCCACAACCCAGCCGTACTTCCGGCACCTCTGTCGAGCTACCCCTACTGCCTCCACTGCCGATTTCCCAGGTCTGTACCCGTAGGAGTCTGGGTGAAAGTGCGGCTCCACTTCAGGCTCCAGATACAGCTTTACCACCATCTGCGCAATCCTGTCTGCTACCGTTGGTATCCCAAGAGACCGTATACCTCCATTGTCCTTCGGTATCTCAACAGTAAGAACCGGTGGCGGGAAATAGCTCCCTGATGACATCCGATTCCAGAGCTTATAGAGATTGCTTTTGAGGGCCTTCTCAAACTCTGCAATCGACTCCCCGTCTACTCCGGCAACACCTTTGTTTGCCTTTACACGCTTAAAGGCATCCAGCACTACTTGTTTGGAAATACTAAACGGCTTTGCTTTACTCAATAGCTCCTCCCATCAAATGGTTGACCATTTAATAAAGCTGAACAATGTAGCCCCTTTGCTCCAACTCCATTACGAGTCTTCATCACTACTACGGGCTACTCCGTCGCTGTGCCCCGCATCGGTACTCTCATCCTCATGGGACCTCCATTTGGATTTCTCCCTTTACATCAGTGCACAGCTTCCCACGTTCCCCACAAAAGCCTGAATCAGAGTCATGCCACCTTTATGCCGGACGCCGCCCGGTCAGTAAACAGGTTTCTCTCGGGCTTATTCTGGCATGCCGTACGTCACCAGTTTCGACGTCGCCTGACTTCTTTCGACACCTCATCAGTGGTTCACTTGCGTTCATCTCTGCTGATTCATACCTGACACTTTTCCCAGTGCCTTTTCCTTAACGCTCACCACACCTGCTCTTAACAGATGCAGCTTAAGGTGGTTTGGAGCCTGCTCCTGCAAGCCGACTCCGAGGGGCCTTCCCTCATCTTCTGTGCAGCCTCGTGGCGCACGTACGGCCAGAAGTCCGGGGCCAAGGGTGAGTGATGGCTTAGCTCAAAAAATAAGGTGTCCGAACTGAGAGGAATATCCATCATAAGAGGATCTCGAAAAAAGGTAACTGAGTAACCTGAATTAACATATTTTTCGATATCCAGCCGTCCTCTCTGTGCATATATCGGATTCAACCTATAAACAGCAGCTAAGAACCCACCTATCGCAGTAACCTTGTGATAATATTCATGGAAGCGTAAAAAACACAGCAAGGGAGGGATCACCTGATGGGTGAAGCAAAGCGACGGGCATTGGCAAGGGAAAATAACCGCGCAGGGCTCGACACATATGCGGGAAAGATTCACGTTGAATGGGACAGACAAGCAGCAGTAACACCATTAGGGCAACTTCCATTTTTCATAGAGTTTCTGAAAGTCAGCGGGTTGTTCGATAGCTTTGTAGATGATTGTCCGCTTGAGTACAGCAGTCCTAATGCGCCTGCTAAGCGGGATATATTGGGAACCTTGATGCTTTCCATACTTGCCGGGCACAAGCGGTATGCGCATATATCGGCAATTCGTTGTGATGGCGTCAATCCTGAGCTATTGGGGATGAAGAAAATCATCAGCGAAGATGCAGCGCGACGGGCCTTATTGAATATAGAGGAAAAAGATGGAATACAGTGGCTTGAAACTCAGTTCGCCCGCTGTACAATGCCGGTATTATCCGTAGTAGCAGGTCCTTCTTGGATACTTGATACAGATACGACAGTGAAGTGTTTGTATGGAAAACAGGAGGGAGCAGTTGTCGGATACAATCCGAAAAAACGGGGTCGGCCCTCACACTGCTACCATAGTTATTTCATGGCAAATACCAGATTGGCGTTGAAAGTTGAAGTGAAGCCCGGGAATGAGACGGCATCAAATCACAATACTGCTGGACTGTGGCAACTGCTTGAAAGCATACCCAAAGGGAATTGGCCGGCATTTATACGGGGAGATGTTGCTTTTGGAGTAGAGGGGGTACTGTCAGGAGCAGAAGCAAGGAGAATTCATTACCTTACCAAGCTCAGGCTCACAAAGAACGTCAAACGTCTCATTGAGAGGCTTTTTGAAATTGATGACTGGGCAGATGCCGGACAAGGATACAAGGGGACAGAATCATCATTGAAACTGAGTGGATGGAGCCGTAGTCGTCGTGTAATAGTTCTGCGTCGCCTTATTACAGGAGATATACTGCTTAAGCAGAAGACGGCGAAGGATCAGTTGGATATGGCATTTATAGAAACGGAAGGGCGGATTGGGAAATATGAATACGCAGTGCTTGTAACATCACTGCCTGATGATATTTTATCCATAGCCCAGCATTACCGGGATCGTGCAGACAGTGAAAACTGCTTCGATGAATTGAAAAACCAGTGGGGCTGGGGTGGTTACACGACGAAAGATTTGAAGCGGTGCCGTTTTGTCAGCCGTATGGTTGCCCTCATATACAATTGGTGGTCTCTATTTGTACGTCTTGCAAATCCTAACAAACATCACGAGGCCATCACAAGCCGCCCATTGCTTTTACATGCAGTGGCCAAAAAAACAAGCCATGGCGGACAGACTTTCTTGACTATTACAAATCAGCATGCAAAGGCAGCGAAGGTAGAAAGCGCATTGCGAAATCTGTCGCGCTTTCTCGGGCGCGTTAAAGTTACTGCGGAGCAGTTGAATCTCTCTGAACGCGTAAGGTTCATTGCATTGTACGCATTTAGAAAATTGATCGGCCCATTAAGGATAAAACCTGCCTGGATACTCCCTAACTTGTGCCATTTATGATGTCAACTGCCGTTTTTAGGTTCATATCTTGCTCCCTTGCAATTATATATATTGACGCGCCATAATTATTTCAGTGAATTTCTTGCTGAGCATTAATGGTACGATGAGTTTACACAAAAAGAAATATATCCTCACTTTCGGTTTTATTTTCTATTTCTTTATTTATGCAATATCACCTCTTTCTTATTCTCTTTCGACTAAAAATATTATTGGAAAGTTCACTGCTCAGGACAGAGCAGCCGGCATGTCGACAAGTTTCGATATATTTGTGTGGGAGCTTATCTGTTCAAAGCTGAGCTCAGGTAATACTGCTTCTTCATCAAATTCGAATGACAGAATACTGTTAAGAAAAGCGCGAGCGATATTACCTCCGGACACCAATATTGAAATTGCACATTTAGAAAGTGTATCTATAGCAACAAGCAATTTCATTCTTTTTGAACATCTTTTGTCGAGATTAGCGATTTCGCTCGATAGACGAAGACCGTTACAGGACTATCGTCTGTTACATTCAGGCCTGTCCCCTCCAGCAGTTTAATCTTCATAGGGTATGCTTCATCTCTTTTCTTTTTGAGAGAATCTCTTTAAACAAAACCATTACGATATCCGTCACAAGACCTCCAGAGGATCTCTTGTGACTGCTATATCTTCTTAAACACTGAAGGGGAACTAATGAGGAAAATATTCTCAGTCTTAATGATAGTAGGAGTAATGATAGTAGGGTGTGCGCAAAGAGATGTTGTGAAAACTGCCGATCTGCCTAAGAAAGAAGCTTCCGCTGTCGAGAACAAGCAACCCGAGCGCAAACGGATAGAACAAGCGCCTCTTAAGGACATGAACAAATCAAAAGACATTTCGGAAAGAGAGCTTTCTAAAAAGCAGATATCGGATATGCAAGAAACGATTAGGGTTTTGGAAACAAAATTTCATGACATCTACTTTGATTACGATAATTATTCTATAAGTGATACTGCGCAAGCCTTACTCGAGCAACTGTCTTCGGCGCTCCTTAAGAATCAGACAATAAAAGTGCTTATCGAGGGAAACTGCGATGAGAGGGGGACCGCCGAATACAACATCGCGCTGGGGGATAGAAGGGCCAATGCTGCCAAGCAGTATCTCTTGGCACTCGGAATTCCATCCAATAGGATGGATACGATAAGTTATGGCAAGGAAAAACCGATATGTACAGAAAAAAATGAAACATGTTGGGTGAAAAATAGAAGGGATCATTTTGTTTTCAAATAAACCAGTCCTTGATATCTAAAGAACAGTGAAAAAAGGGTCATATATAATAACTCTTTTAGCCATTGGCCTCCTCTGTCTCGTAACCCTGTCAGAGGGGGCTAACTGGCAACTTGTCGGTAGAAGCAAGGATGGCAATATGTCCGTATCCATTGACAGTGATAGCATTAGGCAGATCTCTGATGACATCGTAAGTGCCTGTCAGAAATCTTCATATGTCAAACCAAAGTTGTCCGGTGCTTTCAAAAAACCTATTAGTGAGGTTCTCATTTGCCGCCAATGGGATTGCGACAAAGAGAGATATAACGATCTCAAAATAACTTTTCGATTTATTGATGGCACGGAGAAAACAGAAGAATATGATTATACCCTATGGCATCACATAAAACAGGGCGCTCATGAACTCGATTTATTTGAATATGTGTGTAATAAGGAATAATGAGGATTGCCTGAAATGGCGTTGCCTCGAGAAGCGGGTGAATGCTTATTCTGAGATTATCAGAGAAGCACTTTCTATCCGGGAAGGAGGTGTTATACAATGAAAAAAGCATTATTAGTTATTCCATTACTGTCGCTGCTATTTTGGGGATGTGCTACAAGAGATTACGTAAAGCAGCAAGTAGACCCTCTGGCTGATAGAATCAGCAAGCTGGAAGCGAAGGATTGCTGCAGTAAGGCTGAAGCTGCGGCTGAAAGAGCTGAGAATGCTGCAAAGAAGTGCGAGAAAGCGTTCGAATTGCATGAGCAAAAATAGGAATGAACTTTCATGACTTGCTTTTCGAAGCAGTTCAGTGAAGGTGAAACGGATATTTTGAAGCTACTCTGTAAAGGGCGAGATGTGATCTCGCCCTTTACCATACGTCCTTTGTGAGTAATGGCGATTAGCGCTATTATAAGTGAAATCTTTCGATTCCCATATCTTAAAAATATCTTGTCTGGCAAAGGTTGTTTTAAATGAAAAGAAGAGTCATAGAAGGTTCAATACTATTTATCAGCGTCAGCAAATGGGTGATCCTATCATCGTGCATAGGGGTCATTGTTGGCTTATCAACAGCAATATTCCTGAAACTATTAGGTCTTGGTATAACATTTACGAGAGGCTATAAATTTTACTTTATTTTGCTACCGGGAGCGTTGTTCCTTAGCAGTCTAATTGTAAAATATCTTGCTCCCGAAGCAGAAGGACATGGTACAGAAAAAGTAATAGAAGCGGTACATAAACGTTTCGGGAAAATAAATCCATTGGTTGTACCGGTAAAGCTTATAGCGACGATCATAACAATTGCACTTGGTGGGTCCGCAGGGAAGGAAGGCCCTTGTGCACAAATAGGCGCAGGGCTTGCATCGGCATTTGCTGACCTGTTTAAGTTTGGGAACAGAGACCGCAAGAAGCTGGTTATATGCGGCATCAGTGCGGGTTTTGCCACTGTATTCGGGACACCTATCGCAGGTGCCATCTTCGGCGTTGAAGTACTCTTTGTCGGCGGCCTGATGTACGACGTGCTTCTTCCTGCCTTTGTTGCAGGTATTGTGGGCTATCATGTTTCTTCCGGTTTGGGAATAACGTATTTTTACCATCAGTTGAACTTTGTCCCTGTCTTTAGCAGCCTCTTTTTTATCAAGGTATGTTTGAGCGGTATATTTTTTGGCCTCTGTTCTTTTCTGTTTATTGAAATTTTAAAGTTCACCATGAATCTGAGCAGGAGAATGAAAATGTGGTTGCCATTTAAGGGAATATTGGGAGGTTTTGTCCTTGTATTGCTGACGTTTCTGTTGTCTACACAATACTTAGGTCTTGGACTGGATACAATTAAAGGTGCACTTGAAGGCAGAGAAGTTCCGGCATTAGCTTTCTTCTATAAAATGGTATTTACTTCGATTACCCTTAATTTCGGGGGAAGCGGTGGCATAGTTACTCTATCTTCTTTATTGGATCTACTTCCGGTAACTTGTTTGGAAGGATCATCGGGCTTGATCCAAATATATTTTCTGCAATAGGAATGGTCAGTCTCCTTGCAGGTGTAGCGAATACGCCGATTTCTGCAAGTTTAATGGCTGTAGAGCTTTTCGGTGCGCAGGTGGCTCCCTATGCCGCAATAGCGTGTGTCATCAGTTTTCTAATGACGGGGCATAGAAGTGTCTATCCCAGCCAGGTATTGTCCATTGCAAAAGCAGCCTCTTTCATCGTGGACAAAGGCGGCGTCATGGAAGATATCGACGCGATAGAGGTTAAACTCAGGCCCAAAAGCCTTATCGGCGGAATAGTCAAACTGATAAATAGAATGAGAGGAAAATGAGGAGGCGAATCGATTTCGCATAGATTCTTGATGAAGCAATTCGAGTGGATGACTTAGTACATAATATCATAACTACACTAACGTAATATTAGCTTGCTAAATAGAATCGAATATGGCATGATTGATCGTAAGGAGGTCATCAATGCCAAGGAAAAGTCCATATAGCATAAGGCTGACGCCAGAGGAAGTGGAACACTTGATGAGATGTGCCACAAAATATACGTTACCGTATTATCAAGTACTTCGCGCCAAGATGATTCTATTGGCCGCGGATGGGTTAACGAACGACGAAATAGCCCACCGTTTGAATACGCGGCGGGAGGTTGTCAGCATGTGGAGAAAACGTTTTTTTGAAGAACGGTTGCACGGTATTGAAGAACGCCCTCGCTCGGGTCGGCCTCGGGCTTTTTCCCCCAGAGCTGGTCATGAGCATTAAGGCACTGGCCTGCGAATTGCCTGCTACACACAATCTCCCACTCTCACGATTCAGTGTAGCGGATATTACTCGCGAGGCTCGTCGGACTGGACTAGTCTCTACTATCAGTGATTGCACAGTATGGCGTTGGCTCAATGAAGATGCTATCCGTCCGTGGCAGCATCGTTGCTGGATTTTTCCTCGTGATCCTGAATTTACTGCGAAAGCTGGTCGTATTCTCGACCTTTACGAGAGGGTTTGGAATAAAAAATGCCTAAAAGACGACGAATTTGTCCTATCGGCTGATGAGAAGACAAGCATTCAGGCCCGATCTCGGCGTCATCCAACACTGCCACCAGCGCAAGGTGCATCCATGAGGGTGGAACATGAGTACAAACGATGCGGTGCGTGGGCATATATCGCTGCACTCGATGTTCACCGGGCAAAAGTTTTCGGACGCTGCGAGAGAAAAAGTGGGATTGCACCATTCGACCGATTAGTGATGCAGGTTATGGCACAATCGCCCTATAACGAAGCCAGACGGGTTTTCTGGATTGTCGACAACGGTTCCTCACATCGCGGCGTAAAGTCGGTCGCACGACTGAAGGAAAGGCATCCGAATCTGGAGCTTGTTCATGGGCCAGTTCATGCCAGCTGGCTGAATCAGATCGAAATCTATTTTTCGATCCTGCAAAGGAAAGCCCTGACCCCTAATGCCTTCCCTTCGCTTTCGGCCCTTGAAAACCGATTGATTTCCTTCGAACAATATTATGAAAAAATCGCCACGCCGTTCGAGTGGAAGTTTACAAGACAGGATCTTGGCAAATTGCTCAAAAAGATAAGCAGGGTTACAATAGTACATTTTCCATTAGCCGCATAGCTCTGGGAAATACGTGACCGAATTTATGAAGCAGGGCACTTAGTACGATATATTTCATAGGTTATAAATTCTTTTGTCAATGTCATTGGTAGAGTGCATGATATGAATTCATACAAGAAGAGAGATCTTTTCAGTTCAATATTCCTCTTTTATAAAAAAAATAACACCCTGTGCTCTTGGCACAGGTCCTTGTCAGCTACCCACAGGGTCAACGCCCTGTGGTGTCGCAATGACTTTATTTACTAAGCGATTCTAGGGCTTCTCAGGAGATCGACTTTCCAAAAATCTTGAAAGTCTGACAGGCTCCTAGTGTACTGTCCCACTAAAAGCTGGACAATGATTAGTTGTCATGGTAAGCTATATGGCATGTGGGAAAAAGCAGAAGTTCTGGAGATGACAAAAGAGCAGCGCAGGACATTGGAAGCTTGGAAACGGGCTAAGACCAGCCCTCAGCGAGCAGTACTGCGAGCGAGTATTTGTCTTTTGGCGGCGGATGGCTTGTCGAACAACGCTATCGCGGCCCAACTGTCCACCTCCCGCCCGACAGTAATCCAATGGCGCAAACGTTTCGAAGAGCATGGACCGATGGGATTGGCCGAGGACGCACCCCATGGCCCGAGTCCACAGGCTCTTCCGCCGGACCGGGTGAAGGCCATTGTCGAAGCGACTCTCCACACGACACCTCGCGATGCCACGCAGTGGTCGGTGCGTTCGATGGCAAGGGCTCAGGGAGTCGGCAAGTCCACGGTGCAACGTATATGGGACGCGCACGGTCTTCAGCCTCATCGCGTTGAGACATTCAAGTTATCCAAGGACAAGCGGTTTGTTGAAAAACTGACGGACGTGGTGGGAGTGTACTTGAATCCGCCGGACAAGGCGGTGGTGCTGTGTGTTGACGAGAAGAGCCAAGTTCAAGCGTTGGATCGGACACAACCCGGCTTGCCGATGAAGAAAGGGCGCTGCCGAACCATGACCCATGACTATAAGCGCAATGGCACTACGTGTCTGTTCGCGGCGTTGAATGTGCTGGAGGGAAAAGTTATTGGCTCCTGTTATCCGAGGCATCGCAACATCGAATTTCGGAAATTCCTGCGACAGATCGACGCCACCGTACCCTCGGAATTGGGCGTCCATATGATTCTGGATAATTATGGTACGCACAACCATCCCAAGGTTAAAGCATGGCTGAAAAAACATCCCCGATTTCACCTTCATTTCACGCCGACCAGTTCCTCATGGTTGAATCTGGTGGAGAGATGGTTCGGAGAGATCACACGGAAACGCATTCGCTGTGGAGTTTTTCGCAGTGTTTCGGAACTTGTTGCGGCAATAGAAGACTTCATCCAGATCAACAACGAGAGTCCCAAGCCGTTTGTCTGGACGAAAAAGGTCGATGCCATCTTGGAAAAGGTCGTTCATTGTAAAGCCGTTAGTGGGACACTACACTAGCCTAAAAGACATCCTTTCTCATCCTCTCATATTCTTCCTTGTTGATCTCTCTCCTGACATGTCCCTTCTTCAAGATGTCGAGGGCGGTCTCTTCTGCGGGCTGTTTGTATGTTTTCCATGCTTTCTCACAATCCACACGATTACCAAAATAATGCCGATAACAATAAGTGTACAGAAAAGGAGAAATAGGAACAGCCATATTCCTCCTCCATACGGCTCACGCATCATTAGTTCCATCAGGGTATACCATCCTCACTCAAGCATTCTCACGACTACACTTCATTCCAAAAATATCCGAAGCTTGATTTATTATATCAACTAGTATCCCATTGCCTAACAAATTGCATTAGAGCTTCAAGCTCTGGTCGTCGAGTGTCCTTCCCATAGGCTTTGTCCGAGAACACTTTATCTAAGGCGATATTGTCAAGCTGACGAGCTATATTTTGTTCAAAGGGGCTCACTCGGATGTGACCGATGCGCTGTCTGTGCATTGAAGTCCTCGCCTAGATGTGTAAAGATGAAGTCTTAAATATTGCGGTTAACATGTCAAGAAATAATAAGACTTGGAAGCACAGGATAATGCGTAGAGTAGGGCTTTTTTCATAATCATTCGGAAATATCGATCGGCATACCTAGTTTTTCCTGGATCGCGCGATAGAGCTTTTCCGAGTTAACGTTTTTTAGGAGACCTTTTTTAGCCAGCAATGTCTGGGCCGTTGCAAGGTAGTCCGAATCTTTGTCGAATTCATCATTATGTACCTCCAGGTACGCCCTGGCGTCTCGCAGGCCGACTTTGACGGGCTGCCGGACAATTGTCACTTTTGTGCCCATGGGCACCATGGGAAAAAATCTGGAAATATCTTCCGGATACATTCGTATGCAGCCGTGGCTGACCCTCCTGCCAACACCCCATGGTTTGTTTGTGCCGTGAATGAGAATATCGCCTGCGGAGAGTCTCAGTGCGTGAGAACCGAGAGGGTTATCAGGCCCGGGCTGGACTACTTTAGGCAGGTCAGGATTTTCCTCTCTTATGGATTCAGGCACATGCCAGGCGGGCTTCACAATTTTTTCAACCACACGGTATTTGCCTGGCGGGCTATCGTGGCCTTCGCTACCTGTTCCGATAGGGAATATCCTCACCAACCGTAAGCTTCCCCGTTTTGTGAAATAATAGAGGCGCAATTCTGAAATATTAATGACGATGCCATCATAGGATTCGACATCAGGCAGTATCCACGCAGATGGTATGGTAACGAGGGCATCGGTTCCCGGAACGAAGGGGTCCAAGAGGGGATTCGCGTCCGTTATCGCCTTATATCCGATGTCGACTTTTCTGGCCAGTTCTATAAGCGATTCGTTTTCCTTTGTCCGACAAGTCGTGATAGAGCCTATCACCGAAGTGCTGCTCTGATATTCATAGACGCCTGAAATGGCATGCGCAACATACGGTGAAAGGACCATCGACACCGACAGAAAGACAAATCTCAGGAGAGACACAATTTTCATAATAGACTATTCCTTTCTTTGACCTTTGGGCCGCATAAGAATCTTGCTGTTCAAGATTATCATAATTATTTCTTGCATAACAACGGCCGATAATTTTTTAGCAAACAGCCTATGGAACAGATGACTTTGAGAGCTTCCTTGAATCAACTTGACGCTCGCTGTACCCAAGAGGGATTTTTTTGAAGGTGTCACTTTATTTATTAACCCGAAAAGTGCAGATAGAAAAGACATACCTGTAGATACAAGCCCATCAAGGCATTATCGGAATTAGCGTTAGCAAAGCTAATCTTTGCACTGTTTCTTGGCACATCTCCTTTTGAATTTTATTGTCATCTTCCAACTGCAGTGCAAATACCGATACCGGGCGGAAAGTATTGTCCTATGCGGTTAAAGAGGTATAACAGTTTTGATCGTACTTTCTGCGTAAAGACGGATATTCGCAATACAGGCTTCCTGCCATCCCATCCCAAATGAGCGGGGAGTACAAAATACTTATACCGCAAGGTCTTCAAGCGTTCTATCTTTTCTTGCTGCCCCAGTATCTGATGTCGAAACAGGACAAACAGATTGTAGATGAATACCCGGATAAGCATCGCCGCCTCTGTTGAATAGAAATACTTCATCGAGAACCCACCAAGCGCAAAATCCTCTTTCAGTTCCTTGATAGTGTTTTCATCGTTTGCCCTCGGCCTGCACTGCTTCCATACCTCATATGCAGGATCATGCGAATTGGTTATCCATACGCTATAACGATAGTTACCTGTATCAAACTCATCTCCAAAGAGAGACAGCTCCTTTCCCATCGCGTGCGGTCTCTTCTTTATATCCTGCCGAACTGCAATGAATCTCCTGTCGGTTATCCAATCCGCATGCTGAAAAAGAAACTCCGTGATCCATATTCCATCCTCTATCTGCTGCCAATTTTGTTGTGCATAAACCATTCTCTGCAAAGGATGGTACAGACGAGCGGCTATGATATAGATTAATTTTCTCCGCTCCAAAAGCTCGATAAATTCCCTGAGATAAAATCCGCTGTCCGCAATAACACCCTTAATATCAATATGCTCGCTGATCCTCTGCCATGTGGACTCGAAAAATCCAATGATATTATTCCATGACATCACATTGCCCGGACGATTCCACAGATGCACCACATATTTGCTCTTGTTCAGAAATGCCAGAAGCGGGCTGTGGCTACCACGGCCCTTCTTCTTCGGGTTATATCCCCTCTTTGCCCCCTCCTGTTTGCCGTATCTCTCAAGGACTGTAGAATCAAACGTCAACCAGTCCTCTTTGAGCTCCTCCCAGGGAATCAATTTCTTCAAGTATCCCCATAACCCCTCCGACATCTCTTCCACATCCTTCAGTTTCCTGATCTTCCTGAAAAGCCTGCCCAATGTCGTCGAGGCTAGAGGAAGCCTCTTCACTGCAAAAAGATCAGTGAAAATCTCCTGCCAGCCAAGATAAAGCAGATGAGAAAACCTGCTGCCTCCCGCATAGATCAGAAGTATGTACGCCAATACCTTGCTGTATATCCCCATTCCATTGGGCGAACTCTCATGGACCGGAATCACCTCTTGCAATATCCCTCTCAATTTGACCTTTTCAAAGAATGCCGCCAATAAACTGAAGCCCCCATATGCAGTCAGCTTCTTCTCCGTAAATCCAATCCTCACTTTATTTATTTCAATGTTTGTGCTACATTTTGACTGCATATTTCTATTCTCCTTTCGTTTAGAGTTGATGGTCGGTCAAACCTATTGATTCTAATACGAAAGGAGAATTTCTTTGGGGATATTATTTTAGGTCAACTGCATTTTTTGGGTTATAATAAGTAAGTAGGTCAACGGTTTTTCGGATGACGGTAGAGGTCGTTCCTGCGATTAGAGAAAGAGACGGCGATTCTCTGTCATTCCACTTCGACCATAAAGCTCGTGAGAATGATCTTGCCCTGATACCCTATCTGGCCGCATAGCTGAGTCTTTTGGCTGGGAAAACAAGATGAACATCAATTTGATAAATGAACCGCTTCGAAACTGACATTTGCATGTGATGCTCATGGTGTCCCGTGGGCAATACGCCGGGTATTTCGACATGCCTATGCTTATTGCCCGTAGAACATTCCACTGCCCAATATCTCGAGCATCTCCTCTGTTATCTCTTCCTGCCTGATATATTTTTGTAGAGAACTGAGTTCACTAATATGCTTTCTTAATATATCCGAAGCGCCCTCCATGCTCCTAAGGCGATACCAATTCTCGCTCCGCAAAGATTCTGCATAGCAACGATAAAAGCTGATATAAAGGAGTTCTTCCAAAGCCCTTTCAAAAATAACCTCTGTATTAAGGTAGGTGAAGGGTGTTATATTATTCGGACCCATAGCAAGCATTCTGTCAATATCGGGTGGCAGTATCTGCTCTATGGCAACCTGTGCCTTGTTTTCGAAAACAGATGTAAAAATAAAAGTAAGATTATAAAACTCCTTCTTCCTGTAGATATCCATTAACTCAACAATGGTTCTTTCTAATGCAGCCTGTATACCGCTGATGCTCAATACCGAATCACTATAATTCGCAAAGGCTATATGCCTTAATAGCAAAGATGATGTGAGTCTTCTTCCAATAACAAACAAGACATCTTTGTCTCTGATCACTTCAACAACGGCATCAGCGACTTTTTCATTATATGCTCCGCATAACCCCTGGGAAGAGCCGAAGGCTACTATAATCCTTTTCTCTCCGTTCCTTTTTGACAATAACAGATCAGGATAATTGACGATCAGATCTGACATAGCAGAAAGGACATTTTTTTCATACTCCCTGACGTTCGGAACAATCTGTTCTGTCTTTCTTATGGTTACTCCCGCATAGGCCTTCATAGCACCAATGATATCCTCTATGGTATATAAGGATTTAATCTTTTTTTCGACATCTTCAGAGTATGGCATACCTAAATCTCAACAGCAGTGATGGATTTTTTCAGCATTTCGATATCCTTATCTGTAAGCCTTCCTTCCTGATCGATTTTATTTATCAGTTCTGCATGTGCAGTCAATGTCCTGTTCAGAATTTCCATATAGGCTTTTCCCACCGAAGCAGTAGCAACAGCATCGAGTATGCCTGATTCCAAAATAATGAAACTCAATACCATGGCTGAAAGTGTAAAGGTATGAAACCGAGGTTGTTTGAGTACCTCCCTCATACGTTCTCCGCGCTTGATGAGTTTTGCTGTTTCGTCCTCAAGATGTGCCCCGAATTTAGTAAATACTTCCACTTCTGCAAATCGCGAGTAATCTATCTTGAGTCTTTCTGCTACCTTCTTCATGGCTTCAACCTGAGCCTTGCCGCCTATTCTTGATACTGATTTCCCTACATCGATGGGAGGACGGATACCTTTGTTGAATAATAGGGTGTCCAGATATATCTGTCCATCGGTTATTGAGATAATATTTGTTGGTATATAAGATGATATTCTGCCCTGCTGTGTTTCGACTATGGGAAGGGCGGTTAGAGAACCGCCACCCGATTTCTGGTTCAATTTAGCAGACCTTTCGAGGAGTCTGGAGTGAATAAAGAATATGTCTCCTGGGAAAGCCTCCCTGCCCGGTGGTCTTTTCAGGAGAAGGCTCAATGAACGGTATGCCTCTGCATGTTTGGTAAGATCATCATAAACAATGAGGACATCCCTACCTTTATCAAGGAAATACTCTGCGATGGCAGTGGCGCTGTAAGGAGCTATATATTGAAGTCCTAAGGAATCTGAGGCATCGGCAACTACAAATATGGTCTTTGAGAAATTTCCATATTTCTGTATCTCTTCGATGATCTTAAGGATGTGTGATATATTCTGTCCTATAGCAACATAAATTGAGATGACATCAGAACTCCTCTGATTGATAATAGTGTCTACAGCTACGGCGGTTTTCCCTATTGAAGGATCGCCGATTATTAATTCTCTCTGTCCCCTGCCTATGGGTAGCATGGCGTCGATAAGCTTAATGCCGGTATAGAGCGGTTGGGTTATGAAATCCCTCTGCAGGAGTGAAGGAGCCTCTCTTTCCACAGGATAGTATGCACTATGTTCTGATTTAGGACCTCCATCAAGAGGATTGCCGATAGCATCGAGCACCCTGCCCAGAAGGCCTTCTCCTGCAGGCACAGAAACAATCTGCTCCGTCTTGTAAGCCCCATCTCCAGCCTTTATTCCGTTCTGCTCGGTAAGCAGGACAATGCCGATACTTTCAGCATCCAGGTCAAAGACAATGCCTTTATCACCACTTTCAAGTTCTATCAGTTCATAGAGCTTTGCATCCCGAAGACCGGAGACCTTCACAATTCCGTCTCCAACAGAAAGCACCTTGCCTTCTTGAGATATCTCAACGGAAAGGTCTGTTTTCATTACCGTCTCTTTTATCTTCTCAAAAAAACTGATTATCTCTTTTTCCATTCAGACAGTCTCTTTCAGCTTCAAGGCAAGTTTCTTTATCTGACCTAACAGTGATAAGTCATACACCATATCATAAAACTTAACTTTAGCACCCGCTATGAGGGATGCATCAATTGTTGTATTGAGAACAACACTCTGAGAAAGAATAGATTCAATTGATTTCCGGAACTTTCTTGTCTCAGTCTCACTGAGTGGATATGCTGTGACCAAATCCACGGTCAGTGGCCTGTCCTTTCCCTTTATCTCCGCCATATGAGAAGCTATTCCCTGGAGCTCCCTGAAAAGCTTTTCATATATGGCCTTATGGAGATTCTCATCTGAAACACCCTTTAAGAGATTTATTGCAAAGATCGTAACAGCTTCAATCGCCTTATCCTTCAACTCAGCGTCGTGCCTTGCTTTTTCTGTATCGAACACAGCTTTTTCTTTCTCAATAACCCTTGATGCTTCCTCTTTAGCCCTGCCTATCAGTTTTTTTCTCTCCTGCTCGACTTCCTCATTCATCTTTTCGAGCATCTGGGATTTGAGTTCACGCAGTTTGTCCATCTCATGCTGATAGTTCTCCTTTAAGTTCAAGGCTTCCTTTTTTGTTTTCTCTGCGTCTTCGATGCGTTGCTGGATAAGACTTCTCCGCCTCTCTATAATCTCCCGTATCGGTTTATACAAAACCCGCTTAAGGATGAAGAGCAGAACAAGAAAGTTTATTACCTGAAAAAAAAATGTCCAGATATCGAATTTCATTTTACGACATACCCGATTAGCGGGTTTGCAAAAAGGATAATCAGTGCTATGACGAAAGCATAGATGGCAATTGATTCTATCAAAGCCATTCCGACAAAAAGCGTCTTCATAATCGATGTAGATGCCTCAGGCTGTCGTGCTATCGAATCAAGGGCTTTCGAGAGTGACTCACCAAGTGCTCTTGCAGGACCATAGCCGCCGATTGCTATGGCAAGACCAGCAGAGAGTATTGAGACAACTATAATGACCGTTAATCCATCCATATGAAGCCTCCTTTTATGGTTGTGACCGTATTCCTCCAGCTATGAACACCAATGTTAAAACCCCAAATATGTAAGCCTGTATAATCCCAATAACAATATGCAGCAGATTAAAAGGCACCGGGACAAGAAATCCGACTATGCCGAGAAGTATCAATGCGATCATATCCCCGCTTAGCATATTGCCAAACAGCCTAACTGCAAGTGCTATTGTCCTGGTAACCTCCGCTATCAGATGAAAAGGAAACAATATCCACGTTGGCTCCTTGTAATGAGAAATATATTCTTTCAGCCCTTGTGTTGCTATCCCAAAGACATGCGTCATGGAGTAGGATATTACGGCAAAGGCAAATGTCGTATTCAGATCGGCAGTCGGTGTTTTCACCATGGGCAGAATGCCGATAAGATTTGAAAAGCCTATCATGATCCAGAGGGTTCCTAAAACCGGGATAACAAGCCATGGATCTATGGGAAGAATCTCTCTCACTGTCTTTTCTATGGCCTCAAAAATACCCTCCAGGATCTCCTGACCAATAGACGGTTGTATGGACAATCTCCTTGTAAACAGATAACAGATTGCGATTATGACAGCCATTACAAACCATGTTGTGATAACAGTATCAGTTACCTGCACAGGCCCCATGGAAAATACCTTTTCCGGAAAAACATTCAGGGCTTTCATTTCTGAGCTCTCTTCATAAAGGTGCACCAGAGATTATAGAAGCCAACTGCAATACCGATTATGATAAGGGTAATTGTCCATGATATCCTGCCGCTTCCGCCCATTTTCTTGTCCAGATATTTTCCGAGATAGGCCCCTCCAACAATGGGTAGCGCGAGTAGCCAGCCGCCAACACCAAGAATATAGGCATAGTGCCAGAATGTGCCTCTCTCCTTTCTGGCTTCCATCAGTTCCTTAGCAGATTTCCCGATATCTTTAGAAAATTTTTTATCTTCCATCACGACCCACTCTTTATCAATTCAAGAGTCTTTTCCATAAAAGATTGTTCAATACCTTTAATCATATTGAGAAAAGAACGTTCGGAAGAATCCCTTTTTACCATTGTATTATCGATAATTTCAGCCAGTTTTTCAGCATCATCGCTTTCAAATATTTCACGGGAGGTCATAGTCACCA
Source organism: uncultured Nitrospiraceae bacterium (assembly GCA_963727775.1). Taxonomy (GTDB): domain Bacteria; phylum Nitrospirota; class Thermodesulfovibrionia; order Thermodesulfovibrionales; family SM23-35; genus CAVSHB01. The sequence continues at coordinate 301,386 of CAVSHB010000001.1, read as the reverse complement.
TACCCCCTTTAATACTAACTATCCCTCCATCAACTGCAAGAAACACCTCCCTGTCGTTCTCATCAAGATAATAGCAGAGGGACGGCTCAATGGCAGTTACGAAATTAATATGCCCTTTCATTATCCCAAAAAATCCAGATTCGTCTTTCAGCCTGATAGCCTTCACCCGTTTCTCGATTATTTTCGGAGGGGTTACCATCCTGAAAGTGAATAATGAATCCCTCATAGTATTCCCCCGACATCGCCTATCATGAAGAATGCTTCCTCTGGCACATCTGCAAGCCTGTCCGACAATATCATCTCACAGCCTTCGAGGGTCTTGTCGAGAGGAACATGTCTGCCTTTTCTGCCTGTGAACTCCTCTGTAAGAAAAAAAGGCTGGGTGAGAAATCGTTCAAGCCTTCTCGCCCTCTTCACGATCAGCCTGTCAGCCTGCGAAAGTTCCTCAATCCCGAGCATTGAAATGATATCAAGCAATTCCTTATATCGTGAAAGATGCTCCTTTACTTTTCTGGAGACCTCGTAATGTCTTTCTCCCAAATCCTCCGGACTGAGAAATTTTGAGGTAGAAAGCAATGGATCAACAGCCGGATAGAGACCCTTTGATGCTATCTCCCGTGATAGGACAACTGTTGTGTCGAGATGGGGAAACACATTCGCAACAGCAGGGTCTGTTATGTCATCAGCAGGGACATAAATTGCCTGAACAGAAGTAATGGTGCCGTTCTTTGTTGATACAAGCCTTTCCTCAACCTCTGCAAGTTCTGAAAGAAGAGTCGGCTGATACCCCACCCTTGACGACAGCCGGCCGAGAAGAACAGAAACCTCATTGCCTGCCTGGACAAAACGGTATACATTGTCCATGAGGAAAAGGATATCCTTTTTCATTTCATCTCTCAGAAACTCTGCAAAAGATAATGCGGTCAGCGGCGTTCTGAAGCGTATGCCGGGAGATTCGCACATCTGTCCGAATACTAGCAGTGCATTGCTTATGATCCCCTGCCGCTGCATCTCCTTTCAGAGTTCGTGACCTTCCCTCATCCGTTCTCCTACACCACAGAATATTGATATCCCCGAGTACCCTTTAGCGATTTTATAGATGAATTCCATTAAAAGCACGGTCTTTCCGACACCCGCTCCGCCGAACAGGCCGATTTTCCCTCCTCTGGGAAATGGTGAGAGGAGATCAATGATTTTTATACCGGTCTCAAGAATCCCGGAAGGGGTCACCTGCTCTTTAAGGACAGGAGGTCTTTTGTGGATCGGTACGAGTGTGTACTTTTCAAGCGGCGGCATGCCGTCTATCGGCGCACCGAAGATATTGAATGCCCTTCCAAGACATTGGCTGCTTATCGGAACTCGGAGAGGACCACCGGTAGAAATAACCTCCATTCCCCTTTTCAGTCCTTGAGTAAACCCAAGCGCTATGCATTTTACGGTAGTATTAGTGATATGGTCGTGGACTTCAAGGATAATGTCCGTTCCATCCGGCTTCTTTACAACCAAGGCATCATGAATATTCGGAAGTCCTTTGTCAAACTCAACTTCTATAACATCTCCATGAATGGCAGTTATAATTCCTTCCATGAATAAATCGTATCATATTGCTTAGGTTCTTTACAGGTTAGTTGCTATATGTGCAAGCATTTTTAATGATTAATGAGAAGCATTCAAAATCATGAAATCCGTAAGCTTTTCGTTCTCCGGGGCGTAATCTTTTGCAGAACAATAGGCTGCTATCTGTGCAACACTGCTGTAAAAAAGTTTCTTAAGTCAACTGGTCCGTGAAGAGTATGGGATGAAACACGCTAACGATTTTTAACACATTTTACCGGAAACAAACACAATCGGAGAACTTGCCGCGGTGATGGTTATTAGGTGCACATAACATCTAATAAAAAATCACTCTGGTGCGTAGTAGATGAAGAAGGTAAGAAAATTTCAGAACCTCTGAAAACGTTTGTTCGTAGTTGTACTCCTGTGTTTGGGGCCAATTGGATTGTCTTCCGAGCCATAAGATAGCTACGATATCTAAGGCGGTCTGGATAGTGTCCGAACTAAATCGGAACGCCAGTCCGAAGTACTCCGGAATTTCCATAAAGCGATCTTTTGCGGTTTTTTTATTCCGAAATACTGCGAAAATGGCAAATATGTTGATTTTATTCTGTTTATTATGGTATAAAATTTAGATTTCTATAAAGAATAAAATAATTTCCAGGAGAAAGTTCGATGAATATATACGAAAATATGGTCATTCTGAACGCAGCCATATCCGACGAAGAAGCCGAGGCTGCTGTTGCGAAAATCAAAGAGGTCATCACGGGTCAGGGCGGAGAGGTCCTGAAAGTGGACGTCTGGGGCAGGAGGAAGCTTGCATACGAGATTAAGAAACAGAAAAAGGGATTGTATGTGCTTCTGTTCTATAAAACGCCGGCCGTTACAATAAGAAAGCTGGAGGAGTTCTATAAAGTCTTTGACTCTGTATTAAAATATATGGTCATAAAACTTGAGGCCAAACAGGTGAAAAGCCTTGAAAAGGCCGAGGCCGCTACTGAACAGGCCCCGGAGCAAAAAGCCGAGGCTTAGGTGTACAACAAAATAATACTCATCGGCAACCTTACAAAGGACCCCGAGCTCAGATACACTCCACAGGGAACGCCTGTGGCCTCTTTCAGGATCGCGGTCAATTCCAAATATAAGCAGTCCGATGAGATGAAGCAGGAAACATTATTTATAGACAACGTCGTTTTCGGTAAGCAGGCGGAGTCGTGCAGCAAATATCTCAATAAAGGAAGTTCAGTGCTTGTAGAGGGAAGGCTCCAGGAGAGGAGATGGGAATCGAACGGCCAGCAGAAGAGCAAGTTCGAGGTGGTCGCGCAATCCGTAAGATTCCTCTCAAGGAGAGGGGGTACTCAGGATGCCGCCTTTGGCGGAGAAGGGGATATCATTCCGCCTGAAGAAACCACTGATTTAGAACCATTTTAGATTAAAGGACGGAAAAGAAAATTATGATTACTTCAAGCAATAGAGAAAGAGGAGGCAGTTTGCAGCGGAAAACATTCCAGAGAAGGAAATTTTGCAGGTTCTGTTCGGAAAAAGTGGAGTTTATTGATTATAAGAATATCAAGATACTCAAGAGTTATCTGACGGAAAGGGGAAAAATCCTCCCCAGGAGAATGACCGGGACCTGTGCAAAACATCAGAGAGAACTGTCTGAGTGCATCAAACGGGCAAGAAGTATAGCATTGATTGCCTACGCGGAAAAGTAGGATGAGGATCCCCAAGACCTGGGTTCCTCTCTTAACAAAAAAAATAATAGATAATCTCATTTCAAAAAATCTTGTCAGACCAGGCATATCTGCGGAAAAACTTCTTTTAGCGGCGGAAACGCTTATCCTTACTGAACTCACTGTGGAGGACAGGCTCAACGACGAAGTAAGGGAAATATTAAAAAGCCACGCCTCTGAAATTGAGAAGGAACGCATGGACTATAGAACGCTCTTCGATCTCACAAAACGGAAAATCGTGAAGGAGAGAAACATCGTCTTATGATGCTCTCCGAGGACAAGATTTCGCACCTTGCTCATGTACTGCTTAAAGAGCTCCTCGCCAAAAAACTCGTTGAAGCGACGGGGGAAGAAGGCAAGATACGGGCGGAGATCAAGAGGACTATTGTTTCGGAACTCAAGGTGGGAGAAGAGATAGATTCCGTCGTCAGAAAGAAATTGCAGTCGTTTTCAAAAAAGGTAGTTGAGGGAAGTCCTGAGTGGGAAATATTGTACAGAAAATACTTCAGGGAAGAGGAGATAAAAAGAGGCAGGGCTTCCGGATAAAAAGCTGGCTTCCGTTTCTCCTTCTCTTTCTCACCTATCTCGGATTATTATTCGAATTTCCTTTAAAAAGACAAGTCCCGTGGTTTGTCTTCAGCTCCGCTACGATCTCCGTATGTTCCGCCTTTTACTTCTTAAAAAAAGAAAAAAAATATTCACTGCAATTCCTCCTTTCCTTATCGCTGTTGCTCGCCGGCATTATCCAGGCATTTGCCATGCCGTGGTTAAGGATAGTCTATTTCCCGTTTATGGTATGTCTTGCTGCATTCTACGGGCATAGGACCGTACTCTCGCTTCTGATCTTCATTCCTTTCCTTGAGATAAACAATTTTTTAAACAAGATGACGCGCTTTGAAGAGACTGCCTTCGTCGCGTCATTGGCAGTGACCGCGGGCCTATCCTTACTTCTCAAAACCAGGACCAAAAAAGAACTCCTGGCAGCGCCGCTGTCCGGCGCAGAAGAAGCGGAAAAAGATCAGGACATGGAGGCAGAAACAAAATTGTTCAGTAATGAAAAAATTGTGTCCGATTACCTGGAGTCGATGTTCAAGCCCGATGATGAAATCAAGGAACTTCTTACTGTCGCGAAAAATATGGTATTTGCAGATTCTGTTAACCTCTTTACGGGATCAGGCGGCAGTTTGAAGCTGAGATGCTCAACAGAAGGATTAGGCGGTATCATACCCTCTGAAGGAGGCATGATAAATCTCTGTTTTAAGGACAGAAAATCTTTTATTTCTTCAGAAGATATGAATGGACAAAAGCTTGACCCGGGGTATTTAAAAAAAGACAAGATTTCTTCGCTGATATTAGTGCCTGTTATCGATGAGAATTTTCCCCTGGGCGTTATGGTTGCCGACAGCGGAAGATTTCATGCCTTCAGCAGCGTCGATATGGATACTCTTCAGATATTCGCAAACCAGGTCATGAGGGTATTGCAGAGGGAACGTGTTTACCCTCAGATACAACGTTCCTATTCCGCTTTGAAGATTTTAAATGAGGAGAGCTCAAAACTGCTCTCTTCACTTAATATGGATGTCATAGTACAAAGCTTGATAGACGGAGCAAACAGGATAGCGCCTTCAGAGATAATCTTTTTTATGGCGCAGGGGACAGGGTTCGAGGTCGTATATCAGACAGGCCTGTATTCCCGCGGGAAAAAGACATACAACATCAAAGGGACACTGCTCGATATGGCCGTGAAGAACAGAGAGTCTGTTTATATTTCGGATGTCAGGAGCTATCGCTCTCCCATTATGCCTTTCAAAACGGACAACACAGGCTCCGTGTTTGTGCTCCCGATGCTATATGAAAAAGACCTCCTGGGAATACTTGCTCTCCTTTTGGAAAAGACAAGCGCAATAAGCCCTCATCAGATCAAACTCCTTGAGGTCCTCGGGAATCAGGCGTCGACATCGATAGCAAACGCCAAATTCTACACGGAAATTGAGCGGCTGGCGATAACAGACGGGTTGACAGGCCTGTTCAACCATAGACATTTCCAGGAAAGACTCACGCAGGAATTCGGCCGTCTTGAAAGGTTTTCAGAGCCGATCTCTTTACTCCTTATCGACATAGACTATTTCAAAAAGATAAATGACACCTATGGACATCCGGTCGGAGACGCCGTACTGAAGAAAGTCTCCGACATGATCAAAAAGACCATAAGAAACATAGACATCCCCGCAAGGTACGGGGGCGAGGAATTTGCGGTAGTGTTGCCGGGTACCGATGAAAAAGGCGCGATGAACATGGCCGAGAGATTGAGAAAAACCGTAATGGACACAAAATTTGTATCCGGGGAAAATAATTTCAACGTGACCATAAGCATCGGGATATCCACAAGTGCCGGGGACATTAAGAAAAAAGAAGAACTTATCGAGAGGGCGGATAAGGCATTGTACCAGGCAAAAAGAACGGGAAGGAATCAAAGTATCCACTGGAGTGGAATTAACGGGAAAACATCTTTATAGATAGCAAAAATCCTTCCGTCTTGTCGGTGCTTTCTCCTCTCAACATTTCCCTCAGAAAAGAGTAATTGTAGAAGATTAGCCGTGGAAACTGTTATGTTAAGAAAAAGGACAATAACGGACGAAAGGTGGTAACTTTTGAAAACATCTTCATTGAAAACACTTTTGTTGTTCTGTGGTCTGGTTCTCGGCACAGTCGCCTATGCGGCGGATTCCGGGCATCATGTGATCAAAAAACTGCAACTGGGCGGCGAAGGCGGCTGGGACTATCTGGCTGTAGATGGCGTTTCCCGGCGGCTGTACATTTCCCGGTCCATCCACGTAATGGTGGTCGATATCGACACAGATAAATTGATAGGCGATATTCCCGACACTCCTGGCGTACACGGAATCGCGGTGGCACCCGAGTTGAATCGCGGCTTTATTAGCAACGGGCGGGCAAATACGGCGACTATTTTCGATTTGAAAACGCTGAAAGTTCTTGGACAGGTGAAGACTGGAACAAATCCTGATGCCATTTTGTACGATCCTGCCTCAAAACGGGTATTCGATTTCAATGGCCGCAGTAAGGATGCTACGGTATTCGATGGCTTCAGTGGAGAGGTTGCAGCCACGATTGCACTCGGCGGCAAACCGGAATTTGCGACGGCGGATGACAAGGGGAAGGTATACGTGAATATCGAAGACACTAACGAAGTCGTAGAAATCGACAGCCGGAAGCTTACGGTAACTAAGCGGTCTTCACTCAAGCCTTGCGAAGAGCCTACAGGAATGGGAATTGATTCGGTGTATCATCGGGTCTTTGTGGGATGTCACAATAAGATTATGGCCATTTTCGACACGGAGGCAGGCAAAGTAATTGCCACTGTGCCGATCGGCGAAGGGGTGGACGGAAACGGTTTCGATCCCGGGACGGGGTTGGCTTTCAGCTCTAACGGGGACGGCACTCTCACCGTGATGCATGAGTCGTCTCCGGGCAAGTTCGAGGTTGTCGATACCGTCGCAACACAACGCGGAGCGCGCACAATGGCGATCGATCCCAAGACCCACAATATCTATTTACCTGCCGCACAGTTTGCTCCGCAAGCGGCGTCAGCGCCAGGAGAATCGAGACCGCGGCCGACGATGATCAAAGACAGTTTTGTGATCCTGGTGGTGGGGAAATAAGATATTGCTTTACAGTTCCTCACAAAATATAGGCAAACTGGAATAAAGATTTCAAGCGATAAGGAATGGGAATCGGTGACAGACCATGTTTGAGCTTAGTTACTAATGCGGTCATTAGTAAAGCCACGTTCAGCATCCATGTCATTCCGGCTTGTCCGGAATCTTTCTTTGTTTTCAGAAGGATTCTCGACGCGCTTCGCTTGCGGGAATGACAACTTATGTGGCCTTACTTATGACCTCCTTAGTATATTAAGAGAATGATAGATACGAGGGATTGGGACATAGCGGGATGATGATACGCAAACCAAAGAATTTCATTATAGTTTTGACTTTGTTACTTCTTTTACCTGCAATTTATTTTTGGTATGTAACGGAGCGTGGTAATTTTCACCCGATCACGCAGGGAGAAGCTTACAGGTCGGCTCAACTTAACAGGGATGAGCTTGCGTATTATATTAAACAATATAACATCAAGAGCGTTCTGAATTTGCGTGGTGAAAACCTCAGTTCTTCATGGTATAAAGAGGAAAAAGTGGCATGTGCAAAGCATAATGTGACGCACTTTGACATCTCTCTATCGGCATACCGAGAACCTGATAATGCTGAAGTCAATAAACTTATTAAGGTTTTCAAATTCGCGCCTCGTCCTATTTTGATACACTGTCAGGCCGGTGCGGACAGATCCGGACTTGCAGCCGCCATGTGGAAGGTCGTCGTGGATGGAGCACCAAAATCAGAGGCAGCAAAACAGCTATCTTTTTTGTATGGACATATCCCTATAGGGAAAACATCTGCCCTCGACCATTTTTTACAGAACTGGGATCCACGGTCGGACGAAGGGTATTACAGAGTGAATGTTACGCCCTGAAAGAGAGAGGGCACTATTGCCGAGAACGAATAAGTGTTATTCCGCAACTTCGCAGCGGAATGACATCCTATAGTGCCTCCTGTCAATAAAAAAAATAGTCTATAAAAATTAATAAGGTTGCTTGTTGACCCGTTTAAAGGGCAAAGCCCTCCTATTTCGTTTTTGCGAACGACGGAGTAATTCTGTGATGCTTTTTCTCACTTAAAGCGAACCTGATTTCTTATCGTTACGTTTATCCGGCATGTTCCGCAATGCGGGACCGCCCATCATCCTTTATCCAAATTCTCAAGTTCAGTGAGAGGCCCTGTATTGTCATTCACGAGGTCATTCAGCCTCAACGCTTATTCTCGGGCTCTCCGCATCAAAGTAATTTTTTAGGGCTCTTGGAACAGAAACAGCTTCACAGGAAGCCCCCAGTTGAATTATTTCGATCAGACCTATATTGTAGTATCCTCCCTATTAAAATATTTTGGATCGAATAGCTCCTTCTTTTTCATCAGGGTCCATGCAATAACCAGGAGCTTTGCGGCCAGCTTAACATGCATCTTCGTGCTGATTCCTTTTTCTCTCTGTCTGCCTCTAAGCTTGTTGGTGTAATAAGTCATAAAGGCTTTGTTATGATGGGAAGCGATGAAAGCAGCCTGATACAAGGCATATCGAAGATCAGCTTTCCCTTGCTTGGAGATAACCGGCGTTGCGCCGTTTGAAGCCTTTCCACTGCGTTCCGCGCAAAGATCGAAGCCAGCCATCTTCAGGATCTGCTTATAGCTCGTAAAGCGAAAGGGATTACCTATCGCTCCCAGGACCTTTGAGGAAACATCCGGCCCAAAGCCTGGGATACTCAAAAGGCATGGGTATTCCGGAAACTGTAGGCACATATCCTCTATTTTATCTTCCACCTCTTTGATCGTCTCTCGCACCTGATTAAGCTTCGATACCATCACCTTCGCCTCGAACGGTACTACGTCCCCTACATAACATCCAATGGACTCAGGGGCTATCTGCCAAATTGTATGCAACAGCTTTTGTTGGGCAATATTCATCCTGCTGATGGCAACATGCCTGCGGAATTCATCGAATTCCATCCCCGCGATTACCGAGGGATTAAGACAGCGTCCGACTACGGCCAGGCTCACTGCCGGGCCGAAATGCCGATCCATCTCAGGGAAATACTGAGCCAGAAGCTGATTGCGGATGCGAACCCGGATACTGTGCTCCTCTTTCTTGAGTCGTCTCTTTAAGGAAAGGAGATTCCTCAGATCCTGCATCTTCGGGTCCGGGTACTCATAGTAGAGGAATTTCCCCTGACAGATGAGGTCGGCTACGTTTGCGGAATCCTTAGTGTCGTGCTTGTCCCATCTGCCATCCAGAAGCGGTCGGTTGTTTTTTACTGCCGCCCCCGATAACAAAACAACCATATGCCCGCACTTAATGAGATGCTCTCCCAAAGGCTTATGGTAATTAGCTGTGGGCTCAAGACGAAGACCGCCTTCGTAAAGTTATGTTGAACCTTAAGTGCTTCTGTCAGCGTCAGCAGTTTCTCAAATCCTTCAATCGTGTTGTCAAAGATCACTCCCTTGTGCAGCGTTTTACCGTTAGCCGTGCCGAAAAAGGCATTGTGCCTCTCTTTGGCCACGTCGATGCCGACGATCAAATACTGGTCGGAGCCACGTATCTCTTTCTTGACTTGTCGAAACTCCCTAAGTCTGATACCATCTACTTGTTCCATAGAAACCTCCTGTCAAAAGAATTTTGTTTCTCCATAAACATATTCTTGCAGAAGGTTTCTTTTTTTAATAGCTATAAAATTAGTCTCCCCTATGATTAAATAGTGAGGTTTAATCTTATGCTATTCCTATATATAACGCTTATTCGAAGTTGTTACCCTACCCGACATCAACTTTCAACCTGTAGCCAACACCCGGTTCGTTTATCAAAAACTTGGGTTGCGCAGGATCTTCTTCGAGCTTACGCCGGAGTTGTGCCATATATACTCGAAGGTACTCAGTCTGGCCTATATACGGTGGCCCCCATACTTCCTTCAGAAGGTGAGTATGGGTGACAACATTGCCGGCATTCTTAATTAACACGGTCAGGAGCCGATATTCTATGGGTGTCAAATGGATCTCTTTATCTTTCACAAATACCCGCCTTTTTGCGAGATCCACCCTGAGGTCCCCCAGAGTGAACTCCGGGTCTTTTTGAACCGACTGCTGCATGACCCTGTGACGGAGGGCTACACGTATTCGGGCGAGCAGCTCGCCGGCTCCAAATGGTTTGGTAAGATAGTCGTCGGCACCCGCATCGAGTGCCTTGATCTTATCTTCTTCCTGCTCCCGAGCGGAAATGACTATGATCGGCAGCACTTCACTCCACTCACGAAACCTTTTCGCAACCTCAATCCCGTCTATATCGGGCAAACCAAGGTCGAGGAGTACGATATCGGGATTTCGGGTTATGGCCTGCTGCAATCCCTCTTCTCCTGTGTCAGCTTCAACGAGCCGATAGCCGTGGCCTTGCAAAGTAATGCGGAGGAAACGCCGCATCTGGGGCTCATCTTCGATCAGCAAAATTAGTCCGTTATCCTCTGACATGCTATCCTGTTTCCATACGTTCAAAAGAGTCTCGTTTCAAACTTTTTCCTCGATCTCAGGCTGGGGATGGTATTCCCCAATAGGAAGAGCAAAACTAAAAACCGCGCCTCCTCCCGTCCTGTTCTCGGCCCATATCCTCCCGCCATGCGCAGTGACAATCGCGTAGCAAATGGTGAGCCCCAGTCCTATACCGCCACCTGTTGCCGCACCGCGAACAAATTTCTCGAATATCCGCTCCTCTTCACCCGGTGGAATACCGGGCCCTCGATCGCTTATATTAACGATAATATTGCCTTCCTTAACAGCTGCCGAAAGTTCAACAGGAGTTCCTTGTGGAGTATACTTAACTGTGTTGTCCAGGAGGTTCATCAGCACCTGTTCTATGAGTAAGGGATCAAAGGGGACCAACGGCAAATCGGCCGGCAGATCTATTGTCAGAGGACGATCTTTGAGCTTTTCCCCAAACCGGTCAAGCACAGCGCCGACAATCTCCTCAACGGGCTGCCATTCCTTTTTCACCGTTATCGCCCCGGACTCAAGGCGTGTCATATTGAGCACATTGCGAATAATCTGGTTCAAATGTTCAGACTCCTCATAAATAGTCTGGATCAGCTCTTCTTTGCCCGATTGAGTCAGGCTTATGTCCTTATCAAGAAGAGCAGTCGCTGCGCCTGTGATCACAGATAGAGGGGTGCGCAGGTCATGCGAGACGGAACTGAGGAGTGTGTTTCGCAAAGTCTCGGTCTCAGCCTTCAGGAGGGCCTGTTGGGCCTCTTGGGAGAGCATGGCGCGGTCAATAGCCATAGCGATCTGGTTTGTGAAACTCTCCAGAACATGGACCTGCTCCTGGTCAAAGAAGCCGCCCGCATGGGTGGGCATGACCCCAATGACTCCTACCGTTCTCGATGCGGCGACCAAAGGCAGATAAAGCGCCTTGGCGCCGGAAAGGGTATCGGTTCCGAGACCAGCCCTTTGTCTGTGGGTAAAGGTCCATTGGGCTACACTCAGTTCCTTTTGATCGAGGGCAAAAGTGGCCGGGCCTGTGACCGGGATTGTTAATGTTTCTCTTTCATCCGGCACAAGGACGACAACATGGCTTGAGAAAACCTCGCTGATATGCTTTACCGCCATGACGCTAAGTTGTTCTATCCCACGTTCTTGCACCAGTTTTCGGCTCAGGCTGTAGAGGGCAGCAGTTCTCCGCTCACGCTGTCTGGCCGCGGTCGCCTGGTCCCGTACCTTTATTGTAAGCCTGCTGATGACAAAGGCGACAATGAACATTACGGCAAAGGTGAAAAAATATTTCACGTCGCTTACGGCAAAAGTATAGCGCGGTGGCACAAAAAAGAAATCAAAGGCCGCTACGCTTAGGAAGGTCGCCAACAACGATGGCCTATTGCCTGCACGGCTTGAAACCAGCATAATACCCAGAAGGTACACCATAGCAATGTCTACAAGGGTAAGATAGGGGAACACCAAAGCGGAAAGCCCCGTGCAGACTGCCACACTGGAGATGCACAGAACCCATTCTTTTGGGCTTGATCGCCGCAGGGCGGCTTTTGCAACGTGCCGGGTCATCGCTTCGCCGGTGTCGCCGGTTATCACGTAGACATCGATCTCTCCGCTCCCGCGAACAACTTCATCGAGCATGGAACCGAATACCTTATCTTTCCATCGAGGATGGGTCGGCTTGCCGACAAGAATTTTTGTGACATTGCGGGCACGGGCATAATTCAATATTTCCTCGCTTGCCTTTTGAGCTGAAAGTGTCACGGTCTCGGCCCCCAGACTCTCGGCAAGTCGCATATGTTCGGCAAGCTGCCTAAGATCGCTTTCAGACGGCTTCACCTTGTGAGGGGCCTCGACGTAAACCGCTATCAACTCAGCCCTGAGCCCTGCGGCCATTCTCTTTGCGGCCCGGATCAGCCGTATCGAACGGGGATTCGGACCGACACATACCAATATCCGCTCTGCGGCAGGCCATACCTCCGTGACCCCTTTCACTTCCCGGTAGCTCTGCATCTGCTCGTCGACCCTTTCGGCAGTCCGGCGAAGAGCTAGTTCGCGGAGCGCAAGCAGGTTACCTCTGCGGAAGAAGTTCTTTCTCGCATGTGATACCACTTCCGGCACGTATACCTTCCCTTCCCTGAGGCGCTGCAAGAGGTCTTCTGGAGGAAGGTCGATAAGCTCAATTTCGTCGGCCCGGTCGAGAAGAAAATCGGGGACGGTTTCACGCACGTTAATGCCGGTAATCTGTGTGACCACGTCGTTCAGACTTTCGAGGTGCTGCACATTTACTGTGGTATATACATTGATACCTGTGCCAAGCAGTTCGTATATGTCCTGCCATCGCTTTTTATGGCGTGATCCTGGAGCGTTGGTATGGGCCAGTTCATCAACCAGAATGAGCGCAGGTTTCCTTTTTAGAGCAGCATCGATGTCAAATTCAGACAGCGTCGCGCCGTGGTATTCAACGGGACGGCGTGGCATTACTTCAAGCCCGGCAAGGAGCGCCTCTGTTTCCTTCCTCCCGTGGGTCTCCACAAGCCCTACGACAACGTTGAGTCCTTCCGTCCGCTTCTGCTGCGCGGCTCCAAGCATTGCATAGGTCTTCCCTACACCAGGGGCCGCACCGAAAAAAATCTTTAGCTGCCCCTCGCGTTTCCGCTCGGTTTCCCTGCGCATCCTATCGATAAGCAAATCAGGATCAGACCTGTGATCTTCCATACCTTTGCTCCTCCTCACCCTATTTTGGCACTTTTCGACTACTGGCACAAATCAGAAACATGTGCGAGGTACGAATTGTTGACTAAGGAAGACACTCGCCTGCCAGAATTATGAGACAAGAAACATCTCCCTTTTTTGCGATGTCCTTGGGCCTAATCTCACCTTCGATGACAATACCCTTCAGATAGGTTTCTCCGATGTAAGATAATACCTTAATCCTCCCGACCGTCGTGACTTGGCAAGAAGGGTTTATTCTGTGAACGGTAAGGATGTCGGCAACGTGAATAGTCTTCTTTACATCATCTGTACCGCTATGAAACAGATAAACCGTTTCACCGATTCCCATAGTAGTTTCTTGCTTCTCATGTTGATGATAAAGAGGAGCAGGGACATAGGAAGCAGCAAAAACAGTGAGAGGAATGTTCAAGCCCAGGAAGAGGAGTGCGCAGCAGAGAATGAAAGTCGTCCTTGGTCTTCTTGATTGTGAACGGAGCGCAAGCCGCTGAGCATCGATTGTGGACATAACTTTGTTCTTCCTCACTAGTCACCCCCTTTCCTTTCTTCACTCCTGCACGGTATTACTGCGACCATTAACTCGCTATTGAATCGTTTCATCTCAAATCTTCCTGTCTTTAAGGGTTACCATGTATACATCAACGCTACCGCGATGGTGTCCTGCTGCTTCTTGTTCAGCGGCATGTCGTGTGCATCAAATACCGTTCCGTTCGACCAGTCATGCCTGTACTCAGGCCTCACGATCAAACCCTGTGCTACCCTGATCTCCGGCGTCAGCGTTACTTCTTTCAAATGCTGCGGGGTACCTGTTCTCACCCCGTTCTGGTCGTTGAAATATTCTCCCCTCAACGACAAACTGTACATGTCGCTGAAGTCGTATTTTGCGATTGCCGATACTCCATACCATTTGGCCGTGCCGCCGCTGTCGGGATCAGTGTGTTGCTCTGTCGCATAATCGGTATTCAGTATTATGCTAAGGTTCTTTACAGGCTTTATCGTACCTACCCAGTCGAACAGAAACCGGTTGTCGTGGTTGTTATCGTCCTTCTCAGGTCCGTACATAAGGTTAAAAATCATTGCAAGCTGTTCAACCGGGGTATAGCCGACTGATAAGCCCATGGTTTTCGACTTGTTGTTATCGTTGAAGTTGTCCCAACCGTTGACTACATGGACCGACGCGTTCAGGGTATCGGAAAATGCATAACTCATTTTCAGCCCTGTATGGGTGAATGGTATTGCAAAGTTGAACAGATATGAACGGGAATAGTTAGGGTTGTCCCTCGCCTCAATTACCTCAGCCCCGTGATATGTCGCCATCTTTCCGAAATCAAACCTGAGGCCTTTCCCCAACGGCGCTGAATAACTTATATACGCCTCGGTGAGATCAAACTCATCGCCTGCATTGCCGAGTCCCGTGGCATGGATGAACTTAGCGGTCTCACCGAATGATAATTTCAGCTTATAGCCTAAGCCGCCTACGGCCGGGTCTTTTACAAATTGTATCTGCGCAAGGTCCAGCGTAAAGCTGTTGGCCTTATGGTCGAACACCCTCAACTGGTTCTCACCTGAATCCGGGCTCGCAAAGTTATAGTTGTATCCTCCCTGCAGATATATGCTCAGGCCGAGCGCTTTCTTTATTTCGTCAACATTGATACTGCTTGCCTTCTTCTCCTCGTCCGCCCATGCTCCCGCACTAAATGTTAATATCATTAATAACATCAAACCGATTGTAAAAATCCTTTTCGTCATCCTTCCCTCCTTTTAATTAATCAATGGATACATTGTCCTCTCCGTCGTTGTGCATCTATGACGACGGTGCTCCGTAGAGCTTGCGAAGTTCGAGATTGACTTCCAGCACGTTGACGACCTTCTCACCTACGAGTCCTCCAAACGGGGCGGATGCATTCTTCTGTAATATCTGTTCGATCTCTTTTCGAACTGCCGATGGCTCACGTTTCAGGTTAGCCGCCCATTTCGATGCGACCCGCTCCAGTTGAAACTCGGCGTTTTGCAAAGTAATATGAGGATCGAGCCCGGAACCTGAAGCGGTGACCATGTCGCCGGGAACATCCTCAAGGTCGGCATCGGGATGGTCCTCTCTCCACATAGCAAAAAAGGTCGTCTGAACGTCAGAACCCTCCTTGACCGGCTCAATGCTCGTTTGGTCCTTCCCGTTCGCTCCTTTGTGCGTCACAGCCGAAGGGAATTTTCCGGGGTTTTCCTCGGAGAATTTCTTAAAGAACACGATCGCCAGATCAGCAGCTTTGGGCTGCGGCGTACCAGGATTATCTTTAATGAACTGCACTACCACTGCCGGATGCGCTTTCGCCCAATTGTCCACATACGTGCCGTGTGTCGGGTCGGCATTGACCCATGCCTGGGCAAGAGAGTTGTGTACGTCGGCCCACTGGGCGACGATGTGCGGGTTCCCCTGGTATATATCCTTCTGGAACCACTGCTCGACATCTGGAGCCACGGCCTTTTCGGCCTTAGTCCCACTCCGATAGGTCACAATCGGTCCTAGCGAACGAGCTACCCTGTCGCGTAGGGCGTAGTTCGAAGCGGCCAGGGACGACGAGGCCGATGCGGACGCATCGAACGACGGCGTGGAAGGACGGGGCTGAAAGTACTCGTCCTTGGTAAACGGCTGCGCAATGAGCCGTGATCCGACGATGGCGCCGTCGGGGCCTTTCACCAGGCTTCCGTTGGCCTGGAATGGAAAGACAGCCTGCCCGATCGCCCATAAGGCAAGGGGATAAAGGATGCAGCAGATTACCACTGCAAGGGCCAAGAGCAAGATGCTTTTCGAAATATATTTCGACATATTCATGTCCTCCTTAATTGGTTATACCAGACTCAAGGCAACCATAGTCATGTCTATCAGTTTGATGCCTATGAAGGGCACGATCACGCCTCCAAGCCCCCATATCAATAGGTTCCTCCTCAATAATGCCTCGGCGCCGAGTGCCCGATATGCAACTCCCTTGAGCGCGATCGGGATAAGCGCCGGGATGATGAGCGCATTGAAGATGACGGCTGACAGAATGGCCGACGTAGGTGAATGCAGGTGCATAATATCCATTGCCCCCAGCCACGGCAGCGTACCTGCAAAGAGCGCCGGTATAATTGCAAAGAATTTCGCCACGTCATTTGCGATCGAGAATGTCGTAAGGGAGCCGCGCGTCATCAACAATTGTTTCCCGATTTCGACGACCTCAATCAACTTGGTGGGATCACTGTCCAGATCGACCATGTTAGCCGCTTCCTTGGCCGCCTGTGTGCCGGCATTCATGGCCAAAGCAACGTCTGCCTGGGCCAAAGCCGGCGCATCGTTTGTGCCGTCGCCCATCATAGCCACTAACTTCCCTCCTGTTTGTTCCTTCCGTATGAAAGCGAGCTTGTTCTCAGGCGTGGCCTCGGCGAGAAAATCATCAACTCCCGCTTTTGCGGCTATGGTCGCAGCCGTAAGAGGATTGTCGCCGGTAATCATGACAGTCCTCAGCCCCATCTTCCTCAGCCGATCGAACCGGGCATGCATGTTGGGTTTCAAAATATCCTCAAGAACGATTACACCCAAAATGCGGGCGTCCTCAGAGACGACGAGCGGGGTTGCGCCTTCGGTTGCTACAGAATGGACCAACCCTTCTAGGTCACCCGGCACACTGCCCTGATTGGCTGAGATGAATTTGATGACAGCGTCCGGCGCCCCTTTTCGTAGCCGTCGGCCATCTGCAAGATCAACACCGCTCATGCGGGTTTGCGCTGAAAAAGGTATAAATTTGGCATCTGTCGGCACGGTGACCTGAGCGCCAGCGCTTTGCTTCTCGAACAACTTCACGATGCTTTTACCCTCTGGAGTCTCATCGGCGGCCGAGGCCATAGCAGCTATCCGGCCCAAGTCACCCGCTGAATATTTTCCTATCGGAAGGAACTTTGTCGCATTGCGGTTTCCTATCGTAATCGTGCCTGTTTTGTCCAGCAGCACAGTATCTATATCACCGGCTAGCTCCACGGCCTTACCGCTCTTGGCGATAATGTTGGCCTGAAGGGCACGGTCCATACCTGCAATCCCAATGGCTGCAAGCAAAGCGCCGATAGTTGTCGGGATAAGACATACGAGGAGCGCAATAAGAGTCGGGACATCCGTGCCGAGACTCTTCAAGGGTTCCTGGATACCGAGGAAGCCCATCATGTATTGCTCGGCGTTCCAGGCCATTGCCCAGAGGGGAGTCACCACGATCAGGAAAACCAGCGTCAGGGCCGAAAGAACCAGTGTGAGCGCAATCTCGTTCGGTGTCCTTTGACGAATTGCGCCCTCAACCAGGGCTATCATCCGGTCTAGGAATGTGTCGCCCGCGCCGCTGGTGATCCGGACTACGATCCGGTCGGAGAGTACAACGGTGCCCCCTGTTACACCGGACCTGTCGCCGCCCGATTCACGAATGACCGGCGCCGACTCGCCTGTAATTGCAGCCTCATTAATAGAAGCGACGCCTTCGATGATCTCTCCGTCGCTGGGGATCATCTGCCCTGCCTCTACGACAACCTTATCACCCGGCTTCAAGACATTTGAGGAAACTTCCTCGATGTCGCCCGAGGCATTATAACGGTACGCTACCGTGTCGTGACGGGCCCGTCTCAACGAGTCTGCCTGGGCTTTACCCCGGGCCTCGGCAAGCGCGGTTGCGAAGTTCGCAAACAGAACGGTCAGGAAAAGCCACACGTCAAGGGCGATAAAATAGCCTATCGGCACCTGGCTCGCGGCGCCACCCCATGCAGCCTTAATAATAAAGAACAACGTCAAAAACGCGCCGACCTCGACCACAAACATCACGGGATTGTTCCACTGGATGTCTGGCCTGAGCATAACGAAAGCCTGCTTCAATGCCGCCACCGTTGTTTCTTTCTCTAGCAGTCGCCGTCCTTTTATACGTTTCGGCGGCTTCGGCAGTCCTGAAGGCTGACTCTTTTCCGGAATTGCTTCCGTGACAGCCGATACATAATTCATGTCTCACTCCTTTATTGTTTTCGAATTCTTTCTTGATAAGTTCAGTAGTTTTCATAGCGCAATAAGTCTACCTCAGCCGCCGAAAGGGATCGGCCCAAAGTGCTCGGCAATCGGTCCAAGCGCGGCAACCGGGAGGAAAAGTAATGCTCCGATGATGAGAATTGTTGCCATCAAGAGGAAGGCGAAGGTGGGGCTGTCATCCCGAAGGGTCCCTAAACCAAAGGGGCTCGCCTTCTTCGCTCCGAGAGAGGCTGCCATAGCGATCGGCGCGACAATCGGAAGAAAACGGCTGAAGAGCATCACCAGACCGGTCGCAATATCCCACGCAACCGCCATCGGCGCAGGACTTGTGCTGTTGTAGAAACCGTAGGTCACCCCTAATCCGTCGAAGGCAGAGCCGTTATTTGCGGAGGCCGAGGAGAACTGGTAGAGCATTTGTGAAAAACCATGCGCCCCGGGATTGCTCACGGCCTTCATTCCCCAGTCCGTTGCTGCGAAGAGACCGGTGGGCATCAGGATCAGCATTGGATGGACCAGCAGTGCAATAGTGGCCAGTTTCATCTCGCGCGCCCCGATTTTCCTGCCCAGATATTCTGGTGTTCGCCCCACCATCTGGCCGGCCAAGAAGATTCCGATTATCAGGTACAGCAACATGTTGATCATCCCCACACCTTTGCCGCCGAAGATGCAGTTCAGCCACATCCCAGCCATTGGAGATAAGGCGGCAAGGGGATTAAGGCTGTCGGCTTCGGTATTGACAGCGCCGCATGTCACGTCTGTTGTTACTGCTGCGTATGTAGCACCTGCCGAGGTTCCGAAGCGCATCTCTTTGCCCTCGAGATTGCCCAGATGCTGGTCCACCGGCAAGCCGGGGACTGCCGGCAGAGACACAACCCGCTTACCGCCAGGCGCGGTCGCGATAGGGATTTCATACGTTCGGGCGCCCGGATGAGCAGTCAATCCCGGGTTCGGTTTTAGTGTGTCAAAGTAAACCGACCAGGCGATTGTTCCCGCCATTAAAGTCAGCATAACCGAAAAAATGACGATGCCGTGCCGCAATCGGCCGAGCATCCGTCCGTACATCAACACGAGAGAGAATGGAAACAGCATCATCGACAAAATGTTTACAAAGTTCGTCAATGCTGTGGGATTTTCGAAAGGATGAGCTGAGTTCATGCCGTAAAATCCGCCGCCGTTCGTCCCTAACATCTTGATGGACTCAAGGGCGGCCACCGGCCCGACTACGATGTTCTGCTTCTTCACTTCGCCCTTGTCAGTTGTTCCCATGGCCGCAGGTTCGAGAGTCGAAACCTGATAAGAGCTCTTTAAAGTCATCGGGCTGCCTTGCACCAGGAAAAAGAGGGCTATGACAAAGGCAATGGGCACAAACATATAGACTATTACCCGCCACATGTCTACGAAGAAGTTGCCGAGGGCGGATTCCCCGCGCAGGGCCCGGATGATCGCCACCAGCGCGCAGAAGCCGATAGAGGCCGATATAAACATATTGGAGATGCAAAAGAAAATCTGGCTGAAGTTGGATAAATGTTGGTCCCCGGAATAGTGCTGGAGATTCGTGTTCGTCATGAATGAGATTACGCTGTTAAAAATCGTACTTGGGGCAAGCATCACCTTGCCGTCAGGATTCAGAGGCGTCCATTGCTGAAGCGCCAGCACAAGAAAGCCGAAGACAAACAGCAAGGTGTTGAAGACGAGCAAAGAGCCGGCGTACTGCCTCCAGTTTTGGGGGCCACTGTCCAGGCGTTTTTCGAACCACCCAAAGACCGGCAAGGGCCGGTACTTTCCTTCCATGATCCACGCCAGGTAGCGACTTAAAGGGAACGCGATCAAGCTCCCAACTATCAGAAGCGATATGGGAAGAAACCAGGTTTGCATAAACATTATTTAGCTCCTTTAATAAGTATTTCGGTTTTCATTGACGTCCCTGTTAGAACCATTCCGGCCGGATCAGGGCCAGAAACAGGTAAATGAACAGGAACACCACAACAGCTACTGTCAGATAGATCAGCATTGACATCACCTCGCTTTTATATTTTCTCGCAAGCTTTTATGAAGAGATAACATAGTGTCATTGCACCAATTCCCAGAAAAAACATTGCCGGCAACCAGATTATAAGGTTCATTGTGCGTCCTCCTTTTTAAAGATGAGATAAGAAAAAAATCGGTCACTTTTCCAGTCCTTTTAAGACAAAGCATAGGTCGTTTCATCCCCGTTTACAATATCGCGTTTCATTTTTTCTTTTTTCTAAGAAAAACGGAACGCGTACGGTTGTCACTCCTGTCTCTCGTTGAAAAGCCCTTTCTATTAATCGTACTGTCTGGTTGTGCAGATAGCGATGCCACCATTTCAGCGTGATAAGCACAGGCAATACTATAGTGACGGTACTTTCGTTATGGCGACGATGTATTGCATCGACATAGGTCATGAGCGGCTCAATGATAGAGCTGTGGGGTGATTCAACGATATAAAGAGGAATATCCATATTTTGTAATTTCCACCGGTATTCCATCTTATCCCTATCCGAAGGATTAAGAAGTATGTGGACGGCAACAATTTCACCGCCAAGAAGTTTTGTATAACTAATTGCGTTCATCGACAATTGGTCCACATCTGCGACAGGGATTACTACAAAACCACCTTTCGCATCAGGAGCCGTCTCATAAAGTAACGGGTGTTTCGTAACGGCTGCTTGCGATTCGCCAGTCACACTGAAAAGGGACTGCAAAGATTGTGAGTGAATCAATTTATTCATTTCTGTCATTTATGCGTTCAAGAGCTTCACAGCAGTCCGGTACCCAAGAACCACAAAAGATATACCCATCCATTCTTGTCTGCCTCCATCACTCCAGATTATCAAAAAGATGTGTAAAATAGGTATAAAGAATAGGCCTAAAAGTATAAAGATTTCGTAAAGAAGAAAGAGCTCGTTTAAGAAGACTTCGGTGAGATATCTATTGATCTTTACACATCTGCGACGGGCCTAAAAAGCCTCCCATATCTGACAAACATAAGACACAGTGCGGAAGTCTTCCGATCGGAATAACCAGTACAGTCATATGATTACTTTGCGTATGTATCAAAGTAACCACTGGCAAACCCGAGAAAATTTATCTTTGAAAAAAGATAGGATAGCAGATTGCTGCGTATTGATTGTAAAGTGAAGTTGACGCTCTTGCGGAAAAATCGTCGTTGCAAACTTCTGAACGAAGTCTTGGAGAAGGGATTCTTAATTTCGGGTTGAATGCTTCATTTTGGGGGAGAATGTTCTCTGCGTGTGTTTTAGGGAGAATTTAACGTCAGCGCTGATTTCCCGATTCAGAGGAGTAGAAACGGAAAGAAACAGGTTCAGGACATCGACATTGGTGTGGTGAGAAAGAAACTATAAGCACGGCAAAATCCAGCTGCGGCAAGGACAGGGCTATTCCATTTCTCCCCAGATTGAAGGGCCTTGTGCCTTCGTATTTGCGACGTATGCAGCTACTTCCCGCATGTATAGCTTGCGAAGTAATTTTGCTGTTGTGCCGACAGCATATCTCTGATCGTCGACCTTTGAGGCCGGCATGACCTCCATGGTCGTATTCGTGATAAAAACCTCTTCTGCGGAATAGACATCGTTTTTTGTAAACTTGCCTTCTTTTACCTTGATATCTTCTTTGCCGGCGAGGTCAATGATAACTCCCCTTGTTATCCCGTCGAGAATTCCGCAGTCAACGGATGGAGTATAGAGAACGCCGCTTTTATAAAAAAACACGTTACTGATAGTGCCTTCAGTAAGCTTTCCCGATGCGTTCAGCATCAGAGCTTCATACGCTCCTTTGTTTTTTGCCTCTATCTTCGCGAGGATATTGTTGAGGAAATTCAGCGATTTTATATTCGGGTTTATTGCCGTTGCGAGGTTCCTCCTTGTTTTGGAAATAATGAGGGCAAGCCCGTTTTTGTAATATGCCTGCGGGTATGCCTTCAGTTCCTGCGCTATCATCACTATTGTAGGCTCGGGACATAAGTCCGGATCGAGGCCTATAGGTCCGCGTCCCCTTGAGATAGTCAACCTTATATAGGCATTACTGAGAGAGTTGGCCATGAGCGTCTCATAAATAGAAATTTTTATGGCGTCTGCGCCGGAGGGCATGGCAAGTCCTATCAGAGACGCGGAACGATAAAGCCTCTTAAGATGTTCGTCAAGCTTAAATATAACGCCATCGTAGCTCCTCATAGTCTCATAGATACCGTCTCCGTAAAGGAAGCCGTGATCAAAAACAGAAACTACGGCGTCTTTTGAAGGGACAATCTTACCGTTTAAATAAATGTACATAGTTTCAATTATACCATCAAATAATTTATGTCTATCTTTTGAAGGTCCACCGGGGGGAAAGATATTTTTGGGCTTCGAGTTCCCGGGCAAATACAATTTCTTCTTTTGACGGAACTGAAAAAGTAAATTTTGCATTAAACGTCTCTTCAAAAGAAATCCTGATGGAATCTTTAATTGAATCGATGTCTAATTCAGGGACTATCTCTGTCAACCCGACAGAAGACTTTCTGGTGTCATTCTTTGAACCGAGTCTGAATATCGCAGCCATCGCATTTTCATCCTGGCTAAGAGGGATGGAACCTTGCTGGAGCAGACCGTCGGGCCAGCGCTTTTGTGCGGAGCCTATAATTTTTATGCTATTCACGGAGATTTCTCCGTATGATGTTGACTGAAAACATGACGGACTTCTCGGTTGTCGCGTTGCAGAGGAACAATGGCCGGCCTCTCTTTGCAATTTTAATTCCGGCGAAATCCCCGTTTTTAATAATGCAAGTCCGAATGCAGAGCTGATTTTTTTATAGCTGTCAAGCAATCCCTGCGAGAACGGTCCCGACGCTGTTTTTACTGAAAAACTATAGGTGAGTTCATGGTAATGCAGGACAGCACGTCCGCCTGTCATCCTTCTGACCAAAGGGATACGGTTTTCCCGGCAGAAAATTGTATCGATATCATGCGCCTTCTGAAAACATCCGATGCTTACTGACGGCACATCCCATCCGTAAAACCTCAATGTCGGAGGTGCGCTTTCTTTTCTCACGGCATGGGCAACCGCTTCATCCAGTGCCATATTGTAAGCAGCAGAGCAAGGCCCGCTGTCAATAAAACGCCAGGTATCCGTCATCCAAAACTATAAAATGCAGGCTAAGGTTTAATCAACAAGGACTTTCTTGCTCAGGTTCCAGATTTGGAGTGGGGGCGATTTTAAGTTTTATTGAAAAAACTAACCTACGCTATTCATATCATAAGATTGCCGACAGATACAGTATTTAAGCGGTTTTAAATTCTTTCGAAGAAAGAATTTACCTCGGAGGCCCAATTGGTATCGGGCCGAGAATGAGCGCAAATACTGTATCTGTCGGCACCGGCAAATTTTATGAATTAAGTGGGCTCAGGGTCAACCTTGGCTTTCTGCGGGCGGGTTCGTTTAAAATATAAAATAAAACATAATAGAGGAGCAAATGAAATATCTTAAAAACAGGTTTGTAATTATTTCGCTACTTGCCGCTTGTTGTTTACTGTTTCCCGTCATTGGGGCTGCTGCGTCGGCGGATGAGGAAATTGCGAAGATACAGAAGGCTTATGAAAACATCAAGGACATAAAAGGAAACTTCGTTCAGAAAAGCTACGTAAAGGACCTGAAACGTACCGACACATTTAACGGCAAGTTTTTTATAAAAATGCCGATGAAGATGAAGTGGGAGTATAAAGGGGAGCATGCCCAGGATGTGTTTATTAATAATGACGAAATCGTTATCTTTCAGAAAAAAGAAAAACAGGTCTTCAGCGGGAAATTTGACAGGAACACTTACGGCCAGGCGCCGATCGCCCTCTTAAGCGGGTTTGGGAAGATACAGGAAGAGTTCGCAGTCTCCGACAAAAACGGGAAGCTGCTCCTTAAACCCAAAAAGCCGATGGGAGGGATCCTCTCCATAGAGATTGAACTTTTCGAAGGCGAGTTTCCGATAAAATCATTCACTGTAAACGATTCTTATTCGAACAGGATAGAGATGACTTTAAAGGACATTAAAATCAATACGGGACTGGAAGACAAATTGTTCGAACCCTCTCTGCCGAAAGGCGTAAATAAGTATAATTACAAACCTTAGTGTCTCTGAAATGCTTATCCTTGGAATAGATACATCCTGCGACGATACTTCAGCCTCGGTTGTTGAAGACGGCACAAATATAATCTCCAATATTATTTCGAGTCAGACGGAGATACATGAAAAATACGGTGGGATTGTTCCGGAGCTTGCATCTCGCAGGCATATCGAGATGATCTGGCCCGTTGTTGATGAAGCGTTGACAACCGCGGGAGTTCCCTTCGAAGATTTATCAGGGATCGCCGTTTGCCACGGTCCCGGGCTGATAGGTTCGCTGCTCGTCGGCTGTTCTTTTGCGAAGGCTGTGTGCTATTCAAAAGGAATTCCGCTCATTGCGGTGAACCACCTCGAAGGACACATATTCTCTTCGTTTCTTGAAGACCCGAGACCGTCCTTCCCTTTTATTGCGCTTATTGTGTCAGGGGGGCATACGTCCCTTTACAGGATCGATGCCTTCGGCAAATATGTGGAACTGGGCAGGACAAGGGACGATGCCGCAGGCGAGGCTTATGATAAAATTTCAAAACTCCTCGGCCTCGGATATCCGGGCGGTCCGTTAATTGATAAACTTGCGCACGACGGCGACCCAAAGGCTATCGACTTTCCGAGGGCCTATCTGCCTGAATCACTCGACTTCAGCTTCAGCGGGGTGAAAACAGCGGTGCTAAATTATTTGAGATCGGGTTCCGGGAACCGGCAGACCGAAATCAGGCCTCTGGAATCGGGACTAATCAGAGATATCTCCGCTTCCTTCCAGGCATCTATCGTCGATGTCCTTGTGAGGAAAACTGAATGGGCCATAGGAAATGAAGGGGTTAAAAGGGTCACTCTGTCAGGCGGCGTTGCGGCAAACAGTGAATTGCGGGCGAGGTTGATAAAGATGGGCGAGGAGCTGGCAACGGAAATATTTATGCCATCCATATCCCTGTGCACTGACAATGCGGCGATGATCGGGGCAGCAGGATATCACCACTTTAAAGCAGTAGACTTCGCGGGACTTGACCTGAATCCAATAGCATACTTGCCGTTGTGATTATTGTTTTTTCTTTTTCTTTAAAATAACAAAACCCACAATCGCAGCCAGAAACATGAGAATACTGATCCCCTGAGATACCGAGATTGTCGAGAAAATAAAGCCTCTTGCCACATCCCCTCTGAAAATTTCGACGACGAATCTAAGAATTGAATAGAGCAGAAGATATGTCATCATTAACTGGCCGTCAAATGACTTGTAGCTTCTTAAGGTCAAGAGTATTAGAAAATTCATAAATTCGCCTGCTGATTCATACAACTGAGTCGGATGCAAAAGTATATGTGTCGGGGCAAGACATTCAGGGTCGGTAAAGATAATCCCCCAGGGAAGCGCTTCAGATGCCTTGCCGAAGCAGCACCCGGCGGCAAAGCACCCAAGCCGTCCGAAAGAGTGGCCGATCGCGATTGAAGGGGCAAAAACATCCGCGGTATTCCAGACGCCAAGCCTGTTCTTCATTACGAACCAGACTGCGGTGGGTAAGGCAAGCAGCACGCCGCCGTAAAAAACAAGCCCGCCTTCCCATATCTTAATAATATCCAAAGGGAATCTAAGATAGTGGGTGTAATTAATAAGAATAAACAGGAGCCTTGATCCGATAATGGCTGCAAGGAGTATATAGAACCCGAGATCAATTATCTTGTCCGGCGGGATACCCTCTTTTTTGGCCTGCCGCACCGCGAGCCAGATGCCGACCAGAAACCCCGAGGCCACAAGAAAGCCATATGTATGTATTGTCAGCGAACCTATTCTTATTAGTATAGGATGCATTTAAATATTATGATAACACACACGAAAGGGGATTATATTTTTTGATTGTGCCCGTACAGATCGTAAAATTACCTACTCCTGGTCCTTGATCTCAGTATGCCTGATTATTTTGCCCTTGCACATATAAATGATCATCTCGGAGATATTGGTTGCATGGTCCGCGATCCTTTCGAGATATTTTGCGATGTAAGTCCTTTTAACCGCGAGCGGGATAATCTTCGGGTCCCGTACCATGAAAGACATGAGTTCTTCAAAGTTCCGTACGGTAAGCTCATCCACTTCGTCATCCCTCTTTATAACTTCATAGGGCAGGCGGGAACAGCCTGTGACAAATGCGTCAAGGGCGTCCCTTACCATTGACTGGGAGATCTCAGCCATCTTCGGTATGTTCACGAAGGGCTTTAACAGCGGTTCCTGATTCAGCTCTATCGCCCGCTCCGCAATATTGACGGCAAGGTCTCCCATCCTTTCGAGGTCCGTGGTTATCTTCATGGTAGTGGTTATAAACCTCAGGTCTCTCGCCATGGGCTGTCTGAGTGCGATGAGCCTCACACATTCTTCATCAATCCCAACGTCGAGGGCGTTTATCAGATGGTCTCTCGTGATGACTTCTTTTGCGAGCTCGCTGTCCCTGTCCATCAATGACTTTACCGAATCACGGATAGCGCTTTCTACCATATAGCCGAGCTTCAGTACTTTTTCTCTCAGCTCTTTTAATTCTTCGTCAAAAATAGCCATTAGCCGAATCTCCCTGTGATATATTCTTCCGTAAGTTTATTCTGCGGATTTACAAATATTGTATCCGTGTCCCCGAACTCAATCAACTCTCCCAAATACATCAAAGCCGTAAAATTCGATATGCGCGCAGCCTGCTGCATATTGTGCGTTACTATTATAATCGTAATCTCTTTTTTAAGCGTTTCCGTAAGTTCTTCTATCTTTGCAGCGGATATCGGATCAAGTGCGGATGTCGGCTCATCAAAGAGCAGCACTTCGGGGTTTACGGCCAAAGCCCTTGCAATAACAAGTCTCTGCTGTTGTCCTCCGGAAAGGTCATAGGCGCTGTTATTGAGTTTGTCCTTCACCTCGTCCCATAGGGCCGCGTGCCTGAGGGCTTTTTCGACCTTCTCCGAAAGGTCAGCTCTTTTTTTAATCCCTTTCAGTTTAAGCCCATATGCAATATTGTCGAATATGCTCATGGGGAATGGTGTCGGCTTTTGAAAGACCATTCCTATGCGGCTCCTCAGGTTGATGAGATCCGTCCCATTTGAGAGGATGTTCTCGTCCTGAAAAAGTATCTGGCCTTCGTACCTGTTCTTCGGATAAAGGTCATGCAGCCGGTTGAAACACCGGAGCAAAGTCGTCTTCCCGCAGCCTGAAGGACCTATTAGTGCGGTAACGGCATTTTTGTATACTGAAAGATTTATTTTCTTAAGGGCGGGGATTTCCCCCGAATAATAAAAGTCCAGGTCTTTTACTTCTATCTCAACTGTTCCGGGCACTATCTGTACCTCCACTTTATAATGAGCCTTCCGAGTATTGTAACAATAAGTATGAATATCGTAATAACAAATGCCGCTGCCCATGCCTGGGCGTGCCAGTTTTCGTAAGGGCCCATGGCATACTGAAATATGGTCACGGTCAAGGACGCAACGGGTTGTTTCATGTCCAGCGTGAAAAAAGAGTTATTAAAAGCGGTAAACAGCAGCGGCGCCGTCTCTCCGGCCACTCTCGCGATAGAGAGGAGAATACCTGTCAGAATACCCGTTGCCGCCCCGCGGTAAACCACCTGTATTATAACCTTATAATATGGTGCGCCGAGGGCAAATGCAGCCTCCCTCAATGTCCAGGGAACCAGAGAAAGCATATCTTCCGTTGTCCTGAGGACCACGGGAATCATGATTATCGCGAGTGCAACAGACCCGGCCCAGCCGTTAAAGTGGCCGACAGGCTTTACGAGTATCGCATAGATAAAAGTACCTATAACAATCGAAGGAACGCTTACCATGATATCGGAGAGTATGCTTATAGTCCTCGCAATTTTTCTGCCCCGTGCATATTCGGCAAGAAACGTGCCTCCGAGCACGCCGACAGGAACCCCGATTAAGGTGGCGCATAACGTTATAATCAGCTGCCCTGTAAAGGCGTTTCTGAGCCCCCCTCCCTCTACCCCCGGGGGAGTCGGGTCATTTATGAACAGACTGAGATTCAGCGCCTTTATGCCATGCACAAGCACATCACCGAGGATGAATACGAGCCAGAAAAGACCCAGGAACGCGGCCAACGTGCTGAGCGTTAGGGCGATACTCGCCTCGGTTTTTCTCCTTTGCTCTATGGTCATCGTGAATACTTCCTCTCAGCTTTCAGAAGGAAAAATTTCGCTATGGCAAGGATAATGAAACTCATCACAAAGAGCACGAGAGCGAGATAAAAAAGCGAAGATAAGTAAATGTCCTTGTCCGCTTCCGTGAATTCATTTGCCAACGTTACGGTAATAGTTGCGGCGGCATCGAGGAGGGATGTGGTTATCCTGTGGTTGTTACCGAGCACAAAAGCAACTGCCATAGTCTCGCCGAGGGCCCTGCCGAGGGAGAGGACTATCCCTCCAAAAACGCCCAGCTTCGAATAGGGCATTACCACATCCTTGACGACCTCCCACTTTGTTGCTCCAAGGGCATAGGCGGATTCCTTTACCACCGAGGGCGTGAGATTAAAAGAGTCCCTTGATATGCTTGCGGTAAATGGAATTATCATGATGCTTAGTATTATGCTTGCGGTCAGGATATCAATTCCCATGGGCGTACCCCGGAAAAGGGTCTCGATCAAAGGTATGCCGGCGGTGACCTTTTTCAGAAACGGCTCTACATAGTTGCTCATAATAGGGGACAAAGTGAAAAGTCCCCACATGCCGTAAATGATGCTCGGTATGGCAGCCAGAAGTTCGATGGCCATCCCGATGGGTCCTTTCAGGAAATTGGGGGAGATCTCAGTAACAAAGATCGCAATGCCGATAGCAACAGGTATTGCCATGACCAGCGAGAGAAACGTTGTAATTATGGTACCGTAAATATTGGTCCACGCGCCAAAAGATTCTTTTACCGGGTCCCAGTCTGTTGAAGCAAGAAATTTTATGACTCCGAATTTGTTTATTGCCGGCAAAGATTCTGAAATGAGCACATAAACAATTCCGATTATAAAGAAAATAACCAGGAATGAAGAAACGGCTGTAATAGACGAAAAGATCAGATCAAAGGAGTTCTTCCTGGTTGTTGTAGCCATTTTGCATTATCCCTTGTCCATTGTTATTAGTAAGGAGTTCATAAGTATAGTGACATTGAAATTCAGGTAACGCCCCCAAACCCCCTCTTAAGCTAAGAGGGGGCGGGGGGGAGTTATGTGAGTTCGTTTTATAGACCGTTTGTCTTCCAGTAAGTCCTGATCTTTTCCTTTAAGGATTTCGGCAGGGGGACATAAACAAGCTCTTTAGCCTTATTGTCTCCGTTTTTAAAGGCCCAGTCAAAAAATGTGATGACATTTTTATTTGAACCGGTCTTTTCTTTTGCGAGGAGTATGAAGGTTGCTCCTGCTATCGGCCATGAACCTTTACCCGGCGCGTCAGTAAGCCACAGGTAGAAATCTTTCTTTGGATTGAAATCACCGGTCTCAGCCGCGTCCTCAAAGCTTTCAAAGCTCGGCTCAATAAAATTCCCCGCATGGTTCTTCAGTGATACATGAGACAGTTTGTTCTGTTTTGCATAGGCAAATTCGACATAGCCGATAGAGGACGCTGTCCTTTGAGTATAATTTGCTACTCCTTCATTGCCTTTGCCGCCGATGCCTACAGGCCACTTTACAGAGGTGCCGGAACCTACCTTCGCCTTCCAGTCAGGGCATATGCCACTGAGGTATTCCGTGAATATTGCGGTTGTCCCCGATCCATCCGACCTGTGGACAACGGTAATTTCGCTGTGAGGCAGACTCATCTTCGGATTAAGTGTCTTGATCTTTTTGTCATCCCAGTTTTTGATATCTCCAAGGTATATTTTGCATAAGGCCTCGGAATCAAGTTTCAGCTCCCCTGCTTTTACTCCTGAAATATTCACGACCGGGACAACCCCTCCGATGACGGCGGGAAACTGCAGCAATTTGTCTTTCTGGAGCTGCTCAGTTTTAAGCGGTGCGTCAGAAGCACCAAAGTCAACTGTCCTTTCGGTGATCTGTCTAATGCCTCCCCCTGAACCGATGGACTGATAATTGAGCTTTACCCCTGTGATTTTGTTATAGTCATACGCCCAAGCGGAGTAGACGGGATATGGGAACGTCGCTCCTGCGCCGTTCAGGGTTTCAGCGGCCTCAACGTTTGTGAATGACAGAAGCAAGACCATTGCCAGTGCCAGTTTCATTATTGTTTTCACAGTTCCTCCCTTTTAAATAGTTTATAATATATTTTAATTATTACAAGCATGTTACAATTCCGTTAAAGTTTCGTTACATATCTGCACCCCCTTTGAGTAAAAAGGACATTTTTTATGGCCTTTCCTCTTGCAGTATTCCTGGAGCTGGAAAGAACTCGGGGAATATATCTTATCCTGAGCTTTGCAGGTCAACCATTTAATAAGGTGCGGGCATTTCATAACTGGTTCCTTATAAAAATCTTTTTTTATAATTAAACTTTATTCCCGTTACAGGATTATGAATAGAATGTTAATTTTTGATGAAATTCTTTGTGGAAAGATTTACTTTGGCTTGACAATTCTATCAGTGTCACTGAATAGGCAGGGACCGGCCACCGGCCTTTGAGAATATTCATCGGTTCGCCGGCTAAAACAGTTCATCAATATTCTTAAAAGTATACCCCATGGAATCCGCGAGCATCCTGTGGACAATAAAACCTTTGTAAGTATTAAGGGCACTTTTTATTGCGGCGTCTTCCCTTATCGCTTTTTCAATGCCATTATCGGCCAGTATCTTAATATAGGGAAGGGTCACATTCGTCAGGGCTATGGTTGAGGTCTTCGGATACGCACCGGGCATATTTGCGACGGTGTAATGAATTATCCCTTCGACTTCATAGATCGGCGCATCGTGCGTGGTCGGCTTAGATGTCTCGAAACATCCTCCCTGGTCCACCGACACGTCGATAATAACAGAGCCTTTTTTCATGGTCTTGAGCATGTCCCGTTTAATCAAAACCGGTGTTTTCCCGCCCGGGATGAGGACAGCGCCGATTATAATATCCGCATCCTTTATCTCTTCCTTTATATTGTGTACGGTGACCGGCAGTGTCTTTACCCTTCCCATGAACATCTCGTCTATCTTCTGCAATCTCTCCATTCTTATATCCATGACAACGGTGTCCATCCCGAGGCCGACACAATCACGGGCTGCGTTAGTGCCGACGATACCGGCGCCGAGGACCAGCGCCTTTGCGGGTTCAACGCCCATTACCCCTGTGGGCAAAATCCCCCTGCCGCCATGGACCTTCTGGAGAAAGTAAGCCCCCATGATAGGCGCCATCCTTCCCGCGATCTCGCTCATGGGTGAGAGGAGCGGCAGGGACCCATCCTTCTGCAATGTCTCATAGCCAAGGCCGGCAATCTTTTTAGTGAGGAACAGATCAATAAGCTCCCGGTTTGCAGCAAGATGAAGAAAGGTAAATATCGCCTGCCTTTCCCTGAAAAGATTGTATTCGGACGAAACAGGTTCCTTTACTTTCACGATGAGGTCGGCTCTATTAAATAAAGTGTCTCTGCCGACGATCTCAGCGCCTGCCTGCAGATATTCATCATCCGAAAAATCACTGCCCGCTCCAGCGCCTGTCTCAATAAGGATTATGTGACCGCCGGCCTTAAGTTCCTCAACGCCGTAAGGCGTCATCCCAACCCTGAACTCGCTTTTCTTAATTTCTTTCGGAACACCTATAATCATGCGCAACTCCTTTTACAAACCAATATCAAATGTACACAAAATTATATCAAATATCGGTAACGATTGTTGCTTTGACATCCTGATTAGTACACCGTGCAAGGTGTGAAAAATGGAAAACGGAAATGCACAGCCGGGAGTCTGACTAAAGGCTTGCTACAGGTAGTCGCCCTTTCATGTCGTACCCCCGATAGGGTTTGATATTTAACCTTCATAATGTTTTCATATTTCCTTCGCAATTTCTTCATATTTTTTCTGTATTCTAAAAACAAGAAAAATAACTTTTATTCTTTTTAGCAGCCAGTACCCTCCTACTGGCTGCTCACCTCCAAAACAAATCTACCAGCCCCTCCAGTGAGCTTCACGTTATGCCAAGAAATAAATATAAATTTATCACATTTGTCTTATCTAAGCCATTGACGTATAATAAACCATGGTCATTATCGAGACCCCGATATTCACAAAGCGAATTCATGAATTAAACATACCGTCATAACAATTGTCGCATGAAGTGGCATGAATTATAGGGTTGCATTGTAATTATGCGGCAAAAATTATGTCGCCATGTTTAATAACTGATGATGAATATCGACTTTTACAGACTCATTTGGTCAATAGACCCGATGTTGGCAAAATAATACCCGGGAGTGGTGGCCTAAGAAAACTCCGCTGGTCCGCGGGAGGCCATGGAAAGAGAGGCGGTATCAGAAGTATTTATTATTGGTTCGTGTCTCAGGACATCATTCTTCTTCTTTATGCCTATCCAAAGAGTGAGCAGGATGATTTAAGGCCGGAACAACTCAAACAATTGAAAAAGATTGTTGAAAAGGAGTTTACATGAAAAAGGAATTATTTGAAGAATTGCTGGAAAGCGTTAAGCAAGGTGCTGCCATAATGAAAGGCAGAATGAAACCTTTGCGCAGTGTTGAGTTTCCTGAATCCGAAGTTCAGAAGATACGGAAGCAGTATGGCCTTTCCCAGGACAAATTTGCATCTCTTATTGGGATCAGCGTAGCCACCTTACGCAACTGGGAGCAGGGACGGCGGAAGCCTGAAGGAGCAGCTCGTGTTTTATTGAGAGTTGCCGCAACACATCCTGAGGCGATACTGGATATTGCACGGCATCAGAAAATGAGAAGGCGGGCATAAATCGGCTCAACCCTGACGCGGATTAAGCTTGCTTTGATTTTGGCAAAGGTTATGACCCGCGCTGGTTAACCGAACGTTAGAAAATAATAAAATGACAAATAAATCGAATAAGAAATGGAAAGATTCTCTATTAAAGACAAGTTTGCCGTTGGAGTATCTCAGTCAATAAAAGGGAATAAATATGAGATGAAAAAACTCGCCATCACAATGGGGGACCCGGGAGGGGTAGGGCCTGAAGTAATTGTTAAGGCGCTTGTTTCTTCTGAAATCAGACAACATTGTTCTCCGATTGTTATCGGCGATGCTTTGGTCATGGGAAAAGCAATAGAACTTCTTAAAAGCCCTATGAAACTAAGGATAATCAAATCGCTTAAAGAATCCAGGCCTGCAGGAAATTCTATTGATCTTATCGATATGGGGATGATAAAAGGGTTCCCAAAAAACAGGCCTACGGTTGAGGGCGGCAGTGCCTGTACGAGTTACATAAAAAAGGCTGTTGAGCTTGCTTTAAACAGGCAGGTAGACGGTATTGTTACGGCCCCTATATCAAAAGAAGCTCTGAAGATGGCCGGTGTTAAATGGCCGGGGCATACGGAAATGCTCGCTGATTTAACCGGAACAAAGGACTATGCAATGATGCTTGCCGGCGGTCCATTGAAGGTTATTCTCGTCACAATCCACACAGCTTTAAGGAATGTGCCTGATTTGATTACTATGCAAAAGGTGCTCAAGACCATTCGTCTCGCAAAAAAGGCCTGTGATATGCTTAAGATCAGGAACCCGAGAATCGCCGTTGCAGGTCTGAATCCTCATGCGGGAGAGGCCGGTATTTTCGGCGATGAAGAGAAGAAAAAGATTGTCCCTGCAATGGCAAAGGCGAGAAAAGAAGGCATCCCAGTATCCGGGCCTTACCCGCCCGATACCATTTTCCATAAGGCATATAAGGGAGAAGTAGACCTTATTGTTTGTATGTACCATGACCAGGGGTTAATCCCTTTAAAGATGGTCGCATTCGATAGGGGTGTAAATGTCACAATAGGCCTGCCTTTTGTCCGCACATCGCCGGACCACGGAACGGCGTATGATATAGCATGGAAGGGGATTGCTGATCCGTCGAGTATGATCGAGGCGATAAAACTGGCAATAAAGCTGAAAGTTTAATCTAATCTGAATAATTTTGATCGATCAGAGCAGATGCTGTATCAGAGCGGCTTTATCCCGATTTGATCGGGATACCTCGGAGGTCCCGAAAGCTTTCGGGACCGAGAATGAGCGATGATACAGCATCTGCTCTGATATTCCATGCAGTATGAATAATCATTGTTTAACCCACTCAATTTATAAAATTTGTGGTACCGACAAATACAGTATTTGCGCTCATTCTCGACCCGGTACGAATCGGGCCTCCGAGGTAAATTCTTTCTTTAAAAGAATTTAAAACCGCTTAAATACTGCATCTGTCAGCAATCTTATGAATAGTGTGGGTTAGAGTGATAAAGGCATGGTATGATATCAAGAGCTTATAAGCTTGTCTGTTATCAAACAAATGGCAAAAAAATCCTTAGGACAGAACTTTCTTTATCATCCTGAAATAATCGGGAGGATTATTCATGCGGCGCAGCTTGATCCGGAAAATGTTGTTGCTGAAATAGGCCCCGGCCTTGGTATCCTCACAAAAATGCTTGCCGCAAAAGTCGAGAAGGTCATTGCAATCGAGCTGGATGACAGGTTGTATGAAAAATTGCAGACAGCGCTTGAAGGATATCATAATGTCGAATTGATACATGGAGACGCCCTTGAATATCCATATGAAAGCCTGCCCGAATTCAGGGTCGTTGCAAATATCCCTTATTACATTACAACTCCTATTATCTTCAGGCTCATTGATACAAGACAGAACCTGAAGTCCATGACACTGACAATTCAGAAAGAGGTCGCTGAAAGGATTGTTGCGAAACCGGGTGGAAAGGATTACGGCGTGCTTTCGATAATGGTGCAATATTATGCAAAACCGGAGCTGAAGTTTATAATCCCGAGAGAGGCATTCAGACCTGTGCCGAAAGTGGATTCCGCCGTTATATGTATGGAAATCCTTGAGAGGCCTTCGATCGATGTGAAAGATGAAAAGTTTTTTTTCAAGCTTGTAAAGACATCATTTTCTCAAAGGAGAAAGATGCTCTCGAACTCTCTGAAAAGTCTGAGCACGGACGTAAAAGGATGGCTGTCCAGTGCCGGAATAGATCCGGTCAGAAGGCCGGAGACCTTAAGCATTGAGGAGTTCGCAAGGCTTGCCGACCTGTATCGTTAGCGCAGATTATTGAGTTGATTCCTTAATTATCCGCTCTATATCGTCTTTGTCGAGGACTTCTTCTTTTATGAGCGCGTCAGCCAGGTTATCAAGCACCTGTCTTTTATCCTTCAAAACCTCTTCAGCTTTTGATTCTGCGCTGGTTATCAGTGCGCGGATTTCCTGGTCCATCATCCATGCCATTTCTTCACTGTATCGCTTCGGCAACGCAAGCTCTCTCCCCAGGAAGGGATGTTCCTCTCCTCTCCCGAGGCTTATTGGACCGACTTTGTCGCTCATCCCCCACTGGGCAACCATTTTTTCGGCGAGATCGGTAGCTTCCTTCAGATCACTCTGCGCTCCGCTGCTCGTATCATTAAATACCATTTTTTCCGCAACTCTTCCGGCAAGCGCAACGCTCAGCCTGTTCATGAGATACGTCTTTGGATAATAGTGCCTGTCTTCTTCAGGCAGTAACTGGGTCACGCCCATGGCCATCCCGCGCGGGATGATGCTGACTTTATGCAAGGGGTCTGTCCCGGGAAGGCTCCATGCCGCCAATGCATGCCCAGCCTCGTGATAGGCAGTTATACGTTTTTCTGTTTCGCTTATTGTTTCCTCCCTGACTGAACCCATGAGTATTATGTCCCTTGCTTCTTCAAAATCGCTCATATCTATCTTGTCCTTATTTTTTCTTATAGCGATAAGCGCAGCTTCATTTGCCATATTCTCAAGGTCGGCGCCGGTCATGCCGGGGGTCCCCCTCGCCATTTTTTCAAGGTCAATATTTTCCGATACAACCTTATTTTTTGTGTGGACTTCAAGGATCGCCTTGCGTTCCTTCATGCCCGGCCTGTCGATTACGATATGCCTGTCGAAACGTCCCGGTCTGAGCAGCGCGGGGTCGAGCACATCCGGCCTGTTTGTAGCCGCCATTACAATCACCTCTTCATGGGACTCGAAGCCGTCCATCTCACTCAGAAGCTGATTAAGGGTCTGCTCACGTTCATCATGACCTCCGCCCATACCTGCGCCGCGCGTTCGGCCGACGGCGTCGATCTCGTCTATGAAAATGATGCTCGGCTGGGACTCCTTTGCTTTCTTGAACATGTCCCTTACACGGGAAGCTCCGACCCCGACGAACATTTCTATGAATTCCGATGCGCTGATGTTGTAAAACGGCACTGCGGCCTCACCCGCAACCGCGCGGGCCAGAAGGGTTTTCCCCGTGCCGGGCGGTCCTACCAAAAGCACTCCCTTAGGGACCTTTGCGCCGAGACGCCTGAATTTGGAGGCGTCTTTCAGGTATTCTATCGTCTCCCTCAGTTCCTGTTTTACATTGTCCATACCGGCAACGTCTTTGAATGTTATATTGCTTTTACTCGCATCGAAAAGTTTTGCTTTGCTTGAGGCAAAACTAAAAAGCCCCCCGGGTCCTCCCTGCATCTGCTGCGCACGTTTCATGATCAGCACCCAGACCCCGATGATCAGCAGCCACGGCAATACCCCGATTAGCAGCTGCCAGAGTATGGACCCCTTCTCGGAGGGTTCGACAGTGACTGCAACATTCTTCTCCTGAAGCTTTTTGAGAAGATCTTCACCCTGGAAGGAAGGCAGAAAGGTCAGAAAATTTTTTATTGATACAGTCTGTTTTTCATCATGCAATTGCAAATCTGTTTTCTTGATAAACTCCCCATTCACCTGGTGGTTTTTTATGGTGATAGATTTAATGTTACCTGTGTTCAGCTGTTCAAGAAACTGGCTATAAGTAATGCTGTATTGTTCAGGACGCCCTAAGGTAAAAAACTGGTTCCAAAGATAGAGGAAAAGAAAAAAGATCAGGATGCCCATGCCGATTTTCCACTGAGGGCTTTTCATAATATCGGACATGCTTTTTTTGGTTTCAGCCATTATTAAATATTAACGAAATCGGTTAAAAAAGCAATCTTTTTCAGAATGCCGTGCTTTTCTTCGTTGCAGACACCGGCGGCTTAAATTATTTCTATGGATGGGAATCTAACAGGTTGACTCTGTCGCCGGTACTTGCTAAAGTTTAGACAACGCCATAAATAAAGGAGGATAAAATGGAAAACGATTATAGAAAGATCGCAGGGGCTTTTTTGTTGGGAGGATTGGCCGGCGCTACATTTGCTTTGCTCTATGCGCCTAAATCGGGCAAGGAAACACGGAAAGATATCGCGAAGACCGCGCGCCGGATAAAAAAGGAGACTGTCCATTTAGTGGAAGATGCGGTTGACAGTATCAATGATTTTGCCGATGATGTAAAAGACAGGGTCACGGATATCATCGAGCAGGGCAAAGACCTCTCTGACAGCGCAAAAAAGGAGATTTTGAAGAATCTTGACCAGGGGCAGAAAGCTATAGAGAAACAGAGAAAGAGGGTAGCGGAGGCATTGGGGTTGTAAAATTTTCTACAAAGTAATCCGCCGCTTTCTTATAACCAATTTAGGTTATCGGTGAAAGCATGATTGCACCATGTTGCAAAAAGAAACCTGGTGGCCCGATATGAAACCCTATAGCTTTAGAAGATTTGAGATGATCAGATATGAGGACAAGACAGGCATCTCGGGCGTTGGGAAGATAGCGGAGGGAGTGCAGTTTTCTTCGGGGAAGTGCGTTCTTGCCTGGACCATTAAAGATATCCCCTCGGTAACGGTATATGATACCGTCGAACAGATGATCAAAATTCACGGTCATGACGGTAAGACCGAACTGAAGTGGATGGACGATGATTGAACTTGACGGAGATTTATGCAGCGGTTCCCCCGGCTTCCAATTCGGGCCAAAAGCTGAGAACCGGTATCGAGTCGATATCTGCCGAGATACACCTTAGTGGTTTCCAGGTCCTGACGCTTCAGTATAACTGCTGAATGTCTTCGGAGGTCATGCGGTGAAAGGTAGGCACCAGTTGACTCATAAGAAAATGTTACCGAAGGATCGGTGACTCAGCGTGAGTTTTTGTAGCATAAAAGGAAGATCTTTTTCAGCTTATCTTCCATGGCCTTTCTCAAGTGAAATGGATTCAACTTTTCAAACTGCTTTGTAAGCTTCTGTTTTGTAGAGGGATCGATATCCGGTGAATCCATGACCCTCTGATAAGGCGTCTTGGGATTATCATAGCGCTTTATCGTTTTTGAGGCAATCCGTTGTTTTGCGATAAGCTTCACAGAAGGGCAGAGAAATTATGAAACAATCTCCATTCCGTCTTATAGAGATCATTGAGAAGCGGAACAATCTCAGGGATATCGAACCGGTGATATCCAAGCCACTGTCTGACATGCGTCCAGTTTTTCTGTTCGATATGTGAGTTATCGTCTTTGTGATATGCTCTGCTCCGAGTAAACTGTACTCTTTGTTCTCTTTCCGTAAAATGTCTCAGAAGGTGATAATTGAGAAACTCACTACCGTTATCAGAGTCGAATCCGCGCAATGGGAACGGGAGAGATACCTCAATGTCTTTGATTTGCTCTAACACCTCTGTTTCACCTTTGCCCCATACCGCTCTTTGTTCAGTCCAGCCAGTAGCAATGTCTACACAGTCTATGGTGAAGGCAAACATACCGGACATAGATGTGCCGCAATGAGCAACGGTATCAGCTTCCAGAAACCCCGGACGGGATTCATCCCACTGGTTTGTCTTTATCGGTATCTGCTTCCTTAAGAGTGTTCCCGGCTTTGTGGTAGACCTGCCCCGCCCTTTATATTTCACTCTGACCGGTTTTAGAAGTCTATCAATAGTGGCAGGAGATACGGTCAAGAGTGATTTGGTAACTTCTGAGGGAAGATTTCCATATTCCTGAACATAGCCGGGAAGCCATAATACTAATATGGCTTTCAGTCTCTTGGAGCAGGGAAGATTTGCTGATAGCCAGATCTTCTTCAGGGGTTTAACGATAGCTTCTTTGTTGTATAAAGGTCTTCTCCCTCTCTTCTTCTTTTTTGGTTTGATATAACGGGTAAATTTCCTTAGCAGCCGGATAGCGTGTTTCCGATGATATCTGCAGGCAGCGCAAAATTCATCCAGGATAAGTGCCTTCTTCTTTCGAGATGCTTTTTTGTACCTCAGGTATACCGCTTCAAGATATTCTCTCTTCGATTTTGAGCTCATAATGCAGTCCCTTTCTATGCATGTTTTTTCGGTAACATGCATTATGAGTCAACGATACCTTTTTACTCCTTACTTCGGTAACATTTAATTTGAGTCAATTCGGGCATTGCAGTTGCAAATTTTCTTATAGTTGATATAATCAAAATGATGAAAAGTACCCTTTAAGCTTTTCTTGATATTCCTCCTGTTGATAGAAGAATCAATAAGACGAGATAAATGACGATGAATGGCGCTGACGAACTAAAAGAAGGTCACGTGTTGAATGCACTTGCTCAGGCATGTGGAGCGCTTGCGGCTGTTTCGGGGCTCGTCGCCCTTCTTGGATGGATTACAGGACATCTGCTTCTCGCCAGCTTTGGGTCACCGGTACCGATGGCGCCGAGTGCCGCGCTGTTATTCATATTGTATGGAAGCGCAGTTTATTTCTGTGTCCGCAAGCCTCTAAACCGCAATATATACGGGATTTGGAGATCCATTGGTTCGATAGGCACATTCATAGCCGTGCTGTTGTTCTTCTTGTCTTATCTGGGCATCCATTTGAACGCCGAACACCTCGGAATCCCCATCACAGGGACAACAGACGGGGTCCCGATCGGGCAGATCTCACCGCTGACGGCGTTATACTTTGTGCTCGTCGGTTTCTCATTATTGACGGCTTTGTCCTCGACCACAGCCTCACCGGGACGCGCAATAGCAGCCTTTTGGCTGGCCTGCCTCATAATTCTGACAAGCCTTGTACTGCTCCTGGCCTATCTTCTTGGAACGCCCCTCCTCTACGGCGGACAATTCATTCCGCCTGCGTTATCAACTTCTCTGGCTTTCGTCTTTCTTGGGGTAGCTCTATTAGTCAGGAGTTTAAGGGGTAACTGCATTTGAACTCTCCAACCGCTGGAAATTACTAGCTTTTTCCGACGACTTACTGTAAGACCCTACATTATTGTATAACAAACCCATTATTTGTGCGTTTTAAATGCATTTTATGCTTGACATGTAAGACCCTACCATGGTAGTATTTGACATGGCACATTTCCATATCAAGACGAAAAAGGGAAGACCCTACCTCTATGTGCGCGAGATTGCCCGCGTTGGAGGGAAGCCTAAGGTAGTCTCCCAAATATACATCGGCTCTCCTGAACGGGTGGCTGGTCTCGTGGCAGGCTCTGCAGAGGCGGCAGTCAGGCTCAAAGTGGAAGAGTTCGGAGCATTGTGGCTGGCCCATCAAGTTAGCCAAGATGTTGACCTTGTGGGCATTGTAGACAAGGAGATCCAGAGGGGTACTCAGGAGGAAGGTCCGTCCGTAGGAGAGTATTTTTTGTACTGCATATGGAATCGGATGTGCGAGAGCACCAGCAAGAACAAGCTTGCCCAATGGTATGGGCGAACGGCTGTCCAGCAGATTCGTCCTGTTGATATTGATGAGTTCACCAGTCAACGCTACTGGGAAAAGTGGGACAGGGTATCGGAAGCTGCACTCAAGACAATTGCCCGGCGATTCTTTGAGAGCATCTGGGAGCTTGAATCCCCTAATGCCGACTGTCTGCTGTTCGATACCACGAACTACTACACCTTTATGGCGAGTGATACGCCCTCTGAGCTTGCTCGCCGGGGGAAGAACAAGGAAGGACGACATAATCTCCGGCAGATCGGATTAGGGCTTCTGGTATCGCGCGATAGCCGGCTGCCGTTGTACTATTGCGCCTATCCGGGCAATCTCCATGACAGTCGTCAGTTTGAGGCGGTCATGGATGAGATGTTCGGAGTCGTATGCGGACTGAACAAGACGAAACAAAAACTTACCGTCGTGATAGACAAAGGGATGAACTCCGAGGGCAATTTCGCTTGGATAGACGAGCACTCCCGCATACATTTTGTGACGACGTATTCAACCTACTTCGCCGAGGAACTGGCCATGACGTCTTTGGATGTCTTTGAGCCGGCGGACACGGAGAAGAATCGGCTACTGCTACAGAAGGGGAAGAAGGAGGACCGCATGCTCGTGTACCGAACAAAGGGCGAATACTGGGGCAAGCAACGGGCGGTAGTGGTAACGTATAATCCGATAACGGCAAGAAAGCAAACCTACACGCTTGACAGTAAACTGGATGCGATCCGACAGGAACTCCTTGCCATGAGGTCAAAGGTTCGTAATAAAGAACCTCATTGGCGCAAACAGGAAGCGATCCGAGAAAGATATCTGCGTCTCTGTGAGCGTTTTCACGTGCCGAGCGATTTCTACGCCCTGGAGTTCTCTCAGACGGCAGAAGGTTTGGGTATGAGTTTCCGGAGAGATGGGACGGCCATCGAGCGAAAGCGCATAATGCTCGGCAAGAACATCATTATCACCGACAACGTGGATTGGACCACAACGGCTATAGTAAAAGCCAGCCTCGACCGATGGCAAGTGGAGAGCCGCTTCCGGCTTAGCAAAGAAGACGATCTGGTTGCCATGCGGCCCATAAGACACTGGACCGACAGCAAGATACGCTGTCACCTGTTCAGTTGTGTTGTCGCTATGACATATTTGCGGCGGATTGAGTTGAAACTTAATGCCACAGGTATTCATCGCACAGCGGAAGACGTCATGGAGGACATGCGGAATCTACATTCTGTACTGCTTTTAAAGGAAGGCGGAAGAAAGGCTGGCCGCCAGATAGAGATACCGACGAAGACCCAAGCCGAAGTCCTATCGGCTTTTGGTTTCTCAGTAAATGCCAGTGGGGTCTTACACCCCAAAACCAGCTAAAGCCTTGTCATTGTTAGATCTGTGAGACTTTTTAGAGGTTACCCCTTAAACTCCTGTTAGTGTTTGCCGGCCGGCGGGCATGGTCAAAGAGCGTCAGGGTCGAACCAGTAGACAAGCGCGCTGCCAATAAGGTGATTCTGGTCTTTGTGGTACTGGCTTTAGGGATTATTGCTGCCGGTTATTTCTATTACCGGAATTACGAAAGGCAATTCCGTGCCGGGGTGGAGCGTCAGCTTTCGTCCGTTGCGGAACTGAAAGTGGATGAATTGGTGAATTGGAGAAAAGAGCGGTTGGGGGATGCCGCTGTTTTTTACAAGAACGACAACTTCACGGCCCGGGTGCGGCAGTATCTCAAAACACCGGGGGACGCGGAGGCGCGGACCAAGCTTAGGACGTGGATTAGTCAGTTCCAGGCGGCTTATGACTACGACAGGATCTTCCTGCTGGATACCAAGGGCGTCGAGCGTATGGCTGTCCCTGCTACATCCGAACCGATCTCTCCCCATCTTTTGCAGGATGCTTCCGAAACCCTTCGTTCGGGGCAGATGACTTTCCTTGATTTTCATCGCGATGCACCGGATCGCGCCATCCGCCTGGAGGTTTTGGTTCCCATTCTCGACGGTCAGGATAGCAGCCGGGCTATAGGACTTCTCGTCTTCAGGATCGATCCGGAGAAATATCTCTATCCTTTTATCAGCCGCTGGCCCATGTCCAGCCGTACCGCCGAGACCCTGATCGTCCGCAGCGAAGGGAATGAAGTTGTTTTCCTTAATGAACTCAAATTCCAAAAGAATGCCGCCCTCAATTTGCGGATTCCGATATCGAAAACGGAGACACCTGCTGTAAAGGCAGCGATAGGACAGAAAGGGATTGTCGAAGGCAGAGACTATAGTGGTGTGCCGGTGCTCGCCTATGTGCGTGATGTCCCTAATTCGCCGTGGTTTCTGGTTGCCCGCATGGATATAGCGGAAGTGTACGCACCGCTGAGAGAGAGACTCTGGGAGGTAGTAATTCTCATAGGCGCCCTGCTGATATGCGCGGGTGCAGGCGTTGGTTGTGTATGGAGACATCAGCGAGCGCGCTTCTACCAGGAAAGGTATGAGGCCGCTGAAGCGCTGCGCGAGAGCGAGGAACAATTCCGCGCAATGTTCGAGATGGCCTCGATCGGTATTGCACAGGCTGACATAAATACCGGACAATGGCTCCGCGTGAACCGGAAGATGTGCTCCATTACCGGCTACTCAGCCGACGAGATGCTTCAGATGCGTGTCCCAGAGATTACGCACCCTGAAGACCGGGAGCGCGATTGGGAGGCATTTCAAGGCGTTGTTCGTGGCGAAGCGCCGGATTACCGTCTGGAGAAGCGCTATGTGCGTAAGGACGGCTCTCTGGTCTGGGTGAATGTCAATATGACCGTTCTCCGGGACGCAGACGGACAACCTCTGCGTACCATGGCAACAATTGAAGACATCACCGAGCGCAAACAAGCGGAAGAACGTATTCGAAAACTAACCCGGACCCTTGCCATGCTGAGCGACATCAATCAGGCTATCGTACGTGAACGTGATCTGCAGGCGCTCTTTGAGCAAGCCTGCCGCATTGCCATTGAAAAGGGGGATTTCCCTTTTGTCGTATTTTCTTTTTAAAAACTACGAGGAACTCCATATGCTGCAATGATTTGAAGGCGATTTCTAATTTCAAGAAAATGGCTACAATTTTACCTTGAGCAGATCAAGAATCTTTTGCTGACTGTTATCCGGGGTGCAAACAATTCGGCACGAAGAGCCCTGCACTTGAAGTCTCTGCCTTCTCAGGCTCTTTAATCTCTCAATCACATACTCAAATGTCCATCTGCGGTGTTTATTTTTTCCGTCAGACTGAAACAGAGGCTTTAGTCTCTGATTCATATGCCACTGCAAGTAGTAGGCAAGCATGCAAAGAAACACATGACAGCGGATTCGGTCGTCGGTCTTGTGATAAACGGGCCGCACCTCAAGCTGTACGCTCTTTAAGTTCCGAAACGCCTGTTCTACAAGAGCAAGCTTTTTATATGATGCCACTATTGCCTGCTTTGCCATCAGCCCGGCAGGAACATCGGAGGCAATGATGTAACAGCCGTCAATCAATTCCTCAGTCTCGATCTTCTCTGTTTTTAATTTCCATGTGAGACGTCCATCCTGTACTGACCACTCTACAAATTTACCTGTCTTCCACTTTCCCAGAACCTTCCCCACCCTTGCCGCTATCTTCTCGTTTGACGACTTCCGTTTTGATTGGGCTATGCTATCCAATGCCTTTCTGGTGACCTCAATCAAGCCTTTGCGTGTCACAGCTTCCCTTGTAGCGGTCTTTGGATTGCGGCATAAGCAGTATCGCCGTCCTATCGCCTCAGGATCCACTACTTCAATAATCTCCTTTTCATCAAACATATCGATCT
Source organism: uncultured Nitrospiraceae bacterium (assembly GCA_963727775.1). Taxonomy (GTDB): domain Bacteria; phylum Nitrospirota; class Thermodesulfovibrionia; order Thermodesulfovibrionales; family SM23-35; genus CAVSHB01. The sequence goes on along the minus strand of CAVSHB010000001.1, from coordinate 256,579 downwards.
GAATCACCTTGCGTTCCAGTAGCTCTTTTATCTGGTGGTGTGTTAATGCCGATATTATATTGAGCCCTTTTACATCCTTAACCTTTTCGTAATTGGCATGAGTAACCATTCCACGATCACCTACAAAGATTATCTCCTGGATCCCATATTTTTTCTGCACCTCAGCTATTTTATCGGGTACCGTTTGAGCATCCTGAGTATTCCCAGGGAAAACTTCCACACCCACAGGGCACCCCTCGGGACTGCAAAGCAGCCCTATCACCATCTGTTCATGCCCCCGCTTGCCGTCCCGGTTATATCCGAATTTAACGATCTCACTGTCTTCATACTCGCCCTCAAAATAACTGCTGGTTATATCGTAAAGCACAAGCGCGCCGTTTCGGAGATGCTTTTTCGCCAATGTACTTTGGATGGCATCCTGCCTCTGTAAAAGACGATCCATAGGCTCATAACAATGCTTATCTACGTCAACCGGCCCTTCTATCCCGCAGAGTTCCCATAATGCCGTGTCCTCCCATCTGTGCGATAAAGCCAGCTTGCTGCCGCTATATACTAAACGGCCGATTATCATGGCAAGACAGTCTTTAACCCACTGCTCGGAATATCTCGAATAAATCATCTTGTCCAACTCTAATTCCTTCGCCAACTGCAATACCGCATAGGAAGCGCCGTACTCTTTCGATTCCGCGATTTTGTGAGCGTCGGCTGAACCCTTTACCAGCACATCGCCCCTGAAGGCGGCCTGTATGAGCTTTAGTTGTTCAAGACTCATATCCTTAATGGTCCCATGTGTCGTGTGCCTGATTTCGCCCTTCTCACGGAAGGTAGTGCGAATAACGCCGTAGTGCTTATTGCCGGAAGTCTGTATTTCGAGATGGGGGCGTGGCTTCTTTTTAAATGGCATGGCTACTATTATAGGATATGATTACCACTATGTCAACTATAAAATGCTATATTATATGGCTACATTTAAAAGCCAAATACACGGTAATCTATTGTAATATAAGCATTTATGGGTGTTTTCATAAAAGAAAATACGTTTTGTATGGATTGGCCTTATTGATGTTTCAACCAAAGAATTACGAGCGGTCGCATCTGCCGGAAAAGCCGATGGCTATCTGGAAAAAATCAGTATCTCATTGGAGGACGAACCCCGGAGCTATTGCCCGATTGACAGCGCCTTGCGTGAAGGACGGAATGTTATCTGTAACTTGATCGAGCAGGATGATCGTCTGGTTTCTTGTCAGAAGACAATGCTCGAACTGGGTTTGCGTTCCTCGGCGTCGTTCCCCCTGCGAGTGTTCGGCAGTATTCGGGGTGCTCTCAATTTCTATGCTGCCGAACCGAATTTTTTCGATGAGGGGGAACTCAAACTGCTGGACGAACTGGCGATGGACGTTTCCTTTGCGATGGAGTTTGCCGAGAAAGAAGCCGGGCGCGCGCGTGCTGAGGCAGCACAGCGAGATTCAGAGATCCGGTATCGGCGGCTTTTCGAGACAGCGAAAGACGGCATTCTCATTCTCGATGCTGAGACCGGTATGGTCGTGGACGTGAATCCGTTTTTTTGATGGAGTTGTTGGGGTTCTCGCGTGAAGAAATCATTGGAAAAACATTATGGGAACTGGGATTATTCAAGGATATCGTTGCAAACAAGGATAACTTCTTGGCGTTGCAGCAGAAGGAATACATGCGTTATGAAGACCTGCCACTGAAGACTTCCTTTGGTCGAAAGATCGATGTGGAGTTTGTCAGCAATGTCTATCTGGTAGACCAGCACAAGATAATCCAATGTAATATTAGAGACCTCACCGAGCGCAAACAGGCAGAGGCAGAACAGCAGAAGCTCAGGGAACAACTCATCCAGGCCCAGAAGATGGAAGCGGTAGGCCAACTTGCAGGAGGCATTGCACATGATTTCAACAATATCCTTACTGCAATGATAGGATATGGCCATTTGTTGAAAATGAAGCTGAAGGAAGATGATCCACTGAGGACATTTGCCGATCATATCCTTTCCTTATCAGACAGGGCAGCCAATTTGACCCAGAGCCTTCTTGCCTTCAGCAGAAAACAGGTGATGAATCCAAAGCCGGTAAATCTCAATGAGATTATCAGAGCAGTAGAGAAATTGCTCCTCAGGATTATAGGAGAGGATATCCGGATACAAACAAGTTTTGCAGAGAAAGACACAATTGTTATGGCAGATCATGTGCAGGTAGAACAGGTGCTGATGAACCTTGCAACGAATGCAAGGGACGCAATGCCGAAAGGAGGTCAGCTGACTATCTCTACAGACGCTATTGATATTGATCCCGAGTTCATCAGGGAGCATGGTTTTGGTAAAGAAGGGATGTATGCCCTCATATTAGTGACGGATACAGGAGTTGGTATGGATAGAGAGACGAGGGAGAAGATATTTGAGCCTTTCTTTACGACAAAAGAGGTCGGAAAGGGTACAGGACTTGGACTTGCCATGGTATACGGGATAATTAAACAGCATGAGGGATATATAAATGTCTACAGTGAACCGGGGAAAGGGACGACATTCAGGATATATCTGCCATTGATACAGGCAAAGGCAGAAGAGATAAGACCGGAGGTGATGCAGCTACTCAAGACAGGTACGGAGACAATCCTGCTGGCAGAGGATGAAACCGAAGTGAGAGAATTTACCACGGAGCTGCTTAATGAATACGGATATGAAGTGATAGAAGCGGTGGACGGTGAGGATGCGTTAAACAAATTTTATATATACAAGGATAAAATTCAGCTTGTACTTCTTGATGTCATCATGCCGAACCTGAACGGCAGAGAGGTTTATGAGAAGATAAAGCAAGCAAGTCCTGACATGAAGGTCCTCTTCACCAGCGGGTACCCGGCAGATCATATCAATGGTATTATCGAAAAAGGGTCTGAGTTTATCTTGAAACCGGTATCGCCTACAAAACTGTTGACAAAAATAAGAGAAGTTTTGGAAAGGTAATTCTTCCGAGATGAAGGTCTTGACAAGGGCTCTTTCAAGGAAGATGAAGTAGCTGATAAAAAATCTGTTGCGGTTTACAAAGGACGTTTTCTATCTCTCAAATTTTGCCATCTTGATACATCACTTTTATAAGCATACTTTTTTATATCGTATAATTTAAGAAAATAATACCCTTGTTCATAAACTATGATTTTTTGCTCGGATGAAATGACAGAAGTGTTAGTTCTTTAATCACCATGATTGGCACAAACCGGAAATTCAAGCTTTTCTTACTCATAATTAAGTATAAAGGAGGCTATATTAATTCATACCATTAAGTTTTTGATTCTTTCTATTTTCAACCACCACAGAACCCTTTAACATCGTCGCAACTATTAAACGTCTGAACCAAATCGTTGTTGAAATAAATAGTTATTTTGGAATCAGCGTCAATAATCACATTTACATTATTTCCACCAGCTGAAACAACTATATCACCCCCAATAGGGCAAGGGGCATTTACAGGGAGGGAAACTGGTGAATTCGCAGTAATTCTGACCCAGCCACTGAGACATGAGGGTTTTATTCTGCCCGATACCGACACTGTTACGTCGCTGGCTGAATCTTCGGTGAACAGGAGCCCGAAACTGTCACATTCAATATTTATCGTTTCACCGGCTATTATTCCGGTTACAATACCTCCCAATGTAATCGAACCACCTGTAAGAATATTTCCACTATAGGTAAAATTTTTCAATACCAGGGTAAGGCTGGTCAAGGTGACTTTATCCTCACTCTCAGTGTTTGCATAGGTGAAGCCCGAGGTGGTAATGGTAACCTGTTTGAAGTTCTTAAGGTTATCAAACGTAGGATTTGTAAGGGCATCAATTGACCCCACAACATACTCCACCTCCATTGTGCCATTCAACGTTTGTGTCCCAATCGTACAAGAATTAACATTAATGTCAGCATCGATAGTCTGATTGAATGGATTTACACCGGTTATGTCTATCTTAATGCTCCCTCCATTTGTGCAATTGTCATGAATTGTAGTAAGCGAGCTTATATGCTCCGCAGTAATACCATTCCCGGAGACCGACATAACCTTCTCGAGGATGCTTACCAGCGGCGGCCTATTCATGGAGGAAATGCTCGACGCTTTCAAGTCTCCCAGTGCAGCAGTTGGGGCTACCAGTTTCACTGCCTGTGCTACCGCATCACCGACCTGCTGGGCATTGGAAGCCGTAAGCGATGCATCTGGACCGCCCCCTCTGGAAGTGCTTGCGCCATTGCCTCCGCAGCTCGTCATAAAACATGAAAGGAAGAGTATTACAACTCCTATAATGAGTATGCTGCCAAACCTTTTCATACTTATCCTCCCCTTAAATAAGATATTAATTTTCCATGATGACATCTTCTTAAATTAAAGTAAAGTCAAATTGTTAGGTCTACCGAAGGCAGTGGCACTTCACCTCGAATAGTTTATAAGATGCAAACCGCCTGATAAGGCCTCTGAAGCTCGGCGGCAATGAACAATCATCTACCATAGATAGAATTGGGCGGGCAAGAAAGGAAAACCTTGTAATCATTATGGTGATCGGCGGCGTACGTCTCATATCTCAGCCAGCGTTTATTTTGGACTCTTGTTTTCCTCAATATTAGGCATATCAACTTTGCCGCCCGGGGAAAGTTTGGTGTCTGCTTCCTTCCCGCCCTCAGCGCTCGTGATATTTTTCACAACCCCATCCGGCCCAAAGGTAATCGTCAACGATTGCTGTTGTGTTTTTGCAACCCGCGCAGGAGGACTTACTGCTGGAATAACTGCAGCAGCCTTAACTGGTGCCGGGACATAAATATATGACCAAATGACATCACCATCCCCTGTATAGAAAGCTTTATCAGGAATTCCGATAAGGTCAAGCACTTGGCTTTTCGTGATTCCTTGTTGAATCTTCCCGACAGCTCCCTGGTCGAGTTCCCGAACAACTGAGGCACAACCAATAATCACGAAAGCTGCTGCTACCAGGGCTATAACTTTTTTCATGCAACCCTCCTTATAAATTATTTTCATTTCCTGCACTCTGCATTTATTAGTTCCATTGAAATCTTAAACATTATAACCGAATCCTTAAATAGAAGGCCCCAGGACTTCGCCAGGGTCTCATCCCTTTACCCCAGACAAGCCGTAGAGCCTTCGCATTGATAATTTCCTTTTTACAATGTTATTCTCTCTTATTGCGGGCTTATCTATCGGGAGGAGATCCCACTCAGGAGTATATTCTTTCAGAGCTGATTCGATATCTGCAATTCGATCCGGACGTAATGCTGCCATTTAAGCGCATGCATGAGAGGGGCTTTGTTCTCATACCCCTGTACGAGATTGCACCCGATCTAAGGCATCCTTTGCTGAATTTGAGCATAGGCGAACTTTTACAAAAACCATAAAAGAAGCAACAAGGTATCATGGAATCCCTTGATATTGATACTCTATCCTCTTTGCTGACTCACCTGTCACATCTGACAGATCTGTCCATTGCCCTTTATGGTAAAAGCGGAAATATTGTCGTGCCCCCGGTAAAAGAGGACAGACTCCTGTCTGTTATTAAATCGACTGCGAAGGGAAGAGTTGAGTTTCAAGAGTTCGTAAAGACCAGCATTGAGAAGGCAATTCATTCAAATACTGTTTCTATATTCAAATGCCCTACAGGTCAATGCCATTTCTTTGTTCCGTTTCGCGTTGATAATTCAATCCTTATTATTAAAGGCAGCTCCATATACCTTTCTTTAGAAGATTTTGAAAATTTTTATAAAAAAGAGGGGTCGTCTTATGGTCTCCTTCCCTATAAGATGAAATCATGGTATCCGGATATCCGCATAGATAGTCATTCAAATATTCAAGATACTGCCAGATATATAGGTTCAATATTTAATCTCGTCCTGAAGAGTAACCATAAAGGCAGGCTGAACGAAAAAAGATTCAGACTAATGAAAATCGTTATAAGCCTGCTATCCGATATTAAGTTGGATAAACCGACTGAAGAATTCTATGACCTGATACTGGACATTATACTCTTCCTGTTCAACGCTGACAGCGCCTCTATCCTGATTAAGGACAAGGATATGTTTATCCCCAAAAAGTCAGCAGGAAGATTAAAAGATCAGGTCCAATCAATACCAATAAAGGCTACAGGTATCATATCCAGTGTGCTCAAAAAACAGGGCCCGATTTTTTCCGAATCTGCAATGGATTTATTGCGACTGGGGTTCACGGAAGAAGTTACTTCCATTTATGCATTCCCCATTCTATCTGAAAATGTTGTTGTGGGAATCTTAAACATCTTTAACTCTGATATCCCTCACGAAGAGGCTGATATTATCATGGAAATATGCAGAGTAACAGGCTTTGTATTAAGGCTTATGGAATTACATTGCTTCTACGATAAATATATAAAGGAGATAGACGTTTTAAATACAGCTAAAGCCCGTATCACCCCGCTAAAAGAACCTGATATGCTATATGAGGCCATCCTTGACGTGTCAGTACACCTGGCGGATGCGGAAAAAGGCTCTTTGATGCTTGCAGACGAAGGTACATCATTTCTTACGGTAAAAGCTGCAAAGGGAATACATAAAAGACTTCTGGGCGAGATAAAGATTAAGGTAGGTGAAGGAATAGCCGGGTGGGTTTTTAGAGAAGGAACTCCCCTCATGGTGGATGACATCGAAAAGCTTGAATTGGGTTTGTCCAGAAGACGACCGAAATACAGAACAGGTTCTTTTATAAGCATACCGCTGAAAATTGGAGAACAGACCTTAGGTGTTCTGAACATCTCTGATAAAATCACTGGCAAGGTTTTTTCAGAAGGAGACATGGTTTTACTCAAATCTTTTGCATCATTCGCAACTATCGCTCTTGAGCGATCAATCTATTACAGTCTTGCCGGACACCTGAAAGAGTTATCCATAACTGACTCTCTGACTGGCCTTTTCAACAGAAGGTATTTTGAGGAAAGATTTTTTGAGGAAATCCAGCGTTCAAAACGTCACAATCTGTCCTTTTCATTGGCAATGATAGACATAGATGATTTTAAACTCTTCAATGATTCAGAAGGGCATCTGGCTGGTGATGAGGTATTGAAGCAAGTTGCCAATATCGCAAAGGACAGCTTACGCATCATTGATGTCATAGCGAGATTCGGTGGAGAGGAATTTGCGGTAATCATGCCCCAGACAGAAAAAGATGAGGCATTGCTGGTTACTGAAAGAATACGAAAGTCTGTCGGAGGATCCTTGCGCCGCACATGGAATGTTTTCCCAAAGGATTGCATAACTGTCAGTATCGGTATTGCGTCCTTTCCTTATGACGGAACAAACAGAAAAGATTTAATACAAAATGCTGACAAGGCACTCTATAAAGCCAAAATGAGGGGTAAAAACAGGACAGTATTATGGGCAAATTAGTTGAAATAGTTTAGAGTTAAAAAGCTATTGCGGCACTAATTATTTGTGGACTGTTTGCAGGCTGTTTTCCAGCTATCTCCGCGAAGATAAGTCATTGAAACATCGGGAAAGGATTGGTGGACGGTAAGGGATTCGAACCCTCGACCCCCACGTTGCGAACGTGGTGCTCTCCCAGCTGAGCTAACCGCCCACAGCATTACCCAAGCTGATATTATAAAGTGTATTTTACATCCGCACAAGTTATTTTGGTCTTTTTTTAAGATAAGAAACAGAGGGCTTCTATTTTATTGACATTTGAGCATATATTAAGCATAATTAAGCATAGCAAGGTCCTTACAAAATGTAAAAGGATCAGAAAAATGTTTAGTCCCCGGACCAAAGAGGAAGAGTGGGAGTTATGAAGGTTAATGTAGGTGTTTATATATGCACCTGTGGGACGAATATCTCCGACAACGTCGATATCGATGAGCTTGTTCGGTTTTCCTCCGCCTTAGAGAATGTTTCATACGTAAAAATAGCTCCTCTCCTTTGTTCTGAAGACGGAAAAAGTTTTCTCGCCGATGATATCATCAAGGAAAAACCCGACCGGGTAGTTATTGCCGCCTGCACCCCGAAAGAACACGAAAATACCTTTAAGAATATTCTACGTAAAGCCGGGCTCAATCCCTATTTGCTCCAGGTGGTAAATATCAGAGAGCAGGTCGCTTGGGTGACTTCCGACAAAGCCAGCGCCACGGAAAAGGCAAAGGCATATATAAGAGCGGCCGTCGCGCGGGTGGCATTACATGAACCCCTTGAGAAAAAAGAAATTGATTGCAATTCCGACGTGCTCGTAATCGGCGCCGGACCCGCAGGGATGGAAGCTGCCTTAATGCTTGCCAAGGCGGATAGAAAGGTTTATCTCGTTGAAAAGAATTCTTTTATCGGCGGGAGGGTCGCAAGGTATGAAGACGTATTCCCGAAGATGGAATGCGCTTCGTGCATGCTGGAGCCAAAAATGGACGAGGTCCTTCATAATGACAATATCGAATTGCTGACCTGCAGTGAAATAGTGGAAGTTTTAGGGTTCCTGGGAAATTTCGTAGTGAAAATCATTAAAAAAGCAAGTTATGTCGATAAGGAAAAATGTATCGGCTGCAGCGCATGTTATGATCATTGTCCTGTAAAAGTTAAGAATGAATTCGATTATAATCTCAGCGACCGCAAAGCGATATTTGTGCCGTATACAGGTTCTTTGCCGAATGTGCCGCTCATTGACACAAAAAGTTGTCTTCGTTTCGGCGGCCAGAATATCGAAACTTACAGGGAAGCATTGGAGACAGGTTTAATAACAAAGGAAGAATACGAAAAATTCACCAACAATGACTGCACGTTGTGTAAAGAAGCGTGTATGTTTGATGCTGTAAATTATAATGATAAAGATGAAGTCCTTGAAAGAAATGTCGGCGGAATAATCGTTGCGACAGGATTTGATCTATTCGACGTTTCGGTCCTTCCCCGGTACGGGTACGGCAAAATACCGGAAGTATATACAAGTCTGGAATTTGAAAGGATACTCTCTCAAACAGGTCCTACAGGCGGAAAACTTTTAATGAAGGATTCCAGAGAGCCTAAAGCAATCGCAATTATTCATTGTGTAGGCAGCCGCGACCAATACCATAAGGATTACTGTTCAGGGGTCTGTTGTCTGTATGCCCTGAAATTTGCACATATGGCGAAAAAACATCTGCCGTCTGTCAAGGTTTATGACATATATGCCGATTGGTGCGTCCCAGGAAAAGACAACCAGGCTTTTCTCGATTCTGTTAAGGCCGGGAGCAATATCACGTTTATACATACGTCGCTGCCCATGGACGTTGATATGAAACAGAGCGGAGATACGATCCGCCTGTCCTGCAAGGATATTTCAGGGAAAAAGAATGATGTTATTGCCGATATGGTAATACTCTGCCCTGCAATGGTCCCCGCAAAAGATTCAGCCAGGCTGTCGGAACTTCTTTTGATCGCACGGGGCAAAGAAGGATTTTTCACTGAAGGGCATCCCAAGCTTGCGCCGGTATCCACGAACATTGAGGGGATATTTATTGCCGGTTGTTCACAGGGGCCGAAAGATATACAGGGGTCGGTCGCACAGGCTTCCGCGGCAGCAGGCCAGGCTTTGTCACTTCTTGTGCCGGGCAGAAAATTGGAGCTGGATGTAATGACCGCCGAAATCAATGCTAACGCCTGTGCGGAATGCATGATTTGCATAGGATTATGTCCGTATAAAGCAATAGTCCTCGACAAAGAAAAAAAGGTCGCCGTGGTCAATACAGTCCTGTGCAAAGGGTGCGGCACCTGTGTTGCGGCATGTCCGAGCGGAGCTGCACAAAGCAGGCATTTTACCACACAACAGATATTCGCTGAAATAGAGGAGATACTGAAATAAAAGAATTTGAGCCCAAGATAGTCGGTTTTTTGTGCAACTGGTGCTCCTACGCAGGCGCGGACGCCGCAGGCAGCGCGCGGAAGACCTACGCCCCAAACGTTAGGGTCATACGGATAATGTGCACCGGCAGGATCGATCCGCAGTTTGTTCTCAAGGCATTTCAGTCGGGGGCTGACGGAGTAATGATACTCGGATGTCATCCCGGTGATTGCCATTATAAGGAAGGCAACTATAAAGCGCTCCGCAGATTTCATCTCTTAAGACGGATGTTAAGCCAGTTTGGGATCGAGGAAGGAAGAGTCAGACTGGATTGGGTCTCTGCGAGCGAAGCCGACAAATTCGTGGAAACAATTAATGATATGGTAAAGACGGTAAAGGCTTTAGGCCCTCTGAATATAATTACCCTTCAGCCCCCTTTGGAAAAGGGTGGGAGGGGAGATTTTATGGAGACCGACATTGTCTAAACCGAAGATAGCATTTTACTGGTGCGCTTCATGCGGCGGTTGTGAAGAGTCGATAGTAGACCTGGCTGAAAATATTCTCAAGGTTGCAGATGCGGTTGAATTTGTATTATGGCCGGTTGCAATGGACTTCAAGATTAAGGATGTCGAAGCCCTGAAGGACGGAGAAATTGCGGTCAGTTTCATCAACGGCGGAATAAGGACCGGGGAGCAGGAACATATCGCCAACCTTCTCAGGAAAAAATCAGGCCTTGTTGTAGCGTACGGCGCATGCGCGCATCTGGGAGGGGTCCCCGGACTTGCAAATTTTTACAACCGCAGTAAAATTTTTGATTATGTGTATCAGAAATCTCCTTCAGTCAGTAATCCCGACAAAATATTTCCGCAGGAGAAAACGACAGTCGATGAAGGAGAATTAAGGCTGCCGAAATTTTATAATACCGTCTATACACTGGATCAGGTCATAGACGTTGATTATTATCTTCCCGGGTGCGCGCCTCCGCCCGACCTGATCATGAAGGCGATAGAGGCCATTCTTTCAGGCAATCTCCCCGAAAAAGGGGCTGTCCTTGCTCCGGACAAATCTTTGTGTGATACCTGCAAAAGAAAAATTACAAAACCTGAAAACGCGGTCATCAAAAAAATCAACCGTGTACACGAAGTGCTGATGGATCCGGTCAAGTGCTTTTTGGACCAGGGCGTCATCTGTATGGGGCCTGCTACCCGTGACGGTTGCGGAGAAAGGTGCATCAATGCTAATATGCCATGCAGAGGCTGCTTCGGGCCTACGAGCAGAGTTGAAGATCAGGGGGCGAAGTTTTTGTCGGCCCTGGCGTCTATCATCGACGCGGACAATGAAGAAGAGATAAAAAAGATTACGGATTCTATTGCGGACCCGGCAGGTATTTTCTATTTCTATTCATTACCGGCATCCATGCTGCGAAGGAAAGTGGGCGTTAAGAATGAATAAACGTATTACTATAGACCCGATTACAAGGCTTGAAGGTCACGGTAAGATAGAGATTTTCCTTGATGATAATGGGGACGTGGCAAGAGCTTATTTCCAGGTACCTGAACTGAGAGGGTTTGAGGTCTTCTCTGTCGGCCGTCCGGCGGAAGAAATGCCGAGGATCACCTCGAAAATCTGCGGCGTATGTCCGACCACCCATCACATCTGTTCAACTAAAGCACTGGACGATCTGTTCAAGGTGGAGCCTCCTCCGGCTGCAAAGAAATTGCGCGAGCTGATGTATTCCGCCTTTATGCTCGAAGACCATACTCTCCATTTCTTTTTCCTCGGAGGCCCGGATTTCGTTGTCGGCCCTTCTGCGCCGCCTGCGGAAAGGAATATTCTCGGAGTGATTGCCAAGGTAGGAGTGGAGATAGCCGGCAAAGTAATTAAGATGAGGAAAGAGTGCCGTGACATTATTACTTCTTTCGGCGGCAGGGTAATCCATCCCGTCTGCGGCCTACCCGGCGGCATATCAAAACCCCTTACTGAAGATGAAAGGATAAAAATCGAAGAGATCGCGAAGGAAGGAATTGAATTCGCCAAATTCTCGTTAAAGATTTTCGATGATATTGTGCTCAAGAATAAAGAATATGTTGATTTGATAATCGGGGATGTTTATAAGCATGTCTCTTACTATATGGGGATGGTCGATAAAAATAACAAGGTCAATTTCTACGACGGTGATGTGCGTGTTGTTACTCCCGAAGGCAGAGAATTTACCAGGTTCACACCGAAAGATTATCTCGAGCATATTGCCGAACATGTTGAACCGTGGAGCTATGTTAAATTCCCTTATCTGAAAAAGGTCGGATGGAAAGGATTTACTGAAGGCGCCGACAGCGGTATATACCGCGTAGCTCCGTTGGCCCGTCTCAATGTTTCCGACGGCATGGCGACCCCATTGGCACAGGCTGAATATGAAAGGATGTATGAAACTCTCGGCGGGAAACCTGCTCACAATACGCTGGCATTTCACTGGGCCCGGTTGATCGAGGCCCTTTATGCTGCAGAACGCATGCTGGAACTTGCCCAGGACAGGGAGATCACTGACCCCCATGTGAGAAATATTCCGACTGCAACACCCGAAGAGGGTATCGGCATTGTAGAGGCGCCGCGCGGGACCCTCATTCACCATTATAAAACAGACAAGAACGGTATCATAACTGAAGCGAATCTGATTGTCGCCACTGTCAATAATGCAGCAGCAATTTGTATGTCTATCGAAAAAGCTGCAAAGGGTCTGATAAAAAACGGCAAAGTTTCGGACGGTCTTCTTAATATGGTAGAGATGGCTTTCCGCGCTTATGATCCGTGTTTTGCCTGCGCAACACATACGTTGCCGGGCACAATGCCTTTGTCTATCACAATACGTAATCACAAAGGCGATATCGTTCAGACCCTTGGCAGATAGCGAGCATTTATTTCGTCGTCAGCAAGGCAGGATTAATCTCTATAAACATTTCAAAAAGGAGGTAAACAGTTATGGCAACAGTAACTCTGGATTGCCTGGGGCTTAGATGTCCCCAACCGATACTTAAGATAGCGGCAAAGTCCGCAGAACTCAAGCCGAGTGATCTTCTGGAAGTAACCGCTGACTGCCCTACGTTTGAAAAGGACGTCCGCCAGTGGTGTGAAAGGACAAAGAAGACCCTTTTATGGGTAAAAGACGAAGGCAGCGGCAAAAAGCGCTGCCAGATTCAGTTTTAATACATAGAGTGATCGAATTAAGGATTAATGAATGATTAAGAACCTGTCCGTAGGTAAAAAAATATCGTTGAGTTTCGGCTTTCTGTTTTTAGTAGTCCTTGTTCTCGGCATATTCTGGCAAAGAGGAATTGTAATACTCAAGAATGTAGAGCAGAAAGAAACCAATTTAATAGAGCTCAAGGAAAAACTGCGCGAAATGCAGACGGTACATTACAAATGGACTGATCACTTAAGAGAGTCCGCAAGAAAAAAGGGTAAATTTGAAGGTGAACTCGACCCCCACAAATGCGCATTCGGGAAGTGGTATTATTCATATAAGTTGCCCTATCCTGAATTGGAGCCGTTGTTTAAGGCTCTGGACGAACCGCATAAAAGACTGCACCAAGCTGGAGTCCCTGTTGTGAAAGCGATAGAGCAAGGCAACGCTGCAGACGCTGAAAAGCATTCTTTGCATGCCCGGCAGGTAGAACTTCCTGAACTGATGAAAGTATACGAACCCTTTTTGAACGGGATAGGTGAAGTCTACGATAAATACAAAGAAGACTCGGAACAATCCGTCCGGAAACAAAAAACCGTTTCAAAAAGCATAATCGGCATTTCTTTAATATTAGTTGTCTTTTTGGCGGTTTTGTTGACCAGGGGCATAGTAAGACCGTTAAAGCGGGTTACGGAGACTGCCCGTAAAATTGCGGAAGGTGAAATCACAGATATATCACATGTGGAAATCGGGGAGGAAAGCAACAATGAAATTTCCTTAATGGAAGACGTATTTTCCAGGATGGCTGTGTCTTTAAATGAGCTTTCAAAAACAGCCGACAGGATAGCTTCAGGCGACCTGGATACTACTATAAAAATCCGCTCGGAAAAAGACGTTCTGGGCGGCGCTATCGCAAGAATGGTTGAGAACCTCAAACACAGCGTCGACGAACTCCATACTAATTCGATGAATCTCGCCCTCGGGATGAGCGATTTTTTTACTGTGGTTTCGGAACTGGCGCTCGGAAATCTTGATGTAAAAGCGTCTGAAGACACCGGCGACGATCTAATGAACCAGTTGGGGAAGGTCACCAATGAGATGATTTCCGAATTCAGGAAACTTTCCGAATGTATCGAAGAAGTAAAAAAAGGCAACCTTGAAGTCAAGGCGCCTATCCGCTCTGAAAAAGATTCTCTCGGCATAGGGTTTGACCATATGATCGAGCATCTGCGGGAGACCTCCGACGAACTTCATACTACCTCGATGAATCTCGCCATGGGGCTTACTGATTACTTTATGATCCTTCAGCAGGTAGCTGCCGGTGACTTGACCGTGAATGCCAGCGAAGACACGGGCGATGATTTATTAAATCAGCTCGGCAAAGCAACAAACATGATGATCTCTTCACTGAAAGATCTGACCATAAAAGTGCGTGAACAGGCAGAGCTTCTGACAAATTCGGCAAATTCCATGGCGTCCGTCACAAAACAGTCAACGCGCGCGCTGTCGGAGCTTTCATCAGCTATTTCTCTGATATCATCAGCCACATCTGCTATTGCAGAGCATTCTCAGGACGCCTCTGCAGCCTCTCTGTCGGCAAATGAATCAACACAAAAGGGCAGTGAGCTGATGACGAAGCTTGCCGACAGGACAAAGCTGCTTCAGGTCGCTACCGAGAAGTCCGTTGAAGCGATGAAAGGTCTTTCCGCCCGCTCTTCCGAGATCGGGAATATATTAAAGGTCATAACAAAGATAGCTTTTCAAACAAACCTGCTTTCCTTAAATGCCGCGATCGAGGCCGCAAGGGCCGGCGAATCAGGACATGGGTTTGCCGTAGTCGCCGACGAGGTCAGAAAGCTCGCCGAAAGTTCGGCGAACTCCGCCCGTGAGATATCGCAAATAATAAAAGAGGTCCAGAATGAGACGGAACAGGCGGTAAACTCCGTACTGGAAGGGAAGAAAGAGATGGAGTCCGGAGCTGTGCTGATACAGGAGGTCAGCCTGCAATTTTCAGGGATTGCTTCACAGGTGAAAAACATAGTAAAGCAGATAGAAAGTATTGCAGGGTCTGCTGTCGAGACCGCCTCATCCTCGGAAGAGGCGTCGGCTTCATCGGAAGAGCAGACCGCCGCAATGGAGGAACTTGCCGCCTCAGCAGCTGAACTTTCAAACTCCGCGCAGGTCCTCCAGTACACGATGTCACGGTTCAAGGTATAATAATTTTTTTCCCCATGCAGACACTCATCAAAGACCTCATACAGAAAAACAATACAAAAATATTTCTTGTTGTTCTTGACGGCCTCGGAGGCCTGCCCTTAAACGGAAAGACAGAGCTCGATACAGCGCTCAAACCGAATCTCGATGCTTTAGCGGCAAGGTCCGCGTGCGGGCTGCACATCCCCGTTGCAACAGGGATAACCCCGGGAAGCGGACCGGGACATTTATCGCTTTTCGGTTACGATCCGGTTGAATGGCAGATAGGCAGAGGAGTGCTTGAGGCGCTCGGCCTCGGAATCGAATTACGCAAGACGGACATTGCCATACGTATTAATTATGCCACGATTAAGGATGGTATAATCCAGGACAGAAGAGCAGGAAGAATCCCGACCGATGAGAACAGAAAGATAACCGAGAGGCTTCAGGAGAATATTCAGAAGATTGATGATGCAGAAGTGATCTTCGCCCCGGGCATGGAACACCGGTTTGCTGCAGTGCTTAGATTTCCCGAACCATTACCGAAGGGATCAGCCTGCATAAAAGATACAGATCCCCAGAAGGAAGGAAAGACACCTGTTCCGGTTACCCCGGAAACACCGGAGGCAGGAAGAGTTGCAAAGGTTGTTGAGAAACTGATTTCAGGTATTACAGATATTATAAAGAATGAACCAAAGGCCAACTTTATCCTTCTCAGAGGCTTTTCTCAGGTACCTGATATCCCGCATTTCAATGACGTCTATGGGCTGAAACCGTTGTGCATAGCGGTATATCCCATGTACCGCGGTCTTGCCAAATTGATCGGTATGGATGCCCCACCGTTAAAAGGTGATATAAGAGAAGAGCTCGATTTTCTGAAAAAGAATTATAATGACTATGACTTTTTCTTCATGCATGTCAAGAAGATTGACTCTTACGGTGAGGATGGAAACTTCCAGGGCAAGGTATCAAAGATTGAGGAATTCGATACATTCCTCCCGGAAATACTCAGTCTCAATCCCGATGTCATCATGATAACCGGAGACCATTCAACTCCCTCCGTTATGAAAAGCCACAGCTGGCATCCTGTGCCTGTTCTCCTGAAATCCCCATATGTTCTCGGTGATACATGCAAAGCGTTTTCCGAAAGGGAGTGCCTGAAAGGCGAACTCGGTATTTTCCCTACAGTAAATCTCATGCCCCTGGCCCTTGCCAATGCAGGGCGCCTCAAGAAATTCGGCGCATAAAGTTCTTATAACATTCATTAAGCCTGCAACTCATTTTATATTACTTGCAGGTATCTTTATAACATTGAATAGACCTTATCAAAATTGCCCTGCCTGTGATAGAATTGTAGCATCTATACCGCGTATCTTCGATAATATAGAGCAGAATAATCTTACAGATTATCTTGACGCCAAAACAGCAGAACTTAAGAAACTTAACAAAAATATAGAAAATCAAATCACAGCATTGCAGCAATATCAAATCCTCTATCCACGAATGTGTCACCGGCAAGCGGCGGATTACTGAGGAGGATATGCGGGTGGTACAACAATATTGATGTTGACATGAGCATGGATTTTACAATAGAATTTTATGAAACGGCTTCGGGGGCGTGCCCTCTTCGTAAATTTCTTGACGAGTTGAAGGTCAGTGATCCGGATGATTTTGCAGCGGTTGTCGCAGGACTGGCAAAGCTGCGGAACAAGCAATATCACCGCGAACCATTGGCCAAAGCGCTCGACAACGGGCTGTTCGAGCTACGCCATGTGGGCAAGCTCAACACCCGCGTCTTGTGGTTTTTTATGAAGGATCGCCGGATCGTTGCGGTACACGGCATACGCCATAAGGGACAGGATATCCCTGCCCGTGATATTGCGGTTGCGCGGAAACGAATGAGCGATTGGAAGAAAAGAGCGGAATGAAGAAAAAAACTAATTTTGACCGTTACCTCGAAGAGCAGCGAAAAGACCCTTCCTTTGCCTCACGCTTTGAGCGCGCCGGAGAGGCCTGGGATGTGGCGCTGCAAATCGCCGTTCTCCGGCAGAAGGCCGGGCTTTCTCAAAAGGAACTGGCGAAGCTTCTGAAGACTTCCCAGCAACAAATCAGCCGGCTTGAGTCTCCCGGCTATGAAGGCCATTCCCTCAGTATGCTCCGCCGCGTAGCCGAAGCTCTGCACGCCCATGTCCGCGTAGTCTTCGAGCCGATTGATACAGAGACGGAAATGCGTATTGCCGAATCCTCTCCACCGTACCAGGCAAAACGCAGGCCCGGGCGGAGATGAGAAATCACGCCTCGTGAGATTATTGAATTCGCTGTGCATATGATGCAGCCTACCAATGAGGATAGAGTGCTTAATCCCGCCTGTATTTCATCAGAAATCGACTGTGTACTCGCAAAGCATTACGGCTTCACAGACGAGGAACTTGATTCCATTATTAATTACGGCATCAAATACCGCATGGGGCAAAATGGCGAGATGCAATGATTCAGGAAGAGCACAGAAAATTGACAGATAAGTTATAATTTTTCATTGAATCCATCAAGTTTGAAAAATATTAGATACAGCTATGGAAATAACCTATGATCCCAAAGTTGATTGACACTCATTGCCATCTTGAGATGGATGCATTTGATCCCGACAGGGCGGATGTTATCAAAAGGGCCAGGGAATCGGGTATCGAGGCAATAATTTCGATAGGCACCGACCTGAAAGGCAATATCGGCGGCCTTGAGCTTTCCCGAAAATACGATTTCATCTATTCAGCGGTCGGCTTCCATCCGCATGATGCCAAGGATTTCACGGAAGAAATATTTGATCAGATAAAAACATGGGCCGGTGAATATAGAATTAAAAGAACGAGTCCGGGAATCCGAACTTCGAACTCCGAACTAAAACCGAAAATCGTAGCTATCGGGGAGATCGGCCTTGATTACCATTATGATCATTCGCCCCGTGAAATACAGCGGGAAGTATTTATGAAGCAGCTTCAGTTTGCCGGTGAGATCAACCTTCCGGTGCTCATCCATAGCAGGGAGGCAAAGGAAGATACTCTCGATATTATCAATAAATCAGGAATAAATAGCGGCGTCATGCATTGTTTTTCCGGCGACATAGATATGGCCGAAAAGGCGATGGCTATGGGTTTGTATATATCGATTGCGGGCCCCGTCACTTTTAAGAAGGCAAAAAATCTGCAAGATATTGCAAGGGCAATACCTGATGATTATCTGCTTATCGAAACAGACGCGCCTTATCTCACCCCTGAACCTTTCAGGGGCAGAAGGAACGAACCTTCTTACCTTTTGCATACGGCTATGACGATCGCGGAGTTGAGGGGCGTCACACTTGAAGACATATCAAGGATTACGACACTGAATGCAAAGCGGCTTTTCAGGATAGGACAGATTCCCCGTACAGGCGAAATAACGTACAGTATAAGAGACAGTCTTTACCTCAACATTACCAACAGATGTACGAACACGTGCTCATTCTGCATAAGGTTCCAGTCGGACTTTGTAAAAGGCCACAACCTGCGACACTCAGACGAGCCGTCGGAAGAAGACCTGAAGAACGCGATAGGAGACCCGGCAGAATATACCGAGATCGTATTCTGTGGTTATGGAGAGCCGCTCTTGAGGCTTGGGCTGGTTAAAAGTGTCGCAGCATGGGTAAAGCAGAACAACGGTAAGGTAAGGATAAATACAAACGGGCACGGGAATATGATACACCGGAGAAACATACTACCCGATCTCAAAGGTATTGTCGACAGTATCTCCATAAGCCTCAACGCACATGATGAGGATACATATAACTTAATCTGCAAGCCTGCGTTGGAAAATGCATTCCGGGGGATTATAGATTTTATAAAGGAATCAAAAAAATACATACCCGACGTCCTGGTTACAGTTGTAAAACTTGACGGAGTAGATATAGAGAAATGCAGAAAGATAACCGAAGAACTGGGCGTCGGATTCAGGGTGAGGGAGCTTGATGTGGTGGGGTAAAGAAATCGTATACTTCCGTGATCGGTATCTCGCCCTGGCTGCTGTCTGAAAGTCGTTTCCATTTCAATTTACCCGACGCAATCTCATCGTCGCCTACAATCAGGACATATTGGGCGGAAAGTCTGTCCGCCCTTCTTAATTGGCTCTTTAAAGAATTCCCCGTGTATCCGAGTTCAACCCATGTCCCGTTTTTCCTCAGATTATCGGCAATAGCAAGACTTTCTCTCCCAGCAAACGACCCTATCGTTGCAATAAAGACTTGTGGAGACGGTATGGTATCGGTGGTCGATGCCTTAAGCAGAGTCGTTATTCTTTCCATCCCGATCGCAAAGCCGATCGCAGGGGTAGCCGGACCTCCGAAGTCTTCGACAAGCTTATCATAACGTCCGCCGGCAGCTACTGCATTTTGCGCCCCGAGGTCTTCACAAGTGACCTCAAAGGTCGTCCTCGTGTAATAATCGAGACCCCTGACCATATTGGGGTTAATCACAAACGGTATGCTCAGAATGTTCAGCAAAGACTGGAATGAACTGAAGTGCTCTCTGCATTCATCGCACAGGAAATCCGTGACGCACGGAGAACCTTCTCTAAGCTTCACGCATGACTCAACTTTGCAATCAAGTATCCTGAGCGGGTTCTGGTCATATCTCCTTTTACAGTCAGGACAGAAGCCGTCGAGGCGGTCCGAAAAGAAATTCAGCAGGGCCTTTTTGTAATCGGGCCTGCATTTTTCACAGCCGATGGAATTCACCTGGAAATTAAGACCTTTCAGCCCGAGCCGCTCGAAAAAAAGCTTTAGCATCGAAAGTATCTCCGCATCGATCTTCGGGTCTGCCGCGCCGAAGGCCTCTGCGCCTATCTGAAAAAACTGTCTGAAACGTCCTGCCTGCGGTCTTTCGTATCTGAACATCGGCCCCGAGTAAAAAAATTTCTGCGGCGGCGGCAGGTTATAAAGGTGGTTCTCCACATAGCACCTTACAACAGGCGCCGTGCCTTCCGGGCGGAGGGTTATATGCCTCTCCGCTTTATCGGAGAATGTGTACATTTCTTTTTCGACAATATCGGTAGTGTCGCCTATACTCCTTATAAAAATATCCGTTGACTCGATGATGGGCGGACGCACTTCCTGAAAGCCGTAAACAGAGAATATATCCCTTGCAACTTTTTCCACTTTCTGCCATATGTAAATCTCCGGCGGGAAGATGTCATGGACACCCTTCAGGGCATTATACTTCATTCCTGCTTCATGCCTCCCTCTTCTTCCTCTCTCTCCTTATCGAATTCGAGCATCTTCAGATGGCTTTCAACAAGCCTCCTCAACTCTTCTTTAAAATGGCGTCTGATCCCCTTAAGATCTACTATGTCCTCATGGATCTTTATGACCTTCTCCTGAGCTTCTTTAAGTAAGGAGTCTGCTTTAAGTTCCGCCTCCTTCACAACGAGTTCTGCCTCCTTACGGGCGTTTGTCTTATAGTCCTCGACCATCTGCTGGGCGGTCAGGAGCGTTTCTCTCAGAGTGGTCTCCATGTCCTTGTAATCTTTAATCTGGGTTTCCAGCCTCTGGATATTCTCCTTCAGATTCGCGTTGTCCCTGAGGAGGTCTTCCATTTCTTCCCTGACTATCTCAAGGAATGCGTATACCTCTTCAACATCGAACCCCCTGAACTTCATGGGGAATTGTTTCTGCTGGATATCAAGCGGCGTTATTCTCATAAAATGCCTCCTTTCAATTTATAGGCAAGCTCTATTAATGACTGTATCAAAAAATACTTTACAAACATTATCGCGAGTATTGCAACCATGGGTGATATGTCGATAACGCCCAGCCGGAAACCTATAATCCGCCTGATCCGCCTAAATACCGGTTCAGTAACAGAATAAAGGAACCTGACTATCGGGTTATAAGGATCGGGATTCACCCAGCTTATTAAGGCCGAGATTATTACTACCCACATATAAGCAGAAAGCAACACATCGAGAATCCTGGCTGAGGCAAGCAATAAATTCGCGAAGATAAACATTTATTCTTTTCTCCCCAATTCCTTCGACCTGTTTGTTGCGGCTTCAATCGCGGCAGAAACTATATTTTTCAGACCTTTTTCTTCAAAAACTTTAAGCCCTGCCGCAGTCGTTCCGCCGGGTGAAGTGACCATTTCCCTGAGTTTATCGGGCGGCATGCCCGTCTCCAACAATTTTGCAGTGCCTATCAATGTCTGGATTGCAAGCTCAGAGGCATTATCTCTGCTGAGCCCGGCCATAACACCCGCATCCGTCATTTTTTCGACAAATAAGGCGATGAAAGCAGGCCCGCTCCCCGAAACAGCGGTCACTGCATCCATATATTTTTCAGGGAGTACGAGAATCTTTCCGGCGGACATAAAAATACCCCGCACCAAACTCATTTCTTTGTCCTGAATGCATTCACACATTGACAGTACGGACATGCCCTCCTGAACGAGTGCCGGGGTGTTCGGCATTACACGGATTATCTTAGAAGTCTTTAGCCGCGATGAAAGATATGCTAATGTTACACCGGCAGCAATAGACACTATTATCTTATCGGCGGTGACTGAATCAGCGATACCGGCAGTCACTTCATCCATATTCTGGGGCTTTACAGCCAGGATTATAATATTGCTGTTTCTTACAACTTCCTTATTGTCAGGGGTGGCCTTCACGCCATAAGCCTTTTCAAGGTATATGCGCCTTTCTTCCCTTGGCTCGGACACTGTTATATCTTTTACCCCGCTCTGCAGTATACCTTTTATCAGAGCCTCCGCCATATTCCCGCCGCCGATAAAACCTATCATCTCTCCTCCTGTAGTCAAGAAAACATTTCTGTTAGCTTAATATATGTAACCGGGTTAACCCAAAAACTGCAATTAGAAAAATGCTGGTGTTGTGAAAAAAATTGTTTTTCGATACCTTATTGTACATTTAACGGCTGGCCACTGAAATATTTTTGTGATTACCAGCATAAAGATATTCTCAATACATTCATCGAGTTAAATAATTTTTTGAACAGTACCTGCATTTTTCGGTTTTAATAATATATGTCTCAAATAATAACTTATTCTTTTGTCTTATTTCCTGATTCTTTCCCCGAATATCCCCGTACCGATCCTTACTATTGTCGCGCCTTCCAGGATTGCAACCTCGAAGTCATTTGTCATGCCCATAGAAAGCTCCGGCAGTTTATAGCCCGACCTCTCTGCTTTGTCCCTTACTTCTCTCAGCTCCCTGAAAAAAGGTCTTGCCATCTCAGGGTCCTCAAAGAACGGCGGCATGGTCATCAGGCCTTCGAGTCTCAGGTTCTTCATCCGTGATACAGCTTCTATTAATTGCATGACATCTTCTCTCGAAATGCCGTGCTTGCTCTCCTCTCCTGAGAGTTTGACCTCTATTAAACCCCTCGTGATTTTCCCCGCCTTCTCCGCATATTTATTGATCTCTTCAGCCAGTCCGACAGAATCGAGAGAATGGATCAGGTCAAAAAGCTGTACCGCGGTCTTTGCCTTATTTTTCTGGAGATGGCCTATCATATGCCATTCAATCCCGCAGTCCGCGCACTTAGATTTACATTCGGCAATTTTTTTTTGAGCTTCCTGGACCTTGTTTTCCCCGAATGTCCTCAACCCTAAATCTATCGCAGCTTTTATCCTCTCGATATCAACCGTCTTTGTAACAGTAACGAGTTTCACATCAAAAGGGTCTCTGCCTGATCTAAGAGCAGCGGACGAAATTTTTCTGTATATATTTTTTATATTCTCTAAAAGCACATTGTCAATCATGCAATTGCAAATCGAAAAAAAGATTCCTGTTTGTTATTGATAGTTATCAGAGAAAAGTATTTTCTATTTGAATGCTATTTTAGCATAACGCCGATTGAACTATCTTAGCCCACTTAATTCATGGAATTTGTGGATGCCGACAGATACAGTATTTGCGCTCATTCTCGGCCCGTTACAAATCGGGCCTCCGAGGTAAATTCTTTCTTCGAAAGAATTTAAAACTGCTCAAATACTGTATCTGTCGGCAATTATATGAATACTGCAGGTTAGGATTAAGGAAGTTCTATTCACGGGGAAGGCAACTCCATAATAACCAAATTACATGTCCGAAAGGTTACAATCCGGGAGAATCCTGACGGCGCAATTTCCATCCCCGTCGATAAACTTATAATCTCCGTAGGTCGGGTTACGCCTGCAATACAGTGTCTCGCAGGTGAGATCGGAAAATATTATTATTATATCTTCAGGCGTTATCCTAAAGATATAATTGCGTCTCCACATGACACAATCTCCATTGTCTTTCCTGTACCAAAGATCAAGCATCGTCAAATTCTTCACGACAATACCTTCTGCCGCGCAAGGGTCTGCTGCAGCTGCAGATAAAGGAGCCGTAAGGATGGTGGAAATTAAGAGTACTGCAATAATTGAGATACATAAATTTCTGTTCATCGATTAAAACTTATCACGTTACAGACCATATGTCAAATATCAGCAGCCGAGGGCTTCCCGGTATTCTGTCCACAACTTTTCTTTTTCCGTTCCCGTATCAATAAAATCCCACGGCAAGATTTCATCCCTTATTTTTTCCCTGAAGATATAGAAATCCTTATCGATGCCCACAGTCTCCGCTGCCTTTATCCAATCACCGGATCTGAGCATCTCCGCGATCACCGCTGATATGCTCCTGCCCCCCAAGGCAAATAACCCCTGCATATACGCATACTTCGGGACATCATGAAAGACCTTAATCCCCTTGAACGGGAGAAGTCCTTTCTTGATTATTTTCAATCTTTCCTTGACCTCAAAAGGAGGGGACATCGGATGCCACTGAAAAGGTGTAAACGGTTTCGGTACAAAGGTGCTGACACTGAGGGTAATATGTCCTTTTTTCGAAATGTCCCTTATCTTTTTTGTCAGATGAATTATTCCCTCGATGTCATCCCTTGTTTCTGTCGGCAGGCCGACCATAAAGTAAAGCCTCAGGGTCTCGATCCCTTCGGATAAGAGCATTTCCGAAGTATGGAGGATGTCTTCCTCGGTAATTTTTTTATTGATGACCGTTCTAAGCCTTTCAGTCCCGGCCTCGGGCGCAATCGATACGCTCTTGTGCCCCTTTATCAAACTCACCAGTTCAGCGCTCTTTTGGCTTGCCCTCAGAGAGGTGATCGAAAAATCAACTCCGGGTATTTTCAGCACATCTTTTATGTGCGGGTAGTCCGATAAAGAAGGTCCGATCAGCCCTACTCTCTTCGTCGTCTTCAGCGCTGCCCGGATCTCATCTTCAATTGCCTTTAATCCTTTTTTCCTCGGAGGATTATATATCTTTCCGGCAACACAGAACCTGCAATTCCACGGGCATCCCCTCATGGCCTCTATCAGATACATATCGGAGAATTCCGTCTCTGATGTGATGACGGACGTCATGATCTTTGACTTCGTTATATCTTTCAAACAGCGCCTTTTTATAATCTCAGGGACATCCTCCGATTGATGTCTGCCTACGATTTTTCCGCCCGCATCATAAGACACGCTATAAAATATCGGGACATACAAGCCCTCTATAGTCAAAGATCTTTTGAGGACCTCTTTTCTGTCCGCGGCAGTCCTGTATACGTCGAAAAATTCAGGCAGCATCTCGTCCGCCTCGCCGATAAAACAGATATCGAAAAAATCGGCAACCGGCTCAGGATTAAAAAAAGCGCACGGGCCCCCCATGATAATCAAGGGATGCCTGGAATTCCTTCCCGCACTTTTCAGCGGCAGCTTTGCGAGAGTAAGAATACTTGCAATGTTTGGATAATCATTTTCGAAAGAGACTGAAAAAGCAACAATATCAAAACGGTTCAAAGGTCTCTGTGATTCCATGGCAAAAAGCTTGGTATCCGTTCTGACATACTCATCCATGTCTTTGTCCTCGGGAAGGAACGCCCTCTCGCATACAACATCTCTCATGCTGTTCAAAAGACCATATATCCCCTGGAATCCGAGGTTGGACATCCCGACATGGTATGTGTTCGGATACACAAGGACAACGTTGATCTTTCCGCCGGGATCTTTATAGACCGTGCCTTTTTCTTTTGACAAAAGGAAGCCTGTCTTTTCTTTGAGCTTCAGGCTCACAACATCACCAGCGCGCTCATCATGGCTATCGACCAGATGATATCGAGCGGGAGGTGCAGCTCGCATGTAGAATCCAGGAGAAGGTCAACCCTCGGGGGGAACTCTTCATCACCAAGCCGGAGAATTATTATCACCGGGATCCTCGGCATCGGCCAAAGCCTTAATGAAGCATCCCCGTAATCAAGCGGCTCCGCGCAAAGCATTGCCCCTCTATTTAAAAAGGCATTTGTATCATTCCCGTATTTATTTGCGATATTGCTTAAAGGCAGGACATGGCTGCCCCTGAAGAACATTTCTCCGCCTTTTATATCAGAGGGCTTAACGAGTTTTCCAGTGAGAGGGATGTCTTTTGCGTAAATCAGATACCAGAGACAAGAGTGTCGAAAGAAATAACCGTATCTTTCGATGAGGATTTTACCTTGTTCGACAGAGCTCTTTATATCTTTTTCTTCAGGGCTTACGGAAAATTCCCAGCAGAATGATCTTATAAGATAGGATATGCGAGAGCCGTCATATGCCGCTGCGGCATTTTTGCATACATCCTGATAATGGAGGCCTCCAAGCACTTCCCACGCCTTTTCTTCACCAGGAGATTGCATATAAAGATAATAACATATGTCATTGCGACCACTATAATCTTTAAGGTGTGCAAATGTGCTTGCCTGCCTTCACCTTTATGCAGCTTTATAGTATAATCATTCGCAGGTTACTCTTATGATGACAACAATGCCGCGTAATTCCATTTTTGTCGAATCTGTTGATCATTGTCCTTGGAATAATCATGCTCGTCTTTAGGAACGAAATCGGCTCATTTACGGGTTATTACGCCGGTCGTGGAAGATATATCTACAAACCTACACCAGGGTGTATGCTCATTCCGTTTGCTTTGCCTTCATCATCGGAGGCGTAATATTCTTATAAGAAAAATAACGGGTAGATAATCAGCGATGATGTCCCGTCCAAGTGAAAGATGTACTCTGGTTTCGGCCATAAAACCAAAAAAATAAGGTGTCGGTATAATCGTTGTTCTACCAAGAGAGATGATAATGAAAAAGTGTCCATTCCGCGCTGAAGAAATTCAAGACGACGCGATAAAGTGTAAACACTGCGGTGAGTTTCTGTATGCCTCCAACCCCCCACGCTTTACAGAGGAAAAGATTCAATGGTATTTCCGAAAATCCTTTATTATCATCGCAGTCTGTTGTGTGGGGCCTCTGGCGTTGCCCCTGATTTGGTTGCGTCCACAAACGACGCGGGCATGGAAGATCGGACTCACAATAGGAATCCTTGTTCTCAGTTGTATCTTATTACAAACCACGATGCAATCCATCCGCACTCTCAAGGAGTATTACAAACTAATTGAAGGGATATGAAATGATCAGAGGCAAAGAGTTCTTCCTCCTACACCTCACATATCGGAATTGTTAAAATAGTGTATATTTCTATTGATAACCAATGTGGCAAATGCTACATATATTTTAGAGCGCGGCGGTAGATGGGAATTTATTCTGAGCAAATTGCAGTTATCTTAAAATGTGAAGGAATGGGTGATTGTCTGTTTGCAATCCCTATTATAAGAAAGTTATTAAGTCTGATGACAGAAAAGGATTTAAAAGCTGTGATTTTTACTCACCATCCAAATTGATTCAAAAATTGCCCATATATTTATAAGGCATGTGATATTCATTATATCCGTCAGACAGCTAAGTATAAAAAAACAGTTGAATTGTTTGACCCTTCGAAGCTCCCGCATTACCTTATGGACACTTTTGATTTTATCAGTATACCAATTGGGATAGGAGAACTAAGTTTTAGGGAAAAGCAGATCGAGTATTTCCCTATTGAGCAAGATAGCGCAGAACATTTTGATGTAGTTATAAATACATCTGTTACGTGGCCAAGTCGAAGCTGGCCTATAGAGAACTGGCAAAAGGTAGCGGATTTCATCATAGCCCAAAACTTATCAGTTGCTGTTGTAGGAAAAGATGTTTTTACTAAAGCCGACAATCTGTGGAAAAAGTCTATTGGATTGCAAGGATGCATAGATTTGACAAACAAGCTAAGCTTGGATCAAACATATTATACAATTAGAAATAGCCATCTTTTTATTACTTGTCAAAATGGACTTTCTGTTTTGAGTGGAGCTACAGATACTGAGATTATTGTTTTAGATATGTCTATAGAATGGAGCAAGAGGGCAATTTACCGCAATGAGGACCCTCATTATAAAGTCTCTTATGTGAAGGGCAATTGCAAGATTTATTGTTGCCAAAGTGGCAATTGTTCTAAGTATGGTGAATTCAGATGTATTCCTACTATTGAACAAGTTTTACATGTTATAAACGAGAAGCTTATTTCGATAAAAAAATATACGGGCAACGATGAATATCGATAAGCAAATACAATTAGCCCTGCAATATCATCAGTCGGGGGATCTACAAGAGGCAGAATATATTTTCAAAAAAATATTAAAAAAACAACATAACAATGTTGATGTCCTGTATAAACTCGGAGTATTGTATGCTCAAGTAGGCAATTATGATTTTGCAATAAGATATATCGAAAAATCACTTCGACTTTACCCCAACAATGCAAATGCATATTATATTTTGGGAAAGATTTATCAAGAAAAAGGCCAAATTGAAGAATCTATTCATTGTTATAAAAAAGTAATTAAATATGATCCCCTTTTTGCGCTGGCATATTTCAATCTTGGGGAAACGCTCCAAGATGAGGGGAGACTCGATGAAGCTGTAACTTTTTATAGAAGGGTACTGGAGCTTAATCCGAATTGTGCTGATGCATGTAACAATATTGGAATTATCCTTAATGAAAAAGGACAATACGATGAGGCAATAAAATGTTATCAAAAAGCCCTTCAGCTTAACCCTAACTTTGAAAGCCCTTACAATAATCTTGCAATTGTTTTTAAAAATAAGGGGAACCTTGATGAAGCTATAAAACATTATCAGAAAGCTTTACAGCTGAATCCAACTCATGCCGTGATTCACTATGGGTTGTCCATGACTTTTTTACTTAATGGCAATTTTCAAGAGGGCTTGAAAGAGTATGAGTGGCGATGGAAAACAAAAGATTTCATCCAATACTGTCGTAATTTCCCTAAGCCCTTATGGAATGGATCTGAAATTAAAGGACTTACTATTTTATTACAATATGAACAGGGCTTAGGAGATACAATACAATTTATTCGTTATGCCCCCTTGATTGCACAAAAAGGCGCAAAGGTAATAGTTGACTGCCAAAGAGAATTAGTCTCCTTGATAAAAAATGCTGAGGGGATACAGCGGGTCATTATGCAGGGAGAAGAATTGCCCGAATTCGATGTATACTGTCCGTTATTAAGTCTTCCTTTAATATTCAATGCCACACTTGAAACTATTCCCTCAAAAGTTCCATATATAATGGTCGAATCTCTATTAGCGCAGAAATGGAAAGATAAAATTCAATATGACAATTCATGTATTAAAATAGGGTTAGTTTGGGCTGGAAAGCCAGAACATAAGAACGACCGCAATCGTTCGTGTCCTCTTGATGTTTTTTCTCCTCTCTCAGAACTTAGGGATGTTTCATTCTACAGTTTGCAAAAAGGTGAGGCTGCAAAACAGGCGGAGAATCCTCCAAGAGGCATGAAGCTTATTGACTATACAGAAGAAATCAGTGATTTTTCAGATACAGCTGCGTTAATAGAGAACCTTGATTTAGTTCTTTCCGTAGACACTTCTGTTGTCCACTTAGCCGGAGCACTTGGTAAACCTGTGTGGACATTACTTCCATTTGCACCAGACTGGCGGTGGATGTTAAACCGTGATGACAGTCCTTGGTATCCAACAATTAGACTTTTTCGGCAACCTATTCCAGGTGATTGGAATTCCGTGATTGAAAAGGTTTCAGAAGAAATTCAAAAATTAGTCTCATCCAAAGCCTAACTACCCTTTACACATTATAATTATCTAAAGTAACACAAAAGGCACTGCCTTTTGTGTGTTTGTTTCTAATGTAAATCAGTGATTTTCCTATCACCTCAAAAATCAATAGTTGAGGTGTTACCCGCACCCGACCTCGAAGATAATCCCTCCGAGCTATTCATCTTATTCCGACGCATATTTCTCTTTGTAATTGAGGCGCAGAAATCTGAGTTCCGGCGTCCGTGTGGTCTGAAATCTTGCCACCTTATGCAGAAGGACGTGTCATGTTGCGGGCAGTAACTTTCATCTCCGGCAAATCTTTATCCGTGAAGATGTCCCGCGCGGGTCTCAGGATATTGGTTTTTGGGTCCTTATCGTTTATACTAATGAAATGAAATGCAAAGAATGCGGGGGGAAGATCAGACTCGCCTTTGGGTGAAGGGGCGTCAGTTTACACTGCACGGAGTGCGGTAAGATCTTTTCCATAGATGAATATGCGGATGACATGAACGATGAGATGTGGGAGAAGATATCCCACCGTCCTTGCAACAGGGTGTAAATAATTCAAAGCCCGTTCTGAGTCAAACCCGCTGAAAAAAGTATTAAGGTATCACCTTATTCAGCGGATATTCTACAAGGCCCGTAGCGCCTGCCATCTTGAGTTTAGGTATAAGGTCCCGAACCTGCTTCTCATTGATAATAACCTCCAGGGCATACCATCCCTCGTCTGATAGCGCGGATATTGTCGGAGAGTGCATTGAAGAGAGCAGGCTCATTACCCGTTTAAGCGACTTTGTGGAAACGTTCATTTTAAGGCCTACTTTCTCTTCAGCCGCAAGAGCTCCTTTGAGAAGCATCACGATATTCTCCATCTTCTGCCGCTTCCATTTATCGTTCCAGGCCTTTTTGTTCGCGACAAACCTCGTGCTTGACTGGAGAATAATATCGATGACCCTGAGGTTATTTGCCCGCAAAGACGTGCCTGTTTCGGTGAGTTCAACGATCGCGTCGGCAAGATGAGGAGGTTTTACCTCCGTGGCGCCCCATGAAAAATCCACCTCTGCTTTTACCCCTTTTGATTTCAGATATCTTTTTGTAAACCCGACGAGCTCCGTTGAAATACGTTTCCCGTTAAGGTCCTTAATTGTTTTAATTTTAGAATCATTGGGTACCGCGATGACCCACTTTACCGGCCTGAGCCCTTCTTTTGCATAAATAAGCTCTGCAACCTCATGCACCGATACGTTCTGCTCCATGATCCAGTCTTTCCCTGTAAGGCCGCAATCGAGTATTCCTGCTTCGACATATCCTGCCATCTCCTGGGCCCTGATTAACATGGATTCTATCTCGGTATCATCAAAAGACGGATAATAAGAACGGCTCGATATGTTAATACGGTATCCAGCCTTTCTAAAAAGCTTTAATGTGGATTCCTGCAGGCTTCCTTTCGGAAGACCAAGTCGCAATATTTTATTCATGGTGTCACCTTTCCCTTTGAAAAATAGCTTCGCAAGTTTATGATATAATTAAACATAATGTATCCTAAAGTTTATTTTATTCCTCCCGCAGCCGCCGGGACTTAGCCTGCGTTCAGATCAACAGATGCCGAGTTAAGAGGCCGATAAAAACAACGCACCCTAAAGCACAATTCAGAATATATAATTTACCATATTATTGAAGCTGTTACAATGCCGATGGATTTCACATCTATACAAAACATAATCAAGAATGGCTTAAGCGGGCCACGCATTTATAACTTGGGCGGTTCGGCGGCCGCTTTGTTACTCGCGCTCTGTGATGGACCTTTTCTGGCAGTTGAATCGACCGAAGAACTCGCAAGGGAACTGTATGCGGACACAAATTTCTTCAGGGATATCCTGAAAAAAGACCATACCCTTTTCCTCCCGGAACCCAACGGTCCCTCTGTGTCGGGTGAAAGGGCCAACCTGGTCAACTCTCTTAAAGGGAATGAATCCGTCGTCTGTTCTTTTAAGAGTCTCCAGTCAACGGTATGGCCATGGGAAGAGCTGGCCGAGAAGGCACTGAACATTAGAAAAGGAATGGTTATCAGCCGGCAGGAAATTGAAGAAAGACTGCGGGGAATGGGGTATACGAATGTACCCCTCGTTTCCGGAAAAGGAGAGTACAGCCGTCGCGGCTGGCTTCTCGATGTTTTCCCTTCGACATCCGAAACGCCAGCGAGGCTTGAGTTCTTCGGGGATGAGATAGATATCATCAAAATATTCGATGTGGATACGCAGAGGTCCACGGGAGAAGTATCTTTTGTCCTGATGCTGCCCGCGGCAGACCCTGCATCAGGCACAACCCCTCTCGGGTTGATGCCATGGATTAAATACTTTTTCTCGGATTCTATCCACGAAAAAGACGGTCTTCCCGAAGAAGTTGTATTTTTTTCGAGATATTCCATACAAGGCCCCGGATACAGCGCAGAAGCATTGCCGCTAAAAGGTCTTGGGATAACGCCTGAAGAGAGGAAAGACATAGGGGATCTGCCGGTCAATATCAAGCCCCTCATAAGAGAAAACAGAATCGCGATTATTTGTTCATCCGGCGGACAGGCAGAACGACTGAAAGACATTCTGATGGAAGGGGGTGTCGTTGCGCCCTTAATCGATAAGGGTGAGCTTTATGAATATGAAGGTGCAATCTCCATAACGATCGGGAGCCTTTCAGCAGGGCTCCATATGCCGGGCCTTTTAATCCTGACTGAAAAAGAGATATTCGGGGAAAGACCTAATTACAGGCCTATCAAGAAATCGAAGATATCCGGGCTTCTTACATCACTCGATGACCTGCGGCCCGGAGATTTCATCGTCCATAAGGACCACGGCATAGGCAGGTTCTACGGCCTCGTGCAGCAGAACATAGAAGGCATTAAAGAAGATTTGGTGCAGATAGAATACGAAGGCGGAAGATTGTACCTGCCCTTACAGTCCATCAACAAGATCAGCAAATACCATTCAGAAGAAGGCATTACTCCCAAGGTCGACAGGCTCGGCGGGAAGACATGGCAGAAGACAAAAGACAGAGTAATAAAGAAGATTCAGGAAATGGCGGAAAAGCTCGTCGGCCTTTACGCGGAAAGAAAGATACATAAAGGGTTTACTTTCAGCCCGGATACGGAACTGCACAGGGAATTCGACAGCTTTTTCACGTATGAAGCAACGCCGGACCAGCTTAAAGCAATAGTGGACATTAAAAGGGACATGGAATCCGACAAACCCGTGGACAGGCTCATCTGCGGAGATGTAGGATACGGGAAAACAGAAGTAGCGATGAGGGCCGCTTTTAAGGCTGTTTATGACGGCATGCAGGTGGTTGTGCTTGTGCCTACGACAATCCTCTGCGAACAGCATTTCCGCACTTTCAAATCGAGGTTTTCCGCCTTTCCTGTCCACATAGATTACATCAGCAGATTCAAACCCGCGAAAGACCGGAAAAAGACGATCAAGGCATTATCTGACGGAGATATCGATATTATCATCGGGACCCACAGCCTCCTCGGCAAAGACTTACATTTCCACAACCTCGGACTCCTTATCATAGACGAAGAACACAGGTTCGGAGTCGGTCAGAAAGAAAAGATAAAAGAGCTGAAAAAGGGCATTGATGTGATCACCCTCACTGCGACGCCTATTCCGAGGACCCTCCATATGGCGTTATCGGACATAAGAGAAATGAGCGTGATCGAAACGCCGCCGGAGGAAAGACTCGCTGTAAAAAGTATTGTGTCCCTGTTCGATGAAACGCTTATAAAGGATGCGATTAAAAAGGAACTTGACAGGAACGGTCAGGTGTTCTTTGTCCATAACAGGATAAAAGACATTTACAAGATTGCAGATTTTATCATGAAGCTCGTGCCGTCGTTGAGGATGGCCGTCGCGCACGGACAGATGGACGGAAAAGAACTGGAAAGGGTGATGCTTAAATTTTACGAGCATGAAACGGATATGCTGGTGTCGACAGCCATCATAGGCTCCGGCCTCGACATACCGACCGCCAATACCATTATTATCAATAGGGCGGACGCTATGGGTTTGGCCGATCTTTACCAGCTCAGGGGGCGCGTCGGAAGAGGCAATGCAAAGGCCTACGCGTATTTTCTCGTCCCGGGTGAGGACATCATTACCCATGAGGCCAAACAAAGGTTGCAGGCCATACAGGACATGAGCTATTTGGGGGCAGGTTTCAGGCTCGCTTTAAGAGACCTTGAGATCAGGGGGGCCGGGAACCTTCTCGGCGCCGAACAGTCCGGACATATTCACGCGGTCGGGTTCGACCTCTATATCGAGATGCTGGAAAAGGCGGTTGCGGAACTGAAAGGCATAAAAATCGAGGAGGAGTTTGAACCTTCAATAACTCTGAAGGTCAATGCTTTTATCCCTGAAGAATATATCGATGACATTTCCCTGAGGTTGAGCCTTTACAGGAGGATTGCTTCATCGAAGACACCGGAG
Organism: uncultured Nitrospiraceae bacterium; assembly: GCA_963727775.1. Classification (GTDB taxonomy): domain Bacteria; phylum Nitrospirota; class Thermodesulfovibrionia; order Thermodesulfovibrionales; family SM23-35; genus CAVSHB01. Next base: position 222,832 of record CAVSHB010000001.1, on the reverse strand, counting down.
ACATTGAAGGCGATCGAATCCGAAATGGACGACAGGTTCGGCCGGCTGCCGGATGAGGTCAAGAACCTTACAGACATCATGAGTCTGAAATTGACGGCACGGGGCCTCCTCATTACAAAAGTCCAGGAAGCAAACGGTAAGATCAGCGTAATATTTTCGCCTGATACGAAAGTGGAACCGCAGGATATCTTCGGGCTGAGAGATAAGATAGACGGGAACTTAAGGTTCCTCCCTGAAGGTTTTGAGATCGATATAAAAGGTATGTCATGGGATAAGGTTTACGATAAGATTTCCTGTCTCTTTACTTGTCTGAGTGTTTCTGATACCTTTAAGAAGGTTTAATATATATATTCAGGAGAATAACTAATGAAGATATCCCGCCTTGCCTTTTTTCTTTTTATGCTGTTTCTCGTTTCCTGTGCAACCGTGGCAAAAGAAAATAAAGTCCAGAAAGCCGTAGCACATTACCAGTTAGGCGTGTCATATCTTAATGACAATAACATTCAGCCCGCATTTGTTGAATTTCAAAAATCACTGGAACTGAACCCGGATGATAAAGACAGCCACAATGCAATCGGCATCATATATCTTGTGAAGTTTCAAGACTATCCTAACGCGATAAAACATTTCAGGGAAGCGTTAAGAATAGATAAAAACTTTTCAGAGGCGGCAACAAATCTCGGCAATACCTATGCGAACATGGGGAATTTCACCGAAGCAATCGCATCATATAAATTAGCTCTCGCGAACCCTCAATATAAAAATACTGCACTGGCATTGAACAATATCGGGATGGTATACTACAGGCTTTCGAGATACGACGACGCAATAGACACCTATAAAGAGGCGTTAAAAAGAGTCTCAAATTTTCATATGCCGTATTATGGTCTTGCACTCTGTTATAACGCCAAAGGCCAGTATGGTGACGCCGCCGTCGCAATGTCTCATGCGATAGAGTTTGACCCTGCCTATAACGGGTACAGAGAAAAGGCGATAGAAGAGCTGAAAGAAAAAAAGATAAAGGCCAGAGGAACTGAAGAGAAAGATATCGCCGATTATCTGGACATACTCAAGTATTGATCAAAGATTCGGGGCGTAGCGCAGCCTGGCTAGCGCACCTGCTTTGGGAGCAGGGTGTCGGAGGTTCAAATCCTCTCGCCCCGACCAGTAAAAACCATTTAAATTCAACAGTTAACCACCCCGTCATACCTAAAAAAGCTACACAAGAGCTACACAAAATAATCCCTGAGTCCAGCAAAGATAACTTCCTGAGTAATTACACTCTCAAGAACTTCCTGAATGGAATGCCGACAGTAAACGTCGCATCATCTGGATGATCGTCAGGAGGAATTATGCCAATAAGAAAGAACGGGCAACTTACACCGAAAGAACAGCTCTTTGTCGTTGAGTATCTGAAAGATTTCAATGCTACCCAAGCAGCAATTCGCGCGGGTTATTCAAAAAAGACTGCTTGTGCTATTGGCGCAGAAAACCTAAGACCTCAGATTCAAACTGCAATTACTAATTCTCGTAATTCCCTCAACAATTTGACTCATAAAGCACTTATGGAGGCTCATGAAGTGGAGGCTCACCTTGACACGATAATACGGTTTAATCTCAAGGATTTCGTGCATGATAATGGGGAATTGAAGAATATCCACGAGCTTACAGTCGAGCAGGTCGCCTGTGTGAAGGAGCTGGGAATCCTCAAAACCCAGATCGGGACCCACAGGGACAGTGTCAAGTCTTTTCTGTAAATTCTCTTCAGGGCTTTATTCTCAAGGGTTTTCATTGATACGATTATGCCGCAACCCTTTGCATCCTTGATGCCCGGATCCTCGTAAGGATTGCCTTTGCCTCCTTGGTCATGCTTACACCGTTCCATCTAAGTTCGTGGAGCTGCCAGTAAACCATGGTGAGCGCACGCTCCTCCTTCTGAAACCGGCCTGCTACCTTTACCCTTCGCTTCACCTCCTTGAAGCTCCTCTCCACTATATTGGTCGTCCGAATTCTAAGCCAGTGCTGGTAAGGATATTTGTAATAGGTCAGACAGTCTTCTATATTTTCAGTCAGGCATTCCACTGCCGAAGGATATTTCATGCGCCACTTCTTCTTGAACATTTCCACGGCCTCCTTTGCGTGCTCATAGGTCGAGGCGTAAAACACCTTCCTTACTGACTCTTTTACTGATGCCTTGTCCTGTTCCAGTACTTTATCCAGCACGTTTTCAGTCCTGTGCTTCGTGCAGCGCTGTTTGTCTGATTCAGGGAAGACTTCATCCACCGCCTTGATAAGGCCGGGACAGCCATCGATAACCGTGAGCATTGGTTCACTTATGCCCCGTTTCGTGAGATCCTCCAGAAAACCTTTCCACGCATTGTACGATTCACTGTTGCCAAGGGACACGCCCACGAGCTCCCGGCTGCCGTCCTCCAGAAACGCCCAGGCCACCAGCACCGCCTCTTTCTCCTTGGTCCCGGCCCTTACTCCCATCCGTACGCCGTCCAGAACAAGATACACCACCTGCAGCATCGATAAGTCCCGCTTCTTCCATGCATTGAACTCATCGACGATCCTGCCGCTGATCCTTATGACATTCTGATGGCTCAGGCCTTTCTTGCCTATGAGTTTACCCACAGCTTTCTTTACCTTCCTGCTGGACAGGCCGTTCATATACAAAAGAGGGATGATTTCCTGTATTTCATCCATCTGGGTCATCCGTGGCGGCAATATCCGGGAATGAAATGGGCCACCGGCATTCCTTACCTGCGGCATCTTTAGCCCTATATCACCGCTACCGATCTTCACGGTTCTGGGCTTCGATCCACTCCGGCTTCCTTTAGCGCAGGCATTCCTCTCATAATAGTCTCTCTGAAGATATGCCGTCACTTCTTCTTCCATCGCCGACTCTAACATCATCCTCGCTCCGATCCTCGTCAACTCCGCTAACGGGGGCATCGCCATAAACTCCTGCACTCCATCCTCAATGACTTTTTTCGCCTTCTTTGATAAAATTCTTCTCATGGGTATAATTCTCCTTTCTCTCTTTGAGAGATTGCTTTTTCCATTGAGAATTATACCCTGATTCATATTTGCAGAATTGATCTTACGCTATCCCCACAGGACGCTGAAGTTCTTTGATAAACTGCAAGCCATTGGAATAAAAATGCAACGCCTCGGCATGCTCAAGGGGCAAGTAACGGTAAATGTACCCGCCGAAACGTATGAGGCGAGGCGTAAAAGGCTTGGCCTTGATGATATGCCACCCAAAGAAGCGCATGCAAAGTTTATAAGAGAACATCCGGAGTTTGGGAGGGAAGGCGATCCAGTATGAGCAAGGAAATTGGAGTCCTCTTAATGCTACGCAGGCAGCGATTCGCACAAAGGTTACCACTTTGTCAAATAACTGCGAATTGCATTTTAGGATTACTGCCAATATCGAGTGAATTCCGCCAAAATCTAATAAAATCTGATATATTTACAAAAGGTACAGAGCTGTGCACCTAAATTGCTTTAAATCTGAGGACAAAAGGAGACTTCAACAGTGAGCATAGGTGCGAAAAACGAGCCTGCAAATCCGGTCACTGAAATACCTGTCCCTGCCCCTACCAAAAAGAAAAAAGAACGCAAGCTTTCCCTTCGCGAACGCCGCCTTATAAAGAACCTTCAGGATCCCGGCTATAAGACGATGAAAGACGCTATGATCGCTGCTGGATATGCGGCCTCTACCGCCGATAAGAACCCTGGGCTTGTTATAGGGAAAAGTAGGGGTAAGGAAGCAATTACCGAGATCATGGATCGTCAAGGCATTACGGACGCTCGTTTAGTGGAGGTTCTCAGCCAAGGTCTTGAATCAACAAAGGTGATTTCCGCTATGGTCATTGCTCCGAGCGGCGAAGAGATGAAAGATGCGAGCGGCATGACAAAAGATTTCATCGATGTGCCTGATTTCATGGCTCGGCATAAATATGTCGAGACTGGCCTTAAGCTGAGGGGACATTTGCAAACCAATGTTAAGATCGATGGAAATCTTCTTGTGGAGACTTATGAGATGCGTAGAAAAAGATTGGGCTTGGATGATATGAGCCCTCGGGAAGCACATGCAAAGTTTCGAAGAGAACACCCGGAGTTAGGGGAGTTGAAATGATCAAGGAGATTGAATCCTTTTAATCGGCGGACCGGCAGATGGGGATAGATGTGGAACATAGATCTGGGATTGTAAAGGCTGTGCATGTAAAGTTTACGGTGTTCTAATCCTACCTTCCAGGCTGCAGTGTGAGACCTTCTAATAGAAATACGGAGAGTTATGTCCTTCCTGAAATCCGCGTCTGTGGTATACTCTTCAAAAATGCTGACCTCGGATGTCAATAGTGGACACCAAACCTTTCATGCTGCCAGCTCTCGTGCATAGAATTGATACTCATAAGCAACTGGGGATAGATATCCAAGTCTTGCCTGTCGGCGCTGCCTGTTGTAGAAGATCTCGATATATTCCGTGATATCCTGCACTGCCTCTTGTCTGTTCCTGTAGCGTCTGTGATGGACAAGCTCCTGCTTCAGCGTGCCCCAGAAACTCTCCATCGGGGCATTGTCGTAGCAATTCCCTTTTCTACTCATTGATGCCGTCATGCCGAACTGATTAAGAAGCTTCCGATAATCATGAGCACAATATTGGCTCCCGCGATCCGAGTGATGAATCAGCCCCTTCCCTGGACGCTTCGCTGCAACGGCACGGAATAAAGACTGACTTACAAGGCTCTTCGTTATCCGTTCTCCCATTGCGTATCCGACTATCTCACCGTTAAAAAGATCCTTGTGCGCGGCAAGGTACAGCCATCCTTCATCGGTCCAAACATATGTTATATCGCTCAACCATGCCATGTTCGGCCTGGATACTTCAAACTGCTGGTCCAGTAGGTTCTCAGCCACCGGAAGCGTATGTTTTGAGTCAGTTGTAGTTTTGAATTTCTTCGTCTGCTTACAGCGTATACCGAGCTTCTTCCTGAGTCGCTTGATCCGGCAAACACCCACTGCAATACCGTTGTCTGCCAAATCCTTCTGTAATCTCTCAGCGCCGCATACCCGCCGTGTCCTCTTATGTGCAGCCTTAATCTCAACCTCCAAGCGGGCGTCTTCCTGCCCCCGCTTAGAAAGCGGCCTTGTCACGTGTGCATAGTATCCGCTTGCCGATACGTTATATATCCGGCACATCAGCGGCACTGAATATTGAAGTCGCATTTCTTTCATTAGCGCGTACCGGGCAGCGACTCCTTCGCAAAGTACGCGGCAGCTTTTTTTAGCAGATCACGCTCCATTCTCGTCTCTACCAGCTCTTTCTTTACCCTTGCCAGTTCCATCTCTAGCTCCGTCAGTGGCTTCTGTGTCTTGCCTATATCTTCCAGCTTGCCAGCTTTATGCGCCTTGACCCAGTTCCCTAACGTCGAGGGCGGCAATGACAGCCGGTGAGCTGCCTCCAGCAACGATATACCCCCGGCTAACACCATCTTCACTGCCTCCCCACGAAACTCCTTCGTGTAACGTCCCTGCGGAATCCCTTTCATTCTGACACCTCCGTCTTTCATTTATTTTATCTGACTTTGGTGTCCACTTTTTCCATCCTACATCAATGCTGAGTATAACCAGAAATCAATGTCGACAACATTGGAAAGCAAGGTATCACATCATATTACGTTAAAAATGGTTCTGGGTGGTTTTGGATTGCGCAGAGACGGAAAGAATGGGTTAGCTAATTATCTTATTGTTTAACCCGAAAAGTGCAATTGGAAAAGACATGCCTATAGATCCAAGCCTATCAAGGCATTCTCGGAATTAGCGTTAGCAAAGCTAATCTTTACACTGTTTTTTGACATACCTCCTTTTGAAGTTTATTGTCATCATCCAACTGCAGTGCAATTATCAAGACCTGGCGGAAAGTATTGTCTTATGCGGTTAAAGAGGTATAACAGTTTTGATCGTACTTTCTGTGTAAAGACGGAGATCCGCAATACCAGCCTTCTGCCATCTCCTCCCAATTGGGCGGGGAGGACAAAATACTTATACCGCAAGGTCTTCAGGCGTTCTATCTTTTCTTTCTGCCCCAGTATCTGATGTCGAAACAGGACAAACAGATTGTAGATGAATACCCGAATAAGCATTGCCGCCTCTGTTGAATAGAAATACTTCATCGAGAACCCTCCAAGCGCAAAATCCTCTTTCAGTTCCTTGATGGTATTCTCATCGTTCGCCCTCGGCCTGCACTGCTTCCATACCTCATATGCGGGATCATGTGAATTGGTTATCCATACGCTGTAACGATAATTCCCTGTATCAAACTCATCTCTAAAAAGAGATAACTCCTTCCCCATCGCATGCGGCCTCTTCTTTATATCCTGCCGGACTGCAATGAATCTCCTGTCGGTTATCCAATCGACATGCTGGAAAAAGAACTCCGTGATCCATATCCCCTCTTCTATCCGCTTCCAGTTTTGTTGTGCATAAACCATCCTCTGCAAAGGACGGTATAGGCGAGCGGCTATGATATAGATTAATTTTCTCCGCTCCAAAAGTTCGATAAATTCTCTGAGATAAAATCCGCTGTCCGCAATAACGCCCTTAATATCGATATGCCCGCTAATCCTGTGCCATGTGGACTCGAAAAATCCAATGATGTTATTCCATGACATCACATTGCCGGGACGGTTCCACAGATGCACCACATATTTGCTCTTGTTCAGAAATGCCAGAAGCGGGCTGTGGCTACCACGGCCCTTCTTCTTCGGGTTATATCCCCTCTTTGCACCCTCCTGTTTGCCGTATCGCTCAAGGACTGTGGAATCAAATGTGAGCCAGTCCTCTTTGATCTCCTTCCAGGGAATCAATCTCTTCAAATATTCCCATAAACCCTCCGACATCGCTTCCACTTCCTTCAGTTTCCTGATTTTCCTGAAAAGCCTGCCCAATGTCGTTGAGGCTAAAGGAAGCCTCTTTACTGCAAAAAGATCGGTGAAAATCTCCTGCCAGCCAAGATAAAGTAGATGAGAAAACCTGCTGCCTCCCGCATAGATCAGAAGGATGTACGCCAATACCTTGCTGTATATCCCCATTCCATTGGGAGAACTCTCATGGATCGGAATCAACTCTTGCAAAATTCCTCTCAATTTGATCTTTTCAAAAAATGCAGCCAATAAACTGAATCCCCCATATGCCGTCATCTTCTTCTCCGTAAATCTAATCCTTACTTTATTTATTTCGATGTTTGTGCTACATTTTGACTGCATATTTCTATTCTCCTTTCGTTTAGAGTTGATGGTCGCTTAAACCTATTGATTCTAATACGAAAGGAGAATTTCTTCGGGGATATTATTTTAGGTCAACTGCACTTTTTGGGTTAACTACTACCAAAGTGCCAGCCATCATGTCGTGAAGAGCTTGTTTCTTCTGTGTAAACCCAGCCATCATGTAACCGATAAGCAATATTAATGTGGATAATATTTTTGCAAAATATCGCCCAGTTGCCTTACCGAATGAGATTTTATTGCCTTCAAGGTCGGTAACAACAATGCCTATCGCCATCTTCCCCAGCGTTGCTTGTTTATCTGAACTTTCCATAATTGCAGAGTATAGCCAAGATGCGATAAAAGTGAATAAGTTTGCAGGAAGTGAGTTTGCTGCCCGAAGACCGCTTCCTGTTAAGGCATATAAGGCAACAACAAATATCACCGATATAAAGAGCCACACAATGAAATCTACCAAAGAAGCCATTACCCTTCGCCAGAATCCCGCATACACTACATTCTCTGCTGGTCCTGAGAAATATTGGTGTCTGTATCCTGAAGTTTCCTTTGTGTTTTGTTCTTCTTGTTGAGAGTGTATTGACACAGAGTCAGTTCTTTTTTCATTGTCCTTAATTTTCTGCGCCTTCCATTTCTCATATTCTTCTCTGTTTTTAAATTCTGGCATGGCTCCCTTTGTTACCTTCTAACATAACCTACGAGAGTTTTCCTTTTCAACGTCTTCGGGACATGATCTAATGATGTGGAGTTGATGGAAATCATCACATTAACCTGTAATCTCTCAGAGAGTTTTTCCACAGCCCGGCAAGACGTGACCCCACTTCTATCTTTTTCCTCTCCAGCTCTATTGTTTCCTGGCAATCCCGGCAATAAAGAGCAAAGGGGACGATGCTCAGACGGTCTTCGCTGATCTCTTCATTTCACTCTTCGCAAATGCCGTAGGTGCCGTCCTCGATGTGTTTTAGTGCACGGTCGATTTTTCTTATTAGCTCCCATTGGGACTTAAGCCGCGTGCTCTGCATGCTCTCGTTCTGGCAGGCTACCGAAAGGTCGCCCTTTTCCAGTCCCGCACCGAAGGTCTCCTTTGTTTCTCCTGATAGGAGCCGTTTCATTCCGCTCTTCAAGATTCTGAGCGCATCCATTTTTCTTTCAAGAAGCATTCTTCTTACCGTCTCGCGTCGTACCTGTTTCATATACAGCCCCCGTATGAAAAGGTCAGTATCTGATGGATATCATATTGTGATTACTCTTACCGCTTGATGACAGAGAGATGAAGAGTTTATTAAATTGCAGAAAGTAATCTTTAGCATTTCTTACCCCTGTTTGATCCCTCTAAATTAGCGGCTTCAAACTTACGCAATGTTTATAGAGGAGGATGCAGAAGGAATCATACTGGGATGCACCGAGATACCATTGTTGATCAAACAGGAAGATGTGAGCATGACAGTTTTCGACATGACGACGATGCACGTGGAGGCTGCAATAGAATATTCACTGAATAGAAAATAATCCCTTTCTTGTGGAAACAAGGCCCATGCGCATAACAAGGTATACGCTTAAAAGGACGAAAGAAATGCAGTATTAAAGAGAGTCGTGAGAGGCAAACATCCTTCCTGAAGCCGACACCCGCCGACCGTGATGTAATGGTGTGGAGTATAATTGGAATTCGTTGCTTTAAAATCCGTGTAACAGTATAGAAGGGTGAAGTTGCTTGGTAAGGCAACTTATTGTATTTTCTTGTTATTTTCTTTCGATAAAATTTTTCTTGACGTACTCTGTACGCTTTGTGATAAAGTGTAGCATTTCTGTCGGGGGAACAAACCGTGAAGTTCAAATTTCAGTCCAAATTGCGTTGTATGATTAAGTATGCCTGCGACTTATGTCATGAAACAAAACCTCTTGAATTTCTCCTTATCAATGATAATGAACAAATGTATGCCGTTTGCCGGGAATGCCGTGACTCTGCATTAACCGGCGTGCAAGGGGCTCCAGATTCTGATTGTCAGTTGCAACATATGCAGACAGGTTTATTAGGATAGCCGATAGGCATTACCTTATTGAGAGCTGCCCTATAGGCATTTTGCTTGACGTATTCAAGGCTATTTGAATGCCTTCGGAATCGAAGAAACACAGGTCCCTCTTGCTCTCGACAGGACACTGCTTCACGGTTTTGTGTCTTCGTTGAATATAAATCAGTAAAATTCATGTTAGCAATTTTTTAAAAGTGAACTCTTTAAGAATTAAAAGTGAACCCTTGTTAAAGGACGGAATAGGAAGGAAATGAACGAAGTGAAAGAGTGCGTTTTTCACTTCGTTCATTTTTGCTTTACCATATCGGCAAATTCAAATCCTTATTTTTAGCTCGTTGGACGTCAACGAGGTGGCCGTTGCACCAGAATCTGACTTCAGAGAGAATCTTGTTCATGGGATAAATGCGGATATTCACCTTTTCACCTGGGGTAACATGATTAATTTTCAGGACCAGGTTATTGATGGATATTCTACGGTGAGAATCAACAGTTCTGTTAAGCCTTAGACAAAATATATCTTTGGGGGATTGATAGGGAGGGATAACTTTGAACCGTCTAAAAAGGGACGTACCTTCTTTTAATGCTTTTTGGAATCTGAAATATGGGACTTCCTGAATTGTGGAATGTACCTGACGGTAATTATATCTGTGGATTTCCTGATTGAGTATAGTTTGCGCTCGACTTATATCAGCCACATCTTCTCTGACACATGTTCTGACAAGTCTATCTTGGAGCCATTGATAAGGCCGTTCAATCTTCCCTTTTGCTTGGAGAGATAATGCATAGATGATTTTTACGTTGCAGTCATATAGAACCTGCTTCCATTGAGGGTCTGCTTCATCAGTTATCTTATGATGCTTGCGCCAGAAAGAGTCTCTGCCCTGCACAAACCGGAAGATAGAGTGTGAATCAACATAATAGGAGAAGGGTAAGCCGTGTGTAAGGATCAGGCTTTCCAGAGCGAGGATATGTGCCCACGAGGTTTCCTTCTTCAGCAATTTTGCGTAGAGGATATAACGGCTGTAATCATCCAGAGAAGTGATCAAATACCATTTCTCTTGCGCGTTCGGTGCCCAAAGGTGATAGGAGGAATCATGCTGGATCAATTCCCCGGCATAGTTGGTCAATACTTCCCGGTCATGAACGGTTCTTTTTGGCTTCCTCAGATAAAAGTCGTTCTTCTTGGCTCTGTCAATGATCGTAGATAGAGCCACCGTCTGCTTATATTGCCTTTCCAGACGATCTTTGATATAGCTGTAGTTGTAAGAGCGGACGGGTACATCTTTGTCCTCTATCAACTTCTTCTCAATTACTAATTCTTTTAAAATATTGAATTCTACCGCTTCGGGTATCGCTCGGGTTTTGCCTTTCCGTACATACTGTATCGTGAATGCGGAAGGATTATAACGATATGCTTTTACTAAAGCAAAGAACCTTGTTTTGTTAATCCCAAGAATCTCTTGGAGATATTTTCTCCCTACCTCTTCCCTTAGATATTTCTCGATCAGTTCCTTGACTTGTTCATCGGTGAACTTCCTGTGTAACTGTGTCAAAATACGAGCCTCCTTTTTTGATGCTCATATTACACTTTCTCAGGTGTTCACTTTTAATTCGTAAATTCGATTATAACGGTTCACTTTTAATTCGTAACTGACAAATCAGTAAAATTCATTGACAATCTACCTACCTGAGAAGTAATAATGTTTTAAGCTAATGGGGAATCGATTTAAAAATAAATGTTGGGCACACAGTAAAGGAAGAAATAATGTCGTTTGATATCCGTTTTGACCGGAAGAAGAAAATTCTCATTGTGACGGTGGGAGACACTTTCACAGTAGAAGAGTTTCAAACCGCGATGGAGGAGATTACGCGATCAACACAATATGCTCCTGACATAGATGCTTTGTGGGATTTACGTGCTATGGATTTTGAGAAAATCGATGCCAGCTATTTGCAACGTATTATCCAAATCCGAAAACAATATCCCGAAAGAAAGACTGCACGACTCGCGCACATCGTTAGCGGGGATTTTGCCTTTGGTATGATGCGTATGTATCAGATCTATTCAGATTTGGCTCAGAATCATTTGAAGCAAAAGGTTGGGGTTTTCAAGAGTATCTCGGAAGGCGAGGAATGGCTGCTTTCCCGATAGCTTTGTAATTTGATGTGACCATCGTCAGCCTTGACACGGCTAACAAATCTTTCCGCCGTACATGACAAGGCGAGCCGGTGAGCATATTGTGTATTGGTAGCAGGTGGGCCAAACGAAAATGCGGTGAATACTGCGGGGCGAACGACGCAATACGAAAAGAGATGAACCTATGCGCAAGCTTCCTGAACTCCGCACACCTCACATTCGCCATAATTCTGCAAATATGAAAAAGGCTATATCAAATAAGCGATCATTTCACCTGTAAAAAAGAATTTTTTATAACCATATTATCTTTACTTCCCAAAAATAGATTTGATATGATTGAGTAAATCTATCCGCAGTAAAAAGTCTTTAATGGTGCGGAAATGAATAATTCAATTGATGCAAAGATACCGATACTAATCGTTGATGACGATCTAACCCTGATTTGTACATTAAAGAGTGAGCTTTCTTTAAAAGGGTATCATTGCGAAACTGCAACAAATGCTGCCTTAGCTATGGAATTGATCTATAAAACGTCATTTGATGTCATGATAACTGACATTGTTTTGCCTGATATGGGTGGCTTCAAACTTACAGAAAAGGTGAAAGGACTAAAACCTAATATGGCAGTTATTATTATGACTGATCTTATTAATGATTTTTCCTATGGCGATGCCATAAAATCCGGGGCATCGGACTTTATAAAAAAACCCTTTACCTTAAAAGAACTTACCGCAAGAATAGAGTATGCTAAAAGCCATGAGAAGATGCATTCATTGTTACTGACCGATGAACTTACTGGGTTATATAACCGACGGGGATTTTTTACTTTGGGTGAATATCAGTTAAAAATAGCCAAACGTCAACCAAGCGGAATATACATGCTTTATGCAGATCTGGATAATCTCAAAGGCATTAATGACACTTGGGGGCACCAAGCAGGAGATATAGCATTGTTTGCTATTGCCAATATTCTAAAAAATAATTATCGACAATCAGATGTCATTGCTCGTATTGGCGGGGATGAATTTGTGGTTATACCTGGTGGAAATGCCAATGACGATATAGAGAAAATCATTGAACGATTACATGACGCTATTAAAATTCATAACTTACAAAGTAATCGTAACTACCAGCTTTCGATAAGTGCTGGGTTAGCTTTCTTTGATCCAGCTAACCCTTGTTCTCTTGATGAACTATTGGCGCAGGGGGACAAATCAATGTATGAGCGTAAGAGAAATAAACAGGGATCTCAACTTATGCTATTATCCTGAGTTCATTTAACCTCTCCGCTTTAAGTAGCTATGCAATATTTATAAACCCTCAACGCTATTGTTTGTAAGCACAGTCCAAAACCCATGAAAACTACCAAGAGTGCGGCCTTGATGAAGTAGTGAACGGGGAATTTATAAGTTTTGAGATGGTATGATAGCTATTTTTCGATGGAGGCATGATATACTTTCTAACAACAATATTAATGGAGGGCTCTATGACAAAAGTAGAACTTGTAGAAAAGATGGCTAACGACTCAGGGGCGTCAAAGGCAGTAGCAGAAAAGGCTCTTAAATCATTTATTGATGCAGTTAAGACACTGAAGAAAGGTAACAAAGTAGCTCTTGTGGGCTTCGGAACTTTCTCGATTTCAAAGAGGAAGGCACGGAAGGGGCGTAATCCTCAAACAGGAGCAATAATTAAGATTGCTGCCCGGAAGGCGCCTAAATTCACAGCTGGTAAGGCTTTAAAGGACGCGGTAAAATAATTTATTAGAATTCAATGACGTGCCTCTGCCAATAAGTAGAGGCGCGTCTATTTATTTAGGACAGGCTCTCTCTTTTACCGTTCCCTTCTCAATAACTTCCTGTAGCAGACATGATTAAACCTTGCTATAATGGTGTAGATTTCAATCGATATTCACCGGATATTATGAATTATGAATAAACGTTCACGTTTCGGCAGATATCTTGTGGAAAGAGGTCTAATAACAACCGATGTAGTTATTAGTGCGCGATTCCTTCAGAGAAAAAATAACCGAATGATTGGAGAACGCGCTAAGAATAAAGGGTGGCTAACAGATGATAATATCCTCAGGATATTGGTCGTACAGGAAGAAACCCATGAAAAATTTGGAGAGATTGCAATTAGAGAGAAGTACTTAACGAAGGAAAAAGTGGACGAACTCTTAAAAGAACAGAGTGATTCTTATATGTATTTTGGAGAAGCCTTGGTCGAGATAGAGGCTATGTCTTATGACGAGGTAATAAAGCAACTTAAAAAATACACCGATAGTCTCATTAAAGATCAGTCTGAATAGAGTTTTTAACGATAACTTGGAATAACCGGTCACAGATATTGTTACGAGTATGTATGGTACAATTGGAAATAGACAGGCATAATTTTCTATTGATGGGTCAAGAAATTTTCAGATAGAAACTTCTGTCAAGGAATAAGGGTCATGATGGATGCCGAAGAGAAACAAGAACGAAGAAATCAACAGAGAATTCCCATCAGGGGGAAACTTTTAGTGGACGTCAAGAAGGATTTTCAATGTATTGATATTAGTGAGGGTGGTCTCTATCTCTCTGCAGGGAACATATTTACAGAAAATAGTTTTTTTGAAATTACGATTCCTTTTAGAAATAAGAAGGTAACGCTTAAGGCACAAATCAGACATTTTCAGCCGGGAATTGGATTAGGGATGGAGTTTATTGATGTGAGTGATAGTCAAAGGACAATCATTAAAGAAATAATAGAGAGCATAACGCTTGATTATAAGGCAGATAGAGAAAATAAAATTCTGTTAATCGACGATCATGATATGTCTCGGAAAATGAACAGGATCAATCTGCTTGAAGAAGGGTTTTTTGTTATTGAAGCGAAGGATGGGATGGAAGGGATTAAAATGGTTAGTGAACATAGACCGAATTTGATAATCCTTGATTTATACATGGGTAACATGGATGGATTTAAAGTGCTCTCAATGTTAAAGGCGTCACCCAAATGGATTAATATACCGGTATTAGTGTTTTCTTCGAGTGTCACACAGGATACAATAGATAAACTTATTAGTGGTGGTGCAGATGAGTTTCTTCTAAAAACAGAAACCTCACCGGCAAAATTAATTGAAACAGTCAAGGCAATGTTACGCCGTATACGTAAAGTTTAGAACACACTTTCTTTGCCTCCAAACCAATAAGATCTGTACTGATGGACTTAACTCAATTCTTCCTGTTATCAACACCTCATGGATTCTAATTAGAGAGCTATAGTTCACATAGAAAAAATTGTTCTGAGAAGCTTTATCTCCCGTTAAGTTTTTCCTGAAGAAAACTGTTCTACTCCTCTATGCTGGTGATAAGTATATATGAAAATAAACCACTCATCGCGGAGCATCAACAAAGGAAAGTTATTCACATTTATTAGGTATGTTCAACATTTAATCGCTTCATACTCTTTTCATATTGTCTTCACCACTTCTTCATATTTTCCCACCATACTAATAGCAAGCAGATGACGAGGTCACTTCCATATAACACGGTCTCCCTGCCCGAGTCTGCACACGGGGTTTAACAATAGGTGGAGACTGGTTCAAATCAAAAAACGATGAGAACCCCGGAATAAAAATTGCCTTTTCACGAATTTGTAGTCTCAAGGGGACACATGAAAGTTGGCAGATTATATATCTGTATCTTTTCGGTTATCTTTTTTTTGATTTTCTTTCCTCATTCTTCGCGTGCAAACCCGCTCGACAATTGGGTAGCAGTTACTTTGCCAAGCGATAACTGGTTTTATGGAATGACCTATGGCAATGGAACCTTTGTCACCGTGGGAGCCTTCGGCACTATCGTAACATCGCCAGACGGCGTTGTCTGGACTTCGCAAACACCCGGACATACGAACCATCTTTATGGAGCTGGCTTTGGCAATAATACCTTTGTTGCTGTAGGAACCGTCGGCACAATTCTCACCTCTTGGGACAATGGAGTAACCTGGACCTTAAGAAAATCCCCAAAGGGCTATCTTTTTAATGAATACTATGGCGTTGCCTATGGCAACGGCAAATTTGTTGTTGTGGGAGCTGATGGCGGAATCATTACCTCATCGGATAACGGAGTGACCTGGGTCGACCCGTTCTGGCCTTATTGGTCTCCTACCGCGAATTGGCTTTTTGGCGCTACCTTTGGTAACAGCACCTTTGTTAGCGTCGGGGCATATGGCACAGTCCTCACCTCATCTGATGCAATCAGTTGGTATCCAGAAACTTCAGGAACTTCTCTTCACCTTATGTCAGTAGCATACGGGAACGGCACTTTTATAGCAGTGGGGGAATCGGGAACGATCCTGAGCTCAATCGATGGGGTGAACTGGTCTCCGCAAATCTCAGGGATAACCGACTGGCTGAGGGGTATCGTGTATGCCAACGGTTATTTTGTCGCTGTAGGAGATGCCGGAACCATTCTCACCTCACCTGACGGAATGAACTGGGATCCACCTCTTTATAGCTTTGACAACAGCTATGACCTTGAGGCTGTAGCGTATGACACAAACCAGGGTGTCTTTGCGGCTGTGGGAGGGTACGGCATGATAATATTGGATGGGGATTTGACCGTCAACGCAACTTTTACAGCAGTTCAGGTAGGTATCCCCGAAATCTCTATAAACCCGACATCGCTTAACTTCGGTTCACTGAAAGCGGGAAGCACGTCTGCTCCGAAAACAGTAACTGTCAAGAATACGGGCAAAGGCAGTCTTGTAATAGATTCGATAAGTATCGCAGGTGCAGATCCAAATGACTTCAGTGAAACAAACTCCTGCCCCGTAATCTCTCCAGGTGGCTCATGTACTATCTCGGTGACTTTTAATCCAACGTCTCTTTTTGGTAATAAAACTGCGATCATGAGTATTTTATCCACTGACCCTAAGAAACCAGCTATTAACGTGCAACTCTTAGGGCAGGACCCGCCTCCGACGATTACCGTTTCTACTACATCAGTTAACGTTGGTTCTGTGGCACTTGGACACACATCCGCTCCTAAAGTAATAACTATTAGGGATACAGGCATATCAGACCTCATTATAAATGCGATAACAATTACAGGCACGAATGCGACGGAGTTTTCTCAGTCCAACACCGGTTCGACCGTAGCAAAAGGCAGTTCGTGTGCGATTACTGTCACATTGAGTCCAATATCAGAGGGCAGTAAGAGTGCACTGATGGGTATTTACTCTAATGACCCGAAGAAACCAATTATTACTGTTGGGCTCAGTGGGAAAGACAGCGCATAGTCGTAACCATGCGCATATAGTATCAGGGTTCTGGCGACCCATTGTATTCTGATGTCGTGCTGATTTGATGAAATAAGAGAGGGGACAGGGATATGGGGCGAATCGATGTTTGTACCGGTAATCCTCACAATCTGCGAGATGTCTTGGGTGTTGAGTAGGTGTACTCCGGAATAAACGAGGGATCAGAGCTTCCCCTTCGTTTCCAGGTATTTAAGGATCAGCGTTTCAATCAGTTCATTCCGGCTCTCGTGCTCTTTATCCTTCTCCAAAGCTTCATCGAGGAGTCTGAGCAATTCAGGGTTCATGCGAAGAGTAATCATCTTCTCTTTCTTCTTTAATAGTTTTCTAAGCTGATCCGCTTTCACAGTTCTCATTATACAGGAACCCCCTTGACAAGTAAATCCTTATAGTGTATCTTAATTGTATATACTGTTAGTATATCACAAAAGAATGAAAAAGGGAAAGGAGAATGAAAATGAAGAAGGAAGTCAGAGCTGCAATATATGCCCGTTGTTCCACCCACGATAAAGGTCAAGATCCTGAGCTTCAGGTTGTTCCTCTTCGGGAGTATTGCCAAAGGAGAGGTTTCACCATAGCTGGAGAATACGTTGATAACGGTATCTCTGGCACTAAGGAACGGAGGCCTCAGCTTGATCGACTCCTTGAGGCCGCAAGGAAAAGGCAGGTTGATCTTCTAATAGTATGGAAGCTGGACCGATTCGGAAGGAGCCTGAAACAGCTTGTAATGGCCCTTGAGGAGCTTTCGAGCCTTGGGATAGGATTTATATCGTATCAAGACAGTTTAGACTTAACAACGCCCCAGGGAAGGCTTATGTTTCACATTATCGGGTCCAAGGCTGAATTTGAACGGGAACTTATCCGGGAAAGGGTAAAGGCTGGCATTGAGAATGCTCGCCGGAAAGGTAAAAGGCTCGGCAGAAAGCCTATTGCTACGATAGATATTGAAAAAGCGATACAATTACATACGCAGGACCCTTTACTATCAATCCGGGGTATCGCAAAGAAAACGAGACTATCAAAAAGTTTTGTTGGTAAGGTACTAAAGGAGCAAGTGAGCATGGTTAGCAGTATTTAAGTCACTTAGAAACACTCATGCCGGGCAGCCTCTAAGACGCCGATACCTCCTTCATCTAACAAACATCTTAGATTATGATAATTAAGTGTTCGTTATAATTGTAAATACACACCATTAGGGCGAAATCCTTGTCTAACTTATATATAATTTTCAAAGTTCTGTTCAGGCAAAGTTCTTGAAATATATTGACATGATAGATAAAATGTTTTGAAATGAAAATATTACTTGCAACCGATGGATCTCAATTTTCAGAATTGGCAGCGAAATTTCTACGATGTCTGAATTTATCTTTAGACGATGAAATCACGGTTCTACATGTTGTTTATTGGATCCCTTTTTTATACGACAAGGAATCTTATTTCAGTTCGCTGGAATCCATAAAAGAGGATATTGCACCAAAAGTTATTGATTCCGTACTGGACATTCTAAAAGACGTGAAGGCAAAAATCAGCACTGCCATTATAGATGGTTCTCCTGAACAATGCATTGTCAATGTTACTGCCGAGTCTGATATGGATCTGATTGTTATGGGTGCAAGAGGGTTAAAAGGCATTAAATCATTCTTTATTGGGAGTGTAACAAATTCAGTGGCTATCAGCGCATCCAAACCTGTTTTTATTACTAAACCTCCTGGGTGTCATAAGGAACATCTTAAAATACTCTTTGCGACTGATGGCTCTGACCATTCTATTGCAACTGGTAAATTATTATCTGAAATACCTTTCCCAGAGAATACTGGAATAACAATTTTAAATGTAACGAGGCCTGTCTTTTGGGATATACCTGCTCTTTCTCCGGAAATAAATGAAAAGATGTTAGAGATAGTGGATCAAGCTAAAGCTATGGAGATTACGAACTCTGAAAAGATTATTGAACAGGCTCGAGAAGATCTGAGGAGAAGGTTCAATATTATAGATGTTCTGTCAAAAGAAGGGGACCCTTCAACAGAAATATTGGAAACATCGGAAGAATTGAAAACAGACATAATAGCGGTTGGATGCAGAGGCTTGAGGGGAATTAAAGGGATGATGGGAAGTGTTTCAAGAAATATCCTTACACATTCGAAAAGTTCCATTTTAATCGGGAAAACATGTAAATAAGAAAGGATTCATCGCATCCCTTTTTTATTCGGAAATAAAAAATAAAGTATTGCCCCCTCATTTAACTTTTTCCTCTGCCCATACTCCCCTATGTGGCCTTTTTCTCATGATCACTTCTGACATTGTATTTATATAAGGCGTTTGATATATTGAAGATATAAGAGAAAACAGTGAAAATACTATTAGTGTGTTTGCTATTATTATTCGGAGGGTGCTATCATTATTCCCCCCCATCGTTCGCTTTCCAATATTGGGGAGATAGACATGGAGTCAAATTCTCTTCGTGGGCATATGGCGTTCCTTATATCCCTTACTACTTGTATTATCCTCGGTGGTACTATCAATATGAAACCGAGCAGCCTTATTTCTACTACAAACCTTACTGGCTTCACTAAAGATCATGGTGGAAATTTCAGAAGACTTGTCAATTATATGCGATAATCAGCAGGAGACAGAATTTTTCGATGTATAGATTTCTATGTAAACAACGCAAATGAGGATTCTCTAAATACTCTTTATTCCGACTCAAATATGCGGATGGCGATAGGAAGCCGCTTGACAACAGTACAAAAGGCAAGTCGCAGATCTTTGTTTAAGCATTGCAGACCCAGGCGGGTAATGGCTATCCCGAAGTCCTATCTTCCGTGCGGAATGTCCATCCACCTGATGGCCTCAGTGTCGCTGATCTTGCCCAAGTAAATTTGGGTCGTCTTCAGACCCCGATGCCTCAGAATGACCTTGGTAAAAAATTATCTTGTATTAATTTCTATGGCATGCCTTGTGAAACGTGTAACTTGTCGAAAAAGATCGCAACTTATATACACACTGGACTGAACTTGTGTTTAGTCTTCAACTGTGATCGCGTTTATTTGAGGTTCATTAACTCTATTCTTTTTGTTTGTTGACAATTTTAACAGAATCAAAGTCCTTTTGAACCTCAATCGATTATTCTCATTTTATGACTTTTGTAAGTGGCTCTTTTGTATTAATATCCTTATTGGAGGTACAAAATGAATTTGCATAACGAAATAAAGAAAGTAGCATATGAACTTTATGAGAAAAGAGGGAAAGCAGAAGGCTATGATCTCGACGACTGGCTTGAAGCTGAGGGTATTGTAATCGCACGATCCAAAGGAGAAGAAAAACTCGAAGCAGAATCATTTCCTTCTTCTCCTCCAAGAAAGAAAAAGGAATCGACAACAAAAAGAAATATCGATAAAGCTGAAACAAAAAGGAAGAAGAACTGAAGAATAGTTCTGACAATAGACATTCAGTAAAGTTCTCTGCAAAAAAGCAATCTTAGAAACAACAGGAGGTGTATTATGGCAAAGGAAGAAAAAAAAGAATTGGCGAAGGTTGAATCAACAAAAGCTCTATCACCTTTTAAGGAGATGGAAAAAAGGTTTGAAGATTTTTTCAGAAGACCATTTTCATCGATGCCATCTTGGCTGTCACGGGTGAGGATGCCTGAAGTAGAAGAACTTGTTCCATCTGTGGATATATTGAAAGAAGGCGATGATATACTGGTAAAGGCAGAACTGCCGGGAATGAAAAAAGAAGATATTGATGTAAGTCTGACTAAAGATACCATAACCATTTCTGGAGAGAAGAAGAAAGAGGAAAAGATTGAAAAAAAGGATTATTACAGTCTTGAGCGCTCCTATGGCTCTTTCAAACGTTCATTCAGTCTTCCCTCAGAGGTCCAGACTGAAAAGGCATCTGCAAAATTTAAAGATGGGGTACTGGAGATAAGAATACCAAAGACCGAGGAAGCTAAGAAGAAAGAGAAAAAAGTAATGATTGAATAATATATAGGGAACGTTGGCGATAATCCTCTTCAAATGTTTGAGGGCGTTTTCGTGCCATGTTTCTGCTGACGATGTAGTCGCTTAAACGCACAGCCAGACCTCGGTTCGTAAATCATCACCTTCCTTAGGGAGATGTCGGATACCGTGAGTTTTAGCACTTATCCCCTGTTTAAGTACTGCCCACCATCTTGGAAATAGAATTATGTTGCAGTATTTTTTATAGATAGTATAATTAAAATAAATGTTCATGTTTCTATAGGTATCAATGGAGGCAATATTGACCTTGCAGGAAATTTATATTCACTCACTTCACTCGCCTTATAGTAAAGTTCCTTTAATGACCTCATTTATCGAAAACTGTAGATGTTAAGAAGAGAGGAACAAACTATGCCCATTGAAACCATACGACAAAAATTTCCATTCCACCTACTCATAATATTCCTTCTTTTAGCAACAGGGATTGGGATTTCAGGATATCTGTATTATGCGCAGCAGAAAGAACACTTAAGAAAAGAAACAGGGAATAATCTATCGTCCATAGCTGACCTGAAGGTCAAACAGATCGCAAACTGGCGTGAAGAGAGATTTGCAGATGCGGAGAATATCTATAATAATCCCTTAATTATCCCTCATATTCAACAATGGCTGAACAATGGATCGCCTGAGATAAAAGAGAAGATTCTCATCTGGATGAAGTCGTTACAGGAACAATATCATTATAAGAGCATCATCCTCCTTGATCCGAACGGAAAAATACAATTGGCGCACCCAATCGGAAAAGAACTTATCGGCCCTGATGCAAAAAGATTAACAGCTGAAGCATTAAGCGCCAGAAAAGTCATTTTCTCGGATCTTTACCGGAGCAAGGTTAAAAATGAAATCCGCTTTACGCTTAGTGTCCCGCTCTATGTTACACGTAACCGCAATTCCGTTCCGGTAGGGGTTATTCTCCTGAGGATCGATCCGTACCTTTTCCTTTATCCTCTGATTCAGTCATGGCCTACTCCGAGCAAGACGGCGGAAACAGTGTTATTCCGTCGCGATGGTAATGAGGTTGTTTTTCTTAATGAACTCCGGAACAAGAAAGACACTGCCCTGAACCTGCGTTTTTCAATAAATGAACCAACCCTTCCTCCAGCTATGGCTATGAGGGGAATCCGGGGAGTAGTTGACGGTACAGACTATATAGGGGTCCCAATACTTGCCACTGTAAAATCTGTTCCGGATTCACCTTGGTATCTGGTAGCAAAGATTAATAAAGAGGAAATCTATGCACCTATTCGGAAAAGTCTCTGGCTCATCACAATTTTTGTATTTGTATTAATTGCAGGTTCAGGTACAGGTATCGGTTTTATCTGGAAACATCAGACTGCCGAATCATACAAAAAGCAATACGAAATCGAATACGAACGGCAGATGTACGCACAACGTTATGAACACCTTACAGAACATGCTAATGACATTATTCTGCTTGCAGACAGAGATGGGCGGATAACGGATTTTAATGAACGGGCAGTCGCCGCTTATGGATACAGCTATGATGAATTGATGCAAATGAACCTTAAAGATTTGCGATCATCCGAAACCAGAGTGCTCCTTAATGGACAGATGAAAGAAGTGGAAGAGCATAACGGTCTTGTGTTTGAGACTATGCATCAGAGAAAGGATGGGACAACATTTCCAATAGAAGTCAGTTCAAGGATTATTCAGATTGATGGGAATAAATATTATCAGAGCATAGTCAGGGATATCACCGAGCGCAAACAAGCAGAAGAACGCATTCATAAATTGAACCGTACCCTCGCCCTACTGAGTGACATCAACCAAGCCATCGTGCGCATCCGTGAGCCGCAGGAACTTTTTAAGCAAGCCTGTCGCATTGCTGTCGAAAAAGGCAATTTTTCTTTGGCGTGGATCGGACTTCTCGACGATTCGACCCAAAGGATTCAGCCCGTAGCGTCTGCCGGCAAATCAGAAGGCTATTTGGAAAGGATCAATATCTCCCTGAAGGACGAACCCCGGAGCTATTGTCCTATTGACATGGCTCTGCGCAAAGGAGAGCACGTTGTCTGCAATGTTATCGGGCAGGATAAGGACTTGGCTCCTTGTCAGAAGATTGCGCTCGATCTCGGATTCCGTTCCTCTGTGTCTTTCCCTCTGAGTACGTTGGGCGGTATACGTGGGACGGTAAATTTGTATGCCGGCGAACCGCATTTCTTCGACGAGGAAGAGATTAAACTGCTTGACGAAATGGCAATGGATATTTCCTATGCTCTGGAGTTTGCTGAAAGGGAAATCGAGCGCAAAAAAGCAGAAGAGGCGCTGCGGTTATCGGACGTAGAGCTTCAAGATGCCTACTTTACCGAGGCTACGATCAACATGATTCTGAGCGAATCACTGGAAAATATACCATTTGAAGAAATCTTACAGAAGGCATTGAATATGATACTTGCAGTCCCCTGGATTGCCTTTGACGCAATTGGAAGCATATCACTTGTCGAGGATGACGCTGATGTCCTGATGATGAAAGCCCAAAACAATCTTCCCGAACCGCTGAAAAAACTATGTCCGCGAGTTTTTTTCGGTCAATGCCTTTGCGGAAAGGCGGCGTTGACTCAAAAAATTGAGTTTGCCAACGACATCGATGAACGTCATGAAATATGCTACGAAGGGATGATCCCTCACGGTCATTACTCCGTACCTATCCTGTTTGGCGGAAAGACGCTGGGGGTGCTGAATATCTATTTGAAAAAAGGACACATCAGAAACAAAAGAGAGGAAGAATTCCTTCTTGCTGTTGCCGATACCCTGGCTGGGATCATTGTGCGCAAAAAGATAGAAGAGGAAAAAGAGAAACTGCATGCCCAGCTTCTACAGGCCCAGAAAATGGAGGCAGTAGGTCAGCTTGCAGGCGGCATTGCCCACGACTTCAATAACATCCTCACAGCGATGATAGGATATGGTCACCTGCTGAAAATAAAACTAAAGGAAGAAGACCCTTTAAGGAGTTATGCCGATCACATCCTTTCCCTATCAGACAAAGCAGCTAATTTGACAAAAAGCCTTGTTGCCTTCAGCAGGAAACAGATAATGAATCCAAGACCGGTAGATCTAAATGAGATTATCAGAAGAATAGATCATTTGCTATCAAGGATTATCGGGGAAGATATCCGATTACAAACTACACTCTCAGAGAACGCCGTGATTGTTATGGTAGACCCCGGGCAGATAGAGCAGGTATTGATGAACCTTGCAACCAATGCAAAGGACGCAATGCCCGGAGGGGGTCTTTTGACTATCAAGACAGAAACCTTAGATATTGATCATGAATTCATAAGAGAGCACGGCTTTGGAAAGGAAGGGAAATATGCTCTTATATCGTTTACAGATACAGGCATCGGTATAGACAGAGAGACAAGGGAGAAGATTTTTGAGCCCTTCTTCACGACAAAAGAAGTCGGAAAAGGGACAGGACTGGGGCTTGCCATGGTATACGGTATCATCAAACAGAACGAAGGATATATCAATGTTTACAGTGAACCGGGAAAAGGTACCACATTCAAGATATATTTGCCGTTGATACAGGGAAAAGCAGAAGAGATAAAACCTGAAGTTAGACAACCTGTTGAAAAAGGCACAGAGACAGTGCTGTTGGCAGAGGACGAAACAGAGGTGTGGGCGGCGGAGTAAAAGAACTGGTAACGGAGGAACCGAAAGCGTCGCTGATGGAGCCAGCCTGAAGATTGCAGTTAGAATTAATGAGTAGACTGAAGAACCCACCTTAGAGACCCACCTTTACATACAATGATACCTACAACAAAGTAGTTGGAGGTAATCATTGGTAAAGAGATGCATGCACTGTGGGCGGTATTTCACGCCTGATAAACGGATCGGAGCGAGGCAGAAAGTCTGTCAGCGAAAGCAATGCAAGCGGGCAAGAAAGAACCAGTCCCAGCAGCGGTGGCGCCAAAATAATCCTGAGTATTTCAATAACCTGTATCTCGACTATGTCAAACCCTGGCGGCAGCGACGCAAAGAGCTACATGTGTCTCCCTTGCCGCGACAAATGATAAAAGACGAGATACCCCCTTCAAAGCCTTTACAGGAACTGGTTTTGCTGATACCGGGTGGCATTAAAGGGATGATAAAAGACGAGATACGACTGCGAAGGCTTGATAGTCATACGTTTGCGGCCTATGGGCCATGATAAAAGACGAAATGGACTCGTAATCGGCGCTGAGGTAAACTGGATCATCACATCAGGGAAGGAGATGATCCATCAATGCAAGAATCGCTTCAAAACCGGGCGCGGCACCTATATCAGGTTGAAGGGTTGAGCCTGAATCAGGTAGCGACGAAGCTGGGCATATCGAGAAAAAAGGTTACCCGCCTCATTCGGCAAGACGACACCAGGAGAAGATCCTCCGGTAACATCCTGGCGCCCTATGCGCGGTTAATTCAGCAGTGGTACACGGAATATCCGTTTCTGCAGGCCATACAGGTAATGGAGCGGCTGAAGGGCTACGGGTATGAGGGAGGGTATACGGCGGTGAAGGATTACACGCTCCCATTAAGAAAGAAGCGGAAGGGCAACTCCTTCCATGCGCTGGAGTTTCTTCCAGGGGAAGAATCGCAGGTTGATTGGATGCAGAGGAGCATGCCTTTCGGGGTAGTCTACGGGTTCGGCTACATCCTGTCCTATTCGCGGTACCTTTACGCTCACTTCTATCTGAGGAGCTCTATGGAGTTTTTCCTGGACGGCCATATTGAGGCCTTCAAAGAAATAGGAGGTGTCGCCAACAGACATGCTTATGACAATCTCAAGTCCGTAGTCATAAAGAGAAAACCGGAGATAACTTACAATGCTCGTTTTTTGGACTTTGCACGGCACTATAATTTCTCTATCCGTGCCTGCAATCCTGGCAAGCCTAATGAGAAAGGCAGGGTTGAGCGGGTCATCAGAGACATTGAAAGCTTCCTCGTCATCAATACCTTCGCCGATATCGACGATCTTAATAAAAGATTCGGCCTCTGGCGCATACAGAGAAATGCCAGGATTCACCGATCCACGGGAATGCCTCCTGTTGAGGCGTTAAAGCAGGAGAGACTCATAGCTCTCCCCCAAATCCATTACCTGCCTTACAGACAGGAGCCGGCATCCATCAACAAGACGTGCTTTGTGGAGTTCGACACCAACCGCTACTCAGTGCCATCCCAGTACGGAGATATGCCCTGCGACATCTTTGGGTATCCTCAGCACATAGAAATAGCGGTGCATGGCAGAAAGATAGCGACGCACAAACGGGTATTCGACAGAAAACAAAAGATAGAACATCCTTCTCACCGCGAGAAACTTCTCAATATCACTCCCCACTATAAATACAAAAGGATGCACCAGCTTCTGAAGTCCATGGACAAAAACATCGAACACTTCCTCAACCGCGCTGAACAAGAGGGACAGGATCCTCTTGAGGTTGCTTACGAACTGTTCAAACTTCTTAAAGGCATAGCCAGGGAGACACTGATATCGGCGGTCAAGGCCGCCATAAGCATCGATACCTATAGAGTGACCTATATCCAGGGGCTTCTGGGTCCGGCGGGCAATCAGGACAATCCCGTGCATCCCCAGAACCCGGGGCTGTTACATATCTCATATGAAGGGAGGCAACTGAGCGATTATGATGAACTTATCTGAGCTGTGGAGGCACTTCAGGCTCCTTGCGGATCTTGAAGCTCTTTCAAAAGAACAAAAGGAGTTTATGTTGAAGTTCCTCACCGAGGAGTATCATCGAAAGGAGTTAAAAAGGATCCAGTACCTCATGAACATGTCCGGCATCAAGAGAACAAAGATCCTCGATGACTTCGACTGGAAATATAATCCAAAGATACCAAGGGACAAGATCATAGAATACATGAACACCCAGTGGCTTAAGAAACCCAGCAACCTTGTGCTCATAGGCCCGGCCGGTGTCGGTAAAACCCATGTCGCAACCGCACTGTGCCATGATGCCCTTACCAAAGGCTGTCAGACGGTCTTTCTTACCTTGTTTGACCTCACCGCCAAAATGGCGAAGGCCAAGAGCATCTACAGCTTCATCGAATACCACGCGCGGGCAGCCGTTTGGTGTCTGGATGAGATCGGCTATGTGATCCCGAGCAAAGAACAGGCAGACTGCATCTTCCAGATAATCTCAAAAAGGGCGGAAGTGGGCACGACCATCGTCACCACCAACCTTGTACCGTCAAACTGGGGGAAGGTGTTTGATACCGTGACTGCATCGGCGATTCTTGATCGGCTCAGCATGAACGGAAAGTTCATCACCTTCGAAGGAAGGTCCTATAGAAATAGGCAGTAAGCTGGGTAGAATAATAACGAAAGTTCCGAATCAGGGTTACAACTGATTAGAGATAACTCGCCTCGGCGCAGGGCGTTCCACGCTGGATTGCGCCCTGACCAGCTACAGCAGGCATCCGCCGCCGCCATATTCGGTTCCTTTCGAGCGGCGCCCACAAGAGGTGAGGGAATTCACAAAGCATTTACTTGAAGAAAATGGTTATCAGGTAATAGAGGCAATAGATGGTCAGGATGCAATAAATAAATTTAAGGTAAATAAGAATGAAATTCAGTTTGTACTCCTTGATGTAATAATGCCGAACAAGAACGGCAAAGAGGCGTATGATGAGATCAAGCAAATAAGCCCTGATATCAAGGTGCTGTTTATGAGTGGATATCCGGCGGATATTATTCAAACACATGAGATTCTTGAAAAGGAGTTAGCCTATATTGAAAAACCTGCTTCACCGACTAAGCTTTTGAGAAAAATAAGAGAAGTTCTGGGGAAGTGAATGCCGGAAGTCAATCGAGATGATCTTGTAATTTAGCATCTATCATGTGCAAGATGTATCCAATAGTGCAACTATAGACACAGTTCGAAATCCAACCACGCTTGAGTTCGCGCATTTTCAAGAATACTCCACACTTGATGAAAAATGTCAGAAGTACAAATTTGATGAAGAATTCATTAAAACTTCGGCACAGCTGAAAACGTTTGTTCGTAGGTGAACGCTGCATCTTACGCAGTGATGGCGAATTGTGGAATTGATTCAGTAACCTTCAGATCGCCAGTGCTCTCAGTTTTAAAAGTCCTTGTCCATAAAACCCTCTTGATTTTCAGGGCCGGATTGCTTGATGAATGTGGATTCGCGGCATAACATTTAGGTGTCCGTTAATCATCTGTTTTGTGGACACTCTACATTCCATTAATGGTATTTGCAATATTGTTGAATATCATTTCAAATTCTTGCTTCACTTGATAACTGATACCCAGAACGTCTCGCCAGCTGCCTTGGTTACCGGTATAAACAAAGTCAGGATATTTTGCACGTGGATTGGTAGAATATTTTTATGAACCATTGTGGTACGTCATCTCTGATCATTCTCTCAAACGGGATGTGCGGCCATAGTCGCACTCACCAATGTCGCAGACGTGACCCAGGACCACGCTGATAAACGGGCAAGTGAGCACCATTGGTGAACTCGGTCTTGCCGGCGCGGTATTATAGCTTGCCACAAAAGCGCAGCACGCCGCATGTTTCTTTATGCCGCAGTCCCGGTTCAGCCGGGTTGGGGGCGCTGATAATAGATAAAATGCCTTAACGGTGGTATAGAAAAAGAGATAAGAACAGCACTGAGCTGCTTATGTGCGTGTCTTTGTCTTGAACGTCATATGAGATTTGCGCTCAGGAATTCGATCATTAATTTTACAAGGAAAACGAATTAGCTTGGTCAATTTTGAATTAAGAAGATTAGTCAGCACAGACAAGGATAGCATTATTGCTGAGATACAGCGTGTTGCTGAATTAATCGACACGCACATTATCTCGTATGAAGCCTTTAACAAGTATTCTAAGGTTTCTTATTCGACAGTTCTTAAGCGATTCGGTAATTGGAAGGAAGCATTGAATCAATCCGGACTTGGTCATCGTTACAGTGGTTCACCTGTTTCCAAGAAAAAGCTTAAGGAATTCCGCTCCTATACTGATGATCAAATGATTTTAGAACTGCGCAGTATTGCTCAAAAACTTGGCGTATCCACTTACACTATGGAACAATTCAATAAATACTCATCTATTCATCCGGAGACGATTAGAAGACGATTTGGTTCTTGGTGGTCTGCAATGAATCAAGCAGGTTTGGTTATATCGAATCGAGGCAAGCGTTATTCAGATGATGATTACTTCGAAAATCTTTTGACTGTCTGGACTCATTATGGTCGTCAGCCAACTTATGGGGAAATGGATCGTGCACCGTCTAAGATTTCCGCCAAAGCGTACGAAGCCAAATGGCGCACTTGGAAAAAAGCACTGATTGCTTTCATTGATAGAGTGAATTCAGACACTGAGAAAACAGACATCACGGGAGCACAAGTTGAGTCAGATAAATCGAAGAAGCATCAGAAGCCCCCTGGTGGATTTAGGAGATCAACACAGCATCGAGTTGAAGAAAAGCGCTCTATTAGTATAGGGTTACGATATGATGTTCTAAGCAGAGATAGATTTCGATGTGTTGTTTGTGGGGTAAGTCCAGCCTCAGACCTTGGGTGCCAACTGCACGTCGACCATATTATTCCATTCTCAAAAGGAGGCAAAACAGTATCGGAGAATTTGAGAACGCTTTGTTCTAAGTGTAACATCGGTAAGAGTAATAAATAAGAGTTAATAAAGGTTAGGTGAAAACAGAGGAGAACAATAAATATGGATATTATTGCACTTTTTCTATCTATCTTGGATTTAGTATTACTTTTGGCAGTCGGGCTGATGGTTAAATATTATCTGCCTTCATATATGAGCGAGAAAGGAAAGAACCTCGCAAAAAAAGAGGACATCGATGCAATAACCCATAAGGTTGAAGGTATTAGAACTCAATATCTGGCTGACATCGAAAGATTAAAATCGTTTCTAACAGTCGAAGCTCAGTTACTGGAGAAGAGACGGCAAGTATATGAAGAAATTGCTAAATCTTTGCGTATTTTTATATCTGGTAATAAAGCAGAAACAGTAGACCAGGAAAGGTTTCTAAATGCTTATGCAACATCATGGTTATGGGCTCCTGACAATGTTGTAAAAGCGTTCAACAACTTCATTGAGTTACAAAAGGATTACTTCAGTAGTGGTGGGAAAGTTTCTCAAGAAGATTTGAAAAGATCATATTCTGAGTGTGTTTGGGAGATGAGAAAGAGTACGGGCTTTCAAGACACAACAGTTGGTCACAATGAATATAAATTTTTTACCTTTTGATTCTTCTCTACCAAACGAGTAACTCTGTAGACTTTGTTCTCACTTAATAGCACAATTGGGGGTCACATAGTTCTCTTGTGAATCTTCACTTCTTTAAAATCATCGAAACGATTTAGTTGTAGGTGCACATCGCGAAAATACCCTGTTTAGTTCGGGGCAGAATATCATCATCACAATAGGCCCCTATTTGTGCAACACTGCTTCCTGTAGCACGCCCCTTTATAATCGCTAAAATACTGACTCTTATAATAATTGGGAATCAACAGTTTACTGTTAATCCCGGTAACGTAGCAGGTGGGTGTCATTAGGCGCTTTATATTCACTTCAATCATAATATATAATTCTTAAAGGTTTACAAACCATACGCAAAAACATGAAAGACATCGAAGAAATTAAAAGAACTCTATCGGCACACAGGGAAATTTTTGCGTCAAAATATAAAGTCAAAACCATTGGAGTTTTCGGTTCCTATGTCAGAGGGAAACCAAAGAAGAAAAGTAATATTGATATTCTTGTCGAATTCAAAAGGGCCGTAGATTTTTTTGAGTTTCTCGACTTAGAGGAATACCTTGAGCAGATACTCGGAATTAAGGTTGACCTTGTCACCAAGCAAGCACTAAAACCATACATAGGAAAGCATATCCTTGAGGAAGTTGTTTACCTGTGAAGAAACGGGAATACAGAGACTACCTGCAAGATATTTATGATGCGATCGACGAAGTTGCAACCTTGCCCTTTTAAAACAGGAAAGTTTATAAATATCCTGTAACGTCGACCCCAGTTGATCTGCCACAAACCTTGACATCAAGCATTATTGTGATATAATCAGCATTAGTTTAAATCACTATTGGCTGTTAGATTCAAGGGAGGCATAATGCTGTCTGAAATCTTTATAACCAAATCCCTATTCTCAAAGTGGATACAATATTTAAAATCCTTCGCTATCCTCAAATCCCGCCCTGAATTGGCAGACGATATTTCAGAATCAGAACAGAGCTCATTGCAAGGCAGTGAACACGGGACGTATATTCAAAATCAGATTGCCGAGGCAATCAAGCTTAAGTGTAAGGTCGAATTAAACTACAAGGGAGCCGGGACAAGAATAGTATGCCCCCACGCGATCTATGTCAGCTCCAACGGAAAAATACGAGTAGATTCTTTCCAGGTTTCAGGCTATTCAAGCCATTACAAAAGCTTGCCCTATTGGAGGCCATTTGATATATCAAAAATTGCAGGATTAAAAGTCCTGAATGAAAACTTTAGTCCCGCACCCGGATATGATCCATTGTCTGACAAATATTCGAAGGCGATCATCAAGATGTAGGGAACTATCCGATTAACTTCCCGGCTTGAAGGCTCCAAAAATACTTTCAGCATCCCGATGCTTTTATCCCTGCTTCAGCAATTTAGACAAAACATAATGGACAAGAAAGACTACCTCACGTTCAAGACCGAAGAGCATAATAACCAGGTGAGGCTCCAGCGACTGATCCTGACGAGTCTCCAGTAAAAACCTCGGGATTAAGCGCCATCCCCGAATCTATATCCAGTCCATAACTAATTGTTTGACAACCGGTTATTCGGCGGATATAATCTTTTCAAATGGATGGAATCAAGCGATAGAAAGGCAACGCTTGGGCAAAACCGTTTAATAACCAGAACAACCAAAAGGAGGCCGTAATGAAAGGTAATGAGAAACTTATCGGGACGCTGAACTCTCTGCTTGCGGACGAGTTGACCGCCGTCAACCAGTATATGGTGCACGCGGAGATGAGCGATAACTGGGGATATGAGAAACTCCACCAGCATTTTGAAAAACGCGCCATAGATGAGATGAAACACGCAGAGAAACTGATCGGCAGAATACTCTTCCTCGAAGGGATTCCTATTGTGAGCAACTTGAAGACAATGCACATAGGCGCTGTTGTTCCGGATCAGCTCAATAACGACCATGCGTTGGAATTGACGGCAATAAAGGCTTATAACGCCGCTATTGTCCTCTGCGGGGAAGTGGGTGACTTTGCAACGCGTGACCTGCTCGAAGGCATTCTGAAACAGGAAGACCAGCACATCGACGGAATTGAGGCGCTCACAGACCAGATCAGCCAAATGACATTGCAGATATTCCTCTCCACCCAGAGCGCATAATCAGAGTCTTTTTATAATCAATATATTAAGACCCTCCCCATACCTCTGCCGTCTCCAAGCTCAGGCGGAGACGGCAGAGGATTACTCAGAAACCTCTACCCCGCGGCGGGAAAAGGCAAGGATAAAGAGGAGATATTTTATTTATCTTTTTTTTCTTACACTCCTGACGCTGCCCGGCGGGGGTTCGTTTATTACCGCCCAGAATACTCCAAGGTCTTTGACTGCCTCGACAAATTCGTGGAAATCAACAGGCTTTACAACATAGGCATTTATCCCAAGCTGATAACTTTCTATCCAGTCCTTTTCCTCCCGCGAGGAAGTCAGCACTACTATCGGGATCATCTTCAGATTATCATCGGACCTGATTTGTTTCAACACCTCCGTACCGCTTACCTTCGGCATCTTCAGGTCCAGAAGCACTACAGCCGGGTTACCGCTCGGACGGGTATTGAATTTTCCACGGCAGTACAGGTAATCCAGTGCTTCCTCGCCGTCGCTGGCCACGATCACCTCGTTCGCCAGATTGTAATCTCCCAAAGCTTCCAATATAAGCTCTACATCCCTTGGGTCATCCTCAGCTAACAAAATACGTTTAAGTTCAGAGATCATTTATTCCCCCTTGATTGATTTCGGAATTGAAAAAAAGAAGGTCGCTCCTTTGTCTACAACTCCCTCCGCCCATGTCTCTCCCCCGTGTCGATGAATGATGCGATGGACATTTGCAAGCCCGATTCCTGTGCCTTCAAACCGGTTGGCACTGTGAAGACGCTGGAACACACCGAAAAGTTTGTCTGTGTATTTCATATCAAACCCGACGCCGTTATCCCGGACAAAAACCACGGTTTCGTCCTTTGCTCTGGGGACAGTGCCGATTTCTATCTCGGCCACGGGTCGCGGAGAAGTAAACTTTATCGCATTGGCAAGCAGGTTCAGAAAGACCAGATTCATCAGCGAACGGTCGGCATAGACTTCTGGCAAAGGCCCTATCTCCCATGTTATCTTACGTCCGTTCATATCGTACTGCAAATCATTCAGGACGTCTTCGATGAGTTGTCCGAGGCTGAACATCGTCTTCCGCATTTCGACGCGACCAATCCGTGAAAAGGTCAGCAGATCATCGATCAGAAGACCCATGCGTTTTGCGGAATCGGAGATTGTTGTTAAATATCTCAGGCTCTTCGAGTCAAGCTCTGAAGTATTTTTTTGCAGCAGTTCAACGTACCCGATTATATGGCGAAGCGGCGCGCGGAGGTCATGTGATACGGAGTAACTGAATGATTCGAGTTCGTTGTTTGCGGCCTCCAGTTGAGAAATATGGTATTCCAAATCCTCATTGAGGGTCTTGACTTCCCCCTCCGCTCTCTCGCGCTCTTCAATTTCTTTTAGTGTCTGCTGAAGGAGGAGTTGACGCTTGTGCAATATAAAATAGGCGGCAATGGTTGCAACCGAAGAGCTGAAAAGAACGGTAATAATGTTTGACTTAATAAGTGAGAGGACCGGGAAAAGCAGATATTTCAGTACTTGATACGCCGACATCCCGATAAGCATGACCACCAGAGTAATTGCCAGAGGGGTGACCAGCTTCGTGTCCTGAACGGGATATTTAGAAACGGCTTTTGATCTTGACGATTCGCCTTCAGATGGACTTTCAGTTTTATCTTTATCTTCCATGTCTCATATGATGAAGAATGCAAAATCCGTAATTTATTTATTATAGCAAACATTTCACCATAAGCCGGATAGTATTGGAGGTAAACAGACACCCTGCAAGTTTTAAGTTGACTGTCTGCTCAATTTTCCATGAACATTCTTTTGACAAACAGTGTCCAGAAGAATTATTTTTATAGATATGCCGCTGAATAAAAACATGACAATAAAAGTTTCAATAACGTTGCTGATCATTCTCTCCTTGTTCTCCTGTACTCCAAAAGAGATAAGGCCGCTTTCTAAACAGGCCAGGGTCGCAGTGGTCCTCGGCGCCGGCGCTTCAAAAGGGTTTGCGCATATCGGAGTGTTAAAAGTCCTTGAGGAGAATAAAATCCCGGTTCATATGGTAGTCGGCACAAGCGCGGGGAGCTTTGTCGGGTCGCTGTACGCATATGGATTCAACGCATTCGAACTCCAGAAGCTGTCCTTCGCACTTGAGAAAGATAATATCATCGATCTTACGATCCCCGACAACGGCTTCATAAAGGGAGAGAAACTGGAAGGCTATGTAAATTACATCCTTAGAAACACACCGATCGAAAAGTTGAAGATACCTTTTTATGCTGTCGCAACAGATATCCGGAGCGGGAAGGAGGTTGTCTTCGGGAGCGGTAATACAGGCACTGCCGTGAGGGCAAGCTGTTCGATCCCCGGTATCTTCGTCCCACCGGTCATTTCAGGCAGGATGTATGTCGACGGAGGTGTTGTGAGCCCTGTTGCCGTCGAGGCTGCAAGAAGGCTCGGCGCCGACATTGTCATTGCTGTCGACATATCAAGTGATATCGATTCATCAACCCCGCAAAGTACGATTGAGACAATCCTTCAGGCGATAAGCATCATGTATTCAAAGATTTCAGCTATTCAGCTCGCAAAAGCCGACGTGGTTATAAAGCCCCGGGTCGGTTACATAGGGAGCGCGGATTTTTCCAGGAGGCACGAGGCGGTCCTCGAAGGAGAAAAGGCGGCGATTGAAGCCTTACCGAAGATCCAGGAGATTATAAATAAATTAAAACAGGAAGGCAGAACGAATTAGGAAAGTTCTTTTGCAGCGGCAAGTGTGAAGTAAAAGGTCGATCCCTTCCCTAACTCAGAATCTACCCAAAGACGCCCACCGTGACGTTCGACGATTCTCTTGCAAATTGCCAATCCTATTCCCGTCCCGGGGTACTCTTCTCTGGAATGAAGACGCTGGAAAATAACAAATATTCTGTCTGCCTGCACCGGATCAATTCCTATACCGTTATCACGGACGGAAAATATCCACTCATCTCCTTTTCTTTCAGCCGAAACACGAACTCTCACGCGTTTCCCACCATGAAATTTGATCGCGTTACCGATAAGGTTTTGAAATAATCTACTCTTTTGTGAAGCATCCGCCATCACTGTAGGCAAAGAATCATATGTCACCTCAGCCTCGTTTCCCTCGATGGCCGATCGAAGACTCCGAATTGCGGACTCCAGTGCGACCGAGCAATTTGTGGGTTTAAAGACTCTCTCCTTCGTATCGACTTGTGAATATATCAGGAGATCTTGGAATTATGCGTTCAGATATCTTTACATTTTCTTTTCTATACGCTTAAACCTAAGCCTTTTCTTTTCGCAATGATATGCGCGGTTATGAGGTCTGCAGCCTTTTCAGGATCGGGCTCTACAGCAAAGCACGCTCCGAAAACGTCATTCAATCCCGAGGTGGCAAGCTCGGTAATCTTCTTGCTTCCCAAAATAGGCGGCATCACACCGAGCACGGTAAAAACCCCGCTGGCCATGGCATAAAAAGCGATTGTTGCCGCCTTCTCCGAATACCATTCGGGAGCAGCCGCGGCAAGGGGAAGTTTGTCGATATCAACCCCAATGGCATTGGCCAATGCGCAGGCGATTGCAATGATCCTCGAATTATCCACACACGAGCCGACATGAAGAGAAGGGGGAATGTTCAGGAGGCCGCATATCTCTTTTAACCCCGGGCCCGCAAGCTCTTTTGCCTCAGGCACCTGTAATCCTGCCTTACCGGCAGCCACATTCACACACCCTGTAGTGAGGACCAGAATATCATTTGTGATAAGCCTTTTGATGAGCCCTACGTGACCGTAATCCTGCTTGATCTTCGGGTTGTTGCAACCAACCACTCCAACGGCCCCTTTGATTTTTCCAGCTTTAATCGCATCAATCAGCGGGGTGAGACTTCCGCCAAGCGCTTCCAGAATGGCTTCCACGGAAAAGCCGGTCATAGTCTTGACCGGAGCAACCGGGATGAAAATTTTATCTTTGTTCCTGCGCGGGAAGTTTTCTATCGATTCCTTCACGATCTTGTACGCCTGTCCTTTTGCGTTCTCAGGGGTAAATTCAACATGTTGCATAAAGGGGAATTTGGCCTTATCCGAAGTAGAATACAGTTTGGTATGGTAGCACTGCGCCACCTGCCCCAGAGAAGGCATGATGCACTGATAATCCACGATAATAGATTCGACCGCGCCTGTCACCATGGTCAGTTCAGTCATTAGGTGGTTCCCGGCCATCGGTATCTTCTTTCTCATCATTAATTCGTTGCCGGTGCAACAGAGCCCCGCGAGATTGATCCCGTTTGCACCTTTGGATTTTGCAAGCTTGATCATTTCCTTATCATCAACCGCAAGGCCTATCATTTCCGAAACAACAGGACTGTGGCCGTGCACAAGGATATTCACCTGGTCCTCTTTTAATACCCCGAGATTGACCTCGGAAAAGCCCGGCTTTGGCGTCCCGAAAATAATGTCCGACACTTCGGTCCCGATCATCGATCCGCCGTAACCGTCTGAAAGACTGTTCTTCACAGTATTAAGCAGCAAGGATATATAATCGTTGTCCACTCCCATGTGCGTGCGGTGCATGAGTTCCGAAGTCTCCCTGTCTATCCCCCGGGGGATTACCCTTAATTTTTCCCAGAGCTCGATCCTCTGTTTAGGGGCCCTGTTGATAAAGGTGATCCTTTGCTTTTTCATTCCGTAATCTTCCATCATGGCTTCTGCAAGTCCTTTTGCGATCTCTTCGTTGCTCAGATTTGCCGTATTGACACCGTGCTCTGCGGCTATGCGTTTTAATTTTTCCGGGTCTTTTATTCCATATCCGGGTGCCTTGCCCATTCCGATTTTATGGAGCACTTCCAGGAGGTCACGGCCATGGTCTGAATGGGAAGCTGCGCCGGCTGCAATCATACGGGCCAGATTTCTCGCAACAATGATTTCGGCGTCTGCGCCGCATACCCCTCGCTGCGGGCCTTCACCAAAGGGATCAATCCTGCACGGGCCCATAACGCAGATGCGGCATGAGACACCTAATTCACAATAACCACACTGGGGTTCCTGTTTTTTCAATCTGTCCCAGGCGGTTTCCACACCGTCTTCACGGGCCTTTTTCAGGGTTAGCTGAGCATCAGTGCATATGGAATATTCCTTATATTCACTCATGACTACCTCCTCTTTATTTCCTGTAAAATATTTTTATATGCGATCAAAGTCGGATAAGAACCTTTCTCGTGCTCTTTTTCCCGGATGCCTAAATAGACCAAAGAGGCCAGTTGATCAGTGGCCTTATCCATCATTTTGTTATAGTCCTCGAAAACAAGGGCGCCCACTTTGCAGACTTCAACACAGGCGGGTATCTTACCCTCTTGCTGCCTTGCAAAGCATTGGTCGCACTTGTGGGCGGATGTTCTCCTGTCGACATAGACATGATACCGTACAACACCGAAAGGGCATGCCATTGCAC
This sequence comes from uncultured Nitrospiraceae bacterium, assembly GCA_963727775.1. Taxonomy (GTDB): domain Bacteria; phylum Nitrospirota; class Thermodesulfovibrionia; order Thermodesulfovibrionales; family SM23-35; genus CAVSHB01. Next base: position 185,193 of record CAVSHB010000001.1, on the reverse strand, counting down.
ACATGCCGCAGTTTATGCACCGGTCAGGGTTGATCAGAACGATACCGGTTGATTCATCTCTGAATATTGCTTTTGTGATGCAGGCCATTTCACAGGGAGCAGGATTACAGTGCCTGCACTTGTTCGGGAACGGTTCCTTTCCCGTTGTCACTCCGATATGAATTCTCGGCTTCGAAAGAATGCTTTCATAGGGTGCAGTAAACGGAGACTTGCTCTCTGAATGGACAACTGAACAGGCAAAACGGCATTGAAGGCATCCCACGCACCTCTCCGGTCTGACGACTACTACCTTCATAAACACCTCCTTACAGGGGCTTGAGGATATCCATCACGCTCACCTCGTTATTCACGATCTTTACAGGATCGACAGTGAGCGGCGTCCCTTTCTTTATAAGATTTATGATGACTCCCGCTTCTTCGGGGTTATTATAGAAAGCCATGCCAACCGGCACGTTGTCCCTCACCGCTAATTTTCTGAACTGATTCTTTGATGGTATATATTTCTCAAACAGGGAAATCCCTTCCCCGCCCTTCAGGACCCCTGCGGTGATAAGGTGGAATGCGCGGGTCTTCATGCTGTTCATGCCGACACTGCCGTAGTAAGGGGCCTTCATGCCCAGCATATTCAGGGCCGCGTAATAGCCCTGTTCAACAGCCACAGGCCAGATGGCATTTACCCATAATCTTTTGCGTACAATATCCATGGTTTCGCAGCAATCGCCTGCGGCATAAATGTCTTCGGCAGAGGTCTCCAGAAACTCATCCACCGTGATGCCCAAGTCCGTCTTAATCCCAGCTTGTTTTGCAAGTTCAACCCTCGGCTTCACGCCCTTGCCGACGATAATAGCGTCGCTATCCAGTTCAAAACCTGATGAGAGGGAAACCCGGAGTGCTTCGTTTTTAGTCTTTATTCCGGCAATATCCTCTCCGGTACGTATATCGATGCCCATGCTTCTCAGGTCCTTATCGATGAACCATCCCGTTTTTTCATCAACAATCATGGAGAGGGGATATCCGGAGGAGATGACTACCGTGACACCGATATTTCGCTCCATCAACCCGAATGCCGCCTTTATCCCGACAAAACCTCCACCCAGAATAATTGCCTTCTTCCTAATATGCGGTTCAATTTTTTTGGCATCGTCCATGTATCGGAGTGTAAAGATTTTCTTCTCTTCATCATAGTATTGTGGTTTCACAGCATTCGACCCTGTAGCAATAAGAAGCTTGTCATAGGAGATTTCTTGCCCACTGGTGAGAATGACAGACTTATTCTGCGTATCTATCCGGTCAGCCCTTTTACCGAAAAGAAAATTAGTATTTGCAGGATATGAGGTTGTATCCCTGATGACCATCTGCTTTTCTCTGAGGATTCCACCGAGATAATAAGTGAGCAGACACCTGCAGTACGGTGCGTACGCTTCCTCGGATATGATGGTAGCGTTTAATTCCGGAGAGAATCTTACAAGTGTATCGAGGCATGCCAGTCCCGCGGCACTCGATCCTATAATAACAACATTCATGTTTAGCTCCCTAAGTATTTTTTAGCAAATATAACATGTTCTGTCAATCGGGGTGCTTTTCTTTCGTAGTCTTTGACACTGGTGGGAATCCAGGCTGCCAAATTACACCCCCTGAAGTTAATTATTTATCGTCTCCTTTTAAAAAACAATACCACTAAAAATATTGCCGTAGCCGTTAGGACAATGCTCCCGCCGGGCGCGATATCGAACTCATAGGCGAGGACAAGCCCTAAAACCGTTGAAATTACTGCGACACCGCATGACGCGGCGATCATAAAGTAAAGGTTCTTTGCGAACAACTGCGCTGTGGCTCCGGGGATTACAAGCAATGCCGATATGAGAATAATACCCACGATCTTCATGGATATTACAATCGACACGGCAAGAACAATCAGGAAAAGGAGATTGATGGCCCTTACTGATATCCCGCTTACGCGGGCTATCTCTTCATTGAATGTAGTAATGAATATCTCTTTCAGAAAAAGCACTATAGCACCGATTGCAAACACCGCTATGCACAGCGAGAGCAGGACCTCTCCTTCGGTAATAGCTAATATATTGCCGAAAAGATAGCCGAAAAGGTCGACATTGAATTCCTTTGAAAGGCTTATAAGCACAATACCGAGAGCCATAGAACTTGCAAAAAATATCCCTATAGTGGCATCCTCCGAGACCTTCCCTTTTCTGCTTACCGCATCTATTCCCAGTGCGACTGCGATAGAATAGATGATGGCCGTGATTATCGGGTTTATCCCCGTAAAAAAACCGATTGCAACTCCGCCGAAAGCGGCATGTGAGATGCCCGCCCCGATGAAGGACATTTTACGGAGGACCACAAAAACCGAGACGAGGCCTGATATCAGGCTGACAATAATCCCCACAATCAAGGCCTTTTGCATGAAAGCAGAACTTAACATTTCGAGCATGGTATTGTTTATGCGCTCCTTAACCGTTCACATTTTTCGCAGATGTCCGTATGCTGAAGGACATCTATATTTTTACCGTAAAGAGTTGTCAGAACGGTCTCATTAAGAGCGCCGACAGGATTCCCATGATAATGAAGAGTATAGTTAAGGCATGCTATTTCATCGATGTAGGCCGGGATGGTTCCGATATCGTGAGATACCATCAAAATGGTCAGGTTGAACCTTTTTTGAAGCCCTTTCATGAGATGATAGAAATCTCCCTGGCCTATAACATCAATTCCCGTGCTCGGTTCATCAAGCAGTAAGATCCTGGGCTCGCCTGCCAAAGCCCTTGCAATGGACGCCCTTTGTTGCTGGCCCCCCGAGAGTTCACCGAACTGCACATCTTTCAGTTTCTCAATCCCCATTACGGAAAGGTATTCCATCGCCTTTCTCTTGTCTTTTTCCTTTAACCACCGTAGCATGCCGGCCCTGCCGTATCTTCCCATCATGACCACATCTATTACCCTGACAGGGAAATCCGGAGATACCTTGAATGTTTGCGGAAGATAACCAAAGATGCTGCCGGTCTTCAAAATCTCTTCCGGCAGTTTTCCGAAGATACGGATTTCGCCTGAAGCCGGTTTTACAAGTCCGAGCACAACTCTGAGGAATGTTGTCTTCCCCCCGCCGTTAGGACCCACAATGCCGAGGAACCTTCCTTCATCCAAAGACATTGTTATATTGGTAAGGACTTCTCTGTTGTTCAGTTTAACGGTAAGGTTATTTATATCAATTGCTTTCATGGGAAATCATTATAAACTGCCTATTTCATTATATCTTAATATCTTAGCTCCTGTTATTTTACATAAAAGTCACAGAGATAGGTAAAGAGTTTTTAGATAGTTTAGAAGCCCTTCGGATATTGCTTCGACATATTTTATGGAATTTCGTTGACTGTTTACAAAAGCCTCTATTGACAAAGTATTTCTATTATGATATAGATAAAGTAAGAGGAATATTATGAAAAAACTAATAATATCAGCTATCATTCTAACAGGATTCCTGATTGCACCGGCAATAAATAATACAGTCTTTGCTGAAGAGACGATGAAGGATATAATAGCCCAGAAATATCAGCAGGCAAAAGATATTTGTCCTATTGTCAAAGGACTTATTAAGGAAGGTAATAATTCAAAAGATATTACTAAGTCCAGTATTATATTGGGCCATGATCCTTGTCTCGTAATTAAATGCGGAATTGAAGCAAAAGGAGATCTTGAACAGATTATTACCGGCGCAATTGAGGCGGGTACAACCTCTGATGTCTGCTCAAGATGCGCGATTGATGTAGGCGCAGACCCTACTGCAGTAGCTAAAGTTCTCGAAATAGGTCTTGGTTATTCTGTGGCCTCGGCTGCGGGTTTGTCCCCGATAGAAGTTGCACAACCCGGAGGAGACCCGGGCGGAGGAGTCGTCAGTCCTTCATCGCCTTCAGGCAGATAATTTATTTTCTCAACTGCAAATAGAAAAATGCGGGTGTTGTGAAAAAAATTATTTTTCGATACCTTAGCGTGCCTTCATAATGATATTCTCAATTCATCGAGATATAATTTTCTGAACAATAGCTGCATTTTTCGGCCTAATCTCCCAAATGGGTCTCTACATATTGGGCAAGAACCTCTTGTACATTTACAGGAGTCGGCATAGCATAGTAAAGGTCTATTATCGCATGCGCCATCTCATGTGCGAGAACTCCTATGCGTATGTCTCCGACTGATACATATATCGTTTTATCTCTGGGTGAATAAAAGGAGATAAAATCGACGTCTTTCCCGTATTTACTTCTGAAAATTTTCCGGACTTCTTCTTCCGAGGGAAGGAGCACAATTGAGATATGCACGTCTTTCGGAAACATTTCAAGTATCGTTTCAACCCGTTCAAGAACAACATCCACTTTGTTTTTAATCTCGTCGATAACGGTAATGCTTTTTCTGTTTGCCATGAGATACGACAGGCTTCCGAGAGAAATTGACTTATTGAATCTCTTTAGATGGTCCTCGCCGACATATTTTATTGTGATATACCTGCTTTTTACCTCATTTTCTGAAGATACGGTAACAGGCAGGAAAATAAATAAGATTACAAGAATAGCTTTCAGAATCTTCATAGACATGTTTATACGTCATTCTTTATCTTAAAGAAATCGACCATATCGCGGAGCTTCTTCGCAAGAACGCTTGCCTCATCCAGTTCAATTGCGGCTTCTTCCGGCTGAATCTGCCTGATCTTACCGGAAACAATTTTCAACCTGCTCTCAATCTCGTCGGCCAAGCGCCTCATTTCCTTAACATTTGATGAAACCATAGTAATCAACCGGTTCATCAGTTCAGCAAGTTCTTTCCCCTCATCTTTTTCCCTCAGTCTTATCTGGAAGTTGAAGTTCCCTTTCACCATCTCCTCGACGGATTTTTCGAACCTGAACAACGGCCCAGCAAACCTATGAGTAAGGAACATCGATACAACAACGATAAAAATACCTGCGGTCACAATAAATATCCAATGCGCGCTGAGAATCTCCTTAAGCAGAATAAGCGGTGTTTTTCCTATCCTGAGATTATAATTGTCGTAAATAATTGTAAGTGTATTGGCAGAGAGAAGGCTGAAGATCAAAGTAAAAATAATACTTCCACCGATCATAAAGATAAAGAAGCTGAAGATATACTTGCCTTGTAGTTCTTTTTTGATAAAGTAATTTCTTCTCCTCCAAGTTCTCTTCATAAATACCCCCTAATTTTCTTCTTTTACCATTATTTTTATCTTTGCATTCTTCCGTAATCCGGCCATCCAGTCATTAATGATCTTTTCTTTTTTGACCTCAGCAATCATCATCTTAATCTTGTCCTTATCTGTATCGGAAGGCGCACGGGTTGAGGCGGATTCGATCTTGTCAAGTCTTACGACAATATACTTCTCTCCTATTCTTAGCGGTTCGGAGAATTTTCCTTCACCGGTAAGGGTTATGCCGTATCGTATCTCATCAGAGAGATCATCAAAATTTACGGTTTTATTCTCGCCGTTTTTGTAGACACCCTTCCCGGCCTGTTCAATACTGTTGAAGCCAAAGATTGTTATGTGTATCTTCTTATTTAAAAGTGCTATATATCTGTCCAGCTCCTTAGGGCTTACAGAAATATTGAGAGAAGCGAATTTTCTGTCTATCAGCAGTTTTATGAGGGATTGTTCATAGAAATTCTGTATCGATCTCCTGAAAGATTCATCTTTATCTATACCCTGCTTTTGAGATTCCTGAATAAGGAGCTCTTTTGTTATCAGGGAGTTAATGAAATCGCTTTTGTCTTCGTGAAGGGGCCGGGCAGAGTAACGTTTGTTGAATTCTTCAGCGGTTATCACCCTGTCATTTATGATCAAAGCCGCATCTTTTACAGGACCGTGTTTGCCCTTTAATTCGAAGCCTATTACTGCCGATATGGCAAAAAATATGATTAAGATATAGTATATATAGCGCATAATTACACCTCCTTTGATGAGTATAACAGGGAGTCAAAAAAAAATCACTGAAGCGATCAGATGACAAAAGTATTTGTTTGTAACACATTTTTCTTGACTTTGGAAGCGCCATTTTAATAATCTTTAATAATATAGTTATATATATATTAATTATACCTTTATAATAATGAACTAAATATGAACATAAAATGGATAGCACTATTCATAATCGTTACACTTTTCTCCCCCCTAATGGGAGTATGCCCTGCTGAATCTTCCAGGACCATCGCCTCCCACAATTCACAATTGAAACAGGTTGCAACCTTCAAGGTTAAAAAGAACGCAGAAGAATTTGCAAGGGAATTAAGGGATGAAGGATACGAAGTAGAAATTCGAAAGGGCCCTTCAAAAGACAAAAAAACGTTATATAGAGTTTTTGCCGCAAAAGTCAAAGACTTATCAAAAAACGCTTTGCCTTCCGATGAAACACAGATTGCTGTTCTTAAGACTTTCGGAGACATTGAGGATGCTATCCGTTTTGCAGAAGGATTAAACAACAAAGGATATGAGACAGTACTGAAAAGCGATGTTTCTGAGGACAATACTATAATTTATTCTGTTTTTGCCAAAAAACAGACGGACCGGTCTCAAGATGCCCTGTCGCCCGTCGAAATCGGAGAGGAAGCTGAATTACAGGGACCATCAGTAACTGAAGAAGACCATGGAGAAGGGACCCCGTATGGAGGACTAAAAGCTCAGGCAAACGATACCCCGCCTTCACGGGAAATTACAAAGGAGCCACCCCCGCCGATAAACTCTCCTGCAGAAAAATCTGTTATGGAAGAAAGACCGGCTGTGCTTCCTGAAGCGCCGTCAAGCACTATCTCAACTGCCGGAGAAACCAGGAGCGAGCCTGCTCCGTTACAGCCGACTGAAAATATACCCTCCGGTACCCCAAAAGGAAAGTCCACAGAGTATGTCTTCGGTACAAGGAAAGGTTTTCTGCATCCATTCCTGGCGATTACCGGATATTATACCGACAATGTTTTTTACACCAAAGACAACAAAAAGAGTGATTTCGCAACGGTAATAACTCCAGGGATATGGCTGACATTTCCGCACGTTAATGAAAGGCTGCTCAATATCGATACATCAAACTTATCACCGGGCGGGTTCAGCCTCAGCAGGTATAGCCCCCAGACCTTTAAGCGGTATCAGACGTATTTATTTTACAATGCTGATATTGAGCTGTTTTCTAATAACTCTTCAGGAAACGACATCAGCCACACAGCAGGGGGCCTTTTCCAGTATAACCTGAGAGGCGGCCTTTCCTTTGAATTCGCTGACCATCTTTTATTCTCACATGATGCTCGCAGCACCGGCATATCAGGCGTGACAACGGAACTCGACAAATTCTGGAATAACCTGGCTGATTTTATAGTGACATATGACTCCGGCGATAAATTCAAGTTTAGGATCGATTATACCAACTTTATTCTGAACTATGACGCCTCAAGGAACAAATTCAGAGATCGCGTCGACAATACATTTTCAAGCTACATCTTTTATAAAGTCAGACCGAAAACATCTGTCTTTGTGGAATATGAATTTGCCGATATCAATTATGCCACAGATACTTTATCCAATAGTCGGGAGAATAATTTCTTCGGCGGTATTCAATGGGACATAACCGCTAAATCCAAGGGAAGCATAAAGGCAGGTTACGGCGTCAAAGAATTCGTTGACCCTGCCATAAAGGGCGGTAATAATTTTATTCTTGAAGCGCAGATCGACCATAAATTTACCCCGAAAACTTCCTTAATCCTCAAAGCATCAAGGAAAACCGATGAAACTGATGTGGCCGGCACGAATTTCATAGTTGCCACTACCTTTGGAGCTAACTATGTGCAGAGAATTACCGGGAAGTTGACAGGTAATATAAACCTCTCTTATACAAATGATCAATATACGGGCGCGCTCACTTTCAACGGCATAACAAAACCGCTGGAAGACGATTATTATTCGGGTACTCTCGCGCTTTCCTATAAATTCAGGGAATGGATACAATTAGATTTGGGGTATAAATATGAAAAACGGAATTCCAGCTTCTCTGATTTTGATTACGTAACGAACAACATATTTTTCAGGATTATCGGCTCGCTTTAACTCATTTTTTTGACAACACCTGAGTCTCTTTCTTTAATTCTATTCTTATTTTATAATTATTATATGAAGAAGTTTTTCTTCTTTTATGTATTTATTATGACTTTCTGTATAGTTAGCGCTTCCTTTGCCCAGGACTACATCATAGGCGAAGGGGATGTACTAAAAATATCCGTATACGACAACGATGATTTAACAACCACGGCCAGGGTAAGCGGCGACGGTGTTATTGTCATGCCGCTGATAGGCCAGGTTGAAGTTAAAGGACTTACACTGTCAAAGATTGCACAGAAAATAGCCGCTCGCCTTTCAGACGGTTACGTTGTTAATCCGCAGGTGAATATATTCATCCAGGAATTCAGAAGCAAGAAAGCTTTTATCATGGGAGAGGTGAACAAACCCGGCCTCTGCGTGCTCCCGGGGCAAACTACATTTCTTGCGCTGCTTTCAGAAGCGGGAGGCCTTACCAAAGACGCAGGGGACAGGGCGATAATCAAGAGGAAATCCAATCCTTCCGACACCAGCGAAAATATTATTACGGTTAATCTGAAGAAGTTGATTGAAAAAGGCGACACGACTCAAGACACCCTAATAATGGACGGGGACAATGTATATATACCAAAAGCAAGGGTTTTTTACATAACCGGGGAAGTAAAGAAGCCCGACGTTTATAAATATGAAGAGGAGACAACCGTCCTGAAGGCAATCTCTGCGGCAGGAGGGTTTACCGATAAGGCGTCAAAAGGCAGGGTGAAAATTATCAGAAAGGTCAAAGGGGTTGAAGAGGTCATCGAAAAGGTAAAAAATGACGAGCCTGTCTTACCTGATGATGTGATCGTAATCCCTGAAAGTTTCTTTTAGCGCATGATCGAAGAAAAAGAGATTCACTTAAGAGATTACCTGAGGATTATACTTAAAAGAAGGTATACGGCCCTTACTTTCTTCATAATAGTATCCGTTATTGTTGTCATAGGAACTTTGTCATCCACACCGATTTATCAGGCGTCAGCAAAAGTCCTAATAGAAAAAGTGGAACCGGCGAACCTTGCAATGCTGTACCCTTATTACGCTCCTTATGAACCTGAATTTTATGAGACCCAATTTCAGATTATAAAAAGCACTTCTGTGGCCCGGAAGGTAGTAACAATGCTTTCGCTTGAAAACACATATGAATCTTATTTTAAAGGGCGTAAAATTTCTGCAAGCATGCAAAAATCAAAAGCCGATATTCTTGCGGACATCATAAACGCCGGGATCGTCGTAAGCCCTGTTAAAAACACCAAGATTGTTAATATGGGTTTCGTATCGACAAACCCCGAATTTGCCGTGCTTGTTTCAAATTCGGTTGCCCAGGCGTATATAGATGAAATCCTTGAAATGAAGATGAGCACTTCCCGGTACTCAATGGAATGGATGACAAGAAAGGCTGAAGAGGAAAAAGATAAACTTCAGAAAGCGGAAACGGCCTTACAGGACTACATGAGAGCAAATAATATTGTTACGCTTCAGGATAAAGTAGCCATAACTCCTGAGAAACTCTCTGCGATCAATGTCCAATTAATCAGGGCTGAAACAAAAAGAAAAGAGATGGAAGCATTGTACAGCCAGGTCAGGAGCGTCTCCACTAATTTAAAGGACGCTGAGACATTGCCTGCGATTACATCAGACCCGTCTATACAATCTTTAAGGAGCCAGGTCTTGAAGACGGAACAGAATATTGAAGAGCTTTCAAAAAAGTACGGGAAGAAGCACCCTGCAATGATAAAAGCCGAGGAAGAGTTGAAGGTTTTACAACAGAAGAGAGAACAGGAAATAAGAAGGGTCATCAGTTCCATAAGAAACGAATATGAGTTGGCGAAGTCAAATGAGGCGGACCTGCAGAGAATGATGTCCGGCATTAAGGCAGAGACGCTTAATCTCAATGAAAAATTCATTCAATATGGTGTCTTGACAAGGGAAGTTGAGACAACAAGGCAGCTTTACGATGCATTGGTCAAACGGATTAAAGAGCAGAGCGTTACGGAAGAAATAAAGAGCGTCAATGTATGGGTAATCGAAAAGGCTGAAAAACCCGGGGCTCCCATAAAGCCGAAAAAAACTCTTAATATTCTCATCGGTTTAATTGTCGGCCTGTTCGGCGGCATTGGCCTGGCGTTCTTTTTCGAATATCTTGATAATACCATTAAATCTCCCGAAGATATTGAAACAAGATTCGGACTGCCGGTTCTCGGGTTAGTGCCTTTATTGGATGCAAAGGAAGAAACTATCGAAGAAATCATTCTAAGAGAACCTCAATCCATATATGCGGAAAGTTACAAGTCGATAAGGACTGCTATTCTGCTTTCCTCCGCGGCGAAACCTCCGCAAAATATACTCATAACAAGCATGGGACCGGAAGAAGGGAAAAGCGCAACATCGATTAACCTTGCAATAACCGTCGCACGGTCCGGATACTCTGTTTTGCTTATCGACAGCGACTTAAGAAAGCCCCGCATCCATGCGGCATTCCGGCTCAACAATTTAAGCGGGTTAAGCACCTATCTTGCGGGCGCTTCTCCTGACATAGAAACTATTTTTAAAAGGCCTATAACAAATCTCAGCATACTGCCTTCAGGCCCTGTGCCGCCGAACCCTTCCGAACTCCTCGGATCCAACAGGATGAACGAATTATTACGGATACTGAAAGAAAAATTTGACGTTATCATTTGGGACTCCCCGCCCTTAATGACCGTCACCGACGCCCTTATTTTGACTAAAATGGTTGACGGAACAATAGTGGTAGTAAAATCAGGGAAAACGACGTATGAAATTGTAAAAAGAGGGCTCAAACACTTAAGAGGCAGGGGTGAGCCTGATATGGAATCGCATATTCTCGGCGTTGTGCTTAACTGTTTTGATGTTAAAAAGAGCGATCAATACTATTATCAGTATTACAGTTACTATCCATCTGATAAAGAAAAATCGCTAAAATAGCTTTATAAATGTGATAAAAGTCTGTGAATTCTTTCCCCTATTTTATATAATTCTTCATAGAGACAGGAAAGAATGAACAGGACCATTTTTATACTCTTCATATTCATCCTAATATTTTCTCCTTTGGCTTTTGGAAGTGTTGAGTCATGGTCAATAGCCATTATGGAGGTTTTTTCAATATCCGCCTTTTGTTTGCTTTTACTTAAAAAACTCGTTCGAAAAGAATTATTTATTTATGAGGTCCCGGGTATCGTTCCTTTAATATTTTTATTATCTTACATACTCATGCAACTCATTCCATTACCGGCGGGTATAATTAAAATTATTTCACCGGAGACATATAACCTTTACAGAGAAACAATCTTTATAGATAAACCCGCCGCCTGGCTCTCGATCTCAATTAATAAAAAAGCTACGTTGGTCGAGTTTTTAAGAATGGCCTCATATACCGTCTTTTACGTTCTGACCGTTCAGCTTCTTTCAAGAAAATACAATTTGCAAAAGACTATCGGCATAATTATCATTTATGCCTCTTTGCTCTCTCTGTTCGGAATAATCCAGCATTTCCTATCTAATAATAAGATTTTCTGGTTCAGGGAATTGATGCAGGGCGGCTCCCCGTTCGGGCCTTATACGAACCGCAATCATTATGCGGGACTTATGGGGATGCTTTTCCCTTTGATATTAAGCCTTTTCCTGTTTTATAAACCGCGCTTTTTAAAATACAAGTCATTCCGTGACAAAATAACGGGAATTTTTAATATCCAACGCACTAATATCTATATACTCGTCGGCTTTTCCTCCATACTCATCGGCACATCGATTTTCCTAACCCTCTCAAGGAGCGGCATCGTGAGCCTGTGCCTGTCGATGATCGTTTTCGGTATGATGTTTCTTGCCAAAGGATCGGACAAAAGGAGGGGCGTGCTGATTATTGTTATCTGTATTCTGATAGTCCTTTCTGTCGGATGGTTCGGTTGGGGTCCTATCATTGAGAAATTTGAGAGTGTCAGAAATAAGCAGGGGGACATATCCGACATGAGACTGCAAATCTGGAAAGACAGTTCGCATATTATACAAGACTTCCCTTTGACGGGCACCGGATTTGGAAGCTTCATCGATATCTATCCTAAATATCGGACGATAAAAGGAGACAATATTGTAGAGCACGCCCATAATGATTTTATTGAGCTTCTTTCAAATGGCGGCCTTATCGCTTTCTTGATATTTGCATGGTTCTTGTTTTCACTTTTATATAAATCATATAAAACGTATCTGAAAAGACATGAGATGTATTCCGTTTATATCTTTATTGCCGCCGTTACAGGCATGATCTCGATCCTCATTCATGGCATCACCGATTTTAATCTCAATATCGGCGCAAACGGACTCTATTTCTTCTTTATGGCAGGGCTGGCTGTTTCTGCGGCCAACACAAGGGTGCATGAGGGGCTTAATGATACCTACCTGAAGAAAATGAAAGTGCCGTTAAGAATTCTGACAATTTCCGTGGTTGTTTTACTATTACTCGATATTCTATTTTCCCTCGGCATCAACATAGGGAAATTGTATTTTTCATCTATAAAGGACCTAAAACTGAACGAAAAGATATCAAACGCAGATATTCATTCTGCAAGGGATAGCGCCTACATGGCGTCTTTCTTTGATCCGCTGGAAGCAAAATACCAGTACGCTGTTGCAAACATAGAAATATTCCGAGCAGATAAAACCGCAGCCGTCGGTCATTATAAAAAGGCGGTCGAGCTGGATCCCGTTAACGGAGAATATCTTCAGAGGCTCGGGCTTATTATGTCGGAATTGAAGCAATATGCGGTTGCCGACAGACTGCTCCAGTCGGGAATTAAATATGACGCCGGCAAACCTGCAAGGCACAAGAGATATGCTTTGTGGCTGTTTTCCAGAGGAGAAAAGGATGCCGGGATAAAGATCGTGAAGACCGCAATATCTATGGAACCCCAAAAAACCAGAGAGTATATAACCCTTATGGTGCTCAACGGTCTAAGCGATGAGGATATCCTCAATTCACTGCCGGAAAGGGTGGAACCGCATCTTCTTTTCGCAAGTTATCTTTACAGGACAGGAAAAGATAAGATGGCTGAAGAAGAATATCTCAATGCCCTCCGGTATATAAATAATGAAGAGACAATAAACCCGTCGTATTTTTATGAAGTATACAATTATTACCTGAGGAAGAATTATTATTGGGCAGCTGTAAAGGTCATGCGCAAAGCTGCGGAGTTCCTTCCCAGTGACGCGGGTATCAGGGTGTCTACCGGGGATTTATTTGAGAAACTGAAATTACCTGACAAAGCCATCGAAGAATATAAGTATGCATTGGTCATTGATCCGAAAAGCGGGGAAGCAAAAAAGAGACTTGAGTTGCTGATGAAAGACAAGGGATTCTGAAGAAAGAAAGGAGTGATGGAACGTGGTCGAATTGGGACAGATTAACAGGCCGAGCGCCGAAGATTTTATCGGCAAAAGAAAACTGTATTGCGTTGCAAATATCTATCCGCTTGAAGACGCTCCCGATGATTATAAAGAACTTCTAAACAAGTATTGGGATGAAGTCTTTCTCCAGATAGAAAAGATTGAGGTTGCAGGGAAGATAAAAAAAATATTTTGTGAGATTATTTCCCGGCAGGGCGATGAGGCTTTAAACATATGGGCGAAGATTAACGAGCGAATCCCTCAGATCATTAAAAAGAAACTGGAGGAAGGCAGCACGTTGGTACCCATCGAGGATGACAATATCCTGGGGCCTTATACGGACTGGGGCAGTTGTCTCAGGGTTGTTTATACCAAAGAAGTGTTTACAAAGATTCTTGAATTTTACACCGAATTCTCAGAGAGAAGGCTTCAGCATATCCTGAACACTATTGACAGCAATCTTGCTGAGGCAGAGGCGGGACTCCTTATTATGAAAGATGAAGACAGGACAAAACTGCAGTTCCCTAAAGATATAGAGGTATTTCTGATCACTCCCCCGTCATACGATGACATAATGAGATGGTTCAGGGAAAAGCTGACTAAGAAATGAAGACAGCAGGGATAATCATCATAGGCGATGAGATCCTTTCCGGTAAAGTCCAGGATGATAATTCTTTTTTTATGGCGCGAGAACTGTGGGACCATGGGGTACAGTTATGCCGTATATCGGTTATTCCGGACTCTGTTAATGAAATAGCTTCGGAGGTCAGAGATTTTTCCGGCAGGTTTGATTACGTCTTTACTTCCGGGGGGATCGGCCCGACACATGACGACGTCACAATTGAAGGCATATCCAAAGCTTTCGACGTTGACCCGGTCATTGATCCTGCTTTAAAAGAAATAATCGAAATGAAACAGGGAACTCTTTCTCCCGAACAATTGAAGATGGCGGAAGTCCCTTACGGCGCCGAGCTGGTCAGCGACGGCACACTCGGTCTTCCACTAATAAAAATCAGGAATGTCTTTGTCTTTCCCGGGATACCGCAATTGCTCAGGAAAAAATTTATTGTAATGGAAAAATTGTTCAATGAGCCCCGGATATATATAAAAAAGGTTTATATCAATGAATCCGAGTCCAGGATAGCGCCTGTTCTTAACGAGATAGTAAAACGGTATGCAAACGTTAAAATAGGCTCTTACCCTGTTCTTGATAATAGCGATTATTCCGTAATGGTAACATTGGAGTCATTAGATATCAGAATCCTGGACATAGCGTTAAAAAACCTGCTTAACGGACTACCTAAGGAAAAAATATTCAGGGTTGAAGAATAAAACACGAATAGCAGAAAAAAGCCTTGATTAATATGGGGTGAAATTTTGGTAGCCGCAGGCGTTAGCCTGCATTCATGACGCAACCCAAAAGGTTGCGGCTACTACCTGTAACTGAATGGTTTAGCCCACCACATTTTCTTCACTTTACTTTATTTATGCATCTGAATTGTATATTCTATAAGGCAAAATGCTGAAAACCTATTTGAAGCAGATTGCAGACGTAAGCATTCACGGAGATGCACGGGAAGAAAGCTACTATCCCGTCCTTAAAGACCTTCTTAGTGAATACAGCACTTCTACCGGAAAGAAAATAATCCATATAACCATTCTTCCTAAAAAGACAGAGGGCGGAAACCCTGATTTCAGGGTGTGGGATGGAAAGCAGCATATCACCGGATACATAGAGGCTAAAGATCCATCCATTGAGAATCTTGACCGCATAGAGGATACAGAACAGCTAAAGAGATACCTGCATACTTTCCCTAATCTGATATTGACCAATTTCCTTGAGTTCAGGCTTTACCGTAATGGGGTATTGATTAATAAAGCCCTTATTGGTAGACCCTATTGGATAAGTAAGATCAAGACCGCGCCCCCTGTAGAAAAAGAAGCTGAATTATTGCAGATATTTGAGAAGTTTTTTTCCTTCTCGATACCGAAAGTCTATGATGCAAAAACCCTTGCAATAGAGCTTGCAAAACGGACACGGTTCCTAAAGGATACAGTCGCTTTGGCACTGGCGGGGGATAACGCCCCCCATCCCCCTCTTAAATTAAGAGGGGGCGAAGGGGGAGTTATTCATGGATTCTACAAGGCATTCAAAGATTATCTTATTAGCAGTCTTACAGAAGATGAATTTTCAGACCTTTATGCGCAGACCGTTACTTATGGACTATTTGCGGCACGAACACGTTCAGAGAGCGGATTTAACAGAAAGCTTGCGTATGAAAGCATCCCAAAAACCATAGGGATATTGAGAGACATATTCAGGTTTATATCGTCTGTAGACCTACCGCAGCAGATGGAATGGATTATCGATGATATATCAGAAATCCTTGCCGTAACGGACATTCACAAGCTGTTACATCAATTTTTTCACGAGGGCAAGGGCAAAGACCCTATTGTGCATTTCTATGAAACATTCCTTGCTCAGTATGACCCAAAGGCAAGAGAGATGAGGGGAGTTTATTACACCCCGGAACCTGTCGTTTCTTACATAGTCCGTTCAGTTCATAGCATCCTGAAGGAACAGTTTAAGAAAGCTGATGGATTCGCAGACAAAACCGTGACAGTGTTAGACCCAGCCGCAGGTACGTTAACTTTCTTGGCAGAGACCGCTAAACTGGCAGTTGATGAGTTTGTCTCGAAGTACGGAGAGGGAGCCAAGGAGAATTTCATCAAAGAACATATCTTGAAAAACTTCTATGCCTTTGAATTAATGATGGCTCCCTATGCTATCGGTCATTTGAAAATGTCCTTCCTGCTTGAGGAATTAGGATACAGGTTGCAGAAGGATGACAGGGTAAAGCTGTATCTCACAAATACCCTTGAGATGGAAGAACTTGCACAGACAGAATTACCGGGAATGGCTTCACTGTCTGAAGAATCGCACCTTGCGGGAAAGGTTAAGAAAGAACAGCCTATATTAGTAATATTGGGAAACCCGCCCTATTCGGTAAGTTCAGTTAATAAATCCGCTTTCATTGAACATGAAATGAATGTCTACAAACAGGATGTCAGAACGGAAAGGAATATTCAGCCCTTGTCTGATGACTATATAAAATTCATCCGTTTTGCACATTGGAAGATTAACCGTGACGGGAAAGGGATAATAGGAATGATAACTAATAATTCCTATCTATCAGGACTGATTCACAGAGGTATGAGGAAAACGCTTCTTGATAGCTTCGATGAAATTTATATTCTGAATCTTCACGGTAACAGTCGTATCGGAGAGAAAGCCCCTGATGGAAGTAAGGATGAAAATGTTTTTGATATTCAGCAGGGTGTATCCATTGCCCTATTCGTTAAGAAAGAGAAGAAGGGAAAAGGTTGCAGGGTTTTCTATCAGGATGTTCACGGTTTGAGAGAAAGTAAATACAGCTATTTAGGAAAATCTGACTTTCATACAACAGAGTGGAAAATCCTGGTACCTATAGAGCCTTATTTCTTTTTTGTCGAGAAAGACTTTTCATTTCAAGCCCAATACGAGCAATTTGTCCCAATATCTGAAATATTCGAGAAAGATTCGTTTGGAGTTACAACGCATAGAGACCATTTTGTAATCGGTTTTGATGATGAAGGAATCAAACAAAGGATGAGAATATTTACAGGTGATTTACCTGATGACTTAGTTGCTCAGTCTCTTGAATTAAAAGCCACAACAGATTTTGAAATAGGGAGTGCAAGAGAATCTGTTAAGAACAGCAATTGGATAGAGCATATACGTACCTATGCATACCGCCCCTTTGATAGTAGGAGTATCTGCTATTTACCGTTCATTATTGACAGAGACAGAATTGAAATCATGCAGAACTTCTTTAGTAATAATTTAGGATTATCTTTGACAAGACGATTAAGAGACCCTGAATGGAAGCACATTTATGCATCACAATTCATAACAGATAAAACTATATTATCATCACGGGATAATGCTTATTTTTTCCCTTTGTATCTTTATTCCTTAAAAGAAAAGAAGGGCTTATTTCATGCAGATGGAGAGACAAGAGAGCCGAACATAAAGTCTGAAATATTTAAATCCTTATCGAGAGCATATAAGAAAGACATATCCCCTGAAGAAATCTTCTATTACATATATGCTGTTCTATATTCAGAGACGTACAGGATAAAATATGCAGAGTTCCTGAAGATAGACTTTCCGAGAGTGCCGTTTACTAAGGACTATAAGCTATTCAAGAAGATGTCTGAATACGGAAACAGACTTGTTAACCTTCACCTGCTAAAATCACAGGAGCTTGATTCTCCTGTTGCACGGTTTCAGGGAAAGGGAGATAACAGAGTTGATAAGCCGAAATATAACCCCACCCACCCTCCCCTTAATTTAAGGGGAGGCGAAGGAGGGGTTACAGGCCGTGTGTATATCAATAAGGAGCAATACTTTGAAAACATATCACGGGAAGCATGGAGCTATCAAATCGGTGGTTATCAGGTCTGTGATAAATGGCTGAAGGACAGGAAAGAGAGGGTTTTGTCCCTTGATGAAATACAAACCTATTGCCGGATCGTGACTGCAATTCAGAAGACCATAGAGATACAGAAAGCCATTGATGAAATTTATGCCGATTTAGAAAAGGAGATTATAAGTTTTATGAACTTGGATCATTAAATCGACAGATATAGTATTTTAAGCGGTTTTAAATTCTTTCGGAAAAAGAGTTCTTCCGGCTTTCATGTGGACTACATCTTTTTATCCCTCCCCTTTGGCAAAGGGGAGGATAGGAGGGGTTACTTAAAACACCCTGCATATCAAGCTCACCTCATTATCCCAAAACCTTATCAGTCTGATTCCATCTTAATTCGTCGCGCGTTGCTTTAATTGTGAATCATTTCTTAAAAACTCCATAACTCCCCCTTGCCCCCTCTTAGCTTAAGAGGGGATTGAGCGCACTTCATCAAAGGAAATCGAGGCAGATGTGCAGGCGGCAGTAAGAGCAGTTCGCAAGCGTGTATAGGATTGTAATCGATACCAATGTCTTTCGATTAGCACAATTTAACGGGTAGAGCAAATGGTAAAGGCCGGTAAGTTATTGATTTTTTATGGTAGGCACGAGGGGTATTGAACCCCTGACCTCTTCCGTGTCAAGGAAGCGCTCTCCCACTGAGCTACGCGCCTAACGAATCTATTTAACCTAAAAATATGAATCCTTGTCAAGGCGTCATATTCCTAAAAAAAGTATAAATCAGTGAATCTCAAGAGAAGAAAAAAAGTAAGGTATCTCGAAGGAAGCCGATTCTTTTGAATCGGAGCCATGGACGATATTATGCTCTATGTCTGAAGCAAAATCAGCTCTGATAGTGCCGGGGGCTGCGTCTTTAGGGTTTGTCGCGCCCATAATCTCTCTTACTCTAAGAATAGCGTTGTCCCCTTCAATTACCATTACCACAATCGGACCCTCCGACATAAAGCCGGTAAGACTCTCGTAAAAAGGCCTATCTTTATGCACGATGTAAAATCCCTTTGCATCGTCTTTAGAAAGCTTCAGCATTTTTAAGGCCGCGATCCTGAGTCCTTTCTGTTCAAACTTTTGTATAACTGCGCCGATCACATTTTTCTTAACTCCGTCCGGTTTCACAATAGATAATGTTCTCTCCATCTCTCCTCCGTCTATAGCGATAATTTCTGGATTAGTTTTTTTACCGAGGCATACGATTTCCTGAGTTGCGCTTTTTCTTCTTTGGCAAGTTTTACCTCTACGATCTTCTCGACGCCTTCCTCCCCTAAAATAACAGGGACGCCCATATAAACGTCCTTCATGCCGTATTCACCGTTCAGGAAAGCAGCGCAGGGGAGCATACGCTTCTCATCAAGAAGGACCGACTTTATCATCTGAAACGTGGATGCCGCAGGCGCGTAATATGCGCTTCCTGATTTAAGCAAGGACACTATCTCAGCGCCGCCGTTCCTTGTCCTCTCGATAAGGAGATCGATCTTTTTCTTTGGCAGAAGCTCTGTGATCGGTATCCCGCTGACGGTAGTAAATCGGGGGAGCGGAATCATCTCATCGCCGTGCCCTCCAAACACTATCGCTTTTATATCTTCAGGGGACGCCTGCAATTCCCATGAGAGGAATGCAGTAAATCTCGACGCATCAAGTATGCCGCCCATCCCCATAACACGCCTGCAGGAAAACTCGGTCGTCTTCCATGCAAGTTGGGCCATAACATCCATCGGGTTCGTCACAACAATGATGATACTGTCCGGGGAGGTCTTTGCGATGCCTGCGCTTGCTTTTCTGACCACATCGGCGTTGGCATGAAGGAGATCATTCCTTGACATCCCGGGTTTTCTTGCAAAACCGGCGGTGATAACAACAACGTCGGACCCTGAAGTATCTGAATAATTGTTTGTACCTGTAATAGAGGACGATGAATTCCACAGCGCACAGGCCTCGGCAAGGTCAAGGGATTTGCCCTGAGGCATTCCCTCCACGATATCAAAAAGGACGACATCGGCAATGCCTGACTGGCCCACGAGCTGTGCGGTTGTAGCGCCGACATTACCGGCACCTATAATGGACACTTTTTTCTTCATTGCAGACGTAAATTATAATAGAAAACGGGAAAGAATGTCTAAAGAATTTCTTCAGGCTCTTCTTTTTCAGGCAGGTTTTCGAGTTTCACCTTAGCGATCCTCTGCCCCACCATCTCGGATATAGTTATCTTTTTACCATCTATCTCAACGATATCTCCCACTTTTGGAATTTTTTGAAGGGCGGTAAATAAAAAGCCGCTTAGGGTCTCGTATTCAGTAGATTCCGGTATTTCAATTTCATAATCGTCTTTTAAATCCCTTATACTAATGGATGCGTCAACCAAAAATATATTTTCGCTGATCTGGATTACGGGGCTTTCGATGTCGTATTCATCCCTTATCTCTCCGACTATCTCTTCAAGGAGATCTTCCATCGTTACGAGGCCCGAGACCCCGCCATACTCGTCTATGACCAAAGCCATGTGGACCCTTTTCCTCTGCATTTCTTTCAGCAGATTGCTTATCTTCATCGTCTCAGGGATAAAGAACGGAGGCTTTATAAGTTTTCTTATATCAGCCACCCCTTTTGCAAACGCATTCAGGAAATCTTTCGCATAGAGAATTCCCCTGATATCGTTGAGGTCTTTTCCTATGACAGGGTAACGGGAGAACTGTTCCTCAGTGATAATCTTCCTTACGTCTTCAACAGGAGTATTCAACCGCACTGTTATCATCTGTGTCGAAGGCGCCATGACCTCTTTCGCAGACATATCGGTGAACTCGAAAACGCTGTGGATGAGTTCCTGTTCGGCAGGTTCGAATACCCCCTGCTCCCCGCCCTCCCGTATCAGCATCCTTATCTCTTCCTCTGAGATGTAGGCCCTTCCGGTGAATGTCTTTCTTCCGAACGGCTTCAGTAACATACTCGTGCTGAATGTCAGTATCTTCACGAAGAAGACAGCTATCTTTGAAAATCCGTCAATAAATTTTGCGGTCTTTAGCCCGACCCCTTCAGGGTTGGCCAGGGCTACGGACTTTGGGATAAGCTCTCCGAACACGAGTAAAAAATATGTTATCAAGACCGTTACCAACCCGATAGCAATCGCCTCGCTGTATGCTGCAACCGGCTTGAACGGAATCTCGCTGATGACGGGTTTAATAATTTTTATCGCCGCCGCGCCGCCGATTGCCGATGCAAGAACTCCCACAAGAGTGACCGCAAACTGAGTTGTAGCGAGAAAACTATCCGGCTTTTCCTTGAATTTATTCAGGATAACGGCAGTTTCATTGCCCTCTTCAATAAGCTGCTTAATCCGGGTTTTCCTTGATGCAACCACCGCGATCTCGGCTGCAGCAAAGATACCGTTCAGGAGAATAAAAACAATGATAAAAAGGATATCAGACCACATATGGATTTATTCGTGAATTTCGGAGTGCGAAATTACTTTGTAAAAAATAATATTCTCTTTTATATTTATTCGGAGGTTCTATTTTTTGTGGACTGTCGCTTACCATATGAGGGGTCAGATTAATTTTTTGATTATCGCATCCGCCATCTGTGATGTTGTTGCGGCTGTCGGGTCCTCAGGCAAAGGCTTCATATCATAGGTCACGTTTTCCCCTTCTTCTATGACGGAAGAAACGGCGGTTTCCAGTCTTTCAGCGGCTTTAAACTCTCCCAGATGTTTCAGCATCATGACACCTGAAAGTATCATAGCCAATGGATTCACTTTGTTCAACCCTTTATATTTCGGAGCACTGCCGTGCACAGGCTCAAAGACGGCGTATTCCTTCCCGAGGTTCGCGCCCGGCGCAACCCCGAGCCCACCGATAAGACCTGCCGCCAGATCTGAAATAATGTCGCCGTATAGATTCGGAAGGACCAAAACATCATAGAGCTCGGGTTTCTGCACAAGCTGCATGCACATATTGTCCACGATCCTGTCTTCGAATTCGATGTCCGGATAACTTTTTGCGACATCCCGCGCAGTCTCAAGAAAAAGCCCGTCGGAATATTTCATTATATTTGCCTTATGGACTGCGGTGACCTTTTTCCTTTTATTTCTTTTTGCGTATTCGAAGGCATACCTGACAATCCTCTCTGTGCCGAAAACGGAAATAGGCTTAATACTGATACCTGAATCGGTCCTGATGCTTTTCCCCGTTAATTCATGAATTAAGCCGATAATTCTTTTCACACCTTCGGAGTCCTTCTGAAATTCAATGCCGGCGTATAAATCTTCAGTATTTTCTCTGATTATGACAAGGTCGACGTCCTGGAATCTCGTCCTGACCCCTCTATATGTCCTGGACGGCCTGAGGCAGCAATAAAGGTCAAGGGTCTGTCTGAGAGTCACATTAACGCTCCTGAACCCTGTCCCCACAGGCGTGGTGATAGGCCCCTTAATAGCCACCTTATTCTTCTTTATAGAATCAATGACCCTTTGCGGTAAGGGCGTCCCTTCTTTTTCAAAGACCTCAAGTCCTGCTTCCTGGATGTCCCACGTAATGGGGACCCCTGTTGCTTCAATGACCCTTTTTGTGGCCTCGGATATCTCAGGGCCTGTGCCGTCTCCGGGAATTAATGTAATGCTATACATTATATATTCACCGTCAATATCTTACGGACCACTTCGGGGTATTTTGCGATGAGCCTTAATTCATCGTCCGTCAACGATTTTTGAGTGTGGAGGTTTGCATATTGGACGAGTTCAAGCACCTTTCTTGCATCATTGTCGTCATGGAAATGGATGCCGAGCTTGTCATACACATGCCTGAACCCTTTGATGCCTCCGTACTCTCCCGTTGTAATTACCCTCCCTGTATCCGAGAGTTCCGGCTCGCCCCTTCCGACATCCTCGGGGTCATAAAGTTCATAGTTGCGTCTGTCTTTCAGGGCTCCGTCCGCGTGTATACCAGATTCATGCGCAAATGCGTTTGAGCCGATACCCGGCTGGTTTATCGGTATCGGTATATTAAATGCGTATGATGCATATTTACCGATCTTCCAAGCCTTCTTAAGGTCGACACGCTCATCGAGAGGGAGTTTGTCTTTAAGGGCGTGAGAGAATTTGAGCGCCAGTATTGTTGATACGAGGTCACAGTTGCCGCAGCGCTCACCGTAGCCGTTGACGGTTGTGTTGATATATGTATCAATCCCCGCTTCTACCACTCCCTGCGCGCCCGCTATGGAAACGGCTTCCCCCATCCCGAGGTCATTATGGCAATGCATTTCCAGGGGAAACTTCGTAGCAAGCGCCAGCGCTTTTGTCCTCTCATATATGGTTATCGGGTCGTCCGTCCCGAGAGTGTCGCAATATCTGAAACGGTCTGCCCCGGCCTCCTTACCGGCAATGACAAATTCTATCAGTCTGTCGAGTTCGGTCCTTGACGCATCTTCAGCGTTTACCCCTACTGTTTCTGCGCCGAGTTCCCTCGCGGTCCTGACTGCCTCGACAAGGGACTTAATAATGTCTTTAAAAGTTTTTTTCCCCTGGAATTTTCCTTTTATCATTATCTCTGATGTCGACATAGAGATGTTTAAATGTTTAAGTTCGGGGCAGTTTTTGAAACTGAGTGTCACATCTTCGGGTATCGCCCTGCACCAGCCCTCAAGATGGATATTCTTTATCGCCCCGAGTTTTACCAGCTCCAGATTCGCATTTATATAATTGATCTCGTGTTTTAGAGTTGGGAAACCGATTTCGCTCTGGTAGATACCCATCTCGTCAAGATAGATGTTCAACATGGTCTTGGAGAGTTTCGGGAGCAATATCCGGGATGTCTGCACCCCGTCCCTGTTTGTTACATCAATTAGATATACTTTACCTTTCATACAATTTTCCCTTATAATTTAAAGATTTTGATTTATGCAGTTTTACCTGAACAGGAACCCGAAAAATGGCCACATTTTCAGGGCAGCTCTTGGCGCAATTAACTAATATTATTAACATAAATTAATGAATATTACAATGATTTACGGGTATCCTTAAACAGGCTACTACAAATAAAGACTGGAAAAGAGAAGAGTACTTTGTTAAAATTAAAACCAGTTTTTTAAGGAGGAAGTGGTATTGTTATGAAGGGCCGGGTCGGATTGGTTACGGGCGGAACGCGCGGCATAGGCAAGGCGATTGCCGAAGGACTGGCGAAAAAAGGAGTAAATCTGGTTGTTGCGGGTAGAAACCTTATTGCGGCAAATGAGGTTGCGGTTTCCCTGTCGGCAACCGGGGCCAGAGTTCTGGGGATGAAGCTCGATGTATCGAAGTCAGAAGAGGTCGAAAAGGTATTTGAGGAGATACGCAAGGAGTTCGGCAGGCTTGATATATTGATAAACAACGCCGGAATAACAAAAGACGGGCTTTTAATGAGAATGAAGGAAGACGCATGGGACTCCGTGATGGCTGTTAACCTGAAGGGAGTATTCCTGTGTTCCAGAGAAGCGATAAAGGATATGGCCAAACAGAGATACGGGCGGATTGTAAACATTACATCTGTAGCCGCTTTTATGGGGAACCCCGGACAGGCAAATTACAGCGCGTCAAAGGCCGGTATTGTCGGATTTACAAAGACGATAGCAAGAGAATATGCAGGCAGGGGGATAACGGTAAATGCTGTCGCCCCCGGCTTTATAGAGACAGCGATGACCGATGTCCTGCCGGAAAATATAAAAGAAGATATGAAGAAACTCATCCCTTTAGGAAGGTTCGGCACAGTTGAAGATGTTGCAAGTGCGGTCATTTATCTTGTCTCCCCCGATTCCGATTATATTACGGGGCAGGTGATACATGTAAATGGCGGCATGTATATGTGACGGTTTAATGTCGTATATAAAACTCAAATCTCAAAATTTGCAATTTGGACTTTAAAATTTGAAAATTTAATTTGGAGGTGTATGAATGATAGAAGAAAAGGTAAAAGAGATCATTTCAAAGCAATTGGGAGTGAATTCATCGGAGGTTGTCCCTGAGGCGTCTTTTGTCGAAGACCTCGGGGCGGATTCGCTGGACACAGTTGAACTCGTCATGGCATTTGAAGAGGCTTTCGGAATTGAGATTCCTGATGAAGATGCTGAGAAGATCATGAAAGTAAAAGACGCCGTCGCCTATATCAACAAGAAAAAAGCGGCGTAAGACGGGTTGAGAAGCACATGGATAAACAGAGAGTTGTAATTACGGGGGTAGGTATGATAACCCCCCTCGGCATCGGCGTTGAAAAAAGCTGGGAAGGCATTATAGCCGGCAGGCCGGCCATCAGGAAGATCACCCAGTTTGAGGCGTCTGCTTTTGCAACTCAGATAGCGGGAGAGGTAGAAGGCTTTAATCCTGAAGATTACATTGAGCCCAAAGAGATAAAGAAGATGGACCGGTTTATCCATTTCGGAATCGCCGCAGCATCAATGGCGATTAAAGATTCCGGGTTGAAGATTACGGACAAAAATGCGGAGAGAATCGGTGTCGCTGTCGGGTCCGGCATTGGAGGACTGCATGCCATAGAGCATTATCATAATGTCTTGCTTGAGAAGGGACCGAGAAAGATTTCCCCTTTTTTTATTCCCATGCTTATTGTAAATCTTGCCGCCGGGCAGATATCGATTAAGTTCGGAGCAAAAGGCCCTAACTCCGCGGTGGCGACTGCTTGCGCTACAGGCAGTCATTCAATCGGCGACGCATATAAGCTTATCCAGAGGGGTGATGCGGATGCCATGATCGCCGGCGGTACAGAGGCGGTAATCACTTCTCTGGGGATAGGCGGATTCAATGCGATGAAGGCGTTGTCTGTAAGAAACGATGAACCGGGAAAGGCAAGCAGGCCGTTTGATATTAACAGAGACGGGTTTGTCATGGGCGAAGGCGCCGGGATTTTAATACTGGAAAGCTTTGAAACCGCCGTGCAGAGAGGCGCAAGAATATATGCGGAAATTGTCGGTTATGGTATGAGTGCGGACGCATACCATATCACCTCTCCTTCGCCAAACGGTGAAGGCGCTGCAAGGTGCATGAATATGGCATTGAGAGACGCAGAAGTCCATCCTGCAGAAGTAGATTACATCAATGCCCACGGGACTTCAACAAAATACGGGGACGAAATCGAGACAAGCGCGATTAAAACCGTGTTTGCGGAAAATGCATATAAGATCGCGGTCAGTTCGACGAAATCCATGATGGGCCATTTGCTCGGAGCTGCCGGGGGTGTCGAGGCGGTCATCAGCACTCTCAGTATTTTTAACGATATTGTCCCCCCTACGATAAACCTTGATAATCCCGACCCGGATTGCGATCTCGATTATGTGCCGAACCACGCGAGGAAGATGACAGTCAATTATGCCTTATCGAATTCATTCGGATTCGGGGGGACCAATGCCTGTCTGTTGTTCAGGAAATTCCAAAATTAAGACCACCTATCGATGTTCGAAAATGATATCTCTACATTAGAAAACAGCCTCGGGTACCGTTTCGAAAACAAAAATTTACTTATTGAAGCCCTCACCCACAGGTCTTTTTTTCATGAAAATCCCGGCACGGCCGCTGCATATAATGAAAGGCTCGAATTCCTGGGAGATTCAGTTCTCGGATTTGTGATAGTTGAATATCTGTTCTTGTATAACAGCCGGTTGACCGAATCCGTCATGGCAAAGACGAAGTCCTATCTTGTTAAAGAATCCGTGCTTTCCGAGATCGCCGTTTCCCTTGAACTCGGGAAATATCTCAGGCTCGGCAAAGGAGAAGAGTCCACCGGCGGCAGGGCTAAAAAATCTCTGCTTGCAGACGCGACCGAGGCTGTCCTTGGCGCGGTTTATTTGGATGGCGGGTTTGAAACGTCCAGGACACTCATATTAAAATTATTCATAGAAAAAATAGATATTGTCATAGGGTCCGGCGAGTTCCACGATTTTAAGACAGAGCTTCAGGAAAATACCCAGCTTTTGTTCGGCACTATCCCTGAATACAAAATGGTGAAGCAGGAGGGCGCGGAGCACAGAAAGATTTTTACTGTCGAAGTGCACATATCCGGCGAGAAATTCGGCACAGGAAAAGGCAAGAGCAAGAAAGAAGCAGAAACCCTCGCAGCCAAAGAAGCGTTAAGCAGATTCGGAAAATAAACCAGAGTTAACCCTGTTGAAAGTTGCATCGAGCTTGGCATAGACTGCAAACCACGTAGCATCTGTATCAAAAGGATTATTCCGCGTACTGAACATCCGCTGATCCTCGATAACACATAGAAGTCTATACATCGAAAATTTCTGACCTCTGCTGATTACGGGAAATAACTCTCAACCCAATACTCTAATGATCGGCTTGAAGTGCTGCCTGAAACTGATTTTTTAGATTGCCTTAAATGCAATATTATAAACGTAAATTAATAAGACGGGAACTTTTTCATTCCTGATAATTAGAGCATTAGTAAAGCCTCTTTTTGTCATTCCGATTTCTTTCGCATTTCTTCTGAGAGCTGTTTAAGTATGGATTGGAGAGGAATCGGATCCCTTCCAGTAACCTCACGGAAACGGTTTTTTGAAGGTATTGTATCGCTTTTTAGCCCTTCAGCAAGCGCCACTCCGACGCCATTGGGGACACCGGTTATCAACTGGATCCAAAGAGAAGACAGATGTACCGCAAAAAGAGGGACAGGGATTATGATATTACTAACTCCCCGGATTGCTTTGCCACACAGTGACAGGAGTTCCCGATATCGAACAATATCAGAGCCTATTTCAAAAATTTCATGATCTTTGATATCCTGGGGGAGCAGAGCAGCGAGGAAACTTGCTGCATCCTCAAGGGCAATGGGTGCACAGAGAGAATTCAGCCAACGGGGTGTTATCATGACAGGAAGTCGTTTTGCGAGAAAATATACAATGAGATAAGACATGCTGCAGGTTGCCAGCAGTATGCTTGCACGAACTTCGCCGACTGGTATTCCGTAAGAAGCAAGGGCCTGTCCTGTCTTCATCCTGCTGATAAGATGAGGAGACACATTCCGGCTGTCAGGAATAATGCCGCCGAGGTAAATGATCTTTTTAATACCGACGTGCTTGGCTGCATTGCCTGCAGAATTTGCAAGTTGTATATCGAGCTGTTCAAAATTTTTTGCTCCTAAAGAATGTATAAGATAAATCAATATTTCAGCACCTTGTAAAAAGTTCTCTGCACTTGATTGATTAAGAAGATCGACCTGTTTCCAAACAAGACGGTCATTCTGAATATCTTTTGGAATCTCCTCTTCTATGCGATACGAAGCTATGATCGTATGTTGCGAAGAATCAAGAAATTTCTTAATTATGGTCCGACCGACACAACCGGGAGCACCTAAGATTGCAATATTCATAAACTTTTGTTAATTTTCATTTTTAGAGGCACACCATCATCTATCCTAATTGAAATTATACAATACAATATCAAAAGACAAACTAAGTTTCTACTCACAGCCTGTTGTCTACATAGCTGGCTCATTTGGTTATTACGTGATATAATTTCACCATAAAATATGGAACAATTATTTGCTTATTTAGGTATCTCGAGCAATAAAGTTTATTCCTGGACAGATATTCTTGGACTTTTTCTTTTCATTGCCGGATTTATTATTGGGTTAGGAGCAGTAACTGTTATTGACCTTCATGGATTTTTAGGTAGAAAATCTTCCTATTGGACAGAGGCAACAATACGAACACACAAAATTACAAAACCCCTCATTTGGATAGGTATCTTTTTAGCGATTCTTGGTGGTCTAATTACTTACAGGAATATTGGATTTTCGGGCATTTCATTTATCCATGCAGTCCTTGCAGTTGTGTTGATATTAAACGGTTCCTTCCTGTCTTTCTGGGTAAGTCCACATCTTTTAAAGAGAGAGAAAGAGGGAAAAGCAAGCGAAATTCTACCTGCTGATTTTCAGATGAAGATCGCTATGAGTTTTATTATATCAGTTACCGGCTGGTGGAGTAGCCTGTTCTTACTCGTTTGGTATATTGTTGTGTTGCGCTGATATTAGAAAAAACATTGAAAATGTTCAATCTCTATAAGGTGGAATGTGAAAAGATCAAAGGAATCAATACCTGACAGAGTAAAAAAAGGCAGCGCACCCATACTCGAAAGGTTAAACGCCTTAGATAAAGGCCAGCTTCATGCTGTACTCGCAACCGCATTAGATGGACAACCTTATACATCTATGATCGCTTACGCACTTACTCCCGACAAGAAAGGGATTGTATTTGCTACACCCCGAAAGACACAGAAATATAAAAATATCCTCAAAGACAATCGCGTCTCCCTTCTCATTGATACACGATCTAATACAGAAGAAGATTATATGAGTGCTGAATCTTTGACTATTTTAGGGAATGCCATGCCTGTGAGAAAAGGTGGCAAGTGGTCAGCATTAGCCCGGGTACTTATGCGGAAGCATCCTAATCTTAATGAGATCATTCGTTCTACTGAAACGAAATTGATATTCGTAAAAATCACCCGGTGTATCCATGTCAATAGATTTCAGACTGTTTCAGAATGGATTTCAAGATAATTTGATAAATCTCATAGATCAAACTGGAGAGTTCTCTATTAACCCATATTAAGAATTGGAAAGAATATGAAAATTCTGAAAGTTAAAGAATTATCCGAACCATCATGAAAGGGAGAAAATACCTGCATCCTATAGAGGCGTTGAAGAAGGTGTTGCAGGACATTTAACAGTGACTTCCATTGGATATAATAAAAAATGAGAATATGGGACATCCCTCCAAATTGTCTATGCAGTAAACACCTTATTGGGGAACATAATGAACTTCATGCCATGTGGAATATTCTGACACAGGGAAAGGCAGGGTATGCCAATCATCCTGAGACAAAGAGATGGAAAGGGAAGCTGAAGGCATTATTCACAGTTCATGAGGAGATTGTTCAGGAGATGCTTGCAAGGGGCTATAATCACAATAGTCCATTGGATGAGACACTTGCAACAGGGAGTATGATTCAAACCATTTTTGTACACCCTATAATAAAACAGGTCAAAATCTTACGGCAAAAAGGTTGTGATTGCAATCTCATCCAGTACAAAGAATCCAAATGAGGCACAAATACATATCAAGCCCTCTTTTTCTTGGAGTTATCGCTTCAGCTTTGCTTGTTGTGTTAGGATGCAAATATATGGAAAAAGAACCATCGGAACCATTAGCAACAGTTACACATGTTGATCTCACCCGATATATGGGACGGTGGTATGAGATCGCCCGATACCCGAACAGCTTTCAGAAGGGCTGTGTGGGGAGTAAGGCAACCTATACACTTATGGATGACGGGAAGGTTTCTGTCCTGAATGAGTGTTATGACGGCTCATTTAGCGGGAATCTAAGGTCTGCAAAAGGGAAAGCATGGGTTGTTGATAAAGAAACAAATGCCAAACTAAAGGTGTCTTTTTTTTGGTTCTTTGCAGGAGACTACTGGATTATTGATCTGGGTAGGGATTACGAATATGCAGTTATTGGACATCCAAATAGAAAATATCTCTGGATTCTTAGCCGCACGAAAGAAATGGATAACACAGTATATGAAGGAATTCTATCCCTCTTGCGTGAGAAAAAATACGATACCTCAAAACTTATCAAAACAGTACAGCAATAGGAGAATAAATGAATCTAAAAAAATACTTTGACACAAATCACGGAACAGGGGTCTTGGCTACGGCAGACAAAGATGGTATGGTGGATGCCGCCATTTATTCAAGACCCCATGTATTTGAAGATGGTACGGTTGCCTTTCTCCTGCGAGAGAGACTTACTTATCATAATGTTCAGGCAAATCCATATGCCACATATCTTTTTGTGGAAGGCGGGACAGGATATTCTGGTATTAGGCTCTATCTCAAGATGATCAAAGAGGATAATGAACCTGACCTGATTGCCAGGATGACTAGAAGCTGGTTATCGCCTCAAGAAGACAAAGCAAAAGGTCCAAAGCATCTGGTTCACTTCAAGATAGAAAAAATCCTGCAATTGATAGGAAGTGAACAGGCTGAGATAAAAATAACGTAGCTTTTTGGGGAACTTCCTATTGAATTGCTCGTTGAATTGCAATAAATTTTAATATATAAACAATAATAATGTAGTGTCGCAATTTTCACAAATGCATAAATATGACGGAGGTATGGATAATGAAACCCTATGTTGGTAACATTGAGCAAGCAACGTTAAAGAACGGCTATTTTCGGCAGGTGTTATTTACAGGCAAGCATAGTCAGCTTGTAGTAATGTGTCTGCAACCCGAAGAGGAAATCGGAAACGAAGGACACCAGAATGTTGATCAGTTCTTTCGGATAGAAGAAGGTAAGGCTAAGTTTGTCTTTGACGGTAAGGAGGAACACGTTGTCGGTGACGGTAATGCCGTGGTGGTGCCTGCTGGCACATACCATAATGTAATCAATGCATCTCAAGATAACCTGCTTAAACTATACACGATTTACACTCCTCCGAATCATCCTGACGGAACGGTACACAAGACAAAAGCCGAAGCCGAGGCCGAGGCTGCAGAGACAGCAGAGCATCACTAAGATAGTTTTTGAAGTACTGTTTGTCGTAATGTCTTGTCGTCCTCAGCGATGTGGCGAGAGTGCCATTCCCGTGGCAGTGTTACGGATCATCATATGGCGCCTGGGGGGGTGAAGTAGGCGAAGAAGGGCTTGTAATCGCCGCGGTTAGCGTCGATAAATCCGATCAGCTTGTCGGTATAGGTCTTCGTTGCTTAGTAGTCCTCGGGGATCTGCGTCAGATAGCGCCCGTCCTCGTTGAAGACTGACTTCGGCGACGCGGCTGTGAAATTCGCCATGTCCCAGTAGTTGCCCGCCCCGTCGCGCAGCGAGAAGTCGTGCTCGAAGCCGCATTCAACATGACTTCAATTGATTATGATTGCTGAATATTATTTGTACTCGTTCTCAGTTGTAAATTCTTCATGCTGCGTCTTTTGATGAAGTACTGCTCTCTGAGTGTTTTTGTTTGAAAGTAGCTCACTTTCGACATCTTATACTACAGAAGATCGATTGATGATGACAAGGAGAGGCTTAGAAAAATCATTGGGAGACGGCCTTCCAGTGTTTAAAAGTAGTGTGAGGGGTTGACGCTTGTATATACGTGATATACAATTATATTTGGAGGCAAGATATGTCAACTCAGATGATTATAAGGATAGATAATGACGTTAAAAACAGACTGAATAAACTTGCAAGAATTGAAGGCAAGACTACGAGTGAAATGGTAAAGGGACTTATAGAAGAGTATATTAAAGAGCGTAATATCGGCGCATACTATAGATGATTTGTGGAATAGAACCGGAAAGAAATTAAAATCAAAAGGTACGTCGCTTGCAACAATAAATAAGGCGATAAAAGCGTCGCGGGCTCAGTGCTTTATATTCCATTTTGTTAGTTCCCACCGGAGTTTACAAAAATTTGACGACCACTTAAGTTTTTGATAGCCTTGTTATTAGACTTGCAGATTAAATACCAAGAAATATGAGGAGGTGAGTCATTAGGGTGAAAGACCCCTTATGCACTATGGGCGTGGATAAAATAGAACTGCGGCCATTATTCGTATACAAGGGTACAAGATATTACTTTTGTGCAAGGATTTGCAAGGAGAAGTTTGATCAACACCCCGATAAATTCATCGTAAAAAACAAAAGTAAGGAGGAAGGAAGAATGAAAAGATTACTGATTTGCCTTGGGATTTTATTTATTTTTTGCGGTTCTGTGTTTGCGCAGTCGGATAGCGGCATGATGGGTAAAGGGAAAGAAGAGATGAAACAGCCCGCGATGCAAATGGAGGAGGGAAAACAACCCATGATGATGTGCCCTAAAATGCAACAGATGAAGGGAAAGGGCATGATGGGCGGCGGACATCAGATGCCGATGATGCAGCAGATGATGGGGCATGGGATGATGATGCATGATATGATGCAGATGATGATCGATATAATGAATATGCAGGAAAAAATTATCAACGGCGTCAAACCGGCCGACAAAAAACATATGCTGGATACTATCAAAGACATGAAAGCAAGAGTACAGGATAAAATGTCCATGAGTAATTGCATGATGGGCGGTATGATGGGCGGCATGATGTCCGGTAAGATGGAACACAAGATGCCTGCTCCTTCAAAAGAATCTGAGGGCGAGGAGACTGAAGAGACTGAAGAGCATAACCATTAGCAGAACACACCGTCATTAGGCAGAGAAGAAATTGAGAAGATCAGGGATGACCTGATGAAGACATGATTTCCAATGATTCTAAATCTATAGTATGCTTTAAATAATTATTGATATTGTTGCTCAAATACATCCGGAGGCAAAGATGAAAGTCATTGATCCTGTGTGCGGGATGATAGTCAATCTCGAGAGCGCTAAGTTCCATTATGAGTACAAAGGGGTACCCTATTATTTTTGCTGCGGACACTGCCTTGAAAAGTTCAAAAAGGACCCGGAGATATTCATATCGAAAAAGTTTGCAGGAGCAACTGTATCAGAACCCCTCCACATTAAACAGGTAGTTCCCGGCGTTACATATACGTGTCCTATGCATCCCGAAATCAGGGAGATAAAGCCGGTCCCATGTCCAAAATGCGGCATGGCGCTTGAGTCTACGGGTCCTCCTGCAGCGCTGACAAAGACAGAATGGACATGCCCCATGCACCCCGAGGTTGTAAGGGATACGCCGGGAAGTTGTCCTGTCTGCGGCATGGCACTGGAACCCAAGACTGTCCAGCTTGAGGAAGAGGAGAACCCCGAGCTTGTCGCTATGCTGCGAAGATTCCGGATCAGCGCGGTTTTATCGGTCCCTGTAGTTCTGATCGCTATGCGCGACATGATTCCGGGGATATCTTTGGACCGACTGATCTCTGCCGAAACGCTTAAGTGGGCGGAACTCATTCTCGCAACGCCTGTTATCCTTTGGGGAGGATGGCCCTTTTTTGTCCGGGGTTGGCAATCGGTCATAAACCGCAGTCCGAACATGTTTACTCTCATCGGCCTCGGCGTCAGCGTCGCATACGTCTATAGCATGATTGCTTCTTTGTTCCCCGGGATTTTCCCGTCATCGTTCAGGATGAAAAATGGGGATGTAGGCGTTTATTTTGAGGCTGCGGCTGTAATTGTCGCACTGGTTTTGCTCGGGCAGGTGCTGGAACTCAGAGCAAGGGGCAAGACCGGTGCAGCCATTAGAGCTTTGCTCGGTTTGGCCCCAAAGACTGCGCGTCGCATAAGCCAGGCAGGGAAAGAGGAAGATGTCCCCCTCGATCTCTTACAGCCGGGTGATTTGGTGCGGGTGCGTCCGGGCGAGAAGGTACCCGTCGACGGTACCGTTACTGAGGGTATGAGTTCGGTCGATGAGTCGATGATCACCGGCGAGCCGATACCTGTGCAAAAGCAACCCGGTGCCCGGGTCATAGGCGCCACAGTTAACGGCACGGGTACCTTTGTGATGAAGGCTGACAAAGTTGGAGCTGATACTCTCCTGTCGCGGATCGTGCAGATGGTCGCTGAGGCCCAGCGGAGCCGTGCTCCTATCCAAAAACTGGCAGATATCGTTGCCGGCTACTTTGTGCAGATAGTTGTCCTTGTTGCAGTTATAACCTTTTTTGTCTGGGCGTGGTTCGGGCCTGAACCGCGATTAGCTCACGCCGTGATTAGTGCCGTCGCCGTACTCATCATAGCATGTCCATGTGCCCTTGGCCTCGCAACCCCGGTATCAATAATGGTCGCTATGGGGAAGGGAGCGACCCTGGGTGTGCTTTTTAAGAACGCAGAAGCCATCGAGATCATGAAAAAGGTTGATGTCCTTGTAGTGGACAAGACAGGGACTCTTACCTTGGGCAAGCCGGAGCTTATTGAGACATATGCCGTTACCGGATGGGAGGAAAAAGATATCCTCTTTTATGCAGCAAGCCTGGAAAGGGGTAGCGAACACCCTTTTGCGAATGCAATAGGTTCAGGAGCTGAAGGGAAAGGGGTAGAACCAACAAAGGTGGAATCTTTTGAATCAAAGACAGGAAAGGGTGTTGTCGGACGTGTGGATGGGCATGAAATCGCCCTCGGCAACCGGAACCTCATCGAAGATATCGGCGCAGACCCAGGAGAACTTTTTACGCAGGCCGAGCAAATGCGCGCTGAGGGTCAGACAGCTATGTTCCTATCGGTAGACGGAAAGATTGCGGGAGTGATAGGTGTGGCGGACCCTATCAAAGAGACAACACCTGAAGCCATTAGACAGCTCCATGAGGAAGGCATCAAGATTGTAATGTTGACGGGTGACAGTTATACAACAGCAAACGCTGTGGCAAAAAAGTTAGGGATTGATGACGTCATCGCCGAGGTCCTGCCGGACCGGAAAGTCGAAGAGATTAAGCGCCTCCAGCAGTTGGGGCATGTCGTGGCTATGGCAGGAGACGGCATTAACGATGCTCCCGCTCTTGCGCAAGCCCATGTCGGGATTGCCATGGGAACCGGCACGGATGTAGCGATGGAAAGCGCAGGGGTAACACTGGTCAGGGGAGACCTGAGGGGCATTGTGAGGGCAAGGGCGCTGAGCAGGTTGACCATGGGCAATATAAAGCAGAATTTGTTTTTTGCGTTCGTTTACAACTCTGTAGGGGTACCGATCGCAGCAGGAATACTCTACCCCTTTTTCGGCGTTCTTCTAAGTCCGATAATTGCCGCGGCTGCCATGAGTTTCAGTTCGGTATCGGTAATAACCAACGCTTTGCGGTTGAGAAAAGCAAGACTTTGAGGGTAAGAGCCTTGCCTTTTTTCGACTTTAACTTGGTCATGCTACTTCTGTTATAATGACGTATGTCGAAAATTAAGACTCTTTTCCAGTGTCAGGCGTGTGGATACACAAGTCCGAAGTGGCTCGGCAAATGCCCGGATTGCGCGGCGTGGAACAGTTTTGCAGAAGAAAAGAAGGATATGGTTGCACGCCAGTCGTCGTTGGTGACCCACCTCGGAAAATCAGAGCCGCAACCCCTCAGTTCCATCGCAACAGGATTTCAACAGAGGACATCGACAGGCATTAAGGAACTCGACAGGGTCCTGGGCGGGGGTGTTGTTGCCGGTTCGGTAATACTCATTGGCGGGGACCCGGGCATCGGAAAATCAACCTTACTCTTGCAGGCTGTGTACGGCCTCTCAAAACAATACGGGAAAGTGCTTTATGTCTCAGGAGAAGAATCGCCTGAACAGATTAAGATCAGATCTGAAAGGCTGTCGATAAATTCCGACAATATCATCCTGCTCGCGGAGACCTCATTGGAAGCCGTCGTCACTTCGATATCAAAGATCGCCCCTGATGCCGTAGTCATTGATTCCATTCAGACTGTTTACACGGAGGAGCTTGTCTCTGCGCCGGGGTCCGTAAGCCAGGTCAGGGAGTGCGCGTCGAAGCTGATGCTCTTTGCAAAAAGGTCCGATATCCCGGTATTCATCGTGGGACACGTGACCAAGGAAGGTGCGATTGCCGGCCCGCGCGTGCTTGAGCATATCGTAGATACCGTGCTCTATTTTGAGGGAGACAGGGGGCATTCATACCGGATATTAAGGACTGTAAAAAACCGCTTCGGCTCAACGAACGAGATCGGGATATTCGAGATGTCGGATTCCGGACTGCTTGAGGTCGAAAACCCGTCTGAACTTTTTCTCATTGAACGCCCTCTGAACGTTTCCGGTTCAACAGTTGTTGCAAGCATTGAGGGGACAAGACCTTTGATGGTCGAGATACAGTCTCTGGTCTCCCAGTCCAACTTCGGGATGCCCAGGAGGACAGCGATCGGAGTGGATTTCAACAGGGTGAATCTCCTTGTGGCAGTGCTGGAAAAAAAGGTGGGACTCAATCTCGGTGGAATGGATATTTTTGTAAATGTAGTCGGCGGACTCAGATTAATCGAGCCTGCCGTTGATCTCGGCGTCATTACGACAATTGCGTCTTCGCTAAAAGATGTACCCGTTGATCCGAAGATCTTTGTTTTCGGAGAGGTCGGACTTTCCGGCGAGATAAGGGCTGTCGCGCAAGCGGAGACCAGGATAAAAGAAGCGGCAAAAATCGGATTCAGGCATGCCCTCATCCCTATCGGAAATGCCGAAAAGATAAATGATAATTTTGGGCTGGAGTTAACAGGAGTGAAAAATGTCGAAGATTGTCTCAAAGCTGTTTTTACTTAGCATCGTCTTTCTTTTATTCTCCTGCGCAAGGCCGCGGGTCGAAATGCCCTCATACGAAGGCGTTGATGTCAAAGACGTTCTCACTGCAAAGAACAATATATCGACAATAGAAACCACATTCTCGATCTCTTTTGAAAAAGACGATACTGAGATCAGGGGGGACGGCGTGCTGAATATAGCGAAGAACGGTGACCTGAGTATGCGCATCTATTCATTCGGGTTTCTCGCGTTTGAGATAACTTCGGAAAACGGCGTAATAAAAAGCAGGCCCGCAGTCGACAGAAACAAAGGGACGATTCTTACATACGGGCTGAGGGACTGTCTTTTCTGGTGGGATTTGGATAACTTCGAGACAGAAGAAAAAGAAGACGTCTATATTCTCAGAGACCTCAATAAAACATTATGGCTGGACAAGAAAACAATGCTGCCCAGGAAGATGGCCATTTCTATTGAAGAAGGCAGGGAACTCAATGTTTCCTATGAAAATCCGGAAAAAACAGGTGATATGTGGTACCCGTCCAAGATCAGGATAGAACTCTCCAAATACGTGGTAACATTAAAGATCAGAGATATATCATTCGCCCTTAATGCTACTTAATGCTCAGGCCGAGATCAACCGCAACGGTTTCTATAATCGCCCCTTCTACCGTATTTATCCTGGCCAGATAACCTTCGAGAAGGGCGTTATCGCATACAGTATTGATAAGCCTGGGGGTCCCGTTGGTAAACTGGTAGATCAACCTTATGGCTTCCTCTGAAAAAATATTCTTGCTGCATCTCGCGACCCTGAGCCTGTGCCCTATATAATCATGTGTGTCATTTTCCGAGAATTCCTTTAGCCTGATCTTAACCGCCACCCTCTGCTTGAGCGGTTCATCCAGGGAGAGAACATCTTCAAGGTCCGGCAATCCGAAGAAAACGATATTAAGCATTTTCCCGAATGATGACTCCATGTTCAGCAACCCTCTGAATTCTTCCATGATCTCCTTTGAATTCAACATCTGAACTTCATCGACCATTACTACGGCCTTTTTATCTCCTTCGATGATCTCATTTAGCCTCCTATATATTTGTGTAAGAAGCTCCACCTTATCATCCTTTACGTCCTTCACCCCGAGTTGCATAGCAAATTTCTTAAAGAGCCACTCTGAGCTGACGCTGGAATGGACAACCACAAGAAGGGCGGCCTCATAGGCATCTTCATCCAGTTCCTCAAGGAACCTTCTTGCAAGGGTCGTCTTCCCTGTTCCTATCCCCCCGATGACAACAGCAAGGCCTTTATTTGTGTCAACCGCATACTTTAGCTTAATGAGTGCGTCGGAGTGTAATAACCCGTTGTAATAAAATCTGCTGTCAACTACGTTTGAGAATGGATGCTCTTTCAGTCCGTAATATTCCAGGTAATCCATGTATTATAAATAAGAGACTCTGTCCTTTCTTTCTTTGGGCTTCTTTTGTTCGGCGCCTTTTGCCATTACCGTTTTCAGTTGATCTATCTTATCAGAAACCGCACGGAATTTAGAATTCCATCCATATACCTGTGTATAGCAATCAAGCGCCTCTTTGAAATTGTCGTTTTTCTCATAGGCCTCGGCGAGATCATAGTTCATTGCCCAGTATGATTCTCCCCTGTCTTCCATCTTTTCAATAGCATTCTTCAAGACTTCTATAGCCAATGGGGAAAGGCCTTTTTCAATATAACATATGCCGAGCATGTTTGAAGAATGGATAAATCTCCTGGGGTCCTTGCGCGATGTCTGGAATTCTCTTATCGCGTCATCTATCAGCCCCATCTCCTTGTATGCTATACCGAGATTGTAATGAGTTTCAAAATCCTCTTCTTCAAGTTCTTTTTCAAGACCTTTTTTGAATTCGTTAAAAATATCAATGACGTTGCCCTCAAGGGCCGGTTCCGCTATTTCCTCTACGTCAAGCACCTCGCCTTCCGGCATCAAAGGTTCACGTTGTTCGATAGATTCCATTTCCCCTTCACCTTCTGTTACCTGGCCGAGGGATGACAACTTTCGGTTTATCTCCCGGTTTTCGGGGAAGAGGCTCTGGAGTCTTTCCAGTATCTCGCGGGCTTCATCGAATAACCCCTGCCTCGCATAAAAATCGGCTTCTGCGATCTCCTCCCCGTAATCCTCTATTAAAAGTCCTTCAGACGGCGGTGTAACAGCAGCTTCCTCTGCATGCTCAAGGGGGGCTGGTATTTTGATAAGCCGGGGGTCTTCGGGATTTATCTCATGCGCTTCCCTAATCACCTGCTCGCTACCCACAGTATCGCCGGATCGCAAGTAGAGTTCGCTCAGGAGCAGGCACTCTGTAATCGCCTGTTCTTTATCTCCTGTATCAGCATATAAAGTCTTGAGTCTCAAATGAAGGTCGATGTTCTCGGTCCCTTCCTCCCTGAAAGACTCAAGGAGATTCCTTGCATTTTCATAAAGACCGTATCTGAGGTATATGTCAGAGTCTATAAGCACTTCTTCAAGGGTCTTTTCAGCTCCTGTCGAAATGTGTTCTCTGCCGATCTCCTTCTCAAGCTCAACAACCTTTGTCTTGAGTAATTCATCGTCAGGCGACATCTTAAAAGCTTCTTTGTAGCAATTGAGGGCCTCTTTTTGTTTGCCTCCTTCAATAAACACATCCGCGAGAGAAGTAAGCTCGCGCACTACCTGGATATAATCCCCGAGCTGAATGTAGAGTGAAACAAGTCTCTTGCCGGTCTCCACCGGATCGATATCCTTGAAAGACGCAAGGAGTTTTATAGCTTCATCATAGTTTTCCTCAAGCAATATATCATCAAGGACAGACAGATACTCTTCCCAGGCTTTTCCCTTGTCGCCCTCTTTCAGATAGACATCACCGAGCAGACGTCTTGCCTTAATGTTGGCCGGTTCAATTTCAGTGATCCTCCCGAGATACTCCCTGGCTTCAGCAAACCTGCCGATGCTTGTCTGCATCTCAGCGCACCTGAGAAGGATATCCGTATCCTGCGGGAAGAGGATTGCGGCTTCCTCTATCTGCCCCAGTGCCTGCTCAATATTGCCTACCTGTTCGTACAGGCTGTTTAACTCGATAATCGCCTCCCTGTTGAGAGGTTGGGCGTCAAGCACTTTCAGATAAAATGCTATGGCCTTTTCTGTGTCTTGTTTTTCGGCATAGAGCCTTGCAACAGTAATGTACTGGTTTGCGGCCTCCAGCACGAGGCCTTCTTTCGTATATATTTCCGCGATCTTGTTCCTGAGAGGCACATTGGACGGAGACAGGGCGAGAATTTTTTCATATACCTCCAGGAGCTTTTCTTTTTTCCCTTCCTTTGATAGGGTATCGGCAGCCGCGAGATAAAATTTTATGGCGTCTGTGGTAAGACCCTTCCCTTCATTCAGCTCCGCGAGAGCAAGAAGGGCATTTGCGTCGGTCGGAGTTAAATTCAGTATCTTTTTATATAGTGCTAATGATTTGAGCGCAAACCCTTCCTGCCTAAAAAATTGAGCCGCTTTATGAAACGAATCGATTGCATTTGGCTTGTCGCCCTTCTTGAGATACAGGTCGCCGACAGTGTTATAAGTATTTCCGTCAGGATATTCTTTTGCCAATTTCTCCCATTCGGAAATAGCTCTATCAACCTGACCGCGGGCAAGATACTTCTGAGCGTCTTTTATAATGGTCGCTTTATCTGACATAATGTGTAATATTCAAACGTATCACAATCGGCTAAAACTGTCAATTAAAGGCAGTCGGCGATAACAATCGGGGGCAGTTCCGATATCGTCCTGTTTATAATATAATAACAGTAATTGTTGCTTTAAGATGAAGGCATTTCAAAAATGGCCCAAAAGATAAACCCATGGTAAGCAAAGAGACAATAAATTCATTTTTCATAGAAAAGACACGGAGGCCTCTCGGCTTCAGGGACATAGTCTCCCTAATGGGCCTGAACCATAAAGAAGCAAAGGCATTAAAGAGAATGCTAAGGGTGATGGTCAGGTCCGGCGAACTCGTGCTGACAAGAAAAGGGCTTTACGGACCTTCCGGAGACATGAACCTGGTGAACGGCTATTTTGAAGCCCATAAGGACGGCTATGGTTTCGTGATAACGGAAAAACCCGGAGAGAGGGACTTGTTTATCCCCTCCAGATCGGCCTTGGGCGCCATGAACAATGACAGGGTTCTTGTGCGCGTCGAAAACAGGCACAGGCGTGAGGGGACCATAATACGGGTCCTCGAAAGAGCGCATGCAAGAATAGCCGGGAAATTTGAAGTAACAAAGGCGGGAAGCTATGTAAAACCTAAAGACAAGTCTATCAGTTTTGATCTCTTTATTCCCTTAAAAGAGACCGGGGAAGCGAAAAATGGAGATATGGTCATAGCTGAAATTGTCAGCTTTCCGACTGACAGGAAGCCGCCTGCCGGAAGGGTAGTAAAGATATTGGACAGGCCTGAGGACCCTAAGTCCGAGATCGAGGCGATTATTGATGAGTTCGATCTCCCGGGAAGGTTCCCGCGAAATGTTCATGAGGAAGCCGTAATGCTGTCGGCACAGGAGCAGGAAGGCAGAGGTACCGGCGTCCAGCGGAGGAAGGATTTAAGATCATTACCGACAGTCACTATCGATGGCGAGCGGGCAAAAGATTTTGACGACGCCGTATCCATAAAATTATCAGAGCATGGTTATACCTTATATGTCCATATCGCGGATGTCGGTTTCTATGTCGGCTGGGATTCGACAATCGACGTCGAGGCGCGAAAAAGAGGCACAAGTGTTTATTTCCCCGACAGGGTAATCCCGATGCTTCCGAAAGAACTCTCTGAGGACCTGTGCAGCTTAAAGCCAAAAGTCGAACGGCTTTCTTTCACGGTTGAAATGAATTTCGACAGAAACGGCGTCAAGCTCGACTCGAAATTCTATCCCAGTGTCATTGTCAGCGATGAAAGGATGACATATACTTCAGTGAGTAAAATACTGATTGATAATGACGTCCGCGAACGCGCGAAATATGATCATCTGATTCAGGATTTTGAGTTGATGGGCGAATTATGCGGCATCCTTAGGAAAAGGAGACTTGAACGGGGGAGCCTGGATTTTGATCTCCCTGAACCGGAAGTCCTGCTCGATATGCAGGGAGTTCCGGAGGCGATCATAAAGGCGAATAGAAATTATGCCCATATGATCATCGAAGAGTTCATGATCGCCGCGAACGAGACTGTGGCCGAACATATCGAGGGCCTTGGCGTACCTATTTTATACAGAGTACATGAAGAGCCTGACCCCATGAAGATCGAGGATATCGCGCGGATGGCAAGAACTTCTATGAAGGGGAAACAAAAATTAAGACCAAAAGATTTTCCGGAAATCCTCAAAGCTGTAAGGGGAAAACCCGAAGAAGAAATTGTCAGTTATATGATCTTGCGAAGCCTTAAACAGGCGCGTTATTCGCCGATAAACGTCGGCCATTTCGGTCTTGCATCGAAATCCTACGCCCACTTCACTTCCCCCATAAGGCGTTATCCCGACCTCGTTGTTCACCGGATATTAAGAGAGGTATTAAAAAAGAAGTCTCTGCCGGACAAACGAATACAGGAACTCAACAAGACGCTTTCCGATATTGCGTTTCAATCTTCACGCACCGAGCGCGTCGCCGAAAAGGCCGAGAGAGAAGTCATTGACGCAATGAGGGTATGGTTTATGAAA
Organism: uncultured Nitrospiraceae bacterium; assembly: GCA_963727775.1. Classification (GTDB taxonomy): domain Bacteria; phylum Nitrospirota; class Thermodesulfovibrionia; order Thermodesulfovibrionales; family SM23-35; genus CAVSHB01. The sequence continues at coordinate 142,236 of CAVSHB010000001.1, read as the reverse complement.
AACAAGGTCGGTGAGGAATTTGACGCCAAAGTTGTAAGCGTTACCCCTTACGGACTAAGGGTCAGGCTTAAGGACTTCTTTGTCGATGGGTTTATGCATGTGTCTTACATGACGGACGATTTCTATCAGCTTGACGAACGTCAAATGAAACTCCTCGGAAGAAACTCAAAGCGCTCCTTCTCGATAGGGCAAGAGCTAAGGGTGAGGGTAGACAGGGTCGATATGGAAGAACGGGAGATAATTCTGACCATCTGTGATCAAAAGACTGCAAAAAAAAGGCGGGGCAAATAGCGGTTATTTCTAACCCGGATATTCATAAAGCATGGACAATCGGAGCAGATGCAGTACCATCGCTCATTCTCGGTCCGCTTTTGCGGACCTCCGAGGTATCCCGACCAAATCGGGATAAAGCCGCTCTGGTACTGCATCTGCTCCGTATAGAGTAAAATATTTATAAATGATATAGGCTAAAATGGAACTTCAGGAACTGATCAAAATAATGGAAGCGCTCAGGGGTGAAAAGGGATGCCCCTGGGACAAGAAGCAATCAAGAGATTCTGTCAAACCGTACATCATCGAAGAGGCATATGAACTCTATGAAGCGATTGAAGAGAATGACGCCGGCAAGATAAAAGAAGAACTCGGAGATCTTCTTTTCCAGATTGTATTCCAGTGTCAGCTTGCAAAGGAAAACGGCGAATTCGAAATGTCCGACGTAATCGATGGGATCGGCAAGAAGATGATAGACCGTCATCCCCATGTATTCGGAGAGGCGGAGTGCAGGACCCCTGAAGAGGTTCTTAAGCAGTGGGAAGTTCTGAAGAAGAAAGAGGGGAAGCTGCGGGAGTCCATCCTTGAGGGTGTACCGAAAGCCATGTCCTCCCTCCTCCGCGCGCACAGGCTCCAAAAGAGGGCCGCGCAGGTCGGTTTCGACTGGGAAAAGATCGACGATGTCTTACTCAAGATTGATGAAGAAATGGACGAACTAAAAGAAGCGCTTAAAACAAAAGACCGGATTGACATGGAAGAAGAACTGGGTGACATATTGTTCATGCTCGTCAACCTCTCACGGTTCATCAGCGTCAATCCTGAAGACGCCCTGAGAAGGACAATAAGCAAGTTTATCCACCGCTTCCGTTACATCGAGATGAACGCCGCGGAACAAGGGAAGACCTTGTCCGAGATGACATTGGCTGAAATGGACAAACTATGGGACGAGGCAAAAAAGAAGGAGAGTAAGCCCCATTAAAGATTGAAATAAACGACAAGCCTATCTCTAATCTAGTAATTCAAAATTCATCCAGCCTTACGCTTGTTCAGTAAAACTTTGTTAGGTTTTGGTGCGCGTTAATTTGATCACAGAATCTGATTTTTTCTTCCCCTTTTCATAAAGAGACCAGGTGTGAGTGATAGTGTCCTTGGTATCGAAAGAAATGTTGAGTGAGTGCATATGGGTTTCCTTCACTGAGGAAAGGTTGGGATTCTTTTTGGATAGGACAAACAGCATATTGGTTTTACCAGGGTTCATGAGTTCCATATGCGGCTGGTTTCCCAACGAGCAGTAGTGGGTCATAGCTAACTTCCCATTGTAATCATAATAGACCGTAACCATCTCATGAGGAAGTCCGACAAAGAGCCTCTCAACGATAGCATTCCCCGCTGAGGTGAGTTCATAGGTGGCTTTGATTGACACCATCCCCTTTCCCATATCCGTTGTGCCTTCCCAAACACCCACCAGTTCCTTCATTTTTTCAAAGTCCTTGGAGTGGGTGACAGAGCCCATCTGCTGCTCTCCGGAACTGGCGGCTAAAGGACCTATTGCCAGCCCTAAAAGAACCACGAAGATAAGTGACATAAATTTCTTCATTTTACTTCCTCCTTTACACCCCAACAGATTTATAAGATTTCGATCTCTTATTGTAATCGAGTTTATCATATCAATAATTAAAGGCAAACTGCCTCACATTGCTTCCCATTTGTCTTAAGGTTTAATTAAATCGGTATATTCCCATATTGAAATACGTAAACCAGCTGTCAGATGGGACAGGACAAGCTTACTTCCTCTTCTACTCACACGTGGTATACTCTCAAGAAGTGAGGATTACAAATGATATTTGCTATCTCAGCCTGTCCGCATCAGAGTGAAATTGTGGAATAATCACCTGGCCAATATGAACGAAGAAACGAAGAAGACCGGAAATAAACTGACAACCGTTCTTAAGAAGGGGGTTGTAATATCCGGCGTGGTTGCTCGCACTCTCATCGGAGTGGGCGCTGCGGCGCTTCTCTTTCTCGGGCTCAAAAAGAAAAAGTCGAAGTAAATTTCATTCAAATACAAATTTCGGAATGAGATCCTTCCTTGGAACACGCACCCGTTAACTCTGATATAATTAGGACCATTTTAGTAGGGTCAGGTCTATATTGTTTGACTTTTATCTAAACATCTGCTAAGCTCTCTTCATGGCCCGCCCGCCCGCTCCGCATTGAATACCCTGGCGCTGTGTATCACATTACCAGCAGAGGAAATGATAAAAAGACCGTGTTCAAAGACGATACAGACCGGGAAACATTTCTCAGTACCCTCGCCCATGTCAATAAACGCTACTACTGGCTTTGCCACGCTTACTGCCTCATGGACAACCACTATCACCTACTCGTCGAAACCCCGATGGCAATCTCTCCATAGGCATGAGGCAATTAAACGGCGTTTTTACTCAGGCGCGGAACAAACGCTACCAAAAAACCGGACATCTCTTCCAAGGCAGGTATAAGGCCATTCTTATTCAAAAAGACAGCCATCTCCTTGAAGTATGCCGTTATGTGGTGCTGAATCCCATCCGCGCAAGAACGGTCGAAAGACTTGACGATTGGAAATGGTCCAGCTATCGGACAACAGCGGGTAAGGAACAGCTCCAGCCTTGTCTTACTATAGACTGGGTGCTCGGCCAATTCAGCCGAACAAGAGCCGAAGCAGAGAAAGAATACCGCCAGTTTGTCAAATGTGGGATCGGTAAAGAGACAATCTGGAATGAAGTTAAGTGCCAATCGATTCTCGGTGAAGACGATTTTGTCGCCAGTCTGAGCGATCATCTTAAAAGACACAGGGATGTTCCTGCGATACCCAAGAGCCAGCGGTTTGCCAACCGTCCTGAGCTTGACAAAATATTCACTGAGAGTATACTCAGAGACAAACGCAAGCGGGATAGGAAGATAGCCGAGGCCATTGAGAAGCACGGATACACTCAACGTTCGGTCGCCAATCACCTTGGTATGCACTTCACATACGTGAGCAGAATATTGCGCGGGAAAAAGCAAAGGTAAACAATATAGACCTGACCCCGGTATTGTTGGCACGAAAGAAATGCAGAATTCCAGAGAGCTCCGACAGGCACATAACTTCCTGGAACAAACATCCGAACGGTTTGATATAATTGTGTTCAGTACAGGCGATAATCTACATAATTTCATAAAGATATCGGATAAATTTTCTTGGAGGGTGAGAGTGTATGGAGCAAGAGATTAAAGAATGTTGTGATTGGCTTGAATGTCAGATAGGAGATATCAAAACTTTCTTAGAAGGAATAGAAAAACACATATCCGATGATAAAACTAAATTCCCATCGAAAAAGCAACCGAAAATTGACCACCTGTGATAACCGAATTTTGACCACCCCTGAGCGATTCATAATTCCGGATAATGAGGGGTGATCATCCTGCCTATTTCAACGATTCCCAACTTCAAATTCGTCTGAAGGAGCTCATTTCAGGGGATGCCAAGATATGGCTTACCCTGAAATGAGCGATTGTAGAGCTTCTGGTGAAGCCCGAATTTTCCGTTATTCGTACTGGCGCCTCAATTGCCTCGCTTTTTTCTGGTTATAGCCAATGTCAGTCCTCGATATATCGTAGATCCTTATTGGATGGCTATAGTCGAATTCACTGATCAGAATATCACCGGCAAAATCTGTTATCATCGAGATATCTCTGGGACTCTTGCAATTGCTGAACCAGGTCGTATTGTTACTCGTAAACTCTACTTCAATTGTTTCCAGTCTGCCTTTTTGGGGATTATACACTGTGGTTTCCATGTTATTTCTCCTTCCCTGCATGTTTTCTTTTTTCTTTAAGACTCTGCTTCAGCCGATAGCTATCCCAAGTACAGTTGATGATATGGGCTCTATGGGTCAGCCGGTCCAGCAGCGCCGCAGTCATTACCTGATCGCCAAATATCTGGGTCCAGTCAGCAAACCCCAGGTTGGTTGTGATCATCACGGATCCTTTCTCGTGTCTTTCCGCCAGGACCTGAAAAAGCAGTTCCGATCCTTCCTTGGAAAAAGGGACATATCCGAGTTCGTCAAGGATAAGCAGATCATAGCGGACATACCTTTGGATAAGACGCTGCAATGTCCTCTCCTGTCTTGCTTCGATAAGTTCATTGACCAGGCCGTAACAGGTTACAAACCGTGTCCTGAAGTTGTTCTTACAGGCTTCGATCCCCAGGGCTGTGGCCATATGAGTCTTCCCAACACCGCTTTTTCCAAGGAAAATGACGTTGCGATGTTCTTTGATATAACTTTCTCCTGTAAGCTCCCGAAAGAGCCGAAGATCCAGTTCAGGAACCGCTGCAAGATCAAAGGTCTCCAGAGGCTTGATAAGTGGGAACTTTGCCTCCCTGATACGACGGTTCAACCTGCTTTCTGATCTGGCTTGCAATTCGGCAATGGTCAGGTTCAATATAAACTCGTCATAGCCGATTCCGGTTTCCCGGGCCTGTCGCACGAACCCCTCCATGTTGCGAGCCATGGCAGATAGATTCAGTGTTTTGAGATTCTCCTGTAACTCTATTAATGCACCGGTTTTCATTGGACACCTCCCAACTGGGCATAAACCGCTAAGTCCGGAGGTGGCAGCGTGGGCCATGACGGTAAAGGTGCGATAGGCGTGTCGGTGCTGCCGGTGTAGGTGAGAATGTGGTTTACCCCATCACTGGTGCTGAGGCTGTTCTCTATGGCCAACTCGACTGCCGCTTCAATCTCGCCGGCCTTATAGTCCCGATAAAACATGAGAACGGTTATAAAGTCCTTGATCCCGTTTGTTTCGCCCTGTGCCCTGCAAAACCGCTCTAAAAGAAGGTGCAGGGACTGCGGCCAGCTTTTCCGCCATTGCTGGATAGGCCGGGCACTATTGAAAGCCAGTGGCCGTTGCTGAATTAGGTCAAGATAATGGTCCGGCTTGAGACGTATTTTCTTTTTAAAAACTACGAGGAACTCCATATGCTGCAATGATTTGAAGGCGATTTCTAATTTCAAGAAAATGGCTACAATTTTACCTTGAGCAGATCAAGAATCTTTTGCTGACTGTTATCCGGGGTGCAAACAATTCGGCACGAAGAGCCCTGCACTTGAAGTCTCTGCCTTCTCAGGCTCTTTAATCTCTCAATCACATACTCAAATGTCCATCTGCGGTGTTTATTTTTTCCGTCAGACTGAAACAGAGGCTTTAGTCTCTGATTCATATGCCACTGCAAGTAGTAGGCAAGCATGCAAAGAAACACATGACAGCGGATTCGGTCGTCGGTCTTGTGATAAACGGGCCGCACCTCAAGCTGTACGCTCTTTAAGTTCCGAAACGCCTGTTCTACAAGAGCAAGCTTTTTATATGATGCCACTATTGCCTGCTTTGCCATCAGCCCGGCAGGAACATCGGAGGCAATGATGTAACAGCCGTCAATCAATTCCTCAGTCTCGATCTTCTCTGTTTTTAATTTCCATGTGAGACGTCCATCCTGTACTGACCACTCTACAAATTTACCTGTCTTCCACTTTCCCAGAACCTTCCCCACCCTTGCCGCTATCTTCTCGTTTGACGACTTCCGTTTTGATTGGGCTATGCTATCCAATGCCTTTCTGGTGACCTCAATCAAGCCTTTGCGTGTCACAGCTTCCCTTGTAGCGGTCTTTGGATTGCGGCATAAGCAGTATCGCCGTCCTATCGCCTCAGGATCCACTACTTCAATAATCTCCTTTTCATCAAACATATCGATCTGAATCACCTTGCGTTCCAGTAGCTCTTTTATCTGGTGGTGTGTTAATGCCGATATTATATTGAGCCCTTTTACATCCTTAACCTTTTCGTAATTGGCATGAGTAACCATTCCACGATCACCTACAAAGATTATCTCCTGGATCCCATATTTTTTCTGCACCTCAGCTATTTTATCGGGTACCGTTTGAGCATCCTGAGTATTCCCAGGGAAAACTTCCACACCCACAGGGCACCCCTCGGGACTGCAAAGCAGCCCTATCACCATCTGTTCATGCCCCCGCTTGCCGTCCCGGTTATATCCGAATTTAACGATCTCACTGTCTTCATACTCGCCCTCAAAATAACTGCTGGTTATATCGTAAAGCACAAGCGCGCCGTTTCGGAGATGCTTTTTCGCCAATGTACTTTGGATGGCATCCTGCCTCTGTAAAAGACGATCCATAGGCTCATAACAATGCTTATCTACGTCAACCGGCCCTTCTATCCCGCAGAGTTCCCATAATGCCGTGTCCTCCCATCTGTGCGATAAAGCCAGCTTGCTGCCGCTATATACTAAACGGCCGATTATCATGGCAAGACAGTCTTTAACCCACTGCTCGGAATATCTCGAATAAATCATCTTGTCCAACTCTAATTCCTTCGCCAACTGCAATACCGCATAGGAAGCGCCGTACTCTTTCGATTCCGCGATTTTGTGAGCGTCGGCTGAACCCTTTACCAGCACATCGCCCCTGAAGGCGGCCTGTATGAGCTTTAGTTGTTCAAGACTCATATCCTTAATGGTCCCATGTGTCGTGTGCCTGATTTCGCCCTTCTCACGGAAGGTAGTGCGAATAACGCCGTAGTGCTTATTGCCGGAAGTCTGTATTTCGAGATGGGGGCGTGGCTTCTTTTTAAATGGCATGGCTACTATTATAGGATATGATTACCACTATGTCAACTATAAAATGCTATATTATATGGCTACATTTGAAAGCCAAATACACGGTAATCTATTGTAATATAAGCATTTATGGGTGTTTTCATAAAAGAAAATACGTTGAGACTCCATTTGTTGTTACCGTACAACCGCTCATGCGAAGTCAACTTCTTTGTACCTGTAAATATCTCCACCCTGTCAGCATGGAGCAGTACCTTCACTCTGAACCCAGCATACCCGCTTGGGACGGAATATCGGTTCTTGTCCACAATGACCGTGGCATATTTGTCGGCCCGGCTGCCTGATGTCTGTATATTGCTGAACACAGCTTCGGGAAGGGTAAGAAGACGCTCTTTCTCCCCTTCGTATAATTCGTTAACTGTCCGGTCACGACCCGCCATCCTGTGCTCCCCATAATCAAAGCACTGCCCAAGGACTCTATCGTTCAGCTCTTCCAGGCTGTCGGCTTCTGGGATGGGTACCATGTAATTGCGCCGTGCATAACCCACCAGCCCTTCAACGCCCCCTTTCTCATGCCCGCTGTCGGGATTGCAAAACCGGGCTTCAAAGCTGTAGTAGGCCCTGAACTTGCTGAAGCCTTCTTGCTCAATGCGGCCCCTCACGCGCAGCACCTTCTGCACCGCCGTCGTTAAATTGTCATAGATGAGTACCGGAAATATGCCGCCATAAAAGGCAAACGCATGGATGTGAGCATCCAGAAATGCCTGTTGCCGTTCACAACGATAGAAACGTACAAAGTGCTTGCCGGAATATTTGCTCCGCATGCAGAAAAACTTCAGCCGGTGTTCTTCCCCTGCTATGATTGCCGTCGCTATTCCCCAGTCAACTTCCGCTTCATTGCCAGACTCCGGGTTGCATGGGATAAAGGCTTGAGGGCTTTCGATGCCGAAAGTTATCTTCGCAAGTTTTACATAGCGCCGTAGAGTGGATTCACACCCTTTATAGCCATGCTCATCCACCAAACGACTGTATATCCGGCGTGCCGTATGCCGCTGCTTCTTCGGCTTGTCCTTGTCATTCTTAAGCCAGCTATCAATAGTAGCCATGTAATTGCCAAGAGCAGGAAACGGCTGATGCTTCCGTTCCTTGTACCCCCAGGGCTCACCGCGTATGGCTTTTTTGATCGTGTTTCGTGAATGGCCCGTCAATCTTGCCAGTTCGCTGATATTTTGTCCGTACACCCGATAACCCGTCCTAACCAATTCATACTGATCCATATTGAGCACTCCTTTCCTCCTCGACATAAAAATGGGGCGACTTTAAATTTCGCCCCACCTTATCATGAGGAGATGTGCCCGGGGTGGTCAATTTTCGGTTATCATTAACCCCTTTTGCTGGTCAATTTTAGGTTAGCAAAACCATTCCCAGGCGGAGGAAATGTTTCTGTCCCAATTTTGATTTACGCTCATCTTGAATTTATATCGGCATTGTATTGCGGAAAGACTAAATACGACAAAAGCGGTTACAACGCACAAGAAAATGTTAAGTTATTTATTGAAAAATTATTCCCAGATGACTATAAAAAATATCCCCTGCTTTTTTGGGATGGAATAAGGAATGCAGTTACTCACCACTTTTCTCCTAAGGCTATGACTACAACGGCCAATGATGTTGATTATGTTATTCATTTTCGGTTTTATGTAGATGACAAGAATATCCCTTCCCATGCCAAGAATATCAATAATCATATATTTACATATGTTAATGATTTTGAACTATTTGCAATTGTTCAAAATGCAACCAAGGATTATTTTTCTATATTGGAATATGACTCAGCCCTTCAGGTGAAGTGCCTAAATGTTTGGCAAGCGGTTAAAAAATATACACGAGCTATTTCTTCTGACAAGGATAAAAATGAGGAAGCACAGAACCTGATATCCGCTGTTAATGCACGCCCGGGTATATATTCCTTTAGAAAATAAGGCCAGAATCGGGAGCCTGCATGCTCTGCAAGGTGCGTGCGCATTTCTACTTCTGTGAATTCTCAGAAGTTCTTGCATCCTGACAATCAATAGTCGTAGGTGGAGTGCGCGCAGGGCGATCACTTTTAATCGCGAGAAGAAGGTGAAGGGATTAAACCCTCACAATATCCGTTTGATTTTTTCGAAGGCCTCTTCTATTATGTGGGGCTTGGGCAGGAATGTAGTCCTGAAATAAACTCCATCCTCCTGTCTTCCGAACCCCGAGCCGGGGACGAAGACAACTCCCTCCTTAAGCGCAGCGCGTACGAATTCGACGTCCTTTTTCCACTTCGGCGTCCTAAGCTTAATGAAGGCATAGAACGCGCCTTTCGGGACAGGAAACGCAAGCGGCAGGTCTTTAGCGATCTTCATGAAAGAGTCCCGTCTTTCCATAAGTTTTTTCCTTATGTCCGCTATGTAAGCCTGATATGACGGGTCCTCTATGGCTGCTGCCGCTGCTTTCTGATACTCCCAATTCACGGAAAGACGCTGGTTGCACAATAGAAAGAAGGCATTCTTTACCTCTTCCCACTTATCTCCATGGAACGTCACCCATCCTATCCTCGCGCCGGGATAACTAAAGTTCTTGGACATCGAGCTTCCATATATAAAAGGCACCTTATCCCTTGCTATCTTTCTGAAGTCGACATTTTTGCCTTCAAATATAATCTGGTCATAGGAACCGTCATAGAATATAGGGACATCATACTCAGCGCAGAGTTGGACAACCTCCGACAGGTTCCTTTCGGAATAGACCGAGCCCAACGGGTTATTGGGATTGATTATCACCATCGCCTTTGCGCCTTCGATCTTCTTCGACAGGTTTCCTATATCAATCTGGCCGTCGGCATCGTGCCTGTAGAAAACGCTGTCACCCTCAAACTGCTTTGCTTTACTGAGATAAAGCGGATAGACAGGATTGGGAAGGAGGACTTTCTCGCCGAACCCTATGAACGAATGGAAAAAGAAATCTATGCCCTCGGTAAGACCGGCAACGATAAAGACGTCCTCCGGCCTGCACTTTTCGATCTTGGCCACGGTCTCTCTGAGCTGTTCATCGCCTTCGGAAGGCGCATAACCCTTGCAATTTTCGTCGAGTGCACTCTTGACCCGCTCGGATATCACCCTAAACGGTTTAAACCCGTACTGGGGAGGGTCCCCGATGTTGAGGTAAATCATCTTCTTGCCCTTGGCCTCTTCGAGCTTCGCCTCCATAACTATGTCCCTTATGGGATAGCTTACGACGTTCATCCTTTCCGAAGGCCTGTAAGGCAGCTGACGTTTCAGGTGTGTCATTTTATTTTCCCTTGATCTTAATATTTTCTTGCCTGCAGCCGTGGCGTGACAGGCAACGGAATTGATTAGGAATTCCGTATCATTAATAAAAAAGAATAACACTTGAAAGGGAAAATTAACAAGATGAAAAGAGGACAACAAGCATTTTAAAAACCATTTCTTTATTTGACAAAATTCGGCATTTCTTTTATGTTTAATACTTAAAGCTGCCACCCTCTAACTGCATTTTTTCGGATAAAGGAGTTTGCTTTGAGACTGCCGGATTGGGTAAAGATAAAGGCGCCTGCGGGATTGCACACTGCCAAACAGATATTGAGAAGCCATGGGCTCATTACTGTCTGCGAGGAAGCCAGATGCCCTAATATAGGGGAATGCTTCTCAAAACCTACTGCCGCCTTCATGATACTCGGATCTAAATGCACACGGCATTGCGGGTTCTGCTCCGTCGAATCCTCGCCCCCTGAATCTCCTTGTTTTGAAGAACCCGAAAATGTGGCGGAAGTGGCCGGAGAGATGAATTTGAGGTATGTTGTGATAACATCCGTCACGAGGGATGATCTTCAGGACGGCGGTGCAGAACATTTTGCCAGGACTATCAACTCCGTCAGAAGCCGTCTACCTGGAGCAAAAATAGAGGTACTGACCCCCGACTTTCAGGGCAGGTTGAATGACCTGAGGACCGTCTTGAGTGCAAAGCCCGATGTCTTCAACCACAATGTCGAAACTGTTCCGAGGCTTTACCCTACAGTGAGACCTTTGGCGCATTATAAAAGGTCCCTTTCTCTATTGGGATATGCCACAAAGTGGGCCCCGCAAATATATACAAAATCAGGGCTGATGCTCGGACTCGGAGAGAGGTCCGAAGAAGTCATCGATGTTCTGAAAGACCTGAGGAATGCGGGATGCGACCTTATTACGATAGGCCAATATTTGAGACCTTCGAAATCCAATCTGCCGGTTGTCGAGTACATAAACCCGGAGGTATTCGAAGCGCTCCGGCTAAGGGCCCTCTCGATGGGTTTCAAGCATGTTGCATCCGGCCCTCTCGTAAGAAGTTCAATGAACGCAGAGGAGATGTATAATACTAACTGATGGAGTACAGCGACTATGTTTGAGTTCAGCAGACAGGCTCTAAAAGACTTAAGAAAGGTGATGAAAAAATGATAAACGTCGGGATTATAGGCTTTGGGATTGTAGGCAGCGGCACCGCAAAGGTCCTCCTTGAGAATAAGGATGTCCTTGTAGAAAGGCTCGGTTTTGAGTTAAACCTTAAAAGGATTTCCGACCTCGATATAAAACGGGACAGAGGCATAAAAGTCCCTGAAGGAGTTCTTACCACAGATGTAAATGATATCTTCAATGACTCGGATATCCAGATCGTCGTGGAGCTCATAGGCGGCATCAGACCCGCAAAGGATTTTATCATCAAAGCTATCCAGAAAGGCAAACATGTTGTGACCGCCAATAAGGCGTTGCTCGCCACTGAAGGGACCGACATATTCGATGCCGCGCAGCAGGCAGGGGTCGAGGTTGGATATGAAGCGTCTGTTGCGGGAGCTATCCCCATTATTAAAGTAATGAAAGAAAGTCTCATCGCAAACAGGATAAAAGCCATTTATGGGATCATCAACGGGACTTCAAATTACATCCTGACAAAAATGACCGATGAGAACGTCGAGTTTTCGCAGGCGTTAAAAGAGGCGCAGGCCCTCGGGTATGCCGAAGCAGACCCGACTTTTGATATCGAAGGGATCGATACCGCGCACAAACTTACGATCCTCGCCACCCTCTCTTACGGAATTCCGCTCTCATACAAGTCCGTATATATCGAAGGCATTTCCAAAATCTCCACTCAGGATATCGGCTTTGCATCGGAACTCGGATATAAGGTAAAACTGCTTGCCATCACTAAGGAATCCGACGGCGAAGTGGAACTCAGGGTCCATCCGACCATGCTGCCTAAAGATTATCTGATAGCAAAGGTCGACGGCCCGTTCAATGCGATTTATGTTGACGGAGATGCAACGGGGTCAACTATGTACTACGGAAGGGGCGCGGGTTCTGTCCCCACAGGCAGCGCCGTTGTAAGCGATATCGCTGATATCGCAAGGAACATCAAAAAGAACGCCGTAGGAAGAGTGCCGACAATACCAAGAATTTTCAGGGATACAAGGATAAAAAAGATCGATGAAATAGTATCCAGATACTATTTCAGGTTTTCAGCGCTTGACAGACCCGGCGTCCTTTCAAAGATCTCGGGGATACTCGGCAATTACAATATCAGCATTACTTCTGTCATACAGAAAGGCAGAAGAGAAGGCGAAGCCGTCCCCCTCGTGGTACTGACCCATGACGCTAAAGAAAGAGATGTCCGTCAGGCTTTGGAAGAGATAGACAAACTGCCTGTGGTGAAGGACAAAACAGTGCTCATCCGGGTCGAAGGAAAAGAAGAAAATTAGCTTATTGAAATTCACGGAAGAACAGCTCCAGCGGTACAGCAGACATTTCATACTGCCCGAGGTCGGAGCAAAGGGACAGAGAAAGCTTTTAAAGGCAAAGGTATTTATGGTCGGCGCAGGAGGCCTCGGCTCGCCGGTAGGATATTACTTGTCCGCGGCGGGAGTCGGCGTTATCGCCATAATCGACGATGACAAAGTCGACCTCAGCAATCTCCAACGTCAGATTGCTCATTGCACCAGGACACTCGGCATCCCAAAAGTTGAATCCGCAAAAAGAACGTTCGAGTCCCTTAATCCGGATGTTCATATTATTCCTATCAGGCAAAGGTTGACAAAATACAACATCCTTAATCTTATTAAAGATTACGACATTGTCGTTGATTGCAGTGATAATTACGCAACGAGGTTTCTGGTAAACGATGCCTGTATAATGGCAAAGAAACCGTTGGTAACAGGCGCGATATTCAAATTTGAAGGCCAGTTAACAGTGGTAATGCCCGGCGAAGGACCATGCTACAGATGCCTGTTCGAAGAGCCCCCTCCCCCGGGCATACTTCCTTCCCCTCAGGGTGTCGGATTGCTCGGAGTTGTTCCGGGTGTAATCGGAACGCTTCAGGCTGCCGAGGTCTTGAAATTGATCATCGGCAAGGGGGATTTACTCAAAGGAGAGCTACTCATATACGATGCCCTGAAACCTTCTTTCAGAAAGATAAAGATCCCAAGGAACCCTGAATGTCCTGTCTGCAGCGACCATCCCACGATAATCGAGTTAATAGATTACAGTAAACTACCACCGACCTTGTCGGTGGCTTTGTTAGGAAACAACAACTCCTGACAATGTCATTCGCTGTTGTCTTTCCATAATCGCCTTTGGTCTTCTTTTTCTTCCTCTTCCTGCTGCTTTTTTATATATTCCCGTATTGTTTCTTCGTTTATTCCTACTGTACTTACACAATATCCCCTGCCCCAGATATGCATCCCCCAATATCTCTTCGCCAGTTCAGGAAATTCCCTCGCCAAATACTCTGCGCTTTTCCCTTTGAGTATTTTCATTACGTGCGACGGAGAATGCTTCGGCGGTACCGACAAATACAGTTAAAACTCACAGAAAGATAGAAATTAAATTGCCTTTGCAGTAAAATGTTATCAAGAATTGCAGGCGGGATAAAAGCAAAGGAGGAGATAATGAAGCAAAAGTTTAAGCTGACATTTCCCCGGCAGCTTATCAACGAGCCGGTTATCTTTACTATGGCCAAGAAGTATGATGTTATGCCGAACATAAGAATGGCAAAAGTTACGGATACCTCGGGAGAGATGGTTCTTGAGCTTGAAGGCACTGAAGAAAACCTCAGCAAAGGAATTCAATCCTTAAAGGACCAGGGCATTAAAATAGATATTGCCGCAGAAGACATCATAGAGTAAAGCAGCTGTTCATGTGTGATAAAATTATAAAAAAGAGAATGGAAGGCAACTTATGAAATATGTTGTAATCATCGGCGACGGCATGGCGGACAGGCCGGTAAAGGAGCTTAACGGCAAGACACCATTGCAGGTCGCATCCAAACCGAATCTGGACAGACTTGCACGGGAGGGAACAATAGGGAAGATCAGGACGGTACCGCCCGGGTTTCATCCGGGATCGGACATTGCCAACCTCAATATACTCGGATATGACCCGCAAGAATTCTATTCCGGCAGGGCGCCTTTGGAAGCTGCCAGTATAGGAATCTTTCTGAAAGAAAATGATGTTGCATACAGATGCAACCTTGTAACCCTCAAATATAATAAAGACAAGACAAAAGCTGTTATGGAGGATTACAGCAGCAGCCATATTTCGACCGTAGAAGCAAGGGAACTCATAAATGAAATCAGCGAGAAGGTCGGGACGGAACAGATCAGTTTCTATCCGGGTGTCAGCTACAGGCATATAATGGTATGGACTGACGGCTCATTGGACATAGAATGTACCCCTCCCCATGATATAACGGGTAAAGATATAGCGGATTACCTTCCTGTCGGAGACGGAGAAGATATGCTGAGAGATATTATGCTGAGATCAAGCGGAATTCTTGAAAACCATCCTATTAACAGGGAGCGGTCGAGAAGAGGTAATAACCCGGCCAACAGTATCTGGCTCTGGGGACAAGGCAAAAAATTGAGCGTCCCTACATTTAAGCAGAAATATGCGCTTGACGGCGCGCTTGTGTCCGCTGTTGACCTTATGAAAGGGCTTGGGATCAACGCGGGATTTGAGATACTTGAAGTCCCCGGGATGACCGGCTATATTGATACGAATTATGTTGGGAAAGCAGAAGCAGCCTTACAGGCGCTCGGTAGGGTTGATATTGTATATATACATGTTGAAGCGCCGGATGAGGCCGGACATGCCGGGAATTATACCGACAAGATAAGGGCCATTGAAGACATTGACTCACTCGTTGTCGGGACTGTTTTAAAAGGTATGGAAGCCTTCGGCGAGTACAAGATACTCATACTGCCCGACCACGCTACTCCCGTTGCGGTAAAAACCCACACTGAAGAGCCTGTACCGTTTATTCTGTTCGACAGCCGCGCGAAGAAGGAAAACAGGGATGTATCTTTTGACGAGTCCCTTACGGAAAGAAGCGAGGCCGTATTTTTCGAAGAAGGACACAAATTAATGGATTATTTTATCAGAGGCAAATGAACATCAGTGAAAAGGCCTTAGAAATCATCAGGCGTTTAAAAAAAGAGTATCCCGATGCGAAAACAGCTTTAAACTTCAGGGACCCGTTTCAACTCCTTGTTGCCACAGTCCTTTCGGCGCAGACCACCGATGTACTCGTCAATAAGGTTACGGAAAACCTTTTCAGGAAATACAGGACTGTGAAAGACTATGCAGATGCGTCCCTTGAGACTCTCCGGAAAGACGTAAGCTCCGTCAATTTCTATAAGACAAAAGCGAAAAATATCCAGGCAGCTGCAAAAATAATCACAGACAGATTCAATTCAAAAGTCCCTAAAACTATGGCTGAACTCACAACCCTTCCCGGTGTTGCCCGCAAAACAGGGAATATAATTCTTTCCAGTGCCTTTGGTATTTACGAGGGGATCGCCGTGGACACTCATGTCCGCAGACTCGCAAACAGGCTCGGGCTCACAAAAAATGAAGACCCGGTCAAGATAGAAAAAGACCTCATCGCGATCACGCCGAAAGCTGAATGGGGGAACATATCGCATCTCCTAATATTCCAAGGCAGAAAAATATGCCGGGCAAAAAACCCCGACCACCAGGGATGCGTCCTTTACAATATCTGCCCTTCAAACAAAATATAATTCCATTTTATATTTTCGATTCTCTTTTAATGATCCTGAATGTTTCTTCATATATGCGGTCGCAGGGGCCATCGGACAGCTATAAAGGATATATTTTCTTGAATTCATTTATCCTGATCTTATACTCTTTTATCAAATATTCTATTTCTCTTTTCCTTTTACCGGCATTGGTCTTAAGCATTTCATTCCAGTAAATCAAAAATACTTTAAAGAAATAGAACAACAGGAAGGCAAACCATTTTTTATAATCCTCGGGGTTTCTTTCAAAATCAAAATACTGTGCGTGCAGTTTCATCCCTTGCTTGTCCATGAGGTATTTGTGAAAAATGCCTTCCGGGTCCGCATGGGCAAATTTACTGCATAGATCGTGTACCTTCGGCAGGCCGACGGCAAACGGAAAGACCTTTTGATTATTTTTTACGGTAGCTTTTATATTTCTAAAGAGGCTCTCCCATGTCGAAGAATTTTGATTTTTGTCCACGTAGATATCGGTTTTGTCCGGATTTTTCAAAAGGTAATAAGCGGTGAAAGTACTGTCAAGCGCGGCCCTCAGACAACGAAAAGACTGGGTCTTATGCAGCCTCAGGAAGGAGGCCATACCGCAATAAAACTCCTGGTGTGAAATCAGATAAAGAAACGCCGGTATCATAATATTTGGATCGTTCGGCAGAGTAATATTCAAACAGGAATTGTAGAGATCATCCAACCCCAGGACAAGCCGGTAATCCTCATCTAAAACAGAAATGGTCTTTGATAAATTATCGTGTTCTATCGACAGATAATGTTCGAATCCTTTAAGAAGTTTTATATCCATTTTTATATTTTAACCGAATAATGGGAACATTGTTCAAAAAACTTATCTAACTCGCCCATAATGACTCGACGATATTCATGCGCGCCGCCCTGACCGCCGGGAGGACACCGCCCACAAAGCCCATTGTGAGCGAAAACAGGATGGCTTTATACACGGTGCCGAATGTCAACGTAAACGAGAAAGCGAGCTCAGAGAAGGTCTGGAAGTTCATCGTTGAGATGGTAAATAATTGCAGGAAGGACGCAAAGAAGAGCCCGACAAATCCGCCGATGGACCCGAGAAGCAAAGATTCCATTATAAAAGCTGCCAGGATACTCCTCCTTTGAAAGCCGAGGGCCCGCAGAGTCCCGATTTCATTGGTCCGGGTTGCCACGGCGGAATACATGGTGATCATGGCCCCGATAATGGCGCCCAAAGAGAATATTATCGTGAGTGTCAACCCAAGGATACGGAGGAACTTTGCCATCATCTCGGACTGTTTCCTGTAATATTCGGGCTCACGCATTGCTTCAAGTGTCAGGCGGGGATCATTCTCTATCCGCGACCTGATTGCTTCGAACCCAGATGCTTCACGCAGCCGGAAGATCGCAGACGAATATGCAGGTCTCCTGAATGCCTGCATGAACTGGTCTACGTCTCCCCATATCTCCGAATCGAAGCTGCTATTCCCCGCATCAAACACACCTACAACGGTCCAGTCCCTCATGGCAAACCTGAGGGTCTCTCCCAACCCTCCTCCCTGAAATCTCTTCGCTATGCTCGCCCCCGAAATGATCTCTGATGAACCCGGCCTCGGCATTCTGCCCAGCACAAGTTTCACCTGGGGACGAAGGTCCATCGAATGGACGCCGATACCCCTTATAACAACGTTTGAAGGTTTATCTGTCCCGCGTTTAGGAAGGGCGATCAGCACCACCAATTCTTTTGCAACCAGTCGTTGCCCGTCAGCGCCTATAGCGATCCCGGGCTGTGTCTCGACTGTCGAAGCCTGCATCCTGTCTACGCCGCTTTGCACTTCCGAGCCGGACGCTTTGCGTATGACAACAACATTCTCATATAAACCGGTTTCGATCAGTGTCTTTTGAAGGCCTTCCGCAAGCATCAGAACGGCAGCGAATACAAAAACTACTAACGCCATACCTGCAGCGGTAAGAAATGTAGTTAGCCTGCGTGTAAGGAGATTGCGTAAGCTGTAGGAAAACGGGATTTTCATCTATCCGATCCTCCTGAGTCCGTCGGCTATACGAATCTTCATTGCCCTCCAGGCGGGAAATATCGCAGCGACTACCGCTACGATGAGAGCGGCAACAACATCGAGAACAATGGTCTCATGTTCAACGTTAAATATCGGGAAGAACTGGGTCAGTCCTTTGCTGAAGATTTTCGCAGCCGGGAATGTCAGCCCTATACCGAGAAAAGCGCCGGTCATTGTAATGACCAGTGATTCCCCGAATATCAGGCCGGAAATATGAAAGGCCCCAAACCCGAGGGTCTTCAAGATCGCATACTCGCCGATCCGTTCGCGGGCGGTCATAGCCATTGTATTTGCAACGACCGCCATGATAATAAAAATAATCACAAACGAAACGAGTTGGATCGCGATCACGATAGCTTCAGACATCGAGATAAAGCCCAATTGGAAAGCCTTTTCAGACTCCGTTAGGGTCTCGGCGAGTGAGTTCTTGAACATCTTATCGATCCTGAGAGAGACATCGGCGGCGATGTTCGGGTTGCTTATCTCGATCATATACCAGCCGACCTGTCCGGCCCAGGAACGTCCGGCCTTTTTCAAAACCTCATTCAGATAATCCCAGTGAAAGAAAAAAGCTGTCTCGTCAACAGTCTGGTCCCTTCCCTTATATATACCGGTCAGCACAAAATCCCAGTTGCCCGGGAAGATCGTCCCTTTCAATGTGATAATGTCGCCGATCCTCCAGCCGAACCTTTCGGCCAGTTTACGGCCGGCAACCGCTGCCTTGCGGTCATGCAGAAATGCAGCCAACTGGTCCCGTGGGATGATAAGCTCCGGATACATTTCGAGGTATATTTTCGGTTCAACAGCGTAGTTCGCAAAGAAATTTTTTTCATCTATATAAATACCTCCGAACCAGGTGCCATAGGAAACTCGCTTCACCCCTTCGACCTGCCTTATCTTTTCTTTGTAAGACAATGGAAGCGGAAAGACGAGAGATACGGCGTTTCTTGAAACAAGACGGCTGGCAGAAGACGCTTCAACACCTGCATACCACGCGCTTATAACTGTCCTCAGGAGGCCGAACGCGAGGATGGCGATGGTAACACCCAAGACTGTGAGGAATGTCCGCAGCTTGTGACGGAATGCGCTCTTAAAAATCAGCTTGAGTATTTGCACTCAAAACGCCTTTGTCGAGATGCCGGATTATATGTGCTTTCTTAGCGGCCCTCGGGTCATGGGTCACCATGATGATTGTTTTGCCCAGTTCATGGACAAGCCGTTCCATAAGTTCCAGTATCTCTTCTGCCGAGGTCCTGTCCAGATCACCGGTTGGCTCGTCAGCCACAAGTATCGTCGGATCGGTCACAACCGCGCGGGCGATGGCCACGCGCTGCTGCTGACCACCCGAGAGCTGACCCGGATAATGCTCCATCCTGTCGGAAAGGTTTACCACACTCAGAGCCGCCTCTGCATGGTTCCGGCGCTCCTTTTTTGAAAGTCCTGTCAAGGTCAAGGGCAGTTCGACGTTTTCAAACGCCGTGAGGACTGGAATAAGATTATAAAACTGGAAGATAAAGCCCACATTCGCAGCCCTCCACCGGGCCAATTCGGTTTCTGAAAGAGAAGCAATATCAATGCCTCCTATATTAATAAGCCCGCTGTCGGCCCTATCTATGCCAGCAATTAAGTTTAAGAGCGTGGTCTTACCTGATCCCGACGGCCCCATCAATGCAAGGAATTCACCCTCTGCGACATCCAGTGAGATATCCGTCAGTACAGGCAAAATCTGGCCGCCCCGCCTGTACGATTTCACCAGGTTCCTTATCTCGACAATTGGCTTACTCTCCATTATTTTTCGAGGACCTTTATCCTTTTACCGTTCCGCAATTCATTCAACGGCTTGATCGCAACTCTGTCCCCTGCCTTTACACCGCTCAAAACCTCGGTCATGTCGCCGAGTATCCGGCCTGTTGTGACCTCAGTTTCCACGACCCGGTTCCCCTGAATGAGAAATACAAGTTTCTTGCCGTTCCTGGTAATCAGAGCGGACGAATTAAGCGCTGTCCTCGGTTCCTCTTCATCCTTTTTTATTTCATGAGACAGAAAAGCGACCTTTGCGCTCATCTCAGGTAGGATTCTATCGTCCTTATCAATAAACCGTACCTTCACCATAATCGTGGCTTTACTCCGGTCCGCGGTCGGCACAATCATATGCACGACTCCATGGAAACGCAGATCGGGCAGGGCATCGAGCTGGATCTCGCAAGGTTGCCCTATCCTGACCTGCCGGATATTGGATTCGGAGACATCAGCTTCGACCTGCAGAGAGCCCATGTCCGCGAGTGTAACAACAGAGGCCTTTGCATTTGCCGCGGCCCCCAAGGGAGTAATAATGTCTCCGACGTCCGCATCCTTTGTCAACACTACAGCATCGAATGGGGAGCGGATTAAGGTATATTCAAGGGCAACGTCGGCGCCTTTCAGCGTTGCTTTAGCCGCCTTAACCGCTGCTCCGGCTGCTTCCACTGCTGCGGCAGCCTTCTTGTAACGCGCCTCCGCTGAATCGTAATCGGATTGGGCTATAAACCCCTTTGCCACGAGGTCTTTATTTCTCTGGAAAGAAAGGGTCGCGTCCCTCAATTCGGCCTGCGCCTGTTCCAGGTTATGGCCGGAGACATTCAGATTTGCAGCCGCCTGCTCCCTCACGGCTTCGGCGTCTTCGCCTTCCAAATGGGCAATAACCTGTCCTGCCTTGACCCTGGTCCCTTCCTCTACAGAGAGTGATATAAGGCGGCTGGTTATTTTCGAAGCGACTGCAGCCTTACGCTGTGCCACAACATATCCGCTGGCGTTTAACAGAGTAAAGGATTGAAATGGATAGATCTTTGTAACATTCGCTATTTCCACCTGAACAGCAGGCGTAAACACCCCGGTTATTATGAGGGCCGCAATCACCAGGGCAAGCAATATTATACCGGCCGGGTAAACGATTCTTCTGCGTTTTCGAGGCTGGAAGGCCCCCTGAGATTTGTCTATCTTCAATTTCGAGAGGTCATCATTTGCCATGAAATATCACTCCTTGTGCTCGCGAATTTGTTTTATTTAAACTAAGGAAGAAAAGTCGTTTATTCAAAATCATATTTGATATTATAATACTTTATTGCCTTCGGATTTGTTTGGATTTGGAACTGCGAATGATAAGGATTTCTACAAAAACGGTTTACATTGCCGTATTATGGCTTTTGATTTTAGCAGCCCCCCGTGTCGGCGCTAAGGTCCCTGAAAATGTGTTGAAACAGAAAGACACTGTTGTCGCTGTTTATATCAACGACCGAAATGAGAGACACATAGCATCCGGGGCCGGGTTTGTTGTCGATCAATCCGGCGTCATCGCAACGAATTGCCGGATTATCGCAAAATGGTTTGAAAAAACCGAAAACATGCTCGTCGTCGAAACCCGGGAAGGCGTCATTTATCCTATCGGGGACTTGATCTCATCGAGATGTGAAAACAATCTTGCTTTATTCAAAATAGAAGCACAAGGACTTACCGCAGTGAAGATCGCCGCGGACTTCAAGCCAAGGCGTGGAACACATATCGTTGCAATAGGAAACCCTTCGGAGCCCGACTCTGCTGTTGCGGAAGGTATTATTAAAGATATTCCTAAAAAAGACAAGCTCTTTGAAATTTCCATCCCGGTTACGCCGGACAAAAGCGGGAGCCCGATCTTCGACCTGGAAGGAAAAGCAATAGGCGCTGCCGTCTATTTGCCGAAGAAGGGCAAAAACATTAACTACGCCGTCCCCTTAAAAGTATTAAAACAGCTTGAAAGATACAGAAAGCTGAAAGCCTCGGATAAAAAACTCCCCTTCCCTAACCGGGCTGTGAGAGAACCTGAAAAAAAGGCGTGCGACCCGGATGAATATTTTTTGTTGGCGACCCAATACGAAAAGTCGAATAAGTATAAAGAGGCCATCGATGCTTATAACCAGTCGCTACGAGTAAAACCGGACTATGTAGAAGCATACTTAAACCTGGGCGTAGTATATTACAAACTCGGGCAATACACCGAAGCGACAGAGACATTCAAGCAGGCTGCCAAGATAGCGCCGTTTTCCTTATCTGTTTACAACAAACTCGGTACCACGTACATACTTCGTCGCGCATATTCCATGGCCGTTGAGACGTTCAAGAAAGCAATAGAGATCGACCCTTACGATGCCACCGCGCATTTCAATCTCGGGGTCGCTTATTTTCTTGCAGGGAATAAGACGGAAGCTTTTGGAGAATATTTGACCCTTAAAGATATTGATAAAGAACGCGCGGACCGTCTGAGAGATATCATTAACTGAAGGAGGGCTTACGGCACAATTTCTATTCCTGTGCCATCAGGGACAAGCCGCCATATTTCTTCAATTTCAGAATTTGTGACCGCAATACATCCATTTGTCCAGTCGGATATTCTGTGCAATTTACCGACATCCTTTAGCTTGTCGGGCAGTCCGTGGATCATGATGTCGCCTCCGGGCGAAACGCCGTTCCTCTGGGCATTCACGATATCCGATTCATTCGGGTAAGAGATATGTAAAGCCAGGTGGAACTTGCTGTCCTGATTCCTCGCATCCAAAACATACTTTCCTTCCGGCGTTCTTTTGTCACCGGCCTTTATTTTTCGCCCTACAGGCTGTTTACCTAAAGCAACCTTATAAACCCTAATGATTTCATCTTCTCTCATTAACATCAGAAGATGCTTGTTTTTGAAGACGATTACCTTATCGGCCTTAGCCAACGCAGCCGATGCAGTCAAAGGTCCGAAGGAGGAGTAACTGAATACAAATGCCGGTATGGCTATACAAAATATTAAAACGATTTTTTTCAGACTATTAAAGGTCCCGCCCAAGCCATGTCCCATAGTTGCAAGCATACGTGACTATTATAACAAAAAAATATGGTTAAGTGGGTAAAGAGTCGGCATAACATACTTTCTTACACTGATTAACCGCTGACCCCTTTAATTCATAAAATTTGCGGGTGCCGACAAATGCAGTATTTAAGCGGTTTTAAATTCTTTCGAAGAAAGAATTTACCTCGAAGGCCCGATTCTTACCGGGCCAAGAATGAGCGCAAATACTGTATCTGTCGGCAATCTTATGAAGAGTGTGGGCCAAGTTTCTTAGCCATCGACAGCGGAGAAGTAAAATCAGGAGGATTTGTCAGTTCAGGAACAATTGCCATATAGACGACAATATCATTTTTCTCGACAACGAATATCGAACGCGCCAGGAGCCTCAGTTCTTTGATTAAAACACCGTATGAAGCTCCGAAAGAAGCTTCTCTGTGGTCTGAAAGTGCCGTTACTTTATCTATCCCTGCAATTGTGCAAAAACGTGAAATTGCAAAAGGCAGGTCCATGCTTATATTAAGTATGACGATATCATTCCCCAACTGAGAAGCTTCCTGGTTGAACCTTCTCGCCTGCATATCGCACACGGGCGTATCAAGGGATGGTGTTACACTTATGATCTTTATTTTTCCGGCGAAGTCTTTAAGATTGTATTCCTTCAGGCCGGCGTCGAGAACAGCAAAATCCGGCGCTTTATTGCCCACCTTAATCTCCGGGCCAATTAGGGTAAGCGGGTTCCCTTTCATCGTAACAATCCCTTTTCTCTCCATAAATCTCTCCTGTCCTGGGCTAAATTTTACAATAGAATAACAATCAGCTTTTTAAAAGATAATAGGTTTATCGTGAAGACGTTATTTCCCGGATGTCTCACGCGCAGCCTGTCTGTTTGTTCTCCTTCGGGTAGCAATCTTCTTCGCCATATCAGCCATTACATTAATTTCATGTTTTTTGATTTTTTCAGGTCTTTCACGGACAATCCTTTCCGCCTTCAGCCAATCGTCAATATCATATCCATCGCCCATCCCTCTTTTTTGATAGAGTTCATATGCCGTTTTTGCAATCTCTTCATTCACAGCCCTATCTTTCATTATATCTTCCCTATAAACACTCTTAGCCATTTTTACCTCCTAATTTTTGAATAGACAAAAGATTTTTGTATAGATAAAAGCAAAATGGATGCCAGTGGATAAGAGATTGAATTTATTACAATTTGCGTGTATAGGGAGGTCACTTCTTTCAGGCAATTTACCCCTCTATTAAGGCAAATTGCCTGAACTGTTCCGATCAGCGAATATGGCTAATAGTGCTCCTCTTGATGTATATGCATTTTTACCGTCTCTTGTTTGGCCGTTTTTGTTATATTCTGTGAATAGGGGGCTCAAACAGGAATTTCGTAAAATCATTGTTATATTTGAAAGGAGAATAAAATGCCTGATGAGAAAATAGCACGTATATGCTGGAACAATAATTATTGGATTTCCCCTTCAGGAAGGATAGGAAAAAGTAGAGATGAAGGATCGTATGAGTCTATTACAGGGTTTGGGCACGAAGAATGGAACTTTGACACAGACAAAGTTGTTGATGAATATGTCTATGGTTTTTTGCAACAGTTCAATAATAAAACAGATATTCATAAAGATGCGATTTACAATATAAGCTTTTATTCACTAGAAAAAATCAATTCTAACAAAAACAAGAAATGGTGGCTTGGAAAAATCGATTCAGTTAAAGTTATTTCAGGTGAAGAATCTAAAGGGATATACAACATTTATAAAAAGAATGGTTGGCTATCAGAAATGGAAGCCGACCTAAGAAAATTGAATCTCGATTTAAAAGCCTTTTGGGAAACCAGTAAGAATACATTTTTCAACATTAGGTTCAAAATATTCGATATGCACCTATTAGATGAACCATTGGAAATCGAAAAATCAGACCCAGCAATCCCCGCGTTTCATTACAACTTGCTTAACAAGACTCAAGACCCTAACCTTTCTAAAGCCATTTCCAATAAATTCATCTTTAAGCCTGGGCATAATCCTGGGAAAAATGAAACAGTAACGAAATCAAAAGGTGGGAAGAAAGATAAATCACTTTTCCATAATGAGATGCAGACAAAAATTTTTTCTATTTTAGATGCAAGTCATAAAAAAGGGAACGTAGGCACAGAAAATGGTATGGGCTATCAAACGAAGGTTGACATAGTAGTTAAAGAAAAAGGGAATTTTATTTTTTACGAGATCAAAACATCTCAAACAGCCAAAGCAGCAATTAGAGAAGCTATCGGTCAAATACTTGAATATGCATTTTGGCCAAACGAAAAAGAGCTAAAAAGCTTGTAATAATTGCTCCACCGTCCCCGACCTTTGATGCAAAGACTTATATCAAAAGACTCAGAGGAGAGTTCAGTTTACCAATATTTTATCAACAATACGATGTCAAAAATAACATTTTAAAAGATGAGATTTAAAAAAAACAATTACATCAAGTCGGCTTGCAATTCCGCAATGCTCCATTGCAAGCGCTTATGCAGGTCGTAATCCTAAACTGCAAATTGACAATGGGTGACATTTGTGTACATAATATAATACACAATTGGAGGATAACCCAATGAAATTTTTAAGTGTCCGAGATTTAAGAGGCAAATCAGCACAAGTCTGGAAGGATCTTCCAGAGGAAAGGGAAATGGTTGTTACCAGCAATGGTCGACCTGTAGCTATTCTTGCCGCAATAACCGAATCAACTCTTGAGGAAGCATTATCGGCATTCCGTCAGGCACGTGCTGTTGAGGCGGTTGTCTCTCTGCAGCGTAAATCTGCACGTCAAGGAACTGATAAGATTTCAATGGAGGAAATCAACGCCGAGATAAAAGCCGTTCGTAAAAAACGTCCACGATGAATATCGTGCTCGATACCAATGTTCTTGTTGCGGGTCTTTTATCTCCCTTCGGAGCTTGCGGTGAAATTGTCCTCATGGTTTCGTCCGGCGAGCTTACGCTTTCGCTTAATGCACGTATTCTTGCAGAATATGACGAGGTCCTGCGCCGTCCAAAGTTTAACTTTGAAAATGAAAAGGTAAAAGTACTTTTAGACTATATCGTACACAGGGGACAGACGGTAGCATCTTCTCCTTTAGTCAATTCACTCCCCGATCCTGACGATGAGACATTCCTTGCAACTGCCATCGCGAGTCAGGCGGCATGTCTTATCACAGGGAATCAGAGTCATTTCCCTGCCGAACTATGTCACGCAACCGTAATTTATTCTCCGAGAGAGTTTTTGACTTTCTATAAGAAACAAAAAAAGGCGGGAAAACGCATAGGGCGCTCAACCCGGACGCGCAAAAAACCACGCGCCGGTTAGCCTATTCGTTTCCCCGCCGCTCCGGAGAGAATACGTCAATCTAATTCCGTCTATTACGACTTCTTTTTTGAAGCAGGTGTTTTCTTCGCTACTTTCTTTTTAACTATTTTCTTCGTTACTTTCTTCGCTACTTTCTTTTTAGGTTTTGCCGGTTTCTTCTCAATAGAACCCACCTCTGTTACCGCCACACTACAACAGTAAATAGGACTTAATTGGGTTTCTCCGGTCTCTGTAACAACGATCTCAGAACCACACTGTTCGCACTCATAGGTAACTATCCTTGCTGTCATGATTCCTCCTTAATTCTTTGAATTTAGATCAATTATATATGATTTTTTCTTAAGTGAATAGATACCCATGTAAACACCAAATAATTTGGAGAGAGTGATAAGTAAATTTCATAAACAGTTCAACGTAAAAACACTCAATCGAAAATAACCATGCTTTTGGTTAACCCGAAAAATGCAATTGGAATAAGGCAGATGTTGTGAAATATTTTATTTTTCGATACCTTAGTGTACCTTGAACTAATGGTTTGAGGAATATTTTTATGCCGGAACAGACATTTTAATGGATACCCCCAACAGATAGTGTTTAAGTTGCTCGAAAGCATAGTGTTGGTTGAGCAGGCGGTTTGGGAAACAAGTCCAGTCCGCCGCAATGAAAATAAATGGCGGTTCTATAATGGGAGCGATTGCGAAAACCACAAGCCATTCGTTTAACTTTCTCAATCTTGCCGTTGATTGCCTTGCCCAAGGCGTTGGTAATGCGATGCCGTGCGTAAGTAACGATATTGTCTATATGGGACTTAACCGTCTTAGCCGCTTTCTTAATAGGCTCAAGTCGAGAATGAGTTGCCCAAAAATACCAGCGCTTGAAATAGTTTCTCATATGGGCCTCATACCGATACTCCCACAGATGCCGAAGGTTCTCTTTTATAGCCCACGCCCGGCATATCTGCAAGTCTTTGGCTCGCAATGCCTCAAACTCTCCACGTCGCCACGATGGAATATTCTCCTCGCTCCACAACCACAGATATCTGGTTCCCTTCAAAGTTTGCTCTCCGCACTCCGAAAGTTCACGATGTTCTCTCTTTCTGACCTCATCCACCGCAGCCAGAACATGCTTCATCACATGAAAACGATCAAAGACGATCTTCCTTTCCGCACCAGGTACATAAGCTTTTGTAGCCGCAATATACGGGTCCCACATGTCCATTGCCACAGCTTTAACGTCAGACAGTTCTTCCTTGCTAAACTGCCGGTAATAGCTTTCAAGACTTTCCTGGCCACGATCATCCCATACAAACTCAACAGTCCCTGCATCAAGATCGTAAACCAGAGACTCGTATTTGTGTCCCTTCGCAATGGACTTCTCATCCACTCCGATACGGCTTGGGATGCGATGCACCTTGCGTCCGCGACCACGATTAACCGCTCGCTCCAGAGCATTCCATCCTTTATCCCAACTCAATCCACAAAGCCGGGCCGTACCCTCGATGCTGCACTCTTGAGCAACACGAATGACCAGACTCTCAAAGGCATGACTCATATCCGAGCCGTTCTCACCAACCGCCGATTCTATCTGCTTAACTCCATGCGTAGGGCAGTTTACTCGCGGTGGCCGAACATGAATGTAGGTTTCCATTTGGCAGGTGTTCAAATGACGATAAACGCGCTCAGGTGCGTGATCGTACATGCCGTAAAACGCACCACATTCCGGACACCTGACGCGTATATCTTTCTCATGCTCCATATAAATGTCGATTCGCTGAGTTGCTTCGTCCATAATAACCTGTTTTACAAACCAAGGCAGCTTGATTCCCAATATCTTTGTATAAAACACTTTTTCATCCATGAACATAGGATACTCAAACCACTATATATTGCATAGACCCATGAAGAACCCAGATGCGCCATTTTTATTAATGCTACCAATAAAGATATTTTCAATAAATTCATCGAGTTAAATAAAATTTTGAACAATGTCTGCCTTATTCGGGTTAATAGAATTCTTTCAGCGTTGTCTCTATTTTTGATGAATCAAAAGCTTGCTTTACCAGGGGCTTGTCCTTAATCACCGGTATTCTCTCTTCCAAAACAGGGCGGCGGTTTTTGTAGATTATACCGATAGGAATACGGTCCCCCCATTCGAGTGCTTTTTTGAAAGCTTCCATCCTGTCTTCAGGCCTGTGTTCAGACTCGATATAATAGACTCTCTGCCTGTACCAGTCGTAGGTATTTATTTTATTAAATGTCACGCATGGCTGGAGTATGTCAACCAATGAGAATCCTTTATGGTTTATCGCCTCCGTAATCAAACCTTTCAGGTGTTCAACATCACCTGCAAATCCTCTCGCCGCAAAACTGCAGTCATTGGCCACTGCCAACGCCATCGGGTTCAGTTGTTCAGAGAAAACACCGAAGGGCTGATTCTTCGTGATCATACCTTCCATGCTCGTAGGAGACGCCTGCCCCTTTGTAAGGCCGTATATCTGGTTGTCGTGCACAAAGAGCTTCACATTGATGTTCCTTCTCATTGCATGCAGAAGGTGGTTGCCGCCTTCCCCGTAAGAGTCTCCATCCCCTGCGACAGCGATTACAAGCATTTCATGATCGGCAAGTTTAATTCCCGTTGCGACAGGCAAAGGTCTCCCGTGAAGGCCGTTGAACATATTGCATCTCAAATAGTGAGGGAATTTCCCCGCCTGGCCTATACCGGAGACAATCGTAAACTGATGCGGCTCTAAGCCGAGTTCAACCACCGCGTCTTTAAATGCTTTAAGGATGCCGAAGTTTCCGCATCCGGGACACCACGCAGGGGTCTGTCCTTTATAATCTTCCGATGTGGGCATCCAGTTCACCTAAAAGACCTTCTACAGTAAAAGGTCTCCCGTCATATTTATTGATCCTTGTCTTGAATTCGTATCCGGCCTCCGCACGGATAAGGCGCGCAAACTGTCCTGTGGCGTTGTTTTCGATACAGACACTGAGCTTTGAGCCATTCAGAATTTTGAGGTAATCAAATTTCTCAGGCAAAGGGAACGGATAAACCTCTGTAAAATGCAACAGGGCAATGTTCTTGCCGCTTGAAAGGATATCTACAATCTCTTTCATTACTCCGAAGGTAGAGCCCCAGCCGACGATTACAATTTCCGGATGACTGTTCCCATAAAAAAAAGGCTGTCCTATTTCCTCTCTGATCAGCGGCAGCTTTTTGAACAGTCTTTTCCGGACCATTTTTATTCTTGTTTCAGCATCTTCTGTGATATGCCCTGCTTCATCATGCTCGTCGCTGTCTGTTACAATCAGGTGCCTTGAATCGCCGGGGATGCCCAAAGGGGAAACCCCGGTGTCTGTTAGGGCATGTCTTTTATAATCTTCGAGTTTCTCCAGTTCACCGGTCCTTATTCTGTAATCCTTAAATATGGTCCTGCTTAAATCAAACCCTTCAAACGTCCACCCTGAATCGGCAAGGTACTGGTCGAAAATCACAAAGGCAGGGATCTGATATTTCTCTGCAATATCAAATGCCTTATTCGTAAGATAAAATGCCTGTTCAGGAGTGGCCGGCGCAAATATGGCCCTCGGGAATTCTCCATGTGCCGCATGTACGGCAAATAGCAGGTCAGCCTGTTCCGTCCTTGTCGGCAGACCTGTTGCCGGCGCAGGCCTTTGTCCGAGTGCGATAACTATGGGGGTCTCCGTCATCCCTGCCAGCGACAGCCCTTCAACCATTAATGCAAACCCTCCTCCGGCGGTCCCTGTCATTGCCCTTACTCCTGCGAAGGACGCGCCTAAGGCCATATTTATCGCCGCAATCTCATCCTCCGCCTGCTCAACAACGATCCCGTATTCCTTTTCTTTGTCCGCGAGATAATTCATAATCCCGGTAGAAGGAGTCATCGGGTAGGCCGAATAAAATTTACAGCCGGAGGCAATGGCCCCGAGTGCGATGGCCTCACTTCCGGCAATCAGCATCTTTGGTCCTGAGAAGGGCGCAGAAGAAAAGGGACATTGCGCGCAGTGGCTTACAGCAAAATCATATCCTGCCTTTGCAGCCTGAATGTTGGATTTTATAATATCTTCGCCCTTCTTTTGAAATGCAGATTCAATAATACCTGTGAGGATATCCGGGGTAAGCCTCAGCATCCCCAATACAGCCCCGGTAGCAACGGTGTTCGCCATGATCTTGTTCCCGCCATACTCAATGGCTAAATTTGTGAAAGGGACATCAAAGAAATAAGACTTGACGTGATTCTCTTTTAAGGCAGACGAGTCGTAGATTATAAGACCTTTCTCCGAAAGTTCTTTTTCATGGAGCGATATGCTTTCTTTGTCCAGGGCAACGATAATGTCAATTTTTTCTCTCGATGCCGTGACAGGGCTGTCCGATAATCTTACCTGGAAGAAATTGTGGCCGCCCCTTATTCGGGACTCGTAATCCTGATGGGTAAAGACATGGTATCCCGCCCTCGAAAAAACCCTCGCAAGGGTATCGCCGATTGTCTGAATACCCTGGCCGGCCTCGCCGCCTATCTTAATCGAATAGTCCAAGTGAACTCGCCCTTTGATCTCCTGCTTTGGAAGGGGGTCTGAGAAGGGTATTCTATATAAAACTCTTCCTTAAATTATTCAGCCATATGATATGGCTTCTCTCTTCCCTTATAATCGCATCGATAACGTCTTTTTCCGTTAATGTTTCTCTCAGCGTGTGGTAATAAAGCAGGGTTTCCCTCTCAAAACAAAGCGAAAAATCGATAGCCTCAGCTGCTGTCTTAACATGCTCAAGTGACGGCAGGCATTTGTCTTTACCGAGAAAAAATTCCGAATCAACAATCGCTTTTAAATACAAGGATACCTCGTCCCAGCCTTCAGGCATTTCATCCCTTATCTTATTCACGAGTTCTGAGAAGCTTTTCCCGTGCTTTAATTCATGCGCTGCAAGGAGATCGAAAAGCTTTTTCAGTTCATCATGTTCCTTAAATTTCACCGCCATCTTGGCATAAAATTCGTTACCGAGTTTTTCGGTCTGAATTGCCTGCTCGACGATCTCTCTGATTGAAAAATTTACCATAAATCCTCCCTATAAGCACAAAATCATATTTACTTTTATCTAAAGTTTAGATGATATTCCTGATATCGTCAATACTAATAGTATTCTTTTCAAGCAGATTTCCCAATAAAATAAACCCGCCGCAAGGTGCAAGACCCGACTGGACAAAATCGCAATCGCTTTCATAAAAAGGACAGGCGGGGCACATTGTCTGCGCAAGTTTTTTTCCGGTAACATCATCGAGTTTCTCCGGCTTATCAAAAGGGATATTTCCGTTTTTGTTCAGCAATCTTTCTACTACAATGGACCCCATACAGGCAAGTTCATTATTTTTTGAAGGCTTGTAATAAGGGCAGAACTTCTTACAGAGTTTTTTAATTAATACTTTTATTAATGCCGGCTCAGATATCATTTGATCGGGACTTTTTCATCATGTCGACAGCAAGCTTAATCCCGGTCAAAGCCTGCCCGATTTCGTCATGCAGTTCCTGTGCAATGTCCCGTCCTTCGGCTTTCTGTATTTCAAACAAACGGTTAAAAAGAGAGCGAAGCCTTTCGGCATATCTCATTAAGGTTACCTCGTCAAGCTTGCGCTCCGTGATATCGCGGGCAATACCGCAAATCCCAACGATTTTTCCGGCATCGTCCCGCATCGGAGCTTTTACGACATGGAACGTCCTGAAATCATCCTTAACAGGCCTGGTATGCTCTTCTTCAATAATCTCTCCCTTCAGGACACGTTTGTCAACTTCCCTTGTATGTTTTCCCACCTGCTCTCCGAATAACTCTTCGTCTGTCTTTCCGATTAATTCCGATGCGGGCATATTAAAAAGTTGCTCCATTGAGGGATTGATCCGCAGGTATCTGCGTGAGTAATCTTTGATAAAGATAGAATCATGAGCTGCATTAAAAATTGCACGGAACTGCTCTTCGCTTTTTTTAAGAGCTCCTTCAGCCCTCTTGCGGTCAATGATTTCGTTCTCCAGCTCTTCAATGACCGCCTGAAGTTGTTTCGTGCGCCCGACAACGCGTTTTTCAAGTTCCTCATTCAGTTTCTTAATCCTCGCCTCAGCCTGTTTACGCGCCGTTATATCGGTTATAACGGCAAAGCCGCCCCTGTAGTTGCCCCCCTCCTCAATAATCGGCCTGGATGATATATTCACATAAATTTTATGCCCGTCTTTGTTAATACATGTTAATTCAAAAGGGACGGATATTCCCCTCTTTTCCTCTGCCATACGCTCTATGAATACCTTACGGCTGATAACGTCAAGAAAATCAGTCACAGGACGCCCGATAATCTCATCACGCGGGTATCCGATTATTTCACAGGTTTTTTCATTAACAAAGGTAACCAATGCGTTTTTGTCTACTATCCCCACGCCTTCATTCATCGTTTCGACCAGCGTCTGGTATCTTTCCATACTTTTACGGAGGGCTGTTTCCGTCTGTTTGATCCTGATCATCGCCTGAACACGGGCCAGGAGCTCCTGTGCTGAAATCGGACGCGCGACATATCCGTCCGCCCCCGCTTCAAGCCCCTTTATCTGCTTTTCGGAGGAAGTCTCCATCCCCGATATCATGACCACATAAGTCCCCGCTAATTCAGGAGTATCCTTGATTTGGCGGCAAACATCGTACCCGTCGATATCAGGGAGGATAACATCAAGTAAAACCAGATCAGGCCGCTTTTCCCTAGTCATGCGAAGGCATTTATTGCCTGTAGAGGCCTTCAGTACTTCATACCCTGCCTGTTGCAATATATTTGAATTGATGTCCAGAAGATCAGGATCATCATCAACACAAAGGATTATTGCTTTTGAAGTCGTCATAAAACTCTGCTTCCTTATAGCTTGGTGCGAGGTAAAAGACTTTTTTAGTATATCATAAAATTTAAATATGCGGCACGGATAGCAGAGTAGTCCGTGTTCTTGTAAAATAAGACGATGAAGTATTTTCTTTCACGGGAATCGGTCCTTAAATGGCTTGAAACGCCGTCTGTTTACCATATTAAAAAGGACGACCTCTATGAGCTTGATGACAGTTCATTTGAGTTTCTTCAGAGATGCGCATCCGTGACCGGATGCGATAGCGAAGACAGCAATTTTATAGATTATTGCCTCGAAGAAAGAATACTGACCAGGGACAAAGTCTTATTGAAACGTCCTGCAGTGATTGAATCTCCCCGGCCCTCCCTGCGGTATCTCGAATTACAGATAACGAACAAGTGTAATCTTAGGTGCAGGCATTGTTATATTGGCGATACAACATTTTCAGAGCTTTCAGTTACTCAGATTAGAGATATCCTGAGAGAATTTGAGAATATGCAGGGCTTGAGGGTCCTCATTACAGGCGGAGAACCGCTCATCCATGGCAGATTTCGGGAAATCAATGATATGCTCCCTGATTTTCTTTTGCGAAAGGTCCTGTTTACAAACGGATTATTGTTGAATAAAAAAATACTTATTCACCTGAATGTGGATGAGATCCAACTCAGTATAGACGGTCTTGAAGAGGCGCATGATGCGTTAAGGGGAAAAGGTTCGTTCAGGTCGGCGATCGAAGCTGCCGAACTTGCCGTCGGCTGCGGATTTGAAGTATCAGTCTCAACAATGGTCCACCACGGAAATCTTGGAGATTTTGACGGAATGGAAAA
Source organism: uncultured Nitrospiraceae bacterium (assembly GCA_963727775.1). Lineage (GTDB taxonomy): Bacteria > Nitrospirota > Thermodesulfovibrionia > Thermodesulfovibrionales > SM23-35 > CAVSHB01. The sequence continues at coordinate 108,238 of CAVSHB010000001.1, read as the reverse complement.
ATTGTTTTACGGCATGGGGATAAAAGACTGGAATGTTGATGTTCCATGCGCAACCGGCCGGTTAAAAGAAAACGCCGGATTTCAGGTCAGCCCGGAAACAGGAGGGAAGTATCTCGGGTACGGACGCGGAGGAGGTCCTCATTCAGGCGCTTCAGGTTTTGCCTGCGGCTTGCATCTCATGGCGGTAATGGCTGACGGCAGGGTCGCAAAATGCACATTTTATTCCGACAGTCCGATCGGCAAAATTAAGGACGGTCTCGGAAAATGCTGGCAAAGGATCAGGCCTGTCAGACTTAATGAGTTGGATTGTGATTGTAATTATACCGAGTTGTGCAGGGGGGGATGCAGGTTCAGAGCGTCGCTCCTCAGCGGCCCGTCAGGGAAAGACCTTTATAAATGCAATTTATATGATATAATCAAAAAATAAGCGGTGTGTCCTCAGATTGTTCCATGAAAGGGGGTGTGAATTATGAAAATTAAAAAGGTATCGAAGGGGATTTCAACGACATGCAAGTGCAAAAGCTCTTGCTGATAACAGTACGGTAATTTAAAAATAGATTTTAAAAAAAATAAAGGCCGTTTTTATTACCGGCCTTTATTTTTTAAAAATATTATTCTATTGTTATGGCCTGGACAGGACATATATCTGCTGCTTCCTGGCAGTCGCAAGTGCTGCATTTGTCCGGCCCTACAACATGTGCTTTACCATCATCTCCTACTTTGAACACTTCAGGGCATAACTCCTCGCATGAAGCACACCCTTCACATGCATCTTCATTTACAACCGGCTTCGGCATACCTTACCTCCTTAAAGTTAAATTTTAGTGACAGGTCCTCTCTATTTGCCCTTCAATCCAAAAAGCAACAGAGAGGACATAATCTCTATTTTTACATGAGAGCACATTCTGTTTCAAGCAACCCGGATTCTTTCTGAAGTCATGGGGCGCTCTTTTATTATCTTGAAGAAATAAAAGGTACCCGGAAATCCCGTCAAAAAAACTTACCTTCTTATCTCAAAATTTTTTATGAACTGCCCGATCTGGACGCCGAGATAAACACATTTAATATTATTCATACAATCGTCGGCATCCTTTTTTTCAATATGCGTAGTAAGTTCTTTTGCGTCTTTTTTGAATTTTACAATATAGGCGTTTTTAGATTCATCAAAATCAAGGCTGACCGAGATCCCATTTTTTGAAATCTCGGGATACATCTCAAGGATTTTATCTTCTAATGCAACTTTAGTGTACCCCATAAACAATCCTCCTATAAAAGTTTGATTATTCAAATTCCGCCGGCAAATCCCGCCGGAACATTAAGCCCAGGGCGTGCCTCCATCGACAATACTGTGCTCCTCCCACATAAACCAGTTTCCGGTGTCTTTAAGGAAAAAATATGTATTTGCAAAAATATCATAGTGTTGCTGCTCTTCTTTGACAAGCCTCTCAAAAAGGGCCTTCTCTTTTTCTTTCTTAGCCTCGGCCCCTGCTTTTTTATAGAATTCAATTCCCTCTTTTTCCATCTGCGAGGCAATCTTAAACCCCTCAAGTTCATCCGAAGTTGCTTCAACTCTTTGCATCATAGCGTCCTTCAAGGCCTTAAAGATCGTCTGCATATTCTTCATCGGACTGACTTCGTCAATCTTTATGTCAACTTCCTTGAATATTTGAGAAAGCATATGCAGATGTCTTTTTTCGTCTTCCGTTATAGACAGGAACATCTTTTTCGCGACCGGGTGTTTTGTCTTGCCGGCGGCTTCAGTATAAAAATCTATTGCATCCTTTTCCATTTTTATTGACAGCTCGATTGCATTCATAACTCCTCCAAATATAGTCAGATTTGTATAATAAGAATTCTTGCCGTGTTTTTATTAGACAATACTACCATGTTAGAAAATAATGTCAAGATTGATTATACTTGAGAAAAGTGGACCATCCTTCATTTATACAGCTTTATCCGACATTGAGATGCAATCAAACCTGCTGTTTTTGCTTTAACCATAACATATCAGGACCGGTTCCGCAAAAGGACATGAACGCCGGAGATGCATATTCCCTTGTCGATATGCTTATAAAAACCGGCCTCTCCGAGATAGATATACTCGGCGGCGAGCCCATGCTCGTTCCATGGATGAGGGATTTCGTGAAAGATGTTACCGGCTTTAATATAACGGTCAATATCAGCACAAACGGCAGCCTCCCCGAGGTTGTGGACCGGTTTTCAGAAATCCGGACTGAGAGGATGAATGTCGGATTTTCCGTACATGGGTTTTCAAAAACACACAACTCGTTGACCATGTCGTACAATTTCGACAAAGCCGTCACCGGGATTAAACAGATGCTTGCATCAGGGAAAAGTCCGGTCGTGAAAAGCACTTTGCTACAGAAAAATAAGGATGAAATCCGCGACCTTGCTTCTTATCTTGCAAACCTTGGGGTTAAACGATATTATCTACTGCATGAGGATATTATAGGCAATAAACATTCCTCTTTTTCATTCCCTGAATTCATGGAAATATATTCAGAAATAAAAACAGACCTGAAGGGAACGTTGGATACAGGTTTTGTAGCGGCTTCAGGGTTCTATAAGTATGGCGTGCAAGCCCATAGCAGATGCGACGCCGGCATATCAAAGATAGCGGTAATGCCTGACGGCTCCGCTTTCCCGTGCAACCTGTTTTTTGGCTTTAAAGAATTTTGCCTTGGGAATTTACTGGAAGAAGGAATAGATAAGCTATTGAGAAATCCCATATTAGCCGATTTCAAAAAATACGGTAAAAATATATGTCTGATCGAGACCTGTAAACATTATTCTTCCTGTATGGGTGGGTGTCCCGCCCATAGCTACTATTTTTACCGGTCATTTGATGCAGCGGACCCCCGTTGTTCAGGGGTCCGAAATTATGGGCAACCACTTTGAATCTTACGGGACATGTCTTGATTGTAAGAATAAAATTTAAAAAGGAGGTATTTTATGAAGGCTTTAGAAATAAAACCTGATATTTATTGGGTAGGAGTGATTGACTGGGCGGTCAGGGATTTCCATGGTTATGTTACCCCAAACGGAACAACATATAATAATTACCTGATTATAGATGAGCAGATAACGCTGTTTGATACCGTCAGGCATGAGTTCTCCGGGATGACCATCGATAATATAAAAAGTCTTGTAGACCCCTCTAAAATAAAGAATATCGTAATAAACCATATCGAAAATGATCATGTCTCAAGTATCGGGGATATCATGCGTCTCACGCCGAAGGCTGCTCTCTATATGACCGCCAAAGGCAGGAAAGGCCTCGACAGGTTTTTCGACACATCAAAATGGGACATCCGAATCGTAAAAACAGGTGATACTTTAAGTATCGGAAAAAGGACATTGCTTTTTCTGGAAACGCCTATGCTCCATTGGCCCGACTCTATGATGACATATATAAAAGAGGACAGGCTCCTTATAAGTCAGGATGCTTTCGGACAGCATTACGCATCCGCTGTGAGATTCGACGATGAATTCATTACCTGTTTTTCTGTAACTGAATTGGAAGACGCTGTAAAAGATTACTATGCGAATATCCTTATGCCTTTCGGCGCTTTAATAAAAAACAAAATCGCTGAAGTCAGTAAGTTGGGTCTTGAAATAGACATGATTGCCCCTGACCACGGGATAATATGGAGGGAAGATCCGTCGAAGATCGTTAACATGTATCTCGATATGGCTGACGGGAAAGCAGACTTGAGGGTTGTAATAATATACGATACAATGTGGCATAGCACCGAAGAGATGACTGTCCCTATCATGCAGGGGATTAAAGACGAGGGGGTCGATGTAAAAATTATAAAACTCAGAGCGGATCCTGTAAGCTTTGCGGTAAAAGAATTCTGGAAGGCAAGAGGATGTCTCATCGGTTCACCGACTCTGAACAATTCCATGTTTCCGACCATCGCAGAATTTTTGACATATTTGAGAGGGCTTAAACCGAAAAACCGCATTGTCGGGGCCTTCGGCAGCTACGGCTGGGGCGGCGGAGCGGTCAGAGACATCTACGAAGAATTTAAACGGATGGGGATCGAAGCAGTGGAACCGGGAATTCAGGTGCATTACAAACCTTCCCCTGAAGATCACGAACTCTGCTACAAATTCGGCAAAGAATTTGCAAACAATGTAAAAGCATATCACAAGAAATTTGAATAAAGGACCAATAGGTGATATTTTTATATGTATAAATCCAAGGAGGTGGGCATGCAGAAACTGCCGGATCATTATGTTGAACTGAGAAAAAGGTTTAAGGGGTTCATGAAGGCAGTTGATAATCTCGGCAAGGCCGCGAGCGCTTCAGGTCCGCTTGATGAAAAAACGTCTCAACTCATACAGCTTGCCGCTGCTGCCGCCATGAAATCCGAGGGTGCGGTCCATTCTCATACGAGACGGGCATTAAAGGCAGGCGCGAAGGATGAGGATATATACCATACGATAATCCTGCTCACAAGCACCATCGGATTTCCCGCGGTATCAGCTGCGCTGAGTTGGGTTGACGATGTAATAAGAACTAACCGGGGATAGGATTTTTATTGTATTAAAATATTATATCAGCAATCTAAAAATGAGGAGGTCGATATGACTAAAACCGAAAAAAATCTTAAGGAAGCATTCGCAGGTGAATCCCAGGCAAACAGAAAATATCTCGCTTTTGCGGTAAAGGCCGAGGCAGAAGGGTACAAACAGGTCGCAAAACTCTTCAGGGCCGCTGCCGAGTCGGAAACAGTGCATGCTCTAAACCACCTGAGGGAACTCGGAGACATCAAGGGCACAAAAGAGAATATTGAAGCCGCTGTCGCAGGTGAGACATTTGAGTTCCAGGATATGTATCCGCATATGATTGAAGATGCACAGGCAGAGGGCAATAAGCGGGCAGAGACATCATTCAGTCTTGCAAACGCGGTCGAGAAAATCCACGCTGGCCTTTACAAAAAAGCGCTCGAAAAGCTCGGTAACAACCCCGAGGTTGATTATTATGTCTGCCAGGTATGCGGTCATACAGTCGAAGGGGAGCCGCCCGATAAATGTCCTATTTGCTGCGCCGTAAAAAAGAGGTTCAAGAAGGTTGAGTAGGCGACAGCCTTCCTGAAAAGAGCGGCCATGAAATCAATAGCATACATAACGCTGGCTTCAGTCCTTTTATTGTTTTCCTTGAATATGGTATTCGCAGAGGACGAAGACCTGCTGTCCGGTGTCCCATTGAGTCCTCAAACAAAGACCTGCATCGGATGTCATAAGATTTATACGCCGGGGATCGTAAAAGACTGGTTAACAAGCAGGCACTCAAAGACAATCCCTGCTGAGGCTATGGGTAAAGCCGCTTTAGAGAAAAGGATTTCTGCTGAAGTTCTTCCCGGGGAATTGAGGACATATGCAGTAGGTTGCTTCGAATGTCATAGCCGGAATCCGGAGGTCCACAAGGACAATTTCGAACACATGGGACAGAGGATAAATGTGGTTGTAACACCAAATGATTGCAAAATCTGTCATCCGACAGAGGCAAAACAATTTCTTGGTAGCAAGAAGTCCATGGCCTATAAAGATCTCATGGATAATCCGGTCTATCATACATTGGTAGATACAGTGACCGGGGTGAGGAAGGTCGGCAATAAAAGCTTTTTTGCGACCAAGCCCTCGGAAGATACCTTGCGTGAAACATGCCTCGGTTGCCACGGCACAAAGGTTGAGGCAAAGGGCACAAAAACCATCTCCGTAAAAATCGGGGATATTGTGGTACCCGCGCTGACCAACTGGCCGAACCAGGGGGTTGGGAGGGTGAATCCCGACGGTAGTTCAGGCGCCTGTTCAGCTTGTCATCCTCGCCACGGATTTTTAATAGAAGTCGCAAGGAAGCCTTATACCTGCAGCCAGTGCCACCATGAACCTGACGTCCCCGCGTGGGACGTGTACGAAGAGAGCAAACACGGCAATATCTATTCATCAAAAGGCAGCGCCTGGGACTTTACAAACGTGCCGTGGAGGTTAGGGAAAGACTTTAAGGCCCCGACATGTTCGGTCTGCCATAACAGCCTTATCGTGTCGCCTGACAACAACGTGATTGTCGACAGGACCCATGATTTCGGGTCCAGATTGTGGGTCAGGCTTTTCGGCCTTATTTACAGCCACCCACAACCGAAGTCAGGAGACACCACAATTATCAGGAACAAAGACGGCCTGCCCATGCCGGTTACATTCAGCGGGGAGGCTGCATCAGAATATCTCATCGATAAACCGGAACAGGAACAAAGGCGTAATATTATAAAAAAGATTTGCTACACTTGTCACAGCACAGACTGGGTCAGAGGACATTTTGCGAAACTCGAAAGTACCACCAGGGAAACCGACGAGATGGTCCTCGCTGCAACAAAACTCATTACTGAAGCATGGGAGGATGGGACTGCAGACAAAACAAACCCCTTCGATGAGTCCATAGAACAGATGTGGATACGGCAATGGCTTTTCTATTCAAATTCCATCCGATACGCCTCAGCCATGACCGGCGCGCCGGATTACACGGCTTTTAAATACGGATGGTGGTATCTCAATGAAAACCTGCAGCATATGAAAGACTGGGCGGAATTCAAAAAAGGGAAGAAGAAATAAATGGAGAAGCGCGAATGAACATAGTCGCGTTTTTGGGCAGCCCGAGAAAAGAAGGCAATACGGAACTATTGCTCATGAAGGCGGTCCAGGGCATTGAGGAGTCCGGGCAGAATGTCCGTGTCTTCAATCTGAACCTTATGAACATCGCTCCATGCCAGAACTGCGGCGGGTGCGACGACACAGGGATTTGTATATTTGAAGACGAAATGGCCCAAATCTATGATGCAATACGGACTGCCGACCGGATCATACTTGCGTCGCCCATATTTTTCTTCGCCCTCAGTGCTCAGACTAAGATAATGATAGACAGATGCCAGTGCTTTTGGTGCGAAAAATATCTGCTGAAAACACCGATACCTGAAGGACCTTACGGTAGAAAGGGCCTTTTACTGCTGGTAGGCGGCATGAAAAAAGAAATAGGGGTCCAATGCGCAGAGGTCTCAGCAAAAGCATTTTTCAGGACAGTCAGCGTCCCCGGACATAAGACATTAAGCTATTTGGGCGTCGATGCAAAGGGCGCGATTTTAAAAAATCCTTCGGCTTTAAAAGATGCTTATGAGGCAGGGAAGGAATTGGTAAAAGTATAAAGCACGCTTACTGGGAACCGGGGATAGAGTATTCTCGCGGGTTCCTTTGCCGATAGTCGAATTAAAGACATTCTAAAAAATAGAGAGGCAAAGGCCTCGGAGGTCGGAACGACCGAGAATGAGCGAGAACGCTCTATCCCCGGTGCAACCAAGGCTGCTTTATTCGGGGTAAATAATCCAGCTCAGATTTCTGTTTTTTCTGAAATCTTTTCTTCCAAAATATATTTCACAAGCTGTTCAACGCGCATTGCAAGTTTATCAGGATCGGGATCGGTGGCCTTGTTCATATAATGGGCAGGGGCAAGATTTTCCATCTGCCTTCTCAGATGTTCATCCGCCTTCTCCGATGAGAAAAAAATGATCGGAACTTTATCGATATCTTGCCGGCCCTCAAAGGCCCTTATCGTTCTTGCAGCAGTAATCCCGTCCATTACCGGCATGTTCAGGTCTACGATTACTACGTCTACAGTTTTGTCCTTGGACCGCAAATGTGAATATGCCGATATCAGCTCCGCCCCGTTTCCAAAAGACTCTACAGAAGCCCAATGATTTTTCTCTTTCAGGATATCTATAATGATCCTTCTGGTGTATTTTGAATCATCGGCCACTAAGGCATAGCCCTTTTCATTGCTTTTCCTGAGTTCCGACAGCTTCTGGACATCAAGGGTAAAGCCGCAAAAGATACATCTTACTTCTCTCTTTTCGTACCTTTCAATAACGCTGAACGGCACCTGTTCGTCGCAGCACAGGCAATATTTAGTATCTTCCACCATTATACGCAGAATCTTATCAACTGCTTTAGTTTATGTCAACACGCGAATTGCGGCATCTTTGTTTTCTAACGACTGCGTCGGATCATCTCTCAAGAAACAAAGAAGCCCCTTCGCAAAGGACCAGAATCCGACCGCGTTCCGGGAAATCGATGATTTGCTGCAAACCAGCTGATTGCAGAGTTCGGTCTGGCCGGAACTCGGCTTCCTGTACAAACAACAGACCCGAGAGATCGCACAATCCTTGAATATCGTCTCTGGTAGCTTCGGTTATTTCCATAATCCCTCCATATGGACTAACGACGTAACGTACCGGTGAAGAGAAGCGGAGTACAGTGGAGTAATTCGTTATGTGACAACTATTTTAAGATTAAGATATTTTTCCATCGGATCGAAATCTCTGTCATCATGTAGCAGCGCCAGTTGATAATTGAGACAGAATGTTCCAATTATCACGTCTATGGTCTTCCTTACCGTGACACCCTTCTTTCTGAGAAACCGATAATTGAGTGCGCTCTTTATTGCCAATTCCTGTCCCACCATTTCCATAAAAGGAAAATCCAAAAGTAATTTTCTGGCTGTCTTGAAGTCATGATCGCTTTGAAATCCCTGCAGAACTTCAGTCAGAATGAGGTCACCGACAATAATCTGTTCATCCCCGAGAGCTGAATCAAGCCAATCGGTTTTAGTTGTTTTTCTGCCGTTGAAATAATCGATCCAGACAGATGAATCTACTAATATCATTTGTCTGTTCGCATCTCATCAAGGTTGCCGGACCACTTGAGTTTACCCCGAAACTCTCTGGTTTTTACTTGCCGACTGCGTCGCACCAGTAATTTTAATCCTTCTTCTATGGCAGCCTTTTTTGTCTTAAGACCGGATACCTTAACAGCGGATATCATCAGGTCATCATCAATAACAACATTCGTTCTCATTGCAGCCTCCTATGTGTATCCTTAAGCTTAATTATACACATTATGGACTTACCCCATCAACTTTTATGGATATACATAACGCTGGTCGGGTATGTCAAGAAAGATATCCTGTCTCTGATTACCTCGGATGATTATGTGGTAAAAAGCTCCTCAAATTGTATGCGCGGCTTCCGTGCCACGCTTATAATCTCATATCATTCTATTTGCATATTCGCAAGCCTTAGCTGTTAATCATTCATCAGATTTAGCAAGTTGTTTTATAACCTTAGAGAGTTCTATGACCTCAATGTGATCGGGACATCCTTGCCAATTGTGACGCCAACAGACGATGACATCACAAAGATCTGAAGGGTGCCCATGATCGCGAAAGTTTCTGCTTTCATATTCAAACTCAATTCGAACACGCTGCCACTTGCCTGGATCTATTTGTCTTTTAGCTTCGCAGTCCGGAAACCCCGCCTGTACAGCTTCTACTGAATAGCCAAGTTCACGTGCAACAATGCCAAAAAGGAAAATAACACCATTTTCATTTACTGGCTCATGCCGTAGACCACGAAAGTCCAAGTGATTGCCGTAGATTGGACGATCGCTCAATTTTGAGTGCTTTTTAGCGCAATGACGTGTTCCTAAATTTGTAGTTGCATCAGCCACTGGTTGATTTTTTACTGTCGTATTAGATGCTTGAACAGGTAAGAGTGCTATAATATCATTCCATTCAGGTTTATTCGTGGCGAATACTCTGAATCTATCTGGAATGCGTGACCATGGTCCGAAACGATGCTCAAATGATGAAGCGCTGAACTTGCCTTGATTCCTATATTGAATACGGGTGGGAATTTGGCGCAAGAGCCGTACAACATTGCTCCAATCTACAATTAAGGTATCATCATCAATCTGCACATTTGAAGTATCTGGCTCCAATCCGGCCTCTAACACAGCACTATTCCAACTCGGGAAATATTTAAGAACCTGATATTCGCTAATGCCAGTATGACCGATAAACGCAGAGCGAGAAGGTGACCTACCCAACTCATTTGCAGTTTGTCGAATTGCAGATATTATTTCGTTCTTGTCTGGTGAATGTTTAATCATGTTTCCATTTTATCGGCCCAACATTTATTTTTATACATATTATATATTTGCTTAAAAGGTTATAATTTCTCAGGCTTATTGTCAATGAATTTTGTCGAGAAACCGCTGATAGGTGCCTGATAATTCTATATAATATTGTTATTTTAAATAATATATAGAATATAAATAATTACAGAATCCAATATTCTTGCGGGAAGTTTTTGCAGATTCCCAGCTGAAATATCCTCCTGCTTTCCTCTGCGGGTTCAGGTTTAAAACCTGAACCCAAATATTTCAATGCGATAAGAGCGAGGTTCCGGCGGTGATCAAAACATCGGGTTCAATTTACAAAATTGAACCCGCCTCCGTGAGCGGAAACAATATCTGCATTTTTCGGGTTTAACACAATTGATAGGAACTTGTGGAAATCAACGTTATATTACTTATCACTCTCCTGCACCCTTTTCCACCTCTTATGTATCCAGAGCCATTCCGTGGGATGTTCTTTAATGTAGGTTTCAATAAAGGCCGAGAAACATTTTGTGTCTTCTTGTATAGCTGTGTCCCTGTCATTGCTTTGTGAGAGTTCCGCCTCCGGGTATATCTTTATCCTATGGCCTTCCCGTGTCCTGTGTATGAAAACGGGCAGTACCGCAGCAGCGGTCTTTCTTGCTATAAGTGCAGGCATCTTTGTTGTCCATGCGCCCCTGCCGAGGAAATCGATAATAACGCCTTCATCGCGCAAGACGGCCTGGTCCATCAATATGCCCACACACCTGTTATTCTTGAGCGTTTGCATTATAGGTTTCAGCGCTCCTTTTTTATAGATGACGCTGTTGCCGAATTTTCTTCTTACTCGTTCGACGAAGTTGTTTATATATGGGTTATCGATGGGTCTTGCCACAACTGAAATCTCTGAAACCTTCACAGACAAGGCGGTTGCCAGCAACTCCCAGTTGCCGCAGTGGCCTGTTATGTAGATAATTCCTTTTCCTTTTGACTCGGCCTTCTGAAAGTTTTCGATGCCTTCAATATCTACGGAATCTATTATCCCTTTGCCGAAGCCGAAAAATATTTTAATTACTTCGACAAAAGACCTTCCGAGATTTTTAAAATTGTTTCTGATTATTTCTTCGGCATGCTCTGTGGTAGCTATGGCATTAACTGAAACGGATTTTGACAGGTTCTCAATCGCAATCATTCTCCTGCCCCCCCATAGATAGAAAAGCAGGAGGCCGAGTATTTCGCCGGCCTTCATCGACCATTGCAGCGGCAGGATCGCCAACGGTATGGAGAGAACAATACATAACAGGGACTCAAGCAGCCATGCCGCTTTTTTCATTTACTTTTTTCTTTATCCTGTTCTTTGACCTGTTTTTCTTCCTCTTTTTCCTCTTCCTTTTCTTTTTCTTTTTTCTTTTCCAAGGACTCGGATATCTCGGTCAGCCGCTTTGCTACAAGATAATTAATAGTCCCTTCAGGATATGTTCCGTCCTCTCCAAGTTCGCCCACCTGCATGCCGGTAAGGATCTCCAGTCCTTCATCAACTTTGCTGATCGGATAGATGGAGAACTTGCCCTGTTTTACTGCTTCAACAACATCTTTTTTCAGCATTAAGTGTTTAATATTCCTTGCGGGGATTATCACTCCGTGACTTCCGTTAAGGCCTACAATCCTGCAAAGGTCAAAAAAGCCCTCTATCTTTTCGTTGACCCCGCCTATAGGCTGGACTTCTCCGTTTTGGTCCATGGAGCCTGTGATGGCAATACTTTGTTTCAGCGGTACGTTTGCGATACTGCTCAGCAATGCATAAAGCTCGGCGCAGGTCGCGCTGTCACCTTCAACCATATCGTAAAGCTGCTCGAACGTGATCGACGCGGACAGACTAATCGGTTTTTTTACAGCATATCTGCTTCCGAGGAAATGCGAGATTATGAGGATCGCCTTTTCGTGTATCTTGCCGCTCATCTTCGTCTCCCTCTCTATATTCACGACACCGGCCCTCCCGGCGTATGCCCTCGCGGTTATCCTCGACGGTTTTCCAAAACTGTAATCACCCAGATCGAGGACAGCGAGGCCGTTTATCTGTCCTGCTTTCTCTCCGGCCGTATCTACAATGAGGGTCCCTTCCAATATCATTTCCCTAAGACGCTCTTCAATCCTGTTTGTCCTGAACACCTTATCGTCAACGGCCCTCTGGACATGTACTTCACTTACAATATTACTTTGGGATTTCGACGCCCAGTAACTTGCCTCCCTGAGGAGGTCGGCGATATCATTAAACCGGGCGGATAACCTATTCTGGTGCTCCGCAAACCGCGAGCTTATTTCGACAACCTTTGCGACACCGGTGCGGTCAAACGGCAACAGCTTTTCTTCCTTGCACAGAGCTGCGACAAATGATGCGTACTTCTGAACATTCTCGTCTGTTCTCACCATCCTGCTGTCAAAATCCGCCTTTACCTTAAAAAGTTCACGGTACTCCTCATCGAGGTTATAAAGGAGATAATATAGATAGGGATTGCCGATAAGGATTACCTTAATATTGAGCGGGATTGCTTCAGGCTTGAGGGTCGTTGTTGACATTAACCGGTACTGTTCCCAGACATCCTCTATCCTTGCCTCTTTGTCCCTTATAGCGCGCTTTAATGCATCATAGGCGAAGATATTCCTCAAGAGATCGAGCGCGTTAATGACGATATACCCGCCGTTTGCCTTATGCAGGGAACCTGCTTTTATCATGGAAAAATCCGTGACCGCAAGCCCGTACTGTATTTTGTGCTCAATCCTTCCGAAGAGGTTGTAGTAGGTAGGGTTGCTCTCGAATATACACGGCGCTCCCTTACAATTTCCGTTATTCACCAGGACATTAATGGTATATCTCGTGAAAGTCGGTTCAGCCCTGGGAAGTTTCATAAATGCCAACTGAGGGGCAGCCTCCTCCTGCACCTTAAAGTCATCAAGATGCTCAAGGATGTCTTCCTTTGCATCAGTAAGGTATGAAGTAATCTTTTCATGCTCCCGGTATTTATGCTTCAGCTCATCGATGAGATGCCCGACAGCAGAAAGCGCCGCATCCTTTTCGAGCTTGCCTATCGCTTCCTTTACCGTCTTTTCTCTTTCCCGGACTAAGCGGACAACGTCATTCAGCTTTTCCTGGAGTACTTTGCCTATATCGTCTATCTTCTTTCTCGTCTTCTCATCAAGCAATTCGAATTCTTCTCCCGTCAACGGCTCGCCGGTCTTCTTTACCGGCATGATTATCAATCCACTGACCGTTTTACGGACAGAGAAACCTTTCTCCTTGGCTTCTTCTTCGAGGCTTACAAAGATTTCCCTCTCTTTTTTCTGCGACTCCTCTACTATTTTATTTTTCTGTTTTTCATACTCCTTTGATTCAAATACCTTTGGGATTTCAACCTTCAGTATCTTTACGATCTCTTCCATGTCTTTCTGGAATACAACGGCTTTCCCGGGATCAAGGGAAATCGCCCATGGAACATCAGGGTCCTTAAAATTGTAAACATAGCACCCGTCCTTCGGCACGGGTTCGTCAACGGCCTTTTGAGACAGGAACGACCTTACCGTTGTCATTTTGCCTGTGCCGTGCTCTCCGAGAAGAAAAATATTGAACCCGGTGCTTTCGAGGCTCAGGCCGAAATCAAGTGAATGCAAGCCCCTCTCCTGGCCTATTGTCTCTTTAAAGTCGGGCAGATCATCAGTTGTCTTGAAGGTAAAGATATCGGGATCACAAAATCTATAGAGTTCATTGAAGCTTAATTTATCAGCCATTTCTTTCCTCCATTTTATGAATAGTTAGTAATTGCTAATGAGTAAGAAGTATAAAATAAAAATCTATTACTTGTCACTGTCAATCGAGCAGTGTCTGAACCCTTCACTGAATCGTGCATATTTGCCGTCTACCGGTTCTTACGCTCTCGGGTGGTGTTTTGAATAAACCTCTTTTAATCTGTCGGTTGTTACTTTTGTGTAAATTTGCGTTGTTGATATATCGGAATGTCCAAGCATCTTCTGCAATGATCTCAGGTCAGCCCCACCCTCAAGAAGATGTGTCGCAAAGGAGTGCCTCATCGTATGAGGTGAAATCTCCATCCCAAGCTCCTTGCCCACTTTCTTTATCGTTTGCCAGAAACGCTGCCGCGTCATGGGCTTTCCCCTGTTTGTGACAAAAAGATATGGAGACCGCTTTTTTTTCAATATCTCCGGCCTTTGCAGATTTATATATTTTTTTACTCTGGCTATCGCCCTTGTATTGACCGGTACAATCCTTTCCTTTGATCCCTTCCCCAACACACGCATGAACCCCGCCTCGAAATTGATGTCCTCAAGCTTGAGTGACACTATCTCACTGACGCGTACCCCTGAAGAGTACAATAATTCAAACATTACATAGTCTCTTCCCAAGATTGGTCCGGAAAGGCCTTGGGAGCCCGCTTCGAGGAAAGATCTGACTTCAGACACACTGAGCGCTTTAGGAAGTCTTTCCCATTTTTTCGGAGACTGAAGGTTTTCTGACGGATCGTCCTTTATGAAGTTATCAATTATGAGGTATCTGCATAAGGCTTTTATTGAGGATATAAACCTGCAGATACTTGCTATGGAATAGTCTTCAGCCCTGAGCCTTTCAATGAAATCAACTATATCGGCTTTTGAAAATGAATCAAAACCCTTAGCTACGGATGCAAGAAAATCATGGAATTTTCTGAGATCCAGTTTATATGAATCGACGGTATTTTTCGATAACCCTTTTTCAGCAGAGAGATAGGCAAGAAAATTACTAATATGGTCCACGAAAATCTCCTTTGGGATTATTTCCGTATATCTTCTCCATTTCATTACTATACCTGCCGGACTCCTGGTATAGATAAAGGGGCTTTTCAACTTTCAATCCCGTTCTTCCTCCTTTTACACCCTCTAACAAAACCATTTTTGCTTCCGAAGAAATATCAGAATGTACAAATCTCAATCTTTTCGTTTCAATCCCCTTTTGTTTTAACATACATATAAGTTCCGAAAGTCTACCCGGATGATATATCATGCAAAACCTTCCTTTAGCGCTTAAAAGATATGATGCGGCTTGAATGAGTTCATCAAGTCTTAGTTTTATTTCATGGCGTGCAACTGCCCTTTCCTCATCAGTATTGATCAGTCCGCTTTTAAACCTTCTGAACGGCGGGTTTGAGACAATGAGATCATAACCGCCGGACGCTGCGGACAGCGCGTTCATTTCTCTCAAGTCGTGTTTTATTATATTAACCCTTTTTTCAAGATTATTCAGGATAACGTTTTTCCCGGCAAGTTTAAAAAGGCTTTCCTGAATTTCAAAGAGGGTCACATGCGCAGCAGTATATTTTTTAGCAAGCAGAATTCCTACAATACCCGATCCTGCGCCGAGATCGGCAATGCGCCGGGCTTTCCTGAGGTCCACAAAGTTATGAAGCAGAAGGGAATCTACTGAAAAACGGTATCCTGTTTTTGACTGATATAATTGTATATCGAGGATGCTGTCGAGTGTGACATCCATATGATATTAGTTTAATATGACAGATCCCTTAAATATTCTCCAGGATGCCATGCTCATGAAGAATAGAGATAAATATCTTAACGATATCCGGATCGAATTGTGTCCCGGAAAATTTTTTCAGCTCTTTTACAGCTTCATTTATCGAGAGCGCATTTCTGTAAGGCCTGTTGGTAGTCATTGCGCCAAATGCATCAGCTACTGCGATTATCCTTGCGCCCAAAGGGATCGTTCCACCTTTAAGACCGTCGGGATAACCGGACCCGTCAAAAAACTCGTGATGATGCCGTATTATTTCTCTGGCATGCTTAATCGGTTCTACAGATTCGATTATTTTAGCGCCGTTTACCGGGTGCTTCTTAATGATGTCCATTTCCGATTCCGAAAGTTTGTCCGCCTTCATAAGAATATTATCAGGCACGCATATCTTTCCTAAATCATGCAAGAGCGCGGCCTTCCTTATATTTTCGATATCGTCATCGGGAAGTTCCATCTGTCTCGCAATTTCAACGGAATATTCCGCGATGTCCTTCATATGCTTGTCCGTGTTCTGGTCTCTGGCTTCGACTACTCCCGATAAAGTGATTATCATTGACAGATATGATTGTTCGAGCTTTTCATAAAGGCGGGCATTTTCAATAGCAGCGGCAGCCTGCCCGCTCAAAACAGAAACAAGTTCAACCTCTGAAACAGTAAATGGATGTTCACTGGACAGCCTGCCTATGTAAAGGATACCGATATCATTTCCCCTAACGGTGAGAGGCGTACAAATACTCGAGGACACGCCTTCAATTTGCAATATTTCCTCGAAACCGGAGGAAAGCTTGATACAGGAGGCCGAAGGAGAAGATTTCTTTTTTTTCGATACGATCTCGGCTATTTTCTCGCTGTATTTTTCTTTGAAGTTACTGTGAAAAGCAGGTGATAACCCATAGTCTTCTTCCATCTCAATCCTGCCTGTATCTTCATCTATCAGGCACAAGAACGCTCTGTCAGCCCTTGTTTCCTTAACTGCAATCTCCACTATTAACTTTAGGAGTCTTTTTGGGTCTATTTCACTTATTATCTCTTTACTGACTTCAAACAAAGGCATTAAGGCGCGCATCCTGATATTCTCACCGAGCAATCTTCTTTTTTCCAAGGCCTCAGCAACTGCGGTCCCGAGCGCTAACGGGGTAAAGGGCTTCAATATAAAGCCTTGAGCGCCCAACTGCAGCGCACTTATTGCAATATCGAGCGTGCCATGTCCTGTAATAACGATAATCGGGATTTCCTTGTTGCCGGATCTCACCTTCCTGATGACTTCCAGTCCGTCGACTTTAGGCATTTTTATATCCGTCATTAAGAGATCAAACTTCCCATTCTCGAGAAGTCTTATCCCCTCATTCCCGTCTGAGACGGTAGCTACTTCATAATTGATCTTTGTAAGAATATCCCTTGAAAGCTGCAGTATAAATTCTTCGTCATCAATAACGAGTATCTTCTCTTTTTGCATGAAGCTTGATTCTCCTCAAATAAATTCACTTTCAAGATATTAATTTGCCACATTTAAACATAATAATGCAATTGATCACGCTTCTTTAATAAATGGCGGGATCATAAAAAAAGGCCATGCAAAAATGCATGGCCTTTTTTTTATTCGACTGTAAAAAAATTATTATCCTGTTTTTCTTTCTGCTACCTGCACTCTTGATACAGCCCTTTCAATCGACGAAGTTGCCCGCGCAAAATCATATTCCTCGGCCTTCTTAAGTCTTTCTTCAGCTCTCTTCATCGCGGCCTTTGCCCTCTCAACATCGATGTCTGCCGACTTTTCGGCGCTGTCCGCAAGAATCATGACCCTATCAGGACCAACCTCAGCGTATCCCCAGTTGACGAAGACATATTGTGTCGCATTACCTTTTTTATATGCGAGCATGCCTATCTTTAAGGTTGTGAAGAAAGGCACATGCCCCGGGAGCACGCCGAAATCACCTTCACTTCCGGTGCATGATACTTCGTCGACATCCTCGCTCAGAATAAGGCCGTAAGGTGTAACGATTTCAAGTTTTAATTTACTTTCCATGGATTATTCTCCTGCCTTAGCCTTTATTTCTTTATACCTGTCTGCTCCAACCGAGTTTCTTGGCCTTTTCTTCAACCTCTTCAATCGGCCCCACCATATAGAACGCCTGTTCAGGCATATCATCATACTTGCCCTCAACAATCGCATTGAAACCTTTTATGGTGTCGGCAGTCTTGACATACTTGCCTGCCTGACCTGTAAATGTTTCTGCAACATGGAACGGCTGGCTCAGGAACCTCTGGAGCTTTCTTGCTCTTGCAACGAGCATTTTGTCATCTTCCGAGAGTTCTTCGATACCGAGAATAGCAATGATGTCCTGAAGTTCTTTATATCTCTGAAGGGTTTTCTGGACATTTCTTGCAACTCTATAATGTTCGTCGCCGATGACCTTCGGATCAAGAATCCTCGATGTAGAATCCAACGGGTCAACCGCGGGATAGATACCGAGTTCTGAAATCTGTCTTGAGAGAACGACAGTTCCGTCCAGGTGGGTAAATGCTGTTGCGACCGCAGGGTCAGTAAGGTCGTCCGCAGGAACGTAAATAGCCTGCATGGATGTAATAGCGCCCTTCTTTGTGGTCGTGATTCTCTCCTGGAGAGCGCCCATATCGGTGCCGAGAGTCGGCTGATAACCGACGGCGGAGGGCATTCTTCCTAAGAGTGCAGAAACCTCAGCCCATGCGAGTGTATATCTAAAGATATTATCAATGAATAACAGAACGTCCTGTCCCTGATCTCTGAAATATTCTGCACAGGTCAATGCGCTCAGACCTACGTTTGCCCTTGCTCCGGGCGGCTCGTTCATCTGGCCGTAGATCAATGCTGCCTTTGGTAAAACGCCTGAGTGCTTCATTTCCAGGTAAAGGTCATTTCCTTCTCTTGTTCTCTCGCCGACACCCGCAAAAACGGAGATACCACCATGGACCATTGCGATGTTGTTGATCATCTCCATGATAATAACGGTCTTGCCGACTCCTGCGCCGCCGAACATCCCCATCTTACCGCCTCTGACGAACGGGATAAGAAGGTCAAAGACTTTAACGCCTGTCTCAAATGCCTGAGTAGTAGCCTCCTGCTCAACAAAATCCGGCGCTAACCTGTGAATAGGCATTCTCTCTGAAGCCTCTATCGGTCCCATCTCATCAACGGGGTCACCTACGACATTAATGATCCTTCCTAATGATGACTTTCCGACGGGAACCGTTATTGGTTGACCGGTGTCTACAACCTTCATGCCCCTTACAAGACCGTCTGTAGGTCCCATAGCAATGGTCCTTACCTTATTCTCACCAAGGTGAATAGCGGTCTCCAGTGTAATATGAATCTCAGGGATCCCCTTGGATGGGTCACCCGGATAATCAACCTTCACCGCATCTTTGATCTTTGGAAGTGCTTTTTCGAACTCTAAGTCTACAACTGCGCCTATTACCTGAGATACTTTTCCTTCATTCATATTAATACCCCCTCAACTATATTATAATTCTTTAACCCTTTATTCCTTAATCCTTCAAGGCCTCAACACCGCCGACAATATCCATCAGTTCTTTTGTGATGGACGCCTGTCTTACCTTATTTGCCAGGAGTGTTATCTTCGTAATAAGTTCGGAACAGTTCTTCGTCGCATTTTCCATGGCAGCCATTCTCGCAGCTTCCTCCGCTGCCGAGGATTCGAGCAATGCCCTGTAGACCTGTATTTCAATATATTTCGGCAGCAGTCTTTCGAAAATAGCTGCCCGTGAAGGTTCATAGAGGTAATCCGCTTTCATGGCTGTCTCTTCCCGGCCCTCTTCTCCTTCTATCACGCCCACAGGCAGAAGTTTCATTATGGTGACTTTCTGGGAAATCATCGACTTGAATTCATTGTAAATGACAACAACTTCATCAAAAGCCTCGCTGGTATACCCCTCAATCAGGTTACCCGCTATCTCTTGAGCGTTGGTATATGATATCCTTCCGGAAAGGCCGACCCAAGCGTTTCTCGTCGGGACGCTTCTTCTTTTGAAAAAGTCGCGCGACTTTCTGCCGACTATGCTCAGGCTGAATGCAACATTCTCCTTCTTCAGGCCATTGATATAATTATTCGCGGCCTTCAGGATATTGGTATTAAAGGCGCCGCAGAGTCCTTTATCGGACGCAATGACAATAACTTCTACATTCTTTTTCATCCTCAACGCAAGGAGGGGATGTATCTCGCGCTCTGCAACCCTCGCGATATCAGTCAGGACTGTTCCCATCCTTGAAGCATAAGGCCTGAAATTCAGCATCCGGTCCTGGACCTTCCGCATCTTTGCCGCGGCCACCATTTTCATGGCAGCAGTAATCTTCTTGGTGCTCTGGATCGCTTTTAGTCTTTTTCTTATATCCCTTAAAGTTGGCATTTATCCTCTCCTATCACAAACGTATTATGCTGAAAAGGTTTTCTTGAATGCGGTGATCGCCTCGGTAAGCTTTGCTTTAAGGTCATCATCCAGTGCCTTCTTTTCCATGATTTCTTTCTTCAGGGCCTGCTTTTCCGTCCTGATATATCTCATAAACGCTTCCTCAAAATTCCTTATTGAATCAACTGGGACATCATCGAGGAAGCCCTGGGTTCCTGCATAAATAACAATTATCTGATCATCAACCGACATCGGTACAAACTGGTCCTGTTTCAGAAGCTCGACCATCCTTCTTCCTCTTTCGATCTGTGCGAGGGTCGCCTTATCAAGGTCGGATGCGAATTGTGCAAATGCGGCAAGCTCTCTATACTGTGCGAGGTCAAGCCTGAGCATACCTGCGACCTGCTTCATGGCTTTGATCTGGGCAGCGCCGCCGACACGACTGACCGAAAGACCTGCGTTAACTGCCGGCCTTACACCGGCGTAGAAAAGTTCAGGCTCAAGATAGATCTGCCCGTCTGTAATAGAAATAACGTTTGTCGGTATATAACCGGAAACGTCACCGGCCTGCGTCTCGATGACCGGAATTGCCGTCAACGACCCCGCGCCCATTGCATCACTCATCTTAGCTGCCCTTTCGAGGAGTCTGGAATGGAGATAGAAGACGTCACCGGGATATGCCTCACGTGAAGGAGGACGCCTCAGGATCAGGGAAAGCTGTCTGTATGCCTGCGCCTGTTTGGTAAGGTCATCATACGCAATAAAAGCGGCCTTGCCGTTGTCCCTGAAATACTCACCCATCGTACAACCCACATACGGCGCTATATACTGCATTGGCGCCGGCTCACTCGCTGTTGCAACGACAACGATGGTGTGCTCCAGTGCGCCCATTTCCTCAAGTTTCTTGACGGTATTGACGACAGCCGGTCTACGCTGTCCGATTGCCACATATATGCAGGTGACATCGCCGCCTTTCTGATTGATAATGGTGTCAATAAGGATGGCTGTTTTTCCGATCTGACGGTCACCGATGACGAGCTCCCTCTGGCCTCTTCCTATCGGGATCATGGCGTCAACCGCTTTAATGCCAGTCTGGAGGGGTTCATGAACCGGTTTTCTTTTAATAATACCCGGTGCAACAACCTCGACCCTTCTTGTCTGTTTTGAATTAATCGGGCCCTTTCCGTCTATGGGCTGTCCGATAGCATTGACTACTCTTCCCTTGAGTTCATCTCCGACCGGGACTTCCATAACCTTTCCAGTGCGTTTTACGATATCGCCTTCCTTAACATTTTTGTCCTCACCGAAGAGGACCGCGCCGACTGAATCTTCTTCAAGGTTCAGGGCCATGCCGAAAACGCCGTTCTGGAACTCAAGCATCTCCATAGCCATACAGTTGTCAAGACCGTAAACCTTTGCGACACCGTCACCGATGTAAGTGACCGTACCGATCTCACTGACATCAACCTTCTTCTCGAAATCCGTAATCTGTTTTTTTAGAAGTTCGCTTATTTCTTCTGTCTTAATTTCTGCCATAATGTCACCCCTTTATTAACTCATCTTTTAAGAGCCTTAGCTGGCCCCTTATGCTCGTGTCATACATGGTGCTTCCTATCTTAACGAGAATTCCGCCAAGAAGGGAAGGATTCTATCACATACTCCAGATCGACATCCCTGTCAGTCATCTTCTTCAGGGACGCTTTCAATGTCCCCTCACGGTCCTTGCTGATCTCGATCGGACTCATAACAATCGCCTTCGCCTTCCTCTGTCTTTCGAGATAGATATTTACAGCAATCTTGAGTATATCGGCAAGACCTATGATCGCCCCAACCTCAGCGAGGTACAGGACAAACTTGATCGTGCTGTCCGAGAGTTTGAGTCTGTCCGCCAATGCCTTTATGACCCCTGTCTTCTCCTCGGTCGTAAATTGCGGATTAACAAGAAGACTCCTAAACTCCCTGCTCTTGATCATAAGGTCGTTAACGGAACTTATTTCGGCTATTGCCTCACCTGCTTTATCCATTCCGACATTTCTCAGCAATGCCTTCGCGTATTTGCTTGCTCCTTTTATCTTTTTCAACCTCGGCCTCCTATCTTCACCAATGACTCATCGAGGAGTTTCTCCTGTTCTTCCTTGGTCAACTTATCCTTGAGCTTTTTCTCTGCGAGTTCCATTGCCAATTCTACAGCTTCAGCTTTAATCGCCTCTTTTGCATGTTTCAGTTCATATTCTATATTGGTCTTCGCCTGCTCCAGTATCTTCTCTTTCAGTTTGCCGCTTTCTTCAATGATCCTGTCGCGCTCATGCTCCCCGGATTTCTTTGCCGCGGAAAGGATCGCCTCTATCTCAGCGTCTTTTGTCTTAAGCCTCTCTTCCGCTTCCTGCAACGCCTTTAAAGCGGCCTCTTTTGCCTCTTTTGCTTCGTTTAATGTCTTTTCTATTAACTCGGTCCTTTTCTTTAGAAAATCCGCGATAGGTTTCTTCCCAAACTTGTAGAGGACAGCAATCAGAATAAGGAAATTAATAATCTTCCACATGTAATCCTTCACAAGTGAACCATGTCCGCCCTCTTCTCCCCCGCCGCTGCCGAAAGCAATCGAGACAACAGCCAAATTAAAAAGGAAGAACAAAAAGGCTTTGATAATTTTTGAATTTTGAACTTTCATTTTCATGCATTCACCAGCTTTCTCACAATTTCGTCGGAGAACTTATCGACATCGGCTCTTAAAGCCTTTCTTGCCTTTTCAGCCTCATCCTTAATCTCCGCCTTCGCCTTATCGAGTATCGCAGTTGCTTCTGCTTCTGCGGCTGAATGGACTTCTTTCTGTTTGCTTACTGCTTCAGTCTTAAGAGACTCGAACAATTCTTTGGCCTTGTTTCTCGATTCGGCGAGTTCACGGTTCAATCCGGAAATGCTTTCTTCCCTTTTGTTACTCATGTTCTTCGCAGCGTCGAGATTCCCCTTCACGGTATCTTCACGTTCTTTGAAGATCTTCATGAGGGGCTTAAAAAGGATGGAGTTTAAAACAAACATTAATACGATGAAATTAATAGCCAAAACGATAAGCCATTTAAGTTGGATATCTAACATCTTGCACCTTCCCTCAAGTAGTTTAGAAAAGCGAAACCAGCATACCACATGAAAAAAAAAATTGTCAAGAGCTTTTTGTAATAAAAAAACTTAAACCCTCTGAAATCCCGGATTTGGCCTGAAATGCGCGCCGGACTATTGTGCTAAAATAAACTCATGTTTAATGAAAAACTTGGGATATTAAAAGAGAGAGGGATATTCAGAGAAACAAAAGACAGGGAATCTCCGCAGGGGGCAAAGATAAAATTTGGTGGGAAGGAATATATCAATTTCTCATCCAACGACTATCTCGGTCTTGCCAATCATCCTTTTATAATCGATACCGCCAAAAAGGCACTGGACGAATACGGCTTTGGTTCCGGCGCTTCCAGGCTACTCAGTGGCGGGAGTATCCTTCATAAGCAGCTTGAGGAAAAAGTCGCTCGCTTCAAAGAAACAGAATCGGCGCTTGCATTTAACTCCGGGTATGCGGCAAACACAGGCATCATACCTGCGATTGCTGATGGAGATACCACGCTATTCAGTGATGAGTTTAATCACGCGAGTATTATCGACGGGTGCAGGCTCAGCGCATCTAAACTCCGTGTTTATAAACATAAAGATTTAACGCATCTCGAAGAGCTGGTGAAAAAAGAAGATTCGAGAAAAAAGATCGTCATAACCGACACCGTCTTCAGCATGGATGGAGACATCGCGCCATTAAAAGACTTGGTGTACATCTGTAAAAAGCATGATGTAATTTTATATCTGGACGAAGCCCACAGCACGGGCGTCATCGGCAACGGCAAAGGAGCTCTTGCCCATTTCGACATTAAACCCGAATCGTGGATCATCCAGATGGGGACCTTTTCTAAGGCCCTCGGTTCTCTCGGCGCCTTTCTGGCGGGCAGTTCCGACATTGTTCAGTGGACAATCAATAACGCAAGGAGTTTTATGTTTTCTACTGCACTGCCGTCATGCGTAGTCGCGGCATCTATGGCTGCGCTGGAATTAATAGAAAAAGATTCCGGGTTAATAAAAAACCTCTGGACACAAAGAAACAAGGCGGCGAACGATATTAAAGGCGCGGGGTACGACATTATGGGAAGCGAAACTCCCATCATACCCATAAAAACCGGGACTATAGAAAATACGATGCGAATATCAATGCGTCTCTTTGAAAAAGGGATTTATGCGCCTGCCATAAGACCGCCTACAGTCAAGGAATCAAGGATAAGGATAACTATCACTGCGGTCCATACTGATGAGGATGTTAAAAGGCTTATCGAAGCTTTGACAGACATGTAATTCCGCGGATTTTATCAGAAATAAAAATATGTCCGTGTATAGATCAAACCACATCCGGAGAAACAATGCCTAAAGGGTTTTTCGTGACCGCTACTGATACAGGCGTCGGCAAAACGGTTATCACAGCGGCATTAATCAAGATTGCAGGAATGCTCGGACTCAGGGCCGGCGGCATGAAGCCGATAGAGACGGGATGTTTAAGTCCAAACTCCAAAGTCCAAACTCCGAGGTTCGAAGTCCAGAACAAAAACTTAATGCCGGCAGACGGAATGTTCTTAAGAGAAATGGCAGGCATGGATGATTCCATTGATCTCGTTACACCGATTCGCTTTGAAAACCCTCTGGCGCCTTTGGCTGCTTCCGAAATTGAAGGGGCTCAGGTTGACCTCGAAAAGATACAGAGGGCATATTCAATACTCGCTGATAAATATGATGTGGTCATTGTTGAAGGGATCGGCGGCCTGCTCGTCCCGATCAGTAAGGATTATTTTATTATTGACCTTGCCAAAGAGTTTGGACTGCCTTTGATAGTTGTCGCACAGCCCGGACTCGGCACGATCAATCATACGCTGTTGACCGTCAATTACGCGATTAAAGAAGGCGTTCACGTTGCGGGGATAATTATCAACCATGGTCAGCCGCCTGAAAATACCCAGGCTGAGCAGACTAACCCGAAGACCATGAAACAGATAAGTCCTGTCCCTATTATCGGAATTTTCCCGCACCTTGAAGATCTCTCGAGCGGCGCTATCCAAAAAGCAGCGATTAAAAACCTGAATTTCGAGATCCTTAAAAAATACCTCTAACCTACACTATTCATAAGATTGCCGACAGATACAGTATTTAAGCGGTTTGTTTCGCTGATAAGCGAAACCCTCGGAGGTCCCGAAAGCATTCGGGACCGAGAATGAGCGCAAATACTGTATTTGTCGGCACACGCATTTTTCTAATTGAAAGTTTTCGGGCTGATCAAATATTTTTCGGCTTTAAATCATCTTCAGATCAGCGAGCACCTTCCTCAGTTTTTCCTTATTCGCAGCCGCCATCTCACAGAGCGGTAGCCTGAATTCTTCCTGGATTTTACCCATCATCGCCAAAGCCGTCTTAACGGGTATCGGGTTTGTCTCAATAAACATCGCCGCATTCAAAGGTTCGAGCTTAAAATGCAACGCCCTCGCCTTATCAAACTGTCCCTTCAGCCACCAGGAACACATCTGGGAGACAGCTTTTGGGGCAACGTTTGCGGTAACAGAAATCGTGCCTTTCCCTCCGAGGGCAAGGAGGGGCAGAGTCGTAAAGTCATCTCCTGATAGAACGGTTATCCTGTCCCCGCAGAGCCTGATCACTTCGCTCGCCTGTTTCATGTCACCCGTCGCTTCTTTTAATGCAACAATATTCTTGATCTCGGCAAGACGCGCCACAGTAGCAGGGAGCATGTTGACAGCGGTCCTTCCGGGGACATTATAGAGGACTATCGGGATATCAACTTTTTCAGCAATAGTTTTGTAGTGCCTGTAGAGACCTTCCTGGGTCGGTTTATTGTAATACGGCGTTACGAGCAGGGCCGCATCTGCGCCGGATTTCTTTGCGTGCTGCGTAATCTCTATGGTTTCGTCGGTAGAGTTCGCCCCGGTGCCTGCGATAACAGGGACCCGTTTGTTCACTGCTTTTACCGTGAAACTGATAACACGATAATGTTCTTTATAATCGAGAGTTGCCGATTCGCCGGTTGTTCCGCACGGGACTATGGCATTTGTGCCCTCGGCAATGTGCCACTCTATAAGATCCCCGAGAGCCCTTTCATCAACCTTTCCTTTCTTGAAAGGCGTGACTATTGCAACGATCGAACCTTTATACATAGCTGCCTCCTTTTTCAGGGTTCATACAAAGTTTCCCCCTATCCGGTATTATCATAATATTTTTTTAATTAAAAATCTTCTTTGGCGCTTATCTGCATATTTTCCGTGGCTGCCCGTCGCCTTTCAGAAATCGAAGGTCCCTTCAAATACTTTCACAGCAGGCCCTGTCATATAGACATGGTTATTTTCGGCCCATTCAATAAAAAGATCGCCGCCAGGGAGTTGAATCGTCACGGCCTTGTCCGTAAGACCCTTAATCCTTGCCGCGACTGCGGCTGCAGACGCACCGGTCCCACAGGACATTGTCTCGCCGGAGCCCCGCTCCCACACACGCATTTTTATTGCGTCAACCGTAAGCACCTGAATGAATTCTACATTCGTTCTCTTAGGAAAAATCGGATGGGTTTCTATCATAGGCCCATAATAGGACACAGGGAAAGTAGAAACATCTTCAACAACAATAATCGCATGCGGGTTCCCCATCGACACACACGTAATTTTAAAGTCCCTGTCAGCGATTCGAAGAGGATAATCGATAATACCGTTTGAAATTTGGGGTTTGAGATTTACCGGTATTTTTTCCGGTTCAAAGACAGGCTCCCCCATATCAACTTTAACCATCTCACCCACTTTTTCCGGTTTGATAATTCCGGCAAGTGTCTCTATGTCAAGAACAGTTTTCCCGGAAAGATTACTGTCCCAAATGTATTTTGCAAGACAACGGACCCCGTTTCCGCACATCTCGACCTCGCTGCCGTCCGCATTGAAAATTCTCATCTTAAAGTCCGCAATACTTGAGGGATAGAGAAGCAGAATCTGATCGGCGCCTATACCGACCCTTCTATGGCATACCCGCCCGCTTAAACCCGTCAGATCTTTTCCGTCCGCAGGGCAGGCTTGTTCTATGCAATCAACGAGAACGAAGTCATTGCCGATACCGTGCATCTTTGTGAAATGGATTCTCAATTACTTCTCCCTGCGCCGTCATTTCAAAAAAAACTTTGGGAACTGCTCATTTCTGACAAGGTCCTCATATGACTCACGCTTTCTTATCAAGAAATGTTCCTTACCGTTTACAAGGACCTCGGCTGCCCTCGGACGGCTGTTATAGTTTGAACTCATGGAAAATCCATATGCCCCCGCACTCATAACAGCAAGATATTCTCCACGCTTCACCCTGTTGAGTTCTCTTCCTTTAGCAAGAAAATCGCCTGATTCACATATCGGTCCGACAACGTCACACAGGACTGAATCTCTTTTTTTCCTTACGACGGGGAGGATATGGTGATACGCATCATAGAGAGACGGCCTAATCAGGTCATTCATACCTGCATCCACAATAACGAATTCCTTCTCTGCGCCTTTCTTAAGATAGAGGGTCTTCGTGACAAGTATTCCGGCATTGCCTGCGATGGACCTGCCCGGCTCCATAATCAGTGTAAGTTTTCTACCTTCGAGTAAAGGTATAAGATTTCTTGCCAGGTCCTCAGGTACGGGAGGCTCTTCGTCCTTGTAAGAGATGCCGAGCCCGCCTCCGATATCGAGGTATTTTATCCGCATTCCGCGGACATTCAGCTCATCTATCAGGATAAGCACCCTTCGCAGCGCATCGACAAAAGGAGACACCTTTGTTATCTGTGAACCGATATGCTTGTGCACCCCGACAATAGTTATATTCTTCAGACGCGCTGCAAGCCTGTAATATTCTAATGCCGCATCGATAGGTATTCCAAATTTATATTTGTTAAGTCCAGTTGTTATATAAGGATGGGTGCCGGGATCAATATCAGGATTAATCCTCAGGGCGATCGGGGCCTTTTTCTTCATCGTTCCGGCAACCTTGTCAATTTCTCTGAGCTCGTCTTCTGATTCAACATTGAACATGAGTATCTTTGATCTCAGCGCAAACCTTATTTCTTCTTCTGTTTTTCCCACACCGGCATATACTATTTTATTTGCCGCGACACCGGCCTTTAAGGCAATGTATAGTTCACCGCCTGAAACAATGTCCGCGCCGCCGCCGTTTTTTGCAAACAACCTGAGAAAAGAAATATTTGAGTTTGATTTAACGGCAAAACATATAAGGTGCGGATAGCCGTTAAAGGCGTCGTCATACGCCCTGAAATGTCTCAGAAGAGTATTGCAGCTATAGATATACAAAGGGGTCCCGTATTTTTCAGCGAGTTTTCTGACAGGCACATCTTCAGCGTATAATTCGCCTGACCGGTATCTGAACAAATGCATTGGAGATCTCCATGTGATAATTTTTAATTTGATATTTTAAACCTATTTTCTTATTATCTCAAGGGTTATGAAGCCTGATTTGGATTTCATCACATTGTATATGTTAAATTTTTATATAGGAAATTTATATACCGGAGGTAGCGTTGGGCAAGAACATTGTAGAAAAAATATTTGAGTCACATAAGGTCTATGGCAATCTCGAAACAGATACACCGGTCGGGTTAAAGATTGATCAAGTATATACGCAAGACGCAACCGGCACAATGACCTGGCTTCAGTTTGAAGCAATCGGAATCGATAGGGTAAAAGTGCCGTTGGCTGTTTCTTATGTAGACCATAATATGATCCAGTCGAATTTCATGAATTCCGACGACCATCGCTTCCTGCAAACAATTGCAGCAAGATATGGCGCATACTTTTCAAGGCCCGGCAACGGCATAAGCCATCAGATACATCTCGAACGCTTCGCAACGCCGGGTAAGATAGCTTTGGGAACTGACAGCCATACGCCGACAGGCGGAGGCATTGGAATGATAGCTGTGGGAGTCGGGGGGCTTGATGCTGCAACTGTTATGGCCGGAGCGGCCTTTGAACTCAATATGCCGAAGGTTGTTCTCGTTAAACTCACAGGAGCGCTAAACAGACCATGGGCCACAGCAATGGATGTGATCCTGACAATCCTGCAAAGGCTCACAGTTAAGGGAGGAGTCGGGAAAATATTCGAATACGGCGGACACGGCGTAAAAGATTTGAGCGTGACGGAAAGGGCGACGATCACAAACATGGGCGCGGAGGTCGGCGCTACAACCTCGATATTCCCGAGTGATAAAAGGACAAGGAATTTCTTAAAGTCCCAGGGCAGGGAATCAGACTGGGTCGAGCTTCATGCGGATAAGAACGCGGAATATTTCGATATTATCGAGATTGATCTAAATGAGATCGAACCGATGATAGCACAGCCGCACAGCCCGGATAACGTTGTGCCGGTAAGGGAACTCGCCGGAACAAAGATAGATCAGGCTTGCATAGGGAGTTGCACTAATTCGTCATATCAGATAATGGCGGCGGTTGCTTCATTATTAAAGGGCAATTCGGTTGCAGAAGGTGTAAGCCTTCTCATAAACCCGGGGTCGAAGCAGGTATATGAGATGCTTTCCCGCAAGGGGTTAATAGCGGACATGATCGCAGCCGGTGCAAGAATGCTCGAAACCTCCTGCGGCCCCTGCATCGGTATGGGAGGCACTCCGGGTACCGGGCAGATATCGGTGAGATCATACAACAGGAATTTTAAAGGAAGGAGCGGGAACAAGGACGCCTTTGTGTATCTCGCAAGCCCGATATCGTGTGCCGCCTTTGCCCTAAAGGGTGAGATATTTGACACGCGCAGTTCAGGGTTTCATGTCGAGGTACCCAAAGAACCTTCGCATTACAATATTAATGATAATATGCTTGTAAAGCCCGATACCCTTGAAACAAAGGTTATCAAAGGGCCGAATATAAAAGAGGTTCCGGTCAAAGAACCTTTGGGCGAAAAAGTAGAAGCCGATGTCCTCTTGAAATTAGGTGATAATATAACGACAGACGATATCATGCCGGCAGGCTCCTCGATCCTTCCGTTGCGCTCTAATATTCCCGCCATATCCGAGTACGTATTTTCCAATATCGACAACACATTCAGCAAAAGGGCTAAAGATGCAAAATTGAGCGGGGGCGGGATTATCGTCGGAGGTGAAAATTACGGCCAGGGCTCGTCGAGAGAACACGCAGCATTGGCCCCGATGTATCTCGGCATCCAGGCGGTAATAGCTAAGTCCTTTGCCCGGATACACAGGTCGAACCTGATAAATTTCGGCATTATACCTCTGCTTTTCGCAAAGGCGGAGGATTATGAAAAAGTGGAAAAAGGTGATAGAGTTCTTATAAAAGACGTGAAAGAGTCACTAAAAGAAAATCAGTCTTATACACTATACAACGAGACAAAGAATTATTCTTTCGGGGCATCTTCCAATCTCAACGAGCGAGAAAAAGAGATTATCCTTTCCGGTGGTCTGCTGCCTAATACAAAAAAGCAGATCAAGAATATTTGACAAGAAAACCGGTTAAAAGGTAAATTATATAGCTCAGGGCCGCTAGCTCAGTTGGTAGAGCAACGCCCTTTTAAGGCGTGGGTCGTTGGTTCGAATCCAACGCGGCTCACCAATGCGTCCCTATCGTCTAGCCCGGCCTAGGACATCGCCCTTTCAAGGCGGTAACACGGGTTCAAATCCCGTTGGGGACGCCATTTAAATCAAGAGGTTACACATTTGATTTTCTCAGAGGTCTCATTTTAAATAAGCCCTGTAAGAAATTTTCCGGCTAAGACGATTCTTATTACTATCTCAAGCCTGTCTGTAGCAGTCTTCTTTACAACCTGATATATATGGGATTGAGAGCCTTTCCTTGAAGTAGAGAAGCTGTGGGGACAGGCTGGTGAATTTGCTTAAAAGCAAATATTTTAGCTAATAAGTTTGCTTTCAGGATATTTTATTCAGGGAGGGGATTAAGGAAGCAGAGGGGATGCACTTTGACCCGAAAGCTTTCGAGGATAATGTGCAGGGGGACACTAGTCAATGCCTAATTGCTTCTTTACTTCTTCAAGAGGGAATACCTCTCCTCTTTCTTTCTGTCTTAAGGACTCGTCAAGGTCTTTTTCTACCTCCGGTCTCAGCTCAAGGCCATAGTCAGGATCCAGAAATTCATTGAGCGTCTTCCTGATAATGTCCTGTAGCTCTCCGATAGTCATGTCGCCGACCTTCTTATCTTTAAGAACGGTATCCATATCAACCCCCTTTCAGTATTGAATATACACTATTTTAACTGAAATGGACAGAATACAACATGCGATATTACAACCCTTTATTCAGCCTTTACTATCAGCCCATAACCGAAATGATTTTGCCTAAAAGTTAGAACTCTCTATGCTGTATAATCGTATAAACCAATATTTTCTCCGGAGGCCGTCGTGAAGAAGCTGAACAGATTTTGCTGCGCACTTGTTATATTTTTTCTATCCGTTACTTTTGCCTATGCTAAACAGACGGTCATCCGCATTCTGTACGTAAATGATTTCCACGGTTTTGCTGAGCCGTATAAACCGCTTGGCTCGGATAAAATGCTCGGCGGCATTGCTTATCTTTCTTCAGAAGTGAATGAACTCCGCAATGGGCGTCCGTCATTACTGCTTGCAGCAGGAGACATGATTCAGGGAAATAACTGGGCAAATCTTTTTCAGGGTGAATCGGTCATCGAGATAATGAACAAGATGAGATTTGACGCCATGGTTGTGGGGAACCACGAATTTGATTTTGGCCAGAGCGTTCTGAAGAAAAGAATTTCTGAAGCCGTATTCCCGGTGCTCGGCGCCGATGTTGAAGGTATTGATGCTCTCAAGCCTTACGTTATAAAGGAAATAGCGGGTATCAAAGTCGGGATAATCGGCGTTGTGACGGATGAAACTCCGGTATCAACCCATCCAAAGAATGTGGCCGGGCTGAAATTCAATTCTCCTGCGGCGACTGTAAAAAAATACATCGAAGAGTTAAAAGGCAAGGTCGATATCATCATTGTTCTTTCCCATATCGGATATCATGCCGACAGGGCCTTGGCGGAAAAGGTAAAAGGGATTGACGTTATTGTCGGCGGGCATTCTCATACAGAGATCCTTTCCCCGGTGATGATCGGTAATACAATTATCGTTCAGGCATGGGAGCACGCTAAAGCATTGGGTGTCTTGGACCTCACCTTAGAAGACGGAAAGATCATAAAACACTACGGTCATCTCGTTGAGATCAAACCTGAGACTGGGAAGGAAGATAAGGATGTGCGGGAGATAGTTGAAAAATACAACTCAAGAATCGACACTGCTATGAATCAACCGATAGGAGAGGCCGGAGTTGACCTTGACGGGGAGAACGTGAGGAAGCAAGAGACAAATCTCGGTGACCTTGTTGCCGATATCATGAGAAAAGTTGCGGGTGCTGATGTGGCCATAATAAACGGAGGCGGCATAAGATCGGGCATCAATAAAGGTGATATAAAAATGAAGGACGTATATACGGTTTTGCCTTTTGATAATTACATAGTCGCTATCAGACTTACCGGCGCAAAGATTCGTGAAGCATTGGAGTACGGGATATCTGCGATAGAAGAAAGGGCGGGAAGGTTTCCGCAGGTATCAGGCCTTTCATTTACCTACAGCCGTTCAGTAAATGCGGGACCAAAGATCAGGGATATCTTTATTGCCGGAAGGCCGGTGGAACCTGACAGGGAATATGTTGTCGCAACCAATGATTTCCTTGCCGCAGGAGGTGACGGATATAAGATGTTCGGAGAAGCCCTAAAATCGTCAAAGAATTTCTCAATCACGGGCGGCGCGTTGAAAGGTGAAAAACTTGCGTACAACGATTCCGGCAAGTGGGTAAGAGATGTGGTTATCGAATATATAAAAGACAAAAAGAAAATAGCTCCCGCCGTCGAAGGCAGGATTGTGCAAGTTCAGTGACCCACTTAATTGATAAAATATATGGATACCGACAAATACAGTATTTACGCTCATTCTCGGTCCCGAATGCTTTCGGGACCTCCGAGGCAAATTCTTTCTTCGAAAGAATTTAAAGCCGCTTAAATACTGCATCTGTCGGCAATCTTATGAATAGTGTGGGCTAATATGGTTCAAGGAATACATTTTTCGGGTTGATCGGGGCTGATTATGATAGTTTATATAAATGATATTCCAGTTGATATATTACCGGGAATGACCGTCAAACATGCCCTAATACACGCAGGACTTCTTAAAGAAATGGAAACATTAAAGCGTGTATTTGATGAATGGGGAAATGAGATCGGGATGGATGGAGCGTTGTCCGGCGGGGAAAAGATTTACGTAAAATGACCGGAAAAGGATAACTGATAGTTATGGAATTTTTTCTGTCCTTTTTGCAGTGGATATGTTTAATACCCGTGATCGGCGGATCTGTCTTTGCATTTTTATGCCTGCTTGCAGTATTGCGCTTCCGTAACCAGCCGGTAATTACTGCGCAACCCTTTGTTTCCGAATGGCCGCCTGTGACAATGCTTAAACCGGTATGCGGTCTTGAAAAAAATCAGAGAGCAAGCCTGAGAAGCGCCTGCCTGCAGGATTATCCGGAATTTCAGGTTGTTTTTTCGGTTCAGGACACGAACGATCCGGTCATCCCTCTCCTTAAGGAAATCCAGCTGGAGTTCGGCGCTGAGAAAGTCTCTGTTGCAATCGAAAATGTTCAGGCCGGCGCCAACAAGAAGATCAATAACATGCTCGGGGCATTGCCTTTTGCGCGGAATGATATCCTGGTGATCAGCGACAGCGATGTATTGCTGAAACCGGATTATCTGAAAGCCATCATTTCGCCTTTTGCAGATCCTGAGGTGGGAGGAGCATGCACCCTTTACAGAGCTGTTTGTGCAGACCGCTGGTTTGAGAAATTGGAGTTGCTGACTTTCAATGCCGATTTTATACCCAGCGTGGTCTTTGCCCATGTCAGCCGGACTTCAAGATTCTGTCTTGGCGCCTCACTAGCAATAAGGCGTTCTACCCTGAATGAAATCGGCGGCATGGAATCTTTGGCAGATTATCTGGTCGAAGATTATGAGATGGGCCGTCGCATTTGGTCCTCAGGAAAGCAACTGGCCATCGTTCCCTACTTCATCGATATAGTGGTAGATTTTAAGAGCTTTTTACAGTGGTGGAACCATCAGGTTTATTGGGACCAAAACACGCGCGCGGCACAGCCTGCGGGTTTTTTCGCCAGTGTACTGACACGATCCGTACCTTTCGCAATTTTTCTTTCTGCGGCCCGTACCGGAGATGCTGTCGGACTTTCAGTCCTGGCCTGTGCCCTTGGAATTCGCCTGGCAACAGCAGCAGCAATTATGTTGTGGGGACTCCGGGACCGTGAGGGGTCAAAAGGTCTATGGCTTCTCCCGCTCAGAGACGTAGCCGGACTTCTTTCCTGGTTTTTATCTTTCACCAAAAAGAACGTTCTCTGGCGAGGTTCCGAGTTTATTCTGACCAGGGACGGACGCCTCATATCCAGGGAGCAGAAACCGTAAAAAGCCTGTTACAAAGAGGTCAAAGCAACACCTAAACAAACCAAGAGTGTTCCAGCCCAGCGCTTTGAAGTGACCCTTTCACCCAGAAAAAACTTTGCCCCGAAAGTGCCGATAACATAAACCAACGCGGTTGCCGGAAAAACGAAACTCAAATCAGCCTGGGACAAAGCGGCCAGGAATAAAAAAAAAGTTATTGCCATAAAAAAAATGGCGCAAAGAAAACTCCGGTTGCAGAGCACCCTCCGCGCAATCGCCAGAAGCTCCTTTGGTTTTATTGTTGAAATCTCTCCGACTTGCTTCATACCTCTCGTGAGGAGGACATCGCCGGCTGAATCGGCAAGCACCATAATCGCTATGATTATGAATGTCTTCATCCGCCCCGAACTCCCGGGGTCTTTGCGTCACATTCCGTGCCCGTCGGCTTCTGTCCGGACCTCATAACAAGGATGACCCCCATGGAGATAAGAACAGCTCCTATCCATCTTATTAAAGATACCGGCTCGTTTAAAAAATATCCGGCAAAAGCAACGTTTACAACAATTTCGATCGAGATAACCGGCAGGACAAAACTCAACTCTGCGCGGGAGAGGACTGTAAGAAAAAGAAAGAAGAAAATGATCAACAGACAAGTCCCTGCCCAGATAGACGGGCTGTTAACGACCTCTGAGAAAAGCGCAAAGAAATTGACGTCGATAATCCGACTGACCGAGGCTATTTGTTTCATCCCTTTACTGAGGAAAACGTTTCCGGCAGCCTGTGCAAATATGGCGATAGCCAATAAGATATACGTCACCAGCGGCATAATCTTATTCCGTATAGTCCAGCTATGTTTTCATAAAGTTTTTTCTCTTGGCGCGGAGCTGAAAAAATTCCTTTGCTTCATTGAACAATCTTTTCCGGTCCCTCGCATCAAAGAGCGAGCGGCGGACTATTCTGAAAATAACTCTCGGCCTGAAATAATATCGCGCATAGAAATCTTCAACAGCCTTCATTATCTCCTTCCTGCTCAAGCCGGGGTACTGTATATTGGGCAATTGATGGCCTGACTCATCGGTCATTTCAGCGGTAGTCAGGTATCCGTTTTTTTCCAGGTATTTATAAAAATCCGTCCCCGGATAGGGATGGGATATGGATACCTGTATTGTTTCGGGATCGAGCTGCATGGCGAACTTCATTGTTCTTTCGATAGTTTCAGTCGTTTCACCCATATGGCCGATCTGGAAATCCCCGTGGACCGTGAGTCCAAGGTCCTTGCAATTTTTCATAAACGCCAAAGCCTGCTCTATTGTCGCACCCTTCTTGATGTTCTTGAGAATGTTCGGATCGCCTGACTCAAACCCGACGATCAAAAGCCTGCATCCAGCCTCTTTCATCGCTTTGAGCGTCTCATAATCGGCAGTGACCCTTGAGTTGCATGACCACGTGAATTTGAGAGGTTTTAATTTCTCACACACTTCGAGGACCCGGGACTTCCGCCAGGTGAAGGTATCGTCATCAAAAAACAGCTCCCTCATCTCGGGCAATAATTCGAGCGCCCTCTTTACTTCGGAAATAACATTATCGCTGCTGCGGGTGCGCCATTGATGCCCGCTCATCGTTTGAGGCCACAGGCAAAATGCGCACAGTGCCGGACAACCGCGGGATGTATAAAAAGATACATATGGATGTTTCAGATAAGGGATATTGTACCGTGCTATATCAAGGTCCCGTTTATAAATCTCGACAGCGAAAGGCAGTGAGTCGAGATCGTCAAGGGGAGGACGATCAGGATTGTGAACAATGCTTCCATCTTTCCTGAAGCTTATGCCTTCAATCTCTTCGAGTTTTTTCCCCCACGCAAATTCAGCTACTGAATAGTCAAATTCCTTCCTTGCAATAAAGTCTATCGCCGTTGAAGCCTTCAGGCTTTCTTCGGTCTTAACAGAAACATGAGGCCCTACAAAGGCAATCTTTATGTCGGGCTTTGCAGTCTTCATCATCTCGGCAAGCCGGATATCGCTTCGGAATCCGGGCGTACTTGTGAAGATAACAACAAAATTATAATCCCCGGAAATATTCACTGTCTCCTCGGGGCTCACGCCGTGAGAAGGCGCATCGAGCAGACGGCTTTGCTCGATCAACCCGGCGGGATAGGCAAGCCAAACAGGATACCAGAAGGAGGTAATCTCGCGTGTTGCCTGATAGCGTGAACTTGCCCCGCCGTCAAAGTTTTCGAAAGACGGGGGGTTCAGGAGTAAGGTCTTCATTCCGGGACGGCTTTTCTTTGAGATATTCATATGCCGCTCCTTAAGTACCACGCAGCTGTTTCGCGTAATCCTTGATGTATTTCCCAGGCAGGCTTATAAGACAATAGACGGGCCGCCTTTTCGATAGTTGCATAATCGTGTTTGATATCGCCGGGCTGGGGCGGGCCGAACCGTGGAGGTATCTCCTTCCCCAGAATCTTCTGAAGGTGCGAGCAAAGCTCGTTCACAGAAGTACGATGGCCTGTACCGATGTTCAGAACGGTCCCGGAAAGCCCGGGCTGTCGGCATGCCGCAACCGTCGCTCCCGCACAATCAGACACATAAACGAAATCACGTGTCTGTTCACCATCGTCATAGATCGTAGGAGGTCTGTCGGAAATCAGTGCGGAAATAAATTTCGGCGTGACACCGGCATAATCGGATTTTGCATCCTGCCGCGGACCGTATACATTGAAGTATCGCAGGCAGACAGTTTCAAGACCGTAGAGATGGGAAAAAAGCCGGCAGTAATACTTGCCCGCGAGTTTGCTCACCGAATAAGGAGAAGATGTCGGGATAAGCGTCATTTCTTCTGACCGCGGAAGCTCGGGGCTGTTCCCGTAGACCGCAGATGAAGAAGAGAATACAAACCTTTTCACCTTGCTGTCCCGGGCGGCCAACAGGACCTTCAGGATACCTGTCACATTTATTTCATGCGTTTCCAGAGGCTGCTCTACTGAACGCACCACCTCATGCAATGCCGCCAAATGAATAACATATTCTGCATTCTCCATTGCCTTCCGGCAGAGAGAAGCGTCTCTTATGTCCCCTTCAATTATTTCTATCCGCTTGCCGAAAGCCGAAAGGTTTTCTCTTTTCCCTGTTGAAAAATTATCAAATATTCTTACCTGCTCGCCTTTGTCAAGCAGTTTTTCTACCACATGTGAGCCGATAAAGCCGGCTCCGCCGGTCACAAGATAAAGCGCCATTTTCCTCCTTTAACGCGAAGCACGCCGTTTGTATAGCAGGGCTTACCAAAACTTGTTTGATTTATTAAAATATCTTATCGATCATATTTTTGGCAAACCATAATCAAAAATACGGTCCTTTTCATTTAACTATCAATTTTTTTATTTGTCAATATTGTCACATCTTTTTGGATAAAATTGTATTGAGACGGGGGTGTAGAAATGGTAAAAAAATCGTTTCCCTTATCTAAGGTCTATGGCCTGCTCGAGCCGGGGCCGGTAGTGCTGGTCACTACCTCCAGCAAAGGGCCGGCGAACATCATGACCATGTCGTGGCACATGATGATAGATTTCGAGCCGCCGATTGTGGGTTGCGTGATAAGCAACCGGAACTACACGTTTGACATCTTGAAGGTGACCAAGGAATGCGTGATCAACATCCCTACTGTGGAGCTGGCGGAAAAGGTGGTGGGCTGCGGGAACACCTGCGGACGAACGGTCGACAAGTTCAAGGTCTTTGGGCTCACAGAGGCATCCGCCTCATGCGTTAAGGCGCCGCTCATCTGCGAGTGTTATGCGAATCTTGAATGCAAGGTCGTCGATGGGAAGATGGTATCCAAATACAATCTCTTCATCCTTGAGGTGCTCAAAGCGTGGATCAACCCCGCAAAGAAAGACGCGCAGACGATTCATCATCGAGGGAAAGGCGCTTTCATGGTTGCAGGCGAGACGATCAAGTTGCCCTCAAAAATGAAATAGGCGATCATTCAACGGTGGAGGGTAATGATGCGCATATCTCGTAGTCAGCGTTTCAATCAGTAAAGTCTTGAAGCGAGGCCCCCCACCTGCTATATAATTTCTGTAATGTATAAAATTGCAACCAATTAGAAAGCGGAACAGTTTTGACACATGGATAACCTTTTCGAAAATACAAGTTGGGAAAAACAGATATCTATTATTATAAACTCTCTACTTAAAATTGCGACTAACAGTTCTGTTAAGTCAGAATCATCAGAACTCGATCATTATGTAAGTAATCTTGAGAGTGCTTTAAAAAAAAACGAGCCTTCCACACTCGAAAGGGCTCTGCTCAACTTATATATACGATTGCATAGTGCAGGCTCTACGTATTCTCTGCAAGAAAGGGAAATACTTACAAGAAGAAAAGGATATTCATGCCACCCGGGGGGGCTTTCACCGCTTATTAAGGCAGCGCAGTTTATCACGCCTGATTCAATCGTCGCTGACCTTGGCGCAGGAAATGGACTACAGGGTTTGTTGTTACAGTGCATTTGCCCACACCAAAAAACAATCCAAATCGAGCTTTCTTCCGAAATGATTCGCGTCGGTCAAATCTTTCAACAAGCACTTGAGATTGGCGCCGATCGTGTAGAGTGGATTCGGGACGACATTGTTAACGTATCGATTGAAGCAGTTGATTTTATTTATATGTATCTCCCAGCGAAGCCTCTCGATGGCGGAAAAGAGCTTTACGAGGCTATTGCCCGCAAAGTCAATAAGATGAAGAAACCGCTTGTCATCTTTAGCGTAGCCGATTGCCTTGCCAAATTCATAGATAGACAGCTCTCCATTTCCTACACGGATGGGCACCTTACCTGTTTTGTTAATGAGTAACGCGTTAACTGTGAACGCCATGGAACAAGCATTCAGCTTCTGAGCATCTTTATGGTGGCTAATAAAGATGCGAGTTACAGTGATATCTGCGGTCATACTTTTGAAAGTCATTTTATGTGTGATATGATGTAACGTTTATATTTGAAAAAGTTATGCGCTCTTATCGTTGTAAACATTAGCTTATAAAATTATAAATCTATAATTTATAATATGAAACGGAGGATTTAATAACCCCAAATGAATGATAAGGCTACTCAATATCGAATTCCGGCTGCAAAGATCCAATTTTTACCCGAAGATCGGGCTTGGATCACTGAAAGGATCAACGAATCCCTGACAACAGGACAGTTGACACTGGGCAAATACGGAGCCCAATTCGAGGAGAAATTTGCTCTTTTCTGCGGCTGCCGCCATGCCATTGCGGTCAACAGCGGCACCAGCGCTCTCGAAATCATTTTCAGGGCCCTAGGTGTAGAGGGCAAAGATGTAATAGTGCCGACCAATACCTTCTTCGCTACAGCGGCTGCGGTAGTCCACGCGGGAGCACGCCCGGTTCTGGTTGATATGGACCCGGAATCTTTCGCAGTAAGACCTGAAGATATAGAGGACCATATTACTCCGAAGACCGCAGGGGTTGTAGTCGTGCACATTGGAGGTATTATCTCCCGCAGGATAAAAGAACTGCAGGAATTATGCAGGAGTAAAGGCATCTGGCTGGTCGAGGATGCAGCCCATGCGCATGGGTCTTCCTATGAAGGAATTAAGGCAGGGGCTTTCGGCATTGCCGGATCGTTCAGCTTTTATCCGACAAAGGTCATGACCTCGGCCGAAGGAGGCATGATTGTCACCAATGACGATAAGATAGCAGAAGAGGCAAAGATATATAGAGACCAGGGAAAAGCCAGTTTCACACAAAACGCCCATACAAGAATGGGCTATAACTGGCGCATGTCTGAGCCTCATGCAATTATCGGTCTCAGGCATCTTGAACGTCTGCCTGAAATGATCTCGGATAGGCAGAAGGCAGCCGCGATTTATGATCAGAGGTTGAACGGGTTTCTCAATCTGCGGCGGCTGGAGATTCCCTCGGGCGGAGTTTGTAATTATTACAAATATATTGCGGTGCTTTCAGACCGATGGGCAGATAAGAAAGACAGGAAAACCCTAAAGGGCATATTGCGCGAACATTATGGGGTGTCCCTTTCAGGAGAGGTTTATGAAGAGCCTTTGCACAAGCAGCCGGTATTCAAACAATATGCCGCCGGTCCATTGCCGGTTTCTGAAGACTATTGCGCAAGACATATATGCCTTCCGGTATTTTCCGGAATGACAGAGGATGAGGCGCGCTGGGTACTGAATTCATTGAAACAAGTTATAGGATAAAGGAGAATTTACAATGGCAAAAGTTGTTGTTACAGGAGGATGCGGGTTCATAGGATCACATGTTGTGGACGCTCTCATGGATGCAGGGCATGAGGTGACCGTCATTGACCACCGTGTCCGTCCGCACCGTGAAGATATCAATTTTGAAGATATTGACCTGATGGACATGTCGTCTGTTCAGGCCGCAACCCGTGGCGCTGAACACATCTTCCACCTGGCTGCGGTTTCAAACGTCAATTACGCTTACAAATATCCCGTCTATACCACTGCGCTTAATATAATGGGCACTGTTCACGTTCTGGAAGCTGCAAGGCTGAATAATGCCCGGAGGGTATATCTGGCCTCGACAATCTGGGTGTACAACGGGGCCCCGGACCTTGGACCGATGGAAGAATCTCTGCCTTTTTACCTTAACGGGGTGGGACATATTTACACTTCTTCAAAGATTGCGTGCGAAATGGTCTGCCACAATTACAGCCAGCTGTATAATGTCCCTGTAACCGTCCTGCGGCTTGGAATTCCCTACGGCCCGCGCATGCGGGAGGAACTGCTTATCCCTATCTTTGTTAAAAAGGCGCTGAACGGACAGCCCCTCACAGTTTCAGGAACCGGCGGCCAATACCGCAACTTCATCTATGTGCGCGATATAGCAGACGCCCATGTCCTTGCTATGAAAGAAGTTGCGGCTGATCAGACATATAATCTTGAAGGCGCCCGGAAGGTCACTGTACTGCAAGTTGCGGAAGGTATCAGGGCGGTAATCGGGGACCATGTGAAGATAGAATTCGTACCTGAGCGTCCCGGGGACTTTGGCGGTAAGGAGATATCTGCTGAAAAAGCCATGCGTGAGTTGGGCTGGAAACCCGCAATGGAGTTCGAAACCGGATTGCGAACGACGGTGGAATGGTTCCGTAAAAAATGGGGAAAATAGCGCCCCTTGAGATTAGCGATATTTTCGGCCTTCCCACAGGAAATAAAACGGATAATCAAAAACTTTAAACCTGCAAAAAGTTTTGAAAGGCGTCCTTTAACCTTATTTTTTTCCGAATACGCCGCCAAGGAAATTATCCTGGTACAGGCGGGTATGGGAGCGCGAAATGCGGAAGCTGCGCTGGAATACGTGTTCGAAGAACACAAGCCGGATTTTGTTTTATCTATCGGATTTGGCGGCGCTTTATACGATAGCGCATCAGCCGGCGATCTCATTGGCGCAGCCAGAGTTTTCCTCATTCCTGAAAATATTGAGGAGAAACCAAAAGCCGCGCTTAATTGCCTGGATTCATATTCACTGGAAATTCCCGGTTCCGGAGAGATCATCAACAAACTTTCGGGTAAAGTCGACATACAAGAAGGATGTATTTTAACTTTCGAGAGATACATGAAAAAATCCGGGATTAAAAACAGGTTGCCGGCTGATATTTCTTTTCCTGTATGTGACATGGAAACATTCTTCCTGGCTAAACTCGCCTTGAAACTTGAATTGCCTTTTTTTGCCGTGCGGTCTATCACCGACCGGGCGGATGAAGAGATTCCGCCGGAGTTTCTCCGGGTGACGGACGAATCCGGAAATTACAGCAGGTTCCGTGCCCTCAGGTTGTTGCTTTACAAACCGCAACTGATGAAAGATATTATAAAAATCGGAAGAAACGCCGGTATGGCTTCAAATAATCTGTGGCATGCGGTAAGATCAATAATCGAAGTGCTGTAATTTTTCATATTATTGTATCATACAACTGAATGAACAAGAGGTATTAATGAGTTATTTAATTAATCTAAGGGCAAAGGTCGCAGGTCTCCAGGAATTCTATCTCATCTCCCTTTACGCCATCACAGGGGCTTTCAAACGACCTTATTACGCCAGAGAGGTCATAGAGCAGATGGATTATGCAGGGGCCGGGTCCTTTTTTATCGTGGTGCTCGTATCACTGTTCATCGGCATGGCCCTTTCTCTCCAACTGTCCGCGGAACTGTCGCCACTTGGGCTGAAAATGTATACAGGGAGAGTTGTCGGCCTCTCGATAATCAAAGAAATAGGTCCGGTTGCCATTGCTCTCAGCTTTACAGGGAGAGTCGGCGCGGGGATAGCCTCTGAACTGGGATCAATGCAACTCGGACATCAGGTCGATATCCTCAAGGTACACGGTATCGACCCGATAAAAAAGCTGGTGACTCCGCGTGTAATAAGCTCGATAGTTATGCTGCCCGTGCTCACAGTCATCGGCGATGCCATATCACTGCTTGGGAGTTACTATATAGCGGTGTTCGTAAGCCATCAGAGCAGTTCATTCTACTGGAGTCAAATAAGGGCGATAATGGACCTTGAAACAGTCGCAGCCGGAACTATAAAGCCTTTCATATTCGGGTATCTGATTGCCTGTATCAGCTGCTATACCGGGCTTTCGACAAGAGGGGGGGCAATCGGGCTAAGGCGGTCGACAACAACTGCGGTCGTATTCTCTATAATTACAATAATTGTAACGGACTTCATTCTTACAAGAATTCTTCTTTCCGTGTTCGGGATGGAAGTATGATAGAGTTTCAGAACGTAAGTCTCGCATACGGAGAGAACAGGGTGCTTAATGGGCTGAACTTTAAAGCCGACTTCCACGAAAAAATAGTGATATTGGGAGGGAGCGGCAGGGGGAAGACGACTATACTGAAGCTTTTGCTCGGTCTCGCATTGCCGGACAGCGGCAGGATACTTATTGACGGAGAAGATGTCGGAGAGATGTCGCCTGAAAAGCTCAGGGATGCAAGGATAAAATTCAGTATAGTATTTCAGGAAGGCGCCCTCTTCGACTCCCTGAACGTAAAGGAAAACATAGCCTTTGCTCTCAGGGAATACACCCACTATTCCGAAGAGGAGATCGACACGCGCGTAAGGGAACTCGCGCGAAGGCTTGATATTGAGCATGCTATTTACCTTAAACCTGAGGAATTAAGCGGGGGGATGCAAAGGCGCGTGGCCATCGCGCGGTCATTGGCAGCCGGGACCCCGAAGATGATGCTTTATGATGAGCCGACAACAGGTCTTGATCCGCTCACCGCTGCAAACATCTGTAATCTTATTAACGAGCTCTCGCTTGGAGAACCACCGAACAGAATGGGCCTCATCGCGGTAACACATAAAGTCACGGATGCGATAAAAATTGCGGAGCGCTTCATCTACCTTAAGGACAATATTGTCTTCGACGGTAATATCAGGGAGCTTATCAATACATCCGATCCGGAACTCAGGGATTTTATATCCGAGCTTCACATAAAGGAAAGCTCTGCGTTTAATTTCAATTTTTAGGAAAGGAAATGTTATGGACGAATACGTAAAACATATAAAATGGGCCAAACTGAAGGTGGGGATGGTCATCACCGCTGCCCTTATAGTGCTTTTTCTCGCGGTAATGCTGGCAGGGAACATAGAGGGGATATTTAGACCGAGGGCAACGATATATGCGGATTTCCATGACGTCCGCGGGCTGAGGCCCGGCGCCCCTATCTGGTTTTCAGGTATCGAGATAGGGAAGGTCAAATCCATGTCCTTTTATAAGGGGAAAGAAATAAGGGTATCGATGTCTATTGATCGTGAAACCCTCAACTACTTAAGAAAAGATTCAACTGCAACAATTCTCACACTCGGGCTTCTCGGCGATAAGTATCTCGAGATCGGTACCGGCTCTGCCGAAACCGCCAGGCTTAAAGAAGGCGACAGCCTTACCGGCGCAACACAACTGGAGTTCCAGGATATTATAGAGAAGAGCAAGGAATCAATTACCAAGGTGACTGATCTCGCCAAGAGGCTCGACGATTTTATAGCGATGATCGAAAAGGGGGACGGGACATTTTCCCTTTTTCTTAAAGACAGGTCCTTGTACGATAGTCTCAAAGATACCGCCGGAAGCCTCGCGCATGTGACGAAGAAAATAGAAGAAGGGAAAGGCACATTAGGAAAGCTCGCCTTCGACGAGACGCTCTATTCGAAGCTTGAGTCTTCGGCAAAAAACATAAAAGATTTCTCGGACAATCTCAAGGAG
The DNA here is from genome assembly GCA_963727775.1 of uncultured Nitrospiraceae bacterium. Taxonomy (GTDB): domain Bacteria; phylum Nitrospirota; class Thermodesulfovibrionia; order Thermodesulfovibrionales; family SM23-35; genus CAVSHB01. Next base: position 63,403 of record CAVSHB010000001.1, on the reverse strand, counting down.
TCCGACAGCACCCTCAACAGGCTCGTAAAAGACAGGGAACTTTATGACAAATTTTTGAGCGCATCGACATCGCTTGATGAATTTTCAAAAAAACTTGCAGCAGGAAAGGGCACTATAGGAAGACTCGCTGAGGATGATAGTCTCTATGAAAATCTATATACCTCATCAAAGAAACTCTCAGAGCTTCTTCAAAAAATGGAAAAGGGTGAGGGTATTATGGGTAATCTTGTGACGGAGGGAGAGATTTACAAGGATTTTAAATCAACAGTAAAGGAGCTTAACGTCCTTATAAAAGATGTTAAGGAAAACCCCAAGAGATATTTCAAATTCAGCTTGTTTTAATAATATGTTTCTTTACTTCAGATTATATCCGGCGTTTGAAATGCCTGAAGGTCGGCGGCTAAAATTATGAGCCCTAAGCACTTCCAACTGCCGATTTCCAAAAACAGGCAAAATGTTTTAAAATAATGAAGGCGGAATAGACAGCTTTTTGGTTTATCCCTCCGATTTTATTTTAAAATATGACTCTTGGTGCGGTAGGGTATGGGTACCGCGTGAGAGATGAAGGAGATTTTGCATGAGTTTTGACGGTCTGAAAAATTTAAGGATAGGAGATTTAACCGCTAAACTTCCAATAATCCAGGGAGGTATGGGCATCGGAATTTCTCTGTCTAAGCTTTCTTCCGCGGTTGCTGAAGAAGGAGGTATCGGAGTTATAGCTACTGCAGATATCGGAATGGACGAACCTGATTTTTCCAAGAATTTCCTTGAGGCAAATATTAGGGCATTGAGAAAAGAGATCAGAAAAGCCAGAGAATTAACAAAGGGAATTCTGGGTGTCAATATCATGGTTGCTTTGACAAATTTCGCCGACCTGGTAAAAACCGCTATTGAGGAAGGTATAGATATCATTTTTTCAGGGGCCGGGTTGCCGTTGAATCTGCCTGAGTTCTTGCACGGCACTATGAAAACAAAACTGGTACCGATTGTTTCCTCTGCACGGGCAGCCGGCATCATCGCAAAAAAATGGTCCGAAAAATTCAATCACATCCCTGATGCTGTTGTTGTTGAGGGACCTAAGGCAGGAGGTCACATCGGGTTTAAAGAAGAGATGATATCCAATCCCGAGTATTCGTTGGAAAAACTTGTGCCTGAAGTAATCCAGGCGTTAAGACCGTACGAAGAAAAATACAATAAACCGATCCCGGTGATAGCCGCAGGCGGCATTTATACAGGAGCAGATATTTATAAGTTCTTACAGTTGGGGGCTTCGGGTGTGCAGATGGCAACACGCTTTGTTACCACCTATGAATGTGATGCATCGGAAAAATTCAAACAGGCATATATTGATTCGAAAGAAGAAGATATCGTAATAATCAAAAGCCCTGTGGGAATGCCGGGGAGAGCAATCAAGAATGTTTTCCTTGAAGAAGTGAGCCGGGGACAAAGAAAGCCTTTTAAATGCCCTTATCATTGTTTAAAAACATGTGATTATAAAAACACCCCATATTGCATCTCCTTCGCCCTGATCAATGCCCAGAGAGGTAATTTGGCGCACGGTTTCGCATTTGCCGGAGCGAATGCGTATAGAGCGGACAAAATTACTTCGGTAAAAGAATTGATGAAAACTTTAGTCGAAGAATATAAGAACGCGTCACGCGCTGTCATCTCCGCTTAGAATCCCATCTTTTTTGTAATATCCTCATTATTTAAATTAAGGCATTATGCCGCACCGGCCGGGAAAAATAACTAAAAGATTTTCCCCGCATATCTTAATATTTCATCAAATCAGCAAGTTGCGTATTGGTATTCATTTTGCTAATAATTTAGAGATAAAGAAAAAGATCGGTTAAATAAATCAAATCGGAGCTTATCGTGTGTCTATAATAGCGGCGGTTCTTGGTCTTGTTTTCATCAGCATTGTCCTATGGGACGCCTTTGAGACCGTTGTCCTGCCGCGCCGCGTGACACGGAGGCTGCGGCTTACCCGCCTATTTTACAGATACACCTGGCGACTTTGGTCCGCATTGGCCCATTCAGTATTTTCAGGGAAACGCCTGGAGAATTCTCTGAGTTTTTATGGTCCTTTGTCACTGCCTTTTTTGTTGGGTGTCTGGGCAAGCATTCTGGTAATCGGCTTTGCGCTTCTCTACTGGGCGCCGGGGAACGCGATTAAAACACCGGAAGGCGCCGTCAATTTCGCTGCGTGTATTTATTTCAGCGGCACTACTTTTTTTACATTAGGGCTGGGAGATATTGTGCCGGCCACACTTTTCGCCAGGGTCCTCATCGTACTGGAGGCAGGGATGGGTTTCGGTTTCCTGGCTATGGTTATCAGTTATCTGCCGGCGCTTAACCAGTCTTTTTCCATACGCGAGGTCAGCATTTCACTTTTGGACGCGCGCGCGGGATCGCCGCCGACCGTTGTAGAAATAATACGAAGAAACATATGGAACGGGGGTGAAGAACTCAGACAGCTTCTCCATGAATGGGAACGATGGTCCGCAGAGTTGCTTGAGAGCCACCTGTCTTTCCCTGTTCTTGTTTATTTCCGTTCCCAGCACGACAATCAGTCCTGGCTTGGGGCAATCACATCGATCCTCGATACAAGCGCTTTTGCCATTGTAAACATGGAGGGCGCTTGTGAGCGTCAGGCTCGATTGACATTTGCGATCGCCCGGCATGCAATTGTGGACCTCGCGTTGGTCCTGCACTGCCCCCCTCATGAACCTGAGGACGATCGCCTTACCTCACCAGGTCTGGCCCACATACGGTCAATTCTCACTTCGGAAGGTATTCATCTCCGTGAAGGAAGCGATTTGGACAAAAGGCTGTCGGAGCTACGCGGGATGTACGAACCTTATATCAATGCCTTATCCGACCGTTTATGCATGGACTTGCCGCCATGGATCCCGGAATCAAGCAGGACAGACAACTGGCAGGCAAGCGCATGGGGACAGAGCGCTGATTTCGAAAATATCGACCGATCAAGCCGGCGCAAGAATCGGCATTTTTAAATCCTGAAATGATTTATAATATAACAGACATAAAAGAGGAGGTGAAAGTAAAATGTTCAGTACACAAGATATTCTCCTGATAGGGGTAATAGTTGTTGTGCTTTTTGGCGCCACAAGGCTCCCTCAGATCGGGAGCGGCATAGGACAGGCAATCAAAAATTTCAAGAAAGGCATATCAGAAGCTGATGAAATAGACGTAACACCCAAAAAAGATAGTTCCAAGAAAGAGGAGCCACAGAAAAAAGAGGGTGATTAGAAACCTGTAGGCAGTTCAATTCTGTTTGATACAAGTTCATGTCCGATATACGACTTGAAGCTCAGAAGATAATGAACAAAGAGTTTCAAAATATAACCGGCAAAGTAAAATCGTCATTGCAACGGTTGAAGCGCCTGGCGCTCATTGCTCTCGGTATTTACGTGATCGTTATGATAGGGCGGTTTGTTTATAAAATTTTCATACTGGCCTCGAAGTGAACCCTCACATTCTTTCATAAATGATTTTTAACTATTGAGTCAATTTAACGGGCCGGGTAGGAAATACGTACTCCTGCATTTCGGCATCTCAGGAGACACAAGCAAGCTGATAATAAATAAGCGCATCCCTTTGACCGAAATGACGGATAAAGAACTCAGGGAAACATTTGATAAATTCTCTATAGGCGAATAGAAAGGGCGCTTATATTCAGCGCCCTTTCTCATGAGCTTACTTTTTTTCTGCGGAGTTCGAAGTCGATGCGCCTATCGGAGCCATAACAGTAATACTTTTTATCACACTCTTGCCGCCGACTTCGTCGTATATAAGCGCGGCTATATCGCCGACTTTTACATCAGCGAATGTACTCTTGTTTTTGTTATGCGCTCTTACGACAGTCTTATCGTCAAAAACAAAAACGGATTCGGCTTGTTTATCGTTCGTTATAGTAATGGTTTTTGCTTTTGTATCAACTGCCTTAACTTCACCCGCAGCCATCTTTATTGCCGCTTCTTTTCCGGCTGGAAAGCCTGTCCCTGTAAAAGCAAAGGCCAAGAATATCGAGACAATAGCCAACACTGCCTTTTTCAATGAGAACACCTCCTTTCAAAATTAGTTGTACGCCCGAGAGTAACAAATTATTTTATCAAATCAAAAACCAAAAAAACAAACGAACCGGCGGTAGAGGCAATTTATATCTAACGGACTGAGCTGATGAAACAGTTCGACATTGCCCGGACGCCAACGTTCCTCATTCAGGACTTCGGGGGAAGGGTACACAGAAAGCTTATCGAATACATTCCTGTAGATGACTTCCTTGCACAGTTGAAATTCGGCAATGGTTACGGTAGATCGGACGAAGCGTGGTGTATGCGCCGCGTGCCCTTGCAGCGGACAATGCACGCCTAATAAGAAATTAGGCAGAGCGATATAGATTTCTCATATCGAATAATCTTACTACGCATGCTCGATTAGCGGAAAGGTTTTTAGACAGGCTCTGTGTCACTATTTAATTCATCGCAACATTCCTTCCTAAATCTCGCACTTGAAAACCATTCCCAAGTCCTGTAGAGTTTAACTTGTAACTGATAAAAAGTTACGCCCAAATGCAAAGAATCGACAAATAGAAAAAAAAGGAATAGTGAGATTGATGGGAAAGGACGAAACGGGGAGCGGCAAACAAGTTGCGTTTACAAAAGATAATCCCGATAATATCAAAAAAGTCCTTGCCCGCTATAAAAATATTCTCATACGCGGGGGGTGGGGAGTCGGCAAGATAACAAATACTATCGAGGCACTTAAGAACAATGCCAAAGTCTACTATGTCGGGAATCCAGTCGATTTCGAAGGAAAACGAAGACCGGGAAGTTACGAGAAATATCTGAACTATATCTCGTCGCTCAAGAAAGATATGACTATGGTAGAGGACATTCAATCACTCTTCAAAATGGATCAGAAGATCATACTTATCATCGATGAAATCTATGGAAGAAGTGATACACAATTAGAACAGATCGAGAAGCTTCTGGATAAGGAAAACATTCAGATTGTCCAGATCGTAGGATGTTTGAAGAATATGAGAAACTTGATCGACAAGATAGATATCGTGATAGATCTGCACCATGGTGGAGCTATTGTCGTCGACAAAGAGTTGGCGAAGGCGATATGCAGAATATTCGGGATGAAGCCACAAGTCAGGGCTTGAGGAAGAACAACTTTTACAGTTCTTCCTCAAGGTTAAGTTTTACACTCGATAAGCTGAAGGTCACACCTGTGATATACTTTTTGTAACTGTGGAGTACAACTGGAAATAAATATCTAATATTGATCACCTTTCGAGGAAGGAAGGAACGAAACATGAAACCATTTACAACCATTGCTATTATCGTGTTCTCGCTTATTGCTTTTATGCATCTTCTCCGGTTATTTTTTGTCTGGGAAGTTACCATAAACGGCATGATTGTCCCTGTTTGGTTAAGTGTGCTTGGCTTTTTAATTTCTTCGGGGCTTGCGTTGATGCTGTGGCGAGAATCTCGAAAGTGAGAACCATGCCTCATAGTACAACATTACAGTTGATAACTGTTAAAATAGACATGAATTTACTGAAGGTGTAATAAATGGAAAAAAGACGATATAAGAGATATGCCTTAGATATTTATGATATTCACGGTGAGATGTTGTTTGTCAAAGATTTGAAGATTCTCGATATCAGCATTGCTGGAATCTCTTTGAAAGCTGACAAGAGGATGAATATAGATCGTGAATATACTCTCAAAATTATTGCTAAAGACCAGACTTTAATTCTCAAGGGTAAGGTTATGTGGTCCTTATTGAGTGGAAACGAAGAAGGAGCCCAGGGCGATATTATCCCAATATATACAGCAGGACTAAAGTTTACAGATGTTACAAATGAGAAAATGAAAGAAATCATAAATTTTATAGAAAATCATATGCGAGAAAAAGACAGGCAGAAAAACATATATGAAATAAGCGGCCTGAGGCTTTTTACAAGATTTCAGCTTGAGGCTTCGGTAGAGACACCCACACTGCATTTTTATGAAGGTTGCGAGGTAAAAAAACTTAGCCTTGGTGGTATGCTTATAGAGAGTGAGCATCCAATAGAAATTGAAAATAAAATGCTTATGGAGTTGACGTTTCCACAGGACAAAGCGATAACCTTTCAAGGTAGAGTTGCCTCAAGTCTCTTAATAGCCAATACAGCCCCTGAGCGTTATGACATAGGAGTCGAATTCCTTGAAATGTCAGAAAGGGACCACGAGATATTAGTGGAATTCATCAACCTGCTTGATACAGATAAAGGTTCTTCATCTCAGTAGCAAAGACCATATTTCTTTCTTCCTCTTCTAACATTGTATCCGGCAAGCTCTCACGACACTTCAGGTTCCAACTGGGAATCAGTATTGCCAATAGATAAAGGCTCTTTTATTCTTCTTTTCGTGCAAATTTTGGAATTACAATCATGGGGAAATCGGACAGATGGGCTTTTATGGTTTTGTCGATACTTACATGCAAAAGCTTCAATTTCATTAAAGAGTAAACGAGAAGCGACGGCAGCAGGACAATGAAAATGCCGGCCCAGCCGAGGTTGTACTCCCGGACATAAAAAGTTATCGACAAGTTGAAAAGTATCACACCGATATAAAGGCCGGGACCTATAATATATCTCCAGTGGTATTTATACCCGAACCAATCTTTTCTCTTATGCAGATGGGAATCTATCCTCTGTAATGCATAAATCATTATAAATCCTACCACAAGCCATCCTATGAAATTAGAGATAGGGATGCCGAAATAAACTCCTCGGCGCGGGTATCCGTAAATTTGGCCGAGGAACCACCTCTCACCTACCAAAGCCACGGGGTCTATTATGATGTCAAGATAGACAAAAAAGACCGCTCCCAGAATTGTAGTATATATCGAATTCCTGATTGCTTTTGTTTCAAGGAGATAGAACATTCCACGCGTACGCAGGATGGGTGAAGCTACCATAAGCGCCATTGAATAGCTTGCATATGCAAGGAACACATAGCTCAGTGAATCAAAAAAAGGCACGCCCAGGACCCATAACTCTTCCCCTTTTGTATGCTCAATATAGTAATAATAGCCATAAGGAATGCCGTTATGAATGGAGGAGTATTCCGAAAGCCATGCAATAAGATATCCCGCTATACAAAAAAGCAGCGCCCTTTTTACCCCTAAATGTAAAGAGCAGCCCAGGAGATATACCAGTAGGAAAAGAAAAACATACGGTCTCATGACGACCGTATTTAACAGAAGCGAAAAAAAAGGATCCATTAAGGTTTTTTCAGGTTCCAGAGGACAAGCCTGAGCATGTCTCCCGGATTCGAAAACGCAGTGCGCATTACCGTAGCTTCATACCCGCTGTGGACCATACAGTTCTTGCAGCGCGGATCGCCACCTGATTCGAACCTGTCCCATTCCGTTTTTTCCATCATTTCTTTGAAAGATTCATAGTAAGTATCGGTTATCAGATAACAGGGGGATTTCCATCCGAGGGGGTTGCGCGTGGGATTACCCCACGGTGTACAGCGCATCTGTCTTTTCCCTTTTAAAAAATCCACGTATATAGGGGTACTCATAAAGGGGAACCTATCGAAAAAATCCGTCATCTGCCCGACCTTTTCCCGTATTTCGTTTTTCCCGGGAAATATATCGTTTTCCACCCTCTCATAGCTGAAGGCCGGCGAAATCAGGACCCCGTCTACGTTGATGGATTTTAACATTCCGAATAAATTCTCCAGTTCTCCTATGTCCGAATTTTTGTAAATAGATGTATTTGTGCTCACTCTGAAACCTTTTTGTTTCGCCTTTTTTATAGTTTCTACAGCACGTTTGAATGTCCCCAGTTTATTAGTAATGCGGTCGTGGGTCTCCTCCATTCCGTCCAGATGAAAGTTCAGGGTAAGCTTTGGGGTCGGCCTGAATTCCTCTATAAAGGATTCCGCAAGAAGTCCGTTTGTGCACAGATAGATATGCCTTTTCAGCCTGAGAAGTCCATCTACAAGACGGGGTAATTCAGGATATAACATCGGTTCCCCCCCGGTTATCGTGACAACAGGGGCTTTTGATTCTTTTGCAGCCTCTATGCATTGGCTGAGGGAAAGGTCATCCGTCTGCTCCTTCCCATACAGCCTTATCCTGTCACATCCCGCACAGTTGAGATTGCACCGGTGAGTAGGCTCGAGCATCAATACCAGCGGGAATTTCTTCCTACCAGCAAGGGCATTTTTCATGAAAAACGAACTCATTGATAAATAAAGACTGGCAGGGAATCTCATAAGAATCTATTCGGGACCTTTATTTGTTTTGGGGATTTTATTTCTTTTCTCTATTATGAATCTTAAAGTATCGTCAAGCTCATCGAGGTAAACATCGGTGTTTTTACATGGGCCCTCAGGTCTTTTATTCGGGATTGCAAGCACCGGTATCTTTTCAGCTACATCTTTAATCCCGCTCATTAGGTCTCTTTCACAGGCCAAAGCCAAAATGCATGTCGGTTTATATTGTCTGATCGCTTCCCGTGCCTGTTCCCCACCGGCCGCGGTAACGACCTTGAAGCCGTTCATTTTATTCATAATCTGCGCCCTCGTCTCTTTTTTTAAACATCTCGGTAACAGGATTAAAGGTCTTTCTGTATTCAGATTATTTGCGAAGTTTCTTATTAAAAAATTATGGGCCTTAATAAAGGAATTCCCCACCCTGTCCCGGCTTATCCCTAATTTCGCTCCGAGCCAGATAGTTTTTGGAAGAAGAAAAAGAATAAATTTTTCCCGCCATCTGTAAGGGAATATGGATTTTCTGAACCCAAGGATTGAAATACTTTCCGCCAGAAATAAGATAAAGCATACAGAGGCAAATCCTGTAACAGACCACTCAACCAGGGTTGATACCAAATAGTTTAATTGCACAATTCTCGGCTTTATCAGATACCAGAACAAAGGCAGAAGTGCAATGAGTATGCATACAATGCCGATAGCCAAAAGGGAAAAAGTGGTCAGGGTCTCATCTATTGCAGACTCCCGCGCATCTGTCCCGCCTTTCCAGTCTGTCCATTCATCGCCAAGTTTTCTGTCTTGCGGCTCATCCTGATGATCTTGTTCTGTCTCGTACATTTATATCCTTAAAAGATTATTTCTTTATATATCCCTGGTCCCTGAACCAATTTATCGCCTTTTCCATGGCGCCTTCAACGGGAGTCTGCGGCATATTCAGTTCCCTTACGGCTTTCGAACAGTCAAAATACATGAACTTCCGCGCCATCTTTACGCCTGTGAGAGGAATCGTCGGATGCCTGCCGGTTATCCCCGACAACGATTCATCCACATATGCGGCAAGTAAAACAGGGAAATACGGAAGCCGCACTCTCGGAGGTTTCCGGCCTGTAATGCCTGCGAGACACTCAAAAAATTCCCGCAGGGAAATGTTTCTATTTCCCAATATATATCTCTGTCCGATCTTGCCATATCGGGCTGCCAGTATATGGCCGGCTGCAACATCATCCACATCAACAAAATTCAGTCCTGTATCAAGATACGCGGGGAATTTGCCGTTTAGAAAATCGACAATAATTTTTCCGGTAGGAGTTGGCTTCCGGTCCATATCGCCTATGGGTGTCGTAGGATTTACGATGACGACAGGCAAGCCCTTTCCGATAAATCCGTACACTGCTGTTTCAGCGATGAATTTGGATTTTTTATAATCGCCCACCATGTCTTTTATGCTGACAGGCGTCTCCTCATTTGAAGGTTTCCCATTTGAACAGGCAGCCAGCACCCCGACCGTACTCGTATAAACGACCCTTTCTGTCCCTGCTATTAATGCGGCCTCCATGACGTTTTCCGTACCTTTAACATTAATGTCGTACATGGTTTTCGGGTCCTTAACCCAGAGCCTGTAATCTGCTGCAAGATGATAAAGCTGCCGGCAGCCTTCGAGCGCCCTGCGTACGGAATGTGGGTCTCTTACGTCGCCGATAATAGGTTCAATGCCCAGTGTCTTTAAGCCATAGGCATCGCTTCCTTCCCTTACCAGTGCTTTGACGGAAAATCCCTGCTTTGCAAGAAGCCTGGCAACATGAAACCCGATAAACCCTGTAGCGCCTGTTACAAGCGCTTTCATTTATTGATTCCTTCTTTGAATTTCGAAAGGAACTTGCCGAAGGCCATTAAGGGGAAACAATTTCTGTAATTATGGTATCTTATGAAAAAATACTTCGGGAACCCCGTCCCTGTAAATGCCTCTTCATCCCATGTGCCGTCTTTTTTCTGCGTCTTAAGAAGATATTTAATTCCCTTAATCACTTCTTTACTCGTTACTTCACCGGCTGCAATCAGAGACAGGATGGCCCATGAGGTCTGCGATGGAGTGCTTTCGCCCCGGCATTTAAAGGCGGGGTCCATATAAGATTCGCAACGCTCTCCCCATCCGCCGTCAGTATTTTGGTTGGCTTTCAGCCAGGTGACCGCCTTTTTTATGTATGGTTTAGACATGTCTTCTTTAACGGATTCAAGCCCCGCAAGCACTATGCTGGTGCCGTAGATGTAATTGACGCCCCATCTTCCCCACCAGGACCCGTCCGTTTCCTGTGTTCTCTTGAGAAACCCAATCGCCCTTTTAACAATATTATCGGACAGGCCGTATCCGAATGAGCCGAGAAGTTCCAAACCCCTTCCCGTAATATCCGGGGTACTCGGGTCTATCATTGACTCCAGGTCTCCAAAAGGAAGCTGGTTCAAAATTTTCAGGTTGTTATCCACATCAAAGGCGCCCCAACCCCCGTCTTTTCCCTGCATCCCGATTACCCAGTCGAGCCCCTTTTTCAGGTTATCAGACTTGATATAGTCTTTATTGGCGTATTTATAGAGAAGCAGTAAAACCACAGAAGTGTCATCTATATCCGGGTACCAGTTATTTTCGAACTCAAAAGCCCATCCTCCCGGCTCAAGGTCCGGCATCTTAATGCTCCAGTCCCCTTTCCGGAAAATCTGTTTGGAAGCCAGCCATTTGCAGGCCCTCTCAAGAGCGAGGTGGTCCATTTGTATTCCTGAATAAATCAAGGCAAGCGACGTTAGTGCCGTGTCCCATATCGGAGAAATACACGATTGGAGAATAAGTTCATTCTCATCTTCAATGGTAAACCTTTCAAGGGCTTCAAGCCCTTTCCCGACAGGTCCATCAGACACTTCGTGCCCCATCGCTGCGAGAGCAAGTGTTGAATTAAGCATAGCGGGCTGTATTCCTCCCCAGTCGCCGCTTGGGTCCTGACGCTCCAATATCCATCTCTCGGTGTTTTTCAGTGCCTTTGCCCTCCATGGCCGCACAGGAAATTTCTCCATCGCTTTTATCATTCTGTCGGCTGCGATAAACAGTCTTTTCCATAAATACGGGGCAAAGCTTTTGGTCGTTATGGAAGATATCTGATCGTGGTCTTTGTATAACTCCCTTATCCCTGCATTTTCAGGTATTGTACAGAAGGGTTTGGTATCGAGGATGGCCATCAAAGGCACGATTGTAGACCTTGCCCAGCTCGATAAATTATATATGTTAAAAGGGAACCACGAAGGTACAAAGATAAACTCAACAGGAATTGAGGGGACCGCCTTCCAGTCGAACTCCCCGAATATGGCAAGGTATATTTTTGTAAAAACCCTTGACGCCTCAACTCCACCATTTTCTATAATAAATTCTCTTGCCTTTCTCAGCCTCGGATCGTCCGCGGAGAGACCTGCAAGTTTAAGAGCAAAATATGCTTCAACGGTAGTGCTGAGGTCGCCCTTTCCTTCCCAATATACCGCCCATGTACCGTCCGGTCTTTGGTTTTTCAGAATATGGTGCGCTATTTTCTTGTATTTAGCATCGTCCTTCAGACCGAGGAAATGTAGCAGCATCAAGTATTCAGACGTTATGGTCACGTTGGATTCAAGCTCATACCACCAGTAACCATCCTCATGCTGCTGGTTCATATAATACGACTGGGTCTTTCTTGCAGCCTTCGACACCTTATCGAGCAACCCCGAAGGCGGTGAAATCAACACAGTCTTACCTTTGGGCCCAGACGGCAAGACAGCGGCCTTTGTTTTTAAAGGCTGTTTAAAAAATCTGTTTTTCTCGTTTCCAAATAATGGGTTCATCTTTGTATAAAAGGTCCAAATACTTTTTATTTGTTAATTCAAAAAGAATAACTTCTCTTTTTTATTTTTCTTTCACATACAGAATCCCGGTACAATTCCTTGCCGGAAAGTTCTCTATATCCCACCGGTTCAATTCCGAGGAAAGCAAGCTTCTTGCGTACTTCGACTGACGTAAGAGCTTCCAGCTCCTTCCGCCCCTTGTCTGTGGCAATATCCGGATGCGTAAAGATTTCACTGACCGGACCCTCAGTCATCCCTAACAGTTCAAGCAAGCTTTGCTCATCAATACTACCGGTCCATGAAAGTCCCATGCAGCTGTAGGCTACGTTTATTCCGTATTTCGCGGCTGTTCTCAGGTTATATGTCCTGAGTACCCCAAAGACAACCCGCTCGAGCAGCGGCATAACACCGCGTGAAAAAGAGCGCAAGCTGAGGACAATCGAAATGGCCTCATTCGGAATCCGTATCCATCCGACTCCCCTTTTTGAAGCCTGCTTGCATATTGCTTCAAATATGAGCGGATGCATTTGCAGGTGATGGTGACCGTCCACATGAGTGGGTTTGATCCCCGCCTTTTCCAGGCAGTCAAATTGCGCTTCCACCTCCGCTTCAATCTGAGAGAGAACACCGCGCCTCATGCATTTTATCCATGCCTTTTCAGGGCTTTCTTCGAAGCAGCCGTCTTTATCAACCAGATCAGGTATCTCTGAAGGCTGCAGAACAGCACGGCCGTCACAGAAGGTCACGTGGAGGCCTACAGACAGACGACTGCGCTGCGATGCCATCTGCACAGCCTCTTCAAAGGCGTCGCCCTTCGCCATAAGACTTGCAGCAGTAACGATCCCCCTGTCGTGTGCTTCCGCAATAGCCGCGTTGACAGATGAAGCCCTGCCCAGGTCGTCCGCCACTACGACCTGATATGTTATGTCCCGTTGTTTAGTGTTCTGCATTATTAAAGCTCTTGGTAATTATAACAAAACATCCTACTTTTGCAACGCCGTAGATAACATATGTGGTCATGAGAAATTGTTTTTGTGACTTTTTTCAAGATACTTTCCGTATAATTCGATTAGTGCAGGCAGTAATAAAAGTGTGCAGACTAACAAAAAACTTAAGCAAATAGTTAGAAGGATGCCCATGCTTGCGATTCCTCTGTGGGGCGAAAAAAGAAAGGCTGCCTGTGCTGATAAGCAGGGTCAGTGTGCTGAACAATACGGCGCGGGCAGTGCTTGTCCTGAGCATATTCCCATCCGACGGAGGTTCCGTCAGATAACGCAGCATAAAAATAATACCGCTATGCACACCGATACCCAACAGGAGAGGCACTACAATAACATTGGCAAAATTCAGCGGGATTTTGAGTAAAACCGATGCGGCCCCGGTCAGAAACATGGCCAATATGAGAGGTACGAGTATCAGTGCAGTCGCGAAGAAGCTTCTCAACTCAATCAATAAAAAGAGCATGATGGCAACCATCGCGTATAAAACGGCCTCACTGAAAGATGAAACAACGGCCCTCCCCGATTCATAGATAGTTACAGGGGCGTCTGTAGCATCAGGGGCAACGGCGCGCACCGCCAGGACAAACCGTTTAAGCGCATCTATATCCATAATATTTTCGACGGGGAAAACCTGGACCCGGTAACGGCCGTCGACAGAGACATATTGTTCCGCTAATTCCCGCGGAAGGTCGGACCGGCTGAAAGCTTTGGCCTGAAGTGAAGAGCCAAGCCTTTTGAAAAGGTCCGGAAGGCTTACCAAAATACTTTTTTCCAATGCTGCAACCGCTCTTTGCCCTTTTACAGGATCATCAAGCCGGGCTTTAAAATTCTGAATACTTGCATATAAACGTCTGACATGAGGGTCCTCCTTTGCGGATGAAAGGAGGGACTTCTTTAATGCATTATCAAACCCTTTCAGGGCCTTGATATTTTCTTCATATTTTAGATTTTTTATTTTAAGATCGGTAATGTTCTGAGGCATAAATAGCGCTATATCGGAAAGGATGCGTAGTTTTTCCGGCTGTTTTTCCGGGACCAAGTCGGAAAGTGTTATGGCTGCTTTTACCTCTTTAAGTTTCTTTAAACTTTCCGCAAGTCGTTTTGCATTCTCTTCTCCGCTTGCAAGAACGGAGATTGTCCAGGGCTGCGCTTCAGGATTGTCGAAAAGCTCTTTTATGGCGCTGACGGACTCCGATGTTTTACTGTAAAGATTCAGCGGGTTATAATCGAAAAAAACTCTGTGGAGAAATGGAACTGATGCTAATCCCAATATAACGGCTCCTGCGATAATTGTCCTTGAATATTTATAAGGCAGCTCCGAAATTATTTTTTTTGTCGGCGCCGGCAGCCCTTTGCTTTGACCTGTTTTGAATAAAGTCAACAATGCAGGAAGAACAGTGATAGTAGCAAAAAAACTGATAAACATGCCTGTCCCGGATATAAGGCCGAGTTCGGCGACGCCGGCATAAGCTGTGGGCGCAAATGAATAAAAACCTAAAGCGACTGTGACGCAGCTGAGAAAAAGACTCCTTCCCACTCCCTTTGCGGTTGTTGTAAGGCCCTCCCACCGCTTATGCCCCGACTGAATCAGCTCCCTGTATCGCAGACAGAACTGAATGCTGTAGTCTATGCCGAGGCCGATAAAGAGCACGGCAAACGTGATGGAAATGAGGTTCAGGCTGCCTACAAAAGCAATGGCAAAGCCTGTAGTCCAGAGAAGCCCGATGATCAGAGTTAGAAGACTTGCCAAAACCATTCGTCCTGAACCGAGACCGATGAACAGAAGGACGCCTACCAGAATTATGGATGCAACGGTTGCAATGCCAGTGCTGTTTCTCACCGTCATCATGTTTTCATAAGACAGGGCGACATCCCCGGTAATCCGCATTTTAACGCCGTTTGCTTCAGTAATACCCAGTTCTTTCGCAATGCGGCGGACAGTTTCAAGGGAAACTTCGTCTGCGGAAGGATTTGCTGCGTCAAGATAAGGCTGAGTGATAATAAACTGACGGCGCTGTTCAGCCGCTGCCTTTTCTCCGAACATGATGCTTTCCCATGGCATCTGCCGGGATCGACCTACCCCCGCGCTTTCGAACGTCTTGCTCAGATGATCGAAAAGAAGATCCATGCTGCTGTCCTGTGTCTTTGTGGCCTCCGGACTGTTCAGTGCCATGTCAAGCACTGAGAAGAGCCCGCGCAAACTTAAATCCTTAGACAGAAAGGCAAGCAAAGGCTGAGCAGTCGCCAGTTTATCCGCAAGCTCTTCCAGTTCGTCCGTGTCCATGTACAGCAGCCCGTTCTTTTCAAAAAAATCGCCTCCCCCCGGCTCAAAGACTGTCTTGAAAAGACCCGTTTCTTTTCTCAGCCGCCCTGCCATGTGTTTGCGCGCAGAGACTGCCTGCTCGGCGGTCTCTGCATCGATTACCACAACAATGGTATCGGAAAGCTGAGGGAAGGCCCTGGAAAAATCCTTTTCGATTTTGCGGAAATGAAGCTTCTCGGAAATCATGCTGTTAAGGTCGGTGTTTATTCTGAAATTCTGCTTCAGATAAAGAACCGTACCGCCGCAGGTCAACAGAACGGCAATGAGCACCGGGACCGCATTCCGCTGAACGAATCCGACCCACCATCCAATGAGCTTCTTTGAATATTCTTTGTTATTGTTCACCATTCTCCGTATTTTGTAACGAACATATTTCAAAAACCGGGATTTTCCGGTATTATTAATAGTTAATCTTTAACTTTGTATATTAACTTTTTTCATGAATTTATTTTACAGAAGAAATAAGAAGGATATGCCGAAGCTCAAATATGTCATCAAACATCGCTGCCTGATAAGCGCAGTCTTTTGTCTCTGTGCGGTGTTTTACGGCGCCTTTGGGAATGCAGCACAGTCAGGTCCTTCAGAGGCCATAACCGAATTCAATGCTGCACTTATAGAGTCTATGCAAAGGGCTAAAGAACTCGGGTACCCCGGACGCTACAAACTTTTAGAGCCTGTTATTAAAGATTCTTTCGCTTTGTCCTATATGGCGGGGATATCAGTCGGAAAAACCTGGAAGACGCTCAATGAAAAGGAAAGGCGATTACTGCTTGAAACTTACACCGAATGGACTGCCGCAACCTATGCAGGCCGTTTTAATGATTATTCCGGAGAAAAGTTCGAGATCGTTTCAGAATCAAAACCTGTCCAGGACACTGTTACCGTTGTGAGCAAACTCATCGACCGGGATAATGATACAACAGACTTTTATTACAAGCTTCGCAAAATGGAAGGCAAGTGGCGCATTGTCGACATACAGATATCCGGCGTCAGTCAGCTTGCTGTCACAAGGTCTCAATTTGTAAGTGTCATCGACGGCAAAGGGTTTAACGGTTTAATTTCGATGCTGAAAGCCAAAATTAATAATTTTTCATCGGGCAAAACACAATGAGATAATCTTTGCCCATCTCTTTGCCTGTTATAAGAACTAATCGTGATCTGGTCCTCGAAATGAATTTAGAATTATCACTTGGAAATGCAATCAAAAAAACGGCTTGTCAGACCCTATTTTTTATAGTTTTGTTTTTTTGGGCGGTATCTGCACATGCCGGGACGCTTCCATCTCCCGATGAAAATACGCTAAAAGCCGGAGATAGTCCTCCTGCTGAAGCTGAGGCAGAACCGGAATTTCTTGAAGCGCAATCCGTTGCCGACCCGCTGGAACCATGGAATCGCATGGTCTTCACTTTTAACGACAGGCTATATTTCTGGGTAATGAAGCCCGCGGCTAAGGGGTATAACACCGTAGTCCCTGAGGGAGTACGCATTTCCGCGCGAAATTTTTTCGTCAACCTCTCTATGCCCGTGCGGTTTGTCAATGCCTCTTTGCAGGGAAAAATAAAATCCGCGGCTCTTGAACTCGCCCGTTTCGGCGTGAACACAGTCTTTGGTATAGCCGGACTGTTTGATATTGCAAAGATGTGGAAAATCGAAAGCCAGGAAAAAGACCTCGGGATGACTCTGGGTTTTTACGGGATAGGGGATGGCCTTTATATCGTATGGCCGTTTATTGGTCCTTCATCACTGAGAGACACAATCGGATCGGTAGGTGACGGGTTCCTGTCTCCTGTAAATTATATCAATCCCGCAGAAACTGCGTTTGCGATTAATGCATACGAATATTTCAACAATACTTCACTGCAGATGGGCGATTATGAAATCCTGAAAGAATCAGCCATCGACCCTTATATAGCTGTTAAAGATTCTTATATCCAGCACAGAAGGTATCAGATCAACAAATAGGGCAATTATTAAATCATAAGCTAATCCACAGTGGATTAGCTTATGATTTAAGTATATAACATCGTTGCATGCCGAAGAAATTCATCGGTGGCATTCTTGAACTGGGAAAAGCATCTCACATTCTCGATGACAACTGATGCATGAATAGCCATAGAATGCAGCATTTTTAAATCATCCAGGGTAAACAATTTTTCAGAACATCTGCTCATATTGATTACTCCGAAATGATTTCCTCTCCATTTCAACGGAGCACACATTACAGACTGAATATGTGCTGTCCCTGATTTGAACCTGGAATCCATTGATACATTATTAATGAGTTCGGCTTTACCGGTTTTAAGAACATCACCGGCAACACCTTCCCCTTCCTGGAGCCTGGTTTTTGGATTCCATTCAGTTCCGAATGCAGCCTTAATAGAAAGTGTTTTTTCTGCATCATCAATCAGCATGATAGAACCGTTATCAGCAGGAATGATATTCCTTGCCTCTTCAAGTATATACTTACACGTCTCCTCAGTATCAGTAAAAATATTGGAAGAATCATGTCTGCTGTTCTTTAATTTTGAAATTTCTTCATTGATCCTTCTTATTCTCTGGCTCATGTATTCAAGTATCTTGAAAACCAGGGTTGGATCCCTGCTTATGGTCTGGAAAAACTTTTTCTTGTCTATGCTGAGAATTCTTGCTTCATTGAACGCCGCAGCGGTTGCAGAACGCGGCAACCTGTCAAACAGGGCCATTTCACCAAATATTTCACCGGTTGAAAGAACTGCGATGGTAACATCTCCTGACGGAGTATTTCTGGTTATTTTCACCTTTCCAGACTGTACGACATACATATGGTCACCCTCATCTCCCTCTTTGAAAATGACCTCCCCTTCAGTATAAACCCTGCCCAGTTCATCGTCTTTCATAGTCCCCTCTCTTTCAATCAGATAAGCCCTTTTAATAAGTCATAGAGCATCGGCAAACTCATAGCTCTGCGAAATATATTCTTATATCGTTCGTTGCCGGTAAACATGTCCCAGAGTACCGAACTAAGTATTTTGGGATGTGCAGGATTCCCTTGCTCTTTCTGCACGACTTCGAGCATACTCTTTGTCATGAGCATATTGTTCTTCAATACATCTGTTGTTAAGAAAAGTGCTCTTCCAAACCGGTTATCAATGATTATGCTTTTATAAACCGGGTAATACATATCACGGAAATGCTTTCTGCTTACACCTTGCAATACGGCTGTCTTAGCAGCAGCCTTCCCCATAAGATATGCAGCGCCTAACCCGTCTTTAAAAAGCCTTGTTGAACCGGCATCACCGCAAAGAACAACCCTGTCATTAAAGGGCACTTTAGGCGCCTTCACGTTCATTTTCGGTAAACAACGACAATCTATCTTATATGGCACTTTCCGCGGTAAAACCGACTGAACAATTGGCTGACGAATAAATGCGTTTACGGTATCAGTATTCATATTTCTACCCAATATACAGACCGTTATATATGTGCCCTTGGGAATCATGGCTGCAAACTTAGTGTCCTTAATCGGAAGGAGAAACAGGTGAACAGAATTTCCAAAATATTCAGCTATTATATTCTCATCCATGCCAATTTCTACAATTGCTGCGGTAACCGTCTCCGGTTTTTTGTATCCAAACCCCATTTCTTCGAATATTCTTGATGTCTGGCTCTTTATTCCAATCGCTCCCACTACAAGATCTGCTTCCATAAGCTTCTGCTCCTTAGAAAAAAGAACAGGTCTTCCGTTGCTATTTTCAATATGATCAACCTTCACAGAAGTATGAACAGCACCTTCACTTACCGCAAGATCAAGAAGAAATTGATCGAAACTTTCCTTATGCTTCCCAATGGTCCCCTTTGGCCCTCCTCCTCTGTATATTGCAGCTATGGTTTTTTCATGGGCTGGTGTCTCTATAAAGGCACTCCCGCGATTTGTGTGTAATTTGTAGGAATTAATACCTCTTTGTACGAGGGTATCAGGAAGATTGATGCCTTCAACAGCTAAGGTCTGGACAAGAAGTTCGGAGATAATACCGCCACATCTGTTACATCCTAACGGGCCGTCTTTAGTAAAATCTTTCGGTTCAAATATTGTGACATGTATCTCTTTTCCAACCATCTTTGCCATCTTGAGTGCAAAGATGCTGAAGAAAGAGCCTGTCGGCCCTCCACCCACAACAGCTATGTGTGCGCCGTCCTCTAACACATAAGGATCGGCCATAATGACTCCACCGCCTTACATTTTTTTTATCTGCAACAAGCGTAATGAAAGATTATGATATTTGTCAAGGCACGAAAATATGGGGTAGTGATACAGTTTGGATTTCTTCTTGGAATACAACTTGCTGCCCTGTTATCTCCGATGAAAAAAAATACAAGAGGATATTAAAAATTAAAAGATATTATGATGATATACTTTGGAGGACACCTGAGCGACAAGGTTAACTATCTACCGCATTTGCGGTCTATAGTTTTGGGTACAGACCGTTTGTGCTAACAAAGATGGAAGTTTTGTTGAAGACAGTAGAGTAGAGAACTGGCGTAGTCGCCATAAGGTTCTATCTCCAGTTCCCCCTGACCTCGGATGTCAATAGTGGACACCAAACCTTTCATGCTGCCAGCTCTCGTGCATAGAATTGATACTCATAAGCAACTGGGGATAGATATCCAAGTCTTGCCTGTCGGCGCTGCCTGTTGTAGAAGATCTCGATATATTCCGTGATATCCTGCACTGCCTCTTGTCTGTTCCTGTAGCGTCTGTGATGGACAAGCTCCTGCTTCAGCGTGCCCCAGAAACTCTCCATCGGGGCATTGTCATAGCAATTCCCTTTTCTACTCATTGATGCCGTCATGCCGAACTGATTAAGAAGCTTCCGATAATCATGAGCACAATATTGGCTCCCGCGATCCGAGTGATGAATCAGCCCCTTCCCTGGACGCTTCGCTGCAACGGCACGGAATAAAGACTGACTTACAAGGCTCTTCGTTATCCGTTCTCCCATTGCGTATCCGACTATCTCACCGTTAAAAAGATCCTTGTGCGCGGCAAGGTACAGCCATCCTTCATCGGTCCAAACATATGTTATATCGCTCAACCATGCCATGTTCGGCCTGGATACTTCAAACTGCTGGTCCAGTAGGTTCTCAGCCACCGGAAGCGTATGTTTTGAGTCAGTTGTAGTTTTGAATTTCTTCGTCTGCTTACAGCGTATACCGAGCTTCTTCCTGAGTCGCTTGATCCGGCAAACACCCACTGCAATACCGTTGTCTGCCAAATCCTTCTGTAATCTCTCAGCGCCGCATACCCGCCGTGTCCTCTTATGTGCAGCCTTAATCTCAACCTCCAAGCGGGCGTCTTCCTGCCCCCGCTTAGAAAGCGGCCTTGTCACGTGTGCATAGTATCCGCTTGCCGATACGTTATATATCCGGCACATCAGCGGCACTGAATATTGAAGTCGCATTTCTTTCATTAGCGCGTACCGGGCAGCGACTCCTTCGCAAAGTACGCGGCAGCTTTTTTTAGCAGATCACGCTCCATTCTCGTCTCTACCAGCTCTTTCTTTACCCTTGCCAGTTCCATCTCTAGCTCCGTCAGTGGCTTCTGTGTCTTGCCTATATCTTCCAGCTTGCCAGCTTTATGCGCCTTGACCCAGTTCCCTAACGTCGAGGGCGGCAATGACAGCCGGTGAGCTGCCTCCAGCAACGATATACCCCCGGCTAACACCATCTTCACTGCCTCCCCACGAAACTCCTTCGTGTAACGTCCCTGCGGAATCCCTTTCATTCTGACACCTCCGTCTTTCATTTATTTTATCTGACTTTGGTGTCCACTTTTTCCATCCTACATCACCCTCGTCAGTAGGGTCAAAGAATGGCGAGTTACCGTAGGTCTCCCCTTGGCTGTATCCACCGTTTCCAGTTTCGTGCCCGTTTAGGTTCGCCATGGCACTTCTCCATTCCCTGCCACGTCAAACGCAGCGTGCGGATTTCCCGCACTACGCTTTCCTATTGGCTTCTCCTCAAGGGTTATGATGCCTATCCGCTGGCAGCGCTTTCGAGTCCACGGTAATACCTCACCTTATAATCGGCATAAAGCCCAAGATGCCCGTAAAACCAGTCTCTACTCCACCTGTCCCAGCCAAAGCCTCCCCGTTTTCGAGCCCTCATAAGATGCCGCCGTATCTTCTTCTCCACCCAATCTTTTACGTACTGAAAACACCTGCTGGAATGTCCCACCCTAAAGTAGTTAACCCAGCCCCGGAGTTTCGGGTTGATCAGTTCTATCACCCGGCCCACTGGTTGCGATATGAAGCGCTGGAAGATTTCCTTGAGGTTATGCAAAAGGGTCGTCCGCGCTTTCATCCTTGGCGTAATAAGCACTCCTGATTTGTCACTCAGTGTTCGGACACTCCGAATGTCGAATCCCAGAAAGCTGAAGCTCTCTCCTTTC
This sequence comes from uncultured Nitrospiraceae bacterium, assembly GCA_963727775.1. GTDB lineage: Bacteria > Nitrospirota > Thermodesulfovibrionia > Thermodesulfovibrionales > SM23-35 > CAVSHB01. The sequence continues at coordinate 41,491 of CAVSHB010000001.1, read as the reverse complement.
ATCAGGTCTACCAGTCGTGTCTTTTCTTCGTTGACTGTTACATCAACTCTTGCGAACTCCTCAAGAAGTCGCCGATATACCCTCTCTACCAGCCAGTCCCAGCGGCGATACCCATCTACGAGTACCACAAGGTCATCCGCAAAACGAGCATATTCGACATGGGTAAAACCAGATTTGCTCGTTACGATTTTCGCCTTCTCCAGCATCTTATCCACCTCGTTAAGATAGATATTCGACAGTAGGGGCGAGATTACTCCGCCTTATCAAAAGTAAAATATTATCCAAAGTAAATGCTGTAAGCGCTTGATACAGTTAGGTTTGGGGTTCATTTACTTTGGATAATACGGCAGACCAAGGTATTTATGGGAGATTGAAGAACCGATCTCACTAAATATTTTGGAGGAATACCGATGAACAGCCCGCCTTTGCAAGATTTAATCACACGACTGGAAAAAGAACTGTACCGTCTCCATTACAAAAAAGATACGGTAAAGTACTATCGCATGATGTGGAAACGTATTGTCGCGTTTTTCGAAAACGAAGGAGTCGACCACTTTGCAGAAGAAGTGGGTATGCGTTTTCTGGACAAGCAGTATAACTTTTTCGAATTAGAGGAAGCGGGAGATCTAACGCAATCGATCATTAACGCCTTTCGAGTTGTCCGGATGCTTGGTGACTTCCAGCAACATGGCAGCATTCTGCGCAGGTACTACAAACAGAAAGAGCTGCTGTATAACGACGAATTCAAGGAGGTACTGCAGTACTATGTAACCCATTGCCAGCAGAAGGAATACTCCAAAGTGACACAAAATCACTATGGTAAAATTTCCGAACAGTTTCTGAGTTTTTTGGAATCACAAAAGATTGTCTCTTATTCAGATATTACCGCTAAACATGTATCCGGCTATATCAACACGTTGTTGGGGTACAGCTATAAGACTGTAGAATTGCATCTTTGTGCGTTGCGCTCGTTTTTGCGCTATCTTCACACTAACGATCTTCATCCACAGGACCTGGCAGAAACCATCCCTGCGATTAAGGCCAGAAAGCAAAACAGAATTCCTTCGGTATGGACTCCGGAGCATGTCGCCAAGTTGCTCGATGTCATAGACAGAGGCAATCCTGCCGGAAGAAGGGATTATGCAATGATCCTTCTGGTCGCGCGGTTGGGCCTCCGTACGATAGATATCAAGCGTTTGAAATTGGACAACCTGAAATGGCCGGATAATCGCATCGAATTGATACAGTCCAAAACGTCCGGAGTGCTGAGCCTCCCACTTCTTCCCGATATCGGCTGGGCGATCATTGATTATCTGAAAAATGGGCGTCCCAAGGTGGAAAGCCCCTACGTTTTTTTGCGGCACCTTGCGCCACTGGAACCATTCTCGGATGAAGACAGACTGCATCAAATCTTGGTCAAATATATGAGACTGGCCAAAATCCCGATTTCTCCTCAGAAAAAGAGAGGCATGCATTCCTTACGGCACACGCTGGCAAGCAGATTACTTCAAGAGAAAACACCCTTATCCGTTATTTCCGATATATTGGGACACGTCAGTTCGGATTCAACGGCTGTCTATCTTAAGGTGGACGTGGAGATGCTACGTGAATGCGCGCTGAACCCCGAGGGGGTGTTCGAGTCATGACCGAATTCATATATAGCAGTCCATTTCAGGAATTTATCCAGGAAGTGATTCTACAAAAGCGTTCGCTGGGGTATAAGTATGACAGCAGTGCACGGGTGCTTTACCATTTTGATCAGTTCTGTCTGACATACGGCTGCACAGAACCGGTACTGTCCAAACAACTTGTCGATTCATGGCGTCAGAAACGCCCGAATGAAGCTCAGGCGACTTTACAGATCAGGGTATGCGTTGTACGGCAACTGGCCATGTACATGACTCGTCTCGGGGTGCATGCTTATGTGCTTCCCAAAAATACCCTCCCGAAGGGACCCAGATACATTCCCTACATTTTCAGCAATGATGAGCTTGCAGAGTTTTTCAAACAAGTGGATGCTTGCCATTACTGTGCCGAAGTTCCGAACAGACATTGGATCATGCCGCTGCTGTTCCGTATGTTGTATGGCTGTGGGTTGCGTATTTCGGAGGCGCTGAATCTCAAAGTGCGGGATGTAGATTTGAACACTGGTGTCCTCACGATTATGGATGGGAAATTCAACAAGGACAGGCTGGTTCCTATGTCCAAGGAATTACTTCATAGATGTCCTGCCTATATGAAGCAGGTCCATTTGTTTTCTGATTCTAACGCTTATTTCTTTCCTTCTCCGAACGGAAAAACGATAACCAAAGGGAATGTCTATAAAAATTTCAGGAAATTCCTTTGGAAAGCCCGGATTTCTCATGGTGGATGGGGAAAAGGGCCGCGGCTCCACGATTTGAGGCATAGCCATGCTGTTCATTGTCTGAGGCGCTGGGTGCTGGAAGGAAAGGATTTGACTGCCTACCTGCCTATTCTCAAAACGTATCTGGGCCATCATTCCTTTAGCGATACATCCCAGTACTTGAGGCTGACCGCTGAACTTTATCCGGATATAACGGCAAAGGTGGACCATGCTTTTGGCCATGTCATACCTATTATGAGGAGTGAAGACTATGAAACCAACTGACTTTGCCAAGGCATTATCTCATTACCTATCCGTTTATCTGCCGGGCCAGCGCAATGTCAGCCCCAACACGATCAAATCTTATCGGGATACTTTCAAACTGTTTCTCATATACTGCAAACAGGGTTGCGGCCTGTCCATTGAATATATCTGTCTACAACGCATCGATGAGCCACTCGTGGTTGGGTTCCTCTCATGGCTTGAACAAGACAGAAAAAGCAGTATCGCTACGCGCAACCAACGATTGGCCTGTATTCATGGCTTTTGTAGGTATATGCAGGTCGAAGACCCTGTCGGTCTATTGTCATACCAGAAAATTCTCTCAATTCCGATGAAGAAAGCTCCAAAGCCAACGGTGCATTATCTCACACCTGATGCATTGAAACTCATTCTTGCCCAGCCCGATCTTTCCAAAGCCAGTGGCCGTCGTGACTTAACGATGCTTTCGGCACTGTATGATACAGGGGCCAGAGTTCAGGAGTTGATTGATCTAAAGGTTCGTGATGTCCGATTGGATCATCCACCAATCCTGACCCTGACTGGCAAAGGCCGCAAAACCAGGCAGGTTCCAATTATGTCCAATATGGAATCCCTGCTGCGGCAGTACATGACCGAAACTTATCTGCTTCAAAACGGCATGCAGGACCGCCCGTTATTTGTAAATCGCCAGCGCGGCAAGCTGACTCCAATGGGCGTTACATTCATTCTGAACAAATACGTGTCTCGTGCAAGGGCAGTGTCTTCGATTATTCCGGATAATGTTACCCCCCATGTTTTCAGGCATACGAAGGCGATGAATTTGTTACAGGCAGGGATTAACCTGATTTATATCCGGGATCTTTTAGGGCATGTCGATATTTCAACAACTGAAATTTATGCCCGTACAGATACTGAGCTGAAACGAAAAGCGTTAGAAAAAGCATATCCCGACATGGTTGTAACTGATTTGCCGCAGTGGAACCAAGATGAAGGGCTACTTGCCTGGCTAAGCCGTCTCTAACACACGCAGTATTATCCAAAGTAAATGAAACACAAACCTAACTGTATCAAGCGCTTACAGCATTTACTTTGGATAATATATTACTTTTGATAAGGCGGATTATCCAAAGCTTTGGATAATCCGCCCTGTGGAACTCCGCGCTTACCACTGACTTTTAGTATGAGTCTGAGCAGCCACATCACTCTGTCATCGTTGACCCTTCTTGCTACTTTGCTCAGCAATATGTCATGACGCACTGTATCAAAGTATGCCTTGAGGTCAACGTCGATGACCCGTGTTTTATTGTGGACTACCGCATCTGCGACCCGATGCACCGCCTGATGCGCTGTCCGCTTCGGACGGTACCCGTATGAGCCTTCTTGAAAGTCAGCTTCAAAGATTGGTTCAAGAATAAGCTTAAGCGCGCCCTGCACTACCCTATCTCGGATTGTTGGTATCCCCAAAACACGAACTCTTCCGTTGTCCTTTGGTATCTCTTTCTTCCGATTTCGCATAGGCAGGTACATCCATGAAAGCAGTTCATTTCGTATGCCGAGGAGAAACTCCTCCAGCCCGCTTTCCTCAATAGCCTCGAAGGTGACACCATCAATGCCCGGTGCCCCGTCATTGCGTTTGGCCATCTCATAGGCCGATTGGAGCGTCTCCACCTTGCATACGTGAACATACAATCCCCAAAAGCGATGATGCTTATCAGCTTTCGCCTTGACGTAGATCCTCTTCCTCAGCTCTTGCAGACTAACAGATGTCTTTGTCATTCCATCCCTGCCTCACAATGTTGTTAGAGGATTGCCAAAAGTAGGGCCTCTTCGCTCCACAGGAATTACCCTGCTTCTTCGCTACTGCTGACCCTTCCGCCACCCTTCCGCCTTCAGCCCACTTCCCAGTGTTTCTGGTTATAGGACTTACCTTGCTCCGGTGATTTCTCACTGGGGCGATGAGGGTTTCTCCAGTTGCTCGGTGTGCCCTTGCTGCCATGCCGCCGCTATCACCCCGCTGAAGTAAATAACCGTATCAGTCAGTTTTCGATTACCTATGCTGCCTTCACCCTACGGTTGAAAACTCGGCCTTCAGGGCTTCGAACTCTCGGGGCCACCTCTACGTTCACTTTCGTTGCGGCCTGGCAACTCGTTATCATCCCTTTGATGATAGTGTCGATGGGCTTCAGGATATCGGTTTCCCTTTACCTTGCCATCCTAACTACATGGCTTCTGACTATTGCCATGGCAGGACTGTCTCCTGCTGAACACACCAGCCTTCGCTGGACACACAACCGGACGGTCGGTTTTCCCGAATCCGGCTTTCCAATCATCTTCTTCCAGAGGCTTTCGCTACCGCTTGGTCTACTGGTATAGTTTCCTCTGAAGTTCCCAGAACTACTGGAGTTTATAGCGTTGCCGCAATCTCCTTTCCTTTACTCCTTCGGAAACATGATGAAGGTATTGCCCCTTCCCTCTCTCAAAGTTATGTTGTCTTTGAGATAGTAGCGGTACTATGGGCAACTCCGACTCCCATGCCGACCCAGTGAAACTTCGTTTCCTTATATCCACCAGTTACCCTCTGAAGGCATCGACACGGGTCTCCCGTGTTTATTATCATATGGCTTCCCCTGCATGCCACCCCTGTCACCCCGGGAGCCCATCTATCGGTTACGGTAGTTTCTGTTAGGATAGATGCTACGGTCTTCCCCAATGTAGGAGAGGGTCGACAACTCCGTTTATCACTAACGAGGCTACACATAGGTTCGCTTACGCTGCGGCCTGCGGGTTTGCTCAGCTCCCTTTCGGAGCCTTTGTCAGGAAACTTAATGCTTCAGGTTACCCTTTGCACCTCCCTCAAGCTATGTGGGTGAGCTACCAAATTCCCACAGTCGGACTTTAACCGACAAGTCATATGTTTTACACGGCATACCCTACAACGTGTTGAAAATGGAAAGACTTGATGATTCAAGATTTTTTCATCAAAGGCGCATCCCTCGCACTTATCAGAATTTGAGACTTTTTATCTATACTGAATGATTCTGCAGAAAGAAGATATTGAGGATTATCGAAAGAACTATGCGATATTATTTGGGGTTAGAAGGTAGCGACTTCTTCCAAAACAAGCTTTGTCGGTCAGTTGCTGGCAGGCACTGTAAAGTAGAACGTCGAACCTTTGCCGGGAGCCGATTCAACCGAGATTTTTCCACCGTGCCTCTCCACAATTTTCTTGCATATTGCCAGCCCTATCCCGGTGCCATCATACTCTTCTCTTGTATGAAGACGGCGAAAAACATCAAATATCTTCTCAAAATATTGAGATTCAATGCCGATACCGTTGTCCTGCACTGAAAATACCCACTCATCTCCTTTCCTTTGAGCTGAAATATGAATCTCCGGCTTATCTTTCCCATGGTATTTAATTGCATTTCCAATGAGGTTCTGGAACAATCTGGTGAGCTGTGAAGAATCACCCGATACTATCGGCAGCAGGTCGTAGGTCACTTCTGCGCCACTTTCCTCGACAGCCTTATGCAGATTGTAGATTGCCTGTTCCAAAGCTACTGAGCAATTTGTCGGTTCAAAGGTCTTCCTCCTTGTCCCAACCTGTGAATATGCCAGGAGGTCTTTAATGAGTAGCTGCATCCTCTTGGTGCCATCAACGGCGTAATCGATAAACTCGCGGGCCTTATCATCGAGTTTCTCTCTATACCTCTTTTCGAGCAGACTGACAAATCCTGCGACCACGCGCAGGGGTTCCTGAAGGTCATGCGAAGCGGCATAGGCAAACTGCTCCAGATCAGCGTTGGAGCTCTTCAACTCTTCTGTAAGCCTGCGCAATTCTTCTTCTGCCTGCTTGCGCTCGACGATTTCCCATGAGATGTCCCCGAGTAGCAAAGCATTTGCAATGTCGGTCTCGTCATAATTGCTTGGCTTGTTGCCTACGCCGATGATCGCTACGATCCGACCATCTCTTAGAAGCGGGACAACCATTTCCCGGATGACAGGCGCGTGTCCGGGAGGCAGCCCCTTGCGATGAGGCAGAGAAGAGTAGTCATTATGGATTACCGGACGCTGCTCATGCACACAATCCGTCCAGACGCCAGCCCGGGAAACTGGGTAGTGACTGCCTTTGCCCTCTGCGGTGCACATGTTTCCGAGAGTATTAGTCGACCAGTTCTGTAGCGAGATCGTTTCGTTATCGGCCTCCATAAAATGGTAAAAGCCGATCTTGCTGTTTGTCTGAGCTTCGATTTCATCCAACACCAGCCGAAGCACTCCATCCGTAGACAGTGTTTTCGAATTGGCCACGGCCAGAATCTTTAGCTGGGCCTGCGTAACACTTTCAGCCCGCTTGCGTTCAGCGATTTCACTGTTCAATTCATCGCGCGAAGCAGTGATCTTCTTTAAATCCTGGGTCATTTTGTCAAATGTTCTTGAAAGCTGACCTATTTCATCCTTTAGATTGCTTCCAATTTTATAGTCTAAATTCCCGCTTCCGATTATCTCTGCGCCTTTAGAGAGAGTTTTAATAGGCGCTGAAATAGACTGGGCTATCGAAAATGCTATTATGCCGCATAGAACAAAAACAATAGACAGGATTATAATGACCACATTCCTCAAATTTATTACGTCGGCAAATGCTTCCTCGGTATCAATTTTAGCCACTATTCCCCAATCTAAAGAAGGGATATACCGCCAAGCTGCGATAACTTCCTTACCCCTGTAATCAATTAACCGGCCGGCTCCTTTTCTGCCCTGCGCAGCCCCTTGAATAGGGCCGCCAAGCGTCCCGCCTATATTTATAGTTTTCTTAAGAGCTGCTTCTGGGTCATGCCTTAAGGGATTCAAATATATCGCCTCGTTTCCTATTTTCTTTCCCACCAGGACCTCTCCGGTAGTGCCAAGCCCGGTTACATCCTGAATAAGCTTATAAATGGAGGCCATGTCTATTTCAAAAGCAATGACCTCAATAAAAGTTCCGTCAAAATCAGAGGCCGGAGCAGTAACCAGCATTGCCGGCCTGTTGCTTTGCTCTTTGTTTAAAAAGATATCGGAAAAATATACTCTATTTTTCCCTTCTGCAAAAGCCTTTTGTTGCGGGTCAGGAAGGGGATTCAAAAAGTCTTTGGGGATGTGTTTAGGGTTACTGGAGTAAACGACCTCGCCAATGGGATTAACCAGCATAATATCAGACAGGCCTAAAACTGATTGCATCCGTTGTAATTGTTCATCAAGCATTTTTTTAGCAGCAAGGAACTTAGGATTGTTCGGGTCGTCAGTAAGCCGGGTGAGTACAGGAAGGTTCTTCTTGATATTGTAATAGCCCTGGGCTATCTCTATATCAGCCTTTAATGAGGCAAAGTATGTCTCTATCCTATCCGCCTTAAAAGCAGCAATATCTTGGAGCTCTGAAAGGCGGATGGTCTCTAAAGATTTTTTATACTTAGTGAAAGTTAAAACGCTGATAAAAAGCGAAGGGATTAAGACAAAGACCATAAACATAATAGTAAGTTTTAATCTGATAGACATATCAATCCCTTCCCTAATAATACAAACAATACTGCCGTGTTGAAGGCAATAGATGAATTTTCCCCTCTGTGAAATAATAAAAAAACGGGACGTTATTAATATTGCCTACTACAGCCACCGCTCCGATTAAATATGTTTCAACATGGCCCGATGTAATAAATTTTACCGGATTATGAGCTATAAAGAAAGAGTCATCTGTGTGGACTGAACCATTTTCATAAATACATCTTCTACCCTAAAATCTTAGCCATACGGTTGAGCCATGCGCGGTTCAAAGAGAAGAGGTATTCCGTTTTATCAAAGAATTCCCCGGCGGATCCTCCAGTGTGCGTATCTAATGCATATTATAATTGTGCGGAGTATAATTGATAATGAATGGTAAGCATGTAATCGTCCCTTTTATATGCTCTCACTGTGGTAAGAGTTTCAGTTATGACCGTGGAGGGAAATGTAAGGGATGCGGTAAATTATTTTGCAGAAGTCATTTATCTCGAACCTTCCGCGAAGGCCGGCTAATTCTTCTTTGTAAGTCTTGTAAACAGCGATGAAAGAAAAACGTTACCGGGTACACCCATCTGAGAGACTTGCGTCGGCTTATAAGGAAAAACCCTTCCAGGGGCAAGATCCTGTTTCTCAAGTATACTGAATGGGTACTCTTAATAATATTTTCAGCCTTGTTGTTGGAATTAACCTTATTGTGGTTGGGTTGGTTGCATTCATCGCAGGCATTATATCCTTGATAAAGAGAGACGAGTCCGTAAAGAAACTAACTTCCATTATTTATATTATTGCCGGAGTTGCGGCTGTTTTCGTTGGTATTATTTTATCGAGAAGCTCATACAATATGTAACAATTAAAAGTCTTCCTGATTTTATTGAGTTTTTGCCTTTTCAAGAGCTGACTACTATACTATGATGATATCCGTGACGGGAAAAAATACATGCCGGGTATAGTAATTGTTATGCCGTTTACAAAATAGGAGAAAACAATGCATCCTAAAATCTACCAGGAGTTTGAGCAAATCTGTTCGAAGAGACATATTAGTGGTTCTGTATTAGAGGTTGGCGCCATCTCTTCAAAGATGAGTCTTCTCTGCATGAAATCATTGGAAAGTGCAACAGAGAAGGTTGGAATAAATCTCGATGGTCCTCACGATTTTAAGGATTTTAGGATTCATAAGGGAAACGCAAATTTCATGGACTGTTTTGAAGATAATAGGTTTGACGTCGTTCTTTGTAATGCCGTGCTTGAACACGATAAATATTTCTGGAAAACGATAGCAGAAATTAAGAGAGTCACAAAACCTGGCGGGCTTATCGTTATTGGCGCTCCAGGTTATAAACATTTCACGACGGAAAAGGTGGTTAGAGCAATTCTTAAAAATATTCCCTTAATTCGAAAGTTGCGCTCGAATCAATATGCGGATCTGTTTTTCACAGCAACACTAACATTTCAGATGCATGACGAACCTGGCGATTACTACCGGTTCAGTGCGCAGACCTTTAAAGAGGTATTTCTTGAAGATATGGATAATGTAGAGGTGCGTTCAGTTATGGTACCGCCGAGAATAATTGGGGCAGGTACGAAAAAGCATAGGATGGATTAGTCAAAATCAGTAATTCAAACGGATAAATTACTCCATTAAGACCTTTAATGCGCTTCGTCTGTTCGGATGTTTCAGTTTTCTAAGCGCCTTTGCCTCTATCTGCCTGACCCTTTCACGTGTTATGGAAAAATGTCCACCTATCTCTTCAAGGGTGTAGTCTTTTTCAAATCCTATGCCGAACCTCATCCTTATAATCTCGGCTTCCCTCGGTGACAAAGTATTCAACACCTTCAGTATCTGCTCAGTCACATTATTCCTTTCGGTATCGGAATACGGGGAAGGACTGTCTTTATCACTGATGAAATCCTCAAGTTTTGTGTCATCATCCGCCACAGGCGTCTGCAGGGCTATCGGGTCCTGAACTGCCGTGAATACTTCTTCGATTTTCGTCGCGGATACATCCAGTCTTTGGGCGATCTCTTCCTTGCTCGGTTCCCTCCCAAGCTGTTGTCTTAGTTCTCTGGATGCTTTAGTGGCTTTATTATAAAATTCCACTGCATGTACCGGAACTCTGATGGTCTTTGTTTGATCGATCAATGCCCTTGTTATCGCCTGCCTTATCCACCACGTCGCATATGTGCTGAACTTAAAGCCCATTTCATATTTAAATTTGTCTACAGCCCTCATGAGACCGATATTACCCTCCTGGATCAGATCGAGTAAGGCCAATCCCCTTCCTACATAACCCTTGGCTATATTTATTACCAACCGCAGGTTGCGGGTTATCAGTTCATTCTTTGCCTCGCTGACCAATGTCCTTGCCTTTGTTATCCTGTCCCACCTGGCTTTCAGGTCATCTATCTTGACCCCAGCCTCTGTTTCAATACGCCGGTATTCGCTCCGGACTTCTTTTACAATGGCATTGAGCTGCAGAGAATTGCTGTCCTGCTTCTTTTTTGCTCTTATCGCCTTTCTTAACGCTTTTAATGTGCCGTATCTCGCAAGCTTTCTGTCCGCTATCTCTGTCTTGAACATAAGATTGTCAAGCGCTTTCAGGCTCATCAAAAGAGCTTCATCCGCTCTTTCTTCTTCCGTGTCGTTTAACTCCTCTCCGTCTTTTTCCTCCAGATTCGCTTCAATCTTCCTGTATAAAGGCAGCGCCACTACTATCCCTTTTATGATCTCCTTACCCTCGGCCAATCTCTTGGCAAGCTCTATTTCTTCATCCCTCTTAAGTATCGAGATATTCCCCATCGAATGAAAGTACGTTTGTACGATGTCCTCTGTCTTTTCATACTCTTCTTCTTCCTCAGGAGCTATGACTTCTTCCTCTGCAATGCCGGGCTCAAGATCGTCGACAACTTCAATTCCCACGTCATGGAGAAGGTCCATAAGTTCTTCTATCTCACTCGTGGAGAAGTATTCTGACGGAACAGCATCATTTATCTCATCATAAGTCAGCTTGCCGCGACTCTTGCCGATATCTATAATCTCTTCAAAAATATCCTCTTTTTCCATAGTACCTCTTAAAATAAATTATTAATATATTTCAGTTGTCTTACCTTTTGGTTTTGGCAACAGGAGAGAATGTGATAGCAGTAAAACATAAAAACCATCGCTGATTATATTTATTATAACAAATATTATTTATTTTCTGTTTAATTAACTGTTAACTATACGCGTTAATAACGATTTAAACACGTACGCAACGCATCACAAGTTCTATACCGAAATTATAACAGAAAATTGGGATTGTGGTAGGGAAGGAGTCGAACCACACAGACGATATATGCCGACGCCCCTTTTCACGGCATATTCATGCCATCTGCCTATTGACATTCACAGGGCCTGACAGTATCTTAAAAAAGAGGGCAAAGTCCTCGGTTGCGGAAACTTAACCAAAGGGCACGGGGTTCATAGAATACCGTGCCCGCTTATTTTATCCGACCAATTATTTTCTCAAGGATCTATCTTCTATAACGAACAGAGAGACCTTTTAAAAAACTCCTTAAAAACTGATCGCCGCATTCTTTATAGTTTCTATGTCCTTGCTTTCTAAATAGCGCGTTCAACTCAGATTTTGATATAGCGGTATCGGCCAGTTTCAGAATCCCAAGCATATCATCCTCTCTCAACTCCAGGGCAATCCTAAGTTTTTTCAATATTGCATTATTTGTTAAAGGTGAGACCGGTTTTATTGCCTGACCTGGCTGCATTTCTTTCTTGCCTCTTTTATAAAAAATTAACCCATCCAAAAAATGTCCCAAAACATCATTACTACAAGCGACATGACCTTCTTCGTCTTCTTTCTTAAGAAGATCAGTCAATTTGGATTGTTCAATTTCATGCTCAGCCAGTTTAAATATTTCAATCATTGTAGAATCGTTAATATTCAGGGAATACCGTAACCTTCGTAATATATCATTATTAGTCATTCTCAACTGCCGGCGATTAACCCCGGGTCTTCTCTTCCAGCTTTGCCTTGAGTATGTCTCCAAGACTTCCGAAGCCCTTTGATGATCCGGAGGAGCTTTTCTCGGATTCCTTATATTCGTTAAACTCATCCTCTACCGCCTTTTCGAGAACTGCCTTGCGGCTCAACCGGACTTTATTGTTTGCGGTATCTACATCAATCACTGCGACTTGCAACTGTGTGCCCGAAGGGAACATGCGCTTATGGTCTGTACCTGTCGGCGTACCCATTTCCGCATTGGGAATCAGTCCTGTAATACCGCTATTCATCTTCAGGAAAATTCCATAGGGCATGACCCTTTCAACAGCACCTTCGAGGATTTCACCTACAGCGGGAAGGGAGATCTTTGCAGGCTCGACCTTCGGCTGCATGGAGAGTGAGATCTTCCTGTTCTGCCGGTCTACAGACAGGACATAGACTTCTACCAATTGCCCCTCCTGGACAACCTCCCTGGGATGGTTGATCCTCCTGCCTGCGCCGAGATTGGAGATGTGGATTAAACCGTCAATCCCAGGTTCAAGCCTTACAAAGGCGCCGAATTGGGAGAGACGGACGATAGAGCCTTTGACCATGCTGTCCACCGGGTATTTTTCCGCGGCTGAGGCCCATGGGTCGGGCTGCATAGCCTTCAAACTCAGTGCGAGGCGGTTCTTTTCCCAGTCTAAAGAGATAATCTTTGCGGTTACATTCTGTCCGATGGAAAGTACATCCACGGCGTTTACACGCCTGTCCCATGAAATCTCGCTCACCGGGATCAGCCCGTCGACACCCCCCAGGTCCACAAAGGCCCCGAAATTCTGTATTGCTTTTACTTCAGCGGTCACATCCATGCCCACTGCGAGGTTCTCTTTGAGTCTCTCCATCTTTGCCTGTTTCTCCTGCGCGAGGAGCGCCTTTCTGGAGAGCACTATTTTTTTCCCGTCTTCCTCATATTCTAATACTTTGAACGGGAATGTCCGGCCGAGATATACGCCGCCTTCGTGACCGCCTTTCAGGTCTATCTGCGAAAATGGGCAGAAGCATCTCACCTCGCCGACAGATATTTCAAAACCTCCCTTAATCTCCCGGCTTACCTCACCGTTTACCGGTACCCCCGCCTCGAACGCATCCCTGATGGCGTTCAAAGTTACGGCTGAGTAACCTCTTACAAGGGTCGTCAGTTTCATTAAGCCGTCTTCAACAGTCACAAAAAAGGCATCTATCTTATCACCTTCGCAGACGGTTGTTACCCCCTCCTTATCGATGAATTCAGCCAGGTCTACGGCCCCTTCACTCTTTCCCCCGAGATCGATGAACACAAGGTCGCCGGATATACTTACGACCTTCGCACTGACCTTCTGTCCCGGATAAAGCCTTTTCCCCATACTGCTTTTATCGAGCATCTCGGCGAAATTTTCTTCATGTTCAACTTTTACATCTACCTTTTCAGTAGCAGGGGAATTATTTTCGATATTCTCATCAGACATGATTTTTACCTCTCTATAAAAATTAATTCTTTAATATACCCTTCGGGAGTAATGGTCACAACCTGGAGGGAAAGAAAAGCTTGATATTAAATTTTAAAAGATTTATAGCATATGAGTCAAATGCGACAAAGACAAACGGAATGAACAGACAAACGCGCTGACAGATTAATCAAAGGGATTTAAGGCTCTTTACGGTCTTTCCCTTCACTAATTTTCTCTAACACTTTTTGTAACATCTCGAATAATTCGTCGGACAATGCCTGCATATTCTCCATTCTCTCGATGGCCTTTAGAATAAGGTTGCGTAAATCATCTTCCGATACGGATGCATCTAAAAGCTCCAACGTCCCTTTTACGGTTATTATGTGTTCGCTCATTTTGTCCGACATTTCCTTCAGTCTGTTGTTGATCTCCGGCATTTCTTTCACCTCTCAAATACTTTCTTATTTGAGCCAGCATTCACGGCATTCCCATGAATGTGTATGCTTGTTAAACCATATGGCATCGGCAAATTCAGCCCTATGCCCGTTGCTTTTCTTTTCGTCATATCTCCCGCTCACCCCGCATTTGGGGCAGTCCATTTCTTTACCATGCAGATACTGACTTTTTATCCACTCCCCTGTTAATGCCCTGCGCAGCGCAATATAAAGATCGTATCCGTTGCAGGAACCGCAGAGGATCCCTTCATCTTCGATCCACTGCACAATTTTACCCTGGAACCGATTTACCGCCGCTCTCATCTCGTCCTCTGAAAATTCGTTAAAGCCTCTTTTATTTTCTTTCATTTTGTTTCCGTGATTATATTATATTAACAACGGCAGGCAGAGTAAAAGTTTTTTTATTTCCGCTGCTTCGCCGATATTTCGGTATAGACTATTCCTATAAGAAAGGGCCGGAAATTTAATGTCACTCTTTAGGCTTTTATTAGGGATTGCCATGCTCACAATGGGGCGCAGGCTCTACTGGCTGTTTCTTGGCGGAGTCGGGTTCGTCTTCGGGTTCGATCTCGCGGAGCGCATGGTCCACGGGCAGCCCCATGATGTCATACTCGTTATTGCCCTGATCGCAGGGGTTATAGGAGCGGCGCTTGCCGTTTTCCTACAGAAATTTGCGATTATAACCGGAGGGTTTTTCGCAGGCGGCTATTTGCTCATCGGCCTTCTGAAAGAATTCGGGATGGCTGCCTCTCATTACTACTGGATACTTTTCCTCATTGGAGGCATTGCCGGAGCTTTGCTCATGAAGTTATTATTCAGTTGGACCCTGGTTATCCTCTCATCTGCTATAGGCTCCATCCTCATCCTTCAAACCTGGCATCTCAGCCGGCAGACAAAAAATATGCTTTTAATCTTCCTTCTGGCCTTAGGCATTGCCGTCCAGTACGGGCTGTTTGGACGGAAATCTTCTCCGCGCCGGACATAGGTTATGGAAATTTGAATAACAAGGACTCGATAATTCTCGTCTACCCGCCAGTTGCAAAGCCATGCGAACCGCCTGCCGGTATAGCCAGACTCGCGGGTATGCTCGCGGAATATGGAGTCGATCATCGGCTTTTAGACGCAAATCTGGAAGGGCTTCTCTATCTTCTCAAGATGCCCTTGCCCACAGAGAAAGCGGATGATACATGGACACAAAGGGCATTCCGCAATCGCGAGAAAAACATTTCTTCCATGAGGGACATCACCTTATATCGCCACATAGACCGTTACCGAAGAGCGGTAAAAGATATAGGACGCGTACTCAGTGAAGTTTCCTTACCCGGCGCCGCAACAGGGTTGGTTAATTATGAGCACCAGGGTTTTTCTCCACTACAAAGCGGTGATCTCCTGTCTGCTGCGGAGCGACCTGAAATAAACCCCTTTTATCCTTATTTCAGGTCGAGACTCGAAGGACTTTTCATGGAAAAAGAACCCTCGCTGATAGGCGTCTCCATAAACTATCTGAGCCAGGCATTATGCGCCTTTTCAATGATAGGTTTCATAAGGCGCGAATGCCCGGCGTTGAAAATCGTCCTGGGAGGCGGGCTTGTCACCTCATGGATAAAGAACCGATTGGGAAACGCTTTCTCCGGCATGGTTGACCATCTCATCTCAGGGGCTGGAGAATATCAGCTTCTTAAACTTCTCGGCCTGGACATTAAGGGAAAAAATATGCCGAGGCCGGATTATAGCGATCTGCCTCGCGAGAGCTATCTTTCACCGGGGTTTATCCTCCCATATAGCGCCTCGGCAGGGTGTTACTGGAGCAGATGCGAGTTCTGTCCTGAAAAGGCCGAAGGAAACCGGTATGTCCCCATCCCGACGCAGCAGGTCATTTCCGACTTAAGGTCCATCACCGACCGGACAGACCCTGGACTTATACACCTCCTCGATAATGCAATAAGTCCGGCGCTCCTCCATGCTTTGTCAAGTGACGGCCCGGGCATTCCCTGGTACGGGTTTGCACGTGTCGGGCCGCACCTGGCTGATCCGGATTTCTGCGCAGCGCTGAAACAGGCCGGGTGTGTAATGCTCAAACTCGGGATCGAATCAGGGGACCAGGGTGTGCTCGATGCAATGGAGAAAGGGATCAATGTTGACATGTCTTCTATCGTCCTTGAGAACCTCAAGAAAGCCGGGATCGTCGCTTACGTTTATCTCATTTTCGGCACGCCGGTTGAGACAGAGGCCGGCGCCCGGAAGACCCTCGAGTTCACTGTCAAACATAGCGACAGCATCGGGTTCCTTAATCTCGCGATATTCAATATGCCCATCTGCGGAGCGTTCGACCCGGCTATTGAGACAAAAGGGTTCTACGAAGGAGACCTTTCACTTTACACTGACTTTATCCATCCGGATGGTTGGGACAGACGGCATGTACGGCTCTTCCTTGAGAATGAATTCAAGCGCCACCCCGCTGTATCGGCAATCCTGAAAAATGACCCTCCGATATTTACCTCTAATCATGCCCCGTTCTTTGTAATGGAAAGAACGTTCATGAAACGATAAACCCGAAAAATGCAGACGTTTAATATTGCATCTGATTCACATTCTATTTTTAGTTCTACTGACTTTTGTGTGGAAGTTATTCCCCCTCTTAAGATAAGAGGGGGCTGAGGGGAGTTATGAAGTTTTTAAAAACCGGAAGGAACCTATTTTTTAAAGAAAGTTGCAACAACAATCACGCTTTATGGTAAGATTCTGAGAACGACGTCGGTTAAGGAGATAGCTTGGCTGATTCTTCTCTTGAATATAAACAATTCCAGTTTCGAATCACCGCATTAGAACCACTTATCCTTCCCAGCTATAAAGGTTCCACTCTCAGATATTGTAACACCACCCAACCTCCCATTAATCTAAGAGGAGGAGATAAGATTCCCCCACTTAGGATAAGAGGGGGTTAGGGGGCGTTATTTTAAATTAAAGTAGGTGACAGTTAAAGGTAATAGCGAAGAGGTGTAAGTGAAGGAAATCAAACATTTCAAGTATCTTATTTCAAACGCAGAAATTGAAAAACGCATTAAGGCTTGGGCGGATATAACTATGCTCTCGCTTGAGATGAAACGTGCCGTCATCCGACAGAAACATCCGGAACTCGGTGAAGATGAGATCAATGGATTAGTAAGGAAAGAGCTTTCTATGCTGAAAGTGAGTAATGATGAATAACAATCCTCTCATCCAATCCCTTAAAGAAGTGTGCGCGTTTCTTGACGGGGCAGCAGTTGAGTATATGCTTGTGGGCGGACTGGCGGTAGGGATATGGGCAGAGCCCAGGGCGACAGTCGATATCGATTTTCTTGTTTCGATACGCATCACCGCTGTTGAAGATCTCAAACAGCGATTGACTGAGAGCAACAGATTCGTCTTTATTCATGACAAACCAATGGTCTTCGGTAAAGTGTCTTTCCTAAGGGCCACATTGAAGAGCAATCCCGACGTTTCTGTTGATTTCCTGTTCGTCGACGATGTTTTCAAGAAGGAAGCGCTTAAACGGAAAAAAGTCATTCAATTGACTGATTTTTCGGTAAATATATCAACTCCTGAAGACCTGATAATCCTGAAATTAGTGAGCGGCAGAGAACAGGACAGGCTCGATGCAAAAAAGATTCTTGAAATTCAGAAGGAGAACCTCGACCGAGACTATTTGCAGACGTGGTCTGAAAAACTCGGAATCGGGATAGGAATTGTGAAAGATGACGGTTAGACAAGCAACCGGGGAAAAGGACAGTAAACTATCTCGGACGAGACGAAAGATATCCTTAAGAGTATTAATCAACTGAGTGAAAGAAAGATTGAGTAATTATTACTCCATCATGAAATAAACCCCACAAAGCTTTTTCTACATGTGTGATGTGCTTCCAGTTATGTGGAGCTGCACATAACTGTGATTGAACTAAGCCGCTGACGCGGCAGGATGAACAGTCAAAGCTATAAGGCCCTCCGCCATAAGTAATCTCACAATTTATTCCTCCAGCAGGTATTCATACAATATTCCTATAACCCAAAACGAGGAGGTATTGTATGAAACCGTTACGTCACAAGATGCTCAACGACATGAAACTAAGGAGGTTTGCACCGAGTACGCAGGAAGCGTACGTGTCGGCTGTAGCAGGCCTGGCCAAGTACTATAAGCAGTCACCGGACCTGCTTGACAAGGAAAAGATACAGGCATATCTTCTGCATCTCCTGGATAAACGGAAACTTTCATGGGGCACCTGCAATGTCGTCGTATCGGGGCTAAGGTTTTTCTACACGCAAACGCTGGGAATAGACTCGATGCATCTGGGGATCCCGCCTATGAAAACGCAGACAAAGCTTCCCGAGGTTCTTAGTGTCGAGGAGCTTACAAGATTGTTCCAATGCACTCGAAACCTTAAACACAGGGCGATATTGATGACCACATATGCGGCCGGGCTACGCGTAAGTGAAGTAGTAAATCTGAAGCTTAAAGACATAGACAGTGGCAGGATGATGATCAGGGTATGTCAGAGCAAGGGGAACAAAGACCGCTATACGATTCTGTCACCCCGTTTATTGACGGAACTGCGAGCTTACTGGAGAAAGTACAAACCCCTTTTCTGGCTTTTCCCCGGGGCATTCTCTGATAGGCCGATGAACAGAGCTACGCCAGAGAGAATATACTACAGTGCAAAAGAGAGGGCAGGGATAACTAAGGGGGGTTGTATTCATAGCCTGCGCCATTGCTTTGCATCGCATCTTCTTGAAGCTGGAGTGGATTTGAGAACCATCCAGTTGTTGATGGGTCATTCCTCGATAACGACCACGACGCGCTATATGCGGATAACCAGCAAGAAGCTGTCCGCCACAAAGAGCCCGCTGGACCTTATAGAGATACCTGACACAAGGAGATTGACTGAAGTGTAATCTCCATGTCGTCGTCCACGGAAGCCCTGCTGTCGGAGGTAGTAAAGAAGTGGGAAGTAGCCGATATCTTCCGGGAATTCGGAAAGGTCTATAGGCGTGAGAACTCAGTGCCTTATGCTCAGCGTAAAGTTATGCGGGCAATTGCCGTATGCCGGACCTCATATCTCGGTGGTCATGTGGAGAAGTGCAACAAATGCGGATTCGAGCAACACGCATACAACTCCTGCCGCAACCGTCATTGCCCAAAGTGTCAGTGTCTGACAAAAGCACGATGGCTTGAAGACCGCAAGGCTGAGCTTCTGCCGGTGCCGTACTTCCACAATGTCTTTACCCTGCCACATGAATTGAATCCTATTGCCCTCAGTAACAGGAAAGCGATCTTCTCTATCCTGTTCAAGGCAGTCTCCGAAACCCTTCTTCAATTCGGCATCAACAATCTTGGTGGCACGCTTGGCTTTACAGCCATACTGCACACATGGGACCAGAGACTTCTGGGCCATATTCATCTGCATTGTGTAATAGCGGGAGGCGCCCTGTCGCTGGACAAAACAAGGTGGATACCCTCGGCAGAAAACTATCTCTTCAATGTAGAAGCTCTCTCTCTGGTATTCAGGGGAAAGTTCATTGAAAACCTGCAGAAGACCTACGCAAAGGGTGAGCTGGATTTCCCGGGAACCATTGCAAAGTATGCAACTCCTGAGGGGTTTTCGGGGTTGATAAAAGACCTCAGGGCAAAGAACTGGGTCGTATTTTCCAAAAAGCCCTTTGCGGGGCCTCAACAGGTTCTCGAGTATATTGGCAGATATACACACAGGGTGGCCATATCGAATAACCGCATAGTGGGTGTTCAGAACGGTATGGTCACCTTTACCTACAGAGACAGAAAAGATAACAATACCCTTAAATTGACGACAGTAGACTCAGGAGAATTCATCAGACGGTTTCTTCTTCATGTGCTTCCTCCCGGGTTCATGAAGATACGGCATTTCGGTTTTCTGGCCAACAAGCAAAAGAAAGAGACTATACAGCTCTGCAGAGAACTGATAGGCGACAACACTCAACGTCCCGAACGAGAAAAGAAAACCGCAACTGAACTGATGATCGAGCTTACGGGCATAGATATTACCAGATGCCCCTGCTGCAGGGAAGGCACCATGATCACCGTGATGGAAATGCCATATCCTTCAAGAAGATCATATCGTTATTCCCATAGCGGTTACAAGGACTCATCGTGATTATGGATATTGTCTCTCGGAAACGGAAGAACCGAAAAGGCTTTGGAACAAGTCACCGAAAAGTTCTGTCTCCTCAGCCTACTTTTCAGCAAACAGTCTCTATTCCCGGTGGCGTCAAAGCTGATATCCAGTCTATAAGTTCGAGAACCTCAGCGAAAATATTCCTTATAGCCACCAAATACTGCTTCATAGAATAATTCTCATCCTTTACAATCCCCATACTCTTTGTTCACACTCCCCCGGGCGGCTCAGCTCAATTTGTTTTATCCGCAATGCCTTTCGGCACTACGGATAAAACACTATTCATTATGTGGAGTTGCCCGTTATGTGAAGTAGTCTCTCTAAATCCTTACTGCATAAGTATTCTAAACAAATTTACTGCACATAATAATGAGGCGGCCCTAGATGCATTCCTTATTGAAATACCTAAATTAGGGAGTAGATAGCAAAGGTATTCGTATCAAAAGCATAAGGTATGGAGTTGCAAAACGCCTTATCAATCCAGGCTTCACACTGGGTCTCTGATTCTTCAAGGGATTCATCGGCGATCTGCCAAAAAATACCATTTCCATAGAACTTGGGGAGATGGAAGATCCCTCATTATGTGAAGTAGATTGAGCGAGGACGGTTGTGAGTCATATGTTTGCAACGTTTACTCCACATAACGGGGAACTCCACATAATTCCTGTAATCAACCCTGTGGCGTTTTTGCTACAGAGCCAGATTACTTTTGGAACTAAACGTTGGCAAGGCAATGATGGTGTGCGATGTACCCCTCGAAGTCCGCAACATAAACATCGTCTCCGTCGTCTCACCTTCTCCCTACTGCGCACGCATAAGAATCATGAGCAATATAAACAATTCATCCCGAAATGATTTGCTCCCCTTTGCGACGTTTATCCCATAGTGAACTCTTTCGAGATCGAAACACAGGGAGTCCTTCGAATAGAAATGAAGGTTGACAAAATGCAGATCGGCTTGCTAAGCTAACGATGTTAACAAAGCATAACTACGTTAGGATAATATCGATGGGAGTAATAGAGAAAAGGGCCAAGCACAAGGAGGAGTTTCGCAGAGAAATTCTAGATTCGGCCCGCGAGATATTCATAAATGACGGGTACGACGGGTTCTCAATGCGGAAACTCGCCGAGAAGATAGACTATTCTCCGACTACGATCTATATCTATTTCAAAAACAAGGATGACCTGCTCTTTGCCATATGCGAAGAGTTTTTCGCGACTTTTTTTGCTGAACTGAAGCGTATCCGGTCGGTTTCTCAGGATCCGATCGAGACACTTCGTCAGGCATTCCTTTATCTCATAAAATTTGGGCTGAAGCACCCAAATCAATATAAGGTGATTTTTTTTACGAAGAGTGTTTATGGGACAATGGGTGGATTTATTGAAAAGGAGTCGATGGCGCGAAGCACCCATCTTGTGTTCAAGGAAATGATTCGGGACTGCATCAGGGCGGGGCGACTACGGGAGCCTGATGAGGACGTGATCGCACCGGCCTTGGCAACGGCTTCTCACGGGCTGGTAACAATGCTCTTATATCGTCCGGATTTTTTCAAAAAGAGAAGAGATGTTATCGCCCGCTCATTGGTCGATGCATTGCTGAGAGGTTACCAGAAGTAATTTTACAGGGCCGCGCCGACCGATCGAAGATAACATAAACATAGAGGTTAGTCACATTTTGCAGGAACAGGAGAAACCGACATGACATTCGAGGAGATTTACAGACAGACTAAAGGCCGTATCAACCTTATACTTTTTGTGGGTATTTTAGGCATATACCTGATCTTGACCGGATGCGGCAAGCAGAGCGCAACCGGTGCAAAAATGCCCAGCGTGCCGCCCGAGGTCGGAGTCATCACGATACATCCTCAGAAAGTGGTACTCACAACGGAACTTCCGGGACGCACTTCCCCGTATCTGGTTGCGGAGGTGAGGCCACAGGTAGGCGGCATTATCCAGAAGCGCCTCTTTACCGAAGGTGCAGATGTCAAGGCCGGCGAGGTGCTCTACCAGATTGACCCTGCGAGCTACCAGGCAGCTTACGACAACGCAAAGGCAACACTCGCCAAGGCTGAAGCCAATATCATTCCGGCCCGCCTCAAGGCCGATCGTTATCAGGACTTGGTAAAGATCAATGCCGTCAGTAAACAGGACTATGACGACGCAAGCGCTGCTCTCAAGCTAGCTGAAGCGGATGTGCAGGCAAACAAGGCTGCACTCGAGACCGCCCGGATAAACCTGGCCTATACCAAAGTAACTGCCCCTATATCAGGACGTATAGGGAGATCATCCGTAACAAACGGCGCGCTCGTAACAGCCAATCAGTCTGCTCCGCTGGCCACGATCCAAGAACTCAGCCCCATTTATGTGGATGTAACCCAATCCAGTTCCGAACTGCTGCGTCTGAAGCAGAGTCTGGCGAGCGGACTTCTGAAAAGCAACGGGTTAGCTCAGGCCCACGTCAAGCTGCTGACGGAAGACGGAAGCCCGTATCCGCTGCAAGGCACGCTGAAGTTTTCTGAGGTTACTGTAGACCAGAGCACAGGTTCAATAATATTGCGTGCCGTCTTCCCTAACCCGAAGCATACACTGCTCCCGGGCATGTTTGTCCGCGCCGTCGTGGAAGAAGGGGTCAACGAGCACGCGATTCTTGTGCCTCAGCGTGGAGTCACACGCAACCAGGCCGGCAATGCAATGGTTATGATGGTCGGGGCGGAAGACAAAGTGGAGCCTCGGATCATACAAGTCGCCAAGACCGTTGGCGAAAGCTGGCTGGTCAGCGATGGTCTGAAAGCTGGCGATCGCGTAATCCTGGAAGGAATACAAAAAGCCCCCCCGGGAACACCGGTTAAAGCTGTGCCGTTCGGGAGTAAGGCGGATGTACGCACCGCAGGTGGATCGCAAGCGCTGGCAGCCAAGAAATAAAGGAGACTCTTAATGCCAAGATTCTTCATAAATCGACCTATCTTCGCAATCGTAATAGCGATCATGATCATGCTCGCTGGCCTCCTGGCGGTCAAGAACCTGCCGGTTTCCCAGTACCCGGCGATAGCGCCGCCGACCATCGCCATAAACGCCACTTATCCGGGAGCCTCGGCCCAGACCGTGCAGGACACCGTCACCCAGGTCATTGAGCAGAAATTGAATGGTATCGATAACCTTATCTACATGGCCTCCACCAGTGATCTGGCCGGCGCTGTGAGCATCAACCTGACCTTCAAGGCGGGCACTGATCCGAACATCGCCCAGGTGCAGGTGCAGAACAAGCTGCAGCTCGCCATGCCTCTTCTCCCCCAGGTCGTGCAGCAGCAGGGGATTCAGGTCGTCAAATCCGGCCGGAACTACATGCTGATAGTCGGGCTCGTGTCGGAAGACGGCTCCATGGACCGCAATGCCCTGACCGATTATATGGTCTCCAATATTCTGGATATCATCAGCCGCCTGGACGGGGTGGGCGAAGTTCTGGTGTTCGGCACCCAGAACGCCATGAGGATATGGGTTGACCCGGCAAAGCTGAACAACTTCCACCTGACCACCAACGA
The DNA here is from genome assembly GCA_963727775.1 of uncultured Nitrospiraceae bacterium. Taxonomy (GTDB): domain Bacteria; phylum Nitrospirota; class Thermodesulfovibrionia; order Thermodesulfovibrionales; family SM23-35; genus CAVSHB01. Next base: position 17,715 of record CAVSHB010000001.1, on the reverse strand, counting down.
TGTGATCAATGCACTGCAGGCCCAGAACGTCCAGGTTTCGGCCGGCCAGTTCGGCGGCACCCCCGCTGTTCGCGGTCAGCAGCTCAACGCCACCGTCAACGCCCGCTCCCTGCTCCAGACTGCCGACCAGTTCGATAGCGTCGTCCTGCGCACCAATCCCGACGGCTCTACGGTCCGGCTCAAGGATGTAGCAGAGAGTAAAATCGGCACCGAGAATTACGACATTCAATCATTCTACAATGGGAAGCCCTTGGGTGGGGTGGCGGTCCGGCTGGCGGCCGGGGCCAACGCCCTGGAGACCGCCAATAGGGTCAAAGCGAAGATGGCGGAGCTCTCCAAGTATTTCCCATCCGGTATGAAGGTGGTCTATCCCTATGACTCCACCCCCTTCGTCAAGATCTCCATCGAGGAGGTGGTGCACACCTTGGTCGAGGCAGTCTTTCTGGTCTTCATCGTCATGTTCCTTTTCCTCCAGAATTTCCGGGCGACGTTGATTCCTACCATTGCGGTGCCGGTGGTGCTTCTGGGGACAATGGCGGTGCTGGCGGCGAGCGGCTTCTCCATCAACACCCTGACCATGTTTGCCCTTGTTATAGTCATTGGCCTCCTAGTCGACGACGCCATCGTGGTGGTGGAAAACGTGGAGCGGATCATGACCGAGGAGGGGCTCTCCCCCCACGACGCCACCGTCAAGTCCATGGGACAGATCACGAGCGCTCTATGGGGAATCGCCACCGTACTTACTGCTGTTTTCCTTCCTATGGCGTTCTTCGGAGGTTCCACCGGCGTCATCTATCGCCAGTTCTCGATCACGATCATATCGGCGATGATTCTATCGGTCTTCGTAGCGATGATCCTAACTCCGGCACTCTGCTCCACTATCCTGAAGCCGGTTGAAAAGGGACATCACTCGGGCGAGTCCGGCAGGCTGGCCTGGTTCTTCCGATATTTCAACCGGGCATTCGAGTTTTTCCGTGGAAAATATGAGAGAATCGTCGGTCGCTCTTTTGCGAAGCCGGTACGCTATCTGGTAATTTACGGCTGCATCGTCTTGGCTATGGCCTGGCTCTTCCTCCACCTTCCGACCGCTTTTCTGCCGGACGAGGACCAGGGATTCCTGCTCTGCCAGCTCCAGCTCCCCCCCGGCGCCACTCAGGAACGGACCATCGAGACCTTGCGGCGGATGGAGCGGCACTTTCTGGAGGACGAGAAGAAGACTGTGGAAGGGATCATCACCGTGGCCGGATTCAGCTTTGCCGGCCGCGGCCAGAACATGGGACTCGCCTGGGTGAGGCTCAAGGACTGGAAGGTACGCAAAACCCCGGATCTGAAGGTGCCGGCCATTGCCGCCCGGGCCATGAAAAAGTTCTCCCAGTTCCGCGACGGCCTCGCCTTTGCCTTCGCTCCCCCGGCGGTGCTGGAACTGGGAGTGGCCAACGGCTTCGACCTCCAGTTGCAGGACCGGGGTGGCCTGGGGCATGAGAAGCTGATGGAGGCACGCAACCAGCTCCTGGGGATGGCCATGAAGAACAAGAAGCTCACTGCGGTCCGCCCCAACGGCCAGGACGACTCCCCTCAGTTCAAGCTCGATATCGACGACGTGCGGGCCGGGGCCCTGGGGGTTTCCCTGGCGGACATCAACAACGTTCTCTCCACCGCCTGGGGGAGCACCTACGTCAACAACTTCATCCAGGACGGCCGAGTGAAGAAGGTTTATCTCCAGTCCGATCCCCGCTACCGGATGCTGCCGGAGGACATCAATACCTGGTACGTCAGCAACAAGGACGGCCAGATGGTGCCGTTCTCCGCCTTTTCCACCGCCCATTGGCAGTACGGTTCCCCCCGCCTTGAGCGCTACAACGGCCTCCCGTCGGTAGAGATCCTGGGGCAGGCGGCACCGGGTGTTAGCACCGGCGAGGCCATGGCCGAGGTGGAGAAGATGGCAGGCCAGATGCCGCCGGGAATCGGGTACGAATGGACCGGCCTCTCCTACGAGGAAAAGAATGCTGGGGCCCAGGCGCCGGCGCTCTATGCCATCTCACTTCTGGTAGTGTTTCTGTCCATAGCCGCTCTGTATGAGAGCTGGACCATACCCGTTGTCAACCTGTTGATGTTGCCGCTGGGCCTTGTCGGAGCTGTCACAATGGTTACTCTGCGAGGGTTGCCGAACGACATCTATCTTCAGATCGGTCTTCTTACCACAGTCGGACTTTCGACTAAGAATGCGATTCTTATTATCCAGTTCATTAAAGCGCAGCTCCATGAAGGCCGCGAGTTGATTGAGGCAACTCTTGCGGCGGTGAGGATCAGGCTGCGTCCGGTCATCATGACCTCGCTGGCCTTCTTCTTCGGTACATTGCCGCTTGCGTTGACAAAGGGAGCAGGGGCTGCGGCCCAGAACGCAATCGGCTCTGCAGTCACAGGCGGATTGCTCTCAGCCACTTTCATCGACTTGTTCTTTATCCCGTTTTTCTTTGTGATGGTGTCGAAGATCTTCGGTTGGCGAAAATACAAACAGCCGGCAGCGGCACCCGTTCTTGCTACTTCTGCGGAGGAACAGTGATATGAAAATATTTAGTAATGCAGAGAGATCGAGCCGAAAGGAAAATCAGAGACTGGGACTACGCGGAGGAGCTGTTGTTATGGCATTGCTTGTTTTCTCCGGCTGCGCTAGCATGGCCCCAAAATATACGCGCACGACAGCGCCTGTTCCGTCCGACTGGCCTAGCGGACCGGCTTACAAAGAGAATGCAGCGAAGCCAGGCGAGAAGAGCGCTGCCGAGATTTCTTGGCAAGATTTCTTTGTCGATAAACAACTGCAAAAGCTGATCGCACTTGCCCTTGAAAACAACCGCGACCTTCGAATTGCCGCACGCAATATCGAGAGGGCGCAGGCACTGTACCGTGTCCAGCGCGCGGATCTCTTCCCAACGATCAATGCGGCCGGCGGCGGGATGGTGCAGAGGGAGCCGGCGGGCGTCTCGGGTAACAGTCAACCTCTCACGATACATCAGTACGATGTCGCCCTGGGATTCAGTTCCTATGAACTCGACCTTTTCGGCCGTGTCAGGAGTCTCAAGGACCAGGCACTGGAGGAGTTCTTCGCTACCGAGGAAGCGCGCCGAAGTGTACAGATCAGCCTGATAGCCGAGGTCGCTAGCAGTTACCTTGCTCTATCGGCAGACAAAGAGCACCTGAAGATCGCGCGGGACACATTCGAGAGCCAGCAGGAGTCGTACAACCTTATCAAACGACGTTTTGAGGCCGGCGCCTCTTCGGAGCTGGATGTACGCCAGGCCCAGACCAGCGTTGAGACAGCACGCGTTGATATTGCCCGTTTCACGAGCCTGGTGGCCCAGGATGAAAATGCGCTGGCACTCGTGATAGGATTGCCCGTGCCGGCTGATCTGTTGCCAGCCGAGCTTAGTTCGGGTACCACAATGAAAGAGTTCAGTTCGGGACTGCCGTCCGAAGTATTACAGCGACGCCCCGATATAGTACAGGCTGAACACCTTCTTAAGGCCGCTAACGCCAATATAGGCGCGGCACGTGCCGCTTTTTTCCCGCGTATTACCCTGACGACAAGCATCGGTCTGTCGAGCGACCAGCTGTCTGCGCTCTTTAATGCCTCATCCCGCGCATGGAGCTTTGCGCCGCAGATTACACTTCCGATCTTTGACGCGGGACGCAACCGCGCCAATCTGAAAGTAAGCCAGGTCGACCGCGAGATCTTCATAGCCCAGTACGAGAAGGCTATCCAGAGCGCGTTTAGGGAAGTGGCCGACGCCCTTGCGCAGCACGGAACCCTCGGTGATCAAATGGCTGCACAGCAGTCTCTGACGGATGCCACCGCAGCGAGCTACCGCTTATCGCAAGCCCGATATGAAAAAGGCATAGCGAGCTACCTGAACGTGCTTGACTCCCAGCGCTCGCTCTACAGCGCACAGCAGGGTTTGATCGACGTCCGTCTCTCGCGTCTGACCAATTTGGTGACACTCTATAAAGTGCTGGGTGGAGGTGCGTGACAGTGAGGTCGCTAAAGGCCTCTTTCCTTGCACTGATACATACACAGCAGATTTTGAATAAGTTATCGGGCTGATTGAGAATTCATCGAAAAAACAACCTTGATTTTGAACGCAGAGGTAAACAATGTCGGTAGCGTTTCATTTTTGAAGGAAAGACCCGTCCTGATCAGTGCCTTTCTGCATGAGCCGGAGGAGTTTCGCATTTTTCGATCTAACAGGCACGCTGGCAACAAGAACTGTTTCTTTGAATTGGAAAGAGAGACACCTCATCAGGCCTATTTGCTTTGCTTCGAACGAAAATAAACATTCTCAGCACGCGTCTTTCCTTATGTAACCTCATACATGCAGCGAACACGTGACTATGCACATTTGATGAAGTATTCAATGCTATTTCAGAACTCCCAAAATTCTCTGTTAGTGCCTGAACGTGAGATTTTGAAATCGGACCCGATGGTGTTTCTTTCTGGATGAACATCACAGATTGAATAGTGGCCCTGGTGCGAGGATTAGAAACGGTAATAATTACTGTAGTGGAATGTCCACAGTGAGATGTTGTAGGAACTCCTCTGCCCTGGGACATTTGATTTGGTCGGCCAGGCCATAAGGTAACCATAATAAATCTGTCGACACGAAATATGGAGAAAGTTGCTCTATATTCCGATTTTATGAAGCAGGAAAACAACAGCCGGGTCAAAAAGAGAATAACGGGGTCGCGTCTTTCATTTTGCTATTTTTTCGATTCTATGTGAAGGCTATAGAGAAACGGCGTCGAGACGAAGATGGATATCTAAAAAAACTTTCTTGCCTTTATATCTCACCTGAGATACAATAATATAAAAGCCTATATGGAGGGTCTGAATGCCAAAGACAGTAATGATACATGCGAGAGTGCAGTCGGATTTAAAGACAGACACGGACAAGATATTTAGGAAGTTGGGTCTATCTACGACTGAAGCGATTACGGTCTTCTTTAGCCAGGTAAGGCTCCGCAAAGGATTGCCTTTTGAGGTAAAGATACCTAACAAGACAACCCTGGAGACCTTCAGGAAGACCGATGCCGGCAGGGAGTTAAATGAGTACAAGAGCATGAAGGAGTTTAAAGCAAAGATGGCAGCTAAGTGATGAGATTTCTTACCACTAACCGGTTTGAAAAGAACTACAAGCAGATGCAGAAGCAGGGGAAAGATATTGATAAACTTCATGAAGTAATGGAGAAACTCATCAATGAGGAAAAGTTGCTCGAAAGACACCATGATCATGCGCTTACTGGGAATTTTAAGGATCGGCGGGAATGCCACATAGAGCCTGATTGGTTGCTCATCTACAAAATTGACAAGAGAAAAGAAATCATTATTTTTGAGAGAACTGGCAGTCATACTGACCTTTTCGAATAGATAAAAGTTACTGTCGTCACAATAAAAGATTGAGGATTCTATCGCAGAAGGTCAGCGTGTCTCTATCTATAGAATTAAGCATATGGCTATCGTACCATGAAAATCGAAAGGCAAATATTCGATATTCATGGTAGAGTGTAAACGTATGGATGCGCCGAGAATAACGCCATCAATGCGGATCGCTCGTGAAGGGTTAAACCTTGAACAAATAGCCGTTGTCTATCCCGGCAACAAGAGATATACCATGGGCAATGGTGTAGCCGCAGTGCCTCTCAATGCAGTGGTAGAGGGAATAAAGGGACTTTTTCCGAAAAAGCAATGAAGATCAGGAAAGAGACTGCATTTTCTTTAAGACCCAATTATATTCCGATTTTATGAAGCAGGAAAACAACAGCCGCAGCACAGAGACAATAAATCCCGAACAGATGCCAACGGCCTCGCTCCAGCCAATTGGAAAGCCAGCGAAGCGCCAAAATTCCACTAACAAAGCTCAGAACCATACCCATCAGACTGGGATAAAACAGACCTGCCATGCCCGACAAATCAGGTGAAGATGAATGATGCGCCTTAAGTAATCTCAGGACTTCCCTGACCATCACAGGCGGAGTAAGAACAACGGCAAGCGCGAAACTGAATTCCTCGGCTCTGGCCTTTGATATCCCCAAAAGAAGACCGGTGGATATGGTAGCGCCGGAACGCGAGAATCCCCGGAAAGGCAGACAGACACCCTGCACTGCTCCAATCAAACAGGACCCAATAAAGTTCAAAGTAGTTTTTCCATCGGATGAATGACGGCTTTTCCATCCGGCGAAAATGATCAATATGCCTGCTGAAGCAAGTGCCGCTGAGATCAGGGCCAAGTTGCCGAAGAGAAGCTCGATCTCAGCGTGTGGGACATTCCCTAATATAAATCTCTCAAGCAAATATTTCAACGATAAGCCTATGATCCCCGTCAGCAGAGTTGCAATTGCAATAAGCTTCGCCGAATTCCAGAAAACTTTGTGTGTAGCAAAGAAGTTCACTTTCCACGAATTCCAAAAAAAGAAGATGACCGCGAACATTGTGCCTGTGTGGAGCATCACCAGCAGAAGCGTCATCTCCGGACTCGTCGGGTCGAGCCCCATCAACTTCTCAGCGATTATGACGTGCGCAGAACTTGAAACCGGCAATAACTCGGCAGCTCCCTGGACTACGGCAAGAACAAGAATCTGTAATAAAGTCATTTGGTCAAACCCCCGTTAATCCCACAAAGCAGGTTTTCAAAATATCACGGACGCGCAAGAAAACTTCACGGATATCATGAACACCCGCAATGTCGATCCAGTGAATGTTTTCTTCTTTCCTGAACCACGTGAACTGCCTTTTCGCGTATCTCCTGGAATCTCTTTTAATAAGTGTAACAGCTTCATCAAAAGAAATCTCTCCCTGAATATATTTTGCAATTTCTTTATATCCGATTGCCTGCATTGGGGTCCTGTCAGGGTTCATCTCCAGGATCTTCTTTACTTCCTCTACAAGACCTGAGGCCATCATTCCGTCAACCCTTTTTTCGATCATCTGATACAGCTCTTTTCTGTCTCTTGAAAGGCCGATCTTTATGAATTCATAAGGGAGCGGCCGGGTGAGTTTTTCCTGCATCTTTGAAATACTCGTTTTACTCTTAAGGCAGACTTCCAGCGCCCTTATAATCCTGCGTGTGTCGTTAGGTGTTGTTTTGCCGGCGGCATCGGGATCAAGTGTTCTCAGGTAATTGTGTAAGGAACCTTTTTCTTCATTTTCCATGGACTGGAGTTCCTCTCTCAATGTCCAGTCTGCTGAGGGGCCGCTGAATATGCCCCTTGTCATCGCCATAATATAGAGGCCTGTGCCGCCGACGACAATAGGGACCTTCCTTTTGTTATGTAAGCCGTCAATGATAGGCGCTACCATCGAGATATATCTCCCGGCGCTGAACGATTCCCATGGGTCGACAATGTCAATCATATGATGCGCTATCTTGCTTCTCTCATGAGGCATAGGTTTGGCAGTGCCGATATCCATGTGCCGGTAGATCTGCATGGAATCCGCGCTGATTATTTCCGTATCCAGTTCTTTCGCGAGGAGGAGAGAGAGCCCGGTCTTTCCGACACCGGTCGGGCCAAGAAGAATAATAACCTGATTCATTTTCTCTTGAACATCTTCTTCAGATCATCCAAAGAAAGGAAGATTCTTGTAGGTCTGCCATGCGGACACTGGTCAGGGTGCTCGGTCTGTTCAAGGTCGGACAGAAGCCCCGATAGCTTTTCCTGGTTAAGGATTTCCCTTCCTCTCACCGAAATATGGCATGCAATCCGTGCAGCAAGGGTTTCTTTAAATGATTTATCAGGCGGAATACCCTCAGCAATACATGATGCCATATCTGAAATAATACCTTTTATATCTGCATCTCTTAAAATGTCGGGCAGCGAGCGGACAATGATCGTCCCATGACCAAAGTCATCTATATCTAAACCAAAATCCCTGAGTATACGGAAGTTCTCAAGTATAACCAGGTATTCTTTGTGTGAAAGCTTGACCTGTTTCGGGAATAATAATTGGTGGGAGTTAAGGTCGATTCCCTTCAGGAACTTTTCATAGAGGACTCTCTCGTGGGCAGCATGGTGGTCTATCAGTGTGAGTCCGCCTTTACCTGCGACGGCAAGGAATGTCTCTCCGAGATAAATAAAAGGCAGTTGGGGCCTGTAAGCAAATTCAAGATTTTCGGACACCAGAGTCCCGTCGCCGGGCAAAAGAAACGAATATGGGGTCGAAGACGTTTCAAGAGACGGTTTTGGATAATCCATTTCAGGGATTTCTGTAAATTGTTTTACATATTCAGCCCTCTCGCCTTTTATAGTTTCTTTGATGACGGAATTTACAAAATGATAAACGGATTCTTTATCTTCAAATCTGACCTCGCGTTTTGTCGGATGCACATTAAAGTCTACCTTCCTTGGGTCAATATCCAAAAAAATGAAAAAGACAGGATGTTTATCCCGCGGCAGGATGCCTTCATATGCCTTGTATGCTGCGTGAGAAATAGATTGATCTTTTATCGGACGCTTGTTTATAAAAATGAACTGGTGCGCTCTGGTGTTTCTGAAATTATCTCCTTTTGTAACAAAAGCTTTCATCCCTGTCCCATCCGCTACGGCTGCTTCGGCATTTGCCTCTATCAGGCCGGCCAGAAATTCTTCCCCATAGATTTGCATAATGCGTTCTCTCGGACCCGATGCAATAGGTAGTTTGATGGTCTCTTTGTTATCGGAAGCCAGCGAAAAAGCTATCTCCCAATGTGAGAGGGCCTCTTTTGTTACTGTATCGATAATATGAAAAAGCTCTGTACTGTTCGTCTTCAGAAATTTCTTTCTTGCGGGCAGATTAAAGAATAAATCCCTGACCTCAACGGTTGTGCCGACAGAAGGAGAATCTTTAATTTCTTTTACATCTCCTCCGTGTATTTCAACAGATATACCGGACGCGGAACCCTTCAAGCCCGAAGTTAGCCTGATCTTTGAGACTGATGCTATGGACGGAAGCGCTTCGCCTCTGAACCCCATTGTTCTTATATTGAAAAGGTCAGCCTCTGAAACAAGCTTACTGGTTGCATGTCTTTGGAAACAAAGGAGGGCGTCTTCCTTGTCCATTCCGCTTCCGTTATCGGATACCCTGATAAGGCGCTTCCCTCCATAAAGGACGTCTACTCTGATATCCGTGCTCGCGGCATCGATGGAATTTTCCATCAACTCCTTTACTACAGAAGCCGGCCTTTCGACGACCTCTCCTGCGGCAATCTTGTTCTTTAGATCGGACGGTAAAATCTTAATTTGAGGCATATGACATTTTACATCATTAAGTCAATCTGTGGTATATTTATCAATATTATGCCATGGAGGTGCGTATGGACATAGCGGCATTTGTAATTAACAAAGCTAAAGAAGCCAAAGAGGGGGCGAGGGTACTCGCCCGAGCATCATCGGGGCAGAAAAACGCTGCCCTTGTTGAAATGGCAAAGGCGCTGCAAAAGCGGGCAAAAGAGCTTATTGCAGCGAACAAAAAAGACATTCAATTTGCCAGGGGAAAAGGGCTTTCCAAGGCAATGATAGACAGACTGACGCTGAACGGGAAACGCATTTCCGAGATGGCACAGGGACTTGTTGAAGTGGCGGCCTTACCCGACCCTGCAGGAGAGATAACAAAAATGTGGCGGAGACCTAACGGCATGACAGTCGGGAAAATGCGGGTCCCCATCGGGGTTATCGGGATTATCTATGAGTCAAGACCTAATGTTACGGCTGATGCGGCGGCCCTCTGTCTGAAGGCCGGGAATGCCGTCGTCCTCAGGGGAGGCTCAGAGGCCATTAATTCAAACAGGGCGATCGTAAAAATATTGCGCGAGGCTGCAAAAAGACAGGGACTTCATCAGGGCGCGATAACTTTTATCGATATACCTGAAAGAGAAGCGGTTATGGAGATGCTGAAGCTTGAAGAATTGATTGATCTGATTATCCCGAGGGGCGGGGAAGCGCTCATTAGGGCGGTCACTGAAAATTCCAGAATCCCTGTTTTAAAACATTATAAAGGTGTTTGTCATATATTTGTTGATAGAGATGCTGATCTCATCATGGCGGAGGAAATCTGTCTTAATGCAAAAGTCCAGCGACCGGGCACCTGCAACGCAATGGAAACCATGCTCGTGGATAAGCCTATTGCCGAAGGATTTCTGCCGAAGATGCTGCAAAGATTTGAAGGCGCCGGGGTGGAACTTAGGGGCTGCTCAAAGACACTCGCTATCTATCCGGATATAACGGAGGTGAAAGAAGAGGACTATTCCAGGGAATACCTCGACCTGATCTTAAACGTAAAGGTAGTTGAAGATATGGACGAAGCTATGGATCATATCGCCAGGTACGGCTCTTCTCACTCAGACTCCATCGTAACTATGAATTACGATAAGGCCCTGAGATTTTTGAGGGAGGTTGATTCCTCGGCTGTGCTTGTGAATGCGTCAACAAGGCTCAATGACGGGTTCCAATTTGGATTGGGAGCTGAAATCGGAATCTCAACCGGCAAAATCCATGCAAGAGGTCCGATGGGTCTGGAAGAATTGACATGCACTAAATTTATAGTTTTGGGTAATGGTCAGTTAAGAGACTAAAAATAAAAAAGACAGTGATTACCTTTTCGCTCATTCTTGCCCCGACGAATGTCGGACCTCCGAGGTAAATTCTTTCTTCGAAAGAATTTAAAACCGCTCAAAGATAATCACTGCCTTTTTTATATCAATTAGCTGAAATTGGAAGAAGAATGAAAGTCGGCGTATTCGGCGGGACATTTAACCCCATACATTACGGACATCTCAGGGCTGCTGAAGAGGTGAGGGAAAAACTTGGACTCAATAAGATTCTCTTTGTCCCCTCCGGAAGTCCGCCGTTGAAAACTGAAGGCATAGCAAAGACCGCAGACAGATACGAAATGGTCAGGCTTGCCCTCACCGGTAACCCGTTTTTTGAACTATCGGATATAGAGTGCAGACTGCAGGGCAAATCTTATACGGTAAAGACGATTGAGACACTGAAGGAATCCAATATTGAGGCGGAGTTCTACTTTATCCTCGGGATAGACACCTTCCTTGACATACCTAACTGGTTGGACCCTGAAAGACTTATATCTATCACCAATTTCATCATCATCTCGCGGCCTGATTTCAGTTTTATGGACCTCCGGGTTTCCCCCTATATAAAAATAAGCAGAACCGTCCTGGAACAGCTTGATAAGAAAGATACTGAAACTTATATGATAAAACTTAAGAGCGGCGCAAACGCTATTCTCTTCAGACTAACCAGCATAGGGATATCTTCCACAGAGGTCAGAAGGCTGCTAAAACTGGGCAGAAGCATAAAATATTTGTTGCCAGCGGAGGTCCAATCCTATATAATTACTAAGAAGCTCTATAAAAGTTAATATTTAAAGGCATCATGTCAACTATTAGCTATTTTCAATCAGAAGGGAGGAAAGACCTTAGAAAGTAAAGATAAAGCCCTAGAAGCAGCAAGGGCGGCACTTGATAAAAAGGCGCAAGACGTCCTTGTCCTCGATTTACAAGGCCTGACTACAATAGCGGATTATTTCGTTATCTGCTCAGGAGAAAGCACTCCCCAGGTAAAAGCAATCGTAGAACAGATCGAAGAGAGATTTAAAATGGAAGGGATAAATCCTCTCGGCATTGAGGGCATGAAATACTACCATTGGGTGCTAATGGATTACGGGGATGTTATTGTACATATATTTGAAGCAACGACAAGGACATTTTATGAACTTGAAAAACTATGGATTGATGCCCAAAGAATCCGGATTGAGTAATATCGTCATTCATGAGTAAACTGGCCGTATTCATATTCGTCCTATTCCTGGCCTCACTCGCTTTATTTGCTATCTTCAACCAGGAAGCAACCATCATAAAGATACCGTTTGGAGAGGCTTACGAAACACCTACCATTGCACTTATCCTGCTTTCAATAGCAATCGGCGGACTCGCAATGCTTTTTGTATTCGTGGTGAGAGATACAAAGAGATACGTAGACAGCTGGCAATATCAGAAAAAGCAGAAAAAGAACGAAAAAGTTCAGGAACTGTACTCAAAGGCATTGAATTATTTATTTGCCCACCATAACCAGACCGAGTCAAAGGAATTATTGAAAGAGATTCTCGTGGAAGAGCCTGAGCACCTTAACGCGTTACTGCAGCTCGGAGATATTGCCCTTTCAGAGGATGATTTTCAGAAGGCCCGTGAATATTTTCAGAGCGCGAGGGACCTTAACCCCAGAAACATCGAGGTTCTATTTTCCCTTGAGAGGCTCATGGAAAAGACGGGAAGATGGGCCGATGCTTTGCGGTATATCGAGGAGATACTCGACCTGGACGATGAAAACCTATCAGCCCTGTACAAAAAGAGAGAGATATTCGAAAGGCAGGAAAAGTGGGACGACCTCGTATTCGTTCAGAAAACAATACTTAAAAATGAACATGCTGAAAAGAATAAAGCCCGCGAGAGGCAAAACCTTGTCGGATACAAGTATGAATACGGCAGGCACAGTCTTGAAAATGGAGATCTCGAAAAGGCTAAAAAAGCCTTCAGGACCGTATTACGTCTGGAGAAGGATTTCATCCCCGCAAGCCTCGGACTTGCAGAAGTACTTCTAAGAGAAGGCGAGTCCGAAGAGGCAATTAATCTCCTTGAGAAGGAGTATGAACATACATCGTCCATGATTGTCCTTTTAAGACTGGAAGATTTACTTATAAGCATAGGTGAGCCTTTACGGCTTATAAGAATATATAAAAATAACATATCAAGAAATCCACAGGAACCTGTCGTTAAATTCTTCCTCGGGAAACTCTTTTACAGGCTTGAGATGATAGATGATGCGTTTGAAACCATGGCATCCATCGATACCGGAGGGACTGTATACCCTGAAATGCATAAGCTTATGGGCAACCTCTACATGAAAAGGAACCAGGTAGACAAGGCTGTGCGTGAATATAAAAAAGCATTGGATTCCCATATATATGCGGCCGGTCTCTCATACAGCTGCAAAAACTGCGGGCATGTATCTCCTGATTGGTCCGGAAGATGTACCAACTGCAAGGGTTGGAGCACCTATCAGTTAAACCTTACAGCCTGACCTACTGAAGTCGTCTTTTTTGCTATAATACCGTTCATATTATCCTTTTTGATATATCTGTTTTCTGTAGTCAGGAGGTATTAATCTTGGAAGAAAAATACGATCCGCAAAAGGTCGAACTCAAATGGCAGGGATATTGGGATCAAAGAAAGCTGCATAGAATAAAGGCTGACCAGTCCAGGGAGAAATTTTACTGTCTGGAGATGTTCCCTTACCCTTCAGGTGAAATCCACATGGGTCATGTAAGAAATTATGCCATCGGCGATGTTATAGCAAGGTACCAAAGAATGAAGGGCTTCAATGTTCTTCATCCGATGGGATGGGATGCGTTCGGACTTCCTGCCGAGAATGCTGCGATTAAACACGGTGTCCATCCGTCGGAATGGACCTACAGGAATATCGATAATATGAAAAAGCAGCTCAATCGCATGGGGCTCAGCTATGACTGGGAAAGGGAAGTAACTACCTGCAAACCTGAATATTACAAATGGAACCAGTGGTTTTTCCTGAAAATGCTGGAGAAGGGGCTCGCTTACAGGAAATATTCCTATGTTAACTGGTGCCAGTCCTGTGGGACCGTCCTTGCCAATGAACAGGTGATAGATGAAAAATGCTGGCGTTGCGACAATATAGTTGTCCAAAAAAAACTTGAACAGTGGTTTTTCAGGATTACCAAGTATGCAGAAGAGTTGCTTAAGGGTTGTGATGAACTGAACGGATGGCCTGAGCGTGTTGTCCTTATGCAGAAGAACTGGATCGGTAAGGGAGAAGGCGTGGAAGTTGATTTCCCCTTGGCAGAAATGGATGGGAAATTAAGGATATTCACAACCAGACCGGATACCCTGTTTGGTGTGACGTTCATGTGCATTGCGCCTGAGCATCCGATGACCGAAAAACTGGTGGAAGATAAAGGCCGGCTCGACCATATTAAGGCTAAATACAGCAAAGACAGCAAAGAAACAGAGAAGGTAGGACTTTACACCGGCCACTGCGCAGTCAATCCTTTAAATGGAGATAAGATACCGGTATATGTCGCGAACTTCGTTCTTATGGAATATGGCACAGGCGCCATCATGTCCGTACCTGCCCATGACCAGAGGGACTTCGAGTTTGCTGCGAAATATGAATTACCTGTCAAGGTTGTAATAGTCCCTGATTCGAAAATCCATACAGAACCGCCCGGACATCTTACCGAGGCCTATGAAGACGAAGGGGTCCTGGTTGATTCCGGGCAGTTTACTGGTCTAAAAAGTGCTATTGCCGGAACAAAGATAATAAAATTTATTGAGGAAAAAGGATTTGGGAAAGCTGTTGTCAATTACAAATTGAGGGATTGGGGAATTTCGCGGCAGAGGTATTGGGGGACGCCTATCCCGGTAATTTATTGCGACAGATGCGGCATTGTCCCTGTACCTGAAAAAGACCTGCCTGTGATACTCCCGGAGGATCTGAAGATTACCGGCAAAGGCAGCTCGCCGCTTCTTGAGTCGGAGGCATTTTTATATGCCGAGTGCCCAAAATGCGGCGATAAGGCAAGGCGTGAGACCGACACAATGGACACATTTGTTGACTCATCCTGGTATTTCATTCGCTATTGTTCGGGGAAGGGCGATATCAACTTGAGATCCGAAATACAAAAAACCGATTCCGAGTTTAAATACTGGTTGCCTGTTGACCAGTACATCGGCGGGGTCGAGCACGCGGTGCTTCATCTCCTATACTCACGGTTTTTTACAAGAGTCATCCGTGACCTCGGACTCCTTGCAATCAGTGAACCTTTCCGGAACCTACTGACACAGGGTATGGTAATAAAAGACGGCGCAAAGATGTCGAAATCAAAGGGCAACGTTGTTGACCCTAATTATCTGATCAGGAAATATGGCGCTGATACATCGAGGTTATTTTCTCTCTTTGCCGCTCCGCCTGAGAAAGACCTCGATTGGTCGGACAAAGGTGTCGACGGCGCTTACAGGTTTTTGAACAGGTTATGGGGTATCATTTATAAGAACCGTCAGGCGTTAAGTGCAGGGCCCAAAACTGCTGCAGAATCAATTGACTCCTCACGACTGACGTCTCATGCTTTACGGCTTTACCGGAAGACGCATCAGACAATCAAAAAGGTAACAACAGACATCGAGCGTGAGTATCACTTCAATACCGCAATCGCCGGACTGATGGAGCTTATGAATGACCTTGCTTCTTATGAATCCAGCTCAAATGAAGACCTTGTGATTTTCAAGTTTGCAATAGAGCGGTTACTCCTGCTTCTTTCTCCTTTTTCTCCGCACATTGCAGAGGAACTCTGGGAGACGATCGGGAATAAGCCGAGCATATTTGAGCAAGGATGGCCGCTTTGGGATGAACAAGCCGCTAAAGAGGAGAAGATAGAACTTGTTATACAGGTAAACGGGAAAGTCAGATCAAAGATCATGATTCCGGCAGATACCCATGATAATGAAATCAAAGGGATTGCCCTTGACGACAAGAAAATTAAAGAAATTATTGGAGCTAAGTCAATCAAAAAGGTTATTATTGTGAAAGGTAAGCTGGTCAATATTGTCATTGGAGAATGATGAAAGTTAAAATTTCAAAGTTCAAAGTTAACAATTTTCTGTTCGGGTCATTCTTTATTTTTTGCTGCCTGATGTTTACCGTTTACGGGTGCGGCTATTCATTGCACGGTAAAGCTGCGCTGCCTTTCGATTCAATTCGGATTGTGAAGATCGAAAACAAGACGCTTGAACCAAAACTTCAGGACAGATTATATGCGGCCTTGACAGAGGAGTTTCTGAAACAAGGGATTTCTGTAGCACCCGATGCACCGAACAAGTTAAGCGGGACCATAACCCAGTTTGAATTGCGCATCTTGTCTGAAAAGTCCAACATAGCAAGAGAATATGAGGTAGTTATTAAAGCAAACTTTGTGTTGACCGACCAAGCGGGAAACAAAAAAGAGTTCAAAGATTTAGGCTCTCCTTTCATTGTCTCTTTTTCGGGTCCGGGCTCATTGAACGAACTCATTGCATCTAAAGAAGACGCTTCGGACAATGCCGTCAAAGATATGGCTGCCGAGATAGTCGCCGTCCTTATTTATAAATGAGCTTTCAGGCATTACTCAACGAAATAGACAAAGGCCTTCCTTCCTATGTTTACCTGTTTTATGCATCGGACCTGTTCATCCACAGAGAAGCCTTAGCTGCAATAAAAAAAATGGTTCCGGATACCGAGAGAGACTTTAATCTCCATGTATTCGATCTGTTATTGCAAGGAGATGAAAAACCGGCATTCGAGAAAATTATAGAGCTCACTAATACTGCCTCTTTTTTTGGAGGCAGAAGATTCACAATCGCAGAAGGAAACTTCCAGAAGCTTCTGAAAAAAGATATCGAAAGGTTAAATGTCTATTTAACAAACCCGTCCGAGAATTCGGTTTTAGTTTTGCTTCATAAGGGCACCTTAACTAAAGATACCAGAGAAAAGTTCAAGTCATTGAAACCGGTGTCTCTTGACGTAAGGGAATCAGAAATCCCTTCCTGGATAAAACAGAGGGCCGGCTTAAAAAAGATAGAGATGTCCGAGGAGGCTGCAAACTATTTACTAGGGCTCATAGGACCCGACCTTGGCCTGCTTTCGGCAGAGATCGAAAAATTTTCCCTTATCGGAAAGCAAAAAATAGGTATGGATGACATCTCGGATATTGTCACAGGAATAAGGCTTTACAGCATATTCGATCTTGTAAACGCTTTAAGAGAAAAAGATACCGAAAAGGTATTCAGGATTTACAAAACCCTAAGAGAAACAGCAGAAGATTACAGCCTCATCGGCGCACTTAACTGGCAATACGGACGCAACCTGCATTCGAAAATCAGCCCGGCTGAAGAGGAATATCTATTAAGAGTGTTTGAGTTACTGGGCAGAGTCGATATCGATATAAAAAGTTCCGGCAGAACTTTTCCGATGGACTATCTTCTTATTAAACTGCTCCGGCTGCAGGAAGCACGTTCACTTTCTTTGTAAGACGTGATATCTTCCTCGAAGCGGTATTTTTGTGGATAACACCTTTTGAAGCAGCCTTATCAATCGCTTTTACTGCCTGGAGCAACGCTTTCCCTGCATCTTCTTTGTTCCCTGAAGCCATGGTTGCCTCAATCTTCTTTTCAACGGTTTTAATGGAACTCAGCACACTCCTGTTGCGAAGATTCCTTTTTACAGCCGTCTCACCCTCTTCTCGGCTGACAGATTTTTCTTCGGTCTCGCTTTAGCTGGCAATTCAACCCTCCTGATTAATTTAAAAGATTAAAATACCATAAAAGGCACCCTAAAATCAATATATCCTTTTTGATTCAGACAGGAGATTAAATGTTAGCCTCCGCTGCCAATATTCAATAATAGGTCGGGGCTTCAGCTATTTTCTTTTGCAGTTCTTCCGATACCCAGTGGGAATCCTCTTCAAGGTTGTAAAAAAAAGTGTCGATCCCGAAGAAGCCATCCAAAAAATGAGTTATTACGTGGAGCATCTTTGATTTATAGCCCTGAGGCATCTACCGATGTTGTCGAGTGTGGCTATACCCTCTGCCTGCAGCTCTTTAATAAGGC